>NZ_CM143271.1:0-3474087 GCF_054956955.1 Curtobacterium sp. RM9
ATGACGATGCCGGCCGACCCCGTCGAGGACCTCTGGTCATCGGTCCTCGGACTCCTCTCGGAGGACGACCGCATCACGCCGCAGCTCCACGGCTTCCTGAACCTCGTCGAGCCGAAGGGCGTCCTCGCGGGCACCCTCTACCTCGAGGTCCCGAACGACCTCACGCGCGGCATGCTCGAGCAGCGGATCCGGATCCCGATCACCGAGGCCGTCTCGCGCATCGGTGACGACAGCGTCGCCAACTTCGCGATCACGGTGAACCCCGACATGGTCTCCGAACCCCGGGTCGACCCGGTCGTCCCGTCGCACGTGCCCGAGTACGCCGAACCCGTGCAGAACGTCGTCGAGCAGAGCGCCGCGCCCCGGCAGTACATCGAGGCGCCGTTCGTCCCGAGCCAGATCGACTCGCCGGGCACCGGCGGTCGACCCCAGTCGCGACTGAACCCCAAGTACAACTTCGACAACTTCGTCATCGGCTCCTCGAACCGCTTCGCGCACGCCGCGGCGGTCGCGGTCGCCGAGGCGCCGGCCAAGGCCTACAACCCGCTCTTCATCTACGGCGACTCGGGCCTCGGCAAGACGCACCTCCTGCATGCGATCGGCCACTACGCGGAGAGCCTCTACCCGGGCATCCGCGTGCGGTACGTGTCGAGCGAGGAGTTCACCAACGACTTCATCAACTCGATCGCGAACAACCGGTCGAACCAGTTCCAGCAGCGCTACCGCGACATCGACATCCTGCTGATCGACGACATCCAGTTCCTCCAGGGCAAGGACTCCACCCAGGAGGCCTTCTTCCACACGTTCAACACCCTGCACGACCACAACAAGCAGGTCGTCATCACGTCGGACGTCGCGCCGAAGCACCTGACCGGTTTCGAGGACCGGATGCGCTCCCGCTTCGAGTGGGGACTGATCACCGACGTGCAGGCACCCGAGCTCGAGACGCGCATCGCGATCCTCCGCAAGAAGGCGCAGTCCGACCACCTGCAGGTGCCCGACGACATCCTCGAGTTCATGGCCTCGAAGGTGTCGAGCAACATCCGGGAGCTCGAGGGGACGCTGATCCGCGTCACGGCCTTCGCGAGCCTGAACCGGACGGCCGTCGACATGGCCCTCGTGCAGACCGTCCTCAAGGACCTCATCACGCTCGACGACGACAACGTGGTCGCGCCGACGGACATCATCAACCACACCGCGGAGTACTTCAAGCTCTCCGTCGACGACCTGTACGGGTCGTCCCGCTCGCAGGCCATCGCGACCGCGCGCCAGATCGCGATGTACCTCTGCCGCGAGATGACGAGCCTGTCGCTGCCGAAGATCGGCCAGCTGTTCGGCAACCGCGACCACACCACGGTGATGTACGCGAACAAGAAGATCACCGAGCTGATGAAGGAACGTCGGTCGATCTACAACCAGGTCACCGAGCTGACGAGCCGCATCAAGCAGGACCGCCGCTACCGCTGACCCCTGCCTGGAGGCGCGGATCACCGCCCCCAGATCGGCTCACCCCCGGCGTCGTCCACCATCTGAGACGGTTCCATGCGCCGTACTCCACACAGTGTGGATAGCCTGTGGATAACTGTGGAGGACACGCCGCCCCGTTGTTCACAGTTCTGGGGTCCCCTGTGGAGACTGGGGATGGAAGCGGATAGATGAGATTCTGTCATCCAGACGTCGCCCACAGCCGACTCACAAATGACAGCCGTGTAGTTCCCTGTCGCCGAGCGGCATGCACAGGGTTATCCACAGTGTGCACAGGCGTTAACACGATTACTCCTGGTTAACGATGGATCTCAGAGGGCCAACCTTGTGGACGGCGGGATGACAAGAAATCCGGGCCGAGTCGGGCTGTGCCACAATGGGGCGGCCGGACAGTCCAACCGATCGACAGGGGTCCAAGCTGTGAAGTTCGAGGTCAACCGGGACGTCTTCTCCGAAGCCGTCTCCTTCGCGGTGAAGCTCCTCCCACAGCGCACGACCCTCCCGATCCTCTCGGGCGTCCTCATCCACGCCGACGGCGACCGGCTCACGCTCTCCTCGTTCGACTACGAGGTCTCGGCGCAGACGTCGATCACCGCGCAGATCGACGAACCCGGTACGGTCCTGGTCTCCGGCCGCCTGCTCAACGACATCGCGAGCCGTCTGCCGAACGCCCCGGTCACGTTCACCACCGAGGACAGCAAGATCTCGGTCACCTGCGGCTCGGCGCACTTCACGCTGCTGTCCATGCCGGTCGAGGAGTACCCCACCCTCCCGGAGATCGGTGCGCAGACCGGTGTCATCCCCGGCGACTCCTTCTCCGAGGCGGTGTCCCAGGTCGCCGTCGCCGCCAGCCGCGACGACGTCACCCCCGTCATCACGGGCGTCCAGCTCGAGGTCGGCGACAACGACCTGTCGCTCATCGCGACCGACCGGTACCGCGTCGCCGTCCGCACGATCGCGTGGGACTCCGGCCGCGTGGGGTCCGACCCGCTGCACGCGCTGGTCCCGGCCCGGACCCTGCAGGAGGTCGGCCGCACGTTCGGATCGGCGTCCACGGTGTCGGTCTCGATCAGCGGTTCGTCGGACCGCGAGCTCATCGCCTTCCACGCCGACGACAAGACGGTCACGTCGCTGCTCATCAAGGGCAACTACCCTCCGGTCCGCCGGCTCTTCCCCGAGACCGTCGAGGACCACGCGGTGATCAACACCGCGGAGCTCGTCGAGGCGGTCCGACGGGTCTCCCTCGTCCTGGAGCGCGAAGCAGCACTCCGGTTCTCCTTCACGGTCGACGGGCTCACGCTCGAGGCGATCGGTTCCGAACAAGCGCAGGCGTCAGAGTCGATCAGTGCGTTGCTGACCGGGGAGGAAACGGTGGTCTCGCTGAAGCCCGCCTTCCTCCTGGACGGGTTGAACGCGGTGCACTCCGAGTTCGTCCGGATCTCCTTCACCAAGACGGAGAACCCCAACAAGCCGGGTCCGGTGCTCATCACCGGTCAGACCTCGCAAGAGGCCCCGGCGACGGACGGATACCGGTACCTGCTGCAGCCCAATCTCCTGCTGCGGTAAGCGCAACAGCCGTACCACTGCGCTGACGCGTCTCCTCGCACCAGCGCGACGACGAACAGAAGAGGAAATCATGCACATCGGTCTTGTCGGCCTCGGTCGCATGGGCAACAACATGCGTGCCCGTCTCCGCAACGCAGGCATCGAGGTCACCGGGTACGACGCGAACCCCGCCGTCTCCGACGTCGCCGACCTCGGCGCGCTGGCTGCCGCTCTGCCCGAGGGCAAGAAGCTCGTGTGGGTCATGGTCCCGCACGGCAAGATCACCGACGACGTCATCACCGACCTCGCCGAGGTCCTCGCCCCCGGTGACCTCGTCATCGACGGTGGCAACTCGAAGTGGCTCGACGACGAGGTGCACGCCAAGCAGCTCGACGCCAAGGGCATCCGCTACATGGACGCCGGCGTCTCCGGCGGCGTCTGGGGCAAGGACAACGGCTACGGCCTGATGGTCGGCGGCGCCCCCGAGGACGTCCAGTTCGCCATGCCGGTCTTCGACGCGCTCCGCCCCGAGGGCCCGCGCGAAGAGGGCTTCTCGCACGCGGGCGGCGTCGGCGCCGGCCACTACGCGAAGATGGTCCACAACGGCATCGAGTACGCGATCATGCAGGCGTACGGCGAGGGCTACGAGCTCCTCGAGGCCAAGGACATCATCCACGACGTCCCCGCCGTCTTCGCCGGCTGGCAGCGTGGCACGGTCGTGCGCTCCTGGCTGCTCGACCTGCTCGTGCTCGCGATCAACGAGGACCCGAAGCTCGACGAGCTCGAGGGCTACGTCGACGACTCCGGCGAGGGCCGTTGGACCCTCGAAGAGGCCATCGAGCTCGCGGTCCCGATGCCCGCGCTCTCCGCGGCCATGTTCGCGCGCTTCGTCTCGCGTCAGGGCAGCGAGTCCCCGACGATGAAGGCCGTCGCGGCGCTCCGCAACCAGTTCGGCGGCCACGCCGTCAAGAAGGCGTAGCTCCAGGTAACCACCTGAGCTCGTCTCGGCCCGCGTGCACGTCGATCACCTCCACCTCACCGACTTCCGGAACTACCGGGAGGCGGAGGTCGACCTCGCACGCGGGCCGAACCTGTTCGTCGGCCGGAACGGACAGGGCAAGACCAACCTCGTCGAGGCCATCGGCTACCTGTCGACGCTCGGCTCGCACCGGGTGCCGACCGACGCTGCCCTCGTGCGCCAGGGCTGCGACGCGGCGATCGTCCGCGCCCGACTCGCGCACGAGGGCCGCAGCATCCTCGCCGAGGTGCAGATCAACCGCACGGGTTCGAACCGCGCGCAGGTGAACCGAGCGGCGATCAAGCCCCGCGAGCTCCCGCGGTACTGCACGAGCGTGCTCTTCGCGCCGGAGGACCTCGCGCTCGTCCGTGGCGAACCCGCGGGCCGGCGCCGCATGCTCGACGAGCTCCTCGGACAGATCGCCCCGCGGATGCAGGGGGTCCTCGCCGACTACGACCGCACGCTCCGGCAGCGGAACACCCTGCTGAAGTCGGCGCGGTCGACCGGTGCCCGGAGCGGGTCGCTCGCGACGCTCGACGTCTGGGACGACCGACTCGTCGCGTTCGGCGCCGAGATCATCGCCGCCCGCGACCACCTGACGCGTCGCCTCGCTCCGTTCGTGACCGAGGCGTACGCCACCGTCGCGGGCGAGCGCCACGAGGCGACGATCACCGGCGTGCTCAGCGTGCGGGGCGGCGACCCAGAGGAAGCGGCCGCGACCGACCCGATCCTCGGCACCCCCGACGAGCCCGTGTCGGTGAGTGCGGCAGCCGATGCGTTCCGCGCCGCGCTCGAGCGACGGCGGCGTGACGAGCTCGACCGCGGGCTGACCCTCGTCGGGCCCCATCGCGACGACGTCCTCTTCCAGTTGAACGGGTTACCAGCCCGAGGGTACGCCAGCCACGGGGAGTCGTGGTCGTTCGCGCTCGCCGTGCAGCTCGCGAGCGCATCAGTGCTCCGCGCGGAGTCGACCCTCGGCGACCCGATCATCATCCTCGACGACGTGTTCGCCGAACTCGACGAGTCGCGCCGTGAACGCCTCGCGGCGGCGGTCGCGGACTACGAGCAGGTGCTCATCACCGCGGCGGTCTTCGGCGACGTGCCCGCCCAGCTCGCCGCACACACCGTCCGCATCGAGGCCGGCACGATCCTCGGCACCGACGCCCCAGCGACCGGGACGACCGACGAGACCACCGCGACCGACGTGGCGGACGCGCCCCGCGCCTCCAGTCCGGACCCGGTGAGCTGATGCCGAAGCCCTGGCGCCCCGCCGAACCGGCCCGCGTGTACCGCCACCTCCGCGCCGTCTTCGGCGACCCGTCGCTCCGCACCGTCGACGCCCGGCGGCGGCGGTCCCGCGAGCTGCAGGGCGACTCCGCACCGTACGGTCGCGGCCGCGAGCCGAAGGGCCTCGGCGACGTCGTCGGATCCCTCGCGCAGGAGCTCGGGTGGACCGAGCCGCTCGCCCGGTCCGAGCTGTTCGTCGACTGGCCCGGCGTGGTCGGCGAGGAGCTCGCCAAGCACTCGCGTCCGATGACCATCGACGACGGCACACTCGTCATCCGGTGCGACTCCACGGCCTGGGCGACGCAGCTCCGACTCATGCGGAGCACGATCACGACGACGATCGCCGAACGGCACCCCGAAGCAGGCGTCCAGTCGATCCGGGTTTCGGGGCCGGACGCCCCCACGTGGAAACGCGGTCCCAGAGCGGTTCAGGGGCGCGGTCCCCGCGACACCTACGGCTGACCAGACCAAATCGTCCTACCGGACGAAAAAAGCCCGTCCACGGGCCGATCTCACCCTCGGACGAGGGGTCCCTGCGGTAGACTGGGAGGTGCAGTGCGCGGGTGTTCCGCGCGCAGGCAGGAGCACCTTCGTATGACATCCGGATCTGACGACGACCGCACCGAACCGTCCGGCGACGACGTGACGCCGCAGACCGAACAGCCATCGTACGGCGCAGACCAGATCCAGGTCCTCGAGGGACTCGAAGCCGTCCGGAAGCGTCCGGGCATGTACATCGGCTCGACGGGTCCGCGTGGTCTCCACCACCTCGTGCAGGAGATCGTCGACAACTCGGTGGACGAAGCCCTCGCCGGCTACTGCGACACCATCGACGTGACGATCCGCGAAGACGGCGGTGTCCGCGTGGTCGACAACGGCCGTGGCATCCCGGTCGACGTGCACGCCGCCGAGGGGGTCTCCACGCTCCAGGTGGTCCTGACGGTCCTGCACGCCGGCGGCAAGTTCGGCGGCGGCGGGTACGCGGTTTCCGGTGGTCTGCACGGCGTCGGCTCGTCCGTCGTGAACGCGCTGAGCTCCGAGCTCGACGTCGAGGTCCGTCGTCAGGGTCACGTCTGGCGGCAGAGCTACACCGACGGCGTCCCGGTCGCCCCCGTCTCGCAGGACGAGGAGACCGACACCACCGGCACGACCATCACGTTCTGGCCGAACGCCGACATCTTCGAGACCGTCGAGTTCGACTACGAGACGCTCCGCACCCGCTTCCAGCAGATGGCCTTCCTGAACAAGGGCCTGCGCATCAACCTCACCGACGAGCGCACCCCGGACGAGGGCGAGGAGTCGCGCCGTGACTCCTTCCGCTACGAGCGCGGGCTGCCCGACTACGTCGAGTACCTCAACGCGCAGAAGAAGGCGGACCTGGTCCACCCGGACGTCATCGCCATCGAGGCCGAGGACACCGAGCGCAAGATCGCCCTCGAGCTCGCGATGCAGTGGAACACCTCCTACCAGGAGAGCGTCCACACCTTCGCGAACACGATCAACACGCACGAGGGCGGCACCCACGAAGAGGGCTTCCGTGCGGCGCTGACCTCGCTCGTGAACCGGTACGCGCGTGAGACGAAGATCATCAAGGAGAAGGACGACAACCTCACGGGTGACGACATCCGCGAAGGGCTGACGGCCGTCATCTCGGTGAAGCTCGGCGAGCCGCAGTTCGAGGGCCAGACGAAGACGAAGCTCGGCAACACCGAGGCGAAGTCCTTCGTGCAGCGCGTCGTCGGCACCGAGCTCACGCACTGGTTCGAGAGCAACCCGACGCAGGCGCGCGACGTCGTGCGGAAGGCGATCCAGGCCTCGCAGGCACGGCTCGCGGCCCGCAAGGCGCGCGAGACCACCCGCCGCAAGGGCCTGCTCGAGTCAGGCGGCATGCCCGGCAAGCTCAAGGACTGCCAGTCGAAGGACCCGACGGTCTCCGAGATCTTCATGGTCGAGGGCGACTCCGCCGGTGGTTCCGCGGTACAGGGGCGCAACCCGCTCACGCAGGCGATCCTCCCGCTGCGCGGCAAGATCCTGAACGTCGAGAAGGCCCGCCTCGACCGGGCGCTCGCCAACCAGGAGATCCAGTCGATGATCACGGCGTTCGGCGCCGGCATCGGCGAGGACTTCGACCCGGACAAGGCCAGGTACCACAAGATCGTGCTGATGGCCGACGCCGACGTCGACGGCCAGCACATCACGACGCTGCTGCTCACGCTGCTGTTCCGCTACATGCGTCCGCTCATCGAGCGTGGCTACGTGTACCTCGCGCAGCCGCCGCTGTACCGCCTGAAGTGGTCGAACGCCGCGCACGAGTACGTGTTCAGCGACCGTGAGCGCGACGCCCTGATGCAGGCCGGCCTCGCCGCCGGCAAGCGGATCCCGAAGGACAACGGCATCCAGCGCTACAAGGGTCTCGGCGAGATGGACTACAAGGAGCTCTGGGACACGACGATGAACCCGGACACCCGCACGCTCCTGCAGGTCACCCTCGAGGACGCCGCCGCGGTGGACAGCGTCTTCGCGACGCTCATGGGCGAGGACGTCGAGAGCCGTCGCCAGTTCATCCAGCAGAACGCCAAGGACGTCCGCTTCCTCGACATCTAGGGCCTGGAGGCGCGGTGTGAGTCGCGTCGACCCGTCCAGACCACCTGTGGTCGCGCCCGGCGCGACGATGCGAACCACAGCCTCCAGGCTGTCCAGAAAGGGAACGAAGCCACATGGCTGACGACAACGAGAACGGCGCCGACGAGCAGCCCGAGATCGTCCACGGCGACAGCGGCGACATCGTGGTGTCGGGCGACCGCATCTCGCAGGTCGACCTGCAGCTCGAGATGCAGCGGTCGTACCTCGACTACGCGATGAGCGTCATCGTCGGACGCGCCCTGCCGGAGGTCCGCGACGGCCTCAAGCCGGTGCACCGACGCGTGATCTACGCGATGTTCGACGGCGGCTACCGTCCCGACCGGGCCTTCTCGAAGTGCTCCCGCGTCGTCGGTGACGTGATGGGACAGTTCCACCCGCACGGAGACAGCGCGATCTACGACGCACTCGTCCGCCTCGTGCAGCCGTGGTCGCTCCGCTACCCGCTCGCGCTCGGCCAGGGCAACTTCGGTTCGCCGGGCAACGACGGCGCCGCGGCCCCGCGGTACACCGAGACCAAGATGGCGCCGCTCGCCATGGAGATGGTCCGGGACATCGACGAGGAGACCGTCGACTTCCAGGACAACTACGACGGCCGCACGCAGGAGCCGTCGATCCTGCCGGCGCGCTTCCCGAACCTGCTCGTCAACGGCTCGGTCGGCATCGCGGTCGGCATGGCGACCAACATCCCGCCGCACAACCTGCGCGAGGTCGCCGAGGGTGCCCAGTGGGCCCTCGCCCACCCGGACGCGACGCGCGAGGAACTGCTCGGTGCGCTCATGCAGCGGATCAAGGGCCCGGACTTCCCGACCGGTGCGCAGATCCTCGGCACGAAGGGCATCCAGGACGCCTACCGCACCGGCCGCGGGTCGATCACCATGCGCGCGGTCGTCAACGTCGAGGAGATCCAGGGCCGGACCTGCCTCGTCGTCACCGAGCTGCCGTACCAGGTCAACCCGGACAACCTCGCGATCCGCATCGCCGAGGGCGTGAAGGACGGCAAGCTCTCGGGCATCGCCGACATCCGCGACGAGACCTCGGGTCGTACCGGTCAGCGCCTCGTGATCGTGCTGAAGCGCGACGCCGTGGCGAAGGTCGTCCTGAACAACCTGTACAAGCACACGCAGCTGCAGGAGAACTTCGGCGCGAACATGCTCGCGATCGTCGACGGCGTGCCCCGCACCCTCGCGCTCGACGGGTTCATCTCGGCGTGGGTCGACCACCAGATCGACGTCATCGTCCGCCGGACCCAGTACCGGCTCCGCGAGGCCGAGAAGCGCGCGCACATCCTGCGCGGCTACCTGGCGGCGCTCGACGCACTCGACGAGGTCATCGCGCTCATCCGTCGGTCGCCCGACGTCGAGGAGGCCCGGACGGGCCTGATGGACCTGCTCTCCGTCGACGAGATCCAGGCTCGCGCGATCCTCGAGCTGCAGCTCCGCCGTCTGGCTGCCCTCGAGCGCCAGAAGATCCACGACGAGGCCGAGGAACTCGAGCGCAAGATCGCCGACTTCCAGGACATCCTCGGCTCGGAGACCCGTCAGCGCACGATCATCGGCGAGGAGCTCGCCGAGATCGTCGACCGCTTCGGTGACGACCGCCGCAGTGAGATCATGCTCGGCTTCGACGGCGACATGTCCATCGAGGACCTCATCCCCGAAGAGGAGATGGTCGTCACCATCACCCGTGGCGGCTACGTCAAGCGCACGCGCAGCGACAACTACCGCTCGCAGCACCGTGGCGGACGTGGCGTCAAGGGCGCCCAGCTCCGCGCGGACGACGTCGTCGAGCACTTCTTCGTCACGACGACGCACCACTGGCTGCTGTTCCTCACCGACCAGGGCCGGGTCTACCGCGCCAAGGCGTACGAACTGCAGGAGGCGAGCCGTGACGCCAAGGGCCAGCACGTCGCCAACCTCCTCGCGATGCAGCCGGACGAGCAGATCCAGCAGGTGCTCGACATCCGCGACTACGAGGCCGCGCAGTACCTCGTGCTCGCGACCGAACAGGGCCTCGTCAAGAAGACCGCGCTGACCGAGTACGACACGAACCGCACCGGCGGCATCATCGCGATCAACCTGCGCGAGGGCGACAAGCTCCGCCAGGCACTGCTCGTCGACGAGACCGACGACCTGCTGCTCGTGTCGAAGCACGGCATGTCGCTGCGCTTCACCGCCACGAACGACACCCTGCGCCCGATGGGTCGTTCGACCTCGGGTGTGAAGGGCATGTCCTTCCGCGGGGACGACTCGCTGCTCGCAGCCCGGGTGGTCTCGGACGACGGCTACGTGTGGGTCATGACCGAGGGCGGCTACGCCAAGCGCACCTCGGTGGACCAGTACCGCGTGCAGGGCCGTGGTGGTCTCGGCATCAAGGTGGCGAAGCTCGCGGCCGACCGTGGCGACCTCGTGGGCGCGCTCATCGTCGGCGGCGACGACGAGGTGCTCGTCGTGCTCCAATCTGGCAAGGTGGTAAGGTCCTCCGTGTCCGAGGTCCCCGCCAAGGGGCGCGACACGATGGGCGTGGTCTTCGCGAGGTTCGCGGAGAACGACCGGATCATCGCCGTGGCACGGAACACAGAGCGGAACCTGGACGACCAGGACGACGCCGAGATCGAGCCCGCGGGCCCGGTGGAGACGGTCAGCCCTGACGAAGCGGCGCCCGAACCGACCGAGCCTGAGGCCGGAGAGGACCAGTCAACCAATGAGTAGTGTCGCCGAGAAGCTCCAGAAGAAGGCGAAGCGACCCGTCGGCACCCGCCAGGTGCGGCTCCGACTGGTGTACGTCGACTTCTGGTCGATGGTGAAGCTCAGCTTCCTCATCGCCCTGGCCGGGTCGATCGTGATCGTCGTCGCCACCGCCCTGGTGTGGGTCATCCTCAACCAGACCGGTGTCTTCACGCAGGTCGATGCCCTGCTCCGGGACGTCACCGGGCAGAACAACTACTCGATCATGGACCAGTTCTCGCTCGGGCAGGTCCTCGGGTTCTCCATCGTCGTGGGCATCCTCAACGTGGTGGTCGGCACCGTGCTCGGCGCCATCGTGAGCGTCCTCTACAACCTCAGTGTGCGGATCACGGGCGGCCTGCTCGTGGGCTTCACGAACAACTGACACACCCGGCCGGATGTCGGCCGACCGCTCGATTTCGTTCTGCGGCGTCGGTACGGTAGGCTTTCATCCGGTCTGAGGGGCTATAGCTCAGGCGGTTAGAGCGCTTCGCTGATAACGAAGAGGTCCAAGGTTCAAGTCCTTGTAGCCCCACCATCCATCCCGCACCGGTAGCATCGCCGGTGTTCCGGGGCCTTAGCTCAGTTGGTAGAGCGCCTGCTTTGCAAGCAGGATGTCGGGAGTTCGATTCTCCCAGGCTCCACTCGGAAGAAGCCCCTGGTCGCGACGCAGTCGCTGGCCAGGGGCTTCGTCGTTGCCGGGGGCGTAGCTGCCGTTCTGGTCGCATGACCTGCCGTCCGCGTGCCGTTCTGGTCGCACGACCCGCCGTGGCGGTCGCCGAACGACGGCAGCTCGTGCGACGGGGCGAGGGCGATGGGCCGTGGGGCCCCGGGAACGACGACCGGCCGTCGGGCCCCGGGAACGACGACGGGCCCCGGCGCAGTGCCGGGGCCCGTCGTGGAACCGTGGGGGTCAGGCGGAGGGCTTCTCCGCCGTGTCGGCGTCGTCCGCGACCCAGAGGTCGTCGTCGGCGCGGAGCGTCTGGTACGCCGCGTACGCTGCACCCGCGACGGCGACCACGCCGACGATGATGAGCGCGACACCGCCGAAGCCGATGCCCTTCTTCTGGCGCGGGACGTACTTCTCCGCGACCTTCCGAGCGTTCTTGCTCTTCTTCTGGGCGTTCTTCACGATCTTCTTCACCCGGGGGTCCTTGGCGAGGTCACCGACGCTCAGCACGGAGCCGGCGGTCGAGACCAGGGCCGGGACGACCTCGGACTGGAAGCGGTGCGAAGCGCTCTGGGCTGCACTCGTGGCGGCGTGGACACCCGTGGCGACGGCCGGGCGGATCCCGTTGTCGATCGCGTTCTGCACGCGGGGTGCGATGTCCTTGCGGGCTGCATCGGCAGCGTGCGAACGGGCCTCGGTGAGGATCGCGTTCGCGTGCTCGAGGACCTTGCGCTGCTCGCCGAGGAGCGAGGCGGTCTGGCCCTTGAGCTTCTTGATCTGCTTCCGACGCTTGCGCGGGATCTCGATCGTCGTCATCTGGTACCTCCATCGGAACGGCGTTCCCCCATCCTGCCACCGGAGTGCCTGACAGGTCACGGAGTCGCACCTGTGTGATCCGTCTGACCGTCAGCAGTACATGCGAGAATCGGAACATGTCTCTGCACACCGCTGTCGCAACGATCCACACGAACAAGGGCGACATCCGCGTCAACCTGTTCGGCAACCACGCCCCCAAGACCGTCAAGAACTTCGTCGACCTCGCGACGGGCAAGCAGGAGTGGACCCACCCGGGCACCGGCAAGGTCTCGACCGACAAGCTCTACGACGGCGTGGTCTTCCACCGCATCATCAAGGACTTCATGATCCAGGGCGGCGACCCGCTCGGCCAGGGCATCGGCGGCCCGGGCTACCGCTTCGACGACGAGATCTCCCCCGAGCTCACCTTCCAGAACCCGTACATCTTCGCGATGGCGAACGCCGGCATCCAGGGCGGCCGCGGCACGAACGGTTCGCAGTTCTTCATCACCACCGTGGCGACCCCGTGGCTGCAGGGCAAGCACACCATCTTCGGCGAGGTCGCGGACGACGAGTCCCGCGCGGTCGTCGACGCGATCGAGGGTGTGGCGACCGACGGGCGCGACAAGCCCCTCGAGGACGTCGTCATCCAGAGCATCGACGTCGAGGACGTCTGAGCGACCAGGTGAGCGATCCGGCGTACGACTCCAGCAACACCTGCTACCGGCACCCGGACCGGCAGAGCTTCGTCCTGTGCCAGCGGTGCGGGCGGACGATCTGCCCGGAGTGCCAGACGCCGGCCGCGGTCGGGGTGCACTGCCCCGAGTGCGTGCGTGAACAGCGCCAGCAGTTCACGGCGAACCGTCGGGCGTCCGGAGGCCCGGGTGGGCTGACGGTCGCCCGACGGCGGTTCGCGATGCTCGACCAGAAGGCGACGGTCGTCATCATCGCCGTCTCGGTCTTGATCTGGCTGGTCGACCAGGTGTCGGGGCGGCTCCTCACGAGCTGGTTCGCGTACTACACGCCGCTCGTGGCGACGCAGCCGTGGCGCCTCGTCACCGGACTCTTCGTGCACTCCTCGTTCCTGCACATCGCCTTCAACATGTTCGCGGTGTTCATCTTCGGTCGGATGCTCGAGAACCTCCTCGGGACGTGGCGGTTCCTCGCGCTCTACCTGTTGGCCGGGCTCGGCGGTGACCTGGCGGTCTCGTGGCTGTCCCCCGGCACCCCGGTGGTGGGCGCCTCGGGCGCGATCTTCGGCCTGTTCGCGGCGTTCTTCGTCATCCAACGGAGCCTCGGCTACAACGCCGTCCAGCTGCTCGTGGTGATGGGCCTCAACCTGATCATCGGGTTCCTCCCCGGGACGCAGATCTCGTGGCAGGCCCACGTCGGCGGCATCGTCCTCGGCTTCGTGACGGGGTTCCTGTTCTCGAAGACCCGGAACGTCCGGCAGCGCGGGCTGCAGATCGGGCTGCTCGTCGCCCTGGCCGTGGTCCTGGTCGCCGGGATCTTCGCCGCGTACGCCAGTCTGCGCATCGGGCTCGGCGTCTGATCCCAGCGCGTCTTGCGCGCCGACCGAAACGCCCCGTCGCTCCCGAGCGGCGGGGCGTTCGTCGTTTCCACAGGCGAGCGGTCGAGTTGTCCACAGCTGTGGACAAAGCGGTGAGTTACACGGGTGTGATTATCCCCACTGTGGAGGGACCTGTGGAGAACTCCGGCCGGATGGTGTGGATGGCCGTGTGGAATCTGTGGAGAACTGTGGAGAAGCGGCGTGAAGGTGGGGACTGACGCCGGCCTGCCTCCGGCGCTTGTGGAGAAGCCCGGGAGACGCAGCGACGCCCGCCGCACCGGAGTGCGACGGGCGTCGGGGGATCGAACGGCGGGGCTACCGCCAGCGCGTGGTCATGAGGAAGCCCACGAACATGATGCCGAAGCCGACCAGGATGTTCCACGACCCGAGTGACGGGACGGGCAGCGTCGTGTTCGACAGGTAGAAGACGATGACCCAGGCGAGCCCGACGAGCATGAAGCCGAACATGACGGGCTTGAACCACACGGGGTTCGGCTGGTCGCCGGCAGTCTCGACCGAGTCGGCTCGGGTCCTCCGGGCGGGCTTGGTGCGGTCCTTGTCCTTGGCCATGGCCGGTATCCTACCGTGACCGACGTGTGCAGGACGGCCGTGCCTGTGCCGCACATCCCCCACGAGTACGGTGGACCGCCATGACCAGGATCCTCGTCGTCGACAACTACGACAGCTTCGTCTACACGCTGAACGGCTACGTCCAGCAGCTCGGTGCCGAGACCGACGTCGTCCGCAACGACGCGTTCCCCGAGTCCGAGATCGCCGACCGGATCGCCGAGTACGACGGCGTGCTGCTCTCCCCAGGGCCCGGTACCCCCGGTGACGCCGGCGTCTCCATCGCGACCGTGCACGCGGCAATCGATGCCGACACGCCCCTCCTCGGCGTCTGCCTCGGGCACCAGGCGATCGCGGAGGCCCTCGGCGCCACGGTGACCCACGCCGAGGAACTCATGCACGGCAAGACGTCGCAGGTCGACCACGACGACAGCGCCCTCTTCGCCGGAGTCCCGCACCCCTTCACCGCGACCCGCTACCACTCGCTCGCCATCGTCGACGGCACCGTGCCCGACGAGCTGACCGTGACCGCGCGCACCGGTGGCGGCGTCATCATGGGCGTCCAGCACCGCGCGAGCCCCGTCTACGGCGTCCAGTTCCACCCCGAGTCCGTGCTGACCGAGGGCGGCTACCGGATGGTCGGCAACTGGCTCGAGACGGCCGGCCTGGCCGGCGCGGCCGAGCGAGCGGCTGGTCTCAATCCGCTCATCGGGACGCCGCGCGCCTAGCGCGCCGTCCGGCGCTCCGCGCCAGGGGTGATGCGCGGCGGAGCCGGGTCGACCGTACTGGGCGCTGCGCGCCTCCAGGACGGTCTGGAGGCGCGACCCGGCCACGGAGGTCGGGCCCGGTCAGGCGCGCTGACGACTACTGGCCGTCGTCGCCTCCGCCGTCGCCGCCACCCTGACCGGGGTCGCCCTGACCCTGGCCAGGAGCCTGCGCCGGCTGGGACGGCTGCACCGAGCCCGCGCAGTACGTCAGGGTCACGGTGCTGCCCTGCGCGATGTCACCGGCGGGAGCGCTCTGCTGCACGACCGTCGACCCCGTGCAGGACTTCGTCGGGTTCGGCGTCACGCCGAGGCCGAGACCCCGCAGCGTGGCGTTCGCGGTCTCCCAGGGCTGCTGGGTGACGTCCGGCAGCTGCACCTCGCCGTTCGAGACCGTCAGGTTGACGACGGTCCCCTTCGTGTGGAGGCTGCCGACCGCCGGGTCTGAGGACATGACGGTGCCCTCGGGGACGTCCGGCGAGTAGTCCGTCGTGACGGCACCGACCTCGAAGCCCGCCGCCTTGAGCGCCTGGGTCGCAGCGTCCTGGGGCTGGTTCGCGACCTCGGGGATCGCGATCTGCTGCGGGCCGAGGGAGACGACGACGCGGATGTTCTCCTTGCGGCCGACCTTCGTGCCCGAGCCCGGTTCGGTGCGGATCACCGTGCCCTTGTCGACGTCGTCGGAGTTCTCCTCGACCTTGACCGGCACCAGGTCGCGCTTGCCGAGCGCCGAGGCGGCGGAGTCGTAGGTCGCCCCGACGACGTTCGGCACCTGGACCGACGAGGCGATCGGGGCCTTGCCCGGCTGCAGATTGGCGACGAAGAAGACGGCGGCCACGATGACCGCTGCGGTGAGGATGATGCCGACCCAGATCCAGGCGACCGGAGGCCGGTTCTGGGTTCGCTGCGGACGGTGCTCGGCGGTGTCGTCGTCGAGCTCACGGAAGGCGACCGCCGGGTTCGACGTGGTCCGGGGGTTCACCCCGAAGAGCATCGTCGAGGCGTCGTGGGCCTGCTGCTGCTGGAGCTTGCGCGTCGACGCCGGCACCTTGCCCGCGGCGGCCTGCTCGAGGTCGGAGCGGAACTCTGCGGCGTTCTGGTAGCGACGCGTGCGGTCCTTCACGAGGGCGTGCAGGGTCACGGCGTCGAGCGCCGGGGAGACCGCGGGCTCGAGCGACGAGGGCGCGACGGGCTGTTCGCTCACGTGCTGGTAGGCGACCGCGACGGGTGAGTCGCCGATGAACGGCGGACGTCCGGTGAGCATCTCGAACAGTACGACACCGGTCGAGTAGACGTCGGTGCGGGCGTCGACGGTCTCGCCGCGCGCCTGTTCCGGGGAGAAGTACGAGGCGGTGCCGAGGATCGACGTCGTCTGTGCGACCGTTGCGGAGGTGTCGGTGATGGCCCGGGCGATGCCGAAGTCCATGACCTTGACCTGGCCGGTGTGCGTCACCATGACGTTGGCCGGCTTGATGTCCCGGTGCACGACGCCCGCACGGTGCGAGTACTCGAGCGCAGTGAGGATGCCCTCGGTGATGCGGACGGCCTCGTCCGGGGCCACGGGTCCGTCGTCGACGATGTCGGAGAGCGGGCGGCCCTCGACGTACTCCATCACGATGAAGGGGACCTGCACCTCGGCGCCGGAGGTCTCGGTGACGGTCTCCTCGCCCGCGTCGTAGACACGCACGATCGTCGGGTGCGCCATGCGCGCGGCGGCCTGCGCTTCCTGCCGGAAACGGGTGCGGAAGGCCGGGTCGTTCGCGAGGCTCGGCTTCAGCAGCTTCACCGCGACCTTGCGGCCGAGACGGGTGTCGTTGCCGAGGTGCACGGTGGCCATGCCGCCTCGACCGATGACGTCACCGATCTCGTAGCGGTTCGCGAGGAGCGTGATCCCCGCGGTCACACCTTCTGGCACGTACTCCTCCGATTGGTCGTCCGGGCAAGTGTACGGCAGGCGTTCCTGGTGAGACGCCGGAACGGGGGCCGTCGAGCGAACCGTTACGCAACGGTGTCGACAGCCCCCGTTCGAGGGGTGTTGAGATCAGTTGCCGTCCTGCGGACCGGTGCTCGGGTTGATGCCGTCCGACGGGTTCTGCGTGGGCTCGACCGAGGGCTGCCAGACTGCAGAGGTCGTCGAGGAGCTCGGCGAGGTGAGGTCCCCGCAGCTCGCGGTGTAGGACATCGCGATGGTCCCGGCGGAGGAACCCTTGACCTCGACGGACGTGGTCGTCACGGTCCCCGACGTCTTGCCGTTGGCGTCCACGCCGTTGCTGATCGTGTACGTGTAGCCGGTCGTCGAGTAGCCGGAGGGGCACGAGCCGTACGCGGTCCAGGTGAAGGTCACGACGCCGTCCTGCGACACCGTGCCGGCGGCCGGCGCTTCCGGCGCCGTGGTGGCGGCGGCCATGGCAGTGTACGCACGGAGCGTGACCGTCGTGCCGGGGAGGAGGTTCCCGGTCGGACTCAACGACTCGACCGTGCCGACCTGCGCCTGCTCGGTCGCTGCGTCGCCGTCCACGATCGTTGCGTCGAGCCCGAGCTGCCGCAGCCGGGCCTGCGCGTCGGTGGCCTTCAGTCCCTCGTAGTCCGAGGCGACCACTGCGACGCGGGCCGGGGTCGACGGCGTCGGCGTCTGGCTCGGGGTCCGCGACGGCGCCGGACGGGTCGCCGAGGTCGACGTCGACGCGCTCGCCTCCGGGTCGTCGTTGCCGTTCGTCAGCGCGAGGGCCGCGATCACCCCGCCGATCACCAGGAGGGCGACGATCCCGACGACCCACCAGATCCAAGCGCGGCTCTTGCCCTTCTCGTCGTCGGCGGCGTCGACCGGCGACACCGGGGTCCCCGGTGCACCGGCGACCGCTCCGGCCTGCGTGCCGATGAGCGCGGTGGCCGCGTCGTTGCCCTGCCCCTGCGGCGGGTTGAACGCCACGGTCCCGGCGCCACCGATCGCGGGCACCGCGACGGTCGCCGCCGCCACGTCGCCACGGCGGAGCGCCTGCGCCGCACGGGCCAGGTTCGCGGCGGTCGCCGGACGGTCGGCCGGCTTCTTCGCGATGCAGGACATGACCAGCGCGGCGACGGGCTCCGGCACGTCGCCCGGGAGCGCCGGCGGCTGCTCGTTGATGTGCGCCATCGCGATGGCGACCTGCGACTCACCCGTGAACGGGCGGCGTCCGGCCAGGGCCTCGTACGCGACGATGCCGAGCGAGTAGATGTCGGTCGACGGGGACGCCGGGTGCCCGCTCGCCTGCTCCGGCGACAGGTACTGCACCGTGCCCATGACCTGGCCGGTCGCGGTGAGCGGCACCTGGTCGGCGATGCGGGCGATGCCGAAGTCGGTGATCTTGACGCGACCGTCCGGCGTGATGAGCAGGTTGCCGGGCTTGATGTCGCGGTGCACGAGCCCCACGGCGTGCGCGGCCTGCAGGGCGTTCGCGGTCTGCGCGACGATGTCGAGGACCTTGTCGACCGGGAGCGTGTGCTCGCGCTCGATCATGGTCGAGAGCGCCTCGCCGGGCACGAGCTCCATGACGAGGTAGGCGCTGCCGTCCTCCTCGCCGTAGTCGAAGACGTTGGCGATGCCCTCGTGGTTGACGAGCGCAGCGTGCCGGGCCTCGGCGCGGAAGCGCTCGAGGAACCCGGGGTCGCCGAGGTACTCGTCCTTGAGGATCTTCAGTGCGACGGTGCGCCCGATCACGAGGTCGGTCGCCTGCCACACCTCACCCATGCCGCCGATCGCGACACGGGACGAGAGCTGGTACCGCCCACCGAAGGTGAGTCCGCTGGTGGGTCTCATTTGTTCAGCACCGCCTCCATGACTTTCTTCGCGACCGGGGCCGCGACCGTGTTGCCGACTCCGGACTGCCCGAGCCCGCCGCCGTTGCCGACGACGACCGCCACCGCGACCTCCGGGTCCTTCGCCGGGGCGAACCCGGTGAACCAGAGTGTGTAGGGATCGCCCGTGCCGCCCTCGGCCGTGCCCGTCTTCCCTGCGACGTCGACACCGTCGATCTTGGCATTGGTACCGGTCCCGCCGCTGACGACGCTCTGCATCGCCTCGGTCAGGTCGCCGGCCTCCGACGAGGACAGCGGGTCGCTGTACTGCTTCGGGGTGAACGACTCGACGGTCTTCAGGTCGCTCGTGGTGATCGAGTCGACGAGCGAGGGCTGCATGACCTTGCCGCCGTTCGCGATCCCGGCCGAGACCATCGCGATCTGCAGCGGCGACACGCGGACGCTCGCCTGGCCGAACGAGCTGAGCATGAGCTGCGCGGTGTCGTCGCTGACGTCCGGGTACTGGCTCGCCGTGGCGCGCATCGGGACCTCGATCGCGTCGCCGAAGCCGTACTTGTCGGCCATGTTCTTGATCGCGTCGTAGCCGAGCTTCTGGCCGAGCTCCGCGAACGGGATGTTGCAGGAGTGCTGGATCGCGACGCGGAGCTTGACGGTCTTCCCACCGCCGCACGAGCCGCCCTCGGCGTTGTTGATGTACGTGCTCGTGCCGGGCAGCTGCAACCGCGACGGGTTCGGGAACTCGGAGTCGAGCGAGTACTTGCCGCCCTCGAGTGCCGCGGACGCGACGATGAGCTTGAACACCGATCCGGGCGTGTACAGGTCGCCGCCGATCGCACGGTTCTGCAGGGGCTTGCCCGAGGCCTGCTCGAGCGCCTTGTACTTCGCGATGACGTCCTTGGTGTCGTGCGACGTCAGCGTGTTGGGGTCGTAGCCGGGCTTCGACACCATGGCGAGGACCTTGCCGGTCTTCGGCTGGATCGCCACGACGGCACCGGTGCGGTCGCCGAGCGCGTCGTACGCCGCCTGCTGCACGTCGGGGTCGATCGTCAGGTTGACGTTGTCGCCCTGGACGTCCTGGCCGGTGAGGATCGCGTTGAGGTTCTGGAAGAACGACGCGTCCGAGTTGCCGGAGAGCAGCGCGTTCTCGGCACCCTCGATGCCCGCGTTGCCCTGACCGATCGTGAAGTACCCGGTCACGGCGGAGTAGAGGTCGCCGTTCGTGTACTTGCGCTGGTACCGGTACTGGTCGTCCGACGGGCTGGACTCGGCGATCGGGCTGCCGTTCACCAGGATCGCGCCGCGCTTCGTCGAGTAACTGTCGAAGATGGTTCGGGAGTTGCGGGAGTCGGCGCGCAGCGAGTCGGCGGCGAAGAACTGGATCGAGGTCGTCGACACGAAGAGCGCGACGAACATGAGGATGATGACGGTCGAGACGCCGCGGAGTTGACGGTTCACCGGCTGCGCTCCTTCCGGGACGAGCCCCGACCGCGTGCGGCCGGGACCGCGCCCTGCTGGACGCGTTGTTCGGCGGGGATGGCGTCCGTCAGCCGCAGCAGCATCGCCGCGATGATCCAGTTCGCGATGAGCGACGATCCACCGGCCGCCATGAACGGCGTGGTCAGACCGGTCACCGGGATCACGCGGGTGATGCCGCCGACGACGACGAACACCTGCAGCGCGATGATGAACCCGAAGCCGACGCCGAGCAGCTTGCCGAAGTCGTCCTGGGCCATGAACCCGACCCGGATGCCCCGGGACGCCAGGATGATGAACAGCGCCAGGATCGCGAAGACACCGATGAGCCCGAGCTCCTCGCCGAGCGAGGCGATGATGTAGTCCGCGTTGGCGACCGGCGTCAGGTACGGGCGACCCTGGCCGAGCCCGGTCCCCGTGATCCCGCCGTTCGCGAAGCCGAACATGCCCTGGACGAGCTGGTAGCTGCCCTGCGAGAGACGGTCGTAGATGGTCTGGTCGAACGGGTCGAGCCACTGCTCGAACCGCCCGTGCACGTACACGAGGGCCGACTGCGCGACGAGGGCGCCACCGACGAAGAGGCCGAGACCGATGACGACCCAGCCCAGACGTCCGGTCGCGACGTAGATCATCACGAGGAACAGGCCGAAGTAGAGCAGGGCGGTGCCGAGGTCACGCTGGAACACGAGGACGGCCATCGCGGCGCCCCACATCACGAGGATCGGGCCGAGGTCACGGGCGCGCGGGAACGTCATGCCGGCGAACTTCCTGCCGACGATCGACAGGGAGTCGCGCGCGGTCACGAGGTACCCGGCGAAGAACAATGCCATCGTGATCTTCGCGAGCTCGCCGGGCTGGAAGGTGAACCCGCCGACCTTGATCCAGACCCGGGCACCGTTCACGTTGTGCCCGATGACGGGCAGCATCGGCATGACGAGCAGCGCGATCGTCACGAACATGAAGATGTAGCGGTACCGCTGCAGGAACCGGTGGTTCCGGACGACCGACACCGTGACGATGGCCAGGACCATCGCGAGCATCGTCCAGACGATCTGCTTGACGCCGATCGCCGCCCAGCCGGTCAGGCCGTCGTGGACGTCGATGCGGTAGATCTCGGCGATGCCGATGCCGTTGAGCGCGAGCGCCACCGGCAGGATGAACGGGTCGGCGTTCTTCGCGACGACCCGCAGCACGACGTGCATGATCAGCGCGAGGCCGAGGATGCCGGCGCCGACCCAGAGCACCGAGGTGTCGAAGATCCGGCCCTCGGTGCCGAGCTGCACGAGCACCATCGCCCCGGCGCAGATGCCGCAGGCGATGACGAGCAGCACGAGCTCGAGGTTCCGGGCGCGGGCCGGCTCACGGAGCTTGATCGTGATGGCCTGCGTGAAGGACTGTGCGGTGGCGGCGCTCATCGCGCGGCCCCCGAGGTCGGCGTGCCCGACGGCGTCGGGCTGCCGGATGGCGTGGGCGTCGGCGACGCCGATCCGCCGTCGCCACCGGTACCGGCCTGGTCCTGCCCGGTCTCGGCGGCCTTGCGGAGGCGGTCCACGATCTCGCGCGCGTCCCCGAGGGACTGGGCGTTGATCGTGGAGCGGACGTTCTCGCGGGTGTAGTCGGGCAGCGACGAGACGGTGATGTCGGTGTCCTCGTACACGTCGGACAGCGCGATCGGGCCGATCGACTGCTGCACGCCCTTGTAGATGGCCACGGTGCCCCGGTCAGTGCCGACGTAGTAGTGGTCCTGCGTGATCCGCCAGCCGAGGAAGACCGCGCCGGCGAGCACCGCGACCGCCACGACGAGCGCGACCGCCCAGGTGATGCGGCGCCGGATGCGGCGACGGCGGTCCTCCGCGATGAGCTCGGCGAAGAACTGGTCGGACTCGGGCTCGAAGTGCGAGTCCTCCGGTGCGGTCGTCACCTTGAGCGGGTGCAGCAGGATCGTGGGGAGGCGGATCGGCTTGCGGCCGGTCGACGCTTCGAAGGTCAGCGGCGCCGCGGCGGACCCGACGGTCGTCGCCGCGTCGTCGTCGTCCTCCGGCTCGGTGTCCGTGACGTCCATGACGACGACCGTGACGTTGTCGGGTGCGCCGTGGTCGAGCGTCTCCTTCACGAGGCGCTGCGTGACCTGGTTGGCGTCCATCGTCGACGCGAGGGCGTGCCGGATGCGTTCCTCGGCGAGGTACGACGACAGCCCGTCGGAGCAGAGCAGCCAGCGGTCGCCCGGCTGGATGTCCATGATCGCGGTGTCGACCTCGGGCGCCGCGTCGACGTCGCCGAGCACACGCATGAGCACGGAGCGACGGGGGTGCACCGCGGCTTCCTCCGGCGTGATGCGCCCGCTGTCGACGAGACGCTGCACGAACGTGTGGTCCGAGGTGATCTGCTGCAGCTCGCCGTCGCGCAGGCGGTAGATGCGGGAGTCGCCGATGTGCGCGATCGCCAGCTGGTCGCCGACCCGGATGACGGCGGACACCGTGGTGCCCATGCCGGTCAGTTCCTGGTGCTCGAAGACCGTCTCGGTGATGAGCTGGTTCGCGGCGATGAGCGCGGACTGCAGCGCGAACTCGGCGTCGTGCGCGGACGGGAACTCGCGGTCGACCTCGCGGATGCGTCGGATCGCGATCGCCGAGGCGACGTCGCCGCCCGCGTGGCCGCCCATGCCGTCCGCCACGGCGAACAGGTGCTGCCCCGCGTAGCCGGAGTCCTGGTTGTTGGCGCGGATGCGCCCGACGTGGGACACAGCGGCGCTCAGCGTGCGAGCCGTCATCTGCCGGTTACCGCCGCAGCTCGAACGTCGTCGTCCCGATCGTGATGGGCGTCCGCTCCGCGATGAAGACGGGGGCGGTCACCTTCTGACCGTTCACGAACGTGCCGTTCGTCGACTCGAGGTCGGTGAGGAGCCAGCCCTCGGCACGGAGGTCGAGGCGGGCGTGGTTGGTGGACGTGTAGTCGTCACGGATGACGACGTTCGACTCGCTCGAGCGACCGATGGTGATCGGACCGCCGCCCAGGGGCATCTCCATGCCCTCGCGCGAGCCCTCGGTGATCACGAGGCGGGTCGGAGCCGGCCCGGCGGGCTGCTGCGTCCCCGTCGACTGGCCGATGAGTTCCGTGAACGCGCTGCCGGACGCCGCGGCGGGTGCGGCTGCGGAGGGCACCGCGGGCGTGGTCGGACCGCCCGGAGCGGCCTTCGGGTCCGTGGGGATCTGGCGCACGCGCTGGCCGAACAGGTCGCTCCGCAGTGCGAAGACGATGACGAAGACGAACAGCCAGAGCACCGCGAGGAACGCGAAGCGCAGGACGAGCAGGGTCAGCCCTGTGGTCACCTGGTACCTCCGTCGTTCTCGGGGATCACCCGGAACACCATACGGGTACGACCGATCTCGATCGTGGAATCCGGCTCAACGATGGCCTGCGAGAAGCGCTCGCCGTTCAGTTTCGAGCCGTTCGTCGAGCCGAGGTCGTTGGCCTGGGCGTGCTTGCCGTCCCAGATCACCTCGACGTGCTGCCGGCTGGTGCCGGTGTCGGCGACGGTGATGTCGGCATCGGTCCCGCGACCGATGACGGTGCGTCCGCGCTGGAGCTTGTGACGCTGCGACCCGATGTCGAGGACCGCGACCCACGCGACGTCGCGCTGCACCGTGGTGGAGTCGATCTGCAGGATCCCCGTCGAGAGCGTGCCGTCCTGCTGCAGCCGGATGGTGACCGGTCCGGAGAACGAGTAGTTCTGCGCGACCGCGTGCTGCTGCACCATCTGGGTGAGTTCGTCGACGAGCGGGCGACCCACGTCGTTCATGCGCGTGAAGTCGGGCGGCGAGAGGCGCACGGTGAACTCGTTCGGCACGAGGATGCGCTCGCGCGACACCACCGCCGCCTTCGTGTCGAGCTCGCGGCGGAGGGCGCTCGAGATCTCGACGGGCTGCACGCCGGAGCGGAAGGTCTTGGCGAACGCGCCGTTCACGGCGCGCTCCAGTCCCCGCTCGAAGCTGTCCAACAGGCCCATGGGTCTCCAGTGTTCTCGGTCGTCGACCTCTGCATGGTAGTGGGTGGCGTTCGGCTCCGTCTGTGCGTGGTAGTGTTCTGGGGCTGGCGCGAGTGGCGGAATTGGTAGACGCGCACGGTTCAGGTCCGTGTGCTGGAAACGGCGTGGGGGTTCAAGTCCCCCCTCGCGCACCACGCAGCAGAAGGCCCCCGGAGTGATCCGGGGGCCTTCTCGCATTCCCGGGTGCGGTCGTCCGGACGCCGGTCCCGCCCGGTCTGGAGGCACGGCGCGCGCCCGCCCCGCCGGTCCGGTTCCGCGCGTGCCCGGTCCCCAGAACGGGGGACCGCCGGGAGCGGCCCCAGTCCGGGGGTTTCGGCTGCGCCGCCGGGCAGACATCGGCCACGATGAGCCAGGCCCCGCTCGTGACACCCCCGGGCGGCGCCGTCACCCGAACCCGAACTCCCGTCAGGACCCCGCTCTTGCGCATGCCCGATGCCGCACGTCCGTCGTGCCCGCCCGTCGCCCGGATCACCTCCGCCCTCGTGGTGGGGCTCGTCGTCGCCGGGGCGGTCGTCGCCCTGCCGCAGACCGCCTCCGCCGCCGAACCGTTCTCGAAGTCGATGCTCTACGCGACGACCTCGGACGGCACCGGCGTCGTGGAGATCAACCGCAAGGACGGCACGTTCGTCAAGCGCATCGCCCTGCCGACGAACGCGAAGACGTCGATCAACCAGCTCGGTGTCTCGTCCGACGGCGCGACCGTGTTCTTCACCGACTCGGCGAACGTCTACGAGGTCGACGTCGACTCCGGGAACGTCATCACGACCACCCGCACCACCGGGGTCACGAACAACATGGGCGGTGTCGACCCGAAGACCGGCAGGTACTGGTACGGCGGTGTCGACGGCACCTCCACCACGTCGTTCAAGTTCGCGAGCTACGACCCGGTGACCCACAAGAACACCGGGACGATCGTCTCCGCGACGGCTGTCGGTGCCGACGGCACGAACGGCGACCTGGCGTTCGACGGCCAGGGCAACATGTACTTCGTCAAGAGCAACGCCTCCGCCGCGCAGATCTACCGCATCAACGCGGCGGACCTCACGAGCGGGAAGGCCGCCGCAGCGTCGCAGGTCGGCGGCTCGATCACGACGGGCGTCGCCCTGAACTCGATGGCGTTCGGCGACGACGGCTACCTCTACGTCGCTGGCAGCGGCTCGAACGCCTTCCTCAAGGTGAACCCGACCACGGGTGAGGTGGAGAGCCGGGCGACCGTCGGCGCCCCCGTCACCGACATGGGCAGCAACGCACTGCCGTACACCGGTTCGGTCTCGGTCGCGCGCCCGACGACCACGTTCGACCCGGGTGACCAGTTCACCGTCACCCTGACCGGCAACGGCGTCACGAAGAACAACTCGGCCACGACGACCTCCGCGAGCCCGACCGCCACCGCGGGCCCGATGCTCCTCCTGCCGGGGCTGGAGCAGCCGTACACGATCACCCAGACCCCGGCGTCGTCCACGACGAAGGCGGCGAACTACACCACCACCTGGCGCTGCACCGACCCCTCGACCGGCGCACCGATCGTCGACGGCACGGGCACGACCGGCACGTTCACGATCCCGAGCAGCGTCGCCTCGGTCGACTGCTCCTTCACCAACGCCGTGAAGCCGCGTCCCGTCGCCACCACCGACGCCCCGACGGTCAGCGCCCCTGGCGGCCCCGTGACGGTGGACGTCGCGCGGAACGACGACGGGTCCCTCGACCCGTCGACGCTGCAGCTCATCGACGCCGGTGGCGCCCGGGTCTCCACCCTGCACGTGGTCGGGGTGGGCGACTGGTCGGTCGACACCGGCGCGGGCTCCGTCACCTTCACACCCGCACCCGGCTTCACCGGCAACCCTGCTCCGGTGACCTACGAGATGGCGGACGCCCGCGGGCTGACCGCGCGCGCCCAGGTCGTCGTCACCTACCTGCCGACCGCGGCGGACGACGTCTCGACCGGGCACGAGCCCGGTCGTCCGGCGGAGGTCGACGTCGTCGCGAACGACTCTGCGAACGTGGACCGCTCGACGGTGCAGCTCCTCGACGCCGACGGCGACCCGGTCCGGACCCTGGCGGTCGACGGTGAGGGGACGTGGCGTGTCGACGCCACCTCGGGCGTCGTGACCTTCACCCCGGCCGACGGCTTCACGGGCAACCCGACCCCGGTCCGGTACCGGGTCGACGACGGCGCGGGTCACGTCGTCACCGCGCGCGTCACCGTGGGCTTCTCGCCCGTCGCGCATGCCGACGAGGTGCTCGGTCGGACCATCGGCGAGGCCGTCACGGTCGACGTGACCGCGAACGACTCGGCGAACGTCGACCCCGCCTCGGTCCGGCTCCGGGCAGCCGACGGCTCCCTCGTGACCGGACTCACCGTGCCCGGGCAGGGCACGTGGTCGGTGGACACCACCGGTGGCCGGGTCACCTTCAGCCCGTTCGACGGGTTCACGGGCAACCCGGACCCGGTGACCTACGTCGTCGGCGACGGCCAGGGCCACACCGCGAGTGCCCCGCTGCAGGTGGCGTACACCCCGGTCGCCGCCCCGGACAGCGCCGTCGGCCCAACCCCGGGCGAGCCCGTCGTCGTCGACGTGCTCGCGAACGACTCCGCGGGGCTCGAGCGCACCTCGGTCCGACTCGTGGACGAGCACGGAGACCCGACGGTCGAACGGGTCGTCGCCGGGCAGGGCACCTGGTCCGTCGCATCGGACTCCGGCGCCGTGACGTTCACCCCCGAGGCCGGTTACACGGGCGCACCGACGCCGGTCGAGTACACCGCGGCGGATGCGTTCGGACAGCGGGTGCGATCGACGGTGACCGTCGGCTTCCTGCCGCGCGCCGTCGCCGACCGGTCCGCCGGGAACGCTCTCGGCCAGCCGGTCGTGGTCGACGTGACCGGGAACGACTCGACCACGCTCGACCCGACGTCGGTCCGACTGCTCGACGCAGCCGGGGAGCCGGTCACCACGCTCGCCGTCGCCGGTGAGGGCACGTGGGCGGTCGACCCCGCCACCGGCCGCGTGACCTTCACGCCGCGCGCCGCCTTCACGGGCAACCCCACCGCGGTCCGCTACCGCGTGGCCGACCGAGCCGGCCACGCGACGGAGTCGACGATCACGGTCGTCTACGCACCGATGGCCGTCGACGACTCCTCGCTCGACCACGCTGCCGGCGAGACCGTGACGGTCGACGTCACCGCGAACGACTCGCGCAACGTCGACGCCCGCACGGTCCGGCTGCTCGACGCCGACCGGCACCCGGTCACCTCGCTGGCGGTCGCCGGGCAGGGCACCTGGACCGTGGACCCCGCGACTGGTGGGATCCCCTTCACCCCGGAGGCCGACGCCACCCGCAACCCGACGCCCGTCGAGTACATGGTGTGGGACGCCTCGGGAGACGCGGTCTGGGCCACCGTGACCGTGGCGTACCACGGAGCGGCGGCAGCCCTGCCCGCGGCCGCGCCGGCAGACCCGCGTCCGACGGCCGCGGCGCCCACGACGACGCCCGGGAAGCTCGCGTTCACCGGTGCCGAGCTGCTCTGGCCGGGTGTCGGCGCGCTCGTCATGCTCGCGACCGGCGGGGTGCTCCTGCTCGCGCGGCGACGTCGCCAGGGCGGCCGACACGTCTGAGGTGACCGACTGACGGACGGGAGGACGGTGCCGACCGGCACCGCGCCTCCCGTCCGTCGTCCGGACGGTCCACGGCGTCCTCAGGCGAGCCGGGCAGGGTCGAGTCCCACGGCGCGCGCCACCGAGGCGCGGACCAGGCCCTCGCGCGTCGGCCGGTCGAGGTAACCGACCAGGGCGTAGCCGTTCGTCGCGTCCACGAGAGCGAACAGGAGGCGCCCGACGGCGCCGGGGTCGTCGGTGTGCATCGCCCCCTCGTGGACGCCGGCGGACACGACCTCGGTGGCGAGCCGCTGCCAGTCGTCCATGACGTCACGTGCGGCAGCGGCGAGCGAGTCGTTGGTGCGGCCGATGCTCCACGCGTCGGCCCAGAGCGTCGCGACGTCGTCCCGAGCGGGGTCGGCGACCGCGGCGAGCAGGGCGCGGAGCCGGGCGACGGCGTCGTGCTCGGCTGCGACCACCGCGCGGACCTCGGTGACCTCGGCGCTCGCCACGGTGCGGAAGGTCTCGCCGACCAGCTCCTCCATGCTCGGTCGGTAGTGCGCCACGAGCGACGGGGCGACGCCGGCGGCCGCGGCGACCCCCCGGAGCGTCACCGCGGCCAGTCCGTCGGCTCGGGCGACCTGGATCGCGGTGCTCGCGATCTGCGCCTCGCGCTCCGCCGGGCTGCGACGGCGCCGGGCGGGGGAGGACGGCACGTCGTCCGGCGGAGGCGTCCCGCCCCCTCGCGTCGGCGTCACGGCTCGGGGTGGTCGACGACGAACGCCGCCCACAGGTCAGCGCGCGTGGCGAAGGAGGAGAGGTCCCGCTCGAGGAGCCGCCCGGCGTGCTCGACCCGGGACCGGGCCGTGTGCCGGTGCACGCCGAGGGTCTGCGCGGTGCGGTCGTACTCACAGTCTTGTTCGAGCCAGGTGCGGACGGTCCGGGTGAGCTCGGTGCCCGCAACACGGTCGTGGTCGCGGAGTGGGGCGAGCACGGCTCGGGCGACCGCACCGGCGTCGACGTCGACGTGTGCGAGGTGGGCGAGGACCCCCTCGCGGGCGAGGTCACCGAACTCGGTCGTGCCGGTCGAGCCCTCGCGGCGACGGTCGAGGGCCTGCACCGCCTCGGTCCGCGCCCGCCCGAAGGCCCGGTGCGATGCGCCGTCGGACAGCCCGGCGCGGAGGTCGAAGCGGGCGACGAGGTCCTCGACGAGCCCGGTGTCGTCGGCTGCGACGCAGAGGAAGAGGGCGTCGTCGACGGCGAAGAACAGCCGGCCGGGCCGGTCCTGCACGAGCAGTTCGAGCAGGTCGACGACCGCGTCGAGGTCGGCGTCGGGGACGTCGACGGCCGCGATCCGCACCGGTTCGGGCGGCAGCGGGCCCCAGACCTGCCGCGAGGTCGCGTCCACGACCGCGGGGTCACCGACCGACAGCATCGTGAGGAGCCCGGTCCGCAGGAGTCCGCGTGCCCGGGCGAGCTCCCGGTTCTGCTGGAGCGCGAGGCCGGCGAGGGCGATGACGGCGGTGACGACCTCGCGTCCGGCACGGTCGAGCGCCCCGCCGTTGGCGATGGCGAGGACGCCGCTGAGGTGTCCGCCGGTGCCGAGCGTCTGCAGCGTCCACCCGTCCCGCTGCCCGCGCTGGACCGGCAGGCTCGCCCGCTGGCCCGAGCGGAGCAGGCGGAGGGACTCGGTGCGGAGGAGGTCCAGGTCGTCGTCGGACACGGTGTCCTCCGGGAACCCGCGGTCGAGGCGCCCGGAGACGTCGAACAGCCCGACCCAGCCGTCGAGCTGCCGGGAGAGCTCGGCGATCGTCGCGCCGAGGCCGTCGGGTCGCATCGCCGCGAGGGAGATGGCGCGCTGCGCGGCGAGGGCCCAGGCGTTCCGGGCGTTCGCCTCGCGCGCGACGGCGTCCGCGTTCGCCTGGGCGACGGCGATGAACGACGTCTCGTAGGGCACCTCGAACAGTGCCGTCCCGTGTCGTTCGCACGCGGTCACCAGGCTGTCCGGGGTCCCGGCGCGGACCACCTCGGTGCCGAAGCCGAGCGCCGTGACGCCGTGCTCGCGGAGCCGCGACACGTAGGCGTCAGCCACCTCGTCCGTCACCTCGGCGTCACCGCCGAACTGCGTGCCCGTGGTGAGCAGGCCCTGTCCGGGGGAGAGGAACGGGGTGGGGTCGGCGAGGTCCGAGCTGTGCAACCACGAGAGCGGCGCGTCGAGCACCGCGTCGTCGACCGCCGGGGTCAGCAGCCGCAGGCGGAGGTCGGCGCGGTGCAGGAGGGAGCGCAGCGATGCGGGCACGTCATCACCCTATCCACGAGGGCGATCCGCCACCGATCCGGTGTACGCGGTGGACAGCCGCCGGTCGCCCCGCACGCTCCTACCATCGCCGCATGTCCTCCACCGCAGCACCTCCGACCACCGCACCCACCGGCGGCCCCGACCTGCCGCAGGAACGCCGGCTCGTGACCGCCGTGCCGGGTCCGCGATCGCAGGAGCTGCTCGCCCGGAAGTCCGCCGCGGTCGCCGCGGGCGTCGGGGTGGCGGTGCCGATCGCGGTCGTCGCCGCGGGCGGCGGCGTCGTGGTCGACGCGGACGGCAACTCGCTCGTCGACCTCGGGTCCGGCATCGCCGTGACGAGCGTCGGGAACGCGCACCCGGCCGTGGTCGCCGCGGTCACGGAGCAGGTCGCCGCCTTCACGCACACCTGCTTCACGATCGCCGCCTACGACGGGTACGTCCGGGTCGCCGAGACGCTCAACCGGCTCACCCCCGGAGACCACGAGAAGCGGACCGCCCTGTTCAACTCCGGAGCCGAGGCCGTCGAGAACGCGGTGAAGATCGCCCGCAAGCACACCGGTCGGCAGGCGGTCGTGGTGTTCGACCACGCCTATCACGGTCGGACGAACCTGACGATGGCGCTCACCGCGAAGAACCAGCCCTACAAGAACGGCTTCGGGCCGTTCGCCCCCGAGGTGTACCGCGTCCCGATGTCCTACCCGTTCCGGGACGGGCTCACCGGCGCCGAGGCGGCCGCCCGCGCCATCAGCCAGATCGAGAAGCAGGTCGGCGCCGAGAACACCGCCGCCGTGCTCGTCGAGCCGATCCAGGGCGAGGGCGGGTTCGTGGTCCCCGCACCCGGGTTCCTCGCCGCGATCAGCGAATGGACGACCGCCAACGACGTCGTGTTCATCGCCGACGAGGTGCAGACCGGGTTCGCCCGCACCGGGGCCATGTTCGCCTGCGAGCACGAGGGCGTCGTGCCCGACGTGGTCACCACCGCGAAGGGCATGGCCGGCGGCCTGCCGCTCTCCGCCGTCACCGGCCGCGCCGAGGTGATGGACGCCGCACACGTCGGTGGCCTCGGCGGCACGTACGGCGGCAACCCGATCGCCTGCGCGGCCGCCCTCGCCGCGCTCGACGCCTTCGAGCACGACGGGCTGGTCGAGCGGGCGCAGGAGATCGGAGCCGTCCTGCTCGACGGGCTCCACACGGCCCAGGCGTCCGACCCGCGCATCGGCGACGTCCGGGGCCGCGGGGCGATGGTCGCGATGGAACTCGTCGACCCGGCGACCGGCGAGCCCGACGCGGCGTTGACCGGCCGGGTCGTGCGGTACGCGTACGAGCACGGCGTCATCGCGCTGACCGCGGGGACGTACGGCAACGTCGTGCGCTTCCTGCCGCCGCTCGCGATCTCGGACGAGTTGCTGCGCGACGGCCTGTCGGTCGTGCTCGACGGGCTGGCCGCCTCGTGACCGCCACCGACGCGACCGCAGCCGGAACGACCACGACCGACGCGACCGCAGCCGGAACGACCACGACCGACGCGACCGCAGCGGGCGCGGCGGACGCGACCACCACCGCCCCCGCGGCCGACCTGACCGACGCCGGCCGCGCCGTCCTCGACCGGGTGCCTGCGCGCCTCCTGGTCGACGGCACCTGGGAACCGGCGGCCGACGGCCGGACGTTCCCCGTCCACGACCCCGCCACCGGCGCCGTGCTCCTCGAGGTCGCCGACGCCGGACCCGAGGACGGCCTCCGCGCCCTCGCCGCCGCCGACCGAGCCCGTGCCGGGTGGGCGACCACCCCGCCCCGGCAGCGCGCCGAGGTCCTCCGCCGCGCGTTCGACCTGCTGCAGGAGCGCCGCGAGGAGTTCGCCCTGCTCATGACGCTCGAGATGGGCAAGCCGCTCGCCGAGGCTCGGGGCGAGGTCACCTACGGCGGCGAGTTCCTGCGCTGGTTCTCCGAGGAGGCCGTCCGGATCGGCGGCTCGTACGGCACGAACCCCGAGGGCACCGGCCGCGCGATCGTCACGCACAAGCCCGTCGGGCCGGCGTTCCTGATCACCCCGTGGAACTTCCCGCTCGCCATGGCGACCCGGAAGATCGCGCCGGCGCTCGCCGCGGGCTGCACCGTCGTCGTCAAGCCCGCCGAGCTCACCCCGCTCACGACGCTGCTGTTCGCCGACCTGCTGCTCGAGGCCGGGGTCCCGGCCGGGGTCGTCAACGTCGTCGCCACCACCCGCGCGGCCGCCCTGTCCGAGCCGGTGATCGCCGACCCGCGCCTCCGCAAGCTGTCCTTCACCGGGTCCACGCCCGTCGGCCGGACCCTGCTCGCCCAGGCGGCGCAGACCGTGCTCCGGACGAGCATGGAGCTCGGCGGCAACGCCCCGTTCCTCGTGTTCGCGGACGCCGACCTCGACCTCGCCGTCGAGGCCGCGCTGGCCGCGAAGTTCCGGAACACCGGGCAGGCCTGCACCGCCGCGAACCGGTTCCTCGTGCACGAGGACGTCGCCGAGGCGTTCGTCGAGCGGGTCACCGCCCGCGTCGCCGCGATGCCCGTCGGTCGCGGCACCGAGGACGGGGTGGCCATCGGACCGCTCATCGACGACCGCGCGGTCGCCAAGGTGCACCGGCTCGTCACGGACGCCGTCGAGCGCGGTGCCACCGTCACGACCGGCGGACACGCCCTCGACGGACCCGGAACCTTCTACGCGCCGACCGTCCTCACCGACGTACGACCCGGCAGCGACATCCTGCACGAGGAGGTCTTCGGGCCGGTCCTCGCCGTCCGCACCTTCCGCACCGAGGACGAGGCGGTCACCGCCGCGAACGACACCGAGTACGGTCTCGTCGGGTACGCCTGCACGGCCGACCCGGCCCGCGGGCAGCGCCTCATGGAGCGGCTCGAGACGGGCATGCTCGGCCTGAACACCGGCGTCGTGTCGAACGCCTCGGCACCCTTCGGCGGCGTCAAGCAGTCCGGCCTCGGCCGGGAGGGCGGCGGCGAGGGCATCGCCGAGTACCTCGAGACCATGTACACCCTCACCCCGGACCCCTTCACCACGACAGGAGCACCACGATGACCGAACGCGACGTCGTGATCATCGGCGCAGGCGTCACCGGCCTGACCGCCGCGAACCGACTGCGGGACCGCGGGTACTCCGTCGCGGTCCTCGAGGCCCGGGACCGCGTCGGCGGCCGGACGTGGACCGACGAGATCGAGGGCGTCACGCTCGAGATCGGCGGGCAGTGGGTCTCCCCGGACCAGACCGCGCTGCTCGAGACCCTCGAGGAGCTCGGCCTCGAGACGTACGACCGGTACCGGGAGGGCTCGAGCGTCTACATCGACGCCGACGGCACCCGCACCGAGTACACCGGCGACATCTTCCCGCTGCCGGAGGCGACCGCGAACGAGATCGAGCGGCTCGTGCAGGTCGTCGACGAGTACGTCGCCCGGGTCGACCCGTCCCGGCCGTGGGAGTCGCCGGACGCCGCCGCGCTCGACGAGGTCTCCTTCCGGGCCTGGCTGCACGGGCTCAGCGACGACCGGGTCGCGACGGACAACGTCGAGCTCTTCATCGCCGGCGCGATGCTCACCAAGCCAGCGCACGCCTTCTCCGCCCTGCAGGCACTCCTCATGGCGGCCTCGGCCGGCAGCTTCTCGAACCTCGTCGACGCCGACTTCATCCTCGACAAGCGCGTCGTCGGCGGGATGCAGCAGGTCTCCGAGCGGCTCGCCGCGCGCCTCGGCGACGACGTGCACCTGAACGCGCCCGTCCGCACGCTCCGCTGGGGCGGGGACGGCGTGGTCGCGATCGCCGACGGCGGTGTCGAGGTGCACGCCCGCCAGGCCCTCGTCGCCGTGCCGCCGCCCCTGTACTCGCGGATCTCCTACGAGCCCCCGCTCCCGCGCCGGCAGCACCAGCTCCACCAGCACCTGTCGATGGGCTTCGTCATCAAGGTGCACGCCGTCTACGACCGGCCGTTCTGGCGCGACGCCGGCCTCTCCGGCACCGCGTTCAGCCCCTACGAGCTCGTGCACGAGGCGTACGACAACACGCTCCACGGGTCGCCGCAGGGCACCCTCGTCGGCTTCGTCTCCGACCAGCACGCCGACGACGTCTTCGCGCTGACGCCAGCGGAGCGCAAGGCCCGCGTCCTCGCCTCGCTCGCGCACTACTACGGCGACGAGGCGCTCCGGCCCGTCGTCTACTACGAGAGCGACTGGGGCACCGAGGAGTGGACCCGCGGCGCGTACGCGGCGAGCTTCGACCTCGGCGGACTCGTCCGGTACGGGGCCGACCAGCGTGCGGCCGTCGGTCCGGTGCGGTTCGCGTCGAGCGACCTGGCCGGGCACGGGTACCAGCACGTCGACGGTGCGGTGCGGATCGGACGCGAGGTGGCCGAGGAGATCGCCGCGGCGATCCCGCAGACCGCTGCGGCGCAGTAGGCGCGACCACGGAACGGACGGGAGGCGCGGTGCCGGCTGGCACCGCGCCTCCCGTCCGTCTGTGGGTCGCGTCAGCAGTCCTCAGGGACGTTCGCGGATCGGCTCGCCGGTCTCCGGGTCCCAACCGACGACGCGCGGCTCCGCCGCCTTCGTCCGGCGGACCGTCCGCGGGAAGAACGGCCGTGACACGGGCAGGTACGGCAGCACGGCGGCGGCCCCGAGCAGGACGCCGTTCACGGTGCCGAGGCCGTACGGCGGCGCGACGGCCCCCAGGAAGCCGAGCGCACCGAAGACGGCGAGCCAGAAGCGGGCGCGGGAGGAGCCCTTCGACAGCCGGAGTGCGCCCCAGGCGAAGAGCGCCCAGAGCACCAGGGCGATGACGGCCTGGACGATCGTCATGCCGGGGGAGTCCGCACCGGACGCGACGGCGACGAGGGCCCGGGCCGCCGCTGCCACCACGTTCACGACCGCGACCACGAGCCAGGCGGCGACCGCGACGGTGACGAGCGCGGGGCGGGTCCGGGTGGCGGGCGGCAGGGTCTCGGGGGCGGTCATGAGGCGAGCCTAGAGCCACCGCCCGGCGCCGTCAGCCGATGCGGATGAGCTTCTTGTTGACGAACTCGTCGATGCCGAACGTCCCGAGCTCGCGACCGAACCCGCTTGCCTTCACGCCGCCGAACGGCAGCTCCGGGCTGTCCGCGCCGACGATGTTGACGTAGACCATGCCGGCCTCGATCCGGTCCGCCACCCGCATCGCCTGGTCGGGGTCGGTCGTGAAGAGGTACGAGCCGAGGCCGTACGGGGTGTCGTTCGCGATGCGGACGGCCTCGTCCTCGTCGGCCACCCGGTGCACGACGGCGACCGGGCCGAAGAACTCCTCGCGGTAGGCGTCGTTCGCCGGCGTCACTCCGGTCAGGACGGTCGGCGTGAAGGCGTTGCCAGTGCGCTGCCCGCCGGTGACGACGGTGGCGCCCTGGTCGACCGCAGCGGCCAACTGCTCCGCGAGCCGGTCGGCCGCGGCCGACGAGGAGAGCGGGCCGAGCTCGGCACCCGGCACGGACGGGTCGGTCGGAGCGACGGCGGCCATCGCGGCGGCGAAGCGCTCGAGGAAGTCGTCGTACAGGTGGTCGGCGACGAGGAAGCGCTTGGCGGCGTTGCACACCTGGCCGTTGCCCTCGAGCCGGGTCGCGACGGCGGACTCGACGACGGCGTCGAGGTCGTCGGTGGAGAGCAGGACGAACGGGTCGGACCCGCCGAGCTCGAGCACGACCTTCGTCAGGTTGCGCCCGGCGATCTCGGCGACGGCTGCTCCGGCACGTGCGGAGCCGGTGAGCGAGACGCCCTGCACGCGCGGGTCGGCGATGATCTCGGCGACCTGCTCGTTCGTCGCGAAGACGTTCGTGTAGGCCCCATCGGGGAAGCCGGCCTCGTGGAAGATGCCCTCGATCGCGAGTGCGGACTCCGGGCACTGCGGCGCGTGCTTCAGGAGGACGGTGTTGCCGACGAGCAGGTTCGGGCCGGCGAACCGGGCGATCTGGTAGGCGGGGAAGTTCCACGGCATGATGCCGAGCAGCACGCCGACCGAGGTCTTCCGTACGAAGGCGCTGCCCGCGCTGCCCTCGGCGAGGTCGATCGGCTGGTCGGCGAGCAGGGCCTCGGCGTGGTCGGCGTACCAGTCGTAGATGTCGGCGCAGAAGTCCACCTCGCCGAGGGCCTGGTCGAGCGGCTTCGCCATCTCGCGGACGATCGTGGCGGCGAGGTCCTCGCGGCGCTCCCGGTACAGCTCGGCGACGCGGTGCACGATCGCGGCGCGGTCGGCCACGCTGCTCGTGTCGTCGGCGTGTGCGCGGTCCGCGCGGTCGATCGCTGCGCGCAGGTCGTCGTCGCCGATGGTCGGGAACGACCGCAGGAGCTCGCCGGTGCTGGGGTCGGTGACGGCGTAGACGGTGTCCGTACCGGTCGCGGTGTCGGTCATGCGCTCTCCTCGGCGTGCTGGTCGGTCAGTTGCTTGTTGACGCCCGTGACGGGCTGGTTCTCGTCGAAGCTCTTCGGCAGGACCCGGAGGCCCTTGGTGATGACGAGGAGGTAGACGAAGCCGATCGCCGCCCATACTCCTCCTGCGATCAGCGCATCGGCGTGGAGCTGCGACCAGAGGACCCCGGTGAGCACCATCGCCAGGCCGGGCAGGACGATGTACTTGAAGCGGTCGCCCGCGGTCTTCCGGCGGCCCTGGCGGATCGCGAAGTGCATGATCACGGTCGCGTTGACGAAGGTGAAGGCGATCAGCGCGCCGAAGTTGATGTACGACGAGATCGTGTCGAGCGAGAAGGTCATCGCGAGGAGCGTGACGAGCCCGACGATGATCACGTTCGGCAGCGGCGTGCGGGTCCGGGGGTGCACGTAACCGAACACCTTCCGCGGCAGCACGTTGTTGCGCCCCATCACCATGAGCATGCGGGCGACGCTCGCGTGCGAGGCGAGGCCGGACGCCAGCGCGGCGATGAACCCGGCGGCGACGAGGACGGCCTGGAAGACCTTGCCGCCGACGAGCAGACCGATCTGGGGCAGTGGGTCGTCGGTGAACTCGCCGAACGGGGCGTTGGTGGGGAAGCGGAGCTGCGCGAAGTACGCGGACACGAGGAAGATCAGGCCACCGAGCAGCACCGTCAGCATGATCGCCTTCGGCATGATCCGGACCGACTTCGCCTCCTCGGTGTACATCGTGACCGCGTCGAACCCGATGAACGAGAAGCAGACGACGGTCGCGCCGGTGAGCAGCGCGCTCATCGTGACCCCGTCGTGCACGAACGGCTGGGCGCTGACGACGGTGCCCGCTCCGGCTCCGCGGACGAGCTCGATGACCGCGAAGACCACGAAGGCGATCATCGCCAGGATCGCCCCGACCAGCAGCACCATGTTGAGGTTCGACGTGCCGCGCATCGACAGGCAGATGACGGTCGTGACGAACACCGTGTAGGCGACGACCGTGACCCACGGCGGCACGGCCGGGAAGACCTGCTCGAGGTAGAGCCGGATGATCAGCGCGTTGACCATCGGGAGCAGCAGGTAGTCGAGCAGCGAGGCCCAGCCCACCATGAAGCCGAGGTTCGGGTGCATCGACTCCCGCACGTACGTGTACGCCGACCCGGCGGCCGGGTAGACGCGGACCATCTTCCCGTAGCTGATCGCGGTGAGGAGCATGATCACGAGCGCGATCACGTAGGCGCTCGGCACCGCGCCGTCGGTCTCGTCGGAGACGATGCCGAAGGTGTCGAAGACGACCGTCGGGGTCATGTACCCGAGCCCGAGCCCGACGATCGCCCACAGGCCGAGGTTGCGCTTCAGGGAACTGCTCCGGGACGCGGTCGACGGGGCGGAGCGGGCGATGGTCGAGGCCATGTGTCTTCCCTCGTGGTCGTGGTCGGGCTTCCTCGCCCGTGCCGTGGTGTGCGGGTACGGTACCGACGGCGCGGACCCCGGCGGACCGGCCACGGTGTACAGCGGTCGGGTCCGGTCTGTACACCGCGGCACTGGCCCTCAGTGCGAGGGCGCCACCGGTTGCTGCTGGGTGATGCAGTGCAGGCCGCCGCCACGGGCGAAGACCTCCCGAGCGTCGATCGTGTGGACGGTGCGGCCCGGGTAGACCTCGGCGAGGATCCCACGCGCCCGGTCGTCGGCCGCCGGGTCCCCGAACCCGCAGGCGATGACCGCATCGTTCACCACCACGTGGTTGACGTAGTTCCAGTCCACCGGGCCGCCTTCGTCGACGAGGGTCGACGGTGCCGGCAGCTCGACGACCTCGGCGTCCGTCGACTCCTCGAGCGCCCGACGGACGAGCGGCATCACGAGGTGGTCCGGGTGGCCCGGGTCCGGCTGCCCGTGCAGCAGCACGACGTCGGGCGCCGCGAACGTGGCGACCATGTCGACGTGCCCGCGGGTGCCGAGGCCGTCGTAGTCGCGGGTCAGCCCGCGTGGCAGCCAGACGACGTCGGTCGCGCCGATCGTCCGGGCGAGCTCCTGCTCGACGCGCTCGCGGTCCGCGTACGGGTTCCGACGCGGGTCGAGCTGCACGGTCTCCGTGACGAGCACCGTCCCGCGGCCGTCGACGTGGATCGCCCCGCCCTCGTTCACGAGGAGCGACGGGATCCGCACCACACCGGCCGCCTCCGCCACGGTGCCGGCGACCGCTGCGTCGCGGGTCCACGTGGACCAGGCGTTCGCGCCCCAGCCGTTGAACACCCAGTCGACGGCGCTGACCTCGCCCGTGTCGTCGTCGACGACGAACGTCGGTCCGATGTCGCGCATCCAGAAGTCGTCGAGTGGCGTCTCGAGCACGTCGACTGCGCCGGAGAGCAGCCGGTCGGCGTCCGCGCGGGTCACCGGGTCGACGACGACGGTGACCGGCTGGTGCTCGCTGACGGTGTTGGCCGTGGTGGCCCAGGCATGCCGGGCGGCCTCGGCGCTCGCCGCGTCGTCCCCGAGGGTGAGGCCGGGTCGGGGGAACGCCATCCAGGTCCGCTCCTGCGGCGCCGTCTCGGCCGGCATCCGCCAGCTCATGCGCGGGCCGTCGCGTCGGCGTGGGCCGGGGTGGCTGCGTGGGCCGTCGTCTCGGAGGCGCGCGCCGTCCAGGAGGCGCGACTCGCCTCGACCGCGCCGTGCCCGTCGCGCACGGGGTCGACCGGTTCGACGAGGCGGCCGTACAGGTCGGGTCGCCGGGTCAGGGGGAAGGGGAACAGGCGCAGCCATTCCGTCCGGGCGTCGAGGTCGAGGTCCGCGACGAGGACCGCGTCGGCGTCGCGCGGCGCCTCGACGAGCACCCGGCCGAACGGGTCCGAGATGAACGACGAGCCGTAGAAGGTCAGGGCACCCTCGTCGCCCCACCGGTTCGGCACGACCATGTGCTGCCCGGCGGTGATCCCGTTCGCCACGATCACCTGTCGCCAGATCGGCGCGGTGTCGAAGTCCGGGAACGTCGGCTCGGAGCCGATGGCGGTCGGGTACGCCAGCACCTCGGCCCCGGCGAGGCCGTACGCCCGCGCGACCTCGGGGAACCACTCGTCCCAGCACGTCGGCAGCCCAACGCGCATCCCGGCGACATCGTGCACCGGGAACGGGTCGGCGTCGGCACCCGGACGGAAGTACGTGTCCTCGTGGTACCCGGCACTGATCGGGATGTGGGTCTTGCGGGTCCGGCCGACGAGCGTGCCGTCGGGCGCGACGACGATCGCGGTGTTGTAGCCGCGCGGGTCCTCGGGCTGGTCGTCCTCGCCGGGCCGCTCGTACAGCGAGGCGTGCACGTGGACGCCGTGCGCTGCCGCCTGCTCGCGGGCGAAGGTGACCGTCGGGCCGTCGACGAGCGACTCCGCGCCGTCCTTCGGTGTGCCGGCGGCGGGGGTGTCGCCGGGGTACCGGGACAGTGTGAGCTCGGGGAGGAACACCGCGACGGCACCGGCGGTGGCGGCGCATGAGATGCCGTCGGCGAGCACGGCGCGGTGCTCGTCGGGATCCTCGTGCCAGCGGGTCTGCACGAGGGCGACCCGCGCGCGGCGGCGGGGAGCGGCGGTGTCCTCGTGCAGGGGAGACCGGAGCGGCTCGGCGGTGATGACGTCCATGCCGCCATTGTTGATCACACGATCAACAGGCGCAAGACCTCAACGGTTGTCGAACGCGGCGAGGGCGTCGTCGAGCATCCGGTGCCCCTGCGCCTCGAACGCCGCGTCCCCCACCATGAACGCCCACACCGCGGTCCCGACGGCTTCGCGCAGCTGCAGCAGCCGCCAGGCCGGCGGGTCGTCGGCACGCGGGTCTGGTCCGTAGCCCGCGAAGAACGCCTGCTCGAGCCCGGGGTCGTCCGCCCAGTGCAGGACGGCGAGTCGCGTGAGGTCGCTCGCCGGGGGCCGGAGGGCCGCACGACCGAAGTCGATGGCCATGAGTCGCCCGTGGTCGACGATCCAGTTCCGTGGGTGCCAGTCGCCGTGGGTCGGCACGACGGTGACCGGTGCGTCGTCGGGCTCGCTGAGCAGCGCCCGCGCGCGGTCGACCGCCTCGGGTGCGATCCGGTGCGGTCGGTCGAGGGCGCCGAGGGCCTTCCGACGCTCCCGGTCGGCGTACATGTCGTCGCGCTCGCCGTGCTGGTCATGCAACCGGCGGAGCACCGCTCCGGCCTGTCGGTGCACGTCCGGATCGGTCTCGGCCGACGCCCCGAGCGCGAGCTGCCCGGGGACGCGGTCGAGCACGAGCACGCGGAGTCCCTCGTCCACCGCGAGCAGCGCCGAGGTGTGGCGGGTGTGGACGAGGCCGGCCGTCCAGTGCCGGTGCGCGTGCAGCTCCCGCGGGAAGTGGGTGTTCTCCGGGCCGCAGGCCTTGACCGTGCGCTCCCCGTCACGACCCCGCACGTGCAGCACCTGCGTGTCGAGCAGCCCCCAGGACTCGTCGGCGAGCACCTCGACGTCCGGGACGACGCTCGCGACGAACGCCCCCTGCTCCGCGGTCAGTCCGGTGCCCCGCCACCCCATCCGGTCACGCTACCGCTCCGATCGGCGCCGTCGGCAGCGGTGCGGCGAGCTCGAGCGGGTCGACCTCGTGGCCGAGCAGCCGCGATGCCGCCCGTAGCCCGGACAGCAGCGCACCGTGCACGGTCGCGGGGTCGTCGCCCCAGGTGGCCTCGCCGGCGAGCTGCACGCGCCCGGTCGGGGTGGCGAGCAGGTCGTGGTCGGTGGCCGATGCCCCGACGTGCAGGTAGGAGTACGACCCGCGGGCGAAGGGGTCCGCCGCCCACCGGGTGATCCGGACCGCCTCGGGCTCGGGGACGTCGCCGAACATTCGCCGGAGCGCCACGAGCCCCTCGGCCACGACCTCGTCGTCGGACAGGGTCTCGATGCGGCGGGCACCGCCCCCGCCGAGCAGCGCCGCGAGCACGGGCTCGCCGGTCGCCCGGGACACGTCGTACCAGGAGTGCCAGTCGACGCCGCCCGGCCCCTGCTGCCGGACCACCCAGTCGTCGCCCCAGAACCGCTCGGCGAACCGGAGGAACACCTTGTCGTAGACGCCCATCCCGAGCCGGTCGACGGCTCCGCGGACCACCGGGTCGAGCGGCGGGTCGAACGTGACGGCACCGGCGTGCAGCACTCCGAGGGGGACCGTCACGACCACGTCGCGGGCGCAGAACGTCGAACCGTCGGACGTCGTCACGCGGACGCGCTCGTCGTCGTGCACCACCGAGGTCACGGCGGCACCCGTGCGGACGTCGAGCCCGGCGGCGAGGGCTGCGGCGTACTGCCCGTACCCGCGGGGGAAGACGACCTCATCCCCGGGGACGTGCTCGTCCTCGAGCCCGTGCGCGTCGAGCACCGTGACCGGGGCCCCGCAGAGGTCCTCCGACCGGTGCGCGACGTACTCGCGGACCCGGTCGGCGCGGTCGCCCGACCAGCCCAGGGCAGCGAGGACCCGGTCGACCGCCTCGGCGTACGACGTGCCGGTCGGGACCGCGGCGAGCACGTCCGGCAGCCGGGCGTCGAGGGTGTGCAGGTCGGCGACGAAGGACTCCTGCGCCTCGGGCGACAGTCGCGCGCCGGACGGGTCGTGCCAGGCGATCGGTCGACCGTCGAACTGGAAGCTGCCGACGGTGTACTCGACGGTCTCGATGCCGAACCGGGGCGCCAGCGCCCAGAGCGGGTTGCCGTCGACGCCGTGGATCCACGAGGCGCCGAGGTCGACCGGCACGCCGAGCGCGTCGTCCGTCCAGGTGCGGCCGCCGATCCGCTCCCTGGCCTCGAGCACGACGACGCTCGTGCCGCCCAGCACGAGTGCCCGGGCCGCCGCCAGCCCCGCGACGCCGGCTCCCACCACCATGACGTCCGCGCCCATCAGCGTGCTCCGGTCAGATCTTGGACGCGGCCTCGGACAGCACGCTCCGCAGGATCGAGGTGATCTCGCGGAACTCGGGCTGCCCGACGGTGAGCGGCGGTGCGAGCTGCACGACGGGGTCGCCCCGGTCGTCCGCGCGGCAGTAGAGCCCGGCGTCGAACAGTGCCTTCGACAGGAACCCGCGGAGCAGCCGCTCGGACTCGGCGGCGTCGAAGGTCGTCTTCGTCGCCTTGTCCTTCACGAGCTCGATCCCGTAGAAGTACCCGGCACCGCGGACGTCGCCGACGATCGGCAGGTCGCGGAGCGTGTCGAGCTCCGCCTTGAACAGCGGGGCGTTCTGCTGCACGTTCGCGAGCAGCCCCTCCTCCTCGAAGATGTCGAGGTTCTCCACCGCGACGGCTGCGGAGACCGGGTGCCCGCCGAACGTGTAGCCGTGGTAGAAGGTCGTGTCACCCTTCGAGAAGGGCTCGAACAGCTTGTCGCTGATGATGGTCGCGCCGATCGGGGAGTAGCCCGAGGTCATCGCCTTCGCGCAGGTGATCATGTCCGGCACGAAGTCGTAGGTGTCGCACGCGAACATGGTGCCGATCCGACCGAAGGCGCAGATCACCTCGTCGGACACGAGCAGCACGTCGTACTCGTCGCAGATCTCGCGGACGCGCTGGAAGTAGCCGGGCGGCGGGGTGAAGCAGCCGCCGGAGTTCTGCACCGGTTCGAGGAAGACCGCGGCGACGGTGTCGGGTCCCTCGAACTCGATCATCTCGCGGATGCGCTCGGCCGCCCAGACGCCGAACTCCTCCTCCGTGCCACCGGGGAAGCCCATCTCGTCGGCGCGGTAGTAGTTCGTGTTCGGCACCCGGAAGCCACCCGGCGTGAGCGGCTCGAACATCTGCTTCATCGCGGGGATGCCCGTGATCGCGAGGGCACCCTGCGGGGTGCCGTGGTAGGCGACCGCGCGGGAGATCACCTTGTGCTTCATCGGCTTGCCGCGCAGCTTCCAGTAGTACTTCGCGAGCTTGAACGCGGTCTCGACGGCCTCGCCGCCACCGGTCGAGAAGAACACCTTGTTGAGGTCGCCCGGAGCGTGGTCGGCCAGCCGGTCGGCGAGCTCGATCGCGGCGGGGTGCGCGTACGACCAGATCGGGAAGAAGGACAGCGTCTCGGCCTGCTTCGCGGCCATCTCGGCCAGGCGCTTCCGACCGTGGCCGGCGGCGACGACGAACAGGCCGGAGAGCCCGTCGATGTAGCCCTTGCCGTGGCTGTCGTAGACCATGTGGCCGTCGCCCCGCACCATGATCGGCACGTCGGCCCCGGCCTGGTTCGCGCCGTGCCGGGCGAAGTGCATCCACAGGTGGTCGCGGGACTTCCGCTGCAGGTCGGCGTCGTCGACCGCGGCGAACGGGTCGTAGGAACCCAGGCGGGTGGTGGGCTGTTCGGAGATGGTCATCGCGTTCCCCAGTCGTAGAGCTGTTTGCGGAGTTGCAGGTAGACGAACGTCTCGGTGCCGGTCACGCCCGGGATCGCCCGGATCGTGCCGTTGAGCAGTTCGATGAGGTCGTCGTCGTCCTCGCAGACGACCTCGACCATGAGGTCGAAGCTGCCGGCGGTCATCACGAGGTAGTCGACCGCGGCGAGCTGCTCGAGGGCGTCGGCCACCTTCCTCGTGTCGCCCTCGACCCGGATCCCGATCATCGCCTGGCGGTGGAAGCCGAGCTGCAGCGGGTCGGTCACGGCGACGATCTGCATGACGCCCGTCTCGGTCAGCTTCTGGACCCGCTGCCGGACCGCAGCCTCGCTCAGCCCCACGGCCTTGCCGATCTCGCCGTACGGACGGCGTCCGTCGGCCTGAAGCTGTTCGATGATCCGCTTCGAGGTGTCGTCGATCGGACCCGGACGTCGTGGTGCTGCCGCCATGCCGCACAGCATGGCAGCGGAGTGGAGGCCATGCAAGGGATTCCGTTGTGAACTCCCTGTTTCGCAACGATTTCCGTTGTTACAAGTCTTCCGAACCTCCCCGATCCGTGCCAGTATCGCCGCCATGCCGGACAGCACGACGACCCGCCCCCTGCGGAACTTCGTCGCGGGCGAGCACGTCGACGCCGCCGGCGAGCGGACGATGGAGCTCGTCGACCCGACGGACGAGCGGGTCTACGGCGCGGTGCCGGTCTCCTCCCCGGCCGACCTGGACGCCGCGTTCGCCGCCGCCTCCCGGGCCTTCACCACCTGGCGCCGCACCACCCCGGCAGAACGCCAGCTCGCGCTCTCCCGGATCGCCGACGCGGTCGAGGAGCGCGCCGAGGAGTTCGCCGACCTCGAGTCGCAGGACACCGGGAAGCCGCGGGCGACGCTCGTGCAGGACGAGATCCTCCTCTCGGTCGACCAGCTCCGCTTCTTCGCGGGTGCCGCACGGAACCTCGAGGGCCGGAGTGCGGGGGAGTACCTCGCCGACCACACGTCCTTCGTCCGCCGCGAGCCGATCGGCGTCGTCGCCCAGGTCACCCCGTGGAACTACCCCCTCAACATGGCGGTCTGGAAGATCGCGCCGGCGATCGCCGCGGGCAACACGACCGTGCTCAAGCCGAGCGACACCACACCGCTCAGCACCCTCCTGCTCGCGGAGGTCGCTGCCGAGCACCTGCCGCCGGGCGTCCTCAACGTCGTGCTCGGCGACCGGACGACCGGGGCCGCGATGATCGACCACCCGACCCCGCAGCTCGTCTCGGTGACCGGGTCCGTCCGCGCCGGTGTCGAGGTCGCCCGCGCGGCCGCCGGCGACCTCAAGCGCACGCACCTCGAGCTCGGCGGGAAGGCTCCCGTGGTGGTCTTCGACGACGTCGACGTGGCCGCTGCCGCCGCCGGGATCGTCGCGGCGGGGTTCTGGAACGCCGGACAGGACTGCACGGCCGCCACCCGGCTGCTCGTGCAGGACGGCGTGCACGACGAGTTCGTCGCGGCGCTCGCCGAGGAAGCACGCCGCAACGCGACGACCGGCGCGAGCGGGTTCTTCGGGCCGCTGAACAACGCGGGGCAGCTCGCCCGTGTCCGGTCCTTCCTCGACGACCTGCCCGACCACGCAACCATCGAGCTCGGCGGGCACCCCGTCGGCGACCGGGGCTTCCACCACGAGGCGACCATCGTCTCCGGCCTCCGCCAGGACGACCGCATCGTGCAGGACGAGGTCTTCGGACCCGTGCAGACCGTGCAGCGCTTCCGCACCGAGGAGGACGCCCTCCGGATGGCGAACGACGTCGAGTACGGGCTCGCCAGCTCGGTCTGGACCACCGACCACGGTCGCGCCATGCGGTTCGCCCGCGACCTCGACTTCGGGTGCGTGTGGATCAACACGCACATCCCGATCGTCGCCGAGATGCCCCACGGGGGCTTCCGGCACTCCGGGTACGGCAAGGACCTGTCCCAGTACGGGTTCGACGACTACACCCGCGTCAAGCACGTCATGTCGTACATCGGCTGACCCCTCCCGACCCTCCCACCCCCTGGAGGCACCATGGCAACGACCGGCACCTTCGCCGAATCCGGAGCGGACCTCCGGCTGGAGCGGATCACGAAGTCCTTCCCCGGACACACCGCGGTGGACGCCCTCGACCTGACGGTCCCGGCGGGGTCGTTCTTCGCCCTGCTCGGGCCGTCGGGCTGCGGCAAGACCACCACGCTGCGGCTCGTCGCCGGACTCGAGGAACCCACGAGCGGCACCATCTCGATCGGCGGCCGCGACGTCACCGACACGAAGCCGTACCAGCGGCCGGTCAACACCGTGTTCCAGAACTACGCGCTGTTCCCGCACATGAGCGTGCTCGACAACGTCGCCTTCGGCCTCAAGCGGCGCCGGATCCCGGACCCGATGACGAAGGCGAGGGAGGCGCTCCGGCTCGTCGAGCTCGAGCAGGCGGCATCGAAGCGGCCCGCGCAGCTCTCCGGCGGCATGCAGCAGCGCGTCGCCCTCGCCCGGGCGATCGTCAACCGGCCGGCCCTCCTGCTCCTCGACGAGCCCCTCGGCGCCCTCGACCTCAAGCTCCGCCACCAGATGCAGCTCGAGCTGAAGACCATCCAGGCCGAGGTCGGGCTCACCTTCCTGCACGTCACGCACGACCAAGAGGAGGCGATGACGATGGCCGACACGGTCGCGGTCATGAACGGCGGCCGGATCGAGCAGATGGGCACCCCGCAGGACCTCTACGAGCTGCCGCGCACCGCCTTCGTCGCGAACTTCCTCGGCCAGTCGAACCTCCTCGAGGGCGAGGTCCGCAGCACCGACGGTCCGCTCCTGGTCGTCGCCACCGCCGCCGGCACGCTCGCCGTCCCCGCCGCGCGGGCGGTCGCGACGTCCGGTCGCGTCGTCGTCGGCGTCCGCCCGGAGAAGCTGAAGCTCCGCACCGCGGAGCCGAGCCCGGAGGCGGGCCGCAACATCCTCGGCCCCGGCCGCGTGAGCGACGTCTCCTTCTCGGGGGTCAGCACGCAGTACCTCGTCGACGTCCCCGGTGCCGGCCGCATCTCGGTGTTCGCCCAGAACTCGAAGGGCGGAGCGCGGCTCGCGGCCGGCACCGAGGTCTGGCTCACCTGGGGCGTGGACCACGGCTTCGGACTGGAGGCGCACCCCGCGTCCGACGCGAGCGTCACCACCCAGCCGGCACCGCGCCTCCAGACCGCCGAGACGGCGGGGGCGGTCGCGTGAGCCGCCCACCGGGGCCGGACCTGCTCCGCGGACTGACGTCCGCGCGGCTGAGCCGACGCGGGCTGCTCGCCGGCGGCGGGGCCGCCGCGCTCGCCGCGCTGCTGACGGGCTGCAGCATCGAGGGGTCCGCCGCGTCGCTCGCCGACCACCCCGTCGACTGGGAGCGCTTCTGGGCCGACGCGAAGCCGACGAAGCAGCTGCACTTCGCGAACTGGCCGCTGTACATCGACTCGGACAAGGGCAGGTCCGAGTCGCTCGAGCGCTTCCGCGAGGCGACCGGCATCTCCGTCGACTACCAGGCGGTCATCCAGGACAACGCGACCTTCTACGCCACGGTCTCCCCGATCCTCCGTGCACAGGGCGCCACCGGGTACGACCTCGTCGTGATGACGAACGGGTTCGAGCTGACCCAGATGATCAAGAACGGGTTCGTGTGCGAACTCGACCACACGCGGCTGCCGAACTTCGCCGCGAACGCCTCGACCTCGGTCACGGACCCGAACTACGACCCGGGCAACAAGCACTCCGTCGTGTGGCAGACCGGGTTGACCGGCCTGGCCTACAACCCGGAGTACGTCGACCGCGAGATCACCTCGTTCCAGGACCTCCTCGACCCGGCGTTCCGCGGGCGCATCGGCCTGATGAGCGACAACACCGAACTCGGCTCGATGGCCCTGCTCGCGAACGGCATCGCGCCGGAGGACTCCACGCCGGCCGACTGGCGGAAGGCCCAGGCGTGGCTGCGGAAGCTCCGGCCGAGCGTCGCCGGGTTCTACGACCAGAGCTACATCAACAAGCTCGAGAACGGCGACACCTGGATCACCCAGGCCTGGTCCGGCGACGTCTTCCAGGCCCAGCAGTCGGGGTTCGAGCACCTGCGGTTCGTCACGCCGGAGGAGGGGCAGATGCAGTGGCACGACAACCTGCTCATCCCGCGCCAGGCCGCCAACCCGCTGTCGGCACTGGCCTGGATGGACTTCTACTACACGCCGGAGATCGCCGGGATCGTCGAGGACTGGGTCAACTACGTCTGCCCGGTCCCCGCTGCCGAGGACTACGTCCGCAACGAGCTCGACGACGCGACCGTCGCCGACAGCCCGCTCGTGTTCCCCTCGGAGGAGGTCCTCGCGCAGTCGCACGAGTTCCGGGTGTTCGAGAACTACGACGAGTACGCCGAGTGGAACGGGATCTTCAACGCGGTGGTGCAGTCGTGAGCGCGGTCGGCACGGCGCCCGGGCTCGGACCCGCGGCCACGTCGCCGGACCGCCGGGGGCGACACCGGAGCACGCCGTTCCTCCTGGCACTCGTCGGCACGGCGTACCTCGCCGTGTTCTTCGTCATCCCGCTCGTGTCCGGACTCGTCGTCTCGCTGATGTCCGGCAACCCCGACGACGGTTACACCTTCACCTGGAACTGGGGGATCTACTCGTCGCTGTTCGTCGACCCGCAGGTGCCCTACGCGACCTTCCTGCTCCGGTCGCTCTGGTACGGCGTCGCCGCCACGGTCGCCACGATCGTCGTCGGGTACCCGGTGGCGGCCTTCATCGCCTTCCGGGTGTCGCCGCGGTGGAAGAGCCCGCTGCTCATGCTCGTGTTCATCAGCTTCCTGGTGTCGTTCGTCATCCGCACCGACATGTGGGCGTTCGTCCTCGCCTCGCAGGGGCCGGTCGTCACCACGCTCCAGGCCATCGGCCTCGTCGGCAAGGACTTCCACGTCCTCGGCACCTCGGGCGCGGTCGTGTTCGGCATCGCCTACAACGACCTCGCCTTCATGGTGCTGCCGATCTACGCCGCGCTCGAGCGCATCGACCCGCGGCTCGGCGAGGCGGCGAACGACCTGTACGCGGGGCGGGTCCGGGCGTTCTGGCACACCACGCTCCCGTTGTCCCGGTCTGGCGTCTTCGCGGGGGTGCTGCTCGTCTTCATCGACGCCGTGGGCGACCCGGTGAACTCGGCGCTGCTCGGTGGCACGAACACGTACACGATCGGGCAGGCGATCCAGGACGCCTACTCCGGCAACCAGCAGTACAACGTGGCCGCGGCGCTGTCGACCGTGCTCATGGTCGTGCTCGGCATCATCCTGTTCATCTACGCCCGGGTCTCCGGCACCGACGACCTCGAGGACCTCGTATGACCGCCGTCGCCCCGCCCCGTTCGAGCACTCCCGCCGCGCCGGTCACCGGTGCGACCGCCCGCGCACCCCGACGCCGTGGCGGGGCCCAGCGCCGCGGGCCCTGGCTCGCGATCGTGTACTGGGTCGTGATCGGCATCACGCTCGTGCCGATCGTCTTCATGGTCGCCTACTCCTTCAACGACGCTCCGACCAACCGGCTCACCTTCGCGTGGAACGGCTTCACGACCTACTGGTACCGGAACCTCGTCAACGTGTCGGGCCTGGGATCAGCGTTCCTGACCTCGGTCGTCGTCGCGCTCGCCGCGGCGGTGATCTCGGTCGCGATCGGACTGCCGCTCGCCCTCGCGCTGGAGCGGTACCGGTTCCCCGGCCGCCGGGTCGTCAGCGCGGTGGTGTTCGCCGACATCGCGGCACCGTCGATCGTCGTCGGGTCCGCATCGCTGTCGTTCTTCCTGTCCGTGGGGCTCGGCACCGGGTTCACGACCGTGCTCATCACGCACGTGGCGTTCGACGTCGCCTACGTGGTCGTGGTGCTCCGTGCCCGGATCGCCGGCACCTCGCGGGTGCTCGAGGAGGCGGCGAGCGACCTCGGGGCGACCCCGTTCCAGGCGTTCCGGCTCGTGACGCTGCCGCTGCTCGCGCCGGGCATGCTCGCCGCCGGGCTGCTCGCGCTGGCGATGTCGATCGACGACTACGTCATCACCTCGTTCGTCGCCGGACCCGCGGTGACGTTCCCGTTGTTCGTGTACGGCGCCGCGAAGGCCGGGATGCCCCCGCAGGTGCTCTGCTTCGGCACGCTGGTGTTCGCCGTCGGACTGCTCGTCGCGCTGCTGAACGGCGCGCTCAACCGACGGTTGGCGCGCACCCGCGGATGAACGGACCGGGCCCGTCGGCCCGGTCCGCTCGTCCGCGATGTGCTGTCTCGCCGTCAGACCGTCGCGGTCGCCAGGGCCCGTGCCTGGGCGCGGTCGGCCTCGGCGTCGTCGCGGAGCATGTGCTCGGCCGTCCGGAGCGACAGCGCCATGATCGTCAGCGCCGGGTTCGCGATGAGGGAGCTCGGGAACACCGAGTTGTCGACCACCCAGAGGTTCGGCACGTCCCACGACCGGCCGGCCGCGTCCACGACCGAGTCGCCCGGGTCGGTCCCCATGCGTGCGGTGCCGACGGTGTGTGCCGTGCGGTCGAGCACCCGGACGTCCTTGCCACCAGCGGCCTCGACGATCGCGGTCATCGTCCGCACGGCGTGCTCCGCGATGGCCTCCTCGTTCGAGCCGGGGGAGAACGTGACGCGGGCCTTCGGGACGCCGAACTCGTCCACCTCGTCGGCGAGCACGAGCCGGTTGTCGTCGTACGGCAGGCACTCGGCGTTGATGCCCACGCCGGCGAGCCGCGGGTAGTCCTGCAGCGCCCGCACGAGGGCGGCACCACGCAGGCCGCCGCCGCGCACCAGCGAGGTCGCGAGGGTCAGCGGCTGGACGCCGAGGGACTGGATGAGGTAGCCGCCCGCGAAGTCCGCATCGTCCGGGCGGACGAAGTCCTCGGTGATGATCGACGACGGGTAGCCGCGGTACGACCGCATCGACTCGTCGAAGGTCGCCCACACCTGGGTGGCCCCGTGCGCGGTGAAGTTCCGGCCGACCTGCCCGCTGCTGTTCGCGAGCCCGGTGTGCAGCAGGAGGCGTGGCGTCTCGATCCCACCCGCGGCGAGCACGAGCGAGCGGCAGCGCTGGCGGTGGTCGCGCCCGCCCTGGCGGTACACGACGGCCTCGACACGGCCGGCGGCGTCGAGCTCGATCCCGTGCACGAACGCCTCGGGACGGATCTCGGCGCCGGAGGCCACCGCGGCGGGCAGGTAGGTGGTGTCCATCGACACCTTCGAGCCGTTCCGGCACCCCTGGTGGCACGAGCCGCAGGACACGCACGCGTGGCGGAGGCCGTGGTGCTCCTGCACCCGGTCCTCGGTGGTCAGGCCGACGGGGGCGTCCGTCGCGGTGATCCCCACGGCGGCGGCCCCGCGCATCATCATGTCCGAGGACGCGTTCCGCGGCGGCGGGCCCATGCGGTAGCGGCGCGCCGGGTCCCACGGGTAGTGCTCGGGTCCGGCGACGCCCACGTCGTGCTCGACCTGCTCGATCCACTGCGTCAGCTCGGCGTGGTCGATCGGCCAGTCACGCCCTTCGCCGCTGTCCGTGCGGAGCCGGATGTCGTGCTCGTTCGGCCGCGGCGTGAAGGCGCCCCAGTGCAGGGTGGAACCGCCGACACCGGTCCCGCTGTTGTTCGGGCCGAACGCGGTCGGCGCGCTGCCGCCGCTGATGCGGTCGTCCATCCAGTTGATGTCGGCGGGCGCCTCGACCTCGTCCGGCACGTGCTGGCCGGGTTCGGTGTTCCGGCCGGCCTCGAGCGCGACGACGCTGAGGCCCCGGCGCGCGAGGGTGGCCGTCAGCGGCGCCCCGCCCGCCCCGGTGCCGACGACGACCACGTCGACGATCTCGTCGGTGTCGTACCGGCGCTGGTGTTCGAGTCTCATCGTCCGGCTCCCGTCGGTTCCCATGCTTCGCGCTCGCCTGCTCCGAGGAGCAGGAAGCCCTGTTTGCGGACACCGTCGCCGCCGTTGGCGAAGCCGTCGTAGTCGAGTGCGGCCATCGTGGCCGGATGACCGACCCACTGCTTGGCGAGGTCGACGCCCGCGTCCTCGGACCAGGCTCGGAGCTGCTCGGCGTCGAACGGCCCGGTGGGCGGGGTCCACGCCCCCTCGGCGACGGCGTCGAGGACGGTCGCCAGGTGGTCGTCGCCCTGCTCGGCGTCGGCGCGGAGGGCGTCGAGGGCGCCGCGGTAGGCGTCGACGTCGGCGGGGAGGCCGTCCGGTCGCCACCCGTCGCCGAGACCCGCGGCGAGCTGCGCGTCGACCCGGAGCGCCAGGTCGACGGTGCGCTCGCCGGGCTGCGGCACGACCACCCGTGCGACGGCGCGCAGGGTGTCGAGCTGGGCGGTCGACAGGGCCCGCGGGGCGCGAGCGGGGTCGTCCGGCAGCGACCGCACGGCGAGGACGCCACGCATCCGGGCGCTCACGCGCGGTGACGCGATCACCCGGGCGGTGCCGGCCGGCACGACCGGCCCGTGCGCGACCCGACGCTGCCAGAAGTCGCGGATGCGCTCGGCGACCTCGTCCGGGCGTTCCCACGGCAGCAGGTGCGCGGCACCGGGGACGACGTCGAACTCGCCGTTCGGCCAGTGCGGGAGGTTCAGGGAGCGCTGCGCGTCGGGACCGAGGTCGCCGTCCTCGGCACCGGCGAGCACGAGTGCGGGCACCGGGTTCTCCGGGAAGTCGGTCGACCAGTCCTCACGACTGCCGCGGACGAGCCAGTCCGTCCACGACTGCGGGGCGGCGCGCTGCACGTCGTGCACGGCGATCGCGTGCGCCGCGGGGTCGAGGTGCTCGGCGGTGTTCGCGTCGACGAAGGTCTCGGCCTCGTCCGGCCCGATCTCGCCGTCAGCCGCCCACCGGAGCATGTCCCGACGGCGGTCCTCGCCCATCGGCTCGGGCGACAACGGCGATGCGGCGAGCAGCACGACCGCGCGGAGCCCGAACAGCCCGTTCGACCCGTCGATCGTCCGCGAGGCCACGATCGACGCGATCTTCCCGCCCATCGAGTGTCCGAGCAGCGCCCAGTCCGTCGCACCACGCCGACCGATCGCCCGTTCGACGAGCTCGACCATCTCCTCGACGCTCGTGCCGGTGGCCGCCGAGCTCGACCCGAAGCCGGGCAGGTCGATGCCGACGAGGTCAGCGGTGCCGGCGAGCCGTGCACGCAGTCCCACGAACTCCTCGGAACTCGACCCGAGGGCGTGCAGGCAGAAGACGGTGGTCGGCATGTGTTCGTTCCTACGTGGCGGTCCTCCCCCGCTCACAGCGCGCTGTACCCCGCGCGGGGTCCGTCCGTACCCCGCGCCGCGCCGTCACGGGGTGCAACGATCCTGCGGGCCGGGCGGCGCGGTCGGAGGATGGGGTCATGACGACGATCCGACCCACCGTGCCGACCCGTCCGGGCGAACTCCCGCTCACGAGCGTGGCGGACGTCGACGCGGTCGTCGCCCGGGCGCGCAACCGCTACGCCGTGGGCGTCGTCGCGGACACCGCGGGCTGGGCGGACGGTGACCGCCGACGGCTCGAGGACCTCGGGTTCCGGGGCGGTGACGGTCGCGCGGCGTCGGTCCGCGTCCTCGACCTCTCGCTCGCCGACGACGGCACCCCGACGCGCGTGCTCGACAACCCGGCGCTGACCTCGTTGGACGGGCACCACGCCCGGTTCGCGGAGCGCCGGGGCGAGGTCGTTCGCTACCTGCCCGACGTCTCGGTGTGGACCGGGATCCCGGCGCGGCCCACCACGGCGGACTGGGACGACGTCCGAGCACTCCTCGGCCCCGGCGCGGTCGTCGGCACCGGCCCCGACGCCGAGCCGCCCGCCGGGTGGTCGCTCGTCGAGGGCGCTGGCGGCGTGCAGCTCACCGGCGAGGCGGTCGAGGGCGCCCCGGACGCGGAGGCCGTCGAACTCACGCCGAACGACGTCCCCGAGATGACGGCGCTGGTGGAGCGGACGAAGCCCGGGCCCTTCCTGCCGCGGACGATCGAGCTCGGGCGCTACCTCGGCATCCGACGCGACGGCCGGCTCGTCGCGATGGCCGGGGAGCGCCTGCACCCGCCGGGATGGACCGAGATCAGCGCCGTGTGCACCGACGAGGAGCACCGCGGCCAGGGACTCGGGCGTCGGCTCGTGCTCGCCGTGGCGCACGGGATCCGGGAGCGCGGGGAGACCCCGCTCATGCACGCGGCGGCCGGCAACACCGGTGCGATCGGGCTCTACCGGCACCTCGGGTTCCGGCTCCGTGACCGCGGTGCGCTCCGCTTCGTGCAGGTGCCCTGACCTGCTCGGACGCCGCCTGACCGGCACTTCGGGGGGTTGACCGCCCCCGCGGGCACTTCGCACACTTGCTGACGTCGTGCCGTGTCTGGTCGGTGCGCAGATCAGGAGGAACATCGTGCGGACGTCGTCCGTGACCACCGGCGTGGTCAGGAGGGGGATCGCACTCCTCGCGGTCGTCGCAGCAGCGATCGGGGTGGCCTCGATCGGCGCCGCACCGGCGTCCGCGGCACCCGGGGCCTGCCGGGGTGACCACATCACGGTCGCGCAGCTCTCGAGCGGCTGCGCGGTGTCCTCGGGCACCGTCGTGCTGTCCGACGGCCGCCGCTTCGCCGTGCCCGCGGCCGGCACCACCGTCTCCGCGCTGCCGGTCGGTGCGACGGGTGAGGACGACGGCGGTGACGTGTCGATCACGAACACGGGCCGCACCGGACTCGCCGTCCGCGTCGAGCACGCGTGGTCCGGCGCGCCCCGCGCCGTGCAGCAGGAGCGCGCAGCGGTGCAGCGCCGGGTCTCCGGCGGCGCGGGGCCGAACGGAGCCGTCCTGCGCGGCACGTCCGCCGGCGCCACCGCGACGACGAAGGCCACGACGTCGAGCTGCAAGAACGCCTCGTACACCAAGCTCGGGTACCGCTGGCAGGCACCCGTCCAGTGGAGCTACAACCCCACCGGCCAGGTCGTCGCGGGCTCGTCGGCGATCCGCGCCGGGGCCGACGCGTGGACCGGTCCGGTCGCGGCGTGCAACCGGAAGGTGACGTCGACCGCGGACCAGCAGCTGCTCGGCACCACGACGCAGGCCGTCGGCGTGACCGCGACGGGCGGATGCGGTGCGGCGAGCGGCGCGAGCGTCGTCGGCTGGGGACCGCTGCGGTCCGGCACGCTCGCGGTCACATGCGTGTGGTCACGTGCGGGGATCGCGGTCGAGGTGGACCAGCGGTACACGACCGGGCAGCGCTGGGCGTCGACCACGGCGTGCTCCGGCCCGCGGTTCGACCTGCGCGGGGTCGCCACGCACGAGTGGGGGCACGCGTTCGGCCTCGGCCACACGGCGCAGACGAGCGGCCTCGTGATGAAGCCCGCGTCGACCACGTGCGAGACGGCGCAGCGGACGCTCGGCCTCGGGGACCTCGTCGGCATCGACGCCCTGTACTGAGCGGCGGCCCGGCGATCGTCGACTCTCTATGATCGACGCATGACGAGCACGATGCCCGGGTTCGGTACCGAGCGCATCACGCAGCTCGGCCTCCGCGACCGTGTCTACGACCGGGTGCTCGACGTGCTGATGGGCCACGACGTCGAACCGGGCATGCGCCTGTCGATCGACGGGCTCGCCCGCACCCTCGGTGTCTCCCCGACGCCCGTGCGCGAGGCGCTCGTGCAGCTCGAGCGCACCGGTCTCGTCGTGCGTGAGGCGAACAAGGGGTACCGCGTCTCGCCGCCCCTCGCGGGTGAGCAGCTCGAGGCGCTCTTCGACGCCCGGTTGATCGTCGAGAGCGGCGCCGTCGAGCTCGCCGCCCGGGGTGACGTCGACGCGCTCCGCGCCCGCCTCGCCGCGGCGCTCGACGAGCAGGCGGCCGTCGCCGAGGAGGTCGCCTCGGTCGGGGTCGGTGCCGCCGGTGAAGAGCTCATGGCGCGGTTCTTCCGGAGCGACTGGCAGTTCCACCAGCTCGTCTTCGACGCGACGCGCAACCCGTTCCTCGAGGAGATGTCCGCGATCATCACGACCCGGGTGCACCGGATGCGGCAGATCGTCGAGGGCGGGGACGACGACACCGACCGTGCCGTGCAGGAGCACCGGGCGGTCCTCGACGCCCTCGCGGTCGATGCGCCGACGGCCGTGGCGGCGATGCGACGCCACATCGACGCGGTCCGGCTGCGGTCGCGCGCCGACGCTTCGCACACCGTCTAGCGCGGAGGGGTTGCGCAGCGGCTCCGCTCGGGTATCTTTCCTATAGGAAAGAGGTTCGACGACGAACCGCGACATGCGAGGGAGCATTCCGTGACCACACCACAGGACTGGGTCGACCAGGACTGGAACCCGGAGACCTGGACCGCCGAGACCTGGCCGATCGCAGCGTGCCTGCACGGGTTCGCCCAGGTCACGCGGGACGGCACCGCCTTCCACGACGCCCCCGCCGAGGTCTGGGACGACGTCTTCGCCCAGATCGCCGCCGCCGGGTTCTCGCTCGCCGAGCTGGCGGACAGCCACATCCGGCCCGCCGACCTCGAGCGGTCCCGCCGCGACGAGCTGTTCGCGGTCGCGGCGGCGCACGGCGTCGGTATCCCGTCCGTGCACCTGCAGCGCAAGAGCGTCGTCCAGCCAGGACACGAGGAGGACAACCTCGCGTACGCGCACCGGACGATCGACGCGGCGGCCGAGTGGGGCATGCAGGTCTTCTCGACCGGCCTGCACCAGCCGTTCTCGGACGCCCAGAAGCGGGCGCTCTGGTTCTGGACGGCCCCCGGGCCGAAGGACCCCGACGACCCCGAGGTGTGGGACGCCGCCGTCCGCCGCCTCCGGGAGCTCGGTGAGCACGCCGCGAGCGTGGGCCTGCCGATGGCGCTCGAACTGTACGAGGACACCTACCTCGGCACCGCCGACAGCGCCGTGCGGCTCGTCGAGGAGATCGGCCTCGACAACGTCGGCCTGAACGCGGACGTCGCGAACCTGATCCGGCTGCACCGTCCCGTCGAGGACTGGCGGGAGCTCTTCGCGAAGACGATGCCGTACACGAACTACCTGCACGTGAAGAACTACACGCGGGACGAGGCCGGCGACGGCAGCTGGGCGACCAGCGCGCCGAGCACGATGGAGACCGGGCTCATCAACTACCGCCAGGTCCTCCGGGACGCGGTGGCCGACGGCTTCCGCGGCATCGTCATGACCGAGCAGTACGGCGGGGACAGCCTCGGCGTCTGCGCCACCAACCAGCAGTACATCCGGTCGGTGCTCGCCACGACGCGCATCGGCACGAAGCACGAAGGAGCAGTCCGATGAGCACCCTCGACATCGCCGTCGTCGGGTCCGGCTACATGGGCGGCGGGATCGCCCAGGTCCTCGCCCTCGCCGGCCACACCGTCCGCATCGCCGACGTCTCGGCCGAGATCGCACAGCAGAACCTCGAGCGACTGATCCGGGAGACCGGGCAGTTCGTCGCCGACGGTCTCTTCCCGGAGGACGCCGTCGAGCGCGTCACCGCCCACCTCAGCGCAGCCGAGTCGATCGAGGCGGCCGTCGCCGACGCCGACTTCATCGAGGAGGCCGTCCCCGAGAAGCTCGCGATCAAGCACGAGACCCTCCGCCGGATCAGCGCCGCCGCCCGACCCGACGCGGTCATCGGCTCGAACACGTCGACCATCCTCATCGAGAGCCTCGCCGAGGCCGTCACCGGCCCGGAGCGGTTCCTCGGCGTGCACTTCTCGAACCCCGCGCCGTTCATCCCGGGCGTCGAGCTCATCCCGCACCCGACCACCGACGAGCACGCAGTCACGGTCGGCGAGACCGTCGTCGCGGCGACCGGCAAGCAGTCCGCACGGGTGCAGGACTCGACCGGGTTCGTGCTGAACCGCCTGCAGTACGCCCTGTTCGAGGAGGCCTCCAAGATCGCGGACGAGGGCATCGCCAGCCCCGACGACATCGACACCATCGTCCGGACGACCTTCGGCTTCCGCCTGCCCTTCTTCGGCCCGTTCGCGATCGCGGACATGGCCGGGCTCGACGTCTACGCGTTCTGCTTCGAGTCGCTGCAGACCCGCTGGCCCGAGCGCTTCGCCACGCCGCCGACGCTGCAGCAGCACGTCGACGCGGGCGAACTCGGCACCAAGACCGGCTCGGGCTACCTCGACGTGCCCGCCGACCGCACGCCCGAGCTCGTCGCGTACCGGAACAAGGCGTACGTCGCCATGCAGAAGCTCCTCGACGAGCTCGGCCCGGCGCCGATCCACTGAGGGCGGGGAACGAACGACATGACCGAGCAGCAGACCGTCGTCCTCACCGGCGCAGCATCACCCCGCGGGATCGGCCGCGCGACCGCCCACCACCTCGCGGAGCGGGGCTGGAACGTCGGGGTCGTCGACCTCGACCAGGCGGCGAGCGAGGCCGTCGCCGCCGAGCTCCGCGAGCAGCACGGCGTCCAGGCCGTCGGCGCGGGAGCGGACGTCGCCGACGAGGCCGCCGTCCGGGCCGCCTTCGACACCATCGAGGCCGCCCTGCCGCCGATCGCGGCGCTGGTGAACCTCGCGGGCGTCTCGTCCGCGCACGCCTACCTCGACCTGCCGGCGGGGGAGTGGCACCGTGTGCTCAGCATCAACCTCGACGGCGTGCACTTCGCCAGCCTCCGGGCAGCCGAGTCGATGGTGCGGAACGGGTACGGCCGCATCGTGAACCTGTCGTCGGTCTCCGCCCAGCGCGGTGGCGGCACGTTCAGCAAGACGCCGTACTCGGTGGCGAAGGCGGGCGTGATCGGGCTCACCCGCGGCATGGCCCGCGAGCTCGGGCGGCACGGCGTGACGGTGAACGCCATCGCGCCCGGTCCGATCGACACCGACATCATGGGCGGCACCCTCTCCGAGGAGCGCAAGGCCGAGATGGCGGCGGACGGGGTCCTGCCCCGCATCGGCACGCCGCGGGACATCGCCGCCGCGGTCGCCTACCTCATCAGCGCCGACGCCGGGTTCGTGACGGGCCAGACCCTGAACGTCGACGGCGGCCTGTACATGCACTGACGGCGAGCCGCCGTGGCGGCCTCTCCATGCACTGACGGCGAGCCGCCGCGGCGGCCTCTCCGTGCACTGAACGGAACCGCCCGCGGGGCGCGCGCCGACCGCGCGCGCCGCCCCGCGCCTCCCGGCCGGTGCCGGCGACCAGCCGCACCGACCCGCCCGAACGACCACTCATGATCGCGAAGGAGCGATTCGTGTCCACAACCAGCCCCGCCCTGGGGTCGACCCACGACCCGGCACTGAGGTCGGCGATCGCCAAGGCGACCAAGCACCTCATGCCGATGCTCGTCATCCTGTACTTCGTCGCCTTCCTCGACCGCACCAACGTCGGTTTCGCCGAGGAGGCGCTCAGCGTCGACCGGAACATCTCCGACACCGCCTTCGCGCTCGGCGCGGGCATCTTCTTCATCGGCTACGCGATCTTCGAGATCCCGTCGAACCTGCTCCTCAAGCGACTCGGCGCGCGCTTCTGGCTCGCCCGCATCGCGGTCACCTGGGGCATCGTCGCCGCGCTGTTCTCGTTCACGACGAACGACACCATGTTCATCGTCCTGCGGTTCCTGCTCGGCGTGACCGAGGCGGGGCTGTTCCCGGGCGTGATCATGTACCTGTCCGAGTGGTTCCCGAACAAGGTCCGCGTGCGGATGTTCGCGATCTTCTACCTCGCGCAGCCGTTCTCGCAGATGATCGGTGCGCCGCTGTCCGGCGGCCTGATCAGCGTCGGCGACGAGGTCACGCCGTTCCATGGCTGGCAGGTCATGTTCTTCGGGGAGGGCGTCCTCGCGGTGCTCGCCGGCATCGCCGCCCTGTTCTTCCTGACGAACAGCCCCCAGCAGGCGAAGTGGCTCGGACCGGGGGAGAAGCAGTCGCTCACCGCGGCGATGGCCCGCGAGGACACCGCGAGGAACGAGGACGGTCCGAAGGGCATCTGGAAGGCGATGGCGAGCGGCCGCGTCTGGTACTTCACGATCATCTACTTCTGCTTGCAGGTCGCCGTCTACGGCACCACGTTCTACCTGCCCCAGCAGGTGTCCTCGCTGCTCGGCCAGGACGTCGGCTGGCAGGTCGGCCTCGTCGCCGCCATCCCGTGGCTCGTCGGTCTGGTCGCCTGCTACCTCGTCGGGTCGAGGGCGGACACCGTCGGTCGGCGGCGTCGCTGGGGCACCTGGTTCTACGTCACCACCGGCCTGTCGATCCTCGGCTCGGCGTGGGCCGGGGCGAACGGGCAGCCGGTCCTCGGCATCCTGTTCATCACCCTCGCGGTCGCCAGCTTCCTGGCGGTCGGTCCGATCACCTGGGCGTACCCGACCGCGTTCCTCACGGGTGCCGCGGCTGCGGCGGGCATCGGCCTGATCAACTCGCTCGGCAACCTCGGCGGGTTCGTGGCACCGCTCATGCGGACCGCGATCAACGACGCCGTCCCGACCGACAGCGGGGCGTTCGGCATCGTGTCGCTCGGCGTCCTGGCGTTCGTCGCCGCCGTGATGATCTTCTGCACGAAGTTCTTCCGGGGCGCGAAGGCCGACGAGCTGCTGGACACCTCCCACGTGGCGACCGCCTCGACGAAGGGAACGACGCGATGACCCGGCTCTACAACGACCCCGCTGCCTTCGCCGACGAGGCCACCGACGGCTTCGTCGCGGCGAACGAGCGGTGGGTCCGGAAGGTGCACGGCGGCGTCGCCCGCGCGACCACCAGCCCGGACGGCACCGTCGCGGTCGTGATCGGCGGCGGCTCGGGGCACTACCCGGCGTTCGGCGGTCTCGTCGGACACGGTCTCGCGGCGGGTGCGGCGATGGGCAACCTGTTCGCGAGCCCCTCGGCGCAGCAGGTCGCCGCGGTCTGCCGCGCCGCCGAGCACGGCGGCGGGGTGCTGCTCAGCTACGGCAACTACGCCGGCGACGTCCTCAACTTCGACGCCGCGGCCCGCACGCTGGAGGACGAGGGCATCCCCGTCCGCACCGTCCGCGTCACCGATGACGTCGTGTCCGCGCCCGCGGGCTCCGAGGGCGACCGGCGCGGGATCGCCGGGGACCTCTGCGTGTTCAAGGTCGCGGGTGCCGCCGCCGAGCAGGGCCGCGACCTCGACGCGGTCACGGCGGTGGCGTCCCGCGCGAACGACCGGACGCGGAGCTTCGGCGTCGCGTTCTCCGGTTGCTCGCTGCCCGGCGCCGAGGAACCCCTCTTCGAGGTGCCCGAGGGACGCATGGCCATCGGGATGGGCATCCACGGCGAACGCGGCATCGACGAGACGGACGTCCCGAGTGCCGACGGCCTCGCCGCACTGCTCGTGGAGCGGCTGCTCGGCGACGTCCCCGAGGGCGTCACGGTGGCGGGTGCGCGCGTCGTCCCGGTCCTCAACGGGCTCGGCAGCGTGAAGTACGAGGAGCTCTTCGTCGTCTACCGCTCGGTGCAGCAGCGGCTCCGGGACGCGGGCGTCGTGATCGTGGAGCCCGAGGTCGGTGAGCTCGTCACGAGCTTCGACATGGCCGGGGTCTCGCTGACGCTGTTCTGGCTCGACGACGAACTCGAGGAGTTGTGGGCCGCACCGGCGGACACCCCCGCCTTCCGCAAGGGCGGCGCGGTGCAGCAGGAGCGGGTCGCCGAGGACGTGGTCGCCGCCGACGAGGAGGGGATCGCGATCGGTCCGGCGAGCGACGAGTCGCGCGCCGCCGCCCGGCGCATCGCATCGGGAGTGACGGCCGTCCGGTCGGTCCTCGACGAGCACGCCGACGAGCTCGGCCGCATCGACCAGGTCGCCGGTGACGGCGACCACGGCATCGGGATGCAACGCGGTTCGCACGCGGCGGACACCGCCGCCGCCGGCGCGCTCGAGCAGGGCGCGGGAGCAGGGACGCTCCTGCGGATCGCGGGGGACGCCTGGTCGGACAAGGCCGGTGGGACGTCCGGTGCGATCTGGGGCGCCGCCCTGGAGGCACTGGGTCGCGTCGTCGGGGACGAGTCGCGTCCATCGTCGGCGACCGTCGCGAGCGCCGTGCGCGCCGCCACCGAGGCGGTGCTGGCGTTCGGTGCGGTGCCCGGCGACAAGACGATGGTGGACGCCCTCGTCCCCTTCGACGAGGAGCTGCGGCGCCGGCTGGACGCCGGCGACGCCCTGGACGCCGCGTGGCGGTCGGCGGCCGATGCCGCCCGCCGCGCCGCGGACGCGAGCGCGGACCTGCTGCCGCGGAAGGGCCGCGCGCGCACGCACGCGGAACAGGCCGTCGGGACCCCCGACCCAGGTGCGGTGTCCTTCGCGCTCGTGGTCGAGACCCTGGCGGCGACGACCGAACGGGAAGGAACGGGAGCATGACGCTACGACTGGTGGTGGGCTCGGACGACGCGGGCTTCGACTACAAGGAGGTCATCAAGCGTGACCTCGAGGCGGACGACCGCGTGGCCAGCGTGGTCGACGTGGGCGTGGACGCGGACGGGCACACGGCCTACCCGCACGTCGCCGTGGACGCGGCGCGGATGGTCGCCGACGGCGAGGCGGACCGGGCGATCCTGATCTGCGGTACCGGGCTCGGCGTCGCGATCAGCGCGAACAAGGTCCCCGGCATCCGGGCCGTCACGGCGCACGACTCGTTCAGCGTCGAGCGCTCGGTCCTGTCGAACGACGCGCAGGTGCTCTGCATGGGGCAGCGGGTCGTCGGCGTCGAGGTCGCGCGACGGATGGCGAAGGAGTGGCTCGGCTACACGTTCGACCCGTCGAGTGCCTCCGCCGAGAAGGTCGCCGCCATCTGCGAGTACGACGGCTCCGCGCCGGTCGGCACGGACGCGCCGGAAGAGGGGACGGACCCGGGCGCATGATCACCGTGGGGGTGTCGCTGAAGATGTACTTCACGCACGCGCAGACGCTCTCGTGGGCGTCTGCGGTGGCGGACATCGCCCGGCGGCACCCCGCGGTCGCCTCCGGTGCGGTCGAGCTGTTCGTCGCACCGAGCTTCCCCGCGCTCGTCCCGGTGCGCGACGTGCTCGCCGGGTCCGGCGTCCGGCTCGCCGCGCAGGACCTCGCCGAGTCGGACGAGGGTGCGTCCACGGGCGAGGTGTCCGGTGCCGAACTCCGCGAGATCGGGGTCGACCTCGTCGAGATCGGGCACGCCGAACGGCGCTCCCGGTTCCACGAGACGGACGACGTCGTCGCGCGGAAGGTGCACGCGGCCTTCCGGCACCACCTCGAACCGCTGGTGTGCGTCGGGGAGACGAGCCGCGCCTCCCGAGCGGAGGCCGTCGCCGAGGTGACCGCGCAGCTGGGCCGGGCGCTCGGCGGAGCCGAGCAGGCCGGTGCGACCGGACGGGTGACCGTGGCGTACGAGCCCGTCTGGGCGATCGGCGCCGCCGAGCCCGCGCCCGACGAGCACGTCGTCGGGGTCCTGGACGGGATCGAGCGCTTCCTGTCCGACCGGGCGGCGTTCGCCGGGTCGCGGGTCGTCTACGGCGGCAGCGCGGGGCCGGGGCTCCTCACGCGGGGAGCAGGCCGGATCGGCGGACTGTTCCTCGGGCGGTTCGCGCACGACCCGGCGGCCGTGCGTGCGGTGCTCGACGAGGCGGCGGCGCTGACGGGCTGAGGCCGACCGACGGCCGGCGCGCGCCCGACCCGCGCCGCTGCCGGCGAGACCGGCTCGACCGGCGCGACGGGCGTCAGCCGACCTGCTCGGCGAGCACCGCACGCACCGACCGCGGCGTCCGGCCGAGCAGCTCGCCGAGGAGCGGGTCGGTCCCCGCGAACCGGCCTTCCGCCGCCGCCTCGAACATGCCGAGCAGGAACCCCACCATCCGCGGGTCCTGTCCGGCGGCGACCGCGCGGGCCGTCCACTCGTCCGCGCCGAGCACCTCGAACCCGACCCGCCGTCCCGCGAGCTCGGAGAGCATCGTCGCCAGCTCGGCGAACGTCGGCGCGTCCGGGGCGGTGATCGTGACGGGACCCTCGATCGGCTCCGGGGCGGAGACGATGCGTGCCGCCGCTTCGGCAGCGTCCTTGCGGGCGGTCCAGGACACCGGACCGTCGACCGGCACGGAGACCGTGCCGGTCGTCCGCCACGGGCCGAGCAGCCACGCGGTGCTGTGCGCGTAGAAGCCGTTCCGGAGGCTCGTCCACGGCAGCCCCGAGTCGCGGAGCAGGTCCTCCGTCGCCGCGTGGTCCGCGGCCGGGCGGAACGGGGAGCCGTGCCCGGCGCCCTGGTGGCTCGTGTAGAGCACGCGACCGACGCCGGCGTCGACCGCTGCATCGATCGCCGCATCGTGCAGGGCGACCGCGTCGGCCGTGGGGTCGCTCGAGGACACCAGCAGGAGCTGGTCCGCGCCCGCGAAGGCGGACTGCAGCGAGGCCGGGTCGGCGTAGTCGCCGCGGCGGACCTCGACGCCGCGCTCGGTGAAGCGCGACGCTCGTGCGGGGTCGCGGGCGACGACGGCGAGGTCTGCCGGATCGAGCCGGTCGAGCAGGTGGTCGGCGGTCGCGCCGTTCAGGGCGCCGGTGGCGCCGGTGATGACGATCATGTTCACTCCATATCGGTGGTAACACTGCTGAGGTAGCGACGGTAACACATTGGTAGCACCAAACCGTTATCGTTGTTCCGTGACCGATCCGAGCCCCCGCGACGAGACCCGGGCGCGCATCGTCGCCGCAGCCGCCGAGCTGCTGCACCAGCACGGACCCGCTGCCGTCACCACCCGCGCGGTTGCTGACGAGGCGAGCGTCCAGGCGCCGACGATCTACCGGCTGTTCGGCGACAAGGACGGGCTGCTCGAAGCCGTCGCCGAGCACGCCATGGGCGTCTTCGCCGCCGAGAAGGCCCGCGCGGTGCAGAGCGCGGCGCAGCAGGACACCGACCCCGTCGAGGACCTCCGCACCGGCTGGGCGATGACGATCGGCTTCGGCCTGGCGAACCCGCACCTCTTCGCGCTGCTCGCCGACCCCGAGCGCGGACGACGGTCGGCTGCAGCACGCGCGGGCACCCGACTGCTCGCCGACCGGGTGCACCGGGTGGCCGAGGTCGGCCGGTTGGCGGTCCCCGAGGACCGCGCGGTGCACCTCGTGCACGCCGCCGGCACCGGCGCGGTGCTCGCGGTGCTCGCGATGGCGCCGGAGGACCGCGACCCCTCGATCGCCGACGACGCCTTCGCGGCGGTGCTCGGCCGCATTCTGGTCCCCGGGTCGGCGACCGACACGGGGAGCGGCACCACGACGGACCCGGTGTCGAGCGCGGCGATCACGCTCCGCGCCGCGGCGGACGGACTCGACGTGCTCTCCCCCGGTGAGCGAGCCGTCCTGGCCGAGTGGCTCGACCGGGTGGTCGCGGCGCGCTGACGGCCCCTCAGGCCTCCCGCGCTCCGGCCAACCCGTGGTCGTGCGCGTACACCACGAGCTGCACCCGGTCGCGCAGTGCGAGCTTGCCGAGGATGCTCGAGATCTGCGTCTTCACGGTCGACTCGGTCACGAACTCCTTCGCCGCGATCTCCGCGTTCGACAACCCACGCGAGGCCCACCCGAAGACGATCCGCTCCCGGTCGGTCAGCGTCTGGAAGGCCGGCGGCTGCGGGGCCGGCGCGCGCTCGACGTCGACGCCGAAGAGCTGCGAGAGGTCGTTCGGCGCGATCACCGAGCTGCCCTCGTGCACGGCCCGCACGGCGGCGAAGAGGAACGGCGGGGTGGTGTCCTTGAGCAGGAACCCGCTCGCGCCGAGGCGGATCGCGGTCGCCGCCGCCGGGTCGAGCCCGAACGTGGTGAGCACGATGACGCGGGGCAGCGGCTCCGCGACGGCCCCGGAGTAGAGCTGCCGGACGGTCTCGACGCCGTCGACGCCGGCCATCCGCATGTCGAGCAGCATCACGTCGGGGCGCAGCTCGGGGACGGCGGCGAGGGCCTCGGCGCCGTCGGACGCCTCGCCGACGACGACCATGTCCTCCTGGGCGTCGAGCACCACCCGGAGCCCGGCGCGGAAGAGCGCCTGGTCGTCGGTGAGCAGGATGCGGATCGGGTCGGTCATGCTTCGGTCCCCCCTCGGACGGCGTACGGGATGCGGGCGCGTGCGGCGAACACGTCGTCGAGCACGGCGGCGTCGAACGACCCGCCGATCGCGGTCAGTCGGGTCTCCATGCCGGTGAGGCCGCGGCCGGACCCGCGCGTGCTCGGCACGGCAGCGGCGGCGCTGACGACACGGTTCTCCACCTCGAGCACGAGGTCGGCGCTCCGCCAGGTCTCGCGGACGACGAGGGGCTGCCCGGGGGCGCCGTGCCGGAGCGCGTTGGTGAGCATCTCCTGCAGCACACGGCGGGCGGCGGTCCCGCTGTCCGGGCCGAGCGTCACGAGGGCGCCTCGACGGCTGTGGTCCACGTCCACCCCGGCCTCGCGGATGCCCTGCATGATCTCGTCCAGCGACCCCGGGTCGGTGTCCGTGCCCGAGCCGTCGATGTGGCCGAGGACCTGCCGGACCTCGACGAGGGAGCTCCGGGCCGTGCTGGCGATGGTGGCGCTGACCTCGCGGATCCGGGCCTCGTCGTCGAGGAACGGCACCGAGTCGGCCTGGGCGATGATGACGGCGAGGGAGTGTCCGACGACGTCGTGGACGTCGCGGGCGATATCGGCGCGGATGCGTTCCGACTCCGCCTCGTCGATCGCACGGGTGGCGGTGGCGGCGGCCTCGTTCGCGACGGCCTCGGCGCGGGACGCGGCCGCCTCGGCGTCGGCCCGCCGTTCGGACTCGCGGTCGCGGGACCGGAACGCACGGATGGCGATGCCGCCCGCCCACACCCCGAGGAGCGCGGTGACGGGGGCGGCCATGGCGAGGAAGGCCTGGTCACGCGGGCCGTTGATGAGCACGAGGAAGCGGAAGCCGGTCGACGCCAGGTACACCGTGGCACTCACGCCGGCCACGAAGGCGAGGACCCCGGACACCACGACCTCGACGCGGGTGCCCACGGCGGCGGCCGTGCCGATCACGACGAACATCGCCACGTCCACGAGCGACGGACGCTCGCCGCCCCCGACCTGGATCGTCCCGAGCACGACCATCATGACCATCGCGGCCGACGGCGAGATGCGCCGCAGGGCGATCGCGGTCGCCGCGGCGAGGACCGCCGGCAGGCTCGCGTGCTCGAGCTCGAGGTCGATCGGGAGCAGGAAGACGAGCGCGGCCAGCGCCGCCCAAGCCACGTCGACGACGATCGAACGGTGGGCGAGCGGCCGGATGAACGCGCGCCGTTCCGTCACGGCTCGATCATCGCACGAGGCTGCGCGGCGCTGCTCACGGCGTCGGCGACATGGCGACGAGCGCGACGGCCGTGACGACGACGATCGCCACGAAGAGCAACAGGGTGGCGATCGTGTGCTTGGTCGAGGTCTCCATGGCATCAGCATCGTCGACCGAGGGTGCCGGCACATCGGACGAGCGGTGGAAGGCGTTCATCCCCCCGGGTGAAAGGGCTTCGTCCGCGGGGCGTCCCGAACGACGGGCGGAGCGTCGCACGATCAACCCTCCGAGCTGTCGTGGCGCATCCGCGGGCACGTCCCACCCGGGGTGGTCGCGAGCTCGTAGTGCCACGACTCGTTCTGGTACGTCTGGCAGAGCCCGGACGCCGCCCCGTGGTCCTGCATCCACACCGCGGCGTCGATCTCGCCGACGTCGACCGCCTGCCCGCGGACGTGGGCGGAGCGTTCGGGGGTGTTCACCCAGCGCCGGGCCTCGGTGAGCGATCCGTGCTCCTCGACGGCCTCGTCGAGCAGGGCCTGCTGGTAGCGGGCGCTCCGCCAGCCGGAGTTGATCCGCACCTCGACGCCGTCCGACGCCGCTGCCTCGGTGGCCTGGGTCACCGCGCGGCGCAGCCCCGGGTCGAGGTTCGCGACCTCGGGGAGGCGCGTCTTCTCGGTGATCGGCGCGCTGTCGGACGCGTACCCGTCCGCGCTGGTCACCGTGACGCCGGCGACCTGGCCGGACGAGCCGTGCGCCCACGACGTCCGGTGCCCGGAGGCTCCGGAGGTGCCGCCGGTGCCGGCGGCGCACCCGGCGAGGACGAGCGCGGTGGTGAGGGCGGCGATGCCGACGATGGTGGGGACGAGGGGGCGGTGGGGTGGTCGGTGCATGCTCCGAGCCTGCGGAACACCGTCCTCGTCCCGCTTCGTGCGCAGTGCCGAACCCGCTCGTCCGCGCGGGTGAAGCGCGTCAGGTCGTGATCTGGCCGAGCACGCGGTGCGCGATCGAGATCGACTCGCCGGACACCGCCGACAGCGGCGAGACGAGGAACGCGATCAGGTCGGCGATCTGCTGCGGACTGGACTCGCCACCGGCTCCGCGCTGCACCTGGGCGGCGGGGTCGTCCGTCACGGTGCCCGGGTTGACGACGTTCACGGTGACGCCCGAACCCGCGGCCTCGTCCGCCAGGTTCTTCGCGATGACGCTCACCGCGGCGTTCCGGAGCGACGCGGTGATGTTCCCGGAGAGGTAGGCGTTCTGCCCGCTGACCACGACGACGCGGCCGTACCCGGCGTCCCGCTGGGCGGGGAGGACGGCGTTCGCGACCCGGAGGAACCCGAGCGCCTTGCCGTCGATCGCGGCGGCGACCTGCTCGGGGTCCGACGCCCTGTCGGGGTCGAGGGTGCCCGCTGCCGGGGCGGCGGTGACCACGAGGACGTCGATGCGCCCGTGGCGGTCGAGCACGGTCCGGACCGCGGTGTCGACCGATGCCTGGTCGGCGGTGTCCATGGCGACGCCGGTGTCGTCGTCGCCCGCACGTCGGGAGGCCACCACGACCGTCGCTCCCTCTCGCTCGAGGGTCTGGGCGACCGCCGACCCGATGTAGCCCTGTCCGCCGACGACGAGGGCGACGCGGCCCGTGAGTTCGAGGTCCATGCAGCCGACGCTACGCCCGACGTGCCCCGCGACGACCGCGTGATCCGGACACCACGACCGCGTGATCCGTCCACTCCGGACGGCCGCCCAGTGCGCGCGGACGACCGTCGGCGACGACGCAGCAACCGATCTGGAGAGGGGCACCATGACGGACCAGCAGCAGCCGCCGGGGAGTGACCGCGAGCTCACACCGACCGCCGACCACGGCGAGGAGTCGTACCACGGCTCGGGCAAGCTCACCGGCAAGCGGGCCGTGATCACGGGTGGTGACAGCGGGATCGGCAAGGCCGTGGCCATCGCCTTCGCCCGCGAGGGCGCCGACGTCCTGATCAGCTACCTCCCCGAGGAGGAGGACGACGCGCAGGACACGAAGCGCTGGATCGAGGAGGCGGGCCGGAAGGCCGTGCTCCTGCCCGGTGACGTGAGCGACCCGGCGTACTGCCGTTCGGTGATCGCCACCGCGGTCGAGCAGCTCGGCGGCCTCGACGTCCTCGTGAACAACGCCGCGTACCAGATGACCCACGAGACGATCGAGGAGATCAGCGACGAGGAGTGGGACCACACCCTCGCCACGAACCTCAGCGCCTACTTCCACCTCGTGAAGGCCGCCCTGCCGCACCTCGGCCCGGGCGCCTCGATCATCGGTTCCAGCTCGGTGAACTCCGACAACCCGAAGCCGAACCTCGCGCCCTACGACGTGACGAAGGCGGGTGTGGCCAACTTCTCCGCCGCCCTCGCACAGCTGCTCGGCGAACGCGGCATCCGGGTGAACAGCGTGGCACCGGGGCCGATCTGGACGCCGCTCATCCCCTCGACGATGCCGCCGGAGGAGGTCGAGCAGTTCGGCACGCAGTCGCCGCTCGGCCGTGCCGGACAGCCGGCGGAACTCGCTCCCGTGTACGTGCTGCTCGCCAGCGACGACGGCAGCTACGTCTCGGGAGCGCGCATCGCGGTCACCGGCGGCACCCCGATCCTCTGACCGACCGAACCGAACGCAAGGAGAACGATTTGTACTTCCACAAGCAGGAACTCCAGTTCAAGGCCACCCCGGACAAGCCCGACGCGATCTACGCCCGCAAGCTGCAGGAGGTGCTCGGCGGCCAGTACGGCGAGATCTCCGTCGCGCTGCAGTACCAGTTCCAGGCGTGGAACATGCACATCCCGGGCAAGTACCGGGACATGGTGTTCGGCATCGGTGCCGAGGAGATGGGCCACGTCGAGATGCTCGCGACGATGATCGCGCAGCTGCTCGAGAAGAGCCCGCTCGGCATCACCGAGGACGCGCTGCAGGACGACCCCACCGTGGCCGCGATCGTCGGTGGGACCGACGTGCAGCACGCCATCGTCGCCGGTGCCGGCGCGCGCCCCGTCGACAGCAACGGCAACCCGTGGCAGGGCTCGTACATCACCGCATCGGGCAACCTGCTCGCCGACTTCACGGCGAACGAGAACGCCGAGATGCAGGGCCGCGTGCAGGCCGCCCGGCTCTACCACATGACCGATGACCACGGCGTGCGGGACCTGCTGTCCTTCCTCATCGCACGCGACACCATGCACCAGAACATGTGGGCTACCGCCGCCGCCGAGCTGCGCGAGAAGGGCGTCGAGGGCTTCCCGGTGCCGAGCAACTTCCCGCAGTCGAAGGAGAACCAGGAGGTCAACTACCAGTACCTCAACTTCTCCGACGGCGCCGCCGCTGCCGACGGGCCCTGGGCCAGCGGGCCCTCGTTCGACGGCAAGGGCGAGTACTCGTACCACGACGGCCCCACCACCTCGGTGCCGATGCCGCCGCCCACGCACCCCGATGTCCGGCTCTACGGCACGACCGAGATCCCGAACGTCGTCGAGAAGACCGCCGGGCTCGTGCAGGACAAGCTCAACAAGGAGTGACCACACGACGAGGGCCCGGTGCGTGCTGCACCGGGCCCTCGTCGTGTCCGTCAGGTGTTCGTGTCGTACCGGCTCGTGTCCGCCCGTGTGGCGTTCCGTCCGACCACCAGCAGGACCGCCACCGGCGTCAGTGCTCGGTCGCGCCGGAGCCGACCGCGAGCTGCTCTGATCCGCCGCCGACCGCGACCGCGATCTTGCGCGGCTTCGCGGACTCCTTGACCGGGATCGTGATGCTCAGCACGCCGTTGTCGTAGGCCGCCGTGATGCGCGCGGCGTCGAGGCCCTCGCCGAGGGTGAGCTGCCGGACGAACGATCCGGGCTGCCGCTCACGCGTGAGCCACTGCGAGCCCTCGGGGGCACCGAGGGTCCGCTCGGCGCGGATCGTCAGGACGGAGCCGTCCACGTCGATGTCGACCGAACCCGGGTCGATGCCGGGCAGGTCGACGTCGAGGACGTAGTGGTCACCCGTGCGGTACAGGTCCATCGGCATCGACCGCGGGCCGGAGCCGCCGAGGAGGGACCCCGCGAGACGGTCCAGCTCGCGGAACGGGTCGAAGTTCATCGTCATCGAAATCAACTCCTTCGTGGTTCTCGTTGAGTCCCCTCGACTCAACTGCTTCTGTTGTAGCACCGCGGCTGGCACTCGACCCCAACGAGTGCCAGAAAACCGCTCAGAAGACCCTGAGAACGGCACGGTCCGATCGGCGGGGCTCAGCTCACCTGACCGGACCGTGCGCCGGACCACAGGTCGACGTCCAGCACCCCCACCGAGTGCTCGTCGATGCGCCGCAGCTCGTCGTCCGTGAAGGTCAGGTTGCCGAGCGCGGCCACGTTCTGCTCGAGCTGCTCCACGCGCGAGGCCCCGATCACGAGCGACGTCACCCGCTCGTCGCGCAGCGCCCACGCGAGCGCGAGCTGCGCCAGGCTCTGCCCGCGCTCCGACGCGATGTCGTTCAGCGCTCGGAGGTGCTCGACGACCTCGTCCGTGAGGGTCCCGGCGTCGAGGGACTTGCCCGCGGCGGCACGCGAGTCCGACGGCACACCGTCGAGGTACCGTCCGGTGAGCAGGCCCTGCGCCAGGGCGGTGAAGCCGATGACGCCGAAGCCGACCTCGCCAGCGGCGTCCAGGAGCCCCTCGGTCTCGATCCAGCGGTTCAGCATCGAGTACGAGGGCTGGTGGATGAGCAGCGGGGTGCCGAGGTCGCGCAGGATCGCCGCGGCCTGGCGGGAGCGCTCGGCGTCGTACGACGAGATGCCGACGTAGAGCGCCTTGCCCTGCTGGACGGCGGTGTGCAGCGCGCCCATGGTCTCCTCGAGCGGGGTCGAGGCGTCGAGTCGGTGCGAGTAGAAGACGTCCACGTAGTCGAGGCCCGTGCGCTGCAGGGACTGGTCGAGCGAGGCGAGCACGTACTTCCGCGAGCCACCGCCCTGTCCGTACGGGCCGGGCCACATGTCCCAGCCGGCCTTCGTCGAGACGACCATCTCGTCGCGGTAGGGCCGGAAGTCCTCGCGCATGAGGCGGCCGAAGTTCACCTCGGCGGCGCCGTAGGGCGGGCCGTAGTTGTTCGCGAGGTCGTGGTGCGTGATGCCGAGGTCGAACGCCCGGCGGCTGATCGCCCGCTGCGTCTCGAACGGCTTGTCGTCGCCGAAGTTGTGCCAGTACCCGAGCGAGAGCAGCGGGAGGTCCAGGCCGGAGCGGCCGGTCCGCCGGTAGGGCATGGCGTCGTAGCGGTCGTCGGCAGCGATGTAGGTCATCAGGGGAGTCTCCTCGTCGTCGGGGTGCTCCCCATCCTGCCGGGCGGCCGACCACGCGAAACGTACAGAACGCAAAAGGTTCGTTGCGCTGATCGTTCACGTTGTGAAATAGTCCGAGCGTCCGCAGGGGACGCAACGAAGCAGGAAGGCGGGATCGTCATGCACAGCACGTACTCGGGGATGGCCCGTCAGGCACGACTCGGTGGGTCGCACACCCGCCACGGCCTCACTGATCCCGCCGTGATCGACGCCTACGTCGAGCGTCGCATCGAGGACCCGTCGCTCCTCTCGCGTCGCGTGGAGCCGTCGTACGCCGACTTCTTCACGGTCCCCACGGTCTAGCCACCGCCCCGCACGCCCGTTCCCATCAGTCAGAGAGCACACTCGACCACATGCCGTTGACCGTCGTCCGCCGTGAGCACATGCACCTCTACGCCCGCGAGCCGCGGTCACGTGCCGCAAAGGTCGCGGTGGACTCCCTCCTCCGGCTCCAGCACGCCGAGGAGCAGCAGCTCGAGCAGGCCCGGACCGAGAGCGGTCTGTCGAAGAACGAGTTCCTCGCGATCCGTTACCTGCTGCAGGCGCACCGGGACGGGCGGTCGATGGGGCCGAAGGACCTCGCGGTCATGCTCACGGTGTCGAACGCCTCGGTGACGAAGATCGTCGACGGACTCGTCGCCAAGGGCGACCTCGTCCGGGTTCCACACCCGACCGACCGCCGCGCGCAGGTGCTCGAGCCCACCGTGCAGGCGGCCCGCAAGATCGACGAGTCCTACGCCCGCTTCCACGAGGCCGTGGTCGAGGTCATGGACCGGCTCAGCGCCGAGGACAACGCGGTCCTCACGCGCTGCCTCGACCAGATCACGGACGCCCTGACCGCCGGCGCGCCGGCTCCGGTCGACGAGTACACCGTCGACGAGGACGCGACCGCGCGCGCCTGACGGACGCGGCGGCCTGGAGGCGCACCGCGCTCCGCCCGGGCACCTGACGGACCGCAGGCGGTCCCGACCAGGGCGCCCCGCGCCTCCCGTGCGCCCCTGCGGTCCGCCGGACGGGTGGAGGTGAAAACCTTCCAGCGGTAAGTTGGGGCGCATGACGTTCCCCGCCGACGACGACGCGGCCCCCGCGCCGCGCCGCGGCGGGTACCGGAAAGGCGCCGAACGGCGCGCGCAGATCCTCGACGAGACCATCCGGATGGTCGCCGACCAGGGGGTCGACGCCTCGTCCCTCCGCTCCGTCGCGGACGCCCTCGGCATCACCCACGCCGCGCTCCGCCACTACTTCCCGAGCCGCGACGAACTGCTGCTCGCCGTCTACCGCGAGCACGAGGTGCGGGAGCAGGGCGCCCCGGACCGGATGAAGTCGGCGATCGGAGACATGCGGGAGAGCGCCTCGCGGAACCGCGCGGTCCCCGGTCTCGTGCAGCTCTACACGACCCTCGCGGCCGACGCCGTACAGGAGGGGCACCCCGCGACCCGCGACTTCATGCGCGAACGCTTCACCCGCCTGCGGGCCGAGCTCGCCGAGCTGATCGCCGCCGACCAGGCGGCCGGTCGCATCGCCGCGGACCTCGACCCGGTCGACCTCGCATCGCTGAGCATCGCCGCGTCGGACGGCCTCCAGGTGCAGTGGCTGCTCGACCCCGAGGCGGTCGACGGCGAGCGGGTGCTCCGGCTGCTCGAACGGATCGTGCCGCCGGGGGACTGACCCGCACCGTCGCCTTCCGGACGACGGGGTACGCAGTCCGGCCCGGGGCACAGTGGCCGATCGGTAGAACGGCAGGATGACCGCTTCCTCGCGCACCCCGCTCGGCGTCACGCTCGTCGACGGCGGCGCCAACGTCGCCCTCTTCTCCAGCACCGCCGACCGGGTCGAGTTCTGCACCTTCGACGACGACGGCACCGAGCACCGCACCGAGCTCCGCCACCGCACCGGCTACACCTTCCACGACGTCGTCCCGGACGTGACCATCGGCACCCGCTACGGCTTCCGCGTGCACGGCGCCTGGGACCCGGCGAACGGTCTGCGCCACAACGCGGCCAAGCTCCTGCTCGACCCCTACGCCACCGCGGTCGACGGCTCCTACGAGTGGGGCCAGGCGCTGTTCGGGCACGACATGAACGACCCGGAGCAGATCGACGAGACCGACTCGGCCGCGGCCATGCCGAAGTCCGTCGTCGCCGACCGCTCCTTCGACTGGGCCGGCGACGAGCGCCCCCGCACCTCGCTCCGCGACACCGTCGTGTACGAGGTGCACGTCAAGGGCTTCACGAAGCAGCACCCCGACGTCCCCGAGGAGATCCGGGGCACCTACGCCGGTCTCGCGCACCCGGCCGCGATCAAGCACCTCACCGACCTCGGCGTCACCGCGGTCGAGCTGCTCCCGACGCACCAGTTCGTGCAGGACTCGACGCTCGCCGACAAGGGCCTGCGGAACTACTGGGGCTACAACAGCATCGGGTTCTTCGCCCCGCACGACGAGTACTCGTCCTCGGGCACGGCCGGCCAGCAGGTTGCCGAGTTCAAGGAGATGGTGAAGGCCCTGCACGCCGCCGGGCTCGAGGTCATCATGGACGTCGTCTACAACCACACGGCCGAGGGCAACCACATGGGTCCGACGCTGTCCTTCAAGGGCATCGACAACCAGTCGTACTACCGCCTGGTCGAGGGTGACGAGGCGAACTACTTCGACACCACCGGCACGGGCAACAGCCTCAACGTCTCCCACCCGTCCGCCCTGGGGCTCATCACGGACTCGCTCCGCTACTGGGTCGAGGAGATGCACGTCGACGGCTTCCGCTTCGACCTCGCGACGACGCTCACCCGGCAGGACGGCGAGGCCGAGAAGCACTCCGCGTTCCTCGACATCATCCACCAGGATCCGGTGCTCCGCGAGGTGAAGATGATCGCCGAGCCGTGGGACACCGCGGGCTACCAGGTCGGCGGGTTCCCGGCGGACTGGTCGGAGTGGAACGGCAAGTACCGCGATGACCTCCGGGCGTTCTGGCGCGGCGACGAGGGCACGCTCGGCGACGCCGTGCAGCGCGTCCTCGGCAGCCCGGACGTGTACGAGGGTTCGCGGCGCTCGCCCCTCTGCTCGGTGGACTTCGTCACCGCGCACGACGGCTTCACGCTCGCCGACCTCACGATGTACGTCGAGAAGCACAACGAGGCGAACGGCGAGGACAACAACGACGGCGAGAGCGACAACACCTCGTTCAACGGCGGCATCGAGGGGCCGACCGACGACGGCGCGGTGAACGACTACCGCGACCGCCAGCGCCGGAACTTCCTCGGCACGCTCATGCTCTCCGCGGGTGTCCCGATGGTGCTCGGTGGCGACGAGATCGCCCGGTCGCAGGGCGGCAACAACAACGCCTACTGCCAGGACGACGAGATCTCGTGGTTCGACTGGGCTGCGGCCGACCAGGACCTGCTCGCGTTCACGACGGCGGCGATCGCGTTCCGTCGTGAGCACGCGTCGCTCCGCCCCGAGTGGTACCGCACCGCGCCGGGGCACTCGGAGACGACCGTGCAGGTGCTCCGCGCCGATGCGCAGGGCTTCGAGGACGGCGACTGGGCCGACGGTGGCAACCGTGCGGTGACGCTCGTGCTGCAGGAGGGCGACGACACCGTCGCGGTGCTGCTCAACGCATCCGACACCACGGTCGAGTTCACGCTGCCGGAGAAGCCGGGCGGCGGGAGCTGGACGCTCGGGCTGTCGAGCGACCCCGACCAGGAGGTCGTCGCGGGCGCCACGACCGTCCTGCTGCGCGACGCGTCGTTCACCGCGCTGGCCTGATCGAGGGCCGACCAAACCCCCTGGACGGGGGCTCCGAATCAGTCCGGTCGTTCTGACCCGTCACCGGAACGTCCGCGCCGTCGACCCGAACCCCGGCGCGGACGTTGCCGTCGACGGGCAATCCGATCGTGCTGCGGCACCGAACAACGGGTGTGACGGGATCAGGGGCCGTCCCACTCGGATCTGTTCGGGTCAGATCCGGGTGGGGCGGCCGTCCTCTCCGCCCCGGTGACTCCGCCCGGGTCTGCGGTCCCGTCGTCTCCTGCCCCGGTGATCCCGCCCCGGGTGTGCGCTGCTGACGTCGTCGGGAGCGCGGTCCGTCGGCGCGTCCTGCGCAGCGGCCTCGTCCGCGTCGGCCGTCCCGGCCACGAGGAGTGCGCCGCCGCTCGAACCCGAATCGAACGGCGGCGCGGGCAGACGGCGGGACCGCCTGCCGGGAGGGCGTCCCAGCGCCCTCGGTCTGTGGGGTGGGGCTCAGCCCACCGCGTCCAGGTCCCACACCGGCGCGACGTAGTTGCGCGCCCAGCCCTCGCGCAGGCGGGTGACCGCCCGGTCGAAGGACTCGAGCAGGTCCATCTCCGGTCGCACCATCGACTGCAGCTGGAGGCCCTCGTACGTGGCGAGCAGCTGCTCCGACCCGCGTGCCGGCTCCATCGTGTGCGGCTCACGCCCGAGCAGGACGTCCCGCTCCAGCGAGTGCTGCACGAACGCGTGGAAGCGACGCCAGCGGGCGTGCAGCATCGGCGCGAGGGGGTGCTCCGGCGACGCGGCGATGTTGAGCGTCGCGGTGAGGAACCGCATCAGCGACGGGTCGGCGATGTTCGCGGTGACGATGGCGCGCAGGAAGCGGATGGTGCCCTGGTGCTCGGCGATCGGCATCAGCGGGGTCGTCCGCTCCTCGTTCCAGCGGTCGATCGTGGCGAGGAGCAGGCCGTCCCAGCTCGGGAAGGCGTGCTCGATGTCGGTCGTGCGGACACCCGTGACCTCGGCGACGACGTCGCTCGTGACCTCGTGGAAGGGTCGGGTCCGCAGTGCGGTCATCATGCCGTGCACCACGGTCGACCGCAGCCGGGCCTCGTCGACGGAGGGCAGCGGCGGGACGGCAGCGTTGTACATGCTTGCACTCCAGCAGCACGTCGGGTCCTCCACCAGCCCCCGAACGGGCAGTGGCGCTTCCGGGACAGCGGACGGCCGGGACGCCGAACGGCCGACCCCCGGAGGGGCCGGCCGTTCGTCTGACGTGTCGGACTACGCGTCGACGCCCGCGGTCAGCATCGCTGCCGCCGGGTCGAAGTCCTCCGGCAGCGGCTCGGGGCGCTCGACCGTCGACTCAATCGTCACGGCGGAGCCGGACTCCGCCGCGTCCCGGATGCCGAGCAGCACGTCGAGGACGTGCAGCGCGACCGCACCGGACGCCCGCTCCGGACGGTCCTCGGCGATGGCACGCGCGAGGTCGACGACCCCGGTGCCGCGGCCCCAGGTGGACCCGACGGCCTCGAGGGTCTCGGGCTCCTCCTGGCCGTAGCGCCAGAGCTGCGACGAGCCCTCGAAGGTGTTCGGGTCCGGCAGCGAGATCGTGCCGAGCGTGCCGTTGATCTCGACGAAGCCCATGCGCGGCAGTGCGTGCTGGAACGAGAACGTCGACTGGGCGGACTGCCCGCCGGCGAACTCGATGAGCGCCGCGTGGTGCGTCGGGACCTCGACCGGGAACGTCTCGCCGGCGCGGGGACCGGACGCGATGGTGCGGCGGTCGAGCGACTTCGAGGACACGGCCTGCACGCGCGAGGCAGCACCGAAGGCGTGCACGAGCGTCGTCACGTAGTACGGGCCCATGTCGAACAGCGGACCGGCGCCCGTCGCGAACAGGAAGTCCGGGTTCGGGTGCCACGCCTCCGGGCCGGGGACGTGGAACAGCGTCGTCGCGGACAGCGGTTCGCCGATGTCGCCTCGGGCGATCGCCCGCAGCGCCGTCTGGATGCCGGCACCGAGGACGGTGTCGGGTGCGGTCGCGACGCGCAGCCCCTTGGCCTTCGCGGACTCGAGGACCGCCGCTGCCGACGCGTGGTCGGTCGCGATGGGCTTCTCGCTCCAGACGTGCTTGCCGGCGTCGAGGATCTGCTGGTCGACCTCGGCGTGCGCGGCCGGGATCGTCAGGTTGATGACGATCGAGATGTCCTCGCGGGCGAGGAGCTCCTCGACCGAGCCCGATGCCGCGACCCCGTACTCGGCGGCCTGCGCGGCGGCACGGTCGAGCAGGACGTCGGCGACGAACCGGACCTCGACGTCGGCGAACTTCGTCAGGTTCTCGAGGTACTGCGAGGAGATGTTGCCGGCACCGATGATGCCGATCCCGACGCGGCTCACTTGTCGTTCGCCTTCAGCCACTCGAGGGACTCGGTGATGCCCTCGAAGACGTCGCCCGAGTAGGCGTCGAACTCGACCACGCGGATGGCCTGCGGCGCGGCGGCGAGGATGCCCGCGACGTCGACGTCGCCCTGGCCGGCCGGGGTCTGGTTCTCGAAGGCGCGCTGCAGTGCCTCGGGGACGACGAGGGCGCTCTCGGAGGAGGGCAGCGCGGTGAGGATGTCACCGTCGACCTTGCCGTCCTTCACGTGGATCGCGACGACGCGGTCGCCGAGCGAGCGGAGCACGGCCGGGGCGTCGGCGCCACCGACGGTCGCCCAGAAGGTGTCGACCTCGAGGACCGTCTCCGGCGCGAGCTGCGACACGAAGTGCTCGTAGACGGTCTTGCCGTCGACCTTGTTCGTGAACTCCCACTGGTGGTTGTGGTAGCCGAACTGCAGGCCGCGCGAGGCGGCCTCGGCGGTGAGGACGTTGACGCGCTCGGCGATCTTCGCGACGTCGTCGGCGGTCTGCCAGCGGTCGGTCGGGATGAACGGGTCGATGACGGTCTGGATGCCGAGGCGCTCCGCGGCGTCCCAGATCGGCGCGGTGTCCTCGGCGTCGATCACGGCGACGTGGCCGGACGGCGCCTTGAGGCCGGTGGCGGCGAAGGCCTTCTCGAGATCGGCGGCGCGCTCGACGAACGCGTACGGCTCGACGTTCTCGTAGCCGATCTCGCGCACCCGGGCGATGGCCTTGTCGAGGTCTTCGGCGATGGCGTCGCGCAGCGAGTAGAGCTGCACAGAGGTGGTGGGCATGGCAGAGGGCTCCTTCGGTCCTGTCTGGGTGTCGGGGCCCGTCGAGGATCGATGCTCCCCGGCGAGATCGAGACCGACGCTACCCCAAAAACCACCCGCTGTGTAGTTTTCCACCGCAGCGCGGCGACGCACAGCGCAACGCAGGCGACAGGTGTCGTTGTATGCTCGTGATCAGAAACCGTGCAGTACAAGGTTTCTGAATCGACTCAAGGAGGCGTCACATGAGCACGACCGAACCCGGCAGCCCCGTCCTGCTGCATCCGGAGGAGGGCATCACCCAGCCCGTCAGCACCGTCCGGGTGGGGATCGGCTACCAGATCGCCCTGTTCCTCGGACAGTTCGGACTCTTCGTGGCGCTCATGGCCCCGGTCTACGTCAGCATGCAGATCAAGGCGCAGGCCCTGGTCGGCGACGACGCCGCGAACGTCATCGGTTCGGTGCTGCCGATCGGTGCGTTCGGGGCGCTGCTGATGAACCCGCTCGCCGGCGCGCTGTCCGACCGCACCCGCACGCGTTGGGGCCGTCGGCGTCCGTGGTTGCTCGGCGGCGTGCTGGTCTTCGCGGTCGCCCTCGCCTGGATCGCCTACGCGCCCGACGTCCTCAACCTGACGCTCGGTTGGCTGCTGGCCCAGCTCGCCGCGAACGCCACGCTGGCCACCCTGCTCGCGAGCTTCGCCGACAACGTGCCGCAGATGCAGCGCGGCCGGTCGTCGAGCATCATCGCTCTCGCGCAGAACATCGCCGTCCTCGCCGGCACCTACCTGTCGGTGTTCTTCGTCGCGAACCTGCCGGTGCTGTTCATCGCACCCGGCATCCTGGCGATCGTCCTGGTCGTCGTGTACGCCGTGGTGGCCCGCGACGAACTGCCGTCCTACAAGCTGAAGAAGTTCACCTGGCTGAACCTCGTCTCGTCGTTCTGGACGAACCCGATCAAGAACCCGGACTTCGCGTTCGCGTGGTGGTCGCGCTTCCTCATCATCTTCGCGACGTTCATGTTCACGACGTACCGCCTGCTGTACATGCAGGAGCACCTCGGGATCGCAGACCTCAAGGAGGCCACCGCGGCCGTCGCCTTCGGTGTGCTGCTCTACACGCTCGCCCTGCTGGTGAGCGCTGCCGTGTCGGGCTGGGCCTCCGACCGGATCGGTCGTCGCAAGGTGTTCGTCGGCGGCTCGACCGCGCTGTTCGCGGTCGGCCTCGTCGTGCTCGCCCACGCGGACACCGTGAACGGGTTCTACGTCGCCGAGGTCGTCATGGGCTTCGCGTACGGCATCTACTCGGCGATCGACACCGCCCTCGTGGTGGACGTGCTGCCGAATGCCGACCGGCCCGGCAAGGACCTCGGCGTCATCAACATCGCGAACGCGCTGCCGCAGTCACTCGCCCCCGCCGTCGCCCTGTTCTTCCTCAAGATCGGCTCGGGGCATGCCGACAACTACCAGCTCATGTGCTGGGCTGCCGGCGCGATCGCCCTGCTCGGCGCCCTCGTCGTCATCCCGATCAAGCGGGTCCGGTAGCGCCCGTCGCGGGTCCGCACCACGTGCGGACGGGAGGCGCGGTGCCAGCCGGCACCGCGCCTCCCGTCCGTTGCACGGTCACCGCTCGGACCGCAGCCCAGCCCGTCTCCTGGTCACGTCGGTACCGTGAGCGGATGCTCGACACCGGCCAGCGTTCCTTCGACACCCCGACCGGGACGGTCGTCGGCACCGCCGACGACGCCGTGGTCCGCGCCCTCGGGATCCCGTACGCCCAGGCCGACCGCTTCGCGCCACCGCGCCCGTACCCGGCCTTCGACGAGCCGTTCGTGGCGACGACCCCGGCACCCGTGCCGCCGCAGCCCGGCGCGACCTTCGTCGACCAGCTCCTGCCGAGGATGGACCACCTCGCCGTCGACGAGCACTGCCAGCGGCTCTCGGTGACCGCACCGGCCGACCTCGCGCCCGACGAGCGGCTGCCGGTGATGGTGTGGGTGCACGGCGGGTCCTACGTCCTCGGCGGCGGCGACCTGCCGATCCACGACGCACACGACCTCGTGACCGAACAGCGGGTCGTCGTCGTCACAGTCACCTTCCGGCTCGGCGTCCTCGGGTTCCTCGGCGACGGCGTCACCGTCCCCGCGAACCTCGGGCTGCTCGACCTCCTCGAGGCTCTGCGCTGGGTGCAACGGAACATCGTCGCGTTCGGCGGAGACCCCGGCGCCGTGACGCTCTTCGGCCAGTCGGCCGGCGGGGACGCGATCGCCCACCTGATGATCGCGGACGGCGCCCGCGGGCTGTTCCGCCGCGCGATCGTGCAGAGCGCACCGCTGGGGCTGTCCCGGGGTCGGGCCCGGATGAACCGCGCGATGATGCGAGCGGTGGGGGCGGTCGGCCCGGACACCCCGCTCGACGAGGTGCTCGAGCGCCAGGCCGGCGCCACCGCGGCCGGATCCCGGTACGGCCTCATCGGCGGCATGCCGTTCGGCACGCAGTACGGCCACGCGCCGCTCCCCGCGGAACGCGACACCGGTCGGGCCTGGCGTGCGGTCGCACCCGACGTCGACGTCCTGATCGGCTCCTGCGCCGACGAGACCGCCATGTACGTGCCGCTCGTGCCCGGGCTCCGGACCGTCGCCCGCTCGCGGGTCGTCCGGCCGGTGCTGCGCTGGCTGCTCGTCCGACCGCTCACCGCGGTGATCTACGGACGCGACGCCCGCCGGTTCGCCGAGCGACACCGCGACGGTGGTGGGCGGGCGACGGTCTACCGGCTGCTCCGCGGCGCCACCGCGAAGCCGACCGGCGCCGTGCACATGAGCGACCTGCCGCTGCTGCTCGGCGGTCGCGACTCCTGGGCCGGCAGCCGGTTCATGCCCGAGCGCGACTGGCCGGAGGTCGAACGCCGTGGCCGGGCCTTCCGCGCGGTCTGGGCGGAGTTCGCCCGCACCGGGCAGGTCTCCGCAGCGGACGACGACACCCTGGTGTTCGACCGGGGCTGACGGCGGTCGTCGGCCGGTCTGCCCGTCCACGCCGTCCCTCGAACTGGCGGTCGCGTGCCGCCGCAGCCGCGCCGGAGAATCGACGGCATGCCCGAGACCGACGCCGACCTGCGCGCCCGGATCGTCACGGCGGCGATCGAGGCGTTCCGCGCGGCGGACTTCCACACCGTCGGTGTCGACGACGTCGCGGCGCTCGCCGGGGTCGCACCCGAGGAGGTCCGTCGGGTGTACCCGTCCTGGGCACTCCTCGTCGTCTCGGTGATGGACCGGTGGAACAACGGCACCCGGCGGGCACTCTGGGCCGTCGCCGAGCGGGACGGCGCCGTCGCCTACCTCCGTGCCCGGCTGCAGGCGGGCCTCGACGACCCGGCACTCGTGCGACTCCGCATCGCGCTGCTCAGCGCCGCGTCGAACCCCTCCCACCCGGCGGCGGGGTGGTTCCACGCGCAGTACGCCAGCTCGTTCCAGGACATCACGCTCGCCCTCGTGCGCGACGTCGTCGCCGGGCGCATCCCGAAGGGGACCTCACCCCGGCACGCCGCGGAGCAGCTCGTGGCGCTGTTCGAGGGACTCCAGCTCCAGGCGATGCTCCGCGAGGACGCCGACTCGCTCGCCGGGTACGACCGCGCGGTGGCCCGGATGCGGGTCGGCTGGACGGCGGCCGCGGCGGCGGTCTGACCGGCTCAGTCCGCGAAACGGCGGACGAGGTGCGGCGGCGTCGCTGCGAGGATCGCGTCGACCATCCTCCGACCCCGCCACCACTCGTCCGTCCGGACCTGCAGGGCACCGCCGTCCTCGTCAACGATCGTCAGACCGTTCTCGCCGCGGTCCCCGCGCATCCCGACGACCGCCGCGCGACGCAGGTCGACCACCCGGGCTTCCTCGTCGCGAGGGGAGAGGACCAGTTCCTGATCGGTCACCCGTGCATGGCAGGACGCCATGCCCGGGAGCAGGGCATCGCGGTAGGACCCGGGACCAGTGACCCGGTTTCGGCCCGCCGTGGGCGCTCTTCCCGGAACTGCTGACCGGTACTGCAGGCCGTGTCGGCGGGCGAGTTCGTCGAGGTCGGCCTCGGTGTCCTGGTCGACCGCGACGACGACCGTGTCCATCGCGTCCGAGAGCGCCGATCGGAGAGCCGCTGTCTCAACCGCCGAGACGGGAGCGTCGAAGGCACCGGGATGCTGGAGCCCGCGCAACCGTGCCGTCATCGCTTCCGAGACGACCCTGTCCGCCCGGGCAGACGCGTCGAGCTGGTTCAGGGCACGGGCGACGTCGACCTTCGCCACGACGGAGGGGCTCGGGCCCTCGGCGGCGATGCGGTGCAGCGTCGCCAGGATGCGGTCCGTCGCAGCGACGGTGTCGTCCTCGTCGGTGTCCGCGGCGACCGCGACGACCGACCGGTCACGATCCACGTCCAGGACGTGTCCCTCGACGGAGTAGGCCAGCCCCGCATCGACACGGAGCTCGGCGAAGAGTTCGTCCTCGAGGACGGCGTCGAGCAGCAGGGCGACGTCCGCCGGCACGAGCACCGACACCGCGGTCCCGCTCAGCGGCGACGCGGCCAGCACGCGCCCCTGGACCGGCCCGGTCCAGGGGCTGATGGCCCCTGCCGCCGAGCCGGAAGCGAGGTCGAGGTGCACCGATGCCGGGGCGCCCGGGCCGCCCGTCACGGTCACGAGCGCGTTCTCGGCGACGAAACGCTCGCTCACCCACCGCTGGACCTCTTCGGCGGTGATGCCGGCAACCGCTGCGGCGCCGGCACCGCTCCGACCCGGACCGGTCGGGCCGAAGCGGTGCGTGTGGATCGAGGGGACCTGCTCGTGGTAGCGCAGCCCGTCTTCGTGTTCGAGCACCTTCCGCTCGTGGTCGATGCTGTCGATGGTCACCGACCGGAGGCCACTGATCGCCGTGGCGAGGCGGTCGAGCACTGCCAGCGCGTCGTCGACCGTCGTCGTCACCACCTCGAACACCGTGACGTGGTCGTGGGTCGTGGCGTTGTGGTGCGCGGCGATGGGGAGCGCGGCGCGGATCGCGAGGTGTTCCACGAGGTGGGTGATACCGGCGAGCGTGACGGGTTCGTCGCACGAGCCCACGCCGAACGCCAGGCGTGCGGTGACGACGCCGTCGACGGGTTCGTGGACGACGGGCACGGCGTGGGTCTCGAGCAGCACACCGCAGTGTGGCACTCCCGGTGACCGGATCGACCTCCCCAGAACGGGCGGCGGGCCGCTCGCCGGTGTGGAGCATCCCACCAGCGTCCCTACGTCCGGGTGAGCACCTTGAGGAGGACGAAGCCGACGCCGGCCACCGCGAGGACCGCGACTGCGCCGGCGACCGGCACCCAGGTACCGTTCCGTCCTGTTCGATGCCACGCTCCGCCGAGCACCCCGCCGACGGCGACGACGGCGAGGCCGCCGAAGAACGTCAGCTCCATGCTGCTGTACCAGCCCGCGTTGGAACAGCCCGTCCGCGGTGCGGTGTTGCACGCTGCGTACGAACGCAAGCTCTGGTCGAGGATGAGCAGGACGGCGAACAGCCAGACGACGAAGCTGATGATGGCGAGCATCCAGATGACGGCGAGGTGCCATCGAGGCACCACGGCGTCACGCAGCGGACGTGGAAGCTCTTCCCTCACTGCGGTTCCTCCATCACGCATCGAATGGTCGTCGGCATCAGCCATCGAGACTCGCGGGCATCGTCCGAGCGGCGCACGGTTCACGTGAAGAAGATCAAGGTCCCGGCGCCGATCCAGGCGAGGCCGAGGCTGACCAGGGTCGCGAGGCTGGCAACGCTGGTCGCGATGATCGCCGACACCTGTTCCTTCCAGACGCGGAGCGAGCTCGCCGCGATCCAGAGGGCGAGGGCAGCGACCGGCAAGGTCGCGATCAACGCGACCGCTTGCACGGTCGCGACGGCACGGTCACTGCTCGTGGGTGGCAAGCTCCCACCGTCGTAGTCGAACTGCGAGGGCGGGGTCTGACCGGCGGGATCGAACACCCCCGTCAGGTCGAGGGCAGCACCCAACACGACGATCAGTGCGATCGCGACGAGCGCCCGAACGTTGACCTGCCCTGATCGTGTCTGCCCCCGAAACCCCATGCGCTGACCGTAGCGTGGCGGGCGGCGCCATGGTCAGACGCCAGGCAAGGAGGGAGCTACGGGATGAGCGTGTTCCCACTCGCGGTTTTGTTGGCGCTCGTGGTCATCGTCGGCCTCGCAGTCGTCGGTCTGGCCGTCGTGGCCTCGGCGATGCGTCCTCCTCGACCCCGACGGTCCCCCGAGCAGTCCGGCGAGCACGACGAGCAGGAGCGGGGTTGACCAGCACCGCCCGACCGACCACGCGTCTCCAATGCCCGGCCCGGCTCGAACGGGCAGCCGCTGCCTGATGGCTCCGAGCTCCGTGCGGGATCGGCTTCCGGGCACGCTCCCTGGTTGGCTTGGGCACATGTCCTCTGCGTCGGCGTCCGGAATGGATCACGGCGGTGCAGTGCTCGGGATCCTCGCGGTGCTCGTGTGCGTCGGCGGCAGCTACTTCCTCGCATCGAGGTGGGCCGATGCGGTGAAGTCACGAGCTGAGGGTCGACCTCGCGGCCGTGTGACGGCCTGGGCCTAGGCCGCGTTCGTCGTGATCGCAGCCTTCTTCATCGTCGCTGTCGTACTGCGCATCACCGAGGTGCGGTGAGATCGGACCGTCCGGCGCCCGGCCGGCGGATGGGACGACAGCGTCAGGAGTGGATCGCGTAGCGCCGTACTCGGACATCTCCGCGCTGTTCGACCCCTTCGAGCTCCGCTCCGTGATGCTCGAGTGCCGCGATCGACCCGGCGTTGTCCTCGAGGCAAAACGCCAGCACCGGGTCGATGCCCGACGATCGGGCATGGCGCAGAACCTCGCCCAGAGCCCAGGTCGCCACTCCCCGTCCACGGGCTGAGGGGCGGACCCCGTACCCGATGTGTCCGAAGCGGGGCACGCGCTCGTCATCGGCGGAGCGGAGCGCGATCCCACCGAGGACTTCCCCGTCTTCGACGATCCACCACAGTTCGGCCGAGCCCTGCTGAGCCCGTGTGATCCAGGCCCGGAAGCCTTCAGGGGTGTCGACGTCGTCGTCTGCTCCGATGCCGAAGCCGTCCTCGTGTAACCCCGGGCCCCATTCCCGGTGCGCCGCAGACCATGCCTCGAACAAGTCCGCGCGCGGTCTCACGAGCTCGATCACAGTCCATCCTCGCAAACCACTCGGTCGAGAACCAGGGCCAGGACCGGAGGGAGCTACGGAGCGGTTGTCGCCTGGCAGAACGCTCCGTGTCAGGCCCTGGCCGCCGCGACGTACAACGGCGACGCGATGAACGGCGCCACCATCGCCGAGACCACGCTGTCCTGGTCGGGTCCGCTCGCAATCGGGTAGACGCAGACCATCACGTACTCCGTGACGGTCGACACCCCGTACGCCGGTGACGGGACGCTGGAGAACATCGTGAGCGTGCCGCCGGGCGACGGTGGTGGTTGCGCCACCGAGGGTGGCTGCGCGTCGAACGGCGGGCCGCCCCTGAGTGGCCCGCCGTTCCGTGCGCTCGTCGTCAGGAGTACCGGGTCACACCAGCGCTGGGGAGCGGACGCCTCCAGACCGCAGTGACGCTGGAGCGGGGTACGCGCGGGTCCACCGATGGCCCTACTGACTGGCTGGTCAGCCAGTCGTAGCGTCACGGACGTGCGGCAACGACGCCGCACACGACGAATCGAGCATCATGCAACGACGGATGACACAGCTCCTCACGATCGTCCTCAGTGCCGGGATCGTCGGGGCACTCGCCCCCGCGGTGTCGGCGCAGGCGGTGACCACCAGCGACACCCCGGACTTCGGCAGCAACGTCAAGATCTACGACCCCTCCGTGCCGGCCTCGACCATCCAGTCCGACGTCGACGCCGCGTTCAACGCCCAGCTCCGCAGCCCCACCGCGCAGTTCGGGACCCAGCGCTACGCGTTCCTGTTCAAGCCCGGCTCGTACGGTCGGGTCTGGGCGAACCTCGGCTTCTACACGACCGTCGCCGGCCTCGGGAAGAACCCCGACGACGTCACCGTCAACGGCGCCGTGAACGTCGACTCGGGCTGGAACGCCGGCGACGAGAAGAACGCGACGCAGAACTTCTGGCGGTCCGTGGAGAACCTGTCGATCGTGCCCGAGGGCGGGACGGACCGGTGGGCCGTCTCGCAGGCGGCACCGATGCGCCGCGTGCACATCAAGGGCAACCTGACGATGGGCCCGTCGAACCAGGACGGCGGCCAGGGCTACTCCTCCGGCGGGTACATCGCCGACAGCAAGGTCGACGGCACCGTCACGAGCGGCTCGCAGCAGCAGTGGTACACCCGGAACTCGACCATCGGGTCGTGGCAGGGCGGCAACTGGAACATGACGTTCTCCGGCGTGCAGGGCGCTCCGTCGAACGACTTCTCGAGGAGCTACACCACGCTCCCCACCACGCCGACCACGCGTGAGAAGCCGTACCTGTACGTCGACTCGTCGAACAAGTACCACGTGTTCGTGCCAGCGCTCCGGCAGAACTCGTCCGGTGTGACGTGGCCGAACACGGCCGGCACGGACATCCCGATGCGGAACTTCTACGTCGCCCACCCGGGCGACTCCGCCACCACGATCAACAGCGCGCTGTCGCAGGGCCTGAACTTGTTCTTCACCCCCGGCACGTACCAGTTGAGCGCTCCCATCGCGATCACCCGTCCGGACACGGTCGTCACCGGGATCGGCTTCCCGACGCTCGTTCCGACCCAGGGCAACGCCGTCCTCACGTCGACCGACGTCGCCGGTGTGAACGTGTCGAACCTGGTCGTCGATGCGGGCACGCAGAACAGCGCGCAACTGGTCCGGCTCGGCACCAGCGGGTCGCACGTCGACCACGCCGGCGACCCGCAGAGCATCCAGGACGTGTTCTTCCGCGTCGGATCGAACATCCAGGGCAAGGCCACCACGACGCTGCAGGTCAACGCGGACGACACCCTCGTCGACCACATCTGGGCATGGCGCGCGGACCACGGTGGGGCGGCCACGGGCTGGACCGTCAACACCGGCGCCACGGGCGTCGAGGTCAACGGCAACGACGTCCTCGCGACCGGCCTCTTCGTGGAGCACTACCAGCAGTACGAGGTGCTCTGGAAGGGCAACAACGGCAAGACGATCTTCTTCCAGAACGAGATGCCGTACGACGTGCCGGACAACGCCTCGTGGCAGAGTCCGACCGGAGCCGGCTACGCCGCGTACAAGGCCGCAGCGAACGTCACAACGCACGAGATCTGGGGCGGCGGTGTGTACTGCTTCTTCAACGCCAACCCGTCCGTGCACGCCGACCGCGCCTTCGAGACGCCGACGACGTCGGGCATCCGCGCCCACGGCCTCGTCACGGTCTCCCTCGGTGACACCGGCACCATCTCGAGTGTGATCAACGGCGTCGGCGGAGCCGTGCCCACGCCGGCCGGGAACACGGCGCCGAACCGGCTCGCGTCGTACAACTGATCACCACCGATCGGTGACCACCACCGGCTGACCCCGACGCGCAGCCTCCTCGGCGACGACAGCCTCTGCTGCGCGGAGCGGCGACGAGCGGCCCGCGGCACCGAGAAGGTGTCGCGGGCCGCTCTCGCATTCCGAGGCGCCCGCGTCAGCGTTCGCGGGCGGAGACGCCGTCGTCACCCGCACCGTCCCGCCGGCCCCGGACGCCCACCGCGCCCGCGCGGACGACGAGGAGCACGACGGCCCCGAGGACGAGCACGACCGCGACCGCCGCGGGCAGGCGGAAGGCGAGTGCGACGACGACCTGGGCGAGGCTGCCCCCGCGCAGGAGCACGACCCCGGCCTGGGCCGCCGTGACGGCGAGCACGAGGACGACCGCCGCGACGACGACCGCGCGTGCGCCGGTGTGGGACGGTCCGGCGTCGACGGGACGCGGCGGCGTCCGGTGCCACCAGACGGCCGCCGCGACGAGGAGCGCCGCGAGTCCGAGCACGCTGGACGTGTCCTGCAGCAGAAAGGGGAGCGGGTAACCGGCGACGAGGGTCTCGCGCAGCGGGGCGAAGGACCGCACGGCGAAGCCCGAGCCGTGCGTGAAGCCGTCCCACACGACGTGCGTGGTGCTGCCGAGGACGCACCCGGCGAGCACGGGCAGGACGTCGGACGCCCGGAGGGCCCGCGGGGACGACCACGCCCGGGGGAGCCGCGTCCTGAGTCCGGGGACGGTCGGAGCCCAGGCCGGCCGCACGAGCCACCACCAGGCGAGCAGGACGACCACCGAGACCGCGAGGTCGATCGTGATCACGCCCCACCAGGAGTGCGTGTCGTCGTAGGCCGGCAGGAACGGCGCGAACAGCACGGCGTCGGGAGCCATCGAGCCGACGGCGACCGCGGCGACGGGGACGGGCAGCCGACGGGCGCCGAGGGCGACGACGGCGTGGCTGACGGTGAACGGCATGTGCTCAGCCTGCCTCGGGCACAGCCCTCGGCGGATCGACCCCGGTGATGATCTCGGTCGGACGCTCGGGCCGACGTCCCGCTCCGCGGCGCGGCTCCTGGTGCCCGGCGGCGCCGGATGGCAGGGTCACCGGATGGAGTACACCGACTACGACACCCGCCTGGCCGCCTACGGCGTGGTGACGGACGGCGGTCGCGTGCTCCTGGCCAGACTGCGCGTGCCCGAGGCCGGCACGTGGACGCTGCCGGGCGGTGGCGTGGAGTTCGACGAGACCGTCGAGCAGGCCGTCGTGCGCGAGGTCCGCGAGGAGACCGGGTACGAGTCCGTCTGCGGCCCGCTGCTCGGCATCCGGCACCACATCGTGCCGGTCGAGCGCCGCATGCACGCCACCGGACGCCCGATGAAGGCGGTCCAGGTCGTCTTCCGGGTCGAGGTCACCGGCGGTGCGCTCCGCAACGAACTCGACGGCTCGACGGACGAGGCCGAGTGGGTGCCGCTCGCCGACCTGAAGCACCGACGCCACGGGCTGCTCGTGCCGATCGCCCTGGCCTGGGCCGGCGTCCCCGTCCGCTGACGCGACGCCGGTGCGTCACTCCTCGATGACGCTCAGCACGTTGCCCGAGGGGTCGGTGAACCACGCGATGAGCGGCCCGCCCTGCCGGTTCACCCCGCGCTCGTCGGTGACGCCGTCGTAGCGGAGGAACGTCACGCCCTTCGCAGTGAGCTCGTCCACCGCGTCGTCGACGGACGGCACCGGGAAGTTGAGGACCGTGAAGGACGCCGGCTCGTGGGCGGGACCCTTCGGGTAGACGAGCACCCGGTGCCCGTCGCCGATGTGCAGCAGCAGCATGCCGTGGTCCTCGTGCACCTCCACACCGAGGACACCCTCGTAGAACGCCCGCGCCTCCGCGACGTCGCGCACCGAGAACCCACTGAACGCCTTCGTCCCGTCGACCATGCGGCCAGTGAACCACCCGGCCTGCGAAGATGGAAGCGTGACCTCGCCGGAGATGACCGTCGACCAGGCACTCGCCCGCGCGGTGGAACTCGCCGGGGCCGGGCGCCGCGTGGTGCTCGGGATCGCTGGTGCTCCGGGATCGGGCAAGTCGACGCTCGCACGGCGCGTGGTGCTCGCGGTCGACGAGGCCCTGGGTGCCGGGACGGCCGTGCAGGTGCCGATGGACGGCTTCCACCTGGCGAACCGCTCGCTCGACGCGCTCGGCCGGCACGACCGCAAGGGCGCGATCGACACCTTCGACGCCGACGGCTACATCGCGCTCGTCCGCCGGCTCGCCGCCGAGCCGGAGCGAGCCGCACCGGAACGAACCGACGCGATCGTCTGGGCACCCGACTTCGACCGCCGCATCGACGAGCCCGTCGCCGGCAGCATCCCCGTCCCCGCCGACGTCCGGCTCGTGGTGACCGAGGGCAACTACCTCCTCGACGACACCGCCCCGTGGTCCGCCCTGCCGGGCCTCTGCACCGAGACGTGGTTCTGCACGGTCGCCGAGCCGGTCCGCGTCGACCGGCTGGTCGCGCGGCACATGCGGCACGGCCGCGACCACGAGGCGGCGCGCGCCTGGGCGGTGGAGGTCGACGGCGTGAACGCCGCGAGGATCGCACCCACGGTGATCCGCGCCTCCAGGACCGTGCGGACGTGACCCGCCCGACCGACGGAACCCGCCCGACCGACGGAACCCGCCCGACCGACGTGACCCGACAGGAGACCTCATGACCATCGCCGTCACCGGCGCGACCGGCAACATCGGCGGGAGCGTGGCCCGCGCGCTCGCCGCGGCCGACGTGCCGTTCCGCATGATCGTCCGCGACGCCGCCCGAGCGCCCGAGCTGCCGGGCGCGGAGGTCGCCGTCGCGACGTACGCCGACGCGGACGCGGCACGGGCCGCGTTGGAGGGCGTCGACCTCCTCCTCATGGTCTCCGGTGCCGAGGCCGTCGACCGCCTCGCCCAGCACCGCACCTTCGTCGGCGCAGCGGCCACGGCGGGTGTCCGGCACGTCGTCTACACGTCGTTCGTCGGTGCCGCGCCCGATGCCACCTTCACGCTCGGCCGCGACCACTGGGCGACCGAGGAGGCGATCCGCGCGACCTCGATGGCACACACCTTCCTGCGCGACTCGTTCTACCTCGACTTCGTGGAGGACCTCGTCGGCGAGGACGGCGTCATCCGCGGTCCGGCGGGCGACGGGGCGATGGCGGCCGTCGCTCGTGCTGACGTGGCGAGCGTCGCGACCGAGGTGCTGCTCCACCCGGCGGCGCACCTCGACCGGACGTACGAGCTGACCGGGCCGGCGGCGATCACCCTCGCCGAGGCCGCGGCGGTCGTCTCCGAGGTGCGCGGCCGCCCGGTCACCTACCACGAGGAGACGCTCGAGGAGGCCTACGCCTCACGCGCCCGGTGGGAGCCGGAGCCGTGGCAGGCGGACGCCTGGGTGAGCACCTACACGGCGATCGCTGAGGGCGCGCTCGCGCGGGTGTCCGGTGACGTCGAGCGGGTGACCGGCCGGCGGCCGCGCTCCCTGCGCGAGGTGCTCGCGGGCTGAGGGCGCGCGGCGGGCGAGGCGACGCGGCGGCGGCGCGAGGCGGCGAGGCGACGCGGCGGCGGCGCGAGGCGGCGAGGCGGCGCGGCGGCCGCGCGAGGCGCTGTCGATTCCGACCTCACGGGCGAGTGGAGCCTTCGGCGCTCCTGTGACCGGCACGTGGTGAGGCGTGCTCGATGGCGACCTCGCACACTTGGGTGCAGCGCGGTCTTGATGCGTGTGATGTCATTCCGATCAGGGCGGTCACAACGTTCTGCGGCGGAATCGACGTGGCCGCGTACACCCCCCAGGGAAATGGGCTGGAGCAGCCGTTGCAGGGCTCAGCATCATCGACGCTCGCGTGGCCGGAAACCCGGCGAAGGGGGTGAGCCGCGCCGTCTTGCGCTCATGAGCAGGTCCTCCGGGTCGTAGACTCGGCCGCATGTCGAGTACACACATCCGGGTACATCGCCGAGCATCACGGCGGGCGAACTGCGTTGTGGGTGCTGTGATCTATGCAGGACACGGAAGTGCCGACCGGAAGAGGTGGAATGGCCGACACTCGGGCCAGACACACCGGTGAGCCGGCTAGTTGGCACGGCCCGGTTCTCGAGGTTCGCGATCGGGGGACTCTACTCCGTGTCACTGCTGATGCTCACCGCCGGGTACACCTTCGATGGTCTGCACATCAGTGGCGCTCCGGTCGACGTAGGTTTCCTGGTCGTCGACGCTCTCTGCTTGTACATGCTTGTTCGAAGCCAGATGGTCGGCGTGTTCTTGGCCGACGATCGTATCGTTGCCCGGGATTGGTTCGCCACGCATTCGTGGTCGATCCGGGAATTGTCCGAATGTGACATCAGCGAGTATTCCGGGATCCTGAACAGTGGAAACCTGGACGGAACAGGGAGATTCGTCAAGGTCCTCGCCTTCAATTCGACGCGAACGGGCTCCCAAGATCGACGGCGGCCGATTCGGATCAATGCGACCCTGGCGCTCCGGAAACGTGCGACACGACAGTCTATCGAGATTCGGAAGTTGCTCGGGTGACCTGGCGCTCATGGCCGGGCGGAGTGACGACGCCGTAGTCGTGGAGGCGCAGCAAACGAACGTCGTCGCGTTCCGCGGCGATGGGTGCACGAGCACACAAGTGCGGAGCGGTCAGGGCGCGCTGTCGGCGATCGTGGGTGCTCGACGCGGACGTGCTCGTTGGTCGCGCTTCGGATCTGCCACTGGTCGCCGCACTACCGCTGCTCGTGTCTCCTGTCGTTCTCGGCTCCACGGAGGCTGCGAGGAGCTCGGCGCAGAGGTGGCCACTCAGCGCGCGCCGACCCGCCGGTTGCGGACGTAGCGGGATGCGGGGTGCGGGGTGCCTCGCATCTCCCATCCGGTGATCCCGAGATGTCGGGTGCTGCGCGTCGTGCGTGGCGGCACTCGGCGCTGCTGCAGCCGTCGGGCGTCCGCCGTTCACGCGCACGCCCAGCGGACGGCCGCGTCAGCCCACGCGCCTTGCGGCGATCGACCCCGCGATCCCGAGCGTCAGCACCGCACACAGCACCACGAGCAACGGCGCCGTCCAGTCGCCCGTCGCCCCGTGCAACGACCCCGCCACGAGCGGCCCCGCCGACCCGATCAGGTACCCGCCGCCCTGCACGAACGCGGACATCCGGCGGGCGTCGGCGTCGCTCGTGACGATCCGCACGATGACGATGAACACGATCGTGATCCCGCCGCCCTGCGCCGCGCCGCCGAGCACCGACCAGAGCAGCCAGAGCTGCGGCGCGAAGAGCAGTCCGAGGGGCATCGCGAGCCAGAGGAACGCCACGAGGGCGATGATCGCGCGCGGCCGCCACCGGGTCGCGAGCACCGGCACGCCGAGCGCCCCGACGACCGCGAGGATCTGGAACACCGACGAGCTCGCGCCCGACGAGGCCTTCGAGAAGCCGATCTCGTCGTGCAGCAGCGTCGGGATCCACGCCGTGAGTGCGTAGTACGAGAACGCCTGCCCGCCGAAGGCCAGCGTCAACCCCCACGTGATGAGCCGCCGGGCCGGACGCACCGGCTCCGTGACGGCGACAGCGCTGGCGCCTGCATCGGCAGCGACCGTCCGGATCGACCCCGTGGTGGTGAGCAGCTCGACCGGACCCGTCTCGACGACCGGCTCGACCGTCGCCGGCCGACGCCACGCGGCGCGCCCGCCCACTGCGTACGTCCACGCTGCCCCGGCGATCACCGCGAAGACCGCCCACACCGCGATCGCGACCGGCCAGCCCCACGCCGCAGCGAGGGGAGCCGTGCCGAGGGAGGTGATCATCGACCCGACGTTGAGCGCCGACGTGTACACGCCGGTGATGAGTCCGACGCGCTCGGGCGCCGAGTCGCGCCGGATGACGACCGGGATCACCACGTTGCCGATCGTGATGCCGATGCCGATCACCGCCGTGCCGATCAGCAGCATCGTCGGCGAGGGGACCGATCGGAGCACCGTGCCGGCGAGCACGACGACCAGGGCGAGGGAGACCGCACGTTCCGGGTCGGCCTTCGCGATGACCCAGCTGGCGAACGGCGTCGCGAGGGCGAAGCAGAGCACCGGGATCGTCGTGAGCAGCCCGGCGATGGTCGCGGTCAGGCCGAGGTCCGCGCGGATGTCCCCGATGACGGGGGCGGGCGCGACGATCGGCCCGCGGAGGTTCAGGGCGACGAGCACGATCGCCGCGGGCAGCAGCCACGCGGCACCGCGCAGCCCGCGCCGGGCGAGGTCGCTCGTCATGCGTCGGGCAGCAGGATCGGCAGGAGGTCGAGCGGGGTCGCGGCGCTGGCGATCGTGCCCTCGGCCTCGGCGGGGGAGCCGTAGCCCCACTCCGCGAAGACCACGGGGACGCCGTTGGCCCTGGCACCCTCGACGTCGTGCATCCGGTCGCCGACGAGGACCGGCCGGCTGACGTCGAACCCGCGGGCCGAGAGCCGGCGCAGCGCCTCGGCGACCACGTCGGCCTTCGCGCTCCGCACCTCGTCGTCGCTCGCGCCGGTGATGATGTCGATGTCCCCGGTCAGGCCGTAGTGCTCCAGGATGTACGTCGCAGGCGTCTCGGGCTTGCTCGTGGCGGTGGAGATCGGCAGCCCGGCCTCGTGCAGGGTGTGCAGCACGACGTCGATGCCGGGGAACATCGCCGAGTCGAGCGCCCCGTGCGACAGGTAGTGCTCGCGGTAGACGGCGAGCGTGTGTTCCGCCTGCGCCTCGTCCATCCCCATGGCCGTCTTGAAGGTGTCCATGATCGGCGGGCCGACGAACGACATCAGCGTCGCGTGGTCCGGCACCGGGACGCCCACCGCGGTGAACGTGTGCGTCATGCTCTCGAGGATGCCCGGAGCGGAGTCGCTGATGGTGCCGTCGAGGTCGAACAGGATGGCGGAGAAGGGGCGCGTCATGTCCTGCCCAGCCTAGTCGGGGCGATGGTGGCGACCACGAGGCGGGCGCGATGGCCGTCCACAGGGCGCGCCGCGCCTCCAGACCGAGCCATCGGCGGCGTTCAGAAGAGCCGCGTGTGCCCACCCTCGATGCCGCGCATCGCGTCGTAGTCCAGCACCAGGACGCGGATCCCGCGGTCCTCGGCGAGCGTGCGCGCCTGTGGCGCGACGGTCTGCGCCGCGAGCACGCCCTGCACCGGACGGAGCAGCGGGTCGCGGTTCATGAGCTCGAGGTACCGGGTGAGCTGCTCGACGGCGTCGATGTTGGCGTTGCGCTTCATCTCCACCGCGACGCTCGCGCCGCCCTCGTCGCGCGCGAGGATGTCCACCGGCCCGATCGCGGTCATGTACTCGCGGCGGACGAGGGTGTGGCCCTCGCCGAGCAGGTCGATCTGCTCCGCGAGGAGCTGCTGCAGGTGCGCCTCGACCCCGTCCTTGACCAGGCCCGGGTCGACACCGAGGTCGTGGGCCTCGTCCGCGATCACCTCGTACAGGCTGACGATGAGCTTGTCCTGCGTCTTCTTCTGCGTGACCGTCCACACCTGGGTGATGCCGGCGCTCGCCTGCTCCTCGTCGGGCTCGCCGATCTCGATCGAGCACGGCGGGCTCATCCAGTTGAGGGGCTTGTAGCTGCCGCCGTCGGAGTGGACGAGCAGCGAGCCGTCCGCCTTCAGCATGAGGAGACGGGTCGCGAGCGGCAGGTGGGCCGACAGGCGTCCGGCGTAGTCGACGGAGCAGCGGGCGATGACGAGACGCACCCGGCGATCCTAACGGTCGGTGCGTGCTCCGGAGTCCGCTCGCTCCGTCGGCCCGGTCTGGAGGCGCGGGGTGCGTCCGCCGTCGACCGTCACGTCCGTCCCGTGGTCGCCACCGGTGCCGTCCTCGCCCCCGTCGCGCGCGTCGCCGTCGCGCGCCTCGCCGTCTCCGCCGCGCGCGTCGCCGATCCCGGAGCGCCGCCGCCGGAGCGTCTCCGCCGCGGCGCCGGTCTCGCGGGCAGCGCCCGACGCGAGCCCGGCGGCGATGATGAACACGAAGACCACGAGCAGGGCACCGAGCAGACCGATGTGCTCGCCGAGGAACCCGATGAGCGGGGGACCGGCGAGGAACGCCACGTACCCGATCGTCGCGACCGCGCTGACCTTGAGGGCCGCCGATCGGGGGTCGTCGGCTGCGGCGGACATGCCCATCGGGAAGCCGAGGCTCGCCCCGAGGCCCCAGAGCACGACGCCGACGATCGCGATCGGGATGACGTCCACGAAGATGAGGAGCCCGAGACCCACCACCGCGACGAGGGCGCTGGCGCGGAGCACCGGCACACGGCCGAACCGGTCGATGAGGGGGCTTCCGGCGATCCGGCCGGCGGTCATCGCGGCGAGGAACACCGTCAGGACGCCGGACCCCGCGGCGTTGTCGAGGCCGTGCCCGTCGATCATGGCGAGCGGCAGCCAGTCGTTCGCGGAGCCCTCGGCCAGCGCCATGCCGAGCACGATGACGCCGATGAGGAGCGTCGACGGCTGCGCCCAGACCTGCCAACGCGTGAGGCGGGCCGGGGCCGGGGTCGACTCGGAGACGCCGTGGTCCTCGTACCGGTGCTCGTCGCCGAAGCGAGAGGCAGCCGCGAGGAGGGCGACGCAGATCACGACGCCGAGGACCGCGAAGTGCACGACGACCGGCACGTCCGTGGCCTCGGTGAGGGCGCCGAGGCCCGCACCGGCGAGGGTGCCGACGCTGAACGCGGCGTGGAAGAGCGGCATGATCGTGCGGCCGCCGGCCTTCTCCGCCGCGGCTCCCGCGACGTTCATCGACACGTCGCACAGGCCGTTGCCGAAGCCGAACGCGATGAGGCCGATCCAGATCGCCGCGAAGCCCCACCCGTAGGTGACGGCGAAGCCGGCGAACACGATGCCCGCCGCGAGGCTGACCGCCGCGACCTGCACGCCCCGGCGGGCACCGACCTTGGCGACGATGTGCCCGGCGAAGGTCAGGCCGCCGATCGAGCCGACCGCCATGCCGAGCACGAGCAGGCCCATCTCGAAGGTGCTCGCGCCGAGGGAGTCGCGGACGCTGGGGATCCGGCCGAGCCAGGTGGCGATCGCGAGCCCCGAGAGCGTGAACGCCACGAAGACCGCGATGATCCAGACGCGGGTGGTCGGGGCGGTGCGGGCGGACGTCGTCGTCATGTCGGTTCCTCGGGAGGTGTCGGCGGTGCAGTGTGTCGGGCCGGTGCGGAGACGGATCGGTGCTGTGTGTTCGGGCTGTCGAATCGATTCGACCGGCGGTGGTGGCTACGCTAACGGGCGATGGACGAACCGGCAACAGCACCCGGCGCGTCGGAGCGCACCGCTCCGCACGCCTCCCGCGCCCCACGCGCCGCGCGACCGACGCTCGCCGCGGTGGCGCGGGCGGCCGGTGTCGCGCCCTCGACGGCGTCGCTCGCGTTCAGCGGCAGTGGCCCGGTCTCCGACCAGGCGCGGGCCCGCGTCCTCGCCGCCGCGGCCGAGCTCGGCTACGGCGGCCCCGACCCGCGGGCTCGCTCGCTCCGCCGCGGTCGTTCCGGGGTCCTCGGGGTGGTCATGGACGAGCGGCTCAGCGACGCCTTCCGCGACCCCGTGAACGTCCTGACGCTCGACGGCATCGCCGAGGTCGCCGGCGAGGCCGGTGCGTCGCTCCTGCTCGTGCGCAGCCCCCTGGACGACGAGCGCGGCACCGGGCCGATCGTCGACGCGCCGATGGATGCCGTGGTGCTCGTCGGCTGCAACGTCCGGATCGACCCCGCGGTCGCCGTGCTCCGGCGTCGGCAGATCCCCGTCGTCGCCATCGAGGCGGACGAGATCGAGGGCGCCGTGCCGATCCACCTCGACAACCGCGAGGGGTCCAGGCGCGCCGCCGCGTTCCTCCGCGACCTCGGGCACACAGCCGTGACGATCGTGGCGCTGCCGCTCGACGCCGACCGCCGCCGTGGCCCGATCGACGACGCACGCGAAGCCGCGGGCGTCGCGCACACCACGCTCGAGCGCCTCCGCGGTGTGCGCGGGGTGTACCCGGACGCCGTGGCACTCGAGACGGCCGGCAGTTCGGTCGAGGAGGGTCGGATCGCCGGTGAGACGCTCTTCGCGCCCGGCGCGGCCGTGCCCACCGCAGTGGTGGCACAGAGCGACCTGCTGGCCGTCGGCGTCATCTCGGCCGCCATCGACGCCGGTCTCCGGGTGCCCGAGGACGTCAGCGTGGTCGGGTTCGACGGCATCCGCGTGGACGACAGCCTGCTCCACCGCTCGCCGATCCGACAGCTCACGACGCTCGAGCAGCCGTTCGAGCAGAAGGGGCGCGCGGCAGCGAGGGCGGCCCTGGCGATGCTCGACGGCGAGGAGCCCCGTCCCGCGGCGTTCCGGTCCGAGCTACGCATCGGGGACACGACCGGGCCGGTGCGCCCGGGCTGATCCGCGCGATCGAGACAGAGCACCGGACGAGGTCTGCCTCGTCGTCTAGCCTGCCGTCGTGCGAGCGGGTCTGACCGGCCTGCTCGGAGGGGACGCGATGCACGAACAGCACCTGCTGATGCCGAGGAGCGCGCGATGAGCGTGCCCGTCCAGATGTCGGCGCACGTCACGGACACGGACGAAGCAGCCGCGGTCATCGCCCGGGACCTCGGGTACGACGTCCGCCTTCGTGCCAGGGAGATGACCTACCACCACGACGGCGTCATCGGGGACGTGGTCGCGCAGTCGGAGATCCTCGTCGGCGCCGAGCTCGCGTGCAGCGTGGCCCCCACCGAGACGTTCATGGTCGTGCAGGTGCACGACGGCCGGTACCTGATCGACCCGTGGGGAGTGGAGCAGACGCACGGGACGGGTGCCGCGTTCGTCCTCCCACCCGGGCAGGAGGTCCACCTCGACGTGCGACGCGCGCACATCACGACGACGATCGTGCCGGCCGCGGCCGTCCTCGAGGTCGCCGAGACGGCCTTCGACGCCTGGGCAGCCGGACTCCGCGCGGACGCCCCACCGGCTCCCCGTCCCACCGCGCTCCGCGCCTGGACCGCGAGTTCGGCGTTCTACCGACGACAGATCCTCGGCCGTCCTGAGCTCTACCGGGACGACCTGCTCCGCGCCGAAGCGACCCGCGCGCTCCTGACCTCGCTGATCTCGACCTTCGACGTCGTGGACACGGCCGAGCCCGTGGCGTGGGAGACCGCGGCGGTCCGCAGGGCACGGGCACACATCGACGACCATCTCCGCGACCCGTTGACCGTCCAGGACGTCGCGCACGCGGCGCGGGTCGGGACACGTGCGCTGCACCTGGCGTTCCAGCGGCAGCGCGCGCAGAGCCCGATGGAGTACGTGCGGCAGGGCCGGCTCGCCGGTGCCCACGCGGACCTCCTCGCCGCGGACCCCGACCGTGGCGCGAGCGTGGGGGCGATCGCGGCCTCGTGGGGGTTCACCAACGGCGGACGGTTCACCGCGGCCTACCGAGCGGTCTACGGCGAGAACCCCGCGACCACGCTGCGCCACTGAGCGGCACGGCTGGGCAGCGTGGTCTGTCCGGGCACCGCACGGGGGTCGGACAGATCACGAACGGTCGGACGCCGAGCGCACCGGTGGGTCGGTCCGCGGGACTCCGCTCCCTACAGTCTTGGTCATGATCGAGCCCACCACGCGGACCGACGAGGACGCGACGAACGAGCTGCAGGCGTTCTGCGACGACTTCATCCGGTCGCTGTACGTGGGAGACGAGCAGGGCAGCGAGGCGTAGGGGCGCTCAGTGCGGCGGAGGGCCGAGCGGCGCTCGGCGCACCGCGTCAGCCACCGATCCGCAGCACCACCCGGCCGCTCCGCCCGGCATCAACGTCGTCGTGCGCCTGCGCGACCCGCTCGAGCGGCAGGGCTTCACCCACCCGCAGCAGGAGCGCGCCGTCGGCCACCGCCGTCACGAGGTCGTCCATCGCGGCTCGCTTCGCCTCGGCCGGGAAGTCGTCGCTGCCGAGGAACCGGACCGTCACGTTCGCGAACAGCAGCGGTGGGAACGGCAGGCTGACCCGGTCGCCGTGCGCGAAGTAGGTCGCGATCACGCCGTCGTTCGCGATCACGGCGGCGTCGAGGTCGGCGTTCGCGTCCAACGCCACCTCGACGATCCGGTCGACACCGTCCGGTGCGATCCTGCGCACGGCGCCCTCCGGGTCGTCGTCGAGCGCGAGCACGTGGTCGAGGTCCGGCACGCCACCGGCAGCGAGGTCCGACGTGCGGCGCACCGTGCCGATCACCGTCGCGCCACCCCACGCCGCCAGCTGCGCCGCGATGCTGCTCACCCCGCCGCGCACGCCGTGCACGAGGACGACCCTGCCGCTGACCGGCCCGTCGCCGAACACCGCGCGGTGCGCCGTGATGCCGGGGATGCCGAGCAGTGCCGCGACGTCCTCCGGGACACCGTCGGGGAGCGGGGTCACGAGGTCCCTCGGGACGACGACGTACTCGGCCGCCGTGCCCGAGGGGCGGTAGGACTGCGCGCCGTGCACGGCCACCCGGGTACCGACGAGCGCCTGCTCCACCCCGTCGCCGACCCGGTCGACGACGCCGGCACCGTCGCTGTGCGGGATGACCTCGTCGTAGGGCATCGCGGAACCGAGCCACCCCTCGCGCTTCTTGGTGTCGCCCGGGTTCACCCCCGAGAACGACACCCGGACCCGGACCTCACCCGGTCCGGGCGTCGGGTCGGGGCGTTCACCGACCTGCAGCACCTCCGCCGCCGTCCCCTGCCGGTCGTACCACGCAGCACGCATCGCATCCACCCTTCGTCACCCCGACCGTACGGCGGTGACGGGCGGTCCGCCCACGCACCCCGGACATCCTGTGTCCGGCCCGGAGCGGCATCCGCGCAGCGTCGGTCGGAACAGCGACACAGGGAGGTCGTCATGCACACACCGTCGTCCATCGTGTCCGGGTCGTCCCGGACCGCACCCGCAGCGTCCGGGAGCTCCCGATGAGGGCCCGCACCGTCGGCGCCCTCGCCCTCGTCGGCGTGGCCACCACGGCACTCGTCCGCCACCGCCGCGGACCGCGGTCCGGGACCTCCGGCCGCGCTCGGTCGGGGTGGCTCGCGGTCACCGTGAACCGCCCTGCCACCGACGTCCTCCCCGGCGACGCCCTGCCGGCACCGCTGGCCGCCCTCGGCGACACGATCGACGTCGAGGTCCGCCCCGCGCCGGGCGACAAGGGCAGCGAACTGCGCGCCCGTCAGCGGGCCGGCACGCCCGACGCCACCGGACGCATCCGCGCCGCGCTCCGCGAGGCGAAGCAGCTCGTCGAGGTCGGCGAGGTCCTCCGCGTCGACCCGACACCGCACGGCCGACGGACGGCGACGCCGACCGGCCTGCTCGTCGACGTGCTCTCGGCACGCAGCAACGAAGGAGGGACACTGTGAAGGCACTCTGCTGGACCGGGGTGAACGAGACCGCGGTCGAGACCGTGGACGACCCGACGATCCTCAACGACCACGACGTCATCCTCCAGGTGGGACTGAGCACGACGTGCGGGTCCGACCTGCACCTGCTCGGCGGGTACATCCCGTCGATGCGGGCAGGCGACGTCCTCGGTCACGAGTTCATGGGAACCGTCGTGGAGGTCGGGTCGGCGGTGCGGAAGCACCGCGTCGGTGACCGCGTCGTGGTGTGTTCCTTCATCGCCTGTGGGCAGTGCTGGTACTGCGAGCACGGGCAGTTCTCGCTCTGTGACAACGGGAACCCGAACCCGGGGCTGACCGAGACCATGTGGGGGTCGCCCATCGGCGGGTGCTTCGCCTACAGCCACGCCCTCGGGGGCTTCGCCGGGAGCCACGCGGAGTACGTCCGTGTGCCCTACGCCGACCAGGGGGCGTTCACCGTCCCGGACGGCGTCTCGGACACCGCGGCGCTGTTCGCGTCGGACGCGGCACCGACGGGCTGGACCGGGGCCGACCTGGCCGGCATCGCGCCGGGCGACACCGTCGCGGTCTGGGGTGCCGGTGGTGTCGGGCAGATGGCCGCCCGCGCGGCGATGCTGCTCGGCGCCGAGCAGGTGGTCGTCGTCGATCGGCTCCCGGAGCGACTCGAGCAGGTGCGGACCCACATCGGCGCCGAGACGATCGACTACACACGAGACGACGTGCAGGCCGAACTGAAGGAGCGCACCGGGGGTCGCGGGCCCGACGTCTGCATCGAGGCCGTGGGCATGGAGGCGCACAGCACCGGGCCGATGTACCTCTACGACCAGGTGAAGCAGCAGCTCCGTCTCCAGTCCGACCGTCCGACCGCGCTCCGGGAGGCGATCTACGCCTGTCGCAAGGGCGGCAGTCTCTTCGCGCTCGGGGTGTTCGGCGGGCTCGTCGACAAGTTCCCGTTCGGCGCGATCATGAACAAGGGGATGACCGTGCGCGGAGCACAGCAGCACGGGCACCGCTACATCCCGATGATCCTCGACCGCATCGCCGCGGGGGAGATCAGCACCGAGCACCTCGCAACGCACGTCCTGCCGCTCTCGGAGGGGCCGCGCGGCTACGAGATGTTCAAGGAGAAGGAGGACGGATGCGTGCGTGCCGTGTTCCGACCAGGTGCCTGATCGGCCCGGCCTGACGGTCGACGTCCGGCCGGAACTCGCACGACTCGCCACGGCAGCCGGATCGGCGGACGGTCCTGCCCTGGAGATGCTCCGGCTGTTGCGGCGCCTGGTCCCGTTCGACGCCGCCTGGGTGTCCGTGCAAGCGTTCCTCGACCCGATGAGCCCCGTCACCGCCATCCGCCGTCTGGTCGACGACGCCGTCGCGGGGGTCCTGCTCGGGGAGGACGGGAGCGTCTCGGCGCTCCCGGGCCTCCCCGAGCACGCCGTGTTCGGATCGTCCTCCGGTCTGGTCGACGCGGTGCGCGGCCGGTCCGACGACTGCGCTGCGTCGTCGTCGTTCCTCTGGCCCGTCGACGACGGGCACTCGCTGCACGGGCTGGTCCGCGTCACCCACTTCGCCCTGCGCGGCACGAGCGTGCCCGGGGTCTGCGGGGTCCTCGTCCTGTCCCCGTCCCCGGACCTCCTCGGGCTGACTCGGCGCGAGCTCGAGGTGCTCGGCCACATGCTCGACGGAGCGTCGAACGACGGCATCGCGCGCGCCCTCGTCGTGACGCCACGGACCGTGGCGACCCACGTCGAGCACATCCTCGCGAAGCTCTCCTCACCGTCCCGCACCCACGCCGCGGTGCGCGCGCAGCGTGCGGGGCTCTACGTCCCGGTCGTCGCAGGACCCTCCTCCTGAGCGTCGTACGGTCGGAGCGGCGGGACGCTCACGTCGTCCCCGGAGCCGAGCCCCTGCACGTCCGGGCGGAGGTGCGACCCGTGCTGCCCGGCCGCGTCGAGCAGCCGTTCGCGCTGCGCCACGAGGGCGGGACGACGGTCGACCGGTGCCACGGCGACCAGGTCGTCGAGGGCGGCGAGCAGGCGTCGTGAGACGAGCCGCGACGAACCGCCCAGGGGCACGAGCTCGTCGAACGCGACGGCGACGTACCCCTCCCACGTGAGTTCCCGCGTGACGAGTCGGAGGACCCCGTCGGCGTCGTGGTGCTCGGTCGACGGCATCCGCCGCGTGCTGAGCTGTCGGAGGGCGTCGTGGAGGCGGTCGATCGCCTGGACGGAGGTGCCGGGGTCGTCGTGCGGGCCGGAGGCGATGCTCCGCTGCGCGACCTCCGTGAGCTTCCGGATCCCGTAGGCGGCGTCGCCGACGTGGCTCCGCTCGTTGTCGAACAGGATGCCGCGACGGAGCTGCCGGACGTCCTCCGCGGTGCTCTGCGCCACCCCGGCCCCGCGCCGGCGCGCCATCGGTGCGTCGCGCGGCACGAAGTCGCCGACCGCGACGGTCATCTCGACGTACTCGTGCGTCCTCCGGGCCCGTTCCACGAGGTGCTCGACGTCGAGCATGACGACCACCCCGGACTCCGCCGCCGTCAACGTCCCGGCCTCGGTGGCGGCGAGGACATCGGGCACGAAGGACCGGTCGATCTCGCGCTGCAGGTTGTCGCCGACCAGGTCGACGAGTCCGGCGACGCGCAGCGACTGCCCGGCGTGGTGCACGTAGCCGACGAGGACGAGCAGGCTGGCGAGCAGGAGCACGTACGACACGGCCACGGTCACGGTGGGCACCTGGTGGCCCGGTCGAGCCGTGTCCCGCACGGCCGCGACGCCGACCATGCAGACGAGGAAGGTGGCCGCGAAGAGGCCGTGCGCGAGCTGGCTCCGGCCGTCGGCGAGCAGTGCCCGCACGATGCGGGGCGAGAACTGCTGCATGGCGAGCTGCACGCCGAGTGTGAGCACCGTGAGCACGACGGTCGTCAGGGTCAGCATCGACGACGCCGCCGTGCTCAGGATCGTCTGCACGGCGGTCGGGGTGCCGAGCGGGTGCCCGGGGACGGCGTCGTAGCCGATCGCAGCGTCGACCGCCAGCGTCAGCGCGACGAGTCCGGTCCCGGCGGCGATGCAGAGGATCGGCACGAGCCACAGGCTGTGCGTCCGCCAGCGGTACTCGAGCCGCCGCCGCCGGTCGGGCGGGGGCGCGGGATCGGCCCGATCCGTCCGGCGCCCTCGTGGCCGGGCCGACCCCGCGGTGCTCACGCTGCCCGACCTGGCTTCAGGACGACCTTGGTCCAGCCGTCGTCGCGTGCGTCGAAGTGCCGGTACGCGTCCGGCGCCTCGTCCAGGGACAGCTCGTGGCTGACGACGAACGACGGAGTCGCCTTGCCGGCCGCGATGAGGTCGCGGAGCTGCCGGTTGTAGCGCTTGACGGGTGCCTGCCCGCTCCCGATGTGCTGGCCCCTGAACCAGAACATGCCGTAGTCGAACGCGATCTGCCCCTGCTTCGCCAGCTCGTCGACGCCGCCGGGGTCCTGGGGCACGAACACCCCGACACTGCCGATCCGGCCGGTGAAGCGGACCGACGACACGAGCCGGTTCATCGTCAGGTTCGGCTGCTCGGTGCCGTCGGGGTCGTGCGCCTGGTACCCGACGCACTCGCAGCCGTTGTCCGCTCCGAGCCCCATCGTCTCGTCGAGGACCGCCTGCACCGGGTCGACCGCCGAGTCGTCGATCGCGATCGCTCCGATGGACTCCGCGAGGCGGAGCCGGTCGGGGTGGCGGTCGACGACCATGACCTTGCTCGCGCCCCGGATCGTCGCCGAGAGGGCCGCCATCAGGCCGACCGGGCCTGCGCCGTAGATCACGGTCTGGTCGCCGGGTTGCACCCCGGCGAGTTCCGTCGCGTGGTACCCCGTGGGGAAGATGTCCGCGAGCATGACGTAGTCGTTCGCCCGCTCGTCGGCGTCCTCGCCGAGCCGCAGACAGTTGAAGTCGGCCCAGGGCACGCGGAGGAGCTCCGCCTGACCGCCTGCCCACGGGCCCATGTCCGCGAAGCCGTAGGCCGCACCGGCCATCGCCGGGTCGGGCTGCGCCGTCAGGCAGTAGTTCGTGAGTCCGCGTTCGCAGTTCTTGCAGTGGCCGCAGGCGACGTTGAACGGCAGCACCACCCGGTCGCCCACCTGTACCTTGTCGACGCCCGGACCGACCTCCACGACCTCACCCATGTTCTCGTGCCCGAACCAGCGCCCGTGCTCGAAGTCCGTCCGGCCCTCGTACATGTGCAGGTCGGAGCCGCAGATGTTGGTGGTGGTGATGCGGACCAGCGCGTCCGTCGGCCGTTCGACCCGGGCGTCCGGGACCTCCTTGACGTGCACCTCGTGCGGTCCCTCGTAGACGACTGCCTTCATGGTCGTGCTCCTCTCCGATGAGTCGGGCGACCGGTCGACGTCGCCGTGCGGGCCACCCGTGGGAGTTCCATTCCAGGACGCACCCTCACACCGGCGCATCGGCAGGTCTGCCGATCTCTCCGCGTGACTCCGGATCCGACACGCGTCGCGGGCGCCGGGGGAGCCGCTGCCCGCCGCCGGGCTCAGCGCCGCCGCAGCCCGAGCACGACCACCGCGACCAGGTTCACCGCGCTCCCCACGAGGAACCCGGTGCTCCCCCCGGCGACGCCGAGCGCCGGCCCGAGCACCGCCATCAGCACCGCCCCGACGACGAACCCCGCCACCGAGGCCAGCGCGACCGCTCGTGACCGACCGGCCGCGAGCAGCAGCGCCGCCGGCACCAGCCCGACGGTGAACACCCAGACGCCCACCATCAGGTACCGGAGGTCCGCCACCGCGGCGGCGCCCTCGCCGGGGTAGACGATCGGCAGGAACCAGCCGGCGAGCAGCGCGACGAGTCCGAACACGACGGCGGTCCCCGCGGCGAAGCCGACGACCAGCAGGGCGGCCCCGCGCGACCGGAGCGTCCCGCCGTCGGTCCGGTGCGCGAAGGCCGGCACGAGCACCTGGCCGAGCGCCTGCCCGAGCATCGAGGCCGGGGTCGCGAGGGTGAACGCCGCCGCGTAGACACCGGCCTCGTGCGCGGAGACGGTCACCTGTGCCGTGATCATCGTCAGCTGGAGGAGCCCGTTCGAAGTGACGACGGCGAGCACGTTCCACGCCGCGAACCCGAGGACCCCGGTCGTCGGCTCGGCCGGCCCGTCGACACCGTTGCCCCGCGGCCAGCACGCGATCGCGAAGGCCGTGTAGCCGACCGCCAAGGGGAGCAGCACGAACGGCTCGAGCCGGGCGACGCAGGCCCCGACGAGCAGCGCGAGGGCGAGCACGCTCGTCGCGGTGTCCCAGAGCGCGACCCGCGGTGCCCGGTGGTACCCGAGCTGAGCGCCCCGGGCATGGCAGTAGAGGCCGTAGCCGACCACCACGGCGACGCCGCTCACGACCGTCCCCGGGCTCGCGCCCCAGGCAAGCGCGACCGGCACGGTGACGGCGGCGAGCACGACGCACGAGATCGCCGTCGCGCCGCCGAGCAGCCGGTTCACGGCGGCGTCCGAGCGGTGGTGGCGGAGCGCGACGGCGAGGAACCGCGAGGCCGTGTTGCCCGCGGCGTTCGGCCAGAGCAGGGCGGCGAAGACGGACAGGGAGAGCAGCGCCGTGGTCTGACCGAGGGTCTCGGTGCCGAACACCCGCCCGACGACGACGGTGACGAGCAGCTTCGCGACGCCCTGCACGCCGATGCCGACGGTCGCGAGCAGGGCCGACGACGCGACACCGCGGCCCGTGGCGCCGTCCCCGGTCGCCGTCACGGCCGATCCCTCCACCTGGTCGCCTCCGGGCCCGCTCACCGCGCCATCGCCTGGTCGACCCAGCCGCGCCGGTGCGCCCGCAGGCCGAGCGTCACCGCCCGGACCCCGATGTACCCGAGGGAGAACACCGCCCAGAGCCCGGCGAGCGTCCCGCCGGCCCACCCGAGCAGCGGCAGGTACACGACCAGGTTCACCCCGCCCGCGATCGCCAGGTACCGGGCGTCCCCGGCGCCGATGAGTACGCCGTCGAGCACGAACACGTACCCGGCGACCGGCATCCCGAGCGCGATGAGCAGCAGCACGGGCGGCAGGGCTTCGCGCACCGCGGTCGAGTCCGAGAACACCGGCCCGAGCACGCCGCTGACGAGCACCACGAGGAGACCCAGCACCACCCCGCCGACGATCCCGAGCAGCACGAGCCGTCCGGTGACGAGGCGGACCCGGTCGGGGTCGCGTGCACCGAGCGCGTGACCGATGAGCGCCTGCCCCGCGATCGCCAGCGCGTCGAGCGCGAACGCCAGCGTCGAGAAGACGGTGAGGCCCACCTGCGTGGTGGCGAGACCGGTCGTGCCGAGCGCTGCGGCGGCGGAGACGGTCGCGAGCATCGCGATGCGCAACGACGCGGTCCGGAGGAACAGCCACGCCCCGGACCGCAGCGCCCGGGCGACCCCGGAGACGCCCGGCCGCAGCGGTGCGCCCGACGCCCGCGCTGCCCGGACCGCGATCACGACGTACACGGCGGCCATCGCCCACTGCACGACCACCGTGCCGGACGCCGACCCCTCGACGCCCCACCCGGCACCGTAGATGAGGGCGGCGTTGAGCAGCCCGTTCGCGACGAAGCCGACGGTCGCGACGACGAGCGGCGTCCGGGTGTCCTGCAGCCCGCGGAGCAGCCCGGTGGACGCCGTCACGACGAGGATGCCGGGCAGCCCGATCAGCGAGAGCGTGAGGTAGGACGTGGCTGCCGCGGACACCTCGGGCGAGGCACCGAACAGGTCGACGAGCGGACCGGCGAGGGGCCAGCCGACGAGCGCGAGGACGACCCCGAGGGCGAGTGCGAGCCACATCCCGTCGATGCCCGCGTGCACGGCGCCCCGTCGGTCCCCGCCACCGAGGGCCCGCGCCACCGCGGGCGTGGTCGAGTACGCCAGGAACACCAGGAGCCCGGTGACGGTCTGCAGCACCGCGCTGGCCAGGCCGACGGCCGCGAGCGGCGTCGCGCCGAGGTGGCCGACGAGGGCGGTGTCGGTGAGCAGGAACAACGGCTCGACGACGAGCGCGCCGAGCGCGGGCACCGCCAGCCGGAGGACGTCCCGGTCGACGGCCCTGGTCTCCCGGTCACGACGCACCGGACCATCCTCCCGGGTAGCGTGCGCTCGGTGGACGTCACCACGCTGGTCCCGGGGGCGATCGGCATCGCGCTCGCGCCGCTGACCGTCGCCGCCGTGGTGTTCCTGCTCGGTCGGCGCCACGGGCCGTGGTCGGCCGCCGCGTGCGCCGCGGGGTGGATGACGGCGATCACGGTCGGCCTGGTGGTCGCCGTGCTGGCCGGGGAGCGACTGCCGGCGCCGGGGGACGGCGGTCCGCCGGTGCAGGCGTTCATCGCCATCGGGGCCGGGGTGCTCCTCGCCGCACTGGCGGTGTGGCAGTGGCGGGTGCGGAGGCTCCCCGACGGCAGTCCCGCGAGCGCACGCTGGTCGGAGGCGGTCGAGTCGGTCGGCCCGGCGCGGGCCTTCGGTGTCGGCGTGGTCCTGTTCCTCAGCCCGAAGCTGCTCGTGCTCGTGCTGGCCGCCGGGGTCGCGTTCGGCGACGCGGACCCGGCGGCCGGGGCGACCTGGGCGGCGGGCGCCGGCTTCGTGCTCGTGGCCGGGTCGACGGCGCTGCTGCCGATCGTGCTGGCGGTCGCCCTCGGCGACCGCGCGCGGCGGGTGCTGGCCGCGGTGCGCGCGTGGATCGCGCGCTGGGGCTCCGTGCTGCTCGTCGCCGTGCTCGCCGTCCTCGCGGTCGTGCAGTTCGCGGTCGGCGCGGTCGGACTGGTCGCGGCCGCCTGACCGCAGGTCGGTCGTCGGAGCCGACCAGGGGCCGGACGGGAGGCGCGGGGGGGGGCCGCCACGCGCCTCCAGACCGGCGGGTGGTCGCGTCTCAGTCCGCGCGCGGCTCCACGGGGACCCCACCGGTCGCGGCGTGCGCCTCGTCGGTGACGACGGGGGTCTTCGGCTCCGTGCCGCGGGCCCGACCGACGAGGTCCATCACGTGGTAGACGACGATGGCCGCGACGGTGCCGAGGATGATGCCCCCGAACGACGCCTGGCCGAAGCCGAAGGTGAAGTCCGCGATGCCGATGATGAGCGCGATGCCGGCCGTGAGCTGGTTCTTCGGCTTCGCGAAGTCGACGCGGTTCTCGACCCAGATGCGGATGCCGATGACGCCGATCAGGCCGTACAGCGCGGTCGTCGCGCCGCCGAGCACACCCGCGGGCACCGAGGAGATGACCGCGCCGATCTTCGGCGAGAGGCCGAGCAGGACGGCGACGATCGCCGCGACCCAGTACGCCGCGGTCGAGAAGACGCGGGTCGCCGCCATGACGCCGATGTTCTCGCCGTAGGTCGTGGTCGCGGACCCGCCGCCGACGCCCGCCAGCACGGTGGAGACGCCGTCGGCGAAGAGCGCGCGACCGGTCAGCGGCGTCAGGTCACGCCCGGTCAGCTGCCCGACGCCCTTCACGTGCCCGACGTTCTCGGCGACGAGCGCGAGCACGACCGGCACGAACGCCAGGTAGATCGCGAGCTGGGACGGGTCGAACGCCGGCGCGGTGAAGGTGGGCAGGCCGACCAGCGGTGCCTTCGCGACGGCGGCGAAGTCGACCTCGCCCGCGATCAACGCGGCGACGTAGCCGACGACGACGCCGATCACGATCGACAGCCGCCCGACCAGGCCCCGGAACAGGACGGTCACGAGGATGATCGTGCCGAGGGTGATGAGCGCGACGACCGGGGCCTTCGTGAAGTTGTCCCGGGCGGCCGGCGCGAGGTTGAAGCCGATCAGCGCCACGATCGCCCCGGACACCACGGGCGGCATGAGCCGGTCGATCCACCCGGCGCCGGCGAGGTGCACCACGGCCCCGACGACCGCGAGCAGCAGGCCGACGACGATGATGCCGGACAGCGCGAGCGGGATGCCGCCGATCTTCGTCGCTGCGCCGATCGGGGCGATGAACGCGAACGACGAGCCGAGGTAGCTCGGCAGCCGGTTGCCCGTGATCAGCAGGAACAGGATCGTGCCGATGCCGCTGAAGAGCAGCGTCGTCGAGGGCGGGAAGCCGGTGAGGAGCGGCACGAGGAACGTCGCGCCGAACATCGCGACGACGTGCTGGACGCCGAGGCCGATCGTCCGGCCCCAGGTGAGGCGCTCGTCCGGCGCCACGATCGTCGTCGCGGAGACGGTCGCACCGTCACCGTGCAGCTTCCACGGAAGTCCCATGCGAGCACCGTACCGGCAGCACGGCCCCCGTTGCGGGCCCCGACGTCCGGCGCTACTGCCGGTCTGTGCCCGGACCGGCGGCGTGCTCGCGGCGTCGGACGACGAGCGTGCCGATGCCCTGGACGACGAAGAAGACCCCGGCCGCTCCGACGAGGGCCGCCACGGCGACGGACGCGGCGGAGGGTCCGACCGCGACCAGCCGCAGGACGGCGACCACGAGGAAGATCCCGCCGATCACGATGACGACGACCGGGTTCTGGGCGACGAGGAAGCGTCGCCCACCGTTCGCGTCCGCCACGGCACGGGACCGTGCCTGCGCGACCTCGTCCGGAGACCGTCCCGCTCGACGGTCTCCTGCGCGGCGGCGCGCGCGGACGGCGAACCAGACGGCGCCGCCGACCACGAGGGCCAGCGGGGAGGCGATCAGGCCGCCCAGGTGGAACACCCCCGACAGGAAGAGCACCGCCGCGCCCGCGACCACGCCCGCCACCGCCGCGGTCGTCCACCGGTCCGTCCGGCCGTCGGCACCGGTCACGTACCCGGGCCGGCGGGCGTACGGGTCGTGCGGCTGGTCGTCCTCGGACGGCGCGTCCGGACGTGATCTGTCGGCCATGCGTCAGAACGTACCCAGCAACCCTGACCGGCCGGCGTCCTGTGTATGGTGTGTGGAACATCACCAGGAGGACCGATGCACCGCACTGCTCGCTCGACCCGCGCGATCGTGGCCGTCGCCGCGACGCTCGTGACCGTCTCGCCGGCGCTGACGACCGGCCCCGCATCAGCGGCGGTCGCATCCGCGGTCCAGCACGGCCATCCGTCGACGGACTTCACCGCCGGCGTCCGGTCGATCTCGCACGGCCTCGGCATCGTCACCGTGACGGGCACCGCCCCGGTCGGCACGAGCGTCGAGGTGGCGGGGGACGTCGTCGAGCCGGTGTGGACCGAAGCGGGGACCGACGGGCGATGGAGTGCCGCGGTGCGGGTCCGCGTCGGCGAGCACGTCGTCCGGGTCACGTCCGCGGTGAGCGGCGCCGTGGTGGACCTGCCCGTCGAACTCCTCGTCCTGCTCCCGCCCGAGATGCTCGCCACCGTCGACGGGATCGCCCGGACGATCGCACTCGAGGGCACCGCACACCCCGGCGCCCACCTCGTGGTCCGTGAGTCCGGCACCGACACCGACCTCACCGACACGGACGTCGACGACGACGGCTCGTGGGCGGTCACGCTCCGGGGGCTCGCCTACGGGCAGCACCACATCGAGGTCTGGCAGTACTTCGACGGCACCCACAACGGCGGCGTGGACGACGTGTTCACGGTGTCGGGCGCACCCGTGGTCACCGCCGCGACGGCCTCGCGGGAGTCCGGACGGATCCTCCTCGACGGTCGCGCGCCCGCCGGCGCCCAGCTCACGTTCTCGGACCGCGACGGCGCGGTGTCCGGCGACGAGGGAGCCCCACTGCGCGTCACGGCCGGGGCCGACACCCGCTGGCACGCCGAGCTGCCGATCCGCGACGGTGCCCGGTTCGAGCGGATCGTCGTGACGGGACACGACGGGGACGACCTCCTCGGTTCGACCACCGCCGCGGTCACGGTGCCGATCGCACTCACCGGCTCGGTGCACGAACTCCCCGACGGGTCGGTCGAGCTCGCCGGCACGGGGGAGTCCGGCGGCGTCGTCGCCCTCGAGACGGAGACCGGAGCGGCCGTCGCCGCCGCGGACGGCACCCCGATCGTCACGACCATCGCGAAGGGGTGGCGACTCGTCGTCCCGCGCGACGTGCTGCCCGCCGACGTCGTGGTCGTCCGGCAGCGCGTGGACGGCGTCGAGCAGGGCGCGCTCCGGCTCGTCCTGCCGACGCAGCCGGGACGCCCGGCACCAGGACCGCGCCCCGAGCAGTCCGGTCACGTGACCAGCGGCACGCACCACGACAGCGCTGCACCGGCTGGCGGCCGGATCACCGCGCGGTCGACGAGCAGGCTGGCGTACACCGGTGCCGAGCCCGTCGGGCCCCTCGGCGCGGCCGCGGCGCTGCTCCTCGCCGGTCTGGCCGTCCTGGGCGCGTCGCGGCTGCGCAGCCGTCGTCGTGCAGATCGCGCCCGACCCCCTTTCGGACACGGTGACGATGGCTATCGTTGAGCGCATGACCGACGTCGCAAGCACCTCAGGGATCCACACCGACGAGCTCGACGCCACGGTCCGCCCGCAGGACGACCTGTACCGCCACGTCAACGGCTCGTGGATCGCGTCCACGCCGATCCCCGACGACAAGGCCCGGTACGGTTCGTTCACGGTGCTGGCCGAGGCCGCAGAGGTCGCCGTGCGGGACATCATCGAGCGCTCCCAGCAGGCAGCACCGGGCACCGAGGAGCGGAAGGTCGGCGATCTCTTCACGTCCTTCACGGACGAGGAACGCCTGGAGCGGCTCGGCACCGGCCCGATCGAGCCGCTGCTCGCCGAGGTCGACGCGGTCGCCTCGACGGCGGACGTCCTGCGCCTCGTCGGACGCTTCGAGCGCCTCGGCCTGCCGAGCTTCCTCCAGCTCTTCGTCGACAACGACCCGGGCGACCCGGAGTCCTACGTCGTGTTCCTCGAGCAGTCCGGCCTCGGTCTGCCCGACGAGTCGTACTACCGCGAGGAACGCTTCGCCGACATCCGCACGAAGTACCGCGAGTTCGTCGCCGCGATGTTCCCGCTCGCCGGGTTCGCCGACGCCGGTGAGCAGTCCGCCGCGGTGATCGCCCTCGAGACCGCCCTCGCCGCCGTGCACTGGGACAACGTCACCACCCGCGACAGCCAGAAGACCTACAACAAGCTGCCGTGGTCCGAGGTCGCGGCGCTCGCCGAGGGCGTCGACCTCGAGCTGTGGTGGCGCGCGATCGACGCGCCGGCCGGCGCCTTCGAGACCGTGGTCGTCCGCGAGCCGTCCTACGTGACCGGGCTCGCCGCGCTCCTGCGCGACCAGCCACTCGAGGCGTGGAAGGCCTGGCTGCGCTGGCAGGTCGTCCGCGGCTCGGCGGCCTACCTGACGAGCGCGTTCTCGGCCACGAACTTCTCGTTCTACGGCACCGCCCTCACCGGCGCCCCGAAGCAGCGCGAGCGCTGGAAGCGCGGTGTCTCGCTCGTCGAGGGCGCGATGGGCGAGGCCGTCGGGCGCATCTACGTGCAGGAGCACTTCGACGAGACCTCGAAGGCACTCATGGACGACCTCGTCGCGAACCTCGTCGAGGCGTACCGGCAGAGCATCACGGCGCTCGACTGGATGACGGACGAGACCCGTGCGCGGGCCCTCGACAAGCTCGACAAGTTCACCCCGAAGATCGGGTACCCGGTCAAGTGGCGCGACTACTCCGCGCTACCCGTCGACCCGACCGACCTCCTCGCCAACGTCCGCGCGGTCGCGAGCTTCCACGTCGACCGCGAGCTCGGCAAGATCGGGAAGCCGATCGACCGCGACGAGTGGTTCATGACCCCGCAGACGATCAACGCGTACTACAACCCGGGCTTCAACGAGATCGTGTTCCCGGCCGCCATCCTGCAGTTCCCGTTCTTCGACGCCGCCCGCGACGCCGCCGCCAACTACGGCGCGATCGGTGCCGTCATAGGGCACGAGATCGGGCACGGCTTCGACGACCAGGGCTCGCAGTACGACGGCGACGGCCGCCTCGAGAACTGGTGGACCGAGGCGGACCGCGCGGCGTTCGAGGAGCGTACGAAGGCCCTCATCGCGCAGTACGACGCGCTCGTGCCGACCGAGGTGCCGGACGGGCACGTCAACGGCGCGCTGACCATCGGCGAGAACATCGGCGACCTCGGCGGGCTGTCGATCGCGTGGAAGGCGTACCTGCTGTCCCTCGACGGCGAGCAGCCGCCGGTGGTCGACGGGCTCTCCGGTGCCGAGCGGTTCTTCCTGAGCTGGGCGCAGGCCTGGCGCATGGCGATCCGGCCGGAGGAGGCCGCCCGTCTGCTCAGCATCGACCCGCACTCGCCGACGGAGTTCCGGTGCAACCAGGTGGTGCGCAACATCGACGGCTTCTACGACGCCTTCGGCGTGACCGAGCGGGACGCGATGTACCTCGACCCCGCCGAGCGCGTCGCGATCTGGTGATGGCGGAGCCGGACGCGGCTCCGGGTTCCCGGCGGCGACGACACGACGGTCATGCCGCCGGGGGCTCCCGCGCGCGTGGCCGGCACCGCGGTGGCTCCGAGGACCGCTTCTCCGCCACGGTCGAGGCGCTGGGCGGGCTCGCGGTCGAGGGTGCCGGGGTGAGCGCCTCGGTCATCGACACCTCGACGGGCAAGGCGCTGCTCGCCGTCGACGACACCCTCGTCCAGCCCGTCGCGAGCCTCGGCCGCGTGCTGCTCCTCGTCGAGGTCGCCGCACGGCTCGAGGAAGGCGGGCTGCACGGGGACCGACTGCAGCGGATGGCCCGCGACACCGCCACGGGCGCCGGGCTGTGGCAGTTCCTGCAGGAGCCGACGATGCAGGTGTCCGACCTGGCGACCCTGGTCGGGGCGAACGCGGACGCCTGGGCGATGAACGCGCTCCTCTCCACCGTCGGCATCGATGCGGTCCGTGAACGGGCCGAGTCGCTCGGGGTCGAGCGGACGGCGCTCATCGATCGCGTCCGTGACCGCCGTGGCCCGGACGACGCCCCGGACGCCTCGGTCGCGCCGACCGGTGAGCTGAGCTGGCTGATGCGTGGGCTCGCGCTCGGCGAGGTCGTCGACGAGGCGGTGTCGAACCGGGTGCTCGGCTGGCTGTCCCTCGCGAGCGACCTCAGCCTCGTCGCAGGCTCGTTCGGCCTCGACCCGCTCGCGCACCGCGCCCTCGACCACGGGCTGCAGGCGGTCGCGGTCACCGGGTCGAGCACGGGGGTCCGCGCCGAGGCGGGCATCCTCCGTGGCCCGGGCTCGTCGGTCAGCTACGCCGTGACGGTGACGTTCGACGACGCGACGCTGCACCGGCGCCTGGCGGTCGTCGAGGCGCTGCGCACGATGGGCACCGAGGTGCTCGAGGCCGTGCACACCCCCTCCTACCGCTGAGCGCGGACGCGGTGCCGCCCGCCGCGGCCGGTCGGTCCGCGAGCCAGCCCGCAGGCACGAGTGCCCGCACCGCTACACCCGGCACTCCGGCGTGTCACGGGCAGCGTCCAGCCGTCCTGGGCACACTCGGGTCCACAGCCAGGCAGACGAGCGACGGAGGTCGGAACATGGCAGGCAAGCACGAGCAGGCACGCGGCGACGAGGGCCGGGCGGACGGCGTCGAGCCCCGCGCCGGTGCCTTCACGGACAGCGAGATCCCGGGCGAGGAGCACGTCGAGTCCCACGAGCCCACGGGAGAGTTCGTCTCCAGCGACATCCCGGGCGAGACGCGCCCCGACGGTGCCGGCGGCGCGGACGAGGGCGAGTACGTCGAGTCCGACATCCCCGGCGAGGTGGAGCCCACTCCGGACGGCCAGAGCGGGCACTACGTCGACAAGGACGAATGAGCCGACCGGACGCCGATCCGGCCTGACGGCGTCCTCGGGTGCGCTGGCCTCAGTCGACGAGACCGGCGGCCACGAGCCGACGGAGCGTCTCGACGCCCGCCGGTGGGCACCGGTCGGCGTCCGCGGACGTGACCCACGCCAGCTCGTCGACCTCTGCGGAGGCGACGGGCGTGGCGGAGTCTGCCGTGCCTCCAGGTCGGGCGAGGAACAGCGCCATCGCGACCATCGTGCCCTCGCCCTGGCCGTATGCGGCCTCGAGGACGGTGCCGAACGGCTCCAGGTCGACCTCGGTCAGCAGCAGCCCAGTCTCCTCGCGGGCCTCGCGGATCGCTGCCTCGACGTCGGTCTCGTGCGGCTCCGCCTTCCCGCCTGGGAGGTAGAGCACGTCGCGTGCGCGGGCACGCACCATGAGGACGCGGCGGTCGCGCACGAGCAGCAGCGCACTGACGCGCAGCGTCCTGGGCCCGGCAGGCCCGGCCTGGAGGCTCAGCTCGCGTCCGCCTCGTCGGCGCGGTCCGCCACGGCCCGCTCGGGCGCGGTGCGCTCCGCGAGCGGCACGACGGGGGACGGCAGCTCCGCCTCGGGCTCCGGGCGTACGCCGAACAGGGCGTCGAGCGCGCCGACGAACTCCTCGCCGCGACCGGCACGACCGAGCTCGCGGGCGCGGACCGACGGACGGTGGAGCAGGACGCCGACGAGGTGCCGGAGCGCGCGCTCGGTCTGCTCGACGGACTCTGCGTCGGCGTCACGACGCTTCGCGCGGTCGATCTCGTCGTCGAGGATGTCGAAGACGTGCTTCCGGAACGCGACGAGGGCCGGCGTGGTCGACTGCTCGAGCGCCTGGGCGCGGAAGCGCGACACGGCATCGTCGACCATCTGACGGGCCTCGGACTCGGCATTCAGCTCGGCGACCGGCGCGTGGATGCTGATGGTCTCGAGGTCGAGCAGCTCGACGCCGTCGACGTCGGCCGCGTCGGGGTCCACGTTGCGGGGGAGTCCGAGGTCGATGACGATGCGACGGACGCCGTCGTCGAGGTCGGCGGGCTCCACGACCGGCACCTCGCTCGACGTGCAGGTGATGACGACGTCGCTCGTGGCGATCGCCTGGCGCAGGTCACGGGCGGCGACGAGGTCGTGCTTCGCGGCGAACCACGCGGCGCGGCCGGAGGGGGAGAAGACCTGGATGGTGGTGGCGCCGCGGTCGCGGAGGGCGGCGATCGTCGTCGCGGCGTAGCTGCCGGTGCCCACGAGGAGGACACGGGCCCGGCCCCAGTCGGTGATGCGCGAGGACGCGAGCTCGAGGCCGAGGCGCACGAGGGACCGACCGGCGGCACCGATGCGGGTGCGCGTCTTCACGCCGCGGGAGGTGTGTGCGGCCTCCTGGAAGAGGCGCTCGAGGTCCGAGGTGGTGGTGCCGTTGGCGCGGGCGTCCTCGAGCGAGCGACGGACCTGGCCGGAGATCTCGGTCTCGCCGACGACGACGGACTCGAGCCCGCTCGACACGGCGAAGAGGTGCTGCACGACGTCGCCGCCGCCGAGGACGTTCACGGAGTCGAGGACCTCGGTTGGGTCGAGGTCGCTCGCGGTGGCGACGGCGTCGACGGTGGCCGAGACGGCGGAGTCGCGGTCGTCGCCGGCGATGTCGAGGTAGGCCTCGAAGCGGTTGCACGTGGCGAGGACGACGGCCCCGTCCAGCACGTCGGAGTCCGTGACGAGACGGCTCGCGGCGGTCGGTGCGCCGATGCTCAGTCGCTCCAGGAGGTCGAAGCTGGCGTTGCGGTGCGACGCCGTGAGACAGATGAGCACGTGTTCCATCGTAACTCGCGCTCGGTCGACCGGCTGTTCGCCCTCCGCGTGCACGGGACACCCCCAGGCAGCGCGTGCTCCGGCGGCGGTGCGAGAATCGTCCGGTGACCGACGTCTCCCCCGCCGCCCTGCCCGACACGCACCCGCTCGCGACCGGCCGGACCTCGGGGTCACCGCTGGTGCGCGCGCTCCGCGGGGACCGGCCGGAGACCCTCCCGGTGTGGTTCATGCGCCAGGCGGGGCGTTCGCTGCCGGAGTACCGCGACCTGCGCGTCGGCACCGCCATGCTCGACGCGTGCCTCGACCCGGCGATGGCGTCGGAGATCACCCTCCAGCCGGTCCGTCGGCACGGGGTGGACGCCGGCATCTTCTTCAGCGACATCGTCGTGCCGATCAAGCTCGCCGGCGTGGACGTCGAGATCGTCCCCGGCCGCGGGCCGGTGCTCGGCTCGCCGATCCGCACGGCCGCCGACGTGGACGCCCTCGCGCCGCTCGACCCGGCCGCACTCGCCCCGATCACCGAGGCCGTGCAGCGCACCGTGGCGGAGCTCGGCGACACCCCGCTCATCGGCTTCGCCGGTGCACCGTTCACCCTCGCCGCGTACCTCGTCGAGGGCGGGCCGTCGAAGGACCACATCCGCGCGCGCACGCTCATGCACGCCGACCCGGAGACCTGGGCCCGGCTGCTCGACTGGGCCGCCGGCGTCTCGGGGGCGTTCCTGCGAGCGCAGGTGCTCGCCGGTGCCTCGGCCGCGCAGCTCTTCGACTCGTGGGTCGGCTCGCTGTCCCGGGCCGACTACGTCGCCTCGGTCGCACCGCACTCGGCGACCGCCTTCGCGCACGTCGCCGACCTGGGCGTCCCGCGGATCCACTTCGGGGTCGGCAGCGGCGAGGTCCTGCACGAGATGACCACCCTCGGGGACCCGTCCGACGTCGTGGCCGTCGACGCGGTCGGGGTCGACTGGCGCCTGCCGCTCGACGAAGCCGTCCGCCGCGTCGGCACCGGCGTCACCGTGCAGGGCAACATCGACCCGGCGATGCTGGCCGCGCCCTGGCCGGTCCTCGAGGCACACGTGCGCGACGTCGTCCGTCGGGGCGGCGCGGCCCGGGCGCACGTCGTGAACCTCGGGCACGGCGTCCCGCCGGAGACCGACCCGACCGTCCTGACCCGGGTGGTCGAGCTGCTGCACGGGCTCGGCGACGGCACCGGGAGTGCTGCGTGACCGACGTCGTGGTGGTCGGTGGCGGGGTCGCCGGCCTCGTCGCCGCCCGCGACCTCGCCAAGGGCGGCGCGAACGTCGTCCTCGTCGAGGCGTCCGGCGTGCTCGGCGGGATGGTCCGCCGGCACACGGTCGCGGGCATCGACCTCGACATGGCGGCCGACTCGTTCGCCACCCGCAACGACGCCGTCGGCCGGCTCGCGATCGAGCTCGGCCTCGGCAACGACGTCGTCACGCCGGACGCCCGTGGTGCCTGGCTGATGACCCGGGACGGCTGGACGGCCCCGATCCCGCAGACCGGCCTGCTCGGCATCCCGGGCAGTCCGATGGCCGCCGACGTGCTCACCGTGGTCGGGCAACGCGCGGCGCTCCGGGCGCAGATGGACTCGCTGCTGCCCGGACCGGTCGGCGCAGGGGCACCGTCGCTCGGCGCCCTGGTCCGGCGCCGGATGGGCGACCGGGTCCTCGACGACCTCGTCGTGCCGATCGTCGCCGGCGTGCACTCCACCCACCCGGACGACCTCGACCCAGACCGTGTCGCCCCCGGGCTCCGTGCGGCGCTGCTCCGCGAGGGGTCGCTCGCCCGCGCGGTGCTCGCGCTCCGAGCCCGTGCGACCGCGGGGTCGGCCGTCCAGGGCATCCGGGGCGGCATCGTCCGCCTGGTGGACGAACTCACGGCGGACATGGAGACCTACCGCGTCGACGTCCGGCTGCACACCCGAGCGACCGCGATCGAGCAGCACGCGGTCGAGGTGACCGGCCCGGACGGCACGACCGAGCGGCTGCCGGCCGAGCACGTCCTCGCGTCGACGCCCGACCCTGCGCGCGCCACCGGTGCACAGCGGACCGGGATCGAGCTCGTGACGCTCGTCGTCGACCAGCCTGCACTCGACGCGGCACCGCGGGGCACGGGCATGCTCGTGCACCCGGAGGCCGCCGGGGTGTCGGCGAAGGCGATCACCCACGCGACGGTGAAGTGGCCGTGGCTGGCCGAGGCGGCCGCCGGCCGGCACGTCCTGCGCCTCAGCTACGCGACCGGGACCGGCGCGACGAGCGGCCCCGGCGCCGTGGCGGCGACCCGTCCGGCGGACGCGACCGATGCGGACCAGGTCGCCACGAGCCTCCCGGTCGACCCCGACGGACCGACCGGCGTCCGTGCCGCCCGCGACGCGACCGCGATGCTCGGCGTCGCGGTCGAGCCGGCACATGTCGCAGGGGCGTCGAGCGTCCGGTGGTGGGGTCCGGACCGGTCCGCCGCCGGCCTGGCGGAGGGCGTCGTTGGCATCGGCGAGGCGTCGAGCGGACGCGGTCTCGCCGGGATCGTGGCCGCTGCCCGCACCGCGGCTGGGCGCATCCTGGATTCCTGAGCGGACCCCACGCCCGTCGAGGGCTACTGTGGCCGAGAGGCGCCGGACGTATGCCGTTCGACGCATGACCACCGCACACGCACACTGACCCCTCGGAGGAATCGCTCATGCGAGGAAAGCTCCTGTTCGTCGCCGGCGCCGCTCTCGGGTACGTCCTGGGCTCTCGAGCCGGGCGAGCCCGGTACGAGCAGATCAAGACCGTGTCCGGGAAGGTCTGGAACAGCGGCAGCGTCCAGAAGGGCGTGCACGTCGCCGAGGACTTCATCGCCGACAAGACGCCGGACGTCGCCGAGTTCGTCGGCGAGCAGACCAAGAAGGTCGTCCGGAAGGTCGCGCAGAAGAAGGACTCCGCGACCTCATGACCGACACCCGCGACCGCAAGTCGCGTTCGCTGTTCGGCCTGGTCGGGGACGTCCCCAAGCTCGTCAAGAACCTGGTCAAGGGCGAACTCGACCTGCTCAAGGCCGAGATGCTCGCGAAGGCGAAGATCTTCGCCCTCGCCGCCGGGCTCCTGGTGGGCGCGCTCGTCATCGTGCTCTACGCGATCGGCGTGCTCCTCACCGCGGCCGTGATGGGCCTCGCGACCGTGATGCCGGCGTGGCTCGCCGCGCTGATCATCGCCGTCGTGATGCTGATCGTCGCCGCGGTCCTCGGACTGCTCGGGTGGAAGCGCCTGAAGAAGGGCCTGCCGATCACGCCGAAGCGCACGATCGACAGCGTCAAGAACGACGTCAACGCCGTGAAGGGCCTCGGCAAGAAGCCGACCCCGCCGGCGCAGTACGGTGCTCGCAAGCCCGACGTCGACGGCCGCTTCTAGCGTCCCGCTCGTCCACACCTCCGGAGGAACCACGTGACCGACCCGCACGACGCCCTGGCCGACCGCGTCGCCGCCACCCGCGCCCAGCTCTTCGACACCCTCGACGCGATCGAGGACAAGTTCAACGTGCCGAAGCAGCTCGGCATCGCGGCCGCCAAGGTCAAGCGCGGTGTCGAGGAGAAGCCGGTGCCCTACCTGGCCGGTCTCGCAGCGGGTGTGGCGGTGGTCGGGGGTATCGTCGTAGCGGTGCTCCGACGGCGGTAGGCCGCCCATCGGTGGTCTCCGGTCGCGAGCGCGCAGCCACGACCCAGGCAACCGACAGGACAAAGGAACCATGAGCTCCGACGTGCAGCCCCCGGCACAAGCAGCGTCCACCCACGAGACCGATCCCGCGTCGGGCATCGACCCGAACCTCATGACGGCGTACGCCCTCTGGGCCGTGTTCCGCCGTCCGCTCGGACCGGTCCACCGCGGCGGGGACGACGCCGTGGCCGAACTCGACGCCGTCGTGGCGTCGGCTGCCGAGCGCGGCGTCACGATCCGCGGCTTCTACGACGTCTCCGGCTTCCGCGCCGATGCCGACGTCATGATCTGGCTGCACGGCGACGACGCACAGGCGATCCAGGCCGTGCTCCGCGACGTCCGTCGGACCGGGCTGTTCCAGGACGCCGAGCCGGTGTGGCACGTGATGGCCATGCACCGCGAGGCCGAGTTCAACAAGCGGCACACCCCCGCGTTCCTCCGCGGCAAGGAGCCCGAGGCCTGGATCACGGTCTACCCGTTCGTCCGCTCCTTCGAGTGGTACCTCCTTCCGGAGGAGGAGCGCTCGAAGATGCTCCGCGACCACGGCATCGCCGGCGCCAAGTACCGCCGGGTGCTCACGAACACGATCGCCACCTTCGCGTTGAGCGACTACGAGTGGATCCTGCCGCTCGAGAGCCCCGACCTGGTCGACCTCGTCGACCTCATGCGCGACCTGCGCTACACCGAGGCGCGCATGCACGTGCGCGAGGAGGTCCCCTTCTTCACCGGTCGTCGCGTGACGACCGCCGAGCTGCCGGAGGTGCTGTCGTGACCGACACCAGCCAGATCACGAACGGCCAGGGCACCGTCCTCGCCGCGACGCCCGCCGCGGCCAGCGGTCCCGAGCACGTCGAGGTCCCCACCGCGTACGACGCGATCCTGCTCGCCGGCTTCGGCGGCCCCGAGGGCCAGGACGACGTCATCCCCTTCCTCCGCAACGTCACCCGCGGCCGCGGGATCCCGGACGAGCGCCTCGAGGAGGTCGCGCACCACTACCGGCACTTCGGCGGCGTCAGCCCGATCAACGCGCAGAACCGAGCGCTGAAGGCGGCGCTCGAGGGCGAGCTCGCGGCGCGCGGCATCGACATGCCCGTGCTGTGGGGCAACCGCAACTGGGCGCCCTACCTCGAAGAGGCCTTCACCGAGGCCGCCGACAAGGGCTACAACAAGCTCATCGCCATCGCGACGAGCGCGTACTCGTCGTTCTCGAGCTGCCGTCAGTACCGCGAGGACTACGCCCGCGTGCTGACCGAGACCGGCCTGGTCGACACGATCCAGATCGACAAGATCCGCCAGTTCTTCGACCACCCGGGCTTCGTCCGCCCCTTCGTCGACGGCGTCCGCGACGGCATGGCCCGTGCGATCGCCGAGAACGAGGGCCTCGACGTGGCGACCGAGCTGCGCATCCTGTTCTCGACGCACTCCATCCCGTCCACCGACGCCGCGAAGTCCGGTCCCGACTACCGGGGCTTCGACGAGCACGGCGCGTACGAGGCACAGCACCTCGCGGTGGGCGAGGTCGTCCTCGAGCAGGCGTGGAACGAGCTCCTCGAGCAGCCCGAGCACGCGCACCTGCAGGGCACGTCGAAGCCGGCGTGGAAGCTCGTCTACCAGTCGCGCTCCGGCCCCCCGTCGCAGCCCTGGCTCGAGCCGGACATCAACGACTACATGAACGAGGAGCTCGCGGGCGGGCCCACCCGTGCCGTGCTCATCGTCCCGCTCGGCTTCGTGAGCGACCACATGGAGGTCATGTGGGACCTCGACGAAGAAGCCACCGAGACGGCGGGTGAGCTCGGCTTCTGGTCGCTCCGCACCCAGACGCCCGGCGTCGACCCCGCGTACGTGTCGGGCCTCGTCGACCTGGTGCTCGAGCGGGTGAACGGTCTGCCGAAGAGCGAGCGTCCGCACCTGACCGACATCGGCCCCTGGTACGACGTCTGCCGTCCGGGCTGCTGCGAGAACGTGCGCGCGGGGTTCAAACCGGCCGCTGCCGGGGTCGCCCCGTGACGGACGCGGACAGCGCGCCGACCACCGCCGACGGCACTGCACCGACCGACGGGCCGGCGCCGATCCGGCTCGGTACGCGGGCCAGCCGGCTCGCGGTGTCCCAGTCGCAGGACGTCGCAGACCGCCTGGCGAAGGCGTCCGGCCGACCGGTCGAGCTCGTCACGGTGACGAGCGAAGGCGACACGAACCGTGCCTCCCTGGCGAGCCTCGGCGGCACCGGCGTCTTCGCCAGTGCCCTGCGCGAAGCGCTCGTCGCCGGCGAGGTCGACGTGCTCGTGCACTCCCTCAAGGACCTGCCGACCGCGCCGTACGACGGCCTGACGATCGCGGCGGTGCCGAAGCGCGCCGACGCCCGCGACGTCCTGGTCGCGCGCAACGCGGCGACGGTCGAGACCCTGCCCGAGGGCGCCAAGGTCGGCACGGGGTCACCCCGCCGGGTCGCGCAACTCAAGGCGAAGCGCCCGGACCTCGACGTCGTGGACATCCGCGGCAACATCGACACCCGGCTCGGCCGGATCGACGACGACCTCGACGCCGTCGTGCTCGCCGCCGCCGGCCTCGGGCGGATCGGTCGGCTCGACGCAGCGACCGAGCTGCTCGACCTCGGCTTCTGGCCGAGTGCGCCGGGTCAGGGCGCGCTGGCCGTCGAGATCCGCACCGACGAGACCGACCGGTCGCTGCTCGCCGCGCTCCGCAAGATCGACCACGCGCCGACGCGCCTCACCGTGACCGCCGAGCGCGAGGTCCTCGCCAAGCTCGAGGCGGGCTGCTCCGCGCCGATCGGTGCGACCGCGGTCGTGGACGCCGAGCTCCTGCTCGTCTCCGCCACGGTCTACCGCCCCGACGGCGCCGAGTACCGGACCGCATCGCACGCGGCGCACCTGGACGGGTCCGCGCAGGACCGTCTCGACGAGGCACTCGAGGTGGCCGGTCGGGTCGCCGCCGAGCTGCTGGAGAACGGGGCGGCCGAGCTCGCCGACCTGGCCTCCTCGGTCTCCGGCACGCCCGCCGACGGCGACCACTCGGCCGGACCCGGTCTGGCGACGCCCGCGGCCGAGCAGCCGGCCGACGACGCCTCGACGACCACCGCGTCCATGCCGACCACCGCGACGGACTAGGCACCATCACGGCCGACACCACCCCCGCCGCGGACGAGGCACGACCCCCGGTCGTCCTCGTCCCGCGCGGCGGCGCGTGGGGTGAAGCGGTCGCCGAGGCGGCACGCGCGCGCGGTCTCGCGCCCGTCGTGGTGCCGCTCATCACCGACGTGCCGCCCGCGGACGTGGCCGCCCTCGACGCGGCCCTCGCCGGACTCGTGGTCACGGGCCCGGCCGGGAGGCGCGACGCACCACCCGCGGACCGCACCCGTCCCGACGGGGCCGGTCCCGGAGCCCCCTGGCTGGCGGTGACCAGTGCAACGGCCGTACGCGTGGTCGCCGGACGGATGCCGCGCCTCCCGGCCGGCGTGCGCGTGGCGTGCGTCGGCGGGGCGACCGCACGGGCAGCTCGTGATGCCGGGTGGTCCGTCGACCTGGTGCCCGACGAGGAGTCGGCCGCCGGGCTCGCGGCCGCGCTGCCGTCCGACGTGACGCACGTGCTCTTCCCCCGCTCCGAGATCGCGGCGCCGACGTTCGTGCAGGCGCTCCGGGCCCGCGGCATCCGGGTGTCGGAGGTGGTCGCGTACCGTACCGTGGGGACGGGCGACGAGCCGGTCGTCCTCACCCCACCCCCCGACGCCGTGCTCGTGACGAGCGGCAGCGTCGCGCAGCAGGTCGTCCGCCGGATGACCCCCCTCGACCCCCGCACGCACGTCGCGTGCATCGGACCGTCCACCGCCGACGCGGCCCGTGCAGCCGGGCTCCCCGTGCACGTCGTCGCCCGCGAGCGGTCCGCCGAAGCCCTCCTCGACGCCGTCGTCGAGACCCTCCACCCGAACCCCAGAACAGGAAGGTCATCGTGACTGGACGCTTCCCCCAGGTCCGACCCCGTCGACTCCGCGCGACCCCCGCGATGCGACGACTCGTGGCCGAGACCCGGCTCCACCCCGCCGAGCTCGTGCTGCCGATGTTCATCCGCGAGGGGGCGACCGAGGCGGTGCCGATCTCGAGCATGCCGGGTGTGGCCCAGCACTCGCTCGACTCCTTCCGCCGCGCGCTGAACGAGGCCGCTGAGCAGGGCGTCGGCGGCGTGAACCTGTTCGGTGTGCCGACGTCGAAGGACGCCGAGGGCTCCGGCGCGACCGACCCGGACGGCATCCTCAACGTCGCGATCCGCGTGGCGAAGGAGGAGGTCGGCGACGCGCTCGTCGTGCAGTCCGACCTGTGCCTCGACGAGTTCACCGACCACGGGCACTGCGGTGTCCTCGCCGCCGACGGGTCGGTCGACAACGACGCGACCCTGCTGCGCTACCGCGACATGGCCGTGGTGCAGGCCGAGGCCGGCGCCGAGCTCGTCTGCATGAGCGGGATGATGGACGGCCAGATCGCCGCCGCCCGCGACGCCCTCGACGGTGCCGGACACAGCGGCACGGCGCTCCTGGCGTACTCCGCGAAGTACGCGTCGGCGTTCTACGGCCCGTTCCGCGAGGCCGTCGCGTCGACGCTCGTCGGTGACCGCCGGACGTACCAGATCGACGCCGCGGACGGCCGTCAGGGCCTTCGCGAGGTGCAGCTCGACATCGAGGAGGGCGCCGACATCGTCATGGTGAAGCCGGCGATGAGCTACCTCGACGTCCTCGCCGAGACCGCTGCGACGTCGTCCGTGCCGGTCTGGGCGTACCAGATCTCCGGCGAGTACGCGATGATCACCGCGGCGGCGCAGAACGGCTGGATCGACCGTGACGCCGCCGCGATGGAGGCCCTCGTCGGCATCAAGCGCGCCGGTGCGGACGCCATCCTCACCTACTTCGCGGTGGACATCGCACGGAAGCTCAACCAGGAGGCCGGCCTGCGCACGACCGGCAGCACCGCGGCGGTGTCCGGCGTCGCATCGACCGGGAAGGCCCCCGAATGACCACCACCACGAACGACCAGCTCTTCGGTCGCGCGAAGAACAGCATCCCCGGCGGCGTGAACTCGCCCGTCCGGGCATACGGCTCCGTCGGTGGCACGCCCCGCTTCCTGACCGCCGCGAAGGGCGCGTACGTCACCGACGCCGAGGGCCGCGAGTACGTCGACCTCGTCGCGTCGTGGGGGCCGGCCATCCTCGGGCACGCCCACCCCGGCACGGTCGAGGCCGTGCAGCAGGCGGCGGCCCGTGGCCTGAGCTTCGGGGCGTCGACCCCGGGGGAGACCGAGCTCGCCGAACTCGTCAAGCAGCGCGTGCAGGTGGACGGCGACGGGCCGATCGAGAAGCTCCGCATGGTGTCCACCGGCACCGAGGCGACCATGACCGCGATCCGACTCGCCCGCGGGTACACCGGCCGCGACCTCCTCGTGAAGTTCGCCGGGCACTACCACGGGCACTCGGACTCCCTGCTCGCCGAGGCCGGGTCGGGGGTCGCGACGCTCGCGCTCCCGGGCAGTGCCGGCATCACCGCCGAGACCGCCGCGCAGACCCTCGTGCTGCCGTACAACGACCTCGACGCCGTCCGCGCGGCGTTCGACGAGCACTCCGAGCGCATCGCCGCGGTGATCGTCGAGGCGGCGGCCGCGAACATGGGCGTCCTCGCCCCCGAGCGCGGCTTCAACCGCTCGCTCGCGCAGATCACGAAGGCGCACGGCGCGCTGCTCATCGTCGACGAGGTGCTCACCGGATTCCGCGTCGGCCCCGCCGGCTGGTGGGGCCTCGAGGCGTCGAACACCGTGCCCGACGGCGCCGGGTGGAAGCCCGACCTCGTCACGTTCGGCAAGGTCATCGGCGGTGGGATGCCCCTCGCCGCCCTCGGTGGTCGCCGCGAGGTGATGGACTTCCTCGCGCCGCTCGGCCCCGTCTACCAGGCGGGCACGCTGTCCGGGAACCCGCTCGCGGTCGCCGCGGGCACGGCCACGCTCCGCGCCGCGACGCCCGAGGTCTACGCACACCTCGACCGCACGGCGCAGACAATCGCCCGGGCGACGAGCGCGGCGCTGTCGGCCGAGGGCGTGGCGCACACCGTGCAGCACGCCGGCAACCTGTTCTCGTTCGCCTTCACCGAGACGGCGCCGCGGAACTACGACGACGTGCGGGCGCAGGAGGCGTTCCGGTACGCGCCGTTCTTCCACAGCATGCTGGACGCCGGGGTGACCCTGCCGCCGAGCGTGTTCGAGGCGTGGTTCGTCACGGCGGCGCACGACGAGCGGGCCGTCGGGCGGATCCTGGAAGCGCTCCCCGCCGCCGCGAAGGCGGCGGCCGCAGCGACGGTCTAGCCGCGACCGCAGTCGGACGGGAGGCGCGGTGCCGGCTGGCACCGCGCCTCCCGTCCGTCGTCGGTGCCGGTCACGGGGACGGGGCGGTCAGGACGCGCGCCGCGCCGCCCAGCGCCCCTCGGCACGCACGACTGCGAGCGGGAAGTCGAAGGCGTGCGACACCGCCGACGACGTGATGACCTCGTCCGAGGTGCCCTGCGCGACCACCGCCCCGTCCCGCAGCAGCAGCGCGTGCGAGGTCGAGGCGGGCAGGTCCTCGAGGTGGTGCGTCACCATCACGCTGCCGAGGTCCGGGTGCCGGGTCCGCAGCGCGTCGACGGTCTCGAGCAGGTGCTCGCGGGCGGCGACGTCGAGCCCGGTCGCCGGCTCGTCGAGCAGCAGCAGCCGCGGCTCCGCGATGAGCGCCCGGGCGATGAGCGCGCGGCCCCGCTCGCCCTGGGAGAGCACCGGCCAGCGGGCGTCGACCCGGCGGGAGAGCCCGACGTCGTCGATGTGCTGCCGGGCGTCGGCGATCTGGTCGGCGGTCGGCTCCCACCGCAGCATGAGGTCGGTCGTCCCCGTGATGCCGGTGAGCACGGTCTCGAGCACGGTCAGCGGCGAGAGCATCCGGTGCCGCGGGTCGACGTGGCCGATGTGTTCGCGCAGCTCCCGCACGTCGACACGGCCGAGGCGCCGCCCGAGCAGGTCGACCGTGCCGGCGGTCGGGTGGCCGTTCGCGCCGAGCACGGCCAGCAGTGTCGACTTGCCGGCGCCGTTCGGCCCGAGGAGCGCCCAGTGCTCGCCGCTCCGGACGGTCAGGTCGACGTCGTGCAGCAGGTCGCGGCCGGAGCGCGTGACCCTGAGGCCCGCGGTGCGGAGGAGGACGTCGTTCACCCGTCCATCCTGCCGCTCCCGCGGACGCCCGGTGGTCAGCTCGCGGCTGCCGCCCGGGCCGTCGCCATGTGCTCGGCCATCGCACGGGACAGGCCGCGGACGATGGCGCCGGCGGCCTCGCCGTCACGCCCCTTCGCCGCGGCGCGGAAGCCGTCGAGGCTGTCCTTGATGTCCCAGAAGACGAACTCGGGCTGCCCGATGCGGACGAACTTCGCGCGGTTCAGGACACCCTCGGAGGTCTTGACGAGGAGCTCGTTGCCGGAGCGGGCGACGAGGAACGCGATGAGGGCGTCGATGTCGTCGTTGATCGCACGGTCCTCGGCCTCGGCGTGTGCGCGCACGTCGTCGAGGATCTTCCCGAGCTGCTTCTCGGCGGCGGCGTCGAGCTGCGGGACGGACCAGCGGGCGGCCAGCTCGGCGAAGCCGAACAGGAGCTGGAAGGCGTCGTCGTACTGCTCGGCGGTCGGCGAGGCGACGCGGGTGTACCGGTTCGCCTCCATCTCGACGAGGCCGTAGTCGACGAGCTTGGCGATCGCCTCGCGGATGGGCGTGCGACTGACGCCGAGCCATGCGACGAGCTCGTCGTCGTTCAGGCGTTCGCCGGCCTGCAGCGTGCCGTCCTGGATCGCGGCGAGCATCTTCTCGAGCACGACGTCGCGCAGCAGCTTCCGCGGCGAGTTCTCGACGGTCGACTTGGGCACCGGCATGCGCTGCTCCTCACGGGTTCGGGTGTTGGTGTTCCAAACCTAGCGTGTCACCGTGCAAGCGCTTGTGAAATCACATGTGAGGCAAACGTGTCAGGCGCGGACGTCCACCACGGTCCGTCCGTGCACCCGGCCGGCCACCACCTCGGCGCCGACCGCGACCGCGTCGGCGAGCGACACCGTCCGCGTGACGTCGGCGAGCAGCCCCGCGTCGAGGTCCGTCGCCAGGCGCTCCCACGCCCGCTGCCGGAGCGGGAGCGGTGCGTCGACCGAGTTGATGCCGAGCAACGACACCGCGCGGAGGATGAACGGCATCACGGTCGTCGGCAGCGCGGCGTCCTGCGCCAGACCGCACGCGGTCACCGCACCACCCCAGCGCGTCGACGCCAGCACGTTCGCCAGGGTCGCGCCGCCCACACTGTCCACGGCACCCGCCCACGTCGCGCGCTGCATCGGCCTTCCCGGCTCGGACAGGGCGGCCCGGTCCACGACCTCGGCGGCACCGAGCTTCCGGAGCGAAGCGGCGTTCCCGGTCCGCCCGGTCGATGCCGTCACCGCGTACCCGCGGGCGGCGAGCAGGGCGATCGCGACGGTGCCGACCCCGCCGGACGCGCCGGTCACGAGCACGGGGCCGTCCGACGGGGCGACGAAGCGTTCCAGGGCGAGGACGCTCAGCATCGCCGTGAAGCCCGCGGTGCCGATCGCCGCGGCGAAGGCGTCGGGGACGGTGTCCGGCAGGACCACGACCGAACCGGCGGGCACGATCGCCCGGGCCGCCCAGCCGCCGTACCGCGTCTCGCCGAGCCCCGCCCCGTTGCACACCACCCGGTCACCGATCGCGACGTCGTGCACCCCCGGACCGAGCGCCGAGACGGTGCCGACCGCGTCGATCCCGGGGACGAGCGGATCGATCCGCGCGACGCCGGGGTTGCCCGCGAGGGCGAGCCCGTCCTTGTAGTTGACGCTCGAGTACGTCACGTCGATGCAGACCTCGCCGTCGGCGGGGTCCGGCAGGTCGACGTCGGTGACGGTCGGGGCGGTGGAGCGGGAGGCGAGGACGGCGCGGGTCACGTGTCGGACGCTACCCCGTGCCTCCAGAGCGGTGGTGCGGCGCCCCTGCGGGCCCGACCGACCCGCTCAACCGAACATGATGGCGGCCTCGTCGAAGCGCTCCTGCGGGACGGTCTTCAGCTCGCCGAGCGCGTCGGCGAAGGACACGTGCACGATGTCCGTGCCCTGCAGCGCCACCATGCGTCCCCAACGCTCCTCGACCACGGCGTCGATCGCCGCGAGCCCGAGCCGCGTCGACAGCACCCGGTCGTACGCCGTCGGCGTGCCGCCGCGCTGGATGTGCCCGAGCGTCGTCGCCCGCGTCTCGATGCCCGTCATCTCCTCGATGAGCGGCGCCAGGCGCTCGCCGATGCCGCCGAGCCGGGGCCGCCCGAAGGCGTCGAGGCCGCGCTCCGAGTGGGCGTTGTCCTCGTGGTCGGGGACGAAGCCCTCCGCCACCACGACGAGCGGGGCGCGTCCCCGGTCGTAGGCGGCCTGCACCCACTGCGCGATCTGCTCGAGCGAGGTCTTCTGCTCCGGGATGAGGATCGCGTGCGCGCCCGCGGCCATGCCGGAGTGCAGGGCGATCCAGCCGACGTGTCGGCCCATCACCTCGGCGACCATGCAGCGCGAGTGCGACTCGCCCGTGGTGCGCAGACGGTCCATCGCCTCGGTGGCGATCGCGACGGCGGTGTCGAAGCCGAACGTGTAGTCGGTCGCGCCGAGGTCGTTGTCGACGGTCTTCGGGACGCCGACGATCTTCAGGCCGGCGTCGGTGAGGCGCTTCGCGGCCGCGAGGGTGCCCTCGCCGCCGATCGCCACGATGGCGTCGATGCCGTGGCGCTCGAGCGTCGCGGTGATGTTCTCGACGCCGCCGTGCGGGCCCTCGAACGGGTTCGTGCGGCTCGTCCCGAGGATCGTGCCGCCCTGCTTCGCGATGCCCTGGATGTCCTTGCGTCCGAGCGGGACGATGTCGCCCTCGACCACACCCCGCCAGCCGTCGCGGAAGCCGACGAACTCGTGGCCGTAGATCGCGATCCCCTTGAGCACGATGCCGCGGATGACCGCGTTGAGGCCGGGGCAGTCGCCGCCGGAGGTGAGGATGCCGATACGCATGGACACTCCATCGTCTGGTGCAGGGGACGCCACCCATCATGTCTGACGGTGGTGGGGCATTACCATCCCCGTGTGTCCCTGCCAGCTCCCGTCGTCCCCGGCGCCGCCGACGCGTCGGCTGCGGTCGGTCGCGTGGAGACCCTGTACCGGCCGGGAGGCGCGGTGGACGTCCGCGCGACGCTCCGGCCCCTGCAGCGCGGCTCCGGCGACCCCGCCTTCCGGGTCGACGGCGCCGACACCTGGCTCGGCCTCCGCACGCCCCGGGGGCCCGCGTCCGTGCTCGTCCGCCGGGTGCCCGACGGCATCGCCGTGTCCGCGTGGGGCGCCGGGGCGTCGTGGGCGATCGAACACGCCCCCGACCTGCTCGGCCGCGGCGACGACTGGTCCGACCTCGACGTCTCGGGCCACGAGTTCCTCCGCGAGGCCCGGCACCGCCAGCCCGGCCTCCGGCTGCTCCGCACGAACACCGTCGTCGCGATGCTCGTGCCCGCGATCATGGAGCAGAAGGTCACCTCGCGGCAGGCCTGGCGGGCGTGGCGGTACCTCGTGTGCCGCTTCGGCACCGCCGCCCCCGGGCCTGCGCCCGCAGACCTGGTCGTGCCGCCGGCACCCGAGGACTGGGCGCGCATCCCGAGCTGGGAGTGGCACAAGGCGGGGATCGAGCCCGGCCGCTCGGCCACGGTGATGCGGGCGATGCGCGTCGCGCCGGCGCTGGAGCGGACGCTCGAGCTCGGACGCGGCGGCGCGGTCGTGTCCCAGCGGCTGCAGTCCGTGCCGGGGATCGGGAAGTGGACCGCTGCCGAGACCGCGCAGCGCGCCCACGGCGACCCGGACTCGCCGAGCGTCGGGGACTACCACGTGCCGGCGCTCGTCGGGTGGGCGCTGACCGGCGGGCCCGTCGACGACGACGGGATGCTCGAGCTGCTCGAACCGTGGCGGGGGCACCGGGAGCGGATCGTGCGGCTGATCGGGGGGTCGGGGTTCCGGAAGCCGGCGTTCGGGCCGCGCATGACGATCCAGGACCACCGGCACCACTGACCCATCGCACGAGTACTCGCTCTGGGCCAACGTCGGGGTGGGCGTCGTCTACCTCGTGATGACGTTCGTCGGCTCGCGACTGGTCGACCGCATCGGTCGTCGCCGTCTGACGCTCGTGATGCTGCCGGGTGCCGCGGTGTCCATCGGCCTGTTCGGTGTGCTGTTCTTCGTGCAGGGTGGCAAGCCGTCGCCGGTGCTGACGATCGTCCTCATCCTGGCGTTCATGTTCTTCCAGGCCGGCGGCATCCAGGTCGTCGGTTGGCTGGTCGGCTCGGAGATGTACCCGCTGCGGATCCGGGCGGCCGCGACGAGCCTGCACGCGATGGTCCTGTGGAGCGCCAACCTGCTCGTCACCTCGACGGCACTGACGCTCACCGGGTGGCTCGGCCTGGGCGGCGCGATGCTCGTCTACGCCGCGCTGAACGTGCTCGCATGGGTGCTGGTCTTCCGGCGGGTGCCGGAGACGAAGGGGAAGTCGCTCGAGCAGATCGAGCAGTCGCTGCGCGACGAGACCTTCCTGCCGCACCGGGGTCGCGGGGCGACCAGCTGACGGACGGGAGGCGCGGTGCTGGCCGACACCGCGCCTCCCGTCCGGGACGCGGTCAGGTCCACGACCGCACCTACGGGTGTCGGGTCCCCTCGCCCGCCAGCACGGCACGGTAGCCCTCCCGGAACGTCGGGTAGCGGGGGACCCAGCCGGTCGACCGCAGGAGTGCGTTCGACAACCGCTTGTCCCCGCCGGCCTGCCGCCCGGTGGACGCCGCCCGCTCCGGGGTCGGCACGCCCATTTCGTCGGCGAGGAACGTCAGCACGTCGTCGAGCCGCGCGGGCTCGTCGTCGGTGCCGAGGTACGTCGGTGCCGGGTCGGCGACGCCCGCGAGGTGCACGAGCGCCGCGGCCGCGTCGTCGCGGTGGATGCGGTTCGTGTGTGGCGAGGTCTCCGCGGCGAGTGTGGCCCGCCCGCCGCGGACCTGCTCGATGAGCCGCTCGCGGCCGGGCCCGTAGATGCCGGAGAGGCGGACGAGCACGGCGCCGGGGGCCCGCTCGCGCAGGAGCGCCTCGGCCTCGACGAGCACGTCGGCCGTCGGGGTCCCGCCGTGTGCGGGGGTCTCCTCGGTCACGGTGCTGCCGTCGGCGACGTCGTACACCGCTGTGGAGGACACGACGAGGATCCGCGGGGTGGCACCGGACGCGTCGATGCCGTCGAGCACGTGCCGGAGCCCGTCGACGTAGGTCGCGCGGTACTCGGCCGGGTCGCGGGAGCCCGCGGCGGAGGCGACCACGACGACCCCGGTGTCGGGGGCGATCGTCGGGACCTCGTTGCGGAGGTCGACGCTGCGGCCGGTGAGCGGCGCGGGGACGAGCTCGGCGCGACGACGGAGCCCGACGACCGGGTGGCCCAGTGCGGCGAAGCGGAGACCGGTCTCGATGCCGAGGTCGCCGCAGCCCGCGATGACGACAGGGGAGTGTTGCACCCCTCGACCATGCCATGTGCCGCCGTGGCTGCGCTGTCTGCCGGGCCGACCGCGGGGCGTCCGTCCCCCGGTTCGGTAACAGAACGGTAACGACGACAAACTGCTCCAAACCGTTCCCCGAGGGGTGCCGAATCAGTTGCATCAGCCGGGAAACACCCGGAGCGCTCACCAGCCGCACGTCGCTGGTTCTCCACCCCCTTTCGGGGTGTGTTCGGCGCGCACACAGGGATCGCGCCGAGCGCGACAAGGAAAGGAACGCAACCATGCGCAAGAGCCTCAAGACCTCCATCACCCTCGCCACCACCGGTGCACTCGTCCTCGGCGGTGCCGCGTTCGGCGTCAGCGCCGCGCAGGCCTCGACCCCGGCGATCCACACGGTCTCCTCGTCCTCCTCGAAGATCCCGGCTCCGGTCGCTTCGGTCCCCGAGGTCAAGGGCGGCAACACCGCCGTCGCGCTCGACAAGGGCTTCACCGACGCGCTCACCTCGCTGAAGCTGACCCCGGGTGTCTCCGGCAACGCGAAGCTCGAGAACGGCTCCGTCTCCTTCCCGATCACCGCGGGCTCGGTCACCTACTGGTCGCCGGACGGCGACTACCGCCCCTACGTCCAGGGCCTGCTCAACCACGACGACTCCGGCCTGACCCTCACCGCCGGTGACACCACGGTCACGCTCGAGAACTTCGTCGTGAACCCGGGCTCGTCGAAGCTCTACGGCGACGTCCTCGTCAACGGCAAGGTCGCGGTCGACAACGCCTACCTGTTCTCGCTGCACGGTGGCACGCTCAAGCCGCTGCAGCTCGAGGGTGACAACGCGATCCTCACCGGCACCACCGTGCACATCTCGGGCGACGCCGCGAAGCTGCTCAACAGCACCTTCAAGACCGACGCCGTGAAGGCGGGCCTGCTCGTCGGCACCGCGACGATCACCGCGCAGATCAAGTAACACCCGCACCACACACGGACGGCGCCGCCCCGGCAACGGGACGGCGCCGTCCGTGCGTCCGGGTCACGCACCGCCCGCGACACGCCCGGCCGTCGTCCGGTGAACCATCCGCCCCGCCGTCTCGTCGTCAGGGCATGGGACTCCGCACACGCACCAAGGTCATCCTCGGCATCACGACGGGCGTCGTGGTCGTCGGTGCCGCCGCCGCGATCGTCGGCCCCGGCCTCTACGCCGACGCGGTCAACGGGCAGGCCGCCCCCGCGCCGTCGCTCAGCCCCGCCGCGGGGTCGGGCGGAGCGGGCTCGAGCAGCTCGGCGAGCCCCGGCACCGGCGGCGCGCTCGACACCGCCGAGGCCGACGGCACCTGGACCAGCCGCGGCAGCTCGTTCGCCGGGTACCGCGTGCACGAGGTCCTGCAGGGCAATGATGTGACCGTGGTCGGTCGGACGAAGGACGTACAGGGCACTGCGACGGTCGCGAGCGGATCGCTCACGAAGGCGACCGTCACGGTGCAGGTGGCCGACATCAGCACGCCCGAAGCCGCACGCGACGCGTACTTCCGCGACACCGCCCTGCAGACCGACCGCTTCCCGACCGCCACGTTCTCGCTGACGAAGTCGGTCGACGTGTCGGGGGCGCTCGACGGCAGCACGCAGGACGTCACCCTCACCGGCACGATGGACCTGCACGGCGTCGAGCGGCCCGTCACCGCGGACGCCCAGGTCGCCGTCGGGAAGGGCGGCACCGTGCAGGTCGTCGGCTCCGTGCCGGTCACCTTCGCCGACTACGGGGTGCAGGCGCCCTCGCTCGGCTTCGTGACCGTGGACGGGAAGGGCTCCGTCGAGTTCTCCCTCGACCTCGCGAAGTGACCGTGACGAGCCGGTCCGCCGACGAACTGCTCGCGGTCCTCTACCGCGAGCACGGCGACGCGCTCACCCGGTACGTCCGGCACCTCACCCGTGACGGCGCCGTGGTCGAGGACGTCGTCCAGGAGACGATGGTGCGCGCCTGGCAGCGACCGGCCGTCCTCGAACGCGCACCCGACAGCGCGCGGGCCTGGCTCTTCACGGTCGCGCGGAACCTGGTCGTCGACGACGCCCGCTCGGCGCGGAACCGTCGCGAACACGGCTCGGAGCACCCGGTCGACCGTGCCGAGGCGGACCGCACCGACGCCGTGCTCGACCGCATCGTGGTTGCCGACGCGCTCGCGTCCCTCAGCCCGGAGCACCGCCGGGTGGTGGTCGACGCGTACTGGCTCGGCCACACCGTGCCCGAGATCGCACGACGACACGACATCCCCGAGGGCACCGCGAAGTCGCGGCTGCACTACGGGTTGCGGGCCCTCCGGCTCGCACTGCAGGAACGAGGAGTGACCCGATGAGCGAGGACCGGTACGCGGAGTGGGACGCGGCGTACGTCCTCGGCTCGCTCACACCAGACGAGCGCCTCGAGTACGAGCGGCACCTCGAGACGTGCGCCCGGTGTACGGCCGCGGTCGCCGAGCTGGTCGGCCTGCCCGGCCTGCTCGCGAAGCTGCCCGCCGACCAGGCGGTCGAGATCGCGGAGTCGGACGGGAGGCGCGACACACGTTCCGAGAGCACCCTCGCCTCCGTCGCGCACCGCGTCCGACACCGTCGGCGCCGTCGCCGGGTCTGGGTCGCCGCCACCGCCGGGCTGGCGGTCGTCGCCGCCGTGCTCGGCGGGCTGGCGGTGGGCACCGCGGGCGACCGCTCGGCGACGGTGCAGGCCAGCGCGACCGCAGGCGCGTCCGCGTCCGTCGACCGCTACGCGATGACCGGCGTCCAGGGCCTCGACGTCGACCTCGCGGTGCAGTCCGAGCAGTGGGGGACCCGCTTCGACTGGGGCTGCTCGTACGGCGGCCGGGACTGGGCGGCGGACGGCTCCGTCATGTACGACCTCGTGGTGGTCCGCACCGACGGCTCCGTGCAGACCGTCGCGTCGTGGACGGCGGCCGGCGCGGACGCCAGGGGGTTGTCGGCGTCCACCGACGTCCCACGTGCGGACATCGCGAGCGTGCAGGTGCGGCTCCGCGGCCAGGACGGGGCGCTGGCGACCGCCGACCTCTGACCGGTCCGGTGCCGTGCCGTCAGGCGCCGGCGGCCTCGCGTTCGGCGAGGTCCTCGTCGGGACCGATCGCGTCCTGGACGCGCGCGCTGACGGCCCGCAGCGTGTCCGCGTCGGTCCCCACGGGCCTCCAGAACAGCTCCTCGAGCGCACCGGTGTGAGCACGGATCCCGGCGAGCACGGCCCGGCGCCCGGCGGTGGTCATCACGACCCAGCTGCCGCGTCCGTCGGTGGGGCAGTCCTCGCGGTCGACGAGGCCGCGCGCGACCATGCGCGTCACCTGATGACTGACCCGCGACTTCTCCCAGCCGATGCCGGCGGCGATGTCGCGGACCCGGAGCCGGTGCTCAGGGTCGCGGTGCAGGCCGATGAGGATCTCGAACTCCGGCACCGAGATGCCCGCGCCCCGCTGGACGGCGTGGTCGAGCGCACGGTCCATCCGTCGCCAGGCGTCGTGGTAGGCATCCCAGGTGGCCCAGTCGTGGCCAGCGGCGCCCGTGTTCGACATGGGCTCAGGATATCCGTCAGCGGGGTCCCACCGACCGGACTCCGCGCTCCCGGACGACTCCCCGCGCGCTCTCGGTCCCTTCCGAGGTGCCGTCGGACGCTCGGCATAGCATCGGACCATGCCGAGCGCGCGACTGCAGGACTGCACCGACGACGCCGTCGCCCTCGCGCGACGGTGGATCGCGGCGTCCGCGGGCGTGAAGCCCGACCCGCGAGCGGTCCGGCTGACCGAGGCGCTGCGTGACGAGCACGGCCTCGACTTCACGCGCGGGTTCCTCGACCGCGTGATCCGCCCGGAGGATCCACGGGTCGCCGCGCGCACCCTCGAGCAGACGAGCAAGGACGTCCCCGACGCGCTCGCCTGGTACCTCCGCGGCGCGGTGACGCTCGGCGGCGGCTTCGCCTCGATGGCGCCGTGGGCGGCGATCCCGACCGTGCGCCGGATTCTCCGCCGGATGACCGGTCACCTGGTCGTCGACGCGACCCCGGCGAAGCTCGGCGCGGCCCTCGCGAAGACCGCCGGACCGGGCACCACCCCCGACCTGTACCTGCTCGGCGAGGCCGTGCTCGGCAGTGCCGAGAGCGACCGGCGACTGCAGGCGACGCTCGACCTGCTGGACCGCGACGACGTCGACCACGTCACGCTGTCGATCGCCGACGTCGTGCCGCAGCGCTCTCCGTGGGCGTTCGACCGGACCGTCGAGCGCGCGGTGGACCGACTCGTGCCGCTCGCCCGGGCCGCGGTCGGGCGCATGCGCGACGGTGCTCCGTCGAAGGGCATCACGCTCGCCGTCGACGGACACCGTGACCTCGACGTCACCGTGGCGGTGTTCCGGACCCTGCTCGACCGCGACGAGTTCGCCGCGCTCGACGGCGGGGTGACCCTGCCGACCTCGCTGCCCGACGCCGCGGGCGCCCTCGCGTCGCTGACGGAGTGGGCCCAGCGCCGGCGAGCCCGTGGCGGTGCGCCCGTCCGGGTCCGCCTCACGAAGGGCGCGGACCTGCCCTCCGAGCGGGTCGAGGCGATCCTGCACGAGTGGCCGCTCGCGACGTGGGACACCAAGCGCGAGACCGACACCGCCCACCTGCGGCTGCTCGACGCCGCGCTGACGCCCGAACGCACCGACGCCGTCCGGGTCGGGGTGGCCGGACACAACCTCCTCGACCTCGCCACCGCGTGGACCCTCGCGCAGCGCCGCGGGATCACCGACGCCGTCGACGTCGAGGTGCTCCTGGGCATGGCCACGACCCACCTCGACGCCGTGCGCGCCGAGGTCGGTCGCGTCCGCGTGCTGACCCCGGTGGTCCACCCGGACCACTTCGACGCCGCGATCCCCTACCTCGCCCGACGGCTGCAGGAGACCGCCGGCACCGAGCACTTCCTCGCCGCCGCGGCCGACCTCGCCCGTGACGCCAGCGTCGCCGCCCAGGTCGAGGGATTGTGGCGCGCCGCGGTCGACGCCGTCGACGAGCCCGTGCCCGCGACCCTCCGCGTGCAGGACCGCAGCGCCCCGGTCAGTGAGCCGGTGCACCGCGAGACGTTCCGCGGCACCCCGGACACGGACCCGTCGACGGCCGCGAACCGTGCCTGGGCGACCGACGTCCTGCGTCGCGTCCCGAAGTCGCGCCTCGGCCTGCAGACCGCCCGCGGTGCCAAGGTGACCGACCGGTCCCAGCTCGAACGCATCGTCGCCCGGACCGCCCAGGCCGGCGTGAACTGGGGGCGGCAGGACCCGACCGACCGCGCCGAGCTGCTCGACCTCATCGGCCACGAGCTCGAGACCCGACGTGCCGACCTGGTCGAGGCGACGGCGGCCGAGACCGGCGCGACCCTCGGCGAGGTCGACCACGAGGTCAGCGAGGCCGTCGACCTGGCTCACCACCATGCCCGGAGCGCACGTCGGCTCGCCGAACTCGACGGTGACGGCGCACGCTTCGTGCCGCCGCGGCTCACGGTGGTCGTCCCGTCGTGGACGTCCCCCGTCGCGACGAGCGTCGGCGGGGTCGTCGCGGCGCTCGCCGCGGGCAGCGGTGTCGTCCTGCGGCCGGTGCCGGAGGCGAAGCGCACCGCGGCGCTCGTGGCCGACGTCCTGTGGGACGCCGGGGTGCCGCACTCCCTGCTGCAGCTCGTCGACACCGCGGACGAGCACCTCGTCCGCGAGCTCGTCGCACACCCGGCCGTCGACCGGATCCTGCTCACCGGCTCCGCGGAGACCGCCCGGGCCTTCCGCTGGTGGCGTGCCGGGTTGCCCCTGACGGCGGACACCGACGGGCAGAACACGATCGTCGTGACGCCGAGCGCCGATCTCGACCTCGCCGTGCAGGACGTCGTCGCGTCGGCGTTCGGTCACGCCGGGCAGCACCGGTCGACCGCGGCGCTCGTCGTGCTCGTCGGCTCCGTCGGCGAGAGCGAGCGGTTCCGGCGCCAGCTCGTGGACGCCACCCGCACCCTCCGCGTCGCGTGGCCGGACGACCCCACGGCGCAGGCCGGTCCGCTCGTCGCCGAGCCGACGGGGGCCGCCCGGGCAGCCCTCACCGAGCTCGCGCCGGGGGAGTCGTGGCTCGTCCAGCCCCTGCCCCTCGACGACTCCGGGCGCCTCTGGTCGCCGGGGATCCGCGACGGCGTCCGGCCCGGCAGCGACCACCACCGGACCGCACAGCCCGTGCCGGTGCTCGGCATCGTCCGGGTGGAGACGCTCGACCAGGCGATCGCGGTGCAGAACGACACCGAGGCCGGCCTCGCCGCGGGGCTGCACTCGCTCGACGCCGACGAGGTCGCCGACTGGATCGACGGGGTCCGGGCCGGCAGCCTGTTCGTGAACCGGCGCACCACGGGGACGGTCGTGGGCCGGCAGCCGTCCGGGGGCTGGGGGCGGTCCGTGGTCGGCACGGGCACCAAGCCCGGTGGTCCGCTGTTCGTCGCCACGCTCGGCCGGTGGGAGCCGGTCTCGCGCGCCGTGCACAAGAGCATCCAGCTGCACGGGCTCCCGCCGCGCGTGACCGCGGTCGTCGAGGCGGCCCGCAGCGGGCTCTCCTTCGAGGAGTTCGACCAGGTCCGGGCCGGGGCGCGCAGCGACGTCCGGGCGCGCGAGGCCGAGTTCGGCCGGTCCACCGACCCGGCCGGTCTGCTCGTCGAACGCAACGTGCTCCGCTGGCGGCCGCAGTCGGTCGTCGTGCGGCAGGCCGAGGGCACGTCGAACGGCGACCTCGTCCGGGTCCTCGTCGCAGCGACGGCTGCCCGCGCGCACGTCCTGCTGAGCACCGCAAGACCGCTGCCGGGTCCGCTCACGCAACTCTTCGCGTCGAGCCGCTCGCCGCTCGACGTCGTCGACCACCTGGTCGAGTCGGACGACGAGTTCCTGCGGCGGACCGCGTCGGGTGCGCTGTTCCGCGAGCGCTGGTCGACCGGCGACGACGAGCCCGACGATGCCCTCGACGCCGTGCTCGCGCAGCCGACCGATCGACCCGCCCCCACGGCGTTCGGTGCACCCGGTGGGCGGATCCGGCTCATCGGCGGCGACCCCCTGGCGCTCGAGGAGGCACTCGGCGCGAGCATCGACGTCGCGGTGCACGACGCTCCCGTGGTCGAGTCCGGCATCGTCGAGATGCTGCCGTTCCTCCGTGAACAGTCGGTGACGATCACCGCGCACCGCTTCGGCGACCTCGACCCGGACCTGTCCGAGCTGCATGTCTGACGGCCGGACGCTGCTCGCCGCAGGCCTGGCGAACGCCCGCGACCTGGGCGGCCTGCCGTTGCGCGACGGCGGCACGACGCCCCGCGGGCGGATCTGGCGATCGGCCACGGTCGACGGACTCACCGCGGACGGGTGGCAGACGCTGCGCGAGGCGGGGATCCGGACGGTGGTCGACCTGCGCTCCGATGCTGATGCGGCCGCCGACACCGGCGCACGGCCCGACTGGCTGACGACCGTGCGGGTCGACCACGACGGGCTCGACGACGAGCCGGAGTTCTGGTCTCCGTACTGGTCCACCGGGCTCGTCGGCACGCCCCTGTACTACGGCCCGCACCTGGACACGCTGCCCGAGCGGACCGGTGCCGCACTGCGCGCCGTCGCTGACGCTGGGCCGGGCGGCGTCCTGTTCCACTGCGCCGCCGGCCGTGACCGCACCGGCGTCGTCGCGCTCGCACTGCTGATGATCGCCGGGGTGGATCGCGGAGCCGTCGTGGCGGACTACCTGGAGACGTTCGGCACCGCTGCCGGAGCAGCCGAGGAACGCCGCATCCACGCGCTCTGTGCCGAGCACGGCACGACCGTCGAGGGCGCGTTCCGCGCCGCGCTCGCCGGCTTCGACGTGGACCGCTTCGTGGAGCGGTCAGGTCTCGACGGGGCCGGACTGGAGGCGCTGCGCAGGTTCCGCGCGCCCGCGGGCTGAGCCGCGCCTCCCGTCCGACCGTCGTGGTCGCGACCCGGCGTCGGGTCAGTCCTCGTGGTCGCCCGCGTCCTCGTCCTCGACGCCGGTCTCGTCCATCCGGTCGCGGAGGTGGTCGGCCTTCCGAGTCTTCTATTTACTCGCGCCGATCAATCCGCTGAACTTGGGGCTCACATGCGGATACTGACCGCTCACCACGAAGTCCTAGCAGTGCTTCTCTGCGGAGGAGCGCTGCTGCTCCTCGCTGCGTGCGCTAGTCCTGCAGACGCCTTCCGCACATCCCAATGGAAGAGGGACACGCAGTTCAAACACTTGCACCTGCAACTCACACGGGCACCAGAAGCTTCAGGCTGAGTATCGCAACAAGCGTCACCACACCAACTGCAGCGATTGACGCAACCGGAAACCACACGCCACGCCGGCCCCTGCCCCATCGCCGAACACCCAAATAGGCTCCAAGTACAACGACACCTACGCCGCCGATGAGAACGAGAGCCATGCTGCTGAACATTCCCGCATCCGAACACCCTGCTTGGTCACGCTCCGCACATAGCGCGTATGCGCGGAGGTTCGCGTTGAACACATAATCCGCACAGATCAATGAGAAAACTAAAGCAACAACAACACAAAGCCAAGTCAGGATCAGGCCAATGTTCGAAGAGGGGCGAGCCTCGCGCGGCCCATTGGTCGAACTACTCATGAAAACTGCCTCAACCACTTCTCTTCTAGGGACGGGGTCGGCTCCTGGTTGTACGAGTTGTGAACTTTTGTCGAGACCCCAGTATATTGACAGAAAAAGTCGTTTGGGAAGCAATATGATCGCCCTAGCGTCACCTTCTTCCCCTTGTTGTTCTTTGCCGTCAAAGAATCGATAGAATGATGCCAGCTAGCAAGGACGCCGCCCTCGAATCCGTTTCCGGGCGCATCGACTTTCTCCCCGGGTGCGTAGGTTGGATTGCCTGCTAGAACGGCCCCTCGGAAGTTTGCCTTTGCAGCCTTGGACAACTTCCCGCTAGCGAGAGCATCTTCAACGACTTGCGCACCTTGCGAATGCCCACCCACCCACATCTTGGTGGACGAGCAGCTCTTCGCTACGGAATTCATCTCCGCGATGAGATTCGACTGTCCTGTGGACACGCTGTTCCAATACGCCGGTGCCCCGATCCCAGAAGCTGAAGCCGGGTAATTCAACGACTCGACCGTCGCGCGGACGTCGTTCTTGAGCTTCTGCGCAACTGGCTGCATCTCACCGTAACCCCCGGAAGTCCAACCGCGTCCCCATCTCGACTTTCCGGATCCTGCAGTTTCAGTGGTACCGCGCACTCCGATGAAGAGCCATGACGGGCAGCTTGAGGCAGCGGATGCTTGGACCGAGTCCGTCTGCGTGGAGCTTGTCGAGTCCGGTGTCGACGTCACGGCAGTCAGATTTGGATCTGCGGTCGCCGTGAACGACCACGTGGGGGTAGTCATATCAGCGGTGGTGGATCCGTCGTTCACCGAGCCCCTCGCCTCTGCGTGCCAGAAGTAAGTCTGACCACTGACGAGGACTCCCGACGCGATTGCCAACGGACGCGCCGACCAGTCGGATTGAGCAACCACGCCACTTCCATCACGGTTGGCGCTTATGGTGTATTGGAGCTCGACGTCACTGCTGAATGGTGCGCCATCCGTGTTGGCAAAGAGAGTTGGAGCAATATCCGCGGAATTGCCGCCGTCTGCGATTGAAGGGATGTACGCGGCGTCAGTCCACAAACCAGTGCCGAAGGTGTAGTCGGCACCAGACGTGGCGCCAGTGGACGCGATTGAGGTCGTCGCAGTGATGGTGTGCTGAGCAGCACCGGCCGGGATCGTGAACGTCGCAATTGTGGAAGTGCCACCGGTGAGCGGTTGAGTTCCTGCATCCACGCCATCAACTCCTACAGCCAAACTTGCGCCAGCAGTGTAGGCGGACGGTGCGGTCACGGTGCACGTCACCGGCGCGCTGAGAGCGTCTTTCTGCCAGCTCCCGTCCTGATACGGGGCGGGGCAGGAGATAGCAGGGGTGGGTGCCGCGCTCGCAATGAATGACCATGTTGGCGATGTCGCCGTTCTGACTGTCGTGGAGCCTCCGCTGGTGCCGCTCACCGTCACGTGCCAGTAGTAGGTGTTGCCTGCGGTCAGTGCCGTCGCTGGAATCGGGAACGCACCTGTGGTCCACCCGCTGTCAGCCACCGGGTCGCTGGCGTCGGCGTTGTTCGTGATGATGTAGCGGAACTGTGCGTCCGAGCCAAAGCTGTCGTCGGCGGGTGTGACTGAAAGCGACCCGGCCGTGTCGGTCTCCGTCCCGTCAGCGGGGGTTGGAGTCAGTGACTTCGACGACCAATCACCAAGACCGAAGGAGTATGTATTCGCTGCAATGGCGGTGCCACTGGCAGCATCGATTTCCACTTTGATCGTATGCACTCCTCCCTTCGCCGGAACGACGACTGAAGTCGTGGTGGTGCCGGTTTCAGACAGGTCATCGAGGCTGTAGAGATCTCCGTCCAGGGTGGTTGTGAGCTGTTGATCGCTGCTCGATTCGGCGGGCGTCACAACAGTGCACGTGATGTCAGCAGCTGGGACCGCGGTCGCCCAGCTGCCAGCATCGTATGGAGTTGGGCAAGAGATTGTGGATGCTTGCGGGTTCGTGTACCAGCCTTGGAGGTCGAGGACGTAGTTGGTGGGGTCGCCGAGGTTGTAGAGGTCGATCTTGCCGTTCGCACCGAGGGGCACGATGACGGTATTGGACCGGATGGACGAGCCCTGATAGCTGATCGCGGTGGTGCCGGGTCGCGGGGTGCCGTCGGCCCACATGATCGCTCGGCCAGCGGATGCTTGAGTGTGGACCGAGGTCACGGTCAGTGCGACCGCGGTGATGCCGGAGCCCATCACCGGGACGCCTGTCTGGCCGGCGACGCCGATGACGCGGGTGTCGTTCTGCCCGACGATGCTCTGCCCGGTGGCGCGGGTGTCGAGCAGGCGGCCGGCGGCGGGCGTGAACACGGCGCCGCCCTTGCCCGTGGCGGTGAAGTACCCCTGGATGTCGATCACGAGGTTCGTCGCGGTCTTGCTGTTCGCGATCGTGATCTTCCCGTTCGCGGACAATCCGATCTGTGCGGAGACAGCGGTGCTCGTGGACGCGGCGTAGTTCAGCCCGCGTGCCGGTTTCGCTTCGTCGGCCGCGTATGGGGTGAGGTACCCGGCAGTAGCCGTGCCGTTGATGGCGAGGAAGGTCGCCACCACACCGGACGCGTCGGAAGGGATTCCTGTCTGCCCGGCGACCTGCACGGTGAGTGACCCGCCGTTCGCGATCGGAGCCTGCGGGGCTCCCGTCCCTGCACGGGTATCGACCAAGTTCTTACCCGGCACGGAGACGAACCCGCCGGGCGCGGTGCCGTCGGTGTTCGCGCTGTAGTAGCCCTGCAGCTCGATCACCAGCCCGGCCGCGGTGGTCGCGTCGACCTGGATTGTGCCGTCAGTGTCGACCGCGACGGTGACGGTGTTCGTCGTGCTGCCGGTTGCGGCATAGACCATGCCGAGCGTTGTCGAGGTGGCGTCGTTCGGACGCAGGAACACCTGCCCCTGTGCAGGCGGCGACACACTCGTCACATCCAGCGTGACCGCACCCACGGACCCGTCATCCGGTAGCCCGCCGACACCGGCGACCTTCACCGTGCGGTACGACCCAGCGGTCATCGGCGTCGAGTACCCGCCCGTCCCATCGCGGGTGTCAAGGACCTTCCCGGACGCTGGCGTGAACACACCACCCGTTCCCGTGTCCGACAACGCCTGCGCGGGCGTCGCCACGAGAACCGACCCGAGCAGTGCTACCGCGCCGAGGGTGGCAGCAGCGATGCTGCGCCTCCTCGCGCGAGAAGTGTGCAGCAATGCGCGCACGGAACCCCCTACGTCATGAAGGCAGCACGGGTTGCTGTCAGCTCGCGCAGCCTAGGAGAAAGCTGCACGACGCTGCGTGGCACCCAGTTGGGGGTGAAAAGAAAAACCCCCGTTCAAAACTGGTAGTACCGGCGTGGGCTTAATGAGTCCTCAGGACCAGGACTCGGTGGGCTGGCGTTTGGTTACCAGCCAACAGAATGCGAGCGGCAAAGCGGATAGACCCCTCATCGGACCGGGTATGTCGCCGACGCCAGTCCGGTAGTCGGTCGGCTACCGGACGTCCGGGCGCTCGACGACCGGGTAAGACCTCACCGCGCAGACTGACGCGCTCGGGGCCCTCGGGGTGCCCGCGGATCGCATCTTCACCGACAAGGGCATGGCGGGCACTCAGCGCGACCGTCCCGGGCTCAGGGTGGACCGCTTCGTGGAGCGGTTCGGTCTCGACGGGGCCGGACTGGAGGCGCTGCGCAGGTTCCGCACGCCCGCGGGCTGAGTCGCGCCTCCCGTCCGACCGTCGTGGTCGGGACCCGTCGTCGGGTCAGTCCTCGTGGTCGCCCGCGTCCTCGTCCTCGACGCCGGTCTCGTCCATCCGGTCGCGGAGGTGGTCGGCCATCGCGCCGGCGCCCTCGCCGTGGTGGTCGTGGTCGACCTGCTCGATGAGGCCACGGAGCTTCTCGTGGTTCGTCGCCTCGTTCGCGCCGTCCATGACGGGCTCGGTCTGTTCTGCTTCGCTCATGGCCTGGACGCTACGCCGTGGTCATGTGCCACCCGCAGGCACTGGTCGATCAGCGCGCTGCGCCAGCGCGTCAGCGTCGGCCGGACCCCACCGCGCGGACCTCGGCGACCGCCAGGGCCAGCGCCGTCCACACCTGCACGGCTGCGAAGCGTCGTCGGCGGCGACCGAGCAGCGCCGTGGGCACCATCGAGGCGCCGTGCGCGACGTCGACCACGGCGCTCGCGGTGTGCGCCTCCGGGGCACCCGAACGCAGCACGACCGCGGCCTGGGTGAGCTGACGGACGGCGAGGACGCCGTCGAGCACGCGCTCGTGGCTGCCGCGGAGGGCGCGGACGCCGTGCCAGATCCCGACGACGGCGCGGGCACCCTCGACGGCGCGGGAGCGGTCGCGCGCGGTGCGGCGGGGCGGACGGCGGCTCATCGTCGACGTCCGGCGATCGCCGCGGCACCGACCGCGCCGGCGAGTCCGAGGGCCGCGCCGATCAGGCCGTTGCCGACGCGGCGGTGCTCGACCCACCAGGTCTGCGGGGACCAGGCGTGCGCCGACTCCTCGAACACCCCGTGCGCGCCGTGGTCGCCCGGGACCGGTTCGTAGAGGTTGTCGGACATCTGCAGACCGTCCTTCTGCGGCGCCTGCTGCCCCGAGACGAGCGTCTTCGCGGCGTACCAGTCGGCGAAGCGGCCGCTGATCCGGTTGCCGAGGATCGTGTAGACGGTGGACTCGCCCACCCAGGTCCGGCGGCGGGGGTGTTCGGCGGTCGCGGCGATCGCGCGGGCACCGACCTCGGGCTGGTAGATCGGCGCGACGGGCTGCGGGTGGTGGGGGAGCTTCGACTTCACCCACTGGAACTGGATCGTGTTGAGGGCGGGCATGTCGACGCGTGAGACCTGCACCTTGCTGCCCTGTTCGAGCAGCTCGGAGACGACGGACTCGGTGAACCCGACGATCGCGTGCTTCGCGCCGCAGTAGGCCGCCTGCAGCGGGATGCCGCGGAAGCCGAGCGCCGAGCCGACCTGGATCACCTGGCCGCGGTCACGGGGGACCATCCGCGTCAGGGCGGCTCGGGTGCCGTTCACGAAGCCGAGGTAGGTGACGTGCAGTGCGCGCTCGAAGTCCTCCGGAGCGGTCTCCAGGAACTTCCCGAACACGCCCACCATGACGCCGTTCACCCAGAGGTCGATCGGTCCGAGCTCACGCTCCACCCGGTCGGCCGCGGCCTCGACGGCGTCACGGTCTGAGACGTCCGCGACGAGGGCGAGCCCGCGGCGTCCCGCTGCCTCGACCTCGGCGACCGCGGCGTCCACCCCGTCCTGCCCGCGAGCGAGCACGGCGACGTCCCACCCCCGGGCGGCGAGCTCGCGGACGGTCGCCCGTCCCAGTCCTGCGGATCCACCGGTCACCACTGCAACGCGCGTCATGACTCCCGTTCTACGCACGGCCGCCCGGGCGGACCCGGGATCGTGTCCCCCGGACGCACCGCGCGCTGCGACCCTGCTCAGCCGGGCTGTCCCGAGCGCCGTCGCGCCGTCGCCAGGTGGGAGCGCACCGCGATCGGGTGCGTCGACTCGTCGGGAGCCTGCGGGACCGCCTCGAGCGCGAACGACTCGACGACGCCGGGGCCGAACAGCACGCACACCGTCGACCCGCCGAACTGGAAGTACCCGAGCTCGTCGCCCTTGCCCACCCGGGAGCCCGGCTCGATGCCGTCGCCGATCACGCACGAGGACACGTCGGACATGCCGATGAACACGCAGGCGACCAGCCCGACCGCGGGGTCGTCGGCTTCGAGGAGCACGATCGCCCGCGTCGCGACGTGCGCCAGGTACCCCTGCGACAGGGTCGGCTCGGCGGCAGCGGCGCCCTGGGAGTCGGCCTCGGAGTAGTACGTGCCCGGCTGCACCCAGGCGCGGACGAGGGTCCCCGCGACGGGGCTGTGCCAGCGGTGGTACTCCAGGGCGCTCAGGAACGCCTGCCACACGGTCCCGTCGACGAACGCGTCCACCGACTCGTCACCGGCGAGGAGCTCGTCCACGGAGTACGGCTCGGCCTTGGCCCAGAACTCGTCACGCCGGTGCACACCGCTCGCGATGCGGTACGGCGTCGCCTCGCACGGCGCCACCACGACGGCGTCGTCCTCGGGGGCGGCGACCGGACGCTCACCCTCCCGGAAGCGCCGCGTGAAGAAGTCGTTCCAGGACGTGAAGCCCCAGCGCTCGTCCTCCGGGTCGTGCTCGAAGCGGTCCATGCCGACCGCGCGCCGGGCCGACTCGCTCCGCCACCCGCCGGGGGCGTCGACGAGGACGTCGGTCGAGTCCTCGGACGACAGGAAGGTGCACCATGCCTGCAGGATCCCCCGCAGGGCCTCGTTGACGCGGGGATCGCGGTAGAAGGCGAAGCCGGCCGGGGTGGACTTGGTCCAGTCGAGCACGCCGTCGAGCGGGGTCATCACCATCTGCTCGCCGTACTCGGGCGCACTCCGGACGACCTCGTCGACGAGCAGGAGCAGCTCGTCGAAGCTCTCGAGGTGCCGCTCGGCGTACTCCCGCGTGGTCGGCACCTGCTCGATCATCTCGTGCGCCTGCATGCGGAGCACGGGGTCGCCCTCCACGAGGTCTCGGAACGCCGCGACCGCGGGGTGCAGCACCTGGTCCGGGTCCCGGTCGGCGAGGTCTTCGCGGCGTCCGCGGAGCCACGCCTCCAACCCTTCCTGGTCGGCGGGGAGCCACCCGGCTCGGCTACGGACGTCCTGCTGCGATGCACTTGTCACGCTCCGGACGCTACTCATCCGGCGGCGTCGAGGTCCTGAACACCGCCACAGGCCGCGGGCGGCGTGCTCAGCGCCCGCGGCCGAACCGCGTGGTGACACCGGGCGACCACAGCACCGAGTCCGGCTCCAGCTCCGCGAGCGCGAAGGGCAACCCGGCCGCCCGGAGCAGGTCGTCACGGAGCGACACCACCGACGCCCGGTGCAGCGGCCACGGTTCGTGCTCGTTCGGCCAGAACCGCGTCCGACCGCCGCGCCGGACGTGCATGCCCCACCGCGCCGTCAGGAACGTCTCGAGGGCGGTCGGTTCCGCGATCGCACCGCCGGTCCGCACGTCGACCATCGAGCGCAGGTGTGTGCCGTGCCGACGGACGCCGTACGCGAGGCGGTCCGGCGCCGGACGGCGTTGCTCGGCGATCGCCCACCAGTACGGCAGACCGGTCGCCACCCGTGCGCCGACCGTCGGGGCGAGCTTGCCCGCGTCGAGGGACAGGAACACGACGCCGCGGTGCCCCTGCTCGTCGACCGTGTAGACGCGGACGTTCACCTCGACGAAGTCGCCGACCCGGCCGACCGAGACCGGGGGGAAGCGGGTGTCGGTGAAGCGGAAGCAGATCAGACCGACCCACGTGGTCTCACCGTCGTCGGTGCCGTCGGGCGCGAGGGTGTCCGGGCGGGTCCCGGCGGGCAGGAGCGGTGCCACCGCGGACCGGTCGACGCGCCAGTGCACGAAGAGGACGTCCCGCCACGCCTGCTCGATCCACGGCCGTCCCGCGAGCGCGGGTGCGGTCGGCGTCACCGCCTGGAGGCGCGGTGCCGCCCCGTCGGACCCCATGGCGGTCACGACGCGCTCCCGTCGACGGCCGTGGCCGCGTCCGGCACGTCGTCCCACCCCTGCTGCGGCGTGGCGCAGGTCCCGCGGAACACGTACTGCGAGGGACGCTTCCGCTCGTTCGACACCCAGTCGATCGCAGGCCGGCGTCGCTCCGGGGGCAGGTACCCGATCCGGTACACCGCCATCAGCTCGAGCTCCGGCGGGACGGCGAGCAGGCGTTCGACCTCGGCCCAGGCCTCCTCGACCTCCATCGGGAAGGACACGAACTGGATCCCGAGTCCGAGCTCGGTCGTCGCGAGCCAGACGTTCTCCATCGCCGCCCCCATGCTGAACACCGAGTAGAAGGCGTTGCGCGCCTCCTTCCGGTACTCGTCGCGGTCGAGCATCACGCCGAGCAGCAGCGGCGACCCGGCGACGAGCTTCCGGTTCTCCTCGCCGAGGGTCTGCGGCACCCGGAGCGTGTTCATGAGCAACTGCCCGCGTCTCGTGAACACCTGCTTGGTGAAGGGGCGCAGGGGACGCGGCAGCTTGTCGAACAGCATCCCGTCGCGGCGCTCGTCCATCTCGGCCTGCGAGAACCGGAAGTACGGCTTGTACCGCTCGAAGAACGAGCCCTCGGCCATCGTCTGCGTCATCGAACGCCCGCTGATGTCGGCGATGCGGTCGATCGTGTCCCGCTCCTCGACGATCACGAAGCGCCAGGGCTGGCTGTTCAGCTGCGACGGGGCTCGCCCCGCGAGCTCCATGAGCAGCCGCTGGTGCTCCTCGGACACGGGGTCGGGCAGGAACGCGCCGTTCGTCGTGCGTCGGCGCCGGATGGCATCGAAGAGCTCCACTGGTGTCCTCCCCGCGGTCAGCGCCGCGCGAGCAGCGCCCCCAGGTAGGACGGCGCTGCGGCGACCGCGACTCTCCAGTGTGCTCCGGCGCGCGGGTCCGTGCGCGGGGCGACCGCGAGCGGCACGAGCGCCGGCAGCAGGAACAGTGCCGACCGGTCACGGGTCCACGCCGGGGTGGTCGCAGCGAGGCCGGTCAGGGTGGCGGTCACGACGAACAGGCCGTGGTGCACGACCCGGAGGCGCTTCGTGCGGACCAGGCGCACGGCCACGGCCGTGCCCCAGAGGCAGTTGGCGACGTAGGCGACGGCGGCTGCGGTGACCAGGTGGCGGGCCGCAGGCGGTCGGACGCCAGGCCCCACGCGCCTCCCGGCTGTCGTCCTGCGTCCCACGGACGCGACCCTACGCGGACTCGCGGCTGACGAGCTTGGACAGGACGATCGCGCTGCGGGTGTGGTCGACCTGCGGGGCGAGCCGCACCCGGTCGAGCGCGAGCTCGAGAGCCGGCAGGTCCCGCGAGCGCATGTGCACGACGGCGTCCGCGCTGCCGGTCACGGTGCCGGCGTCGACGACCTCGGGCACGGTGTCGAGCAGTGACCGGAGCTCGTCGGGGGAGACGGTCCCGCGGCAGTACAGCTCGACCCAGGCCTCGGTGCCACGGTCCTCGACCGCGGGGTCGACCTTGATCGTGAACCCCTGGATGACGCCGTCGGCGACCAGGCGGTCGACGCGACGCTTCACGGCGGAGGCGGAGAGACCGACCACCGAACCGATGTCGCCGTAGCCGGCGCGGGCGTTCTCCCGGAGTTGGTCCAGGATGCGGTGGTCGAGCGTGTCCATTGCAGCAATCGTACGCGCGATCCGTTGCGAGCAAGGTGGGCGCGGCGCACGAATCGTGCGTCACCCGAACGGGTGCCAGGCCGTTCGGAGGGTTCGTGCAAGACTCGCTGCAGGCGTCGACCTGGTCCGCCTCCGGCGAGTGAGCCTGCATCTCGTCGGAGTACTCACCGTGGTGGTTCCTGGCAGGCTCGGACCCCGGTCCAGGAGGACCCCGTGTCGAACACCGCACCCCAGACCACGCTCCCGCAGCGGACGGCCACGAAGCGCACGATCCTGATGTGCAAGCCGACGCACTACACGGTCAGCTACCGGATCAACCCGTGGATGCACCCGGAAGAGCCGACCGACACCTCGAAGGCCGTCGAGCAGTGGCAGTCGCTCGTCGACGTCTACGAGCAGCTCGGCTTCGACATCTCGTACATCGAGCCGATCGAGGGTCTGCCCGACATGGTCTACGCGGCCAACGGCGGCTTCGTGCTCGACGGTGTCGCCTACGGCGCGAAGTTCCAGTACCCCGAGCGCCAGCCCGAGGGCCCCGCGTACATGGACTGGTTCCGCAGCGCCGGCCTGCAGGTGGCGGAGCCCGAGGAGACCAACGAGGGCGAGGGCGACTTCCTCCTCATCGGCGACACGATCTACGCCGGCACCGGCTTCCGCTCGGACAGCACCTCGCACGAGGAGCTCGCACGCATCTACGGCCGCGAGGTCGTCACCCTCAAGCTCATCAACCCGAGCTTCTACCACCTCGACACCGCGATCGCCGTGCTCGACCCGGTCCCCGCCGCCGACGGCACGAGCAACATCGCGTACCTCGAGAGCGCGTTCGACGAGCCCTCGCTGGCGATCCTGCGCGAGCGCTTCCCGGACGCGGTCATCGCCACCGAGGAGGATGCCGCGATCCTCGGCCTCAACTCGTACTCCGACGGCTACAACGTCGTGATCGCCTCGCGCGCCACCACGTTCGCGGAGCAGCTGCGCGAGAAGGGCTACAACCCGATCGGCGTCGACCTGTCCGAGCTCCTGCTCGGCGGCGGCGGCGTGAAGTGCTGCACGCTCGACCTGCACCCCGTCGGCACCGACACCTCGGTCGCGCGGTAGCCATGAGCACCGCGACCGGAGCCGACGCCCACCGGGGCGCCGGCGCGCTCGGCGACGCCACCGCCGCCGGTGGGGCCACCGCCGCCGCGCTCGCCGTCGAGGACCGCTCCCTCGCCCACAACTACAGCCCGCTGCCGGTCGTCATCGCGTCGGGCGAGGGCGCGTGGGTCACGGACGTGGACGGCAAGCGCTACCTGGACGGACTCGCCGCGTACTCCGCGGTGAACTTCGGGCACGGCAATCCCCGCCTGCTCGACGCCGCTCGGGCCCAGCTCGACCGGGTCACGCTGACGAGCCGCGCCTTCGTGAACGACCGGCTCGGCCCGTTCGCGGAGTCGCTCGCCGCGCTGACCGACACCGACCTCGTCCTGCCGATGAACACCGGCGCCGAGGCGGTCGAGTCCGCGATCAAGGTGTCCCGCGCCTGGGGCTACCGCGTGAAGGGCGTCCCGGCCGGCCAGGCCACGATCATCGTCGCGTCCGGGAACTTCCACGGCCGTACCACGACGATCGTGTCGTTCTCGGACGACCCGACCGCACGCGACGACTTCGGGCCGTACACGCCGGGGTTCCGCACGGTGCCGTACGGCGACGCCGAGGCACTGCGGGCGGCGATGGACGAGACCGTCGTCGCCGTGCTGCTCGAGCCGATCCAGGGCGAGGGCGGGGTCGTCATCCCGCCGGAGACGTACCTGCCGGACGTCCGTGCGATCTGCGACGAGTTCGGCGCGCTGTTCGTCGCCGACGAGATCCAGTCCGGGCTCGGCCGCACGGGTCACACCCTCGCCGTCGAGCGCGTCGGCGTCCGGCCCGACCTGATCACGCTCGGCAAGGCACTCGGCGGCGGCATCGTCCCGGTGTCCGCGGTCGTCGGCTCCCGCGACGTGCTGGGCGTCCTGCGCCCGGGCGAACACGGGTCCACGTTCGGCGGCAACCCGCTCGCCGCGGCCGTCGGGTTCGAGGTCGTCGCGATGCTCGACGAGGGCACCTTCCAGCAGCGGGCACTCGACGGCGAACCGCTGCTCCGCGGCCTGCTCGACGACCTCGTCGGCAGGGGCGTCGTGTCGCACCGGGTCGCCGGTCTCTGGGCGGGGATCGACATCGACCCCGCGCTCGGTACCGGCAAGGCGATCGCGCACGACCTCGCCGACCGCGGCGTGCTCGTGAAGGACACCCACGGGTCGACGATCCGCTTCGCCCCGCCGCTCGTCGTCACCGACGACGAGGTGCGGCTCGCGATCGGGACCCTCGGCGAGGTGCTGGCCGCGCGGTAGACGCGACCACATGCGCCAGGCGCGGTGCGGGGACGCCCCGCACCGCGCCTCCAGTCGGTCCGTCTCCGTGGGTCAGACCTGCCAGCGCGCCACGAGCTCGTCCATCAGTCCGTCGAGCCGCTCGTCGACCACCTGCTCCTCCGGGTGCGCCTCGAACCACGCGATCACCTCGCGCACCCCGTGCCGGTACGGGGTCCGCGGTCGGTACCACGGCACCAGCGAGCGCACCTTGCTGTTGTCGAACACCGAGCTGTTCGCCTTGTCGCCGAGCAGCGCCGCACCCCACTCCGGGTCCACCGCGTTGATCGCATCCGCCGGCACGTGCACGATCCGCAGGTCGTCCACCCCCGCGGCCGCCGCGATCTCCGCCGCGATCTGGTTCCACGTCGGCGCCTCGTCGCTCGTGATCGTGAACGCCTCGCCGATCGCCTCCGCCCGGTCGAGCAGGCCCGTGAACCCGACCGCGAAGTCACGGCTGTGCGTGAGCGTCCACAGGCTCGTGCCGTCGCCCGTGATCACGATCGGCTTGCCCGCCCGCATCCGCGCGACCGCCGTCCACCCGCCCGTCAGGGGCAGCTTCGTCTCGTCGTAGGTGTGCGACGGTCGGATGATCGTCACCGGGAAGTCCTGCTCCCGGTACGCCTGCATCAGCAGCTCCTCGCACGCGATCTTGTCGCGCGAGTACTGCCAGTACGGGTTCTTCAGCGGCGTCGACTCCGTGATCGGCAGGTGTGTCGCCGGGGTCTGGTACGCCGAGGCCGAGCTGATGAAGACGTACTGCCGCGTCCGCCCCGCGAAGAACTCCACGTCCGCCTGCACCTGGTCCGGGGTGAAGGCGATCCAGTTGACGACGGCGTCGAACCGGCGGTCGCCCAGCACCTCCGCCAGTGCGCTGCGGTCCGACACGTCAGCCTGGAGGCGCGTCACGCTGTCCGGGATCGGCCTGCCTCCGGTGGTCCCCCGGTTGAGCACGGTGACGTCGAAGCCCTGCTCGACGGCTTCGCGGACGCAGGAGGCGCTGATGACGCCGCTCCCGCCGATGAACAGCACGCTCGGTCCGGTCATGGATGCTCCTTCGCTCCCGGCGGTGCCGCTGTGCACCGCAGTGGTTCCGATCCTGCCCCGTGCGTGCTGGGTCGGGCATCGAGCACGGCGCGGAGCATCGTCACGTCCGTGGCCCAGGACGCGGCACCCGGGTGGATCCAGCCGAGGAGTTCGACGGCGTAGTCGAGGTCGCGGCGGAGGTCGCGTTGGTGGATCGGTTCGTGGTGGGCGGCGCGGTTCCGGACGAAGTGGAGCTGCTGCAGCCGTCGTTTCACCTCAGCACGGCGCTCCCGCAGGTTGACGGGGCCGTGTGGAAAGGCCCGGTGGAGGTCCGGCACCCAGAGTGCCGTGTGGTACCGCGACTCCACCAGGTACCGCCAGAACCCGAAGGTCAGTTCGGCAATCACACGACCGTGGTCCGCTGCACGGCCACGACCTCTGCTCGCCCGCTGTCGCGCCTTCGTGAGGTCGGCACGACCCTGTTGGTCCAGTGGCACGACGTCGAACCACGTCGTGCCGCCACGACGTAGCGCCCAGGTCCGGAGTTCCCGGTCCATGGCGTTGCGGGCGACGATCTCGACGGTGCCCGTCACTTCGAGGACGGCTGCGGCGGCGCGCATGTTCCACTCGTAGAGCCGAAGCGCACTCGCCTCGTCCGGGCACTGTTGCGTGTAGGACCGCAGCCGTTCCGGCGTCAGGAGCGCCGGAAGGTCTTGATGATGCATCGGCCCCCTTGTACGCTGGATGTCGAAGACCCCGGAACGATCCCTGGCCACGGCCACATCGCCGGGGTTTCGTCTTGGACGCTGGTGATACTGGTACATCACCCTACCGACGCGCCGGGTGGGTCGTCGCTCGCGGCTGCAGGACTACCGTCACGGGTCGGGGCGCACCGACGCGCTCCACGACAGGAGTGACACGCACATGGAGTACCGCTACCTCGGCAACTCGGGCCTCAAGGTGTCCGAGATCACCTACGGCAACTGGCTCACCCACGCCTCACAGGTCGAGAACGACGCGGCGATCGCCTGCGTCCGGGCGGCGCTCGACGTCGGCATCTCGACGTTCGACACCGCCGACGTCTACGCGAACACCGGTGCCGAGACCGTCCTCGGCGAAGCGCTGAAGGGGGAGCGGCGGCAGTCGCTCGAGATCGCCACGAAGGTGTTCGGTCCGACCGGGCCGAAGGGGCACAACGACACCGGCCTGAGCCGGAAGCACATCCTCGAGTCGATCGACGGCTCGCTCCAACGTCTGCAGACCGACTACGTCGACCTGTACCAGGCGCACCGGTTCGACCACGAGACGCCGCTCGAGGAGACGATGCAGGCGTTCGCCGACGTCGTGCGCCAGGGCAAGGTCCTCTACGTCGGCGTCTCGGAGTGGACCGCCGACCAGCTCCGCGCCGGTGCCGCGCTGGCGAAGGACCTCGGGTTCCAGCTCATCTCGAACCAGCCGCAGTACTCCGCGCTCTGGCGGGTCATCGAGGGCGAGGTGGTCCCGACGTCGAAGGAGCTCGGCATCTCACAGATCGTCTGGTCGCCGATCGCGCAGGGCGTGCTCACCGGCAAGTACCAGCCCGGGCAGCCGCTGCCCGAGGGGTCGCGCGCTACGGACGACAAGGGCGGCGCGAAGATGATCTCGCGCTTCATGAACGACGAGACGCTCTCCGCCGTACAGGACCTCAAGCCGATCGCGGACGAGCTGAGCCTGTCGATGGCGCAGCTCGCGGTGGCGTGGGTGCTGCAGAACGAGAACGTGGCGTCGGCGATCATCGGTGCCTCGCGACCGGAGCAGGTGCACGACAACGCCGGCGCTGCCGGGGTGCAGATCCCCGCGGAGCTGATGTCGAAGATCGACGACGCCCTCGGGTCGGTCGTCGAGCGCGACCCGGCGAAGACGAACGACAGCTCGCCGAAGACCCGCGAGGCCTGAGCACCACCCGGGAACGCAAAAGAGCCCCTCACTCGCGTGAGGGGCTCTTCACCGTGGCTGGACACGGCATCGATCCGTGGACCTTTCGATTTTCAGTCGAACGCTCTACCAACTGAGCTATCCAGCCGTGGCGACCCTGACGGGACTTGAACCCGCGACCTCCGCCGTGACAGGGCGGCACGCTAACCAACTGCGCTACAGGGCCATGTTGAATTACTTGTTCTTGCTTCGGTTTCGCTCTGCTTGCTTGCTTGCTCACTCACGTGGAGTGACCCCAACGGGATTCGAACCCGTGCTGCCGCCGTGAAAGGGCGGTGTCCTAGGCCACTAAACGATAGGGCCGCAAGCGGTGCTTCGCGCTACCGATGGACAAGCATACGGATGCCCTGCGGGTTTCACAAATCGAGCGCCTCGACGGGTGCATCCTCGGCGTGTCGCGCCTGCCGAGGAGGCTCGGGTGGGCGACCGGTGCGACCATCGGGGGCGGCGTCGGCCCCTCGCACGGGGGTGCCCGCGTCGTCCCCTGTGTTGTTACTGTTGCGTCTGTTAACAGTGTTACGTGCGTGAGCCTTGCCGCGCTGTTACGAAATCGAGATACATGTCGACCCCCACTGCGCCCTCCCCCCGCCCGCGCCGCCGCCTCGTCGCCGCCGCGGTCGCCGTCGTGCTCACCGCCGGCACCCTCGCGGCCCTCGCCCCGGTGACGTCGGCCAGTGCGACCACGTACCCGAGCTGGTCCGACGTCCAGCAGGCCAAGGCCTCGAAGTCGGCGCAGCAGGACAAGGTCACCGAGATCAAGGCCCTCATCGCGGGCCTCTCCTCGAAGGCCGACGCGGCGAAGCGCTCCGCCGAGGCCGCGGGCACGGCGTACCAGGACGCGCAGACCAAGTACGACGAGGCCACGCTCACCCAGCAGACCCTGCAGCACCAGGCCGACGACGCGGAGCACACGGCGGCGGAGTCCGAGGCGCAGGCAGGGCAGCTCGCAGCGCAGCTCGGTCGCGCCAGCGGGGACAACGTGACGACGGACATCCTCACGCACCCCTCGGCGTCGAGCGACCTCCTGTACGAGCTCGGTGCGATGTCGAAGCTCACCGAGCAGGCCGACGGCATCTACTCGCAGGCCTCGCAGGACCGCGGCATCGCCCAGGGCCTCGCGGACAAGGCCGAGTCCGCCAAGGAGGCGCTCGGCAAGCTCGCCGACGCCGCGCAGGCGAAGATGCAGGCCGCCCAGACCGCGGCCGACTTGGCGCAGTCCGCCGTCGACGCTCAGGCCGACAACCAGGCGCGCCTCGAGGCCCAGCTCACGCTGCTCACCTCGAACGAGGCCGACGTCGAGGCGAAGTACAACAAGGGCGTCCAGGTCGAGAAGGCACGACAGGCCGCGATCGCCGCTGCCGCTGCGCGTGCCGCTGCCCAGGCGCCCGCGACGAGCTCCGGCGGCACCGGCGGTGGCTCCCCGAACTCGTCGGGCTGGGTCCGTCCCGCCGGCGGCTACCAGACGAGCGGCTACGGCTACCGCGTCGACCCCTACACGCACTACCGCGCCCTGCACGCCGGCGTCGACCTCGCGCCCGCCTGCTACGCCCCGATCTACGCGGCGCATTCCGGCACGGTGACCTTCGCGGCGAACGGTGGCGGCTACGGCAACGAGGTCGTGCTCGACAACGGCGGCGGCATCTCCACCGCGTACGGACACGTCGTCGACGGCGGGATCCTCGTGTCCGTCGGGCAGCACGTCGAGGCCGGGCAGCAGATCGCGAAGATCGGCTCCACCGGCTGGTCGACCGGCTGCCACCTCCACTTCGAGACCCGGGTGAACGGTTCCGCCGTCGACCCGGTCCCCTTCATGGCAGCGCGGGGGATCTCGGTATGAGCACGAGCGCAGCCGGAAGGCGTCCGGCCACTCGATGAAGCACTCCGCTCGCACCCTCTCCTGCGGGATCGCGGTGATCGCCGTCCTGGGGTTCGGCGCCGCCGCGGTGATCGCGGGTCCCTCCCAGGCAGCGCCGTCCGCGCCGAGCTGGGACGACGTGCGAGCGGCCAAGGCGGACACCGCCCGGGCGCAGGCCACCGTGGACGAACTGAGCGACCGGCTGCAGTCCCTGCAGGACGCCGCGGACGCCGCGCAGGTCACCGAGATGCAGGCCGGGCAGACGTACGCGCTCGCGGCCTCCGAGCAGCAGGACGCGCAGTCCTCGCTCGACGACCTCACCGCGCAGGCGAAGCGGGCGGAGCGCACCGCGGACGCCTCCGCCGGCCAGGTCGCGGGGCTCGTCGTCGAACTGTCCCGGACGGGCGGCGGTGACCTCTCCACCACGATGCTCATCGACGCGTCGGACTCGAAGGACCTGCTCTACCGCGTCGGCACGATGACGCACCTGTCCGAGCGGTCGGCGACCGTGCTCGCCCAGGCCCAGGCGGACCAGAACACCGTCGACGCGATCGCGGCGCAGCAGTCCGCGGCGACGACGGCCCTCACGAAGGCGACCGACGCGACGCGGCGTGCCCTCGACGACGCGAACGACGCGGCTGCGACCGCGCAGGCCCGCGTCGACCGTGAGCAGGCGCAGCAGGACGAGGTCCTCCAGCAACTGGCGTTCCTCAAGGGCACGAGCGTCGCCACGGAGTCGGCGTACTGGAGCGCACAGCAGGCACAGCGTGCCGAGGCCCAGCTCGCCTCGCAGACCACGACCACCGGGACCGGCAGCACCGGCAGTACCGGTAGCACCGGCGGCAGCACGAACAGCACCCCCGGCAACCCCGGCAGCAGCGGCAGCAACTCCGGCTCCGGTGGCAGCAACTCCGGCTCCGGTGGCAGCAGCAACTCCGGCTCCGGCAGCGGCTCGGGGACGGGCAACACCGCCGGCTCCGGCGCCGGCCGACCGTCCTCGAGCACGCCGTCCACGCCCGCGCAGCCCGCACCGAGCCGCCCGTCCACCCCGGCGCAGCCGGCTCCTGCCCAGCCCGCTCCCGCGAAGCCCGCGCCGACCAAGCCGAGCCCTGCTCCGGCTCCTGCCCCGGCGCCCGCTCCCGCCCCGAGCACCCCCTCGCGCGCGGCCGGGGCCATCGCCTTCGCCCGCGCCCAGATCGGTGACGCGTACGTCTTCGGCGGTGCCGGCCCGAACCAGTGGGACTGCTCCGGCCTCGTGATGATGGCCTACAGCTCGCAGGGCATCGCGACCGGCGGCCACAACGTCGTCTGGCAGTACAACCACTTCAAGTCGATCGGCCGCCTGGTCCCGCTGTCCCAGCGGCAGCCCGGCGACATCCTCTTCTACTCGTACAACGGCACGGTCAGCCAGGCGTACCACGACTCGATCTACACCGGGAACGGGATGATGGTCGAGGCCGCCAACCCGCAGCGCGGCGTGCTCGAGCGGGCGATCTGGACGCCGAGCCAGCTCCTGCCGTACGTCGCACGGCCGAGCGGCTCGATGTAGCGGTCACGATCGCACCCCCGAACGAACAACGCGCCCCGTCGAGACGGGGCGCGTTGTTCGTACCGGGGTGCGGACCAGAGCCCGCCGTGCGTCAGTGCGAGCCGGGCACGTACGCGGCCTGGCCGGCCTGCACGATCGCCTCGGCCTCGGCGGCGTCGCCCCAGCCCTCGGCCTTGACCCACTTGTTCGGCTCGAGGTCCTTGTAACGCTCGAAGAAGTGCGCGATCTCGGCCTTCGTCTGCTCGTCGACGTCCGAGATGTCCTGGATGTGCGCCCAGCGCGGGTCCTTCGCGGGGACCACGAGGACCTTCGCGTCGTTGCCGGCCTCGTCGCTCATCTTGAAGACGCCGACGGGACGGACCTTCACGCCGACGCCGGGGAACGTCGGGTACTCGAGGAGCAGGAGCGCGTCCACGGGGTCACCGTCGTCGGCCAGGGTCTGCTCGAAGAACCCGTAGTCGGTCGGGTACACGAAGGACGTGAAGAGCACGCGGTCGAGGTAGACACGACCGGTCTCGTGGTCCACCTCGTACTTGTTGCGGCTGCCCTTGGGGATCTCGACGACGACGTCGTACGCGGCCATGTTGCGCTCCTGGTCTGCTGTGCGGGAAGAAAGCGCGGCTAACGTTACCGGGTGAACTCTCCGCGTCCCCGGTTGGACCCCGCCGTCGCTGCCACCCGGCTCGCCGTGCGGACGCTGCTCGCGCAGGCGCTCGACGACGGGGTGGTCGTCGCCGGCGACCTCGTGACGGTCGCGCTGAGCGGCGGCGCCGACTCGCTCGCGCTCGCCGCGGCGACCGCGTTCGAGGCCCCGAAGCAGGACCTACGGGCCGGCGCGGTGGTGGTGGACCACGCGCTGCAGGCGGGCTCCGAGGCGGTGGCGATCCGCGCCTCCAGGCAGGCGGCGGAGCTGGGACTCGCACCGGTGACGGTCCGTCGGGTCGCGGTGGGCGACGAGGGCGGGCCCGAAGGGGCCGCACGGGAGGCGCGCCACGCGTCGATCGCCCAGGTCGCGTCCGACACCGGGTCACCGCTCGTGCTGTTCGGACACACCCTGGACGACCAGGCCGAGACGGTGCTGCTGGGCCTGCTGCGCGGCAGCGGGCCGGACGCGCTGTCCGGCATGCCGCCGCTGGCGCGGCGCACGACCGGTCCGGCGTACGGCCGGCCGCTGCTCGGGCTCCGACGGCACGTCGCCCGACAGGCCTGCGCCGCCGTCGGGACCGCCCCGTGGGAGGACCCGCAGAACGAGGACCCGGCGTACGCCCGCGTCCGGGTGCGGCACGCCGTGCTGCCGGTGCTCGAACGGGAGCTCGGCGCCGGAGTCCCCGAGGCCCTGGCCCGCACGGCCGACCAGCTCCGCGAGGACTCCGCCGCGCTCGACCACTTCGCCGAGGAGATGGCGGAGGACGTCGCCGAGCACTCCGAGGCCGGCATCTCGCTCTCGGTACGGGCGCTCGCGGCGAACCCGCCGGCGCTCCGGCAGCGGCTCGTCCGCCTCGCGGTGGAGAGCGAGTTCGGCGTGACGCTGTCCCGCGTGCAGACGCTCGAGGTCTGCCGGCTCGTGACCGACTGGAGCGGGCAGGGGCCGATCGACCTGCCCGGCGTGCGGGCGACGCGGGAGGGCGACCGGGTGGCGTTCAGCGCCGCGTCGTGACGGTTACCCTGGACCGGTGGAACTCTCCGACGTCCAGGCAGACCTGTCCGAAGTGCTCTTCACCCCCGAGCAGATCGACGAGAAGCTCGCCGAACTCGCCGCGGTGGTCGACCGTGACTACGCGGGGAAGGACCCGCTGCTCGTCGGCGTGCTGAAGGGTGCCGTCATGGTCATGGCGGACTTCTCCCGGCACCTGAAGATGCAGGCGCGGATGGACTGGATGGCGGTGTCGTCGTACGGCTCCGGCACGAAGTCGTCCGGTGTGGTGCGGATCCTCAAGGACCTCGACACCGACCTGCACGGCCGCGACGTCATCATCGTCGAGGACATCATCGACTCCGGCCTGACGCTGTCCTGGCTGAAGCAGAACCTCGAGTCCCGCGGGGCCGCGAGCGTCGAGATCGTGGCGCTCCTCCGCAAGCCCGAGGCCGCCAAGGTCGAGGTCGACGTGAAGTACGCCGGCTTCGAGATCCCGGACGCCTTCGTGGTGGGGTACGGCCTCGACTTCGACGAGCGCTACCGCAACCTCCGCGGCATCGGCGTCCTGGCGCCGCACGTCTACTCCTGACGCGCCGGTCCGGTCGGTGAGCTCCCCCAGAACGGGGAGTTCGCCCGCAGAGGACACCCATTCTCGCCACAGAATCGCAGCCGTATGCTGACCTTCACGCAACTCCGGTAGAGAAAGGTGTCGGGCATCTGTGCCCGGATCACATGAACTTCAAGCGCATCTTCCGCGGCCCGTACCTCTACGTGCTGATCGCGCTGGCGGGGATCTTCATCGGCTGGAGCGTCATCGCTCAGTCCGGCACCCAGCAGATCGAGACCCAGAAGGGTCTCGAACAGCTCGCCGACGGCAAGGTCTCCTCCGCGGTGGTCAACTCCACCGAGCAGCGTGTCGACCTCACCCTCAAGGAGGGCAACGCCCGCGAGCAGTTCTACTACTCGACGCCGCGCGGTGAAGAGGTCATCCAGGCGGTCAACAACGCCGACCTCCCCAATGGCTACAACGACACCGTCCAGCAGTCGAACTGGTTCCTCTCGCTGCTCGGCATCATCCTGCCGTTCCTGATCATCGGGGCCCTGTTCTGGTTCCTCCTCTCGAGCGCGCAGGGTGGCGGCTCGAAGGTCATGCAGTTCGGCAAGTCCCGCGCGAAGATGAACAACAAGGAGAACCCGCAGGTCTCCTTCGCGGACGTCGCCGGTTCGGACGAGGCGATCGAGGAGCTCCAGGAGATCAAGGAGTTCCTCAAGGAGCCCGCCAAGTTCCAGGCCGTCGGCGCCAAGATCCCGAAGGGCGTGCTGCTCTACGGCCCTCCCGGCACCGGCAAGACGCTGCTCGCACGCGCCGTCGCGGGCGAGGCCGGCGTGCCGTTCTACTCGATCTCCGGTTCGGACTTCGTCGAGATGTTCGTCGGCGTCGGCGCGAGCCGTGTCCGTGACCTGTTCGACCAGGCGAAGCAGAACTCGCCCGCCATCGTCTTCATCGACGAGATCGACGCCGTCGGCCGTCACCGCGGCGCCGGCATCGGCGGCGGCAACGACGAGCGCGAGCAGACGCTGAACCAGCTCCTCGTCGAGATGGACGGCTTCGACGGCAAGACGAACGTCATCCTCATCGCCGCGACGAACCGTCCGGACGTGCTCGACCCCGCGCTCCTGCGCCCGGGCCGCTTCGACCGCCAGATCGGCGTCGACGCCCCGGGCCTCGCCGGCCGCAAGCAGATCCTCGAGGTGCACGCGAAGGGCAAGCCGCTCGCCGCGAGCGTCGACCTCGAGCTCCTCGCCCGCAAGACGCCGGGCTTCACCGGTGCCGACCTGGCGAACGTGCTCAACGAGGCCGCACTGCTGACGGCGCGCTCGAACGCGCAGCTCATCGACAACCGTGCCCTCGACGAGGCCGTCGACCGCGTGATGGCCGGCCCGCAGCGCCGCACCCGGATCATGTCCGACCAGGAGCGTCTCATCACGGCGTACCACGAGGGCGGGCACGCCCTCGCGGCGGCGGCGATGCGGCACACCGACCCGGTCACGAAGATCACGATCCTGCCCCGCGGTCGCGCCCTCGGGTACACGATGGTGCTCCCGCTCGAGGACAAGTACTCCGTCACCCGCAACGAGCTGCTCGACCAGCTCACCTACGCGATGGGCGGTCGCGTGGCCGAGGAGATCGTCTTCCACGACCCGACCACGGGTGCGTCGAACGACATCGAGAAGGCCACCGGCACCGCGCGGAAGATGGTCACCGAGTACGGCATGAGCCGTGCCGTCGGGTCCGTCAAGCTCGGCAGCGGGTCGAGTGAGCCGTTCGTCGGCCGTGACATGGGCGGCAACAGCGGTCGCGACTACTCGGAGAACATCGCCGAGACCGTCGACGCCGAGACCCGCGCCCTGCTCGAGGCCGCGCACGACGAGGCGTACCAGGTCCTCAACGCGAACCGGGACATCCTCGACCGCCTGGCCGGCGAGCTCCTCGAGAAGGAGACGCTCGACGCCCCGGAGCTCGTGGAGATCTTCAAGGACGTCCGGAAGCTCCCGGAGCGCCCGCAGTGGCTCTCCAGCGACAAGCGCCCGGTCAGCGACCTGCCGGCGATCTCCGTGTCGGGCAAGGCGGCGAACACCGCTGCCGAGCCGTCCGACACCGAGTCGTCCAAGCCCCGTCGCCGCCCGTTCGGCAACCCCGGTATCGCCCCCGCGTAGGCCGGCATGACCGACCTGCCGACGAGACGGTCGCGCCGGCTCGCCGAGGTGAGCCGGGCGCGCGAAGCAGCCGCCGGACCGCCGACGGTCGCGATCGACCTCCGAGCACCCGCACCGGTGCCGGAGATCGTGACCGGTCGTCGGCGGGACCGCGACGACGCTGCGCCGGGCACCCGCGTGATGGGCATCCTCAACGTCACGCCGGACTCCTTCAGTGACGGCGGACTGCACCAGGCGTACGACGCCGCGGTGCAGCACGCCCGCGACCTGGTGGCCGCCGGTGCCGACCTCGTCGACGTCGGCGGGGAGTCCACCCGCCCCGGTGCCGAACGGGTGCCGGTCGAGGTCGAGCAGCAGCGGGTGCTCCCCGTCGTGCGGCAGCTGGTCGCCGAGGGCATCGCGGTCAGCGTCGACACCATGAACGCCGCCACCGCCGAGCGTGCGGTCGAGGCCGGCGCCGCGATCGTGAACGACGTCTCCGGGGGCCTCGCCGACGAGGACATGGTGCGCGTCGTGCGCGACTCCGGTGCGGGCTTCGTGGTCATGCACTGGCGCGGGCACAGCGACCGGATGTACCGGAACGCCGAGTACGCGCACGCGGTCGAGGAGGTCCGCCGCGAGGTCGAGCTCCGCGTCGCCGAGCTCATCGTCCTCGGTGTCCGGCAGGAGCAGGTCGTCATCGACCCGGGCCTCGGCTTCGCCAAGCAGGGCGCCCAGAACTGGGAGATCCTCGCCGGGTACGAGCGCTTCGCCTCGATCGGCCTGCCGGTGCTCGTCGCCGCCTCCCGCAAGCGGTTCCTCGACGGGGTCGGCAGCGCCGCCGGTGCCCCGCCCGCGGATCGCGACCTCGCCACCGCCGCCATCAGCCTGCTCGCCGCCGAACGCGGTGCGTGGGGGGTGCGCGTGCACGACCCGGCACCGACCCGTGCCGTGCTCGACGTCTGGGACGCCTGGAGGGCCGCTCGATCGTGAAGGACACCATCAGACTGACCGGCGTGCGGGCCAGGGGACACCACGGCGTCTTCGACCACGAGCGCGCCGACGGCCAGGACTTCGTCGTCGACGTCGCCGTCGAGGTCGACGCCCGAGCCGCCTCCGGCAGCGACGACCTCGACCGCACCGTGCACTACGGTGTGCTCGCCGAGCAGGTCGTGGCCGAGATCGAGCGCGACCCGGTGGACCTCATCGAGACGCTCGCGGAGCGCATCGCCGCCGCGGTCCTCACGCACCGTGCTGCCCTCGCCACCGAGGTCACCGTGCACAAGCCGCAGGCGCCCATCACGGTGCCGTTCACCGACGTGTCGATCACGATCCGCCGGAGCCGGGGCGCGAGCCTGCCGCACGAGGAAGAAGAGTGAGCCGGGCGGTCGTCGCGCTCGGCGCCAACCTGGGCGACCGCGGGAGCACCCTGCGTGCCGCGGCCTCGGCGATCGCGGCGCTCCCGGGTGTGCGACCGGTGGCGTCCAGCCGCGAGGTCGAGTCCGTCGCCGTGACCCTCGACGGCCCGGACGAGGCGAAGCCCCGCTACCGGAACGCCGTCGTCGTCGTCGACACCGACCTGTCCCCGCAGGAGCTGCTCGACGCCCTGCACGGCATCGAGGACGCGCACGGCCGCACGCGCGAGGTGCGCTGGGGCGACCGGACGCTCGACCTCGACGTGGTGACCTACGACGACCTCGTGCTCGACACGGCGACCCTCACGGTGCCGCACCCGCGCGCGGGGGAGCGGGCCTTCGTGCTGGCGCCGTGGCTCGACGCCGACCCGGACGCGGTGCTGCCGGGTGCCGGACCGGTGGCCGACCTGCTCGCCGCAGTGGGGGACGACACCGAGCGCGTCGAGGAGCCGCGGCTCTTCGAGGAGCCGCCCCGCGGGTCCCGTCCGGCCGACGCGACGGACGGTGCCGACGCGACGGACGGTGCCGACGCGTCGGACGGTGCCGACGCGACCGAGGGGGTCGCCCCGTGAAGCCCACCCGCGCCTCCACCCTGATCAGCGTCGCCCTCGTCGCCGCCGTCGGCGGGTTCGCCGTCGACGCCGTCCTCGCCTCGCGGCAGGCCCCCACGCTCCTGCTCTCGGTGCCGCTCGGCGCGACCCTCGCACTCATCGGCGTCACCGTCGTGCTCATGGCGCGGCCCGTCCGGCAGCACGCCCGCGGGGGCGCCGCACGACAGCGCACGGTCGACCCGCTCTACGCGATCCGGGTCGTGGTGCTCGCGAAGGCGTCCAGCCTGGCCGGCGTGCTCTTCGGCGGGTTCGCCCTCGGGCTCGTGGTGTACCTCCTGACCCGCTCCGCGACCCCTTCGCTAGGCTCGACCCTGCCGAACGCCGTGGCGGTCGGGGGAGGGCTCGTCCTGACGGTCTGCGCGCTCGTCGCGGAGCACATGTGCATCGCACCGCCCGGTGACGACGAGGACGACGACCTGCCCAGGGGCGGCACGACGTCGGCGCACTGACGCACACCGACACGCACGGCCACGCGTGCGAACGCACGACCCCGTCCGTCCCCGCACGACCCCCAGGAGGCCGCGATGCCGCGTGAACGACTCGACGAGCCCGGCCTCGGCCTGACCGGCACCACCTGGACCCGGGTGTCGCCGAAGCTCGTCTGGACCGAGCTGATCACGACCGTGGTCATCGGCGCCGTCGTCACCGCGGGCTGCGTCATCATCGGAGTCGTGAGCGGTGGCTTCGTCCGGCCCGCTGGCACCGTCTGGACCCTGGTCGCGATCGCCGTCGGCGTCGTCGCGATCGTCACCGCGGTCCTCACGCCCCGCCGGGTGCGTGCCATCGGCTACGCACTCCGCGACGACGACCTCGTGCTCCGTCGCGGCCTGATGTGGCAGCGCTTCACCGCGGTGCCGTACGGCCGGATGCAGCTCGTCGACGTGAACCGCGGTCCGCTCGACCGCGTGCTCGGCCTCAGCGAGCTCAAGTTCGTCACCGCTGCCGCGGCGACGAACGTCCGGATCCCCGGCATCCCGGCGACCGACGCCGACGCGCTGCGCGACCGCCTCGTCGAGCTCGCCGAGTCCCGGCGCGCCGGGCTCTAGGAAGCACCGTGACCTTCCGACCCGGACCGCCGCCGCCTGCACCGCCGCGGAAGGGCGACGCCGCCGCTGCCGCCCCGCTCACCGACGGCGAGTGGCACCGGCTGCACCCGCTGACGCCCCTGCTCAAGGGCGGCATCTTCCTCATCGTGGTCCTCGGCTACGTGCTGAACAGCCTGCGGGACCAGCTCGTCGAGTTCTTCATCCCGGGCAGCGGCCCGCAGGAGGACGGCGACCCGGTCCGCTACGTCTACGAACACGGCGTCGTCGGCTGGGTCCTGCTCGGCATCGTCGGGCTGCTCGTCGTGCTCATCGGCCTGTTCTGGCTGTCGTGGCGGATGCACGAGTTCCGGGTCACCGGCGAGATCGTCGAGGTCCGCTCCGGCGTGCTGTTCCGGACGAACCGGAAGGCCCGGCTCGACCGGATCCAGGGCATCAACATCTCGCGCCCGCTCGTCCCCCGCGTGTTCGGCACCGCCAAGCTCGAGATCGCGCAGGCCGGCAACGACGCGAACGTGCAGCTCGCCTACCTCGGGGTGAAGGCCGCCGACGACCTGCGGCAGCGCATCCTCGTGCTCGCCTCGGGGGCGCAGGACGACGAGCGGTCCGACCCGCGGGTCTCGCAGGGGATGCTGCAGGACCGCGTCGACGAGATCTTCTCGCCGGAGCTCGACCCGGCGGCGGTCCGGGCGACCCGCGTCGTGAAGGTGCACCCGGGGCGGCTCATCGCCTCGATGCTGCTCTCCGGCACGACCGTGTTCATCCTCGCCGCCATCGCCGCGATGGTCGTCTCCGTCGCCCTCACCGGCGAGTTCGGGATCCTGTTCGGCGTCTTCCCCGCGGTCCTCGGCGCCGGCGGGTACTACGTCCGGAAGTTCTCGCGGTCGCTGCAGTACACGATCGCCGACACCCGGGACGGCATCCGGATCGGCTTCGGCCTCGTGTCGACGTCGAACGAGACGCTGCCCCCGGGCCGTATCCACGCCGTGAGCGTCGCGCAGCCGCTGCTCTGGCGGCCGTTCGGCTGGTGGGACGTCCGCATCAACCGCGCGACGAACGCCCGCAACGGCGCCTCGAGCAACCAGCAGGTCTCGTCGATCGTGCTGCCCGTCGGCACCGCGGCCGACGTCCGCGAGGTGCTCGACATCATCCTGCCCGGCCTCGTCGGCACCGCGGTCGCCGGCCCGGCCGCGTCGGAGGAGCAGCTCCGGCAGGGCTCGGCCGAGGCGGTCGACGTCGTCGACGACAGCCTCACGACCACCGGGGACCGCGGCGGCTTCGTGCACTCGCCCGGTCGCGGCGCCTGGCTCCGACCGCTGTCGTTCCGCCGGAACGGGTACCGCTTCGTCCCCGGTGCCGTCCTGCTCCGCCTCGGTGCGGTGTGGTGGTCGCTCGTGGTCGTGCCGCTGCCGCGGGTGCAGAGCGTGAAGGTGTCGCAGGGGCCGCTGGAACGGGTGCTGCGCCTGGCGACCGTGCACGTGCAGACCGTCCAGGGTCCGGTGACGGCACGGATCGGCGCGATCGACGCGCTGGACGCGCAGCGGCTGTGGGCCGACGCGGCAGCGCGGGCGGTCGAGGCTGCCGCCGCCGACACGTCGCACCGGTGGCGCGAACGGGAGGCGCGGGGCGCGTCGGCCCCGTCGGCTCCCGTCCGGCAGACGGTCGGCGCCACCGCGTGGTCCGGGCCCGGCACCGCCAGGCCGGTCGCGACCGCGCCCGCCCCCGGCTCCTCCGCGCCGGTCGCGACGTCGTCCGCCGCCGGCGGCGACCCGGCGACCGACGGGCGCGACCGTGATCCGGGGGGTCGCACCGCGCCTCCCGGCCGACACGCGCACCGACCCGACGGCTGGACCGACGTGCCCGGCCCCGGAGCCGTCTCGTGAGGGCCGGACGACTCGGCGTCGGCGTGGTCGGCGCCGGGAAGGTCGGCCCGGTCCTCGGCGCCGCGCTCGCGAACGCCGAGCACGCCGTCGTCGGGGTGACCGCCGTGTCCGACGCTGGCCGTGACCGGGCCGAGGCGATGCTCCCCGGCGCGCCCGTCCTGGCGACCCCCGACCTCGTCGAGCGGAGCGAACTCGTGCTCCTCGCCGTGCCTGACGACCAGCTCGCCGGGCTCGTGCAGGGCCTCGCGGACGCCGGCATCTGGCAGCCCGGGCAGCTCGTCGTGCACACCAGCCCCGACCACGGCGTCGAGGTGCTCCGACCGGCCATGTCCGCCGGCGCGATCCCGCTCGCGATCCACCCCGCGATGGCCTTCACGGGTACGAGCGTCGACCTCGTCCGGCTCCGCGACGCGTACTGCGCCGTGACCGCCCCTGCGCCGGTGCTGCCCATCGCGCAGGCGCTCGTCGTCGAGATGGGGGCGGAGCCGTTCGTCGTCACCGAGCAGGACCGCCCGGCCTACGCGGACGCGGTGCGGGCGGCGGTGTCGTTCTCGACGGCCATCGTCGACCAGTCGGCGGGCACGCTGTCCGGCATCGGCGTGGAGCACCCGGGGCGGGTCCTCGGCGCGCTGGTCCGCTCCGCGGTGGACAACGCCCTCGCCGCGGCCGACGGCCAGGCCACGCTCTAGCCGGCCGTCCACAGGCGGCCCACGACGGGGTCCGGCGCCGGGTAGCATCTCCACATCCCCCACGACCCCATCGGAGCCGCACCAGCAATGAGCGAAGAGACCGCCGCCGACGTCCTGTCCGCCGAAGAGACCAGCGAGCAGCGACAGGTCCGGCTCGACAAGCGGGCGAAGCTCCTCGACGCGGGCATCGAGGCCTACCCGGCCGAGCTGCCGATCACCACGACGATCCCCGCGGTCCGCGCGCAGTACGCGCACCTCGAGACCGGCGAGGAGACGCAGGACGTCGTGGGCGTCGCGGGCCGCATCGTGTTCTCGCGCAACACCGGCAAGCTCTGCTTCGCGACCCTGCAGTCCGGCGACGGCGCACGCGTCCAGGCGATGGTCTCCCTCGCCGAGGTCGGCGACGAGTCCCTCGCGCGCTGGAAGGAGTTCGTCGACCTCGGCGACCACGTCTTCGTGCACGGCCGGGTCATCTCGTCGCGCCGCGGCGAGCTGTCGATCATGGTCGACGACTGGGCGATCGCGGCGAAGGCGATCCTGCCGCTGCCGAACCTGCACAACGAGCTGAACGAGGAGACGCGGGTCCGCCAGCGCTACCTCGACCTCATCGTGCGCGAGGAAGCGCGGGCGACCGTCCGGGCCCGCGCAGCGGTGATGTCCTCGCTCCGCCAGACCTTCACGGCGCACGAGTACCTCGAGGTCGAGACCCCGATGCTCCAGACGCAGCACGGCGGCGCCTCGGCGCGGCCCTTCGTCACGCACTCGAACGCCTTCGACACCGAGCTGTACCTCCGCATCGCGCCCGAGCTCTTCCTCAAGCGCGCGGTGGTCGGCGGCATCGACCGGGTGTTCGAGATCAACCGCAACTTCCGGAACGAGGGCGCGGACTCGTCGCACTCGCCGGAGTTCGCGATGGTCGAGGCCTACCAGGCGTACGGCAACTACGAGCAGATGGCGGACCTCACGCAGGAACTCGTGCAGAACGCCACGAAGGCCGTGACCGGCGGCTCGCTCGTCGTCACGCTGCCGGACGGGTCGGACTACGACCTCGGTGGCGACTGGGCGCGGATGGACATGTACGAGTCCCTCTCCGAGGCGTCGGGGCGCGAGATCACCCCGGAGACCCCGGTGTCCGAGCTGCAGGCGCTCGCCGAGGCCGAGGGCATCGAGGTCGCGCACGCCACCCACGGCAAGTACGTCGAGGAGCTCTGGGAGCACTTCAACTCGGACAAGCTCCACGCCCCGACGTTCGTGATGAACTTCCCGGTGGACACCTCGCCGCTCACCCGGCAGCACCGTACCCGTCCGGGCGTCGTCGAGAAGTGGGACCTCTACGTGCGGGGCTTCGAGCTCGCGACGGCGTACTCCGAGCTCGTCGACCCGGTCGTGCAGCGGGAGCGTTTCGTCGAGCAGGCCCGGCTCGCCGCGGGCGGGGACCCCGAGGCGATGCGCGTCGACGAGGAGTTCCTCCGCGCGCTCGAGCACGCGATGCCGCCGTCGGGCGGGATGGGCATGGGCGTCGACCGCCTGCTCATGGCGATCACCGGTCTCGGCATCCGCGAGACGATCCTCTTCCCCTTGGTCAAGTAGACCAACACCGCACGGGAGGCGCGGTGCCGGTCGGTCCTGCACCGCCCCTCCAGGCCGGTGCGGGTCCACCGCGCACATCCTGCCACCCGACGGCGCGGGTTAGGATGCTCCGGTGCCGCATGGAGTCGTGACCGGGATCATCTTCGCCCTGACGCCGACCGTCGTGGTCGGCCTCATCTTCTGGTTCGTGATGCGCGCCATCATGCGGGCGGACCGCACCGAGCGCTCCGCCTACGCGAAGGTCGAGGCCGAGGAGCGCGCCCGCTTCGAGCGCGAGCACGGCGTCCCCGCGCCGGCGCCGACCTCGGCGGAGTAGTCCGACACCACCCGTTCACCCGCGGCTGCCACGCTGCGGGCGTGATCCGTCCGACCGAACCAGCGGAGCCGTCGCGCGATCCGGCGGGTCCTGCCGCCGGCCCCGCCGGCGCCGACGGCCTTGCCGACCTCGACGCCGAGGACGCCTTCGGCCACCCGGCCGTCCCGGACCCGGCGCGCGACGACGCCGTGTGGCCGGACGGCGACGAGGACGACCTGGACGTCTGACCGTCCGACCACCGTCACCGCTCGTTCACCGGGGTGTCGCATCCCGCCGTCAGCATCGTCCCCATGTCCATCGCGCACATGTTCACGGGCCGCAGCCTCGTCGGCGACATCGAGAGCGAGTACGACGAGTTCGACCGTGACGCCGATCTCGAGGTCTCCAAGCGTCGCGAGGGGTGGCTCGAACCCTCCTGGTGAACCCCGTTCTCCCGTCCATCGGGGTACGGCGTCCGGATCGCACCGAACCGGAATGCCGTACCCCTTTTCGTTGTCCAGGGGGCGCGGTGACGCGGGGTACACCTTGCGACACCTGGTGGAAACACCATGGCAACACCGGAAACACGGCAGGAACCCCTTGCCTCCGGGCCTCCGGTCGCGGCAGACTGCTCCTGCGCCTGTACCCCGTGGGGGACGGTGTCGAGGGTGAATCACGGAGAAGCCTGAGAATCGATCCGATCGGTTTGTGGGGTACACCTCCGGACCGCTTTACTCGTCACCACCCCCCACCGAGGTCATCACCGTCGAACGCAGGGAGTCACCCATGACGATCACGACTGCAGCACCGAAGACGACGAGCACCACCGCCCGTCGCACCAAGAAGACCGCCGCCGCGAAGACCGCCGACGCACCCACTGCCACCACCACGCTCGACACCGAGGTCGAAGCCGACGAGCAGCTCGCCGGTGTGCGCGGCGCTTCGGTCGACCAGGTCGGCGACTACCTCCGCCACATCGGCCGGCTCGCCCTCCTCACCGCCGAGGAAGAGGCGGACATTGCCCGCCGCATCGAGGTCGGCCTCTTCGCCGAGGAGAAGCTGAACACCGAGACCGACATGCCGAAGAGCCTGCAGCGTGAACTGCGCTGGCTGGTCCGCGACGGTGAGCGCGCCAAGGAGCGCATGATCACGTCGAACCTGCGGCTCGTGGTCTCGATCGCCAAGCGCTACTCGCAGCGCGGCCTCCCCTTCATGGACGTCATCCAGGAGGGCAACCTCGGCCTCGTCCGCGCCGTCGAGAAGTTCGACTTCACGCAGGGCTACAAGTTCTCCACGTACGCCACGTGGTGGATCCGCCAGGCCATCTCGCGTGGCCTAGCCGACAAGGCACGCACGATCCGCATCCCGGTGCACACGGTCGAGCTCATCAACAAGATCTCGCGCACCGAGCGTGACCTGACGGTGGACCTCGGCCGCGCGCCGATGCCCGACGAGGTCGCCGCTGAGCTCAGCATGAGCGTCGAGGAGCTCGTCGACCTCAAGGGTCGTTCGCACGAGCCGGTGTCGATCCACACGGTCGTCGGCGACTCCGACGACAGCGAGCTCGGCGACTTCATCGAGGACGAGGACGCCGCGAGCCCCAACGAGCTCACCGAGACGACGCTCCTGCACCGCGACATCCGCTCCATCGTCGCCGAGCTGCCGAGCGACGAGGCGAACGTGATCCGCATGCGCTACGGCCTCGACGACGACAAGCCGATGACGCTCGACGAGATCTCGAAGATCGTGCACACGACCCGCCAGGCCGTCAGCCGGGTGGAGTCCCGTGCGAAGCTCCGCCTCTTCGCGAAGGCGGTCTCGCAGGACATGCAGCTGTACCTGACCGACTGACGTCGGCAGGAGACTTCGGTCGGCACGCTCGTGCCGACACGGGGAACCGGGTCGTCCTGTGGGAAGGCGGCTCGGTGGGGTGATGGGACGGCCCGTCCAGGCACTGCCTGGGCGGGCCATTCACATGCCCGGGCCCGTCACTGCTCGGCGTCGCGGTCGAGCCGCTGGCGCAGGTCCTGCGGGATGAGCTCGATCAGCTGGTCCGGCCGCACCGGCAGGTCGAGCAGGCTGAGCTTGACGCGACCCGTCCGGCCGTGCCGCTCCGCGTCGAGGCGGACCACGCTGCCGGCGTCCTTCCGGAGTCGCACGTCGATCTGCGCACCGGTGGCCACCTCGCCCACGACGAGACCGTCGACCTCGAGCGCCGCGCTCCGGGTGCCCTCGGCGATGTCGAACCGGTAGCGCTCGCGCGCTGCGAGCACCACCGAGCGGTCGATCCCGGCCATCGGCGCGACCGGCGTCACCACGGAGCCGGAGAGTGCGGGGGAGAGAACCGGGCCGCCCGCGGCGTAGTTGTACGCGGTGGACCCGGCGGGCGTCGCGGCGACGATGGCGTCCGCGCGGTAGTACCCGTACCCCAGCCCACCCACGCTGAGGTCCGCCGACACCTGCCCGGCACCGGGGCGTCGCACGACGGTGAGGTCGTTGAACGCCAGGTAGTCGGTGCGGGCGCCGCTCCAGGACAACCGGGCCTCGAGCGCGTGGTGCGGCTCCAGCTGGTAGTCGCCGGCGGACAGTCGTTCGAGCGCCGCTTCGAGTTCGGGCGGCTCGATCTCGACGAGGAACCCGACGTTGCCGTAGTTGACGCCGAGCACGGGCACCGGACGCTTCGCGACGAGCCGCATCGCGCCGAGCATGGTGCCGTCGCCGCCGAGTGCCACGACGAGGTCGACGCCGTCGATGAAGTCGTCGTCGCCGATGACGTCGATCATCCCGCCGAGGCGCTGGGCATCGGCCCGCCGGGCGACCAGCCGCCCGCGGCCGGAGGCGTTCCAGCGCTGCAGGGTCGTGACCGACTCCTGCACGTTCTTGGTGGGGTGGACGACGAGGCCGACGACGGGCTGCTCCATGTCCGGGATCGTACCGAGTCCCTCCCCAGAACCGCACTGTGCACGGGGCGCACAGGGGGTCACGCCCACGGCGAACAGGGGCAGACCACCGGGGGTGCGGTGGTTAGTCTCGATGTACGTCACCGGACTCCCACGGGTCCGGCAAGGGAGAGCACATGTTCGAGAGATTCACCGACCGAGCCCGTCGTGTTGTCGTCCTCGCTCAAGAAGAAGCGAAGATGCTCAACCACAACTACATCGGCACCGAGCACATCCTCCTCGGCCTCATCCACGAGGGCGAGGGCGTCGCCGCCAAGGCGCTGGAGTCGCTCGGCATCTCGCTCGATGCCGTCCGCGAGCAGGTCCAGGACATCATCGGGCAGGGCCAGCAGCAGCCGACCGGGCACATCCCGTTCACGCCGCGCGCCAAGAAGGTGCTCGAGCTGTCCCTGCGCGAGGCGCTGCAGCTCGGCCACAACTACATCGGGACCGAGCACATCCTGCTCGGCCTCATCCGCGAGGGCGAGGGCGTCGCCGCCCAGGTCCTCGTCAAGCTCGGCGCGGACCTGAACCGCGTCCGCCAGCAGGTCATCCAGCTCCTGTCCGGCTACCAGGGCAAGGAAGCGGTCGCCGTCGGCGGCGAGACGCAGCAGAACGCGCAGCAGGGTTCGCAGGTCCTCGACCAGTTCGGTCGCAACCTCACCCAGGCCGCCCGCGACGCCAAGCTCGACCCGGTGATCGGGCGCGAGAAGGAGATGGAGCGGGTCATGCAGATCCTCTCCCGTCGCTCCAAGAACAACCCCGTCCTGATCGGTGAGCCCGGCGTCGGCAAGACCGCCGTCGTCGAGGGCCTCGCCCAGGCGATCGTCAAGGGCGACGTGCCCGAGACGTTGAAGGACAAGCAGCTCTACTCGCTCGACCTCGGGTCGCTCATCGCCGGGTCCCGCTACCGCGGTGACTTCGAGGAGCGCCTCAAGAAGGTCACGAAGGAGATCCGCACCCGCGGCGACATCATCGTCTTCATCGACGAGATCCACACGCTCGTCGGTGCCGGTGCTGCCGAGGGCGCGATCGACGCCGCGTCGATCCTCAAGCCGCTCCTCGCCCGCGGTGAGCTCCAGACCATCGGTGCCACCACGCTCGACGAGTACCGCAAGCACTTCGAGAAGGACGCCGCACTCGAGCGTCGCTTCCAGCCGGTGCAGGTCAACGAGCCGTCGCTGCCGCACGCGATCAACATCCTCAAGGGCCTCCGCGACAAGTACGAGGCGTTCCACAAGGTGTCCATCACCGACGGTGCGATCGTCGCCGCGGCGAACCTCGCGGACCGCTACGTGCAGGACCGCTTCCTGCCCGACAAGGCCATCGACCTGATCGACGAGGCCGGCGCACGCCTCCGCCTGTCGATCCTGTCGGCACCGCCGGAGCTCCGCGAGTTCGACGAGAAGATCTCGACGGTCCGCGGGTCGAAGGAAGCCGCCATCGAGGAGCAGGACTTCGAGAAGGCCGCGAGCCTGCGCGACGAGGAGAAGAAGCTCCTCGGCGAGCGACTCCGCCTCGAGAAGCAGTGGCGTGCAGGTGACGTCGCCGCGTCCGGCACCGTCGACGAGGGCATCATCGCCGAGGTCCTGGCCCAGGCCACGGGCATCCCGGTGTTCAAGCTCACCGAAGAGGAGACCTCGCGTCTGGTCTTCATGGAGAAGGCACTGCACGAGCGCGTCATCGGTCAGGAGGAGGCCATCTCGGCCCTCTCGAAGACCATCCGCCGCACCCGTGCCGGTCTGAAGGACCCGAACCGCCCCTCGGGCTCGTTCATCTTCGCCGGCCCCACGGGCGTCGGGAAGACCGAGCTCGCCAAGGCCCTCGCCGAGTTCCTCTTCGACGACGAGGGTGCGCTGATCTCCCTCGACATGTCGGAGTTCGGTGAGAAGCACACCGTGTCGCGCCTGTTCGGTGCCCCTCCCGGGTTCGTCGGGTTCGAGGAGGGCGGCCAGCTCACCGAGAAGGTGCGCCGCAAGCCGTTCTCCGTGGTCCTGTTCGACGAGATCGAGAAGGCCCACCCGGACATCTTCAACTCGCTCCTGCAGGTCCTCGAAGAGGGTCGTCTGACCGATGGTCAGGGCCGCGTCGTCGACTTCAAGAACACCGTCATCATCATGACCACGAACCTCGGTTCGCAGGGCATCGCGGGTGGCCCGGTGGGCTTCCAGATCGAGGGTGACTCGGGCGTCGGCTACGACCGCATGCGCTCGAAGGTGAACGAGGAGCTGAAGAAGCACTTCAAGCCGGAGTTCCTGAACCGCGTCGACGACACGATCGTCTTCCCGCAGCTCTCGCAGTCCGAGCTGCTGCAGATCGTGGACCTCTTCGTGAAGCGCCTGTCGGACCGTCTGCTCGACCGCGACATGACGGTGGAGCTCACGCTCCCCGCCAAGGAGCAGCTCATCAAGGTCGGGTTCGACCCGGCACTCGGTGCGCGTCCGCTCCGCCGCGCGATGCAGCACGAGGTCGAGGACCAGCTGTCCGAGCACATCCTGCAGGGCGAGCTCAACGCCGGTGACCACGTGAAGGTCGACTTCGCCGACGGCGCGTTCCAGTTCGAGACCGGGCGTCAGCCGGGTCGCGAGGAGGTCCTCGCCGGAGCGCCGTCGCTCGAGAAGGCGCCGGAGGCGCCGACGGGCGAGATCGAGTCCTAGGACCCGACACGACACACGACGGGAGGCGCGGTGCCAGCTGGCACCGCGCCTCCCGTCCGTCGTCCACATGGATCTGCTGTGCGGCCTGTGGACACAGGACGCGCGTGGTGCACTCCGCCCCGTCCGCGGGGGTACGGTGATACGTGCGCGAGGGGTTCCCCCCAACACCTCGTGCACAGCGCTCGACCGGTTCCCCCCAACAGGTCGAGTCGCGCCGGCCCCGGTCTGCTTCGCAGCCCGGGGCCGTTGCCGTTCCTAGAGGGTGGCGGCGAAGTCGCGGACGGCCGACTCCCAGCGCTCCGGGTCCTCGTTCCACTCCAGGGTGTGCGGGGCGGTCCGGAACGTGACGACGGTCGCCGTGCTCTGCCGGGCGACCTCGGCCTCGGGCACGAGCGCGTCCGCGGTGGAGTGCACGAGCAGCACCGGAGTCGGGGACGTCCGCCACGACGTCACCGTCACGGGAGCCGGCGCGCCCGCCAGCCGGCAGAGTCCCGGGGTCGTGGCGATCCGAGCGGCGACCGAGCCGACGAACGACGGCAGGTGGGCGGCGCGGACTGCCCCGCGGAGCGCTGCCGCGACGTCGAGCAGCGGGGAGACCGCGACGATCCCGTCCACCGGGACCCGGGCAGCAGCGACCGAGCAGGCGAGCGCTCCGGCGGACCAGCCCTGCAGGACCACCCGGCGGGCACCGCGCGCCCGGGCGGCGCGGACGGCCTGCTCGATGCGGTCGACGGCGCCGGGGTCGAGCGAGCGCAGCGGCAGGTCGGTCGTGTCGAGGACCTCGGACGTCGCGCCGAGGGCACGCCAGACCCCGATGCCACGCAGCACCTGCCGCGGCCCGAGCGACTGCCCGTGCACGTGCACCACGTGCGTCTGGGCACCGGGTTCCGGTTCCGCGCCCGGGACGTCGTCGAGGCCGTCGTGCAGCAGGGCGTCCCACGTCCAGAGGCCGCTGTCCGCGCGGCGGTCGGCGCGGCGACGGACGACGTCGTCGGCGTCGGCGAGGACGTCGGTCACGCGGACGCGGGCGTCCTCTCGGCGCAGGTCGTACGTGCCCGGCAGGCGCGTGTCGCGCGTGTCGGTGAGCTCGACCTCGTCGTCCGTGGCCGATCGGACCGTGGCCGTCGCCCGGTACGGCGTCGGCATGACGAGCCGTCGTGCGACGAGGGCGCCGAGGCCGAGCGAGCCGGCCGCGCCGACCGCCGTCCCGATCGCCGTGCCGAGTCCGGTGGTGCGTGCGCCGGTCATGAGACCTCCCTGAGTCGTCCGGTGGTGAGCGTCGCGGCGGCGGGGACGTCCTGCCCGGCCTCCCGCGCGCGGTCCTCGACCTCGACGGACAGCCGGTGCAACCGGGCCCGCCACTGGCGACGCTGCCAGACGATGGTGAAGTACAGCCCCTCGTTGTGCGCGGCGGACTGCAGCCGGGCCAGTTCGGGTTCGAGGGAGCGGATGCGGCGGCGGGCGTCGCGCCACTCCCGGAGCTCGCGGACGGCGTCGGGCAGGACACCGCCGGCCGACCCGATCGCGAGCAGCGTCATCGCCGAGAGGAACACCGGGGCGTACAGGGCGCCGAGCACGCGCACGGCTCCGGTCGCGCCGGCGACGTGCACCGCGTCGAGCGCCACCGCGATGCCGGCGAGGAGCACCATCGCCGCAGCGCCCGCGACGAAGAACCAGTACATGCGGCCGAGGCCGTCGCCGCGGTGGAAGCTCCGCACTACCGCGATCGCCGAGCGGGCGATGACCAGGGCGATGTAGGTCATCTCCACCGCGGAGTAGAGCGCCGTCGGGAGCTGGTCGCCGTACTCGGCCATGAACGCCGCCGTGGGTCGGGGCGCGTCGATCAGCACGAACAGCACCACGAGGGCGACGAGCACCGCCGCGCAGCCGATGATCCGACTCGGGCGGAGCAGCCGGGCGGAGCGGGCGGCCGCCTCGACCGACTGTGCGAGCGCGAAGAGGCCGCAGACCATGAGGCACCGGCCGAGCAGGTCGGCCACGTTCGGCTCGTGCGTGACGACTGCGAGGAACCCCAGGACGGCGGGCTGGTTGATCGTCAACCCCACGGCGACGAAGGCGCAGCAAACCGTGAGCCACGCGACGCTCGACGACTGCGTCCGGACGAGCACGAGCCGGACGACGAGCACGGTCAGGAGGACCCAGACCGGCAGGGAACCCCAGACGTGCAGGGTCACCGGAAGATCCCGGACGGGCCGTCGGGATCGAGCAGGCCGATGCGCAGCGCGAGCTGGTCGGCGACGAGTTCCACCGTCTGCTCGTGCGGGGTGTCGAGCGACCGGGTGAACGCCGTCCGCCCGGTGAGCAGGCCGGTGTAGGCCTGGTGGTCGCACCCGTGGTCGTCGAGGAACACGTGCGCGACCTCGTGCAGCACACAGGCGACGCGCGAGCGCTCCGACAGGTCCGGCCGCGTCTCGAGCAGGGCGTGGTCGGTGCGTTGGATGAGCCGCGCCGACAGATCGCCGGGCAGCTCGGTGGTGCGGACCTCGATGCGCTTCCCCAGCACCGACTCCGCGCGGGCGAGCAGCTCGGGCAGCGTCAGTCGACGGGGGAGACCGAGCCGCTGCACCCGGCGTCGGGCCTCGCCCTGCCGGCGGAGGGCGCCGAACCGGTCCCGCAGGCCGCGGGGGCCGACCTCGACGGTCACCGGGTGCCGCCGTCGTCGAGCCCTCGGAGGTGCTCGGTGAAGTCGCGGATCTCAGCGGCGGAGGCGAACTCACCGAGGCGCCGGGTGGCGAACGCGACGACCTCGCGGCGCCGGAGCTCGAGGACGAGCTCGAGCTGCGCCTGCACGCGTTCCGGGACGTCGGTCGAGCCCGCTGCGTCGGTGAGGTACTCGGACGGGACGCCGAAGAACGCCGCGAGGGCCTCGAGCAAGCGCCGGTCGCGCACCGCCGGACCGTTGCCGCCGAGCATGTAGCCCCAGCGCGGACGGCTCAGCGTCGCGCCGTGTGCCTCGACCTCGGCGGCGATCTCCTTGTACGGCGGACGCTGCCCCGAGTTCGCCTCGACGACGTCCATGAGCAGCTGCAGCTTGCGCGACAGCTCCCGTCGGTGTGCGTCGTCGTCGTTGTACTCGATCACGTGGCCGCCCTTCACATCTGTCTCAGACATGGTAAAACTGAACCGGCGTCACGTCCGGTCGGAGACCACTCTGCCAGGACGAGCGCCGCGCGTCATGTCGGCATTTCGTGGGGGGATGCCGACCCGGCCGCACGACGGACGGGAGGCGCGGTGCCAGCTGGCACCGCGCCTCCCGTCCGGTCGTCGGTGGGGTCCTAGGCCTGGACCTCGCCTCGCCAACCCGGCTCGGTGGGCGCGTTCTCGACGCGCTCCTTGAAGTTCTGCAGGTCCTTCTTCACGGCGTGGCCTCCGACGCCCACGGCGGAGCCGAGCTTCTCGAGGAAGCCGGACGGCTCCCAGTCGATCTGCGCGGTGACGCGGGTCTCGGTGTCCGAGAGCTTGTGGAACGTGACGACACCGGCGTGGTCGGTCTCGCCGTCCTTGACGGTCCAGGCGACACGCTCGTCGGGGTGCTGCTCCGTGATGACGGCGCGGAACTCACGCTCCTGGCCGGCGACCTTGACGGTCCAGTCGGTGGTCTTGTCGTCCACCTGGACGATCTTCTCGACCTCGTCGAGGAAGGTCGGGAACTCCTCGAATCGGGTCCACTGGTCGTAGGCCTGGCGGACGGGGACGTTGACGTCGACGGTTTCGATGATCTGCGGCATGGGTCGGACGGTAGGCCGATGCGCCTGGACGGGTTCCAGGTGCGTGTCCCCCTGGCGCTGCGGCAGGGGGGCGTCGCCGGTGGTCGTCGGCTGCGGCAGGGGGGCGTCGCCGACGGTCATCCGCTGCGGGCGTCGCACTAGTGTGGGGACGATGACTGGACAGCACGGGAAGCACGCGTTCGACGAACGGGACGAACACGGCATCCTCGTCCGACCGGCCCTCGCCTCGGACGTGCCGCACATCCAGCGGCTCATCGCACCGTACGTCGATCGACGCATCCTGCTCGGCAAGGAGAACGTCGCGCTCTACGGCTCGATCCAGCAGTTCCGGATCGCCGAGGGGCCGGACGGCACGCCGATCGGCTGCGGCGCCCTCGCGGTCTTCTGGGACGACATCGCCGAGGTCCGCACCCTCGCGCTCGACGAACAGTGGATCCACAAGCGCGTCGGACACCGCCTGCTCGAAGGACTCGAACACGACGCTCGCGCGCTCGGGATCGCCCGGATCTTCTGCCTCACCTTCGAGGTCGACTTCTTCGCCAAGCACGGGTACCTCGAGATCGGCGAGAGCGTCGTGTCGCCCGACGTCTACGCGGAGCTCGTCCGGTCGTCCGACGAAGGGGTCGCGGAGTTCCTCGACCTCGCCCGGGTCAAGCCGAACACCCTCGGCAACACCCGCATGCTGAAGATCCTCTGACCCTTTCCGCCGGTGCTCGGCGGGGTACCCGGGTCAGGCGCGCCCCGCTGTCTACCCTGACCGCATGTCGTCGTTCCGTCACCCCGTCGGCCCCGAGCAGCCGAGCGTCTACTGGCGCCGCCGAGCGATCGTCATCGGCGTGCTGCTGCTCGTCGTCGTGGTGGTCGTGCTGATCGTCGTCGGGCGGGGGAGTGCGGCGACGCCGGGGGCTGCCGGGTCGTCGGCGCCGGCGGTTGGTGCTTCCGGGACTCCTGGCGCGTCGTCGTCCGCTGCGCCTGGTGTGTCCTCCGCCGGTGCGCCGTCGTCTGCCGCGTCGCCCCGAGCGACGCCGTCCGGCGGTGCGTCGGCCTCGGCCGGCGCCGGTGCTGGTGGGTCTGGTTCGTCCGCGGACGGTGCGACCTGCTCGAAGGACCAGATCGAACTGACTCCCGTCCTCGACAAGAGCTCCTACGGCCCCACCGAGGACCCGAAGATCGCGATGTCGATCACCAACAGCGGCTCGTCGTCGTGCCACATGGACCTCGGGTCCGCGCAGCAGGTGCTCACGATCAGCTCCGGCGAGGAGCAGTACTGGAGCTCGAAGGACTGCCAGACCGGCGGCACGAACCAGGACGTCACGATCAAGGCCGGGCAGACCCTGACCACGCCGTCGATCGAGTGGGACCGGACGCGGTCGTCGAAGGCCACGTGCGACAGCTCGCGGGCGTCGGTGACGGCCGGGGGTGCGAGCTACCACCTGTCGGTCGGGGTGGGGAACCTCGAGTCGACGAAGTCGGTGCAGTTCATCCTCGAGTAGCGGGGCTGGGGCTGGCGCTCACGGTGGCGCTGGCGTGGGGGCGGCGCTGGCGCCAGCGCTCGCGGTGCCGGAACCAGGTTCCGGACACAGCACCGCGCTTCTCCGCGGTTTTGTGTCCGTTCCACGGTGCTGGCGCGCCCTCGGACACCGGAGATCCGGAGATGCAGAACGGGCCCGCCGTCCGAAGACGACGAGCCCGTTCGAGCTGAGGGTGATCAGCCGAGGACGGTGATGTTCTCCGCCTGCGGGCCCTTACGGCCTTCGGTGATCTCGAACTCCACCTTCTGGTTCTCCTCCAGCGACTTGTAGCCGTTGCCGGCGATCGCGGAGAAGTGGGCGAAGACGTCAGCGCTGCCGTCGTCCGGCGCAATGAAGCCGAAGCCCTTTTCGTTGTTGAACCACTTGACGGTTCCAGTTGCCATGATGGCGTTCCTTGTCTTTCTTGCCAGGCGACGTACGTTGCCTGTCTTGCGAAGCGGCACTTGCTGCCGCCGATCCGCCGACGGATGCCGTCAGATCGTTGCGCGCCGCGGGCATGGGCCGGCGGAACGGGTTTCGGGGCCAGGCGGCCGGGGAAGGCCAGTGACCGATGGCGCTCGAGGTGCTGGGCACCGGAAGAACGATGGACTCCCGCCGAAGCGGTTGCCTCCAACTTACCGTGTCCTGGCCACAAGGGAAGAGCCGAGTCGCCGAACTGTGCACCGATCTGGTGAACTGGGGGTGATGGCAGACAAGGAACAGCGCTTCCGGAGCGAACAGCTCGAGGAGGCCCTCGCGCAGCAGGACGTCGCCGCGGTGGCGTTCGCGCTCCGCAACGACATCGTGATCGTCCCCCGGCTCGTGACCGGCAAGAAGGACATGCAGGTCCGGGTGTTCGGCCGCGAAGGCTCCGACAAGCGCATCCTGCTGCTGTTCTCGTCGGCGGACGCCTACACGGCGATGGTGCCGGACGAGAAGATCCGGCAGGTCATGGTCTACGACGGGCCGCGGCTCGAGGAGTTCCTCGCCGCGCACCTCGACTCGCTCGAGGGTGTGTTCTTCGACATCGCCGGCCCGCACACGATGCAGGCGACGCCGGCTGACCTGTTGGCCGCATTGCGCGCCTAGCGGACGAGCGCGTCGGTCTTCATCGGCGCGTCGGACCTTGGCGCGGTGTCGGCCTGTCTCGATCTCTCGGGCCGTCTCAGGACGTCGGCCGGCGGTGCTGCGTCGGGGCGGCGCCGGCCTGGAGGCGCGGCTCGCCTCCGGCAGGCACGCGTCAGAACGCGCGGTCCAGCTCCCGCTCGCGTTCCGACGTCGCGAGCGAGAACGCGACGCGCAACGCCTCGCGCAGATGCTCGGCATCCGCCCCGAGGACGGTCGTGAATCCGAGGCGCCCCGCTTCGGCAACCCGCTGCTTCGCACCGGTCGCGGGGCGGATCTCGCCCGCGAGGCTGATCTCACCGACGGCGGCGAGGGTGTGCGGGTACGGCCGGTCTCGTGCTGCGCTCGCCAGGGCCAGCGCGATCGCGAGGTCGGCGCCCGGTTCGGTGAGCTTCATCCCGCCCACGGTCGACACGTAGACGTCGGCATCGGAGAGCTTCAGGCCTGCTCGCCGTTCGAGGACCGCGAGCAGCATCGCGACGCGCGAGGAGTCGACGCCGTTCACGACTCGGCGCGGCTGTGGGGCCGAGCTCGGGACCACGAGGGCCTGCACCTCGACGGGGAGCGCCCGCCGTCCTTCGAGCGCGACGGTGACGCACGTGCCGGACACCGGCGCGTTGTTCTTCGACATGAACAGGCCGCTCGGGTCGGGGACCTCGTGGATGCCGTCGCCGGCCATGTCGAAGCAGCCGACCTCGTCGGTCGGACCGAAGCGGTTCTTGAGCGCTCGCACGAAGCGGAGCGCGGTCTGTCGATCGCCCTCGAAGTGGCAGACGACGTCGACCAGGTGTTCGAGCAACCGTGGACCGGCGATCGTGCCGTCCTTCGTGACGTGGCCGACGATGAGCACCGGGAGTGCGCGGTCCTTCGCGACCCGGATGAGCGTCGAGGCGACCTCGCGCACCTGGGACGTACCACCCGCGATGCCGTCGATCGAACTCGACGAGATGGTCTGGACCGAGTCGGCGATGAGGAGGTCGGGCCCGACCTGGTCGATCTGCCCGAGGATCACGCCGAGGTCGACCTCGCTCGCGAGGTAGAGGTCATCGTGCATCGCGCCGGTGCGCTCGGCGCGGAGCCGGACCTGGTCGACCGACTCTTCGGCGCTGACGTAGAGCACGCGCTTGCCCATGGCGGCTGCACGCGACGCGACCTCGAGCAGCAGGGTCGACTTGCCGACGCCGGGCTCACCGGACAGGAGCACGGCCGCGCCGGGCACGACGCCGCCGCCGAGGACGCGGTCGAACTCGCCGATGCCGGTCTGCCAGCGCTGGACCGCGGTGCCCCGGGCCTCGGTGATCGGCCGGGCGATCCGGTTGCCCGTGACCGCGACGGCCGACGTGCCCCGAGTGCTCGCCGTGGCCGCGGAGGAGTCCTCCACCGTGCCCCAGGACTGGCACTCGCCGCAGCGACCGACCCACTTGATGCTGGTCCACCCGCACTCCGTGCAGCGGAAGAGGGACTGGGTGCGCGCCATGACGTCAGGCTAGGCCGAGCGGCCGACATCACCCGCGTGATCGGTCGCGCCGTCGGGCAGCGGGACCGAGCCCGTCATCCGGTGGCGGAGTCGGTCGATCCGACCCGGGCGTGCGGCTTGGTCGAGCACCTCGGCACCCTCGAGGTCCTGCTCGGCGCGAGCACTCGCGACCGCCCCGGCGCCCGCGCCCAGCTCCTCGGCCTCGCGCTTGGACAGGTACTGGCGGATCGCGGCGACCGTGTCGACGCGGGCGTCCACAGCGGGCTCGAACGCGCTGGCCCAGATCTCGTACCCGCGGTCGTTCGGGTGGAACAGGTCGCCGTAGCTGTTGAAGAACGTGCGGCGGAGCCCGACGCGCTTCGTGATCGTGTGCAGCGGAGCGACCGTCAGGCCGAACTCGGCGGCGACGCGGTGCACGATCTCGTTCGCGACCGCCACCTTGCGCTCCCGGTCCGGCACGAACATGCACGGCAGTTCCGCGACGATCGCGTGCGAGGGCACCGCGCCGTAGATCGCGCGCAGGTTCCGCTCGAACTTGTCGGGGTGGAAGTCGGCGATGTCGTTCGCCCCGATCGACACGGTGCAGACGTCGGGTGTGTAGTGCTGCAGCCGCGGGAGCTGGTCCTTCTTCGCGCCCCACGTCGTCGAGCCGGACACGCTGAGGTTCACCACCCGGACCGACATCCGCGAGCGGTGCCGGATACGTCGCGCGAGCAGGCCGACGTAGCCGCGGTGCGGTTCCGACGCTCCGACGCCCTGCGCCGCCGAGTCGCCGATCGCGAGGTACGTGATCTGCCCCTCGTGCTGGAGCCGTTCGCGCCACCAGTCGGCATGCACGGGGAGCATGTCGACGACGCGTCTCGCCGCTGCCCGTTGACCGCGGACGCCCGCCCGGGCGCCGAAGGCCCCTCCGCCGAGGACGACGGCGCCGCCGATGACCGAGGTGAGCAGTGCGATGAGGGTGCGGGACTTCATGCCGTGCACGGTACGCGGGCTGGTGCGACGGACGGTCACCGCCTGCTGAGCTGGGGAGCGGGCAGTGGACCGGGCCGCCTGTGGAGGGGAGGCTGGTGCCGGTGGTGCGACGCGCCTCCCGGATCGTGTAAACTCTTTCCCGGTACCGTGTCCGAGCGGCCGAAGGATCATGTCTCGAAAACATGTGTGGGGGCAACTCCACCGTGGGTTCAAATCCCACCGGTACCGCCAGCGGGCCGTTTGCGAATCAGAGCAAATCTGTTTGCGAATCTCAGCCCCATAGAAGAGCCCCCAGCATCCGCTGGGGGCTCTTCTTGTTGTCACGTGTTGCCGCGGTTGGGTTACGGCTTCGGCGGGGTGCCGACGGTCGGGACCTTCTTGGCGTTGCGGCGGTAGTTGGACCAGCCGTTGCGGTCGCGGCTTCGGACCTTCTTCTCGACGGGCTTGGCCTTCTTCGGCTAGCAGCTGCACCGCACCGCCCGCAAACAGCAGATAGTCGGCGGGCCCGAACGCTGGCTCACCCGAACTGAGCTTCGCATCGAACGGAGGAGCCAGTGTCAGCAGAACAACCTCGACACCGACGAACGTCACCAGCGCCCACTTGCGCACCCAGCGCCACCCGACGTAGACCTCGCGGTACTCGCGCAACCGTCGAGCTTGGCGCTCGAGATCGGCCTCCAGCAATCGTTTCTCATCGCCTTCGGGAAGTCCGGACGCGATGGCGATATCTCCTCGGAGGCGGCGAGCCCAACGTACCGGCGGGTCGTACAGCGGCAGCACACCGAAGAGCAGCGTCGCAGCTGCCGCGGGGGTCACCAACCACCGAACTATATCCACGCAGCTCATCCTCCCCCGTCCCTCCGACTAGACCGCGAACCGGCTCGGTCAGAAGCCCGCCCTCTTCCAGCTATGTGCCGCCCCATGGCCGCCACGTCGGGGCGCCCCTCCGCGTTCCCCGCGCAGCTCTCTCGGCGGCGCTTCATCTCTGCTTCCTCGCCGATGCTCGGCCCAGCGGTGAGCGGCTCCCGCTCATCAGCAGTCGACATCACCGCAGTGGCGCTGACTTGTCGGAGGTTCGCCGCATAGTAGCCTTGCGAATCAGTACGAGCCGTTAGCGCATCACGCTCGCCTCCGAACGAGTTCGAGGGTGGCAGGAGCGCAGCAGACGTGGCAGGAGCCGTATCATCGAACATCTCTCAGAGGTCGCGAAGATCTTGGACGGCGCCGTACGTCACGACTCCGCGCAGGCCGTCAGCTACGCCACATTGCTCGTCGACAAGCTGCAAGCTGCCGGAGAGCACCGGCAGGCAAAGGTGCTGCGGAATGTCTTGAGCAAGTCCTCTGCGCGCGCTGTGGGTGGGGCTCATGCGAGCGCCCCACCATTCGACCGCGACTCCAAGCATGCGACCGTGAACGTCGAACACCCGCTCCGGTCGGATCTGCGCCCGATCATCATCGACGCCGCCGGCTCCGAGAACCTCAACGGATTCCTCAGCGCCATCCGCGAGCGGGATCGTCTGGCGGCTTATGGCATCGACATCCCAGCCCGGCTCCTCTTGCACGGCCCTCCGGGAACCGGCAAGACCTCCATGGCTCGAGCAGTAGCCGCCGAGCTCGAGCTGCCGCTGGTGACTACCCGCAGCGACGCCTTGGTGTCCTCGCTACTCGGGCAGACGGCGCGGAACATCAGAGACGTCTTCGACTACGCATCGCGTCAGCCCTGCGTGCTGTTCCTGGACGAGTTCGACGCCCTGGCGAAGAATCGGGCGGACGCGCGGGAAGTTGGGGAGCTGCAGCGCGTCGTCATCGCCTTGCTCGAGAACCTCGACGCTTTCGACACCAGCAGCGTGCTCGTCGGCGCGACCAACCACCCTCAGCTTCTCGATCCGGCAGTGTGGCGTCGATTCGCAACGACGATCGAGACGGTGTTGCCAGGCCCGGCGCAGCGTGAAGCGTTGTGGAAGCAGTCGCTGCACATGATCGCCGTCGACGAGGACGACTTTGCCGTGCTTGCGCGGCACTCGGCTGGGATGTCTGGAGCCACGATCCGCACCGTAGCAATGGACGTTGCCCGCACTGAAGTGCTCGCGATGACCCCAAAACTGAGGCTTCCACACGCCATGCGTAAGCTGGCACAATTCCAAGGACTCGGCGTCGCTGACGGAGTTGGGGATGAAGTGCGGATGCTTCGCAACCTGGACGCCGCAGTTTTCACGCACCGCAACATCAGTGACGTGCTGGGCATCAGCACCCGGCAGGTCATCAAGCATTTGAAGGAGGACGATGCCCGAGCGACGTCCAGCGCTCCTGCTGCCGTACGCGGAGCGTGAGCTTCGACCTCGACGTGTCAGCGGACGGACGGCAGACCCGCTCGTGCCAGTTGACCAAGCGCTTCGGCTTCGTCTGCAATCCGCGATTGGCGCCGCGGCGCGGGTTGCTGACGAGCAGCAGGCGAGTGCAGCATCTCCGCTCCCGATTCGACTGAGGCTCCGACCTCGCGCGCTCGCAAAGACAAAGCGGCCGTACTCGTTACTTGCCGACTTCGACCTCACTCCGATCGGTGCAACGACTCCCGGCACGCTGATCCTCCCGGGAACCGCGCGTCGACTAGAGGGATTGGCAGCGCGCATTGGACGGGCGCGCTCCCAGGTAGACATCTTCAGCATCTCCACGATTGATGAGATTGCGCCGTGGGACGTCGTTCACGATGCTTTCGGAGCCGAAACACGCGAGGACGCGGAGGAGCTTCTGCGCGTAGCGGCGCGGGATGAGCGTGCGCTTCGAGTGACGTTTTTCCCCTGGGTCGCTGACCGGTTCGCGCCCCACTCTGGCGATGCTGGGTCGGCGCGGCCGGCGCTCCCAGCGGGCGGGACAGTCGAAGAGCTTGTCGCATTCTTCCGTGAAGAGTTCGCCCTTGACGTGGTTGTCCCTCGCCTGCTGCAGGGGCAGCCCACGGTGTATCTGCGGGCTGGGCAGGCGCCTTCGCTGGAGGTGTTTGACCAGATGCGAGGCATCCGAACCGTTGCGCTTTCCCCGGAGTACTCGCCGTTCGATGATCAGACCCCGCAGATTGGCTACGCGGCGCATCACCTCGCCGACCACACCACCGTGGAGGTCCCAAGCACGGAGGACCCGGTCGTGGGCGTGCTCGACTCCGGTGTTTCAAGTCCGTGGTTAGAGCCGGGCGTTGCGGGGCGTTCCACTTCAGTCGCCGCCGCCGATGCCGATCCGTGGCACGGCACCTTCGTCGCTGGCCTGCTCATGGCCGGCGCACAGCTCAACGGTGATGCCTTGCCCTCGGATGTGGCACGTGTGTACGACGCGCATGTTCTGCCTCGCGGAACAATCGACGAAGGGGAACTGTACGAACGTGTCCGAGAGGCAGTCCTTTCCGCTGCCGACGTCAAGGTGTGGAATTGCTCGTTCGCAAGCCACGAGGAAGCGGACACCGAGTACGGCTCGTTCGCCCGGCAACTTGACGCCCTTTCGGATGAGGCCGGCGTGCTGTTCGTCCAAGCGGCCGGTAACTTCGGCGGCACAGTCCGCGAGTGGCCGCCCTGTCCGGGCAAGCAGTACCGAGACGGCCTGGCAAGCCCGGCAGAGGCGCTCCGCTCACTCACCGTGGGAGCACGCGCGCACAAGGGCGGCATCGTCCCGGAGGGTGCCCCAGCGTCCTACTCCCGCCGAGGGCCGAACTTCGCCGATCTGACGAAGCCAGAAGTGAGTCACGCCGGCGGCGATCGCGACGCCGCGGAACTCCTCGGCGGATTCGGGCTCCTGTCGCTCATCCCGACCGGGCACGTCGCGGAGTCCGTCGGTACCTCGTTCGCCGCACCAGCGGTGAGCGCCATCGCAGCGAACCTCTGGGCGCAACTCGAAGACGGTGCAGCGACGGAGCCCACCGCTGAACTCGTCAAGGGCTTGATCGTCCACTCGGCGTTCACGAACAGCTCCTCGGATCCCCTCGTCGGGCAAAGTGGCCAGTTCCGGCAGTACCACGGTTGGGGAACGCCGTCGCCGACACTCGATATCCTCGCCAACGAGCAGCACAGCCTCACCACTGTGCACCGAGTGTTGATGACGCCCGGCGTCAACTGGTACAAGCGACCCTTTCCCGTGCCGCCGCCTCTACTCGGCGCGGACGGAAAGTTCAGCGGGGAAGTGATCGTGACAATCAGTTACGCACCCCCGCTCAAGGTTGCGTTCGGCGCTGAAGCCATTCGCTACGACATCAGTGGAAGCTTTGGCGCGTTCCGCTTCGATGACGACGGAACGGAACAGTTCAAGCAACTCACGCGACCAGGACGGGCGCTCTCGAATTGGGAGGCACAGCAGAAGGCGGACGGAAAGTGGGCGCCGGTCAAGACACAGCGTGCGATCCACCCGTCCGGTGTCGCGGGTGGCGATTGGGCGCTCCGGCTTGAGATGACCGAACGCATGACGAACGAGATACAGCAGCAGCAGCAGGTATATGTCATTGTGACGTTCAAGTCCCTCGATCCGGCGGTTGATATCTACACGCCCGGCGTCGAGGCGTTCGAGCGCGTCAATATCGAGCATCGAGAACTCATCCGCAGCGCACAAATTCGGGTGGACGCCGCCTCAAGCTGACGGCACGAGGGAGCCCGCGGCCTGTGTAAGACTGAGAACCATGATCGAGGTGTCGCCAACGCAGGCGCGGCTGGTGACCCTGCACCGCATCTTCCGGCCGTCCTCACCCACCCATGACGCCAACCTCTTCCGCGGCCGTCGCCGCGAGATCGAGAAAGTCCTCGACGCGGCGTCACAAGACGGACGGCACGTCATCGTCTACGGGGAACGAGGGGTAGGAAAAACCTCCCTGTCCTACATCGTCCGCGAGATGTTCCAACAGACCCGGCCGGCAATCGCTGTCCGAGTTCAATGCTCACAGGGCGACACGTTCGGTAGCGTTTGGCGGACATTTGCTCGCGAACTTCGCCGTGCGACGCGAACCATGGATCCCGCTGCGCAGCGGTCGTTGGAAGCGGCCGTGCACGAAGTGGAACTCGCGCTGGAGTATCCGGACCCGTCAGAACCTGGACCACGGGAGGTCGCTGCGGCCGTCGAGAAGCTGTCTCAGCAGGTACCCCTGATGATCATCATCGATGAGTTCGACCGGTTGCAGGGTGGTGACCCGACGGTCCCGTTCTCGGATCTGATCAAGCAGCTCTCGGATGGGCTCGTGCCGGCGACACTCGTGCTCATCGGAGTCGCGGATGACATCACGCAACTCCTTGACGGGCATCAGTCGCTGAGTAGAAATCTCTTGCAGGTCGCAATGCCGCGAATGAGCATGGGCGAACTTGCGGCAATTGTGCTCGGCGGATATAGCGCCTATTCCGAAATCATGGGCGAAAAGCTGCAATGTGACCGTGATACGGCGCAGGCTATTGCCCGCATCTCCGATGGTTTCCCGTACTACACGCACCTGCTTGCCGGCGCGGCAGGCGCTGTCGCTATTCGCGCAGGGGACGACAGCATTACGCGGCGGACGGTTTTTGGCGCTCTGGTCCACGCTGTTGACGACGCCGATCATGCAATCCGGTCGAACTACACAGCTGCCGTCACCGGACGTGCTGACGCGCGGATCGGCCCGACGCTCCTTGCCTGCGCGCTGGCCGGCGCGGATGACCTGGGGTTGTTCTCGTCCACCGACGTCGCTCGCGCGCTGAGCGCCGTGCTCGGTGAACCGCGAAACGCTGGACACGTGAACAACCACTTACGACGGTTCGCCAGCGAGGGCATCGACGTCCTCGAGGAGCGTCGACTCGGAGAACGTCGTATCCGTTACCGGTTCCGCGACCCGATGATGAAGCCGTTCGTCGTCATCAAGGGTCTTGAAGACCAACTTATCCCGGAGACTTTTTAGGGACACGCCGCTACCCCGGTAGCGCGCCTCGCGCGCATCCCGTAGAATCTTAGAACCGCGAAGAGCGCGCGACGGCGCGCGGCGCATACAGTATTCCGACATGCAGGATGTGCTTCGCTGGCAACTGGCGGTTGTCCGCCGCATAGATTCAAAGTGTTCCGCTTTCAGGGTTCTCATCGGAGGGCTCTGCCACTAGAGGAGGGGCCATGACAGCGCTACTGACCGGACTTGCCGCAGCGGAAGTGCAGGAGCGCCTTGCCGGCGAGCAGGAGCGTCAGCAGTGGGGGAACACCGTCGAAGCTGCGCGCAAGGCGCTGCCGCAGGACGGTGAGCGTGTGCCCCTCGAGTCGTACCTTCGTACCGTCATGACCAGTGCACGCGTCGACTCGCTGACGGCAAAGCGAGCGCTCAGCCACCTGCGCGCCCGTGCGGAAGCGCAGTACACCTTCGGGCAGGGCGTATCTCGTCCGAGCTCGACGCGCTAGCGCGTGACGGAAACTGCTCCGCCGGCTGAGGCCGAGTGGGGGACGGAGCGTCCGGTACAGCTTCCGAACGATGACGAGGGCCCGACTGGGCGCTCAGCCGGGGAACGTGACGCGGACCGGGTGCTGTATGCACCGGAGTTCCGGCGTCTCGCGGGTGTCACGCAGGTGATTTCCCCGCAGGTCGACTTCGTGTTCCACGATCGGCTGACGCACTCGCTGAAGGTTGCGCAGGTGGCACTGCGTCTTTCCGAGCAGCTCCGGCAGAAGTTCCTATTGGAGCACCAGGCGTTCGACGAGAAGCAGCTGCTCCTCGACTCGTCCGTTTGCTACACGGCCGCACTCGCGCACGATCTCGGGCACCCGCCGTTCGGCCACGCTGCGGAGGTGGCGTTGCAGGAGATTCTCGAGGAGCGGCTCGGCGAGGGGAAGCACAATGGGCAACTGCTTGACGACTCGTTCGAGGGCAACGCGCAGACGTTCCGCATCGTCAGCAAGCTGAGCTTCCGCAAGGAGGGTGAGGACGGCCTGAACCTCAGCTGGCGGACCCTTGCGGCGATCAGTAAGTACCCGTGGCAGCACGGCAACGAGCGGACAACGAGCCACGGGAAGCCCAAGTGGGGTTACTACAACACCGAGGCCCCCTACGAGGCGCATCTCGCTCGGCTCGGTTACATCCGTCCCCACGGCGACGCTGAGGACATCTGGCAGTCGCTTGAGGCGCAGATCATGGACTGGGCCGACGACATCGCCTACGCGGTACATGATCTCGACGACTTTTACCGAACAGGCATGATCCCGCTCAATCTCCTCCGGCGAGCTGGCGGAGATCTCGTAACGGAACTCGACGACCTTGACGAGTCAGAAGACTGGAGAGAGGTCTACGAGAACGGCGTCGCAAGTGTCCGCAAGCACATCAAGTCGAACGAGATCAGCGATGAGCGGCTCAACGAACTGATCGAAGAACTCCGCGGATATCTTCGCGTTGGGAAGTTCGATGGGTCAGCGACCGCGCACGAGGACCTTCGTGACCTGTCAAGCGAGCTTATTCGTCAGCTCTCATCTGAATGCTCGGTGCAGATCCATCCCGTGAGTGGGAAGCCCTTCCTTCACGTCACTACCGAGGGGCGGGCAAAAGCCGCGTTCCTGAAGAGCATCACGCAGTTGTATGTGCTTGGGGACTCTTCGGTGGAATTGATGCAGGTTGGGCAGACTCGGGTCGTTCGGGAACTGTTTACAGAGCTGTGGACGATCGGCAAAAAGCACTACGCGACGCAGGGCGAGCGTCGCCGGCGACGACCGCTGCCGGCCCGTTTCCAGCACTACCTGACCAACAGCCTCCGATCCAAAGAGTTCGACGTCTACGGCGGGCAGGAGCGGAAACTTGCCCGAGCGACCGTTGACTTCATGTGCTCCCTGACCGACCGGCAAGCTTCGCTACTGCACCAGCGGCTGACTGGCGACAATGTCGGTTCCCTCCCAAATTACTGGATGCGCGTCTAGCGCATCGGTCCGACAGGCCGTTCTTCTGATAGTCGGTGCTCTTAGGGTCTGCTCACTTGGTCGGTCGAGCGGTCATCGCGGAGTTCAGTTCACTATGTCGCGACATCACTTTCTTGATTCAAGTTTTCACGGTGAAGCGCAGCCTCGAACATTCACGTGCGCTCCTATCAGTGCGTAGCTCGTCGTGAGTGCGCGGAGCAACCAATGCGGCGTCGGCGTGTAGCGCCGGTGCGAGCATGGCGCGGGCGCTTCCGACCATGGTGGAGTTCGCTCTGCTCTGGCAGTATGACGGAATGAGTTTGAGGCACTGGGTGGGCAGCGATCTGACGACGGTCTCTGCAGGCGGTGAGGCGCACTTCTGGTCTGGCTTCCTCGGGGGCGTCTGCATAGATTTGGGCTATACGAGAACCGGGGCTCAGATGGCGGCACGAGATCCGCGGGTTGTTGTCCTGACACATTCGGACGGCGATCATATCAACGGGGCGAAGCCGTTCTTCGAAGCGCAGTCGAGCGGCTCGGCTGCCGGCAGCGCGTGTGAGCTTTGGGTGCCGTACGAGTGGTCGGTACTCGTTGATGTGTTCAACAAGGTCGTGCACGACGGGGTGACAGACGAAGCAGTCCGGCGAACCGAGGCTTACGCTGAGCCGCTCGTTTCCTCGCAGAACGACGCGGGATTTGCTGAAGGGCGGAACGACCTCGACGCTTCCGACTCAAATGAGCCTGTGCCCTGGCCTGATATGAATCCATTTGTGCCAAGGACGGAAGATCCGGATGAGGAAGATGCGGCACCGGATAATGATGACGTTCGCCGCGTTGCCCTGGCGCTTGCCGCGGGGGCGGAGCTTGGTACCATCCAGGTGAGGGGCAGCCTGTCCGATATCGACGTAAGTAAGATCGCGAACGACATAGCCCGGAAGGCGATTCGACTCAGGAAGGTTCTTGGGGCTGCCGTCGACGCGAGCTGGACTATCCGCTGGTTCTCCGTTGACCACAAGCGCGCAGACAATTGGCTCAAGTCCGGAAAGCCGGGCCTGGTAACTATCAGCAACGCGCAGGAAGTTCGCGTTAGAAAAACGCAACCAAGTGCTGCCCTGTTGCTTCACGCGACGCAACTGACGATTCAAAATCGACGAGCACTCGCTCCGTACCTTTGGGCGAACGCTGGCAGGCGTGATGTCATCGTCTGGAGCGACGGCGATGGCGGAGGTGCTGAACATCTGGAGGGTTTCCCCTGGTCACGTATCGGGCTGATGACCGCGCCACATCACGGATCACATATGTCAGCGCACGACCCCATTTGGGACTCGCTCGAGGCGAGCGCCGAAGAGCCGGATATCGTCCGCACAGGTGGATTCTCATCCCAAACTATACGTGCCGTCTTACGGCCTCTGTCGCGCCGAAGAAGCCGCGCCACACACAAGGGGCCAGGGTATCAACTGGGAGACGTTGTGTGGCACGAGTGGGTCGGCTTTCGTTGAGGAGGGCCGGTCATCGGCGCGAGCGTACTCCTGGCGTTGCGCACGGACTTGTTTCGGTCACTGATCGCAAAGCTCGATGCGGGCGAACTAGTGGACAATCGTCCGGCCATTGGCTTGAAACGCGAATTGATTCAGCGAAATCAGAACCGTACCGTTCGCCGCGGCGCGTATCTGGCAGGATCGAAAACGACAGCAGCTAGCAGCACACGACGTCATCGACGATAACGGCGAAGCTCCACGATTTGGTAGCTCCTGCCATCGCGCGCGAACTGGACGGTGTGACCACCCGTTTCGATGACGTCACCGGAAAGATCGTCGACGAAGTGCGAAGTGACTGTTTGTGCTATGGACTAAGCATGACACAGCATCAAGCAGTACTGCCTGCAGCTCGGGGAGGCGCGTTCAACCTGCGCGTTCTGTCGGGGTGGTGAGGGTGGTTAGGCGCAGGACTATTGCCGCCACGACGTGTAACGCAAATTGTGCGTCGGGGCGTTGAGCTGACGCTGGCCCGTGGGCGTTCCCTCGGTTCGAGCGATCCGCTGTGATCCAGCCGCCAAGGCTCTTGAAGGCGCCGAGCAGACGTGCGTCATGCCCCTGGAGGAACCCTCGCTTGATTCCGTCAGAAAAAAGAGCACCGAGGTCGTTACCCTTCGTGCCAAGCGCCTGTAAGGCTGCTTGAAGCGCTGAACCCGCGCTGGTGATGCTTGCGCCGTAGTGGCCTGTTGAGAGCTCGGCAGACGCCTGGAGGTAGGCCTGCTCAGCCTGCTTGAAGCGCGGGTCAGCGGTCAACGCAGCCTCGAATGGTGCCACGATCGCTGTGTGAAGCGGTTCGTCGGATCGGTCGCGCAGCCGGCCGTCGACGAAAGCGTAGGCAACCCGTCCGCCGAGAAGTGCGTCGTTCGCAGCGCCGAGCACCTCAGAGGGATGGACCTGCGCGGGCGTACCCCACGGGTTCACTTCGCTTGGCTCGCTGGCGTTGACCTTTGCTAAAGCGAGTGCGGCAGCGTCCAAGACATCAGGCATCCAGTAATCGGATGCGTACGCGGTGACCGTCGAAGCGAAGGTGACAATTGCGTCGGGGTACTCGCTGTGGCGGGCAAGGACGTCGCGAACTTCCCGGCTGAAGGCGTGTCGTCGGCCGATGTCGGGGAACGCATCAGTGAAAGCTCCGGCGAGACGTTCTCGGGTGATCCTGGTGAAGGACCGCGTCCACGTCACGCCGTCACGATTCTCTTCCTCCGCCCGCTGTCGGAGAAACGCCGCTCGTGACGGAAGTGGGCTGGGTAGTTCCATGCATGTCCTGCTTTCGTTGATCGCTCGAGACTACTTGGGTCCTGGAGGACCAGGCCAAGGTCGTGCCTCGTCAAAGCCCCTCCTGCACGCTGTGCAAGCTGGCTCGAAAAAGCGAGAAGGTCGTTCGAGTCAGCGGTCCACAGCCCGCGGATAGATCCGGTTGGGCTGCCTGCAGCAGGATGCGGGCAACTAGTAGAGCTCAAGGGGCGCCGACTCCTCAGCTGAGGGAGGCGGTGGACCCCTCCGCCCAAGGATCAAGCCGCTTCGTTTCCCCCGCTAGAGGCTTCGCGTCTCCCGCGCGCGGGGTGAATCCGCTAACGCCCGCTCTCGCTAGCAGCGGCATGCGTGGTGGGCAGCTTGAACCGTATGACGCAACTAGCCGCTGACCGGGCCCTTTCGGGCCGGGGGGAACGCGAACAGTCGGCGGGGGAAACGCAGGTTGACGTTGCCGCCAGACAGCAGAAGCCGCATGGCAAGGAGTAAAAACGCAAGGAGCCCGCCAGCGCGAAGAACCCCAGATCCCCGTCATGACGGGAATCTGGGGCTCTTTCGCATTGCGGCCGTCTGTCTCGGCGACAGGCGTTGGCGGAGATTCTCGGAGCAGCTGCGGACGTGCTCAAGGACGACACCTTCGACAGGCGATCGGCCGGGACGATGACCGAGCGCCGGCTGTGAATCACCGCGTGATCGCTCGCTACGACAGGTCGAGGGAGCGCAGCACGTAGCCGTCGGGCACCGTGCCGCTGTCGCCGAAGTAGTGGAAGAAGATGTCCGCCGCCTCGTCAGCGTCGAACACCTCTGCCGGGTGCACAGGGTGGTCGGTGCCCGCGACGTGCACGATCTCGGTGAGCGGTTCGTCGACGTCGTGCGGTCGTCCGACGACGTAGTGGCGGAGCTCGCCGTTCTCGACGCGCTGGATCTCGACGCTCATGCGTTCCGCACTGCCGCCGGCCTGGATGTAGCGACTGTTCCAGTCGAGGTCCGAGTACCCGGGGGCGTCGGGCCATCCGGCCGAGTCCGGCACGAACCACAGCTGGTAGGCGAAGCGGCCTTCGCTCGTGCCGTCGAGAAGTCCGAGCATCCGGCGGATCTGGTCCCGGTAGGACCGGAACTCGTCTGTGAGCTCCGCGTTGCTGGCGCTGTTGACCGTGTTGATGAACACGCGGCCTCCTGTCTGCGGAGCGGATGAGCGGATGAGCGTCCGCATCGACGCTACGGGACTTGCTGCAGGATGACGGACGTCTTGCCGTCGAGGGTCACGTACGCCGGGTTGTCGTAGCTGACGAGCCCGTCGAAGAGTCCCTACTCCAGGCTTGGTCGAGGTCCGAGCACCCGGGGCCACCGGGCCATCCGGCCGAGTCCGGGACGAACCAGAGCTGGTACGCCCACTCCTCGTCGTTGTCGAGCTGGCCGAGGTTGAACCGGATCTGCTCGCGGAAGGTCCGGAAGCTGTCGGTCGGCCGCATGCTGCACGCGGAGTTGGTGGTCATGACGAACATCGGGGCGAGCCTCCGTTCTGCTCGATCATCCGGATGGCCTGGCACCATCGAGACCGCCCGGGTCATGCAGGCTGGCGGACGGGAGGCGCGTGGCGGGCCCGCCCCGCGCCTCCCGTCCGACCGTGGTCGCCTACAGGTCGTCGACCAGCCGCACACGCACGTCGATCAGGTCCGCACTCGCCGCGTCGACTCCGTCGACGACGTCGCGGATGCGCTCGCCCACCTCGCGGACGGTGTCGGTCGCGGGTCGCTCGTCGGAGACCGCGATGCCCGTGACGATCCGCAGTGCCGACCCGTGCCGGCCGACGTCGACGACCGCGTCCGGCTCGTGGAGCGCGAGGGCCGCGGCGGCGACCTCGGCGACGACGTGTGCGACCGGCCGCGGCCGGTAGACGGCGACGACGCCGGGGACGCCCCCGGACGGCCGTGGTGAGCGTCCGGGAGAGCTCGTCGTCGTTCACGGGGTGCTCCTCACGGCAGGAAGACGTCGTCGAAGTGGACGTCGATCGACTCGATGCGCAGGTCGGTGTGCCGTTCGAGGGCGACGCGGACGGCCTCGCGGAGCTCGTCGGCGGTCTCGTCGGCCGATGCGCCGTAGAGCAGGCTGGCGGTGAGGTCGACGCGGACGGGCGCACCCGGGGTGTCGATCTCGCCGTCGAGGACGCACCGGCCCATCACGACGGTGCGCAGGGCGTCGCCGGCCCGGCGGACGACGCCGCGGACGGCCGCCTCGGTGAGGGCGAGCCGGAGACGGGGGTCCGGGTGTGCGACGGGGACGTCGCGGCCCGACCGGACCTCGGCGCGGATCGCGTCGAGCAGCCGGTCGACCCAGGCCGTCTCGCGGCCCGCGTCGTCGTCGGCGCGCTGCTGCAGGGCGTCGGCGGAGAGTTCGCGGAGCCGCTGCATGTTCGACAGGGCGAGGCGGCATCCGGGGGACTGCTCGATGGTGGGGTCGGCGGGCGTGCGGCCGCGGTCGAGGTAGTCCGCGAGCTGCTCGATCGTGTGGCCGTCGAGGTCGTCGTCGGGCACGGAGCGGCCGTCGTCCGGCGCCGAGCGGTCGTCGTCGGGCACGGAGTGGTCGTCGATGCTCATCGCCACCCCTCCATCTCCGCCGCGAGGAACCGTCGTGCGCGGGCGAGGAGTCCCCGCACCGTCGAGGGCGGCAGTTCGAGCTCCTCGGCGATCTGCTGGTAGGACATGCCCGCGGTCTCCCGGAGGAGCCAGCACCGGCGCTGGTCGGTGGGCAGTCGGTCGAGCGCCGCCCACAGCGCGTCGTACTGCAGCCGCGTCTCGACGATACGCTCCGGCGTCCGGACGGCGTCGGCAGGATGCGCGACCTCGTCGACGTCGTCGTGGTGCCGTCGGGTGCGGAGCCGGTCGAGGGCCTTCCGCGTGGTGATCTGGAGCATCCAGGACCGGAAGCGCGCGGGTTCCTGCAGGTCGGCGAGCTTTCGCCAGGCGGTCAGGAACGACTCCTGCACGACGTCGTCCGACTCCACGTTCGACGCGAGGACCTGCTCGGCGTAGACGCGCATCAGCGGCCCGTGCCGTCGGGCGAGCACCTCGAAGGCGAGGACGTCGCCGTCCGCGGCACGGACCACGAGGGTCGCGTCGACCGCTCGTCCGAGTGGGTCGTCGTCGTCCATCCCCACCCTTCGCCCTCGGCCGTCCGACGCGGATCGGTCGGACCTCCGAGCATGCACTGCGCGGTCGGACACCGCCCGGGCGGCGTGTCGTCCGTCGTTTTGTGACGTTCTCGTCCCGATGGACGTCCACAAAGCGAGATGCACCACGACACGATCCCCGAACCCGACGGCACCACCCCCCGCCTGGAGCCCCTGGCCGACGACCCCGCGCCCAGCGCCGACACGGCAGCCCGCGACCTCTGCATGAGCGTCTTCGACCGCTGGCGCTGTGGTCGCGCCGACGGGCACGACGGACAGCACCGGGCCGAGGTCGGCGGCAGCACCGCCTCGTGGAACGACTCCGCGGCCGGGCGACGGCTGCGCGGCCGGTGAGGGTCGTCGGAACGGACGAGCGCACCGAACCGCTGTTCGTCCCGTGGAGTGCGACGAGCGTCGAGCAGGCGGCGGGGACCGCGATCCGACTCCGGCAGGACCGCGGACTCGGTGGTCTGGTCGTCGCGAACGGGAAGGCCCTCGTGCCGGAAGCACTGTCGGGGTGGCCGCACCGCACGCTCCGCACCCGGACCCCGATCCCGGCCGGCACCGTCCTCGCGGTGGTGCGGCCGAGCTACGAGCTCCTCGCCGGACTCCGCGTGCCGGTCGACTGCGTGGCAGTCGTCGCCGAGGACCCGTCCGCTCCGTTGGCCGGGTGGGCGCAGTTCGTCGGCGCCCGCGACGTGCAGAGCGGCGAGGTCCTCGGGTTCGAGATGAGCGAGGCGGTGGAGGAGGGGTTCGTCCGGCTCTTCGACGCGAGTCACGGCGGACTGCCCGACGAGCGGGCGGTGCGACGTGCGCGCACGGCCGTCGCGCACCTGCACGCCCTCGGGCTGTCGAGCGCGCAGATCATCGGGTACCCCCTGAGCGGCCGTCGGCCGTCGGGAGCGCGGGGTTACCACGGGCAGGCGCCGTTCAACACCCGGGCGATCCGGAAGCTGCGCACGCTGCTGCCCTGAGAGCCGTCACGACGCACGAGCCGGCGACGCGTTTCCCACCGGCACCGCACCTCCCGACCCGTGATCGCCCGTGTCAGACGGAGTGGCGGCGACGTGCTGCCCGCAGCACCAGACCGAGTGCGATCGCCAGGAACGCGAGGACGCCCGTCCCGGCGAGACCGCTCGCACCCGTGTAGGCAAGTCCTTCCCGCGCCGACGGCGTGGTCCGGTGCTCGACCGCGGGGGCGTCGGCGGTGCGCGGCGCTCCCGGCGTGGCGATCGGCGTGGGAGCGACGGGCTCGGTGGGCAGACCCGCGGCGGGCGGTGCGACCTCGGTCCCGGCCGGGACCTCGGTCGTCGCGTCGATCGACCCGAGGGATGCGGTCACGGTGGTGTCGACCCCGGCGGGGGCGGTCACCGAGACCTCGACCGTGCCGTCGTCGAGCTGACGGAGGGCTGAGAGCGTCGCTCGGCGGTCGGCGAGGCGGAACGTGGGCCGCTGTGCCGCGACGACGTTCCCGAACGCATCGGTGACGATGGCGGTGACCACCGTCCGGAAGGTCCCGTCACCCTGGTCGACGGGCGTGCCGACGACGAGGCGCAGGTCCGTCGGCGCACCGGCTTCCTGGTCGACCGTGACGGACCCCGATGCGTCCTCGTCGGTCACGCGGACCGTGACGGTGCCCGCGGTCGTGGACGACGTCATCGTGGAACGGTAGGTGCCCGGTCCGGTCGCTCGGACCGACGAGAAGGTCACCCGCGGGTCGGAGGCGCTGAGGGCGGGGGAGCGACCGTCGACGGGGTGGCCCCAGGCGTCGGTCACCGTCGCATCGAGGACCGTCGTGCTGGTGCCGTCGGCGTTGATGCGGTCGGGCGCGGCGGTGACGGTCACCGTGGCCGGGGCACCGACCGTCTGCTCGACGGGCTGGGTGTCGGTCGACCGGCCGCTGGCGGTCGGCGCGGTGACGCTGAGCGTGGACGTCCCGACCGTGGTGCTGGCGCGCACGACCGCCGTGTACGTGCCGTCACCGACCTCGCGTTCACCGGTGATGCGCTGCTCGCTGTCGTCGGTCGACCACGACACCGGCACATCGGCCAGGGGATGGCCGGCGGCGTCCTCCACGGTCGCCGACACCGGGGTCGAGGTGCGGCCGTCGGCGACCACGGTCACCGGCTGGCTGGTGATCCGGACCCGAGCAGGGGCACCCGGTACCTGACGGAACTTGACCGTCCCCGAAGCGGTGCCGACCGATGCGGTGAGGGTGACGGTCCCGAGGGTCCGGGACGGCGTCACGAGGGTCGTGTAGGTCCCGTCACTGTTGTCCTCGGAGCTCCCGACGACGGACTCGGGGTCACTCGAGGTGAGGGTCGGTCGGGCGCCGACGACCGGGTTACCGTTGGCGTCAACCACCGTGGTGACGACCTCGACCGGGTCGGAGGTGCCGTCGGCCGGGACTGTCTGGACGGAGACGGCGGGCGTGACGGACGTCGCCGCGCCGGCGACCTGCGTGAAGGTCGCAACGCCGGTCGCCGACGAGGCGCGATCGGTCGCGGTGATCCGCACCGGGCCCGCCGTGGTCGTCGCCCGGACGGTGGCGCGCCAGACGCCCTGCCCGGCGGCGGTCGGGGTCGAGACGGCGTTTCCGCTGTCGGACACGAGGGTCGGGATCCCGCTCGCCGAGGGGTTGCCGTACTGGTCCGTGGTCCTGACCTCGAGCACCGCGGTCGACGTGCCGTCGGCGGGGAGGGTACCGGGTGACACCGTGACCGCGAGCGCCTTCGTCGGGCCGGCGTCCTGCGAGACGTACACCGTCGCGGCGTAGCCGTACCGACCGTCGAAGACCTGCGCGGTCACGGCCACCGTGGTCGCCTTCGTCGTCGCGGTCATCGTCGCCGTGTAGAGGCCGTTCCCCCGGTCCGAGACCGGGCCGAACGAATTGCCGGCCGAGCTGGTGAACTTGACGTCCTCCCCGGTGGCCGGGGTGCCGGCGGCGTTCGTGAGCCGAGCGGTGGCGACCGTCGTGGAGGTGCCGTCAGCGGTGAGCCGCGACGGGCTGACCTGGAGGGAGATCCCGTTCAGCGGTGACCGGGTGTAGCTGATCCGGAGGTACGGGGAGGCGAGGTACGCGCCGATGCCGACGGTGGACCCGAGTGCCGTCGGGGTCACGAAGCTCGATCCGCCGGCGCCGGAACCCCAGGGGCTCCCGCCCCCGCCGCCGTAAAGGCCGCCGCCGCCGCCGGCCCCGGTCGCACCGGCACCGGCGTCCGTCCCGCCGTCACCGCCCTGCCCGAGCGTCCCGTCGGTGCCTCGCCCGTAGCCACCGCAGACGCCGCCGGCGCCACCTGCCGAGTCAGTACCCGGTCGGGCCATCGTGTCGATGTCGCAGCCCCGGGAGTTGCCCGGTGCTCCAGCGTCGCCACCGAGCGCCTCGCTCTGCCCGCCGCCGCCGCCCGCAGCGACCAGCACGCGCGAGGCGAGGTCGTCCGGCGCGCTGCGGAGATCGGTCGCGCCGCCGCCGCCGGCACCGTTGCTGTACTCGATCACGCCGCCGGCTCCACCGCCGTTGTAGCCGCCCGTCGCGCCCGATCCGTTCCCGCCGACCACCGCGGTGAAGGCCTGGCCGCCGGTGACGGGCAGGTCGGCCGTCACGAACCCACCTGCGCCGCCCCGGTTCTCCGCGAAGTAGTACTGGGCGCCGCTGCCGCCGAGCGCCTCGACGTGGATCGACTGCACGCCGGCGGGGACGACGAACTGGTGTGCGCCCGCAGTCGTGAACTCGACGGAAGCAGTGGTCGCGGATGCCGGTGCGGCGAGTCCGACGACCGCGGCTCCGGCGACGATCGTGACGGCGGTCGCGGCGGCGACGCCACGACGGAGGAGGTGCGGACGGGGCAACGGGGGCCTCTCGACGGACGCGGGCGAGCGGCGATCAGGGGGACCGGGCAAGGCGTCGAGTACTCGTGAGGATCCTAGGTGCGCTCGGACTCGACCATCGCTCGGTTCCCCCGAACTGGGTGGGTCCACCGTCCCTCCCGGACAGCCCGTCCCGCGCCTCCGGTCCGTCTCCGGGCAGCCCCTCTAAGTTCGAGGGATGAAGCAGTCGAGAGTGGCTCGGGAACAGTCGATCGCCGTGTTCGGTGAGGCCGGCAGCGGGAAGACGGTGTTGCTCTCGTCCTTCTACGGGTCGGCCCAGGAGGGCGCCTTCCGCGCGACGAGCCCGTACGACGTCGTCGCAGAGGACACCGCGCAGGGACGGCGCCTGCACCAGAACTTCCTCGGCATGAAGAACGCGGCGAAGACGCCGATCACCGACCGGTTCCGCGCGTCGCGGTACGTCTTCTCGATCAAGCGTCGCCCGTCCGCACCGGTGAAGGGGAAGCAGCAGAAGCGCGCCGCCGAGGAGCTCCGGCTGGTGTGGCACGACTACCCCGGCGAGTGGTTCGAGGAGGACCCCGCGAGCCAGGAGGAGCAGGACCGACGCACCGAGACGTTCCGGTCGCTGCTGGGGGCGGACGTGGCCGTCCTCCTGGTCGATGCGCAGCGGCTCATCGACAACGTCGGCGAGGAGGAGCGGTACCTCAAGGCGCTGCTTACGAACTACAGCACGCACCTCTCCCGACTCCGCGACGACATCGCAGAGGACGGCGGCCGGTTGGTCCGCTTCCCGCGCATCTGGCTCTTCGGCCTCTCGAAGGCGGACCTGTTGCCGGACCTCGACGTCGTCGCATTCCGGGACCTGATGGTCGAGAAGGTCGGTGCAGAGATGAACCGTCTGCAGGACGAACTGTCCGCCTTCGTCGAGGAGCCCGAGGCGTTCTCGCTCGGTGAGGACTTCGTGCTGCTCTCCTCCGCCCGCTTCGAACCCGGCCGGATCGACGTCGACCAGCAGATCGGGGTGCGGCTCGTGCTGCCCATCGCGGCGATGCTGCCGTTCTCACGGCACGTCCGGTGGGCCGGAGCACTGCACAAGGGCAGCAAGGTCGCGGACGAGCTCATGAAGCACGCGGGGCCCGTCCTCCTGCTGGTCATGCGCAAGGTGAAGCTCCCCGGACCGCTCAGGCTCGTCTCGATGTTCCTCCCGATGGTCGCCGACTCCGCGGTCCGGCGCGCGCGGACCGCGATCCACGACGTGCACGAGTCGGCGAAGGACCGGCACGACTTCCTCACCACGGTGCTCTCCGGCTTCCGCCTCGACCTCGACCGGGCGGTCGAGGAGCGCATCCTGCAGGAGAGCCCGAAGTGACGTTCGTCTGGGCGACGCGAGGACGGACCTGGGGGTTCCGCATCCTCCGGACGGGCGGGGTGCCGGATCCACTCGCCGTCTACGAGCGGGCCTTCGTCGGAGTCGGTGGGGACGCCGAGGCGTTCCATGCTGAGCCGACGACGATCGCCGTCCGATTCCCCGATCCGGAGGGGCGAACGGACCGCGCAGGCCGCGTCATCCCGCACGAGTTCGTCGTCCTCGATGCGGGACCGACGCGTCCGCGGACGCTGCTGGAGGCGCGGGACGTGCTGTGGGCCGCGGTCGCCGACGTCTACACCGCGAGCTGGGAGGCGCCGGCCGCCCCTCCGTCGTCGGAGTGACGCGAAGCCCGGGAGCGGGCCCGCCGCGCGGAGCCGCACCGGCCTGATCTCCGGCAGGTGTCGGCAACTGCAACACGATCGACACCGGCGCGCGCCCGTCGCCCACTACTGTCGGAACGTCGACGGAGAGCGGGGGGCGCAGGTGCGACGACGGTGAGGCCGCCACGACCACTCGCGCTCCGACGTGCCCTCGCCCGGCGCGCGCTCCTGAGCACCCTGGCCCTCGTGGTCGCCGCCGCGGTCGCCCTGCCGCTCCTCCTCCTCGGACTCGCCGACACCGCCGCAGCACGCGGCGCCGCCGCGGTCCTCGCCGCACAGCCCGCTCGCGCAGCCTCGCTCGTGGTCGCGCAGCAGCTCGACGACGACCCGGCCGCGCAGCGACGCAGCGTGGACGCGGCGCTCGCCACGCGCCTCCCGGCCGACAGCACCATGGTGACGTGGGCCGCCTCGGCGACCACGGCGGTGGAGGTGCGTGGCACCGCACGGGAGGCGCGGATCGCTGCCGCCCCGGACCTCCCGTCGGTCGCCCGGACCGTCCAGGGCACGTGGCCCGACCTGCGGACCGGCGCCGGTTCCGACCCCGTGCCGGCCGCGGTGCAGGCGGACGCCGCCCGGCGGCTCGGCCTGGCCGTCGGCGACACCGTCGTCGTGCCGGACACGCACGGCGGTACGACGCTCCGCGTGGTGGCGACGTGGCGCGCGACCGACCCGGGTGCCGCACGGTGGGCGGGTGCGTCGGACGTCGGCTCCGGTGTCGACGCCGGTGTCGCCGGTCCGGTCGTGGTGCCGGCCGACGCGATCGGCGAGGTCGTGGGGTCGGCGCGCGCGACGTGGACGATCGTGCCGCGCACCACGGGCGGCGCGTCGTCCGACCCCGACGGCCTCCGGGCAGGGCTCCGTGCGGTCGACGCGGCCACCGGGGCGGACTCGGGTGCGCTCGCCGGCGCGGACGTGACCGGGACGCTCGACGACACGCTCGTCCGGCTCGGATCCGCGGTCGCGACCGCCCGGGCGCTCGTCGGCATCGCGGTCGCCCTCGGCGCGGTGCTGGCGCTCGTCGCCGTCGGCGTGCTGCTCGGCAGGCTCCGCGACGCCCGCGCAGGCGAGACGACCCTGCTCACCGCACGTGGTGCGAGCAGGTCGCAACTCGTCCGGTGGGCCGCCGCGGAGGCGGGCGTCGTCGCCTGCGGCGCGGCACTCGTCGGCTGCGCGCTCGCGGTCGTGGGGTCGATGGTCGGTGGAGTCGTCCCCGGTGTGCTCGCGTGTGTGGTCGCGGTGCTCGGTGCGGTGGTGGTGACGGTCGGCGCCTCGATCCTGACGACCCTGCGTGGGACGACGTCCGCGGCGCCTGCCGGAGCCTGGACGACCGTCGTGTCGACCGGGCTGCTCGTCGCAGGCGCGGTGGTCGCGACGAGCAGGCTGTTCACGGTGGGGATCCTCGGCCGGGCGGCTGCCGGGCGACTCGTGGTCGACGTGGTCGCCGCCGTGTCCCCGGTCCTGACGGTGCTGGCAGCGGGACTCGTGACCGTGCTGCTGGTCGGGGCGCTCGCCGGTGTGGCGGCACGGGGAGTGGGGCGTCGGCGAGGGCTGGTCGGTGCGCTCGTCGTGCGGACGCTCGCCCGGGGCTGGGCGTCGACCGCGCCGGTGGTGGTGCTCGTGGCGACCGCGGTGGCGGTGGGCGGACTCGTCGTCGGCCTGCAGGACACGACCGCACGCACGGACCGGGCGACGGCGGACGTCCTCGTCGGTCCGGACGTGCGAGTGGTGACGGACGGCGACGACGCGGTCGGCACGGGGACCCGCGAGGGGTTGCCCGGCGTCGGCGGTGCGGCGACGGCTCGCGAAGCGCTGCCCGGTGCCGGCCGTGCGGCGACGGCCGCGGTGCCGGTGCTCGTGGACGAGGCGACGGCGGGGGACCAGCGTGTCCCCGTCGTCGCCCTGCCGGCCGGTGCCGCCGGTGGCCTGCTCGGGTCGTCGGGCACGGCGGTCGCCCGACCGACCGCGGGGTCCGCACGAGCGGGGACGGCGTTGCCGGACGGGACGACGCGCGTCGAGGTGTCGGTCGCCGTGGGGTCGGCGACCCTCGCCGGGTCCGCGGCGCCGCAGGCCGTGGGGGTGGTCCGGTCGGTGCTCTGGGTGTCGGATGCGGACGGGGTCGCGGTGCAGCTGCCGTTGGTCCGAGACGGGGCGGCGCCGTCTTCGTCTTCGTCCTCGTCTCCGTCCTCGTCCTCGCCGGACGGTGCGGGTGCGGGTGTGGGGCTCGGGGAGTCGGCGACGCTCGTCGCCACGCTGCCGGACGGTGATTCCGGCTGGCGGGTCCTCGCGGTCGAGCCCGCGCTGTCGTTCAGCGCCCGACCGCCGGAGGCCGACGCCGTGTTCGGCTCCGACCGCCTGCGGGTCCCGGTCTCCGTCTCGGTCCCGGGGCTCGACGGGGCTCCGGGACGGGCCGACCTCGAGGACCTCCGCGCCGCGCCCCGGATCCCGCTCGGCCCGACCACCGACGGGGACCGGCTGCCCGTCGTGCTCACGACCGCGCTGGCCGAGCGACTCGGCGTGCGGACGGGTTCGCCGGTCGACCTCGACCTCGCCTCGGTCTCCCGCACGCTCCACGTCCGCGTCGCCGGGACCGTCCCGCAGGTCGACGGCAGCGGCTCGACCTTCGCGGTGGCGACGGACCTGCCGACGTTGACCGACCTCATGGTCCTCGGCGGCCCGGCCGTGACCGACACCGCCGGCAGCGTGCCACGGGTCGACGAGGTATGGATCGCGACGTCCGATCCGGCGGCCACGCGAGCCGTCGTCGAGCGGAGCCTGCCGGTCTCCGGGAGCGTCCGCACCGCGGCGTCGGTCTCCTCGGCACCGGTGCTCGGTCCGGCGATCGGGGCGCTCGCCGTGGTCGCAGGTGCCGGTGCGCTCCTCGCCCTCGTGGTGTTCGCCGGTGCCACGGCCGGCGGCGGGACCGGTGCGTCCGGGTCGTCGCCCGCGCGCGGCCCGGCCCGCGGTGTCTCCGCGTTCCGGGCGCTCGGCGTCACACCGGGGCAGGCGGCGGCGGTCCGGACGGCGGAGCTCGCCGTCCCGGTGGTCGCCGCGGTGCTCGGCGGCGTGGTCGGCGGCATCGTCACCGTCGCCACGACCGCAGCCCCCTTCGCCATCGCCGCGGTCCCCGGGTCCGCCGGCCTCGTCACCGCACAGCCCGTGCCGATCGCGCTCGGGACCGCCGTCCTGCCGGTCGTGATGGTCGCCGGGAGCGCCGTCGTGGTCGCCCTCGCTGCGGCCCGAGCAGCACGCACGGTCCGAGCCGAGCCGGTGGTGGACCGGTGAGCGCCCTCGTGCGGGTGCTCCGCGCCCACGCCGCACCGCTGCTCGCCATCGCGGTGGTGACCCTGGTCGCCGCGCTGCTCGCCGGCGCCGTCCTCCCGCTGCTCGGTGCGCTCGGCACCGCCGGTACCCGTGCCGACCTCGACCGTGCCACCGCCCGCGAGCGAGACCTCGAGGCGACCTTCTCGGTCGTCGCCCAGGACGCCTTCACCTCCCCGGAGGACGGCCAGCAGACGTTCGCCGGCGTGCAGCCGAGCCTCGTCGCGATCCAGCGGTCGATGCCCACCGCCCTCCGCGCGGCCACCGGACGACCGGGTTGGGTGGCGACGACCCGGCCGCTGTCCCTCGACGGGCTGCCGTCGAAGGTCCCGGCGTCCGTCGCGCTCGCCACCGACCCGGGCTTCACCGAGCGGGTCCGGTTCACCACGGGTTGCGCGCCGCGGGCGTCGACCGGCGACGGCTCGCTCGAGGTCGCGCTCTCGCCCGCCGTCGCCCGTGCGATCGGCTGGCGGGTCGGCGAGGTCCGCACGACCGACGGCGCGTCCCTCCGCCTGGCCGGCATCTGGGAGCCCCGCGACCGCGACGACCCGGCGTGGGCGCACACCCCGACGACGCTCCGCCCGGCGACCACGGCGAACTCGGCCGGCGGCGTCGACGTCACCGGCACGGCCTACACCGCGGTCGACGACTTCGGCGTCCTCGCCGCGAGCGGCCGACCGCTCCAGGGCCGGGCGTGGATCCCGGTCCGGTCCGACGCCGTGACGGTCGCGAACCGCACCGCCGTCGTGGACGACACCCGCCGGTTCCTCAGCACCCGTGCCCCCGTCCCCTCGACGCCGTCCCGCGTGACCACGTTCTCCACCGACCTGCCCGAGCTGCTCACCGCAGCGGCGGCCCGGGACACCACGGTCGCCACGCTCGCCGCGGCGCTCGGGTCCGGGCCCGCCGGCGCGCTCGTCGCCCTCGGTGTGCTGCTCGCCCGGCTCGTGCTCGACCGTGCGGGCCCGCGACTCCGGCTGCTCGCCGCGCGCGGGGCCTCCGGGACGACGACGCGCGGGCTCGCTGCCGCCCTGGTCGCCGTCGCCGCAGTGCCGGGAGCGGTCGTCGGCGCGGTGCTCGCCGCGGTGGTGCAACGGCTGCCGCTCGGGCCGGTGACCCCGTCGACACTCGACGTCCTCGTCGGTGCCGCCCTGGCCGCAGCCGTCCCGTGCGTCGCGGCGGCCGTGCAGGCGCCGTCCGGCCTCGTGCACGACGACGCCGGCGGAGCCGCACGGCGGGTGCGTCCCGTGCGGCTGGTCGTCGAGGGGGTCGTGGTCGTCGCAGCCCTCGCCGCCGCCGTCGTCACGGTCCGGAACGGCGTCACGACGAGCGCGCCCGGCGGCAGCGTCGACCCGCTCGCCGCGGTGCTGCCGCTCCTGCTCGCCGCCGTCGGGGTCCTGGTCGTCCTCCGGGTCCTGCCCCTCGTCCTCCGTCGCCTCCTCGTCCGTGGGCGTCGGCGACGCGGGAGCGCCCGGCTCGTCGGCGGTGCCACGGCCGCGCGCGACACCGCCGGACAGGCCGTCCCGCTCGTGGTCGCCGTGATCGGCATCGCGGTGGCGCTCTTCTCGACCGTGGTCGGCAGCACGCTCGAGGGCGGCGTCGCCGAGGCCGCCCGCCGCAGCGTCGCAGCGGACCTCTCCGTCAGCGCGCCGGCGCTCGACGCCGACCAGGTCGCCCGCATCGCTCGGGTGGCCGGGGTCGACGAGGCAGTCGGCGTCTCCACCACCGGGCAGCTCGACCTCGACACCCCGCAGGGCAGCGTGTCCGTGGTAGTCCTCGTCGCGGACACCCGCGCGCTCGCCGCGGTGCAGCGCGGCGTCCCGGGGGCGCTGCCGTCACCGCGGTCGCTGCGCGAGGAGGTCGGTGGACGGGTGCCGGTGCTCGCGTCGGGAGCGGTCGCAGCCGTCGCCGGGCGCGACCCGAGCGCGCTGTCCACCGACGTCCGGATCGTCGGCTCGGTCGACACCCCCGTGCCGTTCACGAGCGCCGAGCGGTGGGTGCTCCTCGACGACCGGTTCGCCGACGAGCTCACCGACTCCGGCAGCGTCGACCGCGTGCTCGTCCGCACCGACGCCGGGGCCCGTCCGGAACCCGTTGCTGCAGCGATCCGGCAGGCGGTCCAGGTGGACTCCGTCACGACCGCCGTCGGGACCGAGCGGCAGCTCGACGCGGACCCGCGCATCCCCGGGACCCGCCTGGTCGCCCTCGTGTCGGCCCTGCTCGGCGGTGTGCTCGGGATCGGTGCGCTCGTCGTCGCCACCCTGCTCGCCGGACGTCGGCGGCGGGAGCGCGCACGGCTGCTCGACGTGTTCGGGCTCGACCCCGCCGGTGCCCGCGCGATCGTCGTCGTGGAGACGCTGCCGCTGCTGCTCGCCTCCCTCGCCACCGGCGTCGTCGTCGCCGTGGGGACGGTCGCGCTCACCCTGTTGTCCGCCGACCTCCGCTCGTTCACGGGCTCGACCGTGCGACCGGTCGTCGTCGTCGACCCGGTCCTGCTCGGGGTCGTCGTCCTCGGGGTGCTGCTCGCGCTCGCCGGGGTGCTCGCCCTCGCCGTGCGGACCGGCACCCCGCCGTCCCACCACCGCCGATCCAGGAGGAGCGCATGAGCGCCACCGCCACCCCGGACATCGTCTGCCGGGACCTCGTCCGGATCTTCCGCTCGCGTGACGTCGAGGTCCAGGCGCTGCAGGGCCTCAACCTCGTCGTCCGCGCCGGTGAGATGGTCGCCGTGGTCGGGGCGTCCGGCAGCGGCAAGTCCACGCTGCTCGGCATCCTGTCCGGACTCGACGTGCCCTCGGCCGGGCAGGCGGTCGTCGCGGACGTCGACCTCGGTGCGCTCACCCGTGCCGGTCGTACACGCCTCCACCGATCGGGCGTCGGGTTCGTGTGGCAGCAGACGGCGCGCAACCTCGTGCCGTACCTGACGGTCGCCGAGAACGTCGCCGCGGTGCTCGCCGTCGCCGGGGTCCGCGGAGCGGCACGTGCATCGCGCGTCCGTGAGGTCCTGGCCCTCGTCGGCCTCGCCGACCACGCCGACCGGCTGCCCGCCGACCTGCCCGGCGGACCGCAGCAGCTCGCGGCCGTCGCCGTCGCGCTCGCGAACCGGCCCCGTGTGCTGCTCGCCGACGAGCCGACCGGTGCACTCGACCGGGAGGCCGCGCGGGCCGTCCTCGCGACGATGCGGGCCGTGAACGAGCACGAGGGCGTCACCGTCCTCATCGTCACGCACGACCAGGCCGTCGCCGAGCAGGTCCGCCGCACGGTCCGGATCCGCGACGGGCGGACCTCGACCGAGACCATCCGCGACGACCTCGGCGGCAGCCCCGGCGAGGAGTTCGCGGTGATCGACGACGCCGGACGCCTGCAACTGCCGGAGTCGTTCCAGCAGGCGCTCGGCATCCGTGACCGGGTGCGGCTCAGCCTGCGCGACGACCACGTGGTGGTCCGTCGCGGTGACGACGAGGAGGACGTCCGATGACCACCACCGCAGCGGTGCTCGAGGCGGTGGGCCTCGGCCTCGAGCACGACACCCCGGCCGGACCGCTCACGGTCCTGCACGACGTCGACCTCCGTGCCGACCGCGGCGAGCTCGTCGTCGTCCGCGGCGCCTCCGGATCGGGGAAGTCCTCGCTGCTCCGGCTGCTCGGCGGCCTCGACCGACCGACGCGCGGAACCGTCGCCGTCGACGGCGTCCTGCTCGCGGACCGCGACGCCGACGGCCTCCGGGCGCTCCGCCGCGACCGGCTGGCGTTCGTCTTCCAGGACTTCGCGCTCCTGCCGGTGCTCACCGCCGCCGAGAACGTCGAGGTGCCGCTCCGCATCCGACGCACCTCGCCCGGAGCTCGCGACCGCGCGGTGGCCGAGGCGCTCGCGCTCGTCGGACTCGAGGGACACGGGCAGCAGCGCCCGGACGAACTCTCCGGCGGCCAGCAGCAGCGCGTGGGCATCGCGCGGGCGATCGTCGGGCGGCCGGCGCTCCTGCTCGCCGACGAGCCGACCGCGCAGCTCGACAGCGCGACGGCGGCCGAGATCGTCGACCTCGTCGCGGGGCTCGTCGAGCGGTCGGGGACCGCCGCCGTGGTCACGACGTCGGACGACGCCTTCCTGGACCGGGCGACGCGGGTGGTCGACCTCGTGCGCTGACTCATGCTTGTGACCGGCTTGGTGCCGCCGTATGGTAACGATACCAACAGAGGGGAGCAACGATGCTCAGCATCACACGGAAGCGGTCGACACGAGCGGCGCAGGTCCTGGCTGCGACGGTCGTCCTCGGAGTCGTCGTCGCCGGCGCGCCCGAGAGCGCGAGCGCCGCGGCGCCGAGCGGCGACGTCTGGCAGCAGCGCGCGAGCGCCACCTACGACGCGATGCAGGACCACCTGTACACCGGCGCCGACGGTCACGGGCTCTACCGAGAGAACACGGACACCACCACCGGCAACCCGTACTCCTTCCTCTGGGAGTACCGCGAGGCCACGCAGGCGGCGATCGACCTGCAGGGCATGGCGGACGTCGGGCCGGCGTACCGTTCCGCCGCGGCTGCCCGCTCGGCCGGGTTCGAGCACTACTTCGCGGACCCCACCGGGAAGCGTCCGGGCTACGAGTCGTACCTGCCGGCACCGCTCGGGACCGGTGGTGACGTCTACTACGACGACAACGCTGTCGTCGGCTTGTCGTCGGTGTCGCAGTACCGCGCAACCGGCGCCCGGGCCGACCTGGCGCGAGCCCGTGCCGCGTTCCGCATCGCCGTCCGCGGCTGGAACACCGACGCGACCCTCGCCTGCCCTGGCGGGTCCGACTGGATCGACCGCCCGGACAACACCACGCGCGGTGCCAACGTCACCGGCCTGACGGCACAGCTCGCCGCCCACCTGTACGAGGAGACGCACGACACCTCGTACCTCACCTGGAGCACGCGGCTCTTCGACTGGAACGACCGCTGCCTCCGTCAGTCGACGGGTCTCTACGAGAACAGCCTGGCCGACGACGGCGCGGTCGACCGGACGCTCTGGACGTACAACTCCGGCGCGATGATCGGCACCGCCACGATCCTCTACCGGGCGACGGGTGACGCCGCATGGCTCCGGGAAGCCTCCGCGGCTGCTCGCGCCTCGCTGCGGTACTGGAAGGCGGACGACCGACTCCAGCAGCAGCCGGCGATCTTCAACGCGTTCTACTTCAAGGACCTCCTGTTGCTCGACTCGGTCCAGCACGACCCCTCCTACCGGGCAACTGCGGAGCGCTGGGCGAACACGACCTGGCGGGACAACCGCGACGCCACCACCGGCTTGTTCCACTTCCAGCCGAGCGGCGGCGGTGACCCGGACCTCGACCGCCCGGCAGCGACGCTCGACCAGGCTGCGGTGGTCCAGGTGTTCGCAGCCCTCGCCTGGCCGACCGACCGACTCGGCGACGTCAGTTGAGCGGAGGTGAGACGAGCGCGGCTCCCGTCGGCGTCATGGACGTCGGCGGGAGCCACGTCACGGCGGCGCTCGTGGACACCGCTGCACCGGCCGACGTCCGCGCCGAGCGCGACGGCACCGTCGACCCGCACGCACCGCTCGATGCCCTGCTCGACCAGCTGGTCGGACCCGCACGAGCACTCGCCGCGAGGGTGCCGGTGCGCGGATGGTGCATCGCCATGCCCGGGCCGTTCGACACCGCCGCAGGCAGGGGAACCTTCACCGGGGTCGAGAAGTTCGCCTCGCTCGCCGGGGTGGACCTCCGTGCCGCACTCGCCGACCGGCTCGGTGTGGCGCCCCGGTCGGTGCGGTTCGTCAACGACGCGGTCGCCTACGGCATCGGCGAGTGGGCGGCGGGAGCAGGCGCGGGGGCTGCCCGGATCGTCTGCATCACCCTCGGCACCGGTGTCGGTTCGGCCTTCCTCCGCGACGGCGCGGAGGTCGACGAAGGGGATTCGGTACCCGAGGCCGGCGAAGTGCACCGACTCGTGATCGACGGCCGGCCGCTCGAGGACACCGTGTCGACGCGAGCGCTCCGTGCCGCGTACGCCGCCCGCACCGGGCGATCGTGCTCGGTCGAGGAACTGTGCATGCTGGCTCGTGCGGGAGACGACGTCGCGGCGGACGTCGTGGCAGCGGCGATGCTGGCACTCGGCCGCGCGGTCGGTCCGTGGGTGGCGCAGTTCGCCGCGACCCGGGTGGTGGTCGGTGGTTCGGTCGCGCGGTCCTGGGACGTGATCGGGGCGCCGCTCCAGAGGGGAGTCACGGCCGGTACGGCCGGTGCGTCCGGCGCTGCTGATGCGGCCGGCGCGACCGTCCCGTCCGGCGCTGCTGCAGGCCCTCCCGGCGCGATGGCCGTCGACGGTCCGGTGATCGTGCCTGCTGCCCTCGGAGCGCGCGCGCCGCTCGTCGGGGCATCCGTCACGTGGACGCGGTTCGACCGTTCCGTCTGATCGCTCCGCCGGGGCCGACGGACGGACACGGCGGGCGGACCCCACCGCCGGGGCCGCCCGCCGTGTCCGTCGTTCGGTCAGTCGCTCAGACCAGTACCCCGTACCGACGCCTTGACCGTCCCCAGGCGCTGCCCCACCCCGCGACCCCACGGTCGGATCGTGTAGCGCCCGACGCTCGCCGGCACGATGAACGTCTCCGCGTAGTGCACCACGAACGGTTCGAAGCTTCCGTCGGGGCTCTCGACGACGGCCTCGGCGCCCTCGACGAGGTTGAGCACGTTCACGGTGCCGTCGGTGTCGTGCGGGACGACGCCGTCGAACCAGTGCCGTCGCACCTCGATGAACTCGAGGGAGTGCAGCCCCGTCCGCTCCTCGACCCAGCCGTCGCCGCGGGCGACCTCGGTCACCTGGTTCACGAGTTCGTCGCGGGCGAAGTCGGTCCGCCGCTCCCACTGGATGTTCGCGAACGCGTGGTCCAGGTGCACCGGTCGCGGAACGCCGTCGAGCCCCACCCGACCCCAGTCCCACATCTTGAACGTGAAGATGTACGGCGTCGCCGAGATCTCGAGGACCATCGAATCAGCACCGGAGCAGTGCACGGTGCCGGCGGGGATGAGGAAGTGGTCGTGCTTCTTCGCGGGGAAGGTGTTGACGTACCGGTCGGCGGGGAAGGGGTCCGATCCGTCGGCAGCCGCCCGGAGCGCCGCCCGCATGGCCTCCGGGTCCGCGTCGTCACGCACCCCGAGGTAGACGACTGCGTCGTCTGTCGCGTCGAGCAGGTAGTAGCTCTCGTCCTGTGTGTACGGCATACCGAAGGTCTGCTGCATGTAGTCGGTGAGCGGGTGCACCTGCAAGGAGAGGTTCCCGCCGGACATCGTGTCCAGGAAGTCGAAGCGGATCGGGAACTCTGCGCCGAAGCGTGCGTGGGTCTTCGCGCCGAGGAGCTCGCGGGGGTGCCGGAAGACCAGGTCGAGCGCGGGGACCTCGACCACGGTGTCGCCCGACCGGAGCAGCAGGCTGTTCTCCTCGGGCACGCAGTCGAAGCACCAGGCGTAGTTGTCGGCGTCCCCGACGTCGAGGACCTCCTTCATCCACTGCCCACCCCACACCCCGGGGTCGAAGAAGGGCACCACGCGGAACGGCCGTCGGCTCGCGAGTTCGAGCCCGGCGAGGAACCCGGCGGCCTCGAGCAGCTTCGCCTCGGCCATCGAGCCGTTCGCGTCGAGCAACAGGTCGATCCGGTCGAACAGGGTCCGCTTGTGCCGATCGGCGACCCGCCACTCGACGAAGTACCCGCGCTTGACCTTCCGGAGCTGGTCCTCGTCGCCGTTGTCGGCGCGCCAGTTCGGAGCGCCGGCGCGTTGGCGACGCTGGATCTCCCAGCGTGCGAGGTCGGCGAGCACGACCGTGTCGAACCGCGTCGGGACGAGGGTCGCACCCCAGCCGTAGACCACGACGGGCCCCTCGGCGTCACGGACCTGCTCGGCGACGGCCGTCAACCGGTCGGCGTCGTAGAAGTCCGCGAGCACCTGGTGGCCGAGCACGCCGAAGACGCGGTCGTCGGTGAGGTTCGCGGCGATGCGCTCCTCGATCACGGCGTTCGGCAGCGCTGCCGCTGCTTCGACGTCGACGAGGACCGCGTCCGGCGCAGCGTCCGCGAGGGCGCGTCGGAGTCCGTCGAGGTCGCTGCCGGGGTAGGTGTCCACGGCCGTGACCGTGCCGACGGTGAGCAGCGACGCGAGGTGCTGCCAGGCATCGTCGCCGGACCAGACCCGGTGGCCCCCGGGCAGGTCGATGGTGGGGCTCTTGTCGTACTGACTGGTCACTCCGGAGGGCATGGAGGCGGACATGGATCCCCTTTCGCTTGATAACGTTACCAATCTAGCCCGACGACCGACAGCGAGCGCAAGGGGGCGCTCAGTGGTGGACGAGCTGCACCGGGAGCTCGACCAGGCGGGGGGATGCACCGTCCGCGCTGCCGTCGAGGCGCGAGAGGAGCATGCCGGCGGCCACCCTCCCGAGCTCGAGCGGGTCGTGGTCGACCACCGACAGCGGGATCGGCACCATGTCGGCGAGGTCGAACGAGTCGAAGGCGAGGAGCCGCGGCGGGGTCGTGATCGTCCCCTCGGCGAGGGCGGTCGCGATCGCCCGGATCGCGCCGACGCTGATCCGGTTGTTCGCCGCGAAGACCGCCGTCGGGGGCGCAGGGGTGTCGAGCAGCTCGCGCATCGCCCGTCCGGCCGACGCGGTGTCCTGTAGACCGAGGACGACGAGGTCCTCGGCTGTGTCGACGTCGTGCTCGGCGAAGGCGTTCCGGAACCCGGTGAGTCGGCGCTGCCCGGTCGAGACCGTCACCTTGTTGCCGAGGAAGGCGATCCGACGGTGCCCCTCGTCGAGCATCAGCGCGGTCGCGTCGTGGGCTCCGGTGACGTCGTCGATGAGCACCGCGTCCGCCGCCGCAGCGTCGATGGTCCGCGACGCGAGCACGAGCGGGACGTCGTGCAGCCGGGCGGCCGAGAACCGTTCGGCGTCCTGGCCGACCGGCACGACGACGAGCCCCTCGACCTGGCGCCCGAGGAAGTCGGAGAGCAGCTGCCGTTCGAGGTCGTCGTCCTCGTTGGTCGTGCCGACGAGGATCCTGCGCCCGGTTGCCGCGACGACCTGCTCGATGCCCTGCACGACCCCTGCGTAGTACGGGTTCCCGATGTTCGTGATGAGGACGCCGACCAGACCGGAGCGCTGCCCGGGGCGCAGGCTGCGAGCGTTCTCGTTGCGGTGGTAGCCGACCTCGGCGATCACCCGCTCGACGTGTTCGCGCAGCGCCGGACGCACGTTCTTGCCGCCTGAGAGCACGCGCGAGACGGTCATCGGGCTGACCTCGGCGACGCGCGCGATGTCCTTGACGGTCATCGTCGCGCGGCGGGGCGGGGTCGTCCCGGGTGCCTGGTCCGCCGTCGACTCCATGCGACATTTCTACCGGACGGACCCTTGCCCCCGGAGTCCTGCCGTGTAAGCTCGGCTTGGTAACGTTATCAATTCACTGGCGAATGGAACGAACGATGCCCGATCCGACACGAGGGCCCGCCGTGACCCGCCGCTCTGCGCTCGCTCTCGGCGGCGGTGGGCTGCTCGCCCTTGCGCTCGCGGCCTGTGCCCGCGGGACCGACACCCGGCCGTCCGCTGCGGGGACGGTGACCCTGAACAGCGACAACCCCACCTGGGGTCCCGGCTACCTCGCCGCTTCGGCCGTCCTCGACCAACGGATCGGGTACCGCATCACCTCACGGTCGGTGTCGAGCGTCGCGAACTACGGCCAGATCGTCCGCATGACGGCGCAGACCGACAGCACGACGGACCTCATCAAGTGGACGAACGGCTACCGGCTGCAGGACATCGCCCGGGCGGACATCCTCACCGACCTCGACCGGGTCTGGGACCGCGTCATCGAACGCGGGTGGGTCGACCCCGCCCAGCGCGAGTCCTTCAGCTACCGCGGCAAGACCTACGGCGTCCCGCTCTACAAGAGCTACTACGCGGTCTTCTACAGCAAGAAGGCGTTCGCGGAACACGGCATCGCGGTCCCGACCACGTTCGACGGGGTGATGGACGCCGCGCAGGCCCTCAAGGACGCGGGGATCACGCCCTTCCTCTCACCCGGCGCCACCACGTGGGAGGCCGAGATCTGGTTCATGCAGCTCCTCGCCTCGAGCGACCCGGACTACTACAAGGCCGTCACGACGAACAAGGCGAGCTACGCCGACGAGCCGGCCGCACGCGCGATGGACACCTGGTCCGACATGTACGCGAACGGCTTCTTCTCCGCGCCGGACGTCACCTCGAACGACCTGCCGGGCCTCGTGGCCAAGGGCAGGTTCGGCATGATGCTCTACGGCACCTGGTTCGCCAACACGCTCCTCGCCGCCGGACTCACCGATGACGACATCGGCTTCTTCCGCGTCCCGCCGCGGAGCGGCACGGATCCGGCGGTCGTCGTCGAGAGCGGTTCGCTCTCGGTCCCGATCAAGGCCCACCGCCGCGCCGCTGCCGTGGACGTCGCTGAGAACTGGCTGGCGACCGATGTGCAGACGGCGTGGGTCGGCTTCCTCGGCGACACGAGTCCGAACCCGAAGGCCTTGCCGGAGTCCGACCTCGTCCAGGACCTGGCGAAGGACATCGCGTCCACGCGTCCGATCGAGTTGACGCGCTACTGGGAGGCGTCGCCCACCCCGCTGGTCGAGGGCAACGTCGCCGACCTGGGCGCCTTCATGGTCAACCCGTCGAAGGCCAACGGGCAGGCGACCCTGCGCTCGATGGAGCACCGCGCACGCACCGAGTGGAAGATCTGGAACGCCGCATGACCCTCACCCAGCCGCCCGTCCCGGAGACGGCCGTCGCCCAGGAGGCGCGCCCCACCGCCCGACGTCGGCCTGCGTCGACCAGGCGGGCACCGCTCCGGGCACGCCTCACCGGCGGCGCGTTCCTCGCCCCCGCCGTCGTGCTCGTGGTGGTGCTCCTCGTCCTCCCGTTCCTGTCCACGATCTTCCGGAGCTTCTTCGACGACAACGGCTTCACGCGGCGGTGGGTCGGGCTCGAGAACTACCGGGCGATGTTCGCCGATCCGGCCTTCGGGCAGTCGGTGCTGAACACCTTCCTGTGGGTCGTCGGCACGCTGCTGCTGCCCGTCGGGATCGGCCTCGCCATCGCGGTCGGCACGTGGAAGCTCCGGTTCGGCGGTCTCGCGCGCTTCGCCATCGTGCTGCCCTACGCCATCTCCGGGTCGGCGACGGCAGTCGTGTGGACGTTCATGCTGACGACCGACGGCGGCCTCGACACCCTCCTGCGCGCCTTCGGGCTCGACGGACTGGTGTCCCAGTGGCTGCTGCAGTGGCCGCTCAACACCGTGATGATGATCGTCGCCACGACCTGGCAGGCCACCGGCGCGTGCGTGATCCTGTTCCTCGTCGGGCTGCAGTCGATCCCGCCGAACACGCTCGAGGCGGCGCAGATCGACGGCGCATCGGGGTGGCGTCTGTTCTGGGCGGTCACCTTCCCGCAGCTCCGACCGATGACCGTGGTCGTCGTCGGGATCTCGATCGTGGGCAGCCTGAAGGTGTTCGACCAGGTGCTGCTGCTCACGAACGGCGGACCGGGAACCGCCTCCGAGACCCTCGCGCTGACGATGTACCGCGAGACCTTCACCCTCTCCCGGTACGGCTCGGGCGCCGCCGTCGCGGTGTTCCTCACCGTCGTGGTCGTCGTGGCCTCGTGGGCGTACCTCCGCCGGCAACTCCGCCCGACCGACTAGCAGGAGTCCCCGATGTCCAAGACCTCCCGTCGCGTCCTCACCGTCGTCCTGACGCTGGTGTCGCTGATCTGGCTGATCCCCTCGTACCTCCTCGTCGTCAACGCCTTCACGAAGGGCTCCGACTACTCCGGGACGCCCTCGTGGTGGCCCACCTCGTGGTCGTTCCTCGACAACGTCGCCACCGCGTTCCAGAACGCGAACGTCGGCCAGGGCATGCTCAACAGCCTGCTGTACTCCGTGGTGGGGGCCGGGGCCGCGGTGCTCATCGCGGCGCTCGCGTCCTTCGCGGTCACGATCATGCCGGTGCAGCGCCCGACCCTGTGGTTCTGGGTGATCTACATCGGCACGATCCTGCCGCTGCAGGCCTTCCTCTCGCCGCTCTTCACCGGTTACGCATCCACGTCGCTGTTCGACACCCAGTACGGCATGCTCCTCGTCTACGTCGCACTGACGATCCCGTTCGCGTTCTTCGTGGTGCGTGGGCACATGTCCGGCCTGCCGAACGAGGTGCGTGAGGCAGCCTCGCTCGACGGTGCCGGATGGGTGCGGATGTTCTTCCAGGTGCACCTGCCGCTGTCCACCAGCGCGCTCCTGGCCGCCTTCGTCTTCCAGTTCACCTGGATCTGGAACGACCTGCTGTTCGGGCTGACCCTGTCGTCGAGTCCGAACATCCGTCCGGTCATGGCGACGCTCGCCGACCTCACCGGGAACTACTCCACGTACGGCCCGCCGGTCGCGCTCGCCGGCGCACTGGTCGCGTCCCTCCCCACCATCGCCGTCTTCTTCGCGTTCCAACGGTTCTTCGCCCGCGGGCTGAACCCGACCGCCTGACACGGGGCGCCGTTCGCCCGCCACCCGATCAGCACCGCCGGCCGGGGGACCGAGCCGAGCCGCGCCTCCAGACCGCCGACCGACCATCTCCGATCGAAGGAACACCGCTCCGATGACCGCACCAGCCCTCGTCTCCGCGCAGCCCTGGTCCCACCTCGAGGCGCGCGCCGGACTCCTCGACCGCGCCACGGCCGCCACCGGGTCCGCCCGCGGCTCCCGCGTCCGCATCGTGCCCGAACCGCTCCGTACGGAACGCGACGGCGTCGCCGTGCAGAGCGTCCGACTCTTGTTCGACACCGTCGACGCGGTGCCCGACGCAGCATCGGTCACCGTCACGGGTCCGGACGGCCAGGCGCGCGCGCTCGACGTCGCGCCGGCACCGGACGCCACCTCGCTGCGGCTGCTCGTCCGGGCCGTCGACGGCCCGATGCCCGTGACGGTCGACCTGCCCGGCGTGGCGGAGCCGATCACGTTCGAACTCCTGCCGCAGCGCGAGTGGTCCGTGCACGTGGTGCACCACTCGCACTTCGACTTCGGGTACACCGATCCGCAGACCACGGTGATCTCGTCCCAGCGGTCGTACCTCGACTCCGCCGTCGAGCTGGCGGCGGCGACCGAGGAGTGGCCCGACGCCGCGCGCTTCCGGTGGAACGTCGAGGCGCTGTGGGCGTTCGCGGACTGGGAGCGCCACCGTCCGGCGGCCAAGGTGGCCGAGTTCGTCCGACTCGTCCAGGCCGGGGTGATCGGGCTCAGCGCCATGCCGTACAACCTGCACACGGACACGTGCTCGACCGAGGAGCTGCACGAGCTGCTCCGCGAGGCGCGACGGATCCGCGAGCAGTACGGGATCGACTTCACCACCGCCATGCAGACCGACGTCCCGGGGCAGGTCGCGGGGTTGCCCGACGCGCTGCAGGAGGTCGGCGTCCGCTACCTGGCCGTCGCGCACAACTGGGCGGGGCGGTCGATGCCGCACCAGAACGGTGCGCTCGACCTGCCTCGTATGTTCCGCTGGCGGACGCCGGCCGGGAACTCCGTGGTCGTGTGGATGACGGACAGCCCGCACGGCCTCGCCTACATGGAGGGGCCGATGGTCGGGCTCACCGAGTCGTACGAGGTGGCAGAGACCTACCTGCCGGCCTACCTGACCGCCCTCGCGACCCGCGGATACCCCTTCCCGCCCGGGGTCTTCGGTGCACACGGGGAAGCGGCGGAGGGGCGCCCGGGCTACCCGTGGGACGTGCTGCTCCTGCGCACCCAGGGCTTCATGGGCGACAACGGGCCGGCGCGCCTGCACCTGTCCGAGATCGTCCGCCGCTGGAACGACACGTGGACCTCGCCGCGTCTCCGGGTCTCGACGAACGAGGACTTCTTCGCCGAGGCCGAGGCGCGCCACGGTGACGAGCTCGTCACCGTGGCGGGCGACTGGGGAGACTGGTGGGTCGAGGGTGTCGGCTCCGCCGCGGTCCCGCTCGCCCTCACCCGTGAGGCCCAGGCCACCGTCAGCGACGCACGGTCGTTCTCGCAGGCCGCCGCGTGGCTCGACGGGGCACCCGTCCCCTCCGAACGTGCTGACGCCGACGCGGCATGGGACGCGATTTCGATGTTCAACGAGCACACCTGGGGTGCGAGCAACTCGTGGACCCACGGCGACGAGGGCTACGACTCCGGGGAACGACAGTGGCAGTGGAAGGTCGCCCAGGCGCTCGCGGGTCACCAGCGCGGACGCGACCTCGAAGAACACGCACTCGTCTACCTGGCGGACACCGTCGCGACGCCCGAGCACGCGCTGGCGTCGGTGGTGGTGGCGAATGCCTCGGGCATGCGACGCACCGGAGCGGTCCGGTTCCTCCTCAAGGAGTCGACCGTGCCGCTCCACGCGACCGTCATCATCCGAGACGGCCGGTCCGGGCAGGACCTGCCGCAGGCCATCGAGCAGCAGTCGAACGCCCTGCACCGCGAGTCCGGTCGATGGATCACCGTGCAGGTCACGGACGCCCCGGCCTTCGGGTTCGTCCGCCTCGACGTGCTCCCTGCTGCCGCCGAGCCGGAAGCGCCGCGCGTCCACGATCCGGTGGCGACGAGCGCCGCAGAGCTCTTCACGCTCGAGAACGAGTACCTCCGTGTCGTCGTGGACCCGCGGACGTCCACGATCCGGTCGATCCTCGAACGCGCGACCGGCCGCGAGCTCGTCGAGCCGGACGCGCCAGCGGGTTTCAACGGCTACGTGTACGACGAGTACGGCTCGTCCGGAGCCGGAGTGAACCACCTGTCGAACAAACTGTGGAGCTCCGAGCGCCTCGAGCTCCTGGCCTCCCGCACCACGAGCGGCCCCGCGGTCCTGGTCGAGCGGGTCTCCGACGCGGTCGAGGAGCGGCTGGTCTACCGCTTCGCCGCCGCCGGGGTGGACAGCGTCACGGTGACCCTCCGCCTCCGGCACGGTGAGCCGCGCCTGCTGATCGCAGACCGGCTGGCCAAGCCGGTGACCCGGACGAAGGAGAGTGCGTTCTTCGCCTTCCCCTTCGCCGCGCAGGACCCGGTGGTCCGGTACGAGGTGTCCGGCGGCGTCACCGGCGACGGTCTCGCGCACGTCCCCGGCGCCCCCCAGCACATGCGCGCGATCCGCAACTGGGTGAGCGTGCAGGACGGCGACGACGCGGCGGTGTGGGTGACCAAGGACGCGCCGCTCGTGCACCCCGGCACGATCGCCTTGCCCTACGCGCCGTTCCCCGCGAGCACGACGCCTGCCCGTCCCGCGACGGTCTACTCCTGGCTGCACAACAACGTGTGGGACACGAACTTCCCCATCGAGCAGGGGTTCACGGCGACCTTCGAGTACGCGGTCGGTGTGCGGTCTGCGCCCGATCAAGCCGTCGAGGCAGTCGCCGTGCAGACGACGGCGGACCTCGTCCGGCCGATGGCGGCGGTCCCTGCGAGTGGCGGCACCGGAGGGCGCTCCGACGCGACGACCGAACTCCTCGTGATCAGTGATCCACGTGTCCGGCTCGTCTCGGTGGTCGCCACGGACGACGAACTGACCTCGCTCGTCCGGCTGCAGTCCTTCGCGGACGAGCCCGTGACGGTCGATCTCGGGTTCGGTGTCGACCTCGACGCGGCAGCACGGTCGACGTACCTCGGCGATGACGCTCCTGGCGGGGCGGAGCTCCACGGCCGGATCGTCCGATCGACACTCGCTCCGTACGAGGCGGCCGCAGTCCGGGTGCGCCGGTCCGGGCCAGGCGTGCGCTGACGGCTGCACGGACGGAGCGCGGGCCGCCCCGGATGGAATCGGGGCGGCCCGCTGCCGGGTGCCAGACCGGCGCTTCGCGGCCAGGGACCGCGGGCGACCCGCCGGGGATCAGACCCGGCGGGAGTCCAGCGTCAGCGCACCTGGCCGTGCGCGTCGCGGGCGGGTTCGTCGTCGTGGTCGGGCTTGCGGACACCGGCCTTCGCGATGCCGCGGCTGAGGATGTAGGCCATCGTCACGAGGGCGACGTAGAACCAGGCCCGGTCGGCACCGAAGCCGGTCTGTCCCTCGCCGTGGTCGTCCACCACCGCCGAGGCGATGAGGATCGCGACGGAGACGACGAGCCAGACGTAGAACTCGGTCGTCTTGACGGCGGACTTGGTCTCGGCCCATGTGCGGCGGACGACGGAGTCGTGCCGTGCGGGGGTGTGTGCCGTGTTCGACATGGTCACTCCTGATCCGGGACCGCTGGGTGCGCTCCCTCTCCGGAGGACAGTTGTCGTCCTCGGTTGACTACGTCCTCAGTCAATCCACAAGACGCGGAATAGCATCGACGCAGGGTGGACGGAGGCGGTCGCATGGGGCAGGACGAGCAACCCGCGCAGGGTGGGCGACACGGCGCCGGACGGCTGTTCGCGCAGGGTCCGCGTACCGCAGCGGGTGTGAGCGCGCTCGCCGGGCTCCAGGCCCTCAGTGACAGCGTGCACGAGTCCGACGAGGTCGCGCTCCAGGCACTGCAGATGCGATCGATCGAGGCGTTGGCGCTGCAGCAGCTCGTGCAGGCGGAACGCGAGGGCCGGGTCCTCAACCCGACGCAGCTCTCCGCGCTCCTGCGGCTCACGACGGCCGGGGTGACGAAGCTCGTCGACCGGCTGGTCCGTGCCGGCCGGGCGGAGCGGCGACGCAACCCGGACGACCGCCGCGGCATCGTGGTGGTGCCGACAGAGACCGCCCGGACCGATCTCACCCGGGCGTACGGGCACGTGCACGGGTCGGTGGTCCGCGTCATCGACGGCCTGACGGACGACGAGGCGGCGACGGTCGGTCGGTTCGCGGCGCTGCTGGCGGCGGCGCTCGAGGCCGAACGGCTGGCCGGGGCCGCCCCCGCCTGAGCCGACGCGCGCCGCTCCCGCCGCCGCCACCACGCTACGGTTGGCCCGTGGGCAAGGTCACGCTGCAGGACGTCGCGGACCTCGCCGGTGTGTCCATGAAGACCGTGTCGAACGTGGTCCGGGGCTACCGGCACGTCAGCCCGACGATGCGCGAGCGCGTGCAGGCCGCCGTCGACGAGCTCGGCTACCGCCCGAACGCCTCCGGGCGCCGACTCGCGACCGGCCGCTCGGACATGCTCGCCTTCGCGTTCCCGGACCTCCGTCGCCCGTACTTCGCCGAGCTCGCGCACGTGTTCTCCCGCGTCTGCGCCGACCGCGGGTACCGGTTGCTGCTCGAGGAGACCGGCGGCACCGCGGACGGCGAACGCTCGGCGGTCCGCGGGCGCGAGGCGGGGCTGGTGGACGGCGTGGTGCTGCACCCGCAGGTGCTCACCCCGGAGCACATCGACGGCATCCGCGGGGACACCCTGGTGGTCTTCCTCGGCGAGGACGTCCGCCCGGAGCACTCCGACCAGGTCGTCATCGACAACGTCGGTGCGGCTGCGGACGCCGTGGCGCACCTCGTCGCCCTCGGCCGACGGCGGATCGGGTTCCTCGGGCACGAGACCGGCCCGGCGTCGCGCACCTCGTCGTTCCGGTTGGAGGGGTACCGAGCGGGCCTCCGCGCCGCCGGACTGCCGGTCGACGACGGACTGCTCGTCCCGCGCGAGGTCGGCGACGCCGCGGGCGCGGAGGACGCGTTCGGTCGCGCGCTCGACGCCGGCCTGCGTGTGGACGGGCTGCTGTGTCGAGACGACCTCTCCGCCGTCGGCGCGCTCCGCGCCATGCGGCTGCGCGGCATAGAGGCACCCGACGACGTCGCCGTGGTCGGGTGGGACGGCATCGGCCTCGGGGCGGTCCTCGCCCCGAGCCTCACCTCGGTCGCGCCGGACACCGTGGCGCTCGCCGAGGCGGCGCTCGACCTGCTGCTCGCCCGCATCGACGGCGACGACGCGGCGGGCCGCCTCGTCGTCGTGGGGCACCGGCTCGTGGTGGGGGAGAGCGCACCGCGCGCCGACGGGTCGGTGGACCCGAGCCGGGACTGACGGGAGGCACGCCGACGGGTCGGTGGACCCGCACCGGGACTGACGGGAGGCACGGTGCGGGCCCGCACCGTGCCTCCAGACCGTCCTGGACTCAGTCCAGAGCCGGGTGCACGCTCCCGAGCAGCTCCACCACCGCGGCGCGCAGCGCCGCCGGCAGCTCGACGCTGTCGAGCTCCGCCATCCGCTCCGCGAGCGGCGCGTCGCGTGACACCACGGACCAGGCCTCGAGCTTCTCCGGGTTGCCGGCCTGCGCCCGCTCGAGGAGGCGGCGGACGCCCTCCCGGGCGTCCAGCCCGACCCGGGGCGGACCGGCGAGGACGAGCGTGGCGCCCTCGGCGGTGTCGGTCTCGACGTCGACGGAGAACCGGTCGTCGGCGGACGCGGCGACCTGCTGACCGGGGGCGGGCGCGGCGAGGAAGGTGACGCGCCACCGTCGCCGCTCGGCGACGGCGGTGCGGTCGCCTTCGGCCGCCCCGATCCGGAACACCGCCTGCTCTGCGTCCCAGTCGAGCCGGGTGCGGCAGACCGAGTCCGGCTCGCCCTCGCGGTCCTCGACGAGCGTGAAGGAGCCGGAGGCGCCTGGCGCGACGAGCACCTCGAACGCCGTCGGGTTGGTCGTGGCGTCCGGTTCGTCCTCGGTCGCGAGCGGCAGGACGCCGCCGGCGCGGAGGAGGACGGGGATGCCCTCGATGCCGCGGTGCAGCTCGACCCAGCGGTCCCCGCGGTACGTGGTCCCGGTGAAGACGTCGGTCCAGGACCCCGGCGGGAGCCACGCGCGGGAGCGGCCGAGCAGCGAGGCGGTGTCCCGCGGCTCGACGATCGGCGCGACGACGAGTTCGCTGCCGAAGGCGTACACGTCCGGGGCCCGGTACGCCTCGTCCCGGTGCGGTTCCAGGTGGTAGAGCGGGCGGACGAGCGCGGTGCCCGCCGCGGCACGGTGGTTCATCGTGTGGAGGTAGGGCACGAGTCGGTGCCGGAAGCGCAGCGCCTCGCCCATGGCCTGCCGGGCCTCGGCGGGGAACTGCCACGGCTCCTTGCGGATGAACGGGTTGTTCGCCGAGTGCAGGCGCATGATCGGCGAGAAGACACCGAACTGCACCCAGCGGGTGGCGAGCTCGTCGTCGCGGACGCCGCGCGTGTGCCCGCCGATGTCGTGGCTCCACCAGGGGTAGCCGATGTTCGCCGCGGTCGCGGTGAACTCGGGCTGGAACGCCAGTGACGCCCAGGACACCACGGCGTCGCCGGAGAACCCCACCGCGTACCGGTGGCTGCCCGGGCCGGCGTACCGCGAGAACGTCATGCCGGCGCCGCCGCCCCGCGCCGAGTCGAGGAGGTGGAAGTGGTTGAGCAGCCAGAGCGGGTCGACGCCGGGCAGGCTCGTGGTGCGCCCCTGCTGCCAGTCGATCCACCAGAAGTCGACGCCCTGTTCCTCGAGCGGACGGTGCAGTTCGGCGAAGTACGCCTCGAGGAACCGTCGGTCGGTCGGGTCGAACGGCACCGGGTCCTCGGTCGCGGGGTCGATGCCCGTCGCCGCCGCCATCGCCGGGTAGGCGTCCTCGAACGCGCGGACGCCGTCGGCGGGGTGCAGGTTGAGCGTGGTCCGCATGCCGCGGCGGTGCAGCTCGGCGAGGAACGCCGTCGGGTCGGGGAACAGCGACGGCTCCCAGGAGTAGCCCGTCCACCCGTTGCCGAAGCGCTCCGGCACGGAGTCGACGCGGTGCCAGTCCATGTCGATGACCGCGACCGACAACGGCACCCGCTCCTCGGCGAACCGGTCCATGAGCTCCAGGTAGGACGCGTCGCTGTACGGGTGGTACCGCGACCACCAGTTGCCGAGCGCCCAGCGCGGCAGGAGCGTGGGTGCTCCGGACACGGCGTGGTAGGCGCGGAGGGCGGCGTCGTAGTCGCGGCCGTAGGCGAAGACCGTGACGTCACGGCGACCGGGGACCCTGGTGCCGATCCAGCCGTCGTCGGTGAACAGGAACGACTCCGAGTCATCGATGACGGTGATGCCGTCCCGCGCCAGGACGCCGGACTCCAGCGGCATGCGGCCGTCGACGTCGTCGAGCGTGCGTCCGGTGCCGCCGAGGTCGCGCGGCTCCTGGCCCCAGCGCCAGCGGTTCGCGTCGGCGCCGATGGTCTCGACGGTGAAGCCGCCGGGCGAGAACGGTCGGCCGTCGTACCGCAGGCGGGCGCGGGCCGTCGTGACCTCGACGCCGCCGTCGCCCGTGCGGACCGTCCGGTACTCCGGCACCGGGAGCCTGCGGCGGATCGCGAAGGTGGAGGTGCGGTCTTCGAAGCGGCCGTCGTGGCCGTCGCCGCCGCGGCCGCCGTCGTCGCGGTGGCCGCCGTCGTCGCGGTGGCCGTCGTCGTCGCTGCGTTCGTCGCTCCACTCGACCCGGAAGGTGCCCGCGTCGAGCACGGTCACGCGCCAGTGCTCGCCGCTGACGACCGCAGCCGGGTCGGCGACCGGGTCGGAACCCGGGAAGGGGCGGATCGTCTCCCGCATCAGTTCTTCACCGCACCCTGGGTCACACCGCTGATCACCCAGCGTTGGGCGAACAGGTAGACGATGATCGTCGGTGCCATCGCCATCAGGTACGAGGCGAACGCCACGTTGTAGTTCGTGCCGAACTTGCTCTGGAAGATGTTCTGCACGACCGGCAGCGTCTGCAGCATCGGGTCCGCGGTGATCAGCGACGGCAGCATGAAGTCGTTCCACGAGGCGAGGAACGCGAAGATCCCCACGGTGGCGTTCATCGGGGCGAGCAGCGGCAGGATGATGCGCCAGAAGATCTGCCACGTGCTCGCACCGTCGATGCGCGCACTCTCCTCGAGCTCGACCGGGATCGACCGCAGGTACGCCGAGTAGAGCAGCACGCTGAACGACAGTTGGAACATGGCGTGCAGGATGCCGACGCCGATCGGGTTGTCGAGGCCGAGCTGTGCGGTGAGCTTGATCTGCGGCAGCGCGATGACCGGGAACGGCAGGAACATCGCGGCGAGCAGGTAGACGAACGACCATCGGAAGAACCGCTTGTGCCAGTTCCGCACGATCGCGTACGAGGCGAACGAGCTGAGCAGCAGCGTCGCGACGACGGTGAGCACGGCGACGCCGAGCGACACCGAGAACGACACCGGGAAGCGCGTGAGCTGCCACGCCTCGGCGAAGCTCGCGGGGTTGAACGGTGCCGGCAGGGACAGGGCGTTGCCGTCGACGGACTGCGCGCTCGTCTTGAACGCCATCGCGACGGTGACGTAGAGCGGGACGAGCACGGTCAGCGACGCGACCGCGAGCAGGATCGTCAGCGGCCAGTTCGGCCGGCCGAGCCGGTGCCGGCGGGCGCGGCGGTCGTCGGGGGAGCCGCCGGCGGGGACGGTGGTCGTGGTGCGGGTGTCGAGGGCGGTCATGCGAGTCGCAGGGTCCTTCCGCGGGTCGCCGCGAGCTGCAGCAGGGAGATGAGGAGGGTGATGACGAAGAAGACCGTCGCGTTCGCCATCTGGTACGCGTAGTCGCCCCCGGTGAAGCCGCCGAAGATCGTCATCGCGACACTGCTCGTGGCGCTGCCCGGGCCGCCGTTCGTCAGACCGACGATGACGTCGTACGCGCCGAGGTAGCCCTTCACGCCCAGCACCGTGTTGATCACGATGAACCCGCTGATGAGCGGGAGCGTGATCGACCGGAGCTGCTTCCAGGCGCCGGCGCCGTCGAGCGCGCTCGCCTCGTACAGGTCACCGGGGATGGACGTCAGCCCGGCGGTGTACACGAGGAGCGCCCCGGGCACGGTCTGCCAGGCGGAGACGATCACGATCGCCAGCCAGGCCAGGTCCGGGTCGCCGAGGATGCTCTGCTCGAGCGGACCGAACCCGACCGAGGTGGCCAGGGCCGGCAGGGTGTTCGAGAACAGGTAGTTGAACACGTAGGCGACGATGATGCCGGACACCACCATCGGGATGACGAACACCGAGCGGAGTCCGGCGGCCCACCGGACGCGCTTCGTCAGGGCGATCGCCAGGGCGAGCGCGATGACCTGCGTGACCACGACGGTCACGAGCGCGAACCCGAGCGTGAAGCCGTAGGACGCGAGGATCGACGGGTCGGACACCAGCGCCGTGTAGTTGTCGATGCCGAGGAACCGCCACGAGCCGAAGCCGAGGTAGTCGGTGAAGCTGTAGAAGACGCCGACGCACGCCGGGGCGACGACGAACGCGGTGAACAGCACGAGGGCCGGCACGACGAACGCGTAGTACATCGGCTCCGTGCGGCGGAGGGAGCCCGCGCGGCGGTGCACGCGGGACGCGGCCGTCGCCGGGCCGGGCGTGCCCGGCGTTCGCGACCCGTCGGGGTCGGTCGGGTCGGTGTCGCGGCTGAGGGGGGTCTGCATGGTCATGGTCGCTCCTGGGAGGTCCTGGTCGCCGGGGCTCAGACAGTCGCCGAGCGGCCGGCGAGCCGTCGCCAGTCCGCGTCGAGCCGCCGGAGCATCGAGTCGAAGTCGCCGCTCCGGATCGCGGTCTGCAGGTAGTTGCCGAGCGGGATCGAGGTCGGGATGAAGGTGCCGGCGCCCTGGTAGAAGGCGGCGTCGTCGACGTACTGCTGCAGTCCGGCGACGCGTTCGTCCTGCTGTGGCGGCGCGTCCTTCCGGGTGGAGTACGCCAGGTTGTCGCGGTTGTACGCGTCCATGACCTCGTCCTGCATGAGGAACTCGACGAGGTCCCCGGCCTCGTCGACGTGCGTGCTCGCCTGCGGGATGTACAGGCCGAGGTCGACGTTCACGCGGGCCTTCCGGTCGCCGGCGTCGTTCGTGACCGGCAGCGCGAAGGTCCCCACCTCGAGCTTCGGGTCGACGAGGGCGATCTGACTGAGCGCCCACGGGCCCTGCAGGTACATCGCGACCTTCCCCTGCCCGAACGCCAGGTTGCCGTCGGCGTAGGACTTCGTGGCGTGGTCGGGGTTGAAGAACGTGGAGATCGTCTTCGCGCGTTCCATCGGCACCGCGAAGTCCTTCTCGAAGGAGACCTCGGCGTCCGGCCCGACGTCGGCGCCGATCGCGTTCATCTTCCGGAAGAACGACCCCGTGTCGACGAGGCTGCCGACCGAGTAGTCGAAGAGCCCCTGCCAGAGCGTCCACGTGTCCCGGTCGGTCGCGTAGACCGGCGTGATCCCGGCCTTCTGCACCGCCGTGCACACGGCGACGAACTCGTCCCAGGTCGTCGGCACCGGCAGCCCGAGGTCCGCGAAGACCTTCTTGTTGTAGATCACCCCGGCGGCGGCCAGCGAGTACGGCAGCACGCTCACCCGGCCCGGGTAGGTGGCGTACTGGTCGCCGAGCTCGGCGATGCTCGGACGGATGCGGTCCGCCGACGGCAGGTGGCGCAGATCGCGCATGACCCCGCGACGGACGTACCGCGCGAGTTCGAGGTTGTCGTTGAAGCACCCCACGTCGGCCGGCTCGCCGCGGACGAACTGCGGGGCGATCGCCGCCGTGCTGTCGTGCACCACGGAGATGCCGGCGTGCTGCTGCTCGAACGTCCGCAGGAGGTCGTCGAAGTAGGCGATCACCTCCTGCTTCTGCTCGTAGAAGCGGATCGTGGTGGTCCCGCCGGCGGCCGCTCGACCCGGCGTCGCGCACCCCGCGAGGGAGAGCGCGCCGAGGGCGAGGCCACCCGCGGCCCCGGCGAGGAACCCCCGCCGTCCGAGCATCGTGCCTGTGGATCCCGTCGTGCTGCCGACCATTGCTGCTCCCTCGTGCGCCTCGTCGCGCATGTCTTGTTTACAGCGCTGGAAACGCTACGTCAACGTTGTAATGGACGATCCGGACGTCCCGCCGGGCAGTCGTCGTGGTTGCACGGGGCCGTCTCCGGTGCGACGATCGAGGACGCCGGGGGGCGTCGGCGGCGCAGCAGGGTTCGCACCTCTGCCAGTGTGTGGGGCACCTCGGTGCAGTGGTGAACGCTGTCGTCCGGACCGGAAGGAGCTCCCGTGCAGCCCACCATCACCAACCAGAACATCGTCCTCGTCTGCGCCCTCGTGTGCATCGTCCTCGGTGCCGTGGTCGGACCACTCCTGTCGACCGTGCCGGTCGCGACCTGGATCCCCGTCGGCATCGGCGTCCTCCTGCTCGGCCAGTGGCTGCTCATGCGCCGCGCCGCCGCGCAGCGTCGCGACCGCACCGACGGCTGACGCGACGAACGGGAGGCGCGGTGCCAGCCGGCACCGCGCCTCCCGTCAGATGGGTGGTCGCGTCAGGTCAGACGGTCGCCTCCGCCGCGCGCTCCGGCAGTCGCCACCCCGGCCGCACGAAGTGGCAGGTGTAGCCGTGCGGGTGCTTCTCGAGGTAGTCCTGGTGCTCGTCCTCGGCCTCCCAGAACGGGCCGGCCGCGGTGACCTCGGTGACGACCTTGCCCGGCCAGATGCCCGAGGCGTCGACGTCCGCGATCGTGTCGAGCGCGACCTGTCGCTGCTCGTCGGTCGTGAAGAAGACCGCCGAGCGGTAGCTGCGACCGATGTCGTTGCCCTGCCGGTCCTTCGTCGACGGGTCGTGGATCTGGAAGAAGAACTCGAGCAGCTCGCGGTAGGAGATCTGCGACGGGTCGAACACGATCTCGACCGACTCGGCGTGGTCGCCGTGGTTGCGGTAGGTCGCGTTCGGGGTGTCGCCGCCGGAGTACCCGACGCGCGTGCTGATCACGCCCGGACGGCGGCGGAGGAGCTGCTGGGCGCCCCAGAAGCAGCCGCCGGCGAGGATCGCGGTCTCGGTGGTGGTCGTCATGTTCCCTCCAAGGGATCTGTGCCGCTGGCTGCGGTACCAGGGGGTGCAACCGGCGGGGCGTCGTTTTCGTTCCACGCCCGGCTCATCGTGCCACCGGAGGCTCGATGTCCGGTCCGTGCGTCGTCCGGTGTCCGCCGCGTGACGATGTCCGCCCGGTCACGTACCATTCGAACACACGTTCGAACGGGAGGTCGGGATGATGTTGACGCACGAGGTCGCCACGGTGTGGTGGGAGCGTGGTGTGCCGGACCGGATGGTGTGGCGCGAGCGGCGGTGGCGGGTGAGCGACTCCCCGACCCGGCTCACGGCGACGGCGGAGTTCCTGCCGACGGCGATGACGCATGCGCCGGAGCGGACCGTGGGGTGGCGCTTCCAGGTGAGCGCGGACGACGAGGCCGTCGTGGTGGACATCGTGCCGGACGGCGACGGGTGGGTCGTGGCGCGGACCTGGCGCTGACGGGCCGGCGCGGCGGGGACGGGCGCCGTGATGCGGCGGGGGTCCGGTCGCGCGGATCAGGCGTTGCTGCGCGCGGTGGGGGCGTGGCGGCGCGGATCAGGCGCTGCCGCGCCAGACCACCTCGGTCGGCAGCACGAGCCCGCGCGGGCCCTCGTCGGTGCCCGCGATCTGCGCCAGCACCTGCTGTGCCGCGTGCTCGCCGAGTGTGCGCGCCGGCTGCCGGACGGTCGACAGCGGCGGGTCGCAGCGTAGCGCCCACGCGCTGTCGTCGAACCCCACGACGCCGACGTCCCGCGGCACCGACCGGCCCGCTCGGTGCAGCACGTCCATCGCCCCCGCCGCCACCGCGTCCGAGGCGGCGAACACCCCGTCGACGTCCGGCGCCCGGTCGAGCAGCTCGCGCATGCCCTCGACGCCGGCCGTGTAGCTGAACAGGGGGTTCGGGGCGACGAGGTCGGGGTCGAAGCGGTCGCCGAGCGCCGCGGTGAACCCCTCGAGGCGGTCCTGCCCCGAGTCGCGGTCGAGCCCGGACGCGAGCATGCCGATCCGTCGCCGACCGGTCGCGACGAGCCGGCGCGTGATGCTCTCGGCGGCGGCGCGGTTGTCGATGCCGATCCACGACGTGTTCGCGGCGTCCGACGGGTGTCCGACGAAGCACGCGGGCAGCCCGATCTCCTCGATCGCCCGGGTCACCGGGTCCCCGTCGCGGGCGGACAGCACGATCGCGCCGTCCACGAACCCGCCGCGCAGGTACTCGACCACCCGCTCGTTGTCCCGCGCGGAGTCGACCATGATCGTCACGAGCTGCTGGTCCGCCTCGGACAGCACGGCGTTCGTGCCGATGAGGATGTTGCCGATGTTGGGGTCGTCGAGGACCTGCACGCTGGGCTCGTGCACGATGAGCGCGACGGCGCCCGAGCGGCGGGTGACGAGGCTCCGGGCGGCGGCGCTGCGCACGTAGCCCACGCGGCGGACGGCGTCCTGCACGGCCTCGCGGGCCGAGGACGACACGTACGGTTCGTCGTTGAGCACCCGGGAGACGGTGCCGCGCGAGAGGCCGGCGGCGTCCGCGACGTCCTGGATCGTCGCACGGGCACGCGCGGCTCGGACGTCGGTCATGCCGCAACCCTAGCCGGACGACGCGGGTCGCCCGGGGTGCCCCGTCCCGTGCTCGCGGCGCTGCCGGCTGCTCGTTCGTGGCGACCTCACGCGCCCAGCGACACCCCACGGGCTCGAGCGGCCGTGAGGTGTCGCTCAGCCCGTGAAGTAGCCCCCGCCCCCGGGCGAGCGGCCCTCGCGTTTGACACTGAGCGCGATCTCGTGTTTGCTCTGGGAGCGCTCCCAGAACTCGAACGGCCGACACCTCGGTCGCAACTGGGAGCGCTCCCAGAACCTGGGTGACCTTCGCCGTCGAAGGGGTCGTGCACGCGACCGGGACGGCTCCGGCCACCCCGACCAGCGAGGACCACCGTGACCACCACCCTCCCGGCACCCGCCACGACGGCGCTCGGGCTCGGCTCCACCGGGCTCGCGTTCGGGTGCGACTACAACCCCGAGCAGTGGGACCCCGAGGTCTGGGTCGAGGACGTCCGGCTCATGCGCGAGGCCGGCGTGAACCTCGTCGCGATCAACGTCTTCGGCTGGTCACACGTCGAGCCGCGCCGGGGCGAGTACGACTTCACCGCCCTCGACCGCGTCATCGAGCTGCTGCACGGCGCGGGCATCGGTGTCGACCTCGGCACCGGCACGGCGTCCACCCCGCCGTGGCTGACCACCGCGCACCCCGAGGTCCTGCCGGTCGTCGCCGACGGCACCACCCGCTGGCCCGGCGGCCGCCAGGCGTTCTGCCCGAGCTCCCCGGTCTACCGCGAGCATGCCCTCGCCCTCGTCCGCGCCACCGCCGAGCGCTACGGCGACCACCCCGCGGTCAAGCTCTGGCACGTCTCGAACGAGCTCGGCTGCCACAACGCGCACTGCTTCTGCGACGTCTCGGCCGATGCCTTCCGGGGCTGGCTCCGTGCCCGGTACGGCACCGTCGAGGCGCTCAACGTCGCGTGGGGCACCTCGTTCTGGAGCCAGCGGTACAGCGACTTCGAGCAGGTCCTTCCGCCCCGCGCCACGCTCTCGTTCACGAACCCGGCACAGACGATCGACTTCGACCGGTTCTCGTCCGACGAGCTCCTCGGCCACCACCGCGCCGAGGCCGCCGTCCTCCGCGAGCTGAGCGACAAGCCCGTCACGACGAACTTCATGGTCGCCGCGCACATCACGGCGCTCGACTACTGGTCGTGGGCCGACGACATGGACGTCATCGCGAACGACCACTACCTCGACCACCGCCTGCCCCGCCCGCACACCGAGCTCGCCTTCGCCGCCGACACCACCCGCGGCCTGGCGAAGGGCGCCCCGTGGCTGCTCATGGAGCACTCGACCGGTGCCGTGAACTGGCAGCCGCACAACGTGACGAAGGACCCGGGGCAGATGCTCCGCGACACCGCGACGCACATCGCCCGTGGTGCCGACGGCGTGTGCTTCTTCCAGTGGCGCGCGTCCGTGCAGGGCAGCGAGAAGTTCCACTCCGCGCTGCTGCCGCACGCCGGCACCGACTCCCGCACCTGGCGCGAGGTCGTCGAGCTGGGCGCGGTCGTCGAGCGTCTCGGCGAGCTCCGCGGGTCCCGCGTCGTCGCCGACGTCGCGCTCGTCTTCAGCTGGGAGGTCCAGTGGGCCGCCGACCTGGAGGCGCACCCCACCTCCACGCTCCGCTACCTGGAACAGGTCCACGCCTTCCACGCCGCGCTGTGGGACCTCGGCGTGACGGTCGACGTCGTCGCCCCCGGCGCCCCGCTCGACGGGTACGCGGTCGTCGTCGTCCCCGAGCTCTACCTGGTCCGTGACGAGCACGCGGCGGTCGTCGCCGAGCACGTCGCGCGCGGCGGCCACGCGGTCGTCACGTTCTTCAGCGGCATCGTCGACGAGACCGACCGGGTCCGCACCGGCGGCTACCCCGGTGCCTTCCGCGACCTCCTCGGCGTGCGCGTCGACGAGTTCCGTCCGCTCGCGGCCGGCCAGACCCTCGCACTGTCCGACGGCAGCCGGGCGCACACCTGGTCCGAGCCGGTCGAGCTGCACGGTGCCGAACCGGTCACGACCTACGCCGAGGGTCCGCTCGCGGGCGAACCCGCCGTCACCCGGAACGCGCACGGCACCGGCAGCGCCTGGTACGTGTCGACCGTCCTCGAGGACGCCGCGCGCCGCGACCTGCTCAGCCGGGTCCTCGACGAGGCCGGGGTCCGTCCCGACCCCGCCGCCGCGCCGGGCCTCGAGGTCGTCCGGCGCCGCGACGAGCAGCACGAGTGGGTCTTCCTGCTCAACCACACCGACCACGAGGTCACGCACACCGTGGCGGGCCACGAGCTCGTCGCCGACCGACCCGTCGACGGCGTCACCGTCCTCGGCGCCGGCGGCACCCAGATCATCCGCACCGACCGCATCGACGGAGCCCGCCCATGACCACCACCGCCCAGTCGCGCCGCGCGACCCGGCCGACCACGCCCCGGCGTCGCACCGGCGGCACCCGCTACCGGCGCGCGATCGCGTTCTTCGTGCTCCCGTTCGCGGTGCTGTTCGCCGCGTTCTACCTCGCGCCGATCCTCTACGCCGTGTGGGAGTCGCTGCAGAAGATCGAGCGACAGGGCACGTTCGGCGCCCCCACGCAGGTGTTCGGCGGCCTGAGCCAGTACGCACTCGTGTTCCAGGACGGCGAGTTCTGGGGCTCGGTGCTCCGCGTGCTGCTGTTCGGCATCGTGCAGGTCCCGGTGATGCTCGGGCTCGCGCTCGTCTTCGCGCTCCTGCTCGACTCCCCGCTGCTGCGCGGCAAGCGCTTCTTCCGCCTGGCGTTCTTCGCGCCGTACGCGGTGCCGGGCGTCATCGCCGCGATCATGTGGGGCTACCTCTACGCCCCCGACCTGTCGCCGTTCTCGTTCCTGACGTCGAGCGTCGACCTGCTCTCGGCGAGCACGGTGCTCTGGGCCGTCGCCAACGTCGTGACCTGGGTCTACGTCGGCTACAACATGCTCATCATCTACTCGTCGCTCCTCGCGATCCCGACCGAGATCTACGAGGCGGCGAAGCTCGACGGGGCCTCGCAGCTGCGGATCGCGCTGTCGATCAAGATCCCGATGGTGGTGCCGGCGATCATCCTCACCGCGGTGTTCTCTGTCATCGGCACCCTGCAGCTCCTCACCGAGCCGACCGTGTTCCGCCAGTTCACCTCGACGATCACGTCGACCTTCACGCCGAACATGCTCGTCTACTCGACCTCGTCTGTGCCGAACTTCAACCTCGCGGCGGCCTTCTCGGTCGTGCTCGCCCTCGCCACGTTCGTCCTGTCGATCGGGTTCCTCCGATTGACCCAGCGGAAGGCCGCCCAGTGACCGTCAACGCACCCTCCCGACGCGACCTCGTCGCCGACGCGGGCCGACCGCTCGAGCCGAACCGCGCCTCCCGTCCGCACCAGCGCGGAGCGCGCGGTCCCCGCGAGAGCGTGATCTCGCGCAGCGCCGCGATGATCGTGATGGGCGTCTTCACGATCTACTTCCTGCTGCCGATCTTCTGGCTGCTCGTCTCGTCCACCAAGACGGCGTCGAACTTCAACACGACGTTCTCGCTGTGGTTCAGCGCGACGAGCGTGCAGGACTTCTTCGGCAACCTCGTCGAGCTGTTCACCCGCCAGGACGGCATCTACCTGCGCTGGCTGCTGAACAGCATCGCCTACGCGGGCGTCGCCGGACTCCTCGGCACCGTGCTCTCCGCGATGTGCGGGTACGCACTGGCGAAGTACCGGTTCCGCGGTCGCGAGGCGCTGTTCAACGTGTTCCTCGGCGGCGTGCTCGTGCCGGCGACCGCGCTCGCCCTGCCGCTGTTCCTCATCTTCAGCCAGGTCGACATGACGGACACCTTCTGGTCGGTGTTCCTGCCGAGCATCGTCAGCCCGTTCGGCGTGTACCTGTCGCGGCTCTTCGCGGCGTCGAGCGTGCCGGACGAGATCATCGAGGCCGCCCGCATCGACGGCTCCGGCGAGGTGCGGACGTTCTTCACCGTGGCCGTCCGGCTGATGTCCCCGGCGCTCGTGACGATCTTCCTGTTCCAGTTCGTCGCCGTGTGGAACAACTTCTTCCTGCCGCTCGTGATGCTCCGCGACTCGACGCTCTTCCCCGTCACCCTCGGCCTCTACACGTGGAACTCGAGCGTGAACCAGTACCCGGACCTGCGCACCCTCGTGCTCATCGGGTCGTTCGTCTCGATCATCCCGCTGCTCGTCGCCTTCCTCTCCCTGCAGCGCTTCTGGCGGTCCGGCCTCGGTGCCGGCGGCCTGAAGTAGCCCCAGACCAGCACCTCCTCCTCCCTCACATCCGAACGGAAACAGCATGAAGACAACGAAGTTCCTCAGTGCAGCCGCGATCGCCGTCGCGGCGACCGTCGCCCTGTCCGCCTGCAGCGCCGGTGGCAGCGACTCCGGCAGCGGTGGCTCCGGCTCCGCCGCGAGCTGCAAGCCGTCGAGCGGCAAGGTGACGCTCGACTTCACCACCTGGGTGCCCAACATGGACAAGGTCGTCGACATCTGGAACAAGGAGAACCCCGACATCCAGGTCAAGGTCTCCATCGTCGCGAACGGCAACAGCGGCACCTACCAGAACTTCTTCAACCAGCTGAAGGCGAAGCAGGCGCCGGACATCGGCCAGGTCGAGTACGACACCCTGCCGGCGTTCCGCGTGCAGGGCGGCCTCGAGGACATCGGTGCCTGCGCCGGCATCGCGGACGCGAAGCAGGACTTCTCCGACGGTGTCTGGAACCAGGTGACCTTCGGCGAGTCGAAGTCCGTCTACGCGGTGCCGCAGGACTCCGGCCCGATGGCGCTGTACTACCGCAAGGACCTGTTCGAGACGGCCGGAATCCCCGTGCCGAAGACCTGGGAGGAGTACGCCCAGGCCGCCGAGAAGATCAAGGCCCAGGGCGGCAACATCACGAACTTCGCCAAGGGCGACGTGAACCAGTTCGCCGGGCTCGTCTCGCAGGCCGGCGGCCAGTGGTTCTCGAACTCTGGCGACTCGTGGAAGGTGGACCTGACCGACAGTGCGTCGAAGAAGGTCGCCGACTACTGGCAGGACCTGATCGACAAGAAGCTCGTGAACACCGTCCCGAGCTTCACCGACCAGTGGAACGCCGCGTACGACAAGGGCCAGGACTGGACCTGGGTCTCGGCCGTCTGGGGTGCGAACACCATCTCGAGCGGTGCGCCGTCCACCTCGGGCAAGTGGGCCGTCGCCCCGATGCCGCAGTGGAAGTCCGGTGAGAGCAAGTCGGCCGCCTGGGGCGGATCGTCGAACGTCGTCTTCGCGGGGAGCAAGCACCCGGCCGAGGCGTCGAAGTTCCTCGTGTGGCTGAACACCTCGAAGGACGCCCTCGCCGCCCTCAACAAGGAGGCGAACCTCTACCCGGCATCGTCGACCGGTGCCGACCTGCCGGCGCTGACCGAGGGCCTGCCCTTCTACGGCAACCAGAAGATCTACGAGGAGTTCGCGTCCGCGGCGAAGGACATCCAGCCGTTCACCTGGGGTCCGACGATGACGCAGACCTATGCGGACGTGTCGGACGGCTTCGGCCAGGCTGCCTCCGGCCAGGGGACGCTCGAGGAGGCGCTGCAGAGCGGGCAGTCCAAGACGATCGCGGCACTCAAGGCGCAGTCCATCCCGGTGAAGGGCTGACGCCCGTCCGCTGACGCGGTCTCGGACTGGAGGCGCGGTGCCGGCTGGCACCGCGCCTCCAGCGTGTGTGGGGGCACCCCCACGGCGCGTGGTGCGGTCGCCCAGTGGCCCGCGCGCGGCCGCAGCCAGTCGCTTCGAACGGCGTCCGAGATGACTGCCGACTCCTACCTCCGGTCTGGTCACACCCCTCGTGACGTCACCAGGCCACGGGTCCGTCGACGTCGGTGAACGTGCCCGTCGGCCCGTCAGCGGCGATGGTCGCCATGGCCACGGAGGAACGGGCACCCTCCGCCGGGGTGAGCAGTCCGCGGTGGCCGTTGAGATCGGTGGCGACGAAGCCCGGGCAGACAGCGTTGACGAGGATGTTCTCGGACGCGAGGTCGCGGGCGTACATCATCGTGACCGCCGTGAGCGCGGTCTTCGACGGCACGTACCCGAGGGCGATCGGGTCGGTGTTGCCGAAGTCCGAGATGGCCGCCAGCGATCCGGCGCTGCTGGAGACGTTGACGATCCGGGGCGATGCCGAGCGCCGGAGCAAGGGCAGGAACGCGCTGGTCACGGTGATGACGCCGAAGACGTTCGTCTCGAAGACGGCGCGGACGTGGTCGACGTCGGCCGACCGGGGCAGCTGACCGGCGAAGTCGGCTCCCGGCTGGTGGCTGATGCCGGCGTTGTTGATCAGCGCATCGATCCGACCGTGCTCCGAGGCGACCCGATCTGCTGCTGCTGCAACCGACGCGGCGTCCGTGACGTCGAGCGCGACAGCTGTCACGGCCCCACCCGCGGCTCGGAGCTCTGCCGCTGTCTCCTCCCCCCGCTCCAGGCTTCGTGCGCCGATGACGACGATGTGGCCGAGGTCTGCGAGCTGCGCGGCGATCTCGCGGCCGATGCCCTTGTTGCCGCCGGTGACGAGGGCGATCAGGGGAACTGTCATGGTGAGGTCCTTCCATGCCGCGACGCGGCGGGGGCGATGACGTGCTCCGGAGCGCCGGAACCGTTCCACCAGCGTGGCGGGCTCGCGTGGGACTGGGAATGCTGAGGAGTCGCGTTCTCATGTCGTAGAGTCCACGGGTGCCCGTCGACCGGTTGTCCGAGGTGCTCGATCTCATCGAGGTGCAGGGCGTCGTGTCCGGTGGTACTGCCCTGCGCGGACGCTGGCGAACCCACAGCGAGATCGATGACGATCTCAAGTTCATCGCCGTGGTGCGAGGGCGGGCAGTCCTCACCACCGAGGGCGTGGCGACGCCGATCCCCCTCGGCGCAGGCGACGTCGCCGTGCTGAACGGGCGGTCGTGGTTGACCCTCGACGGCGGGGAGGGCACGGCAGACCCGGTCATCGTCGAGCCTCCTTCCACCGGAGCGGCGATCTCGGACGCCGACGTCGCCGCGGCTGACGTCGACATCGTCATCGGCGGCCGGATCGAGCTGAACTCCACCGGGAGGGAACTCCTGCTGCGGGTCCTGCCACCCCTGATGCACATCGGTCCGGACAGCGTCGTCGGCCCGCAGGTCCGGGGACACGTGCAACGGCTCTTCAGCGAGATCACCGCAGGGGAGATGGGCGCGGAGTTCGCCATGCGACAGTACGGCCAGCTGCTCGTGCTGGACGTCGTCCGCGGCTTCGCCACCTCCGCCGACACACCGGCAGGCTGGCTCAAGGTCCTCGCCGACGAACAGCTCCGCCCAGCCCTGGCCCTGATCCACGAGGGGCCTGCGAAGCGGTGGAGCCTGGAGGACCTGGCCAGCGCATCGTCGATGTCGCGCAGCACGTTCGCGAAGCGGTTCCGCGACGCTGCCGGGACACCTCCCTTGTCGTACCTGATCGCCTGGCGGATGCTGCTGGCCCAGCGGGAACTCCGCTCGAGCGACACCCGTGTCGGCTCGCTGGCCGTCAAGCTCGGCTACGGCTCCGAGAGCGCCTTCAGCGCCGCGTTCAAGACGCGTACTGGTGAGTCGCCCGCAGCGTTCCGCTCTCGACACGCAGCCTCAACGGCGCCCGTCCGTTCGCCGATCGTCGAGCGCGACGGGTGATCGGGTCCCCATCTGCCGGACCCAGCGCTCTTCGTACAGCCCGGTCCCCGGATCGACCTGCCGATCTCCTCGACGATCGAAGCCGTGTCTGGCGTAGAAGCGCTGGGCCCGCTCGTTGCACGAGAAGACGAGGAGATGCGCATCAGCCTCGTTGAGCGCAGCGCCGAGGAGGCGTGAGGCAAGCCCGGTTCCGTGGGCCTCTCGATCGACGTACAGAGTAGCGAGCTCGAGGTCCGGCAGGTTGCCCGGGTCGTCCGAGCTGCGGCTCGTGCTCGCGACGCCGATGATCTGTCCCTCGAGCGACTCCGCAACGAGCACGAGTCGAGCGCCAGTGCCGATGCGCTCGGCCCACCGGTCCGCCGCTGAACCGACCGTCCGGGAGTCCAGGAAGGCGTCAGGGACGATTCCTCGATACGTCTGCTCCCACGCCAGCGTCTGGAACTGCCCGATCGCCGAGGCGTCGTCGACACGTGCCCGCCGGATGCTCGCCATCAGATCAGTGTGCAGGACGCTCGCTCGAGCGTTGCGGTCGGGTCCGAGGCTGACGGCACCGGGCTGCTCCCTCGCAGCGAACGCGAACTGGATCGTCAGGACCGCGCGGGAAGCTGATCTGGCCAGTTGGCCGAATGTCGAGGAGTCCCGATGTCGATCACCGTCCGTCCCGCGTCCGCGCCCGAGGTCCCCGCAGCCGCAGCCGTGCTCGCCGAGGCGTTCGCGGCCGACCCGGTCCTCGACGAGATCCGTCCGCCCCGCCCGGGAGAGGACCGCGTCAGCGTCCTCGCCGCCCTGTTCACCGCGCTCGTCCGTGCCGTGCCCGAGCACGCGCGCGCCCTCGACGTCGCGGTCGACGACGGTCGGATCGTCGGCGCCGCGTTCTGGGAGGCACCGCGCCCGCACGCCGGCGCTGCGCGGGCATTCCTCGCCCAGGTGCCCGCGCTGCTCGGCGTGCTCGGACTCCCCGGTGGGCTCCGGGCACTCCGACACCTGCGCCGGATGGACCGCGCGCGACCGGACGCGCCGCACTGGTACCTCGCGGAGATCGGGGTCTCCGCGGGAGCCCGCGGGCAGGGTGTCGGTGGGCTGCTCCTCGGACACGCACTCGCGCGGGTCGACGGGCGCGGCGAGCACGCCTACCTCGAGTCCTCGACCCCGCAGAACCGCCGGCTCTACCGGCGGCACGGCTTCGGTGACGGCGCACCGCTCACGGGATTCCGGTCCGCCGCGCCGATCTCGATGTGGCGCCCGGCGACGGCCTGACCAGCCCCGCGCCCGGAGCCAGGACTGGCCTCCGCACCTGCGTCGCCGACGCGACGCCCCGTTCTTGTGGCAGTGTCCAGAGGGATGTCCGAACCGATCGTCGTCACGCACGACCGCCCCGTCCTCGGAGTCGACCGGGTCGTCCGCGTCGACCTCGACCCGTCGTGGGACCCGATCCGCCACGAAGACCTGACGATCATCGTCCTCGACGACGGCCGCACCGTCGTGAGTTGTGTCCCATTGTTCGCGAAGGACGTGCACCTCGGCGACGTCATAGCCACCGTCGAGGACCCGGCGACCGGCCGGCTGGAGTACGGCGGGCGTCTCGACCGGGGACAGTCGTGGGTGTTCCGGCTCCGTCCTCGCGACGAGGACGCGCGCCGTGTCGCGCACGACCTCATCCACGAGTTCGAGGGCGCCGTCGAGTCCTGGGGGGCCATCACGGGTGTCGCCGTCCGTGGTGACGAGACCGCGGACCGGTTCGCCGCCCGCCTGCAACAGCTCGAAGACCAGGGCCTCCTCGAGTACGACACCGCGGAGAACTGACCGCGGGGACGCAGCGCCATCCGGGACCGCGGCCTCCCGTCTCGCCCGTCTCGACGAGTCTGTTGTTCCGCTCAGACTGCTTGCGCACGATGCGACGAGGGCGGAACCATCGAGCAACACCGACGTCGGTGTCACAGACGAAGAGTCAGGGGAACTCATGCGCAAGCACGTCATCGGGGCGGCAGCCGCCCTCATGTCCATCGGGATGATCGCGGGGACCGCTTCGGCGGCGCACGCAGAGATCAACGATCCGAGCATCAACCAGGGGAAGCCGACCGGCAACGCCTCCGTCTACTACACGACGAACGGGCCGCTGAAGGGGACGAAGCTGCCCGTCTACGCCGGTCACATGGCGAGCTTCCCGGCGGGCAAGCAGTTCGCCGGCATCGAGAACACCACGGGCGTCAAGCGGTTCATCGCCCAGGAGTACCGGGGCGTCAGCGGGGGCACGGTGACCTGCGTCGCGGCCGGCAAGATCCTGTGGCTGGACTCCTCCGCGACGAAGGCGTGGATCGTCCAGAGCCCGGTGAACTACGCGTGCACCGTCGGGAAGGGGTACCGCGTTCCCTGACCGGCGGAACCCGGCACGACGGACGAACGCCCCTGCTGACCGCGGGGGCGTTCGTCCGTCACAGCGCCGCGCGCCGATGCATCTGCTGGTCGTGGGCGTCCCAGCGGGAGGCGCGGTACCCGCCGGCACCGCGCCGCCCGTCGGTCTCGTCCCGCGTCAGCTCGCGGTGTCGCGCAGCCCGTCGAGCGTCGCGACGTCCTCGGCGGACAGCACGAAGTCGACGTCCGCGTTCTCGGCGATGCGCGACGGCGTCGTCGACTTCGGCAGCGGCAGGACGTCCTGCTCGAGCAGGTACCGGATCGCGACCTGCGCGACGGACTTGTCGTACTTGTCGGCGATCTCGCGGATGGTGCTGTTCTCCAGCAGCCCGCCGGTCGCCAGCGGCGAGTACCCCTCGGTGAGGATGTCGTGCTCACGGTCGAACGCGGTGGTCTCGTCCTGCGTGTTCCCGATGAACCAGCGGATCTGGTTGGCGTGCGGGACGACGTCGGTGCGGCCGAGCAGGTCCTCGAGGTCGGCGACGTCGAAGTTCGAGACGCCGATGCTCTTGGTGCGACCAGCGTCGTAGAGCTCCTCGAACACCTTCCACACCTCGACGTTGCCGTCCCGGTGGTCAGAGCCCATGTCGCTCCACGGCCACGGTGCGTGGATCAGGTACAGGTCGACGTGACCGAGGTCGAGGTTGCGGGACGACTCCTCGAACGCGCTGCGGGCGCCGTCGGCGGTCTTCACCTCGGCGGGGAGCTTCGTGGTGACGAAGACCTCCTCGCGCGGGATGCCGCTGTCGCGGATCGCCTTGCCGACACTGGCCTCGTTGCCGTACGCGAGCGCGGTGTCGATGTGCCGGTACCCGGCGTCGAGGGCGGCCTTCGTGGCGTCGTAGGCCTCGCCGCCGGAGGGGATCTGCCACGTGCCGAAGCCGATCTTCGGGATGTGCAGACCGTTGGACAGGGTGAACGTGTCGGTGAGAACGGGCATGTCCCGGACAGTACGCCGACCCCGGTGCGGACGGGAGGCGCGTGGCGGGCCCGTCACGCGCCTCCCGTCTCGGGGACCGCTAGGGGCAGGCGACCGCGACCGAGCCGGTCGCGGTGGGTTCCGCGGCCGGCGCGGCCGGAGCCGCGCTCGACCGCCGCACCCCGAGCGACACGAGCACCACCGCGCCGATCACCGCGACCGCTCCGGCGAACCAGAAGTCCGCGGCGAGGCCGAACGACGAGACCGCGACGCCGCCCAGCACGGACCCGGCCGCGATCGCGAGCTGGATCGTCGTGACGAACAGCGCGAGGCCGGTCTCCGAGCCGGCCGGCGAGGCGGTCGACATCCACGTCTGCATGCCGAGGGGCAGTGCTCCCCAGACGAAGCCCCAGACCACGAGCAGCACGAACACCCCGACGACGGACTGGGCGAGGAACGGCAGCAGGACGACCGACACGGCGAGGACGACCTTCGCGACGCCGATCGTGCCGAGGACGCTGCGGCCGAGGGTGACGCCCGCGACGAAGTTCCCGACGATGCCCGCGACGCCGAACACCAGGAGCGCGAGGGTCACCGTGTCGGCGCCGACGTGCACGAGCTCCTGCAGGTACGGCGCGATGTAGGTGTACGCGGCGAACTGTGCCGAGAAGAGGAACGCCGCGGCGATCAGGCCGACCCGCGCTCGCGGCACCCGGAGCAGCGAACCGAGGGTGCCGAACCGGACGCGTTGCTGCGCCGGGATCCGCGGGAGCATGGCGAGCTGTAGCCCGAGCGCGACGAGCCCGAGCGCCCCGCCGATCACGAAGGCCAGCCGCCAGGTCGCGAGGGACGACACCAGGGCGCCGAGCGGCAGGCTGACGACCGTCGCGACCGAGACCCCGGCGGTGATCAGCGACGTCGCCCGGATCACGACCTCGGGACGGACGAGCCGACCGGCGATGCCCGCGCCGATCGCCCAGAAGCCGCCGATGCCGACGCCGAGCAGCATCCGCGCGACGAGGAGCACCCAGAAGTCCGGCGCGATCGCGGCCAGACCGTCCGCCACCACGAGCAGGACGGTCAGCGCGACGAGGACCACCCGACGGTCGAGCCGGGAGGTCGCGACCGTCACGACGGGGGCGGCGACGGCGCCGACCAGACCGGTCGCGACGACCATCAGGCCGGCGGTGCCGATCCCGACGTCGAGGTCGTCGGCGATCGCGGGGAGGAGTCCGATCGGCAGGAACTCGGACAGCACGAGGACGAACGATCCCAGTGCGACGGACAGGACGCTGAGCCACCCACGGCGCTCCGACGAGGTCATGCGGGCGTCAAGCAGGGCGGTGCGCGCGCCATTCCCGTGTGACGGGGGCGGGGGCGTGCGGTCAGCCGCCCAGCGCTGCCCGGGCCGCCGCGACGACCGAGCCGTCCGTCACGAAGTGCGCGTCGCCGCGGTCCCCGGCGCCCATCGGGACGCCCGCGTGCCCCGATCCGGACGACCGCTTGGCCGACAGGTGCACGGCGGCGACCCCGGCCCCGACGAGTGTCGGGACGTCGGCGGGGGTGACGCCCGCGCCCGCCATCACCTGCACGGGCCCGGCGGCCTCGACCATCCGGGCGATCGTCGCCGTGCCGGCCGCCGCGGTGGGCGCGCCGCCGGAGGACAGGACCCGGGTGAACCCGAGGTCGGCGAGGAGCGCCACCGCCGCGACGGGATCGGCGGCGTGGTCCACCGCGCGGTGCAGGGTGACCTCGGCGACGGCGCTCACGGCTCGTGCGGCGTCCACGAAGCGACGGAGGGCGTCCACGTCGAGGGTGCGGTCCGGGCGCAGGGCTCCGACCACGACACCGGCAGCCCCGGAGCGCAGCACCGTGCGGACCTCCCGCTCCATGAGCTCGACCTCGTCGCGGTCGTGCACGAAGCCGCCGGGCCGGCAGCGGACGAGGGCGTGCGCCGGGATGCCGGTCTCGTGCGTGGTCTCGACGAGCGCCTGGGACGGGGTGAGCCCGCCGAGCTCGAGGCCGACGCAGAGCTCGACCCGGTCCGCCCCGCCGTCACGGGCCGTGACCGCTCCGGCGGGGGAGGTGACGGCGATCTCGAGGGCGACGGTCATCAGGCGGCTCCGAGGGGTTCGTTCGACGGCGGCACGATGCGCGCGGACAGGTCCGGCGGCGTCGCGAACTCCCGATCGTAGGGGAACATCGGCCGCTCGATCCGGTGGTGCCCGAGCCGCAGCAGGTCCTGGTCGACACCGCCGGGGGTGAGGGCGAGCATCCAGTCGGCGGCCATGTCGAACAGCTCCGGCTCGAGGTAGCCGATCTTCACGACGACGACGTCCGCCTCGCGCGGTGCGAGGTCGAGGTCGGTGAAGTCGTGTTCGTGGTGGTACGGCTTGCGGAGCTCCGTCAGGATCGCGAACACGCTGCCGACCTGCAGGACCACCTCGGTCCGGGCGTCCCGGTCGCCGTGCTTGACCGCGTGCACACGTCCGGTCATCGTGATCGGTCCGGCGTGGACGTCGTCGACCGCGGCACCGGCGGTCACGGTGACGGTCGCCCCGACCCCGGCGGCGACGGCGGTGGCGACGGCGGCCGGTCCGGGGACGCTCGCGTAGATCACGGTCGGCCCGTCGGGCGAGGTGAACGCCGGGTGGGCGAGCAGCTGCGTGAGCCCCCAGGTCATGTCGCCGGAGCCGCCGGCGGTCGGGTTGTCGCCGGAGTCGGAGACGAAGTACGGGCGTGCGGCACCGGGTGCGAGCGCGGCGGCGAGGCACTCGTCGAAGGAGCCGGTCGGGGCGACGAAGGCGAAGTCCTCGCGGGCGTCCCAGAACGCGCGGGCGAGCCGTTCGGCCCCGGCCGCGACGGCCTCGCGGTCCCAGCCGGTGACGACCGTCACGGCCCGGTCACGCGGCTGGTCGGCCCAGGCGTACCCGACCCAGATCGCGGCGTCGAGGACGCCGTCCTGCTGCTCGACGAGCGGGACCTGCGCGTAGATCGACGCGGCGGGCTCGATGCGCGTGGAGGTCTGCTCGCCGGGCAGGAGCACCGGGATCGGCACCCACGCCTTGACCGGACGCTGCTGCCCGACGGGCCGGGTCGTGAGCACGTCGACCAGGTTTCGGACGGCGCGTTCCTTCGTGTCGAGGGCGTCCTCGTGCGGGGCCATCCGGTAGCAGGTGACGAGGTCGACCTGGTGCGCGAGCTCGCGGGTGACGTTGCCGTGCAGGTCCATCGACGCCGAAACGACCACCTCGGGGCCGATCACTGCGCGGATACGGCCGAGCAGGTCGGTCTCGGCGTCGTCGAGCCCCTCGACCACCATGGCGCCGTGGATGTCGTACCAGAGGCCGTCGACCGGGCCGATCTCGGTCAGCCGCGCGACGATCTCGTCGGCGAGCTCCTCGTAGGCGTCACGGGCGACCATGCCGCCGGGCAGCGCGTGCCCGATCAACGCGCCCCGGAACTCGGCGGCGTGGGCGTACGACGCCAGGAACGGGTACCGCGCCACGACCTCGTCCCCGCGGTCCGGGTGGAACGCGGGCGCGAGCGTCCGGGTCGGCGTGAAGGTCGAGGTCTCGATGGCGAGCCCGGCGATCGCGACGACGGGACGACGGGTGGGGGTGTCAGACACGGACGCTCCTGTTCCTGGTGGTGGACTGCGGGATCGGTGCGGAGAGCTCCTCGAGCGACGCGGCGAGCCCCCGTTGCAGGGCGAACTGGCCCGCTCCGACGAGCCCGGCGTCGGCCCCGAGGGACACCGGCTCGATGGCGAGGTGCTGCGTCATGAGGGGGTGGCAGCTCTCGTACAGCTGGCTCCGCACGGCGGCGATGAACGGGTCGAGCGTGGAGAGGATCCCGCCGAGGTAGACCGCGTCCGGGTTGAAGAAGTTCACGTTGGCGGCGAGCACCTCGCCGAGGTACCGGCCGGCCAGCCGGACGGCGCGGGTCGTCTCCGGGTGGGCGTCGGAGGCGAGCCGGACGACGTCGGCGGTCGAGGTGACGTCGACCCCGGCGGACGACAGGATCCGCACGAGGGCGGCACCAGACGCCACGGTCTCCAGGCACCCGGTGTTCCCGCACGAGCACGGGGTGTCACCGGCCGCGTCGATCCGGACGTGCGTGATGTCCCCGGCGGCTCCGGTCGAGCCGCGGTAGAGCCGGCCGTCGATGACGATGCCGGCACCGATCGCCGACCCGGCCTTGATCGTGATGGTCTGCCGACGCCGAGGGTCCTGCACGGTCTGCTCGCCGGCGGCCATGCAGTTCGCGTCGTTGTCGACGATCGCGGGCAGCCCGAACCGCTCGCTCAGCCACGACGCGACGGGGAATCCGTTCCAGCCGGGCATCCGGCTCGGCAGGTCGACCACACCGGCCTCGACGTCGACCGGCCCGGGCAGGCTCAGACCGACGCCGCGCAGCCCCTCGCGCCCCCGATCGTCGGCGAGGCGCTCGAGCAGGCCGGCGAGGCGGGCGAGGCCGGCGGTGGGACCGTCGGCGAGCGCGAACGGGACGTTCGCGACGGACTCGAGCGCGCCTCCGGGCAGGACCACGCCGATGCGCGCATGGCCGCCGCCGACGTCCGCGGCGACCGCGTACTCGTCGACGCCGCCGATCCGGAGCACCTTCCGGGGGCGACCTCCCGTCGAGACGTCCGTGCCCTCCTCGGCGAGCAGGCCGTGCCGGAGGAGCTGTCCGACGACGTGCGACACCGTCGACGGCGCGGCCCCGAGCAGCGCGGCGATCTCGGTCCGGCTCGACGCCTGACCGGTCGCGACGAGCTCGAGGACCCGGGCGCTGATGTCCGGCACGACTTTCTCCAATCCGAGCAGAAGTCCCCACGACGGGGTCGGTACGCCCGAGCCTACGGGCCTCCGCCAGCCGATCGACTTTCGACCGAACGGCAGAAACACACTATTTACACAGACATGTTTGTTTTTCCAATGCCCTTGGTCCTTGACTGTGTCCGTGCCACCAGGCACCCGTGCACCACCTCCCCGACGTCCCACGCACAAGGAGACACCGCATGTCCAAGCCCCGTCGCTGGGCGCTCCTCACCGGAGCCGCGATCGCCGTGAGCGCGCTGCTCGCCGGCTGCTCCGGGGGCGGCAACGCCTCGCCCGGATCGACCGACGAGATCGACTACGCGCTCCCCGCCAACTTCACGCCGAACTGGATCCTCCCGATCGGCACGGCGGCACACCTCAACACGAACAACGGCTCGATCGCGCAGTCGCTCTGGGAGCCGCTCGTCGCCTACGACGGCTCGACCGGCAAGATCGCCTGGAACAAGGCGGGTTCCGTGGCGACGGCGGCGGACTTCGCGAAGGACGGCACGAGCGTCACGGTCACCCTCGGTGACCGCCACTGGTCGGACGGCAAGCCGATCACGAGCCGTGACGTCGCGTTCTGGTTCAACCTCATCAAGGCGAACAAGGACCAGTGGGGCTCGTACTCCGAGGGCAAGGCGCCGGACAACTGGACGTCGTTCAAGACCGTCGACGACACCCACTTCACGATCACGTTCGACAAGTCGTACAACCCGGACTGGATGCTCGCGAACCAGCTGAGCCACATCATCCCGCTGCCGCAGCACGCCTGGGACAAGACGAGCGCCTCGGCGAAGGTGAGCGACGCCGACGAGACCACCGCCGGTGCGAAGCAGGTCTGGAAGTACCTCAACACCGCCGCGGGCAAGATCGCCGACTACGCGACCGACGACCTGTGGAAGACCATCTCCGGCCCGTACGGTGTGCAGGCCTTCACGACCGCCGGCAAGGTCACCCTCAAGGCCAACGAGAAGTACGACGGTGGCGAGGAGGCGCAGATCACGACCGTCAACCTGCTGCCCTTCACCACGGCCGACGCCGAGGTCAACGCGGTCCGCTCGGGCGAGGTCGACTACGGCTACATCAACGCCACGGACATGGACCAGAAGGACTCGTTCACCGGCAAGGGCTACGAGGTCGAGCCGTGGACCGGCTGGGCGATCACCTACATGCCGTACAACTTCAACAACCCGACCATGGGTGCGGTCTTCAAGCAGCTCTACGCGCGCCAGGCCGTGCAGATGTCGATCGACCAGACCTCGCTGTCGAAGGTCGTCTTCAACGGCACCGCCACCCCGACCTACGGCCCGGTGCCGCAGGCGCAGGCGTCCGACTACGTCTCCGACGTGCAGAAGGACAACCCGTACCCGTTCAGCACGTCGAAGGCCAAGGCGCTCCTGACCAGCCACGGCTGGCAGGAGCAGGGCGGCACGATGGTCTGCACCGACCCGGGTACCTCGGACAGCCAGTGCGGCGAGGGGGTCGCGGCGGGCACGAAGTTCGCCATGCAGGTGCTGTCGCAGTCCGGCTCGACCGTGACGGACAACATGATGAGCGCGATCCAGTCCTCGCTCGCGAAGACCGGCATCGACTTCACCATCAAGACCGCGCCCGTCTCGAGCGTGCTGTCGCAGACCCCGACGTGCACGAGCGACGAGGCGTCCTGCACCTGGGACCTGTCGTTCTTCGGCACCGCGGGCAGCTGGTACTTCCCGGCCTACCCGACCGGCGAGTCCCTGTTCTCCACCGCAGGCTCGGCGAACTTCGGCTCGTACTCGAACAAGGAGGTCGACTCCCTGATCGACGCGACCACCACCTCGACCGACCCGACCAAGGTGCAGGACTACAGCGCCGCGGTCGCGAAGGACCTGCCCGTCATCTGGCTGCCGAGCCCGGACTACCAGATCTCGGTCGTCAAGAAGGGCCTCACCGGGTTCGACCAGGACTCGCTCGCCAACTTCCACCCGGCCCAGTGGAAGTGGTCGAAGTAGCGAGGTGACCAGCTCTGGAGGCGCGGTGCGCGTCCGACGCGCACCGCGCCTCCCGGGACACACAGCAAGCATCCGAACGACGGAAGCCGCATGACCACAGCTCTGTACCTCCTCCGACGCGTCCTGCAGGCGCTCGCGGTGATCCTGATCGTCACGATCGTCGTGTTCTGCCTCCTCCACGCACTGCCGGGCGGACCCGCCCGCGGCGTCCTCGGCGTCTCCGCCACCCCCGCGCAGATCGCCGCCTTCAACCAGGCGCAGGGCCTCGACCAGCCGCTGCCCCTGCAGTACGTCCGGTTCCTCGGACGGCTGCTGACGGGTGACCTCGGCACCTCGTACACGCTCAACGAACCGGTCGGGCAGCTCATCGTCGAGCGCCTGCCGAAGACCCTCGTCCTGACCGGCATGTCCGCCGTGCTCGGACTCCTCGTCGCGATCCCGGTCGGCATGTGGCAGGCGGTGCGCCGCAACGGTGCGGTCGACTACGCGGCGACCGCCCTGGCGTTCGTGTTCTACTCGACGCCCGCGTTCGTCCTCGGGCTCGTCCTCATCATCGTGTTCAGCCAGCAGCTCCCGTGGCTGCCGTCGCAGGCACCGAGCGGGAGCACCCTGGCCGAGGTCTTCCAGGACCCTGCCGGGCTCGTCCTCCCCGTCGTGACCGGGGCGCTCGCGATGATCGCCGTGTTCAGCCGGTACATGCGGGCGTCGACGCTCGAGAACCTGCAGGAGGACTACGTCCGCACGGCCCGCGCCGGCGGTGCCTCGACCGTGACGATCCTGCGGCGGCACGTGTTCCGGAACTCGCTCACCCCGGTGGTCGCGATGCTCGGGTACTACCTGCCGGTGCTGTTCGGCGGCGCACTCGTCACCGAGCAGCTGTTCAACTACCCGGGCATGGGCCTGCTGTTCTGGAACGCGGCGCAGTCGTCCGACTACCCGACGCTGCTCGGCTGCGTGCTCGTCATCTCCATCGCGACGGTGGTGGGCACGCTGCTCGCCGACGTCGCGCAGTCCCTGATCGATCCGAGAGTGAAGGCGAGCCGCGCATGACCGCCGTCCAGATCGCGCCGGAAGCCCCCGGCGCCCCCGTGACCGTCGCCGCGACCGGCTGGCGCCTCGCCGTCCGCCGCTTCCGCCGCAACACCCTCGCGGTGATCGGCCTCGTGGTGATCGTCGCCGTCGTCCTGTTCTGCTTCGTCGGCCCGTTCCTGTACCCGACCGACCAGACGCACACCCTCCTCGAGCAGGCGAACCAGGGCCCGAGCGGCACCCACCTGCTCGGCACCGACGCCGTCGGACACGACGTCCTCGGCCGCCTGATGTACGGCGGCAAGGTCTCGCTGCTCGTGGGCATCGCCGCCGGGGTCCTGGCCACCGTGGTCGGTACGCTCTGGGGCTCGATCGCCGGGTACGCGGGCGGCTGGGTCGACGCCGTGATGATGCGCGTGGTCGACGCCGGCATCGCGATCCCGGCCCTCTTCATCCTGCTCGTGATCTCCGCCATCACGACGCCGGGTGTGGCCGGACTCATCGTGATCCTCGGACTCGTGTCGTGGCTCGTGCCCTCCCGGCTCATCCGCGCCGAGACCCTCACGCTGAAGAACCGCGACTACGTGCTCACGCTCCGCGCGATCGGCGGCTCGCACGCCCGGGCCATCGGGAAGCACCTGCTGCCGAACTCGGTGTCCACGATCGTCGTCGCCGCCACGTTCCAGGTCGCCGACGCGATCCTGCTCGTCGCCTACGTGTCCTACCTCGGCCTCGGGGTGCAGGCGCCTGCGACGGACTGGGGTGGCATGCTGTCGGCGGGGCTCACCGCCGCCTACTCGGGCCGCTGGTGGTTGATCGTGCCACCGGGGCTCGCCGTCATCCTCGTCGTCTGCGCGTTCAACGCGGTGGGCGACGGACTCCGGGACGCCTTCGACGTGAGGGGACGCTAGATGTCCATCCTGACCACCACCGACCTCGGCATCGCGTTCGCGACCGAGTCCGGCACCGTCGACGCCGTCCGCGGGGTCTCGCTGCACGTCGAACCGGGGGAGACCCTGGCGCTCGTCGGCGAGTCCGGTTCGGGCAAGTCCACCGTCGCGCTCGCCGCGATGGGTCTGCTCTCCGGCAACGCGACCGTCTCGGGCAGCGCCGTGGTCGACGGGCACGAGGTCGTCGGCGCCGCCGAACCCGCGCTCCGCTCGCTGCGCGGCTCGACCGTCTCGATGGTCTTCCAGGAGCCCGCGACCGCCCTCGACCCGCTCACCCGGGTCGGCGCGCAGATCGCCGAGGTCATCCGCAACCACCGGCAGGTCTCCGCCGCTTCGGCAGCTGCGGCGGCCGTCGAGTTGCTCGACCGCGTCGGCATCCCGTCGCCGGAGTCCCGCGCGAAGGCGTTCCCGTTCCAGCTCTCCGGCGGCCAGCGGCAGCGCGTGGTCATCGCGATGGCGATCGCGAACGAGCCGCGGCTCCTCATCGCCGACGAGCCGACGACGGCGCTCGACGTCACCGTGCAGGCCGAGATCCTCGAGCTCCTGCGTCGCCTCGCGGCGGACACCGGTACGGGGGTCCTGCTCGTGACGCACAACATGGGCGTCGTCGCGGACTTCGCCGACCGGGTCGCGGTCATGCTGCAGGGCCAGATCGTCGAGACGGGCGGGGTCGAGGACGTGCTCCTCCGGCCGCAGCACGAGTACACGAAGCGGCTGCTCGCGGCGGTGCCGCGGCTCGCGGTCGCGCCGGTCGGGTCAGTGGCAACCGTCGAGCACGCTGCGCCGGTCGGGTCCGGTGCACCGGTCCCTCCGGGCGCGACGGCGGTGTCGGGTGCTCCGGCCGCGTCCGATGCTCCGGACGGGAGGCACGGTGCGGCCCCGGTGGTCGACCTGCGGGACGTCTCGGTGACCTTCGGGCGCGGGGCGCGCGCGGTGCACGCCCTCCGCGGCGTCGACGTGACCGTGCACGCCGGCGAGACCGTCGGCCTCGTCGGCGAGTCCGGCTCCGGCAAGTCGACCGCCGCCCGGGTCGCCCTCGGCCTCGTCACCCCGACCTCGGGCAGCGTCCACCTGTTCGGCAGCGACCTCGCCCGCACCCGTCGCCGTGACCGCCGCTCGCTGCGGGCCGGCATCGGCGTCGTGCTGCAGGACCCGGTGGCCTCGCTCGACGCCCGGATGTCCGTCGCGGAGTGCATCGCCGAGCCCCTCGCCGTGCACCGCCGTGGCACGTCCGGTGCCGATCGACGGAAGCGCGTCGACGAGGTGCTCGACGCCGTCCGGCTGCCGCGGTCCCTGGCGTCGCGCGCACCCCGGGAGCTCTCCGGCGGGCAGCGGCAACGCGTCTCGCTCGCCCGCGCACTCGTGCTCTCCCCGCGGCTCCTCGTCGCCGACGAACCCACGAGCGCGCTCGACGTCAGCGTGCAGGAGACCGTGCTCGACGTCCTCCGCGAGCTGCAGGACGAGTTCGGCTTCGCGTGCCTGTTCGTGTCGCACGACCTCGCCGTCGTGCAGCAGTTCGCCGAGCGAGTCGTCGTGATGCGGCAGGGTGTCGTCGAGGAGCAGGGCAGCACGGCGGCGACGCTCGTGCACCCGACGACCGACTACACGCGCCGGCTGCTCGCGGCGGTGCCCGTGCCGGACCCGGTGCTGCAACGGCAGCGGCGTGCGGACCGGCTCGCCACCCTGACGGGAGCGACCGCGTGACCGAGGTGGTGGCCGGCGTCGACGTCGGCGGGACGAACACGAAGGTCCTGCTCGCGACCCCCGCCCTCGAGGTCCTCGACCGCGTCGACCTCCCGACGCCGGCGCATGCGGGCGGAGCGGCGATCGTGACGGCCGCGCTCGGGGCCGTGACCGGACTGCTCGACCGGCACCGCGCCTCCTTGACGGGTGTCGGAGTGGGCGCCGCCGGCGTGGTCGACGCCGCGAGCGGGACGGTGCTCGTGACGGGCAACTCGTTCACCGGCTGGGCTGGTTACGGCGTGACCCGGGCGGTGCAGGAAGCCCTCGACGTGCCCGCGACGCTCGACAACGACGTCAACGCGTTCCTCCTCGGCGAGGTCGCCACGGGTGCGGTCGCGGGGGAGACCGACGTGCTCGGGATGACCCTCGGCACCGGGGTCGGCGGCGCGCTCGTCCTGGGCGGCGCGCTGTTCGCCGGACCGCGGGGAGCGGCCGGCGAGATCGGCCACGTGCCGGGATTCGGCGATGCGCCGTGCACCTGCGGCCAGGTCGGGCACCTCGAGACCATCGCGGGGGCACGGGGCATCGCCGACCGCTACACCGAGCGGTCCGGGCGGCGCCTGTCGGTGCAGGACGTGGCCGGGGCCGCACGTGCGGGGGACACCGACGCGCAGGCCGTCTTCGCGACCGCGGGCTGGGGGTTGGCGCGCGCGGCGCTCCTCACGGCCGGGATCCTCGACGTGACCACGGTCGTGGTCGGCGGTGGGATCGCCCGCTCGTGGGACCTGCTCGAGCCCGCGGCCGCCGCGGCGATCGCCGCCGAGCCGCCGGTCAGCGGCGCCCCGATCCGCCTCGCGCAGTCCACGCTGGGGTCGGACGCGGTCGCCCTCGGCGCCGCCGCACAGGTGCGTGACCTCGTGCACGGCGCCGCCGTCGTCTGACGCCGACCGGCGCCGCACAGCCCGCTGCGCTCACCGCGCGGCGCGGCCCGCGCCGCGCGCCGCACAACGAGAACCGGCCCGCACCACGTGATTCCGTGGTGCGGGCCGGTTCTGGTTGTGCGGCGGCAGGAACACCCCTGCCGCCGGACGCGCGTGTCAGGCGCGGCGGGCGGTGCCGATCCGCGGGAGGACGAGGCCGAGGACGACCATCGCGACCGCGAGGATGAGGTGCAGCACGTTGTCGGCGCTGTTCAGCGGCACGAAGTTCGCCGGGTCGGCCTTGCCTGCGGTGAACAGGCCGTAGATGAACAGGACGAAGTAGATGATGCCGCCGTACAGCAGGTACGAACGAGCACCACCGGCGGTGCGGGCGAGGAGCAGCCCGACGATGCCGAAGAGCAGGTGCACGATGTTGTGCAGGACGGACACCTGGAAGGCGCCGAGGAGCAGGGCCATCGAGCCGTGTCCGGCCATCGACATCGTGCCCATGTCCATCGTCAGGCCGGGGATGAAGCCGGCGATGCCGACGATGAGGAAGACGGCCCCGAAGACGAAAGCACCCTTCTGGACCCAGGTCGAGCCGTACCCGATGCGGCTGCTGGCTGCGTTGCTGGTCATGATGTGACCCTTTCTGTTCGACGAGATCGCCGTGTTGCCACGCCCGATCCGGACGCTCCGGGCGCCCACAGTACGTTCGGAGCGCCTGCCCTGCCGGTTTGCAGCGCTTTTTGATGTCCCCAGTGCAGGGGTCACGATCGCGGCGCCGGACGCTGGATCGGCGCGGAGGCCTCGCGAGCACAGTGGGTCCATGAGCCAGTACGACAAGCGCGACCCGAACAGCCTCTACCCGAAGCCTCCGTTCCCGGAGCAGGAGCAGTCGCTGCCGGGTGCTGCCTGGAAGATGGACCCGAAGCCCGACCACGGCGAGCAGAGCTACGTCGGCAAGGAGCGTCTGACCGGCTACCGCGGCATCGTCACCGGCGCCGACTCGGGCATCGGCCGAGCGGCCGCGATCGCGCTCTCCCGCGAGGGCGCCGACCTCGTCCTGTCGTACCTCCCCGACGAGCAGCAGGACGCCGAGGAGGTGCGCGACCTCCTCGAGTCGGAGGGTCGCCGTGCCGTCCTCGTTCCCGGTGACCTCTCCGACGAGCAGTACTGCAAGGACCTCGTCCAGAAGGCGGTCGACGAGCTCGGTGGCCTGGACACCCTCGTGATGGTCGCCGGCCGCATGGACAGCAACGACGACATCCTCACGTTGACGACGGAGCACTTCGACTCGACGTTCAAGACGAACATCTACTCGCTGTTCTGGCTGACGCAGGCCGCCGTGCCGCACCTCGAGCCCGGTTCGACGATCGTCACGACCGGCTCGATCCAGGCATCGACGCCGTCGCCGGACAAGATCGACTACGCGATCTCGAAGAGCGCCGTGAAGACCTTCACCGAAGCCGTCGCACAGCAGCTCGCGCCGAAGGGCATCCGCGTGAACTCGGTCGCCCCGGGCCCGGTGTGGACGCCGCTGCAGCCTGGGTCGGACGACGCCGAGACCGTCGCGCACTTCGGTGAGCAGTCGCCGTTCGGCCGCCCCGGTCAGCCCGCCGAGCTCGGTGCCGCCTACGTGCACCTGGTCAGCCCGGAGTCGAGCTACCAGTCCGGCTCGACGATCACGATCGCGGGTGGGACGCCCGCGTTCTAGACGGGCCACGTGACGGACGGGAGGCGCGTGGCGGGTCCGCCACGCGCCTCCCGTCTGTCGGTCGGTCCGCCCCTCAGTCCTGCGGCGGCGAGTAGAGCTGCAGGTCGTTCCCCTCGCTGTCCTGGAAGGGGACGATCTTGCCCCACGGGTGCTCGCTGATCTCGCCCGCGAACTCGACGCCCTTGGACCGCAGGTCCGCGACCTCGTCCTCGATGCTGCCGTCCGGCTGGAACGACACCACGGCGCCGCCGCCGCTCGACGCCGTCGCGCTCTCGCGCCCGTTCAGTCCGAGGCGCAGCCCGTTCGCGTCGATCTCGCTCCAGTCGTCGTCCTCACTCGCGACCGTGAGGCCGAGCGCGTCCCGGTAGAACGCGACCGCGCGCCGCATGTCGCTGACCGGTACCCAGACCGCTGCCACTCCGCTTGCCATGGTGATCCCTCTCGTCGTCCGTCGTGTGTCGTCGTGCCCCGGCGACGCTAGGACGGGGAGGTGGGTGCGGTCCCAGCCGGGAGGGTGTCTCAGCGTCGGCCTGGCACGATCGGCATCGACGACAGGAGCAGGACATGGCAGGCGTGACGCACGTGGTGTTGGTGGAGTGGGACGGCGACGAGGGGCAGGCTGCCCGGGCGGACGAGCTGTGTGCCGAGCACCTCGTCCGGATCGACGGGGTCGAGTCGGTGCGCTCCGGGCCGAGCATCAGCACGGAGGGCCTCGAGGGCGGCTTCGACTGGATGCTCGTCGTGCGCTTCCGCGACCGCGACGCGCTGCAGGCCTACCTGCCCCACGCCGAGCACAAGCCCGTCGCCGAGTTCATCGGTGCGGGCAGTGCGCGCGTCGTGGTCTTCGACGTCGAGGACTGACCTCAGGCCCGCTTCCGCCGCGGCCGTGCCGACCGTGGCGGGATCGCGCGCATGTGCTCGCGCACCCGACCCAGCACGTCGGCGAGCGTCGCGACGTCGTCGTGCGAGAGCGGCTCGAGGAAGAGCTGTCGCAGCACCTCGACGTGACCCGGGAACACCGCCCCGAGCACGTCCCGCCCGGCGTCCGTGAGCGTGACGGTGACGCTCCGCTCGTCCTCCGCCGAGGGCGAGCGCCGGACGAGGCCGTCGCGTTCGAGCAGCCCCACCTGGTACGTCAGCCCGCTGCGGCTGTAGACGACCCCGTCCGCGAGGTCCGTCATCCGCGCGCTCTGGCCGGGAGCATCACCGAGGGTCGCGAGGAGCTGGAACTGCACGTAGCTCAGGCCGCCAGTGTCCTTGAGCTGCTGCTCGACGGTGTGCCGCAGCAGGCTACTCACCTCGATGAGCGCGAAGTACGCGCCGAGCTCGGCGGGGTCGAGGGGTGGTGCGGTCTCCGGGGCCATCCTCCGATGATAGTTGCTGCGGATTCGAAGCAGCGCGGCGCGGGACGGGAGGCGCGGGGCGGGCCAGCCACGTGCCTCCAGGTCGTCTCCTGCGTACGCTGGCGACGTGTCCGACGCGACCCGGCCGACCGTCCTCCTGACCGCCTTCGAACCGTTCGGCGGCGACCCGCGCAACCCGTCCTGGGAGGCGGCGCAGCGGCTCGCCGCGACGTGGGACGGACCCGCGACGCTCGTCGTCGAGCAGCTGCCGGTCGTGTTCGCCGAGAGCCGGGCACGCCTCGCGGCCGCCGTCACCGAGCACCGCCCGGACGTCGTGATCGCCACGGGCGTCGCGACCGGGCGTGCTGCTGTCACCCCGGAGCGCGTCGCGATCAACGTCGTCGACGCTCGGATCCCGGACAACGCCGGGATGCAGCCGGTCGACCAGCCGATCGACCCGAACGGTCCGCCCGCCGCGTTCAGCAGCCTGCCGATCAAGCGCATCGTGCGGGACCTCCGTGCGGTCGGGGTGCCGGCGGCGGTCTCGAACACGGCCGGGACGTTCACCTGCAACCAGGTCTTCTACGAGCTGATGTCGTTCGCCGCACGCGAGGGGTTCCGCGCCGGGTTCGTGCACGTCCCCGCGACGCCGGACCTCGCCGGGGCAGGCCCGTCGCTCGAGCTCGACCGGATCGTGGTCGCCCTCGACGCCGTGCTGCGCGCTGCCCTCGACCCGGCGCCCGACCTCGTGGAGCAGGGCGGCGCCGAGTCCTGAGTGCTCTCCGAGGCTCGCGGGGGTGCTGCACCGGCCGTCGCCACCTCGGCCCTGTCACGATGGGGGGATGACCGACGACCCTGAGCTCCGTCGCGACCGGCGGACGGCCGACGTCGTCGGCATCCTCGAACCGAGCCCGTACCCGCTCGCGACCGTGGCCATCGCCGTGGTGAGCGTCATCGTGATCACCGTCGTCGGGTCCTTCCTCGACAGTGTCGACATCGGGTTGTCCCAGGCGTTGAACACCCTGCACGTCGGGGCCCTCGGCGCCTTCACGACGGCGGTGTACCACGTGATCAGCCCCGTGCCGGCGATCGGGATCACGTTCGTCGTGGCCGGGGTCATCTGGTGGCGCGGTCGCGACGTCCGGCCGGCGCTGGCGTTCGGCATGACGATCGCGATCACGTGGCTGCCGTCCGCGGTCGCGAAGGAGATCGTGCACCGGGCCCGGCCGGACGTGGCGCTCCTGTCGCACCCGTTCCCGGTGCAGCCCGACCCCGGCTACCCGAGTGGACACACGGTCTACATCACGGCGTTCGTCATCGCGCTGATCTGGGTCGTCCGCGAGACCCGGTGGCACCGGCTCGCGCTCGGCCTCGGGGTCGTGGCCATCGTCGTCGTGTTCTTCTCGGTGTCGATCGACGCCGTGCACTACCCGACGGACGCGGCCGCCTCGATCCTGTGGGCCCTCGCGGTGGCACCGGCGGCGCGGGTCGTCTGGGTCGACTGGATCACCCGGCGCATCCGGTTCCTCCGGCCGCCGGGCGCCGCGGTGCCCTTGCGCGTGCGGCGCTGACACGGGCCCGGCGGCGGTGCGGCGGGCCTGGAGGCGCGGTGCGGCCCCGGCGCGCCGGTGATCTCACGCGCTGAGCGACAGTTCACGGCCGCGCGGACCCGTGACGTGTCGCTCACGCCGTGAAGTCGGGCCGCGCCGCGCGCGCGGCCATGCGCTCAGCCGCGCGGCCGCCGCCGCGCCGCCCCGAGCGCGACGACGGCCACCACGGCCGCCACGAGCATCACGACCGCCAGCGGCGCCGCGGTGCCCTCGCCGCCGATGCTCACGAGCGGCGACACCAGCGCCGCGAGCCCGAACTGCAGCGCCCCGAGCACGGCCGACGCGCTGCCGGCCACCCCGGGCACCGCGCCGAGCGCCAGCGCCGTCGCGTTGCCGAGCACGAGGCCGAGCGAGCCCACGGCGGTGAAGAGCGGCACGGCCAGCCAGGACACCGGGGCGCCGAGCACGACGAGCAGCGCGAACGCGACGGTCGACGCCACCACGAGGGCGATCCCGACGGTCAGCACGCCCTCGACCGACCGCGTCGCCGTGAGCTTGGCGGACAGGATGCTCACGCCCATGAGTGCCAGCGCGTTCAGGCCGAACGCGAGCCCGTACCCGACCGTGCCGAGGCCGAGCATGTCCTGGTACAGGAACGGTGACGCGGAGATGTACGCCATCATCACTGCGAACGCGAAGCCGAACACCGCCGTGTAGCCGACGAAGGTCCGGGAGCGCAGTGCACGCAGCGGCGACCCCGCCGCGACCCGTTCGGCGCGGAGGGCGTCCCGGCGGGACCGGAGGTGGGTCTCGCGCACGACGGCCAGCACGGCGACGAGCATCACCACGGACAGGCCGAGCACGATGCCGAGCAGGCCGCGCCAGCCGATCGGGCCGGTGAGCAGCCCACCGAGCAGCGGGGCGACGACCGGAGCGACACCGCCGACGATCATCATGAGCGAGAACGCGCGGGCTGCGGGCTTGCCGGTCGCGAGGTCGGAGATGACCGCGCGCCCGATCACCATGCCGGCCGCACCGCCGAGTCCCTGCAGCAGCCGGGCGACGACGAGCACGCCGACGTTCGGCGCGAGCACGGCCGCGGCGCTCGCGAGCACGCAGAGCACCGCCCCGGCGAGCAGCGGAGGGACGCGGCCGAACCGGTCGGAGAGCGGCCCGAACACGAGCTGCCCCGCGGTCACCCCGACCAGGAAGGCGGTGAGCGTGAGCTGCACGGTCGTCGCCGAGGCCGCGAGTTCGGTCGTCATCGCGGGGAAGGCCGGCAGGTAGAGGTCCGTCGCGAAGGGCGCGACCGCACTGAGCAGGCCGAGCACGAGCAGCAGGGGCGTGGTGATGCCCTGCGGTCGGGTCGAGGGTGTCGCCGTCGAGGCGCGGATGGAACCGGTGTCCGTCGTCATGGTTATGAAAGCATAACTCATACATCCGACGAGGTACAGTGACGGCATGGCTCCAGCGGTCTCCGACGACGCCCTCGCCGAGTTCGCCGACGTCGTCCTGCGCATCGGGCGCGAGGTCGACCCGAACGGCCCGCACGCCATCGACATCGTGCCCCTCACCGGCACCGAGGCCCTCGTCATGCGCTGGGTGCACCGCAACCCCGGCGCCTCGCCGAGCACCGTCGCCGAGGCCACCGCCCTGCAACGGAGCAACTGCAGCGTCGCCCTCCGCTCCCTCGTCGCCAAGGGCATGGTCGAGCGACGGACCGACCCGGGAGACGCCCGGACGGTGCACCTGCACCCCACGGCGCTCGCCGCCGAGAGCATCGAGCGGCTGCACGCCTGGTGGGCGGGTCGCCTCCGCGCGGCCCTCGGGGACGACGAGCGCGGTGTCGAGGCGGCGGCGGACCTGCTCGCGCGGATCGACCACGGCCTCCGTCACCAGCACTGACGACGGACGGGAGGCGCGGGGCGGGCCCGCACCGCGCCTCCCGTCCGCCGCGACGCGACCCCACCGACCGGTGCCGGTCTGGCGGACCGGTGCCGGTCTGGCGGACCGGCGTCAGTCCCCGATCGGCAGGAGCCGGCGCGCGCCGGCCCCGTCGTCGCCGAGCGCGTCACCCGGGTTCATCACCAGGCAGGCGTTCAGCGACATGCAGCCGCAGCTGATGCACTGCGTCATCTCCTGCTGCAGCCGCTCGAGCTCGAGCTGCCGGGCGCGCAGCCGGGCCCGCCACCGTTCGTTGAGCCGGTTCCAGTCCCGCAGCGACGGCATCCGGTCGGTCGGTAGGGCCTCGAACTGCTCCGCGACCTCGCCGAGCGGGATGCCGAGACGCTTGGCGACCTGGATGATCGCGATGCGTCGCTCGACGTGCCGCGGGTACATCCGTGTGCCACCGGCGGTCCGCTCCGGGTGGATGAGGCCCTTGCGCTCGTAGAAGTGCAGGGCGGACGCCGGGACGCCCGTTCGTCGCACGACCTCGCCGATCGTCAGGAGGTCGGTCGGGCGGGGCTGCGGGATCTCCACCATGGTCGAGATCCTACGACCGCGCGGGCCGACGCTCCGCTCCGGCCGTGCTGCTCGGATGCGGCGCTGGTACCCTCGACGGCGAACAAGACACGATGTGTGTATCTACCGGCCGTCGGCACCCCGGCGGACAACGGCGGCACCCGATGGGCCCGCCGCCGAACCAGGCCGGGCCGAGAAGGCACACCCCACATGCTCCACCCGCAGTCCAGCACCACCACGCTCCCCACGGCGACCGACGACCGGTCCCTCGTCTCCCTCGCCGGGCGGTGGTACTTCCCGGTCGCGTTCGTCGCGCGGCTCCCCTTCGCGATGATGGTCGTCGGCGTCCTGACGCTCGTCGTCGCCTCGCGTGACTCGGTCGCCCTCGGCGGCATCAACTCCGCCTCGGTCGGCATCGGCTCCGCGGTCTTCGGGCCGATGGTCGGCGCAGCGGCGGACCGGCTCGGGCAGCGGAAGGTCCTCGTGCCCGTCGGCCTCGCGAACGCCGTCCTGCTCGGCGTCCTGCCCCTGGTCGTCACGAGCGCCGCCCCCGACCTCGCCGTCCTCGCGATGTCGTTCCTGATCGGTGCCACGGCGCCGCAGGTCGCCCCGATGTCCCGGACCCGGCTCGTCGCCATCATCCGGCAGCGGATGCGCCCGGGCCGTCGCGAGAAGGTCCTCAGCGGCACGATGGCCTACGAGTCCGCCGCCGACGAGACGGTCTTCATCATCGGACCGTTCCTGGTCGGCCTGCTCGCGAGCGCGATCGCTCCGTGGGTCGCGGTCGCGGGAGCCTCTGCGCTGACCTTCGTGTTCGTCACGGCGTTCGCCCTGCACCCGACCGGGCGGCTCGTGCTCGGGCAGCACGAGGAGCTCGTGCAGGCGCCCGCCCGCGAGCTCCTGCGCCCGCGGCTCGTGGTCGTCGTCGTGGGGATCCTCGGCGTCGGTCTGTTCTTCGGCTCGACCCTCACCTCGCTGACCGCCTTCATGGAGACGCACGGCGAGGCGTCCCAGGCGGGGCTGCTCTACGGTCTGATGGGGATCGGCTCCGCGGGCCTGGCGCTCGGATCGGCTGCGTTCCCCGCCGCCTTCCGGCTCGGCTGGCGCTGGCTCGTGTTCGGCGCCGTGCTGCTCGCCGGCGCCGTGGCGTTCTCGCAGGCGCAGTCGGTCCTCGCGGTCGGCGTCGTGCTCGCGGTCCTCGGCATCGGGATCGGCCCGACCCTCGTGGCGCAGTACAGCCTCGGGTCGGAGCGGTCGCCGGTCGGGCGGTCCGCGACGACCATGACGATCCTCGGGTCCGCGGTCATCGTGGGGCAGTCCGTGGCGTCGGCCATCGTGGGCGAGGTCGCGGAGCGCCACGGGACCTCGGCTGCGATGCTGCTGCCCGCGGCATCCGCTGCCGTGGTGGTGCTCGCCGCCGTGGCCGACCTGTTGCTCGGTCGTCGCGCGCGACCCTGACGCAGCGCTAGTCCTCGGTGTCGTCGACCAGCAGGTCCTCGTGCCGGTGGTCGTCCGCGCGCAGCCCCGCACGGGCGATCATGTGCGTCGACACCGGCACCAGGAACAGCTGGAACACCATCACCGGCAGCACCAGCCACAGCGCCGTCCACGTCCCCACCGCGACGACGACCGCCGCGAGGGCGAGTGCCAGCCCGAGCACCTGCGGCTTCGCCATCGCGTGCAGTCGGACGAGCGGGTCCGGGAAGCGCACCACGCCGACGGCCGCACCGAGCGACAGCACCGCGGCGACGAGCAGGAGCGCCAGGGCGATCCACGCGCGCATGCCGGCCCCGTCGAGGTAGGTCTGGATGATCTCGGTCACGACTGCTCCTCCTCCACCGCGTGCTCGGGCGTGGTCGCGGTCAGTCCGTCGTCCGACGGGTCCGACGACGGGGTGACGGCACGGGCGACGGCGATGGTGGCGAACACGCTCGTCGCCCCGATCACCACGAGCACGGGCACGCCGGTCAGGTCGCGCCGGACGACCATCGCAGCGGCGATCACCACGAGCACGGTCGTCAGGACGAGGTCGGACCCGATCATCCGGTCGAGGATCGTCGGACCTCGGACGATCCGGATGACCGCGAGGAGCAGGGTCACCCCGAGCAGGGCGAGCACGAGGGCGATGCCGATGCCCATCACGACCACGGCGGCGCTCATCGGACGACCTCCGGTCGCGGCCCGGACAGCTCGGACACGTCCTGCTTCGAGCCGAGGGCACGGATGACCATCGCCTCGACCCGCAGCGCCAGCGCGCGTTCCTGCTCGACCTGCTCGACCCGTTCGGTGTCGAGCACGTGCAGGAGCAGGCGTCGACGGCGCAGGTCCACGTCGGCCACGTAGGACCCCGGCACGAGCGAGATCGCGAGCGTCGCCAGGGTGAAGGTCATCTCGGACGTGGTGTGCAGCTGCACGAGGGTGATCGAGCTGCGCCGGACGCCGCGCGGCCGGAAGGCGACCCAGGCGACCTTGAACGAGGCGGCGACCACGTACCCGGACCAGACCACGAGGAACCGCAGTGCGTGCCACACCGAGAACCGCGCGGACAGCGGCACGGGCGGCAGGGGCAACAACTGCGTGACGAGCAGTGCGACCACGATGCCGCACAGCAGCGTGAGGGGTGTCCAGGAGCCCCAGAGCAGTGCCCAGAGCACGGTCAACCCGGCGACGAGCGGCACGTCGTAGCGCCACGCGACGGCGATCCGCCGGGCGTTGGTGAAGCGTCGGGTGTCGCTCATCGAGCACCCCCGAGGACGGCCTGCACGTAGCGGTCGGGTGACTCGAGCCCCTCGGCGGCGCGCGTCGCGTACCCGTAGAGCGGCCCGGCGACGACGGTCAGGGCGACGGAGCCGAGGACCGCCGCGGTGGTGACGCCGACGAGCATCCGCGGCAGACGGACGCGCTCCGGCGCGTCGCCGACACCGGGAGCGTCGGCGGGTGCGGTGTGCGTCGGGGTCGACCCGGTGGTCGGACGGGAGGCGCTCCTCGCGTGCGCCTCGTCGGTGACGCTGGGTGCGCCTCCCGGGTGGTACGCCTCGCCGGTCGCCTCCGACACGGTGAGGGGCGTCGGCTCCGGAGCACGCAGGTGGGCGTGCGGTTCCGCGACGGCCGCGTGCGGCGCGGCGGCCTCGGCGGCCGGCTTCGGCCGCCAGAAGGCGGCGTCCCAGACGCGCATGAGCGCGTACAGGGTCAGGAGGCTCGTGACGACCCCGGCTGCGACGGTCGCCCAGGCGAGCGGTGACCCGTCGACCGCGGCGGCGCGGAACAGCCCGAGCTTCCCGATGAAGCCGGAGAACGGCGGGATGCCACCGAGGTTGAACGCCGGCACGAGGTAGAGCGCAGCGAGCAGCGGTGCGGCCTTGAGCAGGCCGCCGAGTGACCTCGTCGACGTGGTCCCGCCGACCCGTTCCATCAGGCCGGAGACCAGGAACAGCGTGGTCTGCACGACGATGTGGTGCACCGTGTAGAACACCGCCGCGGCGGTGCCGACGACCGAGCCGAGACCGATGCCCATCACCATGAAGCCGATGTGGCTGATCAGCGTGAAGGACAGCAGCCGCTTGACGTCGGTCTGTGACACCGCGCCGAGCACCCCGACGACCATGGTCAGGATCGCCACGACCAGGAGCACACCGTTGAGCTGAGGGCCGGGGAAGATGATCGTCTCGAGCCGGATGATCGCGTAGATGCCGACCTTCGTGAGCAGGCCCGCGAACACCGCCGTGACCGGGGCCGGAGCGGTCGGGTACGAGTCGGGCAGCCAGAACGCCAGGGGGAACACCGCCGCCTTGATGCCGAACCCGATGAGCAGCATCGTGTGCAGCAGCAGCTGGACGTGCTCGGGCAGCAGGGCGACGCGCTCGGAGATCTGCGCGATGTTCACCGTGCCCACCGCGCCGTAGACCAGCCCGATGGCGGCGAGGAAGATCGCCGACGCGATGAGGCTCGTCACGATGTAGGTGGTGCCGGCACGGACCCGCTGCACGCTGCCGCCGAGGGTGATCAGCACGTAGCTCGCCACCAGCAGCATCTCGAACGCGACGTAGAGGTTGAACAGGTCGCCCGCGATGAACGCGTCGAGCACGCCCGCGGCGAGGACGAGGTACGTCGGGTAGAAGATCGTGACCGGGGCGTCCTCGTCGTCCGCGGCGAGGCCCTGCCCGATCGAGAAGAGCAGGACGACGAGCAGGACGCTGGCGCTCACGGTGAGGAGCAGCGCGCTCAACCGGTCGACGACGAGCGAGATGCCGTACGGGGCGTCCCAGCCGCCGACCTGCACGACGATGGTGCCGTGCTGGTCGACGAGCACCATCAGGGTCGCCGCGACCGCGACGGCCACCGCGAGCACGGCGACGGTGATCGCGCGCTGCAGCCGCTGGTGCCGGAGCAGTCCGAGGGCGACTGCCGCGCCGAGCAACGGGACGAGGACGAGCAGCGGGACGAGCCAGGTCATCGGGAGGCCTCCTGGCCGGTGCGGGCACCGTCGTGCGGGTCGTCCGGGTGCGGGTCGTCGGCGTCTTCGGGGGAGCGCGGGTCGAAGTCGGCCTCCGGATCGTCGTCGTCGCTGTCCTCGCGGTCGCGGCCGATCGCGGCGTCGGCCTCGTCGACCTCGACCTCGTCGGCGCGGGACAGCTTCCAGGACCGGTGGATGAGCGCGAGCAGGAAGGCGCTGACCGCGAAGGTGATGACGATCGCGGTGAGGGCGAACGCCTGGGGCAGCGGATCGGTGATGCCCTCGGCGGACTTCCCGATCGGCGGCTTCCCGGCCGCGCCCGACATCGTGAGCAGCAGCAGGTTGAGCGCGTTGCCGAGCAGCAGGAAGCCGAGGAGCATCCGGGTGAGGCTGCGTTCGAGCAGCAGGTAGACCCCGCAGGCGAAGAGCACCGCCATCGCGATGACGAGGACGAGGGTGACGGTCACACTGCGCTCCCTTCCGGGGTGGCGGCTGCGGCGTTGTGGGCCGGATCGGACTCGGTGGTGTCGGCGACCGGGACGCGGGAGTCCTCGAGCCGCTGCCGGTCGACCTCGGCCCCGAGGCTGCGGAGGACGTCGAGCACGAGGCCGACGACGACCAGGTACACGCCGATGTCGAAGAACGTCGCCGTGACGAACTCGACGTGGCCGAGCACCGGCAGGGTGGCCTCGAAGAACTCGGAGTACAGCGCCTCCTTGCCGAAGAACAGCGGCGTGATCGCGGTGATCGCCGCCGTCGCGACGCCGAGGCCGAGCAGACGCCCGGCCCGCACCGGGGCGGCCGCGCCGAGCTCGGCGGGTCCGCCGGCCAGGTAGCGTCCGGCGAGGGCGATGCCCGCGACCAGGCCGCCGGCGAAGCCGCCGCCGGCCGCGTTGTGGCCCGCGAACAGCAGGTAGAGCGACAGCACGACGAGGCCGTGGAAGAGCAGGCGGACCACGACGTCGAGCAGTGCCGAGCGCCCGGTCGGGATCACGGCGCTGGTCGGCAGGAACGCCCGCGGCTCGCCGTCCCGTCGCTGCCCGTCGTTCGTCATCGACGCCGGCAGGTCCCGCAGGCGGGGGAGCGTGTCCTCGCGGGAGTTCACGAAGATGAGGCTCGCGACGCCGGTGGCCGCCGCGACCACGACGGTCAGCTCGCCGAGCGTGTCCCAGCCGCGCAGGTCGACGAGCGCCACGTTCACGACGTTCAGGCCGTGCCCGAACGAGCTCGTCAGCGCCGGCAGGTCGGGCCAGATCGGGTCCGCGGTCCGGGCGGACGCCGCCACGATCACGACGATCGCCAGGGTCAGCCCGGCGAGCGCGGCGAAGAGCGCGCGGACGATCCGGAACCGTGACGGGTTGGCGGTCGCGATGCGCGGCGGGAGGCGGCGGAGCACGAGCACGAAGGCGATGAGGGTGACGGTCTCGACCACGAGCTGCGTCAGGGCGAGGTCGACCGCCCCGTGCAGCACGAAGAGCACGGACATGCCGTAGCCCGTGACGCCGACCAGGACGGCGGCGGCGAACCGGGTCTTCGCGGTGAGGACGGCGATCGCGGCGACGGCCATGACGACGACCACGGGGACCTGGCCCCACGAGTCGGCGAACCGCACGTGGAAGGCCCACGGACCCCCGACGACGAGGTTCACGAGCGCCCCGGCGACGAACACCGACAGGATCACGGTCAGGTAGTAGGGGAGCGAGCCGCGCTGGACGGTCGCGGTGAGCCCGGTCGCCACCCGGTCGAGGCCGCGCATCAGCCGGCGGTAGGTGCCCGAGGCGCTCGGGGAGCCGGCGAGCCGGTGCTGCAGCGCCTCGACCGGACGGCGCAGGGCGAACAGCGCCAGACCGCCGACGAGCGTCAGGGCGGACAGGCCGAGCGCCGGCTCGAGGCCGTGCCAGAGGGCGAGGTGCGGGACCGGTGCGGACCCGGACGCCGCAGCGTGCGCCGCGGGTTCGATGCCCTTCGCGACGAGCGGCGTGGCGAGGCCGAGCGCCACGCCGGCCACGGCGAGGACGCCGGGGACGACGCCGAGCCCGTGCAGCCCGTGCGGCTGGGTGTCCGGCGCGCCGGGCTTCCGGGCGAAGGTGCCCCAGAGGAAGCGGAGGGAGTACGCCACCGTGAGCAGCGAGCCGAGGGTCACACCGACGAGCGCGAACCACGCCCACCCGGCGTCCGGGCCGTGCAGGTCCTCGAGGAACCCGGTGAGCACGGCCTCCTTCGCGACGAAGCCGATCGTCGGGGGCAGGCCCGCCATCGACAGGAGCGCGAGCGCGGCGGTCGCGGCGAGCCACGGCATCCGGCGCCCGAGGCCGCTCAGCTTGGTGAGGTCGCGCGTGCCGGTGGCGTGGTCGACCGCGCCGACGACGAGGAAGAGTGTGGACTTGAACGTGGCGTGCGCGACGAGCAGCGCGATGCCGCCCAGCGCGACCGCGGGACCACCCCAGCCGACGGCGAGCACGAGGAACCCGAGCTGCGCGACCGTGCCGTACGCGAGGAGGAGCTTCACGTCGGTCTGACGCAGCGCGCGGTACCCGCCGACGAGCATGCCGAGGACGCCGAGCACGGTGATCGTCTCGCGCCACCCGTCGAGCAGTGCGAACGCGGGCGCGAGGCGGGCGACGAGGTAGATCCCGGCCTTCACCATCGCGGCGGCGTGCAGGTAGGCGCTGACCGGGGTCGGCGCGGCCATCGCGGCCGGCAGCCAGAAGTGGAACGGCACGATCGCGGACTTCGTCAGCGCGCCGAGCAGGACGAGCAGGACGGCGGCGGGGATGCCCGGGCCGGTCGGCGGGTCGGCGACGATCGCGGAGAGGGACGTCGTACCGGCCGCGACGGACAGCCCGACGAGCCCCGCGAGCATCGCGAGTCCGCCGGCCGTGGTGACGACGAGGGCCTGCATGGCCGCGGCCCGGCTCGCCCGCTTCACCGCGTCGTGGCCGATGAGCAGGTAGGAGAAGACCGTGGTGGCTTCCCACAGGACGAACAGCACGATGACGTCGTCCGCGATCACCAGGCCGTACATCGACCCGGCGAAGGCGGTCAGCACGCCGGCGAAGCGGCCGAGCCCGACCTCGCGCTCCTCGAAGTACGACGCGCAGTAGACGAGCACGAGCGCGCCGACCACGGAGACCACGAGCGCGAGCACCCACGACAGGGCGTCGACCCGGAGCGCGATCGCCAGGTCGAGCTGCGGGATCCACTCGATCCGCTCGGAGACCCCGGCTCCGAGCGCGGTCGGGGTCTGCGCGATCGTCAGGACCGCGGCGGCGGCGGGCGCGAGTGCGGCGAGGTGGAAGACGCGGCGTCCGAGGACGGGGGTCAGGGCTGGGACGATCAGGGCGACGATCGCGAACGCGACGAGGACGGAGACCATCGGGCACCTCCTCGGGGTCGGGCTGCAGTCCGGCTCACTGGGCCCTCACAGCCTACGGAGTACCGGATGGCAGCTTCCTGTGCGCCCGGACAGGCAGCGCATCCCGGATCGCGTCCGCCTCCCACTGTGCTCCGCGCGACCGGTCGTCGCCCGGCAGCGCGACGGATCAGCGCCCGTGCGCCCGTGCGGGGATCTGTGTCGCGAGCTTGCCGCCGGAGACGTCGACGAGCGTGCCGGTGATGTAGCCCGAGGCGTCGCTCGCCAGGAACACGAGCAGGTCCGCCACGTCGTCGGCGGTCTCCCACCGGCGGAGCGAGAGCGTGTCGAGCAGCCGGTCCTGCTGGTCGGTCGGCATCGTCGCGAAGCCGTTCATCGCCGTCGGCACCATGCCCGGGGCGTAGGCGTTCACGGTGACGTCCCACGGCCCGAGCTCCGAGGCGAGCACCCGGGTGAACGCGACGACGGCGGACTTCGACGCCGCGTACGCCGCGCTGCCGACGCTCGGCACGATCGCTGCGAAGGACGCCGCGTTGATGATGCGACCCCGGCGGGCGGCCTGCATCACGGGCGCGACCGCCTGGCTCATCAGGAAGGTGCCGCCGAGGTTGACGTCCATGCAGCGGCGCCAGTCGTCCCACGTCAGGTCGGCCACGGCGCCGTCGACGTTCACGCCCGCGTTGTTCACGAGGACGTCGATCGTGCCGTACCGCTCGACGACGGTGTCCACGGCGCCGCGCACCGAGGCCGGGTCCGCGACGTCGCAGACGAGCTCGTCGACACCGCCGTCGGATGCGTCGTCGAAGGCCCGGTCGAGGGCGACCACCCGGCACCCCTCGGCGACGAAGCGGGCGGCGATCGTGCGGCCGATTCCCCGTGCGGCACCGGTCACGAGGACCACGCGGTCGGTCAGGTCGAGGTGCATCGTCGCTCCCGTCGTCGGCGGGGCGACGTCGCCCCGGTGAATCGGCATACTATTCGACCATGACGGCGAAGGTGCTCTGGATCACGGGTGGCGGCAGCGGCATGGGGGCGGCGAGCGCGACGGCCGCCGCACGCAACGGCTGGACGGTGGTGCTGAGCGGTCGCCGGACGGACCGGCTCGACGAGGTCGCCGCGGTGATCCGTACGGCCGGCGGCGCCGCGGACGTGCTCCCGCTGGACGTCGCCGACCCGGCGGCCGTCGCGGCGGCACGCGACGAGGTGCTCGCCCGGCACGGCCGGCTCGACGCGCTCGTCCTCGCGGCCGGGCTGAACGCGCCGCAGCGCCGGTGGGACGACCAGTCGCTCGCTGACTTCCGGTCGATCGTGGACACGAACCTCACCGCCGTCGTCACCGTGGTCGACGCGGCGCTCCCCGCCCTCCGCGCCGCCGCCGGCGTCGTGGTCGTCGTGTCGTCCTACGCCGGCTGGTCCTTCCAGCCCGGTGCCGGAGTCGCCTACTCGGCGAGCAAGACGGCGCTCGCGTCGATCGTCCGGACGCTCAACCAGCAGGAGGCCGAGCACGGCGTGCGGGCCACGCACCTCTGCCCGGGCGACGTCGCGACGGACTTCCTCGACCGGCGCCCGGTGGTGCCGGACGCGGACGCGCGGGCGCGGATGCTCCAGCCCGAGGACGTCGCCCGGACGGTGTCGTTCGTGCTCGACGCCCCCGCGCACGTCCGCATCGACGAGCTCGTGGTCTCCCCGGTCTCCCAGCGGTGAGCGAGCCCGCCGGTGCGACCCGGTTCGACCGCGTCCTCGACGAGGTCGGTCTCGCCGTGGTGTCCGGTGCCGAGGTGCCGGGGAGCCGTCGCAGCATCGACGACCTCGTCGCCCGCACCGGAGCGAGCCGGAGCATCGTGCGCGAGGCCGTCCGGGTCCTCGTCGCGCTCGGTCTCGTCCGTGCCGGACGACGGGTCGGTGTGGTCGTGCAGCCGGCGGACCGCTGGGACGTGCTCGATCCCCGCGTGGTCGGCTGGCGCCTCCGTGGTCCCGGCGCGGCGGTCGCCGCCGCCGAGCTGCGGGCGCTCCGCCGCGCGGTGGAACCGGCGGCAGCGGCGGCAGCGGCGGGCCGCGCCGCCGGTCACCCCGACGACCGGGAGGCGCTGCTCACGGCGGCGGACGAGCTCGCCTCCGCCGCGGCGCAGGACGACCGCGCCGCCTTCGCCGCGGCGGACGTCGCGCTGCACGAGCGCCTCCTCCGGCTCTCCGGGAACGCCCTGTACGCGCGGCTGCACCTCGTCGTCGGCGCGGTGCTCCGCGACCGCGGGGGCCGCCGCCCCGACGGCGACGACGTGGACCTGCACGTCGCCCTCGCCCGCGCCGTCGCCGACGGACACGAGGACGCCGCCGCCGTGGCCATGCGCGCGATCGTGGAGCGCACGTAGCCTGACACCAGCCCGCCGTTCGAAGGAGAACCCGTGGAACTCACCGACCTCGTCCCCGACCCCACCGCGCTCGAGCGGATCGCGACGGGCAGCACCTGGGCCGAGGGGCCGGTGTGGATCGCCGCGACCCGGACCCTGCGCTGGTCCGACATCCCGGGCGACCGGATCCTGCAGTGGCACGAGGACACCGGCGAGACGTCGGAGTACGCCACCGGCGTCGAGTTCACGAACGGTCGGACGCTCGACCTCGACGGCTCCGTGGTGCAGTGCTCGCACGGCCTGCGCCGGGTCGAGCGCGACCGGGACGGCGTCGTCGAGACGATCGTCGACCGCTGGGACGGCGTCCGCTTCAACTCGCCGAACGACGTCGTCGTGGCGCGGGACGGCGCGGTGTGGTTCACCGACCCGGCCTACGGCATCACCCAGCCGCGCGAGGGGCACCCCGGCGAGCGGGAGTACGGCGACCACTGGGTGTTCCGCTGCGGCCCGCACGGCGAGGACCTGCGGCCGGTCGTGCTCGACGCCGAGGAGCCGAACGGCCTCGCCTTCAGCCCGGACGAGCGCGTGCTCTACGTCGCGAGCTCCTCGACGGACCGCCCGGTCGTCCGCGCCTACGACGTCGACGGCGTGCGCGTGAAGAACGGCCGGGTGTTCGCGCAGCTCGATCCCGGCGAGGGCGTGCCCGACGGCATCCGCGTGGACGAGCACGGCAACCTCTGGTCGTCGAGCCACCGCGGGATCACGGTCTTCGCACCGGACGGCCGGCGGATCGGGGACGTCCCGGTCCCCGAGGTCGTCGCGAACCTCTGCTTCGGCGGTGCGGACGGCCGGACGCTGTTCATCGCGTCGACGACCTCGGTGCACCGCCTCGCGACGACCACCCGCGACGCCGCACGGCACTGACGCTGCCGTAGGCTGACCCGGCCATGCAGTGCGACTACTTCGACCGCGGGGTGTGCCGTTCCTGCACCCTCATGGGCCAGCCCTACGCCGACCAGGTCCTCGACAAGGAGATCCGCACCCGCGAGCTCCTGCACGACGCGGTCGAGGCGGCCGGTGGCCCGGGGGCGGTCGAGTGGCTGCCCGCTGTCACGAGTCCGGAGTCCGGCTACCGCAACAAGGCGAAGATGGTCGTCGGGGGCACGGTGCAGGAGCCGACCATCGGCATCCTCGACCACCGGCAGCGCGGGGTCGACCTGCGGCACTGCGGCATCTGCACGCCCGGTGTGCAACGGGCGCTGCCGATCCTGGCCGACTTCGTCCGGAACGCCGGGCTGATCCCGTACGACGTCGCCGCACGCCGCGGGGAACTGAAGTACGTCCTGGTCACTGAGTCGCCCGACGGGCAGCTCATGGTGCGCTTCGTGCTGCGCTCCGAAGGGCAGCTGCCGCGCCTGCGCGAGCACCTCGACGACCTGCGCGCCGTGCTGCCGGAGGCCGTCGTGGTCACCGCGAACCTGTTGCCGGAGCACAAGGCTGTGACCGAGGGCGAGCGCGAGGTCGTGCTCACCGGCCAGGAGACGCTGCCGATGCGCTTCGGCGACGTCACGATGCACCTCCGCCCGCAGAGCTTCTTCCAGACGAACACCGCGGTGGCCGCGCAGCTCTACGCCCAGGCGTCGACGTGGATCGACGAGGTGGCGCCCGCGTCGATGTGGGACCTGTACTGCGGAGTCGGCGGGTTCGCCCTGCACGCCGCCCGTCCCGGTCGCGCCGTGACGGGCATCGAGACGAGCCGCGAGGCGATCCGTTCCGCGAAGCAGTCCGCGCGCGAGGCCGGCCTGACCGACGTCCGGTTCGCCGCCGACGACGCCACCGAGCACGCGCTCCGTTCCCGCCCCGGATCGACCCCGGAGCTCGTCGTCGTGAACCCGCCGCGGCGTGGGATCGGCGAGGCGCTCGCGGACTGGATCGAGGCCGCGGACGTCGACCACGTCGTCTACTCGAGCTGCAACCCGGTGACGCTCGCGAAGGACCTCGCCCGGATGCCGTCGCTCCGCCTCCGGCGGGCGCGCGTCCTCGACATGTTCCCGCAGACCGGACACCTCGAAGCGGTCACCCTGCTGTCCAGGCGCTGATCAGGCGGCGACCAGCCGCCGGACGGGAGGCACGGAGCCAGCCCGCCCCGCGCCTCCAGTCCGTCGCATTGCCAGCCAACTGCCAAGGTTGCGTACCCGGGTACGCGTCGATCCCCGCGCCCATGGTGATCGTTGCTCTCAGGAACAGGGGTGGGGTACATAGCATCGTCGGGTAGAACTGTTGGTCTCGGTTTGATAACGACCACGAGTTTCCTATGGTTGCCGACCAGGCGACGCCGGCACGAGACCACTGCCCCCGGCGGAGCACCCCCACAACGTGACCGCGACCGGTCGGGACGGGCAGTGGCGACCGGCTCTCGGTGCGTGGTCCCGGTGGAGCAACGACATGAAGAAGCTTTCTCGTACCCGCACCATCGTCGGCGGTCTGGCCTTCGCCGGCATCGCGGCGACCGGTGTCGGCCTCGCGGCGGCACCCGCGAACGCGGCCTCCGGTTCGACCTGGGACGCCCTCGCGCAGTGCGAGTCCGGCGGCAACTGGGCCATCAACACCGGCAACGGCTACTACGGCGGCCTGCAGTTCACCCTCGGCACCTGGCAGGCGCACGGGGGCTCCGGCAACCCGGCGTCCGCGAGCCGTGCGACGCAGATCTCCGTCGCCGAGCGTGTCCTGGCGTCCCAGGGCTGGGGTGCCTGGCCGGCCTGCTCCGCGAAGCTCGGCCTGAGCGGCACCGCCGGTGCCGCCCCGCAGGCCGCAGCACCGCAGGCCGCTGCACCGCAGCAGGCCGCACCGCAGCAGGCCGCACCGCAGCAGGCCGCGCCCCAGCGGACCGCACCGCAGCAGGCCGCTCCCGCGCAGTCGGCCCCGGCGGCGAAGGCCGCACCCGCAGCCCCGGCCGGTCCCGCCAAGCCGGCGGCCGTCGCGACGAGCGGCAAGACCTACACGATCGCCTCGGGCGACACGCTCGACAGCATCGCGACCAAGCTCGGCATCGACGGCGGCTACATGAAGTTGTGGGCCGCGAACACGTCGACGATCGACGACGCCAACCTCATCTACGCGGGGCAGACGCTGCAGCTCCCCGCCTGAGCCACCGCACCACGACGACGCCCCGCGACCATCGGTCGTGGGGCGTCCTCGCGTCCGGCGACGGCCGGTCGTCGCCGGTGCGCTCGGGGCGGGGGCGGGGGCGGGGGCGGGGGCGGGGCCGGGGTCGGGGCCGCGGTGTCAGTCGTCGGCCGTGTGCTCGCGCAGCCAGCCGGCGACGTCGTCGGACCGGAGGGCCCGCGAGAGTTCTTGGACCTCGAGACCGTTCAGCGTCACGTAGGACTGCCCGTCCGCGCTCGTCCCCGCCCCCGCGGTCGGCACCGTGAAGGTGTGCAGGTCGTCCGCTCGGACGCCGCGGAGCGACCAGCCGAGCGCGGCCACCGTCCGGACGTCGAGGCCCGCGTCGGTCGCCAGGTGCGAGCTCGTGGCGCCCACGAAGGCCTGCAAGCGGCCCGGGTTCGTCAGGGTGCCTTCCGACAGGACGCCGTCCAGCACCCCGCGCATGAACGCCTGCTGGTTCCGGACCCGGGTGTGGTCGGCGTCGGCGAAGGCGTACCGCTCGCGGACGAACACGAGCGCGGCGGCGCCGTCGAGCCGGTTCGGGCCGGCGGTGAAGTGGTGCCCACGGGTGTCGAAGGTCGCGGGGGAGTCGACGGTCACGCCACCGAGTGCGTCGGTCATCGCCGCGAAGCCGCGGAAGTCGATCTCGGCGACGTGGTCGATGCGGACGTCGAGGAGCTGCTCCACGGTCTGCACGGTCAGGGGCACCCCGCCCCAGGAGTACGCCGCGTTGATCTTCGCCTGCCCGTGGCCGGGGACGTCGACCCACGAGTCACGCATGACCGACATGAGGTACACGGCGCTGCGGTCCGCCGGGACGTGCGCGAGCATCAGGGTGTCCGAGCGCCCGCCGGGGCCGGGGGACCCGTCCGGTGCGGTCTCCGAACGGGAGTCGGAGCCGATGAGCAGGATGTTCTGGGCGTTCCCCGAGGCCGCGGGGCGGACGCCGCTCGGGAACGCGTCGGCGATGACGTCACGGCCGTCGTCGTAGCGGCTGGCGAGTCCGCCGACGAAGACGCTGGCGACGACTGCGAGCACCGTGGCGAGGCCGACGAGGGTGCCGAGCGTGGCGACGACCGCGGTGAGCACCGGGCGCTTCCGACGGGGTCGCCCGCGTCGGGCCCGGGCGCGGCGGGGCCTGCTGCGGCCGGTGCTCAGTGTGGCTTCCTCGGCGAGGCGGGCGGCACGGCGCTCGGACAACGGGACTCCTGCGGGTCGGGTCGGCCCTGGTACCGACCGGCCCATGCTACAGGATCTGGTATGTCACACGCTGGTGTCGTGCGCGGGAGGACCAGGACGTCGCAGCACCGCGGTCAGGGCCCGCCGGAGGTCTGCGTCGTCGGGCAGGACTTCCTGCTCGATGTGTCGCGCGGTCTCCCAGGCGGTCCGGCCGTGCGCCGTGACGTCGACGACGCGACGACGGCCGTCGTCCGGGTGGGCGGAGCGCACCACGAGGCCGTCCCGCTCCATGCGTTCGAGCGTCCGCGACATCGTCTGCGGCTGCACCCGTGCCGTCCGCGCGAGGGTGTCCGCCCCGGTCGGGCCGGTGCGCAGCAGGATGTCCACCACCACGACCGCCGCGTGCTGCAGGCCGATCGCCCGGAGTCGCTCGTCCCAGTCCCGTTCGACGGAGCGTGCCGCCGCCGAGAGCAGGCGTCCCAGCGGCCACTCGGTCGGCGCCTCGTCCATGCACCGATCCTACGGCGGCGCGACCGACCGTCCGGCGAGGTCATCAGCATGCTGACGACCGGTGTACGCTCGGCGCCGTGTCCCGCTTCCTCCGCATCGTGCTCCCCGCGCTCGTCATCGTCGTCTGGCTCGCCGTCGCCTCCGTCGGCGGCCCGTACTTCGGCAAGATCTCCGAGGTCTCCACGAACGACCAGACCTCGTTCCTGCCGGCATCCGCCGACGCCACGAAGGTGCAGGAACGGGCGTCGGAGTTCCGGCAGGAGTCGGGGGCGCCGGCGATCGTCGTCCTCGAACGCGACGGTGGCCTGACCGCCGCCGACCGTGCCGTCGCCGCGCGGCTCGCCACCACCCTGGGCGACCGCGACGACGTGCAGGGCGTCAGCCCCGTGATCCCCAGCGAGGACGGGGACGCAGCGGAGATCGTCGCCACCCTGACCCCGGACGCCGAGACGGGCGACACGGTCGAGGCGGTCCGGGCCGACGTGGACGACGCGCTGCCGTCCGGACTCCGCGGCTTCGTCACCGGACCGGCCGGGTTCACCGCCGACCTAACCGAGGCGTTCGCGGGCATCGACGGGCTGCTGCTGGGGGTCGCCCTCGCCGCGGTGTTCGTCATCCTCATCGTGGTCTACCGGTCCCCGCTCCTGCCGGTCCTGGTGCTCGGCACGGCGACCTTCGCCCTGTGCGCATCGATCCTCGTCGTCTGGTGGCTCGCGAAGGCCGACCTCGTCACGGTGAACGGGCAGGTGCAGGGCATCCTCTCGATCCTCGTGATCGGTGCGGCGACCGACTACGCGCTCCTCTACACGGCGCGCTACCGCGAGGTCCTGCGCGACCACCGCACCGGCTGGGACGCGACGAAGGCAGCCCTCCGCGGCAGCCTCGAGCCGATCCTCGCCTCGGGTGGCACCGTCATCGTCGGCGTGCTCTGCCTGCTGTTGTCCGACCTCAACTCGAACAAGGCGCTCGGGCCCGTCGCGGCGATCGGCATCGCGTTCAGCCTGCTCGCGGCCCTCACCCTGCTGCCCGCACTGCTCCTGGCGTTCCGCCGTGCAGCGTTCTGGCCGCTCCGGCCGGCGTACGGCAGCGCCCACCCCGTGCTCACCGGACCCGACGCCCGCGGGCTGTGGGCCCGGGTCGGACGACTCGTCGCTCGGCGGTCGCGAACGGTCTGGGTCGTCTGCACGGTGGCGCTCTTCGCGATGGGCACGGGGCTGATCGGGCTCCGTGCCGACGGGGTGCCGCAGAGCGACCTCGTGATCGGGGCCTCGCAGGCGCGCGACGGGCAGGACGTGCTCGCCGACCACTTCCCCGGGGGCTCCGGCAGCCCCGCGCAGGTGATCGGCTCGGCGGACGACCTCGAGCGACTCGTCGAGGCCGTGTCGGGCGTGGACGGCGTCGACGGTGTGGTCGCGGCCGCGAAGGACGCGCCGTCGGGCACCGTGTCGGTCACCGGCGGCGCGAGCGGGGCTGCCGGCGCGAGCGGGGCCGGCGGTCCGGTCGGCGCGGAGCCGACGGTGTCGCGCGGCGACGTGCTCCTCGAGGCGACGCTCGCCGACCCGGCCGACTCCACGGCCGCCGAACACACCGTGCGCGAGCTCCGGACCGCCGTCGAGGGCGTCGACCCGGACGCGATCGTGGGCGGGGTCACCGCGACCGCCGTCGACACGAACGACACCGGCATCCGCGACCGCTCGGTCATCATCCCGGTGGTGCTCGTCGTGATCCTGCTCATCCTGATGCTCCTGCTCCGCAGCATCGTGGCGCCGCTCGTGCTCATCGGCAGCGTGATCGTGTCGTTCGCGGCGGCGCTCGGCGTCGGGGCGCTCGTGTTCGACGGGGTGTTCCGGTCCCCCGGGGCCGATCCGTCCGTCCCGCTCTACTCGTTCGTGTTCCTGGTGGCGCTCGGCGTCGACTACAACATCTTCCTGATGACGCGGGTCCGCGAGGAGGCCCTGCGGCACGGGCCGCGCGAGGGCGTCCTGCGCGGGCTCGGGGCCACCGGCGGGGTGATCACCTCGGCCGGGATCGTGCTCGCGGCGACCTTCGCGGCGCTCGGGGTGATCCCGATCCTGTTCCTCGTGCAGATCGCCTTCGTGGTGGCGTTCGGCGTCCTGCTCGACACGATCGTGGTCCGCTCCCTGCTCGTCCCGGCGCTGGCGTACGACCTCGGGCACCGTGCCTGGTGGCCGTCACGGCTCGGGAGGCGCTCGCGCCCGACCCATGACATGTGACACGCTGGTGTCATGCCAGTCCCCTCGACGCAGCCCGCCGCGGAGCGCAAGCTCCTCCGTGACACGGTGCAGGACAAGATCCGCGACGCGATCATGGACGGCACGCTCGAACCCGGTGAGCGGCTGAACGACGACGACCTCATCGGCTGGCTCGGCGTCTCCCGGACCCCGATCCGTGAAGCCCTCGCCGAGCTGGCGCGCGCCGGCCTGATCGAGATGGCACCGAACCGCTACACCCGCGTGGCGACCCCGACGCGGGACGAACTGCTCGACGCGTACCGCACGCTCGGGGTGATCTACGGCGGCGTGGTGCGGCTGGCCGTGCCGCGGCTCACGGACGCCGAGCGCGATCGGATCGTCGCCACGATCGACGCCGCCGCCGCGGGACTCGACGCCGACCAGCAGGCCGAGATCGCCCGGGGCGGCGCCGACATCTACGCGCAGTGGGCGGAGCACTGCGGGAACGCCTCCCTCGCCGCCCTGTGCCGGGCGACGACGGACGGGCTGGCCTACCGGCTCCGGGTCCCCGAGCTCGCCGAGCTGATCCCGGTCGAGGCGGTCCGTCCGGAGTTGACGAAGCTGCGTGACGCGGTCGTCGCGGTGGACCCGATCGCCGCCGAACTGGCGATGGAGGCGATCCACCTCCTGCCCGCACGCGGCGAGCAGGTCTAGGCACGACCGCACGACGCTCAGCGGATTCCCTGTCCGTTCCACGGCGTCCGGTTATGGTTTCCGGGTGAGCATCGCACCCGAGGAGACGACGCGCCGCGCCCGCCGTGGCTACGCACCGCCGCGCCACGGGCGCCAGAAGCGCCGCGGCGGGGTGGTCCTGCCCGCCGTCGCCGGCGTGCTGACCATGGGACTCCTGCTCAGCGGCGGCTACGCGGCCTACGCCTACGGCAAGCTCTCGAACGGCATCACGAAGATCGACGCGATCGGCGGCGGGACGAAGGCCGACGCCGACGACGTCGACGGCCAGGCACAGAACATCCTGCTCGTCGGCGACGACCACCGCCCGGACAACGCGACGCCCGAGCAGATGGCCGAGCTCAGCACCGAGAGCGACGGCGGAGCCACGAACACCGACACGATGATCGTGCTGCACATCAACGCCGACGGCACGCAGGCGACGATGATCTCGTTCCCGCGCGACTCGTACGTCCCGATCCCGGGCGTCGGCAAGGGCAAGCTGAACAGCGCCTTCTACTACGGCACGCTCAACGGCGGTGGCGACACCGGCGGTGCGAAGCTGCTCATCCAGACCATCCAGGACCTCAGCGGTCTCACCATCGACCACTACGTGCGCGTCTCGCTGCTGGGCTTCTACCAGGTCGTCAAGGAACTCGGGCCCGTCGACGTCTGCCTGAACCAGGCCGTCAACGACCCCTACTCCGGCGTGGACCTGCCGAAGGGCAAGTCGACACTCGACGCCAAGCAGGCGCTGTCCTTCGTGCGCCAGCGCCACGGGCTGCCCAACGGCGACCTCGACCGCAACGTCCGGCAGCAGTACTTCCTGTCGCAGGAAGCACGCAAGGTCCTGTCCGCGGGCACGCTGCTCAACCCGATCAAGATGGGCAACATCCTGGGGGCGGTCGGCGGGTCCATCCAGACCGACACCGACCTGGTGTCCCTGGCGGGTCAGATGCGCAACCTGCGTCCGGGCAACATCCAGTCCGCGACCATCCCGACCCTCGGCACGCCGACCATCTACGTCGGCGGGTCGGCGCTCTCCATCGTCGAGATCGACACCGTCGGCCTGCCCGCCTTCGTGCAGGGACTCGTCGGCCAGCCCGACGAGTACACGAAGGCACGCCCGTGGCGGCCCGCGAACGTCCCGGTCACCGTGCTGAACGGCAGCGGCGTCACCGGCGCCGCCTCGGCCGCTGGTCAGGTCCTCACGGCCCGTGGCTTCCCCGTCGGTACCCCCGGCTCCTCGGACACCACCAAGGCCACACAGATCCAGTACCCGAGGGGCATGGAGGGGCAGGCGAAGGCGCTCGCCGCCGTCGTGCCGGGCGCCGTCGCGGTGCGGTCGAACAGTGTCTCCGGCGTCACGCTCGTGCTCGGGACCGACGGCAAGACCGTCACGCCGGTGCCCGTCGCGGCGGCCCCGACCGACGGCGGTTCGGCCGCTGCCGGTGACGCCACGGCCGGAACGGGCTCGGCGCCGTCGACGCCGGCAGCTCCGTCGACGCCCGCGAAGCCCTCGAGCGAGCCGAAGCCCACCTCGACCGACGTGAAGACCTACGGCACCGAGGGCGCCTGCATCAACTGACCGCCGCCCGTCCGCACGGCTGACACGGAGCAACCGGTACGTAGTATTCCAGTCATGCACGACGAGCTGGAACAGCGGCGCGACGACGAGCGCGGGCTCCTGCTCGCGGTGGCTGCCGGGGACGACGCCGCGTTCACCCGGCTGCACGCCCGGTTCCGCCCGCTCGTCGACCGCTGGGTGCGCGCGCAGCTCGCCGACGCCGCGCAGGCGGAAGAGGTCGTGCAGGACGTCTTCCTCGAGGTCTGGCAGCTCGCGCACCGCTTCGACCCCGCGCACACCGCGATCGCGTTCATCCGCACCGTCGCCCAGAGGCGCGCGATCGACCGGGTCCGCAAGGCCCGTGCTGACCGCGAGCGGGACCTCCGCGTCGGCGCGCGCGACCACGAGCCCGTCGACCACGCGGCGACCGAGCGCGCCGAGAGCGTCCTCGAGCGGGGCGATCTGCACCGGGCGGTCCGGGCGCTGCCGCACCGGCAGCGCGAGGCCGTCGTGCTCCGACACCTCGTCGGCCTGAGCGGGCCGGAGCTCGCCGTCACGCTCGACGTCCCGCTCGGCACCGCGAAGACCCGTGCCCGCGACGGCGTCCTCGCGCTCCGGCGGATCATGACCGGCTGACTGGGCGGGACCGAGGAGCGCTTCAGTAGGTTCGACGGGTGAGCCCCGCTGCGCGTCCGATCACCCTGATGACCTACAACGTGAAGAACCCCGATCCGGCGCACGACTGGCCGGCCCGACTCCCGCTCCTGCTCGACGTCATCCGTCGCCACGACCCCGACCTGCTCTGCGTGCAGGAGGCGTTCGACCACCAGATGGACGAACTCCGGGCCGGGCTCCCCGAGCACGGCGACGTCGGTCAGGGGCGCGAGGGCGGCACGGCGGGGGAGCACGCCGCGGTGTTCTTCCGGCGCAGCCGCTTCCGCCCGGTCGACCAGGGCACGTTCTGGCTCTCCGACACCCCGGAGGAGCCGGCCTCGAACACGTGGGGCAGCCTCTACCCCCGGGTCGCGAACCACGCGCGCTTCCTCGACGCCGAGGGTGACGCGTTCACGCTCCTGACCACCCACCTCGACCACGAGCAGGGACCACACGGCGACGAGGTGCGCGGACGGAGTGCCGCCCTCGTGGTCGAGCGCCTCAGCGTCGTCGACGGCCCCGTGGTGTTCGCCGGCGACTGCAACGAGCCCGCGGGCTCCGGGGCGGCATCACGTGTCTTCGCCGAGGCCGGGTTCGAAGACGCCTGGTCGGCCGGCGGCTCGACCGACGACCGGACGGCGTCGTACAACGGCTGGCAGCCGCCGGTCGACTCGGGTGAGCGCATCGACTGGGTGCTCACGCGCGGGATCGCCGGGGTCGACCGGGTCGTCATCGACCACGACGGTCCGGAGACGTGGGCCGCCAGCGACCACTTCCCGGTGGTGGCGACGCTCCGGGTCTGATCCGGGCGTCCCGCCCGGCGGGTGTCAGCAGCCGCGCTGGGCGTGGACCGGCATCGGGGAACCGAGGACCGTGACGGTGGTGCGGTCGGTCAGCGCCGAGACGCCGTTCGTGCCGAGTGCGGCATCGCCGGCGGAGTCGTCTCCGTCGGCGGCGTCGCCCGCATCAGCGGAGTCGTCCGCCGGCTGCCAGCCCTGCTGTAGGACGACCTGCCACGCGGCGTCGTCCCCGGCGCCGAAGGCCATGCGGTCCGACCGCGGCGTGTCGTCGATGACGTCCTGCAGGTCGTCGCCGACCTGGACGCCGTCCGGGCCGGTGAGCTCGACCGGGTCGCCGAACCGGGAGCGCACGACGTCGCGGAGCACCCGGACCTCGACCGCGTTGCCGATCTCGGCCGGGCTGCTCAGTGCGGCCACGCGGACGGCACCACCCCACGTGTAGGTCGTCCCGGAGGGGAAGCACGCGCCGCCGTCGCCCTCGGGGGTCTTCGTCCGCGAGGGTGTGCCGAGCAGCCGGTTGAGCACCCCGACGGTGCCGCGCGAGTCGCGCATCGACGTCTCGACGACGGTCTTGCCGTCGCGCCGGAACACGATCGACTCGGCGTCGAGCTCGATGGTGTCGACGCGCTTGAGCTTGGCGGTCGAGACCTTCACGGGCTGCAGGTGCACCGCGGGGGTGTCGCCACCGGTCGCCGCGGTCGGGGTCGATGCGGACGCCGCGGTGGCGCCACCGCCCAGCGCGAACGTGCATGCCGTGATGGCGATCACGGCAGCGCTCAGCGCACGACGGGTCCGGGAGGTCACCCGTCGACGCTACGACCTCGGTCCGAGCAGGACGACAGGTGTTACCGAATCGGAGCCTCCCCGTCACCTGACCGTGACAAACGACGACGGCTCGACGACGTGGTGCCCGTCGTTCGGCGGACCGGCCGGGGGACGACGGTGACGACGGGGGACAGGCGCCTGGACGGACACGGGTGGCCGGGTGCGTACCGTCTGCGCCATGACGGACCAGCGGATCGACCAGTACACGATGCAGGACCCGACGAAGCTCTACGCCGACAAGAAGCCGGACGAGCAGTACCTCGAGGGTGCCGGGACCGACGAGGAGATGGCGGAGAACGTCCCCGCCGACCACGGCGAGGAGACCTACCGCGGCTCGGGTCGACTCGAGGGTCGCAAGGCGCTCATCACGGGCGGCGACTCGGGCATCGGCGCCGCCGTCGCCATCGCCTACGCCCGTGAGGGTGCCGACGTCGCGATCGGCTACCTCCCCGAGGAGCAGGAGGACGCGGACCGCATCGTCGCCCTCATCGAGGCCGCCGGTCGCAAGGCCGTCGCGCTGCCGGGTGACATCACGTCGCTCGAGTTCTGCGAACAGCTCGTCGCCGACGCTGTCGAGCAGCTCGGTGGCCTCGACATCCTCGTGAACAACGCGGGCAAGCAGCAGAACGTCGACGACATCACGAAGATCTCCGACGAGGAGTTCGACGAGACCTTCAAGACGAACGCCTACGCCACCTTCCGGATCACGAAGGCCGCGGTGCCGCACCTGCAGCCCGGTTCGACGATCATCAACACGACCTCGATCCAGGCGTACGCGCCGTCGCCGCACCTCGTGCACTACGCCGCGACCAAGGCCACGGTGAACAACCTCGCGAAGGGCCTCGCCGCCCAGCTCGCGCCGAAGGGCATCCGCGTCAACGCCGTCGCCCCCGGCCCGATCTGGACGCCGCTGCAGCCGGCCGGCGGCCAGCCGCCGGAGGCGCTGCCCTCCGCCGGTGAGCAGACGTACCTCGGCCGCTGGGGCCAGCCCGCCGAGCTCGCGCCCGCCTACGTGTTCCTCGCCAGCGGCGAGTCGTCCTACGTGGTGGGCGAGACGCTGCACGTCGACGGCGGCATGCCGACGCCGTAGACAGGACGGTCCACGGACTGGAGGCGCGGTGCCGGCTGGCACCGCGCCTCCAGTCCGTCCACGGTGAGGTCCACCGCGCGCATCAGCAGCTGACGGACCGCGCCATCCGCTCGAGCAGCTCGCGCGCCGACAGCGCGGCGGCGAGCTCGACCTCCACCGGGTTGATCCCGACCGCGCGTTCGAACGCCCGGCGGCGCGACTGGTCGGCGATGGGCACCTCCGGGCGCTGCGGCAACACGGCGATCGCCTGTGCGGCGGCCTCGAAGGCGCCCGCGGGCCGGCCGAGCTGCTCCCACATCGTGCGGACGTCGTGCACGACCTGCTCCGGGTCGCCGCCGAACTCGAAGCCGGCCGACGCCATCGTGGCGAGTCCCTGGGCGATGGGGTCCTGCGGGGTCATGACGGCATGGTCACACGGATGCCGCGGAACCGGCTGGACACGCCGTGCCAGTGGCGGTTTGTCCCCCGACATGCCGACACCCGGACCGGGGGATTCTGTTGTCCCCCGTTCTCGGATTGGATGGTCATGTCCCGGTTCCGGGACCGACACGGACAGGACGTCCGGGGACGACGGAGGGCATGATGCTCGAACACGCCAGTGCGGACACGCAGGCGGCGGCTGCTGCGGCAGCCACCCTGCACCTGCGGATCACGATCGTCGGCGCGACCGTCGACCTGCTCCGGGACGTCCCCTTCCACGAGGCATCGCCCGCGCAGGTCGCGGAGCGGCTCGGCATCGGCGTGGACGAGCTGCACAAGCACTTCCCGTCGTGGGACGGCCTCGTGCTCGCGGCGGTGGACCGCTGGAACGGCGGCCGCATGGACGAGGTGACGCGCGAGGTCGGGGACGGGTCGACCGTCGAACTCCTCCGCGCGATCGTCGCCTCGAACGCCGAGGACCCCGCACTGATGCGCCTGCTCGTCGCGCTGCTCGCCGTCGCGGGCAACCCGGAGCACCCGATGGCGCCGTACCTCCGATCGCGCTACCAGCTCTTCTACGCGCAGATCAAGCGCGGCCTCGAGCACGACGTCGCCGTCGGTCGGGCGCCGCACACGATGGACCCGCGCCGCGGTGCCGAGCAGCTCATCGCGCTGTACGAGGGCCTGCAGCTCCAGGCCCTGCTCCGGTCGGAGCTCGACCTCGTGCCGGCGTTCGACCGGGCGGTGACGCGCCTCGAGCGCGGCTGGATGGAGCGGTACGAACCGCAGGCCGCGCGACGCTTCGCGACGTGGGGCGACACCGGGAGCTGGGAGATCTGAGCCGCTCGGCGCACTGACCTGACCGGTGTGCAGGGACGTCGGCGTAGTCGTGGTGGCTCCGACGGAAGGAAGCCGACCATGGCAGCACCGAACCCGATCCAGGTCCAGAAGTACCTCAGCGGCATCGACTACCCGGCGTCGAAGGACGACATCGTCGCGACCGCCGAGAAGGAAGGTGCGGACGGGGACGTCCTCGACGCGCTGAAGAACATCCCAGACGGCGACTACGACGCGCCCACGGCGGTCTCGAAGGCCGTCTCCGACGCGGGCTGACCCGCGCGGACGGGGCCGTTCGGCCTCGCTGGGCCGCGCGGCCGTGCGGCCACGCCGGGCGCCTGACAGTTCACGCGCTGAGCGACAGTTCACGGGCTCCTGGAGCCGTGAGGAGTCGCTCAGCGCGTGAAGTCGTCGGCGCGGTCAGCGTGCCCGCGACCCCCGCGGCACCGAGCCGTTGCCGGGGTCGTACCCGGTGTCCCGCAGCACGGGGATCGCCGTCGTGTCGTTGTGCACCGAGTGCACCGTGACACGTCGGGCTCGGCGCAGCGCACGCCGCGCACCCGGAGTCGCCACGAGGCCACCGAGCACGAGACCCGCGCCGATCCCCAGTGCGACGGACACCGCCGCCACGAAGTCGAGTGCCGCGCCGGACGAGCCCGACATGAAGTGCAGCAGCGCGTTCGACACCGCGACACCGGGCAGCAGCGCACCGCAGAACGCCGGGACCGCGATCGCCGCGACCGCCGTCCGCATCCGGGCAGCCGCGATCGTCGACAGGACGCCGAGCAGCACCGACGCGATGAACGTCGCTCCGAGCAGCGGCATGCCGAGGTGCCGCAGCTCCCAGAGGAACGCGCCAGCGGCGACGGAGAACAGCACCGCGAGCGGGATCACCCGTGCGCTGGCCTGCTGCACGAAGCAGTTTGCGGCGGCGGACACCACGGTCAGGGACAGCGACGCCCAGAGCGGGAGCGGCTGCAGGACGATGCCCGACGGGTCGACCTCGATCCGGAGCCACTGCAGCACCGCGATGCCGGCCGGCACCCCCACGACGATCGCGGCGATCACGAGCACGATGTAGAACGCCCGGGCGACGGCCATCGCCCGGAACCCGGAGATCGCGTCCTGCGCCCACGTGACGAGCGAGACGTGCGGCAGCAGCAGGACCACCAGCGCCGCCACCATCGTGGCCGCACCCGTCGCCGTGAGCACACCGCCCCAGATCGCCAGGGTGCCGAGCGCCGAGGCGACCGCCGCCTGTGCTCCGGAGACGAAGAACTGCGGGAAGCCCCGGCCGGTCAGCCACCGCCCGGACAGGATGATCCCGAACATCAGGACGAACGCACCGATGCCGGCGCGCCAACCGCCGCCGGCCTGCATCGCGATCGAGGTCCCCAGCACGGAGAGCCCGACGTCGGCGAGCCAGGTCGGCCAGCGGCTCGGCAGCCGCAGCACGGCGACGAGGGCGTTCACCGCACCGGTCATGTCCCGCGCCCCGTGCACGAGGTCGTCGACGATCTGGTTCGCCCGAGCGAGCCGGTCGAGGTCGGAGCCGTCGGACTGCACCGTGCGGACCTTCACGAGCGGCGGGTGGTCGGCCGGCGCGTACTGGATCGTCACCGAGCTGCCGGAGAAGTCGAGGTCGAGCGGCGCGAGGTTCCACTTCGTGGACACGGCGACGACCGCGGTCTCGACGCTGCGGGTGTCGGCACCGGAGGCGAGCATCACCTCGGCGAGGTCGAGGCAGAAGTCGACGATCTGCACCGGCGAGTACTGCTCACGCGACCGGGTGTCCGGCGTCACGTCCTCGTAGATCGTGCCGCGCAGCCGGGCGCGGGCGTCGCGGATGTCGTGCTGTGCGAGGTTGCGGACGCGCGGCCGGGGTGGGCGCCCCGGCCGTGGTGCACCGGGGAGGAACTGCTCGGCCATCCGTCAATGGTGCCAGCCGCTCGCGCCCGAGTCCGGACGTCGGCTGGACGCGGTCAGTGGCGGCGCCGTGTGGTCAGCGGCGACGCACCGAGATGCGGCCGAGTGCGAAGGCGACAGCGACCGCGCCCGCGAGGACGAGCACCTCGCCGGTGCGTTCCTGCCAGGTGTGCGCGGTCGGCAACATCGCCGTGTGGCTCGAGGGGAAGTAGGCGAAGTACTCGAACGCCTGGTGCGGGGCGATGACGAGGACGACGGCCCCGGCGATCAGCAGGACTGCGCCCGCCAGCAGCAGGCGGTGGGTCCAGGTCGACAGGAAGTGGCGCACGTCGCCACCGTACCGACGAAGCGTGGTCAGCGGCGACGCCGAGCGCTGAGTCGTCCGCCGGCGAAGGCCGCGACCACTGCCCCGATCAGCACGAGGGCCGGGCCGACGACGAGCTGCCAGGGCCGGACGCCGACGACGTAGGCGTACTTCGTCGGTTCCGACGAGAACGACGCGAACCCGAACGAACCGAACGAGGACGGCGGCGCCGTGACGACGAGCGCCACGCCGACGACGAGCGCGACGAGTCCCAGCCAGAGGGCGGCGTGGGTCGGTCTGCGGAAGAGGCGGGCCATGCGGTCGACGGTACCGGTGGACGGACGGGAGGCGCGGTGCCAGCTGGCACCGCGCCTCCAGTCCGTGCAGGGTCGCGACTAGTTCTCGAAGGTCGCCTTGAGCTCGATGTCGACGCCGGTGAGCGCCTTGGAGACCGGGCAGGTCGCCTTGGCCTCGTCCGCCGCCTTGAGGAAGGCGGCCTCGTCGATGCCGGAGACCTCGCCGTTCACGGTGAGGACGATGCCGGTGAGCTTGAAGCCACCGTTGTCCTTGTCCGGGCCGAGCGAGACGTCGGCCTTGACGTCGAGGGCCTCGACGGTGCCGCCGGCCTCGCCGAGGATCGCGGAGAACTGCATCGCGTAGCAGGCGGAGTGCGCCGCGGCGATGAGCTCCTCGGGGCTCGTGGTGCCGTCGGCGTCCTCGGCGGCGCGCTTCGGGAAGGACACGTCGTAGGTGCCGACCTTCGAGCTGGAGAGCTCGACCTGACCGGAACCGTCGTTGAGGCCGCCGTTCCAGGCGGTGCGTGCGGTGCGCGTTGGCATGGCCGCTCCTTTCGTGTGGGGGTTCGGTCCGCTGCGGGCCGACGTGTCCGAGTCAATCGGAGAACGATCGTTCTCGCAACCGGCTCACGGTGAAGACGCAGGATGTCCGCTGTGCGAATTGAACGACAGGTGTAGTTTTGATGGCGATCGAAGGAGAACCACATGCGCGCCGTCGTGTTCGAGCAGTACCAGACCTTCCCGTCATTGCGGGAGGTGCCGAAGCCCACGCCCGGCCCGGGTGAGGTGCTCCTGAAGGTCGCCGGTGCGGGCGCGTGCCACTCCGACGTCGCCGTGTACCGCGAGTTCCAGGAGGGACAGCCGGGCGCCCAGACACCGGGCTTCGTCCTGGGCCACGAGAACTCCGGCTGGGTCGAGGCGGTCGGCGAGGGCGTCACCGGCTTCACCGAGGGGGACGCGTACCTGGTCTACGGCCCGGTCGGCTGCGGGCACTGCTCGTACTGCTCCAAGGGGCAGGACACCTACTGCGAGAACGCCGCCACCAACCCGTACGCGGGCATCGGTCTCGGGCGCGACGGTGGCATGGCGGAGTACGTCACCGTGCCGGCGCGCAACCTCGTGCCCCTCGGTGACGCCGACCCGATCGCCGCGGCACCGCTCAGCGACGCCGCCCTCACGCCGTACCACGCGATCAAGGCCGCGATGCCGGCGCTCGCGGGCGGCGGGAAGTACGCGCTCGTCGTCGGACTCGGCGGGCTCGGGCAGATCGCCGTGCAGATCCTCACCGCGCTCACCGGCGCCACGGTCATCGCGACGGACACCAAGCCGGAGGCCATGGAGCGTGCCGCGGCCCGCGGTGCGGTCACCGTGCCCGCCGGACCCGACCAGGCCGCCGCGATCCGTGAGCTGACCGGCGGCAAGGGCGTCGACGCGGCGTTCGACTTCGTCGGGGCCGGGCCGACGATCGCGACGGCGAAGGCCTCGATGGCGATCGGTGGGCGGCTCACCGTCGTCGGCATCGCCGGTGGGACGGTGGAGTGGAACTTCTTCACGACGCCGTACGAGTCGACGATCACGAACACGTACTGGGGCACGATCGAGGACCTGCACGAGGTCGTCGCGATGTACCGCGCGGGGCAGATCGAGCCCGACGTCGAGCGGTACGCACTGTCCGACGCACTCGAGGCGTACCGGAAGCTCGAGGCCGGCGAGCTGTCCGGGCGCGCGGTGGTGGTCCCGACGCTCTAGCGCGGTGACCGCGTCGCCGGGCGGCCCCGAGACCCGGGCTGCGCGACGGTCCTCGGGCCGGTCGGCGCGAGATCGGTCGCTGGGCGCGAGTCTCGCGCGGCATCCGGCGCCCGGCGGCCCGCCAGCGCGCTGTCGCCGTGCCCTACCATCGGGCGCATGGACGAGGACGGCGTGCTTCGCGGCCCGCTGCTCGAGCGGACGCCGACGAGACCCAGGTGGTCGCCACTGCGCGGCGCAGCCGTGTGGCGGGGAGCGATCGGCGGTTGCGTCATCGGCGTCGTCCTGCTCGGCGGGCTGTCGCTCAACAGCCTGGGCAGCGGTAAGGACCTCGACTACCTGCTCGTGCTGGAGGCCCTCTTCATGGTGTTCGCGGCAGCGTTCGGGGCGGTCGGTGGAGCGGTGGTGGCCGGCGTCGGACTCCTGCTCCACCGGGTCGTGCTGCGTCGCGTCCGGGTGCGGCTCCTGTGGGAGGTCGTGACGGACGTGGCGTTGGCCGCCGCGGCGGCCTTCGGCACCGTTGCGGGGACGACGGCGGACCTGTTCGACGGCACGGTGTTCGGAGGTGCGCTCGGAGCCGGGGCAGTGGCAGGCCTCATCGGCGCCCTCACCGCCGTGAGCTGTCACGTCGCCCGCTGGCGCTGACCGGACGGGTCAGACGGCAGGGCCGACCTCGCGCAGGGCGTCGGCCTGCTCCGTGGAGGAACGCGCCGCGTACCCGATCCGGCTCTCCCGCACGTGCCACGCCATCCGCTCGGCGGCCCCGTCGACGTCGCCGGCGTCGATCGCCGCGAGGATGCGCCGGTGGTCGGGCCACAGCCGCTTGCCGCGGGAGAACGTGTCGAGCGCGTAGAGCCACTCGATCTTCCGCGACAGCTGCCGGAGCAGGGTCGCGAGCGTCGTGCTGCCGGACAGTTCGGCGACGAGCAGGTGGAAGCGTTCGTTGAGGTCGACGAGCTGGTCGAGCTCGTCGCGGGCCACGGCCGCGTCGCCCGCGTCGAGCACGGCGCCGAGTTCGCGGCGGAGCCGCCACCAGTCCTCGGGCGGGGCGGGCGCGTCGAACAGGGTCCGCGCCCGGGTGGCGGCGCGGCGGGCGGTGGCGATCTCGAGCGACTCCCGGACCGCGAACAGGTCGTCGGCCTCGTCGAACGGGATGTCGGCGATGCGGGACCCGGCGTTCGGCCGCGAGACGACGAAGCCCTCGCCCTCGAGCCCGCGCAGCGCCTCGCGCACCGGGACCCGGGAGACCCCGTAGCGCTCCGCGAGGAACGCCTCGGTCACCCGGGTGCCGGGCTGCAGTCCGCCGGCCACTATGTCGTGGCGGATGGCGTCGATGACGCTCGTCCCGTTCAGCACGGTGCCGATCGTGCCACACCCGGCCAGGCGGCACACCGGTCGTCGCTCACGCGGCTGCCTCGGCGAGCCGCTTCCCCGGGATGGCGTCGAGCAGGTCCCGCGTGTACTGCTCCTGCGGGTCGTCGAACACCGCCGCCACCGAGCCCCGCTCGACGACCTGTCCGCGGCGCATCACGACGACGTCGTCGGCGATCCGCCGGACCACCCCGAGGTCGTGCGTGATGAACAGGTAGCTCAGCCCGAGCCGGTCCTGCAGGTCGTCGAGCAGCGTGAGGATCTGCTCCTGCACGAGCACGTCGAGCGCGGAGACCGCCTCGTCGAGGATGATCAGCTCCGGTTCGAGTGCCAGCGCGCGGGCGATCGCGACGCGCTGCCGCTGCCCACCCGAGAGCTCGTTCGGGCGGAGCTGCGCGACCTCGCGGGGGAGGGCGACCTGGTCGAGGAGCGTCGCGACCCGTTCGGTGCGCGCGGCCCCGTCCCCGATGCCGAACACCCGGAGGGGCTCGTCGATGATCCGCTCGATCGTCGAGGTCGGGTCGAGCGAGCCGTACGGGTCCTGGAACACCGGCTGCACCCGGCGGCGGACCTCGCGCCGTTCGGCCCCGCGCGCCGTGCCGATGGACTTCCCGTCGACGAGCGCCGTGCCGGAGGTCGGCGTCTCGAGGCCGAGCACGATCCGCGCGACCGTCGTCTTGCCCGAGCCGGACTCACCGACCACAGCGGTGGTGGTGCCGCGGCGGACGGTGAACGAGACGCCGTCCGCGGCCTTGAGGGTGCCCGCACCGCGACCGCGGAGCTTGTACTCCTTCACCAGGTCGGAGACGACGAGGATCGGCTCGCCGGCCGCGACGGGCTCCGGTGCGATGCCGGAAAGCGCCGGGGCCGCCGCGATGAGCCGCTTCGTGTACTCGTGCTGCGGGTCGCGGAGGATCGCCTCCGGGGCGCCCTGCTCGACGATCGCCCCGTCGAGCATCACGACGACGCGGTCGGTCCGGTCCGCCGCGACGCCGAGGTCGTGCGTCACGAACAGCAGCGTCGTGCCGTGCTGGTCCACCAGCGTCTGCAGGTGGTCGAGGATCTGCCGCTGCACCGTCACGTCGAGTGCGCTCGTCGGCTCGTCGGCGATGAGCAGCTCGGGCTGGCGGGCGAGCGCCACCGCGATGAGGATGCGCTGCCGCATCCCGCCGGAGAACTCGTGCGGGTACTGGTCGGCGCGGCGAGCGGCCTCCGGGATGCCGGCCTCGGTCATGAGCGCGACGACCCGCTGCCGGATCGCCCCCCGGCCCCGCATCCCGCCCGCCTGCAGCGCGTCCGCGATCTGTGCACCGACCCGCATCGAGGGGTTGAGGTTCGTCGACGGGTCCTGTGGCACGAGCCCGATCCGCCCGCCCCGCACCCGACGCATGAGCGCCTCGCCCGCGTGCGCGAGGTCGTCGTCGCCGAGGCGGATCTCCCCGCCCGTGATGTGTCCGGCGCCCGGCAGGAGCCGCAGCAGCGCGGCGATGAGCGTCGACTTGCCCGACCCGGACTGCCCGACGATCGCGACGCGCTCGCCGCGGCGGACGTCGAGGTCGATGCCGTGCAGCACCTCGCGATCACCGAACGCGACCCGCAGGTCGCGCACGGAGAGCAGGTGGTCGGCTGCGCTGTCGGCCGGGGGGCCCGTGGTGCGTCCGGTGGTCGTGTTGCGTTCCTGCATGGTCCGGTCCTCAGCGTCCTGCGGCATAGCCCTGTGCTCCTCGCGGGTTGGCGGCGGCACCCATGACGCCGGTGTCGGGGTCTCGGGTCACGCACGACAGCCGGCCGAGCGACCAGTCGCCGGCGCGGGTGACGACGTGGCCGAGCTCCTCGAGCCCGGCGATGACGTCGTCACCGAGGCGGTCCTCGACGACGAGGCCGCCCGGTGTCCAGGTGCGGGGCCAGAACGACCCCGGGAACGACGTCGTGTGCAGCGCGGGGGCGTCGATCGCCTGCTGCGGCGACCACCCGCCGACGATCGTGCGGAGCAGGAAGAGCAGCTGCCACTGGTCCTGCTGGTCGCCGCCCGGTGACCCCATCGCCACGACCGGTTCGCCGTCCTTGAGCACGAGCGTCGGGGTGAGTGTCGTCCGGGGGCGGGCACCCGGGGTCAGCGTCGACGCCGTGTCCGGCTCGAGCCAGGTCATCTGCATCCGCGTGCCGAGGCAGAAGCCGAGCTCGGGGATCGTCGGGGACGACTGCAGCCACCCACCGGACGGGGTCGCGCTGATGATGTTGCCCCACCGGTCGACGACGTCGATGTGGCACGTGTCGCCGCGGGTCTCGCCGGTCTCCATGACGATCGGTTCGCCGCGGTCCTCGTGCACCGGGTCGTCCTCGGCGGGCGTCGCCACCGCGTCGCCTCGGGCACCGGGGACGGTGGGCTCACCGACGCCCGCGATCGGCTCGCCACCCGGCGTGTAGGTGACACGGAGCGGGGGCAGCGCGCCGGCGGGCACCGAGACCGACCCGGGGCGCAGCTCGTGCGAGGCACGATCGCCGATCAGTGCACGACGCTCGTCGGAGTACGCGTCCGACAGCAGCTCCGTCATCGGGACGTCGCGCTCGCCGTAGTGCACCTCGCGGTCGGCGAGGGCGAGCTTCTGCGCCTCGACGATCGTGTGGGCGCCGAGGACGGTGGACGGGTCGAGGCGTTCGTCGTCGAGCGGGTCGAGCAGGCGGAGGGTCTGCAGGAGCGCCGGCCCCTGGCCCCACGGTCCGGTCTTCGCGATCGTGTGTCCGCGGAACTCGGCCGTGGTCGCGGGCTCGGTCGAGGCGCGGAAGGCGGCGAGGTCCTCCGCTCGGATCACGCCGGCGTGGTCGGTGCCCGACGCGTGGCGGTGGGGTGTGCGGATGAAGGCGTCGACCGCGTCGGCCACGAAGCCCTCGGCCCACTCGGTCCGGGCGGCCTCGATGCGCGCGATGCGCGCGTCGTCGGCCACGTCGAGACCGGCACCGGCCTGCACGAGTCGGTCGAGCACTGCAGCCCACGGCTCGTTGCGCACGACGGTCCCGGGTTCCGGCACCGCGCCTCCCGGCAGCCACCGCTCGGCGGAGGACGGCCAGTGGTCGCGGAACAGGTGCTGCACCGTCGCGATCGTGGCGACCACGCGCGGAGCCACCGGGTGTCCGTCACGGGCGTACCCGATCGCCGGGGCGAGCACGTCGGCGAGCTCCCACGTGCCGTGCTCCGCGAGGAGCAGCAGCCAGGCGTCGACGGCGCCGGGCACAGCGGCCGCGAGCGCACCCGCTCCCGGGACCAGGTCGAGTCCTTCTGACCGGAAGTACTCCGGCGTCGCCCCGGCCGGGGCCGGGCCCTGCCCCATGAGGACGGTCGGGGTCTTGTCGTCGGCGGTGGCGAAGACGGCGGTCACGTCGCCGCCGGGACCGTTCAGGTGCGGCTCGACGACGTGCAGGACGAACGCACCGGCGACGGCGGCGTCGAAGGCGTTGCCACCGCGCTCCAGCACCGACTGGGCCACGGCGGTCGCGATCCAGTGCGTCGAGGCGGCCATGCCGAAGGTGCCCCGTAGGTCCGGCCGGGTCGTCTCGGCGGGCGGTGCGGTGAAGGCGGGGTTGGTGGTCATGGTCACTTCCGGTCCGAGGCGGTGGGGTCGAGGGCGTCGCGCAGCGCGTCGCCGAACAGGTTGAAGCCGAGGCAGATCACGGCGATCGCGACTCCGGGCACGACCGCGGCCCACGGCGCCTGGCCGAGGTACTGCTGCGCGTCCGAGAGCATGATCCCGAGGCTCGGGGTGGGTGGCTGGATGCCGAGGCCGAGGAAGGACAGCAGCGCCTCGCCGATCACCGCGACCGGCATGATCACGGTGGCCTGCACGATGATCGCGGAGACGCAGTTCGGCAGGACGTGCTGCGCGATGATCCGGGCGCCACCGGCGTCGAGGGTCTTCGCGCTCGTCACGAAGTCGGCGCTCGTGATCCGGAGCGTCTCCCCACGGACGATCCGGATCATCGCCGGGACGTGCGAGATGCCGATCGCGATCACCGCGTTCGACAGGCTCGGACCGCTGATCGCCGCGAGGCCCACCGCGATGATGAGGAAGGGGAAGGCGAGGGCGACGTCGGTGAGGCGCGAGATGATCCCGTCGAGCCATCGCCAGTAGCCCGCGAGCAGGCCGAGCGGCGTACCGACCACGACCGCCAGCAGCACGGACAGCACACCCACGACCAGGGACACCCGGATCCCGTACACCGTGCGGGACAGGACGTCGCGGCCGAGGTCGTCGGTGCCGAGCCCGAACCCGACGGTGAACGGCACCTGGAACGGCAGGTCGAAGTGCGTCGCCGTGGGGTCGTGCGGCGCGATGAGCGGTGCGGCGATGCCGGCGAGCACGACCACGGCGAGCATGATGCCGCCCGCCATGCCGAGCCGGTTCGTCCGGACCTGCTTCCAGACGCGGCCACGGCTCGAGCCGAGGTCGAAGGGGGCGGTGATGGTGGTCATGCGGTTCCTCCGACGCGGATCTTCGGGTTGATGACCGAGTACAGGACGTCCACGGCGAAGTTGATGAGCACGTAGCCGAGCGTGATCACGAGCACCACGGCCTGGATCACCGGGTAGTCGCGGGTGAACACGGCATCGAGCGTGAGCTTGCCGAACCCCGGCAGCGCGAAGATGCGCTCGGTGACCACGGCGCCCGAGATGAGACCGCCGAGCTGCAGTCCGACGATCGTCACGACGACGATCATCGAGTTCCGCAGGCCGTACCGGAACAGCACCCGCGGCCGGCTGAGGCCCTTCGCGCGGGCGGTCCGGACGAAGTCCGTCTTCATCGTCTCGATCATCGACGCCCGCGTCTGTCGCATGATCACGGCGGCGAGGGAGGTGCCGAGGATGAGGGCCGGCAGTGTCAGGTGGTGCAGGGCACCGAGGGGGTCGCGCGTCATCGGGACGTAACCGGAGGCCGGGAACCAGCCGAGGCCGGCGGCGAGCCACACGATCGCGAGGATGCCGAGCCAGAAGTTCGGAACGCTCAGTCCGACGAGTGCCGCGGCGTTCGCCATCCACTCCGGCCACTGCCCCCGGTAGCGCTCCGCGAGGGTGCCGAGCGCGACCCCGACGACGACCGCCACGACGATGGCGTAGAGCGCGAGCCACAGCGTCACCGGCAGGGTCGCGCCGAGCAGCTCGGTCACGGGCGTGCCCGTCCGGGTCGACTGGCCGAAGTCGCCCTGCAGCGCGTTGACGACGAAGCGCCAGTACTGCACGACGAGGGAGTCGTCGAGGCCGAGGTCCGCACGGACCGCGGCGAGGCGCTCCGGGCTCGCCTCCTCGCCCGCGAGGGCCAGAGCCGGGTCGCCCGGCAGCTGCCGAACCCCGAAGAACACCACGATCGAGGCCAGGACGAGCGTGAGCGCCGCCTGCCAGAGTCGGGTCACCACGTACCGGGTCACTTGCTGCTGCCTTCCACGAACGCCGCCTGGCTGAGTCGGACCACGCCGTCGGCGTAGGTGGAGACGCCGGCAACGGCCTTGCTGACGCCGGTGATGCTCCGGGTCCGGTAGAGGTAGACGATCGGGTCGTCCTCCTGCACCTTCGTCACGAGCTGGCCGTAGAGGGCCGCGCGCTCCTGCTGGTCGGTGGCCTGCGCCGCGCGGCTGATCAGGTCGTCCACCTCGGGGTCGCTGTAGCCGGGGTAGTTGTTGCCGCCACCGGTGCCGAGGAACGAGCCGATGTTGCCGTGCGGGTCGACGCGGCCCGACCAGCCGAGCTGCAGGGCCTGGAAGTCGCCGCGGGTCTGGTCGTCGAGCAGGGTCGTGTACTCGACCGGGGTGATCGTGATCGCGAAGCCACCGGCGCGTGCCTGGGACTGCAGGGCCTGGGCGAACCGGACGGTGTCGGGGGTGTTCGTCACCTCCATGTCGATCGGGAACGGCTGCTCGACGCCGGCCTGCTCGAGGAGCTCCTTGGACCGCTCGGGGTCGTACTCCGGGCAGGCCTTGCTCGCCTCGGTCGCGTAGACGCTCGTGTCCGGGATCGGCGAGCACGCCACGTCGGCCCAGCCGCCGAACACGCTCTGCACGAGCTCGGCTCGGTTGATCGACATCGAGAGGGCCTGCCGGACCTTGCGGGAGGTCGCGAGCGGGGTGTCGAGCGGCTTCGGGTCGGTGCCGACGCCGTCCTGGTTCGCGAGGTTGATCGTGATGCCCTGGTAGCCGAGCGATCCGGTGCGCAGGACGCTGAGGTCCTTCCGCTTCCGCAGCTCGTCGACGTCCTGGGTGGAGATCGTGTCGGCGACCTGCACGTCCCCGGACTTCAGGTTCTGCGCCCGGATGCTGGCGTCCGTGATGATCCGGTACGTGATCCGGTCGAAGTGCGCGCTCGCGGGGTCGTGGTACTGCGGGTCGCGCTCGACCGTGATCGAGGTCTGCGGGACGCGCTCGACGAACTTGTACGGGCCGACGCAGACCGGGTGGTCGCCGAAGCCGTCGCCCTCCTCCGCGAGCGCGGTGGGCGACATGACCATGCCGGCGCGGTCGGCGAGCGCGGCGGTGATCGGGGCGAAGGGGGTGTCGTAACGGATCCGGACGGTGTGGTCGTCCACCGCGTCGATGCCGGCCACCGGGCCCATCTCGCTCTTCCGGCTGGAGTCGTCCTTCGTCAGGTTCCGCTCGAGGGTCGTGACGACGGCGTCCGCGTCGAAGGGGGTGCCGTCGGCGAACCGGTAGCCGGTGTGGACCGGGAACGTCACGGTCTTCCCGGCGTCGGAGACCGTCGGCAGCGCGGTCGCGAGCATCGGGACGACGGTGCCCTCCGCGTCGATGTCGTAGAGCTTCTGGCACATCGTCTCCATGACGTACCGGGTGTACAGCGACGACGACGTGGTCGGGTCGAGCCGGTCCGGTTCTGCGGAGAGCGCCATGACCAGGTCACCGCCCTCGCGGACCCGCTGGTCGCCGATCGCGACGGTAGTGACGGTGCCGGCGGTCGCGCCGCCGGCCTTCGAACGTTGGACGGGCACGCACGCCGTGAGGGCGAGCGCGGCGGCCAGGGCGACGGCGGGCACGGCGAGGAGTGTCCGGCGGCGTCGAGCGAGGGTCTGGGACATCGTGTTCCTGGAGCTGCGGGTGTGCGTGGCGGCCCTTGTGGAGTCGCGCTCAGGAGTGCGGTGATTGCATACAATCACGATCGAGTGTCTGCTTTTGTACACATCTCGTTTCCATCGTGTAACACCTGTCGCGGAGCGCGCCGCGCCCCCGGTCTGCCCCGGCCGTCGTCGACGACGCTCGATGCTTGCCCCTCGCACTGGGGCAGGGCAACAGTGTCAGGGGGGTTGTGTGGCCTGACCCGAGAAGCGACGATCATTCGTCGGCGTGTTCAGGGCGCGCCGCGGACCGAACGGCGCAGGGGCGCCGCCCGCATCCAGATCAGGGGTTCTCTTGACCAGCTCACCGTCCGTCGCGCGCGCAGGGCGACTCCCACGCATCGCCGCGGCACTCGTCGCGCTCGCCGTCGCCGCCGGGGCCGTCGTCAGTCTCGCCGAACCGGCCTCCGCAGCCGTCGTCTGGAAGGGGTCCGTGCCCGCCGGCACCACCCTCGCCCCGGGTGACTCCGTCACCTCGCCGAACGGCCAGTACCGCCTCGTCATGCAGGGCGACGGCAACCTCGTCGAGTACGGCATCGGCAACGCCGTCCTCTGGTCGTCCGGCACCTCGAACCAGCCCGGCGCGGTCGCCGTCGTCGGCAAGAACCGCGCGTTCGACATCGTCCGGAACGGGCAGCGCGTCGCCCGCTGGGCCACCGCGGGGACCGCGCAGTCGACCTCGTTCGAGGTCCGCGGCGACGGCACGATGGTGCTCTGGGCCGGCACCTCGGCCGTCGTGAACTGGAAGGGCTACCAGGACCGCGTGCCCGCCGGGAACACGATCCTGCCGGGCACCACGCTGCGCGCCGACCAGTCCGGCAACCGGACCCTCACCATGATGACCAACGGCATGCTCGTGCAGCGCGTCAACGGCGCCGTCGTCTGGACCACCGCGAGCACCATCCGCAACTTCAACGCGTACGCGGCCGTGCAGGCGGACGGCAACCTCGTCATCTACACCGTCGACGGCAAGCCGATCTGGGCCTCGAACACCAGCCGGGCCGGCGGTGGGGCGCTCCTCGTGCAGGTCGACAACAACGTCGTCCTCTACGGCAAGACCGACACCCGTTCGTGGTCGACCCGACCCGTCACCGGGCTGCTCTGGCCGGTCGCGAGCACCAAGATCAGCGGCAAGTACGGCGACGACCGCGGCGCCGGGCACGTCCCGCGCTACCACCAGGGCACCGACGCCGCCGTCGGCACCGGCACGCCGGTGTACGCATCGGCGACCGGCACCGTCACGGCCGCGACGAGCTCGGCGTCCTACGGCAACTACGTCGTGGTGACCTACGGCATGACGACGGTCCTCACCGCGCACATGAGCGTGATCGCGGTCAAGAAGGGGCAGATCGTCTCGGTCCGGCAGCAGCTCGGCAAGTCGGGCAACACCGGCCAGTCCACCGGCCCGCACGTGCACGTCGAGGTGCGGCGCAACGGGACGCTCGTCGACCCGCTGCAGAACCTGCACTTCCGCTGATCCACACCGCGGCCCCGTGCCCGCCCCACCGGCGGACACGGGGCCGCACCCGTCACGGCTAGCCTGGACCCGATGGCAACGCGCGGCGGACGGGTGATCGTGCTGGTGGCGATCGGCGTCGTCGCCGGCGTCCTCTCCGGCCTGTTCGGTGTCGGCGGCGGCGTGGTCGTCGTCCCCGCGCTCATGGCCTTCCTGCACCTCGACCAGCGCCGGGCCTCCGCGACGTCCCTCGTCGCGATCGCCCCCGCTGCCGTCGTCGGCGCCGTCACCTACGCCGTCCAGGGCGAGGTGCACTGGCTCGCGGCCCTGACCCTCGCGGTCGGCAGCGTCGTCGGCGCCCCGATCGGCGCCCGCCTGCTCCGGGCCCTGCCGCTGCGGGTGCTGCCGTGGGTCTTCGTCGGGTTCATCGCGGTCGTGCTCGTGTCGCTCTTCACGACGGTCCCGACGCGGGGCGGTGCCGTGCACTTCGGCGTCCTCGAGGCGATCGTCCTGCTGCTGCTCGGCCTGCTGTCGGGCGTGCTGTCCGGGCTGGTGGGCGTCGGCGGCGGGGTCGTCATCGTGCCGGGGCTCGAGGTGGTGCTCGGCGCGGGGGACCTGCTCGCGAAGGGCACGTCCTTGGCGACGATGGTGCCGACCTCGGTCTCCGGGACGGTCGCGAACCTGCGGCGGCGCTCGGTCGACCTGCGGGTGGGGCTGACCGTCGGCGTCACGGCGGCGGTCTGCTCGCCGCTCGGTGCGTGGTTCGCCCGGCTCGTCGACCCGCAGGTGGGCACGTGGTTGTTCGCCGCGTTCCTGGTCGTCGTCGCGGTCATCGTGCTGCGTCGTGGGCGTCGGACCGTGCCGGCCGCCGACGCGACGACCGGGGAGACCGCATGAGCGCCGACGCCGAGGCCGTCCTCGCCGCGTTCGCGCGCACCCCCGGTGACGTCGCGGCAGCACGACGGGTCGCGCGGCAGTTCGCGGACCTCGACGAGGGGGAGCGCTCGTCGCTGCTCTGGAGCGAGGACCCGGGCGCGCGCCTGGTCGCCGTGCTGCTGCTCGTGCAGGCCATGCGTCGGGACCCGGACCCCGAGCTCACCGACGAGTACCTGTCTGCGGCGAAGGCGGAGCGGTTCGAGGACCCCGCCCTCGTCGACCTCGGCGCCGAGGAGCTCGTCGGTGCCCCGCTCGTCGGCGGTGCCACCGGTCCGCTCTTCGCGCTCGCGAAGTCGGACGTCGCGATGGTGCGGCGCATCGCGGTCGTCGCGACCCTGGCCTTCGTCAAGCAGGGCGACGCGGAGGTCCCGCTCGCGATCGCCGGTCGGCTCGTCCGGGAGCGCAGCGAGACCGTGCAGTCGGCCCTCGGCTGGGTGCTCCGCGAGACCGGCAAGCGCGCGTCCGAACCCGCGTTGGTCGCGTTCCTCGAACGGAACGCTCGCTTCCTCACCTCGGCTGCGCGGGCGACCGCGACCGAGCACCTCCCCGACGCGGAGCGGGACCGCCTGCGCGGTTGACCCCGGTCTGGAGGCGCGGTGCGGCTCCGGCGGACCGGTGCAGTCGGACCGCCTGCGGTCTGGAGGCGCGGTGCGGCTCCGCCCCGCGGCCGCCGCCCTCAGGCGGTGGCGTCCGCCTCCGCGAACACGGTCGTCAGCGCGACGATCAGCCCGTCGCGGACCTCGACGACGTCGACGCCACGCACGGCCGGTGCGCCGACCGGGCCGAACCCCCACGCGAGCACGCCGTGGGTCTCGGAGACGTAGCGACGACCCTCCTCGACGAACTGGAACGCGCCGGGCACCTGGTCGAGGAGCGCAGCGGCCTTGGCGTCGAGGGCGTCGCGGCCGGTGACCGTGCCCTCCGGGTCGGTGAAGGTCACGTCGGCGGCGTACGTCCGCTCGATCGCGGCCCGTCGGGCATCGGCGTCGCGGTTGCCGAAGACGTCGTGCAGGTTCGTGGTGAGCAGCTCGGACACGGTGGCCATGCGCGGAGCCTAGCCTGGCGGCATGACGTCCGAGGAGGTCCGTCCCCACATCGACGTGGCACTGGTCGAACGGCTCGTCGCCGCGCAGTTCCCGGCGTGGGCGGGCCTGCCCGTACGCGAGGTCGCGCACCAGGGGTGGGACAACCGGACGTACCGCCTCGGGAGCGGCCTGTCGGTCCGGCTGCCGAGCGCCACCGGGTACGTGCCCGCGGTCGAGAAGGAGCAGGCCGTGCTGCCGCTGCTGGCCCGCTCGCTCGACGTCGCCGTGCCGGAGCCGGTCGGGCTCGGCGTCCCCGGCGAGGGCTACCCGTTCCTGTGGTCGGTGCGCCGGTGGATCGACGGCGAGGTGGCGGTCGCCGTGCCGGACCTCGACCACGAGCGGTTCGCGCGCGAGGTCGGCGCGGTACTGCGGGCGCTCCGGTCCACACCGACGACGGGCGGACCGGCGGCTGGAGCACACTCGTTCCACCGCGGGGAGCACCCGTTTGTGTACGGCGACCAGGTCCGTGCGGCGCTCGACACCCTCGGCGACGCAGTCGACCGGACGGCGTGCGAGCGGGTGTGGGCCGAGGCGACCGCGACTTCGTGGGACGGACCGGGCGTCTGGTTCCACGGGGACGTCGCGCCCGGGAACCTGCTCGTCGACGGCGGCGGTCGGCTCTCGGCGGTCATCGACTTCGGCACGTGCGGCGTGGGCGATCCGGCGTGCGACCTCGTGCTCGCGTGGACGTTCCTCCGGCCGGAGGCGCGTCCGGCGTTCCGCGACGCCGTGGGCCTCGACGTCGACGCATGGGCGCGGGCACGCGGCTGGGCGCTGTGGAAGGCCCTCGTCGTGCTCGCCGGCAGCGCCGCACCCGGCGGTCGTGCAGAGCACGAGCGCACGCTCGCGACGGTGCTCGCCGACCCCGTCCGGTGACCGCACGGCTGTGAACGCACCACGGGGCGGGCGCGTACCGAGGGGTGCACGCGAGTCGTGCCTCCCGGCCGGCCGCGAAGCGACGACGAGAGGAACGCGACGTGCGCGCACTGACCTGGCAAGGCACCGAGAAGGTGTCCGTCGAGACCGTCCCCGACCCGACCATCCAGGAGCCGACCGACGCGATCGTGCGGATCACCTCCACGGCGATCTGCGGCTCCGACCTGCACCTGTACCGGGTCCTCGGCCCGTACATCGACAAGGGCGACGTCCTCGGACACGAGCCGATGGGCATCGTCGAGGAGGTCGGCTCCGCCGTCACCAACCTCAAGGTGGGCGACCGCGTCGTCATCCCCTTCAACATCTCCTGCGGACACTGCTGGATGTGCCAGCACGGCTTCCAGTCGCAGTGCGAGACCACCCAGGTGAAGGAGTACGGCACCGGCGCCTCGCTCTTCGGGTACACGAAGATGTACGGCCAGGTCCCCGGCGGCCAGGCCGAGTACCTGCGCGTGCCGCACGCCGACTACGGGCCCATCAAGGTGCCGGACACCGGCGCCGACGACCAGTGGCTCTTCATGAGCGACATCATCCCGACCGCGTGGCAGGCCGTGCAGTACGCGGACGTGCCCGAGGGCGGGACGCTCGCGGTGCTCGGCCTCGGCCCCGTCGGGCAGTTCACCGCCCGCATCGGCAAGCACCTCGGCTACCGCGTGCTCGCGGTCGACCCGGAACAGGTCCGCCGCGACCTCGGGGCCAAGCACGGCATCGAGGTGTTCGACCTCTCCGACGACGTCGTGCCGCAGCTGGTCGACCTGACCGACGGCCGCGGGCCGGACGGCGTGGTCGACGCGGTCGGCATGGAGGCGCACGGCAACCCCGTCGCCGGGTTCGCCCAGCGTGCGGCCGGCCTGCTGCCCGACAAGCTCGCGCAGAAGGCGATCGAGACCGCCGGTGTCGACCGGCTCGCCGCGGTGCACGCCGCGATCGACCTCGTCCGCCGCGGTGGCACGGTGTCGCTGTCCGGTGTGTACGGCGGCATGGCCGACCCGATGCCGATGATGACCCTGTTCGACAAGCAGATCACGATCCGCGAGGGACAGTGCAACGTCCGCCGCTGGGTCGACGACCTCATGCCGCTCGTGTCCGACCCGTCGGACCCGCTCGGCACGCTCGACCTCACCACGCACCGGGTGTCGCTCGAGGACGCCCCGCACATGTACTCGGTGTTCCAGAAGAAGCAGGACGGCTGCATCAAGGTCGTGCTCGACCCGGCGATGGCCGCCGCCTGATGGGCGTGCGTCCGGTGGCCGTGCGGAGCGCCGGCACGCGGCTGCTGCCGGTGCGGGGTCGCTGATGCGGATCGTCGTGGTCGGAGCGACCGGGAACGTCGGCACCGGCGTCCTGCGTCGGCTGGCCGCCGCCCGACTCGAGGGGTCGGGCGACGGGAGCCCGCTCCAGGTCGTCGGGGTCGCCCGACGGCTCCCGGACGCCCGCGTCGCGCCCTACGACGTCGCGCTCTGGCACGCGGTCGACATCGGTGGCCCGCGCGCCGTTGACGAGCTCACGGCGGTGTTCCAGGGCGCCGACGCCGTCGTGCACCTGGCGTGGGCGTTGCAGCCGACGCACGACATCCCCGCCCAGCACCGGACGAACGTCACCGGGACGGCGAACGTGCTCGAGGCCGTCGCACGCGCCGGTGTCGGACAGGTCGTCGTGTCGTCGAGTGTCGGCGCCTACCGCGGGGTCGACGTCGACGGCAAGCGCACCCCCGTCGACGAGTCCTTCCCCGCGACGGGGATCCCGACCGCGACCTACTCGATCCACAAGGCGGCGAACGAGGCCGCGATGGACGCCTTCGAGGCCGAGCACCCGGACGTCGTCGTGACCCGGCTCCGGCCCGGGCTCGTGTTCCAGCGCGGCGCGGCGGCCGAGCTCCGCGGGCTGTTCCTCGGACGCCTCGTGCCGATGTCGATCGTGCGCGCGCTGCGGTTCGCGGTCCTGCCGCTGCCGTTGCCGTTCGTGTTCCAGGCCGTGCACGCCGACGACCTCGCCGACGCGTTCTGGCGCGCGATCGACCGGCGGGCCGGCGGCGCCTTCAACATCGCCGCGGCACCGGTGCTCAACCCGCCACGGATGGCACGGGCGTTCGGCATGCTCGGTGCTGTCCGGGTACCGCTCCGGCTGATCCGCGGCATCGTCACGCTGACCTGGCGCCTGCGGTTGCAGCCGACGGACGCGGGGTGGGTGGACATCGCAGCGGGCGTGCCGATCATGCGCGTCGACCGCGCGCGTGCGGAGCTCGGGTGGGTGCCGCGCCACACCGCCGAGGAGGCGCTGCGGGAGCTCGTGTCCGGGTTCGCCGACGGGGCGGCCGTGTCGGCGTCGGAACCGCTCCGGGGGTAGCCCGCGGCGACGACCGTTCTGGGGCCTCCGCCGCCGGCACTCCGCGCGCTACGCTCGCGAGGAGATGCCGGCGATCCGTGCGGCGCTGACCGAACGGGGGACCAGGATGGCGATCGGGGACGACTTCTCGGAGATGGGCAACCCGCTCATCCCGCAGGCGTTCGACGTCGTGGGGACGATCATCGCGATCGGCGGGGTCGTCGTGGTGCTCGGCATCATCGCGTCCATCGCCGTAGCCGTCTACCGGGCCCAGCGCATGGCGAAGCGCGGACAGAACCCGTTGACGCTGCAGGAGGACCTGGCGTACCAGGCGTCCCGGAGCGCCACCCTGGCACCGGTCGCGCCCGCGTCCGAGCCGGCGACGGCGTCGCTCGAGCAGCGGCTCACCGAGCTCGACGACCTGCACCGCCGCGGGGTCATCTCCGACGAGGAGCACCGGACGGCGCGGGCCGGCGTCCTGCGCGGGTGAGCATCTCCGACTTCGACGTCGAGCCGGCCGTCGGATAGCGCTGGTGGGCGTGGGTCCTCGGCGTGCTCGGGGCCGTCACCGGTGTCCTCGCGGTGATCGGGTGGCCGGTGCCGCACGTCCCCGGGCGGTACGTGGACAACCACTCCTGGTCGATGACGGTGCACGACGCCCGCGCCTGGCTCGCGCACGACGGCTGGCGGATGTCCGGCGACTCCTGGGTGTGGGGAGCGCTGGCGATCGCTGCGACCTGCGGAGCCGTCGCACTGCTGCTCCCGACCTGGAGTGAGACCCGTCGGTGGGCGATCGTCGCCGTGCCCGCCGGGGTCCTGCTCGTGGTCGGTCCGGTGGTGCAGTGGGCGCTCGGACTGCCGTGGTCGAACTACGACGGTGGCTCGACGAGCGACCGTGCACTGGCCATCGTGGTCGTGGTCGCCCTGGCAGGCGTGGCCCTCGTCCTGCGGCGGGTCGTCCGTCGGGTCGGCCGGAGGGTGGACCGCCGAGCCGTGCGCCGGTCCGGCCAGCGGGACCCCTCGCCGGACGAGGGCGACGCACTGCCGCGCCACCGGCTCCGCTGACCGGCGGTTACCCTGGCCGGGTGATGCCGACGGACCTGCTCGGGGTGTGGGACCTCCACCGCACCGTGCAGGACCACCGCGCCGGCACGTCCGGCACCGTCACCGGGACGACGACGCTGACCGCGACCGCTCCGGACGAGGTCCGCTGGGACGAGTCCGGCACGATGCACCTCGGGGACCTGGTCACGCCCGTCTCCCGGACCCTGTCCGCCCGGCGCGTGGACGGCCGGTGGACCGTGCACTTCGCCGACGGCCGGGTCTTCCACGACTGGGTGTGGGGCGCGAGCGTCGAACACGCCTGCGCACCGGACGACTACACGGGCACGCTCGCCGGCGACGCACGACGGTGGACGGTCGAGTGGCGCGCGGTCGGTCCGGCGAAGGACTACCGGCTGTCCAGCGTGCTGACCCCGGTCGAGGTCGGTGCCACGGCAGGCGTCGCGCCGGACGTCACGGCAGACTGAGGGCATGGCTCGCAGGACCGGATCCCCCGACGGCGTGGACGCACCACGCATCAGCTTCACCCCGCCGACGGACCTCGAGGCGTGGACGCCCGGGCCGGGGGACCTCCTGACCGGCGACCGCATCGAGGGCAAGGACGTCGACGTGCTCGACATCGCGGGGGAGCGGCTGCCCGACCTCGAGGTCGAGGAGTGCGTCGTCGGCACGCTCCGCGCGGACGGCACGGACCTGCGGGGACTGCGGATCCGCGACTCGGTCGTCGAGACGCTCGACGCACCGGTGCTCCGCGCATCGAGCAGCACCTGGCGCGAGGTCCGGGTCGCCGCCGGCCGGGTGGGCTCGGCGGAGCTGTACGACGCGACGCTCAACGGGGTCGAGTTCGTCGGCCTGAAGCTCGGGTTCGTGAACCTCCGCGGGTCGGCGGTCACCGACGTGATGTTCCGCGACTGCGTGATCGACGAGCTCGACGTGGCGGACGCCCGACTCCTGCGCGTGTCGTTCACGGGCACCCGGATCCGCTCGGCCGAGGGCACGAACACCCGGATCGAGCACGTGGACCTGCGCGACGCGGACCTCGACCGGGTGGAGCGGCTCGAGGGGTTCCGCGGGGCGACGATCGGCAGCGAGCAGCTGTACGCGCTCGCGCCGCTGCTGGCCGCGCAGGCCGGCTACCGCGTGGCCTGAGCGCGCACCGAGTCTCGGGACGGCCCGCGCGAGTCTCGGCCCCAGCGACACATCATGCGCGCGCGGACCCGTGACGTGTCGCTCCGTGCGAGACTCGCGCGGACGGCAGCGTCAGCCCACCGGCACCGCGGCCAGCGCCGCCGCGAGGTCGGCCTGCACGAGGTCCCCGTGCACCGCCGCCCCGACCTGCGTCCCCGCCGCCGCCGACGCGATCACGGTCGCCATCGGGGTCGTCACGTTCCCCGCGGCGTACACCCCGCGTACGGTCGTCTGCCCGGCGGCGTCCACCGTCAACGCACTGCCCACGCGGAAGTCGTTCACCAGGACGTCCGACGCCACGAGCCCCAGACCCTCGAGGAACCCGACCCGGGCCTCCGCCGTGCTCGCCGCCGCGAGGGCATCGAGCGCCACGGCCTCCCCGGACCCGAGCTGGACGCCCGTGAGCCGACCGTCGACGGACTCGACCCGCGTGACCCGTTCGTCCACCACCGTGATGCCCCGCGCCGCGAGGCCCGCCCGCCCGTCGGCGTCGACGAGCGCCGGGTCCGTGACGAACGCCGTCACCCGGTCGCTCAGCGCGCGGAACATGAGCGCCTGGTGTGCACCGAACGGCGTCGACACGAGCACGCCGATGCGCTGGTCGCGGACCTCCCATCCGTGGCAGAACGGGCAGTGCACGACGCCGCGCCCCCACTGCTCGGCGAGGCCCGGGACCTCCGGCAGGACGTCCACGGCGCCGGAGGCGACGACCAGCCTGCGGGCGGTGACGACCGTGCCGGAGTCCAGCGTGACCGAGAAGGCGACCGGGTCGGGTCCGTCGGTCGGCAGCGGCGACGCGGCCACGATCCTCCCGTGCGTCACCTCGACGCCGTAGCGCGAGACCTCCTCGCGCCCGATCCCGGCGAGTTCCGCCGGGGCGACGCCCTCGCGGCCGAGGTAGTTGTGCGCGCCCTCGGCGGGCGCGTTCCGCGGTTCCCCGGAGTCGACGACGAGGACGGACCGGCGGGACCGGCCGAGGATGAGGGCGGCTGACAGGCCGGCGGCGGCGCCGCCGACGACGATGACGTCGTGGTGTTCTCGCATGCCGCGATCCTGCGGCTCGGCCGCGCCGTCTGGCAACGTTCGTTGCCGCTCTGGCAACATGGCCGGGTGCACGCCCGGGAGGAACGGATCACCACACGGACGACGGCCGAGGTCGTCGACGCGGTCGGCCCGCGCCTGCGCGCCCTCCGCGCCCGACGCGACGTCACCCTCGGCGCGCTCTCCGAGCGCACCGGCATCTCGGTCTCGACGCTCTCCCGGCTGGAGTCGGGGCAGCGGAAGCCGACGCTCGAACTCCTGCTCCCGCTCGCGAAGGCGTACCAGGTGCCGCTCGACGACCTCGTCGGGGCGCCGCAGACGGGCGACCCCCGTGTGCACCTCAAGCCGGAGCGGCACGGCGGCCGCATCGTGATCCCGCTGACGAAGCGCACCGGGGGTGTGCGGTCCTTCAAGCAGCTCATCCCGCCCGAGCCCGCGAACGGCGACCGGACGCTCAAGACGCACGAGGGCTACGAGTGGCTCTACGTGCTGTCCGGGCGACTCCGGCTGCTGCTCGGCGAGCGGGACTTCGACCTCGGGCCGGGCGAGGTCGTGGAGTTCGACACGCACACGCCGCACTGGGTGGGCAACACGACGGACGAGGTGACCGAGGTGCTGTGCCTGTACGGGCCGCAGGGCGAGCGGGCGCACGTCCGGTCGCGGCCGACGGGGGCCTAGCGGGAGCACCCGTCAGCGCGTGTGCCACCACGCCGTCTCGGCACGGGCCGCGTGCCCTGCCGTTCGGAGTCGTCGGGCCCATCGCCGGACCGGGTTCGCCCGTCGGCCGTTCACGCGGAAGGTGTGGAACGCCCGCCGGGTCCTGACCACCACGGACCCGAGGTCGGAGAGCGGTCGCGCGGACACCTGCACCGTGAGCGAGCGGTCCACGACGACACGCCAGGCGGGGTCGAGCTGCATGCTGAGGTCGACGTCGTCGTGCACCTCGGGGTCCTCGCGGTGCACCCTTGCCCGGACGGACTCCCACGTCGAACGGCGCATGGCCAGCGCCGACCCGAACAGCGGCGGGCGGCCGAGCGCGGCACGGACGAGGACGAAGTACGGGCCCATGTAGACCGCGTCCCAGACGCGGCGGAGCACCGGTCCGCCCTCGAGCGGACGCCCGGGGCCGGTGACGGCGACGGTCGTCGGGTCGTCGAGCAGGCGGAGCGCGGCGGCGATCCAGCCAGGCGGCGGCACGGAGTCGGCGTCAAGCCGGACCAGCACGTCCCCGGTCGCCACGTCGTACCCGCGAGCGGAGGCCCGGGCGATCCCGCGCACCGGCTCGGTCACGACCACGGCCCCGGCGGCGCGGGCCACCGCGGCACCGTCGTCGGAGCTGCCGTTGTCGACGACCACCACCTCGTCGGCCGGACGGGTCTGGTCGGCGAGCGCCGCGAGGCACCGACGCAGGTGGTCGGCGTCGTCCCGCACCGGGACCACCACGGAGACGCGGGTCATCGTTCGATCCTGCCGGAGCGGGGCTGGGCGGCCGACCGGGCTGCGTCGAACGGACCGTCGACCGCGTTTTCCGACGTTCCTGGGTCGCACACCAGAGAGGACGGCGCATCGTCGGCCTCCACACCGCGGGGCGACCCCGGTGGACGCCGTGGGCACAGCTCGCGGCGACGACCACGGGCACCCGGCCCGTGGCGACGAAGGACCGGAAGGCCACCATGACCACGAACCCACCCGGGAACGAATCCGGGACGCCCATCCACGACCGCACCGCCGCCTCGGAGGGCCACGAGGTCCGCCCCGGCGTGACCGTCCCCTCGTACGCGAACCCGACGCCGGCCGGCCCGGGCGACCCCGACCTGGCGCAGCCCTACGAGCCGTTCGACGACGACGCTCCGCTCGACGCCCTCCCGGGCTCCGAGCCGCTGACCCCCGTCACCTCGGGCAGCACGCTCCCCGGCGGCGCCAGCGCAGGCGGTACCGCCTCCGGCAGCACGCTCGGCCCGGACGGCACGCTCGGCGCCCACTCCGCCGCCGGTGGCTCCGGCGCGAGCGGCAGCGGCTCCGGCAGCAGCAACGGCAAGGCCGACGCGGCCAAGGGTGCGGCGAAGGACGTCGCCGGTGACGCCAAGGCGAAGGCCTCGGACGTCGCGGGCACCGCCAAGGAGCAGGTGTCGAACGTCGCATCCGAAGCGACCGAACACGCCAAGCAGCTCTACTCGCAGGCGACGGACACCCTCAAGGAGCAGGCGGCCGGGCAGCAGCAGCGCGCCGCCGGCGGTCTCCGCAGCATCGGCGAGCAGCTCGGCCGGATGGCCGAGAAGGACGACGAGCAGGGCGTCGCGGCGAAGGTCGTCCGCGACCTCTCGCACCGTGCCGGTTCGGCCGCCGGGTACCTCGAGGGTCGCGACCCCGGCTCGCTCCTCGACGAGGTGAAGTCGTTCGCCGCCAAGCGCCCGGGCACCTTCATCGCGATCGCCGCCGGCGCGGGCATCCTCGCCGGTCGTCTCGCGAAGGCGCTCGCGACCGAGGTGAAGCACGAGAAGGAAGCCGAGGCCAGCACGAGCACGAGCACCGGCACCACCACCGGCACCGGCTACAGCACCAGCTCGGTCACCGACGCGTTCCCCGCGACGGGGACCGGCTACGACGCAGGCACCACCCCGGGCACCGACCGGACGGTGGGCGGCGTATGAGTCACACGACCCCGGGTGCGTTCCCGGTGGGTGAACCGTCACCCGAGGAGCGCGCCGCCACGACACCGCTCGGCGAGCTGCTGTCCGACGTGTCCCGCGACCTGTCGAACCTCTTCCGGCAGGAGGTCGCGCTCGCCAAGGCCGAGCTGACCGACTCCGCGAAGAAGGCGGGCAAGGCCGGCGGCATGTTCGGCGGCGCGGGCCTCACCGCCCTGTTCGCCCTGCTGTTCCTGTCGATCGCCGCATGGTGGGGTCTCGGCTACCTCATCGGCAACGCGTGGTCGGCCGTCGTCATCGCCGTGATCTACGCGATCGTCGCTGCGATCCTCGCCGTGCGCGGTCGCAAGGAGATCAAGGAGATCAAGGGCGCCCCGCAGACGGTCGAGACCGTCAAGGAAGTCCCCGAGACCCTCAAGCCCAACACCGGGAGGAAGCCATGAGCACCCCAGACGAGATCCGCGCCGACATCGAACGCACCCGCGGCGAGCTCGGCTCCGACGTCGACGCCCTCGCCGACAAGGTGAGCCCGTCGTCGATCGCGCACCGGCAGACCGAGAAGGTCAAGGGCAAGTTCCAGGACGTCCGTGAGTCGGTCATGGGTGCTGCCGGCAGTGCTCGCGACTCCGTGATGGGCGCCGCCGACTCGGCCCGCTCCAGCGTCGCGGGCTCCGGCTCGGACGCCGCGGGGTCCGTGAAGGACACCGCGTCGCGCGGCGTCCAGAAGGCCAAGGGCAACCCGCTCGCGGTCGGACTCATCGCCTTCGGCGCCGGCTGGCTCGTGTCGTCGCTCATCCCCACCTCGGACAAGGAGGAGGAGCTGGCCGGCGAGCTGAAGGACAAGGCGGCGCCGCTCGTCGACAAGGCGAAGGAGCAGGCCAAGGACGCCAGCGCCCCGCTCGTCGACGCGGCGAAGGAGCACGCGCAGGACCTCAAGGGGACCGCGCAGGACGCCGCGCAGACCGTGAAGGACGAGGCGCAGGGCGCCGCGTCCGACGTGCAGGACCACGCGAAGAGCGCTGCGGACGACGTGCGCAGCAACTGACGCGACCAGGTGACGGTCTGGAGGCGCGGTGCCAGCTGGCACCGCGCCTCCAGTCCGTCCCGCGGTACCGTCGTGAGGTGGACCCCACCGACGAGCTCGCTGCCGATCTGCGGCACGCCATCGGGCGCCTCGTGCGCGCAGCGCGCCGCGAGGCGGACGCGCTGCCCGCGACGCACACCACCACGCTCGGCTTCCTCAGTCGCGAGGGCTCCATGACGATCGCCGAGCTCGCGCGGCGTCGCGGGGTGAAGCACCAGGGGCAGTCCCGCACCGTCGGGGAGCTCGCGGAACTCGGCCACGTGGAGCGGACCGCCTCCGAGGCAGACCGTCGGGTCGCGGTCATCGCGATCACACCGACGGGTGCCGCAGCGCTCCAGCGGGACATGGACGCACGCGCTGACTGGCTCGCGACCGCGCTCCGCGAGGAGCTCGACGACGAGGAGCGGGCACTGCTGCGGCGGCTGCCGGACCTGCTCGACCGTCTCGCCGGGCACGCGGACTGATCTACAACACTGTTGTACAGTTGGCGCCATGGAGTTGACGAAGTACAACCACGCCACCGTCGTCCTCGAGCAGGGCGACACCACCATCGTCATCGACCCGGGCGTCTTCACGCCCGAGGCCGCAGACCTCGCCCGCAGCGCCACCGGGGTCCTCGTCACGCACGAGCACCCGGACCACGTCGACGTCGATGCCCTGCGCGCCGCCCTCGACGCGAACACCGACCTCGTGGTCCGTGCGCCGCAGGCCGTGGTCGACCAGCTCGGCGAGCACGACGGCCGCGTCGTGGCCGTCGCCGACGGGGACTCCTTCTCCGTCGGGTCGCTCCCCGTCCGGGTGTTCGGCGAGCACCACGCCGTGATCCACCCCGACCTGCCGACCATCGCGAACGTCGGCTACCTCGTCGACGACGCCGTGTTCCACCCCGGCGACGCGTACCTCGTGCCGGGCGTCGCCGTGCGGCTGCTCCTCGTGCCGACGAGCGGGCCGTGGGCGAAGACGGGCGAGGCCATCGACTACGTCCGCGCCGTCGCACCGGAGCGTGCCGTGCAGATCCACGAGCTGCTCCTGAGCGACGTCGGGCAGCAGTCGAACGTGCGGATGCTCGGCGAGGACGGCCTCGGCGGGGTGCCGACGTCGATCCTGCCGGCCGGGGAGTCGATCACGGTCTGAGTCGACGCACGCGGTCGGGGGAGCAGGCTGGACCGATGGCTGACGCTCCCTCGACCGCTGTCCTCTTCGACATCGACGGCACCCTCGCCGACTCGAACTACGCGCACGTCGACGCATGGTGGCGGGCCTTCCGGGCTGCCGGCCAGTCCGTCGACGGCTGGCGCATCCACCGTGCGATCGGCATGGACTCGGCGAAGCTGCTCGAGGAGCTGCTGCCGGACGCCTCCGACGAGGAGCGCGACCAGGCCAAGCAGTTCCACACCGCGTACTACCGCGAGCACATGCCGCAGCTGCGCCTCCTGCCGGGCGCCCGCGAGCTGCTCGAGGCCGTCGCGGAGGCCGGGCACGCGGTCGTCCTGGCGACGAGTGCCCCGGCCGACGAACTCGCACGACTGCAGGAGCTGCTCGACGCCTCGGCGTGGGTGACGGCCGTGACGAGCTCGGAGGACGTGGAGCAGGCCAAGCCCGACCCGGGCATCATCCAGGTCGCGCTCGACAAGGCCGGGGTGTCGGCCGAGCACGCCGTGATGGTCGGCGACGCGATGTGGGACGTGGAGTCGTCGGGGAAGGTCGGGGTGTCCTGCATCGGCGTGATGACCGGCGGGATCGGTGGCGACGAACTCCGCGGGGCGGGGGCTGCCGCCGTCTACGACGACGCCGCGGCCGTGCTGGCGGCGTTCCGCGCCGGCGAGGGGCCCATCGCCGAACTGGCCTGACCGGCACGCCGGCGGCCGTGCCAGGATGGTCGATCGTGATCACGATCGAACGCGTCGCCTGGGACGACCCCCGGGGCGTGGTGCTGCGGGCCACCATGGACGAGGAGATGCACGAGCGCTACGGCGACGGGCACGCGGACGAGGACCCGGCGGTCACCGCCGAGCGGACCCGCGCGCTGTCGGTCGACCCGGCGCAGGTCATCACCTCGGTGCTCGCGCTCGACGAGGACGGCACGCCCCTCGGGCACATCGCCGTCCGTCGGCTCGGCGACGAGGTCGAGCTCAAGCGCCTCATCGTCCTCGCGGCCGCCCGGGGGAAGGGCGTCGCCACCGCACTGCTGACCGAGGGTGAGCAGGTCGCCCGCGAGGCCGGTGCCGAGCGCGTCATCCTGCAGACCGGGGACAAGCAGCCCGACGCGGTGGCGCTCTACCGCAAGACCGGGTGGCAGCAGATCGACGTGTACGAGCCGTACGCCGAGACCATGCCCTGGTCGTTCTGCTTCGCGAAGGCGCTGTAGCCCTCGCAGTCGTTGCACTTTCAGGTTGAGAGTGCAATTCTTACCCGGTGAGCACCACCGAACGCACCCGCGCGCTGCGCCGACGCATGGTCGTCGAAGCGCGCCGTGCGACGATCGAACACGGCCTGCACGGCTTCACGATCGAACAGCTCTGTGCGACCGTCGGCGTCTCGCGCCGGACCTTCTTCAACCACTTCGCCTCGAAGGACGACGCCGTGCTCGGCATCGAGCAGGGCGCGATGGAGGAGGCCCTGCAGGCGTACGCCGCGGGTGACCTCGTGCCGGGCGACCTCGACCCGCTCGGGTCGGTCGTCGCGCTCGCGATCGAGCAGATGCACGTCGTCGGGCTCGACCGCGCGGACGAGGCCCTCGTCCGTCGGGTCTTCGAGGCCGAGCCGGTCATGGTCGCGAAGTTCCTCGCCGCCGCCGAGGTCCAGCTCGCGGCCGTCGGGCGGGCCGTCCGGCAGCGCTTCGGCTGGACCGACCCGGACGACCGGCGTGGCCAGCTGGTGGCCGAGGCTGCAGCGGGCCTGCTCAAGGTCACCGCGGGCACCTACTTCGACGACGCCTTCGACGAGGCGACGGGCCCGACGTTCGACGCGTTGCTCACCGACGACCTCCGCCAGCTCAGGGCGGCCATCACCACCACCGGACAGGACACCACGGCATGAGCGCCACCACGCAGGGCACCAAGCGCGCCCGACCCGGATCCGACGGGCCGCTGCTCCTGACGCAGCGCCGCATCTGGATCATCTTCTCCGCCCTGATCGCGGGCATGCTGCTCTCCAGCCTCGACCAGACGATCGTCTCCACCGCGATGCCGACCATCGTCGGGGAGCTCGGCGGCGTCGCACACCAGGCGTGGCTCACCACCGGGTACCTGCTCGCGTCCACGATCGTGATGCCGATCTACGGCAAGTTCGGTGACGTCCTCGGGCGCCGGAACCTGTTCCTCGTCGCGATCGCCCTGTTCACGATCGCGTCCGCCGGGTGCGCCTTCGCCGGGGACTTCACGCAGCTCGTGGTCTTCCGCGCGATGCAGGGCCTCGGCGGCGGCGGCCTGATGATCCTGTCGCAGGCGATCATCGCCGACATCGTGCCCGCCTCCGAGCGCGGCAAGTACCTCGGCCCGCTCGGCGCGGTCTTCGGCCTCTCGGCGATCGGCGGCCCGCTGCTCGGCGGCTTCTTCGTCGACCACCTCACCTGGAACTGGGCCTTCTACATCAACATCCCGGTCGGCATCGCAGCGTTCTTCGTCGCCTGGTTCGCCCTGACCCTGCCGACCAAGAAGGCCGAGAAGAAGATCGACGTGCTCGGCGTCGTGCTCATGTCGATCGCGACGACGTGCCTGGTCTTCTTCTCGGAGTTCGGCGGCAGCAAGGACCACGGCTGGGACGCCCTCGAGACCTGGGCCTGGTTCGCCGGGCTGGTCGTCGCCGCGGCCCTGCTCGTGCTCGTCGAGTCCCGAGTCGAGGACCCGGTGCTCCCGATGTCGTTCTTCCGCAACCGCACGTTCCTGCTCGCCACCGGCATCGGTCTCGTGCTCGGGATCGGCATGTTCGCGGCGATCGGCTTCGTCCCGACGTTCCTGCAGATGGCGTCCGGCACCTCGGCGGCCGTGTCGGGCCTGCTCATGCTCCCGATGATGGTCGGCCTCATCGGCACCTCGATCGCGTCCGGCAACCTGATCACGAAGACCGGCCGCTACCGGGTGTTCCCGATCGTCGGCACGGTGCTGGTCGCCCTCGCCATGCTCGCCATGACGCAGCTCGCCGCCGACACCCCGATCTGGCTCATCTGCGCCTACCTCTTCGTGTTCGGCGCGGGCCTCGGCCTCATCATGCAGGTGGTCGTCCTCGTCGCGCAGAACGCCGTGCCCGCCGAGCAGGTGGGTACCGCCACGTCGACGAACAACTACTTCCGCGAGGTCGGCGCCTCCCTCGGTACCGCCGTCTTCGGCGCCCTGTTCACCGCGCGGCTCACCACGTCGCTCACCGACGTCTTCCGGGGTGCCGGTGGCTCGGCGACCGACGCCGCGTCCTCAGCGGGCAGCATCGATCCGGCCACGGTCGCGAAGCTGCCGGAGGCGGTGCAGGACGGCATCGTGAACGCGTACGCCGACTCGCTGGCACCGGTCTTCTGGTACCTCCTGCCGTTCATCGCGGTCGCCTTCCTGCTCGCCCTGTTCCTGCCGCAGATCCGACTGTCCGACACGGCCGGCATGGTCGCCCGCGGCGAGGCCGTCGGCGGCGCCGAGGCCGACGAGCTCGAGCGGGCGCAGCGCGCCGAGCGTGCCGCGGCCGAGTCCGACGCGAAGGCGACAGACCGCGCCTGACCGACCGCGCCGATCTGTCGCTCTCGCGACCACGGACGGACTGGAGGCGCGGTGCGGGCCCGCCCCGCGCCTCCAGTCCGGCCCCGGTGCCGGCCGCAGAGCCAGCGCCGGTCGGTCCGCGGAAGCGACAGGTCGTGCCGGACGGTCCGCGGCGGTCTGTTGCTCTGGCGGACGAGACGGTGCGGGTCAGGTGCCGGTGCTCGCGCGGGGGACGAGTCGGGCGGGCAGCACGGCCGGCTCGACCTCGGTGCCGTCGATCTCCGCCAGCAGGCGGAGGGCCGCCGCGCGGCCGAGCGCCGCTCCCGGCAGTGCGACGCTCGTCAGGGCGGGCGCGGTGACCGACGAGGACGGCAGGTCGTCGAAGCCCGCCACCGCGAGCTCGCCGGGGACCGCGATGCCGAGCGCGCCCGCGACGCGGAGCACCCCGTACGCCAGGGTGTCGGCCGCCGCGACGACCGCCGTGACACCGTCCTCCTGCCAGGCCTCGACGACGTGTTCGGTCGCGGCGGCAGCGGCGTCCACGGTGAGGTCCGCGCGGGCGGTGACCTCGGAGACGGTGATGCCGGCGGCGGCGCAGGCCTCCTCGAAGAGCTCCCGGCGGACGCCGAACGTCGCTGCGCGCGAGGTCCCGTCGAGGTACCCGACCCGGCGGTGGCCGCGCTCCCGGAGGTGCGCCACGAGGTCGTGCACGCCGGGGGAGAGGTCGTAGTTCACCGCGTCCGTGCCGTCCGGGGCGTCGAGGAGCACGACGGGCACCGACGCCGACGTGGTCTCGTGCGAGGCGGGTGCGTCGACGAGGATGCCGGCCGGACGGAGCCGTTCGAAGCGTCGGACGTCGGCCGCCACGGGCTGGGCACCGCGCTCGGTGACGGAGAGCACCAGCTGGTACCGGTCGCCGACGGTGTCGCGGACGCCGCGGATGACCTCGGCGAAGAAGGGGTTCGACAGGTCGGGTGCGATGAGCACCACGAGGTCGCCACTGCCCCGGGCCAGGGAGCTCGCCGCGTGGTCGACCACGTAGCCGAGTTCCTCGACGGCGTCCCGCACCCGAGCTGCGATCGGATCGGAGACCCGGCCTCGCTCCTTGCCGTTCACGACGAGCGACACCGTGGCGATGCTCGTGCCCGCGCGGTCCGCGACCATCGCGGCGGTGACGCGGCGGCCGGAGGCGGCGGAGGATGGCACCCGGCGAGCCTACCGAGGGCGGTGCGGGTGGGGCCTGAGGGACGCTCGCCGAGTTGACGTCAAGCGTTTGACGTGGTCTGATGTCAAACGCTTGACGTGCCGCGCCGGAGTTGGTTCCTCCACGACGCGGACCCCACCACGTCAGCACCGACTTCCCGGTCGACCAGTACCCCCCAACGAAGTGGAGCCCCAAGGTGTCCGACGCGACGACGCGCAAGATCATCCTCGACTGCGACCCCGGCCACGACGACGCCGTGGCCATGCTGCTGGCACACGGCAACCCGGACATCGAGCTCCTCGCCGTGACCACCGTCGTCGGCAACCAGACGCTCGAGAAGGTCACGCGCAACGCCCTCGCCGTCGCCCGGATCGCCGGCATCACGGGCATCCCGTTCGCCGCCGGCTCCCCGCGGCCGCTGCTGCGCGAGATCGAGGTCGCGCCGGAGATCCACGGCGAGAGCGGCCTCGACGGGCCGATGCTCCCCGAGCCGTCCTTCGAGCTGGACGAGCGGCACGCGGTGGACCTCATCATCGACACCGTGATGGCGCACGAGCCCGGCACGGTCACGATCGTGCCGACCGCGGGCCTGACGAACATCGCCCTCGCGGTGCGCAAGGAGCCCCGGATCGTCGAGCGCGTCAAGGAGGTCGTCCTGATGGGCGGCGGCGTGCACGTCGGCAACTGGAGCCCCGTCGCCGAGTTCAACATCGTCATCGACCCCGAGGCCGCCTCGATCGTGTTCGAGGCCGGCTGGGACGTCGTGATGGTCGGCCTCGACCTGACGCACCAGGCGCTCGCGACGCCCGAGGTCGCCGCGCGCATCGCCGCCGTCGGCACCGGTCCCGCCGCCTTCGTCGGTGAGCTCCTCGAGTTCTTCGGCAAGGCCTACGAAGACGCCCAGGGCTTCGACGCGCCGCCCGTGCACGACCCCTGCGCCGTCGCGTACGTCATCGACCCCACGATCGTCCGGGCCGTCAAGGTGCCGATCCACGTCGAGACGCAGGGCACCCTCACGCTCGGCATGACCGTCGCCGACTTCCGTTCGCCCGCGCCGGAGGACTGCCGCACGAGCGCCGCGATGGAGCTCGACCACGGCCGGTTCTGGGACCTCGTGGTCGACGCGCTCGAGCGGATCGGCGAGACGCCCGACACCGGCTGGTCCCCGCGCGCCGCCGCGGCCGCGGTCGAGGACGCCGACGCCACCGTGACCGTCACTGCGCAGGAGCGCTGAGCGGCATGACCACCACCTCGACGACGAAGTCGACCGCTGCCCTCACCGCCGCCCTGCTCGCGGCGTGCGTCGCGTTCCAGCTCAACGCGAGCATGCTCAACCCCGCGCTCGCGACGATGGCGGAGGAGCTCCGCACCGACGACGCGACCATCGGGCTCTCCCAGACGCTGTTCTTCACGATCGCCGCGCTGTTCTCGCTGTTCCTCCCGCGCCTGTCCGACATCGTCGGCCGCAAGCGGGTCCTGGTCGGCATGCTCCTCGTGATGCTCGTCGGCAGCGTCGTCGCGGCCCTCGCCGTGAACGTCCCGATGCTCTTCGTCGGCCGCATGATCCAGGGGGTGACCGGACCCGTCGTGCCGATCGGCCTGCTCGTCCTCCGCAACGAGATCGCCGACCCGAAGCGTTACGGCGCGGCACTCGGCCTGCTCACCGCGGTGAACGGCGGCATCGCGGGTGTCGACGCCCTCGCCGGCGGCTGGATCGCGACGAACTTCGGCTTCCGCGGCATCTTCTGGGTGATCGCCGTCGTCACGGTGATCGCGGCGCTCATGGTCGCGGCGTGGGGCGTCGAGTCGAAGCCCTCAGCCGGGACCCGGATGGACTGGTGGGGCGTGCTGCCCCTGGTCGTCAGCGTCGGGGCACTGCTCACGGCGTTCAACGAGGCCGGCAAGCTCGGCGCCGCGAACTGGGCGCACGTGGTCGGCGGGATCGTCGTCGCGCTGGTCGCGTTCGCGGTCTTCTGGGCGGTCGAGTCCCGCGTCCGGGAACCGCTCGTCGAGACGCGGTTCCTCACGCGCCGTGGCACGTGGGCGCTCCTCGTCACGACGCTGCTCACGATGACCGGCGTGTTCGCGGTCGTGAACGGCCTCGTCACGAGCCTCGCGCAGAACGGCGACGTCGGCTTCGGCATGGAGCCGGACCTGGCCTCGCTCGCCTTCCTCACCCCGTACGCACTGGTCGGGTGGATCGTCGGCCCCTTCGCCGGTCGCCTGGCCCCGTCGCTCGGGTACCGGGCCGTCCTGCGCGTCGGACTCGTCGGCAGCATCGTCGCGACCCTCGTGATGGCCCTCGTCGGCGTGCACTCGTTGCCCGTGCTCGTCGCCGCGACGGTGCTCATCGGCATCACGTACGCGGGCATCGCGAACATCATCCTGAACGGGCTCGGCATCGTGCTCTCCCCCGCGTCGAACCCCGGGTTCCTCCCCGGGCTCAACGCCGGTGCGTTCAACCTCGGCGCAGGCATCAGCTTCGCGGTCCTGCCGGCCCTGCAGACCGCGCTCGGCACCGGCGGGTCCGCCGGCACCGCCGGGTACTCCGGTGGCATGCTGCTCGGTGCCGCGATCACCTGCGCGGCCCTCGCCACGTCCTTCCTCATCCCGCGCCCGGCCTCGGCCGAGACAGGAGCAGCCGCATGACCGGCATCGTCGTCGTGGGCAGCCTCAACGCGGACCTCGTGGTCCGCACGGAGCGCTTCCCGCAGCCCGGGGAGACCCTGCACGGGTCCGACCTCGCGATCCTCCCGGGGGGCAAGTCCGCCAACCAGGCGGTGGCAGCCGGGAGGCTCGGGGGCACCGTGCACATGATCGGTGCGGTCGGCGACGACGGGAACGGCGCGCTGCTCCGCGACTCCGTCGCGGCCGCCGGCGTCGACACCACGCACGTCGCCTTCCGCGAGGGGGTCCCCACCGGCACCGCCGTGATCACGGTCGACCGCGCCGGCGAGAACACCATCGTGATCTCCGGCGGCGCGAACGCCACGCTCACGCCCGAGGACGTGCCGGCCGACGCCTTCGCGGGTGCCGGGGTGCTCGGGCTCTGCCTCGAGGTCTCGATCGACGTCGTCCTCGCCGCCGCGCGTGCCGGTCGTGCCGCCGGCGTCACGGTGCTGACGAACCTGTCGCCGTTCGGAGCGGTGCCGCAGGAACTCCTCGACCTGACCGACGTCCTGCTCGTCAACGAGCACGAGGCCGCGGAACTCGGGGACCACGGCGTCGCCCGGTCGATCGTCACCCGGGGCGGCGCTGGGTGCACCGTGCACGACGGGGACGCCGAGCCGGTCGAGGTCGCGGCCGTCCGGGTGGAGGCCGTCGACACCACGGGCTGCGGTGACGCGTTCATGGGAGCGGTGGCGCTCCGCCTCGACGCGGGGGACTCCCTGGTCGACGCCGCGCGGTACGCCGTCGGGGTCGGGGCGTACGCCGCGACGAAGGCGGGCGCGCAGGCGTCCTACCCGACCCCTGCGGAACTGGAGCAGTTCCTGCGGGCCTGACCCGCGCCTCCAGGCCGCTAGCGTGGTGGCATGCGCGTGGGAGTCCTCGACATCGGGTCCAACACCGGCCACCTCCTCGTGGTGGACGCGCACGGCGGGGCAGCTCCGCTCCCGGCGTCGTCGTTCAAGCAGCCGCTCCGCCTGGCCGAGCACCTCGATGACTCCGGTGCCGTGACGCAGGCAGGGGTCGACGCCCTCACCGCGTTCGTCGCCGAGTCCGTCCGGGTCGCCGAGGACCGCGGGTGCGAGGACATGCTCGCGTTCGCGACCTCGGCGGTCCGCGACGCGGTGAACTCCGAACAGGTGCTCGCGCACGTCGAGGCCGAGACGGGCGTCGAGCTCGCCGTCCTCGCGGGGGAGGACGAGGCGCGTCTGACCTTCCTCGCCGTCCGGCGGTGGTTCGGCTGGTCGGCCGGACGCCTGGCGGTGTTCGACATCGGCGGCGGCTCGCTCGAGATCGCCGGCGGCGCGGACGAGGCCCCCGACGTGGCGTGGTCGATGCCGATCGGCGCCGCCCGGCTCGCCCGCACCCACTTCGCCGACGGCACCCCCAGCGAGGACGACGTGCGCCGCATCCGGCACGAGATCCGCGTCGCGATCGCGCGGGACGCGGGGCTGCTCCTCCGGGCCGGGCGCCCGGACCGTGCCGTCGCGACCTCCAAGACCTTCCGGTCCGTCGCCCGGATCACCGGGGCGGCGCCGTCCGGAGCCGGCCCCCTCGTGCCCCGTGTCCTCGATGGCGCCGAACTCCGTCGCCTGCTGCCGTCGCTGCTGACGAAGTCCCTCGACGAGCTCGCGACGCTCCCGGGCGTCTCGCCGAGCCGCGCGCACCAGGTCGTCCCCGGCGCGCTGGTCGCCGAGGCGTGCCTCGACATCTTCGACCTGCCCGCGTTGGAGATCTGCCCGTGGGCGCTCCGCGAGGGCGTCATCCTCGAGCGGCTCGACCAGCTCTCGGTGCTCGGCTGATACTCACATTCTGGATCTTGACGGTCAGCGGACAACATCGCTAGCTTGTCAGAACCGGCGCGACGATGCGTCGGCAACGACTCGCAAGGAGCGAACATGCCCAAGTTCCGCACGACGCTGACCGGTGCTGCGATCAGCACAGTGCTCATCGCAGGGAGTCTGATCGCGGCGCCAGCTGCTCGGGCGACCGAGGCGCCCGCGATCCCGACCAGCGTCGTCGGCCGAGCAGGGACGGGGCAGGGCATCTCGCCCGCTGTCTTCGACCAGGCGATCGCCGAAGCGCGAGCGGCCGGAGCGATCACCGCCGAGACGCTGCAGGCGGACGGTACCCGCACCGTCACGATCGACGCAGGCGGTGATGCCTCGCTCGAGCTGAGCGCCCCCGGTGCCGGCCAACGACTCTCGGCGGGGTCCGACAGCTACGGGGGCGTGTTCGTCGGGTTCAATGCGTTCGACCAGAACATCATCATCAGCGGAGCGGCAGCGGGCCTGACGGCCGGGATCTGCCTCCTCGGCCCCGCCGTGTGCGCGGTCGCCACGATCGCGATCACGGTCGCCACGGTGGTGGTGTCCATGAACGGCGGCGTCAGGTGTGGCACCAAGTCGCTGCGTGTCTACCCGATCAGCAACAAGAAGCCGCGCTGCGCGTAGGAGGCCACCGTGTCCAAGATCCTCCGTGACCCCAGGTTCGCCGCCGTCGTCGCCGTTGCAGCACTCGTCGCTGGCGCTTCCATCGCGTCCGTCGGCGACGGCAACGGAACCTCCAATCAGTTCCTCGGGTCCGTCGTCATGGGCCTCGCGGCCGGAGGTGGCGGATGTTACGTCGGCACCACGATCCGCCACCGCCGTCGTCGGAGGGATCAGGACGGCTGACCGGCCGCCTCCACACACCGAGCGCCGCGTGACGCAGTCGTCGGTGCGGCGCTCAGGACGGGTACCGGCCAGCGGGTCGCCGTGAGGACGAAGGTGCTACGGGGACGATCGACGGCGAGGGGGTGCGAGCAGCCACGGGCGGATCAGGCCCGTCACGAAGGGGAGCACCCAGAAGGTCATGATCGGTGTGAGCACGAGCGTCGTGATCAGCACGCGGGGCAGCACGGGCAGGTGTCCGAACGCCGGGACGAGCCAGCCGACCAGGAACGTGAACGCCAGGTTGACCGGGAAGAACCCGAGCCAGATGCTCACCGCCTGCTTCCACCGCGGCGGAGCGCTCGACGACGGGGTGTCCTGCGGCGCATCGAACCAGCCCTCGATGCCGGTGCGCTTCTCGACGCGGGACTCCACCACGAGGTCGCGCCCCTGGTCGAGCCACCGGAGCCGGTCGTCGGAGTTCTCCCACGTGGCGAGCTGCTCGTGGTCGGCGAACCGGTAGAGCATGTGCCACTCGCGGCTGGTGGCGTGGGACCGGACCCAGCCCGAGCCGAGGAAGCCCGGGTAGCGGTTCGCCAGGTTGACGCCGGACTGCACCCAGGCGGTGGCGTCGGGGATGCGGTCGGGTTCGACGAGGCGGGTGATGGACACGGTGACGGGCGGGCCGGCGGTCACGGATGACGACTGCATGGACCCTGGCTCTTGTGGAGTCATGACACCAGTGTCGCCGAGTCGTGTTTCGGGCTCGTGTCACTACCTTCACGGTATGAGCGAGACGGAGCGTGGTCGGCACGAGACCCCGACCGAGCGGTGGGACCGGAACTGGTCGGACATCCAGCAGGAGCTGCGCATCGTGCAGACCGGCACGCAGATCCTCGCCGGCTTCCTCCTGACCCTGCCCTTCCAGCAGCGGTTCAGCACGCTGAGCCCGGGTGAGGAGACGATCTACCTCGTCCTGGTGGTCCTGGCCGTGGCGATCACCGTCGTGGCGCTGTCGGCCGTGTCGGCGCACCGGCTCGTGTTCCGGCAGCGGCAGAAGCACGACCTCGTCCGGGCCGGGAACGTCCTGCTCATCGCGGCGCTCGCGGCGAGTGCGCTGCTGTTCTCGGGGACGGTGCTGTTCGTGTTCGACGTGGTGATCGGGGACGTCGGTGGGCTCGTCGGCGGGATCACGGTGTTCGTGGGCACCGCGGTGCTCTGGGTGTCGATCCCGCTGGCGCTGCGGCGGACGCGGCGGGACGGCTAGCTCGCGCGCTTCCTCGCAGCCGGCTTCTTCGCGGGAGCCTCGTCCGCAGTGGCCTTCTTCGCAGCCGGCTTCTTCGCCGGGGCCTCCTTCGCGGGAGCCTTCTTCGCCGGGGCCTTCTCCGCCGTCGTCTTCCTCGCCGGAGCCTTCTCCGCCGGGGTCTCATCGTCGTCCGCAGCATCGTGACCCGCCGAGGATCGCGAGCCGGACGTCGATCGTGACCCCGCGCCTCCAGACCGGGACGAGGACCCCGACCCGGACCCGGACCGCTTCTTGTCGACGGACGCCCGGAGGGCCGCCATCAGGTCGATGACGTCCCCGCCCTCGTCGTCCTCGTCCTCGGCGCGCTCGCCGAACGTCTCCGCCGTGTCGACGTCGTCGCCAGCCTCGAGCTTGGCGTCGATGAGCTGCTGCAGCTCCTCCTGGTATGCGTCCGTGTAGCGGTCCGGGTCGAAGTCGGTCGACATGCTCTCGACGAGGGACGACGACATCTTCAGCTCGTTCGCGCTGACCTTCACCGACGTGTCGAGGGTCTTGAAGTCGGCTGCCCGGACCTCGTCTCCCCAGAGGAGCCCCTGCAGCAGGATGACGTCGTCGTTCACCCGCAGCACGCCGAGTCGGGTCTTCTGCCGGAGCGTGAACTGCACGATCGCGAGTCGGTCGGTCTTCGCCAGGGTCTCGCGGAGCAGCACGTACGCCTTGGGGGAGCGGGAGTCCGGCTCGAGGTAGTACGACTTCTCGAACATCATCGGGTCGACCTGCTCGACGGGCACGAACTCGAGGACCTCGATCTCGTGGGACTGCTCCTCGGGGAGCTGCTTGAAGTCGTCGGCGGTGAGCACGACGGTCTTGTCGCCGTCGTCGTAGGCGCGTTGGATGTCGGCGTACTCGACCTCGTGGCCGAACTCGCACACGCGCTTGTACTTGATGCGGCCCTTGTCCTCGTCGTGGACCTGGTGCAGGGAGACGTCGTGGGTCTCGGTCGCCGCGTACACCTTGATGGGCACGTTGACGAGCCCGAACGCGATGGAGCCCTTCCAGATCGACCTCATGCGCTCATGATGCCCGCCGTGGCGCGGACCCGCCCGCAGTTCTGAGCGATCCGGCAGGTGTGGGGCGACGGCGGAGGGCGTAGCCTGCGGGCATGACGGGGGACCAGGGGACAGCGACGCAGCTTCCCGACGTGACGCAGCAGCCGGACGACGACCACATGGACGCCGCGGGGTGGTGGCAGCTGGCGGGACTGACGGTGCTCGGCGCCGCGATCCCGCTCGTCCTGCTCACCCTCGGCGCGGCCCACGCGCCCTGGGTGATGGTGGTCGCCCTGTCGGTGGCGCTCGCCGTGGTGATGCCGGTGTCCCAGCTGCGGGACTGGTGGCGACGAGGTGGTCGGCGTGCGGTGCTCGCGACCAGACGGTGGGTCCGTGCGGGGCGCGTCCCTGCGGACGTCCCGACGGCCGTGTGGCGGCCGCGGGTGCAGCGCTGCGTCGACGACGCCCTGCGGCGTTCGGTCGTCGTGTGGGTCGCCGGGGGTCTCGCGGTCGTCTGGGCGGTCCTCGCCGCGACCGGGCAACCGTCCGACTGGTGGTTCGCGCTCGTGTGGGCGGTCCTGGCGGTGACCCGCGCGGTGCAGGTCCGGGGCGAGCGAGCGGCGGGACGGCGGCTCCTGGACACCTCGGCGGCCTGAGACCCTCCCGGTCGCCCGCGAGCAGCATGGGCGCATGAGCCAGCTCGACAAGCAGGACCCGCGCTCCCAGTTCCCGCGACCACCGTTCCCGGCGCAGACCCAGCAGGGGTCCGGCCTGGCGAGCGCGATGGACCCGCAGCCCGACCACGGCGAGACGAGCTACCTCGGCACGGGGCGGATGCCCGGCTACCGGGTGCTCGTCACCGGCGCAGACTCGGGCATCGGCCGTGCTGCGGCGATCGCGATGGCGAAGGAGGGCGCCGACGTCGCACTGACCGCCCTGCCCGAGGAGCGCGAGGACCTGGAGCAGGTGCGCGACGTGATCGGTGACCTCGGGCGCAAGGCGGTCCTGCTGCCGGGCGACCTGACCGACGAGGCGTTCTGCGACGTCCTCGTGCAGGACGCCGTCAGCGAGCTCGGCGGGCTCGACGCCCTCGTCCTCGTCGCCGGCCACCAGCAGGTGCACGAGGACGTCACCGCGCAGTCGACCGAGGACTTCGACCGCACGATGAAGGTGAACCTGTACTCGCTGTTCTGGCTCGTCCGCGCCGCCGTGCCGCACATGGCGCCGGGCAGCGCGATCGTCACGACGAGCTCCATCTCGGCCTACCAACCGCAGGACCGGATGATCGACTACGCGGCGACCAAGGCCGCGATCATCACGTACACGAACGGGCTCGCGCGGCAGCTGGCGGCGAAGGGCATCCGGGCCAACACCGTCGTGCCGGGACCGGTGTGGACACCGCTGCAGCCGATCAGCTACCCCGGCGACGAGATCGCGGCCTACGGGCAGGACACCCCGTTCGGCCGGCCGGCACAGCCGGTCGAGCTCGGCAGCGCGTACGTGTACCTCGCCGGACCGGAGTCGTCGTACACCTCCGGCACGACCCTCACGGTGGCGGGAGCGACCGGGGCCGCCCTGTGAACGCGACGGCGCGGTCGGCGCAGCGTGGACCGGCGGTCGCGCGGTGAGCCCCGCGACCCGGAAGACCACGGTGCTCGTCGGGGACCGCACGCTCGCCCTGACCAACACCGACAAGGTCCTCTACCCCGCGACCGGCACCACCAAGGGCCGCGTCATCGAGTACTACGAGCGGGTCGCGCCGTGGATGATCCCGCACGTGAAGGACCGCCCGGTGACCCGGAAGCGCTGGGCGAACGGCGTCGACGGGAAGGTCTTCTTCGAGAAGAACCTGCCCGACTCCGCCCCGGAGTGGGTGCGCCACCACACCATCGCGCACAAGGAGCACGACACCGAGTACCCGATCGTCGACGACCTGCCGACCCTGGTCTGGATGGCGCAGCAGGCGGCGCTCGAGCTGCACGTCCCGCAGTGGCGGTTCGGCCCACGCGGGGCGCAGCAGAACCCGGACCGGCTCGTCCTCGACCTGGACCCCGGCGAGGGCGTCGGCCTCCGCGAGTGCGTCGAGGTCGCCGTCGCTGCACGCGAGGTCCTGCAGGGCATGGGCCTCGACCCGTACCCGGTGACGAGCGGGTCGAAGGGCATCCACCTGTACGCGGGACTCGACGGCCGCGCGACGACCGCGCACGTCTCGGAGGTCGCGCACGAGCTCGCGCGGGCGCTCGAGCAGGACATGCCGGACCTCGTGCTGTCCTCGATGAGCCGCGCCGAGCGCACCGGCAAGGTGTTCGTCGACTGGTCCCAGAACAACGGCAACAAGACGACGATCGCGCCGTACTCGCTGCGCGGCCGTGACCGGCCGACGGCCGCGGCGCCACGCACCTGGCGGGAACTCCAGGAGCGCGGGCTCGACCAGCTGGAACTGGACGAGGTCCTCGACCGCCTGGAGGCGCACGGCGACCTCCTGCACCCGGTCGCCTCCGCGGCGCTGTCGGTCGGGAGGCGCGACTCCGGTCACTGGGACAGCGACCGGACCCAGCGTGCGAACGACGCCCAGCAGCCGGGTCGCGACCGACTCGCGGCCTACCGCGCGAAGCGCGACGCGTCCAGGACGCCGGAGCCCGTGCCCGAGGACGCACCGACGGTGCGGGAGGACGGGACCCCGACGTTCGTGATCCAGGAGCACCACGCCACCCGCGACCACTACGACTTCCGGCTGGAGCACGACGGCGTGCTGGTGAGCTGGGCGCTGCCGAAGGGCGAACCGAGCGACCCGGGGAAGAACCACCTCGCGGTGATGACCGAGGACCACCCGCTCGAGTACGGCGGCTTCGAGGGGACGATCCCGGCGGGCGAGTACGGCGGCGGGACCGTCACGATCTGGGACGACGGCACCTACGAGCTCGAGAAGTGGCGCGAGGGCGAGGAGGTCATCGTCACGCTGCACGGTCGCACGAACGGCGTCCGCCGCCTGGCGCTCCTGCACACCCGTGGCCGCGGCCGCGGTGGGGACGGCGACGAGAAGAACTGGCTCATCCACCGCACCAAGGACCAACCCGACCGCCTCGCCGGCGGTGGCGGCGGGACGGACGGCAGCAGCGCCTCCCGACCGGCGACGCGGCCGCCCACGGACCGCAGGCGGATCGACCGGGCCGCACCGTCGTCGACGCCGCCGTCGGAACGGCGGGCGATGCTCGCGAGCCCGGTCCGGGGCGAGCCGCACCTCGACCCGGCGGAGTGGGCGTTCGAGATGAAGTGGGACGGCGTCCGCGCCCTCGCGACGGTCCGCGACGGCCGGGTCGCCCTGCGGAGCCGGAACGACAACGACCTGACCGACCAGTACCCGGAGCTGCAGGAGCTCGGGGAACGGGCCGGTGTCGACGGGGTGTACGACGGCGAGATCGTCGCGCTCGACGAGCACGGGCGCCCCTCGTTCCAGCTGCTGCAGAACCGGATGGGGCTCACGCGGAAGCGCGAGGTGGCGGCCGCGCAGGAGACGACCCCCGTGCGGCTGTTCCTGTTCGACGTGCTCGAGGCCGACGGGCACGACCTGACCCGCCTCGGCTACGACGCCCGGCGGCAGGCCCTGGAGACCGTGGTGCAACCGGGCGGGGCGATCGAGGTGCCGGCCGCCGCGGACGGTGACCTCGACGCTGCCGTCCGGGCGTCGCGGGAACGCGGTCTCGAGGGCGTCGTCGCGAAGAAGCGGTCCTCCCGGTACGCCGAGGGGCGGCGCTCGGAGGCGTGGGTGAAACGCAAGCACCACGCCGCGCAGGAGGTGGTCGTCGGCGGGTGGAAGCCCGGTGCAGGGCGACGGGCAGGCGGTGTCGGCTCGTTGCTGCTCGGCGTGCCCGGGCCGGACGGACTCGAGTACGTCGGCAAGGTCGGCACGGGGTTCCGTGACCGCGACCTCGACGAGATCGGTCGTGTGCTCGGACGTCTGGAGCGGAAGACCTCGCCCTTCGTGGACGTCCCTCGGCCGGACGCCAAGGACGCGCACTGGGTGACTCCCCAGCGCGTCGGTGAGGTCGAGTTCACCGAGTGGACCGGCGACGGTCGGCTGCGGCACCCGTCCTGGCGGGGCTGGCGGCCGGACAAGGGCCCCGAGGACGTCGTCCGCGAGGCGTGAGCATGCAGGTGCATGTTGTCCGTGGACCGCGTTCGGAGGCGTTCGTCCGTCCCCCGTTGCGTCGTCGCGGGGGACGATCCGCACCGGCCGGGACGCCCGGCGACGTGCGGCTGTTACGGTCGCCGGGACGGGAGGTCGGACATGAGCACGAGCAACTACCTACCGCCCTACGAGGCGGACGAACGCGGCTCCGAGCCGCCCACGGGGCACGAGGTGACGTACGCCGACTTCCTCGGCGACCAGGTGGACGACGACGAGGTCGACGCCGGCTGAGCCTCCGCACGTGGCGGTCGACCGGCCGGGTCGGCACCGATCGGCGCCCGGCCCGACCGGTCGAGCTGCTCAGGCGGCGGGCGCGGGCCCGTCGGCGGGCTCGGCGTGGTCGGCGACCGGGAGGTCCTCCTCGACGAGCTCGTCCTCCTCGGGCTCGACCACCTCGGCCGCGGCGGCCTTCGCCTCGTCGATGCTCTCCTGGGAGCGGCGGAGCAGGTCGTCGTCGTGCGGTGCGTGATCGGTCATGGCTCCGAGGTTACGCGGGCGCGCCTGTGTCGGCCTCGCGGTGGCTCCGCTGGGACGCGGGTGCGCCGGTGCTGGCGTCGGCTCCGCGCTGGCCGACGGCAGTGACCGCGTCGACGACACCCGGCAGCGCCGCGCCGCGATCGCGCGGGAGCACCGGGTGCGCGGCGCGGGTGTCGGCCGGTTCGTAGTCCACGGCCGAGGTGGGTGCCGGGCTCGACGGCATCGCCGGAGCCGGCGGGGCGCCGAACGCATCAGCGGCGTCGAGCACCGCCCGGGTGGCGGCCGCGGCCGTCCGGAGCGCATCGGCGATCGGCAGGGCACGGTGTGCGGGGGTGCGGACCTCCACGCCCCACGGCTCGTCGAACCCGAGGTCACGGACGGTACGGATCAGACCGGGGAGGTCCCAGGCGCCGGCACCCGGCAGGTGTCGGGCCTCGCGGGACTCCTCGGCGAGGGTCATGCCGGCCGGGGTGTGCAGGAGTCCGTCGCTCAGCTCGACGGCGGCGAGCGTGGCGGGCACGACGCCCTCGTGGATGGACGCGAAGGTCGATCCGCCACGGAGGGCGTGCATCGTGTCGAGCAGCAGCCCGCCGTTCGGGTGCCCGGCGGCTGCCACGAAGCGGGACGCCCGCTCGATCGTGGGCAGGTTCGACCACGGCTCCGGTTCGAGCACGAGCTGCGCGCCGACCTTCGCCGCCTGACCGGCGAGGTCGTTCCAGTCGTCGAGCATCCGCGGTGGCGTGACCCCGGGGACGGTCGTGTCCGCACGGGCGACGACCTGCCAGGCGCCGAGCATCGCGGCGGCCTCGAGCAGCACACCGCGGTCGGCGGACGCACCGTCGCCGCTCGTCGTGTCCGCGGCCCACCAGTGGTCGAGCGGACCGAGCTGCACCCAGACGATGCCGGCGCGGTCGAGCATCCGACGGAGCGCGGCGAAGCCGATGGTGGCCCGCACCTCGTGCAGGTCCTCGAGTCCCAGCGACAGTCCTGCGAAGCCCGCCGCTCCGACGGCGCCCACGCGCTCGTCGATCGGTTCGTCTCCGGCCCACGTCCAGGACGTGGCGAGCAGGTCGTGTTCCTGCACGGCGTCACCTCCGATGCCCGGTCGGGGACGATGACCCGCACGGGCGGCCGCGGCCCGTGGTCCGAGACGTCGCGGTCCCCGGTGCGACGTCACGACCGTTCTACGCGCTCGGACTGCGAACGCTCCCAGTCCGACCGAACCCGCGCACAACGGCTCGGCGCCGGTGCGGTGTCGGCGGTCAGACGATCCGCGTGCGCACCGACCCGACACCTGCGATCGTCCCCTCGACCACGTCCCCACGGTCGAGCGGGCCGACACCCTCGGGCGTCCCCGTCATGAGCAGGTCACCCGGCGCGAGGGCGACGAACCGCGAGAGCTCCGCGACCGTCTCGGCCACCGACCAGATCTGGTCCGCGAGGTCCCCGGACTGCCGGAGCACCCCGCCGACCCGGAGTTCCACCGCGCCTCGCGTGGGATCGACCTCGGAGGCGGGCACGAGCGTGCCGATGGGCGCCGACGCGTCGAACCCCTTCGCGGTGTCCCACGGACGGCCGAGTCGCTTGGCCTCGGCCTGGAGGTCGCGTCGCGTGAGGTCGATGCCGACGCCGTACCCCCACACCAGGTCGAGCGCTCGTGCCGGATCGACGTCGGCGCCCGCCGTGCCGATGGCCACGACGAGCTCGACCTCGTGCTCGAGCCGCGCCGTCGCCGGCGGGTAAGGCGTGTCCGCGCCGTCCGCCACCACCGCGTCCGCCGGCTTCGTGAAGAAGAACGGCGGCTCGCGGTCGGGATCGTGGCCCATCTCGCGGGCGTGGGCCGCGTAGTTCCGGCCGACGCAGAAGACACGGCGGACGGGGAAGCGACCGCCCGTCGTCGTGGGGACGGTCGGGAGGGTCGGGGCCGGGATGACGAGGGCGTGCACGTCTCCAGGGTGGCAGGACGACGGACGGCCCGCTCGCTGCTGGCGTTCAGCCCTCGCTGACGGAGGCCTCCCACCGCAGGCGCCGGGCACGGGCACGCTCCTGCCGTTCCCGCCACTCGATCCGCGCTGCGGCCAGGCGTTCCTCAGCACGCTTCTCGCGCATCAGCGGGCCGTAGTGCGGGTCGGCCAGGAGGACCGGCCAGCTCCGCTCCATGTGATCGAGCCGTCGCTTGAAGCTGGCGTCGTCCTCACGCGAGATCATCGTCAGGTCCTTCCTCGTCGTCGCGTTCGTCCCGGGTGTTCCTCGCCGCGTGCTCGACGAGGGCGTCCTGCACCCAGTGGTCGTCCGCTGTCGCCCATGCCCGCGTCAGCACGGCGTGTGCCATGAGCGACGCGGCGTCGCGTTGCCGATCGTCGTCCGACAGCGCGCGTTCGACCACCCACGATCAACGCTGCCACCACGTGTCGCGGTGTCCCAAGAACTCTGTGTTCTGCCGCCCCCGGCGGCCCTCAGCGATCGTGACGGCCACGCTCATGACCGCCACGGCAGCACTCGACAACGACACCACCGCACTCGCCCACCCCGTTCCCATGCCCGCAGCCTGACGCACGAGGACCGGCCACGCGTCGGGCGTGACCGGTCCTGTGGGTGGTGCGCCGCGCCTCCCGGCTGTGCAGGGCGGACCGCGGCTGCGACGCTAGTTGCCCGGCGCCGATCCTTCGCTCTCGCCCGCACCCGGGTCCCCGCCGGTCCCGCCGGACGTCGGCTCGTCCTGCGGCCATCCGGAGAACCGCCACTCGCCGACCGACGGGTGGTCCTCGCCCCGCGAGTACGCGAAGTCGCGGGCCGCCTCCCGCGCCTCCGACAGCTTGGCGAGCAGGCCCTCGTGCGCAGTCGCGTCGACCCGGGTCAGGGCGTCGTGCGCGAGCGCGAACCGGTCCATCTCGTTGCGCATCAGCATGTCGAAGGGCGAGGTCGTCGTGCCCTGCTCGAGGAAGCCGTGCACGTGCAGGTCGTCGTGCCCGTTCCGACGGTAGGTCAGCTGGTGCACGAGCGACGGGTAGCCGTGGAAGGCGAACACCGCCGGGGTGCCGGGCAGGAAGACCTCGTCGTACCGCTCGTCGGAGACCGGGTGCTCGTGCTTCCGCGGGTCGCCGAGCGCGAGCAGGTCGACCACGTTGACGACCCGGACACCGACCCCGTGGGCGTGCTGCCGGATGATGTCCGCGGCGGCGACCGTCTCGACCGTGGGGACGTCCCCCGCGGAGACGAGCACGACGTCGACGCGGCCGACCTCGGACTCCGTTCCAGCCCAGTCCCAGACACCCAGACCGGCGTCCGCGTGGGCGATCGCGTCGGGCAGCGACAGGAACACGGGTTCGGGGTGCTTCCCGGCGACGATCACCTCGATGCGGTCGGTCGTCTCGAACGCGTGCGCGGCGACCGCGAGCAGGGTGTTCGCGTCGGCCGGCAGCTTGATCCGGACGAGGTCCTGCTGCTTCGACGCCACGACGTCGAGGAAGCCCGGGTCCTGGTGCGAGAAGCCGTTGTGGTCCTGCCGCCAGACGTGCGACGACAGCAGGATCGACAGGTTCGACACCGGTGCCCGCCAGTCGATGTCGGTCGACGACTCGAGCCACTTCGCGTACTGACCGACCATCGAGTCGATGATGTGCGCGAAGGCCTCGTACGTGTTCAGCACGCCGTGTCGGCCGGAGAGCACGTAGCCCTCGAGCAGCCCCTCGAGCAGGTGCTCGGACAGCACCTCGGTCACGCGGCCGTGTGCGCCGAGGTGCTCGTCGCCGGGGCCACGACGGGCACGCCACACGCGCTGCGTCACGTCGAACACCGCGTCGAGCTTGTTCGAGATCGTCTCGTCCGGGCCGAACAGCCGGAACGTCGACGGGTTGCGCTGCATCAGCGCGGCGATCCACGGACCGAGCGTCGCGGTGGCGCTCGCCGTTGCGCCGGCCTCGACCCCGAAGTCGTCGAGCGCGGGCCGGTCGAGCGCGGTGCGGATCCGGCCGCCGTTCGCGTGCGGCGTGGCACTCATCCGGTGCTCGCCCTGCGGACGGATCGTCGTCTGGATGCCGATGGGCAGCCCGTCCTCGTCGAAGAGCTCCTCCGGCCGGTACGACCGCATCCACTCCTCGAGCTGGCGTCGGTGCTCGTCGTTCTCGCGCACGGCGGGCAGCGGCACCTGGTGGGCGCGGAACGTCCCCTCGACCTGCTCCCCGTCGACCTCCTTCGGCCCGGTCCAGCCCTTCGGCGTCCGGAGCACGATCATCGGCCACCGAGGCCGCAGGTCGGCGGCACCGGCCGGCTGCCCGGTGGCGGCGCGCTGCGCCTGGGCGCGGGCGGCCGCCTGGATGTCGTCGATGGTCGCGAAGGCCCGGCGGAGGGCGCCGTCGAACAGTGCGTGCACGGCGAACGGGTCGTGGTCGACCCGCGCGGAGTCGACGACGATCGGCTCGTACCCGAGGCCCCGGAAGTAGGCGGTGAGGTCCTCCTCCGGGATGCGGGCGAGGACCGTCGGGTTCGCGATCTTCCAGCCGTTGAGGTTGAGGATCGGCAGCACCGCACCGTCGGACACCGGGTCGAGGAAGGTGTGCGCCTGCCACGAACCGGACAGCGGACCGGTCTCGGCCTCACCGTCGCCGACCACGCAGGCGACGACGAGGTCGGGGTTGTCGAGTGCCGCGCCGTACGCGTGGGCGAGCGAGTAGCCGAGCTCACCGCCCTCGTTGATCGAACCGGGCGTCTCCGGGGCGGCGTGCGAGGGGATGCCGCCGGGGAACGAGAACTGCCGGAAGAACTTCCGGAGGCCCTCCGGGTCGGGCGTGATGTCGGGGTAGAGCTCGCCCCACGTGCCCTCGAGCCAGGCGTTCGCGTTCATCGCGGGTCCGCCGTGTCCGGGGCCGCAGATGTAGAGCAGGTCGCGGTCGGTCTCAGCGATGAGCGCGTTGCAGTGCGCGTACACGAGGTTGAGCGCCGGCGAGGTGCCCCAGTGGCCGAGGAGTCGTGGCTTCACGTCGTCCGGCTCGATCGGCCGGGTGAGGAGCGGGTTGTCGAGCAGGTAGATCTGCCCGACCGTCAGGTAGTTCGCGGCGCGCCACCAGGCGTCGATCGCCCGGATGCGGTCGGTGGTCGCGATGTGTGCGGGGGCCATGCCCCCACGGTACGGTCCGACCCCCTCCGGTGTTCCAGGAAGAGCGCGGGTGACGCCGTCGGTCCGGTCGGGAGGCGCGGCTCGGCCCCGCCGCGCGCCGCGGTTCCGGCGGATGGCGGGCCGATCAGGACCGACGCCACCAGCGCCGCGGGCGCGCCGCCTGGTCGGCTGCGGCACGGTCCGCCGCCGCACGCTCGTCCGCCGAGCGCTGGGCTGCGCGGCGGTCGTGCCACCGGTGCACCTCGGCGTCGACGTCACGCATCGGCGTCACCACCGGCGGGCCGCCGAGCAGCTGCCGCCGCGCCTCCTTCACCCGTGCGTTGAAGTCGACGAGGACCGCGCGCACGTCGTCCTCGGCGTGCAGCGCGTCCAGGTGGTCGTCGAGCTCGGCGTCCTCGGTCCGCAGCGCCAGGGCGGGCGGGGCGATGCCCCGGATCTCCTCGCGCTCGATCTTCGCCTTGATCCACCAGTCCGGGTCGTGCGTGCCGTCGTTCCCGGGCAGCGGCTTGCCGTGGTACGGGTTCCCCTCGAAGACCCCGCGCCGTTCGGCTTCCTCGATGCGGGCGCGGGCATGGCGTTCCACGTCCTGGGCCCGGAGCAACCGACGTTCCTCTCGGACCTCGTCGGGGTCGAGCGAACCGCGCTCGACCTCGCTGTCCACGAGCTGCTGGTAGCGGTACCGGGCAGCTCGTCGGAGTCGGTCCATGCGTGCGTCGACGTCGTTCATCGCGCTTCCATCATGCAACGCACCACCGGCAACCGGTTCAGGACCCGGTCGCGACCTCCTCGATCGTCAGCGCGGCCTGGATCAGCGCGAGGTGGGAGAGGCCCTGCGGGATGTTCCCCATGAAGGCGCCGTCGTCCGCGCTGAGCATCTCGCTGAACAGCCCGACGTCGTTCGCCTGCTCGACCATCTCGTCCATGAGCTCGCGGGCGTCGTCCACCCGCCCCACACACGCCATCGCGGCGGCGAGCCAGAACGAGCACGCGACGAACGGCGACTCCTCTTCGTCCATGCCGGAGTACCGGTAGACGAGCGGGCCGCGCTGGAGCTGGTCCTCGATCGCGCGGATCGTCGACTCCATGCGCGGTCCGCGGTCGAAGGCCGACATGGCGTGCAGCAGGATCGAGGTGTCGAGTGCGTCCGACCCCGGGTACATGACGTAGTGCCCGCGTTCCTCGTCCCACCCGTGCTCGGCCACCCACTGCTCGATGAGCTCGCGGTTCTCGATCCACTTCTCGCGCGGACCGTCGATCATGCCGGCGTCGTGCAGCTCGACCGCGGCGTCGAGCGCCTGCCAGCAGCCGATCTTGCTCGTCACGTAGTGCTGCGCCTCCTGTAGCTCCCACATGCCGGAGTCCTGCTCGGGCCACCGGTGGCAGGCGTCGTCGGCCAGCCGCTGCAGCACCCCCGCGGTCGCGCGGTCGAGCACGTTGCCCGCTCGGACGTACTGCCGCATGATCTCGAAGACGTCGCCCCACACACCGAGCTGCAGCTGGTTCCCCGCGCGGTTGCCGACCGTCACCGGCCCGATCCCGTTCCAACCGGGGACGTCACGTTCCTCGACGCTGTCCGTCTTCGAGCCGTCGAGCTCGTAGAAGATGGGCATGGTCTCGTCGTGCTCGGCGATCGTCCGCATCACCCACGAGACCGCGGCGTGGGTCTCCTCGCGCAGCCCGAAGCGGGTGAGCGCGTGCACGGTGTACGACAGGTCGCGCACCCAGGCGAACCGGTAGTCCCAGTTCTTCCCACCGGTGCGGTCCTCGGGGAGGCTCGTCGTCGGCGCTGCCGCGATCGCTCCGGTGGGGGAGTAGATGAGCAGCTTGAGGGCGAGGGCGCTCCGCTGCACGGCGTCCGACCAGGGGCCGTCGTAGTGGAACTCCTCGGACCAGGTCGACCAGTTCGCGATCGTCCGGTCCACCGCGTCGAGCGTGCGCTCCGGCTCGGGCAGGAAGATCGGCTCGTCATGGGTGCCGACGACCGTCAGGATCGACTTCGACCCCTCGGACGTCGAGAAGCGGCCGGAGAACCGCGGACCGTCGTCGTGCACCGGTTCGAAGCCCTGCTGGACGATGCCGATGGTGATGCCGTCGATGCCGATCACGGTGCCGTTGGCCGTGTCGAGGCGCTCCGGTTCCGCGGTGTTCAGCAGCGTGCCGGGGACCACGGCCCACTCCATCTCGACGGTGCCCTCGACGCCCTGCACGCAGCGCCCGATCTCGGCCCAGGGCAGGCGTCCGGCGACCCCGGTGACCATCGCGTCGGTGACGGTGCACGACCCGGAGTCGGTCGTCCACGTCGTGACGAGCACGTTCGTGCCGGGCAGGTACGCACGCTCGACCGCGGCGTCACCGGTGGGACGGAGCGCGATGTGGCCGCCGTGCTCGGCGTCGAGGATGCTCGCGAAGACGGGCGGGGAGTCCATCGCCGGGATCGGCAGCCAGTCGATCCGGCCGTCGCGGGCGATGAGCGCGACGGTCCGGCCGTCGCCGATCGCACCGTAGGAGCGCAGGGGCACGTAGCCGTCGGTGCGTTCCTCGTTGTCGTGTGCGTCGGGGGTGTCGCGGGTCCGCTCGGTCATGCCTCCACCCTGCCCGGTGCACGGGGGTGACCATCAGCCGGGCGTACCCCGCTGTGGAGGAGCCGCACCGCGCCTCCAGGCTGTGGACAGACGGCGACACGCCCGGGCCCACTTGTGCATCCCGGGCGTGTCGCACTAGGGTCGGTCCTCCTGCCCGACGGGCGGGGACCGCCCGCCCCGGGCATGCCGGAAGGACCGCGATGCACACCGTGCAGCACCGCGAACGCCGCGTCGAGCGCCAGCTCGAAGCGCTCGTCGTGCTGCCCGCGATGCAGTACGCGAGCCAGTCCCTCCGCGAACCCGCGTAGGCACGCGCCGTCACCCGACGTCCCGTGCCCACCCGGCCCGGGGCGTCCATCCCGTCGTTCCTCCGCGCGCTCCGTGCGCGGGAGGGCACGGAGGAACCGCTCGCCCCGGACCGTCACCACCGACGACCGTCCGGTCGTCGCACCGTCACGACGAAAGGCGAGACACCGTGGAGAAGATCGACGACAAGCTGCTCAGCTGGGCCTCGATGCTCGAGGAGAACACCGAGCAGCAGGCCCGCACGACCGCGCGGATGCCGTTCGTGTTCCCGCACCTGGCGCTCATGCCCGACGCCCACCTGGGGCTCGGGGCCACCGTGGGCTCGGTGATCCCGACCCTCGGCGCCGTGATGCCCGCAGCCGTCGGCGTGGACATCGGCTGCGGCATGATCGCGGTCCGCACGCAGTTCACCGCGGGCGACCTGCCGAGCGACCTGCAGCCCCTCCGGGAGCAGATCGAGCGGGCGGTCCCGCTGTCGGCCGGCGCGTCCAACCGGAAGATCGTCGCGACCGCGGCGCCGCGGATCGCGGAGCTCGAGACGATGGCCGCCGCGGCCGGGTTCGATCCGGCAGGAGCGCACGGCGGGTGGCGGAACCAGCTCGGCACGCTCGGCTCCGGCAACCACTTCATCGAGGTCTCCCTCGACGAGGAGGACCGGGTCTGGCTGTTCCTGCACTCCGGGTCGCGGGGCGTCGGCAACAAGATCGCGCAGCGGCACATCAAGGTCGCCAAGCGGATGATGCAGCGCTGGTGGATCGAGCTGGCGGACCCCGACCTGGCCTACCTGGTCGAGGGCACGCCGGAGTTCGACCGGTACGTCGCCGAGCTCCGGTGGGCGCAGCACTTCGCCCTGCTCAACCGCGAGGAGATGATGGACCGGGTCGTGCGGCAGCTGTCCGAGGTCACGGGCACCGCCGTCGACGAGCAGGAGCGGATCAACTGCCACCACAACTTCACGCAGCGTGAGACGCACTGGGGCAAGAGCGTGTGGGTCTCGCGGAAGGGTGCGATCCAGGCGACGGCCGGGCAGCCCGGGCTGATCCCCGGCTCGATGGGCACGGCGTCGTACGTCGTCGAGGGCGTCGGGAACAAGCCGTCGCTCGAGTCGTCGCCGCACGGTGCCGGCCGGCTGTTCTCGCGGTCGGCAGCGCGGCGGACCTTCACGCACGACGAGCTGCGGGCGGCGATGGTCGGGATCGAGTACCGCGACACCGACGCGTTCCTCGACGAGATCCCCGCTGCCTACAAGCCGATCGATCAGGTGATGGCGGACGCCGCGGACCTCGTCCGGGTCCGGCACACGCTGCGACAGGTCGTGAACGTCAAGGGCGACTGACGCCGGACGGGAGGCGCGGGGCGGGCCCGCCCCGCGCCTCCCGTCCGCGCCGACGCGCGTCCACTGCTCAAGGGCTCGTCACCGGGGCCACCTGCGTGAGCAGGTGGTCGAGCAGCACCTGCCGGAACGGCACCGACGACCAACCGTGGTCGGCGCCGTCGACGGGCGTGAACGTCGCGCCGGGCAGCACGTCGCCGTACCGCTGCCCGTAGGACACCGGCACGATCTCGTCCGCCGTGCCGTGCAACACCTCGGCGGGGCCGGTGTACTCAGCGGCCGGGCCGTGGACGTCGAGCCCGGCGCGCACCTCGTCGAGGAACGCGGTGCCGAGGGCCATCCCGCCGAAGTCGAAGTACCCCTGCGCCCGGACCGGAGCGAGCGGTCGCCCCTGGATCGCGTCGTGCCGGGCGATGTCGTCGACCACGACGCCGGCGGGCGACCAGAGCGTGAGCGTGGCGACGAGGTCCGGCACGCGGGCGGCGGCGAGGGCCGACTCGACCGCGCCGAGGCTGTGCGCCACGACGTGCACCGCGGCACCGGTGTCGGCCGCCAGCGTGCGGATCATCCGGGCGACCTGGTCGACCTCGTCCGAGATCGTGACGTCCGCGAAGTCGCCGTCGCTCGTGCCGTGACCCAGGCGGCTGTACGAGCGGACCACGGCGCCGCGCTGCTCGTGCAGCGCGCGGGCGGTCTGCACGAGGAGCTGCTGCCCGCCGGTGTCCGTGCTGCCGAAGCCGTGCACGAGCAGGACCGCCGGTGCACCCGCTGTCGCGTTGTCGGCGTGCGTGCTCGACCGCGCTCCGGTGCCGAGCTGCCAGCCGCGCAGGGTCTGCCCGCGGTGCTCGAGCGTGATCGGGGCGAGGTCCATCAGCCGCGCCGGTCCGCGAAGCCGGCCGGGAGGTCGCCGGGTGCGGTGTCGATCACGGTCTCGTCGTCCTCGCCGACGTGCTCGAACAGCGTGATGTGGGCGAACTCCGGCACGACGTAGATCGGGTAGGTCGGACCCTGGTCGCGGTACTCGCGCATCCGGTCGAGGTGGTCGTTCTGGAACAGGACGGTCTTGCTGCCGTCCTCCTCCACCCAGTGCGGGAAGAAGATCGTGCCGTGCAGGACGCGCTCGCCGGGGACGACGTTCACGACGACGCTCGTGCCGGTCGGTTCGTTCCACGACACCTTGTAGACCCCCTCGGTGAGCACGACGAGGTCGACCGTCTGGTCCTTCACCCATCGCCCACCGACCATGCCGGAGTGGATGCGGTAGTCGATCGTCGTCGCGTTCTTGACGTACATCTCGTACTGCCATCCGTTGGCGTACGTGTAGATGAAGCGGTGTCCGACGATGCCGGAGAGGTCCTGCGGGGGAACGGGGTGCTCGATGCTCGTGGTGGTCATGCATACGAGTTTGCTCCGGTAATGCGTTTGTTGCAAGCGCATTTCCCGTGAGTACCCTGGATCCGTGGAGCACGACCGGAACGACCTCGACCTGGCCCGGGTGGCGCGGGTGCTCAGCGCCGAGGTCGGCCCCTTCCGACGCGCCCTGCTCGGCACCGCCCGCCGGTCGGTGGCGCTGCCGGACCTTCCGGACGCCCAGATCGAGGTGCTCCGACGGCTCGACGAGGACGGCTGGTCCAGCCCGACCACGCTCGGCCGGGCGCTCGGCCTCGCTCGTTCGACCGTGAGCAACCTCGTCACCGCGATGGAGCGCGACGGGCTCGTCGAACGGCGGCTCGCCCGCGGTGACGCCCGCAGCACCGAGGTCGGGTTGACCGATCTCGCGCGGACGCGGCTCGCCTCGTACGACGCGTCGGCCGAGCGCGTCCTCGTGGCGGCGCTCGGCGACCTGCCCGAGGACGACCGGCGTGCACTCGCCGCCGCGCTCCCGGTGCTCGGGCGACTGCGCGCACGACTCGACCCCGCCGCTCGGCCCTGACGCCGAGGGGCTCACCACGCAGGCGCGACGGCGCAGGCGGACACGCCTGACGCCGTGGGCCCGACGCCGCCGGCCCGACGCCGTGGCCAGGACGCGCCCGGCGGCCGCTTCCGGACACGGACCCCGCCGACGGGCACGCTCGGAGTGGTGAGTGGACAGGCGGAACAGGCGGCCCGGGCGACGGGTCGCGGAGCGAAGCGGATCGCCGACAGCCGGTGGTTCGAGACGACGGCGCGGGCCGGGTTCGTCGGCAGCGGCATCGTCCACCTGCTCATCGGGTACCTCGCCGTCCTGCTCGCGGTCGGCAACGGCTCCGGCGGGAGTGAGACCGACCAGTCCGGCGCCCTCGAGCAGATCGCGGCCGTCCCCGGCGGGGTGTTCCTGCTGTGGGTCGTCGCCGTCGGGACCGCCGCGCTGACGATCCGCCTCGCGCTCGAGGCCGTGGTCGGCGGTCGGACGGACAGCGCCCGCGCCTGGGCGGCCCGTGCCAAGAACGCCGGGAAGGCGATCGTCTACGGCGTCGTCTGCTGGTCCGCGGCGTCCTACGCGGTCGGCGCCGGCAAGAGCTCGAGCGGCTCCTCGCGCAGTGCGGCCGCGAAGGCCCTGGCCACCCCCGGCGGCGTGTTCGTGCTGCTCCTCGCCGCCGCCGTCGCGCTCGTGATCGGCGTCGCCCTCGTCGTCATCGGGTGCCGTCGGTCGTTCCGCAAGCAGCTCGTCACCCCGCCGCGACGGTACGACCGGGTCGTCACGGTGCTCGGCGTCGTCGGGTACGTCGGCAAGGGCATCGCGATCGCGGTGGTCGGGGTGCTCATCGCCGTCGCTGCCTTCCGCAGCGATCCGGACCAGGCGACAGGGCTGGACGGCGCGTTCGACGCGCTGCACCGGATGCCGGGCGGCAGCGTCGTGCTCGCGGCGGTCGGCATCGGGTTCCTGGCGTACGGCGTCTACAGCTTCTTCCGCGCCCGCTACGCCCGCCTCTGATGTGTTGCAGGCTGCTCGCCCCCTGCTGGGGGAGGAGAAGTCGGAGCCGGTGCAGCTGGGGTGGAAGACAGATCGCGCGTGCCCGCTCCTCGCGTCGGACCGCCGCCGCGGACAGAGCACTCTGCATGTCGCTGGCAGGACGTGGGGGCGACGACCGGTAGACCCGAGCCCATGACCACCGACGCCGTGACCGGACCCGTGACCGTCTTCTGCGACGAGCAGGCCGTGCTCGCGGAGAGCATCGTGTGGGACCCGCGGACGCAGCGGCTCCGCTGGACCGACATCACGCTCGGCCTCCTCACCACCGCCACCGCCGCCGGCGTGGTGGAGTCGAGCGTCGCGCTGCCGCCGCCCCTGGCGAGCTTCCAGCCGCGCGCGCAGGGCGGCTTCGTCGCGGCGCTCGGCGACCGGGTCGTGCTCACCGACGAGCAGGGCGTCGTCGAGCGGGAGTTCGTCCGCGTGCACCACGCGACCACCGAGATGCGCTTCAACGAGGGCAAGTGCGACCCCTTCGGGCGGTTCCTCGTCGGGAGCATGGACCTCTCCGACACCGATCCGGCCGGCGCCCTGTACGCGGTCGAGCCGGACGGCCGGGTCCGGGTGCTCCGCGGCGGCTTCGGGGTGACGAACGGCATCGAGTGGTCGGCCGACGGCAGCGTCATGTACGTGACCGACACGAGCACGTCGACGATCTACCGCGCGCCCTACGGTCCGGACGGGGTGCTCGGCGAGCTCGAACCGTTCGTCAGCGGGGCGGCGCACGACGGGCTCGTCCGTGACGACGAGGGGTGCTTCTGGACGGCCGTGTACGGCAGCGGTCGGGTCGAGCGCTGGGACGAGGCGGGCGCCCACCTGGAGACGGTCGAGGTCCCGGCGCCGAACGTGACGAGCGTGGCGTTCGGGGGACCGGACATGTCGACGCTGTTCGTGGGGACCGCCCGCGAGAACCTGACCGAGGAGCAGCTCGAGGCGCACCCGCACTCCGGCGCGGTCTTCCAGGTCCCGACCCGCGTGCACGGCATCGCAGCGTACGAGTTCGCCGCCTGAGCCGGCCGACGGCCCGACTCGGCGAACCGCCTGGGCCGGCCGACGGCCCGGGTCGGCGAACCGCCTGGGCCGGCCGACGGCCCGGGTCGGCGAACCGCCTGAGCCGGCCGACGGCCTGAGCCAGCGAACGGCCTGAGCCGGCGAACGGCCGCACCTGGCCGCGTCGTCCCGGCGCGACGGAGCGCGGCGGGTATCGTGGACGCTCCTCGACACCAGGGAGGCCGACGTGCACGACGACACCGGCGAGGTCCCGCCGCGTCCGGACCCGGCGGGCGAACTCGCGGAGGCCGACGACGCCGACGTCACCGTCGAGATCGACCGGATCGCCGTCGACGGCACCTACGTCCGGGTCAGCTCGATCGGGCAGCCCGGCGACCGGGCGTTCGTCCTCGTCGCCGGTCTCGGCATCTCGTCGACCTACTACGAGCGACTCGCCCCGCACCTCAACGAGAACGGCCCGGTGCACGCGCTCGACCTCCCCGGGTTCGCCGGCGTCCCCCGGTTCCGCGGCCGGGTCTCGATCGAGCGCTACGCCGACGCGGTCGAGCGGGTGCTCACGGAGCTGCGGCTCGAGGACCCGGTGCTGATCGGTCACTCAATGGGCACGCAGGTCGTCACCGAGGTCGCCGCACGGCATCCGGAGATCTCCGACCTCGTGCTCATCAGCCCCGTGCTCGACTCCCGGGCGCGCACGGTGCGGCAGTCGGCCTTCCGGTTCCTCCGCTCGGCGTTCCACGAGCCCGCCGCGGTGCGCTGGCACGGCATCACGGCCTACGTGCTGTGCGGATGGCACTGGTTCTCGAAGGTGTTGCCCCGGATGGTCGCGTTCCCGATCGAGGAGCGCGCACCGCACGTGCAGGCCCGGACGCTCATCGTCCGCGGCGAGCACGACGCCCTCGTGCCGCGCGACTGGGTGCGGCGCCTGGCCCGGGTGTTCCCGTACGCCGTCCTCCGCGAGGTCGTCGACGGCGCGCACTCCGTCATGCACGCGCAGGCGGACGCCGTCGCGAAGCTCGCCGTCGAACACGTCGGGCGACGCATCCCGGACCGCGGTGTCGCGTCGCTGCAGCGCGTGCGGGACGACTCCACGTCGTCCGACCTGGCGCGTCTCGGCCCGGCCGACGCCTGGCTGCTGGTGAAGTCGCGCTTCATCGAGCTGGTCGGCATGGCACGGAACGACGACGACGCGCTCGAGGCGGCCAAGTCCGCTCACGCGGTCGCGATGGCGGACGGCGACGACCTGCCGGTGGACCCGGCCGACCGCGAGGCGGTCGTCGACGCGGTCGCGCCCGAGGAGCGCGGCCACCGCTGACGACACCGCGGGAGCAACCGACAGGAGGCGCGACCCGCCCACCGGGGCCGAGTCGCGCCTCCAGGCGCAACCGACCGGAGGCGCGACCCGCCCACCGGCGGCGAGCCGCGCCTCCAGGACGGCCGGGTCAGGCCGCGATGCGGCCCGGCAGCATGTCGGGCGTGATCGCGTGCGCCTCGGCGAGGACCTTCCGGGCCTCGTCGGTCTTGTCCCACACGTTCCAGAGCAGCACGCCACGCACGGTGTCGTCCTCGTCGACGTAGTAGACGACGCCCGTGACGTTCGGTTCCTGCCAGTCCGCGAACGTCCGGAGCTCCGTGGACACCCGGCCGACGGCCTCGTACCCGAGGTCGAAGACGTCCGAGTAGAACATCGGGGTGTGGTCGTAGGTCTCGTCGGCGTCGGCGAGGTTGCGTCCCGCCTGGCGGCCCTGCTGCTGGGCGTTGTCGACGTGCTCGACACGGCGGGTGCCGAGGATCCGGTCCGGGTACTCGGCGACGTCGCCGGCGGCGAAGATCGAGTCGTCGTCGGTGCGCAGCGTGGAGGACACGACGATGCCGTCCCGCACGGTGAGGCCGGCGTCCGCGGCGAGCTGCGTCTGCGGCTCGATGCCGAGGCCCACCACGACCGCGTCGGCCTCGACGGTCGATCCGTCGTCGAGGGTGAGCGTCACGCCGCCCTCGTGCTCGGTGCCCGACTCCACCCGGCGTCCGAGTCGGAGTTCGACCCCGTGGTCGACGAAGCGCTGCTGGAACGCCCGGGCGAGGCCCGCGGGGAACATGCGGGCGCCGACGACGTCGTCCGGGTCGACGAACGTGACGCGGGCGCCGTTCTGCACGATGCCCGCTGCGATCTCCGTCCCGATGTACCCGCCGCCGACGACGGCGACGTGCGCCCCGGCGTCGGCGAGCGCCCGGAGGCGACGGTAGTCGGCGGCGCTGCGGTAGTCGAGCACCCGCGACGACGGCGCGAGCCCGGGCAGGCTGCGCGGCTTGCCGCCCGTGGCGATGAGCAGGCGCTCGTAGCCGTGGGTGGCGCCGTCCGCGGTCGTGACGGTCTTCGCCGCGGGGTCGATCGCCGTCACCGCGGTGCCGAGCACGAACGTCGCGCCGGTCTCCTCGGTGTGCAGGTCGACCTTCTCGTCCCAGCTGAAGTCCGGGTCGGTCCAGAGCTTCTTGGAGAGGGCCGGCCGGGCGTAGGGCGGGTCGACGTCCTCGCTGAGGATGCCGATCGTGCCCTCGGTGTCGATCTCGCGGATGCCGCGGGCAGCCGAGTCGGCGACCATCCCGCCGCCGACGACGAGGTAGCGGAAGTCGGTCATCGTTCCCCCTAGACGGTGGCGACCGAGCCGGAGTCGACCCGGTAGTTCGAGCCGTTGACGAAGCTGGCGAGGTCCGAGCAGAGGAACGTCACCACGTTCGCGACCTCCTCGGGCTCGCCGCGACGGCCGAGTTCCATGTACGGGCGTTCTTCGTCGAGGAAGCTCGTGATCGCCTCGTCGAACGAGGTGCCGTTCTGCTTCGCGCGCTTGTCCATCATCGCGTCGGTCATCGGCGTGTGGATGAACGCGGGACTGACGGTGTTCACGAGCAGTCCCTCGGACGCGTAGGAGCGGGAGAGCCCCTTCGCGAAGGAGAGCACGCCGGCCTTCGCCGCGCAGTACGGCAGTTCGTCGTCGTACGGCTGTGACGCGTCCTCCGAGACGAGGTACACGATGCGTCCCCAGCCGCCCTGCCGCAGGTCGGCGATAAACTCGCGCGTGATGCGGACCGGTCCCATCAGGTCGACGTCGATGGTGTCGAGCCACCCCTGCTCGTCGATCTCGTGGAACATGCCCTGGGCGCCGGTGACGCCCGAGGACTGCACCAGGATGTCGATCGTGCCGACCGCGTCGCGCACCCGGTCGTGCAGCGCGGCGAGGCTGTCCGCCTCCGTCACGTCGGCGGCGAAGGCGAACAGCTTGCCCGGCGGGGCCTCGAGCTGGTCGGCGCTGGTGTCGAGCCGGCTCTGGTCGATGTCGGTGACGACGACCGTCGCACCCTCGGCGAGGAGGATGCGCGCGGTGTTCCAGCCGATGCCGGAGTCGCCGCCGAAGACGAGCGCGGTCTTGCCCTGGATCCCGAGGTCCATGCGCTGCTTACTCGTGGTCGGACGCGCTCGCGACCGCCGGCGTGGTGGCCGAGGCGAGCGGCGTGCCGGGGGAGCGGTTCTCGGCGGAGACCATCCAGGCCAGCTGCTCGAGACGCTCGATGAACCCGTGCAGCAGGTCCGCGGTCGTCGGGTCTTCCTCGTCGACCTCGTCGTGCACGTCGCGCATCGTGCCGGTCGCCTGGTAGAGGCGCAGCGTGATCTCGTCGATCGCGTCGTGGGTCAGGATCTCGCCGTCCGGGAAGGCGTCGAGGTGGGTGGATGCGGCGACGGTGGCCGAACGGCCGTCCGGCACGACGTACAGCGCGCGCATGCGCTCTGCCATGTCGTCGGCGAACTCACGTGCCGCCTCGACGATCTCGTCGAGCTGGAGGTGGAGGTCCCGGAAGTTCGTTCCGAGGATGTTCCAGTGCGCCTGCTTGCCCTGGAGGTGCAGGTCGATGAGGTCCACGAGGACCGCCTGGAGGTTCTTGGCGAGCTTGTCCGATGCGTGCATGATCGGCTCCTTCCGCGTCGGTGACACATCCGGTCTACGCGGTCGAGCAGGAGATGTCCTCAGCGGGGTGTCCCCCTCGTGGGGTCAGTGCGGGGGAGTCGGGTCGACCTCGTCGACGGCGGACCGCATGCTGTCGAGGAACACGGCGACCGCGCGGGCGTCCTCGGCGGAGAGGCCCTCGGCGACGGACATCATCCGGCGGTGCATGATGCCGAGCGTGGCGCGGACCTCGTCGTCGGTCTCGGTGGTGGGGGTGATCACGAGCGCGCGACGGTCGGTCGGGTGCTTGTCACGCCGGACGTGGTTCGACTTCACGAGGCGGTCGATGAGGATCGTCGTCGACGCGGACGAGATCTTCAGGTAGGCGGCGAGGTCCTTGGGGCTGACGATCCGCCCGGCGCGCTGCGCCTGCAGGAGGTACCGGACCGCGAGCAGGTCCGTCTCGCCCATCCCCATGGAGTCGCGGGTGCGACGCCGCATGGCCGACTCGGCAGCTCGGTAGCGACGCAGGGCGTTCAGCACGGCGACGCCGCGCTGGGTGGCGTCGTCGTCCGGGAACCAGTACCCGGACGCCTCCGTGATCTCCTGCGTGGACATGCCGCAAGGGTAACCCGTCTCGTATCCAGGCTGTCTAGCGATCCGGACGGACGTCGAGACGGACTGGAGGCGCGGTGCGGGCCCGCACCGCGCCTCCAGTCCGGCGTCGGGCCGTCGACGGCCCCGCTCGCCCTAGGCGGCGACGCGCTCGTCCGCAGCGTCGGCCAGCGCGCTGAGCGCGCCGCGCACGAGCTCGGTGACCTCGGCGTCCTCGCGCGGGTGCGTCTCGGCGAACCGGACGACCGACTGCGGGATCGCGACCTTGACGTCCTCGAGCACCTTCGCGCCCGCGATGCCGGCCGCCTTGCGGGCGTCGTCGTGCGCCCACACGCCGCCGTACTGGCCGAACGCCGAGCCGATCACGGCCAGCGGCTTGCCGGACAGCGGCGAGGCGCCGAACGGACGCGAGCCCCAGTCGAGCGCGTTCTTGAGCACGGCCGGGATCGTGCCGTTGTACTCGGGCGTGACGAGCAGCACGGCGTCGGCGGCGGCGACCGCGTCCCGGAACGCGACGGCCGCGGCGGGCGGGGTGTCGCCGTCGATGTCCTCGTTGTAGAAGGGCAGGTCGACGATGCCGTCGTACATGGCCAGCTCGATGCCCTCCGGCGCGTGGTGCGCGGCGGCCTCGGCGAGCTTGCGGTTGATGGAGTCGGCGCGGAGGCTGCCGACGAGCACGAGCACGTTCGTCATTGGGGGTCCCTCTGTTCGGTGACGGTCACGGTGCGTGACGCAAAGGTGTCACCGACAACCAATGCATCGTGCGCGGAAGCCATTCCCGACCCCGGGAGCCGTCGCTAGCGTGGGCGACGTGACCACGCCCAGGACGCCAGCCAGCACGCCCCGCACGACCGACCCGGACTGGTGGCGCCAGGCCGTCGTCTACCAGGTGTACCCGCGCAGCTTCGCGGACACCGACGGCGACGGGCTCGGTGACGTCGCCGGCATCACGAGCCGCGTGCCCTACCTGGCGTCCCTCGGGGTCAACGCCGTCTGGCTCTCGCCGTTCTACCCGTCCCCGCTCGCCGACGGCGGGTACGACGTGGCCGACTACCGCGACGTGGACCCGCGCCTCGGCACGCTCGGCGACCTCGACGCCTTCGTCCGGGCCGCCCACGAGCACGACGTCCGGGTGATCGTCGACGTCGTCCCCAACCACACGTCCGACCAGCACGAGTGGTTCCGGGCAGCGCTCGCCGCCGCGCCCGGGTCGCCTGAGCGGGCCCGCTACGTCTTCCGCGACGGCGCCGGCGTGGACGGGGCGCTCCCGCCGAGCGACTGGGTGTCGAACTTCGGCGGCAGCGCCTGGACTCGCGTGCCGGACGGTCAGTGGTACCTGCACCTCTTCGCCCCCGAGCAGCCGGACCTCGACTGGTCGAACCCCGAGGTGCGCGAGGACTTCGAGCACACGCTGCGGTTCTGGTCGGACCGCGGTGTGGACGGCTTCCGCGTCGACGTCGCGCACGGGCTGGCGAAGGACCTGTCCACCCCGTACCGACCGTCGAACGAGCAGGCGCTGCCGCTCGACGGCTCCGACCCGCTGTACGACCGCGACGAGGTGCACGAGGTCTTCGCGGGCTGGCGGCAGGTCCTCGACGAGTACGACCCGCCGCGCGCAGCGGTCGCCGAGGCCTGGGCGCCCGCACCCCGCCGGGTCCTCTACGCCCGGCCGACCGAGCTCGGGCAGGCGTTCAACTTCGACCTGCTCGAGTCGCCGTTCGACGCGACCTCGTTCCGGACGATCATCGAGCGGAACCTGTCCGCCTCGGTCGAGTCTGGGGCGTCGAGCACCTGGGTCCTGTCGAACCACGACGTCGTCCGGCACGCGACCCGGTACGGCCTGCCGGAGGGCACCGACACCGACGCCTGGCTGATGACCGACGGCACCGAGCCCGTGCTGGACCGCGACCGCGGCCTGCGCCGGGCCCGTGCGGCGACGCTCCTGATGCTCGCGCTGCCCGGCTCGTCGTACGTCTACCAGGGCGAGGAGCTCGGGCTGCACGAGGCCGCGGCGATCCCGCGCGACCTGCTGCAGGACCCGAAGTGGCTGCGCACGGGGCACACCGTGAAGGGGCGGGACGGCTGCCGCGTCCCCATCCCGTGGACCGAGTCGGGGCCGTCGTTCGGCTTCGGCGCGGTGGCACCGCACCTCCCGCAGCCCGCCGACTTCGGGGCTTCGTCGGTCGAGGCGGAGGACGGCGACCCCGACTCGACGCTGTCGCTCTACCGGTCGGCGCTCGCCGCCCGGCGGGACCTCCAGCGCGGCGAGGACCTGACGTGGGTGGACGCCGGCCCGCAGGATGCGGACGTCGTCGCGTTCGCCCGGCACGACGGCTGGCGCTCGGTGACGAACTTCGGCACGGCGCCGGTCCCGCTGCCGTCGGGTCGGGTGCTGCTCGCGTCGGGGCCGCTCGGCAACGGGGAGCTGCCCGGGGAGACGACGGTCTGGCTGGCCTGACGCGGTTGCGGTCGCGACTCGAGTCGCGGCCGCGGCTCCGGCTCCTTCCTCCACAGCCTGGAGGCGCGGGGCCGCGATCCACAGACCGGCTCCGGCCCGCCTGACGGGGACCTCCCGATCGCGACGATCGGGCCATGACAGCGACCAGCACCCCTCGTCCACGGCCGACGCCACGGCGCCGGCTCCGGCTGGGGACCGCGGTGGCGAGCGCCCTCACGGCGCTCGGCGTCCTCGCGGCCCCGGCCCTCGTCCCGGCACCGTCCTCGGCGGACCGCCTGACCTTCCCGTACGTCCAGCACTTCGACACGGCGGGCGGCGGCAGCCTGCACGGCGACGCCACCGTCACCGGCGGTCGACTGCGGCTCACCGACCAGGTCGCGGGCCAGGCCGGCGCGTGGTCGACGGACGACACCTTCCCGTCCGACGTCGGCCTCGAGATCGAGTTCCGCTACGCGATGCACAACGGCGTCGGGGACGTCGGCGCGGACGGTCTCCTGCTGTTCCTCGCCGACGGAGCCGCACCGCAGGGCGTCGGCGCGTACGGCGCCGCACTCGGGTACGCCTGCCGGTCGAGCCTGACCCAGGGCGGCGACCTGCCGTGCGACCTGCCCGGTGTGCCCGGAGGGTTCGCCGCCGTCGCCCTCGACCGCTACGGCAACTTCTCGCGGTCCATCAACCAGTCCGGACCCGGAGCCACCCCGGACGCCGTCGTGGTGCGGGGGTCCGGCGACGGCACGGTCGGCTACCGCTACGTCGACGGGGCGACCCTGCCCGGCGGGGTGGCGACCGACGGCGCCACGACCCGGAAGGTCCGCGTCTCGCTGCTGCCCGGAGCCGCCGGGGAGCTCGCGATGACCGTCCGGGTGGAGACCGACGGTGTGCTGCGGACCGTGCTCGACCGGGTGCCGCTGCACGGCGGCGGGCAGTCCCCGCTGCCGGACACCCTCCGCCTGGGCTTCTCGGCGGCCACCGGCTCGCACGTCGACGTGCACGAGGTCGACGAACTCGCGGTCTGGCAGCCGGCCGACCTCGCCGTCGACCACGACCTGCCGCCGACGGTGGCCGCGGGCGGCGAGGTCACGTACAGCGTGACGGCGCACAACGTCGGCCCGAACGGCTCCGATCCCAGCCGCCTCACGGTGGCGGTGCCCGACGCCCTGCAGGACGTCACGTGGAGCTGCACGGCACCGACCGGGTCCTCGTGCGCTTCCGGCTCGGGTACCGGGGACGTGGACGTACCGGTCGCCCTGCCCCGGGACGGTTCGGCGACCGTGGCGATCACCGGACGGCTGCCGGAGGGGACGACCGGAGCGCTGGAGAGCGTCGCGACCATCGTGCCCGCGCCGACCCTCGCCGACGTCGACGAGTCCGACAACGTCTCCCGCGCGACCGCCGAGGTGACCGACGCCCCCGCACCCGTCGCGCGGATCACCACGGAGAAGTCCGTCGACCCGGTCCAGGTCCGGCCGGGCGACGAGGTCGAGTACACGATCACGGTGCACAACGCGGGACCGGCGGTCGCGCAGGACGTCGGCGCGGTGGACGACCTGCCGGACGCGATGCGCTTCGTCCGGTCGGACGACGGGTGCGCGGCCGAGGGGCAGCGGGTGACGTGCTCGTCCGGGGAGCCCTCGGAACCGGACGGTGTGCGGACGTTCCGCTTCCGTGCGGTGCTGGACCCGACGTACACCGGTGACGGGTCGGACGTCGAGAACGTGGCCACGGGGACCTCACCGACCGATCCGGACGGGGGCGATCCGTCCCCGGGGGTGGTCGTCGACGTGACCGGCCCGGGTGGCGGGGACCACGGCGGCGGCGACGGCGGCGACGACGACGACGACGGTGACCAGGGTGGCGGTGACGGCGACCAGGACGGCGGCGACCACGGGGGTGGTGGCGACGACGACCACGGCACCGGCGGGCCCGGCGGCGGTGCCGGGGACACCGGTCGGTCGGGCGCCGCCGGGGGCCCACGACCGGGCTCCCTCGCGTACACCGGCGCGGAGGGGCTCGGAGCGCTCGCCGCAGTGGCCGCGGGTGCGATCGGGGTCGGCGCCGCCGGCTGGTGGGTCCTCCGGCGGCGGGCACGACGGCGCGGCCCGGAGCTCCCCGTCGACTGAGCGGACCCGCCGGGTGCGGGTGCGGCGGGGACACGGCTCCGAGCGGGGCGGGCGACGGCGGGGGTCGCTGTCGTCCCGCCCGCTCGCCCCTCCGGGCTCGGTCCCGTCACCGACGACCGCGGGTTCGAGCATCCTCAGTGCTCCGACAGCCCGCCCGGTCAGGCGCTCGACGGCACGGCGGTAGGATCGAACCACGATCCGCATGCCCGAAAGAGGTCTCGTGTCCGACACCGTGGACGACGCCGGCCAGCGCGCGCGGTACTGGCCGATCCCCGTCCTCCGGGCGATCCCAGCCGCGATCGTGGCCCTCGTCATCACCTTCTCGTCCAACCACGCGGCGGGCTACGGCCTGCTGCTGTTCGGCGGGTTCGCGGTGGTCGAGGGGCTCGCACTCGTCCTCGCCGGCACGATCCGCCTCGTCGGCGACGCACGGTCCCGCCGGACCACCCTCGTGCAGGCCGTCGTCACGCTGTTCGCCGCGGGGGCAGCCATCGCGACGAACGGCCTCGGCCTCCCGGCGTTCATCGCGGTCGTCGTCACCTGGGCCGTGCTGACCGGCGCGCTCGAACTGACCCAGGGCCTGCGTGCCCGCGGCCGGTCGCCGTTCGCCCGCGACTGGACCACGATCGGCGGCCTGACGCTGCTGCTCGCGATCGCGTTCCTCGTGACACCCCCGGACTACTCGCAGCAGCTCGGCGGTGTCGAGCGCGTCACCGGCACCCTGGACGCCTCGATCGTCCTCGTCGGCCTGCTCGGCGCCTACCTCGCCATCGCGGCGGTCTTCCACGTGATCGCCGGACTCTCGCACAAGTGGGGCACGGCCACTCCGGCCGCCGCCCCGGACGGAGCACCACACGCATGACCACCCCCAGCCGCCGTGACCGCCTGCGCCCCGCGGAGCTCCTCGGCATCTCCGCCGTCGTCGCGGTCTTCACCGGGCTCGTCGTGCTGTTCTCGACGCGGGAGCTCCAGCTCGCGCTGGTCTTCCTCGGCATCGCGTTCATCGTCGTGGTCGTCGTGTTGGCGATGCTCCAGCTGGCGTCGTCGAGCGACCAGGACGACAACGACATGCTCGGCGGCCACAAGACGCCCGGCGAGGGCGACGGCGACGACTTCCACTGAGGCCGAGGCGCACGCGCAGGCATCGGTCACCTGAGCCGTCCTCGGCTGATCCGACACGCCCGGGCGGACCGATCCGGCGTCCCGCTGTCAGGATCGCGCCACCTGCCGACACCTCTGGGTGAAGGAGGTGGGACGTGGACGTGACGACGGGCACCGAGACGGACGAGGCGATCGTCCGGGCGATGGCCGCGGGTGACACCGCCGCGCTCGCCCGTGCCTTCGACCGGTACGCGCCGACACTGACCCGCTACGCCTGGGCCCTCGCCGAGGACCGGCAGGACGTCGAGGAGATCGTGCAGGACGCGTTCCTGACCCTCTGGCAGCGTGCGTCGACCCTCGAACTCCCCGCAGACACCATGCTGCCGTGGTTGCTGGTCGTCTGCCGGAACCACGCGTTCAACACGGGTCGCAAGCAGGCCCGCCGTCGCACCGACGAACTCCCCGAACAGCTCGCCGCACCCGAGGACCACGTCGAGGCCCGTGAGCGCCTCCGCTGGGTCCGCGACGAGATCGCCGCACTGCCCGAGACCGACCGACGCATCTGCGAGCTCTGCCTCCTCGAGGGGCACTCCTACGCGGAGGCCGCCGAGATCCTCGGCCTCAGCGTGGGGGCGGTCACCCAGCGGGTCTCCCGCAGCCGACGCCGACTCAAGAAGGTGGTGATGCACGATGAACACTGAGCCTCCCGAGGGAGACGACCTGCAGCGCATGCTCGTCTCGATGAAGCAGAACGTCCTCGAACGCGCCGCCCCGCGCCCGAGGCGTCGACCGGGACGGGCCGGCATCGCCTTCGGCATCGTGGCGCTCCTCGCCGTGGGCACGGCGACCGGCGCGGTCGCGCTGTCGCTCTCGCAGCAGGACCGTCCGGTCGCGGCCCCGGTCGAGACCCGGACGCCCGAACCGACCCAGGCTGCCTCGGAGCCGAGTTCGGCTCCGATCACGGCGACGCCGAAGCCGACGCCCTCGGCGACGTCGCGTTCGACGACGGCCACGATCCCGACCGACTGCCGAGCCCTGGTGCCCGCGTCCGACTACGACCGGTTGTTCGGCACGACCCCGCCCAAGCGGATCGTCCCGGTCGAGGAAGGCCTGCCGCCGGAGTACACGCCAGCTCCGGGGACGACTCCCGACGTCGACCCGAGCACGCCCACGACGGACCTGTACTGCCTGTGGATGGACCCGAGCGCGGACATCACCGGGCTCGCGATCACGGCCGGCACCGGCACGCCGGACCAGCTCGCGAAGGGCAAGGCCGCCTTCTACGAGGGCTGGACACCGACCTGCGACGAGGAGGACGGCATCGAGACCTGTCGTGCGACGCGGAAGGACCCGCAGTACGGCACCGACTGGGCGCGGACGTTCTACACCCGAGGGGGCACCTGGGTGGAGATCGACCAGTCCAACTTCCCGACGAACGGGCTCCTGCCCGCCGTCGTCGGGGAGATCTGGGGGGACTGACGGCCTGGAGGCGCGTGGCGGCGACGACCCGCGCCTCCAGTCCGTCGGTGGGGACCTCACCCCACGCGGGCCGCCAGGATCGCGTGCGCCAGCGCCCGGACGGCGCGCGTCGGCTCGGGCTGCGCGCGGAGCGCGAGCCCGATCCGCAGCGGCTCGACAGCGTCGTCCAACTCGAGGACCGCACCCTCGTACCGTGCGCCGGAGTCGGGGACGACCCCGACGCCGAGGCCGGCCGACGCGAACCGCACCACCGCCGGCATGTCGTTCATCTCCGCGACGATGCGCCGCCGCATCCCGAGGCGTTCGAACGCGGCGTCGAGCAACATCCGGTTGCCGAAGCCGTGGGTGGTGTCCACGAAGGGCTCGTCCGCGAGGTCACGCAGCCCCACCGACGAGCGCCCTGCAAGCGGGTGGTCGGCGGCGAGGAACACCCGGAACGGCAGTTCGACCAGCGGTTCCACGACGACCCCGGCGGGCACGGCGGGCAGGCCCGTGTACGCGAGGTCGAGTCGTCCGGCGACGAGGTCCTGCACGAGGCCGGTCGTCCCGCTCGGTGAGGTCATCAGCTCGACGGTGACGAGCGGGTGCCGCTGGCGGAAGGTCCGCAGCACGCCCGTCAGGTCGACGACGTCCATGCTCGTGAAGATGCCGAGCCGGACCTTCCCGCGCAGGTCGGCGTCGTCCGCGGTCGCGAGGTCCCGCATCCGGTCGAGGGCCTCGAGCACGGTGCGGGCGTGGGGGAGCAGGTCCTCGCCGACGGCGGTCAGGACGAGCCGGCGTCCGCTCCGGTCGAACAGCCGCGCGCCGAGCGACCGCTCGAGGGACGCGATGCCCGCGGACACCGTGGACTGCGCGGCCCAGAGCCGTTCCGCAGCGCGGGTCACGCTCCCCTCGGCCGCGACGGTGACGAACTGTTCGAGCAGCCGGGTCTCCATGTACTCATCATCGATCCCGTCGATGGTGTCCATCAAGAGCATCCGTTGGACTCGATGCTCCGGAGTGGGCACCATCGGAGCATGGCAACCGTCACCGAGCACCCCGCTTCCGCCCCCTCGAGCTCCGCGGACGTCCGCGTCCGGGCTCCCCGCGGACGTCGGGCGCACACCCGCCGTCGTCACGGCCTCGGCTTCTGGGCCGTCGCCTCCGCCTTCCTCGCGGTGATGGCCTTCGCGACCGTCCCCGCTCCGCTCTACGTCATCTACCAGGCGCGCGACGGCTTCCCGACCTTCACGACGACGATCGTCTTCGCGGCGTACGGCGTCGGTGTCGTCGGATCGCTGTTCCTCGCGGGTCACCTCAGCGACGTGCACGGTAGGCGACCGCTCATCCTCGTGTCGGTCGCACTCGAACTCGTCGCGGCCGTGCTGTTCCTGGTCTGGAACGACGTCACCGGGCTGATCGTCGCCCGGCTCGTGACCGGCCTCGGCGTCGGTCTGCTCACGGCGACGGCCACCGCGCACCTCGGCGAGCTCCGCGTCCGGGCGACCGGTTCGGAGTCCTCGGCGAAGGGCGCGAGCGTCGCCGCAGGTGCGGTGAACCTCGGCGGTCTGTCGCTCGGCGCCCTCGTCGGCGGCGCCCTCGCGGAGTACGTCGGACAGCCGCTCATGGTGCCGTACGTCGTCTTCGTCGTCGCACTCGCCGTGGCGTTCGTGGTCGTCCTCGCCGCGCCGGAGACCGTCGACCGACCCGAGTCGCCCGTGCCGTACCGCCCGCAGCGCATGCAGGCCCCGGAGGGCAAGGCGGGAGCGTTCTGGGCGGCCGGCACCGCCGCGTTCGCCGCGCTCGCGGTGCAGGGCCTCTTCACGTCGGTGGCGCCGACCTTCCTCGGCACCACGTTCCACGTCACCGACCGGCTCGCCGCCGGTGCCACCACGTTCGGGGTCTTCGCCGCGAGCGCGGTGTCGCAGATCGTCTTCGCGAAGCTCTCGCAGCGGACGCAGATCCGGCTCGGGCTCGTGCTGCTGGTCGGCGGCCTCGCGGTCCTCGGGGCGGCCGCCGTGCTGCTGCAGGTCGCGGGCTTCATCGGCGGCGGTGTGGTCGCGGGTGCCGGGGTGGGGCTGCTCTTCCGAGCGGCGATCGGCAGCGCGGGGGCGCTCGTCGGGCCGTCGGAGCGCGGCGGCGTCCTCGCTGCGACGTTCCTGATCGCCTACGCGGGGCTGACCGTCCCCGTGGTCGCGGTGGGTGCGGCGCTGCTCGTCCTGCCGACGCTCCCGGTGCTGCTCGGGTACGTGGTGTTCGTGGTGGTGCTCGCCCTCGTGGCGGGGCTCCGGCTGGCGGCGCGCGCCGAGGACTGAGCGCCCACCGCCCGGACCCGGGTCGCGTCGTCCCGTCCGGGAGGCGCGGCGCACCTCCGGCATACTGGGCGCGTGTCCCGCAGGTCTCGCCGTTCCGCCCTCACCAGCGTCGCGGCCCTCATCGCCGTCGGCCTCGTCGCCGGCGGCGTCGCGCTGAGCGCCCAGCGCAGCAACGACGACCCCGTCCTCGACGGGGGCGCCGACGTCGTCGCGCCGACCTCGTCCCCGGGTGCGGCCGGAGCCGGCTCCGTGACCATCACCACCACGGGCGAGGACCTGCCCGGCGACGACGTGCTCGCCCGCTGCGCCACGAGCAGCCGCAACGTGGTCGCCCGCTACGAGACGCCGTCGCTCGGCGAGGTCGTCCTGCAGTGCGGCACGTCCGGGCAGGGCTACGAGCACATCCGCGTCCGCCACACCCGTGACTGGCAGGACGTCGTCGCGGGGCACGGCTCCCGGGACTGGGACGACGCCATGCTCACGGCCGTGCGGACCGTGCTCGAGCGGCCGGCCGACGGCTACCCGGAGGACGCCGGCGACGGCAAGGTGTGCTTCGCGGCGCCCGTGCGGTTCGACGACGGATCCCGTCCGGACGCGGAGCCGTTCGTCCGCGTGATCGTGTCCGAGACCACCTCGCGCGTCATCACCGCGTTCCCCACCGACGACGGCGGCTGCTGACCCGCGCTACGCGTGCACCTCGTGCTCGTGCCGCTGGTGCGACGCGGGCTCGAGCTGGAACGTCGAGTGCTCCACCGGCACGTCGAAGTGCTCCGCGACGCACTGCTGCAGCTCGTCGAGGATCCGGGGTGCGTGCGCCGTCGAGAAGCAGTGGTCGTCCACCACGACGTGCGCCGTCAGGTTCGGCACCCCGGTGGCGACGAGCGTGGCGTGCAGGTCGTGCACGGCGATGACGTGGTCGAGCTCGAGGATGTGCGACCGCACGTCGTCGAGGTCGAGCCCGGGCGGGGTGGCCTCGAGCAACACGTTCGCGGTCTCGCGCAGCAGCCGAACCGCCCGCGGCAGGATGAGCAGCCCGATCAGGATCGCGGCGATCGAGTCGGCCCGCTCCCAACCGGTCAGCATGAGCACGACGGCCGCGGCGATCACCGCGACCGACCCGAGCGCGTCGTTGAGCACCTCGAGCCGGGCTGCGCGCGAGGTGAAGCCCTCGCCGGAGGCCCGCGCCAGCACGGCGTACGCCACGAGGTTGCCCACGAGCCCGATCACGCCGAACACGAGCAGCGGCCCGGCGTGGATCTCGGCGGGCACGAACAGGCGCTGCACCGCCGAGATGACGACGTAGACCCCGACCGCGAGCAGGATCGCCGCCTGCGCCGTGGCGCCGAGCACCTCCGCGCGCTGGAACCCCCACGTCCGCTGCGCCGTCGGGCTCCGCCGTGCCAGGCGCGTCGCGACGAGCCCGATGCCGAGGCCCCCGGTGTCGACCACCATGTGCCCGGCGTCGACGAGCAGCGCGAGCGACCCGGTGACGACCGCGCCGACGACCTCGGCCAGCAGGATGCCGGCGGAGATGCAGAACGCGACGAGCAGCGCGCGCTCGGGTGCACTCGCGTGCGAGTGCCCGTGCCCGGCGCCGTGGTCGTGTCCCATGCCTCGATCGTAGGGAACCGCACCGACGACCTGCCAGTACCGGCGAGGTGACCTGGTCGACGTAGGAGCTGGCACCGCGTGTGACGCATGTGGAACGATTCGATGACGATGCCGACGTGCAGCGCGTGTCCCTGGTGCTGACCGCTCCGCTGCTCGGCACGCTGTACCGGTACGAGGGCTCCTTCCGCTACCGGATCGCGCCCGACGCCGGACGGGGGAGACGATGAGTGACGAGACCACCGACGCGCCGCTGGGCCGCGTCGTGCTCGCGGGGGCGAGTGGCTTCGTGGGGCGGTACCTCCAGGACGCCTTCCGCGACGAGGGCTACCAGGTCGTCACGGTGGGCCGGACCGGCGACGCCGTGTGGGGGAACACCATGCGCGTCCGCGAGCTCGTGGACGGCGCCGCGCTCGTCGTGAACATGGCGGGCAAGAGCGTGAACTGCCGGTACGGGCGCCGCAACCGTGCGGAGATCATGCGCTCCCGGGTGGAGACGACGCTCGAGCTCGCCGAGGCGATCCGGACGGCCGAGCACCCGCCGCCGCTGTGGGTCAACGCATCGACGGCGACGATCTACCGGCACGCCGACGACCGACCGCAGGACGAGGTGAGCGGTGACCTCGGCGAGGGCTTCTCGGTCTCGGTGGCGAAGGCGTGGGAGGACGCCCTGTTCTCGGCCGACCTCCCGCACACCCGGCGCGTGGCGCTCCGCATGGCGATCGTGTTCGGCGACGGCAGCGCCCTCGTCCCGCTGCTCCGGTTGGCCCAGGTCGGCCTCGGCGGCCCGCAGTACGACGGGCCGTGGTTCCCGACGCGCTCCCGACTCCGCGCGGGCACGTACCACCACGACCGGCACACCCGCGGGCGGCAGAAGTTCAGCTGGGTGCACATCGCGGACGTCCTCGGGGTGATCCGGTTCGTCCGCGACCACGGCGACCTCGAGGGTCCGGTGAACGTGTCGAGTCCGGAGCCCTCGGACAACCGCACCGTGATGGCGACGATCCGCGACGCCGTCGGTCGGCGGTTCGGACTGCCGACGTGGCGGTGGATGCTCGAGCTCGGGTCGTTCGTGATCCGGACCGAGTCCGAGCTGGTGTTGAAGAGCCGCTGGGTGGTGCCGACCCGGTTGACCGAGGCCGGCTACGAGTTCCGCCACCGCGACCTGCGCGGTGCGCTCGCCGGGATCATCGCCGAACGGCGTCAGCACCGGGGCTGACGGACGCCGGCCCGCCCGGAGCGGCCGGCGCCCCGCCCGCACCGGCCGCGAGCGCGTCCGGACCGGCCGGTGCCCCGCCCGCGCCGGCTGCGAGCGCGTCCGGACCGGCCGGCAGCCCACCCGTGCCCGGAACCCCCGCGTGCGGTGCCGGCACCGGCAGCGCCCGCACTGACCGCGACGACCACAGCACCGCCCCGACGACGACCGCGCCCGCGATGACCTCGACCAGGTCCGGCACCTCGCCGAACACCACCCACGACGCGAGCACCCCGACCACCGGGACGAGCATCGAGAACGGCGCCACCGTGCTCGAGGGGTACTTGCCCATCAGCCGCGACCAGATGCCGTACCCGACGAGGCTCCCCGCGACCACGATGTAGAGCAGGCCGAGGTCGGCCGGGACCGCCGACGCCGTGAACGCCGTGCCGAACGCCCGACCCACGCGCGCCGGACCCTCGACGAGCAGCGACAGCGCGAACATCGGCACCGGCGGCACGACCGCCCACCACAGGGTGAGGTGCAGCGGGTTGACCGGCCCGGTGCGCCGTGTCGCGACGTTGCCGAGCGCCCAACCGAGCGCGCCGCAGAGCACGAGCACGAACGGCAGCAGCGCCGCGGTCTGCGCCCGGTGCACCGCGATGACGCCGAGGGCCGCGACGGCGACGGCCACACCGACGACCTGGCGTGCGGTCAGCCGCTCGCGCAGCAGGAACCCGGCGAGCACGACCGTGAACGGCGCCGACGCCTGGATGACGAGCGACGCGAGCCCCGTCGGCATCCCGGCGGCCATGCCGAGGTAGAGGAACGCGAACTGCAGCACGCCGAGCGTCGCCCCGACCAGGACGATCCACCGGAACGGCACCTTCGGGCGCGGGACGAACAGGATCGTGGGCACGGCCAGGAGCGTGAACCGCACGGCGGCGAGCAGGAACGGCGGCCAGTGGTCGAGCGCGATCGCGGTGGCGGGGAAGTTCAGCCCCCAGGCCACGGCGACGACGAGGGCGAGGATGCGATCGCGGAAGAGCACCCTCCGATCGTGCCGCAGTCGATCCGGTAGCACCAGCGCACGGTGCGACACCATTGTTGTAGGGTCCCTGCATGGTCGGCTTCGACATCGCGCTGCTCCCGGTGCTCCGCGAACTCGCCGAGCGGGGGAGCGTGACCGCGGTCGCCGTCGCCACGCACCGGACGCCGAGCGCCGTCTCGCAGCAGCTCCGCACCCTGCAGCGCCAAGCCGGCGTCCCGCTCGTCGAACGGATCGGGCGTGGGGTCCGGCTCACCGAGCACGGCCGGGCGCTCGCGGGAATGGCGACCGGCGTCGCGACCGCCCTCGCGAGCGTCGAGTCGGCGTGGGCGGAGCACCTCGCCGGGGTCACCGGCACGGTCGACCTCGCGGTGTTCCCGTCGGCGGCGGAACTGCTGCTGCCCGGGCTCCTGACGCGGATGCGCGCGCACCCGGGCGTCGTGCTCGCGCTCTCCGACGTCGACGTGCTCGAGGGCGAGTTCGCCCCGCTCGCCGCCGACCACGACGTCGTGATCGGGCACCGTCCCGACGGGGCGAAGCGTGCGGACGGCGCGGTGGTCGAGACCGTGCCGCTCCTGCGCGAGCCGCTCGACGTGGCGCTGCCGCTCGACCACCCGCTCGCGGGCAGGGAGCGGGTCGGCATCGAGGACGTCGTCGACGAGACCTGGATCGGCGTGCCGGAGGACTACCCGATCGACCGCGTGCTCACCGCGATGGCCGCCGCCTCGGACACACCGCCCTCGGTCGCGTTCCGCACGATCCACCTCCCGGTGATCGAGAACCTCGTCGCCGCGGGGCACGGCATCGCGCTCGTGCCCCGGTACACCTCGTGGACACGGGCGGCGGGTCGGTTCCGGCTCGCGACGCTCGCCGACGTGCGGGCGGGGCGCCGGATCGAGGCGCTCGTCCGGCCGGACCGTGCGGTCCGTCCCGCGGTCCGCACCGTCCTGGAGGCGCTGGTCGCCGAAGCCCTGGACGTCACCACCTGAGGTGGTGCCGTCCGCGGCGGGGCCGACTGCGCGCCTCCGGTCCGGACTAGACGTCCAGGTGGTCGACCAGCTCGTCGGCGAGGCCCGTGTAGGTCGCCGGCGTCAGGTTGGTGAGCCGCGCCTTCGCGCCGTCCGGGATGTCGAGGCCGTTCACGAACGCGACCAGCTCGGCCTGCCCGATGCGCTTCCCGCGCGTGAGCTCCTTGAGCATCGCGTACGGGTCCTCGATGTTCGACTGCCCCGCGGTGACCTCGGCGCGGATGACCGTCTGGATCGCCTCGCCGAGCACCTCCCAGTTGTGGTCGAGGTCCTCGGCGAGCCGGCTCTCGTTGACGGCGATCTCGCCCAGCCCACGACGCAGGTTGTCGAGCGCCAGCAGCGAGTGTCCGAACGCGACCCCGATGTTCCGCTGGGTGGTGGAGTCGGTGAGGTCGCGCTGCAGTCGGCTCGTCACGAGGGTCTCCGACAGCGTCGAGAACAGCGCCGACGAGATCTCGAGGTTCGCCTCGGCGTTCTCGAAGCGGATCGGGTTGATCTTGTGCGGCATCGTCGACGACCCCGTGGCACCCGCCACCGGGATCTGCGTGAAGTACCCCATCGAGATGTAGGTCCACACGTCCGTGGCGAGGTTGTGCAGGATGCGGTTCGCGTGCCGGACGCGGTCGTAGAGCTCAGCCTGCCAGTCGTGCGACTCGATCTGCGTCGTCAGCGGGTTCCACGTCAGGCCGAGGCCCTCGACGAACTCCTTCGACAGTGCGGGCCAGTCGGCCTCGGGGTCGGCGGCGAGGTGCGCCGAGAAGGTGCCCGTCGCGCCGGAGAACTTGCCGAGGTACTCGCCGTGCTCGATCTGGGAGAGGACGCGCTCGAGGCGGTAGACGACGACGGCGATCTCCTTGCCGAGGGTCGTCGGGGTCGCGGGCTGCCCGTGGGTGTGCGACAGCATCGGGACGGCGCGGAGCTCCTCGGCCATCGCCCGGAGGACGGCGACGACGGCGCGGTACGCCGGAAGCCAGACCTGCTCGACGGTGTCCCGCACGGTGAGCGCGTAGGAGAGGTTGTTGACGTCCTCGCTCGTGCAGGCGAAGTGCGTGAGCTCGGCGATGGCGTCGAGGCCCAGCTCGGACAGCCGGCGGCGGACGAAGTACTCGACGGCCTTGACGTCGTGCCGGGTGGTGGCCTCGATCTCACCGAGCTCGGCGATCTGGTCCTGCCCGAAGGTCTCGACGACCCGGCGGAGCGCGGCCTTGTCATCGACGCTGAGCGGCGAGGTGGTGAACATGGCGTGGTCGGTCAGGAAGATCAGCCACTCCACCTCGACCACGATGCGTGCACGGTTGAGGCCGGCCTCGGAGAGGTGCTCGCCCACCGTGTGCACGACCGGGTAGTACCGCCCGTCGAGCGGGCTGATCGGCTGCGGGGGAAGGGGGGTCATGGGGCTCCCTGACGGACGGCCGGTTCGAGTTGGCGGAAGAGCGCCCGGCAGGCCCGCTCGACGGTCGAGAGCACTCGGTCGAACTCGTGCCGGTCCGCGTAGTACGGATCCGGCACGTCGGTCTGCTGGGGCCAGGCGTCGTCGTACCGCAGCAGGAGCGTCACCTTGGCGGCGTCGTCCATGGTCGGGGCCCACGAGCGCAGGACGCGTTCGTGGGAGCGGTCGAGTGCGACCACCAGGTCGAGGTCCGGGAACCGGTCCGGGTCGAACTGACGGGCGCGATGCCTGCTGCCATCGTATCCGCGTGCTGCGAGCGCTGCGATCGTGCGCTCGTCGGCGGGCTCGCCGACGTGCCAGTCCCCGGTGCCGGCCGACTCGACGACGAAGCGGTCGCCCATCCCGGCGTCGGCGGCGAGCTGCGCGAACACGATGCCGGCCATGGGGGAGCGGCAGATGTTGCCGCTGCAGACGAACGAGACGCGGAACGGGGCGTCGGCGTCCGGGCTCATGTGCACATCATGACGTACCGCGGTGACGTCCGCGACGACGGCCGCCGTCACGGACGCGGACGGTGCAGCACCGGTCGCACCACGAGCCCGATCAGCCAGGAGCACACGGCGAGCACGAACGCGCCGACGATGCCCCAGCCGAAGGAGTCCACCTCGAGCCCGAAGCCGATCGCGTCCGAGATGCCGGCGACGATGAGCAGCAGCACGGCGTTCACGATCAGCGAGATGAGGCCGAGCGTGAGGACGTAGAGCGGGAACGCCACGACCCGGATGAGCGTGCCGATCACGGCGTTCACGAGGCCGAACACGAACGCCACGAGCAGGAAGGTCAGTACGGTGGCCGTGGTGTCGCCGCTGCCGAAGGGCGTGACGGAGACGCCGCTGACGATGAGTGTGGTGAGCCAGAGCGCGACGGCGTTGACGATGAGGCGGACGAGGAATCGCATGGGCCCATGGTGCCCGTCGTCCCCGCCGTCCCGCTGGATCCCGGCCGTTACGCTGGGCCCGTGACTGACGAGCGCGTGCACATCCGACCCGAGATCGCGGTCCTCCCCGCCTACAAGCAGGGCCGTCAGGCCGCCGCGGACGCCTTCAAGCTGTCGAGCAACGAGAACCCGTTCCCGCCGCTGCCCGGCGTCGTCGAGGCCGTGCAGGCGCAGACGGCGTTCAACCGCTACCCGGACGCCACCGCCCTCGCCGTGCGCGCCGTGCTCGCGAACCGCTCGGGCCTCACCGTCGACGAGGTCCACGTCGCCCCCGGCAGCGTCGCGATCCTGCACGAGCTCGCGAAGGCGACGAGCGGCCCCGGCGACGAGATCGTCTACGCGTGGCGCTCCTTCGAGGCCTACCCGGGCGTCGTCACGGTCGCCGGTGCGACGAGCGTGCAGGTGCCGAACCGTCCGGACGGCGGTCACGACCTCGACGCGATGGCCGACGCCGTGACCGATCGGACGCGCCTCGTGATCGTGTGCACGCCGAACAACCCGACGGGGCCGGTCGTCACCGCGGCGGAGTTCGACGCCTTCATGGCCCGCGTCCCGGCGACCGTGCTCGTGGTGCTCGACGAGGCCTACGCCGAGTTCGTCACCGAGCCGACCGCGGTCCGGGGTGCCCCGCTCCTCGAGCGGTACCCGAACCTCGTCGTCCTCCGCACGTTCTCGAAGGCGTACGGACTCGCGGGCCTCCGCGTGGGCTACGCCCTCGGCCCGGCGTACGTGCTCGACGCCGTCCGCGCGTGTGCCATCCCGCTGTCCGTCACGGCGCAGGGGCAGGCGGCCGCGCTCGCCAGCCTCGAGCGCGAGGACGAGCTGCTCGAGCGGGTCGCGGAACTCGCGGCCAGCCGGGACCGCATCGTCGCCGCGCTGCGGGAGCAGGGCTGGGCCGTGCCGGACGCGCAGGGCAACTTCGTCTGGCTGCCGACCGGCGACCTGACGGCGCACGCGGCGGAGCGGTTCGAGCGTGCCGGGATCATCGTCCGGGCCTTCGCGAACGAGGGTGTGCGTGTCTCGATCGGCGAGCACGAGGCTGTGGAAACGCTCCTCGAAACGGCCCGGTCGCTTGTGGCGGACCTCCAGGCGGCGGGCTAGGGGCTGCCGCTACGCTGGCCCGCATGTCATTCCACGCCGCGGACCCCGCGACGACCACCGTCCGGCTCCTCGACACCGAGGGCCGGTTCGTGGAGACCGACGAGAACGCCGAGTACGCGGCCGTCGCCCGGGCGATCCCCGACGAGACCCTGCTCGCGATGCACCGCCGCATGGTGCTCACGCGTCGGTTCGACCACGCCGGTCACAACCTGCAGCGCACCGGTCAGCTCGGCCTCTGGGTGCCGAGCCACGGACAGGAGGCGGCGCAGGTCGGCTCCGTGTTCGCGCTCCGTGCGCAGGACCACGTCTTCCCCTCCTACCGCGAGCACGCGGTCACGACGCACCGCGGCGTCGAGCCGATGGAGATCATCGCGATGTACCGCGGCCAGACGCACGGCGGCTGGGACCCGGACGAGCGCGGCAACACCCACATCTCGACGCTCGTGATCGGCTCGCAGACCCTGCACGCCACCGGGTACGCGCTCGGCCAGAAGCTCGACGGCGACGTCGGCACGGGTGACCCGGACCGCGACGCCTGCACGATCGTGTACTTCGGCGACGGTGCGACGAGCCAGGGCGACGTGAACGAGGCGTTCGTGTTCGCCGCCTCGACCCAGGCCCCGGTCGTGTTCTTCCTGCAGAACAACCACTGGGCGATCTCGGTCCCGGTGTCGGTGCAGTCGCCGACCCCGCTCGTGCACCGCCCGCGGGGCTTCGGCATCCCGAGCATCCACGTCGACGGCAACGACGTCCTGGCCTCGTACACGGCCTCCCTCGTGGCGACCGACCACGCCCGCAGCGGCAAGGGGCCCGCGTTCGTCGAGGCCGACACCTACCGCATCGGCGCGCACACCAGCTCCGACGACCCGACCCGGTACCGCGAGGACGACGAGCTCGCCGAGTGGGTCCGCCGCGACCCGATCGCCCGCTCCGCCGCGTACCTGAAGAGCCGGGGCGTCACCGAGGAGCAGCTCGCGGCGTTCGACGCCGAGGGCGAGGACATCGCCGCGGACGTCCGCCGTCGCACGGTCGCCCTGACGCCGCCGTCCGTCGACGTCATGTTCGACAACGTGTACCGCGAGCCGCATCCGTCGATCGTCGAGCAGAAGGCCTGGCTGCAGCAGTACGAGGCCGGCTTCGAAGGGAGCGCCCACTGATGAGCACCACCGAGCAGCTCTTCGACTACACGCTGCGCGCCCACCCGGGTGCCGGCGAGGTGCCGAGCGACCCCACGCCGACGCTGCCGATGGCCAAGGCGCTCAACGCCGGCCTCGCGGCGGCCATGCAGGCGGACGACAAGGTCCTGCTGATGGGCGAGGACATCGGCCAGCTCGGCGGTGTGTTCCGCATCACGGAGGGCCTGCAGGAGCGTTTCGGCGCGGAGCGCGTCCGGGACACCCCGCTCGCCGAGGCCGGGATCATCGGCACCGCGATCGGCCTCGCCCTGCGCGGCTACCGTCCGGTCGTCGAGATCCAGTTCGACGGCTTCGTCTGGCCGGGCTTCGACCAGATCACCTCGCAGCTCGCGAAGATGCAGAACCGGCTCCCGGCGCACATGTCGCTGCCGGTCGTCATCCGCATCCCCTACGGCGGTCACATCGGCGCCGTGGAGCACCACCAGGAGTCCCCGGAGGCGTACTTCGCGCACACGCCGGGCCTGCGCGTGGTGAGCCCGAGCACCCCGAACGACGCCTACTGGATGATCCAGGAGGCCATCGCGTCGAAGGACCCGGTGGTCTTCCTCGAGCCGAAGTCGCGCTACTGGCCCAAGGGCCAGGTCGACCTCGTCGACGGCCACGTGCCCATGCACACCACGCGGGTCGCCCGCACCGGCACCGAGGTCACCCTCGTCGGCCACGGTGCGATGGTCGCCACGCTGATGCAGGCCGCCGAGCTCGCCGAGTCCGAGGGCACCAGCTGCGAGGTCATCGACCTCCGCTCGATCTCCCCGATCGACTGGGAGCCGCTGTTCGCCTCGGTCCGGAAGACCGGTCGGCTCGTCATCGCCCAAGAGGCCTCCGGCTTCGTGAGTGTCGGCAGCGAGATCGCCGCGACCGTCGCCGAGCACTGCTTCTACACGATGCAGGCGCCGCCGCTGCGGGTCTCCGGCTTCGACGTGCCGTTCCCGGTGTCGAAGCTCGAACACCTGCACCTCCCGGACGCGGACCGCGTCCTCGAGGCAGTCGACCGCGCGCTCGCCTACTGACCGCGAACCGACCAGACCCGTCCTGACCGCCCTCACCACCGTCCGATCGTCGAAGGAGCCGTAGTGGCCGCCGCCGAATTCCCCCTGCCCGACGTGGGCGAAGGCCTCACCGAGGCCGAGATCGTGCAGTGGCGCGTCGCGATCGGGGACGAGATCGCCGTCGATCAGGTCCTCGTCGAGATCGAGACGGCGAAGTCGCTCGTCGAGCTGCCGTCGCCGTTCGCGGGCACCGTCACCGGGCTGCTCGTCTCCGAGGGCGACACGGTCGAGGTCGGCAAGCCGATCATCCGGGTCGACTCCGAGGCCGCGGTCGCGTCCGGCGCGCCGGTCGCGGCACAGCCGGGAGGCGCGGCACCCGCCGTCGACGCCGCTCCGAGCTCGCCGGTGGTCGCCCCCACCGCTCCGGTCGCCCCCGCCCCGTCGGCACCCGTCGTGCAGACGCCGCCGGCCCCGGCCGCGGCTCCCGCGCCGGCTCCGGCCGCTGCTGCTCCGGCGCCCACCGCTGCTCCGGCCGCCGCGGTGGCGGCCCCGACCCGGCCCGTCGCCGACGGCGCAGCCGTCGTCGGCACCGACGAGACGTCCGGCGCCGTCCTGGTCGGCTACGGCTCCGCGACCACGTCCCCGTCCCGCCGCAAGCCGGGCGCCCGCCGGGCCGCGGCCCTCGCGGCGGAGGCGAGCCGCGCCTCCAGTGCGGACGCCCAGGCAGCGGTCGAGGCCGCGTCGGACCCGGGTGAGGACTCCACCGCGCAGGCCGTGGCTGCTCAGGGCAGCCGGCCGCGCAAGGCGACCACCGCGACGAACGTGCTCGCGAAGCCGCCGATCCGGAAGCTCGCGAAGGACCTCGACGTCGAGCTGACCGAGGTCGTGCCGACCGGGCTCGCCGGCGAGGTGACGCGCGACGACGTCATCCGGCACGCCAAGCAGGCCAGCGTCTTCCGCAACATCGAGACGCCGGAGTGGGGCGACGTCCGCCGCGAGACGATCCCGGTCAAGGGCGTCCGCAAGGCCATCGCGACCGCGATGACCACCTCGGCGTTCACGGCACCGCACGTGTCCCTGTTCGTCGACGTCGACGCGACCCGCACGATGGAGTTCGTCAAGCGCCTGAAGGCCTCGCCGACGTTCGCCGGCGTGAAGGTGTCGCCGCTGCTCGTCTTCGCGAAGGCCGTGATCTGGGCCGTCCGCCGGAACCGCTCGGTGAACTCGACCTGGACCGACCAGGAGATCATCGTCCACCACTTCGTCAACCTGGGCATCGCCGCGGCGACCCCGCGTGGCCTCATCGTGCCGAACATCAAGGACGCGCAAGACATGTCCCTGCTCGAGCTCGCGAAGGCCCTCGAGGACCTCACGATCACGGCGCGCGACGGCAAGACCACCCCGAAGCAGATGGCCGACGGCACCGTGACGATCACCAACATCGGTGTCTTCGGCATGGACTCCGGCACGCCGATCCTCAACCCGGGCGAGGTCGCGATCGTGGCGATGGGCACGATCAAGCCGAAGCCGTGGGTCGTCGACGGCGAGGTCCGCTCGCGCATGGTGACGACCATCGGCGCCTCGTTCGACCACCGTGTCGTCGACGGCGACGTGGCCTCGCGCTTCGTGCACGACATCGCGTCGATCATCGAGGAGCCCGCGCTCCTGCTCGACTGAGCCGGGCCCCTGCGGGTTCACGCACGTCCGGTGCCGAGTTGCGCGGATGTCGCGTGGTGTTCACCGCGATGTCGGCGGTCGGCGTGATGATCGGGGCATGGTCCACCAGCTCCTGATGCCGTCGCAGGAGATCCGAACGGATCGCCTCCTGCTCCGTCCGGTCACGCCGGCGGACATCGACGACGTGCACGCGCTCTTCTCGGACGCCCGCACGTGGACCCACCTGCCGTCCGGTCGCCACGTCGCACGGACCACCACGGTGGACATGGTGCAGCGGAAGATCGGCGGTCGCGCGCGGCACGGCATCGGCTCGTGGGTCGTGCGGTCGGCCGAGGACTCCTCGTTCCTCGGGCTCGGCGGTGTCGACATGACCGGTGCGGGCGTCTGGAACCTCGGCTACCGGCTCGTCCCCGCGGCGTGGGGGCACGGCTACGGCTCGGAGCTCGCGCGGGCCGCGGTGGACGCTGCTGCCCGGGTGGCTCCCGGCGTCGCGGTCACTGGCCGGGTGCTCACGAACAACCCGGCGTCGGCGGCCGTGCTCGCCAAGGCCGGGCTGTCCCTCGTGTGGCAGGGGCCGGCGTCGATCCCGACGCCCGACGGCGTGCTCGGACAGGTGTGGAGCGACCGCGGCCTCTCGGCGACCGAGCGGGCCTGGCTGATCGCGAACGCCTGAGCGCGCCGCGGGAGGGTCGGTCAGCCCAGGGCGCGGAACAGCGCGTCGGCCTCGTGCGGCAGCTCGTGCCGGAACGCCCACTGCACGGTGTTCCAGTCGTGCCCGCTCTTCGGTGCCGCGACGACGGAGACCTCCGCCCCGGCGGCACGTGCGGCCTTCGCGAGCGCGTGGGCGTTCGTCGTGAACTCCCGGTCCGACGACCCCGCGGTGAACCAGACCGCGTGGCCGTCGAGGCCGTTCGCCCGCATCTGCGCGATCGGCGCGGCGGCACGCCACTTCGCGAGCGAGCCCCCGAACGCCCGGTCGGCGCTGTGCTGCGGGTTCTGGTCGATCGGCTGCCGCTCGCTCGACACGGCGAGCGCGGCACCGAACTCGTCCGGGTGCCCGGTGAGGAACTGCACGGCGCAGGTCGCCCCCTGCGAGAAGCCGGTGAGCCCCCACGCCCGGCGGTCGCTCGTCACGGGGAGGTGCGCGCGGAGCCAGTCGGGGACGTCCCGCGTCACGTAGGTCGCGGCGTTGCCGAGCCGCGAGTCGACGCACATCGTGTTCAACCCGGGCGCGGAGAGCTGGTCGACCGACACGACGATCGGCGCGCGACCCTGGTGACGGGCGGCGTACGCATCGAGCGGAGTGGCGAGCTGCCCGGCGGTGAAGAGGTCGCTCGGGGCGCCGGGCTGCCCGGAGAACGCGAGCACGACTGGCAGCGGCTGCGGATCGCGGACGAGTGCCGCGGGCGGCAGGTAGACGACGGCGGGCCGTGCGGGGAAGCCCGACCGGGTGCCGGGGATGTCGACGGTGCGGACGACGCCGGCGGTCGGCATCGTCGCGGCGGGGGCCGCGTCGAGGTCCAGCTCCGGGTACGGGTTGCTCTGCACGACGGTGCCGAGCGTCGGGTACTTGGCGAACTCGACGTTGACGCCGAGCGCCGGCACGAGCAGCGCCGCGGGGACGAGCAGCACGGCGAGCACGCGACGCCACCGGCCGCCCTGCACCACCGCGGTCACGGCGAGCCCGAGCCCGGCCGAGGCGATCGCGACCCACATCCGCGTCACCGGGCTGAGTGCGACGCCGAAGGCGTTCATCAGGTCGCTGACCACCCAGCACACCACGAGCACGACCGCGGCGGCACCGAGCGCGACCGCCGCCCGGACACCGACCGCGTGCCACGCCCGGCGCTCGCGGCGCTGTCGGACGGCCGGCAGCAGCACGACGACGGCGAGCAGGGCGAACGCGACGTCGGCGGGGACGAGCTTCGACGGCGCCTGCAGCTGGGTCGCCAGCAGCCACGCGGTCGGACTCACCCGCGGGTCCCGGCGGCGGCCCCGCTGGTGCCCGCCGCGGAGCGGTTGCCGGAGGCCGCGGTGCGGTGCGCCTGCCGGAGCGCCCAGAGGTGCTTCGGACGGAGCCCGGGCACGTAGGCGCGGGCGAGCGCACGCATCACCCGGGGCACGTGCAGGGGCGTGGGGACGACCAGCCAGAGCGGTTCGTGGCGGGCGCCGAACTTCTCCTTGAAGCGCTGCAGCGACCGGAACCCGTACACGGGCTCGAGCACGCGGGCGAGCAGGAGCGACCCGCGGGTGACGAGCGCCCCGGCCCCGGCGTGTGCGGCGAGCGGCGTGCCGGAGAGGCTGATCGTGGTGAGCCCCGCCTCGCGGGCACGGAGGGCGGTGCGGGCGATCAGGAACTCCATCACGCCGGGCATGCCGTCCTCGCCGCGGCGCATCACGTCGAGCGTCCAGCCGGTGAGCACGCCGCGCTCGTGCACGGGCAGCCAGCTCGTGACGGCGGTGACGTGGCCGTCCGCGGCGACGGCGAGCATGAGGCGTACGGCGGGGTCGTCGAGCTCCCGGAGCCCACCGAGCGTGAACCCCATCTCCGGCAGTCGGCGGTCGGCGGCCCACCGGGTGCAGATCGCCTCGACCTCGGCCCGGCGTTCGGGGCTGAGTGCGCAGAAGGTGGTCCACTCGTCGACGACGCCCTCGCGGTCCGCGCGGTTCGAGGCCGTGCGGAGGTCCTGGCGCTTCTTCCCGCGGAGGTCGAACGTCGCCACGTCGAGCACGCACTCGACCCCCACGGGCACCGCGGTCCACCCCTCGGCGGCGAGGAGCTCGCGCACCGGCTCGTGCACGGTCGTGAACGCCGGCACCCATCCGCTCCGGTCGCAGAAGGCCGTGAACGCGGCGAGGACCTCGGCGCGGTCGGTGGCCGCGCACGCCGGGTCGGACACGGTGAGCGCGACGTCGCCGCACACCCGGTAGGCGACGGCGCCGATGCCGCGCGGGTGCGTCCAGGTGGCGTTGCCGGACCAGGTCCCCATGTGCCCGAGCGTGCCGGCGTCGCCGTCGCGCAGGAGCTCGGCGAGCGTGCCGTCGACCGTGGCGGCGGCGCGGAAGCGGGACCGGACGAGGCGACCGCGGAGCGCGAGCAGGCCGACGAGCACCGCCGCGGGCACGAGCCACGCGCCGAGCAGCGTCACCTGCCACTCGACGGCGTCGAGGCCGAGTCCCTGCCACTGCACGGCGTCGTCGGTCATCGGCTGGACGAGGAACACGTCGGCGAGCAGGACGGTGACGGCGACGAGCACCCCGGAGGCGAGCAGGACGCCCATCCGGCGCCCGCGGTGCACGAGCCACGCGGAGCAGAGCAGGAGCACACCGACGAGGACGACCGCCCGGTCGCTCATCGCGTCGGCGAAGGGCGAGAGCACGCCGTCCGGGTCGGGCACGACGAGCGTCACGAGGGTGCCGGCGCCGAGGGCGACGAGGATCGCGACGACGAGGGCGCGCGGGCTCCGGCCCGCACGGTGCGGGCGCGGGTCGCGTCCGTCGTGCTGGTCGCGGTCGATCCCGTGGTCGCGCACGGCCGGACGGGAGGCGCGGCGCACCATGACGATGCCGGCGGCGGTCCCGAACAGGGTCGCCAGGGCACGGGCCAGGTCCGAGCCGTGGCCGGCGAACAGGACGAGGGTGAGCACCACGGTCCAGAGCGCCGCGCGCACCCGCCAGCGTCGCTGCTCGGGCATCGTCGCCGTGGTCGCGCCGAGCAGGGCCGCGGCGACGACGGACGGGGCAACGAGCGGCTGCCCCGCGGCGAACTCGGCGTGCGCCTCGCCGAGCGCGCTCCCGACGGCGACGGTCAGCAGGGTCACGAGCACGGCGACGAGCGGTGCGCCCAGGCCGACGAGCAGCGTCCGGAGCGACCCCAGGGCCCGCTCGGCGGCGACGGTCGCGGCCACGACGGCGAGGAGTGCGAGGCACGCGACGGGCGGGTGGTGCGGGAAGTCCGGCTCGGTGTGCGCCACGCGGACGGTGGCGACGACGGCGAGCACGGCCACGGTCGCGGCCACGGAGACCGGGAAGCGACGGAGCCGCAGGAGCAGGGACGAAGGTGCCACGGTGACATCGAAGCGGACCGGGGTGCCGTCCGGCATCGCTCCGCGGCGTGAACCGTGATGGCCGATCGGCCACCCGGGGTCCACCCCGGGTCTGGGTCGCCGCGTCCGCTCCGCGCGGTCCCGGTCCCGGTCAGGCGACGGGCGCACCGACGTGTTCGACCGGCAGGCGGAGGTGCAGGGCGAACCCGTCGTCCGGCTGCGGGCCGGCCTCCATCGCGCCGCCGAGCAGCGAGGCCCGTTCGCCGAGGCCGATCAGTCCGAGACCGGAGCCGGGCAGCTCGAGCCGGGGGGAGCGCGCGGGCCCGTTCACGACGTCGACGAGCACGCTGTCCCCGCGGATCCGGCCGCTCACCCGCACGGTGGCGTCCGGCGCGTGCTTCCGGACGTTCGTCAGGCCCTCCTGCACGAACCGGTACACGGCGCGCTGCACGGGCTGCGCGAGGGTGTCCGGCAGATCGACGGTGCTGCTCGTCTCGAGCCCGCTCTCGGCGATCAGGCGCGGCAGGTCGGCGAGCACGGGCTGCGGGGCGATCTCACGGTCGGTGCCGCCCGAGGCGCGGAGCACCTGGACCATCTCACGCAGCTCCTGCAGCGTCACGACGCAGAGCTGCCGGATCGTCCGGGCGAAGCCGCGTTCGGCCTCGTCGCGTCCGGCGACCTGCATCGCCCCGGCCTGCACCGCGATCAGGGTGACCTGGTGCGAGACGACGTCGTGCATCTCGCGGGCGAGGAGCGCGCGCTCGCGGGACAGCGCGACCGCGGCGGCCTGCAGACGCTCGTCCTCGCGGGCACGGTGCAGCTCGACCAGTCGCTCGGTCAGACGGGCCCTGGTCTGCACGAGCAGCCCGATCGCCAGCGGCCCGAGGGCGAAGATGAGCGCGTAGACGACCGACACGACGATCTCGTCGAACGTCTGGGGCGGCCCGACGAACCCGCTGAACCCGACGAACTGCACGACCGCGGCCAGCAGCATGAGCCAGCGGCGGTCGGTGCGCTCGCCGAGCGTGAAGAGGGCGACGCTCGCGGCGACCACGGCGGAGCCGACGAACAACCCGGGCATGGTGAGGGCGAACGCGAGCACCGGGAAGCGTCGGCGGAGCAGCAGTGCAGCCGCGGCGACGAGCGAGAGCCACGTCTCGAGCGGCGTCGCCCCCGAGATGTCGAGCACGGCGTCGGCGACGGCGGCGGCGACGAACAGCACGTCGACCAGCCACCAGGGTGCGCGGTGGGCGCGCACCCAGCGCAGGCCGGCGTCGACGAGGCGGTCGAGCCTCCCGTCGGTCGCGGTGAGCACCCGGCCGAGGCGGGCGGCGCGCGTCCGGTCAGCCATCCAGCAGGCCGGCCTGGGCGGCGCGCAACGCGAGCTGGACACGGGTCGGGACGCCGAACGCTGCGAGCAGCGCGCGGACGTCCTCCTTGACGGTGCCGGTGCTCACGCCGAGTCGCTGGCCGATGTCGGGGTTGCTCGCACCGTCGGCGACGAGCCGGAGGACGGCGTGCTCTCGGTCCGACATCGGCGGGACCTCGACCGGCGGGCGTGCGGCGAAGAGCCGCGTGCGGTCGACGCCGGGGGCGAGGACCACGCCGCCTCGGGCCAGGACGCGGACGTACTCGGCGAGCGCCTCGGGGTCGGTGTCCTTGAGCAGGAAGCCAGCGGCGCCGAGCTCCATCGCGCGCCCGACGTACTCGTCCGTGTCGAACGTCGTCAGCATCGCGACCGCGGGCTGCACGGGGAGCGACCGGAGCTCGCTCAGCACGTCGAGCCCGTTCACGCGGGGCATGCGGACGTCGAGCAGCACGACGTCGGGGGCGTGCTCGCGGATCACCCGCACGGCGTCGACGTCCCCCGTCGTCGCGACGACCTCGATGTCCGGTGCCGCGCCGAGGATGAGCTCGAAGCCGTACCGGACGAGAGTCTCGTCGTCGACGATCACCACCGTTGTCACGGGCGTCATCTTGTCATGCACGTTGGTGATCCGAGGGGACATCGCTACTGTGAGGGCAACTGGTCATGTCCGCGCATGACCAGCCGCACGACCAGCGACGGAGCACGAGGAGCCCATGACGAGCCGCATCACCGAGGGTGCCGAACCGAAGCACCAGCAGTTGCGGCGCATCCTGCTCGACCTCGTCACCTCGCGCCTGACCCCGGGGGCGGCGATCCCCTCGGAGCGGCAGCTCATCGCCGAGTACGGCGTCTCCCGGATCACCGTGCGCGAGGCCCTCGGACAGCTCGTCAACGAGGGCTACCTCGAGCGTGTCCGCGGCAAGGGCACGTTCGTCGCGCACCGTCCGGTGCAGTCGACGCTGCACCTCGCGTCGTTCACCGAGGAGATGCGCGCGCTCGGACACGTGCCGACGACCGTGGTGCTCGTCCGTGAGGAACGCGTGCCCCCGGCGGACACCGTGGCGGCGCTCCGGCTCGGCGAGGACGAGCGCGCGTACCACCTCAAGCGCCTGCGGATGGCGGACGGGGCACCGGTGTCGATCGACGACGCGTGGCTGTCGGCGTCCGCGTTCCCGGGGCTCCTCGACCACGACCTGTCCGGGTCGGTGTACTCGCTCGCCGCGACCGTGTACGGGCTGCCGATCGACCGGGCGCAGCAGACCGTCGCCGCGAAGTCCGCCGCCGACGACGTCGCGACCCTGCTCGGCACGAAGACGGGCGCCCCCGTCCTGGAGTTCGACCGGGTGTCGTACGCGGCCGACCGGCCCGTCGAGCACGCGCGCTCGTGGTACCGCTCGGACCGGTACCGCGTGCAGATGGAGGTCACCGCGACCCAGGCGGTCGCGTAGCGGCGCGTCTCCGGCGCCGACGCGCAGCCGGACCCGGCGTCCTCACGCGCTGAGCGACACCTCACGCGCTCGTGCGCCCGTGAGGTGTCGCTCAGTCCGTGCGGTGGTGGGCCCGCCGCGGGCCGGGACGCGGCGGGCCCGACGGGTCAGACCGAGTAGAGCGCGTCGCCCTCGCGGACCGTGGTGCCGACCCTGCCCTGGTCGATCGAGTCCGGCGCGCTGCCGAGCACCACGACCGGGCACACGGGGGAGTAGCCGGCGGCCGAGATCACCGACGGGGTGAACCGCACGACGGGGTCGCCGGCGCCGACCGTGTCGCCCTCGGCGGCGAGCAGCTCGAAGCCCTCGCCCTTGAGCTTCACGGTGTCGATGCCCACGTGCACGAGGACGTCGGTGCCCGCTGCGCCCTGCAGTGCGAAGGCGTGCGGGTGCAGCTTGACGATCGTCCCGTCCACCGGGGCGACGGCCGTGACCGTGCCGTCGACGCCCGTCGGGTCGACCGCGACGCCGGCGCCGACGAGCTGCCCGGCGAACACCGGGTCCGGGACGTCGGCGAGTGCGACGACCGGGCCCGCGAACGGGGTCCGGACGTCCGTCACAGCTCGTCCTGGATGTCCTGCGCGAGGTTGTCGGCGATCGGGCCGACGATGACCTGCCAGCCGGTGCCCCCGCCGACGACGGCCTGGGCGCCCGCTGCCTGGAGTGCGGCCTTGTCCACGAGGTCACCGTCCTCGACCTCGACGCGGAGGCGCGTGATGCAGCCCTCGACCTCTTCGATGTTGTCGGCGCCACCGAGCGCGGCGATGATGTCGGCTGCCTTGATGTCGGCCATCGTTTCCTCCTCGTTAAGGGTTGTCGTACCAGGTTGACATGCGTTCGGCCACGGTTCAGACTACGGAACTGGTCATGACCGGACAGGACCGGCACGGCGTCACGCCGAGCGTACCCGGGCGGTCAGCACGACTCAACTCACCCCGACAGCTCCACCCAACGACGAGAGGATGTCCGATGAGCACCGCTGCTGCCACGGATGTGCCGGAGAAGAAGACCCCCAAGAAGCAGTCGCGCCTGTTCGCGAACGCCCAGCGCCTCGGCCGGAGCCTCCTGCTCCCGATCGCGGTCATGCCGGCCGCCGGCATCCTGCTCCGCCTCGGCCAGTCCGACATGCTCGGCGCGATCCCCGGCTTCGGCCCCGGCGCTTCGATCATCGCGGCCGCCGGCAACGGCGTGTTCACCTGGCTGCCGCTGCTCTTCGCAGTCGGCATCGCGATCGGCTGGGCGAAGAAGTCCGACGGCACCACCGCGCTCGCCGCGGTCGTCGGCTACATGGTCATGTACCAGGTCTTCGCGGCCATGTCGCCGATCGTGCTCGCCGGCGTGAAGGACGCGAACGGCGACCAGGCGACGATCAACTTCGGTGTCCTCGGCGGCATCGTGATGGGCCTCGTGTCGGCCGTGCTCTGGCAGCGGTTCCACCGTACGAAGATGCCCGACTTCCTCGGCTTCTTCTCCGGGCGTCGTCTCGTGCCGATCCTCACCGCGGTCGCGGGCCTCGTGATCGCCGTGCTCATGTCGTTCGTCTACCGCTACTTCGACATCGCCCTGAGCGCTGCCGGTCAGGCCGTCGCGGACAACGCGGTGCTCGGTGGCGGCGTGTTCGGCTTCGTCAACCGCATGCTCATCCCGATCGGGCTCCACCAGCTGCTGAACTTCTTCCCGTGGTTCCAGCTCGGCAGCTTCACGTCGGGCGGCGTGACCTACCACGGCGACATCGCGCGCTTCCTCGCCGGCGACCCGACGGCGGGCATCTTCCAGACCGGGTTCTTCCCGATCATGATGTTCGCGCTCCCCGCCGGTGCCCTCGCGATCTGGCGCAACGCCAAGCCGCAGAACCGCAAGCTCGTGGGCGGCATCATGATCTCGGCCGCGCTGACCTCGTTCGTCACCGGCATCACCGAGCCGCTCGAGTACTCGTTCATGTTCGTGGCGTTCCCGCTGTACATCATCCACGCGTTCCTCACCGGCACGTCGCTGGCGCTCGTCAACGCGCTCGGCATCCGCGACGGCTTCTCGTTCTCGGCCGGCGCGATCGACTACTTCCTGAACTTCGGCAAGGCCGAGGGGGCGATCTGGCTCATCCCGATCGGCCTGGCGTACGCGGTCGTCTACTACTTCCTGTTCTCGTTCGTGATCAAGAAGTGGAACCTGCGGACGCCCGGCCGCGAGGAGGACACCATCGCGGAGAACACGATCGACGCGGCCACCAAGCCCTGATCGCTCGCGTGACCGGATGACGGACGGGCGCGCCCCGCTCAGCGGCAACGCGAAGCGTTGCGCGGGGCGCGCCGGCCGAGCCTGCGAGGGAGGACGGTGCCAGCTGGCACCGCGCCTCCAGTCGTTCTGTGCGTGATACTGGTTTTGACAACCGTTATCAACAAGTCCTAGGCTCGCCTCATGCAGAACCGTCGCCTCCTCGCCCTGCCGCTCGTCGCCGGTGCCGCCGCCCTCACCCTGACGGGCTGTGCGACCTCGTCCGGTTCGGACGGCGCCAGCGGTGACGGCACCGTGCGGGTCGTCGCGTCCACGAACGTCTACGGCTCGATCGTCCGCTCGATCGGCGGCGACCAGGTCGAGGTCACGAGCATCCTCGACGACCCGTCGCAGGACCCGCACTCCTTCGAGTCGAGCGCCAAGACCCAGCTCGCGGTGTCGAAGGCCGACCTGCTCGTCGAGAACGGTGGCGGGTACGACGACTTCATGACCACGCTGGCGAAGGCCTCGGGCACAAAGGCCGACACGATCAACGTCGTGCAGCTCTCCGGGCTGCAGAAGAGCGGTGACTCGGAGTTCAACGAGCACGTCTTCTACGACTACCCGACGATGGTGAAGCTCGTGGCCGACGTCGAGCAGCGTCTGACGAAGCTCGATTCGGCTCACGCCGACACCTTCGAACAGAACGCGAAGGCGCTCACCACGAAGCTCGAGGACCTCGAGTCGCAGACCGCCGCGGCCAAGACGAAGGTCGACGGCGACGAGGTGTCCTACACCGAGCCCGTCCCCGGGTACCTCTTCGACGCGATGGGCCTCGACAACGTCACGCCCGAGGCCTTCTCCGAGGCGATCGAGGAGGGTGACGACGTCCCGCCGGCCGCGCTCAACGACACCCTCAAGCTGTTCAGTGGCGGGAAGGTGAAGCTGCTCGCCGTGAACGAGCAGACCTCCAGCCCCGAGACCGAGCAGGTGCAGCGGGCCGCCGAGAAGGCGGGCGTCCCGGTCGTCGGTGTCACGGAGACGCTCCCGAAGGGGGAGGATTACGTCTCGTGGCAGCAGGCGAACATCGACGCGATCACGGCGGCCCTGGCGAAGTGACCGCGGTCCAGACCCCCTCGCGAACCGCTGCGGCCCCCGGCCGTGGCGGTTCCGCCGTGCTCGCACTCCGCGACGCGGCGCTGTCGTACGGTGCGCGACCGCTCTGGTCGCACCTCGACCTCGACCTCGCGCCGGGGGAGTTCGTCGCCGTGCTCGGGCCGAACGGTGCCGGCAAGACCTCGCTGCTCCGGACCGTCCTCGGCCAGCAGCGGCTCACGAGCGGCACGATGTCGTTCCTCGGACGGCCCGTCCGTCGGGGGCACCGGAGGATCGGGTACATCCCGCAACAGCGCCTGATGGAGTCCGGCACGCCCCTGCGCGCCCGCGACATGATCGCCCAGGGCGTCACCGGCTCCCGGTGGGGCGTGCTGCCCGCCGGTCGAGAGGAGCGTGCGCGCATCGACCGCATCCTCGACGAGGTCGGAGCGACGGCGTTCGCGGACGCCCCCGTCGCCGAGCTGTCCGGTGGCGAGCAGCAGCGCACCCGCGTCGGCCAGGCCATCGCCGCCGACCCCGCGCTGCTCCTGTGTGACGAACCGCTCATCTCGCTCGACCTCCGGCACCAGCGCGGCGTCACCGAGCTCATCGACCGGCAGCGTCGGCAGCAGGACGCCGCCGTGCTGTTCGTCACGCACGACGTGAACCCGATCCTCGACGTGGTCGACCGCGTCCTCTACATCGCTGGCGGGCGCTTCCGGATCGGCGCCCCCGACGAGGTCCTCCGCGCCGACGTCCTGACCGACCTGTACGGCACCCCGGTCGACGTCGTCCGCACGATGGGGCGCATCGTCATCGTCGGCGGCAACGACGCGCACGCCCACATGGACGAGCACCACCACTGCGAGCCCGACCCGCACGCCGACACGACCCACGAAGGGCGGATCTGATGGACCTCTGGTCGACGGTCTTCTCGTTCCAGGACTACGGCGAGCTGCTCGCGCTCGTGCAGAACTCGATCTGGGCCGGCGCCGTGCTCGGCATCGTCGGCGGGCTCATCGGCCCGTTCGTCGTCGCCCGGAACATGCCCTTCGCGGTGCACGGCATCTCCGAGCTGTCCTTCGCCGGTGCCAGTGCATCGCTGCTGCTCGGCGTGAACGTCGTCACCGGCTCGCTCGTCGGTTCGGTCGTCGCGGCGCTGCTCATCGGCGTGCTCGGCTCTCGGGCCCGTGACCGGAACTCGATCATCGCCGTGCTCATGCCCTTCGGGCTCGGGCTCGGCATCCTCTGCCTGGCGCTGTACAAGGGGCGTGCCGCCAACAAGTTCGGGCTGCTGACCGGGCAGATCGTCTCGGTCGACAACCCGCAGCTGACGTCGCTCGTCGTGATCAGCGCGATCGTCGTCGTGACGCTGCTGCTCATCTGGCGCCCGCTGATGTTCTCGTCGGTGGACCCGGACGTCGCCGCGGCCGCCGGCGTGCCCGTGCGGACGCTCGCGATCGTGTTCATGCTCGCGCTCGGCCTCGCCACCGCCGTCTCCGTGCAGATCGTCGGAGCGCTCCTCGTGCTCTCCCTGCTCGTCACCCCGGCTGCCGCCGCGCTCCGGCTGACCTCACACCCGGTCGTCGTGCCGGTGCTGTCGACCGTGTTCGCCGTGGTGTCGGTGGTCGGCGGCATCCTGCTGGCCATCGGCGGCGGGCTGCCGATCAGCCCCTACGTGACGACCATCTCGTTCCTCATCTGGGTCGTGTGCCGCATCGTCGGGGCCCGGAAGGACCGCCGCGGACGCGACCGCATCGCGGACCGCGAGCAGACCGGCGGAGGCGAGCCGCGCCTCCAGACCGGGCCGGACGCGTCGACCGACGCGAGCCGCAAGGAAGGAGTCACCGCGTGAACGCCGTGCAGAAGCCGAAGCGGAACACCTGGCAGCGCGAAGCCGTCCGCACCGCGCTGTCCAGCACCGAGGGGTTCGTCAGCGCGCAGGCGCTGCACCAGCACCTGCGGGACGACGGCTCGACCATCGGACTGGCGACGGTGTACCGGGCGCTCGCCGACCTCGCGACCGAGGGCGACGCCGACTCGCTGCAGCAGGACGGTGAGTCGCTGTACCGTGCGTGCACGACCGACGCCCACCACCACCACCTCATCTGCCGGAACTGCGGACGGACCGTCGAGATCGAGGCCGACCCCGTGGAACGCTGGGCGCAGGACGTCGCGGCGGCGAACGGCTTCACGAACGCCAGCCACGTCGTCGACATCTTCGGCGAGTGCGCGGTGTGCACGGCCTCGCGGGACGGCGCGTAGTCTCCGGCGCATGCACGTCATCCTGGTCCCGGGGTTCTGGCTCGACGCGAGCGCGTGGGACGACGTCGCCCCGGTGCTGCGCGAGGCCGGACACTCGGTCGAGGCCGTCACCCGCGAGGGCGACACCCTGGACGAACAGGTCGCCTGGCTCGTCGGCCGGCTCGAGCGCGTCGCGACGCCGTCCGAGCCGGTCGTGCTCGCGGGACACTCCGGTGCCGGACCCATCGCGTACATGGCTGCGGACCGACGACCGGACCTCGTCGCGCACCTGCTCTACGTCGACACGTTCCCCGGACCCGAGGGCGGCTGCGTCAACGACGAGCTGCCCGTCGTCGACGGGGTCGTGCCGCTGCCGTCGTGGGACGTCTGGGAGGCATCGACCCTGCGGGGGATGACGCCGGCGCTCCGCGAGGACTTCGAGCGTCGCGCGATCCCGGAGCCGGCGGCGCTGCCGGTGGACCGGTTCCACTACGACGACCCGGCGCGGCACACGATCCCGGCGACGGTGATCACGTGCGAGCTGCCCGCTGCGGACCTGGCCGGCATGGTCGCGGAGCACCAGGCGTGGGCGGCGGAGCTCGTGGCGACGGAGGAGTTGGCGATCCTCGGGCTCGAGACGGGGCACTGGCCGATGTTCAGCGCGCCGCGGGAGCTCGGCGAGCTCATGGTGCAGGCGCTGGCGCCGCGGCCGACCGGCGCGCCGTAGGCGCTGCCGCCGCTGCTGCTCCGCGCGCGGGTGCGGGTGCGGGTGCCCGCCTGTTCCGGTCGCACGACGTGCCGCTCGCGCCCGTTCCCGGCGGCGTTTTCCGCGATCGGGACGACCCGGGGCGGCGTGTTGTGCGACCGGAACGCGGCGCCGAGACCAGGCGAGCAGGCGAGGCGGGCTCGCACCGTCCCTCCCGGCCGGCGGTGGCGGTGACGGTGCCCTCTCCCGCGCTGCCGCGCTGCCGCACTTCTCGAACGTGCACGACATGCCGCACGCCATCCGCCGGGCGGGCACATCCCGTGGAGCGGTGCGCCCGAGCGTGACGGAGAAGGCCCACTCGGTGGGCGGCAGCCGGCGGGCGGTGGGCGGCGGCAGGCGGCCGGCAGCCGGCGGGCCGCCGCGCAGAGGCAGTCCGGCTTGCGACACGCCCGGTCCTCGCGTAACGTTGTCCCCTGGTCCGCCGCGTCCGCGTGGCAGACCCAGTTGTTCCAAGCCCTCCGACCGTCGCGTACGCCGCGGTCGCGCGGAGCTCACGGTCTCTTCGACAGGGATCGCGGGCCTGGGCGGCACGTACAACCCCCTCGCTCGACTCCCGGTCGCAGACCGGGTGCCAGCGCGTGCGTGCCAGGCAAGTGAACTTGGGAGCGGCCGTCCGGTCGCTCGGTACTCAGGAGGAAACCATGGCAGCAGTGTGCCAGGTGACCGGCGCCACTCCCGGCTTCGGTCACAACATCTCGCACTCGCACCGCCGGACGAAGCGTCGCTTCGACCCGAACGTGCAGAAGAAGACGTACTACGTGCCCTCGCTTCGTCGTAACGTCACGCTCACGCTCAGCGCAAAGGGCATCAAGGTGATCGACGCGCGCGGCATCGAGTCCGTCGTCAAGGATCTCCTCGCCCGTGGGGAGAAGATCTGATGGCCAAGAAGGGTCAGGACGTTCGTCCGATCATCAAGCTCCGCTCGACGGCGGGCACCGGGTTCACCTACGTGACCAAGAAGAACCGTCGCAACAACCCGGACCGTCTCGTGCTGAAGAAGTACGACCCGGTGGTCCGCAAGCACGTCGACTTCCGTGAGGAGCGCTAAGCATGGCGAAGAAGAGCAAGATCGCGAAGAACAACCAGCGTGCGGTCATCATCGCGCGCTACGCCGAGCGTCGTCTCGAGCTGAAGAAGGCCCTCGTGGACCCGAACGGCACCGACGAGTCGCGTGAGGCCGCCCGTGTCGGTCTGCAGAAGCTCCCGCGCGACGCGTCGCCGGTCCGCTACCGCAACCGCGACGCCATCGACGGCCGCCCCCGTGGCCACCTCGGTGAGTTCGGCATCAGCCGTGTCCGCTTCCGCGACATGGCCCACCGTGGCGAGCTGCCGGGCATCACGAAGAGCTCCTGGTAAGCAACCGCTTCCCCGAACGCCCCGTCACCGCATGGTGACGGGGCGTCCGTCGTTTCGGGGGACATCGGTGTCACATCGGTCACATCTGCCCCGCTGATACCCCGACAACCCCGGAAATCCGGGCGAGTCGGTCCGGTTCGTCCCCTGTGGCTGGTACGTTCGTGTCCGGTTCCGCCGGGCTGACCGCCCACCGGCACCAGGCACGGGGCATCCGCTCCGGGCGCCGGGCGAGAAGTCGTCCGACCGATACTGCAACCCAGTCCGAGGAGGACATCCATGGCTGACAAGTCCCTGAACCGCACCGAGCTCGTCGCTGCCGTCGCCGCTGAGTCCGGCCAGAGCCAGGCCACCGTCAACGGCGTCGTCGACGCGCTCTTCTCCGTCGTCTCGAACTCCGTGTCGGACGGCACCAAGGTCACCATCCCCGGCTGGATCGCCTTCGAGAAGACCCACCGCGCCGCCCGCACCGGCCGCAACCCGCAGACGGGTGAGGCCATCGAGATCGCCGCGAGCGACTCGGTCAAGGTCAGCGCCGGCTCCAAGCTGAAGGCTGCCGTCAAGTAAGACGGTCTCCGCACGACGAGAGGGACGGCTCCGGCCGTCCCTCTCGTCGTTCCGCCGGCGTCCGTCCGGTACACGGCAGCGGTCTGGAGGCGCGGATCACCGCCGCCTCGACCGCCCACCCCACACAGGCGCCGGCCTCTCCACAGGCTCGGCTCGATTCCCGCACGGCACCGGGCAGCGCCTAGGCTTGACGGGTGAACCGGATCGCGCGCATCGCCGGCCCCGCCGTGCTGCTGCTCGCCGGGTTCGTGTCGCTCCTGGTCGCGCTCGTCGTCGGTGGTGGCGCGGACGCGGCGCTGATCGCCGACCCGGGCGCGGTCGTGCGCTTCGGGCTGCCGATCGCGCGTCTCGTCGTCGACCTCGCGGCCTCGGCCACCATCGGCGGGCTCGCCCTCGCGACCGTCGGGCTGTCGCGCAGCAGACCCGAGTGGAACCGCGCGATCGACATCGCCGCAGGCGCGGCCGGTGTCTGGACCGTCGCGGCCGCCGTGTCCACGTTCTTCACGTTCCTCAGCGTCGCCGGGTCCCGGATCAGCATCGACGAGCAGTTCGGCCAGTCGATGGGGGTCTTCCTGACCGGCACGGACCTCGGGCTCGCCTGGCTCGTGACGGTGCTCGTCGCCGCGGCGGTCACGGTGCTCTGCTTCGCGGTGCGGGGGCGCGGCATGGTCGCGGTCACCACCGGGGTCGCGCTCATCGGGCTGCTCCCGCTCGCGCAGCAGGGGCACGCCGCCGGGACGGCCAGCCACGACGCCGCCGTGACCGCACTCGGCCTGCACCTGGTCGGCGCGGCGCTGTGGGTCGGCGGGCTCGTCGTGCTCGTGCTCCTGCGGCCCGTCCTCCGCGGGGACCGCCTCGCGGTCGTCGTCGGACGGTACTCGAGCGTGGCGCTCGGCTGCTTCGTGCTCGTGTCCGTCTCGGGCATCGCCTCCGCCCAGGTCCGGGTCGGCGCACTGTCGAACCTCTTCACGCCGTACGGTGTGCTCGTCCTCGTGAAGATCGCGGCGATCGTCGCGATCGGCGTCATCGGCGTGGTCCACCGGCGGACGGCGATCGCCGCGCTCCGCACCGCTCCCGAGCGCCGGCGACCGTTCTGGCTGCTCGTGCTGGTGGAGCTCGCCGTGATGGGCGTGGCGAGCGGCTTCGCGGCGGCTCTCGGTCGGACAGCGACCCCGGTCGACCAGGTCGCGCTGAGCAAGACCACCTCGCCGTCCCCGGCGGAGCTCCTCACCGACGACCGCCTGCCGCGCGACCCGGGCGCCTGGGGCTGGCTGACGCAGTGGAACATCGATCTGTTCTGGCTCATGGCGGTCGTGCTGTTCGCCGCCGCGTACGCCGCCGGGGTCGTGCGACTCCGACGTCGGGGCGAGTCGTGGCCGGTGCGCCGCAGCATCGCCGCCGTGCTGGCGCTGGCCACGCTCGTCGTGGTGACCTCGGGTTCGCTGCACACCTACGACCGCTTCCTCGTCTCGGCGAACGTCGGCGCGCACGTGCTGCTCGGCCTCGTCGTGCCCGCACTCGTGTGGGCGGCGGCTCCGGTGCAGCTCGTCCTCCGGGCCGTGCACCGGCGCGACGACGACAGCACCGGCGTCCGCGAGTGGACGGCGATCCTCGTCGGCAACCCCGTCACGCGGTACCTCGCGCAGCCCTTCCCCGCGTTCGTGCTCCTCGCCGCGATCTGGTGGGCGTTCTTCGTGACCGACGCCGTGCGCTGGTCGATCAGCGACCCGATCGGCCGCACGGTGCTCGACGCGGTGTTCCTGCTCGTCGGGCTCCTGGCGCTGCCGACGCTCCTGACACCGGTGGCTGCCGGAGCGCGCCGGGCCTCGTCGGCGGCCGCGCTCGTCCGGGTCGCGGGTGCGGTCGTGGTGGCCGCAGGAGCGCTGTCGCTCGGCATCGCGATGCAGGGGCCGCTCGGGTTGCTGCAGGCCTCGTGGTACGGCGCGATGGGGCGGACGTGGGGACCGGACCCGCTCGTCGACCAGGGCCGCGCGGGCATCGTGCTGATCGTGGCCGGGGTGGCGTTGCTCGCGACCGTCGTCGTGGTCGTGCTGGTCCGGCTGCGCCGCGACGCCGACGACGGCCGCGCTCCCCAACCCGCTGACCGCGCGGCGTCGCACCCCGCTGGAGACGTCGCACCCGCGCACACCGGGGTGCGGCGTCCGGAACGGGGTGCGACCACGACGGCCGGCGGTGGCGACGCGGTGTCCGGCGGCGACGCGGCGGAGGCGATCCGCGCCTCCGGGCCGACCGGGCCCGACCACGGGGCGGGCGCGCGATGAGCGTCGAGCTGAGCGCCGAGCAGCGTGCGGTCTTCGAGTACATCGAGCACACCCGTGACCACGTGTTCATCACCGGTCGGGCCGGCACGGGCAAGTCGACCCTGCTCAACCACCTGTCGTGGAACACTGAGAAGCAGGTCGTCATCTGCGCGCCCACCGGTGTCGCCGCGCTGAACGTCGGCGGGCAGACGATCCACTCGTTGTTCCGGCTGCCGATCGGCCTCATCGCCGATGCCGAGTTGCGGCAGGGTCCGGAGACCCGGAAGCTCCTCAACACGATCGACACCCTCGTGATCGACGAGGTCTCGATGGTGAACGCCGACCTCCTCGACGCGATGGACCGCTCGCTCCGGAAGGCCCGCGGACGGCAGTTCGAGGCGTTCGGTGGCGTGCAGGTCGTCATGTTCGGTGACCCGTACCAGCTGCCGCCGGTGCCGGGCGACGGGGACGAGCGCGCGTACTTCACCGACCACTACCGCTCGATGTGGTTCTTCGACGCGAAGGTCTGGCTCGATGCCGAGCTGCACATCATCGAGCTCGCGAAGGTGCACCGGCAGCGTGACGACGCCTTCGCCGCCATGCTCACCGCGGTGCGGCACGGCCGGGTGACGGCGGACGTCGCCGGTCAGCTCAACGCCGCCGGTGCCCGACCGGCGCCCGACGACGCCATCACCCTCGCCACCCGGAACGACACCGTGGCGCGGATCAACAAGGCGGCGCTCGAGCGGCTGCCCGGCAAGGTGAAGACCGCACGGGCAGACGTCAACGGTGACTTCGGTGGGCGGAACTTCCCCGCCGACGAGGCCCTCGAACTGAAGCCGGGCGCGCACGTGATGTTCCTCCGCAACGACCCGGACCAGCGATGGGTGAACGGCACGCTCGGCATCGTGACGACCATCCGCGACACCGTGTGGGTCGACGTCGACGGGGAGTCCTTCGAGGTGCAGCCGTCGGTGTGGGAGAAGTTCAAGTACTCCTACGACCCCGACAAGAAGGAGCTCAAGAAGGACACCGTCGGGGAGTTCCAGCAGTTCCCGCTGCGCCTCGCCTGGGCGGTCACGATCCACAAGTCGCAGGGCAGCACGTACGACCGAGCCGTCGTGGACCTCGGCAACCGGGTGTTCAGCGCCGGGCAGACGTACGTGGCGCTCTCGCGGCTGACCTCGCTCGAGGGGCTGTACCTGACCCGGCCGCTGCGGCCGCAGGACATCATCGTGGACCTCGACGTGCGGCGGTTCATGTCCGAGGCGCCCCGGATCGTGGCGACCGAGCTCGAGGCAGCGCGGGGCGACGGGGCGTCCGCGGAGGACTGACCCTCTGGCGCGACGGACGGATCCGGTTGGCTGGCTGCCGCGTGCCCCCGAGCGTGCACGATCTGTCACGCTCGCCGCGCTCCTGCGACGGATCCTGCCCGCGCCCGACACGTGAGCGGCATGTCTCGCCCGCTCGACGCGGCCCCGCGGCCGGCGGCCCTCCGCCCCGCGGCCCGCGGCCCGCGCCCCTCCGCCCGCGCCCCGCGACGCCGCGGTGCCCGGCTCCGCCGCATGGCACCCCGGACACGACGATGCCCCGCCGGCCGGGGCCGACGGGGCATCGTGGACGCGTGAGCGCGCAGGTCAGACGTGCAGCGACTGCGCCCGGATCGCGCGGATGTTCTCCTTGTCGGCACCGAGCGCCGTCAGGAGCAGCAGCACGCCGACGATCGCGTGGAAGACGTTGTCCGTCGTGTTGAGCGCGAAGACGTTCGCCGAGGTGTCCACGAACACGAAGCCGTACACCGCGAACACCACGAGCGCGGCGCCCACGAGCAGGTTCACGTTGCGCGAGCCGATGGTGTTGCCGAGCCCGACGAGGAGCAGGGCGGCGGCGAGCAGCACCCAGAGGAGCGAGAGCGCCGGGTTCACGCCGAACGCGTTCCACAGCATGCCGCCACGGCGGTTGAAGAAGCCGGGGTCGCCGTCGGCGGCGAGGAAGAAGCCGAGGAAGCCCCAGATGACCAGCACGGTCCCCGCGGTCAGCGCGAGGCCGCGGTTCGGGGAACGGGTGATGCTCGGTTCCTTGATGGCCACTTCGGTCTCCTCCTCGTACGCTGTCGACGCGCCGTGCGTCGACTCGGCGATGTGCGCGGGTGTGGTCACCCGTGCGAGGCCGGTCGACCCAGCGGACCCGAAGGCCGCGGTCCCGCGGTTCACAGGCTGCGACCGGCGGTCCAACGGTATCGTGTCGGACCCCGAGCGTCCGAATCGTCCGCGCGTGACGAAGGCGACGACGGACCCGACGACCAGCAGCCCGAGGAGGACCAGTCCGGTGATCCGCACACCCGACCGCACGCCGCCGGACTCGCGTGGTCCGAGCGTCTCGAGTCGGTTGCGGTGGGCGCTGTTGGCGGCTCTGGGGTTCGTGATCGTGCCTCTCGTCTACGCGGCGGCGGTGCTGACGCCGATGGGACAGCGGGTGGAGGACGCCGCGCTCGGCGGTGTCCGCGAGTCCGACCTGTTCGGGTCGGACACCGCGCTCAACGTCATCTCGGTGCCGGTGATCCTGTTGCTCGTGGTCGTGATCGTCGCCGTGGCGTTCGCCAGACGACGGCTCGCGGTGGGGCTCGGTGCGGGTGTCGTGGTGCTCGCGTCGGCGGCCACCTCGACGCTAGTCAAGCGTATCGCCGAGCGCCCGGAGATCGCCCAGTCGACGACGCCGAACTCCTTCCCGTCGGGGCACGCGACGATCGCCCTCGCCGCGCTGTTCGCCGTCCTGCTCGTGACCCCGCGTCGATGGCGGCCGGTCGTGACGCTCGTCGGCGCCGCCTACGCGGTGTTCGTGGCGAACCAGACCGTCGTGTACGGATGGCACCGGGTGAGCGACATCGTCGGGGCGTGTGCGATCGCGCTGTTCTGGCTCGGGCTCGTCCGCGCCGTGGGGCCGCGGGTCGACCGGGGTGAGCGCGGCGACCGTGACGGCCGACGCGGACCGCGGCGGGTGGTCACGGCCGTGCTGGTCGTCGCGACGGGTGTGACGTTCCTGGTGGGGGTGGCCGCGCTGGTGTACGGCATGGCGGACGGGTCGCAGGACCACGGCGCGATCCTCGTGGCGGGTCGGATGGCGTCGAGCGCGAGCGTCCTCGCCGTGGTCACCGTGGTGTGGATCGCGGACGGCATGCACCACGCCCCGCGGACCGATCCCCAGGCGATCCCGGCACACGACCGCCCCTGATCCGTCAGCGCCACTGGTGGGAATACCGCCGTCTGCGCTACGTTGTACCGAGCAAGTCGATGCAAACGCATCGAAATGGCGAAGGGCAGCACACCATGCAGTTCGGGATCTTCACCGTCAGTGACGTCACGACGGACCCCACGACCGGGACCACCCCGGACGACACGACACGCGTGAAGGACATCCTCACGATCGCCGAGCACGCCGACCAGGCCGGACTCGACGTCTTCGCCACGGGTGAGCACCACAACCCGCCGTTCGTGGCGTCCAGCCCGACGACGATGCTCGCGTACCTCGCAGCGCGGACGAAGCACATCACCCTGTCCACGAGCACCACCCTGATCACCACGAACGACCCGGTCCGGATCGCCGAGGAGTACGCGATGCTCCAGGTGGTCAGCGACGGCCGCATGGACCTCATGATGGGTCGCGGCAACACGGGCCCGGTGTACCCGTGGTTCGGGCAGGACATCCGCCAGGGGGTGAACCTGGCCATCGAGAACTACGCGCTCGTCCGCCAGCTCTGGGAGAACGACGTCGTGAACTGGCAGGGCAAGTTCCGCACGCCGCTGCAGGGCTTCACCTCGACCCCGCGTCCGCTCGACGGGGTGCCCCCGTTCGTCTGGCACGGTTCGATCCGCACGCCGGAGATCGCCGAGCAGGCCGCGTACTACGGCGACGGCTTCCTGCACAACAACATCTTCTGGCCGATCCAGCACACCGAGCAGATGGTCGGGCTGTACCGCCAGCGCTTCGAGCACTACGGACACGGCCGCGCCGACCAGGCCATCGTCGGCCTCGGTGGCCAGTTCTTCGCGCGGAAGAACTCGCAGGACGCCTGGAACGAGTTCCGCCCGTACTTCGACAACGCCCCGGTCTACGGCCACGGCCCGTCGATGGAGGACTTCACGCAGCAGACCCCGCTGACGGTCGGCTCGCCCCAGCAGGTCATCGACCGGTACGGCGCGATGAAGGACCACGTTGGCCACTACCAGCGCCAGCTATTCCTGGTCGACCACGCGGGTCTCCCGCTGAAGACGGTCCTCGAGCAGATCGACATCCTCGCCGAGGACATCGTCCCCGAGCTGCGCCGCATCAACGAGGAGGGCCGCCCGGCCGACGTGCCGTCGGACCCGCCGTCGCACGCCGACCGCGTGGCCGCCGCGATGGCCGCGGGGACCGCGGGCAGCGACCACGTCGCTGCCGAGGACGAGTGGACCGGCGCGTCTGTCTGAGTCGGTGACCAGGTGACGGACGGGAGGCGCGGTGCCAGCTGGCACCGCGCCTCCCGTCCGTCGTCAGTGCGGCCACCCCGCGACGTATCGCTCAGGCCGAGTCTCGGGAAGCCCTGGCCGAGCCTCGCGCGCTCGCGGCCACCGGCCGCGCCGGCACGAGCTTGAGGCCGACCACGCAGCCGACGATGCCCGCGATGAACAGCACGCGCAGCACGGTGACCGGCTCGGCCCCGGTGGCCATGCCCCAGAGCACGGTGAGCGCGGCGCCGGTACCGGTCCACACGGCGTAGGCCGTGCTGATCGGGATGTGCTTGAGGACGTACCCGAACGCTCCGAGGCTCACGACGATGGTGACCGCGAACACCAGGGTCGGTCCGGGCCGGGTGAACCCGTCGCTCGCGCCGAGGGCGGTCGCCCACACGGTCTCGAGCGCGGCACTGACGAACAACACGACCCAGGGCACGTCAGCTCACCACCTTGAGGCCGACGACGCAGGCCACGAGCCCGAACACGAGGGCGAGGCGAGTGGCCGACGCCGCCTCCTGTCGACGGAGCACCGCGACGACGACCGTCAGCGAGGCGCCGATCCCGACCCACACCGCGTACGCCGTCCCGACCGGGATCTCGCGCATCGCCATGGCGAGCCCGACCATGCTGAGGACCATGCCGGCGACGAACACGACCGTCGGCACCACCTTCTTGAAGCCGTCCGAGGCGCCCAGCGCGGTGGCCCACACCGCTTCGAGGACGCCGGACAGCACGAGGACCACCCAGGCCATCAGGTTCTCCCACCGTTCCGATCAGCAAGTCGCACGACTGTGCGACAACGCCGTCCACGGTAGCACGGCAGTCGCACGGTCGTGCGAGTATGGGGGCATGACCAGGAGCATCGACCTCGAGGGACGGCGTCGGGCGGTGTCCGAGGCGGCCATGCGGGTCCTCGTGCGTGACGGCCTCGCGGCGCTCTCGGTGCGGAACGTGGCGGCCGAGGCAGCGCTGCCCCCGAGCACGGTGCGGTACGTCTTCCCGACGCAGGCGAGCCTCCGCGAGCACACCATCGGGATCGTGTTCGACCGCACGGACGAGCGCATCCGGGCGATCCCGGACGGCCTCGACGCTCGGGAGCGCGCGCACCGGATCGTCCTCGAGCTGCTGCCCCTCGACCACGAGCGCGTCGTCGAGCTCGAGGTGTACCTCGCCCTCGGGACCGCCGCGCTCACCGACCCCGCGCTCCGCCCCGCGGTCGACCGGACCGTCGACGAGATGCGCCGGTGGAGCGAGGAGGTCCTCGACCTGCTCGGCGTGCCGTCGTCCGACCGTGCGTACGAGGCCACGCGGCTGCACGCGCTCGTGGACGGACTCGCGCTGCACGTCGTCCGGCTCGCTCCGGGGGAGTCCGGCGAGTGGGCGACCGCGGTGCTCGACCGGCACCTCGACGGGCTCGCTCGCCGCTGACGCAGTTCGTCGGCACCGGGGCCCACTGCCTGGTTCCGCGCGCGTGTCGCCTATCCTGTCCCGGTGACGAGCGCTCCCACTCGCCCCGTCGCGACGCGCACCCGCACCGGCCCCGGCCTCGTGCTGCTCGCCGTCGCGGCCCTCCTCGCCGTGCGCGTGCTGTCGCCGGCGGTCGGGACGGCGGGGCTGCCGGACGTCGTGCAGGACTTCACCACGCTGGCGATCAGCGTCGTGGTCGAGTCGCTGCCGTTCGTCGTGCTCGGCATCCTGCTGTCGATCGTCGTCGAGGTGTGGGTGCCCGTCGGCGTGCTCGAGAGGGTCCTGCCGCAGCGGCCGGTACCGCGCCGCGCCGTGATCTCCCTCATCGGCATGCTCTTCCCGGTGTGCGAGTGCGGCAACGTCCCGCTCGCCCGAGGTCTCATGCTCCGCGGGTTCACGCCCGCGGAGGCCGTGACCTTCCTCGTCGCCGCCCCGATCCTCAACCCGCTGGTGATCATCAGCACCGCGCAGGCGTTCGGCTGGTCCGGGTGGATCCTGCCGGTCCGGATCGTCGGGGGCTTCGTCGTCGCGAACCTCGTCGGATGGGTCGTCGCCGCGCACCGCCGACCCGCGGAGCTGCTGCTGCCGGCCTTCGAGGCCCGCTGCCGCACGGCCGCCGGGGCACCGCCGGTCCGTGACCGCTGGCGGGAGAGCGCCGCCCAGTTCGGCGGCGAGACCGCGACGATGATGCCCGCGCTCTTCGTCGGTGCCGGACTCGCCGCGGCCATCCAGGTCGCGGTGCCCCGGTCGGCGCTCGTGTCCGTCGGGGCGAACCCGGTGCTGTCCGTCGCGGCGATGATGCTGCTCGCGATGACGATCTCGCTGTGCTCGAACGTCGACGCGTTCTTCGCGCTGTCGTTCGCGTCGACGTTCCTGCCGGGGTCGATCACCGCCTTCCTGATCATCGGGCCGATCATCGACGTCAAGATGATCGCCCTGCTCCGGACGACGTTCCGCGCCCGGTTCCTGGTGCTCCTCGCCGTCGTCTGCGTCCTGTTCGCCGCCACCGTGGGACTGGTGATGAATGTCCTCGTCTGAATCGCGCGCCGCGTCGTACCTCGGCCTCGGGTCGGTGCTCGCGGTCGCGCTGTGCACCCTGTGGCTCGCGGTGGTCGGGCACCTCGACCTCTACATCAACCCGCGCTACGCGGTGTTCACGATCGTGCTGGCGGCGCTCGCCGTACCCGCCGCGCTCGCCGGCCTGGTGGTCCTCGGTGGGGGTCACGCGCACACGCACGACCACGCCGGGCCGGACGACGGGCCGGACCACGCCGGGCTGGACCGCGCCGGGCGGGCGCGGACCCGGCGCGTCGCGCGGACCACGCTCGCCAGCGCCGCGGCACTGGTCACGGTCGGTGTCACCGTCGCCATGCTCGTCCTGCCCCCGACCACGCTCTCCGCCCGCACCGCCCAGCAGCGCAGCGTGGACTCACCGACGCTGTCGAACGCCACGGGGTCCGGCCCGGTGGCGCTGCTCGGCGGTGCGGACGTCGACACGTCCGAGTACGGCGTGAAGGACTGGGCGGCGCTCATCCGGCAGACCACCGACACGTCGGCCCTGGTGGGGGAGCGCGTGCGCTTGACCGGGTTCGTCGTGCCGGGGTCGGACGGCACCTTCACCCTCACCAGGTTCGTCATCAGCTGCTGCGCCGTCGACGCGCAGCCGGTGGGCCTCGGCGTGGTCACCGACGGAACGGTGCCGGACGAGGGGCGGTGGGTCCGTGTCACCGGCGCCGTCGCGGCGAACCCGGACCAGACCGCGAGTGCCCGGCTCGTGGTCCGCGCGGCCACCGTCCGGACCATCGAGCAGCCGAGCGACCCGTATGAGTACTGAGCCCGAGCAGCAGCAGCGTCGACGGCGACCGGACCGGTTCCGCCGCCGGTTCACCGCGACCGTCCTCGTCCTGGTGCTCGTCGGCGCGGTCGCCGCGGTCGTGGGCTCCGGGCAGGGGCCCCGGCTGCGGGACGTGTCGTACGACGCCACCGGTCTGGTGTCGCGGCCGGCGCAGCGCGTCGTCCTCACCGCGAACCAGGCCCTCGACCGGGTCTCGGCCGAGGACGTCCGGGTCACCCCCGCCGCCGCCCACACGGTCACGGCGAGCGGCAACACCATCGCCGTCGAGTTCGCCGGACCGCTGGCGTACGACCGGGCGTACGAGATCACCGTGTCCGACGTCCGGGCCCCGGGGCAGCGGGCGACCTCGCAGCTGCGCGCAGCGATCCGCACCGGCAGCACGGACGTCCTCGCCCTCGTCCCGGGCGCCGGCGGTGCGGCGGACCGGATCGTCCGCCGCTCGCTCGACGCCGGTGGGGTCCGCACCGTGTACTCGGCGCGCGGCATCACCGAGTACGCACCGCTCGGTCGGTCCCTCGTCGTGGTGAGCGGCTCGGACGGACGATCAGCGGTCGACATCGTGCCCCTCGCCGGCGGTGTGCAGGACGACGGCGTCGAGGTCGAGCACCTCACCCTGCCGACCGCCGCCGGCCGGGTCACGGCGCTGCACACCGCCGACGACGGGTCGTCGTTCGGGTTCGAGTACGCGGACACCGCCACCGGGCAGTCGCGGAACGTCGGGCTGTACGTCGTGGACATGACGGGCACGCACATGCCGACGGCCATCGACGCGCAGGGGAAGCCGGAGATCGGCGCCGAACCGCTGTCCGTCGGGCAGTGGGCGTACGTCCCCCGCACCGAGCGCGCCCTCGTCCGGACCGGCACGGACGACCTCGTGCTCGTCGACATGAGCGGTCGGACCGACGCGGTGCGGCTCGGCAGCGCCACCTTCCTGCACGGGTTCGTCGGCACCGGCACGACCGCGGTCGTGGAGTCCGGCACCGGCATCGTGCAGCTCGACCTCACCGACGGCCGGCGGACCCCGATCGTCGCCCCGCCGGGCAGCACCGAGGCGCCGTACCTCGGGCGGATCGCCCAGTTGACGGCGGACAGCTACCTGCGTGTGGTGGGGGAGGTGCGGTCGGACGGCACCCTCGCCCAACGCATCGTGCGTGTGCAGGGGAGTCGCGCCTCCCGGCTGTCGGTCGCGGTGCCGTCGGACGCCAGTGTGACCGCGGTCTGCCCCTCGCCGAACGGTGAGTTCGCCGCCGTCACGACGACCTCGGGCAGCTCGACGCTCGTCAGCATCGTCGACGCGACCTCCGGGGCGCTCGAAGCGAGCGTCGACGCGGTCGGCGTCGACTGGTGCGGGGCCCTGCCGTCCGGCGACGAGATCGGCTGACGGCCGGCGGCGGCGGGGTCCGTCAGCGTCGCAGCGTCTGCTTCGGGTACTCGCCGAACCGCCGCAGGTACTCGCCGGAGAACCGACCCATGTGGGTGAAGCCCCACCGCGCGGCGACGTCCGCCACCGTGACGCTGCCGGGCTCGGCGCGACGGAGGTCCTCGTGCGCGCGCCGCAACCGGACCTCGCGCAGGTACTGCATCGGCGTCCGGTCGAGGGAGCGCTGGAACGCCTCCTGCAGCCCGCGCACGCTGAGGTCGGCCGCACGCGCGACGTCGGACACGGTGACCGGCTCGTGCGCGTGCGCGTGGATGTACTCCACGGCGCCGCGGACGCGGGCGTTGCGGTGCTCGCCCCATCCGGCGGGGGCCGCCTCGGAGCGGAACCGGTAGAGGTCGAGGAGCGCCCGTGCCGTCTCGCGCTGGGCCTCGTGCCACGCCAACGACTCGACGCCGTCGGTGCGCAGGGCACGGACGGCGTCGACGACGGCCCCCCGCCACCGCACGACGGCATCGGCGCTCGGCGGCGTGAACCGGTCGAAGGCCACCGAGCCGTCCACGATGTACCGCTCGGAGGCGACGTCGAGCACCAGGTCGCGGTCCAGGTGCACGAGCCGCTGGTCCCAGTCGCGGTAGTCCATGTCGAACCGCTGCTCGATCGGGAACAGCGTCGGGACGCCCGGCTGCATGCGGATCGCGTCACGTCCGACGTCGACCGTCGCGGTTCCGGAGTCGATCCACTGGACGACGACCTCGCCCTCGACGGCGACGTCGCCGCGGAGCGTGCCGTGCATCTGGGAGCGGCGGATGCTCATGCCCTGGTCGCCGATCCCGACGTAGCGGTACCAGAAGTCGTCGTCGGAGCGTGCCGAGTGCCACGTACGGCCGGCGTACATCCCGGCGAGGTCGGTGATCGCGGCATCCGTGTCGGTGCCGGACACCGACACGAGGGCGGATCCCTCGGCGGGTGTGTTGCTCATCCACCAAGCCTCTCGCGTCGGGTCGGCGGGCGACAGGCGGCTGCGCGCGTCGGATCGCCGCGTCGCGTTCCGGGGACAAGGGGAGACGGACGGGAGGCGCGGGGCGGGGCCGCTCCGCGCCTCCAGTGCGTCAGGTGCGCGCGCTGGTGCTCGCGCTGGTGCGCGAGCATGAGCGGCTCGCGCTGGTGCGCGAGCCGCTCAGGCGAACGTCGCCGCGTCGATGACGAAGCGGTACCGGACGTCCGAGGCGAGCACGCGCTCGTACGCCTCGTTGATCCGGTCGGCGCTGATGAGCTCGGTCTCCGGCAGGATGCCGTGCTCGGCGCAGAAGTCCAGCATCTCCTGCGTCTCCGCGATGCCGCCGATGGCCGAACCGGCCCAGCTGAGCCGACGCGGGATCAGCGCGAACGCGGGGACCTCGAGCGGCTCGGACGGGGCACCGACGTTGACGAGCGTGCCGTCGACCTTGAGCAGGCCGAGGTAGGACGCCATCGGGATCTTCGCCGAGACCGTGTTGATGATGAGCTCGAACGAGTTCGCGAGCTGCTCGAACGTCGCCGGGTCCTTCGTCGCGTGGTGGGCCTTCGCGCCGTAGCGGAGCGAGTCCTCCTGCTTCGAGGTGGTCTGCGACAGCACCGTGACCTCGGCGCCGAGCGCGACGGCGATCTTCACCGCCATGTGACCGAGACCGCCCATGCCGATGACGGCGACCTTCGAGCCGGGGCCGACCTTCCAGTGGTGCAGCGGCGAGTAGGTGGTGATGCCGGCGCAGAGCAGCGGCGCGACCTTCTCGATGTCGAGCGACTCCGGCACGCGGAGCACGAAGTCCTCGTTCACGACGACGGCCTCGGAGTAGCCGCCCTGGGTGACGGACCCGTCGGCGGGGTCGATGCCCGCGTAGGTCTGGATGTTGCCCTTCAGGCAGTACTGCTCCTGGCCGGCGAGGCACTGCTCGCACTCGCCGCAGGAGTTGACCATGCAGCCGACGCCGACCCGGTCGCCGACCTGGTGCTTGGTGACGTCGCTGCCGACGGCGGAGACGTGTCCGACGATCTCGTGGCCGACGACCTGGGGGTACTGGATCGGGCCCCACTCACCGCGGACGGTGTGGATGTCGGAGTGGCAGATGCCGGCGTATGCGATGTCGATCTCGACGTCGTTCGGGCCGAGGTCGCGGCGGGTGATGGTGGTCTTGACGAGCGGCTCGGTGGCGGACGGTGCCGCGTACGCGTTGACGGTGCGCAAGGGTCTCCTCGGGGTCGGTGCTCGGGCCGGGTGCGGCCCGCATTCGATGATGGACGCCCGGTCGGCCCGGTGGGAGGTTGCGATGGTGCTCCCCTCGACTTGCGGGGAGCGCGACCGTCGTTCCGGTCGCCGTCCGGTCTCGTCCGGGACCCAGCCGCTCAGGCCAGGCGCGCCAACCGCTCCCCGGCGATGCGCGCGAACCGCAGCGGGTCCCGGAGCGCGTCGTCCGGCTCGCCCGTCGTCTGCGTCGCGATCACCGTGAGTGACGCCGCCGCCGCGAAGTCGTCGAGCGGCGCGGCCACCTCGCCGGCGACCAACACCGAGCGGGCGTCCGGTGCGTGTCGACGCACGAGCTCCCGGACGACGACCGGCACCTTGCCCGCCGCCGACTGCCCGTCGAACCGCCCCTCGCCCGTGACCACGACGTCCGCAGCCGCGAGGACGGCCGGCAGCCCGAGCAGGTCGGCGAGTGCCGTGGCTCCCGGCACGAGCGTCGCACCCCAGGCGAGGAGCCCGAACCCGACCCCGCCGGCGGCCCCCGCCCCCGGTGTCGCCGGGTCCACCCCGGGGAACCGTGCGGCCCACTCGGTCAGGCGGGCGTCGACGTCGGCGACGCGGTCGGCGGTGATGCCCTTCTGCGGCCCGAACACCGCGGCGGCGCCCGCCGGCCCGGTCAGCGGCGCCGTGACGTCCGTGAGCACGGTCACCCCGAGGAGCGGCAGCGGACGGAGGTGCCCCGCGTCGCCGTCGTACCCGAGCGCCTCGAGCACCGGCCGCCCGCCGTCCGTGGAGGCACTCTCGCCGATGCCGAGGACGAGCCCGGTGGCCCCCGCGTCGAGCGCAGCGGCGATCGCCTCGCCGAAGCCCCTGCTCGTCGCCGTGTCCGGCAGCAATTCGCCGTCGAGCAGCGGGAGGCCGCTCGTCGCCGCGAGCTCGACGACCGCTCGGCCGTCGGGCAGCCGGAGCCACGTGGTCTCGACGGGCCTACCAGCGGGACCCGTCACGGTGACCGGCACCCGTTCTGCGTCGGGGAACACCGTCGCGACGACGTCGAGCGTGCCCTCGCCGCCGTCCGCCATCGGCACGAGGGTCAGGTCGTCCTCGGGGCGCTCGGCGCGCCAGCCCTCGGCGACGGCGGTGGCGACGGCGGCCGCGCTCGCGGTGCCCTTGAACGAGTCGGGAGCGATGACGACGTGCACCCGACCACCGTAACGGGGTGCCGACGACTGCTTCCGCGCGCGCCCGCGCCCGCTGCCGCGCCCGCGCCTGCTCCCGCTCAGGCGGGCGAGGGCGAGGACGAGGACAAGGGCGAGGGCGTGAGCGCGAACCGTGGCACGGGGTCGCCCCCGGTCGCGAGGTCCGCCAGCATCTCCCCGAGCAGCGGCGCGAACTTGAACCCGTGCCCGGAGAACCCGGTCGCGACGGTCAGCGGCCCGCGCCGGTCGAGCACGAAGTCCTCGTCCGGCGTCGTGTCGTAGAGGCAGCTGATGAAGGCCGGTCGTGCGGCGTCGACCCCCGGCACGTACCGCGCGACGTACGCCTGCAGTCGCTCGGCCTCGGCGGGGACCGGCGTGAAGTCGCGCTCGTCCGGGTCGACGACGGGGCCGGTGCCGTGGAAGCCGACCTTCACGCCCTCGCCCGGGGTGAGCAGCCCGTACACGTCGTCGCCGTCGGCCCAGTGCACGAAGCTCGGCCAGGCCTCGTCCGGCAGGTGGCTGGGGAAGTGGGCGGGCTGCTCCTGGGTGACGCGGACGGCCGGGAGGCGCGCCCCGCGTCGCGCGAGCAGCTCGCCCACCAGCGTGGGCGCCCACGACCCCGTGGCCGCCACCACGGACGAGGTGCGGTACGCCGTCGTCGTCCCGTCCGGCCCCGTGGTGCTGACGGTCACCTCCTCGCCGTGGTCGTCGACGGTGGTGACCCTGGTGTCGAAGCGGAGGTCCGCGAGCCCGGTCCGCTCCGCGAGGGACAGGAACACCTCGATCGCCTCGGCGGACCGGATGCGCCCCGCGCTCGCGTGCACCAGGACGTGCCCCTCGAAGGCGATGCCGGGCCAACGGCGCGCAGCGTCGTCCGGCGACGGGGTCTCGAACGGGATGCCCGCGTCGGCGAGGGCCGCAGCGATGGCGTCGACGGCCTCAGGCCGGCCGTGGTCGACGGCACCCGTCCGGTCGATCAGCTGCCGTCCACTCGCCGCCTCGAGCGCCTCCCACAGCGCGAGTGCCCGCGAGGTCAGCGCGACGTACTCGGCGTCCGCGTAGCCCTGCCGGAAGATCCGCGTCGCGCCGTGCGAAGACCCGAGCGCGTGCCCGCGACCGTGTTGCTCGAGCAGCAGGACGCGCTCGCCGCGGGCGGTCAGGGCGTACGCGGTGGCTGCACCGACCACCCCGCCACCGATGACGACGTGCCGGTGGCCCTGCTCACGCTCGCGCTCCTGCTCGCGCGGATGCTCCTGCCCCTGCTCCGGCTCCATCGGACGAGCGTACGGCCTCGAGCGGATCCGACCGGCCCGGGTGACGAACGGAGTCAGTCGGCGAGTGCGTCGAACGCCGCTGCGGCGACCCGGGCCACCAGCGCGTCGTCGTAGGGCACGCCGTCGGCGTTCCTTGTCGTCAGCACCACCAGCACGATCGGGTCGCCGTCCGGTCGGGTGACCCACGCGACGTCGTTCCGGATCCCGCCTGCCCCGCCGGACTTGTCCGCGACCGTCCACCCGGTGGGCGCTCCGGCGCGGACGAGCGCGTCACCGGTGGCGTTCCCGCGCATCCAGTCGAGCAGCGTCGCACGGTCCGCGGCGTCGAGGCCGACGGCTCGTCCGCCGAGCACCGCGCGCAGGTCGGCCGCGAACGCCGCAGCCGTCGTGGTGTCCTCGGTGCTGCCCGCTCGGACGGCGTTCAACGACGGCTCGGTGTGCACCACCTCGGTCGTGGTGTCCCCGAGCCGGGCGAGCCCGGCCTGCAGCGCCGACGGCCCGCCGATGCGGTCGAGCACGAGGTTCATCGCCGTGTTGTCGCTCTCCCGCACGGCCGCCTCCGCGAGCTGCGCCCAGGTCAGGCCGTCTCCCACGTGCCGACTCGTCACGGGGGAGTGGCCGGCGGCGGCGACGTCCTCGGCGGTCCACCGCGCGACCTCGTCCCGCTGCGTGCCCCGCACGGTCCAGAGGAACTCGGCCGCCGCGAACGCCTTGAGCGTCGAGGCGTACCCGAAGCGCCGATCCGCGCGGTACGAGACGGCCCGGCCGGTCCCGGTGTCGATCCCGACCACGCCGATCGTCGCGTCGTACCGCCGTTCGAGCGAGGCCGAGGCAGCGTCGAACGCGGACCGGTCGGCAGCGCTGGTCGTCGGTGTCGACGTCGCGGTCGGAGTCGCGCTGCGGCCCCCGGACGTGCTGTCCGCCTGCCCTGTCGAGCAGCCTGCGAGCGCGAGCACGGCGACGGCACCGACCAGGATCCGCGCGGAGGCGGGACGGAGACGAGGCATGACAGCGACCTGTCGTGAGAGAGCGAGTGACGGGAATCGAACCCGCGCTATCAGCTTGGGAAGCTGAAGTTCTACCATTGAACTACACTCGCGCATCCCGCTCAGCGGGACGGATCAAGCCTAGCGGATTCTCTGCTGGACGCCAGCCGAGTGCCTCCCCGTGTCTCCGCTGTGAGCACGCGACGCTGACGGACAGGTGTCGCCCTCGTGTGTACCGTCCAGGGGGATCCAGCGCCGAAGAACCCCCGAGGAGGACCCGGATGGTCAGGCATCCCCTCATCGATGACGTGATCGGCTCCGCCGTCGTGGTGGACTCCTCCGCGCCGGTGGTGTGGCTGACGGACGCGCTCGCCTCGCTCCTCCGCCGTGCTTCCGAGTCGGGTCGCACCGTCGTGCTCCGCACCGGCCGGGAGGCGGCTCTCACCCCCGCCCTGCGGCACGCGTTGAGTGCACACGCGGCCGCATGGGCCGTGGTTGACCACGACGGCAGCCTGCGCGACGGGCGGACGGGGGTCGCTGCCTCCGGCATCGAGGACTTCGTCCACCGCGGCCCCGAGCTCGTCGGCATGCCGTCGCCCGAGCACGCGGTGTCGAGCGACTCGGTCCGGCAGATCAGCATCGACCTCACCCTCCGGCACCACGCGGCCCGCGCCGTCGACATCGGCTCCGCGATCGAGGCCCTGTGCGACACCGTCGGCACGTGTCCGACGCGCTGGGGCACCGCCGAGCCGCTGACCGTGCCGTGGGACCGCTGGGTCGTGACGCAGTACGCCAAGCACGAGGCGCCCGGCGTCTCCACGTCCTACGCCGTCGGCGAGGGGTTCTCGGCGACCATGACCGCGCACCTGCTCGACGGGGTCGTCGTCGAGACCATGTCGGCCGTGCTGACGGTGCCCGAGGACGGTGCGGACCCGGAGCTCGCGGCACGGCTCCTCGACGCCGTGCACCGCGTGGCCGAGGACGTCGAGCCGGTGTTCGGCGTCGTCATGCAGCGCCGCGGCGACGCAGACCACCTGGTCCGTGCCGTCGCGCACGGCGAGCCGTCCCCGCTCGCGGTCGTCGTCGGCCCGGAGGCATCGACCTTCCTCGACCGCGACGGTGTCTGGCCGCCGCCGCGCACCGCGACGTCGTCCTTCGGCGGCGGCGGACTCGTCGTCCGATTCGAGGACGGCTGGGAGGCGCTCGAGGCCTTCCTCGACCGCATCGACGAGGACCGCTTCCTGCAGCTCGTCGGCGGCGCGCCGCTCGACCCCGCGCACGACGAAGGAGCCCTCGACGGCCACGTCGGCGGTGCCGGCTCCCGCGCGTACGGCGGTCCCGGTGCCCCGTGACGTGACCCTCCTCTGCCGCGGGCCGGTCGAGACGCGGGAGGTCGCCGAGGCGCTGCTCCTGCACGACGAGACCTGGGGTGTGCGGGCGCTCGACGACGGCCCGATGATCCAGGTGTGCCGCGACAGTACGCACCCGGTGATCACCGTGCTCGGCGTCCGCCGCGTGGACTCCCTCGACGAGGTCGAGCGGATCCTGCCGGACGCCCCCCGGGTGCCGACGCCGCTGTGGTGGGTGGACACGGTCACCCCGGCCGGGGCGGACGGCGAGTCCGGGATCTCCGCCGCGCTCAGTGCCGCGATGGACCTCGACGCCGTCTGCATCGTCCACGGCGACTGACACCGCGCGCCCGGTCGTGGCGCTTCCCGGCGAGCGACCCGTGTCGCGTGTCCCCAGTACGGGGGCCATCGGAGAGCACCGAGGCCCCGGGGAGACCGGGTCGTTCTACGGTGTACGGACCCGAGCCGACGAGCCGGGCCGTTGCTCCTCGTCGGCGTCCTCCTCACCGAACAGGGCTCCAGTGCCTCCTCGATCCCCGCAGCGCGCCCGCACGCGCGTCCGCAGCATCTTCGCCGGCCTCGCCGTGGCCGGTCTCGCCGGCCTCGCGCTCGTCGGCGCCGACGTCACCTCGGCGGTCGGCGCCGCTCCGGCCCAGACGACCTTCGTCGCGCAGTCCTTCTCGGGCTCGGACGTCGGCGACGGCTTCGTCCTGCCGTCGACCACGGCGACCTCGGGCAACGTCGCGTGCCTCACCGCGCGGCCGACCGCCGGCACGAACACGGGCAGCATCCCGACCTGCGCCTTCCCGACCGATGTCGACGGCAGCGGGGCCCTCCGCCTCACCAGTGCGGGCCAGTCCCAGGCGGGCGGGGTCGGTGCCAGGCAGTCGGTCCCGATGAGCAAGGGCCTCGACGCGTCCTTCACGAGCTACCAGTACAACGGCAACGGCGCGGACGGCATCGTCTTCTACCTCGCTGCGACCGATCCGTACAACCCCGCCGTGCCCGAGCGGCTCGGCTACCTCGGCGGCGCACTCGGCTACGCGTCATGGGCCCAGGGCGGGGTCGAGGGTCTCCCGCACGCGTACCTCGGCATCGGCCTCGACACGTACGGCAGCTTCTCGGCCGGCACCGACGGGTGTCCTGGTGCCGTCGACCAGGGGCAGCACCCGAACTCGCTCACCGTCCGCGGTCCGGGTGACGGGTACTCCGGGTACTGCGTCCGGTCGACCACGGACATGACCGGTCCGCTCCGCGGCGACGGGATCAGCAACCGTGCCGCCGTGGCGGTCCCGGTCGAGGTGGTCGTGAACCCGACCGCCTCGGCCATCACCGCGCGGCAGAACACGAGCGTGTCGGTCCCGGCAGGGGAGTACGCGGTCGTGGTGACCGGCATCGGCTCGACGCCGCAGGTCATCCGAGGAGCGCTGCCGACGCTGAGCGGGGCCAACGCGGCGGGAATCGACCCCTCGTGGATCGACCCTGCGACCGGGTACCCCTACAAGCTCACCTACGGCTGGACCGCCGGGACCGGCGGGGCGTACGACATCCACGAGGTCTCGGACCTGCTGGCGACCACCGCGGCCGGACCGGTCCCGGTCCTCACGGCCGAGACGGGAGGCGCGACCCGCGTCGCGCACGCTGGTGCGGGGACCTACACGGTCACCCCGACCGTCTCCGCCGACGGCGGTTCCGAGGCGCAGCCCGTCCGCACGACGACCACGTTCCCCGCGGACGTGACCCCGTCCGCGGTCGGCGCGTCCGGCACCGGCTGGACCTGCACCGTCTCCGGCCAGGTCGTCTCCTGCGAGCAGGCTGCGGCCGTCCGGGCACCGGGGACCGCCCTGCCGACGCTGAGCATCCCCTACACCGTGGCCGGATCGGCCCGCACGACGAGCATCTCGACGATCGTCTCCTCGACAGACGCCGAGGCGGTCACCGCAACGCGGCAGATCGTCGTCGCACCGCAGGCGACCGCGGTCGCCGCGCCGGACGTCGACGTCACCGTCGGCTCGGACGCGACGCTCAGCGCCACGGTCACCTCGTCCGAGACGACCGGCGCGACCGAGCCGACCGGTACCGTGCGGTTCACCGACACCGCAACGGGCGCGGAGCTCTGCACCGCGGCCCTGCGCGACGGCACGGCCACCTGCACGCTGCCGACGTCCGCGGCCGGGCGGACGGCGTTCACGGCGTCCTACCTCGGCGACGCGGACCACGCCGCGTCGCAGGGCGCGGGCGTCCTCGTCGTGTCGAAGGTGGCGACCCCGATCACGTTGACGTCCTCGGTGGCGGCCCCGGACTCCTCGGTCGCCGGCCAGCCGGTGACGCTCAGCGTCGGTGGTCTCGGGCAGCCGGTGGGCTCCGAGCCCGCGCCGACCGGCACCGTCGAGTTCCGCGAGGCCGGGAGGGTCCTCTGCACCGTGACGCTCCCGACGACGAGCTGTGCCGTCACGACCCTGACGGTCGGGACCCACGGCATCACCGCCCGCTACTCGGGTGACGACCGGCACGCCGCCGCGACGTCGGACGCGGTCGTCGTGACCGTCCGCGCGGCGGCGGTGGCACCCTCGCCGGGCGCGGACCCGTCGACGCCGACCACGCCGAGCGCGACCCCCGTCGCTCCGGGCGCAGCGCCGTCCACGCCGGCCGCGACCGCTCCCGCGGCGAGCGGGGGACTGGCGTTCACCGGGTCGACGATCGCCGTCAGCACCGGACTCGCCCTCGCAGCAGCGTTGCTCCTCGCCGGGCTCGTCCTGCTCCTCGTCCGTCGGACTCGAGCAGCCCGCGGCACGGGCGAGTAGACGCCGGCCGCACAGGACCGCCCACCGTACGGACCGTACGGTGGGCGGTTCTGTGTCCGGGTCCGGACGGCTGCGGGCCGGTCAGTCGCGGTCGTGCATGGCGGCGAGCCGCTCGTTGTACGCCTTGAGGTCGGCGTCCCCGTCGCGCTCGGCCTTGCGGTCGAGGCGCTTCGCGTCGCGACTGTCCGACCGGACCCAGTTGCGGACGACGAGCAGCGCGACGAAGACCATCGGCAGCTCGGACGCACCCCAGGCGATCCCGCCGCCGGTGTGCTGGTCGTCGAGCAGGGCGGCGTCGTTCGTCTGGCCGAGCGCGTGGAACCAGTCGAGCGCGAAGACGGACTGCGAGGTCATCACCGCGACGCCGAAGAAGGCGTGGAACGCCAGGGTCGCGAGCAGGGCGATGATCAGGATCGGGTACTGCGGGCGGGCCGGCCCCGGGTCGACGCCGACGAAGACCCAGAAGAACAGGTACCCGCTGAACACGAAGTGCACGACCATCGCGACGTGCCACTCGTGAGACTGCATGGCGTACTGGTACGCGGGCGTGAAGTAGAACACCACGAGCGACCCGGCGAAGATCACCCCCGCGACGGCGGGCCGTGCGAGGAACTGCATGTACCGCGAGTGCGTGAAGAGCATGAGCCACTCGCGGGCGCCGCGGGAGCCGTCGTTCCGCACCGGCAGGGTCCGCAGTGCGAGCAGCACCGGACCGCCGAGCACGAGCGGCAACGGCACGAACATCATCAGCAGCATGTGCTGCACCATGTGCGACGAGAAGTGGATCATGCCGTAGACGGCGGGACCGGCCGACGTCGTCCAGAGGAACAGCGCACAGCCGAGCACCCAGGCGATCGTGCGCCCGACCGGCCAGGAGTCCCCGCGCTGTCGGAGCTTGCGGACCGCGAGCAGGTACCAGCCGGCGCCGACGACGGCGAGGCCTGCCCACACCCAGTCGACGTGCCACTGCGTCAGGTACGTCTGCAGCGTCTGTGCGGGCGGGTACGGGAAGCCGATCAGGCCGGAGCGGGTGTCCTCGCCGGTCTCGGGCGTCTGCGGGATCGGCGGCTGCGAGCGCGACACCGCGACCGAGACGCCGATCGCGACGGCCATGAACACGACCTCGGCGAGGGCGAACCGCACGAAGAGCCGGCGGTCGAGCGGGGCGCGGAGCAGCCCGGGCACGAGCCTGCGGCGCTGCACGACGCCGGCGAGCCCGAGCAGGACGAGCAGCACGGCCTTGACCGTGATGAGCCAGCCGTAGGTCGTCGTGACGAGGTCGAGCGGTCCGGTCAGCCGGAGCGAGGCGTTCACGATGCCCGAGAACGCGACGGCCGCGAAGGCCCAGCCCGCGAGCGTCGAGTAGCGTGCGACGACCCGGCCGGTGGCACCCTTCGTGCGGGTCCGGAGCACGAGCACGGCGACGAGGCCGCCCGCCCAGACGCAGACCGCGACGAGGTGCACCGCGAGGGAGTTCACCGCGTTGGCGTGCTCGAGGCTGCCCGCGGCGTGCCCGGACAGGGCGAGCGGGAGCAGGGCGAAGAGCCCCGCGACGGTGGACACGGCGAGCGTGGTCACCCGGGTCGCGAACGCGGCCACGAGCGTCGCCACCAGGACGGCCGCGGCGGACACCACGAGCGACTGGCCGATCTCGACCTGGAACGCGAAGAGCACGAAGTTCCGGGCGAACACCGGGTCCGTGAGCGGGACGCCGAGGGTGTTCGCGCCGGTGAAGACGATGCCGACGACCGCGGCGAGGAACCACACGGCGCCCGCGGCGGCTGCCCAGCGCGCGGCACGGTGCTGCACGCTCGACATCCGCCGGTGGTCCTGCTTCTGCGCCGGCAGCGCGAACGCGGCGACCACGAGCAGGCCGATGGTGAGCGCAGCGGTCGTGTCGTGCACGACCCGCGCGACGGGCAGGCCGTACTCGACGAGGTCACCGGCCGAGACGAGCTGCTGACCCGCGGTGAAGGCGCCGGTCAGGGTCAACCCGAGGACCGCGCAGGCGACCGCCAGCGGGATCGCGATGACGAGGACCGTCGCGACGGTGGACGTGCGCGAGGTGACGGGCGCTGGTTCGTGCGCCGTGCCTCCCGGCTGGGTGCTTGCAGACGTGACGGTCATGACCGTCCAATGGTAGGTCCGTCGCCTGACACCCCGGTCTCAGTCCCGGTGCTCCCAGATCCCCTCGCTGCCGACGCCGACGAACCCGACCGCCTCGTTCACGTCGAGCATCGGCCGGTTCTCCTCGGCGTTGAACGTGATGATCGACGGGCGGCCCGGCAGGTCCCGCTCGACGGTCTCGATCCCGACCACCTTGAGCAGCCAGCCGAGCCGGTGCCCGCGGTGCTCGCGGAGGACGAGCGTGTCCCACTGCATGACGGCGCGACCCGGGTCGTCCGGTACCTTGAGCTGGCTGAAACCGGCCAGGGTGGTGCTCGGGACGTGTTCGACGGCGATGGTCAGCATGGTGTGCGGTGCACGCGCCAGCTCCTCCTCGGACTCGCGGACCCGGCTGGCGGTCCAGGCGTCCTCGGGCTCGGCCATGTCGCCGGACGGGGCGTCGGTGCTCATCCTGGTGTGCAGGAGCGCGATGTCGTCGAGCCACCGGTCCGGGGTCCGGTCCGTCCAGGTGTGCACGCGGTACGCGTCACCGGCGGCCGCCGCTGCGCGGTCGTGCAGCTCGCGCACGACGGATGCGTCGCCAGGCAGCGGGAGGCGGCTGATCCGGTTCACCTGACCGAACCGCCAGCCGCGACCGGTGAGGAAGCGCACGCTGGCTTCGTCCGACGGGACCGCGCCGGAACCCGTCGGCGCCTGGACGAACCCGGGGCCGGTCGCGGGCCCGACCTGCCGGGACACCGCGTACGCCTTCCACTGCGACCGACCCTCGGACCGGGCCAGCGCCTCGAGGTGGTCCGCGAGCAGCGTCCCGATCCCACGGCGCTGGTGCTCGGGGTGGACGCCGAGCGAGAGCCAGCAGTTCGTCGTCCCCGGCTCGGTCTTCGAGTCGTACGAACCGGACGCCACGATCGTCCCCCGATCGTCGCGGACCACGAACAGGCGGCTCGGTGCCCCTGGCTCGTGGCACAGCGGCAGGTACTCGGCGGGTGTCCACGGCAGTTCCGGCAACCCATGCACGGCGACCTCGGCGGCGTCGATCACCGCCAGCCAGTCGCGGAACGGCTGGACCAGTGCCGGGTCGTCGTCCATCGTCGCCGGGACGACGAGCTCCTCGACGGTGTACGCGGTCACGGTGCCTCCCGTGTCGGCCGGTCGGACGGCCGTTGTCCGCCGCCCGGAGGGCAGCCTCGCAGCATATCGGCCGGCCTCCGCTGCCGCTAGGCTGCTCGGCGTGCTGCTCTCCGACCGCGACATCACCGCCCAGCTCGCCGATGGCCGGATCGGCCTCGACCCGTACGACGCCTCGCTCGTCCAGCCGTCGAGCATCGACGTCCGGCTCGACAAGTTCTTCCGGCTGTTCGACAACCACAAGTACCCGCACATCGACCCCGCGGTCGACCAGCCGGACCTCACCCGGCTCGTGGAGACCGACCCGGACGAGGCGTTCGTGCTGCACCCCGGCGAGTTCGTGCTCGGTTCGACGTACGAGGTCGTGACGCTGCCGGACGACATCGCCGCCCGACTCGAGGGCAAGAGCTCGCTCGGTCGCCTCGGCCTCCTCACGCACTCCACGGCGGGCTTCATCGACCCGGGCTTCTCCGGGCACGTCACCCTCGAGCTGTCGAACGTGGCGACCCTGCCGATCAAGCTCTGGCCGGGCATGAAGATCGGGCAGCTCTGCTTCTTCCAGCTCTCCAGCCCCGCCGAGAAGCCGTACGGGTCGGCCGAGTACCAGTCGCGCTACCAGGGGCAGCGCGGTCCGACGCCGTCGCGGTCGGCGCTGAACTTCCACCGGGCGGACGTCTCGCAGCGCTGAGGTCTTTCTCGTGCGTACGGAATGTCGCATGCTGTGTATCGTTGCAGCATGGCCGACGTCGTTCCGCGTGCTCCCCGGCCCCTGGTCGCCGCCGACCTGATCCGGGGCGCTCGTCTGCGTGCGGGACTCACCCAGGTCCAGCTCGCCGAGCGGGCCGGCGTGACGCAGAGCGTCATCAGCACCTACGAGAACGGCCGTCGCGAGCCCTCGCTCGCGGCCCTGCAACGGCTCGTGCTGGCCGCGGGTTTCGAGACCGCGGTCGACCTCCGGCCCGTCGCCGATCCGCCGCCCCTCCGAGAGCGTGTCGCGGCTGCGCGCGGCGACCTCCTCGCGATCGTCGAGCGGTACGGCGGACGGAACCCGCGCCTCTCCGGCAGCGTGGCCCACGGTGACGACGGACCGACGAGCGACGTCGACCTCATGGTCGATCTCCGCCCCGGGCTCGGCATCTCCACGCTCATGCGGATCCAGGACGAAGCGGAGCAGCTCCTCGGCGTCCGGGTCGACGTGACCGACGCCGCCGGCATGGGGGCGGACGCGCTCCGGGACGCGGTGCCACTGTGAGCCGCGCGGTCACCGACCGGCTCGGGGACGTCATCGCCGCGTGCGACGTCATCGAACGCTCCGTTGAGGACGACGCCCTTCCGGAGGACGTCGCGTACGACGCGATCCGGATGCGCCTCGTCGAGATCGGCGAGGCCGTCCGGACCGACGTGCCGTACCTGCGCGCGGCGGCGCTGCGGATGCGCGACGCACACGGGTGCTGACCGGGCCCGAGACCGCACGAGCCGGCGGACGGGAGGCGCGGGGCGGGGCCGCCACGCGCCTCCCGTCCGCCCCGTGGGCACCACGTCGAACGCGGGACGGCCCCGTCTCGCTGGTGCGAGACGGGGCCGTCCGGGTGGTGCTGGTGGAGCGTGTTACTTGGTGAGCGCCTCGAGGGTGTCGTTGCCCTTGTAGGCCTCCGCCGCGTTCTCCTTGGTGACGAGGATCGGCGTGAGCTCGACGGCCGGGACGACCTTCGCACCGTTGTCGTTGTTCTTGTCCTTCGTCGTCTTCGGGGTCTTGCCGTCGGCGAGGTCGGACACGAGGTCGATGGCCGCCTGGGCCTCTTCCGTGGTGTTCTTGTAGATCGTCGAGTACTGCGTGCCGTTCATGATGAGCGGGATCGACGCGGTCTCCGAGTCCTGACCGGTGACGATGGGGTTCGGCTTGCCGGCCGCCTTCGTCGCGGTGAGGATCGCACGGGCGAGCGTGTCGTTCGGGGACAGGACGCCGTCGAGCTCGGCGCTCGTGTACGACTTCGTCAGGATGTCGGTCATGCGCGACTGGGCGTTCTGCGCGAGCCAGCCCTGCGTGTTCGTCTGCGAGAACGAGGTCTGACCCGAGACGACCTTGACCGTGCCGTCGTCGATCTTCGGCTGGAGGACGTCCATCGCGCCGTTGAAGAAGACCTTCGCGTTGGCGTCGTCGGGCGAGCCGGAGAAGAGCTCGATGTTGTACGGGCCGCTCGACTTCTTGGCCTTCATGCCGTCGAGGAGGGCCTGGGCCTGCAGCTGGCCGACCTTGAAGTTGTTGAACGCGACGTAGTAGTCGACGTTCTTGGTGTTCAGGATGTTGCGGTCCCAGGCGATGACGGTCGCGCCGGACTTCTTCGCCGCGGCGACCTGCGTGCCGAGCTGCGAACCGTCGGCAGCACCGATGATGATCGCCTTCGCGCCCTTGGTGACCATGCCCTGGATCTGGCCCTGCTGGTCCGGGACCGGGTTGCCGGCGTTGGCGTACTGGATGTCGGCCTTGAAGCCGGCGTCCTCGATCGACTTCTTGAACGCGGCGCCCGCGAGCACCCAGTTCTGCGAGGTCTTCGCCGGGAGCGCGACGCCGATGGTGTCGCCCTTCTTGATCTCCGAGCCCGAGTCCGAGCCGGAGGTGCCGCGAGCCGAGCAGCCGCTGAGGGCGAGGCCCGCGACGAGTGCCAGACCGATGCCGGCGATGAGCTTCTTGCGCATGAGATTGCTTTCTCTTCGTTGAGGGGTGGTGCTGTGGGTGAGGGGATCGTGCGGCCGGCGGGACGGGCCCGCCGGCCGCCACGTGCTAGGAGTTGACCTTCTCCGGCTGGTCCTGGATGGACTGCGGCTGTTGGGCGGCCACCGTGTTCTGCTCGGTGTCCTTCCGCTGGAACTGCTTGAGCATGCCGCCGATGAGGGAGGGTCGGCCCTGCGACTTCGAGTAGACGTCGAAGGCGACGGCGACGAGCAGGACGAGACCGCGGATGATCTGCACCTTGTTGGACTCGAGGCCCACCAGGGAGAGGCCGTTGGAGAGGAGCGCCATGACGAGACCACCGATGATGGAGCCCGAGATGGTGCCGATGCCACCGGCGACCGCGGCGCCACCGACGAACACGGCGGCGATCGCGTCGAGCTCCCAGCCGGTGCCGTCAGCGGGGCCCGAGGCGCCGGAGTAGGCGACGAAGACCATGCCGGCGACAGCGGCGAGGACCGACATGTTCATCATCACGAAGAAGTTGACCTTGCGGGCGCTGACGCCGGAGAGCACCGCGGCGTTCGCGTTGCCGCCGACCGCGTAGACCTGGCGGCCGAAGATCGTGTTCTTGGTGAGGAAGCCGTAGACGATGGTGAGGACGCCGAGGATGATCGCGACGATCGGGATCGACGTGCCGACCGGGCCGGCGGCGAACAGGTAGGTGGCGACGAGGGTGACCGCGACCAGGATGCCCGTGCGGACGAAGGAGACCCAGAGCGGGACGAGCTCGGCCTGCATCTTCTTGCGACGCTGCCGGCCGCGCACCTCCATGAAGACCAGCACGAGGCAGGTCACGAGGCCGAGGAGGACGGTGCCGTTCGAGAACGGCGTCGCCGGACCGAAGTCGGGCAGGAAGCCCGCTCCGATCGGGGTGAAGGACTCCGGCACCGGCTGCGAGGTCGAGTTGCCGATGATCTGGTTCGCACCGCGGAAGATGAGCTGACCGGCGAGCGTCACGATGAAGGCCGGGACCTTCACGAACGCCACCCAGAAGCCCTGCCACGCGCCGACGGCCGCACCCACTGCGAGGCCGAGGAGGATCGCGGCCCAGGCCGGGAAGTTCCACTGGGCCATCGACTGCGCCACGATGATGCCCGTGAACGCGGCCACGGAGCCGACCGACAGGTCGATGTGGCCAGCGATGATCACCATGACCATCCCCAGCGCGAGGATGAGGATGTAGGAGTACTGCAGGAACACGTTGATGATGTTCGTGGGCTCGAGGATGAGCCCGTTCGTGGCGATCGAGAAGATGATCAGGATCGCGATCAACGCGATGATCATGCCGTACTGGCCGATGCTGTTGCCCTTGCCGAAGAGCAGTTTCAGGTTCTTCATGAGACGAGTGCGCCCTTCCGCGCCGAGGTCATGCTGCGCATGAGGGATTCGGGATCGGCCTGGTCCGCGGGGAGGTCGGCCGTGATCTGGCCCTCGAAGATCGTGTAGATGCGATCCGAGAGGCCGAGGAGTTCGGGGAGCTCGGAGGAGATGAGGATGATGCCCTTCCCCTGTGCTGCGAGCTGCTGGATGATGCCGTAGATCTCGAACTTGGCGCCCACGTCGATGCCGCGGGTCGGCTCGTCGAGGATCAGCAGGTCCGGGTCGGTGAACATCCACTTGGAGAGGACGACCTTCTGCTGGTTCCCGCCGGACAGCTTGCCGACGTTGTCCTCGACGGACGGCACCTTCGTGCGGAGCATCTTGCGGTACTTCTCGGCGACGTCGTACTCCTCGAGGGAGTCGACGACGCCGGCCTTCGAGATCTTCGGCAGGTCGGCGGAGACGGTGCTGCGCTTGACCGTGTCGAGGAGGTTGAGGCCGAGCGCCTTGCGGTCCTCTGACACGTAGCCGAGGCCGTTCGCGATCGCCTGCTGGACGTTCGTGATCTTGACCTCGCGGCCGTCCTTGATGATCTGGCCGTCGATGAAGTTGCCGTAGGAGCGGCCGAAGATGCTCATCGCGAGCTCGGTGCGGCCGGCGCCCATGAGGCCCGCGAAGCCGACGATCTCGCCGCGGCGGACGTGGAAGTTCGACCCCTTCGCGACCAGGCGCGACGAGTCCTGCGGGTGCTGCACGGTCCAGTTCTTGACCTCGAAGAACACCTCGCCGATCTTCGGCGTGCGGTCCGGGAACCGGCTCTCGAGCGAGCGGCCGACCATGCCGCGGATGATGCGGTCCTCGTCGACGCCGTCGCCCTTCACGTTGAGGGTCTCGATCGCCTTGCCGTCGCGGATGATCGTGATCTCGTCGGCGATCTGCTCGATCTCGTTCAGCTTGTGGCTGATGATGATGCTCGCGATGCCCTTGGACTTCAGGCCGACGATGAGGTCGAGCAGGTGCTGCGAGTCGTTCTCGTTGAGGGCCGCGGTGGGCTCGTCGAGGATGAGGAGCTTGACGTCCTTGTGCAGGGCCTTCGCGATCTCCACGAGCTGCTGCTTGCCGACGCCGAGGTTCTTGATCTGCGTGTCCGGGTCCTCGTCGAGGCCGACACGGGCGAGCAGGTCCTGGGCACGGAGCTGGGCGGCGGTCCAGTCGATGACGCCGAACCGGCCCGGCTCGTTGCCGAGGAACAGGTTCTCGGTGATTGACAGCTCCGGGATGAGCGCGAGCTCCTGGTGGATGATGACGATGCCGGCCTGCTCGGACTGCTTGATGTCCTTGAACCGGACCTCTTCGCCCTCGTAGACGATCTCGCCGCTGTAGGTGCCGTACGGGTACACGCCCGACAGCACCTTCATGAGGGTCGACTTGCCGGCGCCGTTCTCGCCGCAGATCGCGTGGATCTCGCCGGCGCGGACGCTGAGCGACACGTCCGAGAGCGCCTTGACACCAGGGAACTCCTTGGTGATCGAGCGCATCTCGAGGATGGTCTCGGCGCTGGTGACGGACCTGGTTGCCAGGTCCGGTCCCTGTGGGGTTGACGCCACGGTGCATCTCCTTCTGCCGCTGCGATGCGGCAGTCCTTCGGGTGGTTCTGCTGGCGGCAGCGAAGGGCGCAGGAGACCTGCGTGGACCTCGTTGTCGCGTCCGGTGTCCCTCGGTGTGACGGTCATGTGACCGTTCACATCGGCGGAACGGAGGTAATACTACGCACGGGATCGGCGCCGCTGTCAATTCGGTTCGGTCGCGTTTTCGTAACGGCCCGCGCGATCCGGCCGAACGCGCCCCGGCACGCCCCCCGCCTTGGGGTGGTGCGGACTTCCGCACGGTTCCTCCGGCCCGGCCGTTCCGGTCGCACGACGCGCCGCGCGCGGCGGAGGTCAGCGCTTGCGCGGGGCGCCCGTGGAGCCGCGCACGACGAGCTGGGGCACCAGGTCCACCGGTCGGAGCGGCTGCTCCGCCGACGGCAGCAGCATCTCCACGCAGCGCCGCCCGAGCTCGAGGAAGTCGATCTGCACGGTGGTCAGCGGCGGCCAGAGGTGCTTCGCCTCGGGGATGTCGTCGTACCCGACCACGGACAGGTCGCCCGGGACGTCGAGGCCGTACGACCGTGCCGCGTGCATGACCCCGAGGGCCATCGCGTCGTTCGAGCAGAAGATCGCCGTGCAGTCGCGGTACCGCAGGAGCTCCCGGCCGGCGTGGTAGCCGAAGTCCGCCGTCCAGTCGCCGAGCACCGGCGGGCTGACGGGCATGTCCCGGTCGCTCATCTCACGCAGGAAGCCCTGCATCCGGGCCTCCGCCTCGATCCAGTCGCGCGGCCCGGCGATGTGCCGGACGTACTCGTGGCCGAGGTCGAGCAGGTGCGCGGTGGCGAGCCGGGCGCCCTCCATCTGGTCGACGAAGAGCGACGTCGGCTCGTCCCCGAGACTCGTGCGCAGCGCCACGTAGGGCGTCCGCATGCCGAGTTCCTCGATGAGGTCGAACACGCGCTGCTGCGGGGCGATGACGATGATCCCCTCGACGTCCTGGTCGAGCAGGTGCCCCAGTCCGTCCCGCACCGCTTCGTCGGTCGCGTCGGCGATGTTCGCGGTCGTCACCGAGTAGCCGCGGCTCACGGCGGCGTCCTCGATCGCCTGCATCGTCACGGCGGGCCCGTAGTGCGAGCGTTGGGCCGTGAGCACGCCGATCGTGCGCGTACGACTGGTCACGAGTGCCCGAGCGGCCCGGTTCGGCCGGTACTGCAGCTGTTCCATGGCCGCGAGGACCTTGTCGCGCGTCTCGGCCCGGATGGCGTCAGAGTTGTTGAGCACGCGCGAGACGGTCTGGTGTGACACGCCTGCGACCCGCGCGACGTCGCGGATGCTGGGCGACCGCGGCTGCTGTTCCCGCGTCGACGCCATCGCTACTCGTTTCCTGCCCGGCGCCGCGACACCTCGATGTGCACGTTCACATTCCGAGCCAGATCATTATGCACGCCCGGCGGCTCCGTGCCAGCCCGGAGGCTCGTCAGAGCCAGTTGCGCTTCCGGAAGACGACCCACAGGACCCCCGCGAGGACGAGCATCGCGAGGATCGCCACCGGGTAGCCGTAGCGCCAGTGCAGCTCCGGCATGTGGTCGAAGTTCATGCCGTAGACGCCGGCGATGAGCCCCGGGGCGAACAGGATCGCGGCCCACGACGAGATCTTCTTGACCTCCTCGCCCTGCCGGTGCGCCGCCCGCGCGAGCTGGCGGCTCTCCTCGCCCTGCGCGAGGCTGGCACTCGTCATCCGTCGCATGGCCTCGTTCTGCTCCTGGGACACGAGCGTGGCGTGCAGGGTGAGGGCGTTCTCGAGCAGCGCGCGGAACGAGTCGACGCGCTCGGTCACGCGCAGGGCGTGGTCGAGGACGTTGCGCAGCCGGTGCTGCACCTCGTCGTCGACGCCGTACTTGTCGGCACCGCGGAGGAGCCCCTCGACCATCGCGGGCACCGGGGTCGTCGCCCGCTGGAAGCCGAGCACCTCGCTGAGGAGCTGGTAGATGCGCTTCGAGACGCCGGGGTCGACGCGGCCGGCGAAGAGCTGGTCCTCGATCGCGTCGATCTCGTCCTGCAGCACCTCGACGACGGGGGCGTAGCCGTCCACGACCTCGTCGAGCACCGCCGCCGTGACCGCCTCCGAGCCCTTCGCGAGGAACTCCGGGTCCGCCTCGACGCGGGAGCGGAGCGCGGCGAGGTCCGGGCGCTCCGCGTGCCGGACGCTGACGACGAAGCGGTCGCCGACGAACAGGTGCACCTCGCCGAAGGCCACCTCGCCGACGTCGGACCGGTACCAGGCCGGACGGAGCACGAGGAAGAGCGTGTCGCCGTACCGCTCGAGCTTGGCGCGCTGGTGGCCCTTCCTGGCGTCCTCGACCGCGTTCTCGTGCAGGTCGAACTCGGCCGCGACGGCGTCGAGCTCCGCCGGGTCGGGGCGGAGCAGGCCGATCCAGGCGAGGTCGCCACGGGTCGCGGGCGCGATGGCGGTCGGTGTCTCGACGCGACGTCCCTCGACGTAGACCGCGTTGTCGATCAGTGCCATGTGCGTGCTCCTCTCACCGGGAGCAGGCAGGCGCGTGTCCCCGGGCAGGCCGGGGCGGGGCGTGGTTCAGCGAACGGGCGCGGGGACGACCGGGGCGGTCGCTCGGCCCGATCGAGGATGGTCACCCGACATCGCGCCTCACCTGCCCTTCTGCGTCGTCCTCGGCAGCACTGACGCGCCACCATGGCCGCGCGGACGCGACGGCCGAACGTCGACGCTACTCCTCGCACGCGGCGCGGTCGAGTGAGCGGAGGCTCAGGGAGCGGTCAGCGCGTGACGTGCAGCCCGGCGCGCTCGAGCTCGGCGAGCTGCCACCCGAGCCACGGGCTCCAGGCGAACGGCGCGCCCGCGACCGACGCGCGGAGCGACTCCTCGGACACCCAGGCGTACTCGGCGACCTCGTCGTCCGCGGGGGCCGGCACGTCGTCGGTCACGGCGCGGAACACCGGGCAGACCTCGTTCTCGACGATGCCGGAGGCGTCCACGGCGCGGTACCGGAAGTCGGGCAGCACGAGCTCGACGTCGCGGACGGTGATCCCGAGTTCACGGGAGGCCCGTCGGGCGATGGCGTCCTCGAACGCCTCGTCCGGACCGGGGTGTCCGCAGAACGTGTTCGTCCACACGCCGGGCCACGTCTTCTTCGACAGCGCGCGCCGGGTCACCAGGACGTCGCCGTCGGTGTTCCGGACGTGGCACGAGAAGGCCAGGTGGAGGGGCGTCTGGTCGGTGTGGACCGTGAACTTGTCCGCCGTGCCGATCGGGGTACGGTCGTCGGCGAGGAGCACCACGGATTCAGGGAAAGTCGTCATCTGTCTCGATAGGTTAGGCCAATGAGCGAGGAAGCGGCCACCGCGGTCCAGAACGACCTCGCGCTCGTCGACGACTGTCTCGAGCGCTTCTTCGCCGTGTCGTCCGCGCGCGCCGAGCGGTACGGGCGTCCCTCCGAGGAGCTCTGGCGCGTGCTCCGCAAGGCGAGCATGGGCGGCAAGCGCTTCCGGCCCCGCATGGTGCTCACCGCGTACGCCGGCCTCGGCGGGTCGGACCTGCACGCTGCCGCCCACGTCGGCGCGGCCTACGAGCTGCTGCACACCGCGCTGGTGGTGCACGACGACGTCATCGACCGCGACTGGTCCCGCCGCGGGCAGCCGAACGTCGCCGGGTCCTTCCGCGACACCGGCACGACGGGCGGACTGCCGCTGCCGACCGCCGAGCACCGGGGGATGAGCGCCGCGGTGATCGCGGGCGACCTCGCCCTCGCGGCCGCCCCGCGGTTCATCGAGTCCGCCGGGGTCGACGGCGACCGACGGGGCCGCCTGCTCGAGATCCTCGACGAGGCCGTCTTCGCGAGCGCGGCCGGCGAGATGACCGACGTCGACCTGGCGCTCGGCGTGATGCCGACCGTCGACGAGGTCCTCGCGATGGAGCGGGCGAAGACGAGCGTCTACTCGTTCGAGGCGCCGTTGCAGTCCGGAGCGGTGCTCGCCGGCGCGGCCGAGCCGGTCGTCGCGGCGCTCGGGGCCTTCGGGCGCGAGATCGGCATCGCCTACCAGATCGTCGACGACCTGCTCGGGGTCTTCGGGAACGAGCAGTCGACCGGCAAGACCGTGCTGGGGGACCTGCGCGAAGGCAAGCGCACCATGCTCATCGCGTACGCCGCGACCACCGACTGCTGGCCGGAGCTCGCGCCGTACCTCGGCGACCCGGAGCTCACCGAGGAGCAGGCCATCGGGCTCCGCGCGACGCTGGAGACCTGCGGCGCCCGTGTCGCGGCCGAGTCCCGGATCGCCGAGCACGTCGCCCTCGCCCGTGCCGAGCTCGCCGGACTGCCCTACGACCTCGCCGACCGCCTGGAGGCACTCGTGACCGAACTCGTGGAGCGCGTCCGGTGACCCAGACCGCACCATCGCGTCTGCCCCTGTACGACGCGACGGCCGAGGCCGCCTCCGGCGTGGTCATCGACCGCTACTCGACGTCGTTCGGGCTCGCCAGCCGCCTGCTCGCGAAGGACACCCGCGAGCACATCCGCAACGTCTACGCGCTCGTCCGGGTCGCGGACGAGGTCGTCGACGGTCCCGCCACCGAGGCCGGACTCGACCACGAGCTCGCCCGCACGGTGCTCGACGAGCTCGAGGCCGACACCGAACGCGCGATGGCGTTCGGCTTCTCGGTGAACCCGGTCGTGCACGCCTTCGCCCGCACCGCCCGCACGACGGGTTTCGGGGCCGAACTCACGGCGCCGTTCTTCGCGTCGATGCGGATGGACCTCGAGCGGACCGAGCACGACCAGGAGTCCTTCGACCGCTACGTGTACGGGTCGGCGGAGGTCGTCGGTCTGATGTGCCTCCGTGCCTTCGTGTACCGCGCCGGTCGGCCGACCTTCGACGAGGCCGTCCTGGTCGACGGTGCCCGTGCGCTCGGGGCCGCCTTCCAGAAGGTGAACTTCCTCCGCGACCTGCACGCCGACTTCGAGGTCCTCGGCCGCTCGTACTTCCCGGGCGTCGACATCCGCTCGTTCGACGAGCCGACGAAGCGCCGCCTCGTCGCCGACGTGCAGGACGACCTCGACCGAGCCGCGCGCACCGTCCGGCTGCTGCCGGCGGACGCGCAGAAGGCCGTCGGACTCGCGCACGCGCTGTTCCAGGAGCTCAACGACCGCATCGCCGCCTGCCCGGCGGACCGGCTGGTCACCACGCGTGTCCGGGTGCCGAACCCGGTGAAGGCGCGGCTCGCCGCGCAGGTGCTCGCCGGCCGCGCGCCGCTGCGGTCCCGAGCCGCACACCACCGGACTGGAGGCACACCGTGACCCCGCCCCGCGCCTCCCGTGCGTCCGCCCCCACCTCGCACCGCACGGTGCCGGCCCGACGTGCCGTGATCGTCGGCGGCGGCATCAGCGGACTCGCGTCCGCCGCGCTCCTCGCCCGTGACGGCTACGCCGTCACGGTGCTCGAGCAGCGCGACCAGCTCGGCGGCCGCGCCGGCTCGTGGGAGCGGGACGGCTTCCGGTTCGACACCGGCCCGTCCTGGTACCTCATGCCCGAGGTCTTCGACCACTTCTTCCAGCTGCTCGGCACCACCGCCGACGCCGAGATGGACCTCGTGCAGCTCGACCCGGGCTACCGCGTCTACAGCGAGGGGCACGACGAGCCGATCGACCTGCTCGCCGACCGCGAGGCGAACATCGCGCTCTTCGAGTCGATCGAACCCGGAGCCGGCGACCGCATCCGGGCGTACCTCGACTCGGCCGAGGACACCTACGCGATGGCCGTGCGGCGCTTCCTCTACACGACCTTCCAGGACCTCACGAAGCTCGCCGCTCCCGACGTCCTGCGTCGCCTGCCGAAGCTCGCCCGACTGCTGCTCCAGCCGCTGTCGACGTTCGCCTCGAAGGCCGTGCGGGACCGCCGGCTCTGGCAGGTCCTCGGGTACCCGGCGGTGTTCCTCGGCACGAGCCCGTACGCGGCGCCGAGCATGTACCACCTGATGAGCCACCTCGACCTCGCCGACGGGGTGCTCTACCCGAAGGGCGGCATCACCGAGGTCATCGCCGCCGTCGAACGGGTGGCCCGGCGTGAGGGTGCCACGATCACGACCGGCGCGACCGTGGACCGGATCGTCGTCGAGGACGGTCACGTCACCGGCGTCGTGCACCACGACGGGTCCGGTGCCGTGCACACGACCCCGGCGGACCTGGTGGTCAGCGCCGCCGACCTGCACCACACCGAGCTGCACCTGCTCGACGCGGAGCACCGCACGTACCCGGAGCGCCACTGGCAGAAGCGCGACCCGGGGCCGAGCGCCGTGCTCGCGTACCTCGGCGTCGACGGTCCCGTGCCCGGGCTGCTGCACCACACCCTGGTGTTCACCGCCGACTGGGAGGCCAACTTCGGCGCGATCTTCGGCAAGGACCGGCACGTGCCGGACCCGGCGTCGATCTACGTCTGCGCCCCGTCACTCACCGACGACTCCGTCGCTCCCGATGGGTCGAGCAACCTCTTCGTCCTCGTGCCGCTGCCCGCCGACCTGTCGATCGGCAAGGGTGGGATCGACGGCGCCGGCGACGCCGAGGTCGAGCGCATCGCCGACCGTGCGATCGACGTCATCGCCGAGCGTGCCGGCGTGCCCGACCTCCGCGACCGCATCCGCGTCCGCCGGACCATCGGCCCGCAGGACTTCGCCGACGACTACAACGCGTGGAGCGGCTCGATGCTCGGGCCGGCGCACACCCTGGCGCAGAGCGCGTTCTTCCGCGAGAAGAACGTGTCGGGCAAGGTCGAGGGCCTCTACTACGCGGGCGCGTCGACCACACCGGGCATCGGGCTGCCGATGTGCCTGATCAGTGCCGAGGTGCTGCTCAAGCGGATCCACGGTGACACGAGCACCGAACCGCTGCCGACCCCGCTGCCGTCCCCGTCGGGCTCCCCGGTATCCGGAGCGACCGCGGCGCGGACCGCGGGCTGATGCCGGGCGTCTACCTCGCCGGACTCGTCGTGTCGCTCGTCGGCATGACGGTGCTCGACGCCCGCTTCCGGCTGTTCTTCTGGCGGGCGCCGTTGCGGGCGGCCGCGGTGATGGTCGTCGGTGTGGCGTTCTTCATGGTGTGGGACGTCGCCGGCGTCGCGCTCGGCATCTTCTTCATCGGGCAGCAGGACGTGCTCACCGGGATCCTGCTCGCGCCGGACGTGCCGCTCGAGGAGCTCTTCTTCCTGCTGCTGCTCTGCTACACGACGATGGACCTCGTCGGGTTCGTCCGACCGGTCGTCGAGCGACGGCAGCGCGCGGCGGAACGGCGGCGTCCGTGAGCTCCACCTACGCGCTGCTCGCACTGCCCTTCTTCGCCGTCGTCGCCGTGGTGGCGGTCGCGGCCGACGTCGTGGCCGCCCGTCGTGCCCGCGCCGGGGGCCGACGGCCGTCGGTCGGTCGCCGCGTGGCGCTCGTGACGTCGCTCGTCGCCGGGGTCGCGCTGCTCGTGATGACGATGGTCTTCGACAACGTCATCGTCACGCTCCGGGTCGTGGCGTACGACCCGGCGCTCATCTGGGGTGCGAAGATCGGGGCGATCCCGGTCGAGGACCTCGCGTACTCGATCGCCGCGGTCGTGCTGCTGCCGAGCCTGTGGGTGCTGTTCGACCGCACGGCCACGCGCCCCGCGCCCGACCCGACCACCCACCGACCGGAGGACACCCCGTGACCGCCAGCACCGCCTCCAGGCCGTCCACCCTGCGCGCGCTGTTCGTGTCGTCGCGTCCGATCAGCTGGGTGAACACCGCCTACCCGTTCGGTGCCGCGTACCTGCTCGGCAGCGGGGTCGGCGTCGACGGCGGCGGCGGGTTCTCGCTCGCCGCGTTCCTGGTCGGGGTCGTGTACTTCCTCGTGCCGTACAACCTCGCGATGTACGGCATCAACGACGTCTTCGACTACGAGTCCGACCTCCGCAACCCGCGGAAGGGCGGGGTCGAGGGCGCGCTGCTCGACAAGAGCGTGCACCGCACCACCCTGTGGGCGGTCGTCGTCACGAACGTGCCGTTCCTCGTCGCGCTCGTCGTGCTCGGCGCCCGGAGCGGCAACGGCCCGTGGTCGTGGCTCGTGCTCGCGGTCAGCGTCTTCGCGGTCATCGCGTACTCCGCGCCCGGGCTGCGCTTCAAGGAGAAGCCGTTCCTCGACTCGCTCACCTCGTCGACCCACTTCGTGTCGCCGGCGGTCTACGGCCTCGCGCTCGCCGGCCCGCAGTGGACCGGAGCGCTCGTCGCCGTGTGCGTGGCGTTCTTCCTGTGGGGCGTCGCCTCGCACGCCTTCGGCGCCGTGCAGGACGTGCTCGCCGACCGGGCGGGCGGCATCGGTTCGGTCGCGACCGTGATCGGTGCCCGAGCGACCGTGCGCCTGGCGTTCGTCGCGTACCTCGTGGCCGGCGTCGCGCTGCTGTTCTCGGACTTCCCGGGGCCGATCGCTGCCGTCGTCGTCGTGCCGTACGCCCTCAACGTGCTGCCGTGGTGGAACGTCACGGACGCGGGGGCCGAGGCGGCGAACGCGGGGTGGAAGCGGTTCCTCTGGATCAACTACCTGGCGGGGTTCATCGTCACGATGGCGCTCATCGCCTACGCCTTCACGCACTGACGGTCCGTCACCGGCACCTGACAGACTGGTCGGACGCGCCGCGGGAGTCGTGGCGCGACGCAGCCACGAAGGAGTGCCCGCATGACGGTCCGGATCATCCACGTCGGTCTCGGAGGGTGGGGCGGCAACTGGGCCCGCACCGCCATCCCTGAGGTCACCGAAGTGGAGGTGGTCGGGATCGTCGACCCGGTCCCGGCGACCCTCGACGCCGTGCGGACGGACCTCGGGCTGCCGGCGGCGGCGGCGTTCGCGTCGCTCACCGAGGCGCTCGCCGGGGTCGAGGCGGACGCCGTCGTGATCACGGCGCCGGCGGTCACGCACGTGCCGCTCGCGCTCGAGGCGCTCGACGCTGGCAAGCACGTCCTCGTCGAGAAGCCGTTCGCGAACTCCACGGACGAGGCGCTGCAGGCCGTGCGTCGTGCCGAGGAGCTCGGGCTCGTGCTGCAGGTCAGCCAGAACTACCGCTGGTACCCGGCGCCCGTCGTGGTGCAGGAGCTGCTCGAGGCGGACGCCGTGGGCGAGGTGTCCGCGATCAGCATCGACTTCCGGCAGTGGGACAACGACCAGCCGGTCGAGACGTACCCGCACTACCGGTTCCCGCACGCGATGATCAACGACATGGCCATCCACCACTTCGACCTGCTCCGGATGGTCACCGGCCGCGAGGCCGTCCGCGTCTACGCCCGCGCGTCGTACCCGGAGTACAGCAAGTACCAGGACGAGGCCGTCGCGTCGATGATCATCGAGCTCGAGGGCGGCCTCGTGGTGAGCTACCGCGGCAGCTGGCTCTCGCGGGCACCGCGGACCGCCTGGGCGGGGGAGTGGAGCATCCAGGGCGAGGACGGCGAGCTGTGGTTCACGAGCCGTTCCGGGGAGCCGAACGCCGTCGCGGGGGACCGCGTCACGCTGCGCCGCACCCAGGACGACGAGGCCGAGGCCGTCGAGCTGCCGACCCTGCCGCACACCGACCGGCAGGGCGGGCTGCAGGCGTTCGCGCGATCGGTGTCCGGCGGTCCGGCCCCGGCGACGAGCGGCCGCGACAACCTGCGGAGCCTCGCGCTCATGGAGGCGGCGGGTCGCTCCGCGGCCTCCGGCCGCCCCGAGGACGTCGTCGTCCCGTCCTGACGCGCGCCGCGCGCCGCGCGCGGGGCGGGCGCGCCGCGCGCTTCCGGGCGTACTCGGTCGGAACGGGCGTACCTGGTCGGCAGTTCCGACCAGGTACGCCCGTTCTCGCTCGCCATCGCGCGCGTTCTGGGAAGGACCGTGCGCCGGACGGGAGGCGCTGTGCCCGGCCGCCCCGCGCCTCCCGTCCGTCGGTGGCCGGCCCCAAGGCCGCGGGAGCGACAGGATCGCGCGGACCGTCCGCCGCGATCCGTCGCCCGCGCGACAGGACGCCGCGATCTGTCGCCCGCGCGACAGGACCCGGTGCGCTCGCGCTACGCGGCACCCGCCGCGCGGCGCGCCTGCGCGACCGCGCCGCGCACCCCGAGCGACCACGCGGGTCCGTGCCCGGGCAGGACGTGCCGCGCCTCGGTGTCCTCGAGCCGTGACAGCGACGCCACCGCCGTGTCCATGTCCGACGTCGCCGCCGGAGCCACCACGCGCGGCCCGATCCCGCCGGTGTACGGGTCGAAGGTCACCAGGGCGTCGCCCACGATCACGGCGGCCCGGTCGGCGAAGTGCAGCGCCACGTGCCCGTCCGTGTGCCCGGGCGTCTCGATGATCCACGGCGACCCCGGGACCTCCGCACGCGACTCCAGCGGGCGGGTGTCCGCGATGCCCGACACGGTCGCCGCCCCGGCGAGGAGCATCCGGCCGAGCGGCGCGAGCCCTCCCGGGTGCACGGCGACGAACCCGAACCGGTTCGTCTGGGGCCGGTACGAGTAGGGGTGCGCGGCGAGGTGCGCGTCGCCCGGGTGGACGAACACGGGCGTCCCCCACTCCCGGAGCATGCGCGCCGCGGTGCCGACGTGGTCGAAGTGGCCGTGCGTCAGCAGCAGCGCCTCGACCCGCGCGGGACCGTAGCCGAGGTCGTGCACGGCGAGCATGAGGTGCGGCCACGCGGCGGGGAGCCCGGCGTCGACCACGAGCAGCTGGTCGCCGGTCTCGACGAGGTAGGTGTTGGTGTGTGCGATCTCGAGGCGGTGGATCCCCTCGGCGACGTCCCGGATGAGCATGGCCCGCACGCTAGACCGCACCGGCTGGAGGCGGTGCCGGACCGCGACTGGTAGGCACGATGCATGGCCAAGGACAGTCTTCCCGAGCTCGAGCTCGCCAACGTGCGTACCCGTGAGCGTCTGACGGACAGCGTGACGGAGATCCGTCGGCGCTCCGACGTCCCCGCTCGCACCCGGCTCGCGATCGCCAAGACGAAGCAGCGCTGGCACCGTGACCCCACACCGCTCGTCGCGATGGGCATCACCGCCCTGACCGGCGTCACCGCGATCGTGCTCGGCTTCGCGATCCGCAGGAGTCCGGCGGGGCACCTCGACACCCCACCGGCGTCCACGGCGTTCACCGCCCTGCTGCCCTTCGGCGCCCGGGGCGACGGCCCGTCCGCCGCCGAGCAGGCCCAGGGTGGACGCAAGGGTCGCAAGGCCCGGAAGAAGGCCGCCGAGGAGGCACTCGAGCGCGACCCGATGCACAAGAACCGTGTGAAGCAGCGCGCCGGCATCGCCGCCGTGCAGCGTCGTGCGACGAAGAACCGGAAGCAGGCCGCGAAGCGGTCCAAGAACGCGGCGAAGGCCGCCGCGAAGGCGAAGGGCTAGACCATGGCGGACGACCAGGACAACCAGGGCAAGCCCGCACCGGACGACTCCCGGAAGCCGGACAGCCCCACCGACCTCACGAAGCCCACCTTCTTCTACACGCTGAAGAAGACGCTGCGCGAGTTCTCGGCCGACCAGTGCACCGACCTCGCTGCGGCGCTGACCTACTACTCCGTGCTGGCCCTGTTCCCCGGCCTGCTGGCGGTCGTGTCGATCCTCGGACTCGTGAGCGACCCGAAGGCGACCATCGACACGCTCCTGCAGATCATCGGGAACATCGGGTCGCAGCAGGTCGTCGACCTGATCCGCAAGCCGGTCGAGGGGCTCGTCCGGTCGCCCGCGGCGCCCGTCACCTTCATCGTCGGTGTCCTCGGCGCGCTCTGGTCGGCCTCCGGGTACGTCGGTGCCTTCGGCCGTGCCATGAACCGCATCTACAACGTGCGTGAGGGGCGTCCGATCTGGAAGCTCCGCCCGACGATGCTCGGCGTCACGCTGGCGACCGTGGTGCTGCTCGTCATCGGCCTGCTCGCCCTCGTCTCCGGGCCGCTCGCCCGCAGCTTCGGCGACGTCATCGGCCTCGGGGACGTCGCGGCGACCGTGCTGAGCATCGTGCAGTGGCCGATCCTGCTCGTGATCGCCATCGTCGTGATCGCGGTCCTGTACTACTGGTCGCCCAACGTCCGGCAGCCGAAGTTCACCTGGGTGAGCGGCGGGTCGATCCTGGCGCTCGTCATCTGGATCATCGCGAGCGTCGGCTTCGGGTTCTACGTCGGCAACTTCTCGAACTACAACGCCACGTACGGCTCCCTCGGTGGTGTCATCGTCTTCCTGCTGTGGATCTGGATCACGAACAACGCGCTGCTGTTCGGTGCGGAGTTCGACGCCGAGATCGAGCGCGGCCGCGAGCTGCAGGCCGGCATCCGCGCCGAGGAGGACATCCAGCTCCCCGAGCGCGACACCCGCCAGATCGAGAAGCAGGACGAGAAGCGCGCGCAGGACGTCCTCGACGGCATCCGCATCCGGCAGAGCGCCGGTGCCGACTCGGACGGGGACTCCGCGAAGCGCTGACCCGGACGGGTGCCTCCCGGGGAGGGGCGGTACGGTGCCGCCGTGCCGTCCTTCCTCGCGGGGCTCCCGTTCTGGTGGCTCGTCGTCGCCCTGTTCGTCGTGGTGTGGTGCCGCGCGCAGGCGACCTACTGGCTCGCCCGCGGGGCCGTCGCGGGCGCGGCGCGCTCCCGTCGGGGTCGATGGCTGGACTCGGCCGCGGTCCGTCGCGGATCCGCGGTGCTCGACCGATGGGGGCTGTCGGTCGTCACGCTCAGCTTCCTGACGGTCGGTCTGCAGACGGTGATGAACGCAGCCGCCGGCCTCGCCCGGATCCCGTGGTGGCGCTACACGCTGGCGATGCTGCCCGGGTGCGTCGCGTGGGCCTTCGTCTCCGCGACGATCGGCATCGCCCTGTTCTGGACGGTCGTCGCTGCGCTCGCCGGGTCGACGTGGGGGATCGTCGCGCTGGTCGCGCTCGTGGTCGGTGCGATCGCGGTCGTGTGGGTGGTCCGGCGTCGACGCACCCCCGCGTCCGTCGACTGACGCTCTGGAGGCGCGGCTCCTGCACAGCACGCCCGACCCGCCCGGCACTCCACAGGTCCAGGGCCCGTCTCGGCCCCGCCCTGCGCCGTCCGTATGGTGGAGCGCATGACCGACACCGCGCCTCCCGTCAGCCCCCGCCCGACCGCTCTCGTGACGGGTGCCACCCGTGGGATCGGCCGGGCGATCGCCGTCGACCTCGGCCGGACCCACCACGTGTTCGTCGGTGGCCGCAGCGGGGCCGCCGTCGACGCCCTGGTCGCCGAGCTGCCGAGCGCGTCCCTGTTCGTCGGCGACCTCGGCGCGGGTGAGGTCCCTGCGCTGCCGGACCGGCTCGACGTCCTCGTGCACTCCGCCGGGGTCGAAGAGGGCACCCGCATCGCGGACACTCCGCGCTCGGTGTGGGAGCACGTCTTCGCCACGAACGTGTTCGCCGTCGCGGAACTCACCCGGCTCGCACTGCCGGCGCTCCGCGCGGCGCGGGGGATCGTCGTGCCGATCAACAGCGGGTCCGGGTTCGTCGCCGGTCCCGGCGGTGGCGTGTACGCCGCGTCGAAGTTCGCGCTCCGAGCCTTCGCCGACGCCCTGCGCGAGGAGGAGCGGGCGAACGGCGTGCGGGTGTCGAGCGTGCATCCGGGCCGGACGGACTCGGACATGCAGCGTGCCCTCACCGAGAAGCTCGGCGAGGACTACGACACCGCGTTCTACCTCGCGCCCGAGGACGTCGCCGCCGCGGTCCGCACCGTCGTCGACCTGCCGGAGCGCGGCACGGTCGAGTCCATCGCGATCCGGCCGACCCGGAAGCGGTAGGCGCTCCCGGACCGACCGGCCGGTCACGCCAACTCGATCCGCCCGGTCAGATCGAGCCGGTCGAGGAACGCGTCGTCGTGACTCACGACGACCAGGGCCCCGCGGTACGCCAGCAGTGCGTCCACCAGCTGGTCGACGCTCGTCAGGTCGAGGTCGTTCGTCGGCTCGTCGAGCACCAGGAGCTGCGGCGGCGGGTCGGCGAGCACGAGGCTCGCCAGTGCCACCCGGAAGCGCTCCCCGCCCGACAGCGACCGCACCGGCCGGTCCACCGTGTCCCCGCGGACGAGCAGCCTGCCCAGCCGGTTCCGCAGTTCGCCGTCGGACACGTGCGGTGCGTCCCGCCGCACGTTGGCGAGGACCGTGGCGTCCTCGTCGAGCCCGTCCCGGCGCTGTGCCAGGTACCCGATCCGGTCGACGTGCGGCACCGCGGAGGTCTCCGGAAGCGGGTGTTCGCGGGCGTCCGGACTCCCGACGAGCTGGTCGAGCAGCGTCGTCTTGCCGACGCCGTTGTCACCGGTGACGGCGAGCCGCTCCGGACCCTGCACGATCGTGTCCCGCCCGCGCACCGTGACGGTCGCGATCCGCCGTGAGGCCGGGACGTCCGGGTCGGGCAGTGCGACGTGCAGGGACTCGTCGTCCCGGAGACGGAGCTCGGCCTCCCGGACCGCGGACAGCGCCTGTTCCTCCGCCGAGCCGTGCGCCGTCCGGAGTCGCCCGGCGGTCTCCTGCGCCTTCTTCCGCTGTTCGTTCGCCAGGATCTTCGGCATCGACCGCCCCGCCACCTCGCCGGCGCGGGCACGACGGGCGATCTTCGTCTCGGCCTCGATGCGCTGCCGCTTCTCGGCGCGGTGCCGCTGCTCGGCGACCCGGACCTCGCGGGCGACGGCCGCCTGCTGCACGGCGAGGTGCTCCTCGTACGCGCTGAACGTCCCGCCGAACACCGTCGCCGAGCCGCTGCGGAGCTCGACCGTCTCGTCGACGTGTTCGAGCAGCTCCCGGTCGTGGCTGACCACGACCAGGGTGCCGCGCCAGGCGTCCACGAGGTCGAGCAGGGCGCCGCGGGCCCGCCGGTCGAGGTTGTTGGTCGGCTCGTCGAGCAGCGCGACGGGCCGGCCGCGCAGCCGGATGCCGGCGACGGCGGTCAGGACGGCCTGCCCGCCGGAGAGCGTCGCCACGGGGCGGTCCAGGTCGGCGCCGTCGAGCCCCGGGACGTCGGCGAGTGCCGCGGCGGCGCGCTCCTCGACGTCCCACTCGTCGCCGATCGCGTCGAAGTGCTCCGGCGAGGCGTCGCCGCCGAGCACCGCCCGGAGCGCGGTCAGCGCCGGACGCACACCGAGGAGGTCCGCCACGGTGTGGTCGGGGCGGGCATGCAGCCGCTGGGGCAGGTGGTCCACCGGGCCCGACGTGCTGACGGAGCCGGCGGTGGGGTGGAGCTGGCCCGTGACGAGCCGGACCAGCGTCGACTTGCCGGCCCCGTTCCTCCCGACCAGGCCGGTGCGGCCGCGGCCGAAGGCGGTGGTGAGGTGGTCGAGCGCGACGGAGCCGTCGGGCCAGGTGAAGGTGAGGTCGTGCAGGACGACGGACGGTGCTGCGGGCATGGGTGTGCCTCCGGGATCGTGAGCTGGGCGCACGACACCGTTCCCGCCTCGGCGTGCTGCGGTGCACGCGGGGGGAGCGCCCGACGGGGCGCGACGATCACGGTGTCAGCGCGAGGACTGCGCGGTACCGGTGATCGACTGCACGGCTGCTCTTCTCGTCGGGGACCCCCGTGTCCGTCACCCGTGCCGCCCGTCGGTCTCCCGCCCCGGCTGCCCCGCGATGACGACGAGGTGCCTCCACCGTAGGCCTGGTGCGGCACGACGGCAAGAGGTGACAGGCTGGAGGCATGCCGGAGAACCTGCTGCCCGACCCGACCGCGAACCCCGCGACCCTGCTGCCCGAGGAGCCGGAGGTGACCGCCGCCCTCGCCGCCGACACCCCGGTGTCGAGCGTCGTCGTGTCGCACCCCGCGTCGAGCCTGGCGTGGGCACTGCTCGCCGACGAGGCGTGGGAGCGCGGCGCGACGCTGGAGTCCTACGCCTACGCCCGCGTCGGGTACCACCGCGGCCTCGACGCCCTGCGGAAGGCGGGGTGGCGCGGCGCCGGGCCCGTGCCGTGGTCGCACGAGCCGAACCGTGGGGTGCTCCGTGCCCTGTTCGCGCTCCGCCGTGCCGCGTCCGCGATCGAGGAGCCGGGCGAGCCCGAGCGCCTCACCGCGTTCCTCGACTCGTCGGACCCGGAGGCGCTGCGCGCGCTCGCCGCGGGCGAGTAGCGGGCGCCGGGCGCCCGGGTGCCGCGCGCCGCGCCCCTGCGACGGAACCAGGTTCCGGACACAACACCACGGAGAACCGCGGTGCCGAGTCCGGACCCTGGTTCCGCAGCGCCCGCCCCGCGCCCGCGCCCGCGCGCTACCCGAGCACCACGCTCCACGAGTACGCCGCCGGCCACAGCTGGTGCTCCGGCAGCACGTCGAGCCCGCACGCCCGTGACCCCAGCCCGTGCTGCGCCGCGTCGAGGTACAGGTACGCGTGGTCCGGCGTCGGCAGCTCGACCGGGTGCGTCGCCCGCGTCACCTGTTGCGCGGTCCACGGCGTGAGCGTGAAGCCCGCCCGGTGCGCCCCGACCGTCGTCACCGTGAACGGCCCCACCGACAGCGAGCGCAGCGCCGGCCGGTGCCCGCTCTCCTGCGGCATCGAGTAGTCCACCGTCAGCGCGCGGACCGGCGCCGTGAACCGTCCGACCCGAGCCGCGTGCGACGAGTCCGCGTAGGACTCCGCCGGCCCGGTCCCGAACCACGTCGCCTCGTCGTCGAGCAGCGACGCGGGCAGGTCGAACCGGACGCCGATCCGCGGCCACGTGACGTCCCAGGCGCCGAAGGGCACGGCGTCGGTCTGCAGCAGCAGCCCGGAGTCGGTCAGGGTCCAGCGGTGCGTGACGTCCACGCCCCACGCGCTGTTCGCGGCCGCGATGCGCACGCGCTGCTCCAGCCCGGAGGTGGTCCGGTCGACCGAGACCAGCCGGTGCGTGAGCCGGTCCAACCCGCGAGCGCGCCACCGCACCGCCGATGCCGGCGCATCCGGGTCGCCGACGCCGCCGGTGAGCACCGGGTCGGCGGTCTCGTAGCCGCCCTGCGAGGCGAGGCTGTCGTTGTCCGTCGGCGCGCGCCACAGCTCCAGGCGCGGGCCCGCGACCTCGTGTCCCTTCCAGGACACCAGGTCGCCACGGGCGCTGAACGTCCCGTCGCCGAGACGGTCGTCGTCCCAGCCCGACCTGGAGGCGCGGGGCACGTCCGCCTCGCGCGACGCGACGAGCCGCTGGGCACGTGCGACGACGTGGCCGGTGTCCGCCCACGAGGTCGGGCCCGCCAGCTCCGCGGTGATCTCGAACCACAGTTCGTCGCCCGCGGCGAGCGCGTCCGTTGCGAGCGCGGCCGCGGCGAGCACCTCGTCGGGCACCGGCACCGTGGCCGACTCCCGCGCCGCAACGACGCCGGGTGCGAGGCGACCCGACGCCTCGACGATCCCGTTCCGCGACAGCGTCCAGCAGAACCGCAGGCCCGCCGTCGAGGCCGAGTGGTACCGGTTCTCGACGAGCACCGTCCGGTCCGACAGCGAGATCCGGATCGGTGCGACGACGGCCGCGAACTCCGCCAGGCCCGGGGTGGGGGTGTCGTCCGGCAGCACGAGGCCGTCCATCACGAAGTTGCCGTCGTGCACGACCTCGCCGAAGTCGCCGCCGTACGCGTGGTAGTCCTGCCCGTCGGCGGTCCGGGCGAGCAGCCCGTGGTCCCGCCACTCCCACACGAACCCGCCGTGCAGCCGCGGGTAGGTGTCGACCAGGTCCTCGTACTCCTTGATCTGTCCGGGGCCGTTGCCCATCGCGTGCACGTACTCGCAGTGCAGGAACGGCTTCGACCGCTGCCGAGCGGCCTCGGCGGGACCGCAGCCCAGCAGGGGAGTGGCCGGTCCGCCGCCGATCGACGCGGTCTCCTGCAGCGTCGGGTACATGCGCGAGTAGACGTCGGTGTACGCGCCGGTGTAGTCGCCCTCGTAGTGCACCGGACGCTCGTCGTCACGGTCGTGCACCCACTGCGACATCGCCGCGAGGTTCCGGCCGGTGCCGGACTCGTTGCCGAGGGACCACATCACGATGGACGCGTGGTTCTTGTCCCGTTCGACGGTGCGCGCGATCCGGTCGAGGTAGGCGTCGCGCCAGGCCGGGTCGTCCGAGGGGTTGCCGACCCAGTCGGTGAAGATGAACCCGTGCGTCTCGAGGTCGCACTCCAGGACCACCCAGAAGCCCAGCTCGTCCGCGAGGTCGAGCACGCGCGGGTGCGGCGGGTAGTGCGAGGTCCGGATGGCGTTGACGTTGTTCCGCTTCATCAGCGACATGTCCGCGCGGGCGTGCTCCTCGTCGAAGACCCGGCCCCGGACCGGGTGCGTCTCGTGCCGGTTGACGCCGTGGAACACCACCCGCTCGCCGTTCACCAGGAACCGGTCCCCGACGATCGACACCGTCCGGAAGCCGAGCCGCAGCGAGACGGTCTCGCCCCCGGCGGACGTGGTCGACACCGTCGCGTCGTACAGCGTCGGCAGCTCGGCGCTCCACGGTTCGACGCCCTCGACGGTGATCGGCGCGACGTCCTCCGCCGACTGCCAGGTGACGTCGACACCCAGGTCGGGGACGGCGAACCGCACCGGGAACACCGCGTCGAGGGTCGGGAACGTGATCGTGCCCGTCCCCGTGGCCGGTCGCCCGGACGCGGCGGTGCCGGCGGTCGCGGCGTCACCCAGCGTGGCGGTCCACCCGGCCCGGACGAACACGTCGTCGACCGGCGCCGTCGGACGGGCGAGCAGCGTGACGTCGCGGAAGATGCCCGGCAGCCACCACTGGTCCTGGTCCTCCAGGTACGAGGCGGCGCTCCACTGGTGCACGCGGACGAGCAGCTCGTTCGTGCCCGCCACGAGCAGCGACGTCACGTCGAACTCCGTGGCGAGCCGAGACCCGGTCGACCAGCCGACCTCCGTGCCGTTCAGCCACACCCGGAAGTGCGACTCGACGCCGTCGAACCGCAGCAGCACCCGGGCGGCTCCGTCGAAGGACGACGGCAGCGTGAAGGTGCGTCGGTGGTCGCCGGTGGGGTTCTCCTCCGGCGGGTGCGGCGGGTCGATCGGGAACGGGTACTGCAGGTTCGTGTAGCTCGGCGCACCGTGCCCGTGCAGGACCCAGTGCGACGGCACCGGCAGTGTGCCCCACTCGTCCGAGACCCCCGGCAGCGGCACGTCCGCGACGGGCGACCACCGGAAGTCCCACTCCCCGGCCAGTGACAGCGACGGCGCGTCGGTGTGCAACCAGGCCCGCGGTGCCAGCCGGGTCTCCGAGCCCGGTGCCGTCGAGGAGAGCGCCGCGAGTGCGGCTGCGGTGGTGGTGGACGAGTGCGCAGCGATGGTCAACCCTTGACCGATCCTTCCGTGAGGCCCCCGCGCCAGAAGCGCTGCAGGACGATGATGGCGATGACGAGCGGGATGACCGAGACGAGCACCCCGCCGGTGGTGAGCTGGTAGAACTCGGGCAGCCGGTCCACCTGGGCACGCCAGTTGTTCAGTCCCAGTGTGATCGGGTACAGCTTCTGGTCTGCCAGCATGATCAGCGGCAGGAAGAAGTTGTTCCAGATCCCGACCACCTGGAACAGGAACACGGTGACGAGCGCTGGTGTGAGCTGCCGGAGCACGATGGTGTGGAAGATCCGCATTTCGCCCGCTCCGTCGATCCGGGCCTGTTCCAGGAGCGCGGTGTCGACCGAGGCCGCCGCGTAGACCCGGCAGAGGAACAGCCCGAACGGGGACACGAGGCTCGGGATGAGCACGCTCCAGTACGTGTCGGTCAGTCCCATCGTCGAGAACAGCAGGAAGAGCGGCAGGGCGGTCGCGGTACCCGGCACGAGCACGCCGCCGAGGATGGTCCCGAACACGAGCTGCCGTCCGCGGAACTCGTACTTCGCGAGCGCGTAGCCGCCGGCCGCCGCGAAGTACGTCGCGAGGACCGCGCCGACGCCGGAGTACAGGATGCTGTTCGCGATCCACCGGACGAAGATCCCGCCGTCGTACGAGAACACCTGCTGGATGTTGCTGAACAGCGCGAACTCGCCGCCGAACCAGAACCCGCTCGTGCTGAACAGCGCCCCGGTGGTCTTCGTCGCTGCGATCACGACCCAGTACAGCGGCACGAGGAAGTAGATCGCGACGAGGACGAGGATGCCCGTCACGACGATCTGCGACCCGGCGGAGCGGTCGAGCTTCCGGCGCTGGTGCGCGGTGATCGAGGTGGTGTCGACGGGCTCCCCGGCCCGCTCGGTCGCCGGCGCCTGGATGGCTTCGCTGGTCATGCGTCTGCTCCCGTCGTTCCGTTCGTGTCGTGCTGCGGACCGGTGCCGGACTGGAGGCGCGGTGCGGCCTGGGTGGTGACCACCGGTCGGGCGGATGCGCGCGTCTGGAGCGCGCGCCGCGCCTCCAGACCGTCTCGCCTCGCCCGCTTCCGGCGGTCCCGCTCGTCTCGCGGCGGGCGGTTCGTGAGCGCGAGGAACGCGAAGGACAGGACGAACGCGGCCAGCGCGATGATCACGGCCTGGGCACTGGCGACGCCGTACTCGTTGAACGCGAACGCGTTCGTGTACGCGGCGTAGTTCGGGGTGTACTCGGTGTCGATGGCCGGCGCGACCGTGGACAGGATCTGCGGCTCCGCGAAGAGCTGCAGCGTCCCGATGATCGAGAACACCGTCGTGAGCACCAGGGCCGGGGCGATGAGCGGGATCTGGATCCGCCAGGCGACCTGGAAGGGGCCGGCGCCGTCCACCTTGGCGGCCTCGTAGACCTCGCCGGGGATCGACTTGAGCTGCGCCACGATGATGAGCATGTTGTAGCCGGTGTAGGTCCACGTGACGATGTTCGCGATCGACCACAGCACGCTGTTCGCGCCGAGGAAGTCCGGCTGCAGCCCCATCGACTGCAGGAGCGACACGATCGGCGAGAGTCCGGGGACGTAGAGGAACGACCAGAGGATCGTCGCGATGACCCCGGGGACGCCGTACGGCATGAAGTAGACCGCCCGGAAGAACGCCGGCCAGCGGGCGCTCGCCGACTCCAGCAGCAGCGCCAGGATCGTGCACGCGATGATCATCACGGGCACCTGCACGATGCCGAACAGCAACATCCGGCCGATCGAGGCGACGAACCCGAAGTCCTGCAGGGCGATCGCGTAGTTGTCGAACCCGGCGAAGCGGCCGACGACCCCGTCCTCGCCGAACAGGCCCTCGCGGTCGACGGTGGTGAAGCTCTGGAACAGCGCGCTGATGATCGGGATGACGAACGTCAGGACGAAGAGCGCCAGGAACGGGGCCAGGAGCACCCACGGGGCACGCTTCTGCGCACTCGTGGCCTTGGTGCTCGTGCGGAAGCCGGAGCGCGGCTGCGTGGCGGTCATCGTGCGGTCCTGACGCTGAGGCCCTTGTCCTTGAAGGACTGGACGATCTCGGCCTGGGCGCGCTCGACGGCGTCGGCGAGCCTGAGGTTGCCGGTGATCTTCCGACGGAACTGGTTCTGCAGCGACGTGAAGGCCGACTGCGTCACCGGCGACCACGACCAGTCGACGTTCTGCTCCTTGGCGGCGGGGACGAAGACGTCCTCGTTGTAGTTCTGCCCGGAGAACCACGCCGACGGCTTCTCGCGCTGCGCGCCGATGTAGTCCTTCGCCGGGGACCAGCCGATCCCGCAGTACTTGATCATCGCGTCGATGCCCTCCCGCGACGTGGTCATCCACGTGATGAACTCGAGCGCTTCCTTCGGGTGCTTCGCGTTCGCCAGGACGGCCGCGCTCGAGCCGCCGATCGCGCTCGACCCGAAGCCGGATGCGTCCCACTTCTGCATGGGGGCGACCTTCCACTTCCCCTTGCTGCCCTGGATCGACTCGATGAGGGCGTCGCCCCAGCTCGCGCTCGTGACGGCGGCGATCCGGCCGCTGGCGCACGCGGCGTACCACCCGGGGGAGTAGGCGCCGGCGCTCGTGTCGACCAGGTCGTCGTCGATGCAGCCGTCGAAGAAGTCGGCCACCTTCATCGTGGCGTCGTCGGTCATGTCCACGACCCACTCGTCACCGTCGACCTTGAACCAGCGGGCGCCCGCCTGCTGGGCGTACGCGGCGAACGGCGAGGCGTCGGCGACCGGGAACACCTCGAGGTAGTTCTGCTTCCCGGTCTTCCGGACCCGGTCGGCGAGCACCTTCCACTCGTCCCACGTCGTCGGGGGTTCGCCGCCGGCCCGCTCGAGGATCGCGGTCTGGTAGTAGAAGCCCATGGGCCCGGTGTCCTGGGGGATGCCGTAGACCCCGTCGACGAAGGAGACCTGCGCCCACGCGGCGTCGTCGTACTGCGACGCGAAGTCCTTCGCCCCGTACCGGGCGAGGTCGACCAGCCCGTTCGCGAGCATGAACTCCGGGATCTGCCGGAGCTCGACCTGCCCGATGTCCGGACCGCCACCGGCCGCGAGCGCGGAGTACATCTTCTGGTACCCGCCGGAGTTGCCGCCGGGGATCCAGTTTGCGGTGACCTGGATGTGCGGGTTCTGCGCGTTCCAGACGTCGCAGACCTTCTGCAGGTCCTTGAGCCACGCCCAGTAGGTGAGCTGGACGGTCTCACCGCCCGCTGCGGCGGGGATGAGCGCCGCCTTGTTGACGTTGGTCGAGCCGGGGACGGCGCACCCGGCGAGGAGGCCGGTCGCAGCCGCGCCGAGGCCGAAGCCCAACAGCTGTCGTCTCGAGATGGACGGTCGGTCAGGTGATGGCGCCATTGCCTGCACTCCGGTTCGTCGTCGGACTGGGGTTCCCCTCACCCTGACACGGAACCGAGTGGTGCTGTGCTTTCACGAGGCATTCACGGCCGGGTGTGACCTCCGCGTGACCCGGGGTCCGCCGAACGGCCGACCGGCCCGATGCTGCGCGTTCGCTCCGACCTCCGAACGCGCCCGGCCACGAGCGCGCACGGTGGGGCACCAGAGCAACCAGATCGCCGTGACGGCGACGGCCGCACCGCGGTCGGGCACGCCGGCGGCACGAACGGGAGGACAGGCGATGACCGATCGCGGGAACACCACCCACCGGCCGGAGCTCGACGAGCAGCTCGCGCACGAGGCGCAGAGCATCGTCCAGGGTCACGGCAGCAACGCCCACGTCGAGGAGTTCCGGCAGTCCGAGCCGGTGCCCGACGACACCGACAGCCCGGAGACCGTCGCCGCCTCCGGCTACGCGGGCGAGGGCGAGGGGACGCTCGTCGACGACACGACGGACACCACCGCCGTCAGCGATCCGGACGTGCCCGAGGCCGCGGCGGACGGGACGGTCTTCACGACGGAGACGGACTCCGGGTCGGGCTCCGGCTCCGGCTCGGTCGCGGACGCGGACGCGGACGCGGGGGAGGAGTCCTGATGGCCCAGACCACGCGCGAGCGGACCGCCCTGCAGCCCGACCTCGTCCAGGCCCTGCAGACGCCGGGCACCTGGACGTGGGCGTACGTCGACGCCTCGGGCAACCGCGAGGACCCGCGACGCCTGGCCGCCCTGCAGCGCCGCACGGTCTCGGATGCCCTGAAGGGACAGCAGTGTTCGGAGCGGGCCGCGCAGCTCATCGAGGAGGAACTCGTCGAGCAGCCCGGCGTGCCCGCGCCCGTGGCCCGCTACGTGCTCGTCCGCGACGACGAGCTCGTGCTCAGCGAGGTCCTGCCCGGGCACCTGCACGGCCAGGAGTCGATCGGCACCGGCGCCGTCCCCGACCTGCTGCCCCTGCTCGCCCACCGTCCGTTCGACCTGCCGTTCCTGGTCGTCACCGTCGGCCGCGAGGGCGGCGGGTTCCGCGGCTACCGCCTCGGGCACGCGCCGAGCGGTGCTGCCGAGGACGAACAGCGCGTGCAGGGCCGCACGGACACGCTGCACTACGCGAAGGCCGGCACCGGGTGGAAGCAGCCGCACTGGCAGGCGCACACGGAGGAGATCTGGAAGCAGACCGCCGGAGAGGTCGCGGCAGCGATCGACGAGGCGGTGCGGACGACCTCTGCGCGTCTGGTCGTCGTCGCCGGGGACGTCCGCGCCCGCGAACTGCTGCGTGGTGAGCTCTCGTCGTCGACCAGGGCGCTCGTCACCGAGGTGGCCGTCGACCCCCGGGCTGACGACGCCTCCGAGAAGGCGCTCGTGCAGCACGTCGACCTCGCGCTCGCCCGGATCCTGGCGTCGCGGCGGCACGACGTGCAGGACCTCCTCCGCACGCACGAGGGCCGAGGCGACCACGAGAGCGTCACCGGCGTCGGGTCGGTGGTGTCGGCGCTGCAGCAGGCGCAGGCCGCCGTCGTCGCCCTCGACGCCGGGGCACTGGGCGACCGGACGCTCTACGCGCTCGACGCCGCGCCGTGGGTCGCCACCGCACCCGAGCAGGCAGCGGGGGCGGGGGTGCTCGGGCAGGTGCCCGCGGCGTGCGCGCTCGTCCGCGCGGTCGTGCTCACCGATGCCGAGCTCGTCCTGGTGAACGCGGCGTCGCTGCCGAGCGGTGCCCCGGCATCGGCGCTCCTGCGCTGGCCCGCCGGTCCCGCCGTCCCCGCCTGACCCGCGGGGCACCGGCGCCGGGCGCTTCCGGGCGTACCTGGTGTTCCCGGGCGTACCTGGTGGTCCCGGACGACCAGGTACGCCCGTTCCCGCCTTCCGTCGCAGACGTCGTGGAAGGAACGGGCGCGCCGGAGTCAGTCGTGTGAACGGTCCCGCCGTGGGACGAGCGGCAGCGCGAGCAGCGGCAGGACCCCGACGATCGAGAACGACGCGGCGAAGCCGACCGCCCCGACGAGGGCACCGACACCCGGACCGACGGCGCTCGCCGCGATGAACTGCCCGGTGTTCTGCGCCCCGAGGGCCCGGCCCGACCAGAAGGGCCCCGCCGCCTCGGCCACCGATGTGTACGCCAGACCGTTGTCCGCGACCGTCACGCTCGTCGCGATCACGAGGAACACCGCCGCGGCCGCGAGGTGCGTGACGTCGACGAGCGCGAGCAGCCCCATCACCGCTGCGGCGCTCACGGCCACGACCCGGAGCGGCCCGACGCGGGAGCCGGCCCGGTCGCTCCACACGCCGACGAGGATCCGCCCGACCGCACCGACGAACTGCGACCCGCCGACGAGCAGCCCGGCCGCGGGCGTCGACCACCCGAGCCCGACGAGCCAGACCAGCCCGTAGGTCGAGAGCGTGAACTGCGGGACCACGAGCAGCACGGACACCGCGTGGATCCGCCAGAGGAACCCGGTCGTCCGGTACGGGTTCGCGACGTGCTCGACCGGGGCGTCGCCGCGTGCCGGTCGCGGCGGGTTCCGGATCCCGAGGGCGCAGAGCACCGCGAGCACGGCACAGAGCGCCACCGGCAGGACCAGCGCTGCGCGGATGCCCGACGCGTCGGCGAGCTGGGGCACCGTGACGGCCGCGAGGGTCACCCCGAGCGGCTGGGACATCTGCCGGATGCCCATCGCCAGCCCGCGACGCTTTTTCGGGAACCAGCCGACCACCACCCGCCCGCTCGCCGCGTTCGTCGAGGCGCTCGTCATCCCGCCCGCGAGGAACGCCAGACCGAGCAGCACCGGGTCGCCAGCGGCTGCCCAGGCCCCGAGGGCAGCGGCGGTGGTCAGCACGAGCCCGCCCGCGATCACGACCCGCTCGCCGAACCGGTCGGTGACGGCGCCCCAGGCGATCAGCGTGAGGACCATCCCGAACGTCGGGGCGGCGGCGAGCAGCCCGGCGACGGGCAGCGTCGTTCCGTGCGCGTGCAGGTACGGGATGAGGAGCGCTGGCGCCGAGACCACGAGCGTCCCGGCGGCCTGCGCGGCGACGCCGAGCGCGAGCATCGTCCATGCTGAGCGGGGGGTGGGCACGGTGGCACTCGTCTCGTCGTGGAACCAATTGGTATACCAAAACGGTATACCATCCTCGCTCCTCCGGCACTAGGCTGGTGCGCCGTGACCGAGACGACCGAAGCCACGCCCGTGTCGCAGACGAGTCAGCTCTACGACAACCTCCGTTCCGCGATCCTGACGCTCGAGATCGCACCCGGGGAGCGGATCTCGGAGCGGGGCCTCGAGGCGCGGTTCCACGCCTCACGGACCCCCGTGCGCGCGGCGCTCTCGCGGCTCGAACGCGAGGGGCTCATCCTGCACGAAGGACGCTCGTGGACGGTCACCCCGATCGACCTCGACGAGATCGCGTCGCTGGCCGAACTCCGCGGCATCCTCGAACCCGCTGCTGCACGGCTCGCGGTCGACCGCGCCAGCCACGAGCAGCTCGACGAGGTCCGCGCGCACCTCGACGACCTGCGCCGTACCCCCGACCGCGAGGCCGGCATCCGGATGGGATCGACCTTCCACCTCGACCTGGCGGAGCTCGGCGGCAACCGCTTCGTCACCGACGCCATCGCCGACGCCCTGACCCGCCTGGAACGCACCCGGTGGATCGAGGTCCGCACGCCCGAGGCCCGCGAGGCCGCGTGGGAGGAGCACAGTGCGATCCTCGATGCCCTCCGAGCCGGGGACGGCGACCGCGCTGCCGACCTGCTCGCGGCGCACGTGGCGGGCACGAACGAGCGGCTCCTGTCGTGGATCGCGCAGGAGCGTCGGCGGCTGCGGGGCGCAGGGATGGCGATCGTGGGCAGCACCGACCGCTGACGAGCGGATCGGGCCGCCCGGCACCGAGCGCCAGCGCGCGGGTCGGGCCGCGCAGCACCGAGCGCTGAAGCGCGGGTCAGGTCGCGCCGGACCGGACCACGCGGCGCGATGGGCCGCAGACAGGACCGGCGCCCCTCGACCCGGCCCCCGACCGCGACGCGACCACCCGCGGAGGCGCCGCGCGGAACCAGCCCGCACCGCGCCTCCCGGGCGGACCGCGACCGGGACCGGCGCCGCGTCAGCGGCGGATCAGGGTCTCGTGGTCGGGTCCTCGGACCCGTCGATCCCCTCGGACAGCGTCGATGCGCCGTGCTCCGTGTGCTCGAGCAGCGCGTCGCGCACCTCGGCCTCGTCGGTGGTGAGCCGGATGGCGTGCTTGCTGCCGGACCGTGTCGACTGTGACATGTCGTTCCTCCTGTGTGCGTGGGCATCGGGTGGTGCAGGCCGCCGGCCTGCGGATGCGCTTCCTCACGGGACGTACTGAGGTCGGACCAGTGTGCCGCTCCTCGTCCGCGCCCCGCAAGGCTGCCCGGCAACCTGTGGAGGAGTCGGCTGCGGGGCCGTGCCTAGGATGGTCCGGCCGCACGGACGCGGCTCGCGGGACGCGACACCGGACGGGAGGCACGGCATGGGCGCGCAGCGCACCGCACCTCCCACGGTCTACGACGTCGCCTCCGAGGCGGGCGTGTCGATCGCCACCGTCTCGCGCGTGCTCCGCACGCCCGACGCCGTCCGCGAGGGCACCCGCGACCGGGTGCAGGCCGCGATCCGCAGCCTCGGCTACGTGCCGTCCGGCAATGCGCGGGCACTGGCCGGCAAGCGGACCGGCGTGGTCGGACTCCTGCTGCCGGGGTTCGACGTCGTGCCGGACGAACGGCCCGACCTCGTGACCGACGGCGGCGTCCGGGTGGTCGACGACCGGCGACACGTGACGCAGCCGTTCTCGTCCAACCTGTACTTCGACGAGGTCCTCCGCGGCGCGGAGACCGAGGCATGGCAGCGCGGACTGGCGCTGATGGTCGCGGCCGGACGAGGGTCCTCGCGGGACGTCATCGTGAACGACGTCGCCGGGCGGGTGGACGGCCTCGCGGTGCTGGCACAGACCGTGCCTGACGACCTGCTCGAGCACGTCGCCCGGCGCATCCCGGTCGTGGTGCTCGCCGACGACCGGCGATCGCACGGCTTCGACTCGGTGAGCGTCGACAACGCCGCGGGGATGCGGACGCTGGCGTCGCACGTGATCGGCCGGCTCGGCATCCGCTCGCTCGTCTACCTCGCCGGGCCGATCGACTCGCCCGACGACATGGAACGGTCGGCGGGCTTCCGGCAGGCGCTCGCCGACCACGGTCTGCCGGCCGGCGCCGTCCGGGTCGTGCACGGCGACTTCGGGCGGGTGCGGGCTCGGGAACTCGCCGCCGGGCTGCTCGACGGTGCCGAGGTGCCCCGGGCGATCGTCTGCTCGAACGACCAGTCCGCGCTCGGGGTGCTCGACGCCGCGGCAGCGCGGGGGATCCGGGTGCCGGAGGACCTCGTCGTCACGGGTTTCGACGGCATCGACGCCGGTCGGTTCTCGACACCGCGCCTCACGACCGTGCACCAGCCGATGGGGGAGCTCGGGCGTGCAGCCGTGCGGGCGATCGTCGACCGGACCGAGCGCCGGGAGGGGCCGCCCCGGGCCGTGCGTCTGCCGGTCGAGGTGCTGCTGCGCGAGAGCTGCCCGCCGTCGCTGTAGCGCCGCCGGAACCGCCGGGCCATCGCCGGACGCCGGTGCCGACCGCGGCCGCCGCGGCGAACGCGCAACATCTGTCACGCTCGGGCCGGCCGCTGACGATTTGTGCACTCGCCCCGCAGGTGAGCGGCATGTCGTGCACGCTCGGTCGCGGGAGCTCGGCCACGCGTGCCGCCCCTGCACGGAATCCTCGGGTTGCACCCGGTGATGTAAGCGCATACATTAGCCGGGTACCCACTCGACACGGAGGTCGACCGAGCAATGACGCTTCCCCCACAGCGCACGCCGGAGCGCACCGCGCGCGGCACTGCACGCGGTGACGCACCAGGCGCAACGCCAGGCACCGCACGCGGCACCGCACACCCCGCCGCGCAGCGCGCCCGGCGCCGCGGCCGCCTCGCGGCCGCGCTCGCCGGCATCGCCGTCGTGGCCCTCGCCGCCACCGGCTGCAGCATCCAGGTCCGCTCCCAGCCGGACCCGAGCATCGGCAAGGACACGATGCTCATCAACGCGGACCGCGGCAACCCGCTGTTCGACCGCAACTTCAACCCGTACATCCCGAACGCCCGCACCGCGAGCAAGTGGATGTACGAGCCCCTCATCGAGATCAACCCGCTCGACGGCAAGGGCACCCCGTGGCTCGCGAGCGCGTGGACGCAGCCGGACGCGAAGACGATCGACATGACGATCCGCACGGGCGTCGTGTGGTCGGACGGCACCCGGTTCACCCCGGAGGACGTCCTCTTCACGTTCGACCTGCTCAAGAAGTTCCCCGCGATGGACGTCAAGGGCGCCTGGCAGCACATCGACCGCATCGAGCGGGACGGCGACCACGTCGTGTTCCACCTCAAGGGCGAGGACGTCCCGAGCCTCAACATCATCGGCGCGACGTACGTCCTGCCCGAGCACCACTACGGCAAGGTGAAGGACCCCGTCACGTGGCGCGACCCGGACCCGGTCGGGACCGGCCCCTTCGTGCTCGGCAACTACTCCGACCAGCAGTACTCGATGGACAAGAACCCGACGTACTGGCAGGCCGACGAGATCGCGATCAAGCACCTCGTCCTCCCCGCGACGAACACGCAGCTCGACACCGTCACCCGCGGGTACGACTGGGCGTACTCGTTCATCTCCGACGTCAAGGGCACCTGGGGTGCGGCGTCGCCGGACAACAAGTGGTGGTTCCCGGCGGGCGGCGTCACCGGCCTCATCCCGAACCTGACCAAGGCGCCGTACAACGACGTCAACGTCCGCAAGGGGATTTCGTACGCGCTCGACCGTGACGGCATCGCCGAGACCGCGTCCGAGGGCAACCTCAGCGCCGCGGGCCAGACCGGTCTGATCCTGCCGAACCAGGAGCAGTACCTCGACCCGTCGATCCCGGACCAGGGGATGATCACGCAGGACACCGACCGCGCGCTGGCCGAGTTCGCCAAGTCCGGCTACGTCCAGCAGGGCGGCAAGCTCGTCAAGGACGGCAAGCAGCTCGAGATCGACCTGATGACGGCGAACGGCTACTCCGACTGGCTCCGGGCCGCACAGCAGGTGCAGCGTGACCTCGGGAAGATCGGTGTGAAGGTGCAGATCCAGGCGCCGCAGCCCGCCGGCTACCAGCAGAACATCAACAACGGCAAGTTCGACATGGCGATGGGCGGCATGGGGAACGGCGACGTCTTCCAGGCCTACAACTCCCTGCTGTCGAGCGACTTCTACCAGCCGGTCGGCACGTCGACGGTGAACAACTTCGAGCGGTACCGCAACGCGGACACCCAGAAGCTCCTCGACGAGTACCGCGGCACGACCGACACGGCCGAGCAGCAGCAGATCCTGAACCAGCTGCAGAAGGTCGTGTACGACGACCTGCCCGTGATCGGCATGTACTACGGCGGGCTCTGGGGTCTGTTCAACACCGGCAAGTTCGTCGGGTGGCCGAGCGCGGAGGACCCCTACATGGCGCCGCAGAACTACGACTCGGCACCGCTGCTCATCTTCACCAAGCTCCGTCTCCGTGACAGCGCCGCGGGCCGGGCGATCCTCGAAGGAACGAAGAACCAGACGAAGGAGGCAGGCAAGTGAAGTACATCCTCCAGAAACTCGTCCTCTTCGTCCTGACCCTCTGGGCCGCGGTCACGCTCAACTTCGTGCTCCCGCGCCTGATGCCGGGCAGCCCGTCCGACGCAGCACTCGCGAAGCTCAGCCAGAACGGACCCGTCACCGACGCCACGAAGAAGGCCATCGAGGCCCAGCTCGGCGTCCCCAGCGGCAACCTCTGGGACCAGTACGTCAGCTACCTGCACCAGGTCGTCACCCTCGACTTCGGCACGAGCTACACGTTCTACCCGCAGCCCGTCGGCGACCTGGTCGGCCGTGCCCTGCCGTACACGCTCGTGCTCGTCGGCACGGTCACGGTCCTCGCGTTCGTGATCGGCACGTTGATCGGCGTCGCGGCGGCCTGGAAGCGCGGCACCTGGCTCGACTCGCTCCCGACCCTGTCCGGCTCGTTCATGTCGACGTTCCCGTACTTCTGGACCGCACTCCTGCTGCTGTTCTTCCTCGGCTACGTCCTGCACTGGTTCCCGACCACCGGGGCCTCCTCGGCGACGAGCGTGCCGGGCTGGAACGGCGAGTACGTCGGCGACGTCCTGCGGCACGCGATCCTGCCGGCCGTGACGATCCTCGTGACGAGCCTCGGCGGCTGGATCATCGGCATGCGCAACGCGATGATCAACACCCTCGGCGACGACTACGTCACCTTCGCCGAGGCGAACGGCCTCCGCGGCCGGACGGTCGCCGTCCGGTACGCCGCACGGAACGCGATCCTGCCGAACCTGACCGGCTTCGGCCTGGCGCTCGGCGGCGTGGTCGGTGGCTCGGTGCTGGTCGAGCAGGTGTTCGGCTACCCGGGCATCGGCTACCTGCTGTTCAACGCCGTGATCGGGCAGGACTACCCGCTCATGCAGGCCCTCTTCCTGATGATCACCGTGTCGGTGCTCATCGCCAACTTCATCGTGGACGTCCTCTACGGCGTCCTGGACCCGAGGACGCGCCGATGACCACCACGAAAGCACCGGACAGCACGGTCGCCGTACGCACCCAAGACGGCCAGCACGCCCCATCCAAGCTCAAGGCCGCCGCCCGCCAGTTCGGTGTCGTCTGGAGCAACACCAAGGCCCGCGTCGGCCTCTGCATCCTCGGCTTCTTCGTCCTGGTCGCGATCGCCGCACCGCTCCTCGCCCCCTACGGCGCGAGCCAGAACGGCTTCGCCCGCAACGCCGACGCCACCTGGGCGCACTGGATGGGCACCACCGCCGCCGGCGAGGACGTGCTGAGCCAGCTCATCTACGGCGCCCGGGTCTCCGTGCTCGTCGGCGCGGTCGCGGGCTTCCTGTCCACCCTCGTCGCCGTCGCGATCGGTCTCAGCTGGGGCTACATCCGCGGCTGGGTCGCCGAGGTCATCGGGTTCATCGTGAACCTGTTCCTCGTCATCCCGGGCCTTCCCCTGATGATCGTCATCGCGGCGTACCTGCAGAACGGCGGCATCACGGTCATCATCGCCGTGATCGTCGTCACCGGCTGGGCCTGGGGCGCCCGCGTCCTGCGCAGCCAGACGCAGTCCCTCCGCAGCCGGGACTTCGTGACCGCGGCACAGTTCTCCGGGGACGGCGCGACCCGCATCGTCTTCCGCGAGATCCTGCCGAACATGACGAGCCTCATCGTCGGCAGCTTCTTCGGTGCCGCGACGAGCGCGATCCTCGCCGAGGCGGGCCTCGAGTTCCTCGGTCTCGGTGACTCGTCGATCGTCAGCTGGGGCACGATCCTCTACTGGGCGCAGAACTCGAACGCGCTGCTCACCGGCCAGTGGATCCTGCTGTTCGCCCCCGGCCTCTGCATCGCCCTCCTGGCGATGAGCCTCACCCTCATCAACTTCGGCGTCGACGCCGTGTCCAACCCGCGGCTGCGCGACGGCGCGCGTCGCAAGAAGGAGGTCACCGCATGAGCGGCGCAAGCAGCGACGGCCTGGAGGCACGGGGCGGCGCCGCCACGCGCCTCCAGTCCGGAACGACCCAGGCCCAGGGCCGGACCGACGTCCTCCTCGACGTCCGCGACCTGTCCGTCGTCTACGAGTCGGCCGGCCAGACGGCCGTCCAGGCCGTCGACCACGTCTCCTTCAGCCTGCGCAAGGGGGAGTTCGTCGGCCTGGTCGGCGAGTCCGGCTCCGGCAAGTCGACGCTCGGCTACGCGCTCACCCGGCTGCAGAAGCCGCCGGCGAGGACGAACGGCGGCAGCATCGTCTTCGGTGGTGCGGACATCCGCGACCTCGACGACGAAGCACTCCGGCAGCAGCGTCAGGGCGGCTTCGCGATGGTGCTGCAGTCCGGCATGAACGCGCTCAACCCGGTGCGGACCGTCCGCAACCACTTCGTCGACGTCTTCAAGGCGCACGGACACGTGCCCCGCGAGCGGTGGGACGCCCGGATGCGGGAGCTGATCGGCAAGGTGAAGCTGCCCGAGACCATGCTGGCGCGGTACCCGGGGGAGCTGTCCGGCGGCATGCGGCAGCGCGTGTCGATCGCCCTCGCCCTGTCGCTCGAGCCGCAGCTCATGGTGTTCGACGAACCGACCACGGCCCTCGACGTCCTCGTGCAGCACGCGGTGATGGACACGATCATCGAGCTGCAGCGCTCCGAGGGGTTCACCGCGATCCTGATCAGCCACGACCTCGGCATCGTGCTCGAGGCGACCGAGCGCGTGCTCGTCATGCACGAGGGACGGATCGTCGAGGACGGTCGTTCGCTCGAGGTGCTCCGTGACCCGCAGGACGACTACACGAAGATGCTGCTGTCGCACTACGCGGACCCGCGCGCGGAGGTCGTTTCGCTCCCGGGGTTCCCGGACCGGTCGCTGCGCTCGTCCGAGGGCACGACGCGACAGGAGACGACGTCGTCGTTCAGCACCGTCGGCTCCCGCGAGCGCAGCGCCGCCCGCAACCCGATCGTCGTCGACCACCTCGTGAAGACCTACCCCGCGCCTCGCCGGGGCGAGCAGCCCGTGCAGGCGGTCCGCGACGTGTCGTTCACCCTCGAGCCCGGGCAGTCGCTCGCCCTCGTCGGGCAGTCCGGCTCGGGCAAGTCGACCATCGCGAAGATGCTGACCGGCGTCGAGCAGCCGACCAGTGGCACGGTGCGCTTCGGCGACACGGACGTGGCTCGTCTGGGCAGACGCGGGCTGAAGGACCTGCGCTCCGAGGTGCAGATGGTCTTCCAGGACCCGTACGCGGCGCTCAACCCGCTGCACACCGTGGAGTACATCCTGTCCCGGCCGATCGCGAACTACACCGGCCTGCGCGGGCGTGATGCCCGGCGCCGGATGCTCGAGATCCTCGAGACCGTGGGCCTGACGCCCGTCGAGCAGTTCGCGCAGAAGCTGCCGCACCAGCTCTCCGGCGGGCAGCGGCAGCGCGTGGTCATCGCCCGAGCGCTCGCGAGCGACCCGCAGGTGATCATCGCCGACGAGCCCGTCTCGATGCTCGACGTCACCCTGCGCGCCGGCGTGCTCGCGCTGCTCGAGGACCTGCGGGAGCAGTGGGGCGTGTCGCTCCTCTACATCACGCACGACCTGCTCAGCGCCCGGCTGATCACCGACGACATCATGGTGCTGCACGACGGTGCCGTGGTGGAGCGGGGCCGCACGGCCGAGGTGCTGCAGCACCCGCAGGACGACTACACGGTCGCGCTGCTGGACGCGGTGCCGAACCCGCGGCGGACACTGCTCGCATGAGCACCCTCCACGCGTTCCCGCCCGTCCCGGCCTTCGGCCACCTGCCCACGCCCGAGGGGGTCGACGTCGTCGGCATCGACCTGCCCGTCGGCCGGCTCACCGCCTACCGGGTCGTGCCGACGGGGGAGTCGAAGGGCACGGTCCTGATCGTCCCGGGGTACACCGGCTCGAAGGAGGACTGGCGCACCTTCATGCCGCTCCTCCGCGACGCCGGCTGGACCGCGGTCGCGATCAGCCGCCGTGGCCAGGCCGACTCGGCCGCGCCGACGTCGCCGTCCGACTACACGCTCGACGAAGAGGCCGCCGACGTCGTCCGGGTGGCCGCGCTGCTCGACGACGGCGCGCCCGTGCACCTCGTCGGGCACTCGCTCGGAGGGGTCATCGCCCGCGAGGCGGCCATCGCCTCCCCGCGCTCGTTCCGCAGCCTCGTGCAGTTCTGCTCCGGCCCGTACGGCTGGCCCTACCGCAAGGTCGCCGAGCTGACGATCCTGCACGACACCGGCGGCAACAACCGCCAGCTGTTCGACTCGACGAACCCGCTCTGGGCGTACCGGCCCGACGAGGAGCTCCCCGACGACGTCCGGATGGTCCGCGACCGTTTCGACGCCACGAGCCCGCTCAGCGTCATCGCCGGCGGCCACGTCCTCGAGGACCACACCGACTCGTCCGCCGAGCTCCGCGCGACCGGGCTCCCCGTCCTCGTGGCGCACGGGGAGTGGGACGGCGCCTGGCCGATCCCGTGGCAGCGGCAGATGGCGGCGGACACCGGCGCACGGTACGAGGTCGTCCCCACGAGCTACCACGGCCCCCACGTCGAGAACCCAGCGGCGACGCTCGCCGTCTTCGATCGGTTCTTCTCCACTCTCTGAAAGGCTCCATCATCACCACGCTCCAGTTCCCCGACGGCTTCCTCTGGGGTGCCGCCACCGCCGCCCACCAGATCGAGGGCAACAACGTAGGCAGCAACTGGTGGGTGCACGAGCACGAGCCCGACACCACCATCGTCGAACCCTCCGGAGACGCCGCGGACAGCTACCACCGCTACCGCGAGGACATCCGCATCGCCGCCGACCTCGGGCTGAACTCCTACCGGTTCAGCATCGAGTGGGCCCGCATCGAGCCGGAGCGCGGGCACGTCTCCCGTGCCGAGATCGACCACTACCGCCGCATGGTCGAGGCCTGTCATGACGCCGGCATCGAACCGATCGTCACCCTCATGCACTTCACCGTGCCGCGGTGGTTCGAGCGCGACGGCTTCTGGCGCGCCGACGACGCGGCCGACCTGTTCGCCCGGTACACCGAGGCCGCCCTGCCCGTCGTGCAGGACGGCGTCCGCTACGTCTGCACGATCAACGAGCCGAACATCGCGGCGATGCTCGCCGGGGGAGAGGACGCCGCGAACCTGGTCGCCTACGGCCTGCCGAACCCCGACCTCGGTGTCGCCGACGCTCTGCTCGCGTCGCACAAGCGCTCCCGCGAGGTCCTGTCGCAGGTACCCGGCATCCAGTCCGGCTGGACGATCGCGACGCAGGCGTTCCGGGCGAACGGCGAGCCCGGCTCCGAGGAGATGCTCCGCGAGTACGGCTACCCGCGCGACGACTGGTACCTCGAGCAGGCCGCCGGCGACGACTTCCTCGGCGTGCAGGCCTACACGCGCACCTTCATCGGTGCCACGGGCCCGGTGCCGGTCGCGGACGACGTCGAGACCACCCTCACCGGCTGGGAGTTCTACCCCGAGGCCTCCGCCGACGGGCTCCGCAGCGCGTGGGAGCTGTCCGGCCACGTCCCGCTCATGATCACCGAGAACGGCATCGCCACCGCGGACGACTCTCGCCGCGTGGCCTACACGCAGGGCGCCCTCGAGGGCATCCACCGATGCATCGAGGACGGCATCGAGGTGTTGGGCTACCAGCACTGGTCCCTCCTCGACAACTACGAGTGGGCGTCGGGCTACCGCCCGACCTTCGGGCTCGTCGCCTGGGACCGCGAGACCTTCGCGCGCACGCCGAAGGACTCGGCGCGGTGGTACGGGCGGGTCGCGCAGGCGAACGCGCTCGAGACGCGTCGCGACTGACGCGACCCGGTGACGGTCTGGAGGCGCGTGGCGGCATCGCCGCGCGCCTCCAGACCGGCAGCCGGTCACCCCGCGATCAGCGGGTCGCCTCGTCGCTGGAGGGGTCGTCCGCCACGTGGGCCTCGCCCACGCCGTGCGCGTCGAACCAGGCGAGGAGCGCCTCCTCCGCCTTCCGCGACCCGCGCTCGCGCGCGAGGTCCAGCGCACTCCGCCCCTCAGCGTCCGCCACGGCCACGTCAGCGCCGCGTTCCAGCAGCGCCTCCGTCGTCCCGCGGCGGTCGAACCAGGCGGCCGCGTGCAGCGGCGCGAAGCCCCAGCGCGGATCGACCTCGTCGATCCCGCTCGGCTCCGCACCGAACCCGTCCAACTCGAGCGAGAGCCCGCCGACGTCGCCGTGGGCGGCAGCACGGACGGCCGGCATCGCCCACTCCACCCAGCCGTCCGGCACCGGTCCGTGCCAGCCGTGCGCAGGGCGGGACTCCAGGTCGCTCCACTGCTCCTCGCCGACCGGTCGCACCTCGACCACGACGTCGCGGAAGTGCACCGCGAGCTCGCCCGTGGGGGAGACGAGCAGCCGGAGTTCCCAGACGTCGGCGTCGACGTGCTCCAGTTCGCCACGGGAGACGTGCACGTCGCCGGCGAGCAGGTCGAGCGGGCCCGTGTCCGCCGGATCGAGCACGACACGATCGAAGCGGAGTCCGACGCGGGCGTGGTTCCACCGGCGCCAGAGGCCGTCCGGGGTGTCGAGCACCTCGTCGGTCCGGACCACGAACGCGGCGTGCACGGTGTGCAGCGGGGCCGCGTCGATGCCCGCGCTGTCGTGTCGGCCGGACTCCTCGACGCGCCAGTCGGCGATGCGGGCCTCGTTCCACGTGACGCTCGCGAGGGCCGCCACGGAGGGTGGGGCGTCGGTGACGAGTCTGGCGAGGTGCTCGGGGTAGCCCTCGACGTCCTCGAGGGAGACGTACCCGACCGCGGGCCAGCCCACTCGACTCCATCGCACGGTTCGACCCTACCGGCGGGGCGCGGGGGAACGGATCGCAGCTGTCAGACATTCGAACGTCTCCCGCAGGGCGCGCGCGGGACGCCACGATCGTGGGATGACCAAGCCTCGTCTCGCGGTTCCACCCGTCCGGCCGTCCAGGAGCCATTCCCGCCCGACGGGCCGCACGAGCCGCTGCGGGCGGCGCGCGGCAGAGATCACGCTCGCGCTCGGCATCGCCGCCGTCTCGCTGGCCGACGCGCCGCCCTCACGCGCGATCGGGGAGCTGTCCGTCCGGGTCGCCGGCGCGACGTCGTTCGTCGGGCCCGGGCAGCCGGTCGAACTCTCGGTCGTCGGTTGCCCGGCGGGCGGACGCTCCTGGACCGTCACGGACGCGGAGGGGCGGACGACCGCCGACGGGGAGGGACCCGCGTCGGATCCGCTCCGGGTCCCGGGCACCGCGGCCGCGGGCCCGGGGATCTACCGCGCGACCGTCAGGTGCGGAGACCGCTCCGGTTCGATCCGCTTCGTCCGTGCCTCCGAGGCGCCGACGACACGCGATCCGCGGTTCTCGCTCGCCGTCAGCGGGAGCCCGGGGCCGGCCGCTTCCGCGCGCGCGACCTTCGACGTCCTCGGGGCCGGCGGGCACCGGCAGGACCTGCAGTGGGGCACGGTCGAGAAGCGCCCGGGGGTCTTCGACTTCACGCCGGTCGATGCTCGCGTGGACCAGTGGGTCGATGCTCCGGGAGCGGCGCCGCTCTTCGTGCTCGACTACGGGAACGTCGCGCACACCGGGGGACCGTCGAACCCGCCCGACGTCACCATCCCCGCGCAGCGCGCCGCGTGGGAGCGTTTCGTGCAGCGGACGGTCGCCCACATGCGGGACCGCCATCCCGATGCCGATCTCTCCTACGAGGTGTGGAACGAGTGGACGAACACGCACGGCACGCTCCCCGCCACACCGGAGGCCTACGTCGCACTCGCCGCGGTGACCTTCGATGCCATCCGCGGTGCCGACCCGCGTGCCCGGGTCGTCGGGCCGGCGGCGAACGCGGTCTCCGCGCGGGAGCGTGCATGGTTGCAAGGGTGGTTCGATGCCGGGGGCGCTCGCTTCGTCGACGCGATGAGCATCCATCCGTACGACGAGCCCTGGTCTCCGGACGGATGCCCGGCGACCACTCCGTGCATCGAACGTGCCCTCGACTGGATCCGTACCGCCGCCTCGGAGAACCCAGGGCCGGACGGCCGACCCGTCCCGATCTGGATCAGCGAGGTCGGGTGGCCCACCGCCAACCGCAACAGCGTGCCCGAGCTCGACCTCGCGGCGTTCCTCGTGCGGACCAACGTCCTCGCGGCCCAGGCCGGTGTCGACCGCGTGTACACCTTCGAGATGTCGACACCGGACGGCCCTGAGCCCGACGGCTCCCGGCGCGCGTTCGCACTCGTCGAGGGAGTGGAGACCGGGTACGAGCCCAAACCCGCAGCCGCCGCATGGCTCACCATGCAGCGGCACCTCGCCGGGATGCGCTTCGCTGCGGCGTACTCCAGCAGCGGCGGAGCGATCCGCCAGGTCCGGTTCGATTCGCCGGACGGACGGCGGCACGTGCGCGTCGTCTGGCAGACCGAGGACCGCTACACGACGCGGCAGGCCGTGGTGGCCCTGCCGTCGAGTGGCACACTCGTCGAGCCCTACGGGGCGACGAAGACGGTGACCGCGCGGAACGGGCGGCTGACGATGACCGCGACCTGGGCGCCGCGCTACGTCGTGTGGGAGGACTGATGCGCCTGGTGCAGCTCGACGGACTGCGCGGCCTCGCGGTGTTGCTCGTCGTCGCCGGTCACGTCGCCGAGTCCGTCGTGCCGTACGGCGGGGTGGTCGGCGTGACCACGTTCTTCGTGCTGTCGGGGTTCGTCATCACGCGGGCGCTGCTCGACGAGGCAGAGAGCAACGGGCGGATCGCGCTCGGCGCCTTCTGGATCCGGCGTGCAGCACGACTCCTCCCGGCGTGGATCGCGATGACGACGGTGACCGTCGCGGCGGTCCTGGTCCTCCACGACCCGATCGCAGACGACCTCGGGCGGGTCCTGGCGTACGTGACGACCTACACGGGCAACGTCGCCCGGGTCATCGGTGTCGATGCCGGTCCGTTCGAGCACACCTGGTCCCTCGCGGTCGAGGAACAGTTCTACCTCGTCTGGCCGCTGCTGCTCGCCGGAGTCCTCGTGCTGTCGCGGCGTCGCACACGTTCCGCCGTCGGGCTCCTCGTCGCCCTGATCGGCGGCGCGCTCGTGTGGCGCGCCCTGGCGACGGTCATCGCGCCGTACGACCACCTCGCCTACTCGCTCGACACCTGTGCTGCTGCGCTGCTCCTCGGAGCGGCCACCGCCATCGCGCGGCGGACCGGCTACCTGGAGCACCTGTCGCCGAAGCAACACGTCCGCCCGTCGCTCGACTGGCGCCGATGGGTCGGGGCCGGCGCGGTGGCCGGTCTCGTCGTCCTCGCCACCTGCACGCTGCTCGTGGGTCCGGGGTCGCTGCCCGGAGCAGCGCGCTGGGTCGAGAGTGCGGCGGTCCCGGTCGCCGCAGCGGCGATCGCCTGCGCGGCTGCCGGCAGGGTCCGCGTCCTCGAGGTCGGGCTCGCGCGGTGGTTCGGTACGGTCTCGTACGGACTGTACCTGTGGCACTACCCGCTGCTGCGTCTCCGCCCGTGGGGGGTCGAGACGACGGGCCCGATGCGGCTCGGGTTGGCGGTCGTCGCCATCGCGGTGGCTGCGGCTTCGTGGTACCTCCTCGAACGCCCTGTGCTCCGCGCCGTCCGGCGGCGCATGGTCAGGGCTGGTGGTCCCAACCCCACGACCACCCCTCGACCCGTCCCCGCAACTGCGTCCACTGGAACACCGCCTCCGCGGGCTTGAGCTGTGCGGCGCGGACCACGACGCCGCCGGCCGAGCGGAGGGTCCACCGCAGCATCTCGCCGCGCAGACGGTGCTTCCGGAGGGCTCTGCCGAACCCGCGGTTGTACCGGAGGGCCTTGGCGAGCGCATCGCGGCGTTCCATGCCGGTCCGCCAGTCCTCGTGCTCGACGAGCAGCTGCGGCTCGTACCGGATCGTCGCGCCGGCCGCGATGGCCCGGACCACGAAGTCGTACTCCTCCGCGGAACCGAACGGGGTCGGAGCGCCGGTACCGAGTCTGGTGTCGAAGAGCCCGACCTGCCGGACCGTCGCTGCTCGGAAGAAGAGGCCGGAGCTGCTGACCGTGTACGGGAGGAGGGCCGGGGTCAACGTCGCGGGGACGCGTGACCAACGGAGCATCGTGTCGCCGCCGTCCCCGGTGACGAGGCGCGCGGCGACGCCGTCCGGGCCGTTCGGCTCGCTCAGCATGCGGTCGACCTCGACGAGCACTCCCGGCGTGTAGGCGCAGTCGTCGTCCGGGAACGCGACGATCGCTCCTCTGATCCGCCGCAGTCCGACGTTGCGCCCCGTGCTGACCCCTCGTCCGACCGGATCGTGCACGTGCTCGGCACGGCCGGCGGCCACGAGCCCGGAGACCACGGCTGCGCAACGGGGTACCGGATGCTGTTCGACCACCGTGACGAAGCAGTCGGCCCCGTTCGCGACGACCGCGTCGATGCAACGAGACAGGTGGTCGGGCGACCGGTTCGTGCTGATGACCAGGTGGAAGCGGTGGGGCCGTTCATCCGGCGTGGTCGCTGCTCCGTCGAGCGTCACGCTGCGGCTCCTTCTGCGGACGGTGCCTGCGAGGGTGGGAGCATTGCCGCGTTGAGGTCGGCGGTGCCGCGCAGCCAGGCGCGGAGTCTCGCCGACACGTCCGCGAGGACCGTCTGGAGCTCGTCGACCCGCCGCGCGACCGGCGCCGTCTGCTCCGCCTGTCGCAGGGCGGCAGCGAGGTCGCTCGTGTCACTGTCGACACCGACCGGGCACGTCGTCCCGGTCACGCTCATCCAGAAGTCGTCGCACTTCGATGCGTAGGACAACGGGACCGTCGGGAGGCCGAGCGCCACCGATGGCACCACGCCGTGCAACCGTTCGGACACCACCATGCTGCAGCCGGCGAGCTCCTCCATGGTTGCGTGCACAGCGCCCGGGACGTACTCGTGCACGCGCGCCTCGACCCCCACCCGCGCGGCGAACTCGCGCGCGGTGGTGCGATCGGCCGAGGACAACGCGAAGGCGACGACCTGGTCCGCCCCGGACGCCTCGGCGTGACCTCGTACCGCGGCCGCGACGGTGTTGAGGTCGAACCGAGAACGAGGGTCGCTGCCGAGCGCCACGCCGATGCGTCGCGGTCCGGTCGCGGGTTGCACCGGTCGGAGTCGCGGGTAGAGCAGCGCGGGATCACCGATCACGCCGGTGGGTGCGAGGTGCTCGCTGACCTCCCGCGCGGTTGCCGGGCCCCGGACCCCGAGCAGTCGGAAGTCGCGCAGTGCTCGCCATGCGGCCCAGTCCTGCGGCTGATGGTTCGTCGAGTAGGTGTCACTCGCGACCGCGGCTCCGAGGCCCGTCCCGACCACTGCCCGCGCACCGAAGGCGCGGTGTGCGCGTGCCGCGTGCTGGGACCAGGACCGGAAGCCGACCGTCGTGCCGCCGCCGAGCAGGACGATGCGTTCGGTGCCGGCGACGCGGGCCCGGTGCCGGAGGAAGGTCCCGAACCGACGTCCGTAGTCGCGGCGTTCGAGCGGCGCCTGCACGTCGAGCGGGTCGTCCAGCGCCGCGCTCCACGTCGCGTGGAGCAGGTCGTCGCCGAAGTTGCCCTGGCCCTGCCAGCCGAGGTAGACGATCGAGCGGTCGGTCATGCTGCGGTTCCTCCGGTCGGGGCGGTGCCGGGCGAGCCGGGCGGGAACCGGCGCGCGCGGGAGACGCGGCGCGGACTCTCGCTCACCGGCGTGGTGGCTTCGTAGTTGTAGTAGCTGGTGCCTCGGCGCTTCGCCGGGACACGGTTGAGCGCGATCCCGAGGAGCCGGACGCCGACCTGGTCCAGCCGTCCGATCGCCTCCTCGATCTCGGACCTGCGCACCCGGCCGTCCACCGCGGCGACGAGCACGACGCCGGACGACATCGCACCGAGTACCGCCGGGTCCGTGACCGGCAGCAGCGGCGGTGCGTCGACCACGATGTGGTCGTACCGCTGTCGCAGTTCGGTGAGCAGCGCCGCCATGCCGCCCGACCCGAGGAGCTCGCTCGGGTTCGGCGGTACGCGACCAGCGGCGAGGACGTCGAACGGGGCGTCGCCGCCGAGGGGCTGGATCGCGTCGTCGAGTTCCACCTGGCGGGACAGGACGGTCGAGAGGCCCACCCGGCTCTCGATGCCGAGCACCGTCGCCACGGTCGGACGGCGCATGTCCGCGTCGACGAGGACGACCCGTGAGCCGTTCTGCGCCAGGACCAACGCGAGGTTGACCGCCGTCGAGGACTTCCCCTCTCCCGGGGTCGCACTCGTGATCACGATGCTCTGGGACGTCTCACCGTCGAGGTTCGTGAACGACAGGTGCGTCCGGAGCTGTCGGAACGCCTCCGCGCGCGTGCTGTACCGGTTGCCGCTGTCGACGAGGGGGTGGTCCTGCGGGTCCGCCACCGGCAGCTCCGTGAGGATGCTCGCATCCGTGATCTGGCGGAGCTGCTCGACGGTCCGGAGACGGTTGTCGAGGACGGTCCGCAGCAGCGCCTGTGCGAGACCGAGCGCGAGTCCACCGAGCGCCCCGATCGCGAGGTTGACGGTCGTCCGCGGCGTGTAGGGCAGCGCGGGCGGGATGGCTTCCTGGAAGACCGACAGGTGCACGATGCCGGCCGCGTCCTCCTTCGTCCGTTCGACCTCGTCGATGCTCGCGATGAGTTCGTCGGTGACGGCGTTGGCGATCGCGGCGGAGCGCTCGGGGGCGGGGTCGGTCGCCGTGATGGTGATGAGGACCGTGTCGGGGGTCGACTCTGCCTGCACCCGTGAGGCCAGCTCGCCCACGTCGGCCGGGTCCATCCCGAGCGCCTCGGCGGCTCGTCCGAGCACGCGCGGAGTCGACGCCAGCTCGGTGTACGACTTCACGCGCGCCGCGGAGAAGGTGTTGCCCTGCGAGAGGTCCGCGGCACTGTCCCCACCGGCGACGGACACGAACACGGCGCTCGAGGAACGGTACTGCGGTGTCTGTGCGGACGTGACGCCGGCGGCGGTCACCACCCCGAGGAACAGCACGAGTGCGATGGACCTCCACCGGCGACGCACCACTTCGAGGAACTGCGACAAGGTCATGGGCTTCCGATCGGGTCGAGGGTGTGTGATACTCATATTACCCAATATGAAATTCCAGGACAACCCGGAGACGCCGTGACCATCCTCGGAGCCGTGCTCGCAGCCGTGCTCGTCGTCGCTCTCGTCAGGCGGCGAGACGCCACCGGCTGGGTGCTCGGAGTCACGGCAGCGCTGCCGTACTCGACCGCTGCCGTGGTCGCGGGGAACGGCATCCCGCTCTTCAGCGCTGCGGGCCTCGTGGCTGCCGTGCAACTGCTCCGCGCTCCACCGGTGGGCACGCGCCACTGGTCGGCCAACGCGTTCGCCGTGTTCCTCGTGTGGTCGGTCGTCATCACGGCCGTCGGGCCCTGGTGGTTCGACGGGACCCGCGTGCTCTCGTCCCGAGGCGGTCTCGACCAGCAGATCCTCGACCCAGACCGACTGGCCTACACCACGAGCACCGTCGCGCAGCTCGCCTACCTCGGGGTGTCGGCCTGTGTCGTCGTGCTGCTGGTGCGCCGCCGGACGGGCCCGGGGGTGCTCGACGTCGCGTTCTCCGTCGGGACGGTGACGAGCGCGGTCCGTGGGCTCGTCGCGCTGGCCGGAGGGGACCGTCTCGGGTTCCTCTTCGACACCAACCCTGGCGTCGCGTACAGCTTCCTGGTCGACGGTGCGCGGCTCCGTGGGGTGTTCAGCGAACCGAGTGAACTCGCGGCCTTCGCGCTCCCGGCACTCGTGTGGTTCACGGTGTCCGCGACCCGTTCGTCGGGACGGGAGGCTGCTCTCCGCTGGATCGCCGCGGTGATCGCCGCGGTCGATCTCGCCCAGGCGTCGTCGGGCACCGCAGTCGTCGCGTCCGCCCTGGTCGTCGGGGGCGGCGCGGTGGTGCTGTTGGTCCGCTACGTCCTCCGGGGTGGCCGTGGCACGCCGTGGATCGTGCTCGGTGCCCTCGTCGTGGCCGTCGTCGTGCTCTGGGCGGGCGACGCGCTGGCCCAGCCCGTGGCCGCGATCGTCCACGAGAAGATCGGGAGCCAGTCGTACGACAGCAGGACCGGCGGCGACCGGTTCTCGTGGGGCGTCCTCGTACAGTCCTGGGGGCTCGGGGTGGGGGTCGGAGGCAACCGTCCGTCCTCGTTCGGGCTCTCCTTGCTCTCCTGTGTGGGCGTCCCCGGGACCATCGCGTTCGCCGCACTGCTCGGTGGGGTCCTCGTCGCCGCGTTGCGGAACCCCTCGACGGTCGCCGCAGGCTCGGCGCTCGTGGCGCTCCTCGTCGCGAAGGTCGTCGGGACCCCGGACCTGTCGACGCCCGTCCTCTGGCTCCTCATCGCGGCCTGCGCGGTCCCGGCATGGCAGTCGGCCACCGACCCGCGCCAGAGGAAGCCGGCACGGCTCGCGCCCCTGCGCCTCGATCCCATCCGGTCCGACCGGAACGGTCCGACCCTCACGAACCGAACGGAGCTCGCATGCCCTCCATCCTGATCGTCTGCGAAGGCAACGTCTGTCGATCGCCGTACGTCGAGGGCGTCCTCCGCGATCGGTTGCACGCCGCTGGCGTCCAGGACCTCGTCGTCCGCAGCGCCGGTACACGTGCACGGCCCGGGCTGCCCATGGCCGAACGATCGGCCTCGGCACTGGTCCGCGCGGGCATCCGGCCGGCAGCCTTCGCCTCCTCTCCGCTCGACGCCCGACAGATCCGGTCGTCCGATCTCGTACTCACGCTCGAGCGTGCGCACCGGGCCGACCTCCTCGACCTCGTGCCGTCCGCGTTGCGCAAGACCTTCACGATCCGTGAGTTCCACCGACTGGTCGGACCGCTCGTGACCGCGGGCCGGCAGACGCGACCCGACCGGGGCCGGGAGGAAGCTTGGCGGCAGCTGCCCGCGCTCCTCACCGAGAACCGCCGCGCCACGGTCGACGATCCCGCAGACGACGACGTCGCTGACCCCGTGCGTGGGGCCAGCGAGGAGTACGCCGAGTTCGTCGACCGCGTGACGCCCGGGATCGAGTCCGTCGTCCGGTTCGCGCTCGTCGCGGCGGCGTCGCAGCGGGGACCTGCCGCATGAGCGGGCGGGGACTGCTCGTCCACGAGTGGATCGAGCCGCGTGGCGGAGCCGAACGGGTCCTCGACGCCCTCGCTGACTCGTACCCCCAGGCCGACATCGCGTGCCTCTGGAACGACGCGCCAGACCGCTACCCTGACCGGCCCGTACTCGAGAGCGTCATGGCGAAGACGACCCTGCGCAACCGGAAGGCACTCGCGCTCCCGGCCCTCCCGTTGGTCTGGCGGGCGGCGACGCCCGCGCGTGGCGACTACGACTGGGCGATCGTCGGTTCACACCTGTTCGCGCACCACGCTCGTGTGCCTGGTGTGACCGCACAACGGCAATTCACCTACGTGCACACGCCCGCGCGGTACCTCTGGGATCGCGAACTCGACCAGCGTGGCTCGCACCCGCTGGTCCGCACGGTGGCTCCGGTGTTCCGTGCAATGGACCGCCGTCACGGTGCCACGCTCGAACACGTCGCCGCGAACAGTGCGTTCGTCCGTGACCGCATCCGAGCCGCCTGGGGAGTGGACGCCCGGGTCATCCACCCCCCGGTCGGCGTCGAACGACTCCAGGCGGTTCCCGACTGGGCCTCGGTGCTCGCTCCAGCGGACGAGGCGACGCTGGAGGCCCTGCCGGACGGGTTCGTGCTCGGCGCATCGCGCTTCGTCGGGTACAAGCGGTTGGACGTGGTCATCGCGACGGGGCGCGCGACCGGGCGGCCCGTCGTCCTCGCCGGCGGCGGCCCGGCCGAGTCCGCCCTCCGCGCGCTCGCCGCCGAGGCGCACGTTCCGGTCCACTTCGTCATCGACCCCTCCGACGCGCTGATGGCAGCACTGATGCAGCGTGCTGCCGTCTACGTCTTCCCACCCGTCGAGGACTTCGGCATCATGCCCGTCGAGGCGATGGCGCTCGGCACGCCCGTCGTGGTCAACGGGACGGGAGGCGCGGCGGAGAGCGTCGGCGACGGTCGCTGGGGCGGAGTGCTCCGCGATGAGGACCCGGCATCCCTCCGCGCAGCCGTCGACGCGGCATCGGCGGTCGACCGGGATGCCCGGGTCGCACGTGCCGCAGCGTTCTCGACGGCCGCGTTCCAGGAACGGATCGCCGCGTGGACGGGGTTGAGCGGCTCCACTCGGAGGCGGACGGGCCCCTGAGCCCTGCGCCGTTCCCGGGGCCGGAAGGGCCGGTCAGGCGTGACGACGCAGCTGGCGCTCGACGGCCTCGACGATCTCCGGGAGCGCGTACTTCCGTGCGGCCCGCCGTGCGGCCGCCGCCATGGGGACCCGGACGTGGGTGTCCTGCAGCTTCACCATGGCGTCGGCCAGCGCATCGACGTCGCCCGGGCGGACGAGCAGGCCGGTGCGGCCGTGGTCGAGGATCTCGGCCGGTCCGCCGGCGTCGGATGCGATCACAGCGCGTCCGGCGGCCATGGCTTCGACGACCACCTGCCCGAACGGCTCAGGACGGATGCTTGCGTGCACGACGACGTCGACGGCTGCCAACTCGTTCGCGATCTCGGACCGATGTCCGCGGAAGTGCACCCGTCCCTCCAGGTCGAGGTCCGCGACGACCTGACGAAGGGCCCGTTCGTAGGCGCGGTCACCGTCGAAGAGCGCTCCGCCGACGATCCGCAGGGTCGCGTCCTCCGGTAGACCCCGTTGCGCTGCCGCCGAGAAGGCGCGGATGACGGCTTCCTGCCCCTTCCACTCGGAGAGGCGGCCGATCATGCCGAAGGTGAGTGGTCCCTGGTGGGTGTCGACCGGTCCGATCGCGGCCGGGCACCCGATCACCGTCGCTCGTCGACCGGTCCGGCCGAGCGACATCCGGGTCGTCTCGGAGTTGGCGACGAGTCCGCGCGGGAGCATCGCGAGCGCCGCACGGAGGGTCAGGGTGTCGGACCACCGACCGCTGGCGCCCACGAGGTCGTGCACGTGGGCGACGGACGGCACGCCGGCCATCCGTGCCGCGAGGCCGCCGTAGACGTGCGCCTTCGCAGAATGGGTGACGGCGACGTCGATCCGGCGCTCACGGAGCACGCCGGCGAGCCGCTGGGCGGCCGTCGCGGTACCTCTGAGCTTCGCGGGGAGTCCCCGACGATGGCTGGCGCCGTGTGCGCGGAGCGCTTCGCCGACCGGGACCACGAGCCACGGGACCCCTGCTGTCTCCAGCATCTCCCGCAGCGGCCCGTCCTCACCGAGGACCACCAGGGGCGACGTGGCCATCGATGCGGCCGCGACACGGAGCACGAACAGCTCTGCTCCGGACGGTGCAGCGCTGTGGCTGAGATGAGCGACTCGCAAGGATGACACCCTGCTCATGGTAGCATTTGAAATACAGAACGGGATATCTTCCACGAGAAAGCTGGTCATCATGTTCACCCCCACCCCTCTCTCCCGCATGCTCGCCGTCGCGCTCGGCGTCGTCGCCCTCGCCGCGTCGCTCTCGGGGTGCAGAACGGGCAACGACGGTCCGGAGCCGTCGCGCAGTCCCTCTCCGACCGCGAGGGACGACCGCTTCGTCGCCCCGCCGGCCGACATCGCGAAGGTCGACGCGAAGTGCGTCGACGGCTCGGCGACCGTCAACGCGAGCAACGTCGACGTCACGCTCGGTGACTGTGCCAAGGTCCGCATCACCGCGAGCAACAGCGTGGTGCACCTCGGCAACGTCGAGGACCTCGTCGTCGCCGGGTCGATCAACGACGTCGTCGCCGACGAGGTCGCGAGTGTCCACGTCACGGGGAACGGCAACCGGATCACCACCGACGGCGCGGCCGAGCACTCGGGCAAGGGCACCGACAACGTGTTCCGGACCCGCTGACCGGCTGCGTACGACGATCCGATCGGGGATGGACGTGCAACGAACCGGGTCCGCCGACTGGGCGGGTGAGGTCGCGCTCGGGTCTGCTGCCGCACGGAGCGGGGTGACAGCGGCCGTCGGATCCGGTGTCCGCTTCGTCGTCCAGTTCGGCGGGGCGGTGGTCATCGCTCGTCTGCTGGGGCCGGCCGAGTACGGGTTCGCGGTCGTCACCGTCGTGGTGGTCGGTCTCGCCGAGCTGCTCCGGATGGGCGGCGTCGCGACGGTCATCACCCGTGACCGGACGCTCTCCGACGGAGCGGTCGCCGGACTCCACCGGGTCTCGATCGTCGTCGGCGCGCTGCTGTCGACGGTCGCCGTTCTCCTGGCCGCGGTCGTCACCCGCTCCACGGGCTTCCCGAGCGCGACGATCCCGCTCGCCGTGCTCGGGCTCGTGTTCGTGATCGCTGGCGTGTCCGCCGTCCCCGGCGCACTCCTCGCACGCAACCTTCGCTTCCGCGCGTTGGTGCTGATCGAGGCATCCGGGATGGCGCTCGGTGTCCTGGCGGGGTCGGCGACCGCGCTCAACGGCGGGGGCGCACGAGCCCTCGTCGTCCAGGCGGTCGTCGCTGCCGCAGCCACCGGTGTGGGGATCGTGGCGGTGTGCCCGTGGCGTCCGGGACGACCGGAGTCCCTCCGCGCGGTGCGGGGTGCCCTCGGGTTCTCGGCGAGCACGTCCTTCGTCCAGGTGGTCACGTTCTGCTCGCGCAACGTCGACCGTGTGCTCGCGGGGATCGCCGGCGGGCCGATGGTCGCCGGGCTCTACACGCAGGCGTCACAGCTGCTCGTCCTGCCGCTCGACCAGTTCGGCGGCGCACTCCAGCGGGTGGCGGTCCCCGTACTCGCTCGAGTCGTCGACGACGTCGGTCGGTTCCGGCGTCTCTACCGGAAGCTGGTCATGTTGCTCTGCGCTGTCCTGTGGCCGGTGTTCGCCTCGCTCGCTGTCCTCGCACCCGACCTCCTCGAGGTCGTGGTCGGTGCCGAGTGGGTACCCGCGGCGATGATCTTCCGGATCCTCGCGGTCGCAGGTCTGGCCCAGGCCGCCGGGTACGTCTCGACTTGGATCTTCACGGCGTCCGGCCAGGCAGCCAAGCATCTCGCCTGGACGCTCATCAGCCGGCCGGTGGTCGTCGTCGCCTGCGCGATCGGAGCGTCGTGGGGGGCCCAGGGTGTCGCGCTGGCTGGGGCGCTGTCAGCTGTCGCGTTGGTCGTCCCCGGGTTCCTGGCCGCCGGGCGGGGAGTGGGGCTCGGCATCCGTGACCTCCTCCTGCCGCTCGCCGTCCCGTCGGTGCTCATGGTCGCGGTCGGGTCGGCCGCGTCGGTCGTCACGGCGATGCTCGGTGACGCACCCGCCGTGGTCACGGTGGTGCTCGGCGCGGTCGTGTCAGTCGTCGTGTGGGGCGCCGTCACGGCCGTCGTTCCCGTCACACGCCGCGAGTTCCGCCTCGTCGTCGCGCTGCTGCGTGAGCGTCAGACGGATGTACGGGTGGCCGAGACGACAGCGGCCGTGCGATGAGCGGCACTCCACGCGTCTCGGTCGTCATCCCGGTCGGTCGGCCAGTTCCGGCGCTCGTCGAGCAGCTGACCGCACTGGCCGGCTCCCGCGCCCTCGGACCCGCCGAGCTCGTCCTCGCTGCGAACCACGCCGTCGAACCGGTGCGGGGGGCGTGCGCCCGCGTGGAATGGCCCCTCGGCTGGACGACACGGGTCGTGGACGCGACGCACCGTCGTGGTCCGAGCTACGCGCGCAACGTCGGCTGGCGGAGCGCAACCGGGAACGTCGTCCTGTTCTGCGATGCAGACGATCGCGTCGAGCCGGACTGGGCCGCTGCCATGGTGCGCGCCGTCACGGAGCACGGGATCGCGGGGGGCCGGCTCGCGTACGACCTGCTGAACCCGCCCGCGCTCGGACGCCGTGTCACTGCTTCGACCGACGCGCTCCCCGTGAAGTTCCACCACCTCCCGTACACGCCGAGCTGCAACCTCGGGATGAGTCGGGCGCTGCTCGAGGCAACCGGTGGATTCGACGAATCCCTCCGGTGCGGAGAGGACATCGATCTGTGTTGGCGTGCGCGGGAGCGGGGTGTGGAACTCGTCTTCGTGCCGGAGGCGGTGGTCCAGTATCGTCTCCGCGCGTCCCCCCGAGACACGTTCCTGCAGGCGGTCCGCTACTCCTCGGACGACGCGGCGCTGCTCCGGCGGCACCGTGCCGTGGGCGCGCGCTGGGGCATCGACGACACCGTGCGCGAGGCGGCAGCTCTGGCCAAGGCGCTCGCCCTGGTCGGTGGTGCGCCGCAGCGGAGGATCACCGCAGCGGCGAGGACGGGGGCGTTCTGTGGTCGTCTGCACGGGTCGGTCCGGTATCGGGTGTTCGCGCTCTGAGCAAGAGCGTTCGCGCGGTCAGACTGCGCGGGAAGCGGTCACCGTGAACTTCGGGGTCCGCACGACCTCGCGGGTCGTGCCGACCACGCGTTCCAACGTGGGCCGGTACCGCAGGTGCGAGTTCCAGACGCACCACAGTTCTCCTCCGGACTGGAGGATCGTGGCGGCGTTCCGGAACATCGCCTCGGCGGTGTCCGTGGTCACCGTGGTGTCCGCGTGGAACGGCGGGTTGCACAGCACGAGTTGCGCAGAGCCCTCGGCGAGTTCATCGCCGGCGTCGGTGCGGACGACCTGGACGCGGTCCGCCACTCCGTTCGCCACGGCAGTCGCCCGTGTCGATGCAACGGCCATGGCCGACACATCCGTCGCGACGACCTTGATCCTTGGTCGACGTCTCGCGATCGCAGTTGCGATGACCCCGTTGCCGCAGCCGAGGTCCACCGCCGTCCGAGCCGTCGGGACGGCGAGGTCCATCGCCTCGAGCAGCACCCGCGTGCCCTGGTCGAGCGAGGTGCCAGCGAACACCCCGCCGTGCGCGACGAGGGTCATCCCGAGCTCGTCGACGTGCACGGATCGCGGCCACGGGTTCATGGTGTCTGCCCGTACGGCTGCCGCCCGATGTGGATCCTGGGCGATGAGCAGACGTGACTTGCCGCGCCCGCGCGACGCCGTGACCTCGCCGAAGTACCGCCGGAGCACGTCGTTCTGCGACAGGTTCATGTGCTTCGACACCCCGCCGCAGAGCAGCACCACGTCCGGAGCGGCCCATCGTGCGATGGCACGTGCGACCTCGTCGAGTCGGTCGTTCGACTTCGAGAGCCGCAGCAGCACGAGGCGGACGTCGCGGAAAGCGCCCTCGAACGAGTCCGGGTGGTGGAAGCCACGTCGCCCGAAGGTCCCGGCGTTGGCCTCGAGCGCACGCACGCCGACGAGGGAATCCTGCACGACTCGCACGTCCGACGCCCCGTGCACCGTGATCGCGCCGAGGGTGAGGACGCCGTACCGGTCGTCGACCACCGCGACGTCACCTGGCTGCCGGAGCGCGTCCCCGTGGACGTGCGGCGCCTCGTCGAGGATGAAGCGGTCGGTGCCGTCGATCGCGATCAAGTCCGGCGCGTCGGCGACGCGGCGCCGGAAGAGATCGGCGAAGTCGATGGCGGGCATCCGCTCAGGCTAGCCGCTCGTACTCGGACCGTCGTAGGCATCGCGTTCGGAAGCGTCTCAGGCGTTCCTGGCGAGTATTTCAGATGTGAGCGCAGGGGAATCGAGCGCTCCACTCCGCACACATCGAAGGAACCCCGTATGAAACGACCCACTCGTGTCCTGACCGCATCCGGCGTGGCCGCCGCGACGTTCATCGCCGGCCTCGGACTCACCGGGGGAAGCGCCTTCGCCAGCCCGTCGGCGGCAGCGCCGCATGCCTCCGCTCCCACCGCATCGACCTCGACGGCCTCCACGATCACGACGACCGTGCCGGACACGATCGCTGGCACGACCTCCGGCTGGTCCACCTTCACCCTCGGCGTCAACACCCGCGGCAGGGCCACCGTCACCGCCCCGACCGTTACCCGCATCGCCGAGGTGAAGGTCGCCGGCACTGGCGCGCCGGTCCCGTTCACGATCTCCGACGACGGCCGCACCGCCGTCAACGACGACGACAACGCCTTCAACTCGTCCTGGCGCCGCATCCTCGTCCGGCTCGCCGTCGACGCCACCGCCACCGCCGGCACCACCCTCGACGACGGGTCGATCGCCATCGCGAAGAACGGCGCAACCCTCGCCGAGGGCACCCTCGCCGTCCACGTCGGCGCGCCGTCCGCGATCACGACGAGCGTGCCCGACACCGACGCCGGCACCACGTCCGGCTGGTCCACCTTCATCCTCGGCCAGAACGTCCGCGGCAAGGCCACCGTCACCGCCCCGACCGGTACCCGCATCGCCGAGGTGAAGGTCGCCGGCACTGGCGCGACGGTCCCGTTCACGATCTCCGACGACGGCCGCACCGCCGTCAACGACGACGACAACGCCTTCAACTCGTCCTGGCGCCGCATCCTCGTCCGGCTCGCCGTCGACGCCACCGCCACCGCCGGCACCACCCTCGACGACGGCTCCATCACCATCACCAAGAACGGCGCCGTCCTCGCCGAGGGCACCCTCGCCGTCCGCGTCACCGGCTCTGCCGTCGTCCCGGTGACGGCGACCGCCGCGTTCGACCAGGGCGACCCGCTTGCGCCGGCGACCGTCCGCGGCACCGGCACCGACGGCGCCGAGGTCGTCGTCCGCAACGGCGCCGGGGACGAGGTCGGGCGCGCTGAGGTGCATGACGGCGTCTACAGTGTGCCCGTGGCGCCGGAGCACGCGACCCCGGGTGTGAACACGTTCACCGTGGAGCAGGCCGTCGCGGGCGGTGCGACAACGACGGCGTCCACGACGCTCGACTACGGTGCGGCTGCGGCCCCGGCGATCACCTCCCCGGCGGACGGCGCAGAGTCGAAGGACCGGACGATCACGTTCACCGGTACCGGCGCCGCCGGCGCCCGCGTGCAGCTCGGCGACGACGACGGAGCGCTCTCCGAGGTCGCCACGGTGAACGGGGAGGGCCGCTGGACCCTCGAGACGAACCGCATGCTCCTTCCCGCGGAACACCGTGTCCGTGCCGTCCAGACCAGCAAGGGCGGCCTCACCACCGACACCGACGTGACCGTCGATCAGAAGCTCCTCTGGGGCGGCATCCTCTCGCCGAACACCGTGCACGAGGCACGTCCGGAGGTCCACGGCATCGCCACGGCCGGCGCCACGGTGGAGTTCCGGGACGACCAGGGCAACGTCTACGGCACCACGACGGTCGGCCAGGACTACGAGTTCCGGCTGCGCTTCACCCGCGACCTCAAGGTCGGATTCACGCAGCTGGTCCTCGTGCAGCACCTCAACGGTGCGTCGACCTTCGACCTCGTCTCCATGACGTACGAGCCGGGCGCTGAGCCCGGTCCTGGCGACGCACCCGCCGAGAGCGAGATCGTGGCGACCTCCCCGATGAGCGGGTCGACGGTGCCGAGCACGCCCCGATCGATCGCCGGCACAGCGCCGGCAGGTTCGACCGTTGCCCTGGTGCGCGGTCCGGAGCTCCTCGGCACCGGTCTCACGAACGCCGAAGACTGCTTCAAGATCTACGTGTTCGGCGACCTCCAGGAAGGTCGCAACGACATGCAGCTCGTTGTCACGACCCCCGACGGTGAGACGTTCCGGCAGGACTACACACTCACCCTCGATCGCTGACCAGCAGCGGACACGACGAAGCCCCCACGACTCCGTGAGTCGTGGGGGCTTCGTCGCTCGCGGCTCAGCGGGGGCCGCGGTAGAGCACGATCTGCGTGTTCCGCTGCGGCCGCGACCCCGCCTTGAGCGAGATGGCCGCACCGGTCGTCGTGGCGGCGAACACGCGCGCGCCCGGACGGTTGATGAGCTGATCGGCCAGCGCGGTCTCGAGCTCGCTCACCCGGGAGCGCAGCGCGCGGTTCTCGTTCTCGAGTTCCAGCACACGCCGGACGCCCTCGAGCGACACACCCTCGCTGCCGAGGCGCGCGATCTCACGCAGCTGCGCGACGTCGCGCATGGAGTAGCGGCGCGAACCGCCGCGGGTGCGCCCAGGCACGACCAGGCCGAGCCGGTCGTACTGCCGCAGTGTCTGCGGGTGCATCTCGGCGAGCTCAGCCGCCATCGCGATCGCGAAGACGGGCGAGTTCTCGTCCATGTCGGTCATCGAGCGCTCCTTCCGTCGTCCGCGTGGTCCTGGAACCAGTCTGGAGGAACGGTGCGGCTTCCTGACGGAGCCGCACCGTTCCTCCAGGCCGGTGTTGTTGCTGCAGCACGCGCAGCTAGCTGCGCGCCTTTGCGAGGAGGTCCTCGCGCGGGTCCTCGTCCGGAAGTGCGTCGCGCAGGGCCTCGACGGCCTCGCGCTGCTTGTCGGTGAGGTGTGACGGCACCGCGACCTGCACGGTCGCGAGCAGGTCGCCCGTCCCCGTCTTGGTGGTGACGCCACGGCCCTTGACGCGGAGGACGCGACCGGACGGCGTTCCCGGCGCGACCTTCAGCTTGACGGGCTCGCCGCCGAGGGTCGGCACCTGGATCGTCGCACCGAGCGCAGCCTCGACGAACGTCACGGGGACGTCCACACGGAGGTTCTGCCCGTCGCGTTCGAACACGGGGTGTTTCCGAACGGTGACCGTGACGACCAGGTCGCCCGCGTCGCCGCCGTCGGGCGAGGGCTCGCCGCGACCGCGCAGCCGGATCTTCTGCCCGTCTGCGACGCCCGCCGGGATCCGGACGTTGACCGGACGACCGTTGCCCTGCGACAGCTTCACGGTGTCGCCGGTGATGGCCGTGGTGAAGTCGAGGGTCGTCGATGCCGTGACGTCGCGACCCTTGGTCGGACCGCCGAAGCCGCGGAAGCCACCGGAGGGCTGGCCGAAGCCGCCACCAGCGCCCCCGCCGAACATGCCGCCGAGGATGTCCTCGAACCCGCCGCCACCACCCTGGCCGAAGCGGACGCGCTGTCCGCCACCGCCCTGATTGAACATGCCCCCGAAGACGTCCTCGAAGCCGCCCTGGGCACCCGGGCCACCCGCGGTGAAGCGGGCGCCCGAGCCCATGGCGCGGACCTGGTCGTACTCCTGGCGCTGTTCCTTGTCGGAAAGCACCGAGTACGCCTCGCTGATCTCCTTGAAGCGGGCCTCGGCGGCAGCGTCGCCCGGGTTGGAGTCCGGGTGGAACTGCCGCGCGAGCTTCCGGTAGGTCTTCTTCAGCTCAGCGTCGCTCGCCGTCTTGTCGACGCCGAGGACCTTGTAGAAGTCCTTGTCGAACCAGTCCTGACTGGCCATGAATCCCTACCTCCTCCCCGCGATCAGGCCGGGACCGCCACGGCGACCTTGGCCGCACGGAGCACGCGGTCACCGAGCTTGTAGCCCGGCTCGACGACGTCCGCCACGGTCTGGCCGGTGGCACCCGGGGTGGGCAGCTGCACGATCGCCTCGTGCACGTTCGGGTCGAAGGGCTCGCCCTTCTCGCCGATCTGCACGAGCTTGAACTTCTCGAAGCCGCCGCGGATCTTCTGCCCGATGACCTGCATGGGACCCTCGGCGAGGTCGCCGTGGGCCTCGGCACGGGTGAGGTCGTCGAGCGCCGGGAGCAGTGCCCGGACGACCTCGGCGATGACGGCGTCGCGATTCGCCTCACGGTCGCGCTCGACGCGCTTCCGGAAGTTCACCAGCTCGGCCTGCGCGCGGAGCATGTCGGCACGCATCTCGGCGACGAGGTCGCGGTCCGCGGTGGACAGCTTGTCCTCCTGGATGCCGCGAGCGGCGTCGGCGAGGAGCGCTTCGTCCTCCGGTGAGAGGTCGTTCGCTGCGTCGGCCGCGGCGGGGCCGTCCGTCGGGACTTCGACGTCCGGTCCCTCCGCTTCGATGAGGTCCTCGGGCTCGGCTGCGTTCGTGGCGTCACCCTCGACCTGGGGTTCGTCCTCGTTCGGCACGTTGTCCTTGGGGTCCGTCATCGTTACTTCTTGTCCTTGTCGTCCTCGTCGTCCACGACCTCGGCGTCGACGATGTCCTCGTCGTCCGCCGGCTGCTCACCGGCAGGCTGCTCGCCACCGGCCGCGGCGCCCGCGTCCTGCTGCGAGTAGATCGCCTGGCCGAGCTTGCCCTGCGACTCGTTGAGCTTGTCGAAGGCCGCCTTCACGGCGTCCTCGTCCTCGCCCGCGAGCGCCGACTTGAGGGAGTCGACGTCACCCTGCACCTCGGACTTGACGTCCGCGGGCAGCTTGTCGTCGTTCTCCTTGATGAGCTTCTCGATCGAGTAGACGAGCTGCTCGGCCTGGTTGCGACGCTCGTTGGCTTCGCGACGGGCCTTGTCCTCGGCCGCGTGCTCCTCGGCTTCGCGGACCATGCGCTCGATGTCCTCCTTCGGCAGCGAGGAGCCGCCGGAGATGACCATCGACTGCTCCTTGCCGGTGCCCTTGTCCTTGGCGGACACGTGCACGATGCCGTTGGCGTCGATGTCGAAGGTGACCTCGACCTGCGGAACGCCACGGGGAGCCGGGGCGATGCCGGTCAGCTCGAAGGTGCCGAGCGGCTTGTTGTCGCGGGTGAACTCACGCTCGCCCTGGAAGACCTGGATCGCGACCGACGGCTGGTTGTCGTCGGCGGTCGTGAAGGTCTCACTGCGCTTGGTCGGGATCGCGGTGTTGCGGTCGATGAGCTTCGTCATCAGGCCGCCCTTGGTCTCGATGCCGAGCGGCAGCGGGGTGACGTCGATGAGCAGGACGTCCTTGCGCTCGCCCTTCAGCACGCCGGCCTGGAGCGCGGCGCCGACGGCGACGACCTCGTCCGGGTTGACGCCCTGGTTCGGCGACTTGCCCCCGGTCAGCGACTTGACGACCTCGGCCACGGCGGGCATGCGGGTCGAGCCGCCGACGAGCACAACGTGGGCGATGTCGTTGACGCTGACACCGGCCTCCTTGATGACGTCGTTGAAGGGCTTCTTCGTGCGGTCGAGCAGGTCGGAGGTCATCTGCTCGAACTGTGCGCGCGAGATGGTCTCGTCGAGGTTGAGCGGGCCGTCGGCGGTCAGCGTCAGGTAGGGGAGCTGGATGCTCGCCGACATCTGCGACGAGAGCTCCTTCTTGGCCTGCTCAGCAGCTTCCTTGAGGCGCTGCTTCGCGATCTTGTCGGTCGACAGGTCGACGCCGTGCTCGTCCTTGAACTTCTTGACGAGGTGGTCGACGATGCGCTGGTCCCAGTCATCGCCGCCGAGGCGGTTGTCGCCGGAGGTCGCGCGGACCTGGATCGTGGAGAAGTCGTCGTCCTTGCCCACCTCGAGCAGGGAGACGTCGAACGTGCCGCCACCGAGGTCGAAGACCAGGATGAGCTCGTCTTCCTTGCCCTTGTCGAGGCCGTAGGCCAGCGCGGCGGCGGTCGGCTCGTTGATGATGCGGAGGACGTTGAGGCCGGCGATCTCACCGGCGTCCTTCGTCGCCTGGCGCTCGGCGTCGTTGAAGTACGCCGGGACGGTGATCACCGCGTCGGTGACGTCCTCGCCGAGGTACTGCTCGGCGTCGCGCTTGAGCTTGCCGAGGGTACGGGCCGAGATCTCCTGCGGCGTGTACTGCTTGCCGTCGATCTCGACCTTCCAGTCGGTGCCGATGTGGCGCTTGACGGAGGCGATGGTGCGGTCGACGTTCGTGACCGCCTGGCGCTTCGCGGTCTCGCCGACGAGGACCTCGCCGTCCTTCGTGAACGCGACGATCGACGGCGTGGTGCGGAGGCCCTCTGCGTTCGCGATGACGGTGGGCTCACCGCCCTCGAGAACGCTGACGACCGAGTTCGTGGTGCCGAGGTCGATGCCTACTGCACGTCCCATGTGTTGGTGCTCCTTCGGTTGGGGTGCTGTCTTGCTAAAGCCTACGCGGAGTTGCGTCCGCTGCACTCAAGTTTACGCTTCAGCTCACGGGTGTCAAGGCGCGGCGAGGCGAAGTTGCGTCGGAGCGACGCAATTCCAGCGAGAGTACACATCGCACTCATGAGGAAATCAGACTGCTCATGCAGAATTCTGGATATCAGTCCCTCGTCGCAATCAGCGACCCGTATCCGAAAGACCTTGCACCCCCATGAAGTCATTCATCCGAGCATCGGCCGCGGCCGGGCTCGCTGCCGCGACCATCGTCTCCGGCATCTCTGTCGGTTCAGCGGCGTCCGCTTCACAGACGGTCAGCGAAGCACGAGCCCCCTCGCTTCCCTCGGCGGAGATCCCGCTCTCCGCCTACGACGACGACGGCCACTTCGCCTACAGCCTGCTGGACGGGTACTTCGGCAGCGCGAACTCGTTGGCAGAAGCAACTGCGAAGGCTCGCCGGTTCCAGATCCTCCCGAAGCCCGATGGCCGCTTCGACCTGCTTGACGTCGTCAGTCGTCGCTGCTTGACGGTCAGTGCATTCGGGCCCGCGCCGTACAGGCCCTACCTGGCAGCTCGGGCGAACGTTTGCACGCAGACAACGGGCGAGTTCACCGTCGACGACGAGTACCACCTGATCGACGCAGATGGTTATTACATCTCGGGGACGCTCCGGGAAGGTGCCACCTACTTCGGAGCGAGGAAGTCCGCGGAGAACGCGTGGCACTTCGATGCGCTGAAGGACCTGATCTTCTCGGCTCAGGTGAAGTCCGTCAACATCGCAGACCGCTCGGCAGTGATCGAGGGTCGCGGTAAGCCTGGCGCGTCGATCGTCGTTGCAGATGGTGCAGACATCATCGTCGGCGAGGACGGAAGTTGGGAAGCCGACGTCAGCGCCCTCACGCTCGGCGAGAACACCCTGCACATCGAGCAGTGGGAGACCGGCGAGAAGACCAACGAGACCGACCTGGCCGTGACACTGTCCGTGCACCAGCTCACCGCGGAGGCATCGTTCGGAGCCACGGTCGACGACCGCGTGACCGTGCATGGCGAAGCCGAACCCGGCGCCGATGTCGAGGTGTACGACGAGGCCGGCACGCGGATCGGCAGCGGGATGGTGAACAACAGCGGTGAGTACAGCATCCCGCTCGACGCACCGGACAAGGCCGGGAAGTACTCGATCTCGGTGTCCCAGAAGGTCGGGAACGACGTCGTCGACGACGGAGTCGACCTCGATGTCGACTACGGCGACGGTGTCGCGATCACGGCACCGGCGGACGGCGCGGAGCACGCCGCCGGCGAACTCGTCGTCCGTGGCACGGGCCAGGGCGGTGCGAACGTGACCGTGCGAGAGAAGGGCACCGCACAGTTCCTCGACAACGGAACCGTCGGCGTCAACACGAATCGCTACACGCTGACCGTTCCGCAGGTCGATGACCGAGAGCACACCTTCGAGGTGATCCAGACCTCCAAGGGCAACAACCGCACGATCGCCGAGGTGACCGTCAACCCCGGGGCCGGTGACGTCGTCGAGCCGGTTTCGGTCGATGCTGCGTTCGACACCGAGGACGAGTACGCGCCGGCGAAGGTACAGCTCTCTGGCGAGCCGGGCGCGCAGGTGAGCGTGGTGAACACGACCACGAACCAGCAGCTCGGGACGGTCACCTTGGATGATTCCGGCAAGGCGACGGTGGCCGTCGACCCGAGCAAGGCCCAGACCGGGGTGAACTCGTTCACCGCGACCCAGGTCGTCGATGGTGCCACCACGACGGCGTCCGACACGCTCGACTACGGGCAGAACACGGGGCTCGACGTCACCGCACCGGTGAACGGCTCCACCGTCGAGGGTCCGCGGCCGACGTTCACCGGCACCGGGCAGACCGGCGCGAAGATCACCGTCCGCGGGACCACCCGGACGGTTGGTTCCGGCGTCGTCGCCAACGGGCAGTGGTCCTTCCCCGCTGCGATGGATCTGAACCCGAACTTCTACGCCCTCAAGGCCACCCAGACCACCAAGGGTGGGCTGACGACCACGAAGGACGTGTCCTTCACGATCGCGGCGGCCAGTTCCGTGATCGATCTCACCGCGACGGCCGCGTTCGACCAGAGCGACGCGACCAAGCCGGCGATCGTGTCGGGCAAGGCCACCGCTGGCTCGACGGTCGTGCTGAAGGACGCGCTCGGGAACGTGATCGCGTCGACCACGGCGAAGAGCGGCAACGTGTACTCGATGACGATCCCGCCGGCCTCGGCGAAGGTCGGCGTGAACGACTTCACGGTCACGCAGCGCATCGACGGGAAGGACATCGACTCGAAGTCGGTCTCGCTGGACTACGGGCAGCCGGCCCCGATCGTGATCACGTCACCGGCGAACGGGGCGACGGTCGCGAAGGACGGGCTGACCTTCACCGGCACCGGGCAGGACGGCGCGAAGATCGCTGTGAAGGGGATGGTGAACACGATCGCCACCGGCACCGTGTCCGGCTCCACCTGGTCCGCTCCGGTCGCGTTCCCGTTGACGAGCAACGTCTACCAGTTGTGGGCGGTGCAGACCACGAAGGGTGGTCTGCGTACCCAGCAGCCGATCACGATCACCGTCGCGGACACGGTGACGACCCCGCTGACGGCGACCGCGCAGTTCGACCCCGCGGACGTGAACCTGCCGGCGCAGGTCGTCGGCTCCGCGCAGCTCGACGCGACCGTCATCGTCCGTGACAGCAACGGTGACGAGATCGGCCGCAAGCAGGCCACGGGCGGGAACTACACGATCCCGATCCCGGCCGCGAAGGCGCACTTCGGTGTGAACACCTTCACCGTGACCCAGGTCGTCTCGGGCATCGAGTCCGCACCGGTCACCCGCACCCTGGACTACGGCACCCCCGCGGCGCCGACGATCACCTCGCCGGTGCAGAACGCCACGATCGAGAACGGATCGCTGCACTTCACCGGCACCGGCGCAACGGGCGCGAAGCTCACGCTCCGCGGTATGGTCAACCCCCTCGGCGCCACCATGATCGACAACGGCGCATGGACGGTCGACATCGCCCAGAACCTGACGCCGAACGTCTATCGACTCTTCGCGGTCCAGACCAGCAAGGGCGGCCTGACCAAGCAGGCCGAGGTCACCGTCACCATCAAGGACAAGACCGTCACCGCGCTGACCGCGACGGGAGCGTTCGACCAGGACGTCACCAAGCTGGCCGCGATCTCGGGAACCGCGCAGACGGGCGGCACCGTCGTGATCACGGAGGGCGCCACCACGGTCGCGACGATCCCGGTCACGGGCAGCGCCTACACGGCCGACATCCCCGCAACTGTCGCCGGGGTGCGCACCTTCACCGTCACCCAGACCGTCGACGGTGTCACGTCCGCACCGAAGACCGTGACGCTCGACTACGGCACCGTCGCACCGCTGGACATCCTCACGCCGACCGAGGGACAGAACGTCCCCAACGGGCAGCTGACCTTCACCGGCACCGCTACGCCTGGCTCGCAGGTCAAGGTCGGGGGTACCACCAGCACGCTCGGGACGGCGACGGCGAACAACACGACAGGTGCGTTCACGATCCCCGTCACTCGCACGCTCACCCCCCAGGTCTACGTCCTCTACGTGAAGCAGACCACCAAGGGTGGCCTCGTCAGCGACGCCACCGTCCGCACCATCACCATCACCCAGTAACCCCGAGACACGAAGGGCCCAACACCGCCAGGTGTCGGGCCCTTCGCCATGCCATCGGTCAGGCCGGGACGTAGTCGAACGTGTCGGGGTCCGGGCCGGTGCGGTGCCCCTTGTCGAGCGACGTGATCGCCGTCATGTCCTCGTCGGAGAGCTCGAAGTCGAAGATCGCGAAGTTCTCCTCGACGCGCGAGCGGGTGACCGACTTCGGGAACACGATGTCGCCGCGCTGGATGTGCCAGCGGAGGACGACCTGCGCCGGGGACTTGCCCGTGGCGCCGGCGATCCGGGTGATGGTCTCGTCGTCGAGCACGAGGCCCTGGGCGATCGGCGACCAGGCCTCGGTCGCGATGCCGTGCTCGCGGTCGTACGCGCGGAGCTCCTCCTGCACGAGGTACGGGTGCACCTCGATCTGGTTCACGGCCGGCGTGATGGTGGTCTCGGCGGCGAGGCGGTTGAGGTGGTGGACCTGGAAGTTCGAGACGCCGATCGAGCGAGCGGTGCCGTCGCGGTACAGCTCCTCCATCGCCTTCCACGTCGGCACGAAGTCCGAGACGGTGGGCAGCGGCCAGTGGATGAGGAACAGGTCGGTGTAGCCGCCAAGCAGGTCGGCCGACTTCTTGCCGTTCTCGCGAGCGGCGTCGGGGTCGTGGAACCCGTTGTTGAGCTTCGAGGTGACGAAGATCTCCTCACGCGGGATGCCGGAGGCCTCGATGGCCTCGCCGACCTCCTTCTCGTTGCCGTACATCTCGGCCGTGTCGATGTGGCGGTAGCCGACCTCGAGGGCGGTGAGGGTCGCCTCCTTCGTGTCCGAAGGGTCGATCTGGAAGACACCGAAGCCGAGCTGCGGGATGGTCTTGCCGTCGTTCAGGGTGATGTTCGGAACGGTCATGACCCCATGCAACCAAAACCTCCCCAGGAGGCATTCCGGCAACACTCAGTCGAGCGCCGCCCGAACGTACGCGAGCAGGGCGTCCGCGTAGGCCACGGCCGCGTCGTCCGAGCTGAACGTCCTCGGTGCTCCGTCGATCGTCGCGGTCACGGTGAAGCCCGCCGTCAGCGAGACGAACGCCGGGCCGAGCAGCCCGCGCAGCTGGTCCTCGCGCGGCAGCCACAGCGACTCGGACGCCGCCACGGAGTCCAGCGCCCACTCGGTCGTGCCGTTGAAGCCGAGGACCGTGCCGCTCGGGTAGTCGTGCCGCTCCACGGTCATCTCGGACACCGTGTAGACGTCGTCGTCGACCCCCGGCTTGTCGATGACGAAGCGGTCGCCGGTGGCCGGGTGCCAGCGGAGTCCGGCGTCGCGGAGGGCGCGGGCGAGTTCGACGGTGATCACGGTCCCCACGATGCCATGGGGGTGCGTGTTCCTGCCGGGTTCCGCAGATTGCGCTTCGCAGTGTGGGTCGTGGCAAGGCTGCCGTACTAGCATCGCCGAGCACCCCCACGCGCGTTCGCCTGAGCGTCCGCGCGCGGACGCGACGTTGTCCGGTCACCGGCACCGCGCCTCCAGTCCGCACCGACCTGTCCGCCCAGAGAAGGACCCGCATGACCCTCGAGCGCGAGGAACTCCGCGACGACTGGACCGTGACGATCGCCGGGGAGGCGCTCCCCGCCGGAGCTCCCGGTGGCATCGCCGGACGCGCGCTCCGCGCGACCGTCCCGGGGCAGGTGCACACCGACCTGCAGCGCGAGGGGGTCATCGCCGACCCGACGCTCGACCGCAACGAGGACGCCGCGAAGTGGGTGGGTCGCGCCGACTGGGCCTACCGGCGCTGCGTCGACGTCGACGCCCGCGGGCACGAGCGCGTGGACCTCGTGTGCGACGGACTCGACACCGTCACCGAGCTGAGCCTCGACGGTGTCGTGATCGGCACCACCCGGAACATGCACCGGCGCTACCGGTTCGACCTCAGCGAGGTGCCCGGCGGCTCTGGGGAACGCGACCTCGAGATCCTCTTCGAGTCGGTCTACCGCGAAGCCGGACGTGTCGCCAGCCGAGCGGGTGCGATGCCCGGGCCGTACGACGAACCCTTCCCGTACGTGCGCAAGACGGCGTCGAACTTCGGTTGGGACTGGGGGCTGACCGCGGTGACGGCCGGCCCGTGGCGTCCGGTCGCGATCGAGCGCTGGTCGACGGCCCGCCTGGCGCAGGTGAAGCCGCTCGTCGACGTGGACGCCGGTGACGGCGTGCTCGACGCGCACATCGCGGTCGAGCGCTCGGGCATGAACGACCTCGACCAGGACGGCGAGGACGACGACCTCGTGCTCGTGGTGACGGTGAGCGGGTTGACGGCGGAGGGCACGACGACGCGCCAGCGCTCCCGTGCGCAGCTGACGCCGAAGGACGACGAGACGGTCGTCACGGTGCGCGTGCCGGACGTGCGGCGCTGGTGGCCGCGCGGGTACGGCGAGCAGCCGCTCTACGACGTGACGGTCGAGCTGCAGACGGTCGACGGCGAGGTCCTCGACCGGCAGACGTCGCGCGCCGGATTCCGCTCCTGCCGCATCGACACGACCGCGGACGCCGCGGGCAAGCCGTTCGACGTCGTCGTCAACGGCACCGTGATCGACGTCCGAGGCGTGAACTGGATCCCGGACGACGTCATCGTGTCGCGGGTCGACCGGGCGCGGATCGAGGACCGGCTGCGGGTCGCGGCCGACCTGCACACGAACCTCGTGCGGGTCTGGGGCGGTGGCGTCTACGAGTCGCACGACTTCTACGACGTGTGCGACGAACTCGGCCTGCTCGTCTGGCAGGACTTCCTCTTCGCCTGTGCCGCCTACCCGGAGACCGAGCCGATCCGGAGCGAGGTCGTGGCCGAGGCACGCGACAACGTCGCCCGGTTGGCCCGGCACCCCTCCCTCGTGGTGTGGAACGGCAACAACGAGAACATCTGGCTGCACGACGTCGACGGCTGGGCTGCGACGCTCGGTGAGCGCGGCTGGGGTCTCGACTACTACCTCGACCTGCTGCCGACGATCGTCGACGCGGTCGACCCGTCCCGCTTCTACACGGTCGCCTCGCCGTGGTCCGGCTCGGAGAGCCTGCCCGCGAACGACGTCGACCACGAGACGCACCACTCGTGGGACGTCTGGAACCGCCTGTCCGACGAGCACTACCGCGACTCCGTGCCCCGCTTCGTCTCCGAGTTCGGCTGGCAGGCGCCGCCGGCCTGGCGGACCCTGCGCGAGGCAGTCTCCGACGAGCCCTTCCGTGTCGACTCGCCCGGCGTCGTGCACCACCAGAAGGCAGAGGACGGCATGGGCAAGCTGGCGCGCGGCATCGCGCCGCGCTTCGGCTCGGTCGACCCGGCCGACCTGGACCGCTGGCACTTCCTGACGCAGCTGCAGCAGGCACGCGCCATCGCGACCGGCGTGGAGCACTGGCGCACGCACTGGCCGCGCAACACCGGGGTCGTCGTCTGGCAGCTCAACGACCTGTGGCCGGTGTCCTCGTGGTCGGCGATCGACTCGGCCGGCCGGCTCAAGCCGCTCGCGCACGAGCTGCGTCGCCTCTACGACGACGTCCTCCTCACCATCCGTCCGGTGTCCACGGTCACCGCCGACAGGTCGGCCCGGACTGGAGGCGCGGATCACCCTGACCGCGCGGCCGGCGGCACCGACACGGCCGAGTTGGGCGGGCTCGCGGACACGCTGTCCCTCGGGGTCTCGCCCGGTGCCTTCGGGTCGTCGCCGATCGAGGTCGCGGTGCGGTCCTCCCGTGCGGGTCTCGACACCACGGTGCGGGTGCGTCGCATCGCGGTCTCGGGTGCGATCCTCGCCGAGGTGACGCTGCCGGTGCGGTCGTCGACGTCCGGTGTGGTCGTCCTGCCGCTGCCCGAATCGGTCGGCGTGGTGGACAACCCGAGCCGCGAGCTCGTCGTCGCGGACATGGACTGGCGTCGTGCGGTGTGGACCGCGGGACCGGACCGCGACGTGCAGTGGGAGCCCGCGCGGTACCGCACGACCGTGGCGCCCGCCGCGGACGGCGACGGCCACGACCTGGTGGTCGAGGCGGACTCGCTCGTGCGCGACCTGCTCGTCCAACCGGACCGCATCGCACCGACCGGCACGGTCGACCGCGGGTTCATGACCCTGCTGCCGGGAGAACGGGTGGTCTTCCGGGTGCGGGGGCTGTCGGATGCCGAGGTCCGACGGATCGTGGAGGAGCCCGTGCTCTGGAGCCTGGACCGGGTCCTCGACTGAAATCCCGAGTTCCCATGTGATATTCTGGCGCGGTGCTGTTGCCGGTCGTCTCGACCGCCGGCACCCGGGCGTCCTCCGTCGACCCGGTTCCCGACCGGCTCGGAGGTCCCACGGTGTCCATCGCGATGCGCCCCACCAGATCGTCCTCCGGCACCGTGCAGTCCTCGGGTCGCAAGCGCGTCGTCGCACCGGCTGGTGCGCGCCGGTCGTACGTGCCGATGGTCGCCCTCCTCGACCTCGTCCTGCTCGTCGCGGCGTTCGCGGTGGCACACGTGCTGCGGTTTCCGTTCGGCATCCGGCCGGGCCGCGTCGACCGCGGGTGGATCGAGTTCCTCGTCGCCCCGGCGATCGTCCTGCTCTGGACGGCGCTGCTCACGGCGTTCCGGACGCGTGACCCGCGCATCGCGGGCGTCGGCAGCGACGAGTACCGGCGGCTCCTCACCGCGAGCCTGATCACCGGCGCGATCGTCGCCGTCGTGGCGTACGCCGTGCAGCTCGACCTCGCGCGCGGGTACGTCGCCGTGGCCTTCCCGCTCGGGCTCGCGTTCCTCGCCCTCGGTCGGAAGGGCGTCCGGAGCGTGCTCGCGCGACACCGAGCCCGCGGCGAACGGTTGCAGGACGTCCTGCTCGTCGGCGACCTCGACGACGTCCGGTACGTCGGGCGGCGCATCGCGGCGACCCCCGCCGCCGGCTACCGCGTGGCCGCTGTCGTGACCGACTGTGCCGAGCGCGGGGCTCTGGTCTCCCTCGGCGACGTCACGACCGACGTGCTCGGCGGGCTCGACGACGTGCTCGACCTTGCGGCTCACTCCGGGGTGTCCGCGGTCGTCGTGGCCGGTGCCGTGCGCGGCGGGCACGAGCGACTCCGCCGGCTCGGGTGGGAGCTCGAGGCGATCGGGGTCGAGCTCGTCGTGTCCTCACCCCTCGCCGACATCGCCTCGGGCAGGGTGCACGAGCGCCCCGTCGACGGACTCCCGCTCATGCACGTCGAGACCCCCGAGTACCGCCGTCGCCTCGGCAAGCGTCTGCTCGACGTCGTCGGGGCCGGCATCGGCCTGGTGCTGCTGGCACCGGTGTTCGCGGTCATCGCGGTCGCCGTCCGGCTCGACGACGGCGGTCCGGTGTTCTTCCGGCAGATTCGGGTCGGCCGGGGCGGGCAGGAGTTCGCCATCCTCAAGTTCCGCACGATGTGCGTCGATGCCGAAGCGCGGACGGCGGCGCTCCAGCAGGCCAACGAGGGTGCCGGGCCGCTGTTCAAGATGAAGCACGATCCCCGGGTGACGAAGGTCGGGGCCTTCCTCCGCCGGACGTCCCTCGACGAGCTGCCGCAGCTGTGGAACGTCCTCACGGGGACGATGAGCCTCGTCGGCCCGCGTCCGGCGCTCCCGCGCGAGGTCGCCGTGTACGAGGACTTCGCTGACCGTCGGCTCCTCGTCACGCCGGGCATCACGGGTCTCTGGCAGGTCAGCGGTCGCTCCGACCTCGACTGGGCCGAAGGGGTCCGCCTCGACCTGCACTACGTCGAGAACTGGTCGTTCCTGCACGACGTCGTGATCCTCGCCCGCACGGTGCCGTCGGTGCTCCGCTCACGCGGTGCGTACTGAGGCAGGGCGTCGCACCTGAGTGAACGGTGTCCGTCCGCGACCCGGCCTGGGTTCGACAGCGCGCGCGGGTTACGATGGGGGGACGACGGACTTCCGCCGCACGCGTCGACGACGACTCGGAGACGGCGACTCGGAGACGGCGACCAGTTCCAGATCAAGGAGTCATGATGCTCGGAAACCTCGGCGGCGTACACCTGCTGATCATCCTCGGGATCGTCATCCTGCTGTTCGGTGCGACCAAGCTCCCGGCGCTCGCCAAGGGCCTCGGCCAGTCGATCAACATCTTCAAGAAGGAGATGGGGAACGACGACAAGAAGGCCACCGGTGGTGACGCCGCGCAGAACGCCACCGTGCAGCACACCGCGGGCGACCCCGCGCAGCCGGTCGTCAACCCCGGCCCGTCCGTGCAGCCGAACGTCGACACGAAGCACGACGTCCGCTAGCCGGACCACAGACCAGGACACCCAGCCCCGTCCTGTCGGCAGCCCCCGCGACCGTCTCGGTCGCGGGGGCTTCGACGTGTCCGGGGTGCGCTGCCGGTCGGGTGCTGCGTTCCCGGGCCGGACGCTCGCCGCGGGTCGGGTGCGCCGTCGGGCTGCCGGCGGTGCGCAGTGGATCAGGAAGCGGTCGGGCTCTGTTCGTCGAGCGAACGCTCCGTCCGCCGTGTCAGTGCCTCGAGCGGGCCGCGGCGCCCGGACCGGTGCAGGAGCACCGCGACCGTGACGGCCACCGCGGTGAGGGCCAGGAACGGGAACCACCCGCCCAGCGCCGGCAGCGGGTCCGGGTCGTGCGCGACGGACCACGCGCCGATCGCCAGGATGTGCCCGCAGTAGAGGGTCAGCGCGAGCCGACCGACGGCCCGGAGGGGCAGGAGCAGCCCGGGGAGGCGGCGTGCGACGAGACAGGAGGCGGCGAGCAGTGCGAGTGCGACGCCCAGCGATCCGACGAGCTCGGGCGTCGATCCGGCGTGCGGCGTGACGTCGAGCAGCCGCGCCCACTCGATCGCGGGGAAGGAGGGGAACTCCGGCCGGAGCTGCAGCCCGTCCGGAACGCCGCCCGGGAGACTCGTCGGGACCGGCCCGGCCGTGCCCGCACCGGAGGAGACGGGGATGGTCGTCCCGACGGGACCCTCGACCCCCGCGGCCGCTCCGAGCAGGGCACCGCCCCCGCAGCCGATGACGACCAGCGCGACGCCGACGAGGAACGTCCGGCGCAGGATCGCGACGCGGTCGAGACCGAGTCTCGCCACGAGGACGCCCGCGAGCACGATGCCGAACCACGACACCGCCGGGTACCCGGTGAACAGGAGTCCCGCGACGCTGTCACCGCCGGTCATCTCGACGAGCGCCTGGCCGACGAGCGCGAGCACCGGCCCGACGCCGAGGGACAGCACGGCGGCGAGCACGACCCAGCGGAGGCGGAGCCGCGCGAACGGCAGCGCGGCGACGAACAGCACGGCGTACGTCGGCAGGATCACGAGCACCCCGCCCGGTACCAGGGTGAGGAGGCTCCCGATGGCCAGCAACGTCGCGGCCCGGGCGAGCACGTGCCGTCGGTCGCGGATCCGTCCCGACGGATCCGGGCCGCTGGTGAGCAAGACCAGGGAGACGCCGGCGCAGAGGGCGAACAGGATCGCGGAGCGGCCGTTCACCAGGTCCGGCCAGCTCGTCGGGTCCGACCAGTCGAAGGGGGTGTCGGCCGCTCCGACGTGCGCGGCGAACATGCCGAGGACGGCGAGACCGCGCGCTGCGTCGAGGCCGGTGAGTCGAGGACGTGGGACAAGTCTCGGTCGGTACATGCGGACGATGGTCGCGGAGGCGGTGTTTCGTCGGCGCAACCGACCGTCGGTCGGTGCGACCGGCCGTCCGTCGGCGACGACGAGGATGATGGCGGCATGACCGCACCCGCCCCCACGGCTCCGCTCCGCGACGACCGTCGGGTGGTGCTCGTCGTCGCGATCCTGGCCTCGTTCGTGGTCGGGTTGGACGCGAGCGTCGTGAACGTGGCGCTGCCGGCCGTGCGCCAGGAGCTCGGCGGCGGGCTGGTCGTGCAGCAGTGGGTGGTCGACGCCTACCTCGTGACCCTGGGCTCGCTCATCCTCGTCGCCGGGTCGCTGTCCGACGTGTTCGGCCGGGTCCGGATCATCACGTGGGGGTTGGTCGTCTTCGGCGTGGCCTCGGTCGTGTGCGCGATCGCCCCCACCGGTGAGGTGCTCATCGTCGCGCGGGCGCTGCAGGGCGTGGGTGGGGCGCTCGTCATGCCGAGCTCGCTCGCACTGATCATCGCCGCGTACCGGGGCGCGGCACAGACGAAGGCGATCGGCTCGTGGACGGCCTGGTCGAGCGCCGCGGTGATCGTCGGGCCGGTCGTCGGCGGGCTCGTGGTCGACGGCATCGGCTGGCGGTGGATCTTCGTGCTCACGGCGGTCCCGATCGCCGTGACGATCCCGCTCGTGCTCCGCATCACGGGTGAGGTGCACCCCGAGCAGCGCTCGCGCGTCGACGTCACGGGTGCGGTCCTCGCCGTGGTCGGCGTCGGCGGCGTCGTGCTCGGGCTGATCGAGCAGGAGCGACTCGGGTGGGGCGCACCGGTGGTCGTCGCCGCGCTCGTCGCCGGTGCGGTGGCGCTCGCGGCGTTCGTGCCGTGGGAGCAGCGGGTCGCGAGGTCGAACGGTGCGCCGCTCGTACCGCTCGCGCTGTTCCGTGCCCGCAACTTCGCGGTCGGCAACCTGGCAACACTGTCGATCTACGGCGCGCTCGGCATGGTCGGCTTCGTGGTGACGCTGTTCCTGCAGGAGGTGTGGCGGCTCCCGGCGTCCCTCGCGGGCGTCGCCTCGCTGCCGCCGACGCTGCTCCTGCTGCTCCTCTCGACGAGCGTCGGTTCGTTCGCCGGACGGTACGGGCCCCGGTGGTTCATGGCAGCCGGTCCCGCGGTCGCGGCCGTCGGCGCGCTCGTGATGGTGCTCGCGGACGATGAGCCCACGTCCTACTGGTGGTCGGTCCTGCCCGGGCTGGTGCTGGTCGGCATCGGCATCTCGCTCATGGTGACCCCGCTGACGAGTGCGGTGCTCGGCTCGGTGCCGGAGTCGGAGGCGGGCGTCGGGTCGGCGGTCAACAACGCGGTCGCCCGGGTCGCGGGTCTCGTCGTGGTGGCGCTCGCGGGGGTCGTGCTCGGCGGCGGCATGAGCGTGTCGGGGTTCCACCGGGCCATGGTGGTGATGGCGCTGCTGCTGCTCGCCGGCGCGGTCGTGAGTGCGGCCGGGATCAGGAATGCACCGTCGCGTTCGTAAGTTGAGTGCAGTAGACTCAAGTACGAGACCACCGCAACGAAAGGACGGAACGCATGGCGAACCTCCAGGGTGCTCCTGACTCGCAGGAGCGGCAGAAGACCGCCCTCGAGCAGTACGGCGTCGACCTCACCGCGATCGCCCGGAGCGGCAAGCTCGACCCGGTGATCGGCCGCGACGCCGAGATCCGCCGCGTGTCCCAGGTGCTCACACGCCGCACCAAGAACAACCCCGTGCTCATCGGTGAGCCCGGCGTCGGCAAGACCGCCGTCGTCGAGGGGCTCGCCCAGCGCATCGTCGCAGGGGACGTGGCCGACTCCCTCAAGGACAAGCGCCTCGTGTCGCTCGACATCTCCGCCCTCATCGCCGGCGCGAAGTACCGCGGCGAGTTCGAGGAGCGGCTCAAGGCCGTGCTCAAGGAGATCAACGACTCCGACGGGCAGGTCATCACCTTCATCGACGAGCTGCACACCCTGATGGGCGCTGGCGGCGGCGAGGGCTCGGTCGCGGCGTCGAACATGCTCAAGCCGATGCTGGCCCGCGGCGAACTGCGGCTCATCGGCGCGACGACCCTCGACGAGTACCGCGAGTACATCGAGAAGGACGCGGCGCTCGAACGGCGCTTCCAGCAGGTGTACGTGGGAGAGCCAAGTGTCGAGGACGCCGTGGCGATCCTCCGTGGGCTCAAGGAGCGGTACGAGGCGCACCACAAGGTGACGATCAACGACTCGGCACTCGTCGCCGCGGCGAGCCTGTCGAACCGGTACATCTCCGGTCGCCAGCTGCCGGACAAGGCCATCGACCTCATCGACGAGGCGGCATCGCGGCTCCGGATGGAGATCGACTCCTCGCCGGTCGAGATCGACGAGCTCAAGCGCACGGTCGACCGGCTCCGCGTCGAGGAGTTCGCGCTCAAGCAGGAGAAGGACGACGCCTCGAAGGCCCGGCTCGCCACCCTGCGTGCCGAGCTCGCCGGGCGCGAGGAACTGCTCGGGCAGCTCGAGCAGCGCTGGCAGGCCGAGCGGGCGAACCTCAACCGCATCGGCGAGCTGAAGCAGCAGCTCGACGACCTCAACATGCGGTCGCAGCGCGCGCAACGCGAGGCGGACTACGAGCTCGTCTCCCGCATCGAGTACAGCGAGAAGCCCCGGATCGAGGCCGAGCTCGCCGCCGCCGAGCAGGCGGAGAGCGCCGACCGGATGGTGAACGACAGCGTCACCGACGAGGACATCGCGGCCGTGATCGCGCAGTGGACCGGCATCCCGATGGGGCGGTTGCTGCAGGGCGAGACCGAGAAGCTCCTGCACCTCGAGAACGAACTGGGTCGACGGATCATCGGGCAGCGCAGCGCCGTCAGCACCGTGTCCGAGGCGGTCCGGCGCACCCGCGCGGGCATCTCGGACCCGGACCGTCCGACGGGGTCGTTCCTGTTCCTCGGTCCCACCGGCGTCGGCAAGACCGAGCTGGCGAAGGCGCTCGCAGCGTTCCTGTTCGACGACGAGAAGGCCCTCGTCCGCATCGACATGAGCGAGTACGGCGAGAAGCACTCGGTGGCGCGGCTGATCGGCGCACCGCCCGGGTACGTCGGGTACGAGGCCGGCGGCCAGCTCACCGAGACCGTCCGCCGTCGTCCGTACTCGGTGGTGCTGCTCGACGAGGTCGAGAAGGCGCACCCCGAGGTGTTCGACGTGCTGCTCCAGGTCCTCGACGACGGGCGACTCACCGACGGACAGGGCCGGACGGTCGACTTCCGGAACACGATCCTGATCCTGACGTCGAACCTCGGCTCGCAGTTCCTGACGGACCAGTCCCTCGACACCGTCCAGCGCGAGGAGGCCGTGCGCGAACTCGTGCAGCAGGCCTTCCGGCCGGAATTCATCAACCGACTCGACGACATCGTGGTGTTCCAGGCGTTGACGGAGGAGGACCTCGGGCAGATCGTGTCGCTCTACGTGGACCGGCTCGCCCGACGCCTGACCGATCGTCGGCTCGAACTGGCCGTCACGCCGGATGCACGCAGTTGGCTCGCGGAGCGCGGCTACGACCCGGTGTACGGCGCGCGCCCGCTGCGCCGGCTCATGCAGCGACAGATCGACGACCGGTTGGCGCGGGCCATCCTGTCCGGCGACGTGCGCGACGGTGACACCGTCCGTGTGGACGTCGCCCCCGGCGGCGAGGAACTCGTCGTCGAGCCGTTCGAACTGGCGGAGATCGTCGAGGAGTAGCGGGGCGGTCGACGCGACCGCCTGGAGGCGCAGTGCCGGTCCCTGGGACCGGCACTGCGCCTCCAGGCCTACATTCCAGAGCATGCCTGAGCTGCCAGTGATCCGTCGCCTCACCGACGCCGTCGAGCACGCGAGCGTGCTCGACAAGGCGGTCGACCTCGACCGCAAGGTCGTCCTCGCCATCCTGCCGAAGCGGGTGCGGACCCTCCTGCACGGCGTGCCGTTCGGGCACCCGCTGCACCCGCTCATGGTCCAGGTGCCCCTCGGGGCCTGGATCTCCGCGGCGGTGCTGGACGTGGTCGGCGGCAAGGGCAACGAGCGTGCCGCGAAGACGCTGATCGGTACGGGGGTCGTGTCGGCCGGGAGCGCGAGCGTCGCGGGGTACGCCGACTGGTCGGAGCTGAACCGTGAGCAGCTCCGCACCGGCTGGGTGCACCAGGCGGTCAACTGGGTCGGACTGTCGCTGTACGGACTCTCGTACCTCCAGCGGAAGCGGGGCAACCACGGGAAGGGGAAGCTCCTGTCGTTCGCGGGTCTCGCGGTCGTCAGCGTCGGTGGCTACCTGGGCGGACACCTGGCCTACCGGCAGCGTGCCGGGGTCAGCCGCTCCGGCGAGGTGCCGTTCGACTCCTGACCCGGCACCCAGCCCGTTCTCTGGTACGTGACATTCCATGGGGGGATGCGCGTACTGGTGGTGGACGACGAGACCGCACTGGCCGACCTCGTCGCCAGAGGACTGACCCGTCAGGACATGGCCGTCGACGTCGCCTACCGCGGCGACCAGGCGGACGAACTGCTCGCCGTGAACGACTACGACGTCGTCGTGCTCGACCGGGACGTCCCGGGCGTGCACGGAGACGAGGTCGCGCGCCGGCTCGCCGCGCGGGGGAGCCTGACCCGCATCTTGATGCTCACCGCGGCGACTTCGCTCGCCGACCGGGTGCACGGACTCGAACTCGGCGCGGACGACTACCTCACGAAGCCGTTCGAGTACCCCGAGCTCGTCGCGCGCGTGCGTGCCCTGGGCCGACGCAGCGTCGCACCGGTGGCCCCGGTGCTCGAGCGAGGCGGGCTGGTCGTGGACACGAACCGGCGGATGGCGACCCGCGACGGTCGGCCGCTCGACCTCACCTCGAAGGAACTCGGCGTGCTCGAGACGCTGCTCCGCGCCGACGGCCGGGTCGTCTCGGCCGAGGAGCTGCTCGAGAAGGTGTGGGACATGAACGTCGACCCCTTCACGGCGGCCGTGCGGGTGACGATGTCGAAGCTCCGGCGGAAGCTCGGGCAGCCGGACCCCGTCCGGACCGTGCCAGGCCAGGGGTACGCCCTGTGACGGCACGACGATGACCAGGGCCTGGAGCATCCGGGTCCGGACGGCGCTGGTCTTCGCGGTCGCTGCCATGGTGCTCGCCGCGGGTGTCGTGGTGTTCTCGAACCTGATGTCGCAGGCCGGTGTCGGGCAGGCCTACGCGGCCACCGGCCTCGACCGGAGCGCGACCGTCGACGACGGGGCGTCGTTCGCCACCGTCGTGCCGGCGACTCCCGCGCCCGGAACGGCCGCGAGTCCCGGCCCGGGAGCCGCTGCGAGGCCACTGCCCCACCTGCCGGACGGTGCGCGGGCGGACAGCTCCGTCGCCGTCGTCCGCCTCGTCGCCGACCAGCAGTGGCAGTGGTCCGCCGTCGGGATCGCCGGGGCGGGCGTCGTCGCCGGTGGCCTCGGCTGGTTCGTCAGCCGACGCATGCTGCGACCGATCGATCGGATCACCGCCACGGCGAACCGGATCACCGCCTCGAACCTGCACGAGCGCATCGCCCTGGACGGCCCGGACGACGAGCTCCGTCGCCTGTCGGGGACCATCGACGACCTGCTGGACCGGCTGCACACCGCGTTCGAGAGCCAACGACGGTTCGTCGCACAGGCGTCCCACGAACTGCGCACACCCCTCGCCGTGCAGCGCGCCGCGGTGCAGATCGGGCTGCACGACACCGCCGGCCCGGACGAGATCCGGTCGACCCGCGACGAACTCCTCGAGCAGAACCGGCGCACCGAACACCTGGTCGAGTCGCTCCTGGTGCTCGCCGAGGCCGACCGGGGTCTGGCTGGCGACGGGGAGGAGATCGACCTCGCGGCCCTGGCCGAGGAGGTCCTGGCGGGAGCCGCAGGAGCCGCCCACGCAGCGGACGTGCAGCTGGTCCACGAGCGGCGAGCCGCGCCTCCCGGCCTGCCGCCCCTGCGCGGCGAGCCGACGCTCGTGCGGCAGCTCCTCGTCAACCTGATCGGCAACGCCGTCGAGTACAACGTGCCCGGCGGCGCGGTCCGGGTCCGGACCCGCGGTGACGGGTTGGCCGTCGAGAACAGCGGGCCGGTCGTCCCCGAGGAGGTCGCCCCGCTGCTCGTCGAGCCGTTCCGACGCTGCCCGTCCGCGGCGACCGCTCCTGGGGCCCGGCACAGCGGCCTCGGCCTGTCGATCGTCGCGTCGATCGTGCACGCCCACGGGTGGCGGCTCACGGTGACCGCACGCGCCGAGGGCGGTCTGCTGGTCGACGTTTCGTCGATGTGACGCCCCGGGTACGCGGGCCGAAACAGCCGGTCCGGTGTGCTGGGGACATGAACCACACGACATCCCACACCACGCGGACCGGCCTCGTCGGCGTCCTCCTCGTCAGTGCAGCGATCGCCCTGTCGGCGTGCTCCGCCGACCCTGGGCCGCCGACCGCGTCGGAGGTCGCCGACGGCATCGGGCCGAAGTGGGGCGCCTGCATGCGCGACGCTGGCTTCGACGTGCAGGACCCCTCGGACGAGGCCGTCACCTCCGGCGTGATGCAGCCGCCGCAGGGCGCAGACCAGCAGGCCTTCACGGACGCCGGCTCCAGCTGCGCCCGGAAGCTCGGGGTGAAGGGCTCGAGTTCGGCCGACCAGCAGAAGTGGGACCGGCAGTACGCGCAGGTCGCCGGCTGCATCCAGGACCGCGGGTACCCGGACTTCCCGGCGCCGCGCAACGGCGTGCTCACCACGGAGGGCTTCGCGCAGGCGGAGGACCCGGAGTTCCAGGAGGTGTGGTCGAAGTGCCTGCAGGAGTTCGCCCCGGACACGAAGACGCAGCAGGCCGGTTGACGGACCACACCGTGGAGGAGACGAAGGACATGACGAAGAACACCACCGCGAGGACCACCACGATCGCCGTCGCCGCTGCGCTCGCGCTGCTGCCGGGCCTGCTCGAGCACTGCGCCGGACGACGACGCGGCATCGGGTGGCAGCGCGGCCGGGTCGGACCACGGCATGGGGTACGCCGAGTGTCTGCGGGACAAGGGCTACGACGTCCCGGACCCGTCCGGCGATCGGCAGACGCAGTCGTTCTCCGCGCCCGACGGCGTCGACGAGGAGCAGTGGCGCGCCGACGTGCAGACGTGCCTGGGGGACGTCGGCGCCGGTGAAGGGATCGAGCAGGCGAAGCCAGCCGGATCGCCCGGACAGCTGCGAGCGCTGACGCAGTGCATCCGCGAGCACGGGTTCGCGGACTACCCCGACGACGCGGACGCGCAGTCGAGCTACGAGGCCTCCGATCCGGATACGTTCACCGACGTCTCGGACGACTGCTACCGCGAGGCCTTCGCCGACGGAGCCACCAAGTGACGCGCGCGTCCACCCGGCGACGCGCCGTCCTCGCCGGGACCGCCGTGGCGGCCCTGCTCGTCGCCGGGACCGGGACGTGGGCGCTGATCGACCTGCAGAACCCGTCGTCGTCCTCGGCCGCGCCCGAGACGAAGCGGCACCACGCCACCGCGGCGGTGGAGCGGGGTGACCTCACGGACTCGAAGGTCTTCGCCGGGACACTCGGGTACGGCATCCCCACCGGGGTGCTCGGCGCGGCACCGGGCACGCTGACCTGGCTGCCGGAGCCCGGGCAGGTCGTCCACCGGGACGAGTACCTGTACGCCGTCGACGAGCGCGGTGTGCGCGCCATGCACGGAACGGTCCCGCTCTGGCGGTCCCTCGAGCGCGGACGGAAGGGCACCGACGTGCGGCAGCTCAACGAGAACCTCGCCGCCCTCGGCTACGACGTCGCGCAGGACGACGTGTTCGGCCCACGGACCCAGCGCGCCGTGCGCCAGTGGCAGCGGGACCGCGGGCACCGGGTCACCGGCGTGCTGACCGCTGCGGACATCGCCTTCGTGGACGGGGACGTGCGGGTCGCGACGGTGGACGGCAGGCTCGGGCAGCGCGCCGGTGGTGACGTCCTCACCGTGACGAGCACGCGGCGCATCGTCACCGCGACGGTGTCGCAGCGTGACGCGGAACGCCTCGCGGTCGGGACGGAGGTGCGGGTCCGTGTCAACGGCGTCGGTGCTCCACTGCCGGGTGAGGTGACCGACCTGCAACCGGCCGCCGGCGAGGACTCCGGCACGAAGGTCGACGTCTCGGTGTCGTTCGAGGCCGGTGCCCGGAAGCTCCCGGCGGCGGCATCGGCGCAGGTGGACGCCGCCGGCGCGACCGAGAAGGGGGTGCTGTCCGTCCCGGTGGCCGCACTCGTGACCACCGGCAACGGGGAGTACGCCGTCGACGTCGTCCGGCGCGACGGGACGACGAAGCGGGTCGCGGTCCGGCCGGGCTTCGTCGCCGAGGGACGCATCGCCGTCACCGGCGACGTCGCCGAGGGCGACCAGGTCGTGGTGCCGGGATGAGCGGGGCGCCCGGAGTGGTCCTGTCGCTCGCCGACGTGACCAAGACCTACGGCGACGTCGGCGCGCTCCGCGGGGTGTCGCTCGACGTCGCGGCCGGCGAGCTCGTCGCGGTGGTCGGCCCGTCCGGGTCCGGCAAGTCCACGATGCTCAACGTCGTGGGCACGCTCGATCGGCCGACGACGGGATCCGTGACCATCGCCGGCAACGACGTCGCCCGGATGTCCGACGACGCCCTCTCGCGGTTGCGTGCAGAGCACGTCGGTTTCGTCTTCCAGCACTTCCACCTGCAGGCCGGGGCCACCGCCGCCGAGAACGTCGCGGACGGCCTCCTCTACACGGGGACCGCCCGGCGGGAACGGCACCGGCGGGCGATCGACGCGCTCGGTCGTGTGGGACTCGCCCACCGCGTCGACCACCGGCCGAACCAGCTGTCCGGCGGCGAGAAACAGCGTGTCGCCATCGCGCGGGCGATCGTCGGCGAGCCGACCATCCTGCTCGCCGACGAGCCGACCGGAGCCCTCGACACCGCCTCCGGCGCCGCGATCCTGGCGCTCCTGCGCGAGCTCAACGATTCTGGGACGACCGTGTTGGTCATCACGCACGACCTCGCCCTGGCTGCGTCGCTCCCTCGGCAGGTCAGGATGCGCGACGGGCGCGTGCAGGACGACTCCGGCGGCGGCTCGGCGGTGGAACTCGCGCTGGCGATCGGAGGTGCCCGGTGACCGCCACAGCCGCATCGCGACCCGGCGCCCGGATGCGGCTGGGTGGCGGCGACCTGCTCCGGCTCGGGGTGTTCGGACTCCGCACCCGACCGGGGCGGGTGGTGCTCTCGGCACTCGGGATCGCGATCGGCATCGCCGCGATGATCGCCGTCGTCGGCATCTCGTCGTCGAGCAAGGCGGAGCTCGACCAGGTCCTCGACCAGCTCGGCACGAACGTGCTCACCGCGACACGGCCCCAGGGCTTCGGGGACACGCCACCGTTGCCGACGACCGCCCTCGAGTCGGCGGAGCGACAGGACGACGTCGAAGCGGCCGCGGCCGTCGGCTCCGTGCCCGACGCGGCGGTGTACCGGAACGAGTTCATCCCCGCACCGCAGACCAAGGGGATCGGGATGATGGCCGCGTGGGGCGACGTGCCCGGGGTGCTCGGTGGCGAGTTGGCGCACGGCCGGTGGATCGACGACGCGGCTGACGCGCCACCGCAGGTCGTGCTCGGCGCTGCCGCGGCCGACGCGCTCGGGATCGACCGTGTCGACGCCGAGACCCGCGTGTGGACCGGTGACACCTGGGTGCAGGTCGTCGGCGTCCTCCGCCCGGTCCAGCTCGCCGAGGACCTCGACAACCAGGTGTTCGTGCCGCGCTCCCTGGCGGAGCAGTTCGGCTTCGACGGGGCACCGACCGCGGTCTACACCCGCGTGGACCCGGAGCGTGTGTCGGCAGCCCGGCAGACCCTCGCAGAGGCGATCCGACCGGGTGCGCCGCAGGACGTCGGCGTCACCCGGCCGTCCGACGCGCTCGCCGCCAAGAACGCCACGGACGACTCCTTCACCGGGCTGCTCGTCGGCATCGGCGGCGTCGCCCTCCTGGTCGGCGGCATCGGTGTCGCCAACACGATGGTCATCACCGTCCTCGAACGGCGTGCCGAGGTCGGGGTGCGCCGGGCGCTCGGGGCCCGGCGTCGGCACATCCGCGACCAGTTCCTGGTCGAGTCGCTGCTGCTGTCGTTCCTGGGCGGGATCGCGGGGGTGGTCATCGGGCTCGGCGTCACGGTGGTGTTCGCCCTCGCGCAGGGGTGGCCGGTCGCCGTGCCGCTCTGGGCGGTCGCCGGTGGGCTCGGCGCGACGGTCGTGATCGGCGGCGTCTCGGGGCTGTACCCGGCCGCGCGCGCGGCGCGCATCCCGCCCACGTCGGCGCTCGCCGCGGTCTGACGACACCGGGGGTGGAGGCGACCACCCGCCAGGCCCGGTGCCGGTCCGCGTGACCGGCGCCGGGCCTCCAGACCGTCGTCCGGAGAGGAGCTGATGATGCCTGGTCATGACCAGTTCGTCAAGCGCGAGGAGCGATCCGTTCCACGACCGTGATCCCGCGGAAACATGCGGATCACGCGCCTCCACGACCTCTCCACAGACCATTGACAACCTGCCTCCCAGGGTCTTCACTTGCGAATACGCAACGTCCTTTCATAAAGGTCGGACCAGAGGAGTCAACGTGACACGCACGCGTTTCGCCGCACTCGGTGCGCTCGCCCTCGCAGGCGCGCTCGCCCTCACCGGGTGCTCCGCCGGAGGCAACGCCGCCTCCGACGGCGGCACGAAGTCCATCGGCACCCCCGATGGCAAGGGCAAGACCATCACCGTCTGGATGATGAACGGCGACCTGAGCGACAAGGTGCTCCAGGCGGCCGAGCAGGAGTTCACCGAGAAGACCGGGGCGAAGGTGAAGCTGCAGACCCAGCAGTGGGACGGCATCACCACGAAGCTCACCACCGCGCTCGCGCAGTCCGACGCCCCCGACGTCGTGGACCTCGGCAACACGCAGGTGCCGGTGTACGCGGCGACCGGCGGGCTGCAGGACCTGACGCCGTACGCCGACGAGCTCAAGGACGGGCAGACCTGGCTCGACGGGCTGGCCGGCCCGGCAACGGTCGACGGCAAGCTCTACGGGGCGCCGCTGTTCGCCGGCAACCGCGCGGTGATCTACGACAAGGAGGTCTGGGCGAAGGCCGGCGTCACCGGCGTGCCGGAGACCTACGACGAGCTCACCGCCGACCTCGACAAGGTGAAGGCCGCGAACCCGCGCAGCGACTTCTCCGCCTTCTACATGCCCGGCCAGTACTGGTACGGCGGTCTCCAGTGGGTGTGGGACGCCGGCGGTCAGATCGCGAAGGAGAAGGGCGGCAAGTGGACGGGCACGCTCGACTCCTCTGACGCCGTCGCGGGCCTGACGAAGTGGAAGGACTTCCAGAACGCCTACTCGGCGAAGTCGACGCAGGACATCAACACCGACAAGCCCTCGCAGAGCGACGTCTTCGCGCAGGGGAACACCTCGGCGTTCCTCGGGTCGGCCTGGGAGATCGGGTCGATCACCACGGCGAAGCCCGCACTGAAGGACCGCATCGGCACGTTCCCGATGCCGTCGCAGACGTCCGGCAAGACCCAGCCGGTGTTCCTCGGCGGCTCCGACCTCGGCATCCCCGCCAAGGCGCAGCACCCCGAACTGGCCCGGTACTACCTGAAGATCCTGACCTCGAAGGAGTTCCAGAAGGACCAGGTGTTCGGGGTCGACGGCTGGGAACCGAACTCGACCGAGCTGCTGTCGGCGGTGTCCGGTGACGTGGACGAACTCCACAAGCCGTACTTCGCGGCGGCCTCGACGAGCCGGCCGACCCCGGCGACGCCGGGCTGGGCGACCATCGAGGGCGACGCGAGCTTCCAGACGATGTTCGCCGACGTCGCCACGGGTCGGAAGGACCCGAAGGCAGCGGCGGAGGACTTCTCGAAGCACCTCACCTCGGCGCTCAACGCGGAACAGTAGGCATGTCCTCGACCACGTCGACGGAGACCGGCTCGGCGGACCTCGCCGGGCCGGTCTCCGGCACCACGGGCACCGCCGGCGGCGTCGCCGCCGCGCCGGTCGGTCGGAGCGGGCGGCTCGGGTCGCGCGGTCCCCGCGGCCGCGCCGGTCGCGATGGCCGTCCTGGAGGCGCGGGTCGGCTCGGCCCCGCCGGTCCCGCCGGGCGGGGGCGCCGGTCCGTCACCGGCTCTCGCGCGCCGCTGGTGCTGCTCGCCCCGGCGGCCCTGCTGCTCCTCGCCCTCGTCGTGTACCCGCTCGTCCGGCTCGTCGTCATCTCGTTCCAGGACTACGGCCTGCGGGCGATCTTCACCGGGCAGGCCGGGTTCGCCGGGCTGACGAACTACACGAACGTCCTCGGCGACGCGAGCTTCTGGCCGGTCATCCTGCGCACGGTGGTGGTCACCGGCTCGATGGTCGTCGGCACGCTCGTGATCGGCATGGCGGTCTCGCAGCTGCTCACCCGGCTCGGCACGGTGATGCGGACCGTCGTCAGCGTCGTGCTCGTGCTGGCGTGGGCGATGCCGAACGTCGCCTCGAGCCTCGTCTGGCAGTGGCTCTTCCAGCCGTTCTACGGCGTGGTCAACTGGCTGGTCACCCGGCTCGGGGTCTTCGGCGACCACACGCAGGACAACTGGGCGTCGCACCCGGCGCAGGCGTACACGATCGTGCTGACGCTGGTGATCTGGCAGGCCGTGCCCTTCGTCGCGCTGACGCTCTACGCCGCCCAGTCCCAGATCGCGCCCGAGTACTACGAGGCCGGGGCGCTCGACGGGGCCTCGGCGTGGGCGATGTACCGGGCGATCACGCTGCCGGCCCTCGCGCCGACGCTGCTCCTCGTGACGATCCTCTCGGTGATCTGGGACTTCAACGTCTTCAACCAGATCTGGCTGCTCACCAAGGGCGGGCCGGAGGACGCCACCCTCACGCTCGGCATCTGGACCTTCGTGAAGTCGTTCGTCTCGAACGCCTACGGCCAGGGCGCGGCGATCGCCGTGATCTCGACGCTCATCCTCGGTGCGCTCACCAGCTACTACATCCGGCGGCTCGTCCGCAGCGGGGAGGAAGACCTGTGACCACCACCACACGGACGACGGCCACCGCCCCCCGTCGTCGCCGGAAGCCCCGGGTCTGGGCGAACACCCTCGCGGTGCTGTTCTGCCTGGTCTGGGTGTTCCCGATCTACTGGATGGTGAACACCGCGTTCAAGCCGTCCGACGAGGTCACCACCCTCACGCCGATCTGGGTACCGCTGCGCCCGACCTTCGACAACTTCGCCCGGGCGCTCACGCAGGAGGGCTTCCTCGTCTACCTGCGGAACTCCGCGATCGTCGTGGTCGCGGCCGTGCTGCTCTCGATCGTCGTGGGCTTCCTCGCCTCGGCGGCGCTGTCCCGCTTCCGGTTCCGCGGGCGGCGGGCGATCCTCGTCGCGATCCTCTTCGTGCAGATGATCCCGTCCGGGGCGCTGCTCATCCCGCTGTTCCTGTCGTTCCAGTCCCTCGGGCTGCTGAACAGCTACCTCGGGCTGATCCTGGCGTACGTCGCGAGCACCCTGCCGTTCTCGATCTGGGTCATGCGCGGCTTCTTCGTCGCGGTGCCGATCGAGATCGAGGAGGCCGCGAAGACCGACGGCGCGGGGACCTTCCGGATCCTGTGGAGCGTGCTCTTCCCGCTCGTCATGCCGGGCGTCATCGCCACGAGCGTGTTCGCGTTCATCGCGGCGTGGAACGACTACCTGACGGCGTACGTGATGCTCAAGGACCAGGGGATGTACACGCTGCCGGTGTGGCTCGCGGGCTTCTCGACGAACAAGGGCACCGACTACGGCGGACTGATGGCGGCGAGCGTGCTGTTCTCGCTGCCGGTCGTGGTGTTCTTCCTCATCGTGCAGCGGCGGCTCGTGAGCGGGATGACGGCGGGCGCGGTCAAGGGGTAGCGCTCGACACCTTCGTTCCTGTTGGTTCTGGAACGGAACAGTTGCGTTCGTGTGACTTTCGGACGTACAGTTCCTGAAACCAACGGGAACGAAGGAGTTCGGGCATGTACGCAACCGAGCGGCACGACGCCATCGCCGCCGCGCTGCAGTCGGCCGGGCGGGTCTCCGTCGCCGACCTGGCCGAACACTTCGACGTCACCACCGAGACCGTCCGCCGCGACCTCGATGCCCTCGAATCCGCCGGGGTCCTCCGCCGCGTGCACGGGGGAGCGGTCCCCGTCGGCCGTTCGAGCGTCGTCGAGCTCACCGTCGCCGAGCGCGAGGGGCAGCACGGCTCCGCGAAGACCGCGATCGCCCGGGCCGCGATGCGCCTGGTCCCGCCGACCTTCACCGGCTCGATCGCCCTCGACGCCGGCACCACCTGTGCCGCCGTCGCCGCCGAACTCGCCCGCTGGACGCCGGCTGTCGACGGCGCGACCATCACGGTCGTCACGAACTCGGTGCCGATCGCCGCGACCCTGCAGCACAGCGCCCACGTCGAACTGCACCTGCTCGGCGGTCGGGTCCGCGGGGTCACGAGTGCCGCGGTCGGCACCGCCACCGTCGAGCAGATCGGTGCGCTCCGTCCCGACATCGCCTTCGTGGGCACGAACGGCCTGTCTGCAGGGTTCGGGCTGAGCACACCGGACGAGTACGAGGCTGCCGTCAAGGGCGCCTACGTCCTGGCCGCGCGTCGGAGCGTCGTGCTCGCGGACGCCGCCAAGCACGGGGTCGAGGCGCTCATGCGCTTCGCCCGGCTCGACGAGGTGGACACGATCGTCACCGACGAACAGCCCCCGGCGGACCTCGCCGGCGCGCTCGCCGAAGCGGACGTGGAGGTCGTCGTCGCATGAGCACCAGCACGAGCATGAGCACCAGCACCAGCACCAGCACCAGCACGCGCTCGAGCAGCACCCGCATCGTCACCGTCACGCCGAACCCCAGCCTCGACCGCACCATCGAGCTCGCGGGCGAGCTGCAGCGCGGCGCCGTCCAGCGCGCCACCCGGTCGACCGCCGAGCCCGGCGGCAAGGGCGTCAACGTCTCCCGTGTCGTCGTCGCGAGCGGCGGCGACACCGTGGCGGTGCTGCCCGGCGACGAGCTCGACCCCGTCCTGTTCGGCCTCGCGACCCGGGGCATCCCGACCGCGGCCCTGCCGATCGGCGCGCCGCTGCGGTCGAACGTGACCGTGACCGAGCCCACCGGCACCACCACGAAGCTCAACGAGCCCGGGCCGTCCCTCGCCGGGCGCCTCGACGAACTCGCCGAGCTCGTCGCGCGCGCCGCCGGACCGACCGCCACCGGCCCCGCCGCCGGGTGGGTCGTCCTCGCCGGCTCGCTGCCCCCGGGGCTCCCGGACGACGCGCTCGCCGTCCTCGTGCGCGCTGTCCGCGCCCGACACGGCGACGCGGTCCGGATCGCCGTCGACTCGTCCGGCCTGCCGTTCACCGCGCTGCTGCAGTCGGGCGAGCACATCGACCTGGTGAAGCCGAACGCCGAGGAGCTCGCCGAGGTCGTGGGCGGCGACCCCGAGGTGTACGAGCAGGACCTCGACGCCGCCGCTGACGCCGCCCAGCGCCTCCGCGAGCGCAACGTCGGCACCGTCCTCCTGACCCTCGGCAGCGCGGGCGCGGTCCTCGTCTCCGAGCACGGCAGCCACGCCGCCGCCGCGCCCCGGATCGTCGCCCGCTCGACCGTCGGCGCGGGCGACTCCGCTCTCGCGGGGTACCTGCTCGCCGAGGTCGCCGGCCGCTCGCCCGAGGACTGCCTCGCGCAGGCCGTCGCCACCGGAGCCGCGGCGGCGGCCCTGCCCGGCAGCGACGTCCCCGCCCTCGACCACACCGACCCCGGTGCGGTCACGGTCCGGCCGCTCACACGGCGCACCGCCCCCGAACCCGCCTGACCCGCACACCTCCCCGAACCCCGCACGACCCGCGCCCCGCGGCGCCCTTGCAAAGGAGCAACCCCCATGTCCGTCAACACGAGTCCACGCCTCATCAGCGTCCAGCTCGTCGGTCTCGACGAGGACCTCGGCGCCACCTCGAGCGACGTCATCCGCGTGCTCGCGGACCGCGTCGCGGCGACCGGTCGCGCGGCCGACGGTGCAGCGCTCGCCGAGGACGCCATCACGCGTGAGGCCAGCGTCGGCACCGGCGTCCCCGGCGGCATCGCCATCCCGCACGCCCGCTCGGCGTCGGTGTCCGAGCCGACCCTGGCGTTCTCGCGTCTCGCCCGGAAGGTGCCCTTCGGTGCTCCGGACGGCGACGCCGACATCGTCTTCATGATCGCCGTGCCGGAGGGGGCCGACAAGGACCACCTCACCGTCCTGTCGACGCTCGCCCGTGCCCTCATCCGCGAGGACTTCACGTCCGCGCTCCGCGCCGCATCGACCCCGCAGGAGATCGTCGACCTGGTGCAGCGTGAGGTGGGCGGCGAGGTCGCCGACGCCGGCGTCGGGAACGCGAGCCGCGCCTCCAGTGCGACGCCGGGGGCGACCACGACGGCCGCGACCGCCGCTGCCGGCGCGACCACGGCAGCCGGTGCCGGCTCGACGACCGGCGGCGCCCGCAAGGTCATCGTCGGCGTCACCGCCTGCCCGACCGGCATCGCGCACACCTACATGGCCGCCGACGCCCTCGTCGCCGCCGCCCAGCGTGCAGGTGCCGAGATGCACGTCGAGACGCAGGGGTCATCGCAGGTCGAGCCCCTCGACCCCGCGCTCATCGCCCGCGCCGACGCCGTCGTGTTCGCGGTCGACGTCGACGTCCGCGACCGCGGCCGCTTCGCCGGCAAGCCGCTCGTCTCCGGCCCGGTCAAGCGCGGCGTCGACGAGCCCGACAAGATGATCGCCGAGGCGCTCCGCGCTGCCGACGACCCGCACGCAGCGCGCGTGCAGGGCGGCGCAGCCGTCGCCGGCGAGACGACCAAGCAGGACGAGCACTTCGGCCAGGCGCTCAAGCGCTGGCTGCTCACCGGTGTCAGCTACATGATCCCGTTCGTCGCCGGCGGTGGCCTCCTCATCGCGCTCGGCTTCCTGCTCTCGGGCTACGGCATCGCGCTGCAGCACGGTGACTCCGGCCAGAACAACGCCGTCTACGCGCTGACGCACTACACGCTGCTCAACCTGCCGCCGGAGGGCCTCGGCTACTACCTCGGAGCCGCCGCGTTCCAGATCGGTGGAGTGTCGCTCGGCTTCCTCGTCGCCGCGCTGGCCGGGTACATCGCCTACGCCATCGCCGACCGACCGGGCATCGCGCCCGGCTTCGTCGCCGGATCCATCGCGGTCTTCATGAACGCCGGGTTCCTCGGCGGCCTCGTCGGCGGTCTCATCGCCGGTGGCGCCGCGTACTGGATCGGACGGATCCCGACCTGGCGCTGGCTCCGCGGCCTCATGCCGGTCGTGATCATCCCGCTGTTCGCGTCGATCATCGCCTCGGGCCTCATGCTCCTCGTGCTCGGCGGTCCGATCGCCTGGCTGATGACGCAGCTCACGGCATGGCTCAACTCGCTCAACGGCGCCTCGGTGATCCTGCTCGGCATCATCCTCGGCCTCATGATGGCGTTCGACCTCGGTGGGCCGGTCAACAAGGTCGCGTACTCGTTCGCCGTCGCCGGGCTCGGTGCGGGCACCGCGAGCAACGTCGTGCCGTTCGAGATCATGGCGGCCGTGATGGCTGCGGGCATGGTCCCGCCGCTGGCCCTCGCGCTGGCGTCCACCGTGCTCTACCGCAAGGGCTTCACCAAGCCGGAGCGTGAGAACGGCAAGGCCGCGTGGCTGCTCGGGGCGTCGTTCATCTCCGAGGGCGCGATCCCGTTCGCCGCGGCCGACCCCCTGCGGGTGATCCCGGCGTCGATGGTCGGTGCCGCGATCACGGGTGCGATCTCGATGGCGGCCGGGGTGACCTCGCGCGCGCCGCACGGTGGTGTCTTCGTGTTCTTCGCGATCGACTCGTTCATCGTCTGGGTGCTGGCGATCCTGGCCGGCACGGTGGTCTCCGCGTTCGTCCTGGTCGCACTGAAGAAGTGGGTGCGTCGGACTCCGGCCGCGGACGCCGCCGCGGCCTCCGAGGCCGCGGTCGCCGGCGAGACGGTCGGGCAGCGCGCGCCGGCTGCGGTGTGACGCGGGTCGACTGACCGACGGACGGGAGGCGCGGTGCCAGCTGGCACCGCGCCTCCCGTCCGTTGCGGTGTGGGTCGGCGGCGGTGCCGCACGCAATGGCGGGCGGGGCTCGTCGAGTGGGCACGACACGCCGCGTGCTCGACGCCGTGGGTGCACGATCCGTCGCCGCGAGGTGCCGAGGGTGACAGAACGTGCACGCTCGGGGGAGGGGCGGCCGCCGCCAACCGGCGCCGGTCAGTCGGCGATGTTGGCGGTCACGGCGTCGATGTACGCGGCACGTTCCTCGCGCGAGTGCGGCCGACCGGGCACCCCGGGCCGCTGCTCCCACGGGAACGGCCCCGCCTCGTGCCGGTACTCGATCCCCATCGCCTCGAGGCGGGCGAGATGCTCGGACAACCGCCCGCGGAACTCGGCCACGTCGCGCGGCCCCGCGGCGTCGGCAGACCACAGTGCCTCGGCGAGGGCGGCCACACGGGGGAACAGCTGGTAGTCGAGCTTCCGCGCGCTGTCGACGTGTTCGGTCCACATGTTGCCCTGGCCGCCGATGACGTGCGCGCGCTCGGCCTCGGTCAGGTCGTCCGGCACGGGGTCGAAGGCGAACACGTCGTCGACGGTCAGCACGATCGACACCGGGATCGGCTCGGTGGGCAGGTCGCTCTGCCGGTAGTCGAGGTACACCTGGTCGTCAGGCGCCGAGATGACGTCGTGGCCGCGTCGAGCCGCCGTCCGTGCGCCGGTGAGCCCGCGCCAGGACACCACGGTGGCCGACGGGGAGAGCGTGCCGCCCTCGAGGATCTCGTCCCAGCCGAACGCGCGACGGCCGGCGGACTCGAGGTGGGACGCGAGTCGTCCGATGATCCACGCCTGCAGCTGTTCCTCGTCGGCGAGGCCGAGCTCACGGATGCGCTCCTGCGTCCGCGGGTCCTGCTCCCACTGCACCTTCGGGCACTCGTCGCCCCCGATGCCGATGTACTCGCTCGGGAACAGGGCCAGGACCTCGTCGAGGACGTCCTGGAAGAACGCGATCGTCGACTCCTCGGCGTTGAGGACGTCGTCCGCGATGCCCCACTCGGTCCACACGTCGACCGGGCGCCCGGTGACGCCGAGCTCCGGGTAGGCGGCGAGCGCGGCGCGGACGTGCCCGGGCGTCTCGATCTCCGGCACGACCGTGACGAACCGGTCCGCGGCGTACGCCACGATCTCGCGGACGTCGTCCTGCGTGTAGAAGCCGCCGTGCGGGCGGCCGTCGAAGCCCGCGGGCCGGAGCACACCGTCGACGTCGGGGACGTGCGCGCCGACCTGGGACTCGGCGCGCCACGCGCCGACCTCGGTGAGCCGGGGGTACTTGCGGATCTCGATCCGCCAGCCCTGGTCCTCGGTGAGGTGGAAGTGCAGCCGGTTCAACCGGTGCGCCGCGAGCTGGTCGACGACGCGCATGACCTCGTGCTTGGTGCGGAAGTGGCGGGCCACGTCGAGCATGACGCCGCGCCATGCGAAGGCCGGGGCGTCCTCGACCACGGTCGACGGCACGGACCACGGGCCGTCGCCGACCCGGCCGCGGCGGTACACGTCCGCCGGCAGGGACTGCAGGAGCGCCTGCACGCCGTAGAACACCCCGGCGGCCGAACCGCCGACGACCTCGACGTGTTCGGGCGTCACGGTCAGCCGGAAGGCCTCGGAGCGGTCGCCGCCGGGTCCCTCGGGGAGCGAGGCGTCGTCCGCCACGCGCAGGGTGATCGTGCCGGACGCGAGCGCGGTCGGGTCGGTGTCGTCCGGGGCGTCGCGCAGCGGCAGGCCGGTCGATCCGCGGAGGGTCTGCTGCAGGTACAGTCGGACCGACTCGCTCGCGTCGTCGGCGGCGATCCGCGTCGCTGCGGTGATCGCGAAGGCGCCGACGCCCGGTTCGGCACGGCGCGGTCGTGGGATGAGCATGACGCAGTCCACCATTCCTCAATGATCTTTCGTAATGTGGAGGCTATGGCCGTGGACGAGACCGTGTCAACGCTCACCGCGGGGGCCGTGGGGAGCACGCCGGGCATGCTGCGCCTGCTGAACTCCCGCGCGATCCTCGCCGAGCTCCTCCGCGACGACTCCTCGCAGACCGTCACCGAGCTGAGCCGCGGCGTCGGGTTGTCCCGGCCGACCGTCGAGGCGGCGCTCGCGGACCTCGTCGACGAGGGCTGGGTCACCGAGGCCGAGGCGATCGCCACCCCGAACAAGGCCGGACGGCGGGCGAAGCGCTTCCGGGCGGACGCCCGAGCCGGATCCGTGCTCGGCGTCGACCTCGGCCTGCACGGCATCGTCGGGCTGCTGTCGGACCTGCGTGGCGAACCGCTCGCCCGGGTCGAGGAGACCTACGCCGACCTCGCCTCCGCCGAACAGGCGTGGGAGAGCGTGCAGGACGTCGTCCGACGGCTCGTCGAGGGCACCGACCCCTCGCGCCTGCTCGCCGCGACCTTCGGCGTCCCCGCGGTCGTCGACCGTTCCGGAGCGATCGACTACACGGTCGCCGTGCCGCAGTGGGTCGAGCGTCGGGTGCCCGGCCGCATCGAGGACCTCTTCCCGGACGCGACGACCTCCTTCGACAACGACGCCAAGCTCGCGGCGACCGCCGAGGCGATGTGGGGCCGCTTCCGGGGTGTCCGCGACGGCCTCTACCTCGTCATGGGGCGCCAGATCGGTGCGTCCTTCCTCGTCGACGGCGCGCTCGCGCGTGGTGCGCGCGGTGCAGCCGGCGAGATGGGCGGCCTGGCTGCCACCGGCTGGCCGAGCGCACCTGGCCGACTGGAGGCGCGCCTGCCGCCCGGCGCGGACCTCGAGTCCGTCCTGGCGTCGGCGCGGGCAGGGGACGCGGACGCCGTCGCGGTGGTCCGCGCCTTCGCCGCGGACGTCGCACCCGGGGTGGTGCAGCTCATCGCGACGCTCGACCCCGAGGTGGTCGTCGTCGGCGGCGAGGTCCTCCCCGCCGCGGCCGTCTTCGCCGAAGCGCTGGTCGCGATCGTGACGCCGCAGCTCCGGCACCCGGTGGAGATCGTGCCGTCGACGGTCGGCCGCGACGCCGTCGCCCGTGGTGCACTCGCCCGGTCGCTGACGCACGTCCGGACGGAGCACATGGGTCTCGGCTGACGCCCAGGCTGCGTGCCGGTTCCTGGCAGGCCGCTCAGCCATGATCGACGGATGACGACTGCCCTGGCCGTTCCCGCCCGGACCACGACCGTCGCCGCGAGCGACCCCGACATGGGCGGGCTGTCGGGGCTCGTCCTGCAGCTCATCGACGCCCTGGGGGAGTGGGGTGTCGCGCTCATGCTGTTCGTCGAGACCGTCTTCCCGCCGATCCCCTCCGAGGTGATCCTGCCGCTGGCCGGCTTCCTCGCCGGTGCCGGGCGGATGAACCTGGTGCTCGTCCTGCTGCTCGCGACGCTCGGGTCGTACCTCGGGGCGCTCGTGCTCTACTGGCTCGGGGCGGTGATCGGCTTCGAGCGCACGACCCGCTGGCTCGGCAAGCTGCCCCTGGTCGACGAGGACGACTTCCGGAAGGCCGCGGCCTGGTTCCACCGGCACGGCAAGAGCGCGGTGTTCTTCGGCCGCTTCGTGCCGATCGTCCGCAGCCTGATCTCCCTGCCGGCCGGCGCCGACCGGATGCACCTCGGCACGTTCTCGGTCTTCACGATCATCGCGAGCGGGATCTGGAACAGTGCGCTCGTGCTCCTCGGGGCGGCCTTCGGCACGCAGTACGACAAGGTCGAGCAGTACACGGAGTGGATCGACCGGGTGCTCTACGTCGCGATCGCGGTGGTCGTCGTGACGTTCGTGGTCCGACGCGTCCGCCGGGCCCGGGCACAGAAGGCGGAGCGGACGGCACCAGCCCGCGGGCGCCGTCGCGCGACGCCCGCGAACGACTGACTGCCGTCAGGCCTTGGTCAGCGCCGACTCCTTGTGCGCGGCCTTGTTGCCCGACTTCTCCGACTCGACGATCCAGTACGGGTCGTCGTCCGTCGGCTTGAAGTCCTGACCGTCGAACGTGAAGTCCTTCGTCTTCTTCTCGACCGTCTTGCCCGTCGTCTTCCCCTGCGAGGTGTTCCAGTGGACCTTCTCGCCCTTCGACAGTGCCATGTCATCCTCCTTGCGCAGTTCTGCGTGTGAACGCTCACACCTGGAACCGCCGACCGTACCCCGATGCATCCGCATGAACTCGGGGAAGGAGCGGGAAGATGTCCCCCATCACGATGTCATAACGCGCGCCCGATCCGGTCATGGGACGCGTACCGTACGAGGTGAGTCATCACGCCGGCATTCGCCGTGCTGCACCAGGCTCCAGACGGATCGACACCACCATGACCCTGCTCGACGGCGCACGGACGGAGACCGTCCTCTCGGGCCGGTACCGCCTCGTCAAGCTCATCGGGACGGGTGGGATGGGGTCCGTCTACGAGGCCCGCGACGAGCACACCTACCGCGCCGTCGCCGTCAAGCTCTTCGCGACGCCGGACTCGATGACCACCGCCGACCGGGTCCGCCAGGAGCGCGAGATCCGGCTGCTCAGCATGCTGTCGCACCCGGGCCTCGTGCCGCTGTACGACGCCGGCACCCACGAGTTCGACGACGGTCCGCACCGGTTCATCGTGATGGAGCTGATCGCTGACACGACGCTGCTCCGCCGACTGGCCGAGGGCGCGATGCACAACTACGAGGTCGCGGACCTCGGTGCCCAGCTGGCCGACGCCCTCGGCTACGTGCACTCGCGCGGGATCGTGCACCGCGACGTGAAGCCCGCGAACATCCTGATGGGCGACGAGGGCTCCGCCGGCTTCGCCCGGACGGTCAAGCTCACCGACTTCGGTGTCGCACACTTCGTGGACGGCTCCCGGTTGACGAACGACGGCACGATCATCGGCACGGCGGCGTACCTCAGCCCGGAGCAGGTCGCCGGGGAACCGATCGGCTTCGCCACCGACGTCTACTCGCTCGGCCTCGTGCTGCTCGAGGCGATCACCGGCAAGCAGGAGTACTCCGGCACCCTGATCGAGGCCGCCCTCGCCCGGCTCCGCCGCGACCCGGAGATCCCCGACGACATCGCTCCGGAGTGGCGTGCGCTGCTCGCGGACATGACCGCGCGCGACCCCGCCCGTCGACCGACCGCCGTCGCCATCGCGAGCGCCCTGCGCGGCGGTTCGACCCAGATCACCGGGCCGGTGCCGCTCGGCCCCGCGCGCGAGGAGCACAAGCGGGCGCACCGGATGCACCGCGCGGCGCACCGGCACGCGAAGCGCGGCACGTTCGTCGTCGCGACCCGCTGGCGCCGCCGGAACGTGCTCGTCGGTACGTTCGCGACCGTCGGCGTGCTGCTGGCCTGCACGGCGTCGTACGTCGCAGGCACGCTCCACTGATCCGCGCCGAGACAGCACGCGCCCCGGGGTCCCTGGCAGGATGGACGGCATGACCGACCAGCGATGGATCAAGATCTGCGGCCTGTCGACCCCGGAGACGGTGGACGTCGCCGTCGACGCGGGAGCCGACGCGGTCGGGTTCGTCTTCGCGGCCGGCAGCCCCCGCACGGTGACGGCCGACCTGGCGAAGGAGCTCGTCGAACGGCTGCCCGACGGCATCGACGCCGTCGGGGTCTTCCGCGACCAGCCGATCGACGAGGTCGTGGGCATCGCGTCCGCGGTCGGACTCACGACGCTCCAGCTCCACGGCGGCGAGGCCGCGACCGACTTCGCCCGTGCCCGTGACGCCGGGTTCTTCACCATCCGCGCCGTCGCGGCCGAGGACTACCTGCGCGAGACCCCCGAGCAGCGCGCCGCGTACGACCACGACCTGCTCCTGCTCGACGCCGCGGTGCCGGGCAGCGGTCGGCTCGTCGAGCCGTCGACGCTCGCCGGACGCGTGGACGAGGCGTGGATCCTCGCCGGTGGGCTCACCCCCGCCAACGTCGTCGCGGCGATCGAGGCGCTCGACCCCGACGGCGTGGACGTGTCGAGCGGTGTCGAGTCCGAGCGCGGCGTCAAGGACGTCGCGAAGGTCCGCGCGTTCATCGAGGCGGTCCGCAGCATCCCCTGAGCCGTTCCGGAGGCCCTGTGGGCGACCAGACGGCGGTCTGGAGGCGCGGGGCGGGCCCGCCCCGCGCCTCCTGACCGGTGGGTGCGCGTCAGCGCAGGGTCGGGATCAGCTCCGCCAGGAACGCGTCGGTGTCCTCCCAGCCCTCCACCGCGTGGCAGGGGACGCCGAGCGCCTTGACCGGGTAGTCGTTGCCCTCGGGGTCGAGCCGGTCGCCGACGAAGAGCATGTCGTCGAGCGCGATGCCGGTGATCTCGGCGAGGCGCTGCATGCCGTAGGCCTTGTCGATGCCCTTGCGGGTGATGTCGACGCTCGTCGAGCCGCCGGAGCGGACCTCGAGGTCGGGGAGCTCGGCCTGCACGCGCCGGCGGAGGTCGTCCTTCTTCGCGCCGGTCGGGTCCCACTGCTTCTTGACGTCCACCGGTGCGGCCTGGCCGAGCGCGGAGAAGGTGATCTGCGAGCCGCGGTCCTCGAGGATGTCGCCCCAGGTCTCCGACTCCCAGTACCCGGCGTCCTTCGCCTGCGCCTCGACCGCGGACAGGGCGCGAGCCTTCTGGTCGTCCGTGAGGTCCTCGGCGTACTGCAGGGCCCAGTCGTCGCCGGCCCAGCGGTAGTACGCGGTGCCGCAGGTCGGGAGGAGGTGGAGGTCGTCGAGGACGAGGTCCGCCCGGCGGCGGAGCGGCGTCACGAGCTGCTGTTCGAACTGCTGGAAGTTGCCGCCGGAGATGACCGCCACGGGGACGACCTCGAGCAGGGACGCGAAGGTCTCGAGCATGCGGGGGTCGAGTGCGGACTTCGAGGGGGCGAGCGTGTCGTCCAGGTCGAAGGCGACGAGGCGGGGCGTGGTCATGCCCCCGATTCTGTCAGGCCCGGTGGGTGGTCGGCACCCGGTCGCGCGCATACGTGATGTCGGTGTACCCGTGCGGTGCCGGGTTGCCGTCCTCGTCGAGGTTCACGAACACGACCTCGTCGATCGTCAGGATGCTCTGGTGCGTGAACAGGTTCCGGGCCTCGGCGCGCATCGTGAGCGACGTCCGGCCGAACCGGGTGGCGACGAGCCCGATCTCGACGATGTCGCCCTCCTTCGCGGAGGAGACGAACTCGATCTCGGACATGTACTTCGTGACGACCTTGCCGTTGCCGAGCTGGATGATCGCGTACACGGCAGCTTCCTCGTCGATCCAGCGGAGGAGGCTGCCACCGAAGAGCGTGCCGTTGGCGTTGAGGTCCTCGGGGCGGACCCACTTGCGGGTGTAGAAGTTCATCTCGTGTTGCATGTTGCACCAGGATACGCCGACGGCCGGACCCGAGGGCCCGGCCGTCGATCGGCGCGCGGTCCGCCGCGTGCCTCGGCTACTCCTTGACCAGGACGACCTCGTCGAGGGGGAGGCGGGTGCGCGGTGCCACCTCGCGCTCGGCGGCCTTGTCGTCGAGCTGCGACGGGTCCGCGACCGTGCCGATCGCCGTGACCGTGAACGGCAGGAGGCGCTCCGGCAGGTCGAACGCCGCGCGCAGGCCCTCGGCGTCGATGCCCGCCATCTGGTGCACGTGCAGCCCCTCGGCGTGCGCCTGGACGGTCAGCGCGGCGAGCGACTGGCCGAGGTCGTACTGCGCGAACGGACGGGCCTCGCCGTCCTCCGTCACGGTCTCGAGGATGCCGACGACGAGCGCGCTCGCCCGGAACGCCCACGCGGCGTTGAAGCCGAGCAGGTTGTCGGTGATCTTGCGGAACGTCTCGGTGCCACGGCGGCCGGCGACGAAGCGGCGCGGCTGGTGGTTCATCGCGGACGCGGCCCAGCGTGCGGCCTCGAGGACGGCGTCGAGCTGCTGGTCCGAGACGGTCGCGGTCTCGTCGTAGGAGCGCGGGCTCCAGCGCTCCTCGAGGAGCGGGACCAGGGGCTGGCTGGAGTCGGTCGATCGCGAGAGCGTGGTGGAGGGCGTCGAGGTCATGGTGCGTGCAACGGTACGCAGGGCGCAGGCATTTCCGGCCTGTACGACGTCACATGTCGTGCGGGTGCGAGGATGGGGGCGATGGGTGGCGTGTTGACCGGGTTCGCGATCATCGGCGCGATCATCGCTGCCGGGTACGTCGTGGGGCGCACCGGGCTGCTCGGACCGCACGCGCAGTTCGTGATGAGTCGGCTCGCGTTCTTCGTGCTCATGCCGTGCCTGCTCTTCCACACGATCGCCACGGCGCACATCGCCTCGCTGCTGTCGCCGATGCTCTGGGTGTCGCTGGTCAGCGCGGTCGCCGTCGCCGCGGTCGCCGCCCTCGTCTTCCGCGTGGTGCTCCGCCGGTCGGCAGCGACCACCACGATCGGTGCGCTGGCGTCGTCGTACGTGAACGCGAACAACATCGGGCTGCCGGTCGCGGTCTACGTGCTCGGGCAGGCCACCGCGGTCGTTCCGGTCATCCTGCTGCAGCTGGTCGTCCTCGCACCGATCGCGCTCACCGTGCTCGACACCGCGACCGCGGCGGGCGGCAGCCGCTGGCGTCGGATCTCCGGGCCGTTCCGGAACCCGATCATCATCGCATCGCTGCTCGGACTCGTCTGCTCGGCCACCGGGCTGCGACTGCCCGATCCCGTGCTCGAGCCGTTCTCCCTCGTCGGGGCAGCCGCTGTACCGGTCGTGCTGCTGTCGTTCGGCATGGGCCTGCACGGCTCCGCTCCGCTGCGGGACCCGGCGATCCGTGCGGACGTCGTCGTCGCGTCGGCGTTCAAGCTCGTGGTGATGCCGGTCGTCGCGTTCGTGGTCGCCCGGTACCTGTTCGGGCTCGGCGACCAGGACGTCTTCGTGCTGACGACCCTCGGGGCGCTGCCGGCGGCGCAGAACGTGTTCAACTACGCGCAGCGGTACGGAGCGGCGGTGCCGGTGGCGCGGGACGTGGTGCTCGTGACGACGATCGGGGCCGTGCCGGTGCTCGTCGTGGTGGCGGCGCTGTTGCACCCGTAGGGGCGGGCGGGTGGGCGGGCTGGCTGGCTCGCTCCGCGAGCGGGCCTCTTCTGTCACGTTCGGCGGTCAGGGGCGACGGGTTCTGCCCGCTCGGCGGACCGCCGGCGGCGTGTCTTGCCCGCTCGCAGCGGGGTGGCGGCGCGGCAGGCGTCGGAGGGGAGGCACGGGGCGGGCGGGCACCGTGCCTCCCGCCCGGTGGGTGGTCGGACGGGAGGCGCGGGGCGGGCGGGCACCGCGCCTCCCGTCCGGTGGGTCGTCACGTGGACGGCGGGGCGTGCTCCACCCGCCCGCGCGCGTGGGCAGTGCCCCTGGTCCGCACGCCGTGCGCGCGTCAGAAGATCATCGGGCGGTCGTCGTCGAGGGACGTCTCGAGGTCGAGGTCGACCGACACCGGCACGTGGTCGCTCGGCGCATCGCCCTTCCGCTCGTCACGGTGGATGCGCGCGTCCGACACGACGTCGGCGAACGCCTCGGAGCCGAGCACGAAGTCGATCCGCATGCCCTCGTTCCGTGGGAAGCGGAGCGACTTGTAGTCCCAGTAGGTGTACCCGTCCGGCACGATCGGCCGCACGACGTCCTGCAGCCCGCGGGCCTCGAACTCGCGGAAGGCGGCACGCTCCGGCTCGCTGACGTGCGTGGCGCCCTCGAAGACCGCCATGTCCCACACGTCGGCGTCGAGCGGGGCCACGTTCCAGTCGCCCATGAGCGCGAGCGGCGTCTCCGGCGAGGCCGCGATCCACTCGGCGGTGCGGTCCGCGAGCTGGGCGAGCCAGTCGAGCTTGTACGTGTAGTGCGGGTCGCCGAGCTCGCGGCCGTTCGGCACGTAGAGGCTCCAGAGGCGCACACCGTCCACGGTGACGCCCATCGCCCGGGCCTCGACCGGCAGGTCCGGTCCCTCGTGTCCCTTGAGGAAGCCCGGTTGCCCGGGGAAGTCCCGCGTGACGTCCTCCATGGGCAGACGGCTGGCGAACGCGACGCCGTTCCACTGGTTCAGGCCGTGCGCCTCCACCTGGTAGCCCGCCGCCTCGAACGCCTCGACCGGGAACTGCTCCGGCTTGCACTTGATCTCCTGCATGCCGAGGACGTCGACGTCCTCGCGCACCAGCCAGTCGACGATCCGCCCCACTCGGGTGCGGACGGAGTTCACGTTCCAGGTCGCCACGCGCATGGCATCGAACCTACCCGGCGCCACTCGGACGCCGCGCCGCGTGCACGTTCCGAGCACCCACCCGCACCGTGGTGTTCCCTGGAGGCGGACCACCGGTCCAGCGAACGACGACGGCAACGGAGGCAGTGATGACGACGACGAACCCGGTCGACGGACCGGACACCACCGGGACCACGACGATGCAGGTCACCGCGGCGGGCCGCACGATCATCGACGACGCCGTCGTGGCGAAGGTCGCCGGCATCGCCGCACGTGCCGTGCCGGGCGTGCACGCACTCGGCGGCAACGCCGCCCGCGCGTTCGGCGCCATCCGCGACGCGGTCGGCTCGACCGCCCTCGGCCAGGGCATCCGCGTCGAGGTCGGCCAGACGCAGGCCGCGGTCGACGTCACGATCGTGGTCGACTACCCCGTGCCGATGCAGACCGTGGCGGACGCTGTACGCGCGGCCGTGGCGGACGCCGTCACCGACCTCGTCGGCCTCGAGGTCACCGAGGTGAACGTCGCGATCGTCGACGTCGACGTCCCAGTGCCCGACGCGCCGGCGACCGAGTCGGATCGCCGCGTCCGATGAGCGCCACCGTCGTCGGCACGCTCGTCGGGGCGGTCCTCGGGATCGTCGCCGTCACGCTCGGCTTCTGGGCGTTCGTCGTGGTCGCGGTGTTCATGCTCGTGGGCGGTCTGGTCGGCCGGATCGTGTCGGGCGACCTCGACCTGCGTCGACTCGCGGACGTGCTGCGCGGACGCCGGAGCTCGTCGTGAGCGCGGCCGTCGTGGCCGGGTCCGACCGCATCGCGCCGGCGGCCCTCACCCACACCGCGCAAGCAGTCGCAGCCGAGGCGCTCCGGGTGCCCGTCCGCCATGCGCGTGCCCGGGTCGCCGACGACGGTCACGGTGCGCTGGCGGTCGAGATCACCGCCCCGCTCACCCTGCCCGTGCTCGGCACCCACGCACTCCCCGACGAGCCCGTGCTCGTGACGGCGCACCGGGCGCGGGCGGTGATCGCCGAGCGGCTCAGGGTCATCACCGGCCGACAGGTGCAGCGCGTCACCGTCACCTTCTCGTCGTCGGTCGTCGCTGCGCCGGGTCGGCTGCGGTGAGCGGCGTCGACCGGGCACGGCAGACCGTGGCCGAGGGGTTCCCCGGACACCGTGACCCCGCGGCGCCGACGACGCCCGTGCACGCCAGGGTGTACCGGCGGGTGCTCCGCCGCGCCACCCACCGGTCCCGGTCCGGCACGGTGGTCCTCGCGGTGCTGCTGCTCCTCGTCGTCGCCGCGGCCGCGATCACCGCTGCCGCCCTCGTCCTGCTCGACCAGCGCCTGCTCGGGGTCGACCCGCGCGGCGTGGTGGACGCGGCGGTCCGGGCCCCGCGCGACCTCGACACGACCGCCGTCGTCGGTGTCGCCGCCGTCGTGGCGGTCCTCGGGCTGTTCCTGGTGCTCCGCGGCCTCCTGCCGCAGCGCCGACCCCGTCACACGATGACGTCGGACCGGCTCGCCGTGGTCGTCGACGACGAGGTGCTCGCCTCCGCCGCCGCACGCGCAGCCCGCTCCGTCACGCGCCTCGGCCCGGACGCGGTCGTCGGTTCCGTCGGGCGCCGCACGGTCGAGGTGGTGCTCCGCCCGGCCGCCGGGGTCGACGTCCCCGCGGTCGCCGCCGCCGACGCCGTCGCGACCGAACTCGACGCGGTCGACGCGCGACCGCCGCTCACCTCGCGGGTGCGGGTGCAGCCGAGCGGGCGGGTGGACGGGTGAACGCCACGAACCGGGTGCTCGGCCGGACGGTCCTCGTGCTCGTCGGTCTGGTGCTGCTCGTCGCCGGGGTCGCAGCCGTCCTCGTGGAGACGGTGCCCACGGCGTCGTCCGCGTGGATGCACCACGCGTCGGCAGCCGGCGTCCTCGGAACCGACGCCGACCGGGCCTCGTCGGTGTCGGCCTGGACGTGGGTACTCGGCAGCGGGGTCGTCCTCGCCGTCCTCGCGCTGGTCGTGCTCACCACGATCGGCGGTGGGCGGACCGGGACTGTGGTCGAGGACGACGGGTCGGCGTCGGGCGTCGCGGGCTCGGTCCGGATCGAGGCCGCCGCGCTCCAGCAGGCGCTGTCGTCGGCGGTCGGGGCGCTGCCGGCGGTGGCGTCGCTCGCCGTCGACGTGTACCGGGTGCAGGGTGTCCGCGCGGTCCGCATCCGCGTGCACCCTCGGCGTGGGGCGGCACCGCGAGACCTGGTGACGGCGGTGGAGGGGATCGTCACGGACCTCGACGGCCTGCTCGGGGACCGGCTGCCGGTGCTGCTCGAGATCGCCCGCGGCGGTGCCGGCTCCGGCCGTGAGGTCCGCGTGCGCTGACCCGCGCCCGCGAACGCCCCGCGGAGTGGGTCAGAAGCGCACGCCGCGGTTCGCCATGAACGGTGCCGGGTCGATCGTCACGCCGCCGGTGTGCACCTCGAAGTGCGTGTGGCACCCGGTGGAGGCGCCCGTCGAACCCACGAGGGCGATGAGCTGCCCGGCGGACACGCGCTGCCCCGGGGACACCCGGAAACCTCCGTTGACGATGTGGCCGTACGCGGTCTGCACGCCGCCGGCGTGGCTGATCCGCACGTAGTTGCCGTACCCGCCGTACCAACCGACGTAGTCGACCGTGCCCGAGGCCGCCGCCACGATCGGTGTCGAGCAGCCGCTCGTCAGGTCGAGTCCGTCGTGCTTCGTGACCACGCCGGTGATCGGGTGGACCCGGTACCCGTACGGGCTGATGACGTAGCCGCCCGCGGGTCGGACCCAACCGGACCCCGACCCGGAGCCGACCGAGCCGCCGCCCCCGGCGCCGCCGGACGAACCGCCACCGACCGAGCCGCCGCCCGACGCCGGGGCTGCCTGCGCCGCCGCCAGCGCCCGGAGGTACGCGTCGCGAGCGGCCTTCTCCTCCGCCGCCTTGCGGATCGCCTCGCCCTTGGCGAACTCCGCCTCGGTCCGGACACGGCCGGACGTCAGGGTCGCGAGCTGGGCGTCGAGCCGGGCCTTGTTGCTCTGCTGTTCGTCGTAGGCGGCCTGCACCTTGTCCGCCGCCGCCTGGGACTCCTGCATCTTGCGCTCGGCCTCGGCCGCGAGGTCGTCGAGCGCCTCGGCCGCGCGGTCCGCCTGCGCCGTGAGGGAGCTCGCCACCGCGGCGTCGTTCGTCGCCGCGGCCTCGACGCGCTCGGCCTGCTCGGACAGCTTGCTCAGCGCACCGAGGTCGTAGAGGAGGTCGCGGGCGTCCTCGCCCCCGGTGATGACCGAGGCGGTGACGTCTGCACCGCCGGAGCGGGCCATCTGCGCGGCGAACTGACCGGCCTGCGCCGCGCTCTGCGCCGCGACCTCGGCGTGCTCGTCAGCGTCGGCGCGGAGTCGCTGCTCACGCTCGGCCGCGTCCTGCGCGTCCTTCTGCGCCGCGAAGAACACGGTGCCGAGTCGCTCGGCCTCGGCCTCGGCCGCGCGCACCTTCTGGGAGAGCCCGTCGATGATGCCGCGGATCTCGGTGATCTGGCTCTGCTTGGCGGACTCCTGGCCCCGGGCGGCCATCACCTCGTCCCACGAGGGGTACGTCGCAGCGCTCGCGGTGGGCGCGTCGAGCACCACCGTGCCGAGCAGGCCCGACAGCGCGAGGGCGGTGGCGGCGAGACGGAGACGGACGGTGGCACGCGTGGCGCGGTGGCTGGTGGGGCGAGTCACGGGGTCGAGCCTATACATCCGTACAGGCCTGTCAGACCGTCGGCGCGCCGCTGTGGAGAACCGAGACGACCGATCGTCGTCTGGGCGCGGGTCGGGAGCAGTGGTCAGAAGCCCCGCTCGCGGAGGATGCGGTCCGCGCTCTGGACCACGTCCCGCTGCAGCACCGCGGCGCCCGGCGTGCCCGCGTAGTCGTGGATGTCGAAGCCCCGACAGTGCGTGATGGTGGCCGGGCGGCCGAGGGAGTCCTCCACCGCCGTCGTCCACAGGTCGTTCGCGCCGATCACGACGAACGTGGGCCGGGCGTCGCGGTAGGCGCCGAGGTCCACCAGCCACGGGTAGGTGTCGAACGTGTCCCGGACCTGCAGCAGCTCGACGTCGTCGGCGGCGTACGCGGCGAGGGGACGCACGGTCCAGAACTGTCCGACGCCGGTGACCTGTCGGCCGTCCGCCCACCGGTCGAGGCACGCGGCACCGGACGAGCGGGCGTCGACCACGGTCCGGACCGTGCCCGGTGCGGTGGCGGCACCGGCGACCAGGACGAGGGCGCCCGCGACCGCGAGCACCACGCGGAGCCCACGGCGCGGACGGTGGACGCGGGTGCCGTGCACCGCGGTGCGGACGAGCTCGCCGACCGCGACGACCGCGAGCAACGGTGCCGTGACGACCGGCTCGAGGTAGCGGGGCGTGTCCGACCCGGCGAGGACCACGCCGACGCTGACCGCGACGACGGTGACCACGGGCAGCGCGGTCGCGACGAGCACCGTGCGCGAGGTCCGCACCCGCCACGCCCAGACCGTGCCGCCGACCGCGACGAGCACCCCGCCGAACACGAGCAGCAGCCCGGCGTCGCCGAGCCCCGACGCCGCGCGGTCGTCGGTGAGGGCGGCGAAGAACCGGAGGGTGTCGGCGGCCCGTTCCGGGTGCACGTAGGACGACGGGTCGAGGGACACGAACGGCCGCAGCGGGATCCGGAGCAGGTACCCGATGGTGGACCCGGCGGCGAGCGTCACGCCGAGCACGACGGCGACGCGGCGCGGCACCCGGCGCGCGAGCACGAGGAGCAGGAGCGTGGCGACAACCGGACCGGCGGACCACGGCACGTAGAGCGGGTTCGAGGCCGTCGTGCACGCGGCGACGAGGCCGAGCACCACGACGACCGTCGGCGAGGCCCGGTCGACCCGGACGGCCCGCAGCACGAGCACCGCGGTGCCGAGCATCGCGAGCACCACCCCGTAGTAGTACGTGGTCGTGAGCAGCAGGGACGCGAGTTCGAGCGAGGTCGCCGTCCCGCTCGACTCGGTGAGGACCGTCAGCGTCAGCAGTCCCACCGCCAGCGCGCTCACCGCGATGCGCGCCGATCGCCGGGCCGCTGGCATCAGCTCGTTCGCCGCAGCCCGGAGCAGGGCGTACACGGCGAGCAGCACGAGGACGCCGTTCAGCGCGAGGGCCTGCTGCGGTGTGGCGGTGACCAGCGAGCAGAGCAGGTAGACGGGCAGTTCCGGGAAGAAGAACAACGCGGGGGACATCGCCCACTCGAACGGCTGCCCGAGCCGGATCGAGCGTTCGACGAGCGGCAGCAGGACGGAGTCGCCGTCGTACCAGAGCAGGGCGACCCGGTCGGTCCCCAGGAGGTGGCGGAGGGCGATGACGGACAGGGCCAGCGCGACCAGGGCGCCCAGCGCCTCCCGTCCGACGGCGGCGAGCCGTCCGCGCCGACGGAGGCGGCTGTCGTCCGGCGCCACCTCGGTTCCGGGGCGGACGGCGGTGGGCATGCTGCGGAGCGTACCCAGCGCGGCTCGGTGCCGACCCCACGCGAGGGGCAGCGCCCCGAGGGCCCGAGCGACTACCCTGGTGGGCTGTGACCGACGCGCGCGACCAGCTGATCCAGTTCATCACCGACGAGGCGGTGTTCCACGGGGACTTCACGCTCACGAGCGGGAAGCAGGCGACCTACTACATCGACCTCCGCAAGGTGAGCCTCGACCACCGGGTCGCGCCGCTCATCGGGCAGGTGATGACCGACCTCATCGCCGAGGTGCCGGACGTCTCGGCCGTCGGCGGACTCACGATGGGGGCCGACCCGATCGCCAGCGCCGTGCTGCACCAGGCGGCGCAGCGCGGACTCACCTACGATGCCTTCGTCGTGCGCAAGGAGCCGAAGGACCACGGCCGCGGCAAGCAGGTCGAGGGTCCGGACGTCCGCGGCAAGCGGGTCGTCGTGCTCGAGGACACCTCCACCACGGGCGGTTCGCCGCTCAAGGCCGCCGAGGCGCTCGAGCGTGAGGGCGCGATCATCGCCGCAGTGGCCGTGGTGGTGGACCGCGACACCGGGGCGAAGGAGAAGATCGAGGCCGCCGGGTACCCGTACCTCGCGGCGATCGGGCTGGCCGACCTGGGGCTGAGCGCGTGAGCGGGGAGCGTCCGGACGACGCGCGCGAGCCCGACGGCACCGCGGCTCCCGGAGACGGGGACGACGGTCTGGAGGCACGGCGCGCGTCCGACACGGACGCTCCCTTCCACGGTCTCCGCAGTGCCGCCGACATCTTCGGCGCTCCCCGCTCGGCCGACGAGTGGCCGTCCCGACGCGAGCGTCGCGAGGCCGAGAAGGCCGCTCGGGAGACTGGCGAACCGCTCCCGGAGCCGTTCGAGCCCGAACAACCGGTGGACGACGCCGGCGCCACGCAGGCCATCTCGATGCCCGAGCAGCTGGCCGCGCCGACCGAGAACCCGCAGGCCGCGATCGAGCACGAGCGCGAGACCCTCTCCGACCGCATCCCGAAGGCTGCCCCGGTCCCGCCGACCAGCACGGCGCAACACCCGTCGTCGATCGCGCTCCCGACCGCGCAGACCCACCGCGACCAGCGCGCAGCCGAGAACCGCGCCGTCGACGACGAGCGCCGTCGCGTCGACCCGTTCGGCCAGGGCCGCAGCGACGTGGACTGGCTCGGCCGGGCGACCGGCTCGCAGCCGGCACCGGCACCGGCCCCGACCGGACCGATCGCCCAGCAGGTCGAGGCTGCCGCGCAGCAGCCGCTCGGCGTCGAGAGCGTGCTGCCCACTGCCGACGAGCCGCCGAGCTTCACCGAACTCCTGCGCATCGGCGACGGCGGCGTCGAGGCCGCTGTCGGCGGTGCGGAGCGGCCCTTCGACTGGGCGATCCGCGACGACGAGGCCGGCGAGGTCCCGGCGACGCTGACCTCCGACCCGTTCGACACGACCACGCTCGGGACGGGGTCGTGGTCGCTCGCGGCCGAGGACGACGACGACGTGGTCTCGGGCGAGGTTCCCACGCCCGGGTACGGGCTGCCGGCCGCCGGTGCCACGGCGGCGGCGCTCGGCGTCGCCGGTACCGGTGCTGCCGCTGGTGCGGGTGCCGGTGACGACGGTGCTCGTGCTGCCGGAGCCGCTGTGCCCGGTGCCGACGCTGCCCCGGCGGGCGACGCCCCTGCGGCGGCACCCGGCGTCGAGGCGGGCGACGGCGCGGACGCGACCCCGCGCCTCCAGTCCGACGCACCGACCACCGCGATGCCGGTCACCGGGTCGTCCGACGAGACGTCGCAGTGGTGGGCCGAGCCCGAGGCGACCGTCCCGCCGACCGCGGCACCGCCGCTCGTGGAGCCCGCTGCCGCTGTCGCTGCGGACGCGCAGTACCCGGCGCAGCTGCCGCCCGCGGTGGGACAGGACCTCGACGCCGTGACGGGCCTGCGCGGACCGGACGAGCACGTCGGTCGTGCGGAGGACGCTCCCGAGCGCCTGCCCGCCAACGCTCCCGATGACCTCGACCAGTCCGAGTGGGACGGCCGTGAGACGAGTGACACGAGTGCCATCAAGGACCTGTTCGGCACCGAGGCCGTCGGACAGCTCGGCGACACCGGCTACGACCCGGGGGACACTGGCACACGGATGATGCCCGCCGCGGGGGCCGCGGGGGCCGCGAGTGCCGCGGGCGCGGCGGGACCTGTGGGTGCGGCGGGTGCTGCGCGCCCTGCCGTCGGTGCGACCCCCGCGGTCGCGGCGCAGTCGTCCGCGCCCCGTGCGTCGGGCTCCGGCGCCGGGGACGACGACGGGCGTGACAACTTCATCAACGAGGGCTTCGCCCGACTCCGGAACGAGGGACGACGGGGCAAGCTCCTGCTGATCTGGGGCGCGGTCGCCCTGATCGTCGTGCTGCTCGTCGCCGTCTTCGCGCTGACCAGGTGGATCCTCGGCAACACCATCGAGGAGCACACCCCGGCACCGACGAAGACCGCGGCAGCCTCGGTGCAGCCCTCGTCGACGCCGACCACCAGCGCCGAGCCCGAGGCCGCGACGTCCGCCGCTCCCGCGGAGCAGCGGACGCTGACCTTCGCGACGACGCCCGCCGCGCCCGGCGAGCACGCGTGGAACGAGCTCGCCGGTGGCGAGTGCCTCTCGCCGTTCAGCAACGCCTGGGCGGAGACCTACACGGTCGTAGACTGCGCGGCCGCGCACCTCGCGCAACTCACCGCGCGTCTCGAGGTCGCGTCGCAGCGGTGGCCCGGTGCCGAGGCCCTGGCGACGCAGGCGGCGTCGCGCTGCCAGGCCACCGAGGCGCTCGACACCACCGCGGCTGCGGCGTACGGGGACGTCCAGGTGCAGGGGTCGTACGCCCCGGACCAGGCGACGTGGGACCAGGGGAACCGGTTCCTGTCGTGCTTCGTCACGCGGTCCTCGGGGCGGACGCTGACCGGGTCGCTCGCCCCGGACGCCTGACCCGCGCGGTCCGGACGCCTGGCCCGAGCGGTCCGGACGCCTGACCCGCGCGGTCCGGACGCCTGGCCCGAGCTGACCGCCTAGCCGGCAGCGGGCACGCGCGCCGACACCTCGTCGAGGGTGCGGAGCTCCTCGGCGTCGAGCTGCAGGTCGGCCGACGCGAGGAGGGCCGGCAGCTGCTCGGTGTTCCGCGCGCTCGCGATCGGTGCGACGACGTCCGGCTGTGCCTGCAGCCACGCCAGTGCCACGGTCGCGATCTCCGCGTCGTGCGCCTCGGCGATCCCGGCGAGGGCGTCCACGACCGCGAGACCCGCGTCCGAGAAGTAGCCCTTGACCTGGCCCTCGCGGTCCTTCCCGGCGAAGTCCTCGGCAGTGCGGTACTTGCCGGTCAGGAAGCCCGCGGCGAGGGCGAAGTACGGTACGACGCCGAGGTGCTCCGCAGCGGCGAGCGGTGCGATCTCCGACTCGTACGGCTCGCGGGTGACGAGGTTGTAGTGCGGCTGGATCGCGACGGGCTTCGCGAGACCGTGCTCCTCCGCGATGCGGATCCACTCCGCCGCACGCTCCCGCGAGTAGTTCGAGATCGCGGTGTGACGGACCAGGCCCTCGCGGACGAGCTGGTCGAACGCGCGGACCGTCTCCTCGAGCGGGGTGTCCTGGTCGTCGAAGTGCGCGTAGTAGAGGTCGATCCGGTCCGTGCCCAGACGGTCGAGGCTGGCGCGGGCCGCCGCGGCGACGTTCGATGCGGACAGTCCGCTGTACTGCGGGTGCTGCGAGACCTTCGTCGCGATCACGACGTCGTCCCGCTTCCCCGAGGCCCGCAGCCACGAACCGATGACCCGCTCGGACTCGCCGCCCTCGTTGCCCGGCGCCCACGCGGAGTAGACGTCGGCCGAGTCGACGAAGTCGCCGCCGGCGCCGGTGAAGGCGTCGAGCACCCGGTGCGAGGTCTGCTCGTCGGCGGTCCAGCCGAAGACGTTGCCGCCGAGGGCGAGGGGGAACACGGTGAGGTCGCTCGTTCCGATGCGGGGCATGGCGATTCCTTTCGTCGCGGTACTGGTCTCGTCCACGCTATGCCCGCGCCCTCCGTCGCGGTCAGGACCGGGCGTCTCCTGGTGTCATGCAGGCTGAGGGGTTTCGATGGACGGATGACCGTGCTCACCGACGCCCTCGCCGACCCGCGCCCCGCCGTCCGTCTCCGTGCCGTGATGGCCGCGGGCACCGAGCCGACGACGGACGACCTCGAGGCCCTCGTCGAGCGCTGCGCGGTCGAACCCGACCTCCAGGTGCGGGAGATGCTGACCTGGGCGCCCGTCCGGCTGCCCGCCGCCGAGGTCGTGCCCCGCGTGGTCCGCGAGCTCGACCGCCCCGAGCCGCAGGCCCGCTCCCAGGCCCTCCACACGCTGTCGAAGGTCCTCGACCCGTCGGTGTTCGACCTCGTCGAGGAGCGCCTCGGGGACGTCGACCCCGGTGTCGTTCGAACCGCGTGGCGCGCTGCCGTCCGGCTCGCAACCGTCGAGGCCCGTCCCGCACTCGCCCGGCGGCTCGCTCGTGAGCTCGGACACGGTGACCAGGACACCCGCCTCGCGTTGAGCCGTGCCCTCGTCGGGCTCGGGGAGGAGGTCGTCCGGCCGGTCCTCGCCGACGCCGGCGAGCGCCGCGACCCCGCCGTCCGCGAGCACGCGGCGGAGACCGAACGGCTCCTCGACGACCCCGACGCCGGGTCCGCGCTCGCGCTGCAGCGCGCCCGTCGCGAGATGGCGCTGGGGCGCAGCAAGCGCGCCTCCGGCTGAGACGCGACCCGTCCTGCGGCCTGGAGGCGCGGGGCGGGCCCGCACCGTGCCTCCAGGCCGGGACGGGGCGGGTCGGGGAAGATCCGGATTCGGCGCGACGAACAGGCACGATCCGCTTGCGTGAGCCGATCGGAGCGCGCCAAGGTGGGTGTCGAAGGGGAGTAGCTCCCAGCGCGTGCATCGACACACTGGCCATCACGAAGATCGGCCCGGTGCACCACCCGGCGGTCCCACCCGGCGGGCGAGCGAGACCTTCGGCCGTTCCGCCGTGGCCGAAGCGCATCCTCATCCCGCGTCTTTCGGTGCGGCCCCGACCAAGGGACCACCCCCGTGATCGACACCTCACCCTCGCGCGTCGTTGACGCCGTCGCGCTGCCCGCGCGGATGGGCCGCACCGCCTGGGCCCGCATCGCGCTCTGCATCGTGCTCGCGCTGCCCGCCGTGGTCTTCCGCATCGGCGGCCTCGCTCCGGACCCGCTCGTCGACCTGCTCGTCTTCGGCGGCGCGGTCGTCGCGGCCTCGTTCCTGCTCGCCTGGGCGGCGGAGGCGGCGCAGAAGGACATCGCCGGCGCGCTCGCCATCGCGATCCTCGCGCTCATCGCCGTGCTGCCCGAGTACGCGGTCGACCTGTACTACGCGTTCCGATCCGGGTCGGACGCGGCGTACGAGCAGTTCGCCGCCGCCAACATGACCGGCTCGAACCGACTGCTGCTCGGGTTCGGCTGGCCGCTCGTCGTCGTGATCTCGCTGCTCGTGGCCCGCCGGTACGTCCGGTCGGGCGCGTTGCCGCCCGTCGCCACGAAGGTGCTCGAGCTCGAGCGGTCCTCGCGGCTGGACATCGGCTTCCTCGCGTTGCTCGCCCTCGTGGCGTTCCTCATCCCGCTGATGGGCTCGATCCCGCTCTGGTTCGGGTTCGTGCTGCTCGCCGCGTTCGTCGCCTACCTCTGGCGGGCGTCGAAGGTGTCGGACGACGGCGACGAGAACGAGGAACTTGTCGGCATGGCGGGCAACATCGCCTCGATGCGGCAGCGCCCGCGCCGGTGGACGATCGTCGCGCTGTTCGTCGTGGCCGCCGCGGTGATCCTCGCGTCCGCCGAGCCGTTCGCCGACGCCCTGGTGCAGTCCGGCAGCACCCTCGGCATCGACAGCTACTTCCTCGTGCAGTGGCTCGCGCCGCTCGCGACCGAGGCGCCCGAGTTCATCGTCGCTGCGCTCTTCGCCCTGCGGGGGATGGGCGGCGCCGCGATCGGGACGCTCATCGCCTCGAAGGTCAACCAGTGGTCGCTGCTCGTCGGCTCGCTGCCGATCGCGCACGTGCTCGGCGGAGGCACCACGGGCGGGTTGCCGCTCGACGGCCGGCAGGTCGAGGAGTTCATGCTGACCGCGTCGCAGACCCTGCTCGGGGTGGCGATCATCATCGCGCTGCGGTTCCACCGGTGGTCGGCGATCGCCCTGGTCGCGCTGTTCGCGGTGCAGTTCGTCGTGACGGACACCACCGGGCGCTGGGTGCTCAGCGGGGTGCACGTGGTGCTGGCGCTCGTCGTGTTCTGGGTCAACCGGCGGGACGTCCTGCCGGCGCTGCGGGCGCCGTTCCGGCGGGCGGGCGCACCTTCGGCGTAGCGCCTGGTCGGCGGGCGCACGGCGGGCGTCGGGTCGTCGTTCGCCGAGCGTGCAGAACACGCCGCGTGCGTTCCGTCGCGCGGGCAGGATCCGCCGCGTGGCGCCGCCGAGCGTGACAGAAATGGCCCGCTCGGCGCAGGAGGAGCGACGCCGGGGAGCGGGGAGGGCCGGGTCAGTCGCCGTCGGGGGCGAGCCAGATGGCGGCGGCAGCGGCGGCCGGCAGGTCGACGAGGGACTCCTCGCCGTCGGGGGACCGGCGGGCGACGGTGATCACGCCCGCGTAGTCCCGCACCCGCTCCACACGCAGGTGCGTGCCGAGCCCCACCCCGAGTTCGTCGAAGTAGCGCAGCAGGGACGGGTCGTCGTCGGAGACCCGGTCGACGGTGCCGCACGTGCCGGGCTCCACGTCGCCGAGGAGCGTGCCCGGGGAGTCCGGCACCGAGCCGTCCGCGCGCGGGATCGGATCGCCGTGCGGGTCGTGCGTCGGATGCCCGAGGTCGGCGTCCACGCGGTCGAGGAAGGTCTCCGAGACGGCGTGCTCGAGCGCCTCGGCCTCGGTGTGCACCTCGTCCCAGGAGTACCCGAGCCGCTGCACGAGGTAGGTCTCGATGAGGCGGTGCCGCCGGACCATCGCCACGGCGACCTGCTGCCCGAGCGGGGTGAGCACGACGCCGTGGTAGGGGGTGTGCTCGATGAGGCCGTCACGGTCGAGCTTCCGGAGGTTGCCCGAGACGGTGGACGCCGAGACCCTGAGCGCTGCGGCGATGTCCCGGGTCGCCAGCCCGGAACCGCCGCGCTCCGTGGACTTCCACACGAGCTTGACGTAGTCCTCCGCCATCACGGACAGGGAGGGCAGACGCATCAGACCACCGCCGTAGTGCAGTGTCCACTCCGGGCCATCACGGACAGGGAGGGCAGACGCATGCCCCAATGGTACAAACGGCGGGTGACCACAGCTGCCCGCACCCGCCGACGCCGCTGGCCGGTCCCGCCCTCGCTCCTGCTCGGCCTCGCCCCGCTCGTGGCCTTCGCCGCGGTGAGCGCCTGGCGAGCCCGACCGAGCGACGACTACCCGTCCCTCGGGCAGACGGTGGACAGCGTCGTCCGGGCGCTCGTGCTCCCGGAGGGCATCGCGGTCGCCGTGCTCTGCGTCTTCGTGACGGCCCTCGGCTGGTGGCGGATCGCCGTCCTCGACCAGGACCGCTCCCGCCTGCGCTGGACGATGGTCGCGCCGGTGCTCGTCGGCGTGGTGTGTGCGGCCCGGCTCCCGCTCGTGGACTGGGGAGCGCTGCCGCCGCGGTACTTCCTGCTGCTGGGCCTCGGCGTGCTGTTCGTCGGCCTCTTCGAGGAGCTGCTCACCCGCGGGGTGCTGCTCGTCGGCCTGCGGCGGCGCCTGCCGGAGTTCGGCGTGTGGATCGCGTCGTGCGTGCTCTTCGGGCTGCTGCACCTGCTCAACGCGCTCGCCGGGGCCACCCTCGGGGCGACGCTCGTGCAGGTCGTGTTCGCGGCGTCGTTCGGCTCGACGCTGTACGTCGCCCGTCGGCTGACCGGGAGCCTGCTCGCCCCCGTGCTGCTGCACGCCGCGTGGGACTTCGGTTCCATCGCGCTGTCGGCGACGACCGACGTCACGGACCCCTCCCGGATCGTGCTGGTGGGCGGCCTCGGGCTGCTCTCGTTCGCGGTGCTCGCGTGCGGCGTCGTCGCGGGCGGGGTGATCGCGTGGCGGGACGACCGGCCGCGCCGCCTCCGGCGCCGGTGGCGGACGGTACCGGCCCGCGAGGTCCTCGGGGTGCAGGCGGGCGAGCCGCGCCTCCAGACCGTCGGCGGGGCCGAGACGACGACCGACTAGAGCTCGACCTCGACGGGCTCGGTCCGGACCAGCTCGTGCACGCCCTGGATGACCTCGCTCGGGCGGAACGGGTAGCGGTCGATCTCGGCCTGGTCGCTGATGCCGGTCATCACGAGGACGGTGTGGAGCCCGGCCTCGATGCCGGCCTGCACGTCGGTGTCCATCCGGTCGCCGATCATGCCGGTGTTCTCGGAGTGTGCGCCGATCCGGTTCATCGCCGAGCGGAACATCATCGGGTTCGGCTTGCCGACGACGTACGGCTGCTTGCCGGTGGCCTTCTCGATCATGGCTGCGATCGCTCCCGTGGCGGGCAGGACGCCCTCCGCCGAGGGGCCGGTGGCGTCCGGGTTCGTCACGATGAACCGTGCGCCGTCGCGGATGAGCCGGACGGCCTTCGTGATCGCCTCGAACGAGTAGTTCCGCGTCTCGCCGACCACCACGTAGTCGGGCGCGGTCTCGGTCATGATGAAGCCGGCCTCGTGCAGCGCCGTGGTCATGCCGGCCTCGCCGATGACGAACGCCGAGCCGCCGGGCATCTGGGAGCGGCAGAAGTCGGCCGTCGCGAGCGCGCTCGTCCAGATACGTTCCTCGGGGACGTGCAGCCCGGAGCTCCGCAGTCGTGCGCTGAGGTCGCGCGGCGTGAAGATCGAGTTGTTCGTCAGGACGAGGAACTCGGTGCCCTCGTCGAGCCACTGCTGGATGAGCTCGGGAGCCCCCGGCAGCGCCTGGTTCTCGTGCACGAGCACGCCGTCCATGTCGGTCAGCCAGCACTCGACGTCGTCGCGGGTCGCCATGTGCCCAGCCTACCGGCCACCGGTCTCCGGCCACCCGGACACCGAGTGACGTTCGGTGTTGGCGTAGGCTTTTCGGGACACGTACCGGATCAAGGAGGCCACGTGCTCGTCGACCCAGGGACCCCGACCACACCCCGATCCGCTGCCTCGACAGCGTCGCAGCCCGAGCGACGACGCCGCGGCCGTCCGAACGTGCTCAGCCGCGACCAGGTGATCGACGCCGCGACCGCCATCGCCAACGAGGACGGCCTCGAGCGGTTGTCCTTCCGTGCGCTCGGCTCGCGGCTCGGGGTCGCGCCGATGACCGTGCACCGCACGATCGGCGGTCTCGACGACCTGCACGCCGAGCTCGTGCGTCGCACCGTCGACGAGTTCACCGCCACCTTCGTCTGGCCGTCGGAGTGGCACGAGGTCGTCCGGACCTTCGCCCGCACGTTCCGGGACCTCATGCGGACCCACCCGCTCGTGCTCGAGTCGCACAGCCAGCGCGCGCCGCTGGTCTCGTCGGAGTCGGACGCCGTGGTCGCGAAGGTCGTCGCGGCCCTGTGCGAGGCCGGACTGTCCGAGCAGGACGCGATGTACGCGTTCTTCGTCGTCTACGACTTCGTGGTGGGGCACGCGGGCGTCCTCGTCGGCCGGGGCGACTCCGACGCCGGGCGCCCGGAGCGGCACCGGCTGGTGGGGGAGATCCTCGGCGAGCACTCGTACGACGTGCGGTTCGAGCTCGGCCTCGACGTCCTGATCGCGGGCATCGAGGTGCGGGCCGCCCGCTGACGGTCGCCGCGCCCGCCCGGACTGCTGCCATGATCGGACGCGTGGGTCGCGCTCCGGAACAGGTCGTCGCCGACGCCCGGACGGCGTTCGACCGCGGGGACCGTCGCGCCGCGTGGGACTCGCTGCGCGCCCACGCCGTGCGGACCCCGTCCGAGCACGCGTACCGGATCGCGCTCGTCGAGACCTACCGTGCCGCGGGACACCCGGACCAGGCTGCCCGGTGGGGTGCGTCCGTACCGGGGGTCCTGACCGACCGCGAGCGTGTCATGCTCGCCCGCATCGCACGCCGCAGCGACGACGGGCGCGCGCTCCGGACGTACCTCGCGCTGCCGACCCTCCCCGACGAAGTCGCCGCGCTCCTGCCGTCGGCCCGAGAGCAGGCGCGCCGTCGTGCGGAGCGTGTGGCGTCGGAGCTCTGGCTGACGATCGGGGTCGTCGGGTCCCTCGCCGCCGCGGGCCTCGGGATCGGTGTCGTCGTGACGATGGTCCAGGCGTTCGTCGGCGGTCGCGCCCGCGAGGCCGCGCAGATCACGGTGACCGGGGCGCTCGGTGCCGTGGTGTTCCTCGGCGTGCTCGCAGTCGTCCCCACGGTGCTCTGCAGACGGTGGGTCACCGCGGGGCTGATCGCGGTCGCCGTGGCCGCCGCGGTCGTCGTGCTCGCGCACGCCGACCCGCGCTCCGCCCTGCCCTTCGGCTGACCGACCTGCAGGCCACGGTCGCCGGACGGGAGGCGCGCAGCACGCGGCCTACGCTGGTCACGTGACCGAGCGCCTCCCGTCCGACCCCGTGGCCGAGCCGTCCGGACCGGATGCGTCGGCCAGCGGGTCACCGGCAGCCCCGGCGGCCGGCGCAGCACCAGCGGCCGTCGCTGCGGACAGCGCCGCGCAGCCCGTCCTGCCACTCACGCACGAGGCGACCACCCACGGCGTCGGCCCGCACCCCCAGCCGTGGCCCGACGACCCGCGGCTCGACCCCGAGCTCCTCGCGACGGGGGACACCCGGAACGTCGTCGACCACTACCGGTACTGGTCGATGGACGCGATCGTGGCCGACCTCGACACCCGCCGGCACGCGTTCGACGTGGCGATCGAGAACTGGCAGCACGACCTCAACATCGGGTCGATCGTCCGGAGCGCCAACGCGTTCCTCGCCGGCACGGTGCACATCGTCGGGCGACGGCGCTGGAACAAGCGCGGTGCGATGGTGACCGACCGGTACCAGCACGTCCGGTACCACCCGGACGTGCAGACGTTCCTCGCAGCCATGCGGGACGAGGGCCGTCCGGTGGTCGCGATCGACAACACGTCGGGCGCCGAGCGCATCGAGACGGCGGCGATCCCCGAGCGGTGCGTGTTCCTGTTCGGGCAGGAGGGTCCCGGGCTCACCGACGAGGCCGTCGCGGGTGCGGACGCCCACCTCGAGATCACGCAGTTCGGGTCCACCAGGAGCATCAACGCCTCGGCGGCCGCCGCGATCGTCATGCACGCGTGGGTCGCGCAGCACGCCGACCTCGGCTGAGGGACGCGCAGCGGAGGGAGCGCCGCGCTCAGCGCGCGGCGGTGGTCCGCCGGGCCACGAGCCGGGGCTCGACGAGCACCTCGGTGGCCGGCGCACCCGGGTCCGCGATGCGCGCGAGCAGCCGCTCGCCCGCGCCCCGGCCGATGTCGACGCTCCGGTCGTCGATGCTCGTCAGCCCGACGTAGCGCGAGGCCGCGACCGGGGTGTCGTCGTACCCGATGACCGACACGTCCTCGGGGACCCGGAGCCCGCGCGAGGCGAGCTCGGACAGCGCGCCGAGGGCCATCACGTCGTTCGCGGCGAACACCGCTGTGACGTCGGGGTGGGCGTCGACCAGCGCGGCGACGCCGCGGGCCCCGGCGTCCTCGGTGGGCTCCTCGGGGAGGACCGACACCGCGACGGACGCACCGGTCGTGTCGGCGGCGATCCGTTCCTCCAGACCGGCCCGACGTTCGTCCGAGGCGGCGGACCTGGCCCCGACGAACCCGATCCGTCGGTGTCCGAGGGCCAGCAGGTGGTCGGCCGCCATGCGGCCGCCGGCGCGGTCGTCGTTCGCGACCGTGTCCGCGCGGGGGATCGAGACCCGGCCGCCGGCGATGACGAGCGGCGTCGAGGCGGGGATCGCGAGGTCCGTGTCGGGTTCGCCGGCGATCACGATGCCCTCGACGCGCATCGAGAGGAAACCCTCGACGGGGGAGACGTCGAGACCCGTGTTGAGGAACCGGTCGGCGACGACGAGGCGGTGTCCCTGGTCCTGCAGCGACTCGCGCAGGCCGGTGAGCAGGTCGACGAACCACTGGTTCCGGAAGTCGTCGAGCACGACGCCGATCGTGCGGCTGCGAGTGCCGGCGAGGGACACGGCCGCCGTCGACGGGCGGTAGTCGAGGTCCTGGATCGCCTGCAGCACGGCCGCCCGGCGCTGCTCGCTCACCCGGGGCGAGCGCTGCAGCACGAGGGAGACGAGGGACTTCGAGACGCCGGCGCGCGCGGCGACGTCGTAGATGGTCGCGGGCCTGCCTGCTCCCATGATCTGCATCGACCTCCGTGGCTCTGGCAGCGATGCTACCGGGGCCGGCCCGTGCAGCCGCGCGGTGGCGGAGCCCGGGCCGGCCGTGGGCGGCGCTACCCGATCAGGCTCGGGCGCAGGTCACGCAGCGTCCGCGAGCGCGTCTGCCGCGCGGTGACGACGTACGACACGAGCAGTGCGCCGAGCAGCCAGCACGCCAGCACCCCGGCATCCGACCAGGCGGCCCCGGCACTCCCGCCGTACATCGTCTGCCGGATGGCGTCGACCGAGTACGTCATCGGCAGCGCGAAGTGCAGGGCCGCCAACGGACCCGGCAGCGTCTGCCACGGGAACGTCCCGCCGGCGGTGACGAGCTGGACGAGCATGAGCACGAGGCCGAGGAACTGCCCCACCGAGCCGAGCAGCACGTTGAGCGCCATGATGATCGCGGCGAAGGTGGCCGAGGCGAGCACCATGATGCCGATCGTCGGACCGGCCTGCACCACGTTCAGGTCGAGGGCGAACCGGACGATCAGGAAGAGCGCCACCATCTGCACGACGCCGAGCAGCGCCGGGGTGAGCCAGCCGCCGAGCACGACCCGGAGCGGCTTCCGCACCGCCGTGATCGCTCGCTTCGAGATCGGCTTGAGGATGAGGAACAGCGCGTACATGCCGATCCAAGCGGCGAGGGATATGAAGAACGGCGCGAGTCCGGCGCCGTAGTTCGACGCCGAGGCGATGTCGTCCTTGCCGACCTTCACCGGGTCGGAGATGACCGACGCCTGGTCGTTGCGCTGCGACGCCGTCGACGCCGGGATCTTCGTCCGGCCCTGGTCGAGCTTCGTCGCGAGCTCGGACGAGCCGCTCTGCAGCTTCGTCAGGCCCGAGGCGAGGGAGTTCGCGCCGTCGTCGGCCGTCGCCGCGCCGGTGGCGAGCTCGGACGCGCCGGACGAGAGCGTCGGCGCGGCCTGCGCGAGCTGCGCGGTGCCCGCGGCGACCTTCGACGACCCGGATGCGAGCCTCGAGGCGCCGTCGGCGGCGGTGGCGATGCCGTTCGACAGCGTCGGTGCGGCCTGCGCGAGCTTCGCCGTACCGGCCGCGAGGGTGTCCGACCCGTCCGAGAGCTGCTGGATGCCCGACGTCAGCTGCGGAGCCTTCGTGGCCAGCTGCGACGCTCCGGCCGACACCTGGGCGCTCCCGGTCGCGAGGCGACCGACCGCGTCGGAGACGTCCGCGGCCCCGGTCCCGAGTGCCGCGCTGTTCGTCTGCAGGTCGTCCAACGTCGTGAGCAGCTGCGCCTTCTGTGCCGGCGACAGCACGGTCGACGTCTGCACCACCGGCTTGAGGGTCGTCACCAGCTGCGGTGCTCCCGCGGCCAGCTGCTCCACGCCCGCGATGAACGGCGCCGAGTCCTCCGCGAGCTTCGCGTTCCCGGCCGCGACGTCGCCGGCCCCCGTGGCGAGTCGTCGCGAGTCCGCGGGGAGGCTGGCGGTCTGGTCACGAGCGTCGTGCAGGCCGGCCTGGAGCTTCCCGGCACCGGTGTTCAGCTGCGCGGTCTGCGCCGGCAGGGACGCCGTCTGCTGGCGGGCGTCCTGCAGGCCGTCCGCGAGCGTGGCGGCACCGGATGCGACCTGCTGCGCGCCGTCGTTCAGCTTCGTGGTCTGGGACGGCAGGTCGGCGGTCCCGGCAGCGAGCTTCGACGCCCCGGCGGAGAGCTTCCCCGTGCCGTCGGCGAGCTGGTGGGCCCCGTCGTCGGCCTCCGCCGCCCCCGAGGCGAGCTGGCCTGCGCCGTCGACCGCGTCGCCGAGGCTGTCGCGCACGTCGGCGAGACCGACGAGCAGGGTCTTCGCCGCCTCCTTGCCGACGCGCTCGGCGACCGCGGTCCGCATGGTCTTGCCGGCCTGCTCGGCGATGGTCGACGCCAGGTAGGAGTTCGTGTCGGCCGTGGTCATCACGAGCTGCGCGCGCTTCGGGTCGTCGGACTGCGCCGACACCAGGGACTCGGAGAAGTCGTGCGGGATCGTCACGACGAAGTCGTAGGTGCCGTTGCGCACGCCGCTGCGGGCGTCAGCAGCCGAGGTCTCCGTCCACTTGAACTTGGCCCCGTCGATCGCCTCCTTCGTGACGTCCTTGCCGTAGTCGACACGGTTGCCGTCGAGGGTCGCCCCCGCGTCCTGGTCGACGATCGCGGCGGGGACCTGGTCGAGCTTGGCGTACGGGTCGCGGTTGGCCCAGAGGTAGGCGCCGCCGTAGAGGAGCGGCACGACCATGAGCGCGATGAACGCGAGTCGGGCGAGCGGGGTCGCGGTGAGCCGCGCCAGTTCGGCGCGGACGAGCGAGGTGGTGGTCACGCGGGTGCCTCCGTCGGGACGGTTGCTGGTGCTTCGGGGTCGGTCGGGAGGCGCGGGTCGGCGCCGTCCGTCCGGGTCGCGTCGTCGGGACCCTCGGTCTGGGTGGTGTCGGGTCGGCTCGCCGGTGCGGGTTCGCCGGAGCGGGCGGTGCTGTCCGGGGCGGGTTCGCCGGTGCGGGCGGTGCTGTCCGGAGCGGGTTCGCCGGTGCGGGCGGTGCTGTCCGGTGCGGGCTCGTCGATCGTGTCGAGGAGGGACTCGACGGTGGCTGCCGCTGCCTTCGAGGTCACGACCACGACGGTCACCCCTCGGCGAGCGACGTCGCGCACGACGGCGAACCAGTCCTCGACCGCGCCGCCGTGTCGCTCCGGCGAGGTGACGACGAGACCGGTGACACCGTCGCGCAGCAGGGCGAGCTCGACGAGCAGCCGGATGCGGACGTCCGTCGGCACGCGCTGCACGTGTGTGTCGGCCCAGGTGGCGAGGCCGAGCTCGTCGAGCACGGTGTCGACGTGGTCGCGGGAGGGACGCTGCCCGGCGAACGCGAGCTCTTCGCGCACGATGCGGCGGAGGGTCATCACGGGGAACGGCTCGGCGACGCCCGGGGTGTCGACGAGCGCGAACGCCCGTCGAATCACCGCGGGGTCCTCGTGCCCGTCGAGCAGCACGCGGCCGGTGTCGACCTGCATGCGGCCTCCGGCGACGAGCGAGGCGAGCACAGGGGCCTGCTCGGTCTCGACGGCGACGACGCCCGGGCGGCCGGGTGCGGCGACGGCGGAGACGACGGGCAGTGCGGCACCGGGTTCCTCGCCGATGCCGACGTGGTCGAGTTCGAGCGTCATGCGCGGTCCTTCGTGGTCGGGGTGGTGGCGACCGGCTCGGAGAGCATCGCGGTGCGCCAGTCGATGCCGGCCATGCCGAGCGCGGACAGGACGACCATGCGCCGTCCGTCCTCGTCGCTGGTGCCGGAGCGGGTGGCCTCGTCGAGCACGGCGATGCACGCGCCCTCGACGAGTCGCCCGAGGGTCGCCGGGTCGACGTCGTCGCGCATGGCACCCTCGGCGATCCCGAGCGCGCACGCGTCTCGGACCTGGGCCCGCAGGGGTGCGAAGACCTCGGCGACGGCCTCGCTGAACGGGCTGCGCAGGGCGACGCGGGCCATCGAGCGGACGTGCGAGACCTCGGCCCAGAGCGTCACCGCGATGGCCGCGAGGCGCGCGGCGGGCGGGAGGGCGGCGAGGTCCGGGGTGCTCGGGACGGCCGCGGCGATCCGGGCGGCACCGGCGGTCACGACCTCGCGCACGAGGTCGTCCCGCGAGGGGAAGTGTCCGTAGACCGCACGCCGGGAGAGTCCAGCGGCGGCGGCGATCGTCTCGAGCGACGCGTCCGGGTCGCCCTGCAGGACGGTCTTGGCGGCCTCGATCAGGGCGGCACGGTTCTCGGCTGCGTCGCGGCGGGGCGCGCGTGCAGGCTGGTCGGTCGTGGTCACGGAGGCCATCGTAATAACTTGCACAAAGGTGTGCAAGTTGCCAGATCGGCGTCCCGCGAACGGGGGAGGTCCCCAGAAGTGAGGACTGTCCGGGCTGAGAGCCAACGCATAACTTCACAGCAATCTCATGCGAACCACGGACGAACCGGGAGTGCGCCCTTTGAACCGTGCAACACCGAACCCGAACCCCTCACCCCACCGCGTCACACGCGTCCTGACCGCCGGCATCGCTGCCGTGGCCCTGACGTGCGGCGGGCTCGCGATCGGCGGGGCGGCCCACGCGGCCCCGACCGGCACGAGCGCCGCGGAGCTCAAGCTCGCGGCGCCCCTGCGCGACGCGAAGCCCTCGAAGACGATCGCCGCGTTCGTGCGGACGACCGGGCAGGGCGCGCTCGAGGTCGACGCGGCGGCGAAGGGCGGCGACCTCACGAAGTCGAAGTCCCCGTCCGCTGCGGCGAAGCAGCGCGTCCGGGCGATCACCTCGACGGTGAACGCGGTCCGCGCCGCCGTCGAGCGTTCCGACGCCGACGCGACCGAGCTGTACTCGACCCAGTACACCGTCCCCGGTGTCGCGGTCGTCGCCGACGTCGACGCCCTGCGTGCCGTCGCGGCGCGCTCGGACGTCGAGAGCATCATCCCGCTCACGCCGAAGAAGATCGTCGACCCGACCCCGGGCGACGCGTCGAAGGCCCCGAGCGGCGTCGACCCCGACCTGCTCCGTCCCGGCGCGGACGGCGTGAGCCCGAAGAACGCCGCGAGCGACGTCTACACCCGGGCGCTCGACGCCTGGCAGCAGACCGGCCACACCGGCAAGGGCGTGAACATCGCCGTGCTCGACACCGGCCTCGACTACACGCAGGCGGACTTCGGCGGCCCCGGCACCACCGCGGCCTACCAGACCGCCCTCGCGAGCACGAGCGCGCCGGACCCGAGCTGGTACGACGGCTCGAAGTACCTCGGCGGCTACGACTTCGCCGGTCCGACCTACAACGCGGACCCGAGCAGCACGGCCTACGACCCGACGCCGAAGCCGGACGAGAACCCGATCGACGGCAAGGGCGGCGACCACGGCACGCACGTGTCCGGCACGGCCGCGGGCTTCGGTCTCGACGCGGACAAGAAGACCTTCCGCGGGAACTACCAGGACCTCACGAAGCAGCAGGTCCAGGACATGTGGATCGGCCCGGGCACCGCGCCCGACGCCGGCCTCTACGCACTCAAGGTGTTCGGCGACGGGGGCGGCTCGACCGACCTCACCGGTGCCGCGCTCGACTGGGTCGGCCAGGCCCTGACCGAGGGCAAGGACATCAACGTCCTCAACCTCTCGCTCGGCTCCGACTACGGCGCGCCGGACGACCCCGACAACGCGAAGATCGACGCGCTCACCGCCCGCGGTGTCCTGCCCGTGATCGCCTCGGGCAACGCCGACGACTTCACCGACATCGGCGGTTCGCCGGGCAACGCCGAGGGGGCCCTGACGGTCGCCGCGAGCGCCACAGGCCAGTCGCTCTACGACGGCGTCGAGGCCACCGCGCCCGCCGACGTCGCGAAGACCTACCGTGCGCAGTACTCGCAGAACTACCAGGGCGCGCTGCCCGTCGAGGGTGACGTCGTCGTCCCGACCACGAACGTCGACGGCTGCGCGGCGTTCAGCGCCGACGAGGCCGCGAAGATCGCGGGCAAGGTCGTCTGGCTCAAGTGGACCGACGGTGCACTCGAGTGCGGGTCCGGCGTCCGGTTCGGCAACGTCGAGGCCGCAGGTGGCGTCGGGGTCCTCCTCGCCGGCACCGTCAACACGTTCGACTCGGGCATCGCGGGCAACGCGACCATCCCGGGCGCCGAGCTCACCGCCGACAGCGTGACGGCCCTCCGGGCATCGGCCACCGCCGGCACCCTGCACGTCCGCTTCGCGGACGAGCTCAAGGGCTTCCAGCTCGCGACCGACGCGGCGAACGTGAACACCCTCGCGTCGTTCACCAGCCGCGGCGTGCACGGTTCGTACGACGACATCGTCAAGCCGGACGTCGCCGGCCCCGGGGTCAACGTGATCTCCGCGGCCAACGGCACCGGGAACGACCGCATGTCGATGAGCGGCACCTCGATGGCGACCCCGCACGTGGCCGGCATCGTCGCCCTGACCTTCGAGTCGCACCCGTCGTGGACGGCCCCGCAGGTGAAGGCCGCCGTGATGAACACCGCGACGCACGACGTGAAGCAGGGCGACCGCACGGCCACGCTGCTCCGCCAGGGCACCGGCCGGGTCGACGCGCTCCAGGCCGTCACCGCGGGCACCACGGTCCGCAGCGTCGAGAACGACCAGCTCGTCACCGCCTCGTTCGGTGTCGTCGAGGTCGCCGGGAAGACCAGCCAGTCCCGCACGCTGCAGATCGAGAACACCGACGGCACCGCGCACACCTACGACGTGGCCTACCAGCCGCAGGTGACGCAGCCCGGCGTCGCGTTCTCGCTGAGCACGAAGCGGGTCACGGTCCAGCCGCACGGCACCGCGACCGTGAAGCTCACCTTCACGATCGCCGACCCGACGCAGCTCCGTCGCGTCATCGACCCCACCCAGGAGCCGGTGCAGCAGGGCTACCAGCGCGAGTTCGTCACCGCCGCCTCGGGCGTCGTGGCCTTCACGCCGACCGACTCCTCGCTCAACCCGCTGCGGCTCGGCGTCTACGTCGCGCCGAAGCCGGTCAGCGCGGTGCACGGTTCCGGTGTCACCTTCACGGGCCAGCAGCAGACCGCCGCGCTCCAGCTGAAGGGCCGCACGGTCGACCAGGGCGGACTGACGACGGGCTACCACGCCGCGGTCGCCCCGTTCGTCCTCGGCGGCACCGACGGGCAGGAGTCGTTCCCCGACGGTTCGGCGAAGCAGTCGCTCCAGGCCGCTGACGTCCGTGCCTTCGGTGCGAACTACGACAAGGCCTCGGACACGCTGGCCTTCGGCGTGCAGACCGCCGGACCCGACGCGAACCCCGGTGCGGTCAACAACGTCGAGGTGCTCATCGACACGGACCGTGACGGCACGGCGGACTACCTCGTCTACGACGCCAAGTCGGCCGCGGTCGACGCGACGCTCGCGACGACGGTCGACATCGCCACCGGCAAGACCGTGGACGCGCAGCCCCTCAACGGCGGCGCCCCCGGCCAGGACGTCAACACGTTCGACAGCGCGGTGAAGGTCCTGACGGTCGACGCGTCCACCATCGGCGCGACGAAGGCGTTCAGCTACTCGGTGGTGACCGAGTCGTCCTACGCCCCGGCACTCGCCACGAGCGGTTCGTACATCGTCGACGAGACGTCCTCGGCCACCTTCGACCCGTCGAAGCCCGCCCTCACCTTCGCGCAGGGTCGCAGCACCGGCGTCCTCTTCGCCGACCGCGGCGCCCTGCAGGTGACCCGCGGCTCGGCGACGAACGCGCAGGTCCTGCTCCTCCACCTCAGCAACGCGGTGGGCGACCAGGCCGACGTGCTGGCGGCGAAGACGGTGACCCCGCGTCTGGCGCTCGTGAAGGGCAGCGCGGTGACCATCGACGGCAAGGCGAAGGTCGGCTCCACGCTCACGGCCCGGCACGGCACCTGGACCGGCACGAACGTCCGGTTCTCGTACCAGTGGCTCCGCGACGGCAAGGTCGTCACGAACGCCACCGGCGCGAACTACAAGCTGGGCAAGGGGGACGTCGGACACCGCTACTCGGTGACCGTCACGGCCAAGGCGAAGGGGTGGACGGACGGCAAGTCCACCTCGAAGCAGACCGCGAAGGTGGCGCGTCGCTGAGTCGTCGCACCACCCTGCACCGGGGCCCCGTCGCACGTCGCGGCGGGGCCTCGGTCCGTCCGGCCCCCGCAGTGCGGCAACCGGACATGTAGTTAGACAAACTAGTTACTGCGGTGCGAGGCTTGCACCATGCAGACGCACACCTCCCTGAACCAGCTCCGGGCCAACCCGATGGAGTGGCGTCGCCGTGGGCTCACCCCGCCGGACGTCATCCAGTCCATGATCGAGCAGCGGCTCGCCGAGCCGGGTCACTCGCAGCCGATCGGGGACCCGTCGTACCAGGACTTCTTCCGCAGCTGACGCTGCTCCCGTGGGCGCGATCCGGTCGCGATCACGCAACGGACGGGAGGCGCGGTGCCAGCTGGCACCGCGCCTCCCGTCCGTTGCGTCGGCCGGTCTACTGACCGATCTTGCCGTCGACGGCGTCCGTCGCCTTGTCGATCTGGTCGCCGTGGCCACCTCCGGTGGCCTTGTCCGCGGCGTCGCCCGCCTTGTCGAGGCCGGCGTCCGTCGCCTGCTCGCCCTTGTCGCTGTCCGCGAAGTCCTTCGCCTTGTCGCCGAGGTCGCTCATGTCGTGCTTCCTTCCATCGGGGTCGATCGGTGCGTCCGAGCGTGCGCCGGTGGCCGTGCACGGGCTCCCAGGCGCGGGCGGCAGGTAGCGCGGAGGTGACCGTCCGATAGACTCGGGTGGACCACCGGCCCGACGGTCGCGTGAGGTCCTCCGCCAACGTGAGGAGAACCAGATGCCCGCAGCAGTCATCATCGGCGCCCAGTGGGGTGACGAGGGCAAGGGGAAGGCCACCGACCTCCTCGGCTCCCGCATCGACTACGTCGTCAAGTTCAACGGCGGCAACAACGCCGGGCACACGGTCGTCGTCGGCGGCGAGAAGTACGCCCTGCACCTCCTGCCGTCCGGCATCCTGACGCCCGGCGTCACCCCGATCATCGGCAACGGCGTCGTCGTCGACCTCGAGGTCCTGTTCCAGGAGCTCGACGCACTCCGCGCCCGCGGTGTCGACGTCTCGAAGCTCCTGGTGTCCGCGAACGCGCACGTCATCACGCACTACCACCGCACGATCGACAAGGTGACCGAGCGCTTCCTCGGCAAGCGCCAGATCGGCACGACCGGCCGCGGCATCGGACCGACCTACGCCGACAAGATCAACCGCGTCGGCATCCGGATCCAGGACATCTTCGACGAGAACATCCTGCGGCAGAAGGTCGAAGCCGCCCTCGACCAGAAGAACCACCTGCTGGTCAAGGTGTTCAACCGCCGCGCGATCGACGCAGACGAGGTCGTCGAGTCGCTGCTCTCCTTCGCCGACCGCCTGCGTCCGATGGTCGCCGACACCGGGCTCGAGATCCACCGCGCGCTCGAGCGCGGTGACACCGTGCTGTTCGAGGCCGGCCAGGCCACCATGCTCGACGTCGACCACGGCACCTACCCCTTCGTGACCTCGTCGTCCGCGACCGCCGGCGGCGCCGCGACCGGTTCCGGCATCGGCCCGGGCAAGCTCGAGCGCATCATCGGCATCGTCAAGGCGTACACGACGCGCGTCGGCGCCGGGCCGTTCCCGACCGAGCTCTTCGACGAGTCGGGCGAGTTCCTCCGCGCCAACGGCTTCGAGTTCGGCACCACCACGGGCCGTCCGCGCCGCTGCGGCTGGTACGACGCCCCGATCGCCCGGTACACGGCACGCGTCAACGGCGTGACGGACTTCGTGCTCACGAAGCTCGACGTGCTCACCGGTCTCGAGACGATCCCGGTGTGCATCGCGTACGAGGTCGACGGCGAGCGCGTGGACGAGGTCCCCGTCAACCAGTCCGACTTCCACCACGCGAAGCCGGTCTACGAGGAGTTCCCCGGTTGGACCGAGGACATCACCGGTGCCCGCTCGTTCGACGACCTGCCCGCGAACGCGCAGGCGTACGTCCTCGCGGTCGAGGCGATGTCCGGGGCCCGGATCTCCGCGATCGGGGTCGGCCCCGGCCGCGACGCGATCGTCGTCCGGCACGACCTGCTCGGCACCGACGCGCGCTGACCGTGCGGGTCCTGCTCGTCCGCAGCGGCAACCGCAGCCGGTCGCCCCTCGGCGCGCAGCTCCTCACCGCCCGGCTCGGCCGTGACGCCTCCGCGTCCACGGTCGAGTCGGCGGGCACCATCGCCGAGGACGGTCGGCCGACGGACCCCGGCGCCGCCGCACGTGGACGACCCCCACCGTCGCTCCGAGGCCGTCCACCGGCGGGTGGCCGACGAGGACGACGCGGCGCTCGCGCTCGTCGCGGACCCACTGCGCGCCACGCGTTGACACCCCCCGACGCTCGCCGCCGGGTGTCCGGGTCCTGAGCAGCCGTCGCGTTGCCTATGATCGACGAGGCACACGCGCAGGAAGGACACCGGCATGATGGTGCAAGAGCGGTTCGAACGGCTGCGGACGGAGCCCATGGTGCCCGCAGGACGTCCTGCCGGCGGCAGCGTCGGCGCGGTCCGGAGCATCCTCGAGCAGCGCAACCTGCTCGACCTCCTGATCCGGCGTGACCTGAAGTCCCGGTACAAGGACAGCGTGCTCGGCTTCGCCTGGACGCTCATCCGGCCGCTCGTGCAGCTCGCCATCTACTGGTTGATCCTCGGCCAGATCCTCGGGTCCGCCGCGGTGATCCCGGACTTCGCGCTCTACGTCTTCTCCGGCCTGACCCTGTACGGGCTGTTCAGCGAGATCGTCGCGGGGTCGACGGTCTCCATCATCCAGAACGCCGGGTTGATCAAGAAGGTCTACGTCCCGCGCGAGATCTACCCGCTGTCGGCAGCCGGCGGTGCGCTGTTCACGTTCGCCGTGCAGGTCGTGATCCTCGTGGTGGCGGCCCTCGCCTTCGGTGCCTTCCCCGGCCCGGGCGCGCTCCTCAACGCGGTACCGGCGGTCCTCATCGTGCTGACGTGGGGGATCGCGATCGGGTTGCTCTTCTCGGCGATGAACGTCTACCTCCGCGACATGGGGTACCTCGTCGAGGTGCTGCTGATGCTGCTCATGTGGGCGTCACCGATCGTCTACTCCTGGCAGATGGTCCACGACCGGGCGATCGACGGTGCGTGGGCGTGGGTGCTCCCGTTCTACGAGAACAACCCGATCACCCTCGCCGTGCTCGGGTTCCACCGGGCGTTCTGGATCGCGGGGGGATCCGAGCAGTACCCCGAGGGGATGATGCTGCACATGTGGATCGCGGTCCTCGTCGGTCTGGTCGCCGTGTTCATCGCGCAGCGCGTCTTCGCGCGGCTGCAGGGCAACTTCGCGCAGGAGATGTGACGTGACGATCGAATCCATCCGGAGCCCGTTCGCCGACGAGGTCTCCGACGAGGTGCCCGAGGTCGTGCGGGTGCGTGACGCGTCGAAGCGTTTCGTCGTGCGGCGGGACAACTCGCTCAAGGAGCGCATCGTCACGCTCGGCCGTGCCGGTCGCCGGCACAGCGAGGACTTCTGGGCGCTCCGCGACGTCGACCTGTCGATCCCGGCCGGGTCCACGGTCGGTCTGCTCGGGTCGAACGGCTCCGGGAAGTCGACGCTCCTCAAGCTCATCGGCGGGATCATCGAACCGACCACCGGCGAGGTCGTCCGGCGTGGGAGGCTCGCTGCGCTCATCGAGCTGGGGGCGGGCTTCCACCCCGACCTCACCGGCCGCGAGAACGTCTTCCTCAACGCAGCCATCCTCGGCCTGACCCCGAGCGAGGCGACGGAGCGGTTCGACGACATCCTGGCGTTCAGCGGCATCGGCGACTTCGTGGACACGCAGGTGAAGTTCTACAGCTCGGGCATGTACGTCCGGCTCGCGTTCGCGGTGGCCGTCCACACCGACCCCGACGTGCTCCTCGTCGACGAGGTCCTCGCGGTCGGTGACGAGCAGTTCCAGCGGAAGTGCCTCGACAAGATCCGGCAGTTCCAGCAGGAGGGTCGCACCATCATCCTGGTCAGCCACGCGCTGAACCAGGTGCAGGAGCTCTGCGACAGCGCGGTCGTGCTCGACCACGGCCACGTCAAGTTCGTCGGACCGGCGCGGGAGGCGGTCCAGGAGTTCCGCGAGATCATGGAGGAGCACCGGCTGGAGGACATCGCCGCGACGCCGGAGGAAGAACCGACCGCCCGCGCCGACGTCGTCGTCGAGTCGGTCACCGTCGCTCCGCGGTCCGGCGGCGACGGTGTCGCGGTCTGGCGGGACGACATCGACATCACGGTCGAGGTCTCCGCGAAGCTGCCGGTCGACGGGTGGACGACGTCCGTCGCGATCGAGAACACGGCCGGACACCTCGCCTTCGGGACGGACACCCGCCTGCTGGGCGTGGAGCTGCCCCGACTCGACGGGACCGCGTCGGTGCGGTTGACGCTCGAGGACGTCCGGTTCGGGCCCGGCCCGTACTTCGTGCACGTCGAGATCACGACGCCGGACGGACGACAGCTCGCGGTCCGACGCGACGCTGCGCGCTTCTCGATGGTCGACGACGCGCGCTGGACCGGCCTGCACGCCATCGCGACCTACGTGGACGTCGCCGCCGACTGAGGACCCCGTCGCGCCGTGATCGGCGGCGACCACAACGATGGAATAAGATCTCTGAGGCTCGCTCAGCGGCAGCCGAGGAGCGATGGACGGCCCGGGACGGCCTCCATCGCCAAAGGACCCAAGGGGGGACACATGCTTCGTGTCATGGACGGAGCCAGGATCGGCGGACGCGAGAACATCACGTTCGGCGACCCGGTGCTCATCGACGACTTCGTGCTGATCGTCGCACGCGACCCCATGGTGATCGGCAACCACGTGCACATCGCCTGCTTCGCGTCGATCACCGGCGGTGCCGCGGTCACCATCGGCGACTTCAGCGCGGTGTCGCAGGGTGCCCGCGTCCTCACCGGCACGGACGACTTCACCGACTGGGGCTTCGGCAACTCCACGGTCCCCGAGGAGTACCGGAACACCCGTCGGCAGCCCGTGGACATCGGCCGCTTCTGCATCGTCGGTGCGAACGCCGTGGTCCTGCCCGGCGTCACGATCGGCGAGGGCGCCGTCGTCGGTGCGGGGAGCGTGGTCACCCGCGACCTCGACCCCTGGGGTGTCTACATCGGCAACCGGCGGCTCCGCGACCGCGACCGCGAGGGCGTGCTCGCGAACCACCAGCGATTCCAGGAGGAGAACGCTCGATGAAGGCCCCGCTCCCGTTCCTCGAGCCGCAGTACGTCAGCAAGCCCATGCTGCCGCCCATCGACGACTTCCTGTCCGACGTCCGGCTGATGTGGTCGAGCCAGGTCCTGACGAACATGGGCCCGTACCACCAGTCGCTCGAGTTCGCGCTGCAGGCACGAGTCGGTACCGGGCGGCTGTCCGTCTGGAACAACGGCACGAACGCCCTGATCGGCGGCCTGGCGGCGCTCGACCTGACGGACGAGGTGATCGTCACGCCCTTCACCTTCCCGGCGACCGTGCACGCGATCGCGTCCCTCGGCCTGACCCCGGTGTTCGCGGACATCGACCCGGTCACGATGACCCTCGACCCGTCGAGCGTCGCCGACCGGATCACGGACCGCACCTCGGGCATCGTCGGGACGCACATCTACGGGACCTCCTGCGACACCGCCGCGATCGCTGCCGTCGCCGCACCCCGCGGCCTCCGGGTCATGTACGACGGGGCGCACTCCTTCGGCCGGAAGGCACCGGTCTTCCCGGACGGCCCGGACTCGCTCGGTGACGTGACGATGTTGAGCTTCCACGCGACGAAGCTGTTCCACGCCGTCGAGGGCGGAGCGCTCATCACGGCCGACCCGGAGCTCGACGAGCGCATCCGGTACTCGCGGAACTTCGGCATCCGGTCGGAGGACAGCGTCCCCACCATCGGCCTGAACGGCAAGATGAGCGAGCTGCACGCCGCCATGGGCGTCCGGGTCCTCCAGATGCTCGACGACGAGATCGATCGACGGCACGCGCTCGGCCGGGTGTACGAGGAGATGCTCGGCGGCGTCGAGGGCATCACGATCGCCGCGGGGCTCGGTGAGTCCGCGCAGTACCTGGTGCTCCGCATCGACGAGCAGGCCGCGGGGTTCAGCCGGGACCGGCTGCACGACCTGCTCCGTCCGCGGAACATCATCTGCCGGAAGTACTTCCACCCGCTCTGCAGCGCGATCCCCGCGTACGCCGGGCACCCCTCGGCGCGCGACCTCCCGCACGCCGAGCGGGCCGCGACCGAGTGCCTCGCGATGCCGTACCACGGCGGGCTCAGCGAGGACGACGTGCGACAGATCTGTGAGACCGTGCTCTGGGCACGCGCCGAAGTCCTGGAAGGGAAAGCCGCATGACCGCGCCCGTCGTGAGTGTCCTGTTGGTCACCTACAACCACGAGCAGTACATCGACCGGGCGCTCGCGTCCATCGCCGCACAGCGTCTCGACGTGCCGTTCGAGGTGGTCGTCGCGGACGACTCGTCGTCGGACCGCACGCTCGAGCACGTCGAGGCGTGGTCCGAGACCGTGCCGTTCCCGGTCCGGGTCCTGGCGAAGCAGTCGCGCCTCGGCATCACGAAGAACTACCACCGCGGGTTCACCTCCTGCGACGGCGAGTACATCGCAGTGCTCGAGGGCGACGACGAGTGGATCTCGAGCGAGAAGCTGGCCGTCGGGGTGGAGACGTTCCGGACGCGCGCCGACGTCACGATGGTCGCCAACCGTGCCCTCCTCTACGACGACCGCACCGGCGGGTCGAGCGTGATCCCGCTCATCGGCATGGAGTCGCTGTCGATCGAGGTGTCGAACCGGCAGCTCGTCGAGAGCAACTGGTTCGCGACGTTCTCCGCCTGCATGTACCGCGCGGAGGTGCTCGAACGGCTCGCCCCGGCCATCTTCGAGACGACGTCCTACGACTGGATGATCAACATGGCCGTCACGACCTACGGGCCGGCCATGCTCGCCCCGCAGGTCGCCACGCTCTACCGCGTGCACGACGGTGGCCAGTGGTCGAGTTCGGCACAGCGCGAGCGGGACGAGCAGATCCGTGCCCTGCTCCCGCGCTACATCGAGCTCCTCCAGGACTCCGTCGGCACGGACCTGACCCGGTTCATGCACGAGCTCGACGTCCGAGCGAGCGCGGTCCCGGACCTCGTCGAGGCCGAGGAGTCCATCACCGAGCGCGACGTCGTCGACGTGCCCGTCCCGCGCGTCAGCGGTCCGGTGCCCAAGGTCTCCGTGGTCATGACGTGCTACAACCACGAGCCCTGGGTGCGCGAGGCGATCCACAGCGTCCTCGACCAGACGATGCCCGACCTCGAGCTCATCGTGGTCGACGACGACTCGCGTGACGACTCGGTCCGGGTCATCGCCGAGTTCGACGACCCGCGCATGCGGGTGTACCGCTTCGCGCAGAACCAGGGAGCGGCATCGGCGCTGAACTTCGCCATCCAGCAGACGCGCGCCCCGTTCGTGGCGGTCCTCAACTCCGACGACCTCTGGGAGAAGCACAAGCTCGCCCGTCAGCTCGAGGTGATCGAGGCGAAGCCGGAGCTCGGCGCGGTCTTCACCGGCGCCCGCTTCATCGACGAGGCCGGGCGTCCGCTGCCCGCCGACCGGATCCCGCGATGGAGCAGTGTCTTCCGCCAGCCGAACCGCACCCAGGCGCCTGGCTCCGCTACTTCCTGGAGTTCGGCAACGCCCTCTGCCACCCGAGCGTGCTGGTCCGCCGCGCCTTCTACGAGCAGCACGGCCTCTACGACAACCGGCTCCGGCAGCTCCCCGACTTCGAGCGCTGGATCACGCTCGTCAAGCACTGGCCGATCGAGGTGCTCGGCGGCGAGGACCTCGTCAAGTTCCGGCTGCTGCCGGCCGAGCAGAACGCGAGCTCGGTCACGCGCGCGAACGTGGTGCGCGGCCTGCACGAGCACGGGTGGATCAACGAGCACTTCTTCGACGGCGCGTCGAACGAGCTGATCTCCGAGGCCTTCCTCGACGTCCTGCAGAACCCGCAGATCCGGTGGGAGGACGAGCGGCTCTGCGAGATCGCGTTCCTGCTCTGGAACGTCGCCTGCCCGATGCAGGAGGTCAACCGGGTGCACTCGCTCCGGATGTTCCACGCCCTGCTCGGACGCCAGGACACGACGCTGCTGCTCCGGACCCGGTACAACTTCACCGACCTGACCCTGCACCACTACGCCACCCACGAGGACCCCGGGCTGCCCGTCGGCGCTCCCGAGTGGATCGCGCGGACGCAGGAGATGACCTACTTCCCGGTCGTCCAGGAGGTCGGCGTGCAGTCCGCCGGGACGCTCGCGCGCGTCATCCTGCAGCGTGCGCGTGCCGCGAAGGCGACGACGCTCCCGCACCGGATCGGGCACCACCTCCGCGCCGCGCTGCGGGTCGGGCGATGACGCGGAGCGGGATCGTCGTCGTCGACGACTACTTCCCCAGCGTCGGCACCGGGTTCCGGATCGCCGAGTTCAGCTGGCTCCTCCGCCGGGGTGTCGTCGACGAGGTGCTCACCACGATCACGCCGCTCGACGAGGTCATCGCGTGGTACTCCGCGGCGCACCCGCTGGTGTGGGAGCGCGTGCGCCGGTTCGACGTCGAGGCACTGGCGCAGCACGAGCTCGCCTACGTCCTCTTCCTCAACAACGCGCACCACCACCTGGAGGACTTCGAGCGCGCCGAGACCCCCTTCGTCGTGACGCTCTACCCCGGCGGCGGTCTCAACCTGGGGGAGCCCGAGGCCGAGCGGAAGCTCGAGCGCGTCCTCGCCTCGCCGATGCTCCGCCACGTCATCACCACACAGCCGATCGTCACCGACCGTGTCCGCGGCAGCCTGCGGGCGGGCGTCGAGCTGACGGAGATCCCCGGTGTCGTCGTCGACCCCGAGTACCTCGCGCCGGGTCCGGGCCACCGCCAGGACTACCACGACCCGGCCGACGCGGACTCCGTCCTCCGGATCTGCTTCGTGGCACACCGGTACACCCGCCACGGTGCCGACAAGGGCTTCCCCGAGTTCGTCGAGGTCGCCGCCCGGCTGGCCGCCGACGGGCGCCGGGTGCGCGCGAGCGTCGTCGGCGACTTCACTGCGGACGACCTGCCCGAGGCCCTGCGCGACGTGCCCGTCGACTTCCTCGGCGTGCTCCCCACGGTGGAGCTGCGTCGGTTCTTCGCCGAGCAGGACGTCATCCTGTCCCCGACGCGACCCGACGTGCTCGCTCCCGGTGCGTTCGACGGCTTCCCGACGGGCGCCTCCATCGAGGCCGCGCTGTCCGGCGTCGCGGTCGCCGCCTCCGACGTCCGCGGTCAGAACCGTGCCTTCAACGACCGGCGCGACATCGTCATCACCGCGCCCGACGCCGCAGCGATCGTCGAGCGCCTCCGTGCGGTGCTGGACCGGCCCGGCGAGCTCCGACGGCTCGCGCAGGCCGGCCTCGCGACGGCACGCGCCGAGTACTCGGTCGACCGCCAGCTCTGGTCCCGCCGCGGCGTGCTCGAGGAGACCCTCGAGACGGTCCGCCGCGCCGACTGACCCGGGAGCACCGCGCGCGGTGGCTGCAGGCGTAGTGGCCTGCGGCGTCCGCGCGCCTGCCCGCAGGCACGCGCAACGATCGTCGCGCCCTGCGCGTGCGCTCGGGATACCCCCGCGAATGGCCAGCAAACGAGTACCCCGATCCGTACCCTGTACCCCGAACTCCGGTCGCTACGCCCCGCGAATCCGGGGCTCGTCCCCCTCGCTCCCTGATGAAACCCGGGAATCGACGGGGCCGGATGGCGCGGAGACCGTTGGTTCTCGTAGCGTTCTGGTGTCAGCAGATGTACCCCGGATCGCGAAGGAGAACGAGATGAGCATCGCCGCCACCACCGCCAGCCGAGCCGAGGTCACGCTCGACACGGAGACCGTCGACACGATCGCCGTCCTCGAGGCACAGGCCGCCACGCACGCCCGCCCCGCCCGCGCCAAGCTCACCTGGACCCAGGAGGACCAGGGCGAGTGGATCGCCAACTACGGGGGACACTTCGGCGGCTCGGTCGACAAGCGCGACGGGCGTTTCGTCGCCTCGGACACCTTCGGCCTCGTCGTCGGCGACTTCGACTCGCTCGAGCAGGCCCAGACCAAGCTCGCGGACCAGCTGCACGTGATGCTGCCGTCCGTCATCCGCCCGGTCGCCTGATCCACCTGCACGACCACCAGCACCGCCGCACCACCAGCACCACAGCACCGAGGAGCAGCACCATGAGCACGATCGTCGCCGACCGCCACCAGGCCGAGGTGACCCTCGACACCGCCACCATCGAGGTCATCGCGGAGATCGAGGCCGGGGTCGTCGCTCCCGCTCACGTGCTCATCGAGTGGTCGGAGGCCGACACCGGTCTCTGGGCCGCGAACTACGGTGGGTACTACGGCGGCACCGTCGACCTGCAGGGCACCCACTACTTCGTCTCGGACACCTTCGGAGCGTACGTCGGCGACTTCCGCTCCCTGGAGGAGGCGCAGGCGCGCCTCGCCGAGCGGCTGGACGACGTCCTGCCGGACGTGCGCCGCCAGGGTCGCTAGACCGCGGGTCACCCGCCTGGAGGCGCGGATCACCGCAGCATGCGTGCTGCGGTGATCCGCGCCTCCAGTCCGTTGATCAGGCGACCGGCTCGATGAGGTGCGGTCCGTCGTTCCGCACGCTGTTGACGGCGCGGGAGACCTCGTACTGCTCGAGGCCGGCGGCGACCGCGAGCGACTCGTGGTCGAGCAGCGCGAGCAGGTCGCCCGTGTCGAGACCGCCGTCGAGCCAGTCGTCGTAGCCCTCGGGAGTCAGGAAGGCGGGCATCCGGTCGTGCACCTCACCCGGTGCGACGTGCGCGTCCCGCGTGATGATGGCGAGCGAGAGGCGCCACTTGTCCGGGTCGTCCTCGGGCTTGGTCGGGTCCGGCCAGGCGCTCACGACGCCGGCCATCGCCAGGGCGCCCCCGGGTTCGTGGACGAAGTGCGGTTCTTTGCCGTCCTCGCGGACGACCCACTCGTAGTAGCCCTGGGCCGGGACGATGCAACGGTTCGTCGCGAACGCCCGCCTGAACATGCCGCTCGTGGCCACCGTCTCGATGCGGGCGTTGATCGGCTTCGGGCGCTGCTTCCGGAAGTCCTTCGCCCAGCTCGGCACGAAGCCCCAGCTGATCCGGGGGAGTTCCCGCTCGCCGTGCCGCTGGCGGACGGCGAAGACCTCGTCCGTGGGCGCGACGTTCCAGCTCGGCACGAGGCCGGTACCGACGACGCCGGTGTCCTCGTCCACGTGCTCGGTTCGGTCCGCGAGCTCACCGATGAGCTCGGGCAGGAGATCGGCCGTGGTGTCGGAGACGACGAACCTTCCACACATGCGACCAGTGTGCCCGGTCCGGCCGACACCGGTGCGGGATCACTCGTCGGGAAGCGCAAGCTTCGTGCCCGTCGGTCGGGGTGTCCGGTCGTTGCGGCGCGGTCGGCCCGGTGACTGAGCGGCTTCTGCCGGCGGCAGGGACCGTGCCAGGTCGTGCGCCCGCTCCACCCGGCCGAGACGACCGAGCGAGACCGCCGCGCGCGCGAGGGCGACGAGGGTCGCGACGCCCGCGACTCCGAGCGCTGTGCCGAGGAGCCCAGCGCCGACGACCGAGAGGAAGGTCGCCGACGCGATCGCCAGCGCACGGAAGACGTCCTGGACGAGTCCGGTCCTGAGCAGGACCGTCTCCCGCAGGACGGCGTCCCGGTCGTGAGGACCGATCGTCGGGGCGGCCCCGCGACGGAGGTACCGCTCGACCTGCTCGGGCGCCTGCACGACCGACCCCCGCGAGGAGCGCCTCGACCCGTCGGCCGCGTGGCGCGACAGCGGCGTGTAGGCGACCGCGAAGGTGCCGACAGCGGCGGCGAGCAGGGTCGTGCCGAGCCAGCCCGCAGCCGAATCGAGTCCGGGCCAGGGGAGCACGGCGCTCAGGACGACGAGCAGGACGAGCGCCGCCGCACCGGAGGCGGCGCCGACCGCGGCCACCCGGCGTCGTGTGGTCCGGGGCACGTCCTCGGCGAGCCTCGTCCGGAAGACGCTCCAGCCGAGGGCCGATGAACGGCGCTGATCAGGCACGGGGAGCTCCTTCCTGGACGTCGAGGGCGGCGAGGCGTGCCCGTTCGGCGCGACCGAGCCGCACCACGAGCTCCGGGGGCACCACGAGGTACACGACCAACGCGAGGGGGAACGGGGCTGAAGTGTCGCCCGTGAACACGGCGAGCCCGATCAGCGCGACGCCGGTGCACGACGCCGCCGTCCGGACGGCCTGCCGGATCAGCCCGCGCTGCAACAGTGGCACGTCGTTCAGGACGGCCTGGCGGTCCTCGGGCCGAACCGGCCGGGGACGCCGCTGGACGTACAGCTGGACGGCTCCGCGGGCCATCGTGTGGGCGTCCGGGCGCACGGCGCGACCGTTGATCGTCGCTGCCGGGTCGACACGCGAGGCCCACGGCATGCACGCGAACACGAGGACTCCGGCTGCGGCAGATCCGGCCACGATCGTCACACCGACTGCGACCGGACCGCTCCCGAGCCGGTGCGTCGTCACCTGGAGGACGACCAGTCCGGCCGCGACCAGCGTCGTGGCGACGGCCGCAACGGTGGCGGCGCGTCGGAGCCGGGCCTGGTCGATGGCATCGTCCCAGCGGTCGCGGAGCACCTGCCATCCGAGTCGGAACACGAGATTCCTTCTACTCGGTCCGGCTGCGTGGCCGGTCGCAGGGGGGACACGCCCGGCTGGACCGGGCGTCCGGGCTGCGGTGACCCGTCGTTCCGCTGCGGTCCAGCGTCCGCCCAGGAAGGCACGATGCGCTCGGTGCATGAGCCTCGACATCGTCTACACCGCCGCCGCCCACGCCACCGGAGGCGGACGTGACGGGCACGTCCGCACCGAGGACGATCGCCTCGACCTCGACACCCGCCCGCCGAAGGAGATGGGTGGCAGCGGTGAGGGCACGAACCCCGAGCAGCTGTTCGCCGCCGGGTACGCGGCGTGCTTCCTCGGCGCGCTGCACGCGGCCGGTCGTGAGCTCGGCGTCGGCACCACCGACGCCGAGGTGTCCGCCGAGGTGTCGATCGGCGGCGACGGGCAGGGTGGCTTCGGCCTCGCGGTCGAGCTCGACGTCTACGCGCCCGGGGCGGAGCCGTCCCAGCGGCAGCGCCTCGTCGAGCGCGCACACCAGATCTGCCCGTACTCGAACGCCACCCGCGGGAACATCACCGTGGCGCTGTCGATCGTCGACTAGCCTCCGGTCGTGACGAGCGACGAGTCCCGCTGCCCCTGTCTGAGCGGCAACCCCTACGGCGAGTGCTGCGGTCCGCTGCACCGCGGGGCGGCGGCGCCGACGGCCGAGCGGCTCATGCGCTCCCGGTTCAGCGCGTTCGCCCTCGGGCTGCCGGAGTACCTGCTGCTGACGTGGCACCCGAGGACCAGGCCGTCGACGCTCGACCTCGACGCCGCGCAACGATGGACGCGGCTGGACGTGCTCGCGACCCGGTCAGGAGGCCCGTTCGACTCTCGAGGTACTGTCGCCTTCCGCGCGTGGTGGCGCACGGACGACGAACGCGGCACCCTCGAGGAGACGAGCGAGTTCGTCCGCGAGGGTGGGCGCTGGTACTACGTCGACGGCGTGGTGGCCTGACCCGACCGGTGCGGCCGGGAACGCACCGCCGTCATGCGCTGATGACCTCGGGAAGCCCGACCGCCGACCGCATCGCCCGGCGCACCCGGGCCTCGTCCGGCAGTAGCTCGTCGAGGTCCCCGGAGACGAAGAACCGGATCTGCCCGATGGCCTGCTCGGTGAGCATGTCGAGGCCGTTCAGCACCCGGCCGCCGTCGTCCGCCCACCGCGTCGCCGCCGCGGTCGGCCACGGCTCGTAGGCCACGTCGAACAGCACCGCGTCCGGCCCCGACGGCACGAGGTCGAGCTCGTCTGCGGCGCCACCGGGCAGCGTCGACACCGCGAAGCCGTGCCGGGTGCCGGGGAGTTCCGACAGGGGCAGGACCTCGAGCGTCACGCCGAGCCGCACGGCGAGGTCGACGAGGTGCCGGGCCTTGCCGGTGTCACGGAGGAACACCCGCACGACGGAGGCGCCGAGTCGGACCGCCGCGGTGACGGCGCTCGCCGCCGTCGCGCCGCCGCCGAGCACGGTCGCCTCGCCGGGGAGGTGCCCGAGTGCCTCGACGGGCCGCACGAGCCCCTCGACGTCGGTGTTCGCCCCCGACCGGAGCAGGGTGTTCCCCGCGGTGTGGAACACGACCGTGTTGGCGACCCCGAGCTCGTCGACGAGCGGGGTGGTGCGGTCGAGGAGCGGCAGCACCTCGCGCTTCAACGGCATCGTCAGGCTGAGTCCACGCCAGTCGGGACCCAGCCCCGTCAGGAACGCGTCGAGCCCGCCGGACGCGACCTCGTGCCTCCCGTACGACCAGTCCAGCCCGAGCGCGTCGTAGGCCGCTGCGTGGAGCGCGGGCGAGAGCGAGTGGGCGATGGGGGAGCCGAGCACCGCGAGGCGGGTACGGCCGTCGTCGATGGGGGCCACAGGCGCAGCCTATCCGGCCGACCTGCTGATCAGTCGCTGAGGTTAGGCTACCCTTCGTGAACCGTACTCCCCACCGTCTCCGCCGCGTGCTCGCCGCAGCAGGCGCCGTCGTCGCAGCGTCCCTCGTCCTCGCCGGGTGCGCCTCCGGCTCCGGCACCTCCTCGGACGACGCCTCGTCCTCCGCGAAGGCAGACGGACAGTTCCCCGTCTCCATCACGACCGGTCTCGGCACCACGACCATCGACGCCAAGCCGAAGCGGGTCGTCGCCCTCGGCTGGGGCGACGCCGAGACGGCGCTCGAACTCGGCGTTCAGCCCGTCGGCGCGAGCGACTGGCTGGCGTTCGGCGGCGACGGCGTCGGACCGTGGCTGAAGGGGAAGTACACCAAGTCGCCGAAGATCATCCAGACCCTCGAGCCGAGCTACGAGGAGATCCTCAAGCTCAAGCCGGACGTCATCCTCGACGTGAAGTCCTCGGGGGACGAGGACCGCTACGCGAAGCTCTCCGCGATCGCCCCGACGGTCGCGATCCCGAAGGGCGGCGAGAACTACCTCGCGACCACCGAGCAGCAGACCACGATGATCGCCGAGGCGCTCGGCAAGGAGTCCGAGGGCAAGCAGCTGCTCAGCGACCTCGACGACGCCTACGCCGCCGCACGCAAGGCGCACCCGGAGTTCGCGGGCAAGACCGCCGTCGTCGGCTCGTACACGGCCGACGGCTTCGGTGCCTACGCATCGAGCGACAGCCGCTCGACCTTCATGCGGAACCTCGGCTTCACGATCCCGAAGGCCATCGACCAGCAGGCCGGCAAGGCGTTCTCCGTCAGCCTGTCCGACGAGAACCTCGACCTGCTGAACGCCGACCTCACCACGATCCTGCCGATCTACGTGGACGCCTCGAAGGCCGAATCGGACCCGCTGTTCAAGAAGGTGCCGTCGGTCGAGGCCGGGCACGCGATCGTGTTCGACGACCCGGACGTCTCGGCGGCCTTCTCGATGGGGACCACCGCGGCGATCGAGTGGGCGCTGCAGAAGCTGCCGGACGAGTTCGCGGCGAAGCTGGGCTGATCGGCCGGGTCGCGTCGCGACGTGACCCGGTGACGGACGGGAGGCGCGGTGCCAGCTGGCACCGCGCCTCCCGTGCGTGACGGGGTCGCCCCCGGAGCCGGGTCAGCCGCCGAAGGTCGAGGCGAGGAACGCGAAGAGCAGCGCGATGAGCGGCAGCGTGCCCTGCTTGAACGCGGAGTTGAGGTACTTGCGGCCGGTGCCGGCGAGGACCACCGCCGCACCGAGCATGCTCGCGCACGAGAACACCACGAGGGTCCAGCCGGTGGCGCCGCTGCCCGTCGCCGCGAGTACGACGCCGAGGATCGCGCCGATCGCCAGGAACAGGTTGTAGAAGCCCTGGTTGAACGCCATCGCGCGGGTGCTCTGCGCCTCGGCCTCGCTCGAGATCCCGAACACCTGACGGGCGCGCGGACTCGTCCACGCGACGGACTCGAGGAAGAAGATGAAGACGTGCACGAGGCCGGCGAGGACTGCGGACACGGCCGAGATCACGAGCAGGACGGACATGACCGCCATTCTCGCAGCATCGGAGCCCGCCCGCTGCCGTGGGCGCCTGCGCGGGCGCCGGTGCCGCGGTGCGGGTGCCGGGGGTTGCGAGCCGACGTGATCGACACCTGCCGAGCACCGCCGGCCGTTAGGCTCGCCCCATGAGCGACGACGACCAGACGCCCCGCTACGACGAGGCGGCCGTGGCCGAACTCCGGAGCATCCGGCAGAGCATCGACAACATCGACGCCGCCGTGATCCACATGCTCGCCGAGCGGTTCAAGTACACGCAGCGCGTCGGCCACCTCAAGGCCGCGTCGGGCATGCCGGCGGCGGACCCCGGTCGTGAGCAGGTGCAGGTCGCACGACTCCGGTCGCTCGCCGCCGAGTCGCACCTCGACCCCGCATTCGCAGAGAAGTTCCTCAACTTCATCGTCGCCGAGGTCATCCACCACCACGAGCAGATCGCCGGCGGCGACGAGTGAGCCCCGCGCTCCCGACCCTCCTGGTCGGGTCCTACACGGCCACCGGCGGCGGCAACGCCACCGGGATCTCGGCCGTGACGACCGGAGCCGACGGCATGCCCGAGGTCCGGACCGTCGCCGTCGTCGACGATCCGTCCTTCCTCGCGGTCGACGGCGACCACGTGTACGCCGTGTCGGAGACCGCGGACGGCGGCGTCGTCGCGTTCCGTCGCGACGGCACCTCCCTCCGCCAGCTCTGGCAGGCACCTGCCGGCGGCGACGCACCGTGCCACGTGCGGGTCGATCCGTCCGGCGCGCTCGTCGTCACGAACTACACCTCCGGCACGGTCACCGCGGTGGGGCTGCCCGCGGTGGCGTCCCTCGACGCCGGCGTGGTGCCCGACACCGCACGCACCACCGTGGTGCTGCCCGACGTCACCGGCCCGGTGGAGGACCGCCAGGAGGGGCCGCACGCCCACCAGTCAACCGTGACGCCCGACGGCACCGTCCTCGTCGCGGACCTCGGCGGCGATGCCCTGCACGAGTTCCGCGTGACCGACGCCCCCACGCTCGAGCCGGTCCGCGTCCACCACGTCGCGCCGGGCACCGGGCCGCGGCACATGGCGTGGTGGAACGGCGACCTCGTCCTCGCCGGTGAGCTCGACGGCGCCGTGCACCGGCTCCGGCGGGACGGCTCCGGCGCGTTCGTCACCGTCGCGGTGGCGTCGACGGTGCCCGGGCCCTCGTCCGACGGGCCCTCGTCCGACGGGCTCTCCCAGCTCAGCCACCTCGAGGTCGACGAGCGTGGGCTCGTCTACGTCGCGGTCCGCGGGCGGGACGTCGTGGCCGTGCTCGACGCGTCCGGTGACGGGCTGACCCTCGTCGGGACGGCGGCGTGCGGAGGGACCTGGCCTCGGCACTTCGCGCTCGTGGCGGGGCACCTGCTGGTCGCGAACCAGATGTCGGACGCGATCGCGGTACTGCCGCTCGGAACGGACGGGCTCCCGGGCGCGGCGGTCGCGCAGATCCCGGTGGGGTCGCCCGCCTGCATCGTCGCGGTCTGACGACCGGTCGCGGCGGTTGCGGCTGCCGGTCGTGTCGGCGTGCCGCCACGCCGGCAGCGGGTCCGCCGGATGCGTCGGCCGGGCTGGAGGCGCGGTGCCCGTCGGACCGAGCGGTCAGACTGGGTGCATGGTCGCCTCGTACACCCTCGTCACCGGTCCGCCACCCCTCGACGACTACCTGCGGCTCCGCCGGGCGTCCGGCCTGACCCCACGGAACGCCGAGCAGGGCGCGGGCGCGATCGCCGGCAGCTGGGCCGCGTGTCACGTCGTCGACGAGCACGGCGTCCCCGTGGCGATGGGCCGGACCATCGGCGACGGCGGCTGGTACTTCCACATCGCCGACATCGCCACCGATCCCGCGCACCAGCGGCAGGGACTCGGGCGCCGCGTGGTCGAGTGGCTCGTGGCCGACGTCCGTGCCCGAGCGCCCGAGGGCGCGTACGTGTCGCTCATCGGCGACCCGCCCGGACAGCGGCTCTACCGGTCGCTCGGGTTCGAGGACGTCTCGCCGAGCCTCGGGATGGCGCTCGTGCTCGGCGACGACTGAGGCGTCAGCGGTCGACGTCGATCAGGTTCTCGAAGGGACGCCGCTCGACGAGCGCGCTGACCTGTCGACGCATCAGCTCGAGCGTGCGCGGCACGCTGAGGTCCGTGTTGCCACCGACGTGCGGGGTGAGCACGGTGTTCGGCGTCGTCCAGAGCGGGTGCCCCGCGGGGAGCGGCTCGGGATCGGTGACGTCGAGCGCCGCGGACAGCCGGCCGGTGCGGAGTTCCGCGACGAGGGCGTCCGTGTCGACCACCCGCCCCCGTGCGACGTTCACGACCAGGGCCCCGTCGGGCAGGGCTGCGAGCAGCCCGGCGTCGACGAGGTGTTCGGTCTCGTCGGTCAGCGGGGTGATGAGCACGAGGACGTCCGTCGTCCGCGCGAGCGCGGGGAGCTCGGCGAACGCGTGCACGTGGCGGCCGTCCTGCTCCCGTGCGGTGCGCGCCACCACGGTGACGTCCGTCCGGAACGCCTCGAACCGTGCAGCGATCGCGGACCCGATCGCCCCGTACCCGACGACCGTGACCCGGCGGTCGGCGAGGGAGCGGGTCGTGCGGGCGTCCCACACACCGTTCGTCCGGTCGACTTGGAACGCACCGAGGTCGCGGAGCGAGGTGAGCGCCAGCCCGACGGCGAGCTCGGCCGTCTCGTCGTCGTGGATGCCGCGACCGTTCGCCAGCCGAGCATGACCGGGCACGTACGGCAGCGCGTGCTCGTACCCGGCGCTCGGCAGCTGCAGCAGCTCGAGCTCCGGCAGGTCGTGCACGAACTGCCAGCGGTGCCGTCCGCCGAAGTAGAACGGCAGCAGCGTGATCGCCACCTCGTCCGGGCGGTCGTACGGTCCTTCGACGTCCCAGACGTCGAGCTCGACGCCCTCCGGCACGGGGCCGAAGCGGTCGACGAGCTCGACGAAGGGCAGGGTGACGACGGGCATGCGCGGCGGGTCCGTGGACGCCGGCGTCAGCTGTCGGTGCGGGGCGAGAAGGAGCCGTGGTCGTCCAGCGGACCGCGGCCGACGTAGCCCTCGGTGACGTCCTCGACGATGACGGCGCCGAAGCGCGTCGGCAGCGTCGCGCCGTGCGTGCCCCGGAGCTCGTCGAGCGTCGCCTCGAACGCGCCCTGGACCTCGAGCGAGCCGGACGTGGCGTCCGTCACGCCGATGCGGAGCACCGGGAAGCCCCGGCCGTCGCAGAGGCCCTGGAACCGGACGTCGTCCTCGCGCCGCACGGTCACGATGACGCGGCCGGTCGACTCGGAGAACAGCGCGGTCGCCGTGTCGACGCCGTCGCGGGACTCGAGCTCGTCGAGGACCACGCGGGCGCCGAGCCCGAAGCGGAGCACCGACTCGGCGAGGGACTGACCGAGGCCGCCGTCCGCCAGGTCGTGTGCGCTCGTGAGCAGCTGCTCGCCCGCCGCGGCGTGCAGCAGGTCCGCGAGGGCCTTCTCCTGCGCCAGGTCGACCGCCGGCGGACGTCCGCCGAGGTGGCCGTGCACGGTTCCCGCCCACGCCGATCCGTCGAGCTCGAGGCTCGTGGTGCCGAGCAGGTAGATGTTGTGGCCGTCGTCCTGCCAGCCCGAGGGCACGCGCAGGGCGACGTCCTCGATCACGCCGAGCACACCGACGACCGGGGTCGGGTGGATCGGGGTGGTGCCGGTCTGGTTGTAGAACGACACGTTGCCGCCGGTCACGGGGATGCCGAGCTCCATGCAGCCGTCCGCCAGGCCCTCGACGGCCTCGGAGAACTGCCACATCACCTCGGGGTTCTCCGGCGAGCCGAAGTTGAGGCAGTCGGTGACCGCCGCGGGGACCGCACCGGTCACGGCGACGTTGCGATACGCCTCGGCGAGGGCCAGCCGTGCGCCCTGCTTCGGGTCGAGCTGGCAGTACCGGCCGTTCGCGTCGGTCGCGACGGTGACACCGAGCCCGGTCTCCTCGTCGACGCGGATCATGCCGCCGTCGTCGGGGAAGGACAGCGCGGTGTTGCCGAGCACGTAGGTGTCGTACTGGTTCGTGACCCAGTTCTTCGACGCGAGGTTCGGCGAGCCGAGCAGGCTGAGGAACTGCGCCTTGAGCGCCGGACCGTCGGTCGGACGGTCGAGGGCGGCGGCCGTGTCGGCCTGCAGCGCGTCGATCCAGGTCGGGTACGCGACGGGGCGGTCGTAGACCGGGCCGTCGACGGCGACGGTGCGCGGGTCGACGTTCACGATCTCCTGGCCCTGCCAGTCGATGACGAGGCGGCCGGTGCCGGTGACCTCGCCGAGGACGCTCGTCTCGACCTCCCACTTGCCGACCACCGCGAGGAACTCGTCGAGCTTCTCGGGACGGACGACCGCCATCATGCGCTCCTGGCTCTCCGACATGAGGATCTCCTCTGCCGTGAGCGAGGGGTCGCGGAGCAGGACGTCGTCGAGCGAGATGTGCATCCCGCCGTCGCCGTTGCTCGCGAGCTCGCTCGTCGCGCAGGAGATGCCGGCGGCGCCGAGGTCCTGGATGCCCTCGACCAGTTCCTCCTTGAACAGCTCGAGGCAGCACTCGATGAGGACCTTCTCGGCGAAGGGATCACCGACCTGCACGGCCGGACGCTTCGTCGGACCGCCCTCGGTGAAGGTGTCCGACGCGAGGATCGACGCGCCGCCGATGCCGTCGCCACCGGTGCGCGCACCGAAGAGCACGACCTTGTTGCCCGCGCCCGAGGCGTTCGCCAGGTGCAGGTCCTCGTGCCGGAGGACGCCCACCGCGAGGGCGTTGACGAGCGGGTTGCCCTGGTAGACGGAGTCGAAGTAGGTCTCGCCACCGATGTTCGGCAGGCCGAGGCAGTTGCCGTAGAACGAGATGCCGCCGACGACGCCGTGCACGACGCGCTGCGTGTCCTCGTGGTCGATCGCGCCGAAGCGGAGCTGGTCCATCACGGCGACCGGCCGGGCACCCATCGAGATGATGTCGCGGACGATGCCGCCGACACCGGTCGCGGCGCCCTGGTACGGCTCGACGTAGGACGGGTGGTTGTGCGACTCGACCTTGAAGGTCACCGCCCAGCCGTTGCCGACGTCGACGACGCCGGCGTTCTCGCCCATGCCGACCATGAGGTTCTTCGTCATCTCCGGCGTGACCTTCTTGCCGAACTGACGCAGGTAGTTCTTGCTCGACTTGTACGAGCAGTGCTCCGACCACATCACGGAGTACATCGCGAGCTCACCCGAGGTGGGGCGGCGGCCGAGGATCTCCTTGATGCGGGCGTACTCGTCGGCCTTGAGCCCGAGCGCCTCGTACGGCTGCTCCTTGTCGGGGGTCGCAGCGGCGTCCTGGACGGTGTCGGGCTTCGGGCGCACGGAGGTCGTCACGGTGTGGTCGTTCCCTGTCACTGAGTTCGTCGGCTCTGGAGTCGTGGTCGTCGGCGTCGCGGTCACTTGACGAGCGTCGACTCGATCACGGAGGTGAAGAAGGTGAGGCCGTCCGTGCCGGAGGCCATCGCCGCGGGGGTGTCCGGGCCGAACCCGGGCTCCGTCGCGTGCTCGGGGTGTGGCATCAGGCCGACGACGTTGCCGCGCTCGTTCGAGACGCCCGCGATGTCGTCGATGGATCCGTTCGGGTTCACACCCACGTAGCGGAAGACGACCTGGCCGTTGTCCTCGATGCGCTTGATCTCGTCGGCGTCGGCGACGAAGCGGCCGTCGGCGTTCTTGAGCGGGATCGTGATCTCCTGCCCGGCGCTGAACCCGGAGGTCCAGGCGGTGCCGGTGGTCTCGACACGGAGCTTCTGGTCGCGGCGGATGAACTGCTGGTGGGCGTTCCGCGTGTGCGCGCCCGGGACCAGCCGGGCCTCGGCGAGCATCTGGAAGCCGTTGCAGATGCCCAGCACGGGCGTGCCCTTGCCTGCGGCGTCGATGACCTCGGCCATGATCGGGGCCTTCGCGGCGATCGCGCCGGCGCGCAGGTAGTCGCCGTAGGAGAAGCCGCCGGGCAGCACGATCGCGTCGACGCCCTGGAGGTCGTGGTCGCCGTGCCAGAGCGCGACGGGCTCGGCACCGGCGAGACGCACGGCGCGCTGCGCGTCGCGGTCGTCGAGCGAGCCGGGGAAGGTGATGACGCCGATCCGCATCCGCGTCACGCGTCCTGGACGGTGACGGAGACGACGTCCTCGATGACCGCGTTCGAGAAGACGTCGGCGGCGATGTCGCGGACCTCGGCGAGCTTGGCGTCGTCGACGGGGCCGTCGACGGTCACCTCGAAGCGCTTGCCGATGCGGACGTTGGTCAGGTCGGCCTTGCCGAGACGGGCGAGGGCGTTGCCCACCGCCTTGCCCTGGGGGTCGAGGATCTCGGCCTTCGGCATGACCTCGACGACGATGGTTGGCACGTGTTCACTCCAGCGCTTGGGTGGGTTGGGTGGGACCGCACCAGTCTACGGTCCGCGTGCGCCGCGCCGGGACGGTTGTGGAGAAGTCATCGAAGGCGTATGTTCCAAGTCGAATAATCACGTTGGAACGCCGGTCGGGAGGCACGGATGGCGTCGCTCACACCGCTCGCGTTCGCCGCGCTCGGCCTGCTCGCCGAGGCGCCCATGCACCCCTACGAGATGTTCCAGACGATGCTCCACCGGCACGAGGACCAGAACGTCAAGGTCCGGCCGAGCACGCTCTACCACCAGATCGGGCGGCTCGTGGACCTCGGCTACGCCGAGGCACTCGGGACCGCGCGCGCAGGCAACCGGCCCGAGCGCACCACCTACGCCATCACCGACCACGGACGCGCGGAGCTCGAGTCCGGGCTGCGCCGCATGATCGCCCAGCCCGCCGACGAGTACCCCGAGTTCCAGCTCGCGGTCTCCCACGTCGACAACCTGCCCGCCCCGGACGCGGTGACCGCCCTGCGTGCACGCGCCGACGTGCTCCGCGCGGAACGCGCGGGGTACGACGAAGCCGCCACGGGCCTCCAGGCCAAGCAGCTCGCCGAGCGGTACTGGCTGGACGTGTCGTACGTGCGTGGCATGCTCACGGCGCAGATCGAGTGGCTCACCGCCACGGCCGACCGCATCGCGAGCGGCGACATCCCCTGGGACGGCCCGGCCGTCCCCGACACCGAACACCAGAAGGACCAGGACCCCACTCGATGACCAGCACCACATCCGCCGACCTGCAGCACGGGAAGAAGCCCTGGCCCGCGCTCTGGGCCCTCGTCGTCGGCTTCTTCATGATCCTCGTCGACTCGACCATCGTGTCGGTCGCCACCCCCACCATCGCGCAGGAGCTCGACGCCGACATCACCGCGGTGATCTGGGTGACGAGCGCGTACCTGCTCGCCTACGCCGTGCCGCTGCTCATCACCGGACGCCTCGGGGACCGCTTCGGCCCGAAGGTGCTCTACCAGTCCGGTCTCGTCGTGTTCACCCTCGCCAGCCTCTGGTGCGGCCTCGCCGGCTCGATCGAGGTGCTCATCCTCGCCCGCGTCGTGCAGGGCCTCGGCGCCGCGATGATGACGCCGCAGACGATGGCCGTCATCACCCGCATCTTCCCGCCGCAGAACCGCGGCGCGGCGATGGGACTCTGGGGAGCCGTCGCCGGTGTCGCCTCGCTCGTCGGCCCGATCGTCGGCGGTCTCCTCGTCGACGGCTTCGGCTGGGAGTGGATCTTCTTCGTGAACGTCCCCGTCGGCGTCGTCGCCTTCGTGCTCGCGCAGCGCTTCGTGCCCCGCTTCGAGCGGCACGGACACCGCTTCGACTACCTCGGCATCGTGCTGAGCGCCGTCGGCATGTTCCTGCTCGTCTTCGGCATCCAGGAGGGCGAGACCTACGACTGGGGCACCATCACCGGCCCGATCACCGTCTGGTCGCTCATCATCACCGGGCTCGTGGTGCTCGCCGCCTTCGTCGTCTGGCAGGGCGTGCAGAAGGGCGAGCCGCTGCTGCCGCTCGGCCTCTTCAAGGACCGCAACTTCACCCTCGCCAACATCGCCATCACCGCGGTCGGCGTCGCGATCTCGACCTTCGCGCTGCCGATCATGCTCTGGGCGCAGGACGTCCTCCGCTTCACCCCGACCGAGGCCGCGCTCCTGCTCGTGCCGCAGGCCGTCATCTCCGCAGCGCTCGCGCCGCTCGTCGGCAAGAACCTGAACAAGTGGAACCCGCGCTGGGTCGGCTCGTTCGGGCTCGCCTGCTTCTCCGGCGCGCTGTTCTGGTTCGGCGCGCTGCTCTGGTCCGGTGCGGACTGGGGCTGGACGCTCCTGCCGAGTGCGCTGCTCGGTCTCGCGAACGCCTGCATGTGGGGCCCGCTGTCGGTCTCCGCGACCCGCAACCTGCCGCCGGCGCTCGCCGGTGCCGGCTCGGGCGTCTACAACACCACGCGGCAGATCGGCGCCGTGCTCGGCTCCGCGGCCATCGCGGCGCTGATCGAGGCACGCATCACCGCGAACTTCCCGTCCGGCTCGGGTGCGGGCGGCGGCGCGGAGCAGGTCGGGGCACTGCCCGAGTTCCTCCAGCAGCCGTTCGCCACGGCGATGGGGCAGTCGCTCGTGCTGCCGGCCGTGGTGCTCGTCGTGGCGATCGTGGCGGCGCTGTTCCTGGCGAAGCCGAAGCCGGCCGCCTGGCAGCAGGCCGGCGCACCCACGGCGCAGTCCGACGTCACCGCCGAGGCGCGCGCGGACGCCTGACGGCCGGGCTCACCCGCGGCGCTGCAGGTGCGCCCGGGTGAGCTCGTCCATCTCCTCGTCCGACAGGGCGTCGACGGAGCGGGCCTCGCGGCGGTCGGTCCGCTGCCACCGGACGAACAGCATGATCAGCACGGGGACGTCGGCGACCTCGGCGATGAACCACAGCAGGTCCCCGGCGAGGTGCTGGTCGCGCAAGGGGGAGGGGAACCACGGCTGTCCGACGGCGTGCACGAGGGAGCCGTCGAGGACGTGATTCGTCACCCGCAGCACGATCCCGGGCACCGCGTCGAGCAGCAGCTCCACGAAGGCCAGCAGGAACTCGACGGTCACGAACGTCGAGCTCCGCAGCACCCCGGGCTCGGACAGCGGGGCGAGCAGCCCGAAGCCGAGCACCGGCACGAGGACAGTGATCGCGGTCGCCCAGGCCCCGGACTCCCGGATCGTGGCCGCGAGCGGCGTGAGGAGCACGGCGAACAGGACGAGGCCGACCACGGGCGCCACGATCGCGTTGCCCATGACCCGGACGGGCCGTGAGCGCATCACCGTGTCGGCGGCGCGGGCCGGGCGAGCCGGGCCACCGATCCGGAGGAGCGAGACCGGGGCGGCGAGTGCCGCGAAGGTCGGGACCGCGAAGAACAGGAGCGCCAGGCGCAGGACGAAGGCCCACCGGAGCTCCTGGTCGTACCGCCCGACGATGCCGAACTGCAGGACTGCGAAGAGCGCCAGCGCGGCGACGAAGGACAGGGACCGCCAGACCGGCCACCGTGCTCCCCGCCGGCGGGCACCGATCACCCACCAGCCGTAGGCGGCCGCGGCGACGACGAGCATCGCGGCGGCGAGCGGGTCGCCGTGCCAGGTGGTCCAGAACTCGGCGGGTTCGGGCGTGGGGTGCCTCCAGGACGACAGGACGGGCGAGGGCGCAGAGCGCGCCCTCTCATCCTCGGTCCGTCAACCCGTCCGCACCCGCGCGCCCCGGTGAGGATCGGTTCAGCCGCGCGCGGGGACGGTCCGGCCGAGCAACCACACCCCGACCGGGACCGCGACCGCCCCGAGGAGCGCCACCCGGAACGACAGGTGCGCCTGCATCACGACGAACGCCGGGCCGATCGTGCAGAGCGCCGCGACGGCGAGCACCGGCCAGCCCGGACGGTCGACGCCGGGGGTCAGTCGGGGGAGCGGGCGGTCGGAGCGGCGCAGGCCCCGCGCGACGCCGATCGCCGCCGCGAGGACCACCACGAGGGCGACGGGCCGGGTCGCCCACCACGTGCCGGAACCCGGGTCCGGGAAGGGGACGCCGACGAGCAGTGCCACCCCGGTGAGCGCGATGTACAGCGGCAGGTGCCAGAGGTAGACGACCATCCCGTCACGCCCCAGGACGAACACCGTCGCCTGCGCGCCGCGGGTCCGCATCAGCCGGGTGAGCGGGCGGTGCACGAGCTGCACGATGCACGCCTGCGCGACCGCGAGCAGCGCCAGGGGCAGCATCGGCGGGTTGAGGTCCTGCAGCATGTCCGGTGCCCAGAGGCCGATCGAGGTCAGCGGGACCAGGACCGTGTAGACGACGACGGCGGTCGCGCCGAGCAGCACCCGCGACCGCCGCGCGAACCAGCCGTCCGCCCAGAGGAAGCCGAGCTGCTGCGCGAACAGCCACACCGGGCCGAGGTTGAGGAGTCCGACCTCGGCGGTCCCGGTGCCGAGCCGCACGCCGTCGACGGCGAGCGCGAGGAGGAGCAGGGCACCGAGTGTCGACCACGGTGCCCGCTCGTGCAGCCGGGACATGAGCGGGACGCAGCACTGGGTGATCCCGTAGGCGGCGAGGAACCAGAGTGGGGAGCCGATGCCGAACGCGACCTCGGCGAGCAGGTCGGCGGGTGTCCCGAACGCCGTGGCGATGCCGAGCCCGACGGCGAGCACCGCGAAGAGCGGGATCGCGGGCCGGAAGAGCCGCACCAGGCGGGTCGCCACGAAGTCCCTGGCGTCCCCGCCCCGAGCGACCGTGCTCCGCCACCCGACCGCGCTGGCGAACCCGCCGACGACGAAGAACAGCGGCATCACCTGCCCGGCCCAGGTCGCCGGGACGTACCAGGATGCCTCCTGCAGCGGACTCGTGACCGCCACCCCGCCGGGGCCGACCGACACGCCGACCATGGTGATGTGCACCACGACGACGAGGACGACGCAGGCCGTCCTGATGAGGTCGACGACCAGGTCCCGCTGTGCGATGGTCCCCCGGACGTCCTGAGCGTCGATCGCCTGCTGCGGCAGGCCCTGCTGCGTGGACATGGTCGGACGCTACCGATCTCCTGCCTGCCCCCGCAGGTCGGTGCGCTGATCGGGACCGGATCGTGACACATCGTATTCCGGTACCGGCATGGATGCGGCCGCCCTCCTGCGCCGTGTAGGGTTCTCCTTGTCTTGACCGGTGCAAAAGAATGGCGGGTGTGATGCAGACGGACGTCGAACTGCTCCGTGGTGCTGGGCTGCGCGTCACGTCCCCGCGCCTCGCGGTGCTCAGGGCCGCAGGTGCGATGCCCCACGCGACCGCCGACGACATCCTGACCGTCGTCGCCGCCGAGCTCCCGACGACGAGCCACCAGGCGGTCTACGGCGTGCTCAACGCGCTGACCGGCGCCGGGCTCGTCCGCCGGATCGAACCCGCCGGCAGCCCAGCCCGCTTCGAGCGCCGGACCGGTGACAACCACCACCACGTCGTCTGCACCCTCTGCGGCGCCGTGGAGGACGTCGACTGCGCCGTCGGCCACGCGCCGTGCCTCACGCCCTCCGCGACGCACGGCTTCGCGGTGACGACGGCCGAGGTGACCTACTGGGGCATCTGCGCGGAGTGCGCCGCGGCCGAACGTGCCGCGGACGCGCCTCCGGGCGACGACGCACCCCCGGCGCCCGCCTGAGACCGACCCGAGCATCCCTGACCGCACCAACCGTTCCACCTGAGGAGGAACCGTGTCCGACCAGACCACGCCCAACGGCACCCCGACCACCACGACCAACAGCGGGGCCCCGGTCTCCAGCGACCAGCACTCCATGGGGGTCGGCGCCGACGGGCCCCTCGCCCTCCACGACCACTACCTGGTCGAGAAGCTCGCCCAGTTCAACCGCGAGCGGGTCCCGGAGCGCGTCGTGCACGCCAAGGGCGGCGGTGCCTTCGGTACCTTCACCGTCACGCAGGACGTGTCGAAGTACACCCGCGCGGCCTTCCTGCAGCCGGGCAAGCAGACCGAGATGCTCGCACGCTTCTCGAGCGTCGCCGGCGAGCAGGGGTCCCCGGACACCTGGCGCGACCCCCGCGGCTTCGCGCTGAAGTTCTACACCGAAGAGGGCAACTACGACCTCGTCGGCAACAACACCCCCGTCTTCTTCATCCGCGACGGCATCAAGTTCCCGGACTTCATCCGCTCGCAGAAGCGTCTGCCGGGTTCGCACCTGCGCAACCACGACATGCAGTGGGACTTCTGGACGCTCTCCCCGGAGTCGGCGCACCAGGTGACGTGGCTCATGGGCGACCGTGGCCTCCCGTCGTCCTGGCGCCACATGGACGGCTTCAGCTCGCACACGTACCAGTGGATCAACGCCGAGGGCGAGCGCTTCTGGGTGAAGTACCACTTCGAGACGCAGCAGGGCCACAAGACCCTGACCCAGGAGGACGCCGACCGCATCGCCGGCGAGGACGCCGACTTCCACATCCGCGACCTGTACGAGGCGATCGAGCGCCAGGACTTCCCGCAGTGGGTCCTCAAGGTGCAGGTCATGCCGTACGCCGACGCCGAGAGCTACCGGTTCAACCCGTTCGACCTGACGAAGGTGTGGCCGCACGCCGACTACCCGCTCATCGAGGTCGGCACGATGGAGCTCAACCGCAACCCGGAGAACTACTTCGCGCAGATCGAGCAGGCCGCGTTCGCGCCGTCGAACTTCGTGCCCGGCATCGCGGCGAGCCCGGACAAGATGCTCCTCGCGCGCATCTTCAGCTACGCGGACGCCCAGCGCTACCGCGTCGGCACGAACCACGCGCAGCTCCCGGTGAACGCGCCGAAGAACGAGGTCCACTCGTACTCGAAGGACGGCGCCATGCGCTTCGACTTCCAGAAGGCCGAGGTGCCGGTGTACGCGCCGAACACCCAGGGCGGCGCGCACGCCGACCCGAACGCCACCGACGACGTGCCGGGCTGGGAGTCGGACGGCGCGCTGCAGCGCTCCGCCGCGACGCTGCACCCGGAGGACGACGACTTCGGCCAGGCGGGCACGCTCTACCGCGAGGTCCTCGACGACGCCGCTCGCGAGCGCCTGGTCGGCAACATCGCCGGGCACGTCTCGAAGGTGACGCGCGACGACCTGCGCGAGCGCGTCGTCGCCTACTGGACGAACGTCGACGCCGACCTCGGGGCGCGCGTGCGCGCCGCGGTCGCGCCGAGTGCGCCGGGCTCGAACGAGGACCCGGAGAAGGTGGCGGTCGAGGCGTAAGCCCCGCCCGTTCCGCGACGGACGGGAGGCACGGTGCCAGCTGGCACCGTGCCTCCCGTCCGTTGCGTGGTCCTGGCTAGACCTGCTGACCGTTCAGCAGGAGCGGACCGGCCGGCCAGTCCTCGAGCCGGGCCTCGACCGGGCGGACCATCCAACCGCCCTGCTCGGTCTCGGTGACCCCGGCGCCGTCCGCGGTGAACGCGGAGAAGGTGCCCACGGCACCGTCGAGCTCGTGCCACCCCAGGTGCGCGTAGAACGGCACGCGGTCCTCGCCGGTGCTGAGCAGCCCGAACGGCACGCGGAGGCCCTCGAGGACAGCGTCCGCGCGGTCGAGCAGCTCGCGGCCGACGCCGGTGCCCTGCAGGCGGGGTGCGACGGCGACGAGGCCGGTGTCGCCGACGAGCACGTCCTGCCCGCCCACGGTGATGAACATGCGTCGGATGCCGACGTGCGCGAGGACGACGTCGTCAGCACCGCGGGCGAGGATGCGGCGCTCGGGTTGCATGCCGGCCCAGCTGCGACCGCCCACGTACCAGTGCGACCAGTCCGGGAACGCCTGTCCCAGCATGGCCGCGATCGCCTCGTGGTCGGGGAGCGACAGTGCGCTCTCCTCGACCACCTCCCACCGGATGTCTTCGCTCACCCGCCCATCCTGCCCGGCGTGCCTGGTCAGGGTGCAGCGGCACGTGCGACGCCGCCACCCGTGTCTCGGGCTGAGCGACAGTCCTCGTGCGCGGGAGGCCGAGAGGTGTCGCTGAGCGCGAGACTCGGGTGCGCCCGCGCGAGACTCGGGTTCGCCCACCCCGTCACCCCCGACCGGGCGCACCGACCTCGATGCGGTTGGCCCACGGGTCCTCGAACGCCACCGTCTGCCCGTCGTCGGCGGTCTGCACGCCGGCGTCGTTCATCCGCTCGACGAGTGCGCCGAGGTCGTCCGCGCCCGGGACCTCGATCCGGACGAGACCGAGCCCGAGCGCCTGCTGCCGCCGCCCGGCTCCGCGCGAGTTCCAGGTGTTCATCGCCATGTGGTGGTGGTAGCCGCCCGCGCTGACGAACAGCGCCTGGTCACCCATCGCCGCTGTGGTCGCGAAGCCGAGCCGGTCGACGTAGAACGCCTTCGCGGTGGCGACGTCCCCGACGGACAGGTGCACGTGGCCGACCCGGCCGGGTCGGGACGGCGCGAGCGACAGGGCGGGCTGCGTCAGGTGTTCCTGCACGAACGCGTTCGGATCGACGTAGATCGTGGCCATGTCCACCATGCCGTGGGTCCAGGACCACTCGGTGCGGTCTCGGTCCCAGTACAGCTCGACGCCGTTGCCCTCTGGGTCCTGGAAGTAGAAGGCGTTGCTCACGAGGTGGTCGGCGCTGCCGGTGAAGGTCTGCGGGTACTTCGTGGCGACGGAGTACAGCGTTGCGGCGAGGTCGGCCTGCGTGTCGAACAGGATCGCGGTGTGGAAGAGGCCTGCCTCGTGCGGCGCTGCGTGGCGCATCGCGGGGGCGTGCTCGAGGACGACGATCGGCGTCGTGCCGCGGCCGAGGACCGCGGTCCCACCGGCGTTCGCGAGCACCGCCAGCCCGACGCCGTCCCGGTAGTACTCGACCATGGCGTCGAGGTCGGCGACCCGGAGGGTGACGGCGCCCATCCCGGTGTCCGCGGCGAGGAGGTCCTGCGTGTGCATGGCCCCAGTGTGCGCCGGTTTGGTTGACGCGTCAACCAAACCGGCGTGTGGGCTCACTTCGCGCTGAACCCGCCGTCGGTCTTCAGGAGCTGCCCGTTCACCCATCCGCCGTCCGGGCCGAGCAGGAACCCGACCAGCGCCGCCGTGTCGGCCGGCATCGACGGGCGTCCGAGCGGCGTCTGCGCCACGGCGGCCTCGCGGATCTCGTCGGTCATCCACCCGGTGTCGTTCGGCCCGGGGTTGACGACGTTCGCGCTCACGGCGACGTCACCGAGCTCGATCGCGGCCCCGATCACGAGGCGGTCGAGTGCCCCCTTGCTCGTGCCGTACGGCAGGTTGAAGCCGACGTGGTCGCTCGTCAGGGCGACGACCCGCCGTCGGTCGACCGGAGCCGGTGCTCCCTCGCGCAAGCGCTTCGCGTACGCCTGCACGAGCAGGAACGGCGCCCGGGCGTTCACCGCGAGGTGCCGGTCGAAGGACTCCAGCGTGGTCGTCGCGAAGTCGGAGTCCACCGACTCGCAGTGCGACAGGACGAGGGCCGTGACGGGGACGCCCGCCGCCGCCTCGGCGCGGCCGACGAGCGCGGCCGCCTGTTCCGGATCGGCCAGGTCGACCGGGAGGCGCGACACACGTGCACCCACGTGCTCGCAGGCGGCGACCACGTCGTCGATCCCTCCCGGATCGGCGGCGCCGTGCACCCGCTCGTCGTACGGGCCCCACCACGACAGGGCCAGGTCCCAGCCGTCCGTCGCGAGCCGCGATGCGATCGCGGCACCGATGCCGGCCTTGCGGCCGACCCCGGTCACCAGGGCGAGGGGTCTGTCGGACATGCTGCGTTCCTCCCGTCGGCGGCGCCGCCGTGCGCCGTCCGGCCAGCTTGTCATCGCACCCGGTGTCCTGACGGCGGAGCGCGCCGTGGACGGGCCAGGATGGGGGGATGCCCCGTCCTCGCCGTCTGCTGGAGTGGCCGCGCGGCCGCCGTGGCGGACGCCCCCATCCGTCCGAGCTGCCCGTCGACCAGCTCCGTGACCGCCTGTCGTCGTACGTCTACGGCAACATCACGGTGCTCGCTGCTGCCATCGCCGTCGACCCGGAAGCGATCCGGCACGGTGCGGCGGTCTGGGCGGTCCTCGCGACCGCGGTCCTGACCTACGTCGCACACGTGCTCGCGCACCTCGTGGCACACGGCATCGGAGACGACGGCGCGTCCGACGACGAGCGCCGGGAGTCCGCCGTGACCATCGTGCGCGGCGCGAACCCGATCGCGACCTCGGGGCTCATCCCGGCCGTGCTCTACGCGGCGGCGTGGATCGGGTGGCTGCCGGCACCGTGGGCACAGACGGCCGCGCTCGTGATCCTCGCGGTGCGCCTCGGCCTCGTGGGGGTCGTCATGCAGCGGTTCAGCGGGCGTCGTCCCACCTTCGCCGGCCTCTACGGCGGCATCGCGCTCGCCGTGGTCGCCTTCGTGATCGGGGCCGTGAAGGTGGTGCTGACGCATTGAGTGAGACACAGCGGTCCGACCGGCGTCCGGGGTGGAAGTTCCTCCGCGACGTCGTGGTCATCGTGGTGGTGGCGCTGCTGGCGTCGTTCCTGGTGAAGACGTACCTGGTGCGGTCCTTCTACATCCCCTCGGCGTCGATGGAGCGCACGCTGCTCGTCGGGGACCGGGTCCTCGTGAACGAGCTCGTGCCGGGTGCCGTGCCGCTGCGCCGCGGGGACGTCGTGGTGTTCCGCGACCCGGGCGGCTGGCTCGGCCCGGGGCAGGGCGAGGACCTCATCAAGCGCGTGATCGGCCTGCCCGGCGACCGGGTGTCCTGCTGCGACGCCGACGGTCGGCTCTCGGTGAACGGGCACCCGGTCGACGAGCCGTACGTCCAGCTCCGTGCCGGGTCCGACCGGGTCGCGGAGCTCGACTTCTCGGTCACCGTGCCCGCCGGGCAGCTCTGGGTGATGGGTGACAACCGGTACGAGTCCGCCGACTCGCGCATGCACGGCACCGTCCCGGAGTCCGACGTGGTCGGGCGCGCCTTCGTCATCACGTGGCCGACGTCACGGTGGGGCGTGCTGTCCCGCCACGGTGACGAGTGGGACGCGGTCCCGGACCGGCCGTGACGTGCCGGAGTCCCGTGACGGTGCGTCGCGGGCGTCGGGTGGCGCGCGGTGCGCGTGTCGGACAGTGCGGGCCGGTGCGGTGCGGGCGACCGGCACCGCGGGGGGTCGGCGGTAGCGTTCTCGGACCGTCCCACGGGCGGTCCGACCCTGTGAGCCGAGGTGCGCCGTGACGTCAGCCGACGAGGTGTTCGACTACCGGACCGGTGGTGACGACGCCGTCACCCTCCGGGAGATCCGGACGTCGGGTGCGCCCCGCTCCGGCACGATCGGTCCTCGTCCGGACCACGTCGTCTTCGTCCTGTGGGACGGCGGCGCCACCCTGACCTCCGACGGCGGCGACCGGTGGGAGGTCGCACCGGGTCGACCGATGATGCTCTCGGCGCCCGTCGCCTACGGCTTCGAGACGGACGCCGCGGGCATGACGCTGCTGCACGTGGCGCCGGCAGCGCTCGGTGAGGCGGGGGACCCGTCCGAGTTCGTGCAGCCCGAGCCGGGCGACCCCACGGTGGAGCCACTGCTCACCCTGCTCCGCGAGGTCACCGAGCGGCTCCTCGACCCGGCCCTGCCGACGGCCGAGCGGACCGAGCTCGACCAGCGCGTCGCCACGGTGGTCGCGTCGACCTTCACCCGCTCGCGGCAGGACGTCGAGGACCGGCTGCGTCGTGCGATCCGCTTCGTGCACGACCACGCAGCCGACCCCGTCGACGTGGCCGACATCGCCAACGGGGCAGGCCTCAGTGAGCGCGGGCTGCAGGACCTGTTCCGTCGGCGCCTGGCCGTGACGCCGATGCGGTACCTCCGCGAGGTGCGGCTCGACCGGGTGCACCTCGAGTTCCAGGGGCGGCGATCGACCTTCGTCACGGTGGCCGAGGTCGCCCGGCGGTGGCAGTTCACGCACCTCGGCCGCTTCGCCGCGCACTACCGGGAGCGTTTCGGCGAGAGCCCGCGAGAGACCGTCGCGCGGACGGCGCGCACCGGGGCGGACGTGGTCGCCCGGACCGAGGCGATCGCGCGGCGATGACCTGACGCGCCCGGGAGAACGATGGTTCTCGCGCGGACTGCGGATTCCGGCTATCCTTCCCCCGTGGATGCGCGTCGATCCGGACTGGGGCAGTACCTCCGCGCGCGGCGCGCGCTCGTGCAGCCCGAGGACGTCGGACTCCCGCGCGAGCCGGGGCGCCGGGTCGACGGGCTGCGCCGCGAGGAGGTCGCACGCCTCGCGGACATCAGCGCGGAGTACTACCTGCGCCTCGAGCGGGGCCGCGACCACCAGCCGTCCGACCAGGTGCTGGCCGCACTCGCCCGGGCGCTGCGGCTCGACGACGAGGCCGCGGGCTACATGCGCCGACTCGCGCACCCGCGGTCGACCCCACCGACCGTGACCGCCCCCGGCGTGGACGACTCGGTCCGGGCACTGCTGGGGCAGTGGGCGCACACCCCGGCGTTCGTCATGGACCGGAACCAGGACATCGTCCTGTCGAACGCCCTCGCGAGCGCGCTCGGACCCGGCTACATGGAGCCCGGCGCGAACCTCGTGCTGCAGGTGTTCTCCGACGCGTCCCGACAGCACGCCGCCGACTGGGCGGCGACGGCGCACCGCACCGTCGCCGCGCTGCGGATGCACGCCGAGCCCGAGGACCCGCGGCTGCAGGAGATCGTCGGCACCCTGACACTGCAGGTGCCCGAGTTCGCCGCGATCTGGGCCAGACACGACGTGGCGGTCCAGCGGGCCGGGGCGTCCCGGCACTGGATCCACCCGATCGGCTGGGTGGACTTCCGGTGGCAGAACCTCGCGATCCCGGGCAGCTCACACGTGCTCGTGACCTTCTGGGCAGACCCGGGCACGCCCGCCGCAGCGGCGGTCGCCTACCTCGCGGCGCAGGTGCAGCAGGGCATCGCGCGGACGGACAGCGTGCCGGGGGAGACGCGCATCAGCTGACCCGCACGGGTGCGTCCGGTCGCGACGCCGCGTGCCGTGCCGTGGACGGCCTCGCGTCAGCCTGCTCGGGCGACGACCGCACGGAGCTCGTCCAGCCGTGCGCTCGCGTCCGCGTCCACCGGCGCCCACAGCACGAGCACGTGCTCGAAGTCGTCCCGCCGGCGCAGCTGTTCCCACCGCAGCGGCAGGCGCCCGACGAGCGGGTGCCGGAACACCGTCGTGCCCCGGACCGCCGGACGACGGTCGGCGGCCGCCCACTCCGTCGCGAAGGCCGGGCTGCGCGCCATGAGTTCGCCGACGAGCGTCCGGAACCGGGCGTCCTCCTCGTGCTGTTCGAGGGAGTCCCGCAGCATCGCTGCCGTCCGGCGGACCTCGACGTCCCAGGCATCGGACGCGTCCTCGACCGCCGGGTCGAGGAACGTCGAGCGCGCGAGGTTCGAACCGACCGTCAGCGATGCGGACACCGCACCGGCGATGCGGTTCGCAGCGACGACGTCGAGGTGGCGGTCGAAGACGACGGCGGGTTCGGCCAGGGCGTCCACGAACCCCTGCACCGACGCCGTCGTCGGCGGTTCCAGGTGTTCCATGCCGGCCACGCTAGTCGGGCGTCCGATCGCGAGGGTGGCCCCGGGGAGGTCCCCCAGGCCGGCCGGGGTCGCGGCCCTGCGTCGCCAGCGGCCCGTCGCGTTCAGCAGCTGGTCGTGCTCAGCAGCCCGTCGTGCTCAGCGTCACCGCGGCGATCGACCCGTTCGTCACCGTCGTGTGTTGCGCGCAGAGGTCCCGCGCCCGGACGGTGACCTCGCCGAGGGGCACCCCGGCGAAGTCCGCGGTCCCGCCGGGGAACACACGCTGGTGCTCCGAGAGCTTCCCGGTGGCGGCGTACACCTCGACCTCGTAGGGGTGGTCGGCAGCGTTCGCCGACACCGTCACGGCGACCTGCCCGGTGGAGTCGTGCGCCCCGCACCCGGTGAGGACGAGGGCCGCGACCGTCGCGGTGAGGACGACCGGCAACGCACGGCGGAGGATGGGGCGGAACACGCTGGAAGGGTATCCCTGCTGCGTCCGCCACCTCCCACCGGATGCACGGCTCCGCGTCCTCCGTACTGGGGACTGGGACTGTCCGGTTCCCGCGTTAGCGTTGAGGCATGCACCACGAGTCGGCCGTCTCCGCTCCCACCGCCCCGGACGCCGTCCGCCGTGCAGCGCTCCTCGCGGCGCTCGACGTCGTCGAGGGCGGGGCCGAGGAACGGTTCGACCGCATCACCCGCATCGCACGCGAGGCCTTCGGCGTGAGCGGCTCGTTCATCAACCTGGCCGGCACCGAGACCCTGACGCTGAAGTCGCAGCAGAGCGACCAGCGGTTCGACCCGGTCATCCCGCTGCAGGACACCTTCTGCGGCCGGACCCTCGCCGCCCCCGGCGCGGTGCTCGTGCCGGACGCCCTCGCCGACCCGCGGTTCGCCGACCTCCCGATGGTGACCGACGACCCGAACGTCCGCTTCTACGCGGGCGTCCCGCTCCGCCTCGGCGACGACGACGTGAAGGTCGGCACGCTCTGCCTGGTCGACCAGCAGCCGCGCACGCTCGACCCGGACGACCTCGCCCTGCTCGAGGAGCTCGGTGTCTGGGCGGAGCGCGAACTCTCGGCCGGCGCCGACGAGGACCGACTCCGCCGGGTGCTCGCCGGGCTCGAGCCCGCGCCCGTCGACGTGCCGGGCTACCGGATCGGTGGCATGTCCGTGCCGCACGGCGTCGTCTCGGGGGACTTCCACGACTGGCACGTCGCCGGCGGCGCGCTGCACCTCAGCGTCGCGGACGTGATGGGCAAGGGCATGTCGGCGGGGCTGCTCGCCGCGACGATCCGCGGCGCACTGCTCGCGCGCGACGACGAGCACCCGGACACCGCGGTCGCCGCTCTCGACGCGCAGGTCGGCGCCGACCTGGGCCGTGCCGAGTCCTTCGCCACGATGTTCCACGGGCGCCTCGAGCCGGCGTCGGGCCGCATGGCGTTCGCCGACGCCGGGCACGGCCTCGTCCTGCACCTGCACGCCGACGGCTCCGAGACCGTGCTGCGCTCCTCCGACCTGCCGATCGGCCTGCACCCGGCCGCACTCCCGCGGGCGTCGGGTTCGCTCGTGCTCGAGCCCGGGGACTCGCTGCTCGTGGTGAGCGACGGTGCCCTCGAGCTCTGGGACTCGACGCTCGACTCGCTGTCCTGGCTCGGTGCCGGCTACCGGGGATCGGCGGACATCGACGCCTTCCTGCAGCGCGTCCGGAAGCGCGCGACGACGCACGACCCGGGCGACGACCTCACCGTGGTGGTCGTCGCGCGCGACTGAGGCCGCTACGCCCCGAGTCGCTCGATCAGCTCGCGGTAGCGCTCGGCCGTCCGCGTCACGATCGCCTCGGGCAGCACCGGTGGGGTTCCCTGCCGGTCCCAGTTGGCGCTGAGCCAGTCGCGCACGATCTGCTTGTCGAACGACTCGGTCCGGTTGCCCGAGCGGGCGTCCCAGTACCGGCTGGAGTCGCTCGTCAGGACCTCGTCCGCGATCCGGACGATGCCGTCGGCGTCGCGCCCGAACTCGAACTTCGTGTCCGCGATCACGACGCCGCGCTCGAGGGCGATCGCGGCGGCCTCGGAGTACACGCGCAAGGAGAGGTCCCGCAGCTGTGCCGCGACGTCCGCGCCCACGAGCTCGACGGTCTGCTCGTAGGAGATGTTCTCGTCGTGCTCGCCCTGCGGTGCCTTGTAGGCGGGCGTGTAGATCGGCTCGGGCAGGCGGTCGCCGTTCGACAGCCCCGCGGGCAGTGCGACGCCACAGACGCTGCCGGTCTCCTGGTACTCGGCCCAGCCGCTGCCGACGAGGTACCCGCGGACGACGCACTCGACCGGGAACATCTCGAGCGGCATCACGTGCATCGACCGCGCGGCGACGGACGCCGGCACCGGGGTCCCACCGGCGGAGGGTGCGATGAGGTGGTTCGGCACGTCCGCGAGGCGCGTGAACCAGAACCGGGACAGACGGGTGAGGAGCTCGCCCTTGCCCGGGATCGGCGGCTCGAGCGCGAAGTCGTAGGCGCTGACCCGGTCGGAGGCGACGAGGAGCAGTTCGCTGGCGGCCGCGACGTCGGGCGTGCCGACGGGGACGTAGAGCTCGCGGACCTTGCCGGAGGAGACGTGCTGCCAGCCGTCGAGCACCGGCGCGCTCACCGCGCGACCTTCGCGGCGATGTCGGTACGGTACTGCCCACCGTCGAGCGTGATGTCGCCGAGCCCGGCGTAGGCGCGGTCGCGAGCCTCGGCGAAGGTGGTGCCGGTGCCGACGACGCTGAGCACACGGCCCCCGGTCGCGACGAGCTCGCCGTCGAGCAGGCCGGTCGCCGCGTGCGCGACCGAGACACCGTCGCGCGCGTTCGCCCGGTCCACGCCGGTGATCACCCGACCGGTGTGCGGGTTCTCCGGGTACCCCTCGCTCGCCAGGACGACGGTCACGGCGACCTCGTCGTGGAACTCCGGGTCCGGGGTGCCCGTGAGCTGCCCGGTCGCCGCGGCGGTCAACAGCGTGCTGAGCGGCGTCGCGAGCCGGGGGAGCACCACCTGTGTCTCCGGGTCGCCGAAGCGGGCGTTGAACTCGATGACCCGCACGCCCTGCTCGGTGACGATGAGCCCGCAGTAGAGCAGCCCGACGAAGGGGGTGCCCTCGTGCTCGAGCCGACGGACGGTGGGGAGCGCGACGAGGTCGGTCACCTCGTCGACGAAGGCCCGCTCGGACGGCCACCGGTCGGCGAGCCAGGGCAGCGGCGAGTAGGCGCCCATGCCACCGGTGTTCGGGCCGGTGTCGCCGTCGCCGAGCCGCTTGGCGTCCTGCGCCGGGCTGAGTGCGCGGACGTCGTGCCCGTCGCTCAGGAAGAACAGCGAGACCTCTTCGCCGTCGAGGAACTCCTCGACCACGACGTGCCCGTGCTGCAGCCAGTACGTGGCGTGGTCGATCGCGGCCTGCCGGTCGTCGGTCACGAGGACGCCCTTGCCCGCTGCCAGTCCGTCGGCCTTCACGACGTAGGGAGCGCCGAGCTCGTCGATCGCGGCGACGGCCTCGTCCACCGTGCCCGCGGAGACCGGGCGTCCGGTCGGCACACCGGCCTCGGCCATGATGCGCTTCGCGAACGCCTTCGACCCCTCGAGCTGCGCGGCGGCCTTGCTCGGCCCGAACACCGGGATGCCGCGGGTGCGCAGCGGGTCGGCCACGCCGGCGATGAGCGGCGCCTCGGGACCCACGACGACGAGGTCGACGCCGTTCTCGAGCGCGTACTCGGCGACGAGCGCGCCGTTCGTCGGGTCGAGGGAGACCGTCTCGACGTCGGCGGCGATGCCGGCGTTGCCGGGCGCGACCGTGATGACGTGTCCCGCCTGCTCGGCGAGGAGGGCCGTGATGATGGCGTGCTCGCGGGCACCGGAACCGAGGACGAGGATTCGCACCCGATCACCCTACCGATCCCGACTCGTCGCCCGCGATGCCGGGGCTAGCCTGTGGACATGCCACCGAGGAGGATCGAGGACGCCGAGGGGCGTGCCGCCCTGACCGCCGTGCTCGCCGGCGAGACCGCTCGACCGACGCTCGCCACCGCGGTCCGCTGGTCGCTGCAGCGGCTGGCCGACGACGTGCCGGGCAACAGCGTCGAGGTCCGCGTGCCGCCGTTCGCGGCCGTGCAGGCGGTGTCCGGTCCGCGGCACACCCGGGGCACGCCGCCGAACGTCGTCGAGACGGACGCGGCGACGTGGCTCGCCCTGGCGACGGGGGAGCTGTCCTGGGACGCGGCGGTCGCCGCGTCGCGCGTCAGCGCGTCCGGATCGCGAGCTGACCTGACGGCGTTCCTGCCGGTCCGCCTCGACGCCTGAGCCGACGGAGCTGCGGTCTGGAGGCACGCGGCGGGCCCGCCCCGTTCCTCCAGACCGAGGACGGCCGGGGAACGAATTAGGTAGGTCCTACCGATGCGACGGACGCAACCGGTTGTCTAGCGTGGAAGTCGCCGGGATTCGGACCCGACCCGAACGGGTCCGAACCCGGCGACGCAGACCACCGTACGCGACTTTCGTCGCACCGTGTCAAGCGCACCGGCGCGTCGCGCTGCAATCCGCAACGTTTCTGCAGATCCGGCCGCCGGATCACAACAGTTCGCCGAGCTCCGTCCGCGAGTGCAGGTCCCACTTCGCGAACACCCGCGACAGGTGCGCGTCGATCGTCCGGACCGACAGCCCCAGCGTCTCGGCGATCCGTCGGTTGCTCAGGCCCTGGGCCGCGAGCACCGCGACCTCGTACTCACGGTTCGTCAGCGGTGGCTTCGGCCGTCCCGCCGTCACGGCCATCCCGCACGTCGCCAGGGCCCCCTGCGCCGCGACGGTGCGCGTGCGGTCCTTGCCGCGGACCGCGTCGGCGTACTCGACGATCGCGGCGGCGAGCGGGCCGTCCACCCGGGTGGCTGCGCGGCGCATCCGTCGGAGCGACGCGGCGGTGTCGCGGCCGTGCAGCATGTCGTTCGAGTAGTGCAGCGTCTCGGCGTACATGACGTGCGTCCACGCGCCGTCCGCCGTCGCGCGCTCGATGATCTCGTCCGCGTGCCGGAGGCCCGCCGGGTTGCCGAGCAGGGCCTCGGTCCAGGCGATCGACACCGCGACCTGTTCGCCGGTGATCCGCATCGCGCGCAGCGGTCGCGACCGGGCACGGTCGAGCGCCGCGGCGGCCTCCTCGGCCTTCCCGGCGTAGGCGTACGACAGCGCCAGCCGTGCCCAGGGGTAGGCCGCGAAGCCGCCGTGGTCGGCGACGTCGTACCGCTCGCACGCGGCCGAGAACGCGGCCACGGCGTCGTCCCACCGACGCTGTCCGATCGCCAGGTTGCCGTCGCCGATGAGCTCCAGCGTGAAGTCGTACTTCAGGTACGGACTCGACCGGCGCACCGGGACCTCGGTGAGCAGCTCGGCGATGTCCCCGCGCCAGACCTGCACCTGGTGGAGCACGGAGACGATCTCGCCGACGCTCCACGGTGCGTCCTCGAGGTGCTCGACCGCGGTCGCGAGCGCCCGACGGCCGAGGGACGCCGCGTCGTCGAGCCGCCCGGCGGTCGCGAGGGCCATCACGGCACAGGGCGCGACCATGAGGAAGGCGAACGGCACGGTCGGTGCGTGCACGATGCCCGACCGTTCGACCTCGTCGCGGACCTCGGCGAAGCGACCGCCCCAGCCGAGGTGCGCCAGGCGCAGCAACCGGAGCCGCTCGGCGTCCTCGCCCGTGACGAACGCGGCCGCGGCGTCGGTCAGTGCGACCGCCGCGGTGACGTCGTCGTCGTGGAACTGCCGGATGTTCGCCAGGGTCTCGCACGCCTCGATGACCGCTGCAGGGGTGATCTCGTGCCCAGCGGCGCGGACGGTGGCCCACGCGGCCTCCGCGTCGGCCCGGCCGGCCTCGCGCCCGGTGCTGTACGAGTGCGCCAGCGAACGCAGGCAGAGCGCGGCGACCCGCTCGTCCGGACCGAGCGTCGTCCGGAGGGCGGCCGACGCCAGGGCCACGGCGCTCTCGTGCTCCTGCAGCCGCACCGCGACCTGGGTGGCGTCGAGCAGCCGGTCCACCGGGGGCAGCACACCGCAGTCGAGCGACCAGAGCGCCGCACGGAGCCGGGCGGCGGGCGGCGCACCCTCGGGGCGGTCGGTGCGGAACGCGTTGGCCCGCGCGAAGAGCGCCGTCCGACGGGCGACGGGGACGAGGCCGCGGACGACCTCGCCGACGAGCGGGTGCGACGGTCGGACCACCGGGGCGCCGTCGTCGAGCGCGTCGATCCGGACGAGGCCGAGCGCGACGACGCGGTCGACGTCCCCACCACCGACGAGGGCGAGGAGCCGGGCGAGCGGGATCGGGTCGGCGAGGGCCACGATGTCGACGACGTCGCGGAGGTCCTCCGGCAGCGCCCCGAGCTCCGTCCGGTACATGTCGGCGAGGCTGTTCGACGCCGTGACCCGGCCACGCCAGTACCAGCCCGAGGCCGTCTGCTCGAGTGCGCCGGACGCCAGGGCCGCCCGCACCACCTCGCGCAGGTACAGCGGGTTGCCGGCCGTCGCCCGGTGCACCCGCTCCGTCGAGGCCGTCTCCAGCTGCGCCCCGAGCGCGGACGCGACGAGCGCGGCGGTCTCGTGCAGGTCGAGCGGGGCGAGGTCGATGCGTTCGAGCAGGTCGTCCTGCCACAGCGCCCGGAGCGGCTCCGGGAGCGCGGTGAAGTCGCGGCAGGTGAGCACGAGCCGGGCGCCCTGCTCGCGGACGAGCCAGGCGACGTACCGGGCGGAGATGGCGTCGAGGTGGTCCGCGTCGTCGACCCGGAGCAGCACGTCGTGCTCCGTGGTGTCCGCGATGCTGCGCAGACGCTCCTCGGCCCCGGCGTCGCCGAGCAGCTCGGCGAACGAGGACGGCAGCTCGCCGAAGCGCTCGACGACCGCTCCGAAGGGCATCGTCCGGCCGCCGGGGACCGCGGTGATCGGCACGACGAGCGTCCGGGCGTCCGCCGCGGCGACCCGCTCGGCCACCCGGACAGCGGACGAGCTCTTGCCGAGACCCGGGGCGCCGACCAGGGCGACGCTCCACCGGTGCTCGGCGACGACGGCCACGGCGCGGTCGTCCTCGCGTCGCTGCAGCACCGGCCAGGCGACACGGGCGGGCACGCGGGGTGCGCCGCCGTGTCCGGCTGTGGCCCGTCCGGGCATGCGTCTCACCTCCGCCCCTGGGGCTCCGATCGGTCGGACCATCCTCTCCCGGAACGCGGGCGGCGGACAGGGCGGAGCACGTCCCACAGTGGGGGACAATGGACGCGTGAGCGACACCGACCGACCCGACGACCGCCCGGCCCCCGCGCCGAACGCGGTCTCATCCTCCGACCAGGTGACGATCCGCCGCGCCCCGAAGTTCGGCGTGTTCATCCTCGGCGGTGCGCTCCTCGGCTTCCTCGCGACCGTGCTGCTGGTCACGCTGACCACGGGCCTCGAGGGGCAGCAGGAGGACGCCAGCTTCGGCCAGCTCGTCGGCTACTTCAGCCTCGCCGGCGTCTCGATCGGCGCCTTCCTCGGCGCGGTCGTCGCGGTCGTGCTCGACCGCGTCCTCGCGCGTCGCGCCGCGGCGCTCACGGCGGAGCGCGTCGAGGTCGAGCCGGCACCCGAGACGGTCGAGGGCGAGATCGAGGACCACGGCGACCAGTCGCGGTAGACGCGACCAGATCGACGGACTGGAGGCGCGGTGCCGGCTGGCACCGCGCCTCCAGTCGGTTCGGTGGTCGCGTCGAGGACGCGGCTCAGCTGAGCTGGTTCGCCTCCACCCAGGCGAGGTACTCGGGCGTCACGGTGCCCGTGACGTAGTCGCCCGTGAAGCAGCTCATCTCGAGCTCGGTGACGTCCGAGCCCTCGATGATAGCGTCCCGCATGTCGGCGACCTCCTGGTAGATGAGGTGGTCGCTGCCGAGCACGCGGTTGATCTCCGGGATCTTCCGGTCGTGCGCGATGAGCTCCGCGCGGGTCGGCATGTTGATGCCGTACACGTGCGGGTACCGGACCGGGGGAGCGGCGGAGGTGAAGGTGACCTCGTTCGCGCCGGCGGCACGGGCCATCTCGACGATCTCGCGGCTCGTCGTGCCGCGCACGATCGAGTCGTCGACGATCAGGATGTTCTTGCCCTTGAACTCGGACGACATCGCGTTGAGCTTCTGGCGCACCGACCGCTTGCGCTCCGCCTGCCCGGGCATGATGAACGTCCGGCCGACGTAGCGGTTCTTGAAGAAGCCCTCGCGGTAGTCGATGCCGAGCTTCTGCGCGACCTGCATGGCCGCCGGTCGGCTCGAGTCCGGGATCGGCATGACGACGTCGATGTCCCCGGTCGGGGCGTACTGCGCGATGGTGTCGGCGAGCCGGTTGCCGAGGCGCAGGCGTGCCTCGTACACCGAGATGCCGTTCATCACGGAGTCGGGCCGGGCGAGGTAGACGTACTCGAACGAGCAGGGGACCAGGCGCGGGTTCTTCGCACACTGGCGGGCGTGCATCTGCCCGTCCATCTCGATGAACACGGCCTCGCCGGGGGCGATGTCGCGGACGATCTCGTAGCCGCCGGACTCGAGCACCAGCGACTCGCTCGCGACGACCCACTCCGGGCTGCCGGCCTCGTCGAACTTGTGGCCGAGGATGAGCGGGCGGATGCCGAACGGGTCGCGGAACGCGAGCAGGCCGTGCCCGGCGATGGTCGCGATCGCGGCGTACGAGCCCTCGACCCGCTCGTGCACGCGCTCGACGGCGTCGAAGACCTGGCCGGGGTCGAGGTCCTTGCCGCGCACCTGGCCCTGCAGCTCGTGCGCGAGGACGTTCACGAGCAGCTCGGTGTCCGAGCTGGTGTTGAGGTGGCGGCGGTCGATGTCGAACAGCTCGCGGGTGAGCTCGCGCGTGTTCGTCAGGTTGCCGTTGTGCACGAGGACGATGCCGTACGGCGCGTTCACGTAGAACGGCTGGGCCTCCTCCTCGTTGCTCGCGGCGCCCTTTGTGGCGTACCGGACGTGGCCGAGGCCCATCGTCCCGAGGAGTGCGCGCATGTCACGGGTGCGGAACGACTCCCGCACGTGTCCACGCGTCTTGTGCATGTGGTGGATGTGACCCTCGACGGTGGCGATGCCCGTCGAGTCCTGTCCCCGGTGCTGCAGGAGGAGCAGTGCGTCGTAGATGGACTGGTTGGCTGGGCCCTGTGACACGAGGCCGACGATGCCGCACATTCGCGGGGGTGCTCCAGATCGGTAGAATCGGGGGGACCGAACAAGTCTGCCATGCCCAGCGGAGGACGACACATGCCCAACCCGTACGCAGAGGCCGGTGTCGACACCGCCGCCGGTGACCTGGCCGTCGAGCTCATGAAGTCCGCCGTCTCGGCCACCCACAGCGCATCGGTGCTCGGCGGGGTCGGCGGCTTCGCGGGGCTCTTCGACGTCTCGGCCCTGAAGGAACTCGAACGTCCGCTGCTCGCGACCTCGACCGACGGCGTCGGCACGAAGGTCGCCATCGCGCAGGCGATCGACAAGCACGACACGATCGGCCTCGACCTCGTCGGCATGGTCGTCGACGACATCGTGGTGGTCGGCGCGAAGCCGCTCTTCATGACCGACTACATCGCGTGCGGCCGCGTCGTGCCGAACCGGATCGCGGACATCGTCGCCGGCATCGCCCGCGGCTGCTCCGAGACGGGCACCGCCCTCGTCGGAGGCGAGACCGCGGAGCACCCGGGGCTGCTCGGCCCGGACGACTACGACGTCGCGGGTGCCGCGACCGGTGTGGTCGACGCCGGCGCCGTGCTCGGTGCCGACCGGGTCGAGGACGGCGACGTCGTCGTGGCGATCGCGTCCTCCGGCCTGCACTCGAACGGCTACTCGCTCGTCCGGCACGTCCTCGCCGGGCGGGGCGTCGCCTTCACCGACCAGCTGCCCGAGTTCGGCTCGGTCTCCGTCGGCGAGGCCCTGCTCGAGCCGACGCGCCTCTACACGACGCCGCTGCTCGACCTGCTCGGCGCGCACCCCGGTGCCGTCCACTCGCTCTCGCACGTGACCGGCGGCGGCATCGCGGCGAACCTCGCGCGGGTGCTGCCCGTCGGGTCCTGGGTCGAGGTCGACCGCTCGACGTGGCAGCCTCTGCCGGTGTTCCGCGTGCTCGCCGACATGGCGGGGACCCGGATCGAGGAGACCGAGGGCACCTGGAACCTCGGCGTCGGCATGTTCGCGGTCGTCGCGGCGTCGGCGGCGGCGGACGTCATCGCCTCGCTCGGGGCGGCCGGGCTGCCGTCGTGGAGCGTCGGCACGGTGTCGATGTCGGCGCGCGACCTCGCCGGGTTCGAGCAGGGCGCGAAGGGCGTGGACGGCGGGGCCGTGCGGCTCGTGGGGGCGTACGCGGGCTGAGGCCCCGCGGCCCTGCGGCGCGCCGGCGCCGGCGCGTGCATGCGCGTGACCGTCGGTGCGCGTGCATCGTTCGACACGAACCGACGCGCACTCCGCCCGCACACGACAGAACGCCGCGCTGCCCGAGGGCTGCGCGGCGTCGACGATGAGTCGGTCAGGCGGACTTGTTCTGGTCCTGCTGGGTCTCGAGCTCGTCCTCGTCCTCGTCGCCGTACTGGTCTGCCCAGCGGTCGACGTAGGAGTTCTCGTCCGAGTGTTGCCCGGCGGAGAGCTCGCGTTCGAGTGCACCGTAGTTCGTCTCCGGGCTGAAGTACTTCAGCTCCCGAGCCACCTTGGTGTGCTTTGCCTTCTGACGGCCGCGCCCCATGCGTGACCCCCTCGTGATCGGCTCTGGTCCGGTCCTGGCGGGTACTGAGCGCACCCGGGGAACCGAACGGTTCTTGGTTGGAAATCTGCCGATCACTCTACCATGTACCCCGATCCGGACGACGCCGCGACGTCCCCCGCTCTCAGTAGGATCGGAGGGATGACCGACGACGCCACGCCCCCGGTCGCGCAGCGCGCCCGCGTGGTCGTGATCGGCGCGGGACAGGCCGGCCTGTCGGTGGCGTACCACCTGAGCAGACTCGGAGTGACGCCGGGCGAGGACATGGTCGTCCTCGACCGTGCGAGCGGCACGGGAGGCGCGTGGCAGTTCCGGTGGGAAGCGCTGCGGTTGGGCTGGGCGCACCGGGTGCACGACCTGCCCGGCATGCCCGAGATGGGGCTGCGGTTCGAGGACGCGGACCGGTCGCGACCCGCGCGCGACGTGGTCGCCGAGTACTACCGGCGCTTCGAGGAGCGCTACGACCTGCGCGTCCGCCGCCCCGTGGCCGTCGTCGCGGTCGAGCGCACCGAGGACGGCCTCGCGGTGACGACCCGCGCGCCGGACGGTCGCACGGGCACCCTCGTGGCCGACGTCGTCGTGAACGCCTCGGGCACGTGGGGCACGCCGTTCGTCCCCTGGTACCCGGGGCGCGACGTCTTCCGCGGGCGCCAGCTCGACACGACCGGGTACCGCGCGGCGAGCGAGTTCCGCGGGCAGGACGTCGTCGTGGTCGGCGGCGGGACGAGCGCGATCGGCTTCCTCCTCGAGCTCGACGGCGTGGCGGCCCGGACGCGGTGGTTCGCGCGCCGTCCGGTCGTCTGGTCCGAGACCTCGGCGCTCGACGTGGAGTCGGCCGTCGCGGCCGTGCAGGAGCAGGACCGTGCCGCGCGTGCGGGACGGCCCCTGCCGAGCATCGTCGGCGGGACGGGCATCCCGGTCTCGCGACGGATCAGGGCCGGGCTCGACAGCGGTGTCCTCCGCGACGAACCGATGTTCACCCGGCTGGACGAGGACGGCGTCGTCACCGTCGAGGGCGAGCACGTGCACGCGGACGCGGTGATCTGGGCGACCGGGTTCCGGGCCGACCTCCGGCACCTCGCTCCGCTGCACCTCCGGACCGAGGCCGGCGGGGTGGTCGTGGAGGACGGGCGATCGTCGGCCGAGCCGCGGCTGTTCCTGGCCGGCTACGGGCCGCAGGCGTCGACGATCGGGGCGAACCGCGCCGGACGTCGGATCGCCCGCCAGGTGCTCGCCGCACTCGGCGAGGGGTCCTGACGGGCGATCGGACGGCGACGGGCGGGGCCGGCGTCAGTGGATGATCCACCGACGGGCCGGGGCACGCGCACCGGGCCGGCACGAACGCGTCAGGCCGGCAGCGGTTCCTCGATGCCGCGACGGCGTCGAGCACGGCGCAGCACGAGCGCGTCGAACGAGAAGCGCCCCGGCCCGGTCAGTGCCACGGCGAGCGAGGCCACGGCCAGGACGAGCACGTACTCGAACCCGCCGTCCTGCGAGAAGAACCCGGCGGTGGCGTGGGCGAGCAGCCCTGCGACGACCATGTCGACCGCGAGCAGCAGTCCGACGATCCGGGTGGCGACGCCGAGCACGAGCAGCGCCCCGCCGACGAGTTCGAGCCCCGCGACGAGCGGAGCGGCGATCTCGGCGAGCGGGACGCCCATGCCCGCGAATCCCTGGGTCACGGCCGGGATGCCCTGCCCGAACTTCTGGGCGCCGTGCGCGATGAACACCACGCCGAGGACGATGCGGAGCGCGGTCAGGCCGATGGAGGTCGATGTCGTTCGCATGGCGCCGACGCTACCGATGACACGTCACCGGAGCCCCTCCGTCGGAGGGCCGCTCGGGGACCTCTGCGGGCTTCGCCAGGCATCGCCCAGCCCCGGGTCCACCGAACGGCGGACCGGACTCAGGAAGCGCCGCGGCCGGTCTCCTGCTGCAGGCGGTCGATGTTCTCGGACGCCTCCGCCTTCGTGAGGTCGGCGGGGAGCTCCTCGCCGGCCTCGCGGGCGAGGGTGTCGAGGTAGCTGCGCTGCGGGCCGGTCATCGGCTCGTCACCGGTGACCCACTGCTCGGGGTCCTTGCTCGCGGTGGTCGAGGGGTCGGGGCGCTCGCCGCCCAGGGTCTCGCCCTGGTGGCCGGCGTCGGGGGTCTGCTGCTGGTCTGCGTCACTCATGGCGCCGAAGGTACGCGCGGGTCGACGGCCGACACGCAGCGATCACGTCCCCCGGACGACCGTGTACCGCACCAGGTCCGGGCCGACCCCGCTCGCGGCGATCGGCACCGAGCGGCCGTCGCGGCGGATCCAGATCGTCGCCGCGCGCTCGTCGATGCGCTCGACCTCGTGCAGGGACCCGTCGAGCAGCACGGCCGCGGTCACGGTCACCTCGCCGGTGGCCGGCCGCGGCGGGAGACCCACGACGTCGTCGTCGTGGGTCGTCACGACGCCCGGCGAGAGGAACGGGGACACCGGCGTGGTGACGATCTCGAGTCCCTCGGCGACGGCACGAACGGCGACGAGCCGGACCGCCTGGTCGGTGGGGAGGGGCACGTCGACGACCGGGGCGTCGGTGGGGCCGGCCAGTGCGCGGAAGGCGGGTCGACCGTCGGGGCCGAGCCGCGCCTCCAGACCGTCGACGCGGACGCGACCGCGTCCACGGGAGTCGGCGTACGTGCCCGGTTCGATGCCGGATCGACGCGCCTCGAGCCGGGTGACGACGACGCGGTCCGGCCGGTACCAGTCGCGCAGCGTGGCGGGGTCGACCCAGCCGATCACGGCGCTGCCGGCGGGGCGTTCGTCGACCGCGCCGAGCGGGTGCTGCCCGCGGACGGCGACCATGCCCTCGTACGGGCTGCCTGCCGTCGGTTCGTGGTCGAGCACCTCGACGCGCTTCGACACCTTGCCGCCGTGCCCGTCGAACGTCGCGAAGGTGCGCAGGTCGCTGGTCATGACGTCAGATGCTACGACGACCGACCGTCACGGCGCGGAGGTGCCGGCACGAGCACGCGCATCTCGCCCGTGCACTGGGTCTGGTCGACGCCCTCGGCGGGACCGGCCGGTCGCGTCGCGCGTCGTGGCTGCAGGCTGTTGCGCTCCTCCGATCGGAGGATGCGGTCCGCCTCCTCGGAGCGGAACACGCCGTGCGGGGATCGTCGGAGCGGAGGGCGGACGGGCTCGCCCCGGCGCTCCTGGCCGGGCAGCGGCCGCGACCGCTTGCCGTAGAGCAACTCGGAGGAGTCCAGCAGCCACGGGACGAGCGCGACGGTCACGCCGTGCACGAGCAGCAGCTTCCTCCGGATGCGACGGCCCCGGTGGTTGTGGAGCAGCCCCTCCCACCAGTGCCCGACCACGAAGACCGGCGTGTAGACGGTGACGACCTCGGAGCCGTGCTCGAGCCGGTGCGCCTTGATGTACTTGATGAGCGGCATCGAGATGTCGCGGTAGGGGCTCGGCACGACGGTCAACGGTATCTCGATGCCGTGCTCGGCCCACTGCTGGGTCAGCCGCGCTGCCTCGGCGTCGTCGATGGCGACGTGCACCGCCTCGAGGCCGGCGTGCTTGGCGGCGATGGCGTAGTCGATCGCCTTGAGCACGGGCTTCTGCAGCTTGTTCACGAGCACGATCGCGTGGTCTCCGGTCGCACCGAACTCGGTGTCGACGTCGGCCTCGATCTCGTGGGACACGTCGCGGTAGTACCGGTTCACACCGAGCATGAGGACGAACAGCACCGGCATGATCACGAACACGAGCCAGGCGCCGTGGGTGAACTTCGTGATGGTGACGATCACGAGCACCACGAAGGTGAAGGTCGCGCCGATCGAGTTGATCGTGAGCGAACGCCAGACCTGCCCGCGGTCGACGGGGCCGTCCGCGGTGCCCTCGCGGTCCGCCCGGAGCAGCCGGGTCCAGTGCCGCACCATGCCGGTCTGCCCGAGCGTGAACGAGACGAACACGCCGATGATGTAGAGCTGGATGAGGCTCGTGACGTTCGCGCGGTAGACCACGAGCAGCGCGGCCGCGACGAGCGCGAGGACGATGACGCCGTTCGAGTAGATGAGCCGGTCGCCGCGGGTGGACAGCGCTTTGGGGGCGTAGGAGTCGCGGGCGAGGATCGACCCGAGCAGCGGGAACCCGTTGAACGCCGTGTTCGCGGCGAGGAGGAGCACGGCCGCCGTCGTCGCCTGGATCACGAAGAACAGGACGGAGCCGTTGCCGAACGTCGCCGCCGCGATCTGGGCGATGAGGGACCGCTGCGGCGTCATGGCGCAGGCAGTGAAGCCCTGCAGGTCGCAGGCCCGCTCGGCGTAGTGCACGCGGGAGACGAGCGCCAGCGTGATCAACCCGATGAACAGGACGATGGCGATCGCCCCCATCAGCACGAGCGTCTTCTGCGCGTTCTGGATCTTCGGGCGGCGGAAGGCCTGCACGCCGTTCGCGATCGCCTCGACGCCGGTCAGCGCGGAGCAGCCGGACGCGAAGGCACGCAGGAGCAGCAGGACGAACGCCGCCTGTGTGGTGTGCTCGACGTTCTGCACGGTGTACGCGGCGGACTCGGCGACCGGTGCGTTGCCCAGCGCCGTGCGGACCAGGCCGGTGACGACCATGACGAACACCGAGCCGACGAACAGGTAGGTCGGGACGGCGAAGGCCTTGCTCGACTCACGGACGCCACGCAGGTTCGCCGCGGCGAGGAGCACGACGAAGCACAGCGCGATCTCGACGCGGAACGGATCGAGGCCGGGCAGCGCAGAGATGATGTTGTCGACACCAGAGGCCACCGACACCGCGACGGTCATCACGTAGTCGACGAGCAGCGCGCTCGCCACGACGAGGCCGGCCTTCTCGCCGAGGTTCCGGTGTGCGACCTCGTAGTCGCCGCCGCCGGACGGGTAGGCCTTGATGAGCTGCCGGTAGGACGCGACGACCACGACGAGCAGCAGCACGACGAGGGCGGCGACCCACGGGGCGAAGGTCAGGAAGGCCATGCCGCCGAGCAGCAGGATCATCAGGAGTTCCTGCGGCGCGTACGCCACGGAGGACAGCGGGTCGCTCGCGAAGATCGGCAGGGCCAGGTGCTTCGGGAGGAGCTGTCCTTCGAGCTTCTCGGAGGGGAGCGGATCCCCGATCAGTCGCGCTTTCAACGACCGGATCTCGTTGGTCACGAGCGGCAAACCTACTCAGTTCCGGGCGCGAGTCAACACGAGACCGGTCCGCGGCATTCCGATCCCGTCCGACGACCGACCGACGGACCGGCCGGACGGTCGTCCGACGACCGGCCGGCGGAGCGGCCGGACGGGAGGCGCGGATCGCCACCACCCGCCGGCCGCGGCCCGTCAGAGGGACCGGCGCAGGGCCTCCAGCCCCTCGCGCAGACGCGTCACGGTCTCCGGACCGAGCGTCCCGCGCGTCGCGCGGCGACGCAGGTCCGCGCGGACCTGCTGCCGGAACGCCGCGACCGCCATCTCGACCTCGCGCAGTGCACTGGCGCCCTCGGTCGGCACGTCGACGGGCTCGTCGGCGGTCTGTCCCTTCGGGGCCTGGGCGCTGGCGGCGAGATCGGCGCGGAGCGACCGCATCGCCTCGCCGACCGAGGCACGGACCCCGTCGGCCAGGGACTTCACCGAGTCGTTCACGCCGTTCTCGACCGCGGCGATCTCGTCCGCGCGGGCGTCGAGCTCGGCACGACCGGCGTCGGTGATCGCGTAGACGGTCTTGCGCCCGTCGGCGGTCTTCGTGACGAGGCCTTCGTCCTCGAGCTTCGCCAGGCGTGGGTAGACCGTGCCGGCGCTCGGGACGTACGTGCCGCCGAAGCGGTCCCCGAGGGCCTGGATGACCTCGTACCCGTGCATCGGGTGGTCGGCGAGCAGGACGAGCAGGTACAGGCGCAGGTGGCCGTGGGCGAAGACGGGGCTCATTCGACGACCTCCGAGTCGGTCACGGTGTCGGTGGGGGTGGGGGCCGCGTGCAGGACCGCGATGTCGCCGGACACCGAGTTCACCTTGAGGTCGAGCCACTGCCCGGAGAGCTCGCCGCCCTGCTTGACGTAGGAGCCGCGAACGCCACGGATCTCCGAGTCGTCGAACTGCAGCTTGCCGGTGGCGGTGCTGACGGTGCAGCGGTAGGCCACGCCGTCCTCGAGGCGGACGCTCACCGCGCCGGACACCGTGTTCACCCGGGCCGAGTCGGGGGTGCCGCGCAGGTCGAGCACCACGTCGGCCGAGACGCCGTCCGCCGAGAAGCGGGGGATGTCGCCGGTCGCGACGACGTCGCCGGACACGGTGTGCACCGTGAGGGCTCCCTCGAGCTCGCGCACGGTGGTGGTGCCGTTCACCGCGTTGACCGTGAGGTCGCCGGCCACCCCGTCGACGACGACGTCGCCGGACACGGTGTTCAGCGTCGCGCCGCGGTTCGTGCCGGCAAGCAGTGCGCCGGCGGACACGACGCCGACGTTCACCGCGGCGTCGCGGGGCACGAGGACGCTGACGTCGGCGTGGGCCTTGCCGCGGAACGACTTCAGGAAGCCGAGCGGGTCGTCCCAGCGGATCTGGGGGTGGTCGATCGTCAGGGTGTCACCCTCGAGCTCGATCTTGAGCGGCTTGCCGGACACGCCGTGCACCTCGACGCGGGCGGTCGGTTCGTCGTGTGCGACGACGTCGACCTGTCCGGCGGCGAGACCGACGCGCAGGCGGCGGACGATCCCGGTGTCGATCACCTTGGGCTCTTCGACGAGCCACTTCTCCTGGGCCATGTTGCCTCCTCCAACTCGCGATGTATCGCGTTGTGCGAGTCACGATACATCGCGTCTCGGCAGCCGGGCAAGCCTTCGCAGCCATCTCCGAGCCCGGAGCCGGGGAGTCGTCAGGCGGGGTCCGTGGCAGGGGTGGGGCGCGCCTCCAGGTCGGCGACCGGCGTCGTCCGGTCCGGGCTCCACGGGAAGCGGCCGAACACCGGCATCAGGGGTTGCACCAACGGGCCGATCGCGAAGGCGGCGACGACCGTGCCGGCACCGACGTCCCCGCCCAGGAGCCATCCGACGACCACCACGGAGACCTCGATCACCGTCCGCGCGACCCAGACCGGCCATCCCAGTCGCTGGTGCAGGCCGACCATCAGACCGTCACGCGCCCCCGTGCCGAAGCCGGCGCCGATGTAGCAGGCCGTCGCCAGGGCCAGCAGGGCGAGGCCGGCGACGAAGAGCCCGATCCGGGCTGCGAGCGCGTCCGGAGCGGGCACCAGCCAGAGCACCAGGTCCGCCGACGGCCCGATGGTGAGGGCGTTGAGCAGGGTGCCGATCCCGGGCTTCTGCCGCAGCGGGATCCAGAACAGCAGGATGACGACGCTCGACACCACGGTGATGACGCCGAACGACCACGGGACGACGTGCTCGAGTCCCTCGGTGAGCACCGTCCACGAGGAGACGCCCACCACCGCGCGGACCTGCAACGCGGTCGAGGCGCCGTAGAGGAACAGGCCGACGAGGAGCTGCACGGAGCGGAGGGACAGGGCGGTGCTGCGGGACATGCGCCGATCGTGCCGCGAGATTGGACTGCCCGTCGAGAGCCAATTCCGCTACCGTGGATCCATGACGCCGGTCCTCCTCAGCGCCCGATCCGCCGCACTGCTCCTCACCGACTGGCGGGACGGGTCCGACGCCCCCGCGTACGAGGCGCTGTCCGACGCGCTGCGGGTGCTCGTCATCGACGGGCGGGTGCCGCAGGGCGTCCGGCTGCCCGCCGAACGCGGACTCGCCACCGCCCTCGGGGTGTCCCGGACCACGGTGGCGAACGCGTACGCGCGGCTCCGGAGCGACGGGTTCCTCGTGTCGTTGCGTGGCTCGGGCAGCGTGGTGCGGCTGCCGGCCGGGCTCGTCGGTCGCCCCGACCCGGAACGCCTCGGTGGTGTGGTCGGCGGCGACCTGCTCGACCTCCGGAAGGCCGCGCTGCACGCCGCCCCGGGGCTGTCCGACGCCGTCGAGCGTGCGATGCGCCACGTGCCGGCGGCGCTCGCCGGCATCGGGTACGACACCGTCGGCGACCCCGGACTCCGCGCGGCCATCGCCGACCGCTACACCGAACGGGGGCTCCCGACGGACCCTTCGCAGGTCGTCGTCACCGTCGGCGCGCAGCACGCCATCGCCCTCCTCGCCCGCGTGCTCGTCCGCCGCGGTGACGCCGTGCTCGTCGAGTCGCCCACCTACCCGCACGCGCACGAGGCGTTCCGCGAGGCCGGCGGACGGCTCGTCGGGGTCCCCGTCGACGCACACACGGGATGGGACGAGGCGGCGCTCGAGGCGACCCTGCGCCGCACCGCGCCCGCCGTCGCCTACGTCATGCCCGAGCTGCACAACCCGACCGGCGCGACCATGACGGCCGGCACCCGTGACCGCCTGCTGACCGTCGCGGCGTCCGTCGGCACGACCGTCATCGCCGACGAGACGATGGGCGAGCTCCGGATCGACGGCGCTGCGTCCGCGCCGCTCGCCGCGGCCGATCCGGCCGTCGTCATGATCGGCTCGGCCGCGAAGGTGTTCTGGGGCGGCCTGCGGATCGGGTGGATCCGAGCGTCGCCGGAACTGCTGCACCGTCTGCTCCTCGCCCGCCCGACGGGCGACCTCGGCACGCCGGTCCTGGACCAGCTCGTCGTGCGCGAGCTCGTCCCGCGCACGGCGGCCGTCCTGGAGGCGCGGCGCACCGCCCTGCGCACCGGTCGCGACGACGTCGTGGCCGCCCTGCGCGCGCGGCTCCCGGAATGGGACGTCCCGTCCCCGGCGGGCGGGTTGACGACGTGGGTCGGGCTCGGCCGCCCGGTGTCGAGCGCGCTCGTGCTCGCCGCGCGGGCCGAGGGCGTGGTGCTGGCGTCCGGCGGGGTGTTCGGGCCGGACGGCGGGTTCGAGCGGTTCCTCCGGGTGCCGTTCACGATGGCACCGGCGGACCGGACGCGGCTGGTCGACGTGCTGGAGCGGGCGTGGGCTCGGGTCGGCGGCGAGGGCACGGGCGCCCGGGGGACCTTGGCGGCCGTGGTGTGAGGACGGGTCATCCTGCAGGGGGACCCCGTCTTCGCCCTGCGGGTGATGTGCGCCCGCACCCGCATCGGGATGCTGGTGCCATGAGCGCATCGACCGCCCCCGCCCGCCCCTCGTCCGTCGACCGGTCGGGCGGCGTCCCTGCGGCCGCCCGGGTCTCGATGGCGCTCACGGGCGCGCTGCTCGCGGGTGTCCTGACCTCGTTCGGGCAGGCGGTCCCCGCGCTGTCCACGGTCTCGAACGCCGCCGGTCCCTGGTTCGTCGTCGCCGTCGCCCTCTGCCTGCTGGCGCGGGTCCGGGCCGGCCGGGTCGCGCTGCCGCTCGCGATGCTCCTCGGCGTCGTGCTGCTCGAACTCATGCACGTCGGGTACTGGGCGGCCACCGTCCTCCGCGGGTACCCGGACGTCCTGTCGTGGACGAACTTCTGGGTGCTCGTCGGGGTCCCCGCCGGGCTGCTCGCCGGGGCCGTCGCGGTCGCCGTCCGGAGCGGCGACGAGCGGTGGCGTGCTGCTGCCCTCGGCGCCACGGCGGCGATCCTCGTGGGCGAGGGCATCCGGGCCCTCCTCCGGGTGGCAGCCACGACGGGCGTCACGATGTGGGTCGTGGAGATCGTCGTGGGCGTGGCGGCGCTGGTGTTCGCGGTCGTCACCGCCCGGACCCCGCTCGGCCGCGTGATCGCGCTCGCGACCGGCGTGCTCGGTACGGTCGGCGTCCTCGCCGCCTACCTGTCCGTGGGCTGACGCTGCAGTCCACAGATCGCGACCGGCAGCCCACGCACGGCCGCCTCCTGGGAGGATCGAGCACGTGCACTTCCTCTCGGTCTTCAGCCTCCGCAACCGTGCGCTCATCGCGCTGGTCACCATCGTCGTGGCCGTGTTCGGCGGCATCGCGCTGACGAGCCTCAAGCAGGAGCTCATCCCGAGCGTCCAGTTCCCGCAGGTCGCGATCGTGAGCGCCTACCCCGGGGCCACGCCGGAGGTCGTGTCGGCGGACGTCTCGACGAAGATCGAGCAGGGCATCCAGGCGGTGCCCGACCTCAAGTCGACGACGGCGACCTCGTCCACCGGGCAGAGCGTGGTCTCGGCGGAGTTCGCGTACGGCTCGAACCTCGCCAGCGCCGAGGACAAGATCCAGACGGTCGTCAACGCGCTCGCGCTGCCGGACTCCGTGAACACGCAGATCGTGACGGGGTCGTTCGACGACCTGCCGGTGATCCAGCTCGCGGTCACGGCGAAGGGTGACCAGGAACAGCTCGTCGACCGTTTGAACGCGACGGCGATCCCCGACCTCGAGAAGCTCGACGGGGTGCGGGCGGCCGACGTGTACGGCAACCCCGGACGCCGGGTCGTCATCACGCCCGACCGCTCGGAACTCGCTGCGCGGGGCCTCTCGCAGACCGCGATCTCCGACGCGCTGCAGGACAACGGCTCGCTCATCCCCGGCGGCACCATCACCCAGGACGGCTCGACGCTCTCGGTGCAGACCGGTGAACGGATCGGGTCCCTCGCCGACATCGAGGCGCTGCCGCTCACCGGTGGGTCGTCGTCCGGCGGCTCCGGAGCGGCGGGGGCCTCGTCCGCGAACACCGGGTCGTCGGCGGGCGGGTCGTCGGCCGGCGCAGCTGCCGGCGCCGCAGGGGCGACGGGCGTCGGCGGCGCTGCCGGCGCGGCCGGGGGTACCGCGTCCGGTTCCTCGGGCACGACCGGCGCGACGGGGGCGACCGGCTCGACCGGGGCGACCGCCGCGGGCACCTCGGCAGCTGCCACCGACACGACGATCGGCGACGTGGCGAAGGTCGCGATCGAGGAGTCCCCGCGCACGTCGATCAGCCGGGTCGACGGCGAGCAGGCCCTCACCATCGCGATCACCAAGACGCAGGATGCGAACACCGTCGACGTCTCCGAGACCGTGCGTGACGCCCTTCCCGGCATCGAGAAGAAGATCACCGGCGACCCGCGCTTCACGGTCGTCTTCGACCAGGCGCCCTACATCCAGCAGTCGATCGACTCCCTCGCCGAGGAGGGCCTGCTCGGCCTCGGGTTCGCGGTCGTCGTGATCCTGCTTTTCCTGCTGTCCGTCCGGTCGACGATCGTCACGGCGATCTCGATCCCGACCTCCGTGCTCCTCGCCGCGATCGGCATGCGAGCGGCGGACTACACGCTGAACATCATCACGCTCGCCGGCCTCACCATCGCCATCGGCCGCGTCGTCGACGACTCCATCGTCGTCATCGAGAACATCAAACGGCACCTGCAGCCCGGGGTCGACCGGCGCCAGGCGGTGCTCGACGGTGTGCGCGAGGTCGCCGGTGCCGTCACGGCGTCCACCCTGACGACCGTCGTGGTGTTCCTGCCGGTGGCGTTCGTGGCGGAGCTCGTCGGTGAGCTCTTCCGGCCGTTCGCGCTCACGGTCACGATGGCGCTCGTGGCGTCGCTGCTCGTCGCGCTGACGATCGTGCCGGTGCTGGCGTACTGGTTCCTCCGTGCGCCGAAGCCGCGCAGGCACGCGGGGGCGGGCGTGGGCGACCCTGCCGACGCGACCGGCGAGACCGGGGCGACCGCGGCGGTGGGGGCGACCAGCGCTGTCGGCGCGACCGGAGCGCCTGCGGGCACCGTGCCTCCCGGCCGGACCACGCCGAACGGTTCCGCGACCGAGGGTGCCCTGGCGTCGGCCGCCGACCTGCACGACGCGTCCGCGCCGGACCGACTGCGGCGCGGTTACCAGCCAGTGCTCGGCTGGGTGCTCCGCGCGCCGTGGGTCGTGCTCGCGCTGGCCGTCCTCGTGCTCGGCGGCACGGCGGCCGCGCTGCCCTTCGTGAAGACGAACTACCTCGGCGACTCCGGGCAGAACACCTTCACCGTGACGCAGGACCTCGAACCGGGCACGAGCCTCGACGTGCAGTCGGACGCGGCGGCGGAGGTCGAGCGTCAGCTCCGCGACGTCGACGGGGTGCAGACGATCCAGACGACGATCGGTACGAGCGGTCAGTCGATCCAGGCGGCGTTCGGCGGCGGGGCGACCGCTTCGATCCAGTACGCCGTGACGACGGACGCGGACGCCGACCAGGCACGCATCCAGTCCGACACCCGCAAGCGGTTGGACCGCCTCGACGACGCCGGACAGCTCACGCTGTCCTCGTCGGGCGGCGGGTTCGGCGGCAGCAGCGACATCGAGGTCGACGTCACCGCACCGACGCAGGCCGAACTCCGGACCGCGGCGGACCAGGTCCTCACCGAGATGCGGAAGGTGCCGAACACCACCGCGGCATCGAGCAACCTGTCGGCCGCGGAGCCCTACCTCGCGGTGAAGGTCGACCGGCAGGAGGCTGCCGAGCGCGGACTCACCGAGACGCAGATCGGCGGGATCGTCGCCGCGGCCGTGTCGCCGCTCGACACCGGCACGGTCGAGATCGACGACGCGTCGCTCGACGTCTACATCGCCGACCCGCAGCCGCCGACCACCATCGCGGCGCTCAGGGCGTTGTCCGTGCCGACGGCCACCGGCAGCGTGCCGCTGTCCGACGTGGCGAGCATCGAGCGCGCCGAGGGCCCGACCTCCGTCACCACCGCCGACGCCGTCCGCACCGCGACGATCACGGTCACGCCGGACGCCACCAACCTCGGCGCGGCCGTGCAGTCCGTCACCAGCGCGGTCGACCAGCTCGACCTGCCGCGCGGTGCCTCGGCCTCGATCGGTGGTGTGGCGTCGAGCCAGACGTCGGCGTTCAGCCAGCTGCTCCTCGCGGCGCTCGTGGCGATCCTCATCGTCTACGTCGTCATGGTCGCCACGTTCCGGAGCCTGCTGCAGCCGCTGCTCCTGCTCGTGTCCGTGCCGTTCGCGGCGACGGGCGCGATCCTGCTGCAGATCGCCTCGGGCATCCCGATCGGTGTCGCGTCGCTCATCGGCGTGCTCATGCTCGTCGGCATCGTCGTCACGAACGCGATCGTCCTCATCGACCTCGTGAACCAGTACCGCCGGAGGGGGCTCCGTGTCCGCGAGGCCCTCGTCGAGGGCGCCACCCGACGCCTGCGGCCGATCCTCATGACGGCGCTCGCGACGATCTTCGCGCTCGTGCCGATGGCGGTCGGGTTGACCGGGCGGTCGGGGTTCATCTCGCAGCCGCTCGCGCTCGTCGTCATCGGCGGCCTGGTGTCCTCGACGCTGCTGACCCTCGTGGTGCTGCCGGCGCTGTACTTCGTGGTGGAGCGAGCGCGGGAGCGGCGGGCCGATCGGCGCGCTGCCGCGGGCGGGGCGCCGGCGTCGGGCGGTGCTGATGCTGGTGCTGCTGGGGGCGCTGCTCCGCAGCCGTCGGGTCCGGTGGCGGAGGGCTAGCGGCGGTACTCGGCGTCGATCGCGGAGAGCGGGTCCGCGGCGGGGGTCCGGACGGTCGTCACGGGCGCACGGCGCGTGCCCCGGGCGTCCGCCGACTCCTCGCGCTCCACGGCCCGGAACCAGGAAACGAGCACGCACGTCAGCGTGACCAGGAACGCGATCCCGGCGACCTGCGAGACCACGCCGAGGTGCCCGGTCGCAGCGGAGTAGCCACCGAACGCCGTCGTGACCGCGAACGACAGGCCCAGCGAGAGCTCGGCCGCGGTCCGCAGCGGGGAGCGGTGCTCCCAGCGGGTGGCGGTGCCGGGCGCGGGGCGGGTCGAGGTGTCGGTCACCCTGCGAGTCTGGGTGGCGGGGGCGTTCCGCGGCAGTCCCGACTCCGGGTGCCACCCGCCCGGGGCGCACGCCGCGACGAGTCTCGCACCGCTGACCGCACGCCCGGTCCTGCGCGAGTCTCGCCCTCAGCGACACATCTCGGCCGCGGGAGCGCGTGAACCGTCGCTCAGCGCGAGACTCGGGGCCCGGGGTCCGAGACTCGGCACCGTCGCGGCCGAGCGGCCGGCCGCGTGCCCGGCACTGCGACACCTCAGTCCAGGTGTGCCCGGAGGAACGCCACCACACGCCTGCTCATCGCCTCGTCGAGCTGCGCGATCGAGTGCGCCGTCCCCTCCACCTGCACGAACGTGACCGGCACGTCGTGCGCCCGGAGCGTCGCGGTGAACTCCTGCGACTCCCAGAGCGGGATGAACTCGTCGGTGGAGTGCCCGATGAAGAACGGCGCTGTGTCCGACGTGACGTGGAACCCGGGGGAGGCCCGTTCCGCCGCCGGACAGCCCGCGGAGGTCCGGCACCCGAGGTAGAGCAGCTGCTTCCGCTGGAACGCCGCGGACACCCCGTCCGCCTCGGTCGACCGATCCGTCAGGTCCGTCGGGCCGCTGAGGTCGACCACCGCCCGGATCCGGTCGCCCTCGGCGAAGGCGGGGGACTCGTGGTCGGTGACGGCCAGGAGCGCCGCGAGGTTCCCGCCCGCACTCCCGCCGAACACGCCGACCCGGGTGCGGTCCACGCCGTAGGTCGTGAGGGTCGTCGGGCGGAAGACGAAGTCGAGGGCACGCCGGACGTCGTCGTAGCCCGCGGGGAAGGGGTCGGTCGGGGCGAGGCGGTAGTCGACGTTGAAGGTGACGAAGCCCTCGGACGCGAGGTACTTGCACACGGAGCGGTAGGCGGCGGTCGCCTTGTCGCCGTGAGACCAACTGCCGCCGTGGATCATCATCACGGCGGGCCGGCCGGACCCCCGGACCGCCTCGGCCACCGCGGACGGTGAGGCACTCGCAGGCGCCGAGGCACTCGCGAGCGCCGGGGCATTCGCGGTCGCCGGGGCACCCGCGGGCGCCGGGGCACCCGCGGACGGCGTGGCACTCACAGGCGCCGAGGCACTCGCGGACGGCGAGGCACCAGACGGCGTCGCGTCCGGCGGCGCATCGACCGACGCCCCCGCCGGCAGGCACACGTCGAGCCGCTGCAGCGGGTCGGCCCCGTACGGCACGTCTGCCACCACGTCGATCCCGTGGTACCGCAGTGACAGCGGGTAGATGACCGGCCCCGCCGTCACCGCACGGTTCTCGTCGCCGACCGGTTCCGCGCTGCACGAGCTCACGACGCCGAGCGCCACGACCGCGGCGGTGACCGCGAGCAGCATGCGACGTCCGGACCTCATCGCTGCCACGCTAACCCGACCCCGGGCGCAGCACGTCCTCCGACCGGACGAACCCGCTCCGCGGTGACAGGATCGTGATGAGACCGCAGGAGGACCCGTGAGCCGTCGCAAGGCCTGGAACGCCGATCCCGAACCGCTGCTCCGCGTCGAGGAGGGCTTCCGACTCGACCGGGTCGACCCCGACGGCACGCCGGGGTTCCCCGGGCGCAAGATCGACGGGCTCGAGGCGCTCGCCGCCGGGGCCGATCGGCTGGCCGCCCTGCAGGAGCGACTCCACGCGGTGAGCACGGCGGGCGACGAGCGTCGGGTGCTCCTCGTCCTCCAGGCGATGGACACCGCCGGCAAAGGCGGCATCGTGTCGCACGTCGTCGGAGCGGTCGACCCGAACGGCGTGCACTACGCCGGCTTCAAGGCGCCGACGGCCGAAGAGCGCGAGCACGACTTCCTCTGGCGGATCGAGCGCGAGCTGCCGCAGGCCGGCCAGCTCGGCGTCTTCGACCGGTCGCACTACGAGGACGTCCTCATCCAGAAGGTCCGCTCGTTCGCCCCGCCCGAGGAGATCGAGCGACGCTACGGCGCCATCGTCGACTTCGAGGACCGACTGGTGGACGCCGGGACGACGATCGTCAAGGTGATGCTCCACATCTCGAAGGACGAGCAGCGCGAACGCCTGGGCGACCGCCTCGACCGGCCGGACAAGCACTGGAAGTTCAACCCCGGCGACATCGACGAGCGCCTGCGCTGGGACGACTACCAGGCCGCGTACCAGACCGTGTTCGAGCGCACGTCGACCGAGCGGGCGCCGTGGTACGTGGTGCCGGCGAACCGCAAGTGGTACGCCCGCCTCGCGGTGCAGCAGCTCCTGCTCCGTGCGCTCGAGGACATGCAGCTCACCTGGCCCGCCGCCGACTTCGACGTGGCCGAGCAGCGGCAGCGGCTGGCAGATTCCTGACCCGGGCACGGGCGGTCTGGAGGCGCGTGGCGGCGCCGCCACGCGCCTCCAGACCGATCGGGGCTGGCCCCGGCGACCGATCTCACGTAGACTCGATCGGTCGGCCTTCGGCACCGCGGCATCATGACCGCGGGTTTCGTTTGGGTGTGTGTGCGCTCGAGGGCTGGATTCACGTCGAACCGCGACGGGAAGAACCCCCTCCCCGCTGAAGAGCCCCCGCCGATGTCGCTGCCGGGCGCTGTGGGACGTCTGCACCCCGGAAAGTAGCAATGGCCCCGTACGACAAGGGCGCGCGTCAGCGTGCCGACGACCGAGTCCGCCACGCGAACGGCACTCCTGCCGCGCGCAGCAGCAAGCACCGCGGTTTCCGCGCCGCCGACCCGGCGCAGCCGCGGCAGAAGCAGCGCTGGGACGCCGAGGAGCGCCGCGGCCGCGCGGCGCAGGGCGAGCGTCCGGCCCGCCCCAACTGGGAGCCGCGCGACGGCGGCCAGCGCCGTGACGACCGCGGCGGGCGTGGCTTCGACCGCGACCGCGGCGGCCGTGGGTACGACCGTGACGACCGCGCGCCGCGTCGCTCCGAGCGTGACGACCGGACGCCCCGCCGTGACGACGACCGTGGTGCTCGCCGGTTCGACCGTGACGACCGTGCCCCGCGTCGGTTCGACCGTGACGACCGTGCGCCGCGCCGCGACCAGGACGACCGTGCCCCGCGTCGGTTCGACCGTGACGACCGTGCGCCGCGCCGGTTCGATCGTGACGACCGTGCCCCGCGTCGTGATGACGACCGTGGTGCCCGTCGGTTCGATCGTGACGACCGTGCGCCGCGTCGTGACGACGACCGAGGTGCCCGTCGCTTCGACCGTGACGACCGTGCCCCGCGCCGGTTCGACCGTGACGACCGTGCCCCCCGCCGGTTCGACCGTGACGACCGCGCGCCGCGCCGCGACCAGGACGACCGTCCCCGCCGTTCCTCCGACCGCGACGACCGTGCCCCGCGCCGGTTCGACCGCGACGACCGTGCCCCGCGGCGGTTCGACCGCGACGACCGTGCCCCGCGCCGGTTCGACCGCGACGACCGCAGCGACCGCGCACCGCGCCGCTCGTTCGACGACGACCGCACCACCGACCGCAAGCCGTTCGTCCCCGCGGACGACGTGAAGCTCGAGAAGCTCCAGGCGGAGGCGACCGTCGCGGCCGATGTCGAGGGCGTGTCCTTCGGCGACCTCGGCATCGGCGGCAACATCTCCCGTGCCCTCGCAGAGCTCGGTGCGAGCAGCCCGTTCCCGATCCAGGCGGCGACGATCCCCGACGTGCTCGCAGGCAAGGACGTGCTCGGCCGCGGCCGTACCGGCTCCGGCAAGACGATCGCGTTCGGTGCGCCCCTCGTCGAGAAGCTCATGGAGCACGGCGGTGGCACCAAGCGCAAGATGGGCCGTGCCCCGCGTGCGCTGATCCTCGCGCCGACCCGTGAGCTCGCGCTGCAGATCGACCGCACCGTGCAGCCGATCGCCCGCTCGGTCGGCCTCTTCACGACGCAGATCTACGGCGGTGTGCCGTACGGCCGCCAGGAGGGCGCCCTCGAGCGCGGCGTCGACATCATCGTCGGGACGCCCGGCCGCGTGCAGGACCTCATGAACAAGGGGAAGCTCGACCTCAGCGAGGTCATCGTCTCCGTCCTCGACGAGGCCGACCACATGTGCGACCTCGGGTTCCTCGAGCCGGTGCGCGAGATCCTCTCCGCGACGGCCGAGGTCACCCCGCAGGGCAACCGCGCCCAGAAGCTGCTGTTCAGCGCGACGCTCGACGCCCAGGTGGCATCGCTCGTGTCGGAGTTCCTGCACGAGCCGAGCGTCCACGAGGTCGCTGGCGAGGACCAGGCCTCCTCGACCATCGACCACCGCGTGCTCGTGGTGGAGCAGCGCCAGAAGGACCAGGTGCTCGAGGAGCTCGTCGCCGGCGACGGCAAGACCATCGTCTTCGCCCGCACCCGCGCCTACGCCGAGCGTCTGGCCGACCAGTTCGAGGACGCCGGCATCCGTGCGACCTCGCTGCACGGCGACCTCAACCAGTCCCGCCGGACGCGGAACCTGCAGCTGCTCACGAGCGGCCGGGTGAACGTGCTCGTCGCGACGGACGTCGCGGCCCGCGGCATCCACGTCGACGACGTCTCGCTCGTCGTGCAGGCGGACGCCCCGGACGACTACAAGGCGTACATGCACCGCTCCGGCCGCACCGGTCGTGCCGGCAAGGAGGGCACGGTCGTGACGATCGTCCCGCGCGGCCGCATCCGGAAGATCGAGGGCATCCTCGAGAACGCCGAGATCGAGGCCGACCTCGTCCAGGCGGCTCCTGGTGACGGCATCGTCGCGGAGCTCGCCGCGCGGTAGACGCGACCACGCACACACGGGAGGCGCGGTGCCAGCTGGCACTCCTCCCTCGCAGGCTCGGTCGGCGTGCCCCGCGCAACGCTTCGCGTTGCCGCTGAGCGGGGCACGCTCCCGTCCGTCACGGGGTCAGTGGGTGAAGAACAGCAGGCCGCGCACGTAGCCGGCCTGACCGGCGTGCTGGGTGCAGTCATCCAGGATGCTCACGAGACGCGCGCCGCGCGTGACGGGCGGGTCCCAGGCGTCGTCGACGACCGGGTCGAGGTCCTCCGGGGCGAGCGTGCCGAGGTACGCGACGGTGCGCTCGTGCACCGCCCGCAGGTACCCGTTCAGCAGCTCCGCCGAGGCGCGCACGCGCCCGACGTCGTCGCGGGACATGCCGTACCCGAGCGCCTCCGCCGGGAAGGGCAGCCCGAACCGCTCGACCCAGCCGTCCGCGGTCCAGACCTGCTCGGTGTCGGCGAGGTCGGCGATCTGCGCGTCCTGCCCACGGGCGGTGTGCCACGCGAGCCACGCGAGCGTGTTCGCGCCCGTTGCGGGGCGTGCCGCCAGCTGGTCCTCGGACAGGCCGTCGAGGGCCCGGCCGACCGTCTCGGGCACGCGGGAGAACGCTTCGACGAGGAGTTCGGAAGGGGTCATGCGCGCCACGCTACGCGCGGCGACCGGCTACGCGCGGGCCGAGCGGACCTGTCGTTCCAGGGCGCTGCCGAGCGCCGCGAGGTCCGCGGCCAGTCCCGCGCGGTCCACGGGGGCGACCGCCTCGCCGAAGGCCGCGGCGTAGACCTCGCCGAACGAGCGCGCGACAGCGGCGCCGGCAGGGGTGAGGTGCACGATGACGCTCCGGCGGTCGAGCGGGTTCGGGTGCCGTTCGATGTGCCCACGCCGCTCGAGTCGGTCGACGAGCGAGGTCATGGCACCCGTCGAGAGCTCGAGGTCCTCGGTGGCCTGCTTCGGGGTGACGCCCTCGCCGTCGGCGGCTGCCAGGAGGAACAGGAACCGCGCGTCCGACGGGTGCATGCCGTGCGCGGCAGTCTCCTGGTGGAGGACACGGGTGTGCTGCACCTGCAGGGCGCGGAACGCCGTGAGGAGCTGGACCACGGCGGGGTCCGGTCCGGGCGCGACGGCGTCGACGGTCGGGGAGACGGGTGCTGGCGGCAGACCGGTCGTGGTGCGGGGGAGCACGGGGGTACGGTCCGTCATCGGGTGGTCTCCTCGGGCGGGGTGGGATCGGCTGTGCGGTCCATTGAACAGGTGTCTCAACGATTGAACAACCCCCGGAAGGTGGGGAGGCGGTCGGCGTCCACAGGTCGCCGCGGGGCGTCCGACGATGTCCCCGGCCGCCGCTAGCGTGACCGCATGCGGATCCTGCACACCGGCGACTGGCACCTCGGCCGCACGCTGCTCGGAGCCGACCTGCTCGGGCACCAGGCGGCGTTCGCGGACTGGCTCGTCGAGACCGTCCGCGACCGTGCGGTGGACCTCGTGGTCGTCGCCGGTGACGTCTACGACCGTGCGATCCCGCCGGTCGACGCCGTGCGGATCCTCTCGCACGTGCTCGAGCGGCTCGCGACCACCGCCACCGTGGTCCTCACGCCCGGCAACCACGACTCCGCACCGCGGCTCGGGTTCGGCGCGGGGGTGATGGGGGAGCGGGTGCGCATCCTCGCCGAACCCGCCGGCATCGCGAACCCGGTCCTGCTCGACGACCCGGACGGCCCCGTCGCGGTCTACGGCATCCCCTACCTGCACCCGGACCTCACGCGCTACGCCCTCGCCGACCTCCCCGACGAGCCCCTCGCGCGGTCCCACCACGCCGTCCTCGGTGCCGCCATGCACCGCGTCCGTGCCGACCTCGCCGGACGCCCGGGCACGCGCAGCGTCGTCGTCGCGCACGCCTTCGTCGGCGGTGCCGCACCGAGCGACAGCGAACAGGACATCCGCGTCGGCGGCGTCGACCAGGCACCGGCGTCGGTCTTCGACGGCGTCGACTACGTCGCCCTCGGGCACCTGCACGGTCCGCAGCGGGTCGGCGACGGGGACCGCGTCCGCTACGCGGGGTCGCCGCTCGCGTTCTCGTTCGGGGAGCGGCACCAGCGCAAGTCCGTCACCGTGGTCGAGCTCGACGCTGCCGGAGCCGTCACCGTCGAACTCGTCCCGGCACCCGTGCCGCGGCGACTCGTGGACGTCCGGGGCACGATCGACGCGATCGAGTCCGGGGCGTTCGCGGCGGACGCCGACGCCTGGGTCCGGGTCGCGGTCACCGACACCGTGCACCCGGAGCGGATGTACGCGCGGGTGAAGGACCACTTCCCGCACGCGCTCGCCGTCACCCACGAACCCGCAGACCGGCCCGAGCGGGCCGCTGCCCGCCCGGTGTCGGCGACCTCCGACCCGGTCGAGGTCGCGTCCGACTTCGTCGCCTTCGCCACCGGCGCGGCACCGGACGACGACGACCGCGCGATCCTCACCGAGGCGTACGAGGCGGCGGCCCTCGCGCTCCAGCAGGCGGGGGACCGCTGATGTACCTGCACCGGCTCGACCTCCGCGCGATCGGCCCCTACCCGGACCTCGTGTCGATCGACTTCGCGGCACTCGCCGCGTCCGGCGTGTTCCTGCTCGAGGGACCGACCGGCTCCGGCAAGTCGACGATCATCGACGCCGTGGTGTTCGCCCTCTACGGTGACGTCGCCGGCGGTGACTCCTCGAAGGAGCGGCTGCACAGCCACCACGCCGACCCCGCGGTCGAGCCGTTCGTCGAGCTGGTGTTCGAGACGACCGCCGGCGTGTACCGGGTCCGTCGTACCCCGCAGTACGACCGCCCGAAGCAGCGCGGCACCGGCACCGTGCGGCAGCAGGCGTCGGCGCAGCTCGTGCGGCTCGCCGGCCCCACCGACCTCGTCGGCGAGCCGGTGTCCGCCCGCATCCCCGAGGTCGGGCTCGAGATCGGCCGGATCGTCGGGCTCGACCGTGCACAGTTCCTGCAGACCGTGGTGCTGCCCCAGGGTGAGTTCGCCCGGTTCCTGCGCTCGCCCGGCGAGGACCGCCGCAGGCTCCTGCAGTCGCTGTTCGGCACGCAGGTCTACGACCGCACCGCCGACGAGCTCGCCGCCCGCCGTCGGGTCGTCCAGGCCGAGGTCGAGGGAGCCGACGCCCGCGTCCGCGACGCCCTCGCGCGGTTCGCCCAGGCCGCGGCGACGGACGAGGTCGACGAGGCCGCCGTCCGTGACACGGTCGCCGCACTCCGCGCCACGGCAGACGTGGCCGAGGCGGCCCGGATCGCCGCCGTCACCGCGGCCGAGGCCTCGGCTGCACACGAGCAGGCGCTCCGGGCCCGCTCGGTCGCCCGCGAGCGCCGGACGGTCCTCCTCCGTCGCCGAGCCGACCTCGACGCCGCCGTTCCGTCGATCGCTGCCGCTCGTGAGCGCCTCGTGGTCGGGGAGCGCGCCGCACGCGTGACGGTGCTCGCCGACGGCCACGACGCCGCACGGGCCCGAGCGGCGGAGGCCACGGCCACCGCCGACCGGCTGCGCGCAACGCACGACGTCACCGACACGGGCGCCGACCTCGACGCACGCCGGCGCTCCCTCACCGACGTCCTCGCCGGGGTCCGCCACCTCGTGCCCGTCGAGGACGGCTCCGCCGCGCGACGCCGGTCCGTCGCTGACGCAGCAGCCCGCGGCGACCAGGCCGCGGCCCGACTGGTCGACCTCGACGCGGCGCTCACCGCCCGGCCGGCCGAACGTGCCGTCGTCGTCGAGGACGCCCGTGCCGCCGCTGTGCTCGCCGCCGGCGCCGAGGCCGCGCGGCACGAGGTCGAGCGGGTCCGTCGGCTCCGGACCGAGCTCGATGCGCAGGCTGCGGTCGGCCGCCGGGTGCTGGACGGCGAGCAGCGGGTCGCCGCCGCCCGTGCCCGCGCGACCGAGGCGGTCCGCACCGAGCAGGACCTCCGCGAGCGCCGGATCGCCGGGCTCGCGGGTGAACTCGGCGACGCCCTGGTGCCCGGTGACCCGTGCCCGGTGTGCGGTGCCACCGAGCACCCCGTCGTCGCCCGACCCCAGGACGACCACCCGACCACCGCCGCGATCGCCGAGGCGGCACGGGTCGCCCGGGCGGCGGAGGAGACGCTCGCCGACGCGGCCACCGCGCTGGCGCTCGACCGGGCCGAGCAGCAGCGACTCGCAGCGGTCCTCGGCGACACGGACGCCGCCGCGGTGGACGCACTGGCCGACGCCGCCGACGCCGCGGTGGCCGCCGCGCACGACGCCGCGACCCGGGTGGCCGTGCTCGAACGACAGCGCGCCGCGCACGACGAACGCACCCGGGCCCTCGAACGCGAGCGCAACGACGTCGACGCCGAGCGGTCCGTGCTCGTCGCGACCGTCGCGACCGAGTCCGAGCGGCTCGAGCAGGACGAGCAGGCCGTCCTCGCCGCGGTCGACCGTGTCGCCGCGCTCCTCGACGAGCGACCCACGACGCTGCGGCAGGGCGTCTCGACGCTGGACGACCTCGTCGCGCGGGTCGAGGCGGTCGTCCGCGCCGAGGAGCACGTCGTCGCCACCCACCGGGCCGTCGCCGAGCGTGCACAGGACCTCGATCGGGTCCTCGCCGAGCAGGGCTTCGCCGACGCCGCCGCGGCTCGTGCTGCCGTCCTCGCGCACACCGAGGCCGACCGTCTGCGTGCCGAGATCGAGGCGGCGGACCGGGAGCGCGCCGTGGTGGACGCCGGGCTCGCCGACCCCGCGGTGGTGGCCGCCGCCGCGGACACCGACGTCGAACTCGACCTCGACGGTGCCCGGACGGCGCACGGGCAGGCCGTCGCCCTGGCCGACGAGGCGACCCGCGCGGCCGTCTCCGCGGGTGACCGAGCCGATGCGGCGCGGACGTGTGCGGCCGACGTCGCGTCGGCGGTCCGGGCGCGCGAGGACACCTCGGCGCGCAGCCGGGCGATCGTCCGGCTCGCGGACGTCGCTGCCGGGGTCGCCGCCGTCAACCCGACCGGCATCACGCTGGGCACCTACGTGCTGATGCGCCGTTTCGAGGACGTCGTCGCCGCGGCGAACGATCGGTTGCGCGGCATGCTGGCGGGCCGGTTCACACTCGAGACCTCCGACGAGCGCGAGAGCGGTTCGCGGTCGCGGCGGACGGGTCTGGCGCTGGCCGTCCACGACCACACCACCGACACCCTGCGGGGGCCGAGCAGCCTGTCCGGTGGCGAGACCTTCACGGTGTCGCTGTGCCTGGCGCTCGGCCTCGCGGACGTCGTGCAGGCCGAGGCCGGTGGGGTCTCCCTCGGCACGCTGTTCGTCGACGAGGGCTTCGGCACGCTCGACCCGGAGACGCTCGACGACGTGATCGGGCAGCTCGGACGGCTGACTGCGGGCGGTCGTCAGGTGGGCATCGTCAGCCACGTCGAGGAGCTCAAGCAGCGGATCCCGGAGCGGATCGCGGTGCGACGGACGGCCGAGGGCGGCTCCCGGGTCACGACGACGGTCTGACCGCTCCGCGCCCGAGGGCACGAGCGGTGCCGGCCGGTGCCGGTGTCAGGGCGTCGGGGAGACGTCCACCGTGCCGTCCGGCGGCGGCAGGATGTCGGCCGCGACCCAGGGGAACACCCACGTGAAGAGCACGAAGACGATCACCGCGAGCAGCACGAGGAGCTCGAACACCTTGAGGGCGGCGGGCCCCGGCAGGATCCGCCAGACGAACGGGAAGATCACTTCGGCGTCTCCGAGAGTTCGGTCGGGGTGCCCTCCGACGCGGGCATCCAGTAGTCGAGCTTCGCGTGCGTCACGAACCGTTCCTTCGCGGACCACATCGGGTGGCACGCCGTCAGGGTCAGCCAGCGGTCCGCGGCGGTCGGCTCGACACCCGGCTTGTTCGGCACGGCCGCGATGGTCTCGACGTGGTCCGGCGTCACGATCTGCGAGTCGGTGACCCGGTAGACGTACCAGACGTCGAACTTCGTCTTCGCGTCGGTCACCCGGACGACGACCGCGTCGCCGGTCTTCAGGTCGGCGATCTGGTTGAGCGGCTTGCCGTAGGTGACGCGGTGCCCGGCGACGGCGAAGTTGCCCTCGGCGCCCGGCATCGCGGTGTCCTGGTAGTGGCCGAGGCCGATCGTGTTGAGCACCCGCTCGCGGTCGGTGCCCTCGCCGATGGGGCGCTCGTAGTCCTTGCCGAAGCGGGGGATCTGCATCGTGCCGAAGACATCGGTGACCGCCGGGGGCTCCGCCAGCACGGGCGCGGGGCCGCGGTGCTCGGTGCCGACGCCGGTCACGTCGTGCTGCTGGAGGTCCTGGACGAGCTTCGTCTGCTCGTTCACCGCGACCACGTCGGTCCACCAGGCCGTCCAGGCGACGTAGAGGCCGGTGCCGGCGCCCGCGATGATGAGCAGCTCGGCGACCAGGGAGACGATCGCTCCGCCGACGGTCTGCCGCGGGCGGGACGTCCGGCGCGGGGCCCGACGAGCACCGTCGGCGCGAGCGTCGCGCCGGGACGGCATGGTCTCGTGTGCGGTCACGCGGGCTCCAGGGATCGGTGTGGTCCGTATCGTACGACGGCGGCGGGCTGCGTCGTGGTCGGGACACTAGCGTGTGGACGTGACCGCTTCACTGCGCCCCTTCGTCCAGGCCGACACCGAGGCCGTCGTCGCCCTGTGGGAGACCTGCGGCCTCGTGCGTCCGTGGAACGCCCCCCGTCGGGACATCGCCCGCAAGGCGACGGTGCAGCCCGAGCTCTTCCTGGTGGCGGAGGACGCAGCGGGCGAGGTCGTCGGCGCGGGCATGGCCGGCTACGACGGCCACCGTGGGTGGGTGAACTACCTCGCCGTCCGGCCCGACCTGCAGGGCGGGGGCATCGGCCGGACCATGATGGCGGAGTTCGAGCGGCTGCTCACGGCGATGGGCTGTCCGAAGCTGAACCTGCAGGTCCGTGCGGGCAACGAGCGGGTGATCGCGTTCTACGAGGCCCTCGGGTACGCCGACGACCGGACGGTGTCGATGGGCAAGCGGTTGATCCCGGACGGACCGGCCGCCTAGGCGAGGGCGAGCCCGACGGAGGCCACGAACGCGAGGACGATGCCGGCCCACTGCACCCCGGTGAGCCGCTCCCGCAGGACGACGCCGGCCAGCACGACGGTGCCGATCGGGTAGAGGGCGTTGAGGACGCTCACGACCGGCAGCGTCGCCGGGTCGTCGCTGGCGTGCAGCGCGGCCTGGATGCAGACGTTCGCCAGGGCGTCGAGCACCCCGCACGCGGCCACGGTGACCACGACGCCACGCGTCCACCCGGCGCGCACCGCGGCGGCCCCGGGCCCCGGCCGGACGGACGCGCCCACAGCGGAGGCCTCCGGCCCCGACCCGGCCGTCCCACCGCCGTCAGCCGATCCGTCCGGGCGATCCGCGCCTCCAGACCGCAGCATCCGCCCCGACACCACGGCTGCCCCACCCAGCAGCACCGCCTGCAGGACCCGCGCGACCAGCAGGGGAACGATGCCCGAGTCCGAAGGCGTCATGTCGTAGGCCAGCACGATCCCGCCGAACCCGCACCCCGCGACCGCCGCGGTGACCAGTCCGGCCACCGTGACCCGCGCGCCCGTGGTGTCGCGGACCGCGGCCACGAGCACGACCGCGACCACCGCGACCACGAGGGCGACCACGGCGACCGCCGACAGCTCCGTGCCACGCACCACCGCGACGACCACGGGCACGACCGCCGCGAACACGGCCGTCAACGGCGAGAGCACGCTCATCGGGCCGATCGCGAGCGCGCGGTAGAGCAGCAGGACCCCGACCCCGCCGGAGACCCCGGCCACCAGCCCCCACACGGTCGCCTGCCACGTGGCGACGCCGCCGACCAGCGCCAGGCCGAGCAGCAGTGGCGCGATCCCGACGGCCGCGGCGACCGCCGAGACGACCACGGCGCGCAGGCGTCGCGACGCGAGGCCGCCGAGGAAGTCCGCCGCCCCGTAGACGACGGCTCCGGTCAGGCCGAGGACGACGGTGAGCACGGCTCCCATCCTGCCCGGTTCGGTAGCCTGCACGGCGTGAGCGTTCCCTACCACCGCCTTCCCCGCGTCGACGCACGCTGGAGGTGGTGGCGACCGCTGGTGGCCCTCGCCGTCCTGGCCGGGTGGTACGTGGTGTCGCAGATCCTGCTGACCGTCGCGTACTTCGTGCCGCTCGCCGCCTTCGGAGGTGTCGGCAGCGTGACCGGCCTCCTGAACGACCTGCAGCGCGGCTCACTCGACCCGACCGACCCGCTCGTGCTGTCGCTGACGCTCGTCTCGCTCGTCGTGCTGCTGCCGGGCGTCCTGCTCGCGGTGAAGATCGCGCGGATCGGTCCGGCGGGCATCCTGTCGTCGACGCGCTTCCGGGTCCGCTGGGGCTGGACGGCCTGGTGCGTGCTGCCGACGCTCATCATCGCGGCGATCATGTTCGTCGCGCAGACCTGGGGGATGTTCTCGTTCGACGGCGGCTTCGGGTGGGACCACGCCGCGATCGGCCAGTCCACCGTGTCGCTGGGCACCCTGACCCTGACGTTGGTGCTCGTGCTGCTGCTCGTGCCGTTCCAGGGTGCGGCGGAGGAGTACATCTTCCGCGGGTTCCTCATGCAGACCATCGGCTCGTGGATCCCGGTCCGCGTGTTCGGCACGGTCGTGGCGGTGCTCGTGTCGACCGTCGTGTTCGCCCTGCTGCACATCCCGAACGGCTACAACGTGTGGGGCATCCTCGACGTCGGCTCGTTCGGGCTGATCGCCGCGATCATCGTGCTCCGGACCGGCGGCCTCGAAGCGACGGTCCTGCAGCACGCCTTCAACAACATCATGATCTTCGTGCTGCAGGCCCCGGGCTGGTCGCGGATCGACCTCGACTCGTCCAACGGGTCACCGTGGGGCTGGTTGCTCACGCTGGGCACGTCGCTGCTCTACTGGGGCATGGTCGAGGTCCTGGCGCGCTGGCGCGGGCTGGACCGGCGCTTCGCCGGTCACGAGGCGCCCCGGTTCCGGGGGACGCCGCCGGTGTGGGCGGGCGGTCGCGTCTGGACCCGGCCTGGAGGCATCGGTTGGGCAGGTGCGCCGGCCCGCGTCGACGACGGGGCCGGTCCCACCGCCGCCGTCGCGGCCGACGACGAGCGCCCTGTGGAGAAGCGTCTGGGTGTCGCCCGTCGGCCGTAGGCTCGTGGCATGAGCACCGTCCACGCGCCCGCCGACGTGTCCGCCTCGCGCGCCGCGGCGCTCGACGTGCTGCACCGGGTGTGGGGGTACGACGCGTTCCGCGGCGAGCAGGCGGCGATCATCGACCAGGTCGTGACCGGCGGCGACGCGCTCGTCCTGATGCCCACCGGCGGCGGCAAGTCGCTGTGCTACCAGGTGCCGGCACTCGTCCGCGACGGCGTCGGGGTCGTCGTCTCACCGCTCATCGCCCTGATGCAGGACCAGGTCGACGCCCTCGCCGCCAACGGCGTGCGTGCCGCGTTCCTCAACTCGACGCAGGGCCCCGACGAGCGCGCCCGGGTCGAGCGTGCGGTCGTCTCGGGCGAGGTCGACATGCTCTACCTCGCGCCGGAACGGCTCCGGCTCGAATCCACCCGCGCCCTGCTCGACCGTGCCCGCATCGCGCTGTTCGCCATCGACGAGGCACACTGTGTCGCCCAGTGGGGCCACGACTTCCGGCCGGACTACCTCGAGCTCAGCGTCCTGCACGAGCGCTGGCCGACCGTGCCGCGGATCGCCCTCACCGCGACGGCCACGCCGCAGACCCACCGCGAGATCTCCGCGCGACTCGGCCTCGACGACGCCGCGCACTTCGTCGCCGACTTCGACCGGCCGAACATCCAGTACCGCATCGAGCCGAAGACCGGCGCGCTGCAGCAGCTGCTCACCTTCATCCGCACCGAGCACAGCGGCGACGCCGGCATCGTCTACTGCCTGTCGCGCAACTCGGTCGAGCGCACCGCGGCCGCGCTGGCCGACCAGGGGATCCCGGCGCTGCCCTACCACGCCGGCCTCGACGCCAAGGTGCGCGAGCGGAACCAGTCGACCTTCCTGCGCGAGGACGGCGTGGTCATGGTCGCCACCATCGCGTTCGGCATGGGCATCGACAAGCCCGACGTCCGGTTCGTGGCACACCTCGACCTACCGAAGTCGGTGGAGGGCTACTACCAGGAGACCGGCCGTGCCGGGCGCGACGGGCTGCCGTCGACCGCCTGGTTGGCGTACGGGCTGAACGACGTCGTGCAGCAGCGCCGGATGATCGACCAGTCCGAGGGCGACGCCGCGCACCGTCGACAGCTCAGCGCCCACCTCGACGCCATGCTCGCCCTCTGCGAGACCATCGAGTGCCGTCGGGTCCGCCTGCTCGCGTACTTCGGGCAGGAGTCCACCGCGTGCGGCAACTGCGACACGTGCATCGCCCCGCCGGAGTCGTGGGACGGCACGGTCCCGGCGCAGAAGCTGCTCTCCACGGTGGTCCGGCTCGAGCGCGAGCGCGGCCAGCGGTACGGCGTCGCGCACCTCGTCGACATCCTCGTCGGCAAGCAGTCGCCGCGCGTGCAGGAGCTCCGGCACGACTCGCTCGCGACCTTCGGCATCGGCAACGACCTGAGCGAGGGGGAGTGGCGCACGGTCGCGCGGCAGGTCCTCGCCCAGGGCTACGCCGCGGTCTCGGGCGACGGGTTCGGCACGGTCGTGCTCAGCCCGACGAGCGCCGACGTGCTGAGTGGACGGGTCACCGTACTGATGCGGCGCGACCCGGTGAAGTCGTCGCGGGCGTCGCGCTCCCGGCGGAGCGTCGTCACGGACATGCCGCAGGAGGCCCTCGGCCTGTTCGAGGCGCTGCGTGCCTGGCGTGCCGCACAGGCTCGCGAGCAAGGTGTCCCCGCCTACGTGGTGTTCAACGACGCGACGCTGCGCGGCATCGCCGCCGTGAAGCCCGCCGACGAGGACCAGCTCGCCGAGATCTCCGGCGTCGGTGGTGCGAAGCTCGAGCGCTACGGCCGGGCGGTGCTCGACGTCGTCGCCGCGCACGACTGAGGACGCATTCCGCACGGGGCATGCTGCTCCTGGGCGCCTCACTACACTCGGTACCCCCGCCACGAGGAGGTCCGGTTGTCCGGTACGACCAAGTTCACCACCACGCTGAGCCGCGCCGTCGTGACGCCGCTCGCCCGGATGATGTGGCGTCCACGGATCATCGGCCGGCGCAACGTGCCGAAGCACGGGCCCGTCATCCTCGCGAGCAACCACCGGTCCTTCATCGACTCGCCCGCGATCACGCTCATGGCGCCGCGGAAGGTGTCGTTCCTGGCGAAGCAGGAGTACTTCACCGGGACCGGAGTCAAGGGTGCGCTGTCGCGGGCGTTCTTCGGCGGCATCGGCGCGATCGGCGTCGAGCGTGGTGCCGGCTCCGCTGCACAACACGCCCTCGACCTCGGACTCGAGCGGCTCGAGGCCGGCGAGGCGTTCGCGATCTACCCCGAGGGCACCCGCTCCCTCGACGGCCGCCTGTACAAGGGCCGGACCGGGGTGGCCTGGCTGGCGCTGACGAGCGGCGCTCCCGTGGTGCCCGTCGCGCTCATCGGGACCGAGGACGTGCAGCCCGTCGGCTCACGCGTCCCGAAGCTCGCGAAGGTGACGATCGAGTTCGGCGAGCCGATGGACCTCTCCTCGTTCGGCGAGGCGTCCTCCGGCCGTGCGCGACGGCACGCCACCGATGCCGTGATGGCCGCGATCCAGCAGCTCAGCGGGCAGGAACCCGCGAACGCGTACAACAACCCGCCGTCGAGCATCGTCGAGCGGGTGCGGCAGGTGCTGCACCGGGACGACCCGACCGAGGCCGTCGAGCCCGACTGAGTCCCACTCGGGGGAACTATTGCACATATGGAATATCAGTGGTTGAATGAAGTCGTTCCTACGGGGACACGACCAGAACGACGGGCAGCCCGGAAGCGTCCGTCCCGCCACTGACCGGAAGGCAAGCAGCATGTCCTCCACGCCGCTCTTCGACTCCATCGCCTGCCGCGCCGAACAGCCCGCGGCACAGCCCTGCTCGCAGGTGCGACGGTCCGCTCCCGTGCAGCGCCCCGCGGCTGCTCGCATCCCGGTCGCCCCCGCGCCGACCTCCCCGCTCGCCGGAGCGGTCGCCGCCCACGACGCGGCGCTCGTGCCGGCCGCCCTCGTGGCCGCGATCGACGAGATCCCAGCCCGCATCGGTGGTGCGCTCGCGACGGAACACGCCGTGTGTGCCGAACAGCTCGTCCTGGTCGAAGCGGTGGCCGATGCCCTGACCCGCGCGGTCGTCGATGCCGTCGTGCACGAGCTCGACCGCATCGCCCGCGACGGCGTGGTCCGCGCCTGACCGGCGTCGCCGGCCGCTCCCCGTCTCCACGATGGCCACGACGCCCGAAGCGCTGCTGAAGCGCCCACGCGGGTCCGCCCGGCGTGCAGCACCGTCCGTGCCGACGCCCGTCCCGGGTGTGCGGTTCCGCACCACCTGGCGGTCACAAGCCACCGGGGCGGCAGTGTCTCCTCCTGCCGTCCCGGTCTCCACCTGCGTCGCAGCCGATGCTCGACCTCCGCTCCGTCGACCGCGTCCCGCTCGCTCCCGTCGGACCGGACGCTCGGCGATGCACACCCGCCACCCGGGTCGTCTGGACCTCCGCGGTCTCTCCGGCCTCCTCGACCTCCGCCGAGCGACCGCCGTCGGTCAGCGGCTCCCGGCGACGGCTGCAGCGGTCGTGATGTGCCTCGTCGTGACCGTCGCGACGCCCCAGTCGGCCGTCGCTGCCCCGACCGCGACGTCACGGGTCACCGGCATCGGGCAGCACTACACGGCCGCTGACGGCGTCGTCGTGTCCGTCGAACGGGACGGCTTCGGCATCGGCTCGATCGTGCCGCCGGGCGTCGTCGTGGGTGCTGCTCCGTCGGGCGCGCGGTCCGCCGGCGCCGTCCGACCCGTGGCGGGGACGATCCCGACCGCGGGCGGCTTCGGCGGTCGATCGGTGAGCGGGTGCTCCGCATGCTCGACCAGCCACCTGGGCCTCGACTTCGCGGCCGGCTACGGGTCGCCCGTCCTGGCAGCGCTCCCCGGACGTGTCGTCTCCGCCGGGGTGTTCGGCGGGTACGGCAACCAGGTCCTGCTGCAGCACCCGGACGGGACGCAGACCCGGTACGGGCACCTGTCCCGGATCGGTGCCGCCGTCGGGCAGACCGTCGTGGCCGGGCAGGTCATCGGGGCGGTCGGCAGCACCGGCGTGTCGACCGGACCGCACCTGCACTTCGAGGTGATCCTCGGCGGCACGCCCGTCGATCCCGCTCCGTGGTTGGCGGCCCGCGGCCTGCTCTGACCGCCGTTCGCGCAGGTCCCGCCCCGCTGGCGCCGCCCCGAGTCTCGCCCCCAGCGACCGTTCACGGGCTCGGTGCCGCGTGCCGTGTCGCTCAGGCCGAGACTCGCGCGTGCAGGAGCCGCGCGGGCCGCGCAGGCCGGGCCGTGCGGCACGTGAGAGCGTCAGGATGCGGGCGCGTACCGTCGGCGTCGCGGCGGCACCGTGCCCCCGCGGGAACGGAGACGCACGTGCGCGTGACGGTGCTGGGGACGGGGACGATGGGAGCAGGGGTCGCTCGGTCACTCCTGCGCGAGGGACACGAGGTGACGGTGTGGAACCGGAGCGCCGACAGGGCAGCGCCGCTCGCTGACGCAGGCGCCACGGTCGCCCGGGACGCAGGCGCCGCGGTCGCCGAGGCAGAGGTCGTGCTGCTGACGCTGTTCGACACGGACGCGGTCGTCGACGTGCTCGAGGACGCAGCCGGCGAGGCTCCCGAGGGCGCCGTGTGGGTGCAGGCGTCGACGGTCGGTGTCGACGGCACCGAGACGGTCGTGCAGCTCGCGGGGAAGTACGGCATCACCCTCGTCGAGGCGATGATGCTCGGCACGAAGGGCCCCGCCGAGCAGGGCACGCTCACGATGCTCGCCGCGGGGCCGGCGGACGTGCTCGACCGCGTCGACCCGGTCCTCGACGCGATCGGGGCGAAGACCGTCCGCGCGGGCGAGTCGGTCGGCGCCGGCACCGCGCTGAAGCTCGCGGCGAACGCCTGGATCGCGTCGATCACGGCGGCGACCGCGCAGTCGCTCGCGATCGCCCGGTCGCAGGGCCTCGACCCGTCGCTCTTCCTCGACGCGATCGACGGCACCGCCAGTGACTCGCCGTACGCCCACACCAAGGGCGAGGCCATGATCGCGGGGGAGTTCCCCGCACAGTTCGCGCTCGACGGGCTCCGGAAGGACATCGGCTTGATCACCGACGCGGCGAAGGCAGCCGGGGTGTCCACGGTGCTGCTCGAGGCACTCGGGCGGGTCTACGCCGATGCGAGTGCGGCCGGCCACGGCGGGGACGACATCGCGGCGGTGACCACCGCGTTCTGACGGCGGCGGCGCGGGCAGACGGCGCAGGCGCGAACCGAGTCTCGCGCTCAGCGACGGTTCTCGGGCAGATCGGCACGAGCGATGTCGCGCAGGCCGAGACTCGGCCCGCGGGAGCGCCGCGCGGCCCGCGGGAGCGCCGAGCAGCCCGCGGGAGCGCCGGCCGCCGGGCTACCCGCGGCGGAAGAACCGCCGGAGTGCGCCGGACAACCGCCCGACGGCCTCGTCGTTCATCGTGTTCGCGAGGTCGAACGCCTCGCGCGCGGGATCCGCGCCCGCCCGGATCCGCCGCAGTGCCGCATCCGCTCGGGCCCGTGCGTCGAGCTCCGCGAGTGGCATGTCGTCCTCGGGGTCCCGCGGGAACGCAGCCGGCTCCACGCCGCCGTCCGGCGACGGCACGGTCGCGCGCACGTCATCGGTCCCGGGGTCGTCCATGCGAGCAGGCTACGCGCTGCGCTCGACGCTGACCTCGGCGTCGGCGTCGGCGTCGTCCACCACCCGGGCCATCTGCTCGAGGAACGCCACGACGGTCGACATGTCGTCCGGTGCGAGGTGTTCGACGGCCTCGATCGCGCGGTTGTCGAGCTGGTCGAGCACCTGCAGTACCTGGCGCATCGACCGCCCGGACGCGGTGAGGATCACGCCGCGCCGGTCGGACGGGTCGGCGTGCCGTTCGACGTGACCGCTGCGGACGAGTCGGTCGACGAGGGCGGAGGTCGACGCCGCGGTGATGCCGAGTTCTTCGGCGAGGAACTTCGCGTTCATCGACCGGCCGGACTCCTCGGCGTCGATGAGCAGCCGGAGTGCCTGGAGGGCGTTCTCGCCCATGCCCAGGGCCTCGCGGGTTCGTCGCTGTGCGGCGCTCTCGGCCGTGCGGTATCGACGGAGCGCGTTCAGCACGTCCACCGCGTCGACCCTGGATGCATCGTCGTACCAGAATCCCGCGGTGGTGGTCACCTCGGAAGTCATGGTCCAATGCTAGACGCTCTAGTTAGATTGTCTAGCGACGTGCGGTGATCGACCTGCCGCAACACCCGTGACGCGGCTCGGAAACACCCCGGCAACGACGGGTCAGTAGGTTCGGCGCATGCAGGAGCCGACGTGTTGAGCCGACTCGCGGGGAGCGTGTTCCACGTCGGCAACGCCGTCGAACGCACGGACGTGGTCGCCCGCATGCTCGACGTCTACGTCGCTCGCGGGGAACCCGCCGACCGGGCTCGGGACCGGACGGTCGCCGCCGAACTCCGGGCGGTCGTCGGCGCAGCGGGCCCCGCGCACGACCCGGACCGGGCCGCGACCATCGAGTCGATCGCGCTGGACCGACACGAGCCGGCGTCGATCGCCACGGCCGTCGCCTCCGCGCGCGACGACGCCCGCCGTGCCCGCGAGGTCGTGCCGACCGAGCTCTGGGAGTGCCTCAACACCACCCGGTCGCGCATGCCGCGCAAGGTCGCCGCGGACCGTGCACACGAGTTCCTCGGCTGGGTGCGGGAGCGCAGTGCCCTGGCGGTCGGGATCGTCGAGGGCGATGCGAGCCGCGACGAGGTGTGGGAGTTCTTCACCCTCGGCCGGTCGCTGCAACGGTGCGCCGCGACCGCTCGACTCCTCGCCTCCGACCTGCTCGACCCGACGTCCGGGTCCTCGTGGGCGACGGCGCTCCGGGCGTGCGGTGCGGCCGAGGCGTTCCAGCGGGGCCGCGACCACCACGGGCCCGGGCCGGAGGACGCCGCGGCCTTCCTGCTGCTCGACGCGCACAGTCCGCGGTCGATGCGGTTCCTCGCGCGGCGGGCGGAGGAGTGCCTCCGCGATGTCGCCCCCTCGTGTGTCGCGGAGGAGGTGGAGGCCTTCGGCGCGACCGTCGCCGAGCTCGAGTCGGTCCCGGCAGACGCGGTGGTGCTCGCCGCGCGGGAGGCCGGCCGCCGGCTCGCCGCCGCGGCGGACCGGGTGGCGACGGCGCTCGACGAGCGCGTCTTCGTCGCGAGCGCGCCGGTCGCCTGACGGCGCCCCGCCCGACGGCTCCGCCGGAGCGACAGATCGCGCCGGACGGTCGGGACCGATCTGTCGCTTCCGCGGGAGGAGGCAGCCGGGAGGCGCGTGGCGGGGCTGCCCCGCGCCTCCAGACGGCGGGTGGTCGCGTCAGACCGCGCTGGAGCGGTCTGCGACCACCTCGTCGTGTTCCAGGTCGCGCCGCAGCGCGCTGCGCGCTGCCCGCGAGCCGACCACCGGCACGGCGTGTGTGATCGCGAGGTGGAGGCGGGAGTCCGCGTCGTAGCGGAGCCGGAAGCGCTCCCATCGGAGCAGCCACACGAGGGCGATCGCGAGCGCGACGAAACCGGAGGCGGCGCCGACGACGATCGCCCACCGTGGACCCCATGCGTCCGCGACGGCGCCGACGACGGGCGCGCCGATCGGGGTGCCACCGGCGAAGATCGCCATGTAGAGCGCCATCACGCGGCCGCGCATCGCGGGCTTCGTGGTGGTCTGCACGAGGGCGTTCGCGGTCGTCATGAACGTCAGCGATGCGAGGCCGACGAAGACCAGGACGATCGCGAACGTCCAGTAGGTCGGGGCGACGGCCGCGGCGGTGCAGGCGATCCCGAAGCCGGCCGAGGCGATGACGAGCGTCCGCATCCGCGGGCGGTCCCGGCGGGCGGAGAGCAGTGCACCCGCCACCGACCCGATCGCCATCACGGAGTTGAGCAGTCCGAACTCGCCGGCGCCCTTGCCGAACTCGACACGCGCCATGGTCGAGGTGAAGATCGGGAAGTTCACCCCGAAGGTGCCGACGACGAAGATCATGCAGAGCACCACGACGATGTCCGGGCGGGTCCGGACGTACTGGAAGCCGGCGATGATCTGACCCTTGCCGCGTTTCGGTCGGATGCGCTCGGCGAGCTGCGCGGGGTCGACGAACCGCAGCGCGACGAGGACGGCGAGGAACGACCCGGCGTTGATGACGAACACCCAGCCGGAGCCGATCGCCGCGATGAGCACGCCGGCGACCGCGGGGCCGATGAGCCGCGCGGCGTTGAACGACGCGGAGTTCAACGCGACGGCGTTCGCCACGTGCTCGCCCTGCACGACGTCGGAGACGAAGGCCTGGCGGATCGGGGTGTCGAACGCGGCGACGATGCCGAGTGCGAGGGCGAACCCGTAGAGCGACCAGAGTGTTGCCGTTTCGGTGAGGACCATGATCCCGAGGCCGAGCCCGAGTGCGCCCATGAGGCCCTGCGTGAGCATGAGCATCTTCCGCCGGTCGAAGCGGTCCGCGGCGAGGCCGGTCAACGGCAGCAGGAGCAGCTGCGGACCGAACTGCAGGGCCATCGTGATGCCGACGGCGATCGCGTCGTTGTCGGACAGCTTGGTGAGGACGATCCAGTCCTGGGCGGTGCGCTGCATCCAGGTGCCGACGTTCGACACGAGGGCCCCGGCGAACCAGATGCGGTAGTTGCGGGCGGACAGGGAGCGGAACATGGCGGTCACTGCTGGGCCAGCCTCCTCATGATCTCGGTGGCCTCGGCCAGGGTGGCGCGCTCGGCCGGGGTGAGCTCGGCGAGGCGCGGGGTGAGCCAGTCGTCCCGACGCTGCCGGGTCTCCTCGACGAAGGCGGAGCCGGCGGGGGTGGCGCAGAGGAGGACCTTGCGCCGGTCGTCTCCGTGGTCGTCCTTCGAGACGAGGCCGCGGCCGACGAGCACCGCGATCGTCTTCGTCATGCTCGGTGGGGTGACACCGTCCTGACGGCTGAGGTCGGCGAGCGACATGGCGCCGTCGCGGTGCAGTCGGGCGAGGGCGGAGAACTGCGCGTCGGTGACGGACGTGTCGGCCTTCTGGGCGCGGAGCGTCCGGGACAGCCGGTTCACGGCGATGCGGAGGTCGGTTGCGTCGGTCACGGGTCGTTAGCCTAGCTCATTAGTTCAGTGAACGAACTGGTTGTCCGGGTGTACGCTGACACGTAGACAACAGGTGTTGCCGAGAGAGAAGGAGAACATGTCCGAGTTCGAGGGCAAGGTGGCCGTCGTCACCGGTGGCGGCAGCGGCATCGGTGAGGCGATCGCGAAGGAACTGGCCGCGGCCGGGGCGAAGGTCGTCGTCACCGACATCAAGGCCGACGCAGCGCAGCGGGTCGCGTCGGAGATCGAGGGTGCGGGCGGCACGGCCAGCGCGTTCGAGGCGAACTCCGCCGTCGCGGCCGACAACGAGCGCATGGTGCAGCACGCGGTCGACACGTACGGCGCACTGCACCTCGCCGTGAACAACGCCGGCATCGGTGCCGCGCCGAAGCCGATCGGCGAGTACGACGTCGAGGCGTGGGACCGCGTCCGTGCGGTCGACCTCGACGGCGTCTTCTACGGGCTGCGCTACGAGATCCCGGCGATGCTCCAGGCCGGCGGCGGTGCGATCGTGAACATGGCCTCGGTGCTCGGCTCGGTCGGCATCGCGCAGAACGCCGCGTACGTCGCGTCGAAGCACGCGCTCGTCGGGCTCACCAAGGTCGCAGCGCTCGAGTACACGGCGCAGGGTGTCCGCACGAACGCGGTCGGCCCGGGCTTCATCGACACCCCGCTCGTGCGTGCGTCGCTGTCGGCGGACGAGCTGGCGGCGCTCGAGGGCGAGCACGCGGCGAAGCGCCTCGGCACCGACGCCGAGGTCGCGGCGCTCGTGCTGTTCCTGCTCAGCGACAAGGCGTCCTTCATCAGCGGCAGCTACCACCTGGTCGACGGCGGCTACAGCGCCCACTGACCCGGGTGCCCGGCGCCGGGTGTGCCTGGCGTGCCCGGCGGGACCGGGCGTACTCAGCGGATCCGGGCGTACCTGGTCGGAACTCCCGACCAGGTACGCCCGATCTCGCTCTCCATCGCGGGTGTTCTGGGGAGGAACGTGCCGCTCAGTGGAACTGGGGGATCGTCAACCAGACGCCGAACAGGACCGCGGCGACGCAGAACGCGAAGCACACGACGGCCCCGGCCACGGCGACCGGCGGCGTCTTCCCCGACCGGGCGGTCTCCTGGGCGTACTGGGTGTGGTCGCCGCCGGCGTCGACAGGCTGCCCGAGGCCGAGCAGCCGCAGACCGAGCGTGTAGACGAGGACCACGGTGACGGCGGCCACGAAGCCCACCCCGGCGACCGTCCCGATGGCGGTGAAGTCGATGTCCATGCGCTGCCCTCCTAGGCCGACACCGACGCGGCGGCCGGCTGCTCGTCGTTGACGTCGTCCTGGGTGATGGGCTTGCGGCGGGCCAGGACGAAGAAGGTGCCGCCGGCGACGACGGCGAGGACCGCCACCACCACGAGGCCGATCGTCGACGTTGCGGCGATGGCCGTCGCGATCGCCCCGACCACGGCGGCCGCGGGCAGCGTGATCACCCACGCGACGACGATCCGGCCGACGACCGACCAGTGCACGTCCGCGAGCTTCTTGCCGAGGCCGGAGCCGATCACCGAGCCGCTCGTGACGTGGGTCGTCGACAGCGCGAACCCGAGGTGCGAGGACACCAGGATCGTCGCGGCCGAGCTGGTCTCCGCCGCGAACCCCTGCGGCGACTGCACGTCGGAGATCTTCTTGCCGACCGTCCGCATGATGCGCCATCCGCCCATGTACGTGCCGAGGCCGATCGCGAGCCCGCAGGCCAGGATCACCCAGAGCGCGGGACCACTGCCGGACGGCTGGTAGTTCGCCGCGATGAGCGTCAGCGTGATGACCCCCATCGTCTTCTGCGCGTCGTTCGTGCCGTGCGCGAGCGACACCAGGGACGCCGAGATCGTCTGCCCGTGCCGGAAGCCGGTCGCCGCACCGTGCGTCGTCGCGTTCTTCGTGAGCGTGTAGGCGAGGTACGTCGCGACGAGGGCGATCACCCCCGCGATCACGGGGGAGAGCAGCGCGGGGAGCACGACCTTCGACACGACGGTGGCCCAGTCGACCGACTGCAGGCCGGCACCGATGATCGACGCGCCGATGAGACCGCCGAACAGCGCGTGCGTGGACGACGACGGCAGGCCGAAGTACCACGTGGCGAGGTTCCAGAGCACGGCGCCGACGAGTCCCGCGAAGATCATCGTCGGACTGATGTGGATGCCGTCCTGACCCTCGCGGATGATGCCCTGCGAGACGGTCTTGGCGACCTCGGTGGAGAGGAAGGCGCCGACCACGTTGAGGACGGCGGAGATGAGCACGGCGGTGCGGGGCTTGAGGGCACCCGTGGCGACCGAGGTGGCCATGGCGTTCGCGGTGTCGTGGAAGCCGTTCGTGAAGTCGAACACGAGGGCCACCACGATCACCAGCACGACGGTGACGAGGACGTCCATGCGCGTGACGCTAGGCCTGCTCCGAGCCCGCTGCGTGAACGCCGGATGAACACGCCCGGGCGCTGTGCGTCTGTCAGGATGCAGAGGTGCCGACCTTCTCCGCAGCCCGAGGGGACTCCTCGTTCACCGACGCGCACGGCGTCGAGATCGTCTACTCCACCTGGCGTGCCGCGCGGCCGAAGGGGATCGTGCAGATCGCGCACGGCGTCGGGGAGCACGGGCTCCGGTACGAGCCGCTCGCCCAGGACCTCGTCCGCGCCGGCTACACCGTGCACGCCAACGACCACCGCGGGCACGGTCGCACCGGGCTCGCGCAGTGGCACGGCGACCACGAGCAGCTCGGGCGTCTCGGACCCGGCGGCTTGCGGGCCGCGATCGCGGCCGTCGAACAGATGACGGCGGTGGCGCGCGAGGACACCCCCGGCGTCCCGCTCGTGCTGCTCGGGCACTCCTGGGGCTCGCTGATGGCGCAGCGGATCGTGAACACCTCGTCCGAGGCGTACGACGGCGTCGTCCTGTCCGCCACGGCCTACCGGCTGCCCGGCTGGATGAACAGCGGCGACCTCAACGCCCGGCACGCCGGCTCCGGTCCGACCAGGTACGAGTGGATCAGCCGCGACCGGGCGATCATCGACGCGATGGTCGCCGACCCGCTCGCGGTCGAGGCGGACGTGCTGAAGCTCTTCGGGTTCCGGGACACGCTGCGGCTGCTCGGGGTCCCGCGGCGGGGGATCCCGCACGACCTGCCGATGCTGCTGCAGGTCGGGTCCGACGACACCCTCGGCGGACCCCGGTCGATCGAGCGGCTCGCGCAGGCGTACCGCCGTCGCGGCGGCCTCTCCGACGTGCAGGTGCACGTCTACGAGGGGGCGCGGCACGAGGTCTACAACGAGACGAACCGCGACGAGGTGGTCGCCGACCTGGTCGCGTGGCTCGACCGCCACGTGGCTCGCTGACGCGACCGACCACCGGACTGGAGGCGCGGGGCGGGCCGGCACCGCGCCTCCCGTCCGGAATAGGGTTGCGGCATGCACGGTGAGTACAAGGTCCCCGGAGGCAAGCTGGTCGTCGTCGACCTGGAGGTCGTCGACGGGAGCATCGAGCAGTTCCGGCTGGCCGGTGACTTCTTCCTCGAACCCGACGACGCGCTGCCGCTCATCGACCAGGCGGTGAACGGCCTGCCCGCGACCACGGACGCCGCAGGCATCGCCGCCGCCGTCCGCGCAGCGCTGCCGACCGACGCCGTCCTGCTCGGCTTCACGCCCGAGGCCGTCGGCGTGGCCGTCCGCCGTGCACTCTCCCGGGCGTCGACGTGGCAGGAGTACGACTGGGAGATCATCCACGAGGGGCCGATCAGCCCGAACGAGCACCTCGCGCTCGACCAGGTCCTCACCGAGGAGGTCGGAGCCGGCCGCCGCGGTCCGACCCTCCGCATCTGGGAGTGGGACCAGCCCGCCGTCGTGATCGGGTCGTTCCAGTCCCTCAAGAACGAGGTCGACCCCGAGGGCGCCGCGAAGTACGGCGTCGAGGTGGTCCGACGGATCTCCGGCGGCGGCGCGATGTTCATGGACGCCGGCGCGATCATCTCGTACTCGCTGTACGTGCCCACCGACCTCGTGCAGGGCATGACCTTCGCCGACTCGTACGCGTACCTGGACGAGTGGGTGATCGAGGCGCTCAAGTCCCTCGGCATCGAGGCGTACTACCAGCCGCTCAACGACATCACGTCGACCAAGGGCAAGATCGGTGGCGCCGCCCAGAAGCGCCTCGGCACCGGGTCGCTGCTCCACCACGCCACCATGAGCTACGACATGGACGGCGAGAAGATGGTGCAGGTGCTCCGCATCGGCCGCGAGAAGATGAGCGACAAGGGCACCACCTCGGCGGCGAAGCGTGTCGACCCGCTCCGCTCGCAGACCGGGCTCACCCGGGCCGAGATCATCGACCGGCTCATCGGCACGTTCACGAAGCTGTACGGGGCGCACGAGGGGCACGTGACTGAGGCCGAGCAGGCCCGGGCGCAGGAGCTCGTGCGGACGAAGTTCGCGACGCGGGAGTGGCTCGAGCGGGTGCCCTGAGTGCTGGTGCCGGGAGCGCGCCCGGCGAGGGGGCGGGCTCAGAGCGGACGAGGCCCTGACCGGGCGAGCGCCTGGATCGGTCGCCTGGCACGTCGCACTGTCCGGATCGACGGAATCCACCGCGCGGCTGATGTCGCCCATCCGGAGGCCACGTAGCCTCGGACGCGTGAACTGGTTGATCCTCCTGGGGGCGGTGGCCGCAGCGGCCGTCGTGATGTGGGTCGCCGATCGCGCGGGGTGGATCGACCTGTCGAACAAGGCCACGCGCAGCGGCGGATCCGGTGGTGTCGTCTCGATGATGGACGAGGTGTTCGCGCCGACCCGTCACGAGACGCAGGCCGAGTACGAACGGCAGTCGCGTCTCCCGAGGGAGGCCCCGACGCCGGCGGACGACGACCACGACCTGCTCAGCGGCAGCGTGCTCATCCGGGTGCCGGCGGTGCGCGGTGCCGGCCGGCACGAGGCGCGGCCCGGCACGCTCGACCGGTCGTACTGAGGCGACGCCCGCTGAGATGCGATGCCCGCTGCGACGCGACGCCTGCCGCGACGCAGCCTGTTCAGCGCGTCGTGAGCTCCTGGTAGTCCGGGTGCCGCTCGATCCAGGCGTGCACGTACGAGCACTGCGGCACGACGCGCAGCGAGCCCTCGCGCACGTCGTCGAGCGCATGCTGGACGAGGATCGAGGCGTGGCCGCCGCCGCGGTGGGCGGGATCGACCTCGGTGTGCACGAAGCGGATCTCTTCGCCGTCGACCTCGTACGCCGCGAACCCGATCACCTCCCCGTCCTCGACGAGGGAGTACTGCTGCTTGTCGGTGTCGTTGCGGACCTCGGGTGCTGCCATGCGCCCGACGCTACGCCGGCCCTCCCGAAGAAGGGCCTGTGCGTCCGCTCTGTGGCTCGCTAGGGTCGCACCGTGCAGCACGAGCCCACTCCGCCCTTCCGCTTCCGGACCCCGCGGGGCTGGCCGGCTCCGTCCGACGAGTGGACGGAGCTGTACCAGGGCGCCGAACCGGCTCCCGGGTGGACGCCCGGCCCGGGCGTCGCTCCGGCTCCGCCCAGCTGGGCGTTCTGGCGGTCGGAGGCGCGGTCGTTCTGGTCGTACATGCCCGCCACCTCGCGCCGGCTCCGACTCGCGCAGCGGATCGCGTTCCCGGTGGTGGTCGCGGCGTTCATCGGTGTCGTCCTGACGTCGGCCCTCGGCGCGGAGGTGGCGGCGGTGCTCCTGCTGGCACCGCTCGTCGCCGCGATCGCGGTCCTGCTCGTCACCGGGGCCCGGCACGCCGACCTCGCCGGGCGGACCGCCACCTCGATCCGCGAGGACGCTGCGGCGTGGCGCCGGACCGAACTGCCCGCTCGTGCCCGCGCCGCCCGTCCGGACCTGGGCGAGGACGATGCCGTGGCAGCCTGGACCGCTGCGGCGTGGGGGCTGCCCGTCGCGCACCCGTTCGTCGAGGTGAAAGCCGCGCAGGTGGGGGAGTCCTCCCGCCGCAACACCCGGAGGGCCTTCACGTTCGTGTCCGTCGTCTCGGCGTTCGCGCTCGTCGTCGCGGCGGCCGCGGTCGTCGCCCCGGTGGTCGACCACGTGCAGCACGACGGGTCGACGCTGGCGTACGGACTGCAGGACATCGACCCGGACTCCGGCGAGCCCTACCCGGACGACCCCGGCGACGACTGGAGCGAGAGCGAGGGCGACACCTCGCCGTGGACCTCGGACGACGGCACCATCTCGGCCGCGCTGCTGCAGGACGACGACTCGTACGAGACGGCCTGCGGCACGGTCGAGAGCGACAGCGGCTGCTGGGCGTGGGCGGTCACGGGCGAGTGCAGCGGCCCCGCCGAGGTCACCATCGGCTTCGCCGACGAACAGGACGGCGACGACGTCCGCACCGACGCCCGGACGGTGACGCTGACCGCCGGACGGCCGCTCGTGCTCGTCGAGACCGGCGACGAGGAGTGGGCGGGTGTCGACGACGTCACCTGCCACGCACACCCGGAGTCGGCGGCGAAGCTCCGGACCACGGCACTCGACTCCGACGACGAGGATGAGGACGGCGCGTGGCCGGACGGCTGCGCCGACCTTGGGTGCGCCGGTTGGGAGCTCGCGCCGCTGACCGACTGCGAGTCCGCCACGGTGCAGATGGCCGTCGACGAGCCGATCGGCGACCTCGGTCGGCACGACGTCGTGGTCGAGGCACCCCTGTACCGCGGCTCCACCGTGCGGGTCTGGGCCGGCGGTGCCTGGTCGAGCGACCACGACGCCCGGCTGACGAGCGTCACCTGCCGCTGACCGGCCCCGCCGTCGGGCCGGAGGACCCCGCAGCGCGGGCCGGAGCGGTGCCGGCATCCCCGGTGCGGTCCGGCGCGGACCGCCCGTCCCCGGTGCGCGAGGATGGTCCCGTGCACATCGGCGAGGACCGCGGCCCCGACCGGGTGGTGCTCGGTGACAACGCCGACGTGCTGCCGACCCTGGCCGACGGCTCCTTCACCCTCGTCTACCTCGACCCGCCGTTCAACACCGGCCGCTACCAGCGCCGGCACGCGAGCTCCGCGGTCCGGAGCGACGCGGGCACGGAGCCGAGCCGGGCGGGCCGCCGGGAGACCGTCACCGGCTTCCGCGGCGGCACCTACGAGCGTGTCCGCGGCGACCTCGTGCGGTTCGACGACCGGTTCGAGGACTACTGGTCGTTCCTCGAACCCCGACTGCTCGAGGCATGGCGGCTGCTCGCGGACGACGGCACGCTCTACCTGCACCTCGACTACCGCGAGTCGCACTACGCCAAGGTGCTGCTCGACGCACTGTTCGGCCGCGAATGCTTCCTCAACGAGATCGTCTGGGCGTACGACTTCGGCGCGAAGTCGCGGTCACGCTGGCCGACGAAGCACGACACGATCCTCGTCTACGTGAAGGACCCGGCCCGGTACTGGTTCGACTCGGCGGCCGTCGACCGTGAGCCCTACATGGCACCCGGCCTCGTCACGCCCGAGAAGCGCGAGCGCGGCAAGCTGCCGACCGACGTCTGGTGGCACACGATCGTGTCGCCGACCGGGCGTGAGAAGACCGGCTACCCGACGCAGAAGCCCGAGGGGGTGCTGCGGCGCATCGTGCAGGCCTCCAGTCGGGAGGGCGACTGGGTCCTCGACGCCTTCGCCGGCAGCGGTACCACGGGTGCGGTCGCCGCGGCGCTGGGCCGTCGGTACGTGCTCGTCGACGACAACCCCGCCGCCGTGGACGTCATGCGTCGACGCCTGCCCGGGGCGTCGTTCGAGGTCGTCGGCCCGCCGACCGCGTCCGCCGGCTGACGACGGACGCGGGCCGGCTACTCGGCCGAGTGGCGGCCGTGCGGGTGGTCGTCGGCCGGACGGGAGGCGCGGCCCCCGTCCGCAGCATCCACGTCGGCTGCGTGGGTGGGTGCGTCCACCGCCCCCGTCGACCCGGCCGTGTCGGTCGCGTCGGGCGTCGGTGCCACGTGCGCGGCCCGCGTGCGGATGGCGCCGGTCGTGGTCGGCGGCTCGTCCACCGGCGCTGCGGCGGAGTGGGCGCCGTGCGTCGTCGCTCCGGGGAGCGGCGCGCGCGTGTCGGACGACGGAGCCGACGCTCGGGGTCCGGGCGAGGCCGCTGCCGGGGCCGACCCGGTGGGGGAGGCGACCGTCGTGGCGGAGGAGGCCGCGCCTCCCGACCGGGCACCGACCAGTGCGGGGCGGGGCTGTGCCGCCACGTCGGGCGAGGTCGGCACGACCGCCATCGATCCGGTGTCGGGCGACACCAGTGCGCCGCTGCCGGCGGCCGCCTGCTGCGCGTCCACGGCGAGCCGGTCCGACTCGCCCTTCTGCGCGTTCGCCTGCTCCTGGAGTGCCGAGACCTTGCGGAGCGGCGGCACCCGGAAGAACCACGTCAGGACGAAGGCGAGCAGGATCACGCCGAGGCCGACGTAGTAGACGACGACGGCCGAGTTGCTGAAGCCGACGAGGAACGGTCGGGTGAGGCGGTGGTCGGCGCCGTTGAGGAACGACGTGTCGCTCGTGGTGGCGCTGGACGACGAGTTCGCCGACGAGTCGCCGCTCTTGAGCTGCTTCACGATGGCGGGAGCGACCTCGCGGACGACGTTCGAGCGCTGCTCGGCGTTCGAGTAGTCGACCTGGAGCGTGCCGTCGACGACCTCGGCCTTCGCCTGGCTCGCGGCCTGCTCGAGGGCCTGCCGCTCGGCGGCGGGCTTCGCGGCGGCGACCTGCTCGTCGATGACGGACTGCGCCTGCGCGGCGGGCAGCTGGCCGGCGTCGACGCGCTGCTGCACGGCGGCCGAGACCTGCTTCGTGACCGCGGCGTCGGCAGCCTGCTTCGCCTTGACCGCGCCCTGGTTCAGGCCGTCCTGCACCTGCTGCTTGACCGGGTCGACGACCTTCCCCCAGATCTGGTCCATCACGCCCTTGTTGTCGGCGGCGTTCGCGACGGAGGGGGTGAGGGCGGCGTTCAGGGCGCTGCGGAGCGTGTTCTCGTTCTGCATCGCGCCCGTGATGTTCGTCGGCATCAGGGAGAACAGGACGGACAGGAGCACGGCGGTGCCCATCGTGCCGCCGATCTGGCGGAAGAACGTGGCCGCGCTCGTCGCGACGCCGATGTCCCGCGGGCTGACCGAGTTCTGCGCCGCGAGGGTGAGGGTCTGCATGAGCTGCCCGAGCCCGAGGCCGATGCCGAACATGCCGAGCATGAGGAACCAGAGCGGGCTGTCGGCCGTCAGGAACGTGAGGACGGTGAAGCCGATCGCGGTGAACGCGGTGCCCGTGATCGGGAAGACCTGGTACCTGCCGGTCCGCGAGATGATCTGGCCGGACGCGATCGAGGCGATCATCAGGCCGAGGACCATCGGCAGCATCGAGAAGCCGGACTCCGTCGGGGTGACGCCCTTCACGATCTGCAGGTACAGCGGGATCGTCAGCATGGCGCCGAACATGCCGAAGCCGACGAGCACGGACAGCACGGCGGCCATCGAGAACACCCGCGAGCCGAACAGCTTGAGCGGCAGGATCGCGTCGTCGCCCATCGCGCGCTCGACGATCACGAACGCGACGAGGCCGACGGCACCGATGCCGTAGCAGGCGAAGGCGCCCGGGGAGCTCCAGCCCCACTCGCGTCCCTGCTCGGCGATGAGGAGCAGCGGCACGAGGGTCACGATGACGAGGCTCGCGCCCCACCAGTCGATGCGCGGCTTGCCGCGGTCGCCGAACTTCGGCAGGTGCAGGAAGGTCAGCACCATCACGAGCGCACCGATGCCGATCGGGACGTTGATCAGGAAGACCCAGCGCCAGCCGGAGATGAAGAGGATCTCGCTCGCGCCGGCGAAGAGCCCGCCGACGAGCGGGCCGATGACGCTCGAGATGCCGAACACCGCGAGGAAGTACCCCTGGTACTTGGCGCGCTCACGCGGGGCGAGCATGTCGCCCATGATCGCCAGCGGCAGGGACATCAGGCCGCCCGCGCCGAGGCCCTGCAGCGCGCGGAACCCGGCGAGCATGAGCATGGACGTCGAGAAGGACGCGAAGAGCGAGCCGACGATGAAGATGCCGATCGCGGTGAGGAACAGCGGGCGCCGACCGAAGATGTCGGAGAGCTTGCCGTAGATCGGGGTCGTGACCGTGCTCGCGATGAGGTAGCCGGTCGTCACCCAGGCCTGCTGGTCGAGGCCGTGCAGGTCGTCGCCGATCGTCCGGATCGCGGTGCCGACGATGGTCTGGTCGAGGGCACCGAGGAACATGCCGGCCATCAGCCCGTAGATGACGAGCAGGATCTGCCGGTGGTTCATCACGGCGTTCGAGGCCGTGGTGGGGGCCGCGGGTGCGGTCGCCGTCTGGGTCATGTGATTCCGTCTCCCGGTACCGGTGGGCGCGTCGAACTTTGCGCTGGCTGCAAAGTTACAACTGCCGCAAGGTGAGCTGCCCCGGAGTGGCCTGTTCCTGTGGAGATCGGCAGGAGCAGGGGGACGGGACGTCGGGTGCCGTCCGGGCTGGACGGGCCGACGGCATCACGGTACGCCGCGCGCGCCCGACGGGGATGTCAGGTGCGCGCGGCGGTCACGGCGACGAGCGGGCTCGCGCGGGGTGCGGGAGTCAGGCGCCGAGTGCGGCGTCGACGATCTCCTTCGCCTCGCGCTGCACCTGCTCGAGGTGCTCCTGCGAGACGAAGCTCTCGGCGTAGATCTTGTAGACGTCCTCGGTGCCGGACGGCCGGGCCGCGAACCACGCCTTGTCGGTCACGACCTTCACGCCGCCGACCGCGGCGTCGTTGCCCGGCGCCTTCGACAGCTTCGCGGTGATCGGGTCGCCGGCCAGGGTCTGGGCGGTGATCGCGTCACCGTCGAGCTTCGACAGGCGGGCCTTCTGCTCCTTGCTCGCCGCGGCGTCGACGCGCTGGTACACCGGGGCGCCGAACCGCTCGGTCAGCTCGTCGTAGAGCTGCGAGGGGGTCTTGCCCGTCACGGCGATGATCTCGGACGCCAGGAGCGCGAGGATGATGCCGTCCTTGTCGGTCGTCCACGCGGTGCCGTCCATCCGGAGGAACGAGGCGCCGGCGGACTCCTCGCCACCGAAGGCAACCGACCCGTCGATCAGGCCGGGCACGAACCACTTGAAGCCGACCGGGACCTCCCACAGGCGACGCCCGAGCGAGTCCGCCACCTCGTCGATGATGCTCGACGACACGAGGGTCTTGCCGATCGCGGCGTCCTCGCGCCAGTCCGGACGGTGTGCGTACAGGTACTCGATCGCGACGGCGAGGTAGTGGTTCGGGTTCATCAGCCCGCCGTCCGGCGTGACGATGCCGTGCCGGTCGGAGTCGGCGTCGTTGCCGGTCAGGACGTCGTAGTCGTCCTTCCTCGCGACGACGGAGGCCATCGCGCTGGCGCTCGACGGGTCCATCCGGATCTTGCCGTCCCAGTCGAGCGTCATGAACGCCCAGGCCGGGTCGATCTCCGGGTTCACGACGGTGAGGTCGAGGCCGTAGTGGTCGCGGATGCGCTCCCAGTACGGCAGCGACGCACCGCCGAGCGGGTCGGCGCCGATCCGGACGCCGGCACGCTTGATCGCCGCGATGTCGATGATGTTCTCGAGGTCGGCGACGTACGAGCCGAGGAAGTCGTAGCGGTCCGGCGAGGCCTGCTCGGTGCGCTGCACCTCGGTGTTCCCGCCGGCGATGATCGCGTTCGCGCGCTGGGCGATCCAGCTCGTGGCGTCGCTGTCCGCGGGACCGCCGTGCGGGGGGTTGTACTTGAAGCCGCCGTCGCGGGGCGGGTTGTGGCTCGGGGTGATGACGATGCCGTCGGCGGTGTCGTCGTGACCGGCCTTGTTGTAGGCGATGATCGCGTGGCTGAGGGCCGGGGTCGGGACGTAGCCGTCCTCGGCGTCGGCGAGGACGTGGACGCCGTTCGCCGCGAGGACCTCGAGCGCGGTGCGCTCGGCCGGGGCGGACAGCGCATGGGTGTCGCGACCGATGAACAGCGGGCCGTCGGTGCCCTGTGCCGTGCGGTACTCGACGATCGCCTGCGTGATCGCGGCGATGTGGGTGTCGTTGAACGCCGAGTCGAGGGAGGACCCGCGGTGACCCGAGGTGCCGAAGACGACCTGCTGCTCGGGCTTCGACACGTCCGGCACACGCTCGTGGTACGCGGCGATGAGGGCGTCGAGGTCGACGAGGTCGTCTGCGGTCGCTGGGGTGCCGGCTCGGTCGTTCATGTCCCCATCCTGGCATCGGCCGCGTGCGAGCGTTCAGCTCGACGCGGCCGGTGTCGCGTCAGGCGGTGCGGAACGAACCGGTCGTCGTCCGGAGCGATCCGGTGACGGTGCGCGTCGAGCTCGTCGCGGTGCCGGGGCGGCGGAACTGCGTGTCCACGAACCGGCCGATCGCGCGGCCGACGCCGGTGCCGGTGTAGGTGCCGAGCGGTCGCCATGCTGCGTCGACCGCGTAGGCGCCGCGCTCGTCGCGCTGCTCGAGGCCGGAGACGTACGCTCCGCCGAGGGGGTGGTGACGGTTCTGCATCGGGAGCTCCTCGTCGTCGTGCCGAGGCTCGCCGACCGCCGACCGGCGGCCACGACGCCGTCGACTGGTGGGCCCTAGCCTACCCCTTGTGTTGCATGATGCAAGACAACCGCGTCAGGCGACCAGCTCGCAGAACGTCCGGCCCTCGGCGGTCCAGCTCTGCCGCGCGGTGAGGCCCGCGGCCGCCGCATGGTCGAGCAGAGCGTCGATCCCGACCTCGGCCCACGGGAACGCGCCGCTCCGGTGGCCGTCCGCATCCACCACGCGAGCGGTGAACGCGCGGTCGGCGGAGCGGTCGACGTGCGTCTCGACCACCACGCGGCCGCCGACGCGGACGATCTCGCCGCAGCGGCGCAGCAGTGCCTCGGGGTCGCCGCCGATGCCGATGTTGCCGTCGATCACGAGCGCGGTGTCCCAGTGGCCCTCGTCGGGCACCGGGTCGAAGACCGAGCCCTGCATCGCGGTGCCGCCGGTCTCCCGGGCGATCGCGACCGCCTCGGCCGAGACGTCCACGCCGAGCGACGGGATCCCCAGGGTCCGCGCGGCGACGAGCATCCGCCCGGGGCCGCAACCGATGTCGATCACGGGGCCGTCGGCGACCTCGAGCAGGGAACGGTCGACGCTGTCGGCCGCGGCGCTCCAGCGGCCGACGTCGAAGGTGATCGCGGCGTCCGGGCGGTCCGGGTCGGTGAGGCGGATCCGGCCGTCGGTGCGCAGGGCACGGGCGTACGGCTCGCCGCCGCCGGCGCCGAACGCGACGGGTGCGTGCATGGTCATCGGGTGCTCCCCACGGTCTCGGCGCGCAGCGCCTCGGTGAAGCGCGCTCCCGGGACGAGCGCGGCGACGCGGTCCGCGTCGGCGATGGTGTCGACGTCGAGCAGCGTGCCGAGGCGACCGACGTCGAGTCCGGCGTCGACGAGTCGGGCGAACTGCACCGCGCCGGTGTCGTCCTGCGACATCGGGACGCCGCGCAGGTGGGCGCCGTCGGGCTCGCGGAGGTAGAGCGCCCAGAAGCCGCCGTCCTCCGCCGGGCCGAACCAGGCGTCGCGGTCCGGGCCGTCGAACACGGGGGCGAGGTCGGTGGTGCTGACCTGCGGGGTGTCCATGCCGACGAGGAGCAGCGGACCGTCCACGGCGTCGAAGAGCTCGCCGAGGCGCTCGTCGAGGCCGCCTCCGGGCTGGTGCAGGACGTCGAAGCCCTCGGCGCCGTCGGGCAGCACCTGGCCGTCGAAGAACAGGAGGCGTCGGGCGGCCGGCAGGGCCTGCACGGTCGCGAGGGTGTCGGCGAGGCTGGCGGCGGCGACCCGCGCGGCACCCTCGGGGGAGAGGGCGGGCGTCAGTCGGGTCTTCACCCGGCCGGGCAGACACTCCTTCGCGACGACGGCGACGGTGATCCCGCGGGCGTCGTCGGCGTGGCGGCCCGTCACGAGCGGACCTCCGAGGGGGCTGCGGTGGCGGCCGGCACGGTCGAGGCGGGCGCGACCGGAGCGACCCCGGCGGTGGAGCCGGCCGTCTGCGGAGCCGACGGCTGCCCGGCGGCGGTGGGGCGTGCCTCCCGGCCGTACTGCCGGAGGAGTCGGGACATGTCCTTGACCGCGTTCACGGTGCCGCGGAGCGTGCCGGTGACCTTGCTGTCGCCGATCCGCTGCGCGTAGCCGATGTCGGACTCGTCGACGCGCCAGCCGCGCGCATGTGCGGCGAGGACCATCTCGAGCGGGTAGCCGCTGCGGCGGTCCTGCAGGTCGAGGGCGACGAGGTCTGCTCGGCGCATCACCCGCATCGGGCCGAGGTCGCGGAGCCGGTACCCCGTGGCGCGGTGCATCAGGACCGCGAGGACGCGGTTCGCGAAGCGTGCGTGCGGTGCCCAGGCGCCGCGCGACGTCGGGACGCGTCGGCCGAGCGCGAGGTCGGTGTGACCGGAGGCGACGCGCTCGACCAGGGCGGGGAGCTCTGCCGGGTCCATCGACGCGTCGGCGTCGCAGAACGCGACGTACTCGGCGGTGGCCGCGGCGACCCCGGCGGCGCATGCCGAACCGAACCCCTTACGCGGTTCCGTCACGACGGTCGCGCCGTGGGCGCGGGCGACGTCGGCCGAACCGTCGGTCGATCCGTTGTCGACGACGATCGCGCGGAAGCCGCGGGGCAGGCGCCCGAGGACCTCGGGGAGCGCGTCGGCCTCGTCGAGACAGGGGAGGATCACGTCGACGTTCATGTCGACCATTCGGTGCGGCGCGTCGGATCGACGGGTCCGGGGCTGCTCCGCGCGCGTCGTGCGGGCGGGGTCGTCGGTCGGCTCGTCCGGTCGTCGGTGCATGCGTCCACGTAACACGACGTCACGACGCGGGGTACAGGAAGCGCGTCACCCACTGACCGATCCGCGCACTGACGGCGGCGCGTCGCCCCGAACGGGGGACAGGTCGGTGCGCCGCGGACGCTGCGGCGCGCGTGGGGCGTCCGCGACGGGCCGCGCGCGGGCGCGCGGGCTGCGAGCGGTCGGTCGTGACTTCACGCGCTGAGCGACATCTCACGTTCCGGCGGCCGCGCGAGGTGTCGCTCAGCACGTGGGGTCGTCGCAGGTCCGGCCGGGAGGCGCGGTGCGCGTCGGTCGCGCACCGCGCCTCACGCGGGGGTGCGGTCCAGGGCGCGTGGCCGGGTCGGCCCCGCGGCTAGCGCTGCACGGCGGCGCGCAGCGGGGCGGTCGCGAACTCGCGCATGCCGCGCTCGAAGTCGACCTCGGCGCGCCAGCCGAGCTCGGCGGCGATGCGCTCCGACGAGGCCGTCACGTGCCGCACGTCGCCGAGCCGGTACTGCCCGGTGACGACCGGCTGCGGACCCTCCGGCCCGGCGATCGCCGCGGCCATCTCGCCGATGGTGTGCACGACACCCGAGCCGACGTTGTAGGCGCGGAACGCCTCGTCCGGCAGGTCCGCGGTCGCGGCGATCGACGCGGCGTTCGCTCCGGCGACGTCGTCGACGTGCACGAAGTCACGACGCTGGCGGCCGTCCTCGTAGACCCGCGGCGCCTCACCACGGGCGAGTGCGGAGCGGAACAGGCTCGCGACGCCGGCGTACGGCGTGTTCGCGGGCATGCCTGGGCCGTACACGTTGTGGTAGCGGAGTGCGATCGCCCGACCGCCGGTCGCACGGGCCCAGCTCGACGCCAGGTGCTCCTGCGCCACTTTCGTCTGCGCGTACACGTTGCGGGGGTCGAGCGCGGCGGACTCGTCGATGAGACCGGGCAGCAGGGCGTTGCCGTCCGGGCCGATCGGGTCGAACCGACCGGCGTCGAGGTCCTCGCGCCGGCGGGCCGGCGGACGGACGGGGGTACGGTCCGCGGTCGTGTACGCGCCCTCGCCGTAGACGACCATCGAGCTCGCGACGACCAGGCGACCGATGCCGTGGCGGTCCATGCCGGCGAGGACGTGCGCGGTGCCGGCGTCGTTCGAGGACACGTAGTCCGGGGCGTCCTGGAAGTCCACGCCGAGGCCGACCTTGGCGGCCTGGTGGCAGACGACGTCGACCCCCTCGAGGGCGGCGTCGAGCGAGACGCGGTCGCGCACGTCACCGTGCACGAAGGCGATGCCCTGCTGCTGGTGGGCGGTGACGACCGCGGCTGGGTCGCCGTGCACGTCGTCGCGGAGCGAGTCGAGCACGACGACCTCGTGACCTTCGGCGCGCGCGAGGCGGACGATCGCGGAACCGATGAAGCCGGCGCCGCCGGTGACGAGCAGGCGGGTCACGCGGTGGCCCCGGTGCTGGTCCGGCCGGTGGTTGCCTCGCCGGTGGTGACGATGCTGTCGCTGGCCGCGGTCGGGACGAGCTCGCGCGGCGTGTAGTCGTCGGGCACGGCGGCGACGATCGACCCGATGGCGCGGACGATGACCTCGTTCGCCCGGGCGAGGCGCTCCATCACCATGCCGTGCGTGACCGGGGCCTCGCCGGACTCCTCGCCCTCGGCGGGTGCCAGGCCGGCGTCCGCGTCGGTGACGAACGACAGGTTCACGGTGCCGATGCCGAGCTCCGCGGCGAGCGGGACCTCGGGCGTCATCGTCATGTTGATGGTGTGGCCGCCGGCCTCGCGCAGCCAGACCGACTCGGCGCGGGTGGAGAAGCGGGGCCCCTGGATCACCACACAGGTGCCCGTCGGGCGGAACGGCACGTCGAGCGCGCCGAGGGCCTCGACCGCGACGCCGCGGAGCACGGGGTCGAACGGGTCCGCGAACGAGAGGTGCTGCACGGCGTCCTCGAAGAACGTGTCGGCGCGACCCCAGGTCCGGTCGATGAGCTGGTCCGTCACGACGAAGGTGCCCGGCGCGTAGTCGGGGTGGAGGCCACCGACCGCGCTCGAGGACACCAGGGCGCGGACACCGAGCGAGCGCAGGGCCCACAGGTTCGCGCGGTGGTTGATGCGGTGCGGCGCGACCGAGTGCTCACGGCCGTGGCGGGTGAGGAACGCGACCCGCTTGCCGGCCATCATGCCGATACTGATCGGGCTCGAGGTCGGGCCGAACGGGGTGTCGACGTCGATCTCGTCGGCGCTGCCGTCCTCGAAGAGCCGGTACAGGCCGGAGCCGCCGATCACCCCGATGCGTGCACGTTCGCCGTCCACAGGTCCCGTCATCGTCACGTCGTCCTCCACAGGTCCTCCGGATGCTCGTGGGCGCGTCCTGCGCCCTCGTTACGCTACTGACGCCACCCCCGGACGGACCGGGAGGGCATCCACCACTGTTCGGAGGCGCACGTGCGAACGATCGGTCAGCACCGGGACGACATCGCGTCCCTCGTCGCCGGCGCGCTCGTCCGTCGGGGCGCGGACACACCCGAGCGGCGCTCCCTCGACGACCTGGCGGCCACCGCGGGCGGCGCGTCCGGCCGGCGGGTCCTCGCCGGTCCGGTCGTCGCGTCCGTGCCGCTGCCGCCGTTCGACAACGCGCAGATGGACGGGTTCGCCGTCCGCGCCGTCGACGCCGGCCGGTCCGTGCGGGTCGTCGCGCCCGTGCCCGCCGGGGTCGTCCCCGCGCCGCTCGACCCGGACACCGCGGCGCCGATCATGACGGGGGCGCGCATCCCGTCCGGTGCCGACGCGGTGTTCCCGGTCGAGGCCACCGAGCCCGGGGCCTTCCCTGCTGCGCTCCACCTCGACGCCGTCACGGTGCCGGACGACCTCGCCGCCGGCACCTTCGTCCGGACCACCGGCAGCGACCTGCCGCAGGGCGGCGACCTCGCGGCCGCGGGGGCACCCGTGACGCCGGCGCTGCTCGGCACGCTCGCGTCCGCCGGGGTGACCGAGGTCGACCTGCTCCGGCCCCTGCGGGTGCTCGTCGTGTCCACCGGCTCCGAGCTGCAGGGCGCCGGTGCGGCCACCATCGGCGACGCCAACGGCATCGCGCTGCGTGCGGCGCTCGCCGAGGTCGGTGCCGAGTCGCGCGCCGTCCGCCTGCCCGACGACCCGGACGCCTTCGTCGCGTCGGTCACCGAGGCCGCGGGTGATTGGGCGGACCTCGTGCTCACCACCGGCGGCATCAGCGCCGGCGCGTACGAGGTCGTGCGCCAGGCCCTCGAGCCGCTCGGGCTCCGTGTGACCCCGGTCGCGATGCAGCCCGGCGGCCCGCAGGCCTCCGGTACCGTCGCGCTCGGCGGCCGTCCGGTGCCGGTCGTCTCGTTCCCGGGCAACCCCGTCTCCGCGCTCGTCTCGTTCGAGGTGTTCCTCCGGCCCGCGCTCGCCGCGGCCGTGGGGCTCCCCGCGTCGCGCCCCGAGGCCCGGCTCCCCGCGGCCGACGCGGCGTCGTCGCCCGCAGGCAAGCACCAGGTCCGTCGTGGCCGCGTCGCCGACGGTCGGGTGCACTTCGTCGGCGGCCCGAGCTCGCACCTGCTCGCGCACTACGCCGCCGCCACCCACCTCGTCCACGTCCCGGTCGGCACCGACACCGTCGGACCGGGCGACCCGCTGACCGTCTGGAGCCTCCGATGACCGATGCCGACCTCCCGGTGACCGACGACCTCTCGCACGTCCGGAGCGACGGCACGGCGCACATGGTGGACGTCTCCGACAAGGCCGTCACCGCCCGTTCGGCGACCGCCACGGCCACGCTCGTCACCCGGACGGACGTCGTGGAACGCATCCTCGACGGGTCGCTGCCGAAGGGCGAGGTCATCGGCACCGCACGCATCGCGGCGATCATGGCGGTCAAGAAGACGTCCGACCTCGTGCCGCTCTGCCACCCGCTGCCCATCGCCGGGGTCGAGGTGGACATCGTCGGTCGCGGCGACCGTGTGGTCGTCGAGGTCTCCGTCCGCACGACCTCGCGCACGGGTGTCGAGATGGAGGCCCTGACCGGGGCGAGCGTCGCGGCCCTGACCGTGTACGACATGGTGAAGGCCGTCGACCGCACGGCCTCGATCACGGACGTCCGGGTGCTCGAGAAGCACGGCGGACGCTCCGGTGACTGGAGCAACCGATGAGCAACGAACCCACCCGTGGCCGGGCCTCCGTCGTCGTCGTGTCGACGCAGGCGGCGGCCGACCCGACGCTCGACCGGACCGGACCGGTCATCGCCGCGTGGCTGCGTGATCGGTCGTTCGTCGTGGCGGAGCCTGTGATCGTGCCGGACGGTGGACCGATCGCCGACACCGTCGGGGCCGAGCTCCTCGCCGGGGCCCGGGTCGTGCTCACCACGGGCGGCACCGGCGTGACCCCGACCGACCGCACGCCCGAGGCCGTCGCGCCGTTGCTCGACCTCGAACTGCCCGGGCTCGTCGAGGAGATACGACGTCGCGGGCTCGCCGGCGCCGGACCGACCGCGTTGCTCAGCCGCGGGGTGGCCGGCATCGCGACCGCCGGAGCCCCGGCCGGCACCGGGGTGGGCGGCGCACTCGTCGTCACGCTGCCCGGCTCGCGTGGCGGGGTGGCGGACGGGCTCGACGTCGTCGGCGGGGTGCTCGACCACGTGCTCGCCCAGCTGCACGGCGAGGGACACGCAGCACGGAGCGCCTCGTGACCGCCGCCGCGCGGGTGCTGCTCGCCGACGTCGTCGACCGGGTCGTCACGGTCGACGAGGTCTCGCTGGCCGTCGCCACCGACCAGGACGGCGCCGTCGTGACCTTCGCCGGTGTCGTCCGCGACCACGACGACGGCAAGGGCGTGACCGCGCTCGACTACGAACGGCACCCGAGCGCCGGGGACGTCATCGCCGAGGTCGCCCGGACGATCGCGGCGGACCACCCCGGCGTCCGCATCGCCGTGCTGCACCGCGTGGGCGCGCTCGGCATCGGGGACGTCGCGCTCGCCGCGGCCGTCGCCTCGCCGCACCGTGCCGAGGCGTTCGCGGCGTGCGGGGCGCTCGTCGACCTCGTCAAGGAGCGTGTGCCGATCTGGAAGCACCAGCGCTTCGCCGACGGTTCCGACGAATGGGTCGCCGCGCTCTGACCGACCCCTGCGACGAGGGCTGTACGGAACCGCAGGAGACCGTGGCCGGATCGCAACACCGCCACGCGTTCGGGGCGTAGCGGCGGCTCCGAGCGGATCCATAGACTCCGGAGCCATGGGAGTGTTGCTGTACGGGTTCTCGATCGTCCTGACGATCTTCGCGCTCATCGACATCCTCACCAAGGGGGACGACCAGGTGCGGGGGCTGCCGAAGATCGCGTGGGTGTTCCTCGTGATCCTCGTCCCCGTCGTCGGCACCATCGTGTGGTTCGCCGTCGGGCACGACTGGAGCCAGGGCTCCCGGAACCACGGCCGGTACATCGAGCCGACCCGTCACGAGGACGGCTACGCCAGCCTCGGACACGCCCGCGCCGCCCACGGCGACAAGCGCGTGACGGGGACCGAGCAGGAGCTCGCCGAGCTCGAGCGGGAGATCGAGTACTGGGAGGCCCAGGCGCGACTGCGCCGTGCCAAGGAGGCAGCCGGAGAAGGCGAGCCGACGCCGGGGAGCTGACCCGCGCCTCCAGGCTGGGTCGCCGACCTGCACCCGCCCGACCCGAGCACCCCGCCGCGCCGCCTACCCTTGACGGGTGGCTCATCTCCTCGGCGCCGAGAACCTGCATCTCGCGTTCCCCACCAAGGTCGTCTTCGACAGCGTCACCCTCGGCCTCGACGAGGGGGACCGCATCGGCGTCGTCGGACGGAACGGCGACGGCAAGTCGACCCTCCTCGCCCTGCTGTCCCAGCGGATCGAACCGGACTCCGGGCGCGTGACGCACCGTCGCGGTCTGACCGTCGGGTACCTCGACCAGCGTGACGTCCTGCCCGAGGGTGCGACGGTCGGCGCGACCGTCGTGGGCGACCTCGCCGAGCACGAGTGGGCGGGCGACGCGAAGATCCGCGACGTCATCGGCGGCCTGGTGTCGGACATCCCGTGGGACGCCGTGGTCGATGACCTCTCCGGTGGTCAGCGTCGACGGATCGCCCTCGCGAAGCTGCTCGTCGGCGACTGGGACGTGCTGTTCCTCGACGAGCCCACGAACCACCTCGACGTCGAGGGCATCCAGTGGCTCGCCGACCACATCAACCGCCGCTGGTCCGCGAACCAGGGCAGCATGGTCGTCGTGACCCACGACCGCTGGTTCCTCGACGCGGTGTCGACCGACACGTGGGAGGTGCACGACGGCATCGTCGACCCGTTCGAGGGCGGCTACGCGGCGTACATCCTGCAGCGCGTCGAGCGTGACCGGCAGGCCGCGGCGAGCGAGCAGCGCCGGCAGAACCTCGCCCGCAAGGAACTCGCGTGGCTCCGCCGCGGTGCACCCGCCCGGACGAGCAAGCCGAAGTTCCGGATCGACGCGGCGAACGCGCTCATCGACGACGTCCCGCCGATCCGCGACACCGTCGCCCTGTCGCAGACGGCGACCGCTCGCCTCGGCAAGGACGTCGTCGACCTGCTCGACGTCGGCGTGACCTTCGGTGACGACGTGATCCTGCGCGACATCGAGTGGCGGATCGCACCGGGGGAGCGGACCGGCATCCTCGGTCCGAACGGCGCCGGCAAGTCGACACTCCTGAACCTCGTGTCCGGCAAGCTGCAGCCGACCTCGGGCCGGGTGAAGACGGGCAAGACCGTGCAGGTCGCCGTGCTCGACCAGCAGCTCGCCGACCTCGCGCAGTTCGCGGACGACCGGGTGCGCGAGGTCGTCGCCCGCAAGAAGACGAGTTACGTCGCGGACGGCAAGGAGATGACGCCGTCCCAGCTGCTCGAGCGGCTCGGCTTCACCTCGGAGCAGCTCTCGACGCCGGTCAAGGACCTGAGCGGTGGACAGAAGCGACGGCTGCAGCTCATGCTCATCCTGCTCGACGAGCCGAACGTGCTGATCCTCGACGAGCCCACGAACGACCTCGACACCGACATGCTCGCCGCGATGGAGGACCTCCTCGACACCTGGCCGGGCACCCTGCTCGTCGTCTCGCACGACCGGTACCTGCTCGAGCGCGTCACCGACCAGCAGTACGCCGTGCTCGGCGGGCACCTGCGGCACCTGCCCGGCGGGGTCGACGAGTACATGCGGTTGCGGGCCTCGGGCTCCGTCCCGCAGACGGCATCTGCGGCTGCCGCCGCGACGGCCGGGAGGCCCGACACGGCTCCGGCAGGTGGCTCCGGTGCGGGTGGGGCCGGGTCCACCGCCCCTGCCGCGCCCGGCCTGTCCGGTGCGGACCGCCGTGCCGCCGAGAAGGAGATGTCGGCGCTCGACCGCCGGATCGCGAAGGTCGGCGCGGACCGGCAGAAGCTGCTCGATGCGTTCGCGGCGCACGACCAGTCGGACTACGCGGGGCTCGGGGCATTGCAGACGCAGCTCGCCGGGCTCGAGGCCGAGGTCGAGGAACTCGAGGAGCGGTGGCTCGAGGTCGCGGAGGCGCTGGGGGTGTAGCGGAGCCGCGCGGGCTGGCCGGGCGGGGTGTCGGGCGCGCGGCGTTGGGCGTGCCTGGTGGTCCCGGGCGTGCCTTGTGGTTTCGGGTGACGCGTGTGCCTGGTGGTCCCGGGTGGCGCGCGTGCCTGGTGGTTCCGGGCGTGCTGTGTCCGTTCGGGCGTACCCGGTCCTTCCTTTCCACCAGGTCTGCCCGATCACGCCTTGCATCGCGGGCGTCCTGGGAAAGAACGCGCGGGGCTCCGAGGTCGCTACGGCAGGATCGACGTCGCGTCCCCGCTCAGGTGCCGGGGCAGTCGATCGTGTCGGGCTCCGGCTCCTGCCCCTGGTCGATGCCGACGCCGAACGCGCTCGGCAGCGACACGGTGTGGATCCGGCCGAGGCGGTCCTGCGTGGTGACCGTGATGCCGCGCGCGTACCCCTCGCTCCGGTCCGACTCGAGCACGATGCGGCCGACCACGTCGAGCTCGCCGTGTGCTCGGACGACGACGCCGCTGTCGACCGGCACCGTCGACCCGTACTCGGCGGGGCGCGCAGCCGTCTCGGTCGCGACCAGCCCCGGCGCTCCCCTGTCCGGACTCGGAGCGATCGCGAGGTGCTCGAGCCGCACACCCTCGACGGTGTCGACCCCGACGCTGCGGACGCGGATGTTGTGGTCGGTGTCGTTGTCGAACTCGCCCATGAACCACGCTGCCGCGTCGGTCGAACCCTCCGGGAAGGTGCCGCACACGCCACCGCCGGTGATGTTCGTCGTCAGGCTCGCCGTGGGAAGCGTCTCGACGACGAGTCCTGCCGCGAGGACGAGTGCCCCGATGATGCTCGCTCCGATGACGACCCGCCCCGTGTCCATGTCGCAACCGTAGGGCAGCGGGCGGCCCATGCGCCGCAACTCGTCCGGGTCCGGACCGGCGTGCGCCCGCGACGTGCGGTCGGCTACTCGACCGACTCGGGGTCCACGTCGCCCTGGTCCGGGGTCGCCTCGGCCGGGTCGCCGCCGCCGGGGTTCACCACGACCTCCCACAGGTGCCCGTCCGGGTCCTGGAAGAAGCCGGACCACATGCCCCACGGTCGCATGTACGGCGCTGCGAGCATCGTCGCGCCGGCCGCTGCCGCTCGGTCGAGGAATGCCTGTGCCTCTGCCTGCGACGCCGTGAGGTGCCCGATCGTGCTGCTCGGGGCGGTCGCGAGTTCCACGCCCGAGTCCTTCCGCATTTCCTCGCGGCCGTAGACGCTGACGATCAGACCGTCGTCGAGGGTGAACATCGCGGTCGTCCCGCCCGCCGAGGTCTCGGTCGGCGGGTACTCGGTGCCGATCACGCCGCTGCCGTCGATGCCGAGCAGGGCGCGGTAGAACGCTGCCGACCGTGCGACGTCGGCGACGGCGAGGGTGATCGCGTGCATGCGCCGCAGGCTACCCGCGGGCAGGCGACGGCGCCGTCACCGCTCGTCCGGACAGGTGACGGCCCCGTCACCGTTCCTTCGGCCGGGTGACCGGTGCCGCGTCGCCGCCGCACCGCCACAGCGCTGCCGCCAGCGCGTCGATCTCCTGCCGCGCGGCCGGGTCCGCGGTGCCCTCCGCGAAGACGGTGAACGCGATGCGGTCGCCACCCACCTCGTCGGTCACGCCGGTCAGGCCGAACATGTCGTCGAGCGTCCCCGTCTTCCCACGCACGTGTCCTCGCGCGTCGGCAGCCGCGCCTCCGAAGCGTCCGTGCTCGGCCAGGGTGCCCGTCTTCCCGGCGACCGCGAGGCCCGCGTCGACGGGCGCGAGTCCGTGCTCGTGCTCGGCGACGACCCGCATGAGCGCCGTCATCGTCGACGCGGGCACCCGGTTCTCGGGACTGAGGCCGGAGCCGTCCACCAGCCGCAGACCGGTCGTCGGGACGTCGACGTGCCGGAGCGCCTTCGTGGTGCCGGCCTGGATCGCGTCGAACGACCGACCGGCGCCCTCCGCGACGGCGACGTGGCGGGCGAGCACCTCGGCGAGGGTGTCGTCGGAGTGCGTCAGGAGCGTCCCGACCAGCTGCGACACCGGCGCGGAACGCACGGACCCGAGCGTCTCTGCGCCTGACGCGACCGACACCGAGGTCGTGTCGCTCCGGACGTCCGGGCCGAGCAGGGCAGCGAACGCCGACGCGGCCCGGGCGACGGCCGCGGACCCGCGGAGCGAGTACGCCTCGGTGGGGTCGTCGCGGTCCCCGTCGACCATGAGGGCGGTGATGTTCGAGACGCTGCCGCTCGTCCGCGCGCTCGTCGTCCAGGTCGGGTGCCACGCTGGTCCTCCGAACAGGTCCGTGTCGACCTGCACGAAATCGATCGGACCCGGGTGCGCGGCCCGGACCTGACGGGCCAGGTCGTCGAGGTGCGCAGCGCCCGGGTACACCCCGTCCTGCCCGGTCGGCAACCGGCTCAGGGTCGGGTCGCCGCCGCCGACGAGGACGACCGTCCCCGCGTCGGGACCCTGGACGACCCGCGTCGTGAACCGGCGGTCCGGACCGAGCGCGCTGATCGCCGCCGACGCCGTGATCAGCTTCATGGTGCTGCCCGTCTGCGTCGCTTCGTCCCCGCGCACGATCAGGACCGCCTTCCCGGTCCGGACCGACCGGGCGTCGACGAAGAGCTGCCCCGACGACCAGCGTCCGGCGAGGGTATCGGCGGTGCAGCGCTCGTCGGCGCTTGCCGTGGTGCCGTTCGGCTTCCCGATCGCGGCCGTCGCCACTGCGATGCCACCGAGCACGAGGGTCAGGACCGTCGCGAGTGCGATGGTGTGCGGGTACCGGCGGAGGAATCGGCGAGGCGAGGTCACCCCTGCATCGTCTCGATCGTGGTGCGTGGCCGGCATCGGCCGCTCAGGGTGAAGGCCCCTCAGTTGTTTCGCCCGGGAGGACGAACGTCGCGACGACGCCGGGTCAGTCGCCCAGTCCGAGGATGAGCCGACGCAGCAGGCTCGCCAACTGGTCCTGCTCGCCGGCGGGTACGCCAGCGAGGATGTCTCGCTCGGCCCCGAGGAGGTCCGCGATCGCGGCGTCCACGGCCGTGCGCCCGGCCGCCGTCAGGGACACGAGGATGCCCCGGCCGTCGCGGGGGTCCGTCCGTCGTGCGACGAGCCCGCGGGCCGTCAGCCGGTCCACCCGGTTCGTCATCGTGCCGCTCGACACCAGGGTCTGCTGCAAGAGGGACTTCGGGCTGAGCTCGTACGGCTCGCCCGCCCGCCGGAGCGCCGACAGCACGTCGAACTCCCACGGTTCGACGCCGCTCGCCTCGAACGCCGCCCGCCGCGCGCGGTCGAGGTGCCGTGCGAGTCGGTCCACGCGTGACAGCACCTCGAGCGGGCCGAAGTCGAGGTCGGCGCGTTCACGTCCCCACGCGGCGACGATCCGGTCGACCTCGTCCTCCTGCGGCATCCCTCCATCTTGGCGGAAGGTGCGGTGTCGTGGGTGGAACGGGCGCGCGCGGTCCGCCGGGTCGGTCGTGGGAAGATGGTGTCGCATCCACGAACGGGTGCGTTCCGCCTTGGTGTAACGGCAGCACGACGGCCTTTGGTGCCGTTAGGTCCGGGTTCGAATCCTGGAGGCGGAGCGAGACACGGAGGACGCAACCGGGCCGATCGTGTCGAGTGCCCTCATCCGCGCGGCGCCGGTGCCCAGCCGAGCGCCGGCCCCAGCCGCTCCGCGATGTCCGTCACGATCTGCGCGTAGTCGTCCGGCTCGAACGAGAACGGCAGCGCGAAGGCGACCTCCGTGGCCACCTGGTACCCGGCGTCGGCCCGCAGCCGGTCGGCGATCTCGTCGGCCGTCCCCACGAGGTCCGCGGCGAACAGCAGGCCCGCGGGACCCATCGGGACGCCGACGCGACCGGACCGGCTCGCGGCGTAGGCGCGGTAGCGGTCCTCCTGCTCGCGGGTGGCCGTGTCGGTCGGGATGACCACGAGTCCCTGCGAGACCCTCGCCGTCGCCGGGTCCGCGTGGGCGTCGAGGTACGCCTCGACCTGCGCCCGCTGGTTCGTCGCGAAGTCCGTGCCGACCTCGCTCCGGGTGACGCTCGACGTCAGCAGGTGGAACCCGTTCTGCGCTGCCCAGATGGCCGACCGCGTGCTGCCCGTGCCGTACCAGAGTCGGTCGGCGAGCCCGGGGCTGAGGGGCTGCACGGTGGTGGCGAACTCCTCGATGCCGCGGCGTTCGGCTGCGTCGACGACCGGCTCGCCGCGCACGAGGTCCCGGAAGCGCAGCAGTCGGTCGTTGCCGAGGTCCTCCTGGTCGGCGGTGTCGGGGTAGATGGCCTCGCGGTAGAGGTCGAAGTTCATCGGGGTGCCGACGGAGAACCCGGGCTGCAGACGACCGCCGAGGAGCACGTCGACCGTGCCGAGGTCCTCGGCGAGGCGGAACGGGTTCTCGGCTCCGATCGGCGTGACGGCCGTGCCGAGGTGGATGCGCGCGGTGCGCTGGGATGCCGCGGCCATGATCGCGACGGGTGAGGAGATGCCGTGCTGCAGGTGCCGGTGCCGCAACCAGGCGCTGTCCATGCCGAGGGACTCGGCGCGCTCGATCACGCGCAGGGTGCCTTCGTGCCCGTCGGCCGGACGGTCGGGGTCGAAGGACCCGATGGTCAGGAAGCCGAGGCGGTCGAGGGACTGTCCGTCGTGCGGCACGTCACGCTCCTTCCGTGCTCAGCGCCACGGACCTGGCTGCCGTCGCGAGGGTGATGTCGAGCCGGACGGCGTCTGAGCGTCGGGAGTACACGTCCTCAGACTAGGTCGCGCGACCTAGCGCGCTCGGGAGGCCGCCGACAGAACGGCCGACAGCGGGGTGCCGAGACAGGTGTCGCTCGCGCCGAGTTCGCGGATTCTGGACAGACGACGGCAGACCGCAACCACTCTGATCCGCGGCCTATCGTGAGGATCGATCGTGGATTAGCGTGACCGGCGTCATGGACACCGCCGCCCGCCGCAGGAACAACTTCGACGTCCTCCGTCTGGTGTTCGCGGCGTGCGTGATCTTCTCCCACTCGTACGCACTCCTCGGGTCAGGGGAACCCGTCGTGTGGGGCAGGACGCTCGGCAACTTCGGCGTGCTCGGGTTCTTCGTCGTGAGCGGCGCGCTCATCGCGCAGAGCTTCCAGCGCCGCACCTCCGTGCCGCAGTACCTCGGCAACCGGTTCCTCCGCATCGTGCCTGGTCTCGTCGTCGCACTCCTGGTCGCGTACGGCCTCGGTGCGCTCTTCGACCGGTTCCGGGGCAACCCGGTGCCGTACATCGTCGACGGTCCGGTCTGGACCCTGACGTGGGAGGTCGTCTGCTACCTCGCGGTCGTCGCGCTGGGCATCGCCGGGGCACTGACCGAACGCGGGTTCCCGGTCTTCTTCGCGGTCGCCTGGCTCGTCTACCTGTCGAACCTCGGCAACGGGTCCGACTTCTTCCTCGCGATCGTCCCGATGTTCCTGCTGTTCGGTGCGGGGACGTTCTCCGCCCTGCGACGGACGCCGCTGCACTGGGGATGGGCCGTCGCGGCCGGCGTCGGCCTGATCGCCTCCTTGGAGACCGCCTGGATCGAGTTCCTCACCCGGGCCGTCGGGCACGTCGTGCCGTTCCTGTTCGGCCCGGAGATCACGCCGGAGGTCGTGCAGCGCGTGGTGTTCATGATCTGCTTCCCGGTGGTCGTGCTCTGGCTGGGGAACGCGCCGAAGCCGGGGTGGCGGCTCCGCGACGACCTGTCGTTCGGGGCGTACATCTACGGCTGGCCGGTCGCGCAGGTCGTCGTGGCCGTCGCCGGTCGGTGGGGAGCGGACCTCACACCTGTGGTGCTGTTCCTCGCCACGGCGGTGCTGACGGCGCCGATCGCCTTCCTGTCGTGGCGGTTCGTCGAGCGTCCGGCCGTGTCGCTGAAGCGGTACCTCCGGATGCCGACGAGGCGGTCCGGGCGGCACCGGGACCGCGTCGAAGAGGTGCGGGCCGACCGGCTCGACCTCGTGCCGGGGACGACGGCCACCCGAGCGCCGAACTGATCGGCCATCCGGGCAGCGTCAACCGATCGCGTTCTCGAGACCCGAGGACTGACGGACGGGAGGCGCGGTGCCAGCCGGCACCGCGCCTCCCGTCCGTCAGCCGGTCTGCTTCACCGCCCCAGGTGCGTCCGCAGCGCCTCGACCACCAGGTCGTGCTCCACCTCGTCGCTCACACCCGACGCGACGACGACGCCGACCTGCGTCGCACCGATGCGGATCGGCACGGCACCACCGTTGAACGCGTACAGCATGGGATCGACCATCCTGGCGGTGGCGGGGTCGTCGATGCCGTGTGCGGCCATCTGCTCGGCGACGAGCAGGGACGCCTTGTCGAACCGGCGGACGACGGCGGCCTTGCGGCGCATCCACCCGTCGTTGTCCGCGGTGGTGCCGGCGAGCGCGGCCTGGAAGACGAGCTGCTCGCCGAGCCAGACGGCGGTCGAGATCGTCAGGTCGCGCTGCCGGGCGAGCTCGATCACCCGCTGCCCGACGGCGATGGCGTCGTCGTGCACGAACGCGGTGAAGCGGAGCTCGGTGTCCTCGGCGGTCAAGTCGGAGAGTCGGTCGGTCATGGCGTCCGTCCTGGTCGGTGCGGTGGTCCGGCGCGAGAGCCGGCCGGTCCCTCCAGCGTGGCACGACCACGCGCTGTGTCGCCGGACGGGTCGGCGGCGCAGGGCAGACCGGACCGGCGCCGCGCTCAGCCGCGCGTGAGGAGCCGGCGTGCGAGCTCGAGCCGCGCGGCGGACCGTCCGGCGGGCAGCCGGTGCCCGATCTCGAGCGTCGCGAGGCCGTGCACCGTCGCCCAGGCGACCTCGGCCTCCGTGCCGTCCGCGCCGGGGAAGGCGGCCTCGATGCCCGCGAACGCGCGACGCAGCGCCTCGGGTCCGTTGCCGGTGCCGAACTCGAGGCCGGACGGCATCGAGAACATCGCCTCGTAGACGCGCGGGTGGTCGACGGCGAAGTCGAGGTAGGCCTGCATCCGCGCCAGCGGCTCCGCGGGCACCGCCTCGAGCGCCGACGCGATCGCGTCGAACCCGTCGACCGCGACGGCGTCGAGGAGCTGCTGGCGACCGCCGGCGAAGGCGGAGTAGATGACGGGCTGCGTCACGCCCAGTTCGGTCGCGAGTCGCCGCATCGTGACGGCGTCCCACCCGGCGGCAGCGGCCACGCGTCGGGCGGCGTCGGTGATCTGACTGCGACGTCGAGCGAGGTCGGGGGCCGGTCGGGGACTCATGTGCCCACCGTACCAGCGGTGCGTTACGTAACAGCACTAGACAACGCTGCAGACCTGCCGTAGTGTCTGTTGCATAACATCGCTAGCCAACCGGGAGTCCCTCCTCATGACCATCGCCGCACTCGTCGTCGCCGTCCTCGGCTGCCTCTTCATCCTGTTCATCGGCGGGCGCTTCCTGATCGCCCCCGGCATCGCGACCGCGGGCTTCGGCGTCGCTGCCGATCGTCGCCGCGCGTTCACGAGCATCAAGGGCATCCGCGACATCACCTCGGGCATCGTGCCGCTCGTCGTCCTGCTCGTCGCCGGCCCGCAGGTGTTCGGCTGTGTGCTGCTCGCCGCGGCGATCACGCCCATCGGGGACGCGGTCGTCGTCGTCACCAACGGGGGCTCGCTCCGACACGCCCTCACCGTGCACGGCGCGACCGCGGTGTTGCTGATCGCCGCGGGCCTCGTGCTCGCCCTCGCCTGACCGCCTGCGAGCCCGCGCAGCCTCGCGGCTGCGCCGCCACCGTCCCTGGAACCGACCCTGCCCCATCCTGAGAGGAACACGACCATGACCACCACGAACCACACCACCGACGCCGCCGCTGCCGACGACACCGCCGCGATCGTCCGGGCGTTCTACGAACCCTTCCGCACCGGCGACACCTCGACCTACCGCGAGCTCCTCGCCGACGACTGGGTCGACATGCCGCTCGCGCCCGGTCAGCAGCAGGGCCCCGCCGGCATGGCCGCGCAGATCGCCCTGTTCCGGCACGCCATGCCCGACTACGCTGTGGAGCACCAGGACGTCATCGTCCAGGGGGACCGGGTCGCCGTCCGGAACACCGTCTCCGGGACGCACCAGGGCGCCTTCATGGGGCACGGACCGACGGGCAAGCGGATCGAGATGCGGACCATGGACGTGCACCAGGTCCGCGCCGGGAGGATCGTGGCGACCTGGCATCTCGAGGACTTCGCCGGCCTGATGGCGCAGCTCGCTGCCCCGGTGGACGCGCCGACGCCGCCCGCCTGGGGCTGACCGCTGTTCGGGGGGAGCGAGCGCCGTCCGCGCTCGCCCCGCCCGATCTCGACGCCCGGTCCTGTCTGCGCCGGGCCTCGTCCTCGCTCAGCCGACGACGGCCGCCGCCGCTGCCGCCGTCGCGGCGGCCAGCTCCTCGGCCGGCCGTGCCAGCATCTGCTTCACGGTGCGCGAGTCCTCGTCCGCCAGGACCTCGAACGCGCCGGTGACCACTCCGTCGTACGCCTGCTCGACGACCTGCGCAGGCGTCGACTTCGGGACGTCGAAGCGGGCGCCCATCGCGGTGTCGACCATCCCGACGATCAGCCCCGTGACACCCGTGCCCTGCGCCGCGAGTTCGGTGCGCAGGCCGTTCGTGGCGGCCCACGCAGCGGCCTTGGATGCGGCGTACACCGTCGGCAGCGGAGTCCACGCGGCGAGCGACAGGACGTTCAGCACCGTGCCGCCGCCGTTCGCCGCGAGCACCGGCGCGAAGGCCGCGGACGTCCGGACGAGCCCGAAGGTGTTCGTGGCGAAGACGGCCTCGAGCGTGTCCGCCGCCGGGTCGGCGATGCTGACGTCCGACGCGGGGGCGATGCCGGCGTTGTTGACGAGCAGGTCGACGTCGCTCGCCTCGGCCGCGGCAGCGTCCACGGACTCCGGGTCGGTGACGTCGAGCCGGATCGGCACGACGCGCTCGTCAGACCAGTCCCTCGGGGTGCGAGCGGCGGCGTAGACGCGACGAGCTCCGCGCTCGAGGGCCTGTCGGACGAACTCGGTCCCGAGTCCGCCGTTGGCGCCGGTGACGAGGATCGTGCGGTCGGCGAGGTCGTGGTCCATGAGTGCTCCTGCGGTAGTCTCGGTGAAGCGGGGAACGTCCCCGGTACGAGTATGTGGGGAGTGTCCCCACTTTGTCGAGGAGGAGACGTGATGCGTGCGGACGCACGACGGAACCGCGACGCCATCCTCGGCGCCGCACGAGGGGTGTTCGAGGCCGAGGGCATCGAGGCCCCGCTCGACGGCATCGCGGCGCGGGCCGGGGTCGGCAACGCGACGCTCTACCGGAACTTCCCGACGCGGGACGACCTGCTGGCCGCCGTCGTCGAGGACAGCGTGCAGGAGCTCGAGTCCGAGTCCGAGGCACTCGCGGAGATCGACCCGGTCGAGGCTCTGCGTGAGTGGATGTTCCGGCTGACGTGGCGCCTGCGCATCTGGCAGGACCTGCCGACCTGCATCGCCCGGACGATGGACGACGACGGTTCGCCGGTGCAGCCGGTGAGCACGCGGCTCGTCGCCCGGACCGCCACGTTCCTCCAGCGCGCGCAGCGCAGTCCAGGGTCCGATGCGCCGAGCGCCGCCCAGGTGTTCGAGCTCCTGACCGCGGTGTCGTGGGGCATCGACCGCTTCGGCGACGACGAGAAGGCTGCCCGAGCGCGCGTCGAGCTGGCGACCGCGGGCGTCCTCGCCCGCCTCTGAGGAACACCGACACACCGTTGTCGCCCCACGACGTGATCGTGGACGCATGAGCACCCAGGACACCGAGACCACCACCGCCCGCCACCCGCTCGACCGCTGGTTGGTCATGTGGAACGGCGACGCCGACCTCGCCAGGACGATCTGCGCCGACGACTTCCGCATCCGCTTCGCCGTCACCGAGCCCGACGGCTCCACGCCCGCCGACGACATTCGCTCCGCCGAGGACTTCGCCACGTACCTGCACTGGTGGCACGGCGAACACCCGGACGCCGAGTTCACGACCGTCGCCGACGCGATCGACGCCGAGCACGGCCGACTGATCTGGGACATGACCGCGGGGGAGGTGCACGTCGGCGGCGTCGACGTGTTCGACTTCGACGCCGACGGTCGTGTCCGCCGTGTGTGGTCTGCTGGCGGGCAGCGGAGCATACGCGACTGAGCGCGACGGGCGAGGGGAGCGGGACGTGCGCCGAGCGGAACGACACCACGCAATGGTCGACCTGCTGCGCGGGGCCCGGCGCCCGTGGTCCGCGACACGGCTGGCGCGCGAGTTCGGCGTCTCCACGCGGACCGTCGAGCGGGACGTGCTCGCGCTCCAGCACGCGGGCGTCCCGATCTACGCCGACCACGGTGCGGCGGGCGGGTACTCGATCCTCCGGGAGTACTCGCTCCCGCCGCTGAACCTCACCGCGAACGAGTCGCTCGCAGTGCTCGCCGGGCTCGCCCTCCTCGGATCGTCGCCGTTCCGCGCGGCGTCCGCCCGGGCCGCCGACAAGGTCCGCGCCGTGATGCGCGAGGAACACCGCGGTCCGGTCGCGGACCTGCTCGGCACGATCCGGGTCATCGACGCCGTCCCACCCGAGGGCACCGCCGCCGTCGAGCTCGGGATGCTGTCGGACGTCCTCGCCTCCCGTCGCGTGGTCCGGATCACCTACCTCGGCGACGACACCGGCGACGGCGAGCCGGTCGTCACGGTCCGCGAGGTCGAGACGATCGGCCTCCTGCGCGCGGGCGACGCCTGGCTCCTCGCCGGGTGGTGCCGACTCCGCGGCGCCGTCCGAGGCTTCCGCATCGAGCGGATCACGAGCCTCGAGGTCCTCGACGAGGTCCCCGCACCGCGTCCCGATGCGGTGTGGGACGCGGACCTGGCGCGGTGGCCGACCCGTCGACTGGGCTGATCCGCGGGCCGGCCCGCGGCCCTGGTGGCGACCGGCCGCCGGACGGGAGGCGCGGTGCCGGCCCGCACCGCGCCTAGCGTCCGGCAGTCCTCCGGTTGCACTCCTCGGCCGCGACCACGCTCAGGACGTGAGTATCGTCGAGTTCGGAGAGCCCAGTACACCCCGCGAGGGAGCGAGCCAAGTTGCCCGAGCCCAGAGCCGGACGAATCTCGTGAGATGTGCTCATTCCTAGTAGAGTCCGGACATGGCGCAACGCACCCTTACTGCTGGAACCGCAGAGGAGCTCCTAGAGAAGCTTGCATGGCTCCCGACAGACTCGAAGCGGCCTATTGCTTTCATGTTCGGCGCCGGTGTCAGTGCGTCCGTTCTCCCGTCGACGGCAGAAATGGCGGAGTTGTTCCTTCAAGCCCTGCGTCCCGTTGCCCGGGACAGAACGCGCCTTGAAGCAGACAAGCGTGGAGGGGCGGCGGCAGTATATCAAGCCGCAGCACGCGCAGTTACTCTTCAGAGAGACGACGAGACACTTCACGGGATAATCAAAGAGTCCGTTCTTGGAGCATTCAGTGGCATCGCCAGTCAGCAAGACATCACCTTGCAACTGGATGATTGGCGGATCCCAGAGGCTTACCGACAATTTGCCCAGTATTATCGTAAGCTGCCGGGAGCTTTGCGCGGTCCGATTGTAACGACGAACTTCGATCCTTTCATTGAGATTGCACTCCGACGAGAGGGAATCCAAGCCGCACCCCGGTCGGTCGTTAACGAAGTACCGCCGGCGATCGATGACCTCCGGCTTGCCGCGCAAGTCCCTGTTGTACACCTACACGGCTATTTTGACTCGAAAACTTCGATCAACACGGTCGGGCAGCTCCAAAAGGAGCGTGCTTCGGTCCAGGCGTTCTTGCAGCAGCTCCTGCAATCCACCACCATCATAGTACTTGGATACGGAGGGTGGAACGACGAATTCACGCGAACCCTTCGGGACGTGGGCGGCTACGCGGCATTAACAAACGCACAAATTGTATGGTGTGCGCATGAAAAGAACGAGGAGCACGTTCTTCTCAACGACACGCTTGCATCTCTGGATGGGCGGCCAGGATTTCAGCTTTTCGTTGGCATCGAAAGCGAGGGGCTATTCAATGTAGCCATTGAAGCGCAACAAACTCCGTCTTTCACTGTGCCCCGTGGTCACACTGCCCTTCCGGCTGTTTCTACGTCAAGGAGCCCTGAGCACTTTGTGAACGGCGAACAGCCGGAGTGGCAAGACGCAGAGGACGGTCGTTGGCCCAGACTAGGCTCGACGCGGGAACTGTTGCACTATGCGCGGCAAATGGTTCAAGGTACGGCTCCAGGTGCCATCGCAGCCGTTGGCCCGACGGGCGAGGGTAAGTCTCTCGGGTTACGGCAGGTCGCAGCCGCAATCGCTGGTGAATTCCCAAGTCTGAAGGTGATTTGGCGGGAACCAGGTGCACCGTTGCTTGATCGGGCCTCACTCAGAGCGCTTAGTGACAACGCAGACGTTTTGCTGGTGATCGACGACGCAGATACTGCGATGACTCAATTCCAGCTCATTCGCGAATTGCAGTCGCAAAACGTGATGATTCACCTTCTCGTCGGCTGTCATGAACGTTTCTGGGGGCCGGTATATGGGGCACTTGGTTCTCAGGCTCGGCAGATTACGTTCTCTGGCCTCAATATGGAGGATTCGCTCGCGATAGCGCGCCGGTGGCGGGACTTCGACCTTTTGCCTACATCGCATTCGCACGGGCCGGAGGCCGTGGAGGGCCTTAGTAATAGGCTGCTGGCTGCCGCGAATCGTAGCCGTGCCATCGACGGTTCCTCCTTGTTTGGGGCTGTCCTCGAGGTCCGTCAGGGTAACGCTCTCAAAGGCCGAGTGGCTTCCTTGATGACCGAACTGGATCGGACGTTGCTCAAGGACTCTCGATCGCTGACTCTCGCTGATGCTCTAGCGGTCATTTGTGTTCAGCAGGAATACCTTGACTCGAACCGTGACAATACACACGGAGCGACCCAGGATTTCCTAGCAGAGTTTTGCGGCAGTAGTAACGGAAACCTGCATGACGCAGTACTAACCTCGCTTGGTCGGGAAGCCGCGATCTCTCTGGTCGGCCAATTCATCTTTGCGCGGCATCCGATGATTGCTCGAGCGGTTGTCAATTGGCTGATCGGGCAGGATCGTCTCTCTTCGACTATGGAGATGATTGGAGAGATCGGAGGTCGACTCCGCGTTCTTGAAAAGATTACAGTCAACGACCGAGACTCGTACATGCTGGGCCGTGAGGTCGATCAGTTCGATCTCGCGAAAGCAGCATTCAGGGGCACCCTGCGGGGTGCGCCCTATCTCCTAGAGCCGAGGATTACCTTCATCGCGGCCGCTCGAAGGGCGGGCCAGGTGGAATTGGCGTTGCGGTTCGGTGAAGGCAGCGTGTCAAATATGCACATCTACACTGACAGGGCGAAGAATATCGGAGTATTTTGTACTGAATTGTCTAGAGTTCTGGCTAGCGAGAAGCAATATCGCGCTGCCACCGGATTGGCGGCGCTTGCGCTACACACGGGTGCGGCCAGACTTCAGGGGGGCATGAAGCTGCGGAAAGCTTTTATTCCGTTGTTGGATGCGCTTCGTGGGTCGCGGCAGCAGGGTGACGTTATGGCCGAATCGGCTCTTGAGACTGCGGCGCGACTATCTCAGTCGCTCCTCGGAGCCGACTTTGTGCGAGCGGGCGACATGCCCTCAGTCGTGCAGACGCCTAAACAGTCGCTCGAGAAACAAGCCGCAGCTGCCGCATCGGCGCTCACGCCGTATGCCGCGGAGGCAATTCGTCGATTCGGACTGCCATTTGGCGCCGAAGCGGCGAGAGACTGGCTGGTTCCCTACCAGAATGGTTTGCGGTATCTGGTGAAGGACTTCGTGAATCGTTGATGGTGTCGCGCTGGCGAGAGCGGCCTTGCACGAAAGGGAACAATTCACTGATAACCCGAGGAAGCCGGGGTGATGTGCTTGTAGAGTCGCGGCGAATGGCGCCGCGCTGACTCGTGCAGCCCGTCGCGTAGCAGTGATTCTCAGTGCGCCCTCCGTACGCCCTCCGTTCTCTTTCTCCGACTCGTACGGCACCACGGATTCTCCGCGCTTCATGCCGCCGGGGTCGATCACTCTGTGTCGACATACGTGCGCGGTGTCTGCTCGTACCTGTGATGCTCGTAGCGCCCCGCCGTCGCAGGCGATGGCCACGAGGTGCGCGGCCAGCCGCCGAGCTTCAGGTGTATGCCGTCGTGAACGACGTGGAACGCCCAGCCCCTCACAAATATCCGGTCGATCATGCACTCGAGCAGCGCGAGGCATCGACCACCACCTGACCGAGACATGACCATCAAATCTGTCGGTCCGTCGTTGGTTGGCGAGGTCGCCCGGCGGGGCATCGTCCCCGATCCGGTAGGTCTCGCCGTCGACCAGGGTCAAGCGCGGTTCGAAGCCCTCGGCGGCGAGGTCGGCAACGTCAACCTTCGGGGCGCGGCGCGTAGCCTCGTAGGTGCGGATAGCCTCGTAGGAAGGCGCCCCTTGTGGTGGGTCGGCGATCCGGAGCGGGGATGGGCGATCGCGATGAGCGGCGGCACGGCTTACTTCTAGGATCGGCCGATGGAACGCAACTCAACGCACGACCTGTGCACGTCGGCGCCGAGCCGCCGCGACCGTCTGCAGGGCCGGCCCGCGGCCCTGGTGGCGACCGGCCGCCGGACGGGAGGCGCGGAGCCGGCCCGCCCCGCGCCTCCCGTCCGGCGCCTGGCCCTGCCCAGAAGGTGGGGTTGTCCCGGAGCCGCGGTGCGGGTTGACTCCACGAGGAGGACGGACCTCCCGATCCGAGGAGGAGTCTCATGCGATCGCTCGTCTACACCAGCACCCAGACCCGTCCGATCACGGACTCGGAGCTCGCGCAGATCCTCGCCGTCGGACGCGAGAAGAACACCCGCCTGGGCGTGACCGGGATGCTCGCCCACAAGGGTGACAACTGCATCGGCATCCTGGAGGGCGAGGACGGGGTCGTCCACGCCCGGTTCGAGCAGGTGCAGGCCGATCCGCGGCACACCAACGTCCGCGTCCTGCTCGACGAGCCGGTCGCAGAGCGCTCCTTCCCCGACTGGTCGATGGCGTTCCAGTCCCTTGACCCCCTCATGCAGCAGGTCCCCGGCTTCAGCGACCTCTTCGCAGCCGGGCGCCCCACCGACCCGAACTTCGGCGCATCGCGCGCACGCGGGCTGCTCGAGTGGTTCCGCAAGCACCCGCTGGCCCCGCTGACGTCCCAGCAGACGCGCGACGAGGAGGCCCCGCGGACGCGCGCGATCAACGGCGCGATCGCCGCCATCCACGACGGCGGGGTGTCCCGGTTCTCGGTCGACGCGGTCGCCGGACGGAGCGGCATGACCGTCGAGCAGATCACCGAGCTCTTCCCGTCGCGGCACGCACTGCTCGCGGCGACGGTGATGCGGTGGACCCGAGCGGTGTCGGCGCCGCTCCAGCCGCTCGCCGCCGAGAAGGGCACGGTCGCCTACCTGCACGCCCTGCTCGTGGCACACGCCGAGGAACCTGCGCTCATGCGCCTCATCGCGTCGAGCCTCGTCGTGGCCACCGACCCGACCACGGACGGTGCAGACTACTACCGGTCGGCGTACCGCGAGTTCCGCGAGGTCGTCCGTGCGGCACTCGCCGCGGACGTCCGCGACGGCCGCGAGCCCGCGACGATGGACCCCGTCCGCGGCGCGCAGCAGCTCGTCGCCCTCTACGACGGGCTCCGGCTCCAGTCGCTCCTGACTGACGACACCGACGTGGTGGACGCGTTCGACCGGGCAGCGGCCCGCATGCGACGCGGCTGGTCGGAGCAGTACGAGCGGCCGACGTACTGGGACATCCCGGTCGCCTGAGCGACCCCCGTCCCACCGGGCCACGCACGATCCGTGCGTGGCGCCGTCGATCGGTTGCGCGCGGATCCATGAGACGCCGCAGGACGGCCGCAGGAAGCACCCTTCCGTCCCGCGACCCTCAATAGGCTTCCCGTCAACGACCCGCCACCCGGTGCGCGGTCCGCCCGACGACGGGAGGTTCGACATGTCGCAGTACGTCCAGGCCCACGCACAGGACGCCATCGTCGGTGAGCCCGAGGTCGTCGAGGACCACGTCGAGCACGTCGTCGCCGAGCACCCGGTCCGCGCGCTCGCGTCGCACCCGTCGTGGCTGCGGCTCAAGGACGCCGCCACCGCCCTGCAGCAGCTCCAGGTGCAGGACGGCTCCGTCGCGGACGCGGCCGACCACGAGCGCGCCGCGGCCCTCGTCCGGACGATCGCCGCGGCGGTGGCGGATCTCGCACCGTCCTTCCCGCACGACGCCGCGTACCTCGCCGCCGTGCAGCGGGACCTGCACCGCTGGGCCGACGAGGGGTTCGGCGTCCCGGACTTCCTGGACGCCCTGAACGCGTTCCAGCCGCAGCGGCACCGAGTCGACGGGCTCGGGCACCTCGTGGTGTTCCCGATGGTGACGCAGAACGGCAGCACCTCCCGCCTGTTCGAGGCCGTCCTGGTCGAGGTGATCTGGCCGGACTTCGTCGCCGCGCTCGAGGCCGACCGCTACGGCAACGCGCTGTTCGTCGCGCTGCGCTTCATCGACTTCACGCCCGGCTACGACACGAACTCGGCGGTGCTCTTCCCGGAGACGGTGTCGATGCGCGAGGTCCCGGCGTTCACCTGGGGCGCGATCTTCCAGGACCGCGAGGCCGCCCGCTACCGACGGGTCGTCCGCGCGGCGGCGACGATCACGAAGCTCGACCTGCCCGAGGACGCCGCCGCGATGCTCGACGACCAGCGGCTCACCGAGGAGGTCTTCGTGATGTGGGACATCATCCACGACCGCTCGCACATGCGCGGCGACCTGCCGTTCGACCCCTTCATGATCAAGCAGCGCATGCCGTTCTTCCTCTACTCGCTCGAGGAACTGCGCTGCGACCTGACGGCCTTCCGCGAGTCCGTCCGCCTCGAACGGGAGCTCTCGGCCCGCCCGGACGCCGAGCTCGACGACGCCGAACGCGCCATCCGCGACCATGCGGCACTCGTGCAGTACGCGGTGGTGTTCGACCGGATCTTCCGCTTCGCGATCACCGGCAGCCGCGTCCGCAACTACGACGGCCTCGGCGGGCAGCTGCTCTTCGCGTGGCTGCACCAGCACGACGTCCTGCACTGGACGGACACGCAGCTCACCATCGACTGGGACGCCGTGCCGGACGTCGTGGTCGCGCTGAGCGACGAGATCAACGAGCTGTACCGGCGGTCGATCGACCGGCCGAAGACGGCGCACTGGCTCGCCGCCTACGCGCTGCTCACCCGGACGCTCACCCCGCACCCGGCCTCGCGCTGGGCACGAGGCCTGCCCGACGAGACACTCGCCGGGCCGCCGAAGGGCTACACGGACGCGGTGCTCGACGACGAGTTCCCGCTGTCCATGTTCTACGAGGCACTGCACAAGAAGATGGCGCCGGTCATCTCGTCCACGTCGGGCATCACCGGACTGCGGGACGCCGTGATCGCGGACGCCGCCGCCGTCGCGGACGTCGCCGCGTGACCGGCACGGACGCCGCGCTCGCCGGTCGGCTGGTGCTGGTCGCGGGCGCGACCAGCGCCAGCGGCGAGGCCGTCTGTCGGGCGCTCACGCGAGCGGGCGCGACGGTCGTCGCGGTCGGGACCCGCAGTGACGCCCTGGAGGCACTCCACGCGTCCGTCCCGGAGGTCACCACCCATCGGTGCGACCTCGCCGACCGTGGTGCGGTCGACGCGCTGGTGGCGGACGTGCACCGCGACCACGGCCGCGTGGACGGCCTCGTGCACCTGGTCGGCGGCTGGCGGGGCGGGGGCGGGATCGCCGACCAGTCCGACGACGACTGGGACTTCTTCGACCGGGTCTTCCGGACCCTCCGGAACACGACGCGCGCCCTCGTCGGCGACCTCGCCGCGTCGCCGGCCGGACGGCTCGCGATCGTGTCGTCCACCGCGGTCGACGCCCCGACGCCGGGTGCCGCGAACTACGCCGCCGCGAAGGCCGCCGCCGACGCCTGGGTCCGCGCTGTCGCCCGCGGCTTCCGCGGGGACGCACCCGCCGCCGCCGCCGTGGTCTTCGTCGTCGCGACACTCGCGGGACTCGAAGCACGACTCGGCGACGAGGTCGTGCGACTCTGGACCAGCACCCCCGCGGACGTGAACGGCGTCCGCATCCCGCTCGAACCGAGGACTGCGCAGTGACCCTCCGACTCCACGACCTGAACCTCCGCGGCTTCGCGTCCGACAACTACGCCGGTGTGCACCCCGAGGTCCTCGACGCCATCGCCGCCGCGAACCAGGGCCACCAGATCGCCTACGGCGAGGACGTCTACACGGCGCGACTGCACGAGGTCTTCGCCGAGCACTTCGGCGAGCAGGCGCAGGCCTTCCCGGTGTTCAACGGCACCGGCGCGAACGTCGTCGGGCTGCAGTCGATGCTCCCGCGCTGGGGTGCGGTGGTCTGCACGCAGACCGCGCACATCCACACCGACGAGGGCGGTGCTCCGGAGAAGGTCGGGGGCATCAAGCTCCTGCCGGTCGAGACCCCGGACGGCAAGCTCACGCCGGAGCTCATCGACCGCGAGGCCTGGGGCTGGGGCGACGAGCACCGCGCCCAGCCGCTCGTCGTGTCCATCACCCAGACGACCGAGCTCGGCACCGCGTACTCCGTGGACGAGGTCCGGGCGATCGCCGACCACGTGCACGGCCTGGGCATGCGGCTGCACATGGACGGTGCCCGCATCGCGAACGCCGCCGCGACGCTCGGGGTCCCGCTCCGCGCCTTCACCACCGATGCCGGCGTCGACGTGCTGAGCTTCGGCGGCACGAAGAACGGCATGCTCTACGGCGAGGCGATCGTCGTGCTCGACCCGGCGGCGTCGCAGGGGCTGCCGTACCTCCGCAAGACGAACATGCAGCTGTCGTCGAAGATGCGCTTCGTGTCCGCGCAGCTCATCGCCATGCTCACCGACGACCTGTACCTGCGCTCCGCCCGCCAGGCCAACGCGATGGCCGCCCGACTCCGGGCCGCCCTCGAGCAGGCGATCGCGGACGGCACCGTGCAGGGCGTCGCGTTCAGCCAGGCCACCCAGGCGAACGGCGTCTTCGCGACCCTGCCCGCCGGGGTCGCCGACCGCCTCCGCGAGCACTTCCGGTTCTACGACTGGGACGCCGCCCGGAACGAGGTCCGCTGGATGTGCTCGTACGACACGACCGAGCAGGACATCGACGCCTTCGTGGCCGCCCTGACGCGGGAGCTCGTGCCCGCCTGACCCGGACCGCCGCGGGGCCGGATGCGCGAAACCGCTCACCCCTGCGACATGGCGCACGAACCCCGACCGGACTCCCGACGGCGGTCGACCGGGGCGAGGATACGAGCAGTCACGTCACGCTCGGCCCGTCCTGACACCTCGGGTCAGGCGTGACGACTGCTCCGTGCCGCCCACGGAGACCACCTCGCGGTCAGCCGACCGACGCGCCTCCCGAAGGGCTGTCATGGACACCTCGCAACTCCGAGCCCGTCGACGTCGGACGGTGGTCCGCCTCGTCGGCACGGCACTCGCCGCGATGCTCGCGGTCGCGACGGCGGCGTGCAGCGCGACGTCCGCGCCGAAGCCGCCGGACCCGCTCGCCACCTGGAACGCAGCGGTGGCGGACCGGGCCGAGTCCCCGGCGAAGTGGGTCGCGCTGGGCGACTCCATCACCGAGGGGCAGGGCGCGTCCACCCGCGCGGACCGCTGGATGGACCTCACCCGGGACGAGCTCCGGCGACTCCACCCGACGGACGGGACGGGCGGGGGAGTCGGGTACGTCCCCGCGCGCTTCGCCGTCTACGAACCGGACTCGACGTGGGCCGACTGGGCGACCGCCGGCGCCGGCGCCGCCCATCCGATCGACACCGTCCCGGACCTCGGCTACCGTGCCCTGGCCATGGAGGCGGGCGCCACGAGGACCTACCCCTTCACCGGGACCGGGATCGACGTCTGGTGGGCCCGGTCTCCCGACTCGGGCGACTTCACCTACAGCATCGACGGCGGCGAGCCGAAGACGGTGCAGACGACCGGCAGCGACGACACCGGGATGACCACGCGCGTCGACGGTCTGACGAGCGGGGAGCACACCGTCACCGTCACCGCCCTCGGGACGTTCGCGCTCGAGGGGTTCACGATCTACGACGGTGACCGGGACTCGGGGATCCACCTGTACGACTCCGCTCGCTCGGGCGCGACGATCGGGACGTTCACGAAGGACCAGGCCGGGTTCCTCCGGGCCATGCGCCGAGTGGGCCCCGACCTCATCACGATCACGCTGGGCGGGAACGACGCCGGACACCTCACCCCCGAGGAACTGGGGACGCAGTACCGGGCGTTCCTGCGCGCGCTCGCGACGCTCCCGTCGAAGCCGTCCGTCCTCGTCATCGGGGAGTTCACGCCGGCCCCGGCGATGACCGACGGGATGTCCGCCAGCTGGTCGACGTACCTCGACACCATCGAACGCGCCGCGAAGTCGTCCGGAGCAGCGTGGGTCAGCATGGCGGACACCTTCCCGACGGCCACGTACTCGGGCACGGGCATCTACTCGACCGACGGACTCCACCCGAACGACCGGGGACAGCGGAAGGTGGCGAAGCTCGTGCTCGCCGCGCTCGCCGAGCACGACCGCTGACCGCGAGGTCTACGAGCGGTACAGGGTGTCGCGCGCGAGGACCGCGAAGTCGCGCAGGAGGTCGAGCTCCACCGTGTCCTCCCGCCGAGGGGCGGGGTCGAAGACGCAGACCGCGCCGACGCGTGTCCCGTCGAGGTCCTCGAGCGGATGGCCCGCGTAGAACCGGATCCGTCCGCGACGGGCGACCTGTGGACGGTCCGGGTCCCACGCGTCCGGGATCACCATCGGCCCGGAACCCAGCACGGTCGCGCGGCAGAAGGAGTCCTGCAGCGCTCCTGTCCCACGGGGGACCCAGAGGCTGGCGGCCGACCACTGCCGTCCTTCCGGCAGGAACGTGATCGCCGCCCCCTTCGTCCGGAACAGCTCCGTCATGCGCTGGACCAGTCGGTCGAGGGCTGCGTCGGCCGGTGCGTCCACGATGCCCAGTCGACGGACCGCGTCGTAGCGCTGCGCGAACGGTTGCGGCGTCGAGCGGAGCCACTGCGGGCTCCCGGCACGGTCACGCTGCTGCTCGAGCAGCAGGTGCGTGACGTCCAGGAGCAGCGGAGGAACGCCGGTGACCGTGTCGCTGTCCAGGCCGAGCACGATCAGGTCCCGCCGTGCGCGCTGCAGAGCGGCCACGAGGGCGGTCTGGTCGTCCTGTTGTGCGAGTCCGAGGACGACGACGATCTCCGTGGTCGGCGCGAGCCGCGGTCGGAGCTGATCGATCAGGACGAGTGCCTCCTCCGCGGCGCCGACGACGGCGGTGCTCGTCGTGCGGCTGTGCACGACGCTGCCGGACAGGCAGACCACCACGACGTCGTAGTTCGCGACGTGGAGCCCGCTCCCGGCCGAGGTCAGCGTCTGGCCGGACCAGCTCGACCAGGGCGTCGCGGTGACGTCGGCGCCGCGGCCCGACCGTGCTCCGAGTGCCTGCGCCATCAGGCGGGCGGCGTCCTGCAGCGGCTGGTCGGGCGCGAAGACCGCGTCGCCGAAGACGAGGATCCGGTCGGGGTCGGGCCCGCTCGCCGAGGCGGTCACGACGCGTGACGTGAGCGGACGGGTCGGCAGGTGGGGGGCTTCCAGCATGGTCATCGTCGACATCCCTGGGTGTGGTGGTGCTGCTCCTGGATCCGCTCGGTCCCCGGAGCACTTCGGGTGGGTGCCTCCAGATTGTTCCCCTCGGGTTCCCAGACTGTTCGTCCCCAACGTTGGGGGTTGACGGTGGGGTGGACGTCGTTGCGGAGGAGTGGTCGGTCCCGCTCGGAGGTGCTCAGTGCTGGTGCACGTGGACCGCGGGGGTGACGGTGAACTCGTCGACGTTGCCCATCGCGTCGTGCACGTGCTCCGCGGCGTGCTCCGCGATGTGCTCGGCGTCGTGCAGTGAGGTCGCGGCGACCTCGACGGTGGCGGAGCCGGTCAGGCGGTGGCCGACCCAGCGGAGTCGGAGGTCCCGGACGGCCTCGACACCGGTGGTGTGTCCGAGGGCGTGTTCCGCCTTGCTGACGAGGACGGGGTCGATGGCGTCCATGAGGCGGGCGCCGATCGACTTCACCGTCCCCCAGAGCAGGACCATGATCGAGACGGAGATGAGCAGGCCGATGATCGGGTCCGCGATCGGGAACCCGAGGAGCACCCCGATCGCACCGAGCACGACCGACAGGGACGTGAAGCCGTCCAGACGAGCGTGCACGCCGTCCGCCACGAGCGCGGCGGAGCCGATCTTCTGGCCGACGCGGATGCGGTAGATCGCGACCGCTTCGTTGCCGGCGAACCCGATGAGGCCTGCGAGCACGAGCAGCCACGGGTTCTCGACGGGGCGGGGGTCGATGAACCGATCGATGGCCTGCCAGCCGGCGACGACCGCCGAGAGGGCGACGACGAACACGATGAACATGCCCGCGAGGTCTTCGGCGCGGCCGTACCCGTACGTGTAGCGGCGATCGGCGATCCGGCGGCCGAGGACGAACGCGATCCACAGCGGGACGGCGGTCAGCGCGTCGGCGAAGTTGTGGATCGTGTCCGCGAGCAGCGCGATCGACCCGGTGAACGCGACGATCACCGCTTGGAGGACGGTCGTTGCGAGCAGGATGAAGAGACTGGTCTTCAGTGCGCGGACGCCGGCCGTGCTGGCCTCCATCGCGTCGTCGATCGAGTCCGCGGAATCATGGGTGTGCGGCACGAACAGGTCGTACAGGAACCCCTTCACCCCGCCGTGCGGGTGCGCGTGCCCGTGCTCACCGTGCCCGTGCTCACCGTGCCCGTGCCCGTGCTCGTGCTCGTGCTCGTGGTCGTGGTCGTGCGGATGACCGTGCTCGGTGTGGCCGTGCGGGTGTCCGTGGCCGGTCACGCGCGCTCCCGATCGCCTCGGTGGTGGGGTGCGGCGCCGACGACGTGCTCGGCCTGCTTCACGGCGTCGACGACCAACTCGGACGCATGCTCGTCGGTCAGCCGGTAGTACACGGTCGTGCCCTCGCGACGGGTCGACACCATCCGTGCCAGGCGGAGCTTCGCGAGGTGCTGCGACACTCCGGCGGCGCTCTTGTCGACGACCTCCGCCAACCGGTTCACCGACAGTTCGCCGCTGTCGCGGAGCGCCAGGATGATCTTGACGCGGGTCGCGTCCGCGAGCATCGCGAAGACCTCGACCGCGAGCTCGACGTACTCGGACTCCGGGCTGAGTCCGCAGGGTTGCTTGTCTACGTGCACACGCAGATACTACACAAGCGGGCGTCGTCGGCCGAGGCCGGGGCGGCGCGCGGTGATCCGTCGAACCTGGGAACATCCGGGACCCGCTCGCGTTGCATCTGGTGATACCCCCAGGGGGTACTACTCGACCATCGGCGGCAGCCGCGGAGATCGGAGCAGCATGGACACCCACGAGCACCACCAGACGAACGGCCACGACCACGCCGGGCACGGGCACACGACGACCTCGTGGTCGATGGCCGCGCAGGCGACGCTGCACTGCCTCACCGGCTGCGCCATCGGCGAGGTCCTCGGCATGGTCATCGGCACCGCGGCCGGCTTCCACAACGCCGGCACGATCGTGCTGTCGATCGTCCTCGCGTTCGTCTTCGGCTACGCCCTCACGATGCGCGGGGTCATGAAGACGGGCCTGACGCTCGCGGCGGCGTTCACGGTCGCGCTCGCCGCGGACACCGTCTCGATCGCCGTCATGGAGGTCATCGACAACAGCGTCGTGGTCGCGATCCCCGGCGCGATGGACGCGCAGCTCGACCAGTGGCTGTTCTGGGGCTCCCTCGCGCTGTCCCTGGCACTCGCGTTCGTGGTGACCACCCCGGTGAACCGGTGGATGATCAGCCGCGGTCTCGGCCACGCCGTCGTGCACGGCCACCACTGACCGCTCCCGCACGGTGCGACGCCCGTCCGCCTGGTCCGCGACCGTCGCACGCGCGTGCGAGGATCTTCCGGTGCAGCCCGAAGGAACCCCCGTCGCCGTCGTCATCGCCGCGATGACCGAGGAACTCTCCGCCGTCGCCGACCTGCTCGGCGGCGTCGTGATCGACGACGGTCCGGTGGGCGGCCACGACGAGCACCACCTGCTCGACGTCGAGGGTTCCCTCGTCGCGCTGCGGCGCAGCGGCATCGGCTTCACCAACGCGACGGCCGCCGCCGCCCACTGCTTCCACGACTTCGGGACCGTCCCGTTGATCAGTGTCGGGACCGCCGGCGGACTCATGCGCGGGATCGAGATCGGCGACGTGGTCGTGGGCGAGCACTACGTGAACATCAACGCGGACGCCACGGCGTTCGGGTACGCCTTGGGCCAGGTGCCCGGGATGCCGCCGACGTACGCCCCCGACGACCGGATGCTCGCCAGGGCCTCGGTCGCCGAGGCACCGTTCCGGGTGCGTCCGGCGACGATCGGGTCGAGCGAGGTGTTCGTGACCGAGGACCGTGCGCGCACCCTGCGCGTTGCGTTCCCCGCGGTCGCGGCGGTCGACATGGAGTCCGCGGCGATCGCACAGTTCGCGCACGTGCACGACATGCCGTTCCTGTCGATCCGCGGGATCAGCGACCTGTGCGCGCCGGACGGCGACGAGTTCCGCGAGCACCTCGACGACGCGTCGGCGCGCGCCGCGCGCGTGGCGCACGACGTGCTCCTCGACCTGGCGGCCTGACCGCGGGGGTGCGGCGTCCGCACCTGACGGACTGGAGGTGCGGTGCCAGCGGGCCCCGCGCCTCCAGTCCGTCGTCCGGTCGCGTCAGCGGTGCCGTCGGCTGGACAGCAGTCCGCCGAACACCAGGGCCACCGCGACCACGAACACGATCAGCTGGGCCGGATCGAACCCGTCGAGGTCCATGCTCGTCTCCTTCCGCGCGCACGGCCGTCCGTGCGCTCCGTCGAGGCGAACGGTAGGACGTCGTTCCTGTACGCGTGGAGGAGGTGGGGTACGCGCCCGATCAGCCCACGACCCGCACCGACGTCGTCCCGATACCGACGTTGCCGTGTCCGTCGAGCGCGTACACCGCGATCTTCCACACCCCCGGCGTGGTCGGAGCCGCGGTCTGCAGCATGTCGGGGCCGGTGACCGTGACGGCGACGGGGCGCATGCTGCCGTTCCCGTCGACGTACCGGCTGGTCGTCGCGACGCGGTAGGTGATCTGGTCGCCGTCCGGGTCGGTCGCCGGAGCGCTGATCGTCACGGCAGCACCGGGTGCGACCCCGCTCGACGGCGCGGCCGTGACGCTGCTGACCACCGGCGGACGGTTGCCCACCACGGCACCGCGGTAGGCGTCGCGCACGGCGTACCAGGCGAGCCGCTTCTGGCCGCCGGTGCGCAGGTTCAACCAGACCCCCGCCTCGTCGTCCTCGACCCCGTAGTTGAACATCGTGGCACCGAGCGCGACCCCGGGGGCCGCCGTCACCGCTCGCCACGCGTCCGTGTACGCCTGGGCCGCCGCGGTGTCGCTCGGCTGTCGGGGGATGCCGTTCGCGTCCGCGGGGACCTCCCACGAGCCGGCCGGTCCGGTCTCGGTGACCAGGTACGGCTTCGTGTACCCACCATCGCGCCACGCGCGCTGCACGTCGCCGACGCCGCCGTAGGTGTTCACCGCGTAGAGGTCGAGGCTCGGCGTGTACCGCTGGTAGTAGCTCCACGCGCCGGTCCACGCGTCCGTCGAGGTCACCGGGTGGTCGGGGTCGGCGGCGTGGACCGCGCGGACGACCTGTTCGACGTACTGGGCGTACGCGACTCGTTGCGCTTCGCCCTGCCCGAGCATCACCTCGTTGCCGACGTCCCACATGAGCAGGCCGCGGTCGCCGCGGAAGGTCGTCACGGTCTTCGTGATCGACGCCAGGGTGTTCGTCTTGTACGCGGTGTCGTGCACGTAGTCGGCGCCCTGGTCGAGCCACAGCCCGGCGACGACGCGGATGCCGTTCGCCCGGGCCGCGTCGAACAGCGGCGCCGAGGACGCGTCGGTGCCCCAGGTCCGGACGGTGTTCGCCCCCATCGCCGCGACGTCCGGCAGGTACGTCGCGGCCTGCGCGGGCGGTGGCCCGTACGTCACGCCGCGGACGGTCCAGGGGGCGCCGTCGACGGTGAGCTGCCAGGAGCCCTGCGAGCCGACGACGTGCACGCCCGTTGCCGGGGCCGGGGCCGGCGACGTGGACGGCGTCGGCGTCGGCGTCGGCGCGATGGTGGCGGTGGGGGCCGGGGTGGGGGTCGCGCTGGGTGTCGGCGTCGCGGTCGCGGTGGTGCCGAAGACCTGGAACTCCCACAGCGAGTAGCCGTAGCTCGTCGCCCGCTGCACGCCGAGCATGCGGACGTAGCGGCCGGACGCCGAGACGCTCGTGGACACGACGCCGCCCTTCCCCGCCGTCGTGGTCGACACCGTGCGCCAGTTCGTGGCGTCCGAGGAGACCTGCAGCCGGTACGACCTCGCGTACGCGGCCTCCCAGCGGAGGGTGATGCTGGTGATCGTCGCGGTGCGTCCGAGGTCGACGCGCAACCACTGCGCATCGGACCGACCGCTGGCCCAGCGTGTGGACGTGCTGCCGTCGACCGCCTTCGCCGGGCTGCGGGTGGTCGCGTCGCTGGCGGAGGCTGCCGCGGGGCGACCCTGGGAGAGCAGGGTCGGGGCGGCGCTCGCCGGGGACGTCCGCACGGTCACCAGGAGGGCGGCCAGCAGGACGGCGACCAGCACCGCCACCGCCGTCCGGGTGGTCGTGGACACGGTGCTGCTGATCCTGCGCATCGGGGCTCCTCGGCGCTCCTGGTGCTCGTCGTGCTCCTCGGTGGGGAGCACCGTCACCGTACGGACGTCTCCGTGCCGGGGTCAACGGCCGGTGGCCGCCCCAGTCCGGGGGCAGGACAGTTCACGCACGGAGGCCGCGGAGTCCGCTCCGCAGCTCCTCGACCAGGAACGCCGGCTGCTCGAGCGCGGCGAAGTGGCCGCCGTGCTCGGCCGTCCCGAGGTGGACGAGCCCCGGGTAGGCGTCCTCGATCCAGTGCCGCGGCATCAGCGGCACGTCCTCCGGGAACCGGGTCACGGCGACCGGCAGGGTCAAGCGTGGACCGCTCATCGTCGCGGACCGGTTGTCCCAGTAGATCCGCGCCGCCGAGGCCGCGCTGTTCGTGAACCAGCTGATGGACACCGTGTCGAGGATCCGGTCGAGGTCGATCGCGTCCTCGAACCGACCGCCGTGGTCGGTCTTCGACTCGTACCGGTCCAGGATCCACGCGGCCTGCCCGATGGGGGAGTCGGCCAGCGCGAAGCCGATCGTCTGCGGTTTGGTGCCCTGGAGGTGGTTCGCCCCGCCGAGTTCCCCGGCGTAGCGGACGAGCCCCTCGACGGCCCGCTCCTCCTCGGGTGAGCGGTCCGTCGGGAGGACGGCGGGGACGGCGTACGGCGTGCTGAGGTGCACGCCGAGCAGCCCCTCCGGACGGGCGGCGCCGAGGGCGGTCGTCACGGCGGAGCCCCAGTCGCCGCCGTGTGCCGCCCACCGCGCGTACCCGAGCCGACGCATGAGCTCGGTCCACGCCCCGGCGATCCGGTCGACCGTCCACCCTGGTTCCGACGGCGCGCTCGAGAACCCCGCGCCCGGCAGCGACGGGACCACGACGTCGAAGGCGTCCTCGGCGCGGCCGCCGTGCGCGACGGGGTCGGTCAGTGGGGCGACGAGGTCGAGGAAGTCCGCGGGGGTGCCGGGCCAGCCGTGGGTGAGGAGCAGCGGCAGGGCACCCGGCTCGGGGGACCGGACGTGCAGGAAGTGGACGTCGACGCCGTCGATCGCGGTCCGGAACTGCGGGACGCTGTTCAGGCGCTCTTCCCGCCGACGCCAGTCGTAGCGGTGACGCCAGTGGTCGACGAGCGCCCGCGCGGCGTCGGTCCGGACGCCCTGGGACCAGTCGGGGACGGGCTCGGGTGCCGGCCAGCGGGTCGCAGCGAGCCGACGCGCGAGGTCGTCGAGGTCCGCGTCTGACACGGCGAGGCGGAACGGTCGGACGGCGTCGGGTGCGTGGGTGGTCGGTTCGTGCATGGTCGGACTCCTCGTCCAGTGGACCGATCCGGCTGCGATTGCACACCGGTGTGCAACGCAGGCTAGAGGCTTTGCACACCGGTGTGCAATCATCGAGGCGTGACCGACACCGAAGACCGCATCCTCACCGTCGCGGTGGAGATGCTCGGTGCGGACCCCGACGCCGGCATGGGCGAGGTCGCGCTGGCGGCCGGTGTCGTCCGCCGGACCGTCTACGGCTACTTCCCGAACCGGGCGGCACTCGTCCGGGCGATCACGACGCGGGCGGTCACCGAGATCCTCGAGGTCCTGCGTGACGCCGACCGACCGGACCGCTCCGCCGACGCCGCATGGGTGGCCTGCATCGCCCGGGTCTGGCCGCTCGCGCACCGGTACCGGGTGCTCGTCGTGCTCCGGCGCGGCGAGTTCGGGGCCGACATCCACGCGCTGCTCGCCCCGGTGGACCGTGCGCTGGCCGACCTCGTCGCTCGCGGGCAGGCGGACGGGTCGCTCGGCAGGCACCTGCCGGCGGACGTCCTCGGACAGCTGGCGTGGTCGGCGGTGTTCGCGATCGCGGACCACGACCTCGCGCGCGACGACGTGGACCTGCCCGCGGCGGTCACCACGAGCCTGCTCCTGCTCGGCGTCCCCGCGGACCGTGCGGCCGCGCTGCTCCGCGAGGCCGGGCCGGACGTCACGGAGCGCCGGGCCTCGTGAACGCCGCCGGGACGCTCCTCGACGCCCTGGTGGCGCACGTCGACACGACGGGCTTCGGCGCGCACGGCCTCCACGTCACCGTCGGCACGGACACCGCCGAGCACCGCTGGACCCCCGACGTGCGCGAGGAGGTGCACTCGATCGCGAAGGGCGTCTGCGTGCTCGCCCTCGGGATCGCCGCGGACGACGGGCTCGTGGACGTCGACCTGCCCGTGCGCCGGTACCTCCCCGACCTGGCGTACGGGGCCGGGACCGCGGACGTGACGCTCCGCCACCTGCTCACCATGACGAGCGGGATCGACATGCCGTGGTCGCCGACCGAACTGACCGACTGGCCGGACCTCGCCGCCGAGTTCCTCCGGCGACCCTCCCGCGGCCGGGTGTTCCAGTACGCGAACGCCAGCACCTACACCGCGATGCGCGCGCTCGCGACCCGGGTGGGCGACGTCGGGACCTTCGTGTCCGAGCGGCTGTTCGCGCCGCTCGGCATCGAGGACGTGCACTGGCTGCGCTCCCCGGACGGCTCCGTGGCGGCGGGCGAGGGCATCGCGCTCCGGACCGAGGAGCTCGCACGGCTCGGCCGCCTGGTGCGCGACGGCGGGGTGTCGGACGGTGTGCGGGTCGTCTCCTCCCGCTGGTGCGACGCGATGCACGCCGGCTGGGTCCGACGCGACGACGCCGACCCGGGCTACGACCGGTACGGGATGGCCGGCTGGGGCGGCCCGGGTCGGCTCTGGCGCCTGCACGGGGCGTACGGCCAGATGCTGCTGTTCGCCCCGGACGGCCGGACCGTCGTGACCGTCAGCGCCGACGACCACCTCGGCGCGGACGCCTTCGCCGCGTTCGTCGCCGACGAGACGGAGCGACGACGGGCCCGACCGTCGAGGGACTGAGCACCGTCCGTTCCACGCGCCGCCCGACGGCGTCCCGTCCACGTTGTGCGCCCGCTGCGAGCGGCGGCCCCGTCGCGGTGCGAGGATGATCCGCGGCCGTCGCCCGGACGGCCGCGAGACAGAGGTGACGAGCGTGACCGAGACCCGCTCCCAGAGCACGGCGACCGAGACCTCCGAGGACGGCGGACACGGCCCGGCCAAGGGCGTCGTCGCGCTCGCGCTCGCGGCCCTCGGGGTCGTCTTCGGCGACATCGGGACCAGCCCGCTGTACGCCCTGCGCACCGTGTTCACCATCGACGGCGGGATCGTGAAGGCCACCGAGGAGGACGTCTACGGCGTCATCTCGATGATGTTCTGGAGCATCACGATCGTCGTGTCGATCAAGTACGTGCTCGTGCTGATGCGCGCAGACAACGACGGCGAGGGCGGGGTGATGGCGCTCGCCGCACTCGCACGGCGCCTGTACGCGAAGCGCCGTGGCGGGGCGACGATCTTCCTCGTCATCGGGATCGTCGGCGTCTCGCTGTTCTACGGCGACTCGGTGATCACCCCCGCGGTGTCCGTGCTCTCCGCGGTGGAGGGCCTGCAGACGGCGGCGCCGAGCGTCGGGCACCTCATCGTGCCGATCGCCGCCGTCATCCTGGTGATCCTGTTCGCGGTGCAGAAGTTCGGCACCGGCAAGGTCGGCAACCTGTTCGGCCCGGTGATGCTGCTCTGGTTCGTGGTCATCGCGGCTGCCGGTGTCCCGCACATCCTGGCGCACCCCGGCGTGCTGCAGGGGCTGTCCCCGACGTGGGCGATCGCCTTCCTCATCGCGCACCCGTACATCACCTTCGTCGCGATGGGCGCGGTCGTGCTCGTGATCACCGGTGCCGAGGCGCTCTACGCGGACATGGGGCACTTCGGCCGGACGCCGATCCTCCGCGCCTGGTTCTTCGTCGTGTTCCCGGCCCTCGTGCTGAACTACCTCGGGCAGGCGTCGCTCGTGCTGAGCGACCCCTCGGCCGCGAAGGACCCGTTCTTCCTGCTGTTCCCGAACGCGCTGCAGATCCCCGTCGTCGCCCTCGCCACCCTCGCCACCGTGATCGCCAGCCAGGCCGTCATCTCCGGGGCCTTCTCGCTCACCCGGCAGGCCGTCCAGCTCGGGCTGCTGCCGCCGCTGACGATCCGGCAGACCTCGCGGCAGGAGGGCGGGCAGATCTACCTGCCGGCGATCAACCTCATGCTCTTCATCGCGGTCATGGCGATCATGCTGACCTTCCGGTCGTCGGCGAGCCTCGCGACCGCGTACGGCGTCTCCGTCACCGGGGCACTCGTCGTCGACACCCTGCTGCTGCTCCTCGTCGTGAAGCCGCTGTGGGGGTGGAAGACCTGGAAGCTCGTGGTCGCCGCCGTCGTCTTCGGTGGGCTCGAGCTCACGTTCCTCGCCGGCAACCTGTCGAAGATCCTGCACGGCGGGTGGGTGCCGCTGCTCATCGCGCTCGCCGTGATCACGCTCATGACCACGTGGCGCCGGGGCCGGCAGCTCGTGCAGGAGGAGCGCAAGGAGCGCGAGGGGTCGCTCGCCGACTTCATCGACCGGGTCAACCGCGAGCACCTCCCGCGCGTCCCCGGCGTCGCGGTGTTCCCGCACCCGAACAAGGAGACGACGCCGCTGGCGCTCCGGGCCAACGTGGAGCACAACGGGGTGGTGCACCGGAAGGTGCTCATCGTGTCCGTCCTCACCGCGAACGTGCCGCACGTTCCCCACGCCAAGGCCTTCTTCCGCGACGACCTCGGGTACGAGGACGACGGCATCGACCACATCACGGTGAAGTTCGGGTTCTCCGACGACCAGGACCTGCCCAAGGCCCTGCACGCCGCGTGCCTCGCCGAGGTGCTCGACGTCGACCCCGACGAGATGCTGCACGCGTCGTTCTTCATCTCCCGCGGCGCGCTCCGGCCGACGCCGGGCAACCGCGGCATGGCGGGCTGGCGCAAGAAGCTGTTCGTCGGGCTCGCCCACAACGCTGCGGACCCGGCCGCCCGGTTCGGCCTGCCGGCGCAGCGCACCGTGACGATGGGCAGCGACGTCGAGATCTGATCGGCGAGTCAGCCCGTCAGCGCGTGCTCCAGAAGTTCACCGTCCGGCTCTCCTCGCTCGTGACCACGATCGTGTGCGAGGACGCCCGGTCGGCGACGGGCCGCTTGCCCTCGCCGCCGTACCAGTAGGACACGTACCGGCCCTGGCTCGGTGACCAGCCGACGATCTCGATCTTGTAGCGACCGGGGTTCACGAGCGCACCCCAGGTCCCGCCACGACCGGGCGACCAGTACCCCATCCGGCTGTCGAACGTGCTGCCGATCGACTCGCCGTACACGTGCACCTCGCCGTTCGTGAAGTCCGTGTCGAGCTGCGGGTTGAGGATCACGCCGAGACCGACGCCGCGGGTGGACCGGCCGTCCACGCCGTCCACGACCGTCTCGGCACGGCCTCCGACCCGCTGCGCGACGCGGACGTAGGACCGCTCGGTCGTCGCGCCCGCCGCACGGTGGAAGCCCCACGACTGGTCACGGAGTGCCGGCCAGGCGTCGAGCGTCTCGTCGTGCGCGTTGAACTGCACGCTGTAGTCGTCGCTCGGCAGCCCGTGCACCCAGTAGTGGCCGTCCGGCCCGGTCACCGTACGGCGGACGGTGCCGGTGTTCCAGCCGCGCACGACGACGGATGCGCCGTACAGGTCGGCACCGTACGGGTTGGACGCGGTCCCGCCGATCGAGGCGCCCTTCCGCATCACGAGGACCACGGTGTCGTGCTCCCCGGCCGCCACGACGACACCGGTGCGCTCGGCGGGCAGGACGTCGTCGAAGCCGTGGTCGCCCTGTCGTTCGCCGTACAGCGAGAACGTGCCGGCGGGGACGTCGCCGAACGTGAGCCGCCCACGCGGGTCGCTCATCGCGGTGTCCTCGATGCGCCCGGACGGGTCGCGCAGCTCCACCGTGACGCCGTCCATCGCGAGCGGTCGCTTCTCCGGGTCGCTGAGCATGACGGTCAGCGCGCCGTCGGCCGGTGCGGCCGAAGCCGCGGTGACCGGGACGACGAGCACCCCGGTCAGCGTCATGGCGGTGGCGATGCCCACCGTCGTCCATCGTCGTGCGGTCATCTCGGGCCCCTGATCCCTCGCGGGGCCGCCCCCGGCCCCGGTGCGTCGCATGGTAGCCGCACCGTCGTCACCGCGGTGCGGATCCGACGGACTGGAGGCGCGGTGCCGGCCCGCCCCGCGCCTCCAGGACGACCTCCGGGACGTTCCGAGGCCGTGCACCGCGACCCGGCTCCCGTCACCCCCGGTGCGTGCGACGGCGCGCACGGCGCACCGTCAGCAGCAACACGGTGCCCGCGGTGAGCAGCGCGGCCGCGGCGAGGCCGAGGGCGGACGGGTCGTCGCCGGTGAAGGCCAGGACGGACGCCGCAGCCCCAGCGGCAGCATCCGGTCCACGGCCACCCGCCGGTGCGCCGGTCGGCGCCGCCGGCCCGGTCGGGTCGCTCGTCGGGGGCGCAACACCGCCCGGGTCAGGGGTCGGCGAGGGGCCGGTGGTCGGCCCCGGCGTCGGGTCGGAGTCGGGTGGGACCGCGGTGTTCACGACCGTGCAGACGGCGTCGGCGCCGTCCGTGATCGTGACCGTCGACCCCGCGACCGCCGCGCCCGTGCAGGCCCACGGTCCGGGGTCGTACCCGGTCGGACCGCCGGTCTCGCCGAGGACGTAGTCGCCCGCCGGGACGGTCTGCCCGGTCACCGCCGCACTGCCCGAGGTGCCGGCGACGACCGTGCCGGGTGCGGTCGCCGTCAGCGTCCAGTCGGCCGGGTCGGCGGATCCGCCCGACACCCGCTTCACGAGCGTGAGCGTGCCGGTGGCTGCCGACGTGCCGACGCAGGACACCGTCGCGGCGAAGGGGAAGCCGTGGATCTCGAGCGGGACCGGCCCGGGTGCGCTGGCGACACCGTGCGTGAAGGACGCCGCGATGACGTTGCCCTCGATGTTCTGCGTGACGTCCCACCGGAGGTCGGCCCGCGGGGCGTAGATCGTCCCCTCCAGCGCGTCGGCGCCGGTCACGTGCACGCTGGTCGCGTCGGGGAAGTTCCACAGCACGAACGGCGCGTTGCCGCTCGTCAGGTTCGCCAGGTTCGGGATCGATCCGTCGAACGACGCACCGGTGACGTTGACCACCAGCGGGGTCCCCGGGCCGGGCACGCCGTCGAAGGTGAGCAGCGACAGTGCGTCGAGGTCGGTGCCGGGGACGGTCAGCACGTTCGTCATGCCCGTCTGGAGCGCCACCCGGGCGGAGGTCCCCTGGGCGACCGGGGAGTCGACGGGCGTGCCCGCTGCGTCGGTGAGGACGGTGGTGGCCGGGCAGGTCCCGATGTCGGTCGACAGCGACCGGTAGCGCGCGAACGAGGCGGCGGGGTCGAGCACGGACGGGTCCGCCGTCCGCGCGACGTCGGCGGGCGACTGCGTGACCGTGCCCTCGATCCGCGGGGTCGTCTCGGCGGTGGCGCCCTCGGGGACGAGCCGGTACGGGATCGCGGCACCGTTCTGGTCGACGTCGAAGGCGTCGTAGGTCGTCGTGTCGCCGACGTGGGTGAGGCCGCCGTTCAGCACCCGCAGCACGGCACCGCTGCCGGTCGGGAAGCGGATGCCGCCGCCGACGTAGAGGTAGGTCGGCCGGTCGTCCCCCGGCAGCGTGGGGGCGCCGATCGGCGTGCTGCCCGCGCCGATGTTGTACGCGGTGTCGAAGGTCAGGTCGCCACCGGCGGCGAGCGTCCCCTCGGCCTCGTCGGCCGCCAACCGCACGTCGCCCTCGACGAACACGAGGAAGCCCTGGTTCGCCGGGTGTCCGTCGACCGGGACGGTCACGGGGTTCACCGGGGCGAGCGGCGCGGCGACGGCCGGTGTCGGAGCCGTCCACGCGAGGGTCGAGGTGGCCGCGACGACGAGGAGCGCCGCCGAGCCCGCCAGCCCGCGCCTGACCCGTCTCACGCGCCCGGCTCCGCCGCGACCGTGTCGGCCTGCTCCTCGCTCGCCCGCCACTCGTCGACGTACTGCTTGCCGATCGCCCGGAGGCTGCGACCGATCTGCGTGTAGTCCTCGTCGCGGAGGTTCGCCAGCGAGACACGGACGGACCACTCCGGACCGTCGAAGCCGCCGCCGTTCAGCAGGATGATCCCGGTCTGGTCGGCGAGACGGAACAGGATGTCGGTCGGCTCGTAGTGCTCGCGGAGGAACGCGCCGATGCCGGGCCCGCGAAGTCGTTCGGCGTAGGCGAGCACGTCGAGCTCCACGTAGTAGCCGACGCGGTTCACGTCCTCGGGCAGGGTGACCTGCATGCCGTCGAGGAGGAGCTCGAGGCGACGCCGGATGAGCGCCTGGGCCTCGTGCTTGTAGTGGCCTTCGCGGTCGAGGACGGCGTACGCGGCGAACAGCAGCATCTGGCACTGCTGCGGGAGGGAGAGCCCGGCCGTGTGGTTCAGCGCGACGGACCGGCTGTCCGCCACCAGCCGGTCGACGAACCGGATGTCGCGCGGGTGCAGGGACAGTGTGCCGTAGCGGGCGTCGAGCTCGCGGAGGTCGGCGTCCGGCAGTGCGGCGAGTCGCTCGTCGAAGACGTTGTCACGGTTGACCGCGACGACGCCGAGTCGCCATCCGGTCGCCCCGAAGTACTTCGAGAACGAGTACACGCCGATGGTGTTCCGCGGGACCTCCGCCATCAGCGAGCGGAACCCGTCGATGAAGGTGCCGTAGACGTCGTCGGTGATGATCGTCAGCTCCGGGTTGTCGGTCGCGACGACCTCCGCGATCGCGTCGAGCGTCTCCTGGGCGATCCGGACCGACGGCGGGTTGGTCGGGTTGACGACGAACAGCGCCGTGATCGACGGGTCGCGCAGCCGGTCGATCTCCTCCGGCGGGTACTGCCAGAGGTGCACGCCGTCCTGGTCGACGGTGCTCGCATGCAGGTGGACCTGTTCGAGGTCGTACTCCGCCAGGGCGGGGATCTCGAGGTAGGGCGTGAAGATCGGGGTCATGAGCGCGATGCGGTCGCCGCGGTGCATCAGCCGGTTCTGGAGCAGGGAGTCGAACACGTAGCACATCGCGGCCGTGCCGCCCTCGACGGCGAACAGGTCGTACGGTTGCCCGGGTGCCTCCCCGGCGCACATCTCCTGCACGAGGTACTCGTGCACGAGCTGCTCGGCGTGGTGGAGCATGCGGTCCGGCTCCGGGTAGTGGTCCCCGATCACCGAGTCGGCCAGCTCCCAGACGAACGAGTCCGGGGCGAAGCCGAGGTCGTCGACCCCGTGGCGCAGGACCCGCCGCAGCAGGTCCACGCCGGGTTCGCCGTCGTGCTCGGCGATCCAGGCCTCGAACCGCGCGGCGATGCCGTCCTTCTCGGGGACACCGATGAGCTCGCTGTCCCACTCGTGGTGCTCACGGGACGTCGTGAGGGCGAACTGCCCGAGGGCGAAGAACGCCTCGCGGGGGGTGGGTGCGATGAAGTTCGGGTTGCCGCGTCCCGCGTTGAGCATCTGGAACGCGGTGCGTGCCTCGTGCTCGCCAGCGATGCGTTGCAGCTCGGCCTTGAGTTCGAAGGGCGAGAGTTCCTGGAGTCGGGCGATCTGCTCGCGGGAGACGCTGGCGACGGGCATGGGGGTTCTCCTTGCGCTGGGTCAGCTGGCCATGACGGCGACGACGACGGCGCCGCCGATGCTGAGGACGATGTTCCCGATGGCGTACGGGACGGTGAAGCCGAGCAGGGGGACGCTGCTCTTCGCGGTCTCCTGCAGCGACCCGACGGCAGCCGTGGTCGTCTGTGCGCCGGTCAGCATGCCGAGGATGATGACCGGGTCGGTCCGTCGGAAGAAGAACCGCCCGACCAGCGTCATGACGACGAGGGGGACGAGCGTGACGACGACGCCCGCGAGGAGGAGCTGGACGCCGTACTGCCGGAGGCCGTCGACGAACCCGGGTCCGGCGTTGATCCCGACGACCGCGACGAAGAGCGTCAGGCCGACCGTCTCGAAGAACCACTGGGCCCCGGGCGGCACGTGCCCGAACGTCGGGCTCTTCGAACGTCGCCAGCCGAGCAGCAGGCCGACCACGAGCGCACCGACGCTCGTCGTGAGGGCGACGGGGACGGTGCCGATGGTGATGGACGGCACCCCGATGAGCGCACCGACGGTGATGCCGATCGCGACCGTGACCATGTCGGTCTTCGGGTCGGTGCGCTCCGGGAAGCCCACGTACCGGATGCCCTGCTCGAGGAGGGGCAGCGGCCCCTGCACGCGGAGTTCGTCGCCCGCGTGGAGCACCGTGTCCGCGCCGAACGGGATCGCCTGACCGCCCCGGGTGATGCTCTTGAGGAAGATCTGGCGGGCCGTGGGCGTCCGTCGGAGGTCCTCGATCGACTTCCCGACGACGGCCCTGTTCGTCACGACGACGGAGAGCTCCTCGATCGGGACGTCGAGCAGGGCGGCGTCGTCGACCTCGGTCGCGAACGCCGCGAGGTCCTCCTCGACGACCGCTGCGTGGTGGCCGGCGACCACCACCACGTCACCGGGCTCGAGCTGCTGGTCGAGGTGCGGTTCGACGATCGCGTCGCCGTGCCGCACCCGGGCGATGAACACCCGTGCGCCGACGCGTTCGTCGGACGCCGCTTCGAACGCCCCGACGGTCTGCGGCCGGAAGGCCTCGTCCAGCCGGTAGGCGCGACGGACGACCTGCGCGTACCCGCTCGTCACGTCCGGGTTGTCGTCGTGCACGCCGAGGCGCTGCTCCAGCCCGTGCGCGGCCGCCGGGAGGTCGCGGACACCGAGCAGACGGGGCGCGAGCAGCGAGATGTAGAGGGCGGCACCGACCGTGCCGAAGATGTACGTCACCGCGTAGGCGACGGGCACGAGGTCGCTCCAGGTCTTCGCGGTCTCCGCGCTCACCGGCAGCCCGGCGATCGAGTCCTGTGCCACGCCGATGATCGACGACTGGGTGAGCCCGCCGCCGGCGAGCCCGGCCGCGAGCCCCGGGTTGTAGCCCAGGGCGACGCTGATCGCGATCGTCGTGCCGAAGCCGACGACGGCGAGCAGCACGGCGAACAGTGCCTGCGGCAGCCCGGAGCCCTTGAGCCCCGCGACGAACTGCGGACCGAGCTTGTACCCGAGCGAGAACAGGAAGACGAGGAAGAAGACCTGCTTCACGACCGCGTCGACCTGCAGGTCGTCCCCGAGCACGGCGCCGATCACGACCCCGGCGAGCAGTGTCCCGGTGACCGCTCCGAGGCCGATGCCCCGGTAGCTGAACCGCCCGACGAAGAAGCCGACCCCGAGCGCCAGGAACACGGCGATCTCCGGGTGGTCGACGATCGTGTCCCTGAACCACGTCATGGCGCCCCCGCCCCGCGAGGACCCTGCTGTCCCCGGTGCAGCAGACCGTAGCCCTCCGGCCGCGCTCGCGTGCCGCGGACCTGTCCGGTACGCGCGGGCGAGCTCACCGCCTCCGCGTGCCGAGGACAGCCCGTCCGCGCATCGTGCACACCCCTCGTCCGGGGGGTCCGGATGTGCTTACGGTGCGGAGACGGGCGTGCGCAGGGCTGCCCCGGAGTCGGCGGGAGGAGTGCCATGAACCAGGACGTCAACAGCCGCGCGGACGGTGACCGCCGGCGCCTGGTGGACACGGCCGCTGCATGGCCGGACGACGTGGACGTCTCCGTCGGCCGGACCGCGCCCGACGGGCGAGGCACCTGCACGGTCCTGCGTGACCTGCGGCGCTGGTTCGCCGGGGTCGCCGCGGACGGCACCTCCGCGGACGGGCTGCCCACGCTGCCGGTGGCGGTGGTGCGGACGCCCGAGCACCACCGGACGAACCATCCGGCGTGACCCCCGGACCCGGCGTCAGCCCAGCGCCGCCACCGCGCTCCGCAGCTCCGCCAACGCTGCCAGCGCGTGCGGCGCCAGCGGGTCGTCCTCGGCCCGGTCGACGCCCGACCACCGGTCGTACCCCTGCTTGAACGCGAGCACGCCCATCTCGCTCGCCAGGCGTGCGGGGACCGGTTCGACGCCGCGCGCGAGCAGCGCGTCGGTCATCGCGGCCGCCATGCCGACGCTCTTCAGGGCGTCCCGCTCCTGCAGCTCGGTGCTCGCCGCGACGGCCGCCCGGAGGCGCGGGCCGAGTTCGCGGTTCGTCGGCCCCATCTCCGCCGAGGCTCGGGTGAGTCCCGCCGCGACGGCGTCGAGCGGCGCGGCGTCCGCCGGGGCGTCGGCGATGCCCTCGGCGAGGAGACGGCTCAGCGTCTCCTGCCCCGCGACGAGGAGCTCCCGCTTGTCGGGGAAGTGCCGGAAGAACGTGCTCTTCGTCACGCCGGCCCGCTCCGCGATCTGCGCGACGGTGGTGTCGTCGTAGCCGTGCTCGGAGAACAGGTCGACGGCGGCGAGGACGAGTCGTTCCCGTGCTCCCGGTTCCCAGCGTGCCATGCCCCGATCATACTGACGGGACAAGTGTCCCATCGGGTGTAGCGTGATGCGACAAAGGTCCCGTCACGGGGCCGTCGTCCGTCAGGAGCACACCATGCACGTCTTCGTCACCGGTGGGACCGGCACGATCGGCACCGCCGTCGTCGCCGAGCTGACCACCGCAGGGCACACCGTCTCGGCCCTCGCCCGGTCCGACCGGTCCGCAGCGGCCCTCACCGCGGCCGGGGCCACCCCGGTGCGCGGCGCGCTCACCGACCTCGACGTCCTGCGGGCCGGTGCCCGCGACGCCGACGGGGTGGTCAGCCTCGCGTTCTCGAACGACTTCAGTTCGGACGATGCGCTCAGCCGCGGCATCGACGAGGAGGCTGCCGCGATGGCCGCGCTCGGCGACGAGCTCGTCGGGTCGGACCGTCCGTTCGTCGTCGTCTCGGGCACGCCCTGGATCCCCGGTCGCGCCTCCGTCGAGACCGACCCGCTGCCGACCGACGGCCCGGTCGCCGGCCGGGCGCGATCGGTCGAGACCGCGCTCGCGCTGGCCTCACGCGGCGTCCGGTCGAGTGCGATCCGGCTGCCGCGCACCGTGCACGCCGATGGTCGGGGCGGCTTCGCGGGCATCCTCACCGAGGCCGCGCGTGCCTCGGGGATCGCCGGCTACCCGGGCACCGGCGAGCAGCGCTGGCCCGCCGTGCATGCTCGGGACGCAGCCGTCCTGTTCCGCCTCGCACTCGAAGGGGCTCCGGCCGGCTCTGCCTGGCACGCGGTCGCCGACGAGGGGGACCGGGTCGTCGACATCGCGGCGGTGATCGGCAGCCGGCTCGGGCTGCCCGTCGAGCAGGTCGGCGACGAGGTCTTCGGCGCGTTCGCGCCGATCTTCGCGACCGACCAGCCCGCCTCGAGCGCGGCCACGCGCCGCGCGCTCGGCTGGGAGCCCACGCACCCCTCGCTGCTGGCCGACCTCGAGAACGTGACCCCCTGACGGACTGGAGGCGCGGTGCGGGCCCGCACCGCGCCTCCAGTCCGACGGCGGTGCCGGTTCAGTGCGCGGCGCGAGGCCGCAGGCGGCCGACCGCCGTCACGACGGCGACGACGACCAGACCGAGCACGAGGCCGGCCACGGCCGACAGGGCGGTGTCGACGATCCAGGTCACGACCGGGCCGGCCGCCTCGACCGCGTGCTCCACGGCGTGCAGGACGTCGAGCGGGCCGTGCCAGAGCGTCTCCGCGAGGTTGACGACGACGAGGTGCCCGCCGACCCAGAGCATCGCGACCGTGCCGACGACGCTGATCACGCGGAACACCGCGGGCATGCCCCGGACGATGCGAGCACCGATACGACGGGTGCGCCGGACGGGGTGCTTCATCAGGCGGAGGCCGATGTCGTCGAGCTTCACGAGCAGGGCCACCGCGCCGTAGACGACGACGGTCATCACGATGCCGATGACGACCAGCGCCGCCAGGGTCGCCCACGTGCCGAGGTCCGGGTCGAGTCCCGCGAGCGCGATGAGCATGATCTCGGTGCTGAGGATGAGGTCCGTGCGGATCGCGCCGAACACCAGCTTGCGCTCGTCGCCCGTCGACTCCTCGGCCGCGGCGTGGTGCAGGCCGAACCACTCGGTGACCTTCTCAGCACCCTCGAAGCACAGGTACGTGCCGCCGAGCAGCAGGAGCCACGGCAGCACCCACGGCGCGAACGCGGACAGCAGCAGGGCGACGGGGACGATGACGACGAGCTTGTTGACGAGGCTGCCGAGTGCGATCCGGCCGACGACCGGCAGTTCACGGGCGGGCGTGAGGCCCTGCACGTACTGCGGTGTGACCGCGGCGTCGTCGATCACGACACCGGCCGTCTTGGCGCTGGCCTTCAGGGCTGCGGAGAGCACGTCGTCGACGATGGCGAGCAGACCGACGGACATGCGCTCACCATAGCGGTCCTGCGAGGCTGCTCAGGCAGCGAGCCGGATGCGACGCGCCTCGCGGAGGGTCTCCGATGGGGTCTCCCCGAACACCTCGGCGTAGTAGCCGGAGAAGCGTCCGAGGTGGTGGAAGCACCACGACCGGGCCACCTCGGCCACCGTGGTCGTCGCGGGGTCGCCCGCGAGCAGGTCCGCGCGGACGCCGGCGAGTCGCGCTTCGCGGAGGAACTGCATCGGGCGGACCCCGACGTGTCGCTGGAACGCCGCCTGGAGCCCGCGTGCGCTCACGCCGGTCGCGGCACTGACGTCGGCGATGGTGAGCGGACGTCGCGCGTTCGCGACCATCCACTCGCGCGCGAACCGCACCGTCGCGCTGCCGACCGACCCGGCCGGTGCCAGCGAGGGGGTCTCGTCGAACGCGGCGACCACGGCGTCCGCGACCTCCCGGTTCCACCGTGAGCGGTCGTCCGGCGAGGACGCGGCGCTGAACAGGTGTGGTGCCGCCGCCGCGATCCGCGCGCGGAGCCCGGCGAGGGCCTCGTCGTCGAGGTCCGACCGGAGCACGAGTCGCCGTGGCGCGTCCCCGCGACGGGCGGCGGCGACGCCCTCGAGGAAGGTGCCGGAGAACCGCACGGAGTGCTGTCCGGACGGCAGCCCGTCGAAGCCGAAGTCGCGGCCGACCGGGTAGACCACGGGCACGCCGGGGTGCATCTGGACGGGCGTGCGTGAACCGGTGTCGATCGTCATCCCCGGGGACGTGGCCCATGCGAGCACGTACTCCTCGCCCGGCCGGACGGTGCCCCAGCGCCGTGCCGCGACCTGCGAGGTGCCCACCGTCACGTCGGCGTCCCCGACGCTCCGGAGCCGGTAGGCGAAGCCGGACTCGGCCGGGGCACCGACGTTGATGTCGCGGCTGTCGTAGGCCCGCTCGTACAGGGCGACGGCGTCGTCGACCAGCGAACCGCGGTGGTCCGTGCTGACGGGGGCGGCGGAGACGGGCATCCAGTCGAGTCTGGCCTCGTCGGGCTGCGGGCGGACCCCCAGTGCGCGGGGCGGCTGAACGTCCACACCGGGCGGTCCGTAGGGTGGCGGCATGGCTGACTTCACCGCTGCACAGGCCGCCGTCGTCCGCATCGAGCGTGCCGAGGAGGGGCGCTGGGACCTGTCGGTGATCAGCGACTCCGGCGTCGCGATGGGGCACGGCGTGTACCTCTTCGACGCCGCGCACGACGACGCCGAGGACGAGCAGGCCGCGGCGCTCGACTTCGTGCGCGCGTTCGGCTTCCGGTTCGAGGCGGACGCGGTCGTGTCCGACGGCCCGGACGCGATCTGGGCGCCCCTGCTGCCGATCGACGCGTAGCGCGCAGCGGACCGACGCGTCGCTCGCGCAGCGGATCGGGGCGTCGCTCGGGCGGGCCCTGGCGGCGCGCGGTCAGTCCTCGGTCAGGGCCGACCCCTCGAAGCCGATCAGCCACGTGACGCCGAAGGTGTCCCGCACGGTGCCGTCCCAGTCGCCCCACGGGCGTTCCTGCAGCGTGTCGACGACGGTGCCGTCGGCGGCGAGGTCGTCCCACCACCGGCGGAGCACGTCGGGTTCCGCGGCACCGAGCAACGAGAACAGCACGCCCGTCGCGGCGAACGCGGTGTCGTCCGCACCCGCGTCGGCGGCGAAGAGCTCCAGGTCGCCGTGCAGCTGGCCGTGCGCCACCGCGTCGGCCGGTCCGTCGTCGCGGGAGAAGTCGGCGTAGGTGGCGATCCGGACCTCGCCCCCGAAGACCCCCTGCCAGCGGGTGAGTGCCGCACGCGCGGTCCCGGGGAGCAGGAAGTACGGCGACGGTCCGTGCACGTTCATGGCCGTACCGTACGCCGACGCCGGGCTTCCGGACCGGTTCAGACGAGGAGCGCGAGCGCCCGGTCGACGACCTCGTCCGGCCTGCCCTCGTCGGTCGCCGCCCACCAGGAGAGCGCCGTGCTCGCGGCCGCCACGAGGGTCCGCGCCCGCACGGTGGTCTCCAGCGATGGGACCCCGCCGCCGTCGCGCTCGGTGACGAACCGCACCACGATCTCGGTCAGCGCGGCGGCCGCCGACTCGCCGCCGCGGCCGAGCGACGGGGTCGCCCGGATCACACGGATCCGGCGACGGGTCACCTCGAGTTCGTCGTCGGGGAAGCGCGTGGCGAGCCGGTAGGCCGCCCGGACGGCGACGGCCGCGGGCTCCTCGGCGGGCCGGACGTGCAGCGCGCGCGTGAACCGGGTCGCGAACGCGTCGAGGCCGCCCCAGACGAGTGCCGCCTTGCTCGGGAAGAGCCGGAAGAGGGAGCGGCGGCTCACCCCGGCGGCCTCGGCGACCTCGTCGAGGGAGACGGCGTCGAAACCGCGCTCGTCGAAGAGCCGCAGGGCGACGAGCGACACCGCGTCCGGGTCGATCGGGCCTCGGTGACCGGTGGACCGGGGGTCGGTGGTGCGCATGGATCCCTTCCGTCGCTGCTCCCGCAGGGGGACCATCCTGGCGACGGAGCCATGCGCCGGGACGACGCGACGCGCGCGGTCCGCGCACTCCGTACAGCCGCGTGGACCCGTCACCGGACCGGTCCGCGATGGCGGCTCTCGACCGGCACCGACTCCGGACGGGAGGCGCGGTGGGGGGCGGGCGCCGTGCCTCCCGTCCGGCGGACGGTCGGGTCCGCTGCCCGGGTGGCTCGGGCTCAGGAGGAGGTGCGGACCGCGGCGAAGGCGCGTCGCAGGAGGGCGACGAGGTCGCCGTCGGCGGGCTCCTCCGCCCACCGCCCGATCGCGACGTCGAAGCAGCCGAGCGCGGCCTGCACGAGCGCGTCGGCGCGGAGCTCGGCGTCCTCCGGGTCCTCGTCGGCCAGGCGCGCGGTGACCAGGGGGACGAGCGCCTCCGCCCAGGCGAGGTGCTTCTCGAGGTTGCGCGCACGGAGCGACACCGTCGAGCGCATCACCCGGACCGAGCGACGTCCGGCCTCGGTCGGTCCGGCGTCGCTCGTCAGCATCTCGACGAACGCCTCGCGGAGGGAGTCCCACGGCTGCTCGTCCGTCGGTCGCCCGGCGAACGCGTCCGCGAGGGCACCACGGTGTCGCGTCGGATCGCCGATGACGGCGTCCTCCTTCGCGGGGAAGTACCGGTGGAAGCTGCGGGCGGAGATGCCGGCGTCGGCCGCCACCTGCTCCACGGTCACGGCGTCGAAGCCGTCCTGGTCGAACCGGGCGACGGCGATCGCGGCGATGCGGTCGCGGACGGCGGCGCGAGTGACGTCACGAAGGCTGCCGTTCATGCCACCCGGTTCCATGTCGCCATCGTACCGGCCCGGCAGGGTACGCCGGATGTGGCAGAGACTGACAGAAAGGGCGTACTCTGCCACCACGGTCGTGACGAACTGGTCGTGGCGAACCGGTCGCATCGAGAGGAACACGCATGCAGCAACGCAGCATCGGGCAGCAGGGCCTGACCGTCGGAGCCGTCGGGTACGGCGCGATGGGCACGGTCTTCGCCTACGGACCCGCGGACGCCGACGAGTCGGTGACCGCGATCCGCCGGGCGCACGACCTCGGCGTCACGCACTTCGACACCGCCGAGATGTACGGGTGGGGAGCGGGGGAGCGGCTCCTCGGCAGAGCGCTCGCACCGATCCGTGACGAGGTCACGATCGCGACGAAGTTCGGCTTCACCGCTGACGCCTGGCGCCCCGACTCCCGGCCGGAGCACGTCCGGCAGGTTGTCGAGCAGAGCCTCCGGAACCTCCGGGTCGACTCGATCGACCTGCTCTACCAGCACGTGGACGACCCCGAGGTGCCGATCGAGGACGTCGTCGGTGTGATGCAGGAGTTCGTCGAGGCGGGCAAGGTCCGGTACCTCGGCCTGTCCAACACCGACGCCGACCAAATCCGTCGGGCCAACGCGGTGCACCCGATCTCGGCGTTCCAGACCGAGTACTCGGTGTTCGCGCGGGAGTCCGAGGAGCTGTTCCCGGTCGTGGACGAGCTCGGGATCGGTCTGGTGGCGTACTCGCCCCTTGCACGCGGGTTCCTCGGCGGGACCCCGCGCCCGCGGGCTGCCTACCCGGAGGACGACATCCGGCACCTGCTCGAGTGGTGGGCACCGGAGCACTTCGACGCGAACGTCGCCGTCACCGCGTCGTTGCGTGCGGTGGCGGAACGGAACGGAGCCACGCTCTCGCAGCTGGCACTGGCGTGGATCCTCGCGCAACGTGCCGACATCGTCCCGATCCCGGGTTCGACCAACCCGGACCGCGTCACGGAGAACGTCGGGGCGGCGGACGTGGTGCTCTCGCCGGCGGACCTCGCGGTCATCGACGCGGCGTCACGGCGGGTGCAGGGGAAGCGCATCGAGAGCCGCGTCTGAGGGGACGTTCCAGCTGGCCTCGGGCGGTGGGCACCCCGTCCCGGTACGGCCATGGTCGCTGTCGTCCGACGGTGACCAGGTCGTTCCGGGACGGCCGAGGCGGGACGACCCGTGACCCGCTCAGGCGGTGGCCAGCACGCCCATCTCACGCACGACGTCCCGCAGCCGCGCCGCGAGCTCCTCCGTGCCGCCGACGGTCTCGCGGTGCGCGACCTCGCTGAGCGCCGTCATCACGAGCGCGACCGCCGTGCGCGCGGTCTGCTCGTCGGCCCGGGCGCCGACGACGCGCATCAGGGACTGCCGGGACTCCGCCATCCACTGCATCACCATCGGGGTCATCTCCGGTCGGAGCACGAGCAGCTCCTTCATCCGACGTCGGTCCTGCGACAGCGGCACGGTCGAGGCGACGAGCCCGCAGAGGTCGTCGACGAGACGCCCGCCGGCCTCGGCGAACCACAGCGCCGCGGCCTCCGGGACCTCGACGGTGTCCAGCCCGAGCGCCGCGTGGGCCTTCGAGCCGAAGTAGTTGAAGAAGGTCCGCGGCGAGACGTCGGCGTCGGCGCAGATCTGCTCGACCGTCACGCCGTCCAGGCCGTGCGCCGAGACGAGGGTCAATGCCGCGTCGTGCAGTGCGCGCCGGGTCTGCTGCTTCTTCCGTTCGCGCAGCGTGCACGGCTCCGTTGCCGTCCCTGCTGCCGTGGTGGTGGTCACGTTCGCTCCTCGTGGGGCCTGCTGGTGGGGTGGGGCGTCCGCCCGGAACGGGGGCACGGGCGGACGCCCCGGTCGGTCACCGACGCTGCGTCGGCGTGGAGCCGGTCATCGGTCCGGTGAACGAGCCGGCCTCGGCGGCGGCCAGTCCGGCGGACGCCTCGAGCTCGGCTTCGGGGGAGACGTCGTCATCGTCCCGTGCCCCGGCCTCGTCGGCACGCTCCTGCAGTGCCGAACGGGCACGCAGCGGCGGCACCTTGAAGAACCAGGTGAGGACGAAGGCGAGCAGGATCACGCCGAGCCCGACCCAGTAGATCGTCACGGACGAGGCGTTGAAGCCCGCCATGAACGGCCGGGTGAGGCGGCTGTCGGCGCCGGTCAGGAACGAGGTGTCGTTCGTGCTCGTCGCGCTGTCGCCGGACTCGCCGCCCGCGTCGATCTTCTTCGCGATCGCCGGGGTGAGCTCGCCCACCCAGTACGAGCGCTGGCCCGCGTCGGACCAGTCGACCGTCAGCTTGCCGTCCTGCACACTGGCGTGCGCCTGGTCGGCCGCGGCGGCGAGGGCCTGGTCGCGCACGGCCGCCGGAGCGCCCGTGGTCGCCTGGTCGACCTTCGCGGTGACCCCGTCGAGGGACGCCTGGACCTGCTGTTCGACCGGGGTGACGATCGGCGTCCAGATCTGGTCCATGACGCCGCGGTTCTCGCGCGCGGTGGCCACCGTCGGGTTCGTCGCCGCGTCGAGGGCGTCGCGGAGGTCGGCCCGGTTGGCGGTCGCGTGCAGGATGTTCGACGGCATCACCGAGAACAGGATCGAGAGCAGCACGGCGGTGCCGAGCGTGCCACCGATCTGGCGGAAGAACGTGGCCGACGAGGTGGCCACACCCATGTCCCGCGCCTCGACCGAACCCTGGGAGGCCAGGGTCAGCGACTGCATGACCGAGCCGAGCCCGAGGCCGATCAGGAACATGCCGATCATCAGGAACCAGAGCGGCTTGTCGATCGTCATGAACGTCAGGACCACGTAGCCGGCCGACACGAGGAACGTGCCGATGACCGGGAAGATCCGGTAGCGGCCGACGCGGGCGACGATCTGACCCGAGGTGATCGACGCGATCATCAGGCCGCCGACGAGCGGCAGCGTGGCGAAGCCGGACTCGGTCGGGGTCAGGCCGACGACGATCTGCAGGTAGAGCGGGATGGTCAGCATCGCGCCGAACATCGCGAACCCGACGAGGAAGCCGATGACCGTGGCCATCGAGAACGTGCCGGAGCGGAAGAGCTTGAGCGGGATGATCGCCGCGTCGCCCATCTTCGACTCGACCAGGAGCAGCGCGACGAGACCGAGTGCGCCGATCACGTAGCTGGCGATCGCGGCGGGGGAGCCCCAGCCCCAGGTGCGACCCTGCTCGGCGACGAGGAGCAGCGGGACGAGCGTCACGATGACCGAGGTCGCGCCCCACCAGTCGACCTTCGGCTTGTCGCCCGAGCCGTGCACCTTCGGCAGGTGCAGGAAGACGATCACCATGATCAGCGCCGCGATGCCGATCGGCACGTTGATCAGGAGGACCCAGCGCCAGCCGGTGATCCACAGGATCTCGCTCGACCCGGCGAGCAGGCCGCCGATCAGGGGGCCGATCACCGAGGAGATGCCGAACACGGCCAGGAAGTACCCCTGGTACTTCGCACGCTCACGGGGCGCGAGGATGTCGCCCATGATCGCGAGCGGCAGCGACATCAGCGCACCCGCGCCGATGCCCTGCACGGCGCGGAAGCCGGCGAGCATGAGCATCGAGGTCGACAACGACGAGAGCACCGCGCCGAGGATGAACACGACGATGCCGAAGATGTAGAGCGGACGGCGTCCGAAGATGTCGGAGAGCTTGCCGTAGATCGGCGTCGCGATCGTCGAGGTGATGAGGTAGGCCGTCGTCACCCACGCCTGCTGGTCGAGGCCGTGCAGGTCGTCGCCGATGGTGCGGATCGCCGTGCCGAACACCGTCTGGCCGAGGGACGACAGGAACATGCCCGCCATGAGGCCGTAGATCACCAGGAGGATCTGGCGGTGCGTCATGAGGGGCTGCTGGCCGGGCGCTCCGGAGGCCGCGGGGGCCTCGGCAGCGTGCCGACCGTGCTGCACCGAGACGGGTGCGGTGGCGGTCATCGAACTCCTTGCTTCGTGCTGTGAAACTTTGCAGACCGCGCAACGATACATCCATTGCTTCCGGCAAGCAACTAAATCTGCTCGCTACGCTGGCGTGGTGACCGAGGAACGCGCCGACGCCGAACGACGCCTCCGCGCCCAGCTCGACCGGCTCTGGGTGCGCCAGACCCTCCGCTCGTCGTTGATCGAGTCGCGCGGCGGCCTCGACCCGACCGCGCGTGTGATCCTCCGGGCCGTCGACCACGTCGGCGCGGTCCGGTCGATGGCCATCGCGGACGCGACCGGCCTCTCGCGTCCGGTGGTCAGTCGCCGGGTGGCATCGCTCGTTGAGTCCGGCTACCTCGGCACCGGACCGGACCCGGCGGACGGACGCGCCAGCCTGGTGTCGGTCGCCCCGGCGGGCAGGGCGTTGCTCGACACCCTCGACGCCGCCGGTGCCGAGGTCGTCGACGACCTCACGAGCGCGTTCGCCACGGCCGACCTCGACACGCTCGCCGGGCTGCTCGCCCGGTTGAACGACCGGGCCGACGCCGTCCTCGGGATCGGGACCGCCGGTCGCGACCAGGCCCCCTGACGGCCTGGAGGAACGGTGCGGGCCCGCCCCGCGCCTCCCGTCCGCCGCATCGCGGCGTCCACAGGATGGTCGATCCGTCAGCGCGCGCGCCGCATCCGAGATACCGTTTCTGCATGAGCACGGACACCGCCACCACCACCGAGACCACCGACGAGGGGCCCGTGGTGACCTTCGCCGATCTCGGCCTGAGCGACCCGGTGCTCAAGGCCGTCAAGGACATCGGCTACGAGACCCCTTCCGCCATCCAGGAAGCCACCATCCCGACGCTGCTCGAGGGCCGTGACGTCGTCGGCCTCGCGCAGACCGGAACCGGCAAGACCGCGGCGTTCGCGCTGCCGATCCTGTCCCGCATGGAGTCGGGCAGCAAGGTGCCGCAGGCCCTCGTGCTGTCGCCGACCCGCGAGCTCGCACTCCAGGTGTGCGAGGCGTTCGAGCAGTTCGCATCCCACATGAAGCACGTGCACGTGCTCCCCGTCTACGGCGGCCAGGCGTACGGCGTGCAGCTGTCCGCGCTCCGTCGTGGCGTGGACGTCGTCGTCGGCACGCCCGGTCGCATCATGGACCACATCGCCAAGGGCACGCTCGACCTGTCCGAGCTGAAGTACCTCGTGCTCGACGAGGCCGACGAGATGCTCAAGATGGGCTTCGCCGAGGACGTCGAGACGATCCTCGCCGAGACCCCGGACGACAAGCAGGTCGCGCTGTTCTCGGCGACGATGCCCGCGCAGATCCGCCGCATCTCGCAGCAGTACCTCACCGACCCGGCCGAGATCACGGTCAAGACCAAGACGAAGACCGCGGCGAACATCACGCAGCGCTACCTGATGGTGTCGTACCCGCAGAAGGTCGACGCGCTCACCCGCATCCTCGAGGTCGAGGACTTCGAGGGCATGATCATCTTCGTCCGCACGAAGAGCGAGACCGAGACCCTGGCCGAGAAGCTCCGTGCCCGCGGGTACGCCGCCGCTGCCATCAGCGGTGACGTCGCCCAGGCGCAGCGCGAGCGCACGGTCAACCAGCTCAAGTCCGGCAAGCTCGACATCCTCGTCGCCACCGACGTCGCCGCCCGCGGCCTCGACGTCGACCGCATCACGCACGTCGTCAACTACGACATCCCCGTCGACATCGAGTCCTACGTGCACCGCATCGGCCGCACCGGCCGCGCCGGCCGCAAGGGCGACTCGATCAGCTTCGTCACGCCGCGCGAGCGCCGCCTGCTCTCGGCGATCGAGCGCCACACCAAGCAGCCGCTCACCCAGATGCAGCTGCCCACGATCGACGACGTCAACGAGACGCGCCTCACCCGCTTCGACGACGCCATCACCGCGGCGCTCGAGCAGCAGGACCGCATCGCCGCCTTCCGCGACGTCATCGCCCACTACGTCCGCAACCACGACGTCCCCGCCGAGGACGTCTCCGCGGCCCTCGCCGTGGTCGCGCAGGGCGACGACCCGCTGCTGCTCGACCCGAAGTCGGACGCCCTCCGCAACCAGGTCGACCGCGACGGCCGCCGTGACGACCGCCGCGACCGCGACGACGACCGCGGTGGTCGCGAGGACCGCGGGCCCCGTCGGTCGCAGCCGATGACCGCCTACCGGATCGAGGTCGGCCGGCGTCACCGGGTCGAGCCGCGCCAGATCGTCGGCGCGCTCGCGAACGAGGGCGGGCTGCGCCGCGACGACTTCGGCGCGATCCAGATCCGGCCGGACTTCTCGATCGTCGAGCTGCCCGAGAGCATGGACCCGGGCGTGCTCGACCGGCTGTCGGACACCCGGATCAGCGGGAAGCTCATCGAGATCAAGCCGGACCGCCGTGGTGGTGCCCGGAAGTACGACCGCGACGACCGTGGTGCGCGCGGCCCGCGTCGTGACCGTGACGACCGCGACGACCGCGGCGGCTACGACCGCGACGACCGGGGACCGCGCAAGCCCCGGCACTGACGCGCGTCCGGCGCCCGGCGCTTCGCGGTACTCCGCGCTCCCGGGTGTCGCTGGTGACTTCGGGCGTACCTGGTCGTTCCTCTCGACCAGGTACGCCCGTTTCCGTTCTCCATCGCCGGCGCCATGGGAAAACTCGGGCGACGCGCGCTCGGGCGCACCCGCACGGGCCCGTTGCGGAGTCGCGCCAAGTGCACCGCCCGCCCCGCACGATCTCTGACGGACCCTCGGCGGCAAGCCCCCCGCGGTGGTGGGATACCCGGAGCCGTGGCGCGATGGGAAGCCACGGAGACGACAGGGGATCGATCGTGTACAGAGCAGTACTCACCGCCGCGGCTGCCGTGGCGCTGGTGATCGGGGGAGTGACGCCGGCGATGGCGGCTCCGTCGTCGAGGCTCCCGGGAGCACCGACGTCCGTCCAGGTCAGTGGAGCCGGGGACGGTGCCACGCTGACGTGGAGTCCACCGCGCACCGGCGCAGCCCCGACCGGCTGGCGCGTCACGCTCCGGCCGAGCACGAACCAGGCCGGCGGCGGCGTCGAGCAGCTGCCCGCGACCGCACGCTCGGACCGCTTCGGCTCGATCCGCGCCGGTGTGACCTACTCGTTCTCGCTCCGTGCCACGTCGGCGCGGGGCACCGGCCCCGAGGTGCGCGTGCGTTACACCGCTCCGCGGACGGCCGTCGCGCAGTCGCTCTTCGCGATCGACTCCTCCGGTGCGCTGCTGCGCTACCCGACGACCGGGACGGGCGCACCCCGCACGGTCCTCGCGTCCGGCGCCGCGGGCTACACCGCCGACGACATCGGTGACGTCTTCGTCCCGTCGGCCGACCGGACCTCGATCCTGCTCGTCCCGGCGAGCGGCGGAGCTCCCCGCGTGCTCGCGACCGGGCTGCACCTGTCGGAGGACCTGCGTTCCGACGTCGAGGGCAACCTGTACTGGGTCGACTCGGTGTCCGGCGCGATCATGAAGCTGCCGGTGAAGGGCGCTGCCAAGGCGCTCCTGCCGTCGGCCGGCACGTTCTGGGCGGTCGGCCGCGACGGGACGGTGTCGGCGTGGGCATCGACCCAGACGACCGGGGGGACGGTCACGTCGGTGTCCCCGCGGGGCGTCGTGACCACGCGCACGGTGGTCCCGGCGGCCGGTACGGGCACGTCGATCGGGTACGCCGTGGGGCTGCTCGCGGACGGCCACGGCAACCTCTACCTCGGCGTCCGGTCGCCCGGTGGCAGCTTCTACAACAGCTGGTACGCCCTGCGCGCCGGTTCCTCGACCGCGACCAGCGTCGCCGTGCCCACGCGCTACCAGTACAGCGCCGTGAACCAGGACGCGCTCGTGCTCGGGCAGTCCGCCGGCTGGTGCCCGGCGATCTCCGAGTCCTCGCCGGTCAACCCCTGCGTCGCCGACCACACGGTCGCGCACCTCGTCACCGTCGACGGAGCCGGGACGGTCAGCACCGGGCCGGCGACCAGCGGCCTGCAGGTCCCGTCGAACGGGCTCTACCTCGGCGTGGCCGACTCCGCGGGCGACCTGTTCGTGGACGCGCCGGAGCGCACGCCCGGCCTGTGGCGGGTCCCCGCCACCGGCGGGGCGGCGCAGCAGCTCTCGACCGGCCAGTCCACCCGGCTGCTCGTGATCTGAGCGCGACCCGTCCACACACGGGAGGCGCGGTGCCGGCTGGCACCGCGCCTCCCGTGCGTCACGCCGCCAGTCCGCCCACCGTGCGGCGGCAGACCTCGTCCCACGGCGTCGGCTCGATGCCGAAGTGGGCGCGCGCTGCGGAGTCGTCGAGCAGGTAGGGGCGGGTGAACTGGTAGGTGAGGTCGGCGACCTCGCGCATGAACGGCAGGACGACGCCGATGCCGCGGACGAGTCCGGCTGGCAGGCCGTGCACGGTGACCGGGGGTCGGCCCGCGGCGGCGAGCGTGTCGGTGAGCGCCTGCGCCTGGGTGCGGGGCGGGTTGGAGGGGACGAGCCAGGTGCGGCCGTGCGCGGTGGGGTCGTCGGCTGCGGCGACCAGCGTGCGGGCGACGTCGAGCACGTCGGTGAAGGTGTGCAGGACGTCGGTGCGTCCCATCATCGTGACGGACTTCCCCTGCAGTGCGCGAGGGAGGACCCGGGTGACGTGGCCGTTCGCGCCGGTGCCGGGTCCGACGTAGTCTGCGCCGCGGACCTCGACGGCGCGGAGACGCCCGGCCTCGTGGGCGGCCAGGGCCTCGGCCCACATCCGTGCCCGGAGGACGCCCTTGTGGTCGGTGGCAGCGTCCGGCAGGTCCTCGCGCATCACACCGTCGACGGGACCGTACGGGTAGAGGTTGCCGGTGATGGCGTAGACCGCTCCGGTGCGCTCGGCGGTGGTGAGCAGGGCGGTCGCGAGGGGTGGCCAGACGCGCTCCCACTGTGTGTAGTCACCCGGGTTCGCGCAGTTGTGCAGGGCTGCCGCGCCCTCGGTCAGGCGGGTCAGCGCATCGGCGTCGGAGGCATCGAGCGCTGCGTGTTCGACGCCGGGGATGCCGGTGTCGCGGCCGGATCGGGAGACGACGGTCGCCCGGTCACCGCGTTCGGCCAGGACGGTGGCGACGTGTCGGCCGACGGGGCCGGCGCCGACGACGACGTGGTGCTCGGACATGGTTCCTCCTGGGAGTCGGGCTGCGATGGGCGTTCCGAGAGCGGTGCTCTCGCGAACAGTGTGCACGACGATCCAAAGAATTGCAAGAGCGGTGCTCTCGTTTGTGTGCGCTGCTCTCGCGTGACATGGTTGGGGGCATGGCAGACGAGCGAGGAGCGACCGCACGGACCGCACGGACCGCCCCGGGCGCCCCGGGCGCCCCGGCCGCCCCGACCGCCCGGGCACTCGCGCGCGAGGCGGTGCACGCGGCGATCCTCTCGGCGGCCCGGGCCCGGCTGACCCAGGAGGGACCGAGCCAGCTCGCGCTCCGGGCCGTGGCGCGCGACGTGGGCATGGTCTCGTCGGCCGTCTACCGGTACTTCCCGAGTCGCGACGACCTGCTCACGGCGTTGCTCGTCCTCGACTACGACGAGCTCGGGGCCGCGGTCGAGGCTGCTGACCGGGCCCTCCCACGCGACCGCCACCGAGCGCGCTGGACGGCGGCCTGCCGGGCGATCCGCACATGGGCGGTCGACCACCCCGGTGACTTCGCGCTGCTCTACGGCTCGCCCGTGCCCGGCTACGTCGCACCGCAGGACACGATCGAGCCGGCGTCCCGCACCACACACGTCCTGCTCGGCATCGTCACCGAGACCTGGAACGCCGGGTGCGCGACCGGCACCGTGGCGGACGCGGTCGCGGCGGGAAGCTCGTCGCACGGGGAGCACGACCCGGCGCGCGCTGCACACCCCGCCCGTGCCGCGGTGGCGGACGCGATCGCGTACGTCGAGGCCCGTGGCTTCGCGCAGGACCCCCCGGTCGAGGTCGTGATGCGGACGCTGATGGCCTGGACCACGGTGTTCGGGGTCCTCTCGTTCGAGCTCTTCGGGCACGCGGTCGGCTCGGTGTCCGACCCCGCGGCGTACTTCGACGAGGTGGTGTCCCGGCTCGCCGACGACCTCGGGCTCCCCGCGGCGTGAGTCGGCCGGGTCGGTCGCCCGACGCACGGTGGACCGCCACGTGACGCGGCACCGGGGTGGCAGGCTGACAGGCGGGCTCCTCCTCCGGTAGACAGTCCTGTACGCGGCGCACTCACCAGCGCCGTACCGGCCGCAGCAGGGAAGGGCGCCGATGACCGCGATCGACGTGAGCCGTCAGGACCGCCGACGGCTGACCACGGGGACGCCCAGACGACGGCTCGTGACCGTCCGCACCGTCGCACTGCTCGCCTCGCTCGCCGGGCTGAACTACATCGTCTGGCGCTGGGCGGCGTCGGTGAACTGGCACTCGTGGTGGATCGCCGTGCCGCTGATCCTCGCCGAGACGTACAGCGTGATCGACTCGCTGCTGTTCGCCTTCGGGGCGTGGCGGCTGCGCGAGCGCGGAGAACCCCCGACGAAGCCCGCCGGGGACGTCACGGTGGACGTCTTCATCACCACCTACAACGAGCCGGTCGAACTCGTCGTCCGCACGGCCCGTGCCGCGAAGGCGATCACACACCCGCACTCGACCTGGATCCTCGACGACGGCAACCGGCCCGAGATGCGCGCGGCCGCCGAGTCCCTCGGCATCGGGGTCATCACCCGCGGTGCCGACTGGGTCGACCGTCCCCGGCACGCCAAGGCCGGCAACCTCAACAACGCGCTGCTCGCCACACAGGGCGAGTTCCTCCTCATCCTCGACGCCGACCAGGTCCCGGAGCCGTCGATCCTCGACCGCACGCTCGGGTACTTCAAGGACCCGCGGATGGCGCTCGTGCAGACCCCGCAGTGGTTCGAGAACGTGCCGGAGGCGGACCTGCTCGGCAGCCAGGCACCGCTCTTCTACGGCCCGATCCAGCAGTCGAAGGACGGCTGGAACGCCGCGTTCTTCTGCGGCTCGAACGCGATCCTCCGCCGCGAGGCGCTCATGCAGCTCGGTGTGACCCGCTACGTGCGCGAGGTCGAGGCGTCCGTGCAGCGCACCCTCCGCACCTCGCGCAAGCTCCTCGCCCGGGCCCGCGAGACCGAGACCGACCCGCGCGTGCTCACCGCGCTCGACGAGGCCGAGGCGGTCGTCGACCAGGCCCGTGACCAGGTGCAGCAGGGCGAACCGCTCGGCGACGTCACCTACGACTTCCAGCGCGGCATCGACGCCATCGCCTTCCGCTTCGCCGCGTCCGACCTCGAGTCGGTGCGCCGCGACCTGCAGGAACTCGCCGCGATGTCGACCGAGGCCGACACCTTCGCCGGGCTCGACGACGCCGCACTCGACGTGCTGGGGCAGCGCGACGCCTCACCGGTCGCCGCGATCGAGGCCATCGCCGTCCTCGCCCGCGCGCTCGACGTCAACCGCGACGACGAGGCACAGCCGATCATGCCGCTGGCGACGATCTCGGTGACCGAGGACATGGCGACCGCGATGCGCCTGCACGGACTCGGGTGGCGGTCCGCGTACCACGACGAGATCCTCGCGAAGGGCCTGGCGCCGGAGGACCTGCCGACCATGCTCGTGCAGCGGCTCCGCTGGGCACAGGGCACCATGCAGGTCTTCTTCCGCGAGAACCCGCTCGTGCAGAAGGGCCTCTCGTGGGGACAGCGGCTCATGTACTTCTCGACGATGTGGAGCTACCTCTCCGGCTTCGCGGCGATCGTCTACATCGCCGCCCCGGTGCTCTGTCTGTCGTTCGGGGTCGTGCCCGTGCAGGCGTACAGCGTGGACTTCTTCGCCCGGCTCATCCCGTTCCTCGTGCTCAACCAGGCGCTGTTCTGGGTGGTCGCCGCCGGACGCCCGACCTGGCGCGGGCAGCAGTACTCGCTTGCGCTCTTCCCGGTCTGGATCGAGTCGGTGACGAGCGCGTTCGAGAACGTGTTCCGGGGCAAGCCGCTCGGGTTCCGCGTCACCCCGAAGGTCCGCGACGAGTCCGAGCAGAAGCCGCGGTGGGACCTCGTGAAGCCGCAGCTCATCGCGATGGGCGCGCTCGTGGCCGCCCTCGTGATGATCGGCATCCGCTACCTGACCGGGCAGGCGTCCGGCATCGCCCCGCTCGTGAACACCGCCTGGGTCGTCTTCGACCTGTTCATCTTCAGCATCGTCGTCCGCGCCGTGCTGTACCGCGGGCCGGAGGCCGGCACGGTGCAGTCCGAACACGTGTCGAGCACGGCAGGAGGACCACTGTGAGTGCACGGGTCGTGTTCGAGGTCCCGGCGACGATCGAGTCGGTCGACGAGGTGCAGGACCGCTTCGGTGCGTGGTGGGACACGCTCGGCATCGACGACGTCCGACCGCGGTTCGCGCTCGAGACGGCGCTGGCGGAGATCGCCGCGAACATCGTCGAGCACACGAAGCGGACGGACCGCGCGGCAGGGAGGCGGTACACGGTGGAGCTCGAGGCGGACGAGAGCGAACTGGTCGCCGTGCTGACCGACAACGGCCAGCCGGCCGACGTCGACCTGGCCGCGGTGACGATGGCCGACGTCGACGAGGAGAGCGGGCGGGGGCTGGCGCTGGCGATCGCCGCGCTCGACCGGCTCGAGCACCGGCACGAGGGCGGGCACAACGTCTGGACGCTGGCGTGCGCTCGCTGAGGCGACGGGCGGCCAAGGGGGTCGCCCTGCTCGTCGTGGCCGCCACCCTGGCGCTCGGCGGCGCGCTGCCCGCGGCCGCCGCGATGGACGCAGCGACCCCGGCCACGACGGCGACCCCGACCCCGACGAAGGCGGCGACGTCGGACACGACCGCGCCCGCCGACGGGAAGGCGTGGTTCGGCCCCGACCTCGACTGGGGCGACGACGCCCCGGACGGGTACGCGGGCCGGCTCGACGCCACCCCGTCGATGTACGGCGTCGAGATCTCCTACCCGTTCGACCGCGGTGCCCGCAAGGAGTTCCAGCGCGCCACCCGGGCCGCCGCCGCCCAGGGCGCGGTGCTCGTCGTCAGCCTCGAACCCGACCGCTCGCTCGGCTCGCTCACCCGCGCCGACGCCCGCGCCGCGAACCGGCTCTTCGAGCAGGCGCACGCGCAGTACGACACGCAGCTGCTCGTCCGCTTCGCCCCGCAGATGAACGGCACGTGGGTCCGCTGGGGGCAGCAGCCGACGCAGTACGTCCGGGCCTTCCGGGCGCTGGCCGGCGCCGTGCACGGCGGCGACTCCGCCGCGCGCATGGTCTGGTCGCCGTCCTACGGTGCTGGCTACCCCTTCGGGGAGTCGGCGGGGCGCCTGCAGGACCTCTCCGCCGCCGACGTCCAGAAGCTCGACACCGACGGGGACGGTCGGCTCACCGCGGCCGACGACCCCTACGCGCCCTACTGGCCCGGTTCGACGGCGGTCGACTGGGTCGGCATGTCGATGTTCTCGTTCGGCAAGGGCAAGGCCACCGAGGCCGCCGGTCGCGACGTCCCGCTCACCCGGAACGACGTGCCCGAGCGCGGCGAGGTGGCCGCCCGGTTCGACGAGCGCTGGGGCTACGAGACCGCGCAGTCACGGACGTTCTACGACCGGTTCGCCGTGGCTGGCGATCGCCCGATGCTGCTCGACACCGGCGCGCTGTACGACCACACGCTCCGCGGGGCCGACGAACTGTCCGTCAAGCAGGGCTGGTGGCGCCAGGTGATCGCCGAGGTGCAGGAGCATCCGCTCGTCCGCGGCGTGACGTTCCTCGAGACCAACCGTCGTGAGCCGGAGGCGGGGAACCGGGTCGCCGACTGGCGCGACACCGCCGTGCCGGGGATCGCCGGGTCGTTCCGCACCGACCTCGAGCGGAGCGACCACTTCGTGTTCGGGCCCGTGACCGAGCGGGTCACACCGCAACAGGGTGCGGCGGCGATCAGCCAGGAGTACGAGACCGGCGGCGACCAGATGGCGTGGATCGTCTGGTGCGCAGCGGGCCTCGCGGCGGCGTTCCTGCTCAGCGGACTCGTCGGCCGACTCCTGCCGAGCTGGCGCTACCCGGACGACGGCAAGCCCGGACGTGACCTACGCCTGGACCTGTTCCGCGGCTTCATCATCCTCGCCGTGGTCATCACGCACATCGAGATCGGCGGCCCGTACTCGTTCATCACGCTGCACGCCACGGGAGCGATCACCGGTGCGGAGATGTTCGTGTTCCTGTCCGGCATGGTCCTCGGCATGACCTACCCGTTCGCGATCAAGAAGTTCGGCGAGTGGGCGGCTGCGGTCGGGGCATGGAAGCGTGCCCGGAAGCAGTACCTGGTGACGCTCGGGGTGATCCTCGTGGTCTTCGCGATGAGCTTCGTGCCGTTCCTGAACACGGACGCCATCACCACGTTCACCGACCGGGGGACCGGCACCGGCGGGGTCGGCGCCGAGGGGCTGGTGTACGACCTGTACCCGAACGCCATGCAGCTGCTGGCCTACCCGCCGCCCTGGTACGCGATCCGGCAGTTCCTGCTGCTCGAGATGGGCCCGTGGCCGTTCAACATCATGGGGCTGTTCGTGGTGCTGAGCCTGTTCATCCCGGCGTTCATGTGGGTGATCAAGCGCGGCTTCTGGTGGGCGCTGCTCGCCGTGAGCTGGGCGCTGTACGCCTACCAGGTGCTGAACCCGGACTTCCGGCCGCTGAACTCGCAGTTCGAGTCGGTGTTCCCGCTGCTGACCTGGCAGGTGGTCTTCACGCACGGCCTCGTGCTCGGGTACTACCGCCGGCAGATCATCGGCGCGCTGACCGGACGGCTGGGCAAGGTCCTGGTCGGCATCGGCGTCGCCGGGTACGCGCTGTTCCTGGTGTACGTCTGGGCGGCGCACCAGTACGGGTTCGCGCCCACGCCGTTCCCCGCGACGATGTACGAGGACCTCTACAACACCGCGTACCAGCGCGTCGACCTGCAGTGGGGCCGACTGGTCGACATCGCGTTCTTCGCGATCGTGTCGTACGCGATCCTCACCGTGTTCTGGAAGCCGATCGCGTCGGTGATCGGCTGGCTGTGGATCCCGATCGGGCAGGCGAGCCTCTACGTGTTCGTCTGGCAGGTGTTCTTCGCGCTGGCGATCGCGTCGATCCCGGGGGTCGACTGGTACAACGGCTGGATCGGCTTCGCCGCCCACACCGTGCTGATCCTGCTCGTCTGGTACATGATCCGGAAGCGCTTCCTCTTCTCGGTCATCCCGCGCTGACCCCGGTCAGCGGGTCCGGCCCGGGACCCGCACCGGAGCAGACGGGAGGCGCGGTGCCAGCTGGCACCGCGCCTCCCGTCCGTCACCGGGTCGCGTCCACCCCGTCGGTCGGCTCCGGCGCGTACTGCGCGCTCAGCGCGCGCCGCAGCACCTTGCCGCTCGGTCCCAGCGGCAGCGACTCCACCACGTGGTACACCCGCGGGTACTTGTACGCCGCGACCCGGTCGCGCACGAACGCGTCGAGCGCCTCGGTGCTCGACGCGCCCTTGCGAAGGACGACCGCCGCGTGCACCTCCTGCCCCTGCACGGGGTGCTCGACGCCGAACACCGCGGCGGACGCCACGTCCTCGTGCCGGTGCAGCACGGCCTCCAGCTCCGACGGGTACACGTTGTACCCGTTGCGGAGGATGAGGTCCTTCTTCCGGTCGACGATCGTGACGTACCCGTCGTCGGACAGCAGACCGATGTCGCCCGTGCGGAGGTACCCGTCGACCATCGCGGCCTCGGTGGCGGCGTCGTCGTCGAGGTAGCCGCGGAAGAGGTTGTGGCCGCGCACGACGATCTCGCCCGTCTCGCCGACCGGCAGCGGGACGATCCGGTCCTCGACCTCGGCGTCCGCGATCACCACGTCGACGCCCCAGATCGACGGGCCGACGCTGCCCGCCCGACTCGGCACACCACGGGGGTTCACCGAGATCACGGGCGAGGTCTCGGTCATGCCGTAGCCCTCCTGGATCGGCGCGCGGAACGTGGTCTCGAAGCGCTCGAGCACGGCCGCGGGGAGGGCGGCACCGCCGGAGACCGCCCAGCGGAACGGGGGCCGCTCGGGGTGCGTCCGCGAGGCCTCGGTCAGCGCGATGAACATCGTCGGGACCCCGAGGAAGGCCGTGACCCGCTGGTCGACACACAGTTCCAGGGCGGTCGCCGGGTCGAAGCGGGGGAGCAGCACGATCGTGGCGCCGCGGCGGAGCGTGGTGTTCATCACGACCGTCTGGCCGAAGGTGTGGAAGAGCGGCAGCCCCCCGAACACGACGTCGTCCTCGCGCAGGTCGAACAGGTCGATGATGCACACGTTCGCCTGCTCGACGAGGGCGAAGTGCGTGCCCACCGCGCCCTTCGGCAGCCCGGTCGTGCCGCTCGTGAACAGCACGGTCGCGGGGTCGAGCGGGTTCGTGCCGACGACGACGTCGAGTGGTTCGCCCTCGGCCGCGAGGTCCGCGAGCGTGGTGTCCGGGGCCGGTGCACCCTCGGGGAGGGACCCGACGCCGACGACGACCGTGCCGGTGTCCGCCGCGGCGGGGCCGGCCTCGGGGAGCACGGTGCCGGAGACGATCAGCACGTCCGCGCCGGAGGTCCGCAGCACGTGCGTGATCTCCTCGCGCTTGAAGAGCAGGTGGATCGGGACCACGACGGCCCCGAGGGCGAGCACCGCGAAGTACGACACGATGAACTGCGGCACGTTCGGCAGCATCACGGCCACCCGGTCGCCTCGCTCGACGCCGCGTGCACGGAGCCCGCCGGCGGTGGCGCGCACCTGCTCCCAGAGGTCGCCGTAGCTGAGCTCGTGCAGGCCGTCCGGCAGCGCGGTGACGACGGCGGTCTTGTTGCGGTGACGTCGGGCGCCCTCGGCGACGATGGTCGCGACGTTCAGGGTCCCCGGTCCGAGTCCGTTCATGCCTCCGACGCTACCCACGCGGCCCGGGCGGGGCGCGTGGGTCGGGTGCGCGTGTCCGCGCGCGTTCTCACTCACCACGACCTCACGCGCTCAGCGACACCTCACGGCCGGCTGGGGCCGTGAGGTGTCGCTGAGCCTGTGAAGTGATGCGGAGCGCAGGTGCGTCAGCGCGCCGTGGTGCCGAGCGGCTGCGGGTCCACCGGGTCCGGCGGCACCGGCAGGGAGCCGCGGACCTGGTTCTGCGCCTGGCAGTCGCTCGTGCAGTTCGTCGCACCCTGCGAGAGCTCGACCGCGTCCTCGCCGAGCACGCCGCCCATGCGGCCGCCGGGCTGCACGGTCCAGGTGGTCGTCGTCGCGGTCTGCGAGGTCTTCGTCGCGACCTGGGGGCTGTCCTTGCCGAGCAGCATCTGGTGCGCGTCGCTGCCCGAGGCCACGGCGGGCGTGCCGTCGCCGAAGTTGATCTTCCCGGTGTACGGGTTCGTGAAGTAGAACAGCCCGGCGCCGAGGGTGTGCGTGAAGGTCACGGGCGCGGCGAACTCGGTCTCCATCTGGAAGACCCCGCCCTGCGCGCCGTCCTTCGCCTGCACCTTGAGCTTGCCCGCACCGGTGGCGAAGATCGCGACGAGGGTGTCGTCGCGGACCTCGAGCGAGGACAGCGTCGTCGACGCGAGCTGCGCGGCCGTGAGCGAGGGCACCTTCGACGCGAACACGACGGTCGGCTTCGTCACCATCCGCTGGGTGTCCGGGGCGCCGGTGAGCGTGTAGTCGTACACACCGAGGTCGGCGAGCCGGATGTCGAACCCGTTGTGCTTGCCGCGGACCGCGATCGTGCCCGAGACGGCGACGTCCCGGAGCTTGTAGTCCTTGCCGACGGCGGGGTTCGTGGTGACGCCGTTCACCGTCACGGCGTAGTCGCCGCCGGTGCTCGTCTTGCCGGACGCGTTCGCGGGGGAGACCCCGACGAGGGCGGCCGCGGCGACCGCGCCGAGGGCGATCGCGGCGGCGATGCCGGTGGTGCGGCGTCGCGTGCGCTGGGTGGTCATGGGATGCCTCCTGGGCTGGTCCGACGCGCCGACGGTGGTCGCGTCCCTCGGGACGATCGTCGTCGGGACGCGGCGGCGGCACCATCGGACCTTGGTACTAGTACCCGCTCACCGGCTTCCGGTCAGTACGCGTGGTGCTCGTGCTCGGGTGCCAGCGGAGGACGTCGACGAGGCGGGACAGGCCTGGAGTGCGTGACAGTAGGACGAAGACCGCGGAGCCGACGACCCCGCCGACGACGTTCCAGTCGAAGTCGTTGATGTCCGCGATGTGACCGCCGCCGGCCTACGCCACACTGAACGGTGAACGCATCGAGATCACGTCGGTCAACTACCAGCGAGTGAAGTGACGCATGATCATCCAAGAGACCAACAGTCACGTCAGCAGCGTCCTCAAGGACACGTTCCGGCCGATGCCGGAGCAGGTGCAGCAGATGCTCGGTCTGCTCGATGACGACGAGCACTTCGCCTGGCGGATCTGGTGGTGCCCAGACGACGCCGACTGGATGTTCAACCCGGAGAAGGTCGAGACCGAGTTCGACGGCTCCTACCTCCAAGCCGGCGGCACCGCGGAGAAGATGAGCGTCGAACTCCGCCGCTGCGAAGACGACGGCGAGTACCGGTTCTACGTCATCGGCCGTCCCCATGACCTCGCCGACCCGCTCACCGAGGTCATCGACGTGCAAGACGCTCACGAGCCGCGGCACCCGGCCGAGCTGTTCACCGCAGACCAGGCTGCGCCGGTCTTCACCCACTACGTCGAGCACCAGACCGTCCCCGACGGGTACACCCTCCGTCTCATCGACGACATGTGAGGAGGCGACCCGCCCATCAGCGTGCGCTCTTGGCGGCTCGGTCGAGGGTCAGCGTCCGTCGCGGATCGGCTACCGCGACCCCAGCACGTTTGCGCTCACCGCGTCCATAGGGGCAACTTACCGCTTGTGGTCGTCGCAGTAGACGATCGGCGAGCGCGACGTTGGTCAGCCACCCGATGCACGCCGCCGGCGGCCTGACCGGAAAGCTCAGTTCGGCTGTGCTGCAAAGTGGACGACGGTCGCAGCGAGTGCAAACAAGGCGACGATAGTCAGGATCGCTCCAGCTCCAAGCATCCATGCACGACGACGGGCGCGCCGGCGACGTTCAGCCGCAAACGCCCAGAGCACTGTGCTGACAACGGCCGCGATCGGGAAGCCGATGTAGGCCACTGAACCGGCGGTGTAGTTGCATCCTCCGTCACCGCAGGCGTCGAAGGCGAACATCGAGAGCAGGACGCCGAACCACCCGAGAACGAGCAGCGGCAGACTCAGTCCGAACAACGTCAGGGTGACTGCTCGATCCTTCCAGCCTGCAGCAGCCCGGATCGAGTGCGTGTGGCGGTCAGGAGCCCCGAGCGGGAAGAGCTCGTCATCGTCCTTGTCCTGCCTCATAGCTACAAGTGTGCCGTGGAGCAACGCCACGCTGCGGCCACGTCCGATCACAGGGCCAGGCAGCCCCGACAACGGTTGACCCGGCGAGCGTTGGCCGTGAATGCCCGGCAGGGTCTTGCTGGTTACCCTGCACCTCCCACCAACGCCGACCCATTGGCCCGCCTTCGCCGCTCTCCATACGAATGCCGACCCTGTTCGCCGGTGCTCGCATCGACCCGTCTCGATAGCCGATGGTCTGCCGAAATACAGGAGCGCCCGCGGAGTCTCATGCTCCGCGGGCGCTCCCGGTCGACTCTTGCCTGGTTCAGACGGTGCGCGTGGTCCTCGTGGCCGGGTGCCAGCGGAACAGCTCGACGAGGCGTGACAGGCCCGGAGTGTGCGACAGGACGACGAAGATCGCGTAGCCAACGGCCCCGCCGACGGTGTTCCAGAGGAAGTCGTTGACGTCTGCGACGTGGCCGCCACCGAACAGCCCGTCGGTGACGATCTGGAGGAGTTCGATCGCGAGGCTGACCGCGGCGGCGGTGAGGATCACCTTTCCCCAGGACGGGCGGCGCATCAGCAGCGGGATCAGGATGCCCAGCGGGGCGAACACGATCACGTTGGTGATCGCGTCCATGACCTCGTAGTCGTAGAACGGGATCAGTGCCAGCTTCGGCGTCCAGGGCTGTAGCTGCGGGGGCCGGTTGAGGTAGATCGGGAGGACCGTGTTCGCGAAGATGCCGGCAACGTAGACCGCGAGTGCGGCCGCGACAGCTCCGCGGGGCCAGGTGAAGCGCCGGCTTGGGAGCAGGACGAGCAGTTGGATGAGGAGGGCGATGGTGCCGACTACGAGGGCAACGGGCAGGGCGGGGATCTCGCCGAACGGGTTGTCAGACATTTGAGCGAGCCTAACCTGTCTATCCGCTCAGCGCGTCCCTCTACAGGTTGATGTGGGAGCGGGTCGCTTCGAACCCAATACAGGCAGGGTGCAGTCCCGCCGGACCGGAGCGCGGGCGGACGTCCGTTAGACGATGCGCTATCGAGACGTCGCTCGTCCTCTCCATCCGAGTGTCAGAAGCGACCGATCCGCGCCTTGGTCGCCGGGCAGCAGTCGTGATCACTTCCGTCGTGGCTCGGCGCGGTTTCGGCGCATCGCTGCGGGTCGTGTCCCCGCGCTGGCTTCGTCTCACATGGGTGGTCCGCTGGGTCTCGCAGTGAGCGTGCGTCGTACGGACGCGCCTGGCGCAGTCGCTGTCCGCCGAGCTGCGCGGTCGATTCGGCCGACGCGGCGCGCCGACTGGCGACCCGTCGTCGGCGGAGGGTGTGCGCGGCGACGACGGAATCGCTCACCAGCCGTGGTCGCGGGCCCAGAGTGCGGCACTCGTCCGGTCGGCGACCCCGATCCGACGGAACAGCGAGCCGACGTGCACCTTGACGGTCCGCTCGGCGATCCCGAGCTCGGTGGCGATCTGCCGGTTCGACAGGCCGCGTGCGATCCGGTCGAGCACGTCGCGCTCCCGCGGCGGCAGGTCCGGACCACGGTCCGCCGCAGCGACGGCCGCAGCGGCGTCCATCCGCGCGGGGGTCCGTGGAACCGCTCCGGGCAGAAGGGCCCGGGCGACGCGGGGATCGACCGGGGTCTCGTCGCGGGCCGTCGACCGGACGGCGGCGACGACGTCCTCGGGCGCTGCGTCCTTGAGCAGGTACCCGGTCGCCCCGGCCGTCAGGGCCGCACGCACCCGGTCGTCGTCCGAGAACGTGGTGAGGACGAGCACCCGCACGTCGGGCATCGCGGCGCGCAGCCGACGGGTGGCCTCCACACCGCCGGCACCCGGCATCGAGAGGTCCATCACGACGACGTCCGGGCGGAGCGCGGGAGCGGCCTCGACGGCCTCCTCCCCGGTTGCCGCCTCGCCGACGACCTCGCAGTCCGTCGTCGTCCCGAGCACGGCGCGGAGCCCCTGCCGGACGAGCGCGTGGTCGTCCACGAGCAGCACCCTCACCGCAGCGCCTCCGTCCGCGCCGGCAGCGTCAGCTCCCACACCGTCCCGGCGTCCGGCGCGGTGCCCAGGGACAGCGAGCCGCCGGTGTCCTCGGCGACCTCGCGCAGCAGGGTCGTGCCGAGGTGCCCGGACCGCGGCGGGCCGTGCAGGATCGCCGGGTCGAACCCGGAGCCGTCGTCGGCGACGGTCACGACGAGGTCCGCCCCGTCCGCCCGGACCCCGACGTCGATCCGGGTCGCGTGCGCGTGCTTCACGGCGTTCCAGACCGCCTCACGGACGAACCGCACGACCGCGGTACGCGCATCGGGGGAGGCGTCGACGACCTCGGGCACGTCGAGGACGACCGCGACCCCGGCGGCCCGGGCACGGGCGCACGCATCGTCGAGCGCGGCGTCGACGCCGTCCCGCTCGGGGGCGACCGGGCGGATCGTGGCCATCGACGTCCGGAGCGAGGACACCGCGCGGCGCAGGGTCTCGGCGGCTGCCCGGGTCTCCGGCACCGCCCCGAGCGACAGCGCGAGGCCAGCGACGTCCTGCACGGGACCGTCGTGCAGCTCGGCGGCGAGGCGTCGGCGCTCCGCGGTCTCCGCGTCGAGCGCACGCCCGAGCAGCCGTTCCCGGAGCCGTTGCCCCGAGCGGATCCGGACGAGCAGCCAGAGCAGCAGCGGCACGAGAAGCACGAGCACGACGCCGACCGTGCCGAACGCCAGCGCGGCGAACGCGGCCCGGAGGTCGGCGGCCCGCGCGAGGACCTGGTCGTACGGCCGGTACGCCTCGAACAGCAGCGGTTCGCCGGACGGCGTGTGCACCGCCTGGTACGCCTCGAGCAACGGCCCGTGGCCCCGTTCGTAGCGGTTCTCCGGCTCGTCGAGGTCCGACACCTCGGCGTCGGAGCGGTCGCTGCGGAGGGCCTCGAGGTCGTCCTCGGAGAGCGGGAAGCGCTCGCCGACCAATCGGGGCTCGTCCGACCAGAGCACCGTGCCGTCGGCGGCCCAGAGCTTCATCCGGACGGTCGACCCCGCGCGGCGTTCCCCGGCGAGGGCGTCGTCGAGTCGGGCGCGTGCGGCCACCCGCGCTCCCGGGTCGTCGCCCGAGACGGCGTCCTCGAGCGCGGGCTCGACGACCACGCGGGCGAGTGCCGCGGTGTCGCTCGTGGCGTCCCCGACGGCGAACGACTCGGCGACGCGCTGCGCGACGAGGGTGCCGGCGGTGGCCACGGCCGCGCCGCCGAGGACCGCGGCGACGACGACACCGGCGAGGACGCGTCGCCAGGGGGTTCGTCCCACGCGTCGCCGGGGGTCGGCGGCCACGAGCACGACGGGTGCCGGGCGTGCCCCGCTGTCCGACGACCGTTGTCCGTGCACGGTGCCAACCTAACCCGAGCGGGCGCAGCGGGCGTGACCTCACGCGCTCAGCGACACCTCACGCCCGAGCCGGGCCGTGAAGTGTCGCTGAGCGCGTGGAGTGGGGGACCGGCAGACGGGCGAGTCCCGCCGGGTCGTGGGGGCGACCACACGACGGACGGGAGGCGCGGTGCCAGCTGGCACCGCGCCTCCCGTCCGCCGTGTGGTCCGGTCTCAGGCGACCGGCGCGCGGTCCGCGGTGGTCGCCGCGAGCACCTCGCGCACCGAGCTCCACCCGGCCAGCCGCTCCCGCACCGCCTCGTCCCGCTCGTCCGCGAGGGCCGTCGCATGCGCCTGCTCGAGCACCTCGTCGATGACGATCCGCTGCCCGCTCCGGGCGGAGGCGATCGCCGCGTCGACCATCACCAGGCTCATCACGTTGCCGTGCACCTCGCCGTCGGGGACCTGCCCGGTCCGCACGGCCCGGACGAACGACGCGAGCGCGCCCGCGATCTCCTGACCGACCCCGGGTGCGGCGTCCGGGGTGCCCGGCGTGCCGTCGAGGTCGCTCGACGGGTCGTGGTCGCCGTCCCAGAGCGCGGTGCCGTGCGGGCCGGACGCCCGCCAGTCGCCGTTCCAGGACGTCTCCGCCCCGGGGGCGCACCACGAGCCGTCGTAGACGTAGCGGACGTCGTCCTCGAACGCGAAGACGGCCGCGGCGGCGGCGTCACCGCGGTACCAGGACCAGGACGGGTTCCACGACTCGCAGTAGACCGAGACGGGTTCGCGTTCGAGCACGTAGCGCGCCGAGTCGAACGCGTGGATCGCCATGTCGAGCAGCAGGACGTCGTCCATCTCCTCGCGGAAACCGCCGAAGTGCGGGGCCTTCGCGAAGCGTGTGCTCAGGCCGCCGACGCCCCCGAGACCGCGGACGTGCTGCCGGAAGGCGACGAGCTGGTCGTTGTACCGACGCGACTGGCTCACCATGAACAGCTTGCCGCTGACCTCCGCCGCCGCCGCGAGGGAGAGCGCCTCGGCGACCGTCTGCGCCGCGGGCTTCTCGCCGAGGACCGGCAGTCCCGCGCCGAGCGCCGCGACCGTGACGGGGTGGTGCGCGACGGGCACGGTGATGTCGAGGACCGCCTCGGCACCCGTCTCGGCGGCGAGGGCGGTGACGTCGGTGCCGACCGGGATCGACGGGTCCCCGGCGACGGCGGCACCGGCGCGGGCGGCGTCGAGGTCGAGGTCCACGACGCCGACGAGCTCGACGTCGGGGTCCGCGGCGACGGTCGCGAGCCAGGCCCGGCCCATGCCGCCCGCGCCGACCTGCACGACGCGCAGGGGGGCGTGGTCGGTCATGCCGGGACCTCTTCGTCGACGGGCGCGTCGTCGAACGGGCCGCGGTAGTGCTGGCCGTCGTGGTACTCGCCGAGGTCGTACCGGCGGAGGGTCGGCAGCTCGCGCTCCCGCTCCGGCCGCGCCCACTCGGCGCCGTTCGCCACGACCCGGCGGACGTCCGGGTGGTGGTACACCGGGAAGTCCTGGTCGCCGGGCGAGAAGTAGAAGATCTTCCCGAAGCCGCGGCGGTAGGTCATGCCGCTCCGGAACACCTCGCCGCCGGTGAACCCGGAGATGAAGATCAGCTCGTCGGGGGTCGGCACGTCGAAGTACTCGCCGTACATCTCCTGCTCGGGGATGACGATGGGGTTCGGGACGCCGCGGGTGATCGGGTGCTGCGGGTTCACGGTCCAGACGAGCTCCTGGTCGTGCTCGCTCCGCCAGCGCAGCGTGCACGTCGTGCCCATCAGCTTGCCGAAGATCTTCGACCAGTGACCGGAGTGCAGGACGACCAGGCCCATGCCGGACAGCACGTGCTTGTGCACCCGGTCGACGACGGCGTCGTCCACGTCGGCGTGCGCGGCGTGACCCCACCAGGTCAGGACGTCGGTCTCGGCGAGCACCGCGTCGGTCAGGCCGTGCTCGGGCTCCTGCATGGTCGCGGTGCGGACGACGGCGTCCGGCAGGTTCTCGCGGATGCCGTCGGCGATCGCGCCGTGCATGCCGTCCGGGTAGCGCTCGGCGACGTGCTGCTCGACCTGCTCGTGGACGTTCTCGCCCCAGACGGTGATGCGCAGCGGGGTGTCGGTCATGGTGTGCCTCTCTGAGGGATGGTTCGTGCCGGGGTTCGTCGGGGGCGTCGTCACTTGACGGCCCCGCCGAGCGCTCCGGCCGAGATGTAGCGCTGGGCGACGATGAGGAGGACGGCGGCCGGCAGCGATGCCAGCACGGACGTCGCCATCACGGGCCCCCAGTCGGTGACGTTCGAGCCGATGTAGTTGTAGATGCCGAGCGTGATCGGGCGGACCGCGTCGGTGGAGGTCAGGGTGAGCGCGATGAGGAAGTCACCCCAGGCCCCGAGGAACGTGAACAGCGCCGCGGTGACGATGGCGTTCCGGCTGATCGGCAGCACGATCGACACGAAGGCCCGCAGGTCGCTCGCGCCGTCGACCTGCGCCGCCTCCACCAGGCTCGGCGGGATGGACTCCATGAACGCCCGCATCAGGAGCACCGCGAAGGGGACCTGCACGGCGCTGTCCGCGAGGATCAGGCCGAGGTAGCTGTTCAGCAGCCCGACGTTGTTGAACAGTGTGTAGAGGGCGTTCGCGATCACGATGCCCGGGACCATCTGCGTGATGAGCAGCACGAGCAGGAACGCCCGGGTGCCGCGCATCCGGAAGCGCGCCAGCCCGTAGGCCGCCGGGGTCGCGATCACGAGCGTGAGGACCACCGTGCCGAGGCCGATGATCATGCTCGAGACGAAGTTCTGCCCCTGCTGCGCGAACGCCGCGCGGTACCCGGCGAACGTCGGGCTCCACGGGAACCACGTGGCCGTCGCGGCACCAGAGGTGGCCTGCAGGCTCGTGTTCACCATCCAGTAGACGGGGAAGACCATGATCGCCAGGAACACGATCCCGAGGATGGTGAAGGGGATGCCCTTGACCGAGCGCCGCGGTCGGCGGCTGCCCTCGCGTCGGGCCGTGGTGATGGTGCGCGTCGCGGTGACGGTGGTGCCTGCGAGTCCGACGCTCATTCGTCGACCGCCTTCCTGGAGATCACGATGTAGACCATCGCGAAGACGAACGAGACGACGATGAGCACGTTGCTCACGGCGGCGCCGATGCCGAACTGGAAGTTGATGAACGACTGGTGGTACGCGTTCGTGGCGAGGGTCTGGGTGGAGTTCGCGGGGCCGCCGCCGGTCAGGCCGAGGATGGTGTCGACGACCTTCAGCGTGTAGACGACCCCGAGCACGATCACGACGCTGACCACCGACCGGATGCTCGGCCAGGTGATGTACCAGAACGCCTTGAATCCCGTGGCGCCGTCGAGCGAGCCGGCTTCGTAGAGCTCCGGCGGCACCGACTGCAGGCCGCTGTAGAGGATGGTCGTGTTGAACGGGATGCCGAGCCAGACGTTGACGCCGATCACGGCGATGAGCGCGAGGCTCGGGCTCACCAGCCACGGCACCGGGCCGATGCCGAAGGCGCCGAGCAGCTGGTTCAGCGCGCCGCTGTCCTGGTCGAGCAGCCACTTCCAGACCGCGCTCGACGCGATCAGCGGCAGCAGCCACGGCAGCAGCAGGAGCCCGCGGAGGAAGCCCGACAGCGGGAAGTGCCGCCGGAAGAACAGCGCCAGGCCGAGGCCGATGACGAACTGCAGGACGATCGAGCCCGCGGTGAAGAGGGCCGTGTTCACCACGCTCGTCGTGAAGACGGCGCTCTGGAACACCGCGATGTAGTTGGCGAGTCCCACCCACGGGGCCTCGCCCGTGAAGAAGGTCTTGGTGGTGTAGTCCTGGAAGGACATCACGATGTTCTTCACCACGGGGTAGCCGAAGAAGACGGCCACGAACAGTGCTGCCGGGACGACGAACGCCCAGCGGGTGATGCCGGTGCGGACGCGGGCGCGTCGCTGACCGGGGCGGACGGGGGCCGCGGGCGTCGTCGCCCGGGGCCGGATCTGTGTCGATGCACTCACGGTGTGGTCCTTTCCCGTGCGGTCACGGGAGCCGGTCGCGCAGGCGGCCGGCTCCCGGACCACTACTGGTCCTGCGACTGGGCCTGCTTCAGGGCCTGCTCGGGGTCGGCCTTGCCGGTGAGGGCGAGTTGGACGGCGGTGTAGATCTTCGTGGCGGCCTTGGGCCAGTCCGGTCCGAGCTCACCGGTGCGGGCACGGGCCGTCTGCACGGTCGTCACGAACGAGGCGACGTCGGCGTGGTCCTTCGCCCACGCCTTGCCGACCTCGATGTTGGTCGGGACGTTGCCGCTGACGCCGGCGAGGACCGCCTGCATCTTGTCGTTGTTGAGGCACCCGACGAACTTGCCGGCGAGCTGCATCTTGTCCTTGTCGCCGGTCTGCGGGACGGTGAACGCCTCGCCGCCGAGCGGGGCGACGGTCTCGGAGCCGGTGCGCGTCGGGATCGGGACGCTGTCGAACTCGAGGTTCTTGGCCTCCTTGAGCGCCGGCAGCTGCCACGGGCCGTTGATCATCATCGCGGCCTTGCCGGCGATGAACTGGTTGTTGACGTCGGCCTGGGCCCAGTTGATCGAGCTCTTCGACAGCGATCCGTCGTCCTGCAGGTCCTTGACGAGCTGCAGCGCCTGGGTGGCCTCGGGCGTCGCGATGTCCTTCTCGTCGCCGCCGTTCGACCAGAAGAAGGGCAGGAACTGCCAGGTGCCCTCGTAGGTGTTGATGTTGCTCATCGCGAAGCCGTACGTCGAGCCCTTGGTGAGCGTCTTCGCGGCGGCCTTGAGCTCGTCCCACGTCTTCGGGGGCTGGACGCCGGCGTCCGCGAGCAGCTTCTTGTTGTAGTACAGCGCGATCGAGTTCGTGTTGGGTTGCAGGCCGTAGAGCTTGCCCTCGTACGTGTTCGCGCCCTTCACGCCCGGGACGTCGTCGTCCGCGTCCAGCTTGTAGTCCGCGAGGTCCGACAGGGCCCCGGAGGCGGCGATCTGCTGCACGTCCGGGTTGTCGAGCATGAGCACGTCGGGCAGCGTCCGCGACGACGCCTGCTGCAGCACCTTCGAGATGAGCCCGGCACCGGCGACGTGGTTGATCTTCACCGAGACGCCGACGTCCTTCGCGCACTGCTGGTAGACGGCGTCGTAGTTCTCGGCGTAGTAGTCCTCGATCGTGAGGGTCTTGCTGCCGCCGCCACCGCCGGACGAGGCGGCGCCGGAGCCGGAGCACCCGGCCAGGACGAGGGGGACCGTTGCGGCGATCGCCGCTGCGCCCATCAGGGCACGGGTCCGGCGGGACGTGGAGCGGGAACCAGGCTTCATCGACTGCTCTTCTCTTCGCGGATGCGGGGGAGGACGCGGTGTGACGACTCCGGTGACGTCGTCGTCGCGGTGGTCCTGGGGCGAGAAGCTAACAGAAAAGCGCTTCACCTGTAAAGCGCTTTTCTGGTTTCATCGCGGGTCTATGCTGAGGCTCGCCGCGGGTGTCGCGGCAGTTCGACGACGGGTGCCCGAGGAGGCGACGTGGCCACGATGCAGCAGGTCGCCGACCGCGCCGGTGTCTCGATCGCGACCGTCTCCTTCGTCGTGAACGGCACGAAGTACGTCACCCCGGCGACGACCGCGAAGGTCACCGCGGCGATGCGCGAGCTGAAGTTCCGCGGCAACGTCGTCGCCCGGGCGCTGGCGAGCCGTCGGACCCGGATCATCGCGCTGCTCTTCCCGACGACGGGCAACCGCTTCAGTCCGACGACGTCCGAGTTCTTCATGAGCGCCGCGGAGCGTGCGTCCGAGCGCGGGTACCACCTCGTGCTCTGGCCCGTCGACCCCGCGGGGGACGACCTCGACGACCTCGTGTCCGGCGGACTCGTCGACGGCGTCGTGCTCATGGAGGTCCGCATGGACGACCCGCGCGTCGTCAAGCTGTCCGAGCTCGGCGTCCCGTTCACGCTCATCGGACGCACCCGTGACAGCAGCGGCCTGCCGTTCGTCGACATCGACTTCGAGACGACGATCGAGGACGGCCTCGACCACCTCGCGGACCTCGGCCACCGACGGTTCGGCCTCGTGCTCGAGAACCTCGAGGGCACGCCGATGGCCGGGTACGCGCCACACCTGCGCGTCGAGCAGACCTTCGCGCGGTCGATCGCCGAGCGCGGGTACGCCGGCAGTGTCGTCTACGCCGGTCCCGGGAGCGAGGGCGGGCGCGACGCGGCCCGACGCCTGCTCGACGAGGACCCGGACGTGTCAGCGGTCCTCGTGATGAAGGACGACTCGTCGGCGGGGCTGCTCGTCGGCCTGTTCGACGCCGGGCGACGCGTGCCGGCCGACGTCTCGGTGCTCAGTGTCGCGTCGTCCGCCGCTGCGGGGGACCAGCACTACCCGCGGCTGTCGACGATGATCGCTCCCGGTCGTGAGCTCGGCGTGCGGGCGGCGGACGCCCTCATCGACCAGCTCGACGGCACCTCCGCCGACCTGCCGCACTTCCTGCTGCCGTGCGTGCTGCGCACCGCGGAGTCGGTCGCTCCCGCCGCTGCGCGCTGAGGCGTCCGTCCGCGGTGCGGACCGGTCCGTGCGGAACGGTGTGCGCAGTCGCTGACGGCGACCCGTCACGCACGGGAGGCGCGGTGCCAGCTGGCACCGCGCCTCCCGTCCGTCACTGCGGTCGCGTCCACCTGCGTCAGCGGCGACGCGGGTCTCGCGCGGTGTCCGTGAAGAAGTCGTCGTAGACGGCGGCCGTCTCCTGCAGATCGCCGAACTTCCACCGCTTCCGCATGCGACGGAACGTCTCGATGCGCACCGGGTCGACTCCCTGTGCTGACTCGTACTTGCCCATCTTCCCTCCCTGGGTACCGCGGCCCCCGATCGGGGGCATTCGTTGCCGACGCTACGGACCCGGTGGCGACGCGTCCGGCAAGATAGGTAGGGAAGTTACGTAACTGCGCATGATGGACAAACCGCCGGAGGGGTTCGTGCGCGCCCGTACTCTGCCGTCAGGGAGTCGGTGCGCCGTGCTCCAGGGCCTCGATCACCTGGTCGATGACCTTGACGTACTTCGTCCGCTCCCGTTCCGAGAAGGAGGACAAGAGCTCGTGCAGGTGCTCGTTCGTGCTGTCCATGGCGCTGGCGTACGCCCGTTCGGTGTCCTCCGTCAGCTCGATGAACCGACTGCGGCCGTCGTCGGGGTTCGGCACGCGGCACAGGTGTCCCGCCCGCTCCAGACGATCGACCGTGCCGGTCACCGCCGGACCGGTCAGGCCGAGGTGTTCGGACAGGTCCTTCACGCGGACCGATCGCTCGGCCGCGGCCGCCCGGGCCACGAACTGCAGCACCGTGAGGTCGGCGCCACTGATCCCGAGGCGTTCTCGCAGACGGCCGCGCAGCGCGCCCATCGCGGCTTCGAGCCGTGTGAGCGCGGCGGTGAGGTCGATCTCGCTCACGTGGTCGCCCCTTCCCTGCTGTCCGGTCCGGCGCAACGATACGCCGCACCCTCCCCCCGACCTTATCCAGATAACGAAGACGTGTTCGCGAACGGGACAGACCGGAACCGGGAGGTGGGGGCATGAGCGACCTGATCGACGACTGCTTCGAGGCCGACAGCCGCCCGGTCCCCGTCCGTTTCGAGCTCGCCGGGCGGCGACCCGAGGACGCGCTCCGCGACCTCGCGGGCGTCTACGCCGGGCGGCGCTGGTCCGCCTCGGCGACCACCGAACCGTTCGAGTACCGCTACACCGCGCTCGGTGACTCGGACGTCACCATCCGCCGGTCGCAGATGCACGGCTCGGTCACCGGCTTCGTACCCGCCGGGGGCGACTACGTCATCACGTGGATCAGCGTCGGCACGGGCACGCTCGACGTCCTCGGGGAGCGCTGGCCGATGGCGCTCGAGACCCCCGTGCTCTTCCCGACCGACCAGGAGTTCGCGTTCACCACCGCGGACTACGACCAGCGGCTCGTGCACTTCGACCGCGCCTACGTGCGCCGCATCGCCGAGGCCCGTCAGCCGCTCGACGACCGGGAGCTGCGCTTCGACCACCGCCGGGAGCCGGACGAGCAGACCGCCCGTCGGTGGCAGGGGGCGCTGACCGGCCTCGCGCGCGCGCTGCGGGTCGGTGGCCCGGAGTCGGCCGCGTGGCACGAGGCCAAGGCGACCGCCGCCAGCGTCTTCCTCGACCTGTTCCCGTCGCACACGGACGACCTGCCCGCGGTGCTCGGCCTGCCCCGGAACGCCCGGCTCCGGGCCGCGGTGGAGTACATCGAGGCCCACGCGGCTGAGGTCGTCACCATCCAGGACCTCTCGGCGGCGTCGGGCCTCAGCGTCCGCAGCGTGCAGGAGTCGTTCCGGCGCGTCTTCGACGTCTCGCCGCTCACCTACCTGCGGCACGTCCGACTCGACCGCGTCCGCGAGGAGCTCCTGCTGTCGGGGCCGCAGGCCGGGGCCGTCGGCGACGTCGCGCGGCGCTGGGGCTTCGCGCACCTCGGGCGGTTCTCGGCGGCGTACGCGGCGCGCTTCGGGGAGTACCCGAAGGAGACGCTGCGGCGCTGACGGACCGTGCCGGCGGCTCGGTGTCCGCGCTCGCGCGGCGGCACCGGCCTCGGCGATCCGGCGGCGGCACCCGGCACCGGCGATCCAGCGGGCCTCCGCCCGGAGGCCGTCCGGTCAGGCCGTCGGCGCCGGACCCGTGCTGCGCCGGACGCGGAGCGTCGTCGCGAGCCGGACGTGGTCGGGCGCGGAGTCACCGCGGAGCATCGCGAGGAGCATCTCGACCGCTTGCGCCCCGAGTTCCGCGAGCGGCTGCACCACGGTCGTGAGCGGTGGCGTCGTGGTGGACGCCTGCGGCACGTCGTCGAACCCGACGACCGACAGGTCCTCGGGCACGCGCAGCCCGAGCTCGGCAGCGGCGCGGAGCACGCCGAAGGCCGACGAGTCGTTCGCCGCGAACACCGCCGTCGGTCGGTCCGGGCCCGCGAGCAGCTCCCGCGCGACCGCGGCCGACTGGTCCTCCTGGTAGCCGCCGTCGCGGAGGAGTCGCTGGTCGAACGGGATCCCGGCGGATGCGAGCGCGGTGCGGTACCCGGCCTCGCGGAGCTGCGCCGACGCCAGGTCGGCGCGGCCGTGCAGGTGGGCGATCCGGGTGTGCCCGAGGCCGATGAGGTGCTCGACCGCGAGCACGGCACCGCCCTCGTTGTCGGCGTCCACGGTGGCGTGCCCCTCAGGGCCGGTGTGCGGGTCGATCGCGACGACGGGGATCGAGGTGCTCGACATCGCGCTGGTCGGGGTGACGACGATGGCGCCGTCGATGAGCGTGCCGGACAGCCGGGAGAGCGAGCGACGTTCCCAGCCCGGGCGGTCGACGCCGGTGAGGAGTCCGGCGTAGGCGAGGAGCTCGTACCCGGTGCCGGTCGTGGCGCTCGAGATCCCGCGGAGCAGCTCGGTGGAGAACGGTTCGAACTCGGTGACGAGGATGCCGATCACGCCGGTGCGGGAGCTGCGCAGGCTGCGGGCGACCAGGGACGTCTCGTAGCCGAGGTCCTCGACGACCTGCTGCACGCGGAGCATCGTGGCGGGGGCGACGCCGTCGCGCTGGTTGATCACCTTCGACACCGTGGGGATCGACACCCCCGCCACGCGCGCGACGTCCGCGATCGTGACCCGGCCGGCACCGGGACGCGTTCCGAGTGCCGTGTCCATGTGCACACCGTACCGCTGCGGTCATGCCTCGAACGGTAAAGAAAACGTTATCGATATCGATTGACAAGTCCATGGACCGCCTGGCACGCTCTCCGCAGCGGCACCCGATGTCGCTGCGAGTCAACGACGACACACAGGAGTTCCACGATGACGAGGAAGATCCGTGCCGCGGCAGCCATCGCGCTGGTCGGGGCGACAGCACTGGTGGCCGCCGGCTGCTCCGCAGGCAGCGATGCCGCGAACGGCGACGGGAACGGCAAGGTCACGATGACCTTCTGGCACAACTCCACCACCGGACCGGGCAAGGCCTACTGGGCCGACACCGTGAAGGCGTTCGAGGACAAGTACCCGAACGTCACCATCAAGGTCCAGGCGATCCAGAACGAGGACCTGGACGGCAAGCTCCAGACCGCCCTGAACTCCGGCGACGGCCCGGACATCTTCCTGCAGCGTGGCGGCGGCAAGATGGACGCGATGATCGCCGCCGGGCAGCTCATGGACATCTCCGACTCCATCAGCGCCGACGCGAAGCAGTCCATCAGCAAGGGCACCTTCTCGGGCTACGAGAAGGACGGCAAGACCTACGCGATGCCGGGCGCCGTGCTCCCCGAGGGCATCTGGTACTCGAAGGACCTCTTCAAGCAGGCCGGCATCGAGGGCACCCCGACCACGATGGACGAGTTCAACGACGACGTCTCGAAGCTCAAGGCAGCGGGCATCGACCCGGTCGCCGTCGGCGCCAAGGACGCCTGGCCCGCCGCGCACTGGTACTACAACTTCGCGCTCCGCGAGTGCAGCGAGAAGACGCTCACCGACACCGCGAAGTCGCTGAAGTTCGACAACGCCTGCTGGACCAAGGCGGGCGAGCAGCTCGAGGACTTCAACAAGACCGAGCCCTTCAACCAGGGCTTCCTCACCACCGCCGCCCAGCAGGGCGCCGGCAGCTCGGCCGGTCTCCTCGCGAACCACAAGGCCGCCATGGAGCTCATGGGTGCCTGGGACCCGGGCGTGATCTCCTCGCTCACCCCGGACCAGAAGCCGCTGGCCGACCTCGGCTGGTTCCCGTTCCCGACCATCGACGGCGGCAAGGGTGACCCCAAGTCGATGATGGGTGGCGTCGACGGCAACTCCTGCTCGGCGAAGGCCCCGAAGAAGGCGTGCACCGACTTCCTCAACTTCATCGTGCAGAAGAACAACCAGGAGGCCTACTACAAGGCGTTCCAGTCCATCCCGGTGAACAAGGACGCGCAGGGCGTCGTCGACGCCGACTACCTGAAGTCGGCCCTCGCCGCCTACCAGGAGGCCCCGTTCGTCTCGCAGTACCTCGACACCCTGTACGGCCAGAACGTCGGCAACGCGCTGAACACCAGCGTGGTCGACCTGCTCGCCGGCAAGGGCAGCGCGAAGGACATCGTCGAGACCACCAACCAGGCCGCGGCCAAGGGCTGATCATGGCGCTCGACACCTCCCTCGGCACGACCCCGGCGAAGGCGTCGGGCAGCGCATCCGGCCCGTCGACGGCGGGGAGCGGCGCACCGCTCCCCGCCGCCCGGCGGACCGCCAAGCGCGTCGCGGACTGGCGCAAGCGCGTCGAGATCGCGGTCCTCGCCGGACCCGCGGTGATCGTCTTCGTGACGTTCGTCATCCTGCCGGTGGCGCTCGCCGCCTACTACGGCTTCTACAAGTGGCAGGGCTACGGTCCGCCGACCGACTTCGTCGGACTGCAGAACTACCTCATCATCTTCCAGGACAAGGCCTTCCAGTCGGTCCTCATGCACAACGGGTTCATTGTCGTGATGTCGCTCGTGCTGCAGGGCCCGATCGCGATCGTGCTGGCGCTCCTGCTCAACCAGAAGATGCACGGCCGCGGGCTCATCCGCGTCCTGGTCTTCGTCCCCTACGTCATCTCCGAGGTCATCGTCGGCACCGGGTGGAGCCTGATGCTCCAGTCGAACGGTGCGGTGAACGACCTGTTCCAGAGCATCGGGCTCGGCGGGCTCCGTCAGGACTGGCTGTCCAACCCGGACATCGCGATCTGGAGCCTGCTCGCGATCATCTCGTGGAAGTACATCGGCTTCGCGGTGATCCTCTTCCTCGCCGGTCTGCAGTCGATCCCCGAGGAGCTGTTCGAGGCGGCGGCGATCGACGGCGCGAGCTACTGGCAGATCCAGCGCCGCATCACGCTCCCGCTGCTCGGCCCGACGATCCGCATCTGGGCCTTCCTGTCGATCATCGGCTCCCTGCAGCTGTTCGACCTCGTCTACATCATCTGGGGTCAGTACATCTCCTCGACCGCAGGCACCTCGACCATGGCGACGTACATGGTCGCCAACGGGCGGACCTCGGGCAACTTCGGCTTCGGCAGTGCCGTCGCGGTGGTCATGTTCGTGATCTCGCTCGCGGTCGCCCTCGTCTACCAGCACTTCGTGCTCCGTCGCGACACCGCGGGCGCACTCACCGAGAGGAAGAACTGATGGCGATCACGAGTGCCACCACCAACCTCGTCGCACCCGGTCGCCGCGGTGCCCGGGCGCGGAAGTCCGGGGCAGCCCTCGGCCAGGCGAACCCGCTGACGTACGTCGTCGCGGTGCTGTTCGTCGCCGCGAACCTCGCCCCGGTGCTCTACATCGTGCTGGGCGGGTTCCGGACGAACTCGCAGATCACGACGAGCCCAGCGGGCCTGCCGGCACCCTTCCAGTTCGGCAACTACGGCAGCGTGCTCTCCAGCGGCATCTTCTGGCAGCAGCTCGGCAACTCGACGATCAGTGCCCTGAGCACCACGCTCGGCGTCGTCGTGCTCGGGCTCATGGTGAGCTTCGTGCTCGCCCGCTACCACTTCAAGGGACGCGGCGCGGTGTACGCCCTGTTCGCCGCCGGTCTGATGTTCCCCATCACCGTCGCGATCACGCCGCTGTACCTGCTCGTCAAGGACCTCGGCCTGACGAACAGCTTGGCCGGCGTGATCCTGCCGCAGATCGCCTTCGCCCTGCCGACGACGGTCATCATCCTGGTGCCGTTCCTCCGGGCGATCCCGGACGAGCTCGAGGAGGCGGCGTCGATCGACGGCGCGAGCCGGCTCGGGTTCTTCTTCCGGATGATCGTGCCGCTGTCGCTGCCGGGCGTCGTCACCGTCGGCATCCTGGCGTTCATCGGCAGCTGGAACAGCTACATCCTGCCGCTGTTCATCCTCAACAACGAGGCCAGCTACACGCTCCCGCTCGGCGTGCAGGCGTTCTCGTCGCAGTACTCCGTCGACACGGCGAAGGTGCTCGCGTTCACCTCGATGTCGATGATCCCGGCGCTCGTGTTCTTCACGATCTTCCAGAAGCGGATCGTCGGCGGCCTGACCGGGGCGGTGAAGGGGTGACGACGACGGACGCGACGCGGTCCGCCGGGCGCGAGCCGCGCCTCCCGGCCGAGTCGACCACGCTGACCGAGGCGAGTGAGACCGCGACCGCAGCCACCGCGACCGAGACCGCGACCGCAGCCGCCGCGACCGCGACCGGCGGCGACCGCGTCACCGCCCTCCTCGGCGCGATGACTCTCGAGGAGAAGGCGGCGCAGCTCGTCGGCTACTGGCTCGACCAGGACGGCGTCGTCGCCCCGATGCAGGGCGAGATGGCGGCCGTCCAGGACGGCGACACCCTCGCCGACGTCACCCGCCACGGCCTCGGGCAGTACACCCGCGTCTACGGCACCCGCCCGGTCGAACCCGACGAGCGGGCAGCGTGGCTCTGGGCGGAGCAGCGCCGCCTGAAGCGCGAGACGCGCCTCGGGATCCCGGCCCTCGTGCACGAGGAGTGCCTCACCGGCCTCGCCGCGTGGAAGGCCGCCACGTTCCCGACCCCGCTCGCGTGGGGTGCCTCGTTCGACCCGGAGCTCGTCGAGCTGGTCGGCGCGGCGATCGGCGGCTCGATGCGGCAGCTCGGCGTGCACCAGGGGCTCGCGCCCGTGCTCGACGTCGTCCGCGACCCCCGCTGGGGGCGGGTCGACGAGTGCATCGGCGAGGACCCGTACCTCGTCGGCACGGTCGGCACCGCCTACGTGCGCGGGGTGCAGAGCGCCGGCGTCGACGCGACGCTGAAGCACTTCCTGGGCTACTCCGGTTCGCAGGCGGGACGGAACCACGCCCCCGTGCACGCCGGACCGCGCGAGGTCGCCGACGTGTTCCTGCCGCCCTTCGAGATGGCGCTGCTCGACGGCGGCGCCCGCAGCGTGATGAACTCGTACGCCGAGGTCGACGGGGTGCCCGTGGCCGCGAACGGCGAGCTGCTCACCGGGTTGCTGCGCGACCGGCTCGGCTTCGACGGCACGGTCGTCGCGGACTACTTCTCGGTCGCGTTCCTCGAGGTCATGCACGGCATCGCGGCGGACCGTGGCGAGGCCGCGGCGCTCGCGCTCGAGGCCGGCATCGACGTCGAGCTGCCGACCGGCGACGCCTACCTCGCACCGCTCGTCGACCGCGTCCGGTCGGGGGCGTTCGACGAGGCGTTCGTCGACCGTGCGGTGGAACGGGTGCTCCGCCAGAAGGAGCGCCTCGGCCTGCTCGACCCCGAGGTGTTCGAGGACGAGCCGCCGACCGGCATCGACCTCGACACCCCGGAGCATCGGCAGCTCGCCCGTCGGCTGGCGACCGAGTCGCTCGTGCTCCTGTCCAACGACGTCCCGGCGACACGGACCGGGGCCGCCGACGAGCCCACGGACCGGACTGCCGCCGGGGACGAGGGCGACGGCGGGCCGGTCCTGCCGCTGCGTCCCGGTTCCTCGGTCGCGGTCATCGGCCCGAACGCTGACCGCGCCGAGGCGCTGCAGGGGTGCTACTCGTTCGCGAACCACGTGCTCGCGTCGCACCCCGACCTGCCGCTCGGGTTCGCGATCCCGACGGTCCGCGAGGCCGTCGCCGCCGCCCTCGGTCCCGCGTCCGTCCGGTTCGCCGCCGGCTGCGCGGTCACCGGCACCGACCGCGGCGGGTTCGCCGACGCGGTCGCCGTCGCGGAGGCGTCCGACGTCGCCGTGGTCGTCGTCGGCGACCAGGCCGGGCTGTTCGGCCGCGGCACCGTCGGCGAGGGCAACGACACCGAGTCCCTCGACCTCCCGGGCGTGCAGCGCGAGCTCGTCGAGGCCGTCGTGGCGACCGGGACGCCGACGGTCGTCGTGCTCCTCACCGGTCGCCCGTACGCGATCGGCTGGGCGCTCGACGGCGACCACGCCCGACCCGCGGCGGTCGTGCAGGCGTTCTTCCCGGGGGAGGGCGGTGGCCTCGCGGTCGCCGACCTGCTCACCGGGGCCGCCTCGCCCTCCGGCCGCCTGCCCGTCTCGCTCCCGCGGTCGGCCGGCGCGCAGCCCTACGGGTACCTGCACCCGCGCCTCGGTGGTCCGTCGGACGTCACGGCCGCGGACTCCACCCCGGTGCGGCCGTTCGGGTTCGGTCTCGGGTACACCTCGTTCGCGTACGAGGACCTGACGGTCGACGAGTCGGTCACGACCGACGGCACGTTCACGGCGTCGGTGACGGTCCGGAACACCGGGGACCGCGACGGCGTCGAGGTCGTGCAGCTCTACGGTCACGACGTGCACGCCACGATCACCCGTCCCGAGGTGCAGCTCCTCGGCTACGCGCGTGTCCCGCTCGCCGCGGGCGAGGCGCGACGGGTGCGCTTCGCGGTGCCGGTGCAGCGCTTCGCGTTCACCGACCGGCGGATGCGCAAGGTGGTCGAGCCCGGCGACGTGCAGGTCTGGGTCGCGTCGCACGCCGCGGCGTCCCGTCCTGGAGGCGCGGTGCAGACGGGTGGGATCGTCGCCTCCGGCGACGGTCCGGTGCGACACCCCGTGCCCGGGTCCGCGACGGAGCGTGCGGTCGTGCGGGTGACCGGCGCGGTCCACGAGGTCACCACAGCGGACCCGCGGCGCGTGGAGTGGGCCCTGGTCTGACGGCAGACCCGATGACGGGAGGCGCGGTGCGGGTCGGCACCGCGCCTCCCGTCCGTCGCGTGGGCGGCTGCCCGTCCGCGTCCGCCGGTGCGACTCCACGCGCTCAGCGACACCTCACGGGCCGGCCTGGCCGTGAGGTGTCGCTGAGCGCGTGGGGTGGTGCGGCCGTTTCGCCGCCCGGGTGGGCCGCCCGGGTAGGCCGGCCGGCGTCAGAGGTCGACGCGGGGGAGCAGCCAGGCGATGCCGGCCGCGAGGGCGGTGCCGGCCGTGTGCCAGTCGTGCCCGCTGTCCGGCACCCGGTACTCGGTGACCGAGATGCCCGCACGTCGCGCGGCCGCCACGACCTCGGTCTGCTGTGGCCCGTAGCGGGAGTCGTCCGCGCCGACACCGAAGAAGGCCGCGGTCGACCGGTACGGCGCGTTCCGGGCGAGCACCCGTGCCGGTTGTGCCGCCGCGTACGCCGAGGCATCGCCCTGGAAGCCGAGGCGGACGGTCTCGTCGCGGTCGCCGAGCGTCGGACCCCGCTGTCCGGACACGTCGATGAACGACCCGAACAGGTCCGGGAACCCGGCACCGAGCTGCACGGCGCACGTCCCGCCCTGCGAGAAGCCGCTCACCGCCCAGTCCGCGGCGTGCTGCTCGACGTGCAGGTGGGTCCGGATCCACGCCGGGACGTCCCGGGTGAGGTAGCTCCGACTGTTGCCGAGCGGACCGTCGACGCACATCGGGTTACGCGTCGCCTCGCCGAGCTGGTCCGGCATCACGACGATCGGCGCGAGCCCGTGGTGCGCCGCGGCGAGCCGGTCGAGCCGGTCGGCCATCCGCCCCGCCTCCACGATGTTCGACGGCGCGGCGCCCGGACCCTGGCCGGAGAGCATGAGCACCACGGGGAGTCGGGGTGCATGCCGGACCAGGGCGGCCGGCGGCAGCCAGACGATGCCGGGCCGGGCGGGGAAGTGCGAGGTCTCCCCGGGGATGTGCACCGATCCGACCCGTCCGTGCCGCGGCAGGTCCGACGGCGATCGCCACGTCGCCGCGTCGGCGTCGACGTCGGCCGGTGCGGGGTCGTCCGGCAGGTGGAGCGCCGGGACGTGCGACCGGCCGAGCGCGTCGGCGACGGTCGGGAAGAGCCCGGTGTCCCGGTTCACGGCGAGCCCGGCGGCGACGACCGAGACGACCACGAGTCCTGCCGCTGCGACCCGTCCGGATCGGGTGCCGCGCACGAGGACGACCACGGCCACCGCGACGAGGGCGAACGCGACGCCGACCCAGATGCGGACCACCCAGGACGGTGAGACCTCGAGCACGTCGAGCACGTCGCCGAGCCACCACGAGACCAGCCCGCCGACCACCGCGCCGACGACGACCGCCACCAGGAGGGCACGCCAGGTCCGACGGGCCAGGACGGCGACCAGCACCACGACGGCGACGAGGACGGCGTCCGCGGCGGCGAGCAGCCAGCCGGCGAGCAGGGGCAACGTCATGGTGACCGATCGTCCACGGAACGCGGTCCGCGCACGACCGTCCGGCAGATGATCGACGGTGGCCGATCGGCCACGAGTACCGACCGACCGGCTGCCTACGACAGCGAGATGGCGACCAGGCCGCCGACCCCGGCGAGGTAGAGCAGCACCACCACGAACGAGTCGACGCCCATGCCGGCGATGCGCTTCTGCGGCCGGAACACCAGCCCGACGGCGTACACGACCGTGAGGAGCGCGGCCACCGCGGTGAGGTAGATGTCGCTCGCGTTCGCCTGCGGCAGGACGGCCTTGCCCGAGATGAGCGTGGCGACGAGGAACAGCACCGGCAGGAAGGCGTTCCCGCCGAAGATGTCGCTGATGGCCAGGTTGTCGTCGCCCTGCTTGACCGCCTGCAGGCCCGTGGAGATCTCGGGCAGGCTCGTGGCGAGCGCGAGGACGGTCGCGCCGAACAGCACCCCGGACAACCCGATCTGCGACGAGGCGGCGTCGCCGGCCCGTTCGAGCACGACACCCGCGACGAGGGTGGCGAGGGCGGACAGGGCGAACACGATCGACGCCTTCACGGTGCTCATCTTCGCGACGGGCTTCCGGGTCCGGTGTCCGTGCGGCTGCGGGACGGTCGTGTCCGGTGCAGCGCCGGACTGGTGCCAGGGCAGGCCCTTGCCGGCGCGCTGGACGAGGAACAGGCCGACGACCCAGATCGCGGCGATGAGGACGACGTCCGGGGTGAGCCGCAGCGCGATCAGGCCGGGCGGGAGCTGGCTGCCGGCGATGACGACCGCGAGCACCGCGACGACGACGACCGCCTCGAGCACGAGCCCGAGCGAGGCCGCGCGGTAGGTGATCGGCTTGACGCCCTTCCCGCGCCGGCCGAACGCGTCGAGGATCACGATGACGACCGTCTGCAGGGCGATGCCGCCGAGGATGTTGCCGGCCGCGACCTCGATCGAACCGGACGCGGCGGCGCTGACGGTGATCGCGATCTCGGGCAGGTTCGTCGCGACGGCGAGCACGATCAGCCCGCCGAGCGCACTGCCGAGGTGCAGGCGGTCGTCGAGCACGTCGGTCGTCTTCGAGAGCTGGATGCCGGCGACCCAGATCACGGCGGCACCCGCGACGAAGATCACCACGAGGAGCCAGAGCGGCAACGATTCCATGTTGCGAGATCGAACTCCCACGGTGCCGACAGTGTTCGGAGACTGTCCGCTCCGTGCACCCCGCCGTACCCGCGACCCGTGGGGGACGACCGGACCCCGCCCGGCCGGTGGACCGTCACCGCGGCGCGCGGTAGGTGCTGCAGTGGAAGGTGTGGACCGCGTCGTCGTCGAGCACCGTGCGCAGGGTGAAGGCAGCGCAGTCGACGAAGGTGCCGATGCTGATCGCCGTGGCCGACCGGTGCAGGACTCCCTTCGACGGGCCGTCCGAACCGATGCCCGCGCGGTGCACCATCCACTCGACGTCCCGCGCCTCGTCGTCGAGGTAGCGCATCACGGCCTCGTTGTCCCGGTGCTGCCCGTCGTACCCGCGGGCCAGTGTGGCGCGGACGAGGCGGAGCGCGGGCGCGAGTCGCCGGTCGGGCGCCGCGCTGAGACCGCCTGCCTGGTAGAGGAACCGGCGCACCCCGGTCCGACGCATGGCGGGGACGAGCTGCTGGACGAAGGGGGTGGCGACCTTCCGGTCGCGCTGCGCGACGACGTCCCCGATCATCGCCACGACCGCATCGACGCCGTCCAGGAGGGCATCGAGGTCGAGCGGTCCGTCGACGGACCCGGCGACGACCTCGAGTCCGTCACGGGGTGCGAGCTTGTCGGGGGTCCGGGCGACCACCCGCACGCGGTGGCCCTGTTCGAGCGCGAGCCGGACGAAGTGGCGGCCGGTCTGTCCGGTCCCGCCGAACACGAGGAACGTCTGCGGATGGGGCATGCCGTCAATCTAGGCACTGACTAGAAAGTAGTCAATGCCTGGTTCGGGTTTAGGATGACGGCATGCCCGAGCGTCCGTTCCACCACGGCAACCTCCGGGCCGTGCTGCTGGACGAGGCCGTCGTCGTGCTGCGCGAGTCCGGTGTCGACGGGCTCTCCCTGCGCGACCTCGCGCGTCGGGCCGGGGTCAGCCACGGCGCGCCCCGAAGCCACTTCGTCGACCGGCAGGCGCTGCTCGACGCGCTCGCCGAGGTCGGGTTCCGACGGTTGACCGCCGACGTGCAGAAGGCGCTCGAGGGGGGCGGTGCGACCGCAGCACGTTTCGCACGGGTCGCGCACGCCTACGTCGACTTCGCGATCGAGGACGCCGCGTTGATGGATCTCATGTTCCAGGCGAAGGCGGACGGGGCGCCCGCAGGCGTCGGCGCAGCGGCGGCCGGGTTGTTCGCGACGTTGGACGCCGCGATGGGGGAACGCGCTGCCGGGGCGGACGACGACGCCAGGGTGACGTTCCAGCTCCTGTTCGCGGCCACGATGCAGGGGATCGCCGCGCTCGTTGCGTCCGGCCGGATCACCCGCGCGCAGGGTGACACGCTCGTCGACGCCGGCATGACGACGATGCTCGACTCGGAACTCGCCGAGTGGTCGGGACTCAGCCCACGCCCTCGCTCGTGACCCGCCACCCGCCACTGCCGCGGCGGAGGCACAACCCCCACGTGTTCGCCCCGGGGGCCATGCCGACGAGCCCGTCCTGGTCGAGTCCGTACTGGTAGCACTGCTCCGGCTCCGTCGGGGCCGACACGGACTCCAGCGCGGTCCACGAGTGCATCGTCGGGTCGCCCTCGCCCGTCCACTGCGTCCAGAGACTCGCCGGGCACCAGTCGGTGTCGTCCGGCGACGAGAGTGCTCGCATCGACCCGCAGTCCCGACGCACCGCGGCGTCGAGGAACGCCCGGGCGACCGTCGCCGGTCCCGCGTCCGCCCGGGGGAGCGGCGCCGACGGACCGGAGCGCCCGGGCACGTTCACCGCGACGACGCCGGCGATGAGCACCAGGAGCACGGCGCCGAGGGTGATGACGGCGGGACGGGGACCACGGGCGCGACGCACGGGTCGATCCTGGCGGCACCCGCGGCCCGCACCCGGGGAACCCGGCACCGTCGAGGTGCGAGGACGCTCAGACGCGCGCGGCGAGGAAGGCCGCCTGGCGCTCCCAGTGCCGGTGTCCGCCGCCCTCGTGCCCGTTGTACGGGTAGACATCGATCTGCTTGTCCGTCGACCCGAGCGCGTTGAACGCCGCGAAGGTCGTTCGCGGCGGCACGACGTCGTCCATCAGCGCGACCGAGAACAGCGCCGGTGCGGTGATGCCGGCCGCGTGGTTCACCCCGTCGAGGTAGCCAGCCGTCTCCCACACCGTCTCGACGTCGTCGCGGTGCACCGCGAGGTGGGTCGCGAGCTCCCGGTACGGACCGCCCACCGCCACGTCGGTGCCGTGCTCCCAGTCGGCGAGGAACGCGACGTCGGGCAGGACGGCCACGAGCGGAGCGGTGTGCGCCTCGACGAGGGCGGCCGCGGCGATCGCGATGCCGCCGCCCTGGCTGCCGCCGGTGAGCGCGATGCGGTCGCGGTCGACGCCGGGCAGCGCGCGGACCGCGTCGACGAGCCGGACGGCGTCGGTGTACACGCGCCGGTAGTAGTGCTCGGCGGGCGAGGTGATGCCGCTCGCCATCCAGCCGCCGACGTGCGGGCCGGAGCCGTGCGGGTCGGGGGTGTCGCCCCCGGATCCCCAGCCGCTGCCCTGCCCGCGGGTGTCCATCACGACGTGCACGTAGCCGGCGAGGGCCCACGAGACCCGCTCGCCCGGCAGGCCGCGGCCGCCGCCGTACCCGATGAACTCGACGACGGCGGGCAGCTCGCCCGTGGCGCCGGCCGGGCGCGAGACCCAGGCGCGGACCGGGTCACCGGCGAACCCGGGGAACGTGAGGTCCTGCACGTCGAGCGCGGTCACCGGGGTCTCCGCGGGGACGAGGACGGTCTTGGTCCCGGCGCCCGCGGTCCGGGCGTCGTCGACGGTGGTCGCCCAGAACGCGTCGAAGTCGTCCGGGCGACGGACGGTCGGTCGGTAGGCGCGGAGCTGGTCGAGGGGCAGGTCGGTGAGTGGCATGTGGTGTCCTCCTGGGCGTCGTCGCTGGCGGATGGGGTCGTGCCCGGCCGGGTCGGACCGGGCGTGCTCAGCGGGAACGGGCGTACCTGGTCAGCGATCCCGACCAGGTACGCCCGATCCCACCAGGTGCGGGCAGTCAGCGCGCGGCGGCGCGGTACTGCTCGAGCACCTCGGGGCGCGGGTCGCCCGGCACCACGGCGCCCGAGACGTCCCACGCCGGCAGGCTGCCGCCGAGGGCCCAGGCCGCCTGCCGCGCGGCACCCGCGGCGACGTACTCGCCCGGTTCCGGCACGCTGACGTCGCGCCCGAACACCTGCGCGGCGACCGTGCGGACCGCCTCGTTCCGTGCCGCCCCGCCGATGAGCAGGAGTCGCGACACAGCGACGCCCGTCCCCTCGACCGCGGCGAGCCCGTCCGCCAGCGCGCACAGCATGCCCTCGACGGCCGCGCGGGCGAGGTGCGCCCGGTCGGTCGTCAGCGGCGTCATGCCGAGCAGCGATGCGGTGGCGTCCGGCCGGTTCGGCGTGCGCTCCCCGACGAAGTACGGCACGAGGACGAGCCCGTCCGCACCGGCCGGCGCCTGCAGCGCGAGCTCGCCGAGCTCGTCGTGGTCGACGGAGAGGAGTCCGCCGATCACCTCGAGCACGCGGGCCGCGTTGAGCGTCGTCACGATCGGGAGGCGCGACCCGGTCCCGTCGGCGAAGCCCGCCACGGTGCCGCTCGGGTCCGTCACCTCGGCGTCGGTCACGCCGAAGACGGTGCCGCTGGTGCCGAGGGACACCGCGACGTCACCAGGGCCGAGTCCGAGGCCGAGCGCTGCCCCGGCGTTGTCGCCGAGACCCGCGCCGACCACGAGCCCGGCGTGCGCGACGCCGCCGCCGGCCAGCGGGACGTCGACGTCGAGCGTGCCCATCGCCTCGTCCGGATCGACGACCCGCGGCACCACGACCGCGTCGTCGTCACCGGTCTGGGCGGGACGCATCGGGCGACCGAGCGCTGCCTCGAACAGCTCGGGGTCGTACTCCCGGCGGACCGGGTCCCAGTAGCCGGTGCCGCTGGCGTCCGAGCCGTCGGTCGCGAGGGCGTCGAGGTCCGGGCCGAGCGGGCTCTCGTCCGCCGGGCCGTACCCGCGCAGGCGCCACGACAACCAGTCGTGGGGGAGCGCGACGGCGGCGACCCGTGCGGCGTTCTCGGGCTCCGCGTCGCGGAGCCACCGCAGCTTGGTGCCGGTGAACGAGGCCACCGGGACCAGACCCGTCCGGGCGACCCATGCCTCCCGTCCGAGCTCCTCGACCATCTGCGCGGCCGCGGCCGCACTGCGCACGTCGTTCCAGAGGAGCGCGTCGCGGACGACGTGACCGTCGGCGTCGAGCGCGACCATGCCGTGCTGCTGCCCGGCGACCGCGACTGCGGCGACGTCGTCGAACCCACCGGCGTCCGCGATCGCGCTGCCGAGCGCGTCCCACCAGTGGCGCGGGTCGACGGACGTGCCGTCCGGGTGGGTCGCGCGACCCTCCCGGACGACCGCGCCGGTCGCCGCGTCACGGATCGTGACCTTGCAGGACTGGGTCGAGGAGTCGACCCCGGCGACGAGACTCAACGAGCGCCCATGAGGTGCTCGATGGCGAGCTGCTGCAGGCGCACGAAGCCGAAGCCCTTGCCGCCGAAGTACGCGTCGGCGTCGAAGTCCTCGTACGCGGAACGGTCGGCGAGGAAGTCGTCGTACGACTCGCCGCTGTTCAGCGTCGGGGTCGAGAGCTCGTCGACCTTCGCGGCGGACAGCGCCTCCTGCACCTCGGGGTCGGCGCGGAAGGCCTGCGCGCGCTCCTTGAGGAGCAGGTACATCCGCATGTTCGCCTTCGCCGAGTCCCACACGCCGGTGATGTCCTCGGTGCGGCTCGGCTTGTAGTCGAAGTGGCGCGGGCCGTCGTACGCCTGGCCGCCCTGCGGGGCGCCGTGCTCGAGCAGGTCGACGAGCGAGAACGCGTTCTGCAGGTCGCCGTGACCGAACACGAGGTCCTGGTCGTACTTGATGCCGCGCTGCCCGTTGAGGTCGATGTGGAAGAGCTTGCCCTGGTAGAGCGCCTGGGCGATGCCGGCTGTGAAGTTCAGGCCGGCCATCTGCTCGTGGCCGACCTCGGGGTTGATGCCGAACAGCTCCGGACGCTCGAGCGTCTCGGTGAAGGCGATCGCGTGGCCGAGGGTCGGCAGGAGGATGTCGCCGCGGGGCTCGTTCGGCTTCGGCTCGATGGCGAAGCGGATGTCGTAGCCCTTGTCGGTGACGTACTGGGCGAGCAGGTTGACGGCCTCGCGGTAGCGCTCGAGCGCGGCCTGCACGTCCTTGGCGGAGTCGTACTCCGAGCCCTCGCGGCCACCCCACATGACGAAGGTCTTCGCGCCGAGCTCGGCGGCCAGGTCGACGTTGCGGAGCACCTTGCGGAGCGCGAACCGGCGGACCGCGCGGTCGTTCGAGGTGAAGCCGCCGTCCTTGAAGACCGGGGCGGAGAAGAGGTTCGTGGTGACCATCGGCACGATGATCCCGGTGGACTCGAGCGCGCCCTTGAGGCGGTCGATCTGCGCCTGGCGTTCGGCGTCGGTCGAGCCGAACGCGAACAGATCGTCGTCGTGGAAGGTCAGGCCGTAGGCGCCGAGCTCGTCGAGCTTCTCGACCGCCTCGACCACGTCCAGCGCGGGACGGGTCGGGCCGCCGAACGGGTCGGAGCCGTTGTAGCCGATGGTCCAGAGACCGAAGGAGAACTTGTCGTCGCGGGTGGGCGTCGTTGCCATGGTGGATCACCGTTCGTCGTCGAAACAAAATGTTGCCGCGCCCAACATAAGCGGTAGGGTGGATCGTGGCAAGCACCGGATCGCAAAGGAGCGAGTGGATGGCACAGGACGGACACGGACCGGGTCGACTGCGGGTCGCCATGGTCGGGCACGGGTTCATGGGGGCGGCGCACTCCCAGGCGTGGCGGACCGCCCCGCGGTTCTTCGACCTCGGCGTGGAACCCGAGATGGCGGTCGTCGTCGGGCGGGACGCCGAGCGCACGGAGGCGGCACGCGCGAAGTACGGCTGGCAGACCGCGTCGACCGACTGGCGCCAGGTGGTCGCCGATCCGGACATCGACGTCGTCGACGTGGTGTCGCCCGGGTCCTCGCACGTCGAGGTCGCGATCGCCGCGCTCGAGGCCGGCAAGCACGTCCTCTGCGAGAAGCCCCTGGCCAACACCGTGGCGGAGGCCGAGGCGATGACCGCCGCCGCCACGGCCGCCGCCGAGCGCGGCGTCCGCGCCATGGTCGGCTTCAGCTACCGTCGCGTCCCCGCCATCGCCCTCGCCCGCCAGCTGGTGCAGGACGGGAGGCTCGGGGCCGTCCGCCAGGTCCGCGCGCTCTACCTGCAGGACTGGTTGGCCGACGAGGACGGCCCGATGACGTGGCGCCTGGACAAGGCGCTCGCCGGGTCCGGCTCGCTCGGCGACATCGGGGCACACGCGATCGACCTCGTCGAGCACGTCACGGGCGCACAGCTCGCCACCGTGTCCGGCACGCTCGAGACCTTCGTGCACGAGCGACCGCTGATGGCCGAGGGCGTCGGGCTCTCCGGCACCGCGTCGAGCGAGCGCGGGCAGGTCACCGTCGACGACGCCGCGTTCTTCCTCGGGCGGCTGTCCGGCGGCGCTGCCGAGGGCGCGATCGGCTCCTTCGAGGCCACGCGCTACGCGACCGGTCGGAAGAACGGCCTGACGCTCGAGATCAGCGGGTCCGAGGGTGCGATCCAGTTCGACCTCGAGTCGATGAACGAGCTGCGGCTGTACGAGTCGTCGGCACCCGCGGGGGAGCAGGGCTTCCGTCGCATCCTCGTCACGGAGCCGGAGCACCCGTGGATGGCCGCGTGGTGGCCGACCGGGCACCTCATCGGCTACGAGCACACCTTCAGCCACCAGGTCGCCGACTTCGTGCAGGCGATCGTCGCCGGCGCCGACCCGGAGCCGTCGTTCGCCGACGGGCTGCACGTGCAGCGCGTTCTCGACGCGGTCGAGCGCAGTGCGGCCGACGGCAGCGCCTGGACGGTGATCTGAGTGGCCTCGACGAAGAAGGCCCTGGTCGTCCGTGGCGGCTGGGACGGGCACATGCCCGTCGAGACCACGGACCTGTTCGTGCCGTTCCTGCGGGACAACGGCTTCGACGTCCACGTGTCGGACTCCACCGCCGTGTACGCCGACGAGGCCGTGATGGCCGACGTCGACCTCATCGTGCAGGTCGTCACGATGTCGACCATCGCCGACGACGAGTTCGCCGGCCTGCAGCAGGCGGTCCTCGGCGGCGCCGGGCTCGCCGGGTGGCACGGCGGGATCGCGGACGCGTTCCGCAACACGGCGGACTACCTGCACATGATCGGCGGCCAGTTCGCGCACCACGCGGGCAAGCACCCGTCCGAGCGCACCGGCGAACAGTCCGACAACTACATCCCGTACACCGTGCACATCACGGAGGCCGGGCACGAGCACCCGATCACGCGGGGCATCGAGGACTTCGACCTCGTGACCGAGCAGTACTGGGTGCTCTCCGACGAGTACAACGACGTGCTGGCGACCACGACGCAACAGGCCCGCGACTTCGACGCCTGGAACCGTCCGGTCACCGCGCCGGCGATCTGGACCCGGCAGTGGGGCGAGGGACGCGTGTTCGTCTCCGCACCGGGGCACCGGCTCGAGGTCGTCGAGTCGCAGCCGCTCCGCACGATCATCGAGAGGGGACTCCTGTGGGCAGCCCGGTGAACGACCGACCGTTGCGGGTGGGGGTCGTCGGCGTCGGCGTCATCAGCCAGCAGTACTTCGAGCACTTCCCGGCGCTGCCCGGGCTCGAGCTCACCGCGGTCGCGGACATCGACGTCGCCCGGGCGCAGTCGGTCGGCGCGACGCAGGGCGTGCGCGGGACGAGCGTCGACGACCTCATCGCCGCGGACGACGTCGACGTCGTGCTCAACCTGACGATCCCGGCCGCACACGCCGAGATCGCCACCCGGGCACTCGAGGCCGGGAAGCACGTCTACGGCGAGAAGCCGCTCGCGATGTCGACGGCGGAGGCGCCGCCCGTGCTCGACCTGGCACGGCGGTCGGGCCTGCGGGTCGGCAGCGCGCCGGACACCGTGCTCGGCACCGGGATCCAGACCGCCCGGCAGGCGCTCGACAGCGGTGCGATCGGCACCCCCGTCGGCGCCGCGGTGTCGTGGTCGGCACCCGGGCACGAGCTCTGGCACCCGGCCCCGGCGTTCTACTACCAGCCCGGCGGTGGACCGCTGCTCGACATGGGGCCGTACTACCTGACGAGCCTCGTGTCGTTCTTCGGCCCGGTCGTCCGGGTCAGCGGCGCCTCGACCCGCTCCGACCGCGAACGCACCGTCGCCACCGGCCCCGCCGCGGGCACCCCGCTGCCGGTCGACATCGACACCCACGTGGTCGCGGTGCTGGAGCACGCGAACGGCGTCGTCTCGACGGTCACCGTCTCGTTCGAGGTCTGGGCCACCCGGGCGCCGCTGTTCGAGGTGTACGGCACCGCGGGCACGCTCGGCGTCCCCGACCCGAACCGGTTCTCCGACACCGTGTCGATCGCCGATGCCGCCACCCGCGAGTGGCGCGACCTGCCCACGAGCGCCGGGTACGCCGACGCCGGCCGCGGCTACGGCCTCGCCGACATGGCGCACGCGATCGCGACGGACCGCCCGCACCGGGCCTCCGGCGACCTCGCGTTCCACGTGCTCGAGGTGATGGAGGCGGTCTCCACCGCCGCCCGCGAGCACACCGTGGTCGCGGTGCGGTCGCGCGTCGACCGCCCGGACACGGTGCCGGTCGGGGCGGAGCCGGGCACGTGGTGAACGAACAGCAGGAGGAAGGAAGCAGCATGACGGAGACGACCCGCGCCTCCCGGCCGACGCGTCCGGTGACGCTGTTCACCGGACAGTGGGCCGACCTGCCCTTCGAGGAGGTCGCCCGACTCGCCGGTGAGTGGGGCTACGACGGCCTGGAGATCGCCTGCTGGGGCGACCACCTCGACGTCCGGCGCGCCGCGACGGACCCGGCGTACGTCGCCGACCGCAAGGCCGTCCTGGAGCGCAACGGCCTGCAGGTCTGGACCATCGCGAACCACCTCACCGGCCAGGCCGTGTGCGACGACCCGATCGACCAGCGGCACGAGGACATCCTCGCGCCGCACGTGTGGGGCGACGGCGACCCCGAGGGCGTGCGGCAGCGTGCGGCCGAGGAACTGCAGTGGACCGCCCGCGCGGCAGCGGCACTCGGTGTCGACACCGTCACCGGGTTCTCCGGCTCCTCGATCTGGAAGACCGTCGCCGGCTTCCCGCCGGTGCCGCCGTCGATGATCGAGGCCGGGTACCAGGACTTCCACGACCGCTGGTCGCCGATCCTCGACGTGTTCGAGGAGGTCGGCGTCCGCTTCGCGCTCGAGGTGCACCCGTCCGAGATCGCCTACGACTACTGGACGGCGAAGCGAGCGCTCGAGGTCTTCGCGGACCGGCCGGCGTTCGGGTTCAACTTCGACCCGTCGCACTTCGTGTGGCAGGACCTCGACCCCGCCGCCTTCCTGCTCGACTTCGCGGACCGGGTGTACCACGTGCACTGCAAGGAGTCGGTGAAGCAGCTCGACGGGCGCAACGGCCGGCTGTCGTCGCACCTGCCGTGGGGCGACCCGCGCCGCGGGTGGGACTTCGTGACCGCCGGGCACGGGGACGTGCCGTGGGAGCGGGTGTTCCGCGTGCTGAACCACATCGGGTACGACGGTCCGACGAGCGTCGAGTGGGAGGACGCGGGCATGGACCGGCTCGTCGGCGGTCCCGAGGCGCTGGCGTTCGTGCGCCGCCTCGGCACCATCGCCCCGCCCGACGCCGCGTTCGACGCCGCGTTCTCCCGTTCGCGCTAGCCTCGCGGGCGCCCCGCCCCGTCCCGCCCCGACCCGACCCCAGGAGGACCCATGGCCCGACCGGCCACCACCACGCCCGGCAACGCCGCGCGCGTCCTCCGCATCGTGCACGAGGGCGGGCCGGTCAGTCGCGCCGAGCTCACCCGGCGCACGGGGCTGAACCGCTCGACCGTCCTCGCGCTCGTCGGGGAGCTCGTCGAGCAGGGGCTCGTGCACGAGGAGCTGCCGGCCGCCGGCGCCCCCGGTGCCGACCGGCCCGCCGGGGTGGGACGCCCGAGTGCGATCGTCCGCGCCTCCCCGGACGTCGTCGCCGCCGCGGTCACGGTCGAGATCGACGCCGTCGGCGTCGCCCTCGTGGCCCTCGACGGAACCGTCCGCGACCGTCTCGTCGAACCCCAACCCGAGGTACCCGGCGCGGCGGCGGCGATCGACGCCGTCGCCCGCGTGCTGGACACGCTGACCGCACGAGCGGAACCGTCGCTCCGGCTGGTCGGGGTCGGCGTCGCGGTTCCGGGCATCGTCCGGGTCGAGGACGGTGTCGTCCGCGACGCCCCGCACCTCGGTTGGCGCGACGAGCCCTTCGCCGGGCCGCTCGCCGACCGCCTCGGCCTGCCGGTGCGCGCCGCGAACGACGCGAACGTCGGTGCCTGGGCCGAACGGCTGTACGGCAGCGCCCGCGGCGTCGACGACCTCGTGTACCTCAACGGCGGCGCGAGCGGCATCGGTGGCGGCATCGTCAGCGCCGGGCGTCCGTTCAGCGGTGCCGACGGGTACGCCGGCGAACTCGGGCACACCTTCGTCGCCGCGAACGGCATCCGCTGCCACTGCGGCGCGGTCGGGTGCCTGGAGACCGAGGCCTCCCGGTCAGCACTGACCGCGGTGACCGGGACGCCGCCCGACGACCTCGACGCGCTGGCGACGGCGCTCGCCGCGGGGCGGGACGACGTCGAACGGGTCGTCGACCGTCAGGTGACCGCACTCGCGACGGCGCTTCGGAACGCCATCCACACCGTCGACCCCGAGGTCGTCGTGCTCGGCGGGTTCCTCGGGGTGCTGCTCGGGCACGTCGGGGACCGGGTCGAGGACGACGTCCGGGCGCAGACGATGGCGGCGATGACCGACCGGCTCCGCATCGTGCCCGCGGCGCTGGGCCGTGACGTCCTGGTGCGCGGCGCGGCCGAACTCGGCTTCGCCGACCTGCTCCGGGGCGGCATCCTGCCGGTCCCCGCCGCCGCGGCGGCCCGCGCCGACGTGACGGCACCCGCCGCCGCGGCGACCCGCGCCGACGTGACGGCGCCCGCCCCCGCGGCGACCCGCGCCGTCACACCGGACGCCGCCCTCACCCCCATGACCGAACACGACCGCGACGCCGCGGCCGAGGAAGCGAGAACCGCATGACCACCGCCGACCACCAGCGCGTCAGCGTGCTGCAGGGCACCCAGGACCTCACCGTCGAGGACCGCCCCGTCCCCGCCGTCGACCCCGGCGACGTGCTCGTCCGCGTCGCCGCCGTGGGCGTGTGCGGCTCCGACGTGCACTACTACCGGCACGGGCGCATCGGCGACTTCGTCGTCGAGGAGCCCCTCGTCCTCGGCCACGAGCTGTCCGGCACCATCGAGGCCGTCGGCGAGGGCGTCGACCCGTCCCGCGTCGGGGAGCGCGTCGCCGTCGAGCCGCAGCGTCCGTGCCACCGGTGTGCGCAGTGCCTGGCCGGCCGCTACAACCTCTGCCCGCACATGCGCTTCTACGCGACGCCGCCGGTGGACGGTGCGTTCGCCGAGTTCGTCACGATCGAGGCCGAGTTCGCGCACACCCTGCCCGACGCGGTGTCGTTCGAGGCCGGTGCCCTGCTCGAACCCCTCTCCGTCGGCATCGCCGCGGTCCGGAAGGCCGCGATCGTCCCCGGGTCGAGCGTCCTCATCGCCGGCGCCGGTCCGATCGGCATCATCTGCGCGCAGGCGGCGCGGGCGTTCGGTGCCTCGCGCATCGTCGTCAGCGACCTCGTCGCCGAGCGCCGTGAGCGGGCGCTGTCCTTCGGTGCCACCGAGGTCGTCGACCCGACCGCCGTCGACGTCACCGCGGACATCGTCCCCGTCGACGCGTTCATCGACGCCAGCGGTGCTCCCCGCGCGGTGTCGGACGGCATCAAGGCCGTGGGTCCGGCCGGTGCCGCGGTGCTCGTCGGACTCGGCAACTCCGAGATGACGCTGCCCGTCGAGCACATCCAGAACCTCGAGGTCACGGTCACCGGGATCTTCCGGTACACGAACACGTGGCCGGTCGCGATCGAACTGGTGGCGTCCGGGCAGGTCGACCTCGACTCGCTGGTGACCGGGCGCTTCGGACTCGACGACGTCCGCGAGGCCCTCGAGAGCGACACCGATCCGCAGTCGTTGAAGTCCGTCGTGTACCCGGGCGGGGTCCCGACGGCCTGACCACGGCCCTGGTCGTGACCAGGTGGCGGTCTGGAGGCGCGGTGCCAGCTGGCACCGCGCCTCCCGTCCGTCGGCCGGTACCGTCGCGGGGAGGTGGCGTCGCCACCCGGACCGGGGCCACCGGCGCGACACCGGGACGCGCTACGGTTCGCCCATGACGGCGACCAACGCGGCTGCGGTGCCGCAGCGCACCGACCGACGGGCCCTCGTGTCCTGGGCCCTCTGGGACTGGGGTTCCGCCGCCTTCAACGCCGTCGTCACCACGTTCGTCTTCAGCACCTACCTGGCGAGCCGGGCGTTCGTCGACCCGGCCCTCGTCGCACGTGAGGACGGCTCCGCCGCCGCGGCCCGCGCGGTCGAACGCGAGCTCGCCCACAACGCGGCGACCGTCTCCACGGCCCTCACGATCGCGGGGATCGTCGTCGCACTCGTCGCGCCCGCCGTCGGGCGGCTCGCGGACTCCTCCGGACACCGACGACGCTCCGTCCTCATCGCGACCATCGGCATCGCGCTCTCGATCGGCGGCATGGTGTTCGTCGCCCCGAGCCAGCCGTTCCTGCTGCTCGGCGCCGCACTGCTCGGCATCGGCACGGTCGCGTTCGAGATCGCGAGCGTCGGCTACAACGCCATGCTCGGGCAGGTCGCCACCGGCGAGCTGAAGGGGCGGGCGTCCGCGATCGGCTGGGCGTCCGGCTACTTCGGCGGCATCGTCCTGCTCGTCGTCCTGCTCGTGCTGTGCATCCAGGACTTCAGCCAGCCGGGGGTCGCCGGGCTCCTGCAGCTCCCGGCGACCGTCGCGTCCGGGCAGTGGGACGTGCGCGTCGCCATCGGCATCGCCGCGGTGTGGCTCGCCGTGAGCTCGGTCCCGCTGTTCGTCACCGTGCCCGAGGCCGCACCCGACCCCGGCCGGACCGGCGGGGTCTCCGGGGCGTACGCCGACCTCGGGCGCGACGTCGCGCGGCTCTGGCGGGAGCGCCGGGACGTCCTCGGGTTCCTCGTCGCGAGCGCGGTGTTCCGGGACGGCGTGGGCGCGGTGTTCACCTTCGGTGGGATCATCGCCGCGCAGGTCTTCGGCTTCAGCCCGTCGAAGGTGATCCTGTTCGCCATCGCCGCGAACGTCGTGGCCGGCGTCGCGACGTTCGTCTCGGGCTGGCTCGACGACCGGTTCGGCTCGCGGGCGATCATCACGGTGTCCCTCGTCGGTCTCGTCGTCACCGGACTCGGGGTCTTCCTGATCGGCGAGGCCACGACCGGGTTCTGGGTGCTCGGCCTGACCCTGGCGGTGTTCGTCGGACCGGTCCAGGCGTCCTCGCGCGCGTACCTCTCGCGGCTCGCGACGCCCGGGCGCGAGGGCGAGCTGTTCGGCCTGTACGCCACGACCGGGCGCGCGGCGTCGTTCCTCGCGCCGGCGCTGTTCGGGGTCGCGGTGACGATCGGCGGGTCGACGCGGTTCGGCATCATCGGGATCGTCCTCGTGCTCGTCGTGGGCCTGGTGCTCATGGTGGTCGTGGGGCGGCAGCGGACCGGGACGTCCGCGACGGCCGGTGGTAGCCTCCGAGCGTGACTCAGGGGGAACTGCAGGTCTCATGGGGCGGGCTGGCGCTCGTCTCCGGGGGGATGGTCTGGCGCTGGACGACGTGTCGGGTGCGGCGTCGTCGCTGCGTTCGGCCGACACGGGCTGTCTCGGACGCGCCGCGGTCGTCGCCGCAGGCAGCGAGTTGGCACGCGCGCACAGCGGCATGACGGAGGCGGTGACGACGTCGCTCGAGAGCGCCGTCACGTACCCCGACCGCGTGATGGAACAGCTCGAGGCGGCGGACGGCTCGCTGGCGAAGGCCCTCGACGGCATCCAGCCCGGCGGGGGCGGCCACCGGTGAGCGGCGAGGAGCCGGACGCCGGCGACCCGGCGGGCATCTCGGCGCTCGCGACGACCTGGCACGACCACGCGGACGCCCTGCAGCGGGCCCGAGACCACGTCGCCCGGTCGGCGACCTACGCCGCCCCGCCGACCTGGGACGGTACCGCCCAACGCGCCTTCGTGGCGCTGCTCGACGAGCTCGCCCCCGCCTTCTCGACGCTCGTCGGTCAGCTCGACGCTGCCGGGGACGCCTTCGACCAGTACGCGTCCGACGTCCAGCGGATCAGCGACGACGCCGACGACCTCCGCCGACTCCAGCAGGCCAACGGCAACGTCCTCGCGTCGCGCTCGCGGTCCCTGCCCGGACTCGAACGAGCAGCCCGTGCCGACGGGGCGACCGAGGCCGACCAGCGCGGCCTCGCCGAGGCGCAGCACGCGCTCGCCGACGCACACGCCCAGGCCGCCGCCCACGACGCCCGGTGGCAGCAGCTCGAGGACGAGCGCGCGACCGCGGACGCCGCCCTGCTCCGCGTGATCACCGGGACCACGACGCTCGGTCGGCTCGCGACGGTCGCCGGGACCTCCGGCGCGACGTCGGACGCCGATCTCGCGGCGCAGCTGCGGGGACTGACCCCGACGGAGCTCGGGGCGCTGCTCGCCCTCGACCCGACGATCGAGGAGCGGATCGCGGCGATGGGGCCGGAGCAGGCCGCCGCCTTCTGGAACGCGCTCGGCGACGACACGGCGGACGGTCACTCACCCGCGCAGGACACGCTCGTCGCGCTCGCCCCTGCCGTGATCGGGAACCTCGGCGGCGTCCCCGGCTGGGCGCGCGACCGCGCCAACCGAGTCCAGCTCGCCGCTGCGCTCACCGCGGCCCGGAAGGAGTTCTGGGCCGCGGAGGACGCCGCAGCCGGGAACCGGCGGAACGACCCGGCCGTCCAGGACCGGCTCGACCGAGCGACGACCGACGTCGAGGCGTACGAGAACATCCTCCAGACGCTGGCGAAGACGCCGAAGCAGGGCGATCCGCCTCCGCGCATGCTGCTGACCCTCGCCACGGACCACCACCCTCCGCTCGCGGCGGTGTCGGTCGGTGACGTCGACACGGCGGAGAACGTGACCTACATGGTGCCCGGGATGGGGACGACCACGAAGGACACCAGCGGCTGGACCACCGCGGCGCAGAACCTCTGGTCGACACAGGAGCTGTCGAACGCCGACGGTACCTCGCACGCCGTCGTCGCGTGGATGAACTACGAGGCCCCGCCGGTGCCCCCCGCGTCGCTCGGGGTGCTGCACGGCGACGCCGCCCGCGCCGGTGCGGACCGGCTCGCCGGCGACCTCCTCGGGTTCCAGGCCGCGCGGTCGGACGGGCCGACCCTCAACGTGGTCGGCCACTCCTACGGCACCACGACCGCGGCGAACGCGTTGCACGACCGTGGGGTGCACGTCGACACGTTCGTGAGCGTCGCCTCGGCCGGCATCGAGCGGTCCGTGCACGGCGCGAGCGACCTGTCGGCGGACCACGTCTACGCCGGACAGGGGACCGACGGCATCCCGTTCACCGGCGACGCGCGCGACGACTGGGCCGGGACCGGCCGCATGCTCAGCGGACGACAGGACCCGATGCAGCCGTCGTTCGGTGCGCAGACCTTCGGGACCAACGGCGGCTCGGAGTCCGACGGGGCCGGCGTCACCACGCACGACCCGATCGGCTACCGTGGCGACGAGGGGTACTTCAACATGAACACCGAGTCGCTGCGCAACGTCTCGCGCGCCACGTTCGACGGCGGACGCGGGCTGACACCGGCGGACAGTGCGGAGCCGACCGTCATGGACGACTGGGCGAACACGCCCGGCGGCCCGAGCCTCGGAGGACGACGATGACCGCGAAGCACACCCTCGTGGCAGCCGCCGTCGTCCTGGTGGTCGCGGGGCTGCCCGGGTGTGCCGGGACACCCCCAGGAGCAGGAGAGACGACGATGACGACAGCACCATCGGTCGAGCACCAGGGCGACGCCGCCGAGGCGTTCGTCACGTCCACGATGAGCACCTCCGGAGTGGCCTGGACGGCCTCGGACGACGCCTCGTGGACGCAGGACTGCGTGCTCGACGGCGGCGACCGCGGCGCGCTCGTGAACCTCACCCGCGTGGGTGGCGGCCTCGCCGACCCCGAGTCCGTCCGCCAGCAGGTCGGCAAGGCCTGGGAGCAGGACGGGTTGCGGGTCACGTACTCCGAGGACACGTACAACGACGGCAGCGCCCGGTACGTCGTCCGTGGTGTCGGCGGACCCGTGTCGAGCATCGAGTTCGGCGTCGGGGCACACCGCAGCACGATCTCCGCCGTGTCGCACTGCGGCACCGGCGACGCCGCGGCGGACGCGGGCTGACGACACGGTGGAGCGACGGCTCTGGTGTGCGTCCGCCGGGCTCGCCCTCGCCCTGGCGCTGACGCTCGCCGCGTGTTCGTCCGGTTCGCCGACAGGAGGCACTTCCGTGGCGAGCACACCGGACACTCCGACGGTCCAGCAGCAACGCGACCTCGCGTCCGTGTACGTGGGATCGACGACGAGGATCTCGGGAGTCGCGTGGGACGAGTCGCAGGCGAACGAGTACGCCCAGGAGTGCCGGCTCGACGACGGTACCTCGGGGGCGATCGTCAACCTGACCCGGATCGGGGCAGGGGTGACCGATCCGCAGGCGGCGGTGCGGGCCGTCGGCCGAGCGTGGAAAGCGGACGGACTGAGCGTCCGGTACTCCGAGTCATCGCTCAACGACGGGAGCAGGCAGTTCGTCGTCACGGGCGCGGGCGGCGATGTCGAACGCATCCAGTTCGGGGTGGCGACCGCCCGTGGTTCGCTCGCCGCCGTGTCGCACTGCGGCACCGGCGACGCCGCGGCGGACGCGGGCTGACGGCCGGGAGGCGCGGAGCGCCTCCGCCCCGTCCGCTGCGGTCCTCCGCACGGTTCCCCCACGGACCGTGGCCGGTTCGGCCACGTCGTCCCGCGTGGGCCAGGATGGAGCCATGACCGACCAGCGCATCGCCGTCGTCGTCCTCGCCGCCGGGCAGGGCACGCGCATGAAGTCGTCCACCCCGAAGGTGCTGCACCGCCTCGCCGGCCTGCCCCTGCTGGCGCACGTGCTGCGGACGGCCTCCTCGCTCGAGCCGGAGCACGTCGCGGTCGTCGTGCGCCACGAGCGCGAGCGCGTCGCCGCCGAGGTCGTCGAGCGTGCGCCGGACGCCATCGTGGTGGACCAGGACGACGTGCCCGGCACCGGGCGTGCGGTCGAGGTCGCGGTGCAGGCGCTGCCGGCCGACTTCCACGGCTCGGTCGTGGTGCTCTCCGGCGACGTGCCGCTGCTCGACACGGCGTCCCTGCGTCTCCTCGTGAACGCGCACGCCGGCAAGGCCGTGACCCTCGTGAGCGCGATCGCCCCCGACCCCACCGGGCTCGGCCGGGTCGTCCGCGACGCCGACGGTGCCTTCGTGCGGGTCGTCGAGCACAAGGATGCCACCGACGAGCAGCGCGCGATCACCGAGGCGAACGCCGGCATCTACGCCTTCGACGTGACCCACCTGCGTGCCGTGCTGCCGTCGCTCACCACGGCCAACGCGCAGGGCGAGAAGTACATCACCGACGTGCCGGCGCTCATCGCCGAACGGGGCGGGGCGATCGACGTCGTCACCCTCACCGACCCGTGGCTCGTCGCCGGCATCAACGACCGGGCACAGCTCTCCGACGCCGCGCGGGAGCTCAACGCCCGCATCGTCCGCCGTCACCAACTCGCCGGCGTCACGGTGCAGGACCCGGCGACCACCTGGATCGACGTCGACGTCACGATCGAACCGGACGCCGAGGTCCTGCCCGGCACGCAGCTCGTCGGTGCCACGGCGATCGCCGCCGGTGCCGTCGTCGGTCCGGACACCACCCTCCGCGACACCGAGGTCGGTGCCGGAGCGGTCGTGAACCGCGTCGACGCCACCCTCGCGGTCATCGGCGAAGGTGCGTCGGTCGGCCCGTTCGCGTACCTCCGGCCGGGCACGATCCTCGGCGACGGCGGCAAGATCGGGACCTTCGTCGAGACGAAGAACGCCGTGATCGGCCGTGGCAGCAAGGTGCCGCACCTGTCCTACATCGGCGACGCCGAGGTCGGCGAGGACTCGAACATCGGCGCGAACACGATCACCGCGAACTACGACGGCGTGCACAAGCACCGCACCGAGGTCGGGTCGAACGTCCGCACCGGGTCGCACAACGTGTTCGTCGCCCCGGTTAGGATTGGTGACGGGGCGTACACCGGCGCGGGTACGACCGTCCGCAAGGACGTACCGGCCGGGTCGCTGGCGATCAGCTACGCCCCGCAGCGCAACACCGACGGATGGGTCGAGGAACACCGACCCGGTTCGCCGGCGGCCGAGGCGGCTCGGCGCGCGCACGGCGAACAGATCTGACGGCGGTCGGGTCGATCGAAACGGCCCCGAGCGGGTCAGGGAGTGAGCACCGCACTTGTCCGGAATCAAGACGACCGGCCAGAAACGACTCGTCCTCGTGTCAGGGCGAGCTCATCCGGCACTCTCTGCTGAGATCGCCGAGGAGCTCGGCGTCGACCTCGTCCCGACGGACGCCCGGACCTTCGCGAACGGCGAGCTCTACGCCCGCTTCGACGAGTCGGTCCGCGGGTGCGACGCCTTCGTCATCCAGTCGCACACGGCGCCGATCAACGAGTGGCTCATGGAGCAGCTCATCATCGTCGACGCGCTGAAGCGTGCCTCGGCGAAGCGCATCACGGTCGTGGCGCCGTTCTACCCCTACGCCCGGCAGGACAAGAAGGGCCGCGGGCGCGAGCCGATCTCGGCCCGGCTCGTCGCCGACCTGTTCAAGGCCGCCGGCGCGCACCGCATCATGAGCGTCGACCTGCACGCCGCGCAGATCCAGGGCTTCTTCGACGGCCCCGTGGACCACCTCTTCGCGATGCCGGTCCTGCTCGAGCGCTTCCAGCAGATCCTCGACCCCTCGACCCTGACCGTCGTCTCGCCGGACATGGGCCGCGTGCGCGTCGCCGACATCTGGTCGGAGAAGCTCGGCGCCCCGCTGGCCATCATCCACAAGCGTCGCGACCCCCTCGTGCCGAACCAGGTCTCCGTCCACGAGATCGTCGGCGACGTCTCCGGTCGGGTCTGTCTGCTCGTCGACGACCTCATCGACACCGGCCGCACCATCGCGAAGGCCGCCGAGGCACTCAAGAACGCCGGCGCGACGGGTGTCGTCGTCGCCGCGACGCACGCCGTGTTCTCCGACCCGGCGACCGAGCTGCTGCAGAGCGAGTTCATCGACCGCGTCGTGGTCACCGACACGTTGCCGCTGCCGGAGGACAAGCGCTGGGACCGCCTCGAGGTCCTGCCGATCGCGCCGCTCATCGCCCGCGCGATCCACGAGGTCTTCGACGACGGCTCGGTCACCTCGATGTTCGACGGCGCAGCCTGACGACACCCGACACCGTGTCCTCCGTGCACCCGGCGCGCGCCGCGCTCGCGTCGCGCCTCCGGGCTGCCGGCAGCGTGTTCGCCGAGGACGAGGCCGACCTCCTGCTCGACGCCGGTGCGGGCGACCCGAGCCGTCTCCGGTCGCTCGTGCAGCGTCGGCTGGCCGGGGAGCCGCTCGAGTACGTCCTCGGGTGGGCGGCGTTCGACGGGCACCGGGTCCGGGTGACGTCCGGGGTGTTCGTGCCCCGTGTCCGTACGACCGTGGTCGTCGCGCAGGCCGCACGTCGGTTGCAGCGCTACGACCGCGTCGTCGACCTCTGCTGCGGCGCTGGCGCGATCTCCGTGGCGCTGCTCGGCCGCGTCGGGGCGCTCGACCTCGTCGCGGCGGACGTCGACCCGGACGCGGTCGAGGTCGCTGCGGAGAACATCGGCGACCGCGGCATCGTCGTCGCGGGTGACCTCTTCGCGCCGCTGCCCGACCGGTTCCGCGGTGGCGTCGACGTCATCGCGGCGAACGCGCCCTACGTCCCGACGACGGCGATCGCGACGATGCCCGCCGAGGCGCGTGAGCACGAGCACCGGGTGGCGCTCGACGGCGGCGCCGACGGGCTCGACCTGCACCGTCGCATCGCGGCCGGAGCGGCGGACTGGGTGCGGCCGGGCGGAGCGGTCGTCATCGAGGTGTCCGCGGAGCAGTCCGAGGCATCGGCGGCGCTCTTCGCCGATGCCGGGTTCGACACCGAGGTGGTGTCCGCGCCCGAGGTCGACGGCACCTGCGTCGTGGCGGTCCGGCCGGCCTGAGCGGTCGGCACCCGCCGGTGTCGCGCGGACGCTCGCTCGCCGCGCCGTTCGTCGCAGTCGCAGTCGCTGGCGACGCGTCCGGTCAGTCCGCCTGCACCGTCACCTCGTGCCAGCCGGTCGCCCCGTTCGGAGCCGGGGGTCGCTCGACGCTCGTCTGCACCTCGCCCTCGGCGCTCGTCGCACGCACCTGGATCCGGTGCGAGCCCTTCGTGGGCGTCCACCGGTACACCCACTGACGCCAGGTGTCGGCGGAGACCGAGTCGGCCAGGGTCGCGTCCTGCCAGGCGCCGTCGTCGACCCGCACCTGCACGCCCTTCACCCCGACGTGCGGCTGCCAGGCGACGCCCGCGACCGCGACGGTGCTGCCCGCCCGCACGGTCGAGCCGGCGCGAGGGGTGTCGATCCGGGACTCGAGCTTCACCGGTCCGCGTTCCGACCATCCGCGCGGCGTCCAGTAGCCCTGCGCGTCGGCGAAGCGTGTGACCTCGAGATCGGTGACCCACTTCGTCGCCGAGACGTACCCGAACAGGCCCGGCACGACCATCCGGACCGGGAAGCCGTGCTCGGCCGGGAGCGGTTCGCCGTTCATCCCGACGGCCAGGAGCGCCGCCGTGCCGGGGTCCTGCAGCACGTCGAGCGGCGTCCCCGCGGTGAAGCCGTCGACGCTCCGGGAGAGCACCATGTCGGCACCCGCTCGCGGCTCGGCCCGGGCCAGCAGCTCGCGGATCGGGTAGCCGAGCCACAGCGCGGTGCCGATGAGGTCGCCGCCGACCTCGTTCGAGACGCAGCTCAGCGTCGCGTGGTGCTCGACGAGCGGCAGGGCGAGCAACTCGTCCCACGTCAGCTCGACCTCGTTCCGGACGGCGCCGTGGATCCGGAGCCGCCAGGTCGCCGGGTCGACCGCGGGCACGCGCAACGCGGTGTCGATGCGGTAGAAGTCGGCGTTCGGCGTGACGTAGGGGGTCACCCCGGTGACGTCGAGCGACGCGCCGGCCGGGACCGCCGGTGCGGCCGTCGCCGCGCGGGGGAGCCGGACCGCCCGTCGAGCGGCAGCCGCGGCCTGCATCGCCGAGGACCCCACCCGGGAGGCGGTGCCCACCACGATCGCGAGGCCCGCCGCCGCAGCGCCCCAGACCAGGAACGCGCGGCGCTCCGCCGACGCCGGTCGTGGTGCCGCGGAGGGGACGGCCGAGGCCGCCTCCCACCGTCGGAGCCGGCGGGCGAGGACCCGGAGGACGAGGACCGCGGCCGCGACGCCGAGCACCGAGGGTGCGCCGTCCCACATGCCGCTGCCGGAACGGGTCGTCACCGCGAGGAGCGAGAGCACGCCGCCGACGGCGAAGACCAGCGCGCCGAAGGGCGGTCGTGCCCGTTCGAGGATCCCGGCAGCCGCGCTGACGACGGCGACGACGACGCCCATGAGGACGAACAGCGCGAGCTTGTCCCCGGTGCCGAAGAGGCTGACCATGAGGTCCTTCGCGCCGCGCGGTGCGAGGTCGATGACGGCCGAGCCGACCGCGACGAGTGGGCTGCCCGCACCGCCGAGGACGAGCGCGCCGAGCTCGGCCGCGGCGAAGAACGACGCGCCCGCGACGAGCCCGCACGCGGCCGCCCACAGCACCGGGCCCCGACCGGCGTCGACGGGGCTCGGGGTCGGGGGAGCGTCGGTGGACGGAGCGGTGGTCACGAGCCGAGCGTAGGTCCGTCGCGCCGGGGACGGGCTGACAACGTGGACATCTGTGGGAGAGGGCACCGGTTCGACGGTCGTTCACCGCCGGTGGTGAGCCGATGGGCCGGTGGACGTGCGAGGATCGGGACGTGCCGAGGCGTCCAGACCGTGTCCCTCGGTTCGACCCTGCCCGACGGCACCACCGCCGGCCGATGAGCGGCACCGCTCGGCTCATGGTGCTCCGCTGGGTGATCGTCGGCGTCTGGATCGCACTCCTCACCGCACGCGTGGTCGTCGTCGCGACGACCCCGGACGCCGACCTCACGGCGTTCGGCGTCGCCGAGGCTGCCGCGGTCACCCTCGGCATCACCGTGATCGTGGTCGCCGTCGTCCGCGCTCGCTCGATCCGGCGTCGTCGCGAGGACGATGCCCTCGCCCTGGCGATCCGCAGGATCGACCCGACCGTCTGGCTCGTCCCCGCGGCGCCGACCCCCGAGCTCCGGGCCTCGGTCGAGGAAGCGCGTCCGGACGCGACGCTCGGGCAGCGCGTCACCTGGGCCTTCGGAGCGACCGAGGCATCCCTGTGGGAACTCGAGGAGCGACGGGCGACCCGGCTGCTCGTGATCCGGTGGAGCCGGATGGTGCACGTCGGACTCGAGGACGTGCACGGCGACGGGCGGTCGTGGGCGGTGGCGATGCACTACGTCCGGCCCGACGACTCCACGGCCGTCGCGACCTTCTTCGTCCGGTCGGCGCCGGGGTCGCGTCGGATGCTGGGGCGGGGGCCGCGGTTGGAGCGGCTCGTCGCGGACCTGGCGCGGGAGCGCATCGTCGCCTGACGGCGGCGCCGACGCCACGACCGACGTGACGAGGGCCTCGCCGATCGGCGAGACCCTCGTGCCGTTCGACCTCCGCCCTAGTGGGTGGACGGCTCCTGCTCGACCTCACGACGACCCTCGTCGGACCAGAGCGTGTGGAACGTGCCGTCCTTGTCGATGCGCTGGTACGTGTGCGCCCCGAAGAAGTCCCGCTGCCCCTGGATGAGCGCGGCCGGCAGCCGGTCGGAGGCGAGCGCGTCGAAGTACGCCAGCGCGGACGAGAACCCCGGCGCGGGGATGCCCGACGCCGCGGCGATCCCGACGATGCGCCGCCACGCGGCCTCGCCCTCGGCGACGGCCTTCGCGAAGTACGGGTCGACCAGCAGCGACTCGAGCGAGGGGTCCTCGTCGTACGCCTCGACGATGCGGTTGAGGAACTGGGCGCGGATGATGCAGCCGCCCCGCCAGATCTTCGCGACGGCACCGAGGTCGATGTCCCAGTCGTACTCCTTCGCCCCGGCGATGATGAGGTCGAACCCCTGCGCGTAGGCGACCACCTTCGACGCGTACAGCGCGGCGCGGACGTCGTCCTCGAACGTGTCGGGGACGTCGACCACCTCCGGTCGGCTCTGCACCGAGCGCTGCACGGCGGCGCGCTGCGACGGCTTCGAGGACACCGCCCGGGCGAAGACCGCTTCGCCGATGCCGGAGACGGGGATGCCGAGTCCGACTGCGTTCTGCACGGTCCACACCCCGGTGCCCTTGGACCCGGCCTCGTCGCGGATGACGTCGACGAGCGGCTTGCCGGTGTCGGCGTCCTGCTGCTTGAGGACCTCGCCGGTGATCTCGATCAGGTACGACTCGAGGTCGCCCTCGTTCCACTTCTCGTAGATCTGCACGAGTTCGTCGACCGAGTGGCCGCCGGCGCGGCGGAGCAGGTCGTAGGACTCCGCGATGAGCTGCATGTCCGCGTACTCGATGCCGTTGTGGACCATCTTGACGAAGTGACCGGCGCCGTCGGTGCCGATATGCGTCACGCAGGGCTCACCCTCGGCGACCGCCGCGATCGACTTCAGGATCGGGCCGAGGGTCTCCCACGCCTCGTCCGATCCGCCGGGCATGATCGACGGGCCGTTCAGTGCACCCTCCTCGCCACCCGAGATCCCGGTGCCGACGAAGTTCAGGCCCTTCTCGCGCAGGTCGTGCTCACGCCGGATGGTGTCGTGGAAGTTGGCGTTCCCGCCGTCGACGATGATGTCGCCCTCCTCGAAGCGCTCAGCGAGCTGCTCGATCACGGCGTCGGTGCCCGTGCCGGCCTGCACCATGATGATCGCGGTGCGCGGCTTCGACAGCGACGCGACGAAGCCGTCGATGTCCTCGGACGCGATGAAGCCTGCGTCGCCGTGCTCCCGCATCAGCTCCTCGGTCCGCGCGTAGGTGCGGTTGTAGACCGCGACCGTGTTGCCCTCACGCGACGCGAGGTTCCGCGCGAGGTTCGATCCCATCACCGCGAGGCCGATGACCCCGATGTTCGCCTGTCCGTCGTTCTCCGCCACGTTGGTCTCCTTCGTCCTGACGTCCTCCTTGCAACCTACGAGCCGGAGCCTGGGGTCGCACGGCTGTTCCACCGCCTGGGGACGCCTTCTGGACGGCCCGTACTGTGGAGGGATGACCGACCAGGACGTCCTCCCGCCCGTGCTCGTGATGGGGGTCTCCGGCTCCGGCAAGTCGACGATCGGCCAGGCGCTCGCCGATGCCCTCGCCGACCAGGGGCAACCGACGGTGTTCGTCGACGCCGACGACCTGCACCCCACCGCCAACAAGGAGAAGATGCGGCAGGGTGTGCCGCTGACGGACGAGGACCGCTGGCCGTGGCTGGACGCGTGTGCCGCCCGCATCGCGGAGGTGCAGGGCTCCGGGCGCCGGTGTGTGATGGCGAACTCGGCGCTGAAGCGCGTCTACCGCGACCGCCTGCGCCGGGCGGCTCCTGACCTGGTCATCGCCTTCCTCGACGGGTCGCACGACCGCATCGCCCAGCGGCAGGCGCACCGGCACCACGAGTACATGCCGTCGTCGCTGCTCGACTCGCAGTTCGCGACGCTGGAGCGGCCGCAGCCGGACGAGACCGCCGTCGCGGTGTCGATCGAGGGATCGGTCGACGACACCGTGGCGACGATCACGTCGGCGCTGTCGGTCACTTCCGGCTGAGCTCCGACAGCCGCGAGCGGTACTCGTCCGCGTCGATGTCACCGCGGGCGAAGCGGTCCGCGAGCACGGACCGGGCATCCGACCGTGCACGCCAGCTGCCCCGGCGGAGGACGCCGAACACGACGAAGACCACCAGGAACGCGAAGAAGAAGAACGCCGGGAAGACGAAGAACGGGAAGCCGCCGCCGTGGTGCCAGTAGGGGCCGGTGGCCGTGGCGGCGGTGAGCATGGTCGTGGTGAGCACGAGGACCTCCTGGGTCGGTTTCGGTGCCGCTGTCGCGGCGGTCCAAGACTCCGGCCTGGAGGCGCGACGCGCGTCCGCCGTGGAGCCTCACTTCCGCCTGCTCCCGCGGTCGTGGTGCACCGCCTCCTCGACAGTGAGGTACTCCCGGGGGAGTAGTCCACAGGTCGTGCTCGTGCCCGATGTCCCCTGCCTCGCGCGACCCTAGGCTCGCTGCATGGCCTCCTCCGCACTCGTCACCGAACCGGTGACCGCCGACGACCGCTGGCGCGGCCGCCGTCGGTTCGCCCGGGTCGGCCGGGTGCTCCCGGTGGCGTTCCTGCAGATCGTCGGCACCGTCGTGGCGTCCCGCTTCGCGACCGTGCCGGGCGGTACCGGCGCGGTCGGCGGTCCGCCGTGGGCACGGCACGCGCTCGGCGGGGCGGTCGACCCCGTGCTGCTCGGTCCGCTCGCGATCGCGCTGCTCGTGGCGGGCGTCGTCGTGCTCCCGTGGCGGTGGCGCTGGCCCCGCGCGGTGCTGGTCGTCACCCTCGCCACCACCGTCGGGTACGCCCTGGTCGTGAGTCCGCGCGGACCCTTCGTCGCGGCCCTGACCATGGCGATGGCGAACGCCTGGCTCCGAGGCCACCGCAGGTGGGTCGCCGGGGCGGCCGGTCTCGCCGTCGCGGTCCTCCCCACCGCGGACTTCCAACTCGGACGGTCCTCGGTGCTCGACCTCAGCGCCGGCCTGCTGTGCATCGCGTGGGTCACGGTCACGATCGCGGTGTCCGAGCTCGCCCGGGTCCGACTCGAACGGGTCGCCGAGCGGCGTCGGCAGCGGGCCGAGGCCGACCGGCGCCGTGCCGCCGACGAGCGGGTCCGGATCGCCCGGGAACTGCACGACTCGGTCGCCCACAGCATGTCCCTCATCAACCTGCAGGCCGGCGTCGCCCTCCACCTGGGAGCCGAGCTGCCGGACCGCACCCGGGAGTCCCTCGCGAGCATCCGCGACTCGAGCCGGGACGCCCTCGTCGAACTCCGCACGATCCTCGGCGTGCTGCGGTCGGTCGACGGCGCCGCGGACGGTGCGAGGTCCGAGCGGACGCCGACCGCCGGGCTCGACCGGGTCGCCGACCTCGTCGCGCGTGCGCGAGCCGCCGGCGTCGACGTCCGCCTGGCGATCGACGGCGACCCGACCTCGGTGCACGGCGTCGCCGACCGGAACGCCTTCCGCATCGTGCAGGAGTCCGTGACCAACGTGATGAAGCACGCCCCCGGGCACCGAGCCAGCGTGACCATCGCGATCGGACCGGACGTGGTCGACCTGCTGGTCGAGGACCACCCCGCTCGATCTGACCCGACCCGCGTCCCGTCGACCGAACCCCTCGGGTCGACGGGCAACGGGATCATCGGGATGCGTGAACGTGCGAACGCCGTCGACGGCGCCCTGACCGCCGGGCCGACGACCGACGGCGGTTGGCGGGTCGCTGCTCGTCTCCCGCTGCTCGGCACCGAACCGGAGGACCCCCGATGACCGCTGACCCGACCGCCGCCGATGCCGTTCGCGGGCCGATCCGCGTCCTCCTCGTCGATGACCAGGTCCTCGTCCGCGCCGGACTCCGGGCGCTCGTCGACGCCGAACCGGGGATGACGGTCGTCGGCGAGGCCGGCGACGGCGATGCCGCGGTCGAGGTCGCTCGACGGGAACACCCCGACGTCGTGCTCATGGACATCCGGATGCCGGGCACGGACGGCCTCGCGGCGACGCAACGGATCTCGGCCGACCCCGACCTCGTCGACGTGCACGTGGTCATCCTCACCACCTTCGAGGAGGACGACCACGTGTTCGAGGCGATCCGCGGCGGTGCGGCCGGCTTCCTCGTGAAGGACACCGAGCCCGCCGAGCTCCTCCGGGCCGTCCGGACCGTGGTCGCCGGCGATTCGCTCCTCTCACCCGGCGCCACCCGCTCCCTGGTGGAGGCCTTCGCCACGCATGCCAAACCCGCGTCCCTCGCCCCTGCGCTCGACGTCCTGACCGACCGGGAACGCCAGGTCATGCAGCTCGTCGCCGCCGGTCTCACGAACGCCGAGATCGCCGAGCGACTCTTCATCAGCCCGATGACGACGAAGACCCACGTCTCCCGAGCGATGATCAAGCTCGGAGCCCGCGACCGGGCCCAGCTCGTGGTCTTCGCCTACGAGACGGGTCTCGTCACCCCAGGGTGGCAGCCGTGACCGCCTCACTGCTCACTCCACCCGCACCTGGTGTCACCCTCGACACCGTGCCCGACGTCTCGGCGGCACTCGACCGCTCGTCGGAGCGTCCGACCGCTCGCCCCGGTCCGGCCCCCGCACCGCGCTGATCGCCGCGTGCGGCCGTGCCCCGGGATCGCTGCGCCGCACGACGTCGTGCACGACGAAGCCCGCGTCCGTCAGCCGCGCGGCCAGCACCTCGACGGGCCAGCGCCACGCGGTGGTGACGGCGTGGTCGAACGGTTCCTGCGTCGCACCGTCGAAGAACCCGACGAGCAACCCGCCGCCGGGCCGGAGCACCCGACGGAACTCCGCGAGGGCGGCGGGGACCTCCTCGGGGTCGTGGTGCACGAGCGAGTACCAGGCGAGCACCCCGTCGACGCTCCCGGTGCGCAGTCCGGTCCGTTCGAGCGCGCCGACGCGGAACTCGGCGGCGGGTTCGGCCGAGCGGGCGATCGCGACGAACCGCGGAACGGCGTCGAGTCCGACCACGTCGTGCCCGCGTCGGGCGCCCGTACGCCTCGGTCACCCGTCCACCCATGGGGCCGACGGTACCGGCCCGCCCCGCGCGCCCCGCGGACCAGGCCGCGCTACAGCTTGAACGTCGCCCGCGGGATGTCCGACACGATCCGCCGGGCCGTGTGCACCGCGTCCTCCTCGGACAGCTGGTGCGTCACCACGAGCGACGCCAGGTACGCCGCGTCGACGCGTCGTGCCATGTCGTGTCGCGCGGGGATGGAGCAGTACGCCCGGGTGTCGTCGATGAAGCCGGAGGTCTTCGTGAACCCGGCCGAGTCGGTGACCGCGGCCCGGTACCGGCCGATCGCCGCCGGGGTGTCGATGAACCACCACGGCGCACCCGCGTACACAGCCGGGTAGAAGCCCGCGAGCGGCCCGATCTCCCGCGAGAACACGGTCTCGTCGACGGTGAAGAGCACGAGGTGGAACCCCGGGGCGGTGCCGAACGCCTCGAGCAGTGGTCGCAGCGGCTCGGTGAAGGCCGCGACCGCGGGCAGGTCGTGCCCGGTGTCCGGTCCGAACCGCTCGAGCGTGGGGGTGTGGTGGTTCCGGATCACCCCGGGGTGGAGCTGCATGACGAGGCCGTCCTCGACGCTCATCTCGGCCCACCGGTAGAGCATGTCGTGGCGGTACGCGACGGCTTCCGCCGCGGTGACGCCCGACGGCCCCTGCAACGCCGCCGTGTGGATGCGCGCACGCTCGGCCGCGGACAGCGGGGTCGATCCCGCGTCGAGCACGCCCGTGTCGGTGGCGGTGGCCCCGTGGTCGATGAAGTGGCGGCGACGGGCGCGGAGGGCCGCGAGCAGGCCGTCGTGGGTGCCCGTCTCGATGCCCGCCGCCTCGCCGATCGACGCGACCACGTTCCTCCAGTCCGGCCGTGACGGGTCGAACACGGCGTCCGCGCGGAAGGTGGGGAGCACCCGGCCGGTGAAGGTCGGGTCGGCGGCGAGGCGCGCGTGTGCGACGAGGTCGGCGGTGGGGTCGTCGGTGGTGGCGAGCACCTCGATGCCGAAGGCGTCGAACAGGGCGCGCGGACGGAACGCCGGCGCCGCGAGCTGCGCAGCGATCCGCTCGTACTGCTCGTCCGCGTTCGCGGCCGACGGCTGCTCCGTCAGCCCGAAGACGTCGTGCAGCTCCGTCTCGAACCAGTACCGCACGGGTGTGCCGGCGAAGTCGTCCCAGTGGGCGGCCAACTGCCGCCAGATGCCCAGCCCTGGAGGCGCGGGGTGCGTCCCCGACCGGTCGGGGCGTCCCAGCGCCTCCAGTCCGACACCGTTCGCGTGCAGGAGCCGCAGGACGTAGTGGTCCGGCGTGATGAGCAGCGCGGCAGGGTCGGGGAACGGCTGGTCGTCCGCGATGAGGGCCGCGTCGACGTGCCCGTGCGGGGAGATGATCGGCACGTCGGCGACGGCCTGGTAGACGGTCCGGGCGACGGCTCGTGCCCCGGGGTCGGCAGGGAACAGTCGATCGGGGTGCGGGGCGAGCGGGGTGGCGGTGCTGGTGCGGGTCATCGTCGACTCCTTCAGGACGGACGGCGGGGCGAGTCGGGTGCCGGTCCGGTGGACGCGCGCACGGTGAGGTGGGTGGGCAGGGCGACGGCGCCGCTCATGTGCTCGCCGGGCAGCTCGTCGGCGGGGATCGCGCCGAGCCTGCCGAGCAGCATCCGGATCGCGACCCGGCCGGCCCGTTCGATCGGCGAGGTCATGGTCGTGAGCGGCGGGTTGCAGAAGTCGGCGCCGAAGATGTCGTCGCAGCCGACCACGCTCATCTCCTCGGGCACACGGACGCCGCGCTCCCGGAGGCGGGTGAGCATGCCGATCGCGATGAGGTCGTTGAAGGCGATGCACGCGGTGGCGCCGGCGTGCACGGCGGCGTCGGCGGCGGCCGCCCCGGAGTCGACGAACGGTGCGTGCGGGCCGATGCGGGCGACCCGGACGCCGAGCCGACCGGCGACCCGGACGAGCGCGCGCCACCGGCGTTCGTTGGACCACGAGCTGTCCGGACCGGCGACGTACAGGACGTCCCGGTGGCCGAGCGACACGAGGTGCTGCACGGCCTGCTCGACCCCGCCGGGGGTGTCGATGAGCACGGACGGCACCCCGGCGGGGCGGCGGTTCACGACGACGAGCGGGGTGCGTTCGGCGAACCGGGCGATCTGCGCGTCGGAGAGCCGCGACGCGGTGAGCACGACGCCGTCGGCCTTGGCGGCGATCGCGCTGAGGGCGGCCATCTCGGCGTCGGCGGACTCCTCGGTGTCCACGAGCAGCTGGGTCCAGCCGGCGGCGGCGAGCTGGTGCTGGGTGCCGCGGATGACGTCGAAGTAGAACGGGTTCGTGATGTCCGACACGAGCACGGCGACTGCCCGCGTCCGTCCGGACGTCAGTGCCCGCGCCTGCGAGTTCGCGACGTAGCCGAGCTCGCGCGCCGCCTGCTGGATCCGCTCCTGCGTCGCGCGGTTCACCCGGTCCGGCAGGGACAGCGCCCGGGACACGGTGGACGGCGCGACCCCGGTCGCGTCCGCGATGTCCCGGATGGTCACCCGCCGGGTGCTGCTGTCGGTGTCGGTCACGCAGGTCCTCCAAGTGGCGCGTCGGTGCGCCGATCTCGACGCGTCGTCACGCCGGATCCGCGGCGCGTCGGTGCGCCGATCGAGACGAACGTAGGTCGGTCTGGCAACAAGTGGCAACCGGTTGCCGCATGTTGCCACCGACGGGACAGTGGTCGGACCGGGCAGCGCCGCCCGGAGGAGGTCTCGAGGAGGAAACCCCCGCATGAGCACAGGAAGACGCAGGACCCGCACCCTGTTCGGTGCCGTCGCCGTGGCCGCCGTGGTCGCACTCTCGTTGCAGGGGTGCGCCGTGGTCGACGGCAGCGGCGACGATCCGAACACCCTCCGCGTGATGATGGGCGCGGACACCACCTACCCGAAGGAACGGAAGCAGTGGCAGCAGGAGACCGCTGCCGAGTTCAAGCGGACCACGGGCGCCGACATCCAGTGGGAGACGTACTCGTCCGCGCAGGAGGAGCTCACCGCGATCCAGACGAGCGTCATCTCCGGGCAGGGCCCCGACGTCTACGCCATCGGCACGACGTTCACCCCGACCGCCTACGCCACCGGTGCCTTCGTCGAGCTGGGGAGCAAGGAGTGGGACGCCGTCGGCGGCAAGGACCAGTTCGACCCCGCCTCGCTCGGCATCTCCGGTCCGAGTGCCTCGAAGCAGATCGGCATCCCGTTCGCCAGCCGCCCCTTCGTCATGGCCGTGAACACCGACCTGCTCCGGAAGGCCGGCATCACCGACCTGCCGACGACCTGGGACGAGCTCACCGCGGACGCGAAGGCGACCACGCGGAACGGGGCCCACGGCATGGCGATCGCCTACGCCGACGGGTTCGACCCGTGGAAGTTCGTGTGGGGCATGGCGCAGAACGCCGGCAACACGATCGTCACGGACGGCGGCAAGGCGGAGATCTCCGCCGACGCCGTGCAGAACGCCTACCGCACGTACTTCGACTGGGTGACGAAGGACGGCGTGGTCGACCCGGCCGCGATCGGGTGGAACAACGCCCAGGCCCTCGCACAGTTCGCGGACGGCAAGGCGGCGTTCTTCCCGATGACCACCACCACCTCGTTGAACACGCTCCAGGGGTCGAAGGTCGACGGGAAGTACGAGTACGCCCTGCTGCCGACGGTCCCGCCGGGTGCCACCGAACGGCCCACGGACGGCATCGAGGCGGCGAGCATCCTCTCCGGCGACAACCTCGTCGTCGCGGACTACGGCTCGAAGCAGGACCTGTCGTTCGACTTCGTGAAGCAGGTGTCCTCGCCCGAGGCGCAGGAGCGGTACTTCGAGCTGTTCGGCCAGCTGCCGACCAACACCGAGGCCGCGCAGCGCATCGCCGCCGCGAACCCCGACCTCGCGCCGATCGTGCAGGCCGGCAAGCTCTCGAAGCCGACCGCGTTCACGGGTGCCTGGTCGGACATCCAGCTCTCGCTCGTCGACGTCGTCGTGCAGTCCATCCCCTCGCTGAAGAGCGGGGAGGTCACCGACGACCAGCTCCGGAAGCGTCTCGAAGCGGCGCAGCAGGACGCCCAGTCCACCCTGAACCGTCAGAAGAACGGAGGCCTGTGATGACGCAGGTCCAGACGCCGACGCCACGCGCGTCCGAGCCCCCTCGCCAGGTGCGACCGCACGGTCGGACGCCGCTGTCCCGGCGCGAGCGCCCCCTGTGGATGCTCCTGCCCGGCGGCGTGCTCATGCTCGCGGTCATCGTGGTCCCGCTCCTGGTGGGCCTGTACATCGCGATGCTCGACCTCGACCAGTACACGCTGCGCCAGTGGTTCAGCGCACCGTTCGTCGGACTCGCGAACTTCGCCGAGGCGTTCACGGCCTCGCCGCTGCTCCACTCGATCTGGATCTCGGTGTCGCTGTCGGTCCTCGTGACGATCGTCACGGTGCCGATCGGTGTCGCTGCCGCGATCTCCACGCAGAACCGGTTCCCGGGCCGCGGCCTCGTCCGGTCGATCTACCTCATCCCGTACGTCCTGCCCGCGTTCGTCGTCGGCACGTTCTTCCGGACGATGCTGCAGCCGCAGGGCGTGGTGAACACGGTGTTCGGCACGGACGTCCTCTGGCTGAACGGCTCGGCGTCGTACTGGGCGCTCGCCGGGGTGATGATCTGGACGAGCTGGCCGTTCGTCTACCTGCTCTCCCTCGCCGGGCTGCAGGCGGTGGACAACGAGGTGCACGAGGCGGCCGCGCTCGACGGCGTCACGTGGTGGGCGAAGCTGCGGTACATCGTCTTCCCGTACCTCCGGGGCCCGCTGAGCCTCGCGGTGATCATCTCGATCCTGCACAACATCAACAACTTCACCCTCCCGTTCGTGCTGTTCGGGATCCCGCTGCCGTCGAGCGTCGAGGTGATGCCCGTCCTGACCTACATCGCGAGCTTCCAGTCGTTCCGCTTCGGCCTGTCCGCGGCGATGGCGATCTGCTCGCTCGTGATCGTCGCGATCCCGCTGTTCGTCTACCTGCGGGCCGTCAAGCTCGACACGGGCGACGACGCCGGACCCAGCCGCAAGCAGCGCCGCACCGACCGGCTGACGCTGGCAGCAGCGACCCCGGCCGCCGCTGCCGACATCGACGGAGCCCGCGCATGAGCGCCTTCAGCACCACCCGCACCCGCCCGACGGCCACGCTCACCGAGAGCATCACCACCGGCGGCACCCGGAGGCCCACCAAGCGCCCGTACGACACCGACGTCACCCGGCTCCTGCCGCGCTGGTTGCTCATCGTCGTGATCGCGGTGATCATCGCGTTCATCGCCGCTCCGGTGCTGTACATCCTGTTCGGCTCGGTCAACTCCGACGTCGCGGTGGCTCGTGGCGAGTACTTCCCGTCCGAGTTCACGCTCGCGAACTACGTCCGGATCTGGGACACGGTCGCCCTCGGACAGGGCCTGGTCAACTCGCTCCTGACCGCCGGTGCGGTGGCCGTCGCGAGTGCGGCGCTCGCCGTGTCCACCGCGTACGTGCTCGTCCGATTCCGGTTCCTCGGACGCCTGACGATCCTCCGCGGGCTGCTCGCCCTGCAGTCGATCCCGGGCACGCTCTTGCTCCTGCCGGTGTTCGTGGTCTTCTCGAACATCGCGAGTGCGACCGGCGTGCAGATCATCGGGACACGATGGGGACTCTTCGTCACGTACCTCACGTTCGCCCTGCCGTTCTCGACGTGGGTCATGGTCACCTACCTCCGCGGTCTGCCGAAGGAGCTCGAGGAGGCCGCGCGCATCGACGGCGCCTCGAGCACCCGCATCCTGCGCAGCGTCGTCCTGCCGCTGTCCTGGCCCGGCATCGTCGTCTCGGCGATCTTCGCCTTCCTGCTCGGCTGGAACGACGTGCTCTTCAGCACGATCATGACGACTCCGAACACCCGCACGGTCGCCGTGGTGCTGCAGGTGCTCGGCACCACCCAGGAGGGCGGCGCGGTGCCGATCTACGGCCAGATGATGGCCGCCTCGATCGTCTGCGCCGTGCCGGTCGTCGCCCTGTACCTGGTCTTCCAGCGCTACCTGGTCGGCGGTCTCACCGCCGGCTCTGTGAAGTAGCGGGACTCATCCACAGACCGACTGGAGGCGCGGTGCCAGCCCGCCCCGCGCCTCCAGTCTGGTCACAAGAAGGGAATGCAATGACCGACCAGCAAACGTGGGAGCTCTCCGGCTTCGGCGACGAGATCGACGCCGACCCGGTGGTGCAGGTCGCCGTGCTACAGGCGCTCGGCGCCTCCGCGATCGAGGTGCGCAGTGCCTGGGGTGTCAACGTCGTCGACCTCGACGACGATCAGCTCGCCGGACTCCACCGCCTGCTCCAGGAACGCGGCCAGACCGTGTCCGCCATCGCCTCGCCGATCGGCAAGGTGTCCGTCGACGAACCCGTCGAGCACGAGGTCGAACGGCTCGGTCGGGCGATCGCCGCGGCGCGCGCCCTCGGCACCACGAACATCCGGATCTTCTCGTTCTACTTCCCCGGGCGCACCGCCGAGGCCGTCCGCGACGACGTGCTCGTCCGGATGCGGGCGCTCGCCGGCCTCGCCGAGCGCGAGGGGATCACCCTGCTGCACGAGAACGAGAAGGACATCTACGGCGACGTCCCCGACCGCGTGCTCGACGTCGTCGAGAGCGTCGGGTCCAGCGCCCTCCGCCTGGCGTGGGACAACGCCAACTACGTGCAGTGCGGCGTCCGCCCGTTCACCGACGGCTGGGCGCAGCTCGCCCCCTACGTCGACTACCTGCAGGTCAAGGACGCCCTCGCCGCCGACTCGTCCGTGGTCCCCGCGGGGGAGGGCGACGGCGAACTGCTCGCCACCCTGACCGCGCTCCGCGACGCCGAGTACTCCGGCTACGCGTCACTCGAACCGCACCTCACCGACGTCACTTCCCTCGGCGGGTTCTCCGGCCCCGCGGCCTTCGGTCGCGCCGGACGGGCCTTCCGCACGCTCACCGACCAGATCGGAGTCACCCTGCGATGACCACCCCATCCGAGATCTCCCGTCCGCTCCGCTTGGCGGTCGTCGGCGCCGGCGTCATCGGCCGCCACCACGCCCGCGTCGCGGTGCAGCACGACGACCTCGAGGTCGTCGCCCTCGTCGACGCCGTCCCCGAAGCCGCCACGAGCGCGGCCGACGAGCTCGAGGCCATGGGCGTCGCGCGCCCCGTCACCACCGAGACCGTCGAACAGGCCATCGCCGCGACCGACATCGACGTCGTCGCGATCTGCTCGCCGTCCGGCATGCACGTGCAACTGGCCGAGGCGGCGCTCGCCGCGGGCAAGCACGTCGTCATCGAGAAGCCCCTCGACACCACGATGCCGCGGGCCCGTTCGATCGCGGCGCTCGCCGCCGCCGGACGTGAGCGCGGGCTCGTCACGAGCGTCATCAGCCAGCACCGGTTCGACCCGGCGTCGGTGGCCGTGGCGGGCGCGGCGCACGGCGGCGACTTCGGCACGGTGACCTCCGGCGTCGCGAGCGTGGCCTGGTACCGGTCGCAGGGGTACTACGACTCCGGTGACTGGCGTGGCACGTGGGCACTCGACGGCGGCGGTGCGGTGATGAACCAGGGCGTGCACACCGTCGACCTGCTCGTCTGGGCGCTCGGTCGTCCCGAGGAGATCTCGGCGCAGGTCGGACTCCTCGCGCACGACCGGATCGAGGTCGAGGACACGGCCGTCGCCACGGTCCGGTTCCGCGGCGGTGCGCTCGGCGTCATCCACTGCACGACCGCCGCCTACCCGGGGCTCTCAGCGCGCTACGCGGTCTACGGCACCCACGGCTCCGCGATCGTGGACGACGACCGGCTCGCGTACTTCCACGTCGCGCCGGACACCGCGACGCTCGAGTCGGCGTCCACGACCGCGAACGCCACGGCCGTCGCCGACGCCGCAGACCAGAAGCACGAGGTGGTGCCGCCCGAGCACGTCGTCGGCGGCCCTGCCGAGCCGGACCACTTCGCCGCCGGGCACGCGCGCCAGTACACCGACATCGTCGCCGCGATCCGGGCGGGCCGTGCTCCGGGCGTCACCGTCGACGACGCCCTCGTGTCGCTCGCCACCGTGCGCGGGCTCTACGTCAGCGCGACGCTCGGGCAGCCTGTCCGCATCGACGACGTGATCGCGGGGAAGTACGACCACGTCGTCCCCCTGGTCGCCGCGCCGTCCACCACCACCGAGGGAGCCACCCGATGAAGTTCTCCGTGTTCACCGCGTCGACGCCGGACTGGACCCCTGAGCAGGCGGCGACGACCCTCGCCGAGCAGGGCTGGGACGGCATCGAGTGGCGCGTCGTCGACGACCGCACCGACGACGGATCCTCCGGCTTCTGGGCCGGTAACCGTTCGACGTGGCAGTACACCGGCATCGCGGACCGGGTCGGCGAGATCGCCCGGATCACCGACGCTGCCGGGCTGGAGTACTCGGGCATCGGCGGCTACCAGCCGGCGTCCGACCGAGCGGGCGTGGAGACGATGCTCCGCGTCACGAGCGAGCTCGGCGCCCGCCAGGTCCGCGTGACGATGCCCTGGTACCGCCGCGAGCGTGAGCAGACCGGCGAGACCTACGGCGAGATGTTCGACCGCACCCGCGCCGATCTCGAGTGGGCCGCCGAGCGTGCGGCGGACCTCGGCGTGAAGGCGCTCGTCGAGCTGCACCACATGACGATCACCCCCTCGGCCTCTGCTGCCCTGCGGCTCGTCGACGGCCTCGACCCTGCGCACGTGGGTGTCATCCACGACCTCGGCAACCTCGTGATCGAGGGACACGAGGACCACCTCGCCGCGTTCGAGCTCCTCGGGCCGTACCTCGCGCACGCCCACGTGAAGAACGCCCGCTGGGTCGACACCGGGGACACCCGGGCCGACGGCAGCCGGACCTGGCAGCACGAATGGGCACCGCTGCGCGACGGGCAGGCCTCGGTGTCCGAGTACCTCGACGCCCTCCGCCAGGTCGGCTACGACGGGTGGGTCACGATCGAGGACTTCTCGACCGACCTCCCGCTCGCCGAGCGCACCGCGGACAACCTGGCGTACCTGCGCTCCCTCGTCCCGGTGACGGCATGAGTCGTCGCCCGGGCATCGTGCACCTCGGCGTCGGGGCGTTCGCGCGCGCCCACCTCGCCTGGTACACGGCACACGCGGACAGTGAGCCGTGGGGCATCACCGCGTTCACCGGACGGTCGCCGGTGGCGTCCGACGCACTCACCGCGCAGGACTGCCGGTACACGCTGGTCACCCGGGGTGCAGACGGCGACGGCGCCGAGGTGGTCGACACGATCGTGGCCGCCCACCCCGGCAGCGACGCGGCGGCCTGGAGGCGCGCGGTCGCGTCCCCGGAGACGACCGTCGTCACACTGACGGTCACCGAGGCGGGCTACCGCGCCGACTCCGACGTGCCGGCCCGGCTGGTCGCCGGCCTCGCCGCCCGGCGCGACGCCGGGGCCGGTCGGATCGCGCTGGTCAGCCTCGACAACCTCACGCACAACGGCGCGGTGCTGCGCGAGGCCGTGCTCGGCGCGGTGGACGACGACGGACTCCGCTCCTGGATCGAGCGGACGGTGTCGTTCCCCAGCTCCATGGTCGACCGGATCACGCCGGCCACCACCGACGAGGACGTCGCCGGGCTCGCCGACCTGGCGGGAGCGCTGCCGGACGACCGTGTGCCCGTGGTCACCGAGCCGTTCGCCGAGTGGGTGCTCGAGGACGCCTTCGACGGCATCGCCCGGCCCCCGTGGCAGACCGCGGGGGTGCGGCTCGTGCCCGACGTCACGCCGTTCGAGCAGCGGAAGCTCTGGCTGCTCAACGGTTCTCACTCGCTCCTGGCGTACCTCGGACTCCTGTTCGGGCACGAGACCGTCGCCGCGGCGATGGACGACCCCCGCTGCCGTGACGCCGTCGAGCAGCTCTGGGGCGAGGCAGCTGCCGAGCTCCCGCTCCCCGCCGCCGAGGTCGAGGCAGCCCGGGCCGCCCTCGTCGACCGGTTCGCGAACCCCCGCATCCGGCACACCCTGCGGCAGATCGCGGCCGGCGGCTCGCAGAAGCTGCCCGTCCGGGTCGTCGACGTCGTGCGGCGACGGCTCGCCCGCGACCCCAGGGCCGGCATCGGTCCGGGCGCCGCGACCGCGATCGCCGCGTGGTGGCTGCACCTGACCGAGCAGCCCGACCTCGTGACCGACACCGCCGCGCCCGGGCCAGACTCGGACGTGCACGACGTCCTCGCCGTGATCGCGCCCGACCTCGACACCACCCCCGTCGTCGCCGCCCTCACCGCGGCGGCCGACAGCATCCGCACCGCCGCGGCACCCTCCCGCGGCACCGTCGACGAAGGAGTCCTCCGATGAGCCAGACGAGCACCACGAACCCGGCCGCGCCCGTTCCCGGCGCCGGTGACGGGGGAGCGGCGACCGACCCGACCTCGGGACGCCCGGACACCTGGGCCTCGACCGACCGGGGACAGCTCATCGACCGGGCCGAGGTCATCGTCACGAGCCCGAACCGGAACTTCGTGACGCTGAAGATCACCACCGCCGACGGCGTCACCGGCCTCGGTGACGCGACGCTGAACGGCCGGGAGCTCGCCGTCGCCGCCTACCTGTCCGAGCACGTCGTCCCGCTGCTCGCCGGTCGGGACGCCTCGCGCATCGAGGACGCCTGGCAGTTCCTCTACCGCTCGTCGTACTGGCGCCGCGGGCCGGTCACCATGGCCGCGATCGCGGCCGTCGACATGGCGCTCTGGGACATCAAGGGCAAGGTCGCCGGCATGCCGCTGTACCAGCTGCTCGGCGGCGCCTCGCGCACCGGGCTGATGGCGTACGGGCATGCCTCGGGCAAGGAGCTGCCGGAGCTGTTCGACTCGATCCGCGAGCACCAGGAGGAGGGCTACCGGTCCATCCGCGTGCAGACGGGCGTGCCCGGGCTCGAGAGCATCTACGGCATCGCGTCGAACGCGACCACCGAGGGCAACGCCGGCGTCCGGTACGACTTCGAGCCGGCACAGCGCGGAGCGTTCCCGGCGATGGAGGACTGGGACACCCGCGCCTACCTCCGCCACGTGCCGACCGTGTTCGAGGCCGTCCGCAACGAGTTCGGCCCCGAGCTCCCGCTCCTGCACGACGGACACCACCGGATGACGCCGCTGCAGGCCGCCAAGCTCGGCAAGAGCCTGGAGCCCTACGACCTGTTCTGGCTCGAGGACTGCACCCCCGCCGAGAACCAGGAGGCCCTGAAGCTCGTCCGGCAGCACACCACCACGCCGCTGGCCATCGGCGAGGTCTTCAACACGATCTGGGACTTCAAGGACATCATCCGCGACCAGCTCATCGACTACGTCCGCGGCGCGGTGACGCACATGGGCGGCATCTCGCCGCTGCGGAAGACGATGGACTACGCCGCGATGTACCAGATCAAGTCCGGGTTCCACGGACCGACCGACATCTCGCCGGTCGGGTTGGCGGCCCAGATGCACCTCGGGCTCGCGATCCACAACTTCGGCATCCAGGAGTACATGCAGCACGGGCCGAAGACGAACCAGGTGTTCCACCAGACGTTCACCTTCACCGACGGCTACCTGCACCCGGGTGACGAGCCGGGCCTCGGTGTCACGCTCGACGTCGACGAGGCCGGCAAGTACCCGTACGAGCAGGCCTACCTGCCGTTCAACCGCCTGGCCGACGGCACCGTCCACGACTGGTAGGCGGCGACGCGCCGCCGGGCATGCTGTGGTGATGGAGTTCGCGGACGTGGCGAGGGAACTGCTCCTCGTCGCGCCCGCGGACTTCGTGCGTGAGCGCACCGCACGGCAGCGCGCGGTGCGGAAGGACGACCGGGCCCTCGCGACCCGGATCGGCGGACTCCGGAAGCCGGCGCCCGCGGCGTGGATCGTGGACCTCCTGGCCGACCAGGGCGCCCTCGACGAAGCCGTCGACCTCGCCCCGACCGTGCGTCAGGCGCAGGCGGACGCCGACCCGGACGCGATCCGGCGGCTCCGGAAGCAGCGCGCAGACCTCGTCGACGCGCTGACCCGTGCCGGGGCCGAGCTCGCCGCCGATGCCGGGCACGCCGCGACCCCCGCGGTGCTCAACCAGGTGCGCGCGACCGTCGAGGCCGCGACGGTGGACCCGCACGCCGGGGCGGCGGTCCGCTCCGGGCTCCTCGTTCGCCCGTTGGAGAGCGTCGGGTTCGACGCCGTCGACCTCGACGGCGCCCTGGCCGACCCGGACGGGGTGCCCGACGCCTGGGGCGGTACCGACGCCGAACCGATCCCGATCACCAGCGCGCGCCGACCGCGGGGGATGAGCCGCGCCTCCCGGAAGCCCGGACCGGACCGGTCTGCCGGACCGGACGGGTCTGCCGGACCGGACGGTTCTGCCGGACCGGACGGGTCTGCCGGACCGGAACCCGACCCTGCCGCCCCGGAACCCGACGAGGGCACGGACCTCGACGAGGGCACGGACCCCGACGAGGGCACGGAACCCGACGAGGGCACGGTCCCCGACGAGCAGCCGCGCCGACGTCGCCGCACCGCGGCCGCAGACCGCCGCACCCCGGCCGAAGAGCGCCACGACCCGGCAGCCGACCGCCGCGCCGCCCGCGAGGCCGAGGCCACCGCCCGCGCCGAGTCCCGTGACGCCGACGCCGCCCTCGACGCCGCCGAGCAGGACCTCGACGCCGCGGAGGACCACCGTGCCGATCTCGAACGTCAGCTCGCCGAGGCCACCGCCGCCGTCGAGCGCGCCGAGCAGGCCCGCGACGACGCCGAGGCCGCGAGCGACCGCGCCCGCGAGGTCCTCCGCGCCGCCCAGCGCCACCGCCGCGACGTCGGCCGCTGACGGGCGCCGGCGCGACACGCCCGGTTGCTCCTGCTAGACTCACAAACCGACTTCGGCGAGGGCCGCGCACCGCGCGGCCGTGATCGACGCGGTGGGAGACCCGGCCCAGTCCTGGGAACGTTCCTCACGCGTGCACGCGTTCGAGTTGCAACACCACAGACCCCCACGATGCCGGCACCCCGGTGTCGCCCACGAGACCAGGAGGCACCATGGCCGACTACACCAAGCTCGCAGCGGAGATCCGCACCAAGTTCGGCAAGGGCGCTGCCCGGAAGATCCGCGCGAACAACCAGATCCCCGCGGTCATCTACGGCCACGGCACCGAGCCGCAGCACATCACCCTCCCGGGCCACGAGACGATGCTGCTCGTCCGTACCGCCAACGCGGTCGTCGACCTCGACATCGAGGGCGCTGCCCAGCTCGCGCTCGTGAAGGACGTCCAGCGCGACCCGGTGCGCCAGATCATCGAGCACATCGACCTCGTCGTCGTGCGTCGTGGCGAGAAGGTCACCGTCGACGTCCCCGTCGTCGTCGAGGGCGAGTCCTTCGCCGGCACGATCCACGTGCAGGACCTCTCCTCGGTCTCCCTCCTCGTCGAGGCGACCGACATCCCGGAGCACATCGTCGTCAGCGTCGAGGGCCTCGAGGACGGCACGCAGGTGCTCGCCTCGCAGCTCGAGCTGCCGGCCGGCGCCGAGCTCGAGACCGACGCCGAGGCGCTGGTCGTCCAGATCGTCACCCCGCGTGGCACCGCCGACGACGACGCCGCCGACGAGGCCGCTGCCGAGGCGGGCGCCGAGGCCGGCACCGAGGGCGGCTCCGCCCCGGTCGAGTCCGAGTAACACACCCCTCGCGGAACATCTGGCCGACGCTGATGGCAGTGGACACGCTCGTCGTGGTCGGGCTCGGGAACCCCGGGCCCGGTTACGCGGGCAACCGTCACAACGTCGGCCAGATGGTCCTCGACGAACTCGCCGCCCGCATGGGCGCGACGTTCAAGAAGCACAAGACGCCGAACCAGGTCGCCGAGGGCCGTCTGGTCCCCGGCGGTCCGCGGCTCGTGCTCGCCAAGCCCGGGTCGTTCATGAACACCTCGGGCGGCCCGGTCTCCGCGGTCCTCGGTTTCTACAGCGCGTCGCCGGCCGACCTCGTCGTCGTGCACGACGAGCTCGACCTGCCGTTCGACACCGTCCGGCTCAAGGGCAACGGCGGACACGGCGGCCACAACGGGCTCCGCGACATCATCAAGGCGACCGGCACGAACGAGTTCGCCCGGGTGCGGATCGGCATCGGCCGTCCCCCGGGACGTCAGGACCCCGCCGACTTCGTGCTGCGCGACTTCTCGCCGACCGAGAAGAAGACGCTGCCGAACCTGCTCGCCGACGGCGCCGACGCGGTCGAGGCCATCGCAGAGCTCGGCCTGCTCGCCGCGCAGCAGCGCATCCACGCCCCCTCCTGAGGTCGCGACCGTCTCCCGTCGGCTTCCGGTCTGGAGGCGCGGTGCGGCTCCGTCACGCCTGTCCGGTAGCCGCGCGGTCCCCGAACTGGGGGACCGTTCCGTACCCCGCGGATGGGTAGGTTCGCGGCGGGGCACCGGCCCCGCTGACGAGGGGGACCACCGTGCGACGAGCAGCTCACCGCGCGCCGCAGCGCGCCGGTCTCCGCCTGCTCGCTGTCGTCGTCCCCGCTGCGTTCGCGGTCGTCGCCGTCGCCATCGGTCCGGTGCTCATCCAGGACGGAGCGGTCGCCGCCACCGAGACCTGGACCCCGACGTCCGCCGAGGCCTCGGCCCCGCCGGTCGCGTCGGCGTTCAGCGCACCGAACGACGTGCACCACGAGGCTGACGGGGCCTTGCTCGTCGCCGACTTCTCCGCGAACGGCCTGCTGCGCCGAGCGTCCGACGGGACCTGGAGCGTCGTCGCCCCCTTCGGTACCGCCCGGGGCGACATGTGGAACCCGTCCGCGGTGACCACCACGGCCGACGGACGGGTCCTCGTCGCCGAGGCCGGACGAGGTGCCCTCGCGCTGCTCGACCACGACGGTGCGGTCCTCGCCCGCACCGCTCCGCCCACCAGTCGGGCCGTCGCCGAACTCGCGGTCGCCGGCACGACGGTCTTCGCCGCCGTCCCCGGCAGCGGCGTGCTGTTCACGAGCGAGCTCGGCTCAGACACTTGGACGACGGTCGCCGGCCCGTGGTCCGACCCGAGCGGGGTCGCAGTGTCGTCCGACGGTGCACAGCTCACCGTGTCCGACGCCGGGGCCGACCAGGTCTGGCAGCTCGACCGGGCGACCGGCAGCGTCAGCTCGCTCGGGTTCCCGGGTGACGCCGAGGCCCGGTTGCGCGGGGTGGCCGTGGACGACGGCGACGTCTTCGTGGTGGACAACGGCCACGGCGTGGTCTGGGCACGGGCCGGCGGCGGCGGGTGGTCATCGGCGTTCGCGGCCGCTCCGGACGGGTCCGCGCTGGTGAACCCCACGGCGGTGTCGGTCGGACCGGACCGCCAGCTCGTGGTGGCCGACTACAACCGGCAGCGCATCGTGGCGGCGGCGTCCTCCGGGCGGGCGGTCGTCGTGCCGGGCACCGACCCGACCGCCGCACCCACCACCGGCCCCACCGACCCGACCGCCACACCCACCACCGGCCCCACCGACCCGACGGTCGTGCCTACGCCGGATCCGACCGACGAGCCGACGGCAGCACCCGCGGTCGACCCGACGCCCGCTCCGACGGCCGAGCCGACGGCCGCACCCGAAGTCGACCCGACGGCCGACCCGACGGCCGACCCGACGGCCGAGCCGACGCCCGGTCCGACGACCGCACCGACCTCGGCCGCCGGCCCCGAGGCGACCCCGTCGCCGAGCGCCAGCGCCCCGAGGACGGGCCCCGTGCCTCCCGTCCGGCCCGGCGACCAGACGGAAGGCACCGGAGTCGACGGTCTGGGCACCGACCGGACCACGGCCGACGTCGCCGCCCGTCGCACCCTCGCGTGGACCGGTAGCGCGCCCCTCGCGCCCGTGCTCCTCGTCGCCGGCGCGCTCACCGTCGTCGGCCTCCTGCTGCGGCGATCCGGGCGCCGCACGCGCCGCACGCGCCGTCGCTCCTGAGCGCTGTTCGCCTGCTGCGCACACCGCGACGGGTGTCGGACGGTCCCGGTACCATCGTCTGAGTGACGATCTCGGGCATCATCCCTGCGCTCTCGCGCGCCTCCGCGTTCGATCGCGTCCTCCGCACCGCGAACCGCGACGCCGACTTCTCCGTGGTGGACGGCTTGCGCGTCCCGCTTCTCGGCGCACTGCTCGCCGAACGCCAGGGCCCGCAGTGCCTGTTCGTCATCACCGCCACCGGGCGTGAGGCCGAGGCAGTCCGCGACGCCGTGAGCTGCACGGTGCCCGACGCCCAGGTGCTCGAGTTCCCCGCGTGGGAGACCCTGCCGCACGAGCGCCTCAGCCCGAGCGCGCAGACCGTCGGCACCCGCATCGCGACGCTCCGCACGCTCGCCGCCTGGCAGGCCGCCGCCCCGACCGACCGTCGCACGACCGTCGTGGTGGCCAGTGTCCGAGCGGCCCTGCAGCCGCTCGCGGGCAACCTGACGTCGCTCGCGCCGGTGGTGCTCCGGACGGACTCCCGCGGCAACGACCTCGCCACGATCGCCGCGCAGCTCGTCGACTTCGCCTACGCCCGCGTCGACCTCGTCACCCGCCGCGGTGAGTTCGCGGTCCGTGGCGGCATCCTCGACGTCTTCCCGCCGACGGCGGACCACCCCGTGCGCGTCGACTTCTTCGGTGACGAGATCGAGGCGATCAAGGCCTTCTCGGTCGCCGACCAGCGCACCACCGAGGACGACCTCGGCCAGGTCGAGCTGACGGCGTCCCGCGAACTCCTGCTCAGCGACGACGTCCGGCAGCGGGCGCGCGAGATGCTGCACGAGTTCCCGAACCTGTCGCAGATGCTCGCGAAGATCGCCGAGGGGATCCCGGTCGAGGGCATGGAGTCGCTCGCACCGGCGCTCGTCCAGGACCTCGTCCCGATCACCACCTACCTGCCCGACGCCGCGACCATCGCCGTGCTCTCGCCGGAGCGGGTGAGCGGCCGCGCGCACAGCCTGGCGGAGACGAACACCGAGTTCCTGCAGGCCGCGTGGAGCGCCGCCGTCGCCGGGGCGCAGGCGCCGATCGACCTCGACGCCGGCAACTTCCTCACCGTCCAGCAGCTGAAGGACACCCGCGGTCAGCGCACCTGGTGGACGGTCACGCCGTTCGACTCCGGGATGGACGAGGGCGACCGCGACCGCATCCTCACCGACGCCGAGGCGGCGGACGAGGCCGGCGAGTACATCCGCGTCCGCGCCGAGTCGATCCCGAGCTTCGCGGGCAGTGCCGACGGGGCCGTCGAGCACGTCGCACACCTCGTGTCGGACGGGTGGGCCGTCGTCGTCACCGCGCAGGGCAAGGGGCTCGTCGAGCGGGCCGTGCAGGTCCTCGCCGAAGCGGGGGTCGCCGCCCGCGCCGAGGACCTCACCACCCCGCCCGTGCCCGGCGTCGCGATCGTCTCCACCGCCGCGGTCGAGGCCGGCTTCGCCGTCCCCGACCTCCGCGTCGCGGTCCTCAGCGAGGCGGAGTTCTACGGCCGCAGCGTCCAGCAGGGCGCCCGCACGGTGAAGAAGCTCGCCGGGCGTCGCAAGAACGTGGTCGACCCGCTGCAGCTCAAGCCGGGCGACGTCGTCGTGCACAACACCCACGGCATCGGCAAGTTCGTGGAGCTCGTCAGCCGCGAGGTCAGCTCCGGTGGCCGCAACGCGGTGAAGTCGCAGCGCGAGTACCTCGTCCTCGAGTACGCCCCCTCGAAGCGGAACTACCCGGGCGACAAGCTCTTCGTGCCGACGGACCAGCTCGACCAGCTCTCCCGCTACGTCGGTGGCGAGAACCCGACCCTGTCGAAGATGGGCGGTTCGGACTGGTCCGCGGCGAAGTCGAAGGCGCGCAAGGCGGTGCGTGACATCGCCGTCGACCTCGTGAAGCTCTACTCCGCCCGCATGGCGTCGAAGGGGCACGCGTTCGGGCCGGACACCCCCTGGCAGCGCGAGCTCGAAGAAGCGTTCCCGTTCGCGGAGACCGCCGACCAGCTCACCACGATCGACGAGATCAAACGGGACATGGAGCGGCCGATCCCGATGGACCGACTGCTCTCCGGCGACGTCGGCTACGGCAAGACCGAGGTCGCGATCCGCGCCGCGTTCAAGGCCGTGCAGGACGGCAAGCAGGTCGCCGTGCTCGTCCCGACGACGCTCCTCGTCCGCCAGCACATGGAGACCTTCCAGGAGCGCTTCGCCGGCTTCCCCGTGCACCTGCGTGCGTTGAGCCGGTTCCAGACTGAGAAGGAGTCGAAGGAGACGATCGCCGGGCTCGCCGACGGCACCGTCGACATCGTCATCGGCACGCACCGCATCCTGTCGCAGAACATCGCCTTCAAGGACGTCGGCCTCGTCATCATCGACGAGGAGCAGCGGTTCGGCGTCGAGCACAAGGACCAGCTCAAGAAGCTCAAGACGAACGTGGACGTCCTCGCCATGTCCGCGACCCCGATCCCGCGCTCGCTCGAGATGGCGGTCACCGGCATCCGCGAGATGTCCACGCTCGCGACCCCCCCGGAGGACCGCCACCCGATCCTCACGTTCGTCGGACCGCAGTCGGACCTGCAGGTCGCCGCCGCGATCCGGCGCGAGCTCCTCCGCGAGGGCCAGGTCTTCTACGTGCACAACCGCGTGAAGGACATCCAGTCGGTGGCTGCGCACCTCGCCGAGATCGTGCCGGAGGCCCGGATCCAGGTCGCCCACGGGCAGATGTCCGAGGGGACCCTCGAGCAGGTCATGGTCGACTTCTGGGAGCGTCGGTTCGACGTCCTCGTCTCGACGACCATCGTCGAGACCGGACTCGACATCGCGAACGCGAACACGCTCATCATCGACAAGGCGGACAAGTACGGCCTGTCGCAGCTCCATCAGCTGCGCGGCCGTGTCGGCCGTGGCCGCGAGCGTGGGTACGCGTACTTCCTCTACGACGCCGACAAGCCGCTGTCCGAGACCGCGCAGGACCGGCTCGAGACCATCGCCGCGAACAACGAACTCGGCGCCGGCATGCAGGTCGCGATGAAGGACCTCGAGATCCGCGGCGCGGGCAACCTGCTCGGCGGCGAGCAGTCCGGCCACATCGCGGGCGTCGGTTTCGACCTCTACCTCCGGATGATCGGCGAGGCGGTGTCGCAGTTCCGCGGTGACGTCGCCGAGGGGCAGACCGAGCTCCGGCTCGAGATCCCGGTCGACGCGCACATCCCCGAGGAGTACGTCGAGTCCGAGCGGCTCCGGCTCGAGGCCTACCAGAAGCTCTCCGCTGCCTCGGCGCCGGCCGCGCAGCCCGAGGCGATCGACATGGTGCTCGACGAGCTCACCGACCGCTACGGCCAGCCGCCGCAGGCCGTGCTGACCCTGGTCGAGGTCTCGCGCCTGCGTCGGATGGCGCAGCAGGTCGGCCTGTCCGACGTGGTCGTGATGGGCTCGAACCTCCGCGTTGCGGGCAAGGAACTCGCGGACTCGGCGCAGGTCCGGCTCAAGCGCATGTTCCCGGGAGCGCGCTGGTTCCCGCAGCAGAACGCGACGAGCATCCCGCTGCCGAAGCCGCACGGCGAGTCCCTGCCCGACGACGGCCTGATCCAGTGGGTGGAGAGCATCCTGACGGCCGTCTACGGGGCCTCGAAGGCCCCGGCGGAGACGCCCGCCGCCTGAGCGGCGACCACCGACGATCGGGAGGCGCGGTGCCAGCTGGCACCGCGCCTCCCGACCGTCATTCGGTCGCCTCGACCTCCGACAGCGCGCGCCGCGCGCGGTACCGACGGGCGCGCAGGCTGACGACCACCGCGGATGCCACGATCGCGACGCCCGAGCCGACCAGGACGGCGAGGACGCCCTCGTCGAGGACCTCCTCGCTCCGCGCGAAGGCGAGCTCGTTCATGAGCAGCGACACCGTGAACCCGATCCCGCCGAGCACACCGACCGTGACGATCGACCCGAACGACAGCGTCGACCGCCCGGGCGCCCGGAAGATGCGCGTCGCGATCGAGCCGAACAGCGTGATGCCGACGACCTTGCCCACCGGCAGCGCGAGCACGACCGCCCAGAACGTCGGGGAGAGTTCGCCGATCCCCACGCTCGGCACCACGACGGCGGCGGAGGCGAACGCGAAGACCGGCAGGACGATGCCGTTCGACCACGGCTCGACGCGGTCGTACACGGTGTGGCCGGGACGGCGGGGCAGGACGAGGCCGAGGGCGACACCGGCGATCGTGGCGTGCACGCCGGAGTGGTACACGAGCCACCACGTGACGAGGCCGACGAGCACCATCGCGGCGATGATCCAGGCCTGCCCGGTGCGCCCCGGCCGGAGCATCCGCCCGAGCATCGCGAAGACGAGCAGTGCGACGACCGCGCCACCGAGGGCGAGGAAGTCCGTGCCGTGCGCGAAGACCACCGCGATGATGATGATCGCGATGAGGTCGTCGAGCACCGCGAGGGCGAGCAGGAACACCCGGAGCGTCGAGGGCAGCCCGCGCCCGAACATCGCCAGCACCCCGAGCGCGAACGCGATGTCGGTCGCCGTCGGGATCGGCCACCCGTGCTGGTACGGCGTGCCGGTGGTCACCGCGAGGTAGACGCCGGCCGGCACGAGCACGCCGCCGACCGCCGCGATCGCCGGGATGATCGCGGTCCTGGGGTTCGACAGCTCGCCGTCGAGGAGCTCCTGCTTCAGCTCGATCGCGACGAGCAGGAAGAACACCGCGAGCAGGCCGTCGCTGATCCAGTGCGACACGGAGAGGTCGAGGCCGACCGCACCCCAGGACGAGTGCGCGTCGAGGACCCGTTCGAGGCCGGGGCCGAGCGGCGAGTTCGCCACGATCAGGCCGAGCACGGCGGCGGTGAGGAGCGCGATGGCGCTGAAGCGGGGGGAGCGGACGAGTGCCGACATGGTCTCCGGTGTGTGGGTAGGGGAGATGGACCGTCGACCAGACTTCCCGACACACCAGGGACCACCCTACCGGCCGGGCCTGCGTGCGAGCATGGCGTGATGACCGCCGTCTCGGACCTCGTCGAAGTCGTCGACCGCCTGCTGGCCCCGGACGGCGGGTGCGTCTGGAACCGCGCGCAGACCCACGCCACGCTCGCCCGGTACGCGGTCGAGGAGTCCTACGAACTGGTCGACGCGATCGACGACGGTGACGACGCGGACCTCCGCGAGGAACTCGGCGACGTGCTGTACCAGGTGGTGCTGCACGCGGGACTCGCTGCGGCTGAGGGCCGGTTCGACCTCGAGGACGTCGCCGCCGGCGTGCGCGACAAGATGGTCAGGCGGCACCCGCACGTGTTCGGGGACGAGCGGGCCGACACCGAGGCGGACGTCGTGCGGGTCTGGCGCGCGGCGAAGGCGGCCGAGAAGGCCGGGCGGCGCAGCGTGCTCGACGGTGTGCCACGGGCGATGCCGCCGTTGGAGCGGGCGGTGAAGCTGCTGGAACGCCTGGAGGAACGGGGGGACGCCGCCACGGTGGTGGCGGCGGTCGTCGGGCCGGCCGGGAGGCGCGGTGCCGGTGGGCGCGCTGGCGCGGGTGGCGTCGTTGGTGACGTCGACGAGGCGGCGGCCGCCGCGGATGCGGCGGGCGCCCCGAGTGCGGCAGACGGCACCGACGCGGGCGGTGATGACGCGGCGGCCCGGGGCACCGGTGTGGCCGGGGCGGACGCGGCATGGGGTGCCGAGATGCTCGCCGAGGTCGCAGCAGCGCGCGAGGCGGGCATCGACCCCGTCGCCAGCCTGCGTGCAGCGGTGACCCGGCTGGAGACGGAAGCCCGCGCGCGGGAGTGAGTCGCGCCTCCCGGCTGGAGGGGCCAGCACGGGAGGCGCGACGAGGTGAAGAGCGGGCGTCCTCCCAACCCGAAAAAGGAGGACGCCCGCGAGCGGGCCACCGGTACCACCAGGGGTGCAGCACCGGGTTGAACGCCCGCCCGAACCGCGGGGCAAACTGCAGCACGTTGCCCTCGCGAACGGGCCGATGAGCGGATCAGGCGCCCACCGAACCGAGGTTCTGCATCCAGCATGTCGGCTACTCACATGCCGCGCAACCCCAGACCGCCCTCTGCCAAGATTGACGGCATGGCGACCAGCGTGACGGCCCCCCGTGGCATGCGAGACCACCTCCCCGCGGACAAGGCCCGACGCGAGCACGTGCTCGGCGTCATCCGGGGCGTGTACGCGCAGCACGGGTTCGACGAGATCGAGACGCCGGTGGTCGAGGACGCCGCGCGGCTGCACTCCGGACTCGGCGGCGACAACGAGAAGCTCGCGTTCGCCGTCATGAAGCGCGGACTGTCGACGGAGGACCTCCGCACCGCCGAGGCACCGCTCGACCTCGCCGACCTCGGACTCCGGTTCGACCTCACGGTGCCGCTCGCCCGGTTCTACGCCACCCACCGCGCCGAGCTGCCGACGGTGTTCCGCTCCGTGCAGATCGCGCCCGTGTGGCGTGCCGAGCGGCCGCAGAAGGGGCGCTACCGCCAGTTCGTGCAGTGCGACATCGACGTGCTCGGTGAGCCCGGGCAGCTCGCGGAGATCGAGCTCATCCGGGCGACGTCCGCGGCGCTCGACGCCCTCGGCATCGCCGGCACGACGATCCGGATCAACGACCGGCGCATCCTCACGGCACTGCTCGGGTCGTGGGGCATCGTCGACCCGGAGGCCGCCGAGCGCGCGCTCATCACGGTCGACAAGCTCGACAAGATCGGGCCGGACGGGGTGGCCGCCGAGCTCCGCGAGACGACCGGTGCCGAGCTCCCGGGGCTCGAGGACACGATCCGGTCGCTCGAGTCCGCCGACTGGTCCTCCGTGGCCGACGCCGAGTGGCTCGACGCCGAGGCGTTCGCCGACCTCCTCCGGCTCCGCGACGCGCTCCCCGGTGCCGACCTGCGCTTCGACCCGACGCTCGTGCGCGGCATGGGCTACTACACGGGCACGATCTTCGAGGTGGCGCACCCCGACTTCGGGTACAGCCTCGGCGGCGGCGGTCGCTACGACGGCATGATCGGGCGGTTCCTCGGCCAGGACGTCCCCGCGGTCGGGTTCTCGCTCGGGTTCGAGCGGCTCGTCGACCTCGTGACGCTGCCCGAGTCCGCCGAGTCGGACGCCGTCGTGCTCGTCTACGACAAGGACGTCGACCCGGTGCGACTCGCCGCGCTCAAGGACGAGGCGCTCCGGTCGCACCGTCGGGTCCGGCTCGAGCGACGGGTCAAGAACACGAAGAACCAGCTCGCCGGACTCGTCGAGCAGGGCTTCGACGCCTTCGCGTCCGTCCGCGCGGACACCGAGACGCTCGAGGGCGTCGAGTTCCGTCCACTGTCCTGACGCACGACACCTCCGATCCACCGCGCGTCGGTAGGATCGGACCCGCAAACACCACAACCGAACTCGTAGGGAGTACCCCGTGGCCCAGATCGATGCCGTAGGCGCACGCGAAGTCCTCGATTCCCGAGGCAACCCGACGGTCGAGGTCGAGGTCCTCCTCGACGACGGCGTCGTCTCGCGCGCACTCGTCCCGTCCGGTGCCTCCACCGGCGCCTTCGAGGCGTACGAGCTCCGTGACGGCGACGCGAACCGCTACGGCGGCAAGGGCGTCCTCAAGGCCGTCGACGCCGTCCTCGACGAGATCGGCCCGGCGCTCGAGGGCTTCGACGCCACCGACCAGCGTCTCGTCGACGCCGCGCTCATCGAGCTCGACGGCACCGAGAACAAGTCGCGCCTCGGTGCGAACGCGATCCTCGGCGCCTCGCTCGCCGTCGCCCGTGCCGCAGCCGACTCGGCCGACCTCCCGCTGTTCCGCTACCTCGGCGGCCCGAACGCGCACACCCTGCCCGTGCCGCTCATGAACGTCGTCAACGGTGGCGCGCACGCCGACACGAACGTCGACATCCAGGAGTTCTTCCTGGTGCCCTACGGCGCCGAGTCCTTCTCCGAGGCGCTCCGCTGGGGCGTCGAGACCTACCACGCCCTCAAGGGCGAGCTGAAGAAGCAGGGCCTCGCGACGGGCCTCGGCGACGAGGGCGGCTTCGCGCCGGAGCTCGCGTCGAACCGCGCCGCGCTCGACTTCCTGCTCGCCGCCATCGAGAAGGCCGGCTTCACCCCGGGCAAGGACATCGCGCTCGGCCTCGACGTCGCCGCGACCGAGTTCTTCCACGACGGCAAGTACACGTTCGAGGGCAAGCAGCTCTCGAGCGAGGAGTTCACCGGCTACTTCACCGACCTCGTCGCGAACTACCCGCTCGTCACCATCGAGGACGCCCTGGCCGAGGACGACTGGGAGGGCTGGAAGCACCTCACCGCCGAGCTCGGCTCGAAGCTGCAGCTCGTCGGCGACGACCTGTACGTCACCAACCCGAAGCGTCTGCAGCGGGGCATCGACGAGCAGGCCGGCAACTCGATCCTGGTGAAGGTCAACCAGATCGGCACGCTGACCGAGACGCTCGACGCCGTCTCGCTCGCGCAGCGCCACGGCATGACGGCGATCCTGTCGCACCGCTCCGGTGAGACCGAGGACACCACCATCGCGGACATCGCCGTGGCGGTCGACGGTGGTCAGATCAAGACCGGTGCCCCGGCACGCTCGGACCGCGTCGCGAAGTACAACCAGCTGCTCCGCATCGAGGAGGAGCTCGGTGACGCCGCGGTCTACGCCGGTCGCACGGCCTTCCCGCGCGCTGCCGCGCTGTAACACCCGGTTCCTCGAGACGCCGTCCTCCCTCGGGAAGGCGGCGTCTCGTCGTCCCGGGCGTTCGACGCGCCCGGTGCCTGCCTGCGTCCCACCCAGCGCGCCTTCTCCGTCACGCTCGGGGCCCTCGGCCGACGGGTTCTGCCCGCACCGCGGAAGTGAGCGGCATGTCCTGCCCGTTCGGGGTGGGGCGGGTGGGGCGGGTGGGGCGAGCAGGCCGGGGTCGGGTCGAGCGGGCGGACGCGGCGGGGCAGTGGAGCCGGGACGGTGCGGGTAGGACCGGCGGGGCGGAGGTGCGCCGCGCCTCCAGGCCGCCTGGGAGCCGACCGCCCACCCGCGTGCCGGTGTCCGCCGGACCCGTGCCGTCGGGTTATCGTCGACCCGTGCCCAGCCAGAAGCCCCGCGTCCGTCGTGTCCCCGTGGCCATGCCCGCCGCCGGCACCGCGGAGCAGCCCTGGTACCGCTCGCTGCACTTCTCCGGGTTCAGCCTGCTCATGCTCGCGATCATCGTGCTGTTCGTCGTCGTGCTCGCGCCGTCGCTCCGCACCCTCGTGCAGCAGCAGGAGCAGATCGCCCAGCAGCAGCGCGAGGTCGCCAGCCAGAAGGCGGACGTCGCGCAGAAGAAGAAGGACGTGGCGCGCTGGGACGACCCGGCGTACATCGAGGCGCAGGCGCGCGACCGACTGCTCTACGTGTACCCGGGGGAGGAGAGCTACCTCGTGATGGGGTCCGAGGAGAGCGCCGCGACGAAGCGCCCACGGACGGACTCCGGCACACCGGTCAGCTCCACGGTGCAGACGCCGAAGGTCGACTGGGTGCAGGCGATGCTCTCGTCCGTGCTGACCTCGGGGCTCACCGAGCAGACGACGCAGGAGCTCGTCGCACCGGACGTGTCGGGCACCGGCGACCCGAAGTAGCCACTCGGCGGCTGCCCAGCGTCATCGAGTACGAGCCCTCGCCGTGACTCCGGTAGGCTCCTGTGCCCGTGACGACCCCTCCCTTCGACCCGCCCTCCGACCGCGACATCCAGGTCGTGTCGGCGCAGCTCGGACGACCGGCGCGTGACGTCATCGGGATCGCGGCACGCTGCGTCTGCGGCAACCCCACCGTCGTGTCCACGAAGCCCCGGCTCGGCAACGGCACCCCGTTCCCGACGCTCTACTACCTGTGCCACCCGACGGCGACCGCCGAGGTGAGCACCCTCGAGGCGAACCAGGTCATGCCGGAGCTGGCCGCGCTGCTCGAGGACGAGACCATCGCCGCGCAGTACCGCGCGGCGCACGAGTCCTACCTGGCCGACCGTGAGTCGATCGAGCACGTGGAGGAGATCGCCGGCATCAGCGCCGGCGGCATGCCCACCCGCGTGAAGTGCCTGCACGCCCTCGTCGGCCACTCCCTCGCCGCCGGACCCGGCGTCAACCCCATCGGTGACCTCGCGCTCGAGCGCATCTCGTGGTCACCTTCCCGGTGTGAGTGCCGGGCGTATGATGGCTTGGCAGACGCCGGAGTCGGGGCGGGTGGCGGCGAAGCTTGACCAGCCTCCCGGCAACAGACCACCCCACTCCAAGGAGATCATCCCCCGTGCCCAAGATCCTCGTCGTCGGCGGCGGTTACGCCGGTTTCTACACCGCCTGGAAGCTCGAGAAGCACCTCCGTCAGGGCGAAGCTGAGGTCGTGATGGTCGACCCGCTGCCGTACATGACGTACCAGCCGTTCCTGCCCGAGGTCGCCGCCGGTTCGATCGAGCCGCGTCACGCGGTCGTCGCGCACCGTCGTCACCTCAAGAAGACGCGCGTCGTCACCGCCAAGGTCACGGGCGTCGACCACGCCACCCGCACCGCGACGATCACCCCGGCCGAGGGCGAGCCGTGGCAGGAGTCGTACGACCAGATCGTCATGACGGCCGGCGCTGTCTCCCGCACGTTCCCGATCCCGGGCGTCGCGGACGAGGCGATCGGCCTCAAGACCATCGAGGAGGCCGCGGCGATCCGCGACAAGATCCTCACGAACTTCCACAAGGCCGCGACCCTGCCGGCCGGCCCGGAGCGCGACCGCCTGCTGACCGTCGTGGTCGTCGGCGGTGGCTTCGCGGGCATCGAGGTCTTCGCCGAGCTCCGCTCCTTCGCGTCCGACCTGCTCAAGAGCTACCCCGAGCTGTCCTTCGACGACACGCACTTCCACCTCGTCGAGGCGATGGGCCGCATCATGCCCGAGGTGTCGCTGGAGACCTCGCACTGGGTGCTCGAGAACCTCGCGCAGCGCGGCGCCGAGGTGCACCTCGAGACGCAGCTCGCCTCGGCCGAGGGCGGCGTGTGCCAGCTCAAGGCCAAGGACGACTCGATCCAGACGATCGAGTCCGACCTGATCATCTGGACCGCCGGCGTCATGGCGAACCCGATGGTCAAGGGCACCGACTTCCCGCTCGAGCAGCGCGGTCGCATCCGCGTGCAGCCCGACCTCCGCGTGGTCGACGACAACGGCGTGATCGCCGACGCGTGGGCCTGCGGCGACGTCGCGGCCGTGCCGGACCTCACCGGTGGCGGCGTGGGCGGCTTCTGCGTGCCGAACGCCCAGCACGCGGTGCGCCAGGCGAAGCAGCTCGCGAAGAACCTCGTCGCGGTGATCCGCGGCGAGGCGACGAACGACTACAAGCACGAGAACCTCGGCGCCGTCGCGGGCCTCGGGCTCGGCATCGGTGTCTTCCAGTCCGGCAAGTTCGCCATGAAGGGCTTCCTCGCGTGGGGCGCCCACCGTGGCTACCACGGGCTCGCGATGCCGTCGTGGGAGCGCAAGTGGCGCGTCATCGGTGACTGGGTGGGCGGCTTCTTCCTGGGCCGCGACATCGCGTCGCTCGACGACCGCGAGACCCCGCGCGCCGCGTTCGAGGCGTTCGCGTCACGTCCGCGCCCGGCCGTCGAGGCCCCGGCGCCCGCCGCTGCCCAGGCTCCGGCCGAGGGTCAGCCGGCCGACGCCGCCGGCCCCGCGTACGCCACCCCGGCCGAGGACGTCTCGAAGGAGGCCGCGCCCGTCGCAGCCTCGGCGGACGCCAAGTAGGACCAGCACGACCCGACGGCCGTCGCCCCACGCGGGGCGGCGGCCGTCGTCGCGTCGGTAGGCTGTTGCGACCCGCCCCCGTGGCCCAATCGGTAGAGGCATGCGACTTAAAATCGCCGAGTTGTGGGTTCGAGTCCCACCGGGGGTACTGCGAGACTCGGGGTCGGCGCCGCGAGACTCGGCCGCAACGACGGTTCTCGGGCCGCGGCGGGCGAGAACTGTCGCTCAGCGCGACACTCGGGGCCGCCGGCCCAGCCCGTGCCGCCGCCGCGGGCAGTACGATCGAGTCTCGTGGTCGGACTCGGAAGCGCCCTCGCGAACCTGCGGAACGCCCTCAACCGACCCGAGGCGCACGTCGAGGTGGTCGACGGTGAGACCGTCCCCGTCGGCATGCTCCTCGGCACGCTCGGCGCCCTGCTCCTCGACGCCGGCAGCTCGGTCACCGACGTCCGTTCGGCACTCGAGAAGGCCCGCGACGCCGCTGGCGTGGGCCCGACCCTCGCCGTCGGGGTGCTCCCGGCGCTCGTGATGGTGAGCGAGGTCTCCACCGGGGCCGCCACGATCGTGAACGCCGAGGGCATCGAACTCTCCTCGCGCCAGGCCGCCCGCGCCAACCGCCTCGTCCTCGGCCTGGAGCGCGGCTCGATCGCCCTCGCCGAGATCCCCGCCCGCGTCCGCGCGATCCGTGCGGGGACCGTCCCGCCGCCGGCCCTGCCGTGGATCCTCGGCAACGCCCTCACCTCGGCGGGCCTCGCGGTCGTCTTCCGCTGCCCGTGGTGGGCGGTCCTCGTGGCGCTCGGCGTCGGTGCCGTCGTCGGCGTGATCGGTCTCCTGCTCCGGCGCTTCCGCGAGGCCGTGGCGATCATCCCGTTCCTCGCGGCCTTCGTGTCGACGGGCATCGTCGGGCTCATCGCCGCGGGCACCGGGTTCGACCACGTGCCCCTGTTCGCGGTGTGCGCCCCGGTCGCGGTGTTCGTCCCCGGGGCACTCATCACGAACGCGCTGCTCGAACTGACCGCGGCCGACATCGTGACGGGGTCGTCGCGGCTCGTGCAGGGGCTCATCACGCTCGGCTTCATGGCCGCGGGCATCGCGGCGGGCAGCGCGTTGACCGGGCTGCGGGTGGACCCGTCGTCGGCGGCGCTCGTCGGGCAGGTCGCCGGCGTCGGGACGGACCGCGGCGGGTGGGAGGCCGTGCCGTCGTACTGGGTGTCGTGGGTGGCGGTGGCCGCCCTGGCCGTCGGCCTCGGTCTGGTGTTCCGGTCCGGTTGGCGGCTCACGCTCGTGTCGGTGGCGGTGATGATCACCGCCTACGCCATCGTCACCCTCACGACGCCGATGTGGGGGAGCGTCGTCGCCACGGGTGCGGCCGCGGCGCTGCTGTTCGTGGCGACCCGTCTGGTCGAACGCCTGGTGCCGGCGATCCCGGCGACCGTGTCGTTCTTCCCCGCGTTCCTGCTGCTGGTGCCGGGGACGGTGGGGCTCGTCGCGGTCGCGACGAGCAACCCGGAGGCGCTGGCCACCCCGCTCGCGACCTTCGTGAGCCTGTGCATCGGGACGAAGCTCGGCGGGCTCCTGCCCGGCCTGTTCGCGCGGAACGCGCCCCAGCAGCCGCACCCGGTGCCGTAGCGGCGACCGCCGCCGGTGCGGAGGGACGGGGCGGCTCGGCACCGCGCCTCCAGTCCGGCGCACGGCCGGCGCCACGGCGCGGGTCCGGACCGACTAGACGGCGTGCAGCCGGCCGGCCGCGGCGTCCGCCGCCGCCGTCGCCTTCGCGAGGTAGTGCACCTTCTTGCCGGTCGCGTTGTACGGCAGCTCGGTGACGAAGCCGTAGCGCCGGGGGCGCTTGTAGCGGGCCAGGCCAGGGTGCCCGGCAGCCCACGCGTCGAGCGCTGCGGCTGCCTCGGCGTCGTCCTCCGGCAGCCGACCGGGTGCGCGCACGACGTACGCCGTCACCACCTCGCCCCAGCGCTCGTCGGGCACGCCGACCACGATCGAGTCGGCGACGCCCGGGTGCTCCTGCAGGACCGCTTCGACCTGGACCGGGTGCACGTTCTCGCCGCCGGAGATGACCATGTCGTCCTTGCGTCCGACGATCGTCACACGCTCGTGTTCGTCCCAGGTGGCGAGGTCGCCCGGGTAGAACCAGCCGTTCGCGAACTTCTCGGCCTCGAGGCCCGGGTTCCGGTACGAGTACCCGGACTTCACGGTGCGGACGGCGAACTCCCCGATCTCGGTGCCGTCGCGGGCCACGGTGTCGGACGGGTCGGCGAGGCGGTCTTCGTACACGCGGACCACCGCGACGTCGTCGTCGGTGCTCGCGCGGCCGGTCGATCCGGCGCCGTCAGGGAAGTCCTCGGGGCGGAGGAAGGTGTTCCAGAACGTCTCGGTCGTGCCGTAGCCGTTGAAGATCCGCGGCGAGAGCAGCTCCTGGTACCGGAGGGCGGCGGCGCGGTCGAGCGGGGCGCCCATCGTCACGATGCCGTGCAGGCTCGACAGGTCGCGCGGTCGGGCCTCCTGGGCGTCGGCGAGCTGGACGAGGTTCGGCGGGGCGCCGATGAGGAACGTCAGGTGTTCCGACTCGACGAGGTCGAGCACGCGTCCGGCGTCGAAGTGCCGGAGCGTCGTCAGCTCGGCGCCGACGTAGAACACCGGGTTCGGGCCGCCGGAGTACAGCCCGCCGCGGTGGAACAGCGGCGACATGTTGAGCGTCTTGTCGAAGGGGCTCAGCGGGAAGTGCATGATGACGTCGTGCGCGCTGAGCACCTCGACGAGGCTCGGCAGCGGGACCGGCTTCGGTCGGCCGGTGGTGCCCGACGTGTAGAGCCGGGTGGTCTCCTCGAAGGTGGTGCGCGGCTCGGTCGCTGCGAGCTCGGCTGGCGTGACCGGTGCGGCGGCGAGGAGCTCCACGAAGGGCACGCGGTCGCGGTCGCCGCCGCTGCCGCTGCCGCTGCCGGTGCCGTCGCCGCCGACGACCACGACGTGTTCGGGCGCGTGGGTCGCGGTGTGCAGCGCCGCGTCGAGGTCCACGGTGCGGGCGGCGTCGTGCACGAGGACGACGGGTGCGGAGTCCTCGATGATGAACGCCACCTCGTCCGGGGCGAGCCGGAAGTTCGTCGGCGAGAACACCGCGCCGAGCCGGTGGCAGGCGAGGTAGAGGATCGCGAACTCGGGGGAGTTGAACAGCTCCACCATGACGACCGACCCGTGTCCGGCACCGTGGCGGACGAGCCAGCCGGCGACACGGTCGACGTCGGCGCCGAGCTCGGCGTAGGTCCACGAGCGGCCGGTGTCGGGCTCGCGGAGTGCCGGACGCGTGGCGAAGCGGTGCGTGTTCCGCGCGAACCCGTTGGCGTAGGTGTAGCCGTGCTCGAAGACGTCGCGGAACCGGGTGGGGTCGTAGTCGGATCGGCTCTCGGTCATCGTCGCTCCCTGCAGCAGCGTGGTGGTGCGGCCCGCACCGATCGTCAGGCTATCCGGCAGGTCCGACGGGAGGAACGGTGCGGGCGGGCCGCCGGCGCGGTCAGGCGTGCCGGTCGGCAGACGTGCGGCCCCAGAGCCGCGAGGCCACGGCTCCGCCGACGCACCCGACGGCGACCACGACGAGGACCGCTGGCGGCAGGTGGTTCCCCGCCGGCGCCGACCCCACGGCCGCGGCGAGGGCCACCGCGACGGCCGCCACCGCCACGTACCGGCCGCGCGACGCCGCGAGGAGCACGCTGCCCGGGGAACCGACCACGGGCAGCAGGGTCACCACGAGCGCACCGAGCCCGCCGACGCAGAGCGTGGTCGCGAACTCGGACACCGCGGTCGTCCAGACGCCGCCGCCGAGGGTCAGCGAGTGCAGCACCCACCCGGCGGTCGCGACGACGAGGAGCGACACGGTGCGCCAGGTGGCGCAGCGGGCTCCGGCCTCGGGTCCGGCGGCGAGTCGCAACGCGCCGGTGCCAGCCCCGGGCCGGGCGACGGGCACGAGCACGACGCCGACGACGAGCGCGGGGGAGAGGTCCAACGTCCGGGTGAGGGCAGTCGCGACCAGGGCGGCGACGACGAGCCACGGGGACACCCGGAAGCCCAGCGCCCGCCGGTCGCTCCCGGCCGCCCAGCGGGCCGCGAGGACCGTCGTCACGGTGAGCACCGCGGCTCCGAGCAACACCGCGGCCGCGAGACGGACGTACCGGGCCTCGAGCGAGACCCCGACGCCGAGCACCGTGCAGAGCGCGACGACCACGGCGCCCACCGTCACGGCCGCCCACGTCGGCAGTGGGTCCTCGCCGCGCCGGCGTTCCTCGCGCGGACGGTTCCGACCGAGCAGCCCGGACTGCCAGACGCGGAGCCGTCCGCGCGCGGCCGCGCCGGCGAGGGCGAGCGGTGCGGCGACGAGCACGAGGAAGCCTGCGGCGACCGCGGTGGCGACCAGGACGGTCCGCCACGAGAACGACGCCTGGATGGTCGGCACGGCGTGGTCGAAGCCGGTGGCGGCGGTCCAGTCGGCGGCCGGGCCGGACCAGCCGCGTCGGCCGGAGCCGTCCGGACCGCCGGTCGTGCCGTGGGCTCCGGCCGAGCCCGTCGCCCCGGGGGCTCCCGGGGCGCCGCTGGTGCCCGTCCCGCTCGAGCCGTCCGAGCCGGGGACGCCCGGACCGCCGCCGCCCTGGCCGTTGCTGCCGGCCGTACCGCTGGTGCCGCCGCCCGCTGCCGGGGACGCCCCGGCACCCGGCGACGCGGACCCGGTTCCGTCGCCCGCGCCGTCCGTCCCGGCCGCAGCGACCCGCACGGACAGCCCGGCCGAGGACGACGACGGGCTGCCCGCCGCATCCTGCTGCAAGGCCGTGAGCACGTGCCTCCCCGCGGTCAGCCGGACGTCGTTCGTGGTGCACGCCCAGCGGCCGTCGGTGCCGACCACGGTCCGGCACACCGGTGCGCCGTCGGCGGACAGGACGAGCGTCGCTCCTGCCTCCCCGGAGCCCGAGACGACCAGGGGCTGTCCGCGCGGGACGGTGCCGGGCGTCGGCGCGGTGATGCGTGGTGCCGCGGGCGGCGTCCGGTCCACGGTGACGTGCACCGGCGTCGAGGCCGTGCTCCGGAGGTCCGACCGGAACCCGGCGCCGGTGGTCGCGGTCTGGATCGCGGTGACCGTCACGTGGCGGTCGCGGCCGCCGGTCCCCACGAGGTCGGACAGCGACACGGTCCAGCGGCCGTCCGGGCCGACCGTGGCGGTCCGGTCGGCGCGCGAGCCGGAGAGCGTCAGGGCGACGCGGGCCCCCGGGTACCCGGTGCCGGAGACCGGGCCGGTGGTGGGCCGGCTCGTGGTCACGACGGGTGGCACCACGACGTCGGACGCGGGCGCGTCCTCGATGAGGAGCGCGGGTTCGGTGCGGTCCTGCACGCTGAACACCTGCTGCGGGCCGGAGCGCACGGTGGCGAAGCACGCCCAGGCGCCGCGGGCGTCGACGGTCGCCGAGCACCCGGTCGATCCCGTGGCGGCGGGGCCGGTGACGAGCACCCGGTGACCGGGCGTGCCGGTGCCGTGGAAGCGGACCGTGCTGGTCGTGACGTCGCCGGGGTCGGCGATCGTCGGGCGGGTGGAAGGGCCGGCCGGAGCGCCCGTCGGGGTCCCGGTGCCGGGCGTGACCCCGTTCTGCGGCACGCCGGTCGGCGTGGCCGTCGGCTGGGGGTCGGGCTCGTCGGACGCCGCCTGACCGGGTTCCGGGTCGCCCCCGGGCTCGGGCTGGGGTGCGGTGTCCGCGGGGTGCTCGCTGGTCGCCGCCGCAGGGCCCACAGCGCGCTCGCTGGTCGTCGCCGCGGCCGGAGCCGCGGCCGACACCGGGGCGGCGGGGAAGGCAAGGACCCCCGCGACCCCCGCCAGGGCGAGGACGCCGAGCAGCATCCCGCGGCCGAGGAGACGGCGCGATCGGGTTCGCCGGACACGGTCGTCGCCCCCGACGACCCGCGTTCCGACGTGCTCCCCGTGCGTGTCCACTGCCTCCATCCCACGCGATCGAGCGCGATCGGTCAACACGACCTCCGGATGATCCTCCGCCGCGGGCCGTGCAGCACACGTGCAACCGGAAGTGCGGTGTGCGTGACTCGGGAATCGGCCGTGAACCGCGGCAGCGGACGGGAGCGCTCCTGCTCCGTCGGTAGGATCGGACCCGGCCGTCGCCCGGCCGTTCGCAGCACCGCGGACCCGACCGCAGAAGGAGCACGCCCGCATGGACACCGGTCTCATCACGACGCTGATCGTCGTCGGAGTGGTGGTGGTCGTCCTCGTGGTCCTCGGGATCGCGTTCTGGTCCAGTCAGAAGTCCCTCACGGCCCTCACCGGCCGGGTCGACCAGGCCTGGCACGAGATCGAGACGCAGCTCGGCCGTCGCGCCGAACTCGTCCCGACGATCGTGGACACGGTGCGCGGGTACGCCACCCACGAGAAGGCCGTGTTCGACGCCGTCTCCGCGGCGCGGTCCGAGACCGTCAGCGCGAACGACGCCGCCAGCGCGTCCGTCGCCGAGGGGCACATGCAGAAGGCCCTGAAGAGCGTGTTCTCGGTCGCGGAGGGGTACCCGCAGCTCCAGTCGAGCCAGGCGTTCCTGCAGCTCCAGTCGGAGCTCGTCGACACCGAGGACCGGCTGCAGTCCGCCCGGCGCTCCTACAACGGCGGCGTCCGCGAGCTGAACACCAAGATCCGCGCGTTCCCGAGCTCCACGGTCGCCAAGCGTCGCGGCGTCACGCAGGCGTCGTTCTTCGAGACCGCCGAGCCCGCGGCGATCGCCGAGCCGCCGCGCGTCCAGTTCTGAAGCACGGCCTCCTGCGCTGACGCGCGTCGGACGGGAGGCACCCTGCGGCCCCGCCCCGCGCCTCCCGGCCGTCAGGCGGTCGCGTCCAGGGCCGCGTCCGCGTCGTCCGCTGCGACGTGCGGGACGAGCGCCGCGCCGAGCGTGCCCGCGAGCGCCGCGGCCGCCGTGCCCCGGTCGGTCACCTCGATCCCGTCGAGGCCCTGCCAGTCCGCAGCACGGCGCAGCGTCCCCGCGAGCCGCTCCGGGTCGAGCCGCTCGCCGGGTTCCTGCCACGCGGTCCGGACCCGGAGCACGCCGCGCTGCCGGTCGCTCTTCAGGTCGACGCGGCCGACGAGCCGGTCGTCCTGCAGCACCGGCAGCACGTAGTAGCCGAACACCCGCTTCGGTGCCGGTGTGTAGATCTCGATCCGGTAGTGGAAGCCGAACATCCGCTCCGCCCGCCGCCGGAACCAGACGACCGGGTCGAACGGACTCAGCACCGCGTCCGTCGACATCCGGCGCGGCACCCGGGCGTCGACGTGCATCCATGCACGCTCGCGCCACCCCTCGACCTCGACCGGCGCGACCTCGCCCGCCTCGGTCAGCTCGGCGAGGGCGACGGCCGTGTCGTCGGAGCGGAGGCGGTGGTAGTCGGCGATGTCCGCACGCGTGCCGACGCCGAGTGCCCGGACCGATCGGCTGACGAGCTGCCGGATCGCGGTCGGCCGGTCGGGCGCGGTCTCGAGGGTCCCCGGCGGCAGCACCTGGTCCGGCAGGGCGTAGACCCGCTCGAACCCGGCGCGGCCGGCGCTGACGACCTCACCCCATCGGAAGAGCTGTTCGAGGCCGAGCTTGACGTCGCTCCACCCCCACCACGGCCCCCGGCGCACGTTCGACTCGTGCTCGACGGCGCTCGCGGGCATCGGCCCCTCGGCGGCGAGCAGTGCCCGGAGCTCCCGACGGACACCCTCGGTGCGGCGGACGCCCTCGATCCGGGTCGGTCCGGCGTCGCGCTCGCGGTAGGCGTCCATCCGCCAGCGGAACAGTGCGAGGTCGGACCGCGGGACGAACGCGGCCTCGTGTGCCCAGTACTCGGCGTACGGCCCGCGTGCAGTGAGGGTGAGCCGGTCGAGCGTCGCCTTGTCGTACGCGCCGAGCCGGGCGAACAACGGCAGGTAGTGGCTGCGCTCGAAGACGTTGACGGAGTCGATCTGCAGCAGGCCGAGCCGTCCGATCGCGGCGTTCAGCGTCCGTGTCGGGACGCCGTCGGACGGTGGCTGTCCGAAGCCCTGCGCGGCGAGGGCGACGCGGCGAGCCTCCGCCGCGGAGAGCGAGGTCCTGACCATGCGGTCGACGCTACCGATCCCCGCCGACAGGGCGATCGTGGCGTATGCCGCATCTGGAACGCGACCAGGGGCCCGTCGCTACAGTGGCGGCATGGCATGGGCATGGGGCAAGACGCAGACGCAGACGCATCCCGACCCGGTGGTCGAGGAAGCGGTGCCCACCGGCATGCGGATCGCGGGGGCGTGGTCGTGGCGCGTGCTCGTCGTGGTCGGCGTCATCGCGGTCTTCATCTGGCTGATGACGGTGTTCAGCGAGATCCTCATCCCGTTCCTCATCGGGATCGTGGTGTCGGCGCTGCTCGTCCCGTTCTCGAACTGGCTGCAGCGGCACCACGTGCCGAAGTGGCTCGCGGTCGTGATCAGCCTGCTCGGAGGGCTCGCGGCGCTCGGCGGTCTGATCTGGCTCGTCATCGACCAGATCATCGCGTCCTACCCCTCGCTCCGTGACCGCACGGTCGAGCAGTACGCGAACATCCGCGACACCGTGCTCAACTCCGGTCTCGGCATCAGCCAGAACGACGTCAACGGCTGGCTCGACGACGGCACGAAGTGGGTGCAGGACAACTCCGGCCAGATCCTCTCCGGCGTCGCGAGTGCCGGCTCCGGCGCGACGCACGTCTTCGAGGCGCTCTTCATCATCCTGTTCACCACGATCTTCCTGCTCGTCGACGGCAAGAACGTCTGGCGCTGGACCGTGCGGCTCTTCCCGCGCAAGGCCCGCGCGGCGGTCGACGGTGCGGGTGTCGCCGGGTGGATCACCCTGACGAGCTTCATCCGCGTACAGATCTTCGTCGCGTTCGTCGACGCCGTCGGCATCGGGCTCGGCGCGTACATCGTGGGCCTGTTCTTCGGCGGGATGCCGCTCGTGATCCCGATCGCGGCGTTCGTGTTCCTCGGTGCCTTCATCCCCGTCGTCGGCGCGATCGTCACCGGGTTCCTCGCGGTGTTCGTCGCCCTCATCTTCAACGGCCCGCTCGCCGCGGTGCTCGTGCTCGGCGTCGTCCTGCTCGTGCAGCAGATCGAGGGGCACATCCTGCAGCCGCTCGTGATGGGCAACGCGGTCAAGGTGCACCCGCTCGCGGTGGTGCTCGGCGTGACCGCTGCCTCGGGCCTCGCGGGCATCGCCGGTGCGTTCTTCGCCGTCCCGTTGATCGCGACCCTGAACGCGATGGTCACCACGATCGCGAGCGGCCGCTGGCGCGGGCTCGACTCCGACCACGTGCTCGAAGCCACCCCGAAGCACGGGCAGCACGGACGCATCCAGCTCATGCGCCGACGTCGCCACGAGATCGGCGACGACGTGCCGCCGCCCGGCGCGGACCAGCAACCCACCGCCGCCGAGGGCACCGCGAGCACGAACTGACGTCACGGGTTCGTCAGGACGGCTCCGACCGACGATGATTGGTCCGTGACCGACACCACCGTGCCCCAGCAGACGACCCCGGCGTTCCCGACCCTCGCGGACATCGAGGCGGCGCGGGAGACCATCGCGGGCGTCGCGCGCGTCACACCGATGGAGACGTCGCAGTTCCTCGCCGAGGTGCTCGGGTCACCGGTGCACCTCAAGTGCGAGAACCTGCAGCGGACCGGGGCGTACAAGGTCCGCGGCGCGTACAACCGTCTCGCGGCCCTCACGCCCGAGCAGCGGGCAGCCGGCGTCGTCGCCGCGAGCGCCGGCAACCACGCGCAGGGCGTCGCCCTCGCCGCACGCGAACTCGGCATCCCGGCGACGATCTTCACGCCCGTGGGCGTCGCACTGCCGAAGCTCCAGGCCACGCGGCACTACGGGGCCGACGTCGTGCTCCGCGGCCACTCGGTGGAGGAGGCCCTGAGCGCCGCCAAGGACTTCGCGGCCCGGACCGGCGCGGTGTTCATCCCGCCGTTCGACCACCCCGCGGTGATCGCCGGTCAGGGCACCATCGGGCTCGAGATCGTCGAGCAGGTCCCGGACGTCGACACGGTGGTCGTGCCGATCGGCGGGGGCGGCGTCATCTCCGGCATCGCCCTCGCCGTGAAGGGCCTCGCAGCGCGCACCGGGCGACAGATCCGCGTCGTCGGCGTGCAGGCCGAGAACGCCGCCGCCTACCCGACCTCGCTCGACGCGGGCGAGCCGATCACGGTCACGACGACGCCCACCATCGCCGACGGCATCGCCGTGGCCCGTCCCGGCGAGCTGAACTTCCCGATCATCCGCGACCACGTCGACGAGGTCGTCACCGTCTCCGACGACGACACCGCCCGCGCCCTGCTCGTGCTCCTCGAGCGCGCCAAGCTCGTCGTCGAGCCCGCCGGGGCCGTCGGGGTGGCGGCGCTGATGTCGGGCGCCGTCCGCGACACCGGTCGGACCGTGGTGCTGCTGAGCGGCGGCAACATCGACCCGCTCATGATGGAACGCGTGATCACCCGCGGCCTCGTCGCCGCGGCGCGCTACATCGGCATCCGCATCATGCTGCCCGACCGTCCGGGCCAGCTCGCGCGGGTGTCGCAGGTCATCTCGGAGGCCGGCGCGAACGTCGTCGAGGTGCTGCACACGCGCCACGGGCAGGGGCTCGTCATCAACGAGGTCGCCCTCGACCTGTCGGTCGAGGCGCGCGGCCCCGAGCACGCGCAGGAGGTCCTGCAGCGGCTGCGCGAGGTGGGCTTCAAGCCGGAGCTGCTCGAGCACTGAACCCGGCCCCACGACGGACAGAAGGCGCGGTGCCAGCCGGCACCGCGCCTCCTGTCGTGAGACGGTCGCGCCTACGGCACGTAGCGCTCGACCTTGGTGACCTCGACGGCGATCTCCTTGCCGTTCGGGGCCGTGTACGTCGTCTTCTCGCCCGCGCGGAGCCCGACGATCGCCGCACCCACCGGGCTGACCGGGCTGTAGACCGTCAGGTCCGAGCCCTCGGCCACGATCTCGCGGTTGCCCACGAGGAAGGTCGACTCGTCGCCCGCGATGACCGCGGTGACGACCGTGCCGGGCTCGACGGAGCCGTCGAAGTCGGCCTCGCCCACCGTGGCGTGCTTGAGCAGCTCGGTGAGCTGCCGGATGCGGGCCTCGATCTTGCCCTGCTCGTCCTTCGCGGCGTGGTAGCCGCCGTTCTCCTTGAGGTCGCCCTCTTCACGCGCCGCCTCGATGCGGTCCGCGATCTCCTTGCGGGCGGGGCCGGAGAGCTGCGCGAGCTCGGCCGTCAGACGGTCGTGCGCCTCCTGGGTCAGCCAGGTGACCTGGATGTCGTTGCTCATGTGGGTTCCCTTCGACAGAGAACGAGACCGGCCGGTGTGGCCGGTCTCGTCCGCGAATCAGTCGAGTCTAGGGAACCCAGCAGTCGTGGATCAAGCCGGTCACGCCGCGTGTCACGGTGTTCACAGGCGTGCTGATGCTGCGCGTGCGCTGGTCGGACGCCGGCAGTCGGACCTCGCGCCAGCCGACGATCGTGTACGACTTGTCGAGCACCTGCACGGCGCACTCCGCGGCCGTCCCCGGGTCCACCGAGACCTGCGCGTGGACGACCGTCTCGTGGTCGGACACCACCTCGTACCCGACCGCGTCGGTGTCGAGTCCGTGGCTGGTCTGTGCGGGCCCGGCCCAGATCACCCAGACGAGGAACACGAGGGCGACCGCGACGGCGGCGACGACGCCGACGAGCTTCGCGCGGCGTGCGCGGCCGGGGGTACGACCGTAGCGGTCGTCCAGCGTCACGGTGGCGGACGGCTCGTGCGCCGTGGGGTGCGATGCGTCGGACAGTGGTTCGGCTCCCGGGTGATTATCCTGGGTCCAGGGTAGTTCACGCCCCGCTGTGCGCGGCCCGTGCCCCTGCCCCTCCCCGCTCGCTGTCCGTGAGGATCCGTAGTGCCCTACCGTCTGCTCGCCGTCCACGCCCACCCCGACGACGAGTCGAGCAAGGGAGCGGCGACCGCGGCGAAGTACGTGGCCGAGGGCAACCAGGTCCTCGTCGTGTCCTGCACCGGGGGCGAGGCCGGCGACATCCTCAACGAGCAGCTCGGCCAGCCCGCGACGGCACGGGCGCACCGGGACATGGCCGGGTTCCGCCGGACCGAGATGGCCGCGGCGCAGGCCGCCCTCGGCATCGACCACCTGTGGCTCGGCTACCACGACTCGGGACTGCCCGACGCAGAGAAGGGCGAGACGGTGCGCCCCGGCACCTTCGCCACGGTGCCGCTGGAGTTCTCGACCGAGACGCTCGTGCGCGTCGTCCGCCGGTTCCGTCCGCACGTGCTCGTCACCTACGACGAGAACGGCGGCTACCCGCACCCCGACCACATCCGCTCGCACGAGGTCTCGGTGGCCGCGTGGCGCGACGCCGCCGACCCCGCGAAGTACCCGTCGGCCGGGGCGCCGTGGTCGATCTCCAAGCTGTACTACGAGCGCACGATGAACCCGCGCCGCTTCCGGACGGTCTTCGAGGCCCTCCAGGAGCGTGACCCGGACAGCCCCGCGGTCGAACAGCTCCGCGAGTGGGTCGAGCGCTTCGCCGACCGACCCGACCTCGCCACCACCCACGTCGACGTGCACGAGTACTTCGACGCCCGCGACGCCGCGCTGCGTGCCCACGCCAGCCAGGTGCCGCCGGACAGCGCCTTCTTCTACTGGCCGAACGACCTCCTCGCGACGGTGTGGCCGACCGAGGACTACCAGCTCGTCGAGGCCCGCGTGCCCACGTCGACGCCGGAGTCCGACCTCTTCGCGGGGATCCCGGCAGACGAGGACACCACCGCGTGAGCACCATCCAGGCCGTCCTGGCGGCCACCCCCAGCCCGAGCCCGTCGCGCGTCCCGGACGTGAACGTGACGCCCGGCGTCGCCGGCTTCATCGCGATCGCGGTCGTCGCCGTCGTGACGATCCTGCTCGTCGTGGACATGACCCGCCGCATCCGTCGGACGCGCTACCGGTCCGAGATCCGGGAGCGGCTCGAGGCCGACGCCCGTGGGTCGGGCGCCGACGACGCCGACGACGTCGCGACGGGCGAGCCGCCCCGGCGTGCTGCCGAGGACGGCCGTGCCGACGTCGGGGACGACACCGAGCGCGGCTGACTCGCCGCGTGGCGGACGGGAGGCGCGTGGCGGGTCCGCCACGCGCCTCCCGTCCGTCACGCGCGCGCCTCAGGTGAGGTGAGCGCTCCGGTCAGCGCACGGGGTCGAGGGCGACGATGAGCACGCCGACCCACTGCGCGGCGAAGGCCACCACGGTCAGGGCGTGGAAGACCTCGTGGAAGCCGAACACCGTCGGCGCCGGGTCCGGGCGCTTGAAGCCGTAGACGAGCGCTCCGAGGACGTACGCCAGCCCGCCGGAGAGCACGAGCACGGTCATCGGGACGCTCGCGGCGAAGAACTGCGGCAGCAGCCCGAGCGCCGCACACCCGAGGACCAGGTAGATCGGCACGTACAGCCACCGCGGTGCGCCGATCCACAGGACGCGGAAGGCGATGCCGAGTGCCGCGCCGGACCACATCACCCAGAGCACGACGACCATCAGCGTGTGCGGCAGGGCGCAGATCGCGATCGGTGTGTACGTGCCCGCGATGAGCAGCAGGATGTTCGTGTGGTCGATCCGCTTCAGGACCTTCTTGACCGTCGGACCCCACGGGAACCGGTGGTACGTGGCCGAGACGCCGAACATGAGCAGCGACGTCGCCATGAACACGGCGCTGCCGGCCTTCGCGGCTCCGCTGTCGGCGAGGCAGATGAGCACGACGCCCATCGCGAGGGCGAACGGGAACGTCCCGAGGTGGATCCAGCCGCGCCAGGCGGGCCGGGGCGGCTCGGTGGTGGTGGCGGCTTCCTCCGTGAACGGGACGTGGGGGAGGGTCGCGGTCTCGTCCTGCATGTGCCGACAGTAGGGCTCCTGTCCGAACAGCAGCCGAACATCCGCGTTCCACGGTCGCACGGGGGCCGTGCACTATGTTCGTTCCGTGACCGGCACGGTGGGATGGGCAGGACGCGGAGTCCTCTACCGCGCGTACCAGCGGCGTATCCGGCGGCAGATCGAGGGGGCCGCCAAGCCGAAGCACGTCGCGATGATCGTGGACGGCAACCGGCGATGGGCGAAGCAGCTCGGCCTCGAGTCGGCGGCCCACGGACACCGGGCCGGCGCGGCGAAGATCCCCGAGTTCCTGGACTGGTGCGACGACCTCGGCGTCGAGGTCGTGACGCTCTACCTGCTCTCCTCGGACAACCTCACCGGCCGCGGCGGCGAGGAGCTCGAGCAGCTCGTCGACATCATCGCCGACCTCGCGGGCACGCTCGCCGACCACCGCGACTGGCGCGTGCAGCACGTCGGTGCGAACGAGGGGCTGCCGGACGCGCTCGTGTCCGCACTCGAACGGGCCGAGGAGCGCACGGCGTCGCACACCGGCCTGCACGTGAACCTCGCGGTCGGGTACGGCGGACGCCGGGAGATCGCGGACGCCATGCGCAGCATCGTCCGCGCCCACGGCGAGGGCGGCGGCACGCTCGACACCCTGGCCGAGGTCCTCACGCCGGAGCTCATCGGCGACCACCTCTACACGCAGGGTCAGCCGGACCCGGACCTCGTGATCCGGACCTCGGGGGAGCAGCGGTTGTCGGACTTCATGCTGTGGCAGAGCGCGCACAGCGAGTTCTACTTCGTCGAGGCGTTCTACCCCGACCTGCGCGAGGTCGACTTCCTGCGCGCGGTCCGCGACTTCGGGCTCCGGTCGCGGCGCTTCGGGGGCTAGCGGCCGCTGCGCGCAACGGCCTGCATTGGCCTGCTGCAGGACCATCCCAGTACACTCACAGGGTTCTGGTCCCGTGGAAGGTTGTCCCTGTGAACATCGACGAGTACGCCGCCGGCTTCGCCGAGGAGCCCGGCTACCTCGACCATGCCGCGTTCGGTCCCGTGCAGACGGCGGTGCTCGAGGAGCAGCGCGTCCTCGGCACCATCCAGGAGCGGATGCGCTTCGGCGCGATGGAGACCCTCGACGAGCAGGACCCCCGCGTCCGCACGGTCGCCGCGCGGCTCGTCGGTCGCCGCGAGGACCAGGTCGTCTCGCAGACCGCGACCACCCCGGGCCTGCTCCACACCGCGTTCGGCCTGACCGGCGGCGTGCTGGTGTCCGCCGACGAGTTCCCGTCGCTGCCGCTGGCCCTCGCCAGCGCCGCCTCGGCGACCGGCGGCCGCGTGCAGCCCGTCGTCATCGAGTCCGGTGCCGGGTGGATGACGCCGGAGCTCATCGCGTCCCGCCTGACCGACGAGGTCACCGCCGTCGCCGTGTCGCTCGTCGACTGGCACACCGGGTACCGCACCGACCTCGCCGCCGTGCGCGAGGTCATCGGCGACCGTCTGCTCATCGTCGACGCGATCCAGGGGTTCGGCGTGGTCGACGCCCCCTACGAGGTGGCCGACGTCGTCGCCACCGGCGGTCAGAAGTGGCTGCACGCCGGCTGGGGCACGGGGTTCGTCGCGTTCAGCGACCGCGCGCTCAACCGTCTCCGCCCGGCACTGTCCGGCCCGCACGGCACGACCGGCTGGCCGACCGAGGTGCCGTCGGTGAAGCCCGGAGCCGCGGGCTACCAGATGACCCGCACCGACCCGGTCGCCCAGGCGCGCCTCGCGGTGTCGCTCGACCGTCTCACCGCCGTGGGCGTCGCCGCCGTCGAGGAGCGGACCGCCGAGCGGGTCGAGCGCGTGTTCGACATCGCCGACGAGTTCGGGCTCGAGGTGGAGTCCAGCCGCGACCCCTCCGAGCGCGCGGGCATCGTCGTGCTCCGGCCGCCGCAGGGGCGCCTGACGGCGCTGTCCGCCGCGTTCCACAACCACGGGGTGACGGTGACGACGCGGCTCGGGGTCGCCCGCGTGTCCGTCTTCGCGTCGACGACGAACGAGACGCTCGACATGCTGCGGGACGCCTGCCTCTCCTACGCCACCATGCAGTAGCGGTCGCGCTCCCGCGGGCTCGCGGTCGAGCCCTCGCGGTGCAGACAGCGGGGCGATGCGGCGCGGGCCGTGGAGCCGGGGCGGTGCGGACGGGAGGCGCGGTGCGGGCCCGCCCCGCGCCTCCCGTCCGCCGCGGCGCGCGTTCACGCGACCGTAACCTGCGGAACCGCGTGTCGCGGTGCGGCTGTCGGAGGCCGGTCGTAGCTTGGCCGCATCGGGCACAGTGCCCGGTCGAGGCGGCCACAGTCGGTGCTTCGGGACCGCTCCACGGCCGCGTTCGAGGACAGTGACCGGGCCGAGCGCGGCCCGGGGATGGAGTGGTCGTGACCTCTCAGAACGTCTCTCGCGAACCCGCCCAGCGGCCCACCGCGGACTCGTCCACATCGGTCGCCCAGCGCACGTACGTGCTCGACACCTCGGTGCTCCTCAGCGATCCGCGGGCACTGTTCCGCTTCGCCGAGCACGCGGTGGTCCTGCCCGTCGTCGTCGTCAGCGAGCTGGAGTCCAAGCGCAACGACCCGGAGATCGGGTACTTCGCGCGGCAGGCGCTCCGACTGCTCGACGACCTGCGGATCGAACACGAACGACTCGACTTCCCGATCGCGCTCGAGGACGGCGGCTCGTTCCGCGTCGAGCTGAACCACTCCAACCAGTCCGTGCTGCCCTCGGGGCTGCAGCTCGGCGACAACGACTCCCGGATCCTGGCCGTCGCGTCGAACCTGGCGAACGACGGGCTCGACGTCGTCGTGGTGTCCAAGGACCTCCCGCTGCGCGTCAAGGCGTCCTCGATCGGCATGGCGGCCGAGGAGTACCGGGCCGAGCTCGCGGTCGACTCCGGCTACACGGGCATCGCCGAGCTGCAGGTCTCCGGCGAACAGATGAGCGACCTCTACGAGCGCGAGGAGATCCGCTCGTCCCGACTGGAGGGCGTGCCGGTCAACACCGGCGTCGTCATCCACTCGGAGCGCGGGTCAGCGCTCGGCCGCGTGCACGAGGCCGGTGCGGTGTCCCTGGTGCGTGGCGACCGCGAGGTCTTCGGCCTCCGCGGCCGGTCCGCCGAGCAGCGACTCGCGATCGACGCTCTGCTCGACCCCGAGATCGGCATCGTCTCACTCGGCGGCAGCGCCGGCACGGGCAAGTCCGCGCTCGCGCTCTGCGCCGGGCTCGAGGCCGTGCTCGAACGGCAGCAGCACAAGAAGATCATGGTGTTCCGACCTCTCTACGCGGTCGGCGGGCAGGAGCTCGGCTACCTGCCGGGCGACGCCAACGAGAAGATGAACCCGTGGGCGCAGGCGGTGTTCGACACCCTCGGCGCGCTGGTGTCGGACAACGTGCTCGAGGAGGTCGTCGAACGCGGCATGCTCGAGGTCCTGCCGCTGACGCACATCCGCGGGCGGTCCCTGCACGACGCGTTCGTGATCGTGGACGAGGCGCAGTCCCTCGAGCGCAACGTCCTGCTCACCATGCTGTCGCGCATCGGGCAGAACTCCCGCGTGGTGCTCACGCACGACGTCGCCCAGCGCGACAACCTGCGGGTCGGTCGGCACGACGGGGTCGCGAGCGTGATCGAGCGGCTCAAGGGGCACCCGCTGTTCGCGCACGTGACGCTGACCCGGTCGGAGCGGTCCGCGATCGCGGCGCTCGTGACCGAGATGCTCGACTCGCCCGACCTGGGGTAGGTGGCGCGGCGGCCGTGGCGCGGCGCGGCGCGGCGCGGCACGGCGCGGCGCGGTCTTTCGCGCTGAGCGACAGTTCACGCCGCGTGGAGCGCGTGAACTGTCGCTCAGCGCGTGGAGACGGTCACTGAAGAGACGGGAGGCGCGGTGCCAGCTGGCACCGCGCCTCCCGTCCGTCAGCGGACGCGACCGTCAGTTCGGGTGCGTCATGCTCAGCACGTCGAGCGCGCTGTCGAGCTGCTCCTCGGTGACCTCGCCGCGCTCCACGTGACCGAGGGCGATGACGGCCTCGCGCACGGTGACGCCCTCGGCGACGGCGAACTTCGCGACCTTGGCGGCGGCCTCGTAGCCGATCACCCGGTTGAGCGGCGTCACGATGGACGGCGACGACTCGGCGAACGCGCGGGCACGGTCGAGGTCCGCCTCGAGCCCGTCGACGGTCTTGTCGGCGAGCACGCGCGAGCTGTTCGCGAGGAGCCGGATCGACTCGAGCAGCGCCGTCCCCATCACCGGGATCGCGACGTTGAGCTCGAACGCACCGGACGCACCGGCCCAGGTGACCGTCGCGTCGTTGCCGATGACGCGCGCCGCGACCATGAGGGTGGCCTCGGGGATGACCGGGTTCACCTTGCCGGGCATGATCGACGAGCCGGGCTGCAGGTCCGGGATGTGCAGTTCGCCGAGGCCCGTGTTCGGCCCCGAGCCCATCCAGCGCAGGTCGTTGTTGATCTTCGTCAGGCTGACGGCGACGACCTTGAGCGCACCCGATGCCTCGACGAGGGCGTCGCGGGCACCCTGCGCCTCGAAGTGGTCGAGCGCCTCGGTGATCGGCAGACCGGTGTCCTCCGCCAGGCGCGCGATGACCTGCTGCGGGAAGCCCTTGGGCGTGTTGATCCCGGTGCCGACCGCGGTGCCGCCGAGCGGGACCTCGGCGACACGGGGCAGGGTGGCCCGGACACGCTCGACCCCGAGCCGGATCTGACGGGCGTAGCCGCCGAACTCCTGGCCGAGCGTGACCGGGGTGGCGTCCATGAGGTGCGTGCGACCGGACTTCACGGCGTCGGCCCAGAGCGTCGCCTTCGCCTCGAGCGACTCGGCGAGGTGCTCGAGCGCGGGCACCAGCGAGCGGACGAGGGCCTCGGTGACCGCGACGTGCACCGAGGTCGGGAAGACGTCGTTCGAGGACTGCGAGGCGTTGACGTGGTCGTTCGGGTGCACGTCGGTGCCGGCGATGCGGGTCGCGAGCGTCGCGAGGACCTCGTTCATGTTCATGTTCGACGAGGTGCCGCTGCCGGTCTGGTAGACGTCGACCGGGAACTGGTCGTGGTGTGCGCCCCCGATGATCTCGTCCGCCGCACGGGCGATCGCGTCCGACAGGGCCGGGTCGACGATGCCGAGCTCGCCGTTGACGAGCGCCGCCGCACGCTTGATCCGCGCGAGGGCCACGATCTGCGCCGGCTCCAGGCCGCTCCCCGAGATCGGGAAGTTCTCCACCGCACGCTGGGTCTGCGCGCGGTAGAGCGCGTTGCGCGGCACCCGGACCTCGCCCATCGTGTCGTGTTCGATCCGGAAGTCGGGGTCGTCGGTGGTGGGGGAGGCGGTGGTGTCGGTCACGTCGTCGTGGTCCTTCCTGGGTGGCGGCCACGCGGTCGCGTCGGCCGTGGTGTCCCGTCGTGCCGGAGCGGTCGACTCCGACGGCGGGCTGGTCGCCCCGGCTGGTGTCCGGGGCGCTCGTCGTCGGGGCCGGTCAGGCCTCGCCGACGACGGTGTCGATGGAGACCTCGCCGGTGGTGAGGTCGTAGGTCGCCCCGACGACGGCCAATCTACCCTCGGCGATCGCGTCGGACACGGCGCCGGACCGTTCGATGACCTGGCGGAGCGTCGCCTCGAGGTGGGCGGCGCCGACGGCCTCCTGCGGGACCTCGGCGTCGACGGTGCGGACCCGCTCGACGCTCGGGGCGATGGCGTCGACGAGCGCCTGGAGGTGCGGCGCCGGGACGGGTTCGCCGGACCGGGCGGCCGCGACGGCGCCGCACCGGGTGTGCCGCAGGACGACCACGAGCGGGGTGCCGAGCGCGACGACCGCGAACTCGATCGACCCGAGCACGACGTCGTCGACGATCTGGCCGGCGTTGCGGATCGCGAAGAGGTCGCCGATGCCGGCGTCGAAGACGTGCTCGAACGGCACGCGGGAGTCGGAGCAGCCCAGCACGGTCGCGAACGGCGACTGCGACCCCGTGAGCTCACCGCGGCGGTCCGGATCGATCCGGCCCGTGCGGCGCTTGTCGGCGGCGAAGCGTGCGTTGCCCTCGACGAGCAGGCGCAGGGCGTCGGACGGGGTGGAGGCGGCGCGGTCGGGCATGGGGCTCCTCGGGCGGGTGACGGGTCGGGGTGGGGGAAGGGGTTCTAGGCGGTGAACTGCTTCGCGACGGCGGTCGCCACGGTCCGGAAGGACGAGTCGTCGGCGGTGCCGGAGAGCACGACGGTGTTCTCGCCGAAGGTCGTCACGAGGGAGTACGCGTGGTTGCCGGCGTCCTTGCCCTCGTCGCGACGGTCGTACACGGTCCACTTCGTGCCGTCGATGGTGCGGTCACCGGTCGCGGGCTTCTGGTCGAGTTGGGCGGACACCCACGAGTCGTTCGCCCGGATGCCCTGCTGCAGACCGATGTACTGGCGGTCCGGCGTGACGAGGCCGACCGTCCAGACCCGGACGCCGTCAGCGGTCTTGTCCTGGAAGTCCGCACGGTTGGCGCTGAAGCCCGCCGGCAGGTCGGGGGCGGCGAGCGTGACGCCGGGGACGTCGGCCTTCTCGGCGATCTGCTGGTAGTCGACGGTGCGGTCGACCGACTGGTCGGGCCGGACGACGACGGCCACGAGGAGCAGCACGATGCCGAGCGACGCGAGGAGCGCGATGACGAGGTTGAACGCCGTCTGGTGCTGCCGGCGGGCCGTGCGGGCGGCGTCCTTGCGCGCCCAGGTCTCCTCTGCCGTCTCGGGGCGACCGAGCTCGGCGACGATCGGGCGGCCGTCGGCGTCGGTCACCGTCCCGCTCCGTCCTGGTCAGCGGAGTCGGACGCGGCACGCGCGGCGTCGAGCCGGGCGCGGGCCCCGACGAGCCACTCCTCGCACCGGGCCGCGAGGGCCTCGCCGCGCTCCCAGAGGGCGAGCGAGCGCTCGAGCGTCGCCGACCCCTGCTCGAGCTCGCCGACGACGCGGACGAGCTCGTCGCGCGCCGCCTCGTAGCTCAGCGTCTGCACGTCGGACGACACGGGTTCCTGCTGGGATGACACACCCCGATCCTACCGAGCACCCTGTGACGCGGCGCACCGCACGGAGCAGCTGTGGAGAGCGAGCTCGGCTGCGCCGCGCTGCGCTGCGCCGCGCAGCGTCCGCGGGCACCACCGCGTCCGCGCCGCGCGCGCCACCGCATCGGGCCCGCGCCCGCGTCAGGCGCCGGAACCGTCCGGCCCCGGGCCGTCCGGCTCGAGCGTGCCGGTCGCGGTGCCGGTGCCGAGCGTCACGTGCACCGCCGTGGGGCCGGTCAGGTCGTCCGAGCCGCGCACGACACCGCCGTCGGCAGCCTGCACGATCGCGTACCCGCGGCGCAGGGTGTCCCGCGGCGACAGCGCCCGGAGCCGTGCGGTCAGGTGGCCGACCTCGGCGTGCGACCGTTCGAGCCGGCGGTCGAGCAGTTCGCGGGCGCGGGAGAGGTCTCGCGCCACCTCCTCTGCCCGGGTGTCGACGAGCCAGGCCGTCGAGGCGAGCGCCGGACGCGAGCGGAGGGCGGCCAGCCGGTCGGCCTCGACCGAGAGCGTGTGCGACAGCCGGAGACCGAGCCGGGCCCGAGCCTGCCGGACGTTGGCGAGCTCCTCGGCCACGTCGGGCACGACCCGCTTCGCCGCGTCGGTCGGGGTGGAGGCGCGGAGGTCGGCGACCTCGTCGAGGATGGGCCGGTCGGCCTCGTGCCCGATGGCCGAGACGATCGGGGTCGACGCCGCGGCCGCCGCCCGGACGAGCCCTTCGTCGCTGAAGCCGAGCAGGTTCTGGAAGTCGCCGCCGCCGCGCGCGACGATGATGACGTCGACGGTCGGGTCGGCGTCGAGCTCGAGGATCGCCGCCGTGACCTCGGCCACCGTGCGGTCGCCCTGCACCGCGGTGTGCACGGTCCGGAACTCGACCTGCGGCCACCGCAGCTGCGCGTTCCGCTTGACGTCCTTCTCGGCGTCGGAGTCCTTGCCGGTGATCAGGCCGAGGCGGTGCGGGAGGAACGGCAGACGCCGCTTGCGGGCCGGGTCGAAGAGCCCTTCCTCGGCCAGGGTCCGGCGGAGACGTTCGAGCCGTTCGAGCAGGTCACCGAGCCCGACGTGCTTCATCTCGACGACCTGCATGGTCAGCGAGCCGCCCTTGACCCAGTAGTTCGGCTTGACGGCGGCGACGACCCGGGCGCCCTGCTTCAGGTCGGCCGGCACCCGGGAGCGCACGCTCGACCAGATCGAGAACGACACGGTCGCATCGACCTCGACGTCCTTGAGCTTGCCGTAGACGTTGCCGCCGGCGACGTTCCACTGCGTGATCTCGCCCTCGACCCAGGCGGTGCCGAGGCGGTCGATCCAGTCACGCAGCTTGGCGCCGAGCAGCGCGACGGGCCACGGGTTGTCGGCCGTCGGCGGGCCCTGTTCGATCGCCATGCCCCCATGCTGCCGCATCCCGGCGACACCCAGGCCACGCGCGCGACCGCCACCTATCATCAGGGGCGTGACGATCACCAACGGCCGCACGGTCCCGCTCGCCCCGCCGCGGGTGCATGCAGCGCGCGGTCGACTGCGGGACGAGCCGGTCGCCGGCACCAAGAAGGTCCTCCTCGCCGCCCCCCGTGGCTACTGCGCCGGGGTCGACCGCGCGGTCGTCGCCGTCGAGAAGGCGCTCGAGCAGTACGGCGAGCCCGTCTACGTCCGCAAGCAGATCGTCCACAACGTGCACGTCGTGTCCACGCTCGAGCAGCGCGGCGCGGTCTTCGTCGACGACGTGACCGAGGTGCCGCGCGGCGCCCACGTCGTGTTCAGCGCCCACGGTGTCTCGCCTGCGGTCGTCGCCGGTGCCGCGGAGCGCGACCTGCACGCCATCGACGCGACCTGCCCGCTCGTCACGAAGGTCCACCGCGAGGCCACCCGCTTCGCGAAGGCGGAGCGCACGATCATCCTCATCGGGCACGCCGGCCACGAGGAGGTCGAGGGCACGATGGGGCACGCCCCCGAACGCACGATCCTGGTCAACGGCCCCGCGGACGTCGCCGCGCTCGAGGTCCCCGACCCGGACAACCTCGTCTGGCTGTCGCAGACGACGCTGAGCGTCGACGAGACGATGGAGACGGTCCGACTGCTCCGCGAGAAGTTCCCGTCGATCGAGAACCCGCCGTCGGACGACATCTGCTACGCGACCCAGAACCGCCAGGTCGCGGTCAAGAAGGTCGCCCCCTCAGCTGACCTCGTGATCGTGGTCGGCTCGGCGAACTCCTCGAACAGCGTCCGACTCGTCGAGGTCGCCCTCGAGCACGGTGCCGCCGCGGCGCACCGGGTCGACTACGCCGAGGAGATCCGGCAGGAGTGGCTCGAGGGCGTCCGGACCGTCGGTGTCACGAGCGGCGCATCCGTGCCCGAGGAGCTCGTCGCCGAGGTCCTCGAACAGCTCGCGGACGCCGGGTACGGCACGGTGGAAGAGGTCGTCACGGCGCACGAGGACCTCATGTTCTCGCTGCCGAAGGAACTCCGCACGGACGCGTCGGGCAACCCGACGCGCGCCCTCGGCGGGCGTCGCCGGTGAGTGACGGCACGAGGGTGCGGTCGGACGACTGGTCGTCGGTGCCGGCTCACGACCCGGCTCGCGGGACGCAGGACACGGCCGGTCTGGAGGCGCGGCACACCGCCGACACGTCGGCCGCCGCGCACGTGGACGGTCGCGTCCACGGCCGACCTGCTCCGCAGTACGGCGAGTACGCCCCGGAGGGCTGGGTGAACCCCGTGCTCGTGGAGCAGGAGCGTCGGGAGCGGGCGGAGCGCGCACACGAGTCCGACCGCCCGGTCGTCGGCCGCCCGGTCGCGAGCCGGACGTCCCCCGAGCGCGCAGGAGCCGACCCCGAGGCGGGCCCGAAGCCGGTCGCCAGTCGCTACGGTGCCTCGCCGCTCGACTTCATCGTCACGGTGGCGCTCCTCGTCACCGGCCTCACCTCGACGATCCAGACGCTGCAGGTCGGGACCACGGCCTCGTCGGTCCGCCGGTTGCTCGAAGGTCAGGGCTTCACGCTCGGTGACCCCGCGGCGCTGTCGACAGCGGTGGTCGTGGTGGCGCTCGTCGACCTGGTCCTCTTCGTGGTCGTCGTGTGGTGGTCCGTCGTCCGGCTCCGGGCACGACGCTGGACGTTCTGGGTGCCGCTCGTCGGCGGTGTCCTCACGTCGGTGCTCAGCGCGCTCGTGCTCTTCACCGCCGCGTTCTCGGGGTAGGTCCTCCGGGCGCGAGCGCCACCCGCATCCGGTCGAGGGCCGCGTCGAGGTGCTCGGTCAGGGGCGTGTCCGCCGGGTCGGCGAACCACGACCGGAGCGCCGTCTGGATCCACGTCACGGTGATGCCCGCGATCGTCTCCGCGACCAGTGGGTCCTCGCCCCGGGCGACGAAACCGGCCTCGACCGCGGCGTGCAGATCGGCCTGCTTCCGCAGGTCCCGTTCACGCAGGGCCGGCTCGGCCTCGATCACCCGTCGGGCCGCGCGCATCTCGGTGCGCTGCGGTTCGAACCGTTCGGCGGCGAGGGTCCGCAGCCCCTCGGCCACGAGGGTCATCGGCGGGATGCCGGCCGGCGCCTCCGCGAGCATCCGGGCAGCGAGGGCGGGGATCTCGTCGTCACCGAAGAACACCTCGCGCTTGTCGCTGAAGTGCCGGAAGAAGGTCCGTCGGGTGACCCCGGCGCGCTCGACGATGTCCGGCACCGTCGTCGCGTGGAAGCCGCGCTCGGCGAAGAGTTCCAATGCGGCCGAGCGCAGTCGCTGTCGGGTGTCCGGGGCCCATCTCGCCATGCCGACAGCCTAGTGATGACACAGGGTGTCGCGTCGGAGTACGATGACGACACCAGGTGTCATCAGTCGACGAAAGGCCCGCCGTGCCCGACAACTCCGCAGCCGTCCTCCGCGAACCCCGGGGGTCGCTCGTCGTCGACCGGGTACCGGTCCCCGAGCCCGCTGCCGACGAGGTGGTCGTGCGCGTCCGGGCCGTCGCCGTCAACCCGGTGGACTGGGTGATCCAGGGGACCGGGCCGGTGACCTACCGATGGCTCCGCACGCCCGCGGTGCTCGGCTCCGACGTCGCCGGCGAGGTCGTCGGCGTGGGGACCGACGTCACGCGGTTCCGCGTCGGCGACCGCGTCGTCGGCCTCGCGACCGGTACCGACCGCGGGCGTGACGCGATGCACGAGGGCGCGTTCCAGGAGCACACCGCGCTGCTCGAACGCCTCACCGCACCGATCCCCGACACCGTCACCGACGAGCAAGCCGCCGTGCTGCCGCTCGGGGCCTCGACCGCCGCGTGTGCGCTGTTCCAGCCGAAGCACCTCGGACTCCCGCTGCCCGGTGCCGCGGATGCCCCGGCGGAGCGGTCCGGCGTCGTCGTGGTGTGGGGCGGCTCGACGAGCGTCGGCATGAACGCCGTGCAGCTCGCTCGCGCCGCCGGCTACACGGTGGTGAGCACCGCCTCGCCCCGGAACGCCGACACCGTCCGGTCGCTCGGCGCCGAGGTGGTCGTGGACCACGGGTCGCCCACGGCGGTGGACGAGCTCGTCGCCGCCGTCGCCGGACGACCGGTCGTCGGTGCCGTCGCCCTCGGCACGACCTCAACGGCGGCGTGCATCGAGGTGCTGCGGCGCACCGGGGGCACGGTGCTGGCGATGGCGAGCACGCCCGTCTCGCTCGACGGGATCGCCGGCCGCCGTCGGCTCTTCCCGGCCATGCTGCCGGTGTTCACCCGCCTCGGGCTCACCACGGTGGGGCTCACGCTCCGGGCGCGGCGTGCCGGCATCCGGGCCGCGTTCGTGTGGGGGAGCAGCCTCCGCGACGACGACATGGGCCCGGAACTCTGGGGACGCGTCCTGCCCGAGGGTCTCGCTGACGGCACGATCCGACCGATGCCGGAGCCGCTCGTCGTCGGGCACGGGCTCGGCGCGGTGCAGGGCGCGATCGACCGGCAGCGCGCGGGGGTCTCCGCGCGCAAGGTGGTCGTGACGCTCTGACCGCCGGGTGCCCGGCGCGAGTCAGCCCGCCAGGAAGGCGGCGACCGCGCCGTGCAGCGCCGCCAGGTCGTCCACGTGCACGAGCTCACGGACCGAGTGCATCGACAGCAGGCCGACGCCGATGTCGATCGTCGGGATGCCGAGCCGGGTCGCCGCGATCGGGCCGATGGTCGAGCCGCCGGGGATCGTGTTGACGTTGACGAACGGCTGCCACGCGACCCCGGCGGCGTTGCACGCGGCCGCCCAGACGGCCTCGCCCTTCGCCTCGGTCATGTAGCGCTGGTTCGCGCTGATCTTCAGGAGGGGTCCACCACCCGGACGCGGGCGGTTGGTCGGGTCGTGCTTCTCCGGCTGGTTCGGGTGCACGAGGTGCCCCGCGTCGCTGGACAGCAGCCAGGAGGCACGGAACGCCCGCGCGGCCTCGGAGCGGGTGGCACCGAGGCCCTCCTGCACGCGGCCGAGGACGTCCTCGAGGAACGGACCGCCCGCGCCCGACGGCGTCGAGGAACCGATCTCCTCGTGGTCGAACGCGGCGAACACCGGCACGTGGTCGCCGTCGGCCGGGGCGTCGATGATCCCGCGGAGTCCGGCGTGCACGCTCGTCAGGTTGTCCATGCGGCCGGATGCAAGGAAAGCGCCGTCGATGCCGATGCGTGCCGGCGCCTGCGTGTCGGCGAGGAAGAGGTCCCACGACACCGCCTCGCCGACCCGGCCGCGCAGCCAGCCGAGGACGTCGGTGCCGCCGAAGCCCGCGTCGATGCCGACCACGGGCAGGGTGTGGCGCTGCCGGTCGATCTCCTTGCCGTCGTTCACCCCGCGGTCGAGGTGGATCGCGAGGTTCGGGATCCGGGCGACCGCGTCGGTGGCGATGAGTCGGACCGTTCCGTCGGCGTCGACCACGCGGCCGGCGATCCGGAGGTCGCGGTCGAACCACGTCGACAGGAGCGCTCCGCCGTAGACCTCGACGTTGAGCTGCTCCCAGCCGCCGACCCGCACGGCAGGGTTCGGCTTGATGCGGAACCCGGGGGAGTCGGTGTGTGCGCCGAGGATCCGGAACGGCGTGGTCGCAGTCGCCCCCTCGGGCAGACGCCAGGCGATGACCGCCCCGTCGCGCACGACGACGTACGCGCCGGCCTCGGTGGGCCAGGCGTCGAGCTCCGACAGCTCGGTGAACCCCGCCGCGACGAGCTGGTCCCGCGCCACCGCGGCCGCGTGGAACGCGGTGGGGGACTCGGTGACGTACTGGGCGAAGGCGGAGGCGATTGCGTCGGTGGTCACGCGTCCATCGTGTCACGGGCCGTGGCGGTGACCGGACGCAGAACGGGGCGCGTCCGTCGGACGCGCCCCGTTCCTCCAGGCTGTTCCTGCTGGTCAGCCCTTGGTGTTGCCGGCCGAGCCGAGGACCTTCGCGGCCTCGCCGACGCGCGCCGCCATGGCGGTCTCGGCGACCTTGCCCCAGGCGCGCGGGTCGTACTGCTTCTTGTTGCCGACCTCGCCGTCGATCTTCAGCACGCCGTCGTAGTTCCGGAACATCGAGTCGGCGATCGAGCGCGTGAACGCGTACTGCGTGTCCGTGTCGATGTTCATCTTGATGACGCCGTTGCGGACCGCCTCGTGGATCTCGTCGTCGGTCGAGCCCGAGCCGCCGTGGAAGACGAGGTCGAGCGGGTTCTCGCCGGTGCCGTGCTTCTGCGCGACCGAGGCCTGGATCTCGCCGAGGAGCTCCGGACGCAGCTTGACGTTGCCCGGCTTGTAGACGCCGTGCACGTTGCCGAACGTCAGCGCGGCGATCCAGCGGCCCTGGTCCCCGAGGCCGAGCGCGTCGACGACCTTCTCGACGTCGTTCGGGGTCGTGTACAGCGCGTCGTTCGTGCCCTCGTGCTGGACGCCGTCCTCCTCGCCGCCGACGACGCCGATCTCGACCTCGAGGATCGCGTTGATGTTGCGCGTCTTCTCGATCATCGTGCGGGCGATCTCGATGTTCTCGTCGAGCGGCACGGCCGAGCCGTCCCACATGTGCGACTGGAAGATCGGGTTACGGCCCTGGCGGACCTCCTCCTCGCTCGCGGCGATGAGGGGGAGGACGAAGCCGTCGAGGGCGTCCTTCGGGCAGTGGTCGGTGTGCAGCGCGACCGTGATGTCGTAGTTCTTCGCGACCTCGTGGGCGAAGCGCGCCATCGCGAGGGCACCGGCGGCACGGTTCTTCACGGTGTGGCCGGCGAAGTAGTCGGCGCCGCCGGTGGTCACCTGGAGGATGCCGTCCGAGCCGGCTTCCTGCAGGCCCTGGAGGACGGCGTTGATCGTCTGGGAGGAGGACACGTTCACCGCGGGGTAGGCGAACTTGCCGGCCTTCGCTCGTTCGAGCATCTCGGCGTACTGTTCCGGCGTTGCGATGGGCACTGCGATCTCCTTCGACGTGGTGGTTCCGACGCCGAGCCTAGTCAGGCGGACTGGACGGGTGACAGCTGCACGTCCGTGCATCCGGTGAGGCGGCTGGGTGCTCGCTCGGTAGGCTCGGGTCGTGACTCCCACGACTGAGACCGGTGCCCTGTTCCTCCAGCCCGACCGCAACCTCGCGCTCGAGCTCGTGCGTGCGACCGAGGCCGCCGCGATCCGTGCGCAGCCGTGGGTCGGCCGGGGCGAGAAGAACCTCGCCGACGGCGCCGCCGTCGATGCGATGCGGAAGTTCCTCGGCACGGTGAACTTCGACGGTGTGGTCGTCATCGGCGAGGGCGAGAAGGACAACGCCCCGATGCTCTACAACGGCGAGCACGTCGGCAACGGCCACGGCCCGGCCTGTGACATCGCGGTGGACCCGATCGACGGCACCTCGCTCACCGCTGCCGGCCGGCAGAACGCCATCTCCGTGATGGCCGTCTCCGACCGCGGCTCGATGTACGACCCGTCGGCCGTGTTCTACATGGACAAGATCGCCGCGGGGCCCGAGGGGCGCGGGGTCCTCGACCTCGAGAAGCCGATCGGCGAGAACATCCGCGCGCTCGCGAAGGCGAAGCACAAGGACATCGAGGACATGCAGATCGCAGTCCTCGACCGACCCCGCCACGACGAACTCATCCGCGCCATCCGCGCGACCGGTGCAGGCACCCGCCTGCTGCTCGACGGCGACGTCGCGGGCGGCATCTCGGCGGCGCTGCCCGGCTCGAAGATCGACATGTGCGTCGGTGTCGGCGGCACCCCCGAAGGCATCATCACCGCGTGCGCCATCAAGGCGCTCGGCGGTGTGATCCTCGGCAAGCTGCAGCCGAAGGACGACGAGGAGCGCGAGCGCGCGATCGCCGCCGGGCACGACCTCGACAAGGTCCTCGACCAGGACGACCTCGTCACCGGCGACAACACGTTCTTCGTCGCGACCGGTGTCACCGACGGTGTGCTCGTCGACGGTGTCCGCCGCTCGCGTGGCGTCATCCACACGGACTCGCTCGTGCTGCGGTCCCGCTCGAACACGATCCGTCGGATCCAGGCGGACCACCGCGCCGAGAAGTGGTTCTGATCCGCTGACCCGCCGGCGCCTCAGTCGTCGTCGAGGGCGCCGACGAGCTCGGGCGCGGTGAGCAGCCGCGGCTCGTCGTCGACCGCGGCCGGGTCGTCGAGCACCTTCGACTCGTCGAGCAGTGCCAGCCGTCGGGCACTCGGCAGCACCTGGCGCTCGAGCGACCCCACGAACCGGTTGTAGTCGACGACGGAACCGCGGATCGCCCGACCGAGCTTGTCGACGTGCCCGCCGAGGGTCGCGATCCGCCCGTACAGCTCACGCGACACGCGGAAGAGCTCACGCGCCTCGGCGGTGACGACGTCCTGCTGCCACGAGAACGCCACGGTCTTCAGCACCGACCAGAGCGTGACGGGGGAGGCGAGGGCGATGCGCTTGCGGAAGGCGTGGTCGAGCAGCCCGGGGTCCGCGGCGAGGGCGCTGGAGATGAGCGACTCGGAGGGGATGAAGGCGATGGTCAGCTCGGGGGAGGCGTCGTACCCGGACCAGTACTCGCGCGCGGCGAGTGCGTCGACGTGTGCGCGGAGCGCCTTGACGTGCTGCGCCACGAGCTGGTCGCGGCGCGCGCCCTCGGCTCCGGTCGCGCTCGCCGGGATCTCGGTCGCCTGCAGGTAGGCGCTGAACGGCACCTTGGCGTCGACCGCGATGGTCTTGCCGCCGGGCAGGTGCACGACCATGTCCGGGCGTGCCGCGCCGGCCGCGGTGGTGACGGAGGACTGCACGTCGAAGTCGACGCGTTCGAGCAGCCCGGCGGCCTCGACGACGTTCCGGAGCTGCGTCTCGCCCCAGACGCCGCGCGTGCTGTTCGACGACAGGGCACTCGCGAGGGTGTCGGCCGTTGCACGGAGGCGCTCCTCGGACTCGGCGGCCGACCGGAGCTGGGCGGACAGGGCGCCGTACTGCTCGCTGCGGGACTGCTCGAGCTCGGCGATCTTCGCGCGCATCGTGTCGAGCGTCTGCGCGACGGGGCTCAGTGCGGCGAGGACCTTCGACTCGTCCTGGTTCCGCGCGGTGTCGGCTCCGTGCATGCGCTGCACGAGGTGCTCGAGTTCGGCGCTGCGTCGCTCGAGGGAGTCGACCTGTCGTCGGTACTGCGCGTCCTGCGCGTCGAGGCGCTCCTCGGCGTCGGACCGCACCGAGTCGAGCTGTGCGCGCAGTGCCTCGGCGGTCGCGCGCGCCGCGGCGGCGTCCACGCCGGCGCGGGAGCGGGCGAGTGACCAGGCGACGACGGCGCCGACGGCGACGCCGAGGACGAGTCCGATGACCAGCGCGAGGATCTGCATGACGCAACCGTGGCAGTGCCCACCGACACCGCGCCTCCCGGCCGGCTGCGGGGGAGCGGTGAAACGCGTTCATGTCATGACATTCGGCCAAACGCGGTGTACAGTCGTGACCGTCCGCCGATGAAGCCGCACGGAAGGTCCACCGCGTCGCATGACCAACGAAGCTCCGCACGTCCATGACGTCATCACGATGGGCCGTGTCTCGGTCGACATCTACCCGCAGCAGACCGGTCCCCTCGAGGACGTCACCACCTTCTCGAAGTCGGTCGGCGGCAGCGCCACGAACGTCGCCATCGCCGCCGCCCGGCACGGAGCCGACGCCGCGGTGATCACCCGGACGGGCAACGACCCGTTCGGCCGCTACATCGCGCGGACCCTGCCCGAGTTCGGCGTGGCGAACGACTTCGTCGAGACGGTCGAGGGGCTGAACACTCCCGTCGCGTTCTGCGAGGTCTTCCCGCCGGACGACTTCCCGTTGTACTTCTACCGGGCACCGAAGGCGCCGGACCTGATGATCACGACGAAGTCCCTGCCGCTGCACGCGATCGAGCGGGCGCGGGTGTTCTGGACCACGGTGACCGGCCTGAGCGAAGAGCCGAGCCGGAGCGCCCACCATGCTGCGTCCGCAGCCCGCAGCGCGTCGACGAGCACCACGAAGGTGCACACCGTGCTCGACCTCGACTACCGCGCGGTGTTCTGGCCGAACGCGGCCGCCGCGACGCGCGAGGTCGCCGTCGCCCTCGAGCACGCGACCGTCGCCGTGGGCAACCGCGAGGAGTGCGAGGTCGCCGTGGGGGAGACCGACCCGGTGCGTGCCGCCGACGCCCTGCTCGAACGCGGCGTCGAGGTCGCGATCGTCAAGCAGGGACCGAAGGGCGTGCTCGCGAAGACCCGCGACGAGGTCGTCGAGTTCCGGCCGCACACCATCCAGGTCGTCAACGGCCTCGGGTCGGGTGACGGCTTCGGCGGGGCGCTCGTGCACGGTCTGCTGCAGGGCTGGAGCCTCGACCGCACGCTGGCGTTCGCCAACGCCGCCGGCGCCATCGTCGCCACGCGGTTCGAGTGCTCCACCGCCATGCCGACGAGCGAGGAGATCGAGCGGTTCCTGCAGGACAACCCGGTGCAGGCCACCACGGAGGAGGACGTCGATGCCTGAGATCAGCTCCGCCGACTTCGCCCGGCTGCGCGACGTCCGCGCCGGGTCCCCGGAACGGGTCGCCGAGGTGCTCCGTGCCCGCACCCGTCGCCCGCTCCTCGCCGACGACGGGAAGGTCTTCATCGTCGCCGCCGACCACCCCGCACGCGGCGCGCTCGCGGTCGGTGCCGACCGATCGGCGATGGCCGATCGCTACGACCTGCTCGAACGACTCGTCGTGGCGCTCGGACGGCCGGGCGTCGACGGGGTCCTGGGGACTCCGGACGTCCTCGAGGACCTCGCGCTCCTCGGCGCCCTCGACGGCAAGGTCGTGGTCGGCTCGATGAACCGCGGCGGCCTGCGGGGCGCGTCCTTCGAGTTCGACGACCGGTACACGGCCTACTCCGCGCAGGCGATCGCGGACGCCGGTCTCGACGTCGCGAAGCTCCTCGTCCGGGTCGCGCTGCAGGACCCGGGCACCGCCGCAACGCTCGAGGCGACCGCGAAGGCCGTCACCGAGGCAGCGGCCCTCCGTCTGCCGATCATGCTCGAGCCGTTCATGTCCTCGTGGCGGGACGGCGCGGTGGTCAACGACCTCAGCACCGACGCCGTGATCACCTCGATGGCGATCGCCGCGGGTCTCGGCGCATCGAGCGCCTACAGCTGGTTGAAGATCCCGGTCGTCGCCGAGATGGAGCGCGTGATGGCCGCGACCACGCTGCCGACGCTGCTGCTCGGCGGTGACCCCTCCGGCAGCCCGGACGAGACGTACGCCACCTGGGCAGACGCACTCGCCCTGCCGGGCGTCCGCGGACTCGTCGTCGGCCGCACCCTCCTCTACCCGCAGGACGGGGACGTCGCCTCCGCGGTGGACGTCGCGTCCTCCCTCGTCCACAGCCGGGAGGCACGGGGCGCGTCCTCCACATCGGCTCGCGATCCGCTCGCATCGCCGCGCACGTCCGTCACCCTGGACACGTCCGTTCCGGAAGGAAGCAACGCATGACCACCACCGACTCGACGAACACCGAGCCGTCCGGCACCGAGCAGTCTGGCTCCGGGCAGGCACAGCCCACGGTCGGGCACTGGATCGACGGCGAGCACGTCCCCTCGACCTCCGGCCGGACCGCCCCCGTGTACGACCCGGCGCTCGGCGTCGTGACGAAGCAGGTCGCCCTCGCCGACGAGTCGGAGATCCAGCGCGCGATCGCGAGCGCCAAGGCCGCGTTCCCCGCGTGGGCCGACCTGTCGCTCGCCAAGCGCCAGCAGATCCTCTTCGCCTTCCGCGAGGTCCTGAACCGCGACAAGGCCGAGCTCGCCGAGATCATCACCAGTGAGCACGGCAAGGTCATCGACGACGCGCTCGGCGAGATCGCCCGCGGGCAGGAGGTCGTGGAGCTCGCCACGAGCATCCCGTCGCTCATGAAGGGCGAGTTCTCCGACCAGGTGTCGACCGGCATCGACGTGTACTCGATCCGGCAGCCACTCGGTGTGGTCGGCATCATCTCGCCGTTCAACTTCCCGGCGATGGTGCCGCTGTGGTTCCTGCCGATCGCGATCGCCGCGGGCAACACCGTCGTGCTGAAGCCGAGCGAGAAAGACCCGTCCGCGGCGATCTGGCTGGCGCGGAAGTTCCAGGAGGCCGGACTGCCCGACGGCGTCTTCACGGTGCTCAACGGCGACAAGCTGTCGGTGGACGGCCTGCTGACCAGCCCGGACGTCGAGTCGATCTCGTTCGTCGGGTCGACCCCGATCGCGCATTACGTCTACGAGACCGGCACGAAGCACGGCAAGCGCGTGCAGGCCCTCGGCGGCGCGAAGAACCACATGCTCGTGCTGCCGGACGCCGACCTCGACCTCGTCGCGGACAACGCGATCAACGCGGGCTTCGGCTCCGCCGGTGAGCGCTGCATGGCGATCTCGGTCGTCGTCGCGGTCGAGCCGGTCGCCGACGAGCTCATCGCGAAGATCACCGAACGCGCGGCGACGCTGCGCATCGGTGACGGACGCCGCGGCTGCGACATGGGACCGCTCGTCACGCGCGAGCACCGCGACAAGGTCGCCTCGTACATCGAGGTCGCCGAGCAGGACGGCGCGGAGGTCGTCGTGGACGGCCGCACGGTCCAGCCGGACGGCGACGAGAACGGCTTCTGGCTCGGTCCGACGCTGATCGACAAGGTGCCGACCACCAGCCGGGTCTACACCGAGGAGATCTTCGGCCCGGTGCTGTCGGTCGTCCGCGTGCAGTCCTACGAAGCGGGCCTCGAGCTCATCAACAGCGGGGCGTTCGGCAACGGCACCGCGATCTTCACGAACGACGGCGGAGCCGCCCGCCGCTTCCAGCGCGACGTGCAGGTCGGCATGATCGGCATCAACGTCCCGATCCCGGTGCCCGTGGCGTACTACTCGTTCGGCGGGTGGAAGAACTCGCTGTTCGGCGACCACAAGGCGTACGGCGCCGACGGCGTGAGTTTCTTCACGCGGCAGAAGGCGATCACCTCGCGCTGGCTCGATCCGTCGCACGGCGGCATCAACCTCGGCTTCCCCTCGAACGGCTGACGAGCGCATGAACGACGACACCTGGTTCATGCCGGCGGGGAGCCGACCGGAGGACGGTTGGACCGACGTCGTGGACGACCGCGTGCCGGGGTGGACGCACACCGGCCTGCGGACCGGCACCCTGTCCGACGGGGGCGAGTTGCACCTGGCGAGTGCCGCGGTGGAGCGCATCGTCGTGCCGCTCGCGGGGTCGTTCTCGGTCGAGTACGACGGACCCGCCGGCACCGGCACCCAGCGGCTCGAGGGTCGCGCGAGCGTCTTCGACGGTCCGACCGACGTCCTGTACCTCGGGTCCGGGTCGGCGGCGACGGTCACCGGCAGCGGCCGCTTCGCCGTCGCCGAGGTCCCGACCGACCAGGTCCGGCCGACGACGTACCTCGCCCGGCAGGACGTGCCCGTCGAACTCCGCGGTGCCGGGCAGTCCAGCCGGCAGGTGCACAACTTCGGCACCCCGGCGGCACTCGACGCGGCGAAGGCGATCGTGTGCGAGGTCATCACGCCGGCCGGCAACTGGTCGTCGTACCCGCCGCACAAGCACGACACCCACCGCGACGGAGCGGAGTCGGACCTCGAGGAGATCTACTACTACGAGGCCGACGTCGCCCGCGGCGTGGACGCCCCGGCATCCGCCGAACCGTTCGCGCTGCACCGCACGTACGCCTCCGACGACCGCCCGATCGACGAGTTCCGGCAGGTCCGGACGGGCGACATCGCCCTCGTGCCGTACGGCTGGCACGGCCCCGCCGTGGCCGCGCCCGGCTACGACATGTACTACCTCAACGTGATGGCCGGGCCCGACCCGGAGCGCGTCTGGAACATCACCGACGACCCGGCACACGGCTGGGTCCGCCAGGTGTGGGAGTCGGAGACGATCGACCCGCGCCTGCCCTACGGGAAGGACTCCGACCGATGAACGAGACCCGCCGGATGACCGTCGGCCAGGCACTCGTCGAGTTCCTGGCGAACCAGTGGACCGTCGACGGCGACGTCCGCGAGCGCACCATCCCGGGGATCTTCGGCATCTTCGGGCACGGCAACGTCGCCGGCATCGGTCAGGCGATCAAACAGCTCCACGTCGAGCAGCCCGGACTGCTGCCGTACCACCAGGCGCGCAACGAGCAGGCGATGGTGCACGAGGCCGTCGGCTTCGCGCGGATGCACCGCCGTCGCGCGACCTACGCGGCCGCAGCCTCGGTCGGGCCCGGCGCCGCGAACATGCTCACCGGCGCCGCGCTCGCCACGACGAACCGGCTGCCCGTGCTGCTGCTGCCCTCGGACACGTTCGCCACGCGCACGACCGACCCGGTGCTGCAGCAGATCGAAATGCCGCACGACACGTCCCTGCAGGTGACGGACGCCTTCCGTCCCCTGTCCCGGTTCTTCGACCGTGTCGAGCGCCCCGAACAGCTGTTCTCGATCGCGCTCGCCGCCATCCGGGTGCTCACCGACCCGGCCGAGACCGGCGCGGTGACGATCGCGCTGCCGGAGGACGTGCAGGCCGAGGCGCTCGACGTCCCCGTCGCGTTCCTGCAGCCCCGCGAGTGGCACGTCCGCCGGCCCCTGCCCGAGCACGGGCCGCTGTCGCGTGCCGTCGCGGCGATCCGCGCGGCGCAGCGTCCGGTGATCGTGGCCGGCGGGGGCGTCCTGTACGCCGACGCTGCCGACGAGCTCCGCACCTTCGTCGAGTCCACCGGCATCCCGGTTGGCACCTCGCAGGCGGGCGGCGGGTCACTGGTCTGGGACCACCCGCAGTACCTCGGCGGGATCGGCGCGACCGGCACCGCCGCAGCGAACGCGATCGCCGCGCAGGCCGACCTCGTGATCGGCATCGGGACGCGGTACAGCGACTTCACGACCGCGTCGCGCACGGCCTTCCAGAACCCGGACGTCACGTTCGTCAACGTCAACGTCGCCTCCTTCGACGCCTACAAGCACGGCTCGCAGCTGCCCGTCGTCGCGGACGCCCGGGAGGCCCTGGTCGCGCTCACCGAGCAGCTCGCCTCGTTCTCGGTGCCTGCCGGGTACGCGGCCGAGATCGCCGACCGCAAGCGCGAGTGGGACGCGGCCGTCGACAGCGCGTTCGCGCCGTCCGGCAGCGCCCTGCCCGGCCAGCCGGAGATCATCGGCGCGGTGCAGGCGGCCTCCGACCCGCGTGACGTCGTGATCCAGGCGGCGGGCTCGCTGCCCGGCGACCTGCACAAGCTCTGGCGCGTGCGGGACGAGCTCGGCTACCACGTCGAGTACGCCTTCTCGTGCATGGGCTACGAGATCGCCGGTGGGATCGGTGTCCGGCGCGGCGCCCCCGACCGCGACGCGATCGTCATGGTGGGGGACGGCTCCTACCTCATGCTGCACACGGAGCTCGTCACCGCGGTGGCCGAGGGCATCAAGATCATCGTCGTCCTCATCCAGAACCACGGTTACGCGTCGATCGGGCACCTCTCCGAGACCGTCGGCTCGGAGCGCTACGGCACCCGGTACCGCTACCTCGACGAGACCCGGTCGTTCGACGACGGCGATCCGTTGCCCGTCGACCTCGCGGCGAACGCGCGCTCGTACGGCGTCGACGTCATCGAGGTGCAGCCCGGTCCGGACGCGATCGCGGACCTGCAGGCCGCGGTGCGCCAGGCCAAGGCGAACGACCACACCACGCTCGTGCACATCAACTCCGACCCGCTGGTCTACGCGCCCGACGGCGACGGCTGGTGGGACGTCCCGGTCGCCCAGACCTCGACGCTCGAGAGCACGCAGACCGCCCGGACCCACTACGAGCAGCAGGTCGCCGCCCAGCGCCCACTGCTCGGCTGATCCCACCCGTCACGAGAGAGACGACGACGTCATGACCGACACCGCCACCCCGACGGGCGCGCCCGCCACGGACACCACGACCGCCTCCATCCGCATCGGCACCGCCCCCGACTCGTGGGGCGTCTGGTTCCCGGACGACCCGGGCCAGGTGCCGTGGCAGCGGTTCCTCGACGAGGCCGCCGCAGCCGGGTACGAGTGGATCGAGCTCGGGCCGTACGGCTACCTGCCGACCGACCCGAACCAGCTCTCCGACGAGCTCGAGTCCCGCGGGCTCAAGCTGTCCGCCGGCACGGTCTTCACGGGGTTCCACAAGGGCGACGACCAGTTCCAGCGCGCGTGGGACCAGGCCGTCGCGGTCGCGGGGCTCGCGGCGGCGCTCGGGGCGCAGCACCTCGTCACGATCCCCGACCTCTGGCGCTCGGATGCGACCGCGGAGGTCCTGGAGGCCCGCACGCTCACCGACGAACAGTGGGAGCGGCTGGGTGCGGGACACGACCGACTCGGCAAGGCGCTGCTCGAGGAGTTCGGCGTCCACCAGCAGTTCCACACCCACGCGGACAGCCACGTCGGCACCCACCGCGAGACCGTCCGGTTCCTCGAGGTCACCGACCCGCGGTACACGAACCTCTGCCTCGACACCGGCCACTTCGCCTACTACGGCGGCGACAACCTGCAGCTCATCGCCGCCCACCCGGAGCGCATCGGCTACCTGCACCTGAAGCAGGTGGACACCGAGCTGCTCCCCGACGTGCTGAAGAACGACGTGCCGTTCGCCACGGCCGTCGCCCAGGGGATCATGACCGAGCCCCCGCACGGCACCCCGGAACTCGCGCCCGTCATCGAGGCCGTCGCCCGGATCAACCCCGAGGTCTTCGGCATCGTCGAGCAGGACATGTACGGGTGCTCCGTCGACGCGCCGGGCCCGATCGCCGAGCGCACGTTCCACCACATCTTCGAGTCGACGTCGGCCGCCCGCGTTTCGTAGCCGCGACCCGACCACCACACAGAGGAAGACCGCCATGAGCAGCACTGACAACCTCCGCGTCGCCGTCGTCGGCGCCGGCATGATGGGCGCCGACCACGTGCGGCGCATCACCGCGAAGATCTCGAACGCCGACGTCGTCGCGGTCGTGGAACCGGACGACGCCCGTGCTGCCGCAGCCGCCGCGCTCGCCCCCGGCGCGATCACCGCTCGCTCCTTCGACGAGGCGCTCGCCGCCACCCCGATCGACGGCGTCATCATCGCGACCCCGGGCTTCCTGCACGAGCCGATCCTGGTGACGGCACTCGAGCGCGGGCTCGCCGTGCTGTGCGAGAAGCCGCTCACGACGAGCGCCGCGGACTCGCTCCGCATCGTCGAGCTCGAGCAGCAGCACGCCGAGCGGCCCGTCATCCAGGTCGGGTTCATGCGTCGGTTCGACAGCGGGTACCAGGAGCTCAGGGCCCTCCGCGAGTCCGGGGCCAACGGTGCGCTGCTCGCGCTGCACCACGCGCACCGCAACCCGACGACGCCGCCGAACTTCAGCGAGTCGATGCTCATCCACGACTCGGTCATCCACGAGATCGACATCATCCCGTTCCTCACCGGCGAGCCGATCACCCAGGTCGAGGTGAAGAAGCCCCGGAAAAACTCGCTCGCCCCGGCCGACCTGCCCGAGCCCCAGTTCGTGCTGTTCACCACTGAGTCGGGGACGATGGCGATCGTCGAGATCAACGTCAACGCCCAGTTCGGCTACCAGGTCACCACCGACGCCGTCTTCGAGTCCGGTGTGGCGTACATCGGCCGCGAGACCGCGCAGACCATCGTGTCCGCGGGCCGGTCGGCGCAGGGCGTCACCCCGTCCTTCAAGGAGCGCTTCGCCGCCGCGTACGACGAAGAGGTCCAGCGCTGGGTGGATGCGGCCCGGACCGGCGGGATCGACGGCCCGAGCGCCTGGGACGGCTACACCGCGTCCGTCGTCGCCGAGGTCGCGGTGCGAGCGCAGCAGTCGGGCGCGCTCGAGACGGTCGAGTACGCGGTCGGCAAGCCCGCCTTCTACGAGGTCGACACGGCCGCCGCCACCGGTGCCGCCGGTGCCGCCGCGCTCACCGGGGCCTGACGCATGCCGAAGATCGCCCTCGATCCCACCCCGTTCCACCACGACCTGTCGTTGCTCGAGTTCCCCCGGAAGGTCGCCGACCTCGGGTTCGAACACCTCCAGCTCACCCCGCACCGGGACTTCATCCCGTTCCACCGGCACCCCAAGGCCGACGACGACCTCGTCGACGCCTTCGCCGCCGCGTGCCGTGACGCCGGTGTCGGGATCGCGAGCGTCCTGCCGGTGCTCCGGTGGTCCGGGCCGGACCCCGAGGCGCGCGAAGCGGCGGTGACGAAGTGGAAGCGCGTCATCGAGATCACGAAGCGCCTCGGGGTCGACACGATCAACACCGAGTTCTCCGGCCGTCCCGAGCGTGCCGAGGAGTCCGAGGACTCCTTCTACCGCTCGATGGAGGAGCTCCTGCCGATCATCGAGGCCGCGGACCTCCGCGTCCTCATCGACCCGCACCCCGACGACTTCGTCGAGGACGGGCTCGAGGCGCTCCGCGTGATCCGCGGGCTCAACTCGAAGCACGTCGGGTTCGTCTACGTCGCGTGCCACACGTTCCACTACGGCGGGAACATGGACGAGATCATGGACGCCGCCGGCGACTCGCTGCAGCTCGTGCACGTCGCTGACGCGTTCGACCACACCCGGTCCCACGGCCTGCGCTACATCTCGAACCCGCCCGGCAACACCACCCGGGTGCACCAGCACCTGCCGGTCGGCCAGGCCGACGTCGACTTCGACGCGTTCTGGGCCGGGCTCGCCCGCATCGGGTTCACCGACCGCGACGACACCGTCGCCGTGTCCAGCGTGTTCGCCGAGGACGAGAACGCGGACGCCGTGTCGCGCTTCCAGCTCGACGCCATCACGAGAGGCCTCCGGCGGTGACCGTGCCTCGCGCCATCGGCGTCGGTCTCGTGTCGGTCGGGTGGATGGGACGACTGCACTCCCGCGCCTACCGAGCGCTCCCGGACCACTTCCCGGAGCTCGGCGTCACGCCGCGGCTCGTCGTCGCGGCCGATCCGGTGCCCGAGGCCCGCGCACAGGCCGTCGAGCGTCTCGGGTACGAGCGTGCCGTGGCGGACTGGCACGAGGTCCTCGCGGACCCCGAGGTCGAGGTCGTCTCGATCTGCTCCCCGAACTTCCTGCACCGCGAGATGGCCGTCGCAGCGGCCGAGGCGGGCAAGCCGTTCTGGATCGAGAAGCCGATGGGCCGGTACGCCAGCGACTCGCGGCAGATCCACGACGCCGTGCAGCGTTCCGGAGTGGTGACGGCGGTCGGCTTCAACTACCGGCACGCACCCGCGATCGAACGCGCCCGCGAACTCGTCCGGAGCGGTCGACTCGGCCGGGTCACGAACGTCCGGGGGAGTCTCCTCGCGGACTACTCCTCCGACCCCGCAGCTCCGCTCACGTGGCGCTTCGAACGGGAGCGGGCCGGCTCCGGCGTCCTCGGCGACCTGCTCTCGCACGGACTCGACCTCGCGCAGTACCTGGTCGGGCGGATCGCGAGCGTGAGCGCGCTCGCCGAGACGTTCATCACCGAACGCCCCCTGCCGGGCAGCGGGATCGTCGACCGGTCCGCCGCGACCACGGGGGCCACGAGGCCCGTCGAGAACGAGGACTACGCGGCCCTGCTGTTCCGCTTCGACGACGGAGCCGTCGGGACGATGGACTCCAGCCGGGTCATGCGCGGGCCACACGCCGAGTACACGCTCGAGGTGTACGGCACGCAGGGCTCGATCCGCTGGGACTTCCAGCGGATGAACGAGCTGCAGGTGTTCCTCGACGGGCAGGACGTCGCCGGGTACGTCACGCACCACGTGGCGCCCGGCGACGGCGACTTCGCGCGCTTCCAACCGGGTGCGGGCACGGCGATGGGCTACGACGACCTGAAGACCATCGAAGCCGCGCAGTTCGTCGCCGGCGTCCTCCGCGGAGAGCAGCTCGCACCGTCGGTCGCCGACGGCCTGGCGGCTGCATCGATCGTGGAGGCGGCGGAGGCGTCCCTCGCCGACGGGGCGTGGCACGACGTCGCGCGCGTCGACGGGCCGCTCACCTACCGGGCGGCGACGCCCGTGCTGTAGACCCGCCCTGAAGCGGACGGGAGGGGCGGGGCAAGCTGGCACCGCGCCTCCCGTCCGACATCGCGCACCCGTACACCTCGCCCACCGCACCAGATCTGGAGCATCCATGCCACTCGTCCGCATCGACCTCGCCACCGGCCGCACCCCCGAGGAGGTCCGTGCCGTCGCCGACGCCGTCCACACCGCCATCGTCGACGAGTACGGCATCCCGACGCGCGACCGGTTCCAGGTGATCACCGAGCATCCGGCGCAGCAGATCATCGCCGAGGACGCCGGGCTCGGGTTCGAGCGCACCGAGGGCGTCGTCGTCATCCAGGTGTTCACACAGCGCGGGCGCAGTGACGAGGCGAAGCAGTCGCTCTACCGGGCCGTCCATGACCGTCTCGCCGAGGTCGGCGTCGCGAGCGAGGACGTCTTCATCGGGTACGTCGAGAACGGCCCCCAGGACTGGTCGTTCGGGTTCGGGCGCGCCCAGTACCTCACCGGTGAGCTCAGCGTCCCGTCGGCCTGACCCGGGAACGCCCGCCGGTCACTTGTCGACGAGGGTGACCTCGAACGAGTAGCGGTCGGGGCGGTAGCAGTGCACGCCGTACTCCACCGCCCGGCCCGAAGCGTCGTACGCGGTGCGGCTCATGGTCAGCACGGGGTCGCCGTCCTCGATCTCGAGCAGCGAGGCCTCGTCGTCGGTCACCGCCCGGGCGCCGATGCGCTGCTTCGCGACGCGCATCGTGACTCCACGACTGCGCAACAGCTGGTACAGCCCGTGCGCCTGGAGGTCCTCGTCGGTGATGTCCGTGAGCTCCGGCGGGAGGTAGTTCTCGAGGATCGCCATCGGCACGTCCTCAGCGAACCGGAGCCGACGGATGTGCGCGACCGTCGTCCCCGGAGCGACGCCGAGCGCCTCGGCGACGAGGTCGTCCGCGGGCACGTCGTCACGCTGCAGGAGCTTCGTCGCCGGCGTCTGGGCACCCTGCGCGAGGTCGTCGTACAGGCTCGTCAGCTCGACCTTCCGCGTCACCGGTCCGTGCACCACCTGCGTGCCGATGCCGCGCCGTCGCACGAGCAGGCCCTTGTCGACGAGGTCCTGGATCGCTCGGCGGATCGTCGGGCGCGAGAGTCCGAGGCGCTCCCCGAGGGCGATCTCGTTCTCCAAGCGAGCGCCGGGCGGCATCGCGCCGGAGCGGATCGCCTCCTCGATGCGGGAAGCCACCTGGAAGTAGAGGGGCATCGGACCTGACCGGTCCAGGTCCATGAACAGGTCGGACGGCAGCTGGCCATCGTTGGTCATCGCGGTCCTTCGGGAAGACGGGGGGCGGCGGCGGCGCCTGATTGTCCTGACAATACCACCGCGGTACCGACGCCCCACGAGGACCACCGCGTCGCTCAGTGTCCGGCGACCGCCTCCAGCTGCGCGAGGCCCTTCTCGAAGTCGCCGCCGACGAGCTTCTCCATGTCGATGAAGACCCCGACGATCCGCGACGTCGTCGTCTGCGGGCTCGTCATCGTCCACGTGACGCGGGTGCCCTCGGCGGTCTCGTCGAGACGGAACGCGCTCGTGCTCGTCGACCGGAACGGCGCGGTGAACCGCAGCGCGATGTCGACCGCGTGGTCGGGGACATCCGGTGAGGGTGACCGTCGGAGTCCTCGCGGTGCACGCCCGAGTCGACGTCGATCACCGCACCTCGTCCGGCGCGGATCGGCCGGTCAGTCGGCGAAGATCATCGGACGGTTCGACAGCCGCGGCTGCCCCGCCGTGCGCGGCTTCTCGTCCCGCGGCCGCACCGGCGCGATGTGCACCCGGGTCGCCGCGCCGAGGGCCTCGACCGTGTCCGCGCGGTGCTGCCCCGCGGCGTGCACGACGATGGCCGCGCAGGCCTCGGCGTCGGCAGCCGCGTCGTGGTGCTGGAAGCCCTCGAAGCCCGCCGCCCGGGCAGCCATCGGCAAGCGGTACGAGTCGAGCGTGTACGTCTTGCGTGCCACCTGGAGGGAGCACAGCGAGTGGTGCTCCGCCAGCGCGGTCCCCGTCGCCGAGCAGCCGCCCGCGATCACGCCCATGTCGAAGCGGGCGTTGTGGGCAACCAGCACGTCACCGTCGGCGAACGCCACGATGTCGCGGTACTGCTCCGCCCAGCCCTTCGCCCCGACGACGTCCGAGGCGACGATGCCGTGGATGCGGGTGTTCCACTCGAGGAAGGCGTCGTGCCCGAGCGGCGGCTGGATGAACCAGGACGCCCGTTCGACGACCCGGCCGGCCCGGACCTTCACGAGCCCCACGGAGCAGGCGCTGGCGGGCGAGCTGTTCGCGGTCTCGAAGTCGATCGCGGTGAAGTTCAACGGCACGGGCACGATGGTGCCACGCGGCGCCGACATCACCGGCCGTTGGCCTCGGCGTTGCGGCACCGTGCCGGTAGCGTGCCGACGTGACCGACCACGCCGCTCGACCTCTCGTCCTCGTCCTGCCGGGAGCCGGCTACGGCCAGCAGGCGCCGCTGCTCTGGTGGGCGCGGTCGATCGCCGGACAGCACGGCTGCGAGGTCGTCGCCCCGACCTGGGTCGTCGACGCCGCCGCGGGCGCCGACCCGATCGGGTTCGTCGGACGCGCCGTCGGGGAAGCGCTCGACGGGCGTCTGCCGGACCTCGTCGTCGCGAAGTCCTTCGGCTGCGCCGTCCTGCCGTGGGCCGTGCGGCAGGGGATCGACGGCGTCTGGCTGACGCCGGTCCTCACCGAGCCCGCCGTGGCCGCGGCGCTCGCCGCCGCCGGCGCGGGGTCGGTCGCGGTCGGCGGCTCCGCCGACCCGCTCTGGCAGCCGTGTGCGGTCGGGACGGGCGCGGCCGAGCTGCGCACGGTGGTCGGAGCCGACCACGCGCTCGAGGTGCCCGGGGACTGGCGGGGGTCCCAGCGCCTCCAGTCCGACGTCCTCGATCTGGTGGACCGGCGGATCGCGCGCCTGGTGTCCTGACGCGCCGGGACGTACAGTCAGCGCATGGGGGAGCCGAAGGACATGGACGAGCTGTTGACGGGCGCCGAGCGCGTCGACGCCGAGTCGCGCACCGCGCGTCGCGCGGTCGGTCTCGGCACCGCGCTCCTCGCGAGCGCCGTCACCGTGGCCGTCATCGTGTCCGGGACGGCCTACGGCCTCTGGGTGGGGTTCTGGAAGATCCTGCTGTCCGGCTGGCAGCACTGACCGACCCGGACTGGAGGCGCGGGTCGGCTCCGGCGCGTCGCCGCCGGTAGGCTGTGCTCCCGTGGCTCTCACCATCGGAATCGTCGGTCTCCCGAACGTCGGCAAGTCGACCCTGTTCAACGCCCTGACCAAGAACCAGGTGCTCGCGGCGAACTACCCGTTCGCGACGATCGAGCCCAACGTCGGCGTGGTGAACCTGCCCGACCCGCGGCTCGACCAGCTCGCGACGCTCTTCGGCTCCGAGAAGACCGTGCCCGCACCGGTGTCGTTCGTCGACATCGCCGGCATCGTCAAGGGTGCCAGCGAGGGCGAGGGCCTCGGCAACAAGTTCCTCGCGAACATCCGTGAGGCCGACGCCATCGCGCAGGTCGTCCGCGGCTTCACCGACGACGACGTCGTGCACGTCGCGAACAAGGTCTCGCCGAAGGACGACCTCGAGGTCATCAACACCGAGCTGATCCTCGCCGACCTCGAGACCATCGAGAAGGCGCTGCCGCGGTACGAGAAGATGCTGAAGCTCAAGCAGGCCGAGCCGATCGTGCTCGCGACCGCGCAGGAGGCCAAGGCGGCGCTCGAGGCCGGCACCCTGCTCTCCGCCACCTCCATCGACCTCGCACCGATCGCCGAGCTCGGGCTGCTCAGCGCCAAGCCGTTCATCTTCGTCTTCAACGTGGACGAGGCGATCCTGACCGACGAGTCCCGCAAGGCCGAGCTGTCCGCGCTCGTCGCCCCCGCGCAGGCCGTGTTCCTCGACGCCCAGGTGGAGTCCGAGCTCATCGAACTCGACCCCGAGGACGCCGCAGAGCTGCTCGAGTCCACCGGCCAGACCGAGTCCGGTCTCGACCAGCTCGCGCGGATCGGCTTCGACACCCTCGGGCTGCAGACCTACCTCACCGCCGGGCCCAAGGAAGCGCGGGCGTGGACGATCGGCAAGGGGTGGAAGGCTCCCCAGGCGGCCGGCGTGATCCACACCGACTTCGAGAAGGGCTTCATCAAGGCCGAGGTCATCTCGTTCGAGGACCTGATGGAGACGGGGTCGATCGCTGAGGCCCGTGCACACGGCAAGGCCCGGATCGAGGGCAAGGACTACGTCATGCAGGACGGCGACGTGGTGGAGTTCCGCTTCAACAACTAGATCGTCGGATCTGCCAGTCGGGTCATGGCCCGCTGAAAGGCGAGCACTGGGAAGTCGAGGCGTTCCTCCACGAGGGGCGTGTGGACTACTACGACACAGCGTCAGGCATCTCGAAGTGAGGAGCGGCATGTTCTTTGGGCGAGTGGAGCGCTTCGAGGCTGACGACTCAGGAGCGGAGGTTCAATCCGGCGAGTTGGTCGACGGGTGGTTGGCGATACGAGTCCGCTCGGCGGCGCTGGAGACCGTCGGCCGACACGGGGTGCAGGCGCCCGTGATCGCGGGTGAGGACTTCACGGTCACAGATCCGGCAGGAGTCGTACTCCGGTCATCGCTGGTACAAGCCTCGACCGGGCCACTGCTCGGAGTGGTGGACATCGCATTCCCTCTGGATGGATCGTTCACGAGCGAAGGGCCACTCACGCTGCGTTCCAGCAGCTTCAGTGCACGGTTCCGGCTGTCTCAGTAGCGCCCCGACCACCGGCCGGAGGTACGGAGCACCGGATCCTCCGGTCTCGGACGATTCGGTCCTCGCTCAGTGATCGACCTGATCGCACCGCTCGACGACGTCGTGCAGCGCCGAGGCGCGCAGACGTGGCGCTCGTGACGCCGGCGGCGCTACCGTGAGCGCGAGCCACCAGGAGGACCGCATGCCCCACACCGTCGACTTCGTCACCGTCTCCACCGAAGGCCTCGAGACCTCCCCGGTCGCCGACGCCCTCGCCGGCCTCCGCGCGAACGAGGCCCGGTACTTCAAGAACAAGTACGACCACACCTTCACCACGTCACCGGCCGCCGAGGCGCCGGAGCTCGTCGAGTACGTCGCCCGGGTCCTCCGCGAGGAGCGCGACATCGTGATCGCGTCCCCGGTGCTCGAAGCGACGGAGTTCGAGGTCGAGGGGGTCCGTTGGACGTACGCGTTCTACGAGTCCGGCCTGTCGATCAACGTCCTGTACACGCTGGAGCCCGGCGGGAAGCGCGCCGTCGGCTTCAAGCTCTCGGACGGCATGGAGGTCCCCGAGGAGTTGTCGGCGTTCAAGTTCGCTCGGCAGCGGTCGAAGCTCGCGGGCACGATCCGCGGGTCGTACTTCGTCGTCAAGGGCGAGTACTGAGCCCGAGGCGTCGCACCCCCTGGCCGCCGAACGCACACCCTGTACTCCGTTCCCGGCCGCCCGACCTACCGTCTGCCCCATCAGACGAACGCACCACGGGGAGGGCAGCACGATGAAGTACATCCACTACGACGGCACCGAGATCTTGACGGGGGACCTCATCGCCGACGCCGTGATGGACTACGCGGCGGTCCTCGGCGCCAACGCCCGCACGGACACGGTGTCGATCCCGTCCGTCGCCGAGGACGGCTCGGTCACCAGGACCGTCGTGCTGGTCGGCCCGGCGAGCGAGCTCACGGTCACGACGGCTCCGGACGACGAACTCGAACCGGAGGACGGTTCGTTCATCCGCAACCTCCGCGACGCAGCCGGACGCGCCGGTCCGGGCCGCCCGCTCGACTCGGACGGTGGCCAGCGCTTCCGCGGTGCGGACGACGGTGACGAGGCGCAGGGCCACGACGCGACCTGAACCTGCGGAACGACGGACGGGAGGCGCGGTGCCAGCTGGCACCGCGCCTCCCGTCCGTCTGTGGGTCGCCTAGGCGGCCAGTGCGAGCTCCGCAGCGCGCACGGAGCGCGCGAGCAGGATGGTCCGGCTGGCCTCGCCGCGCCAGGAGCGACCCGGCACGGTCCAGCCGGCTTCACCGTCGACGGCGACGCGGGCGCCACGGGTGAGGAACACGTCGAGGTCGTCCGCGTCGAGGCGGACGAGGTACTCGCGGGCGGACCGGTCGTCGCGGAGGGTGAACTCGGCGATGCGGTCGGGGGAGACGGTCGGCGCCGCGAGGGCGGTGCCGGTGATGGTGATGTGGTCGTTGCTGGTCATGGTGGTGCTGGTACTTCCTGGTCGTTCGGCGCCCTGGTTCCCGGCGGCGGCGGACATCCTGGTCCGGCACGACGCATCGGGTGCGGGCGCGCACGTCGAGCCTCGACGTGCAGCTCGTCCGGTCGGATCGAGCGGGGTCTCGCTGGAATGCGGCCCGGGTGGGACGGCGTCGAGACGGTGTGGTGTGCGCGAGTCAGATGGGTTCGCTGCAGTGCACCAAAGAAACAGTATACGTGGCTCCTGCACAGAAGTCCAGCTTCAGTCGGTGAGGAACGCTTCCCACCGCTCGCCGCCGGCACGGACGTTGCCCGAGGCGTCGAGCCGTGCCGCGGGGGAGTGCTGCTTCCGACCCGCCTGCGCGTGGATCGAGGTGTCGAACGCGGACGAGAAGCCGCGTCGGGGGAGTGCGGCCGTCACGGCGCGCAGGTCGTCGTGCTGCCACCGCTCGAACCCGATGCCGGAGACGTCGAGCGAGGTGGCGACCTCGAGCAGGTGTCCCTCCACATCGAGGGCGGGGTCGACGGTCGTCCACATGTGCCGCTCGATCACCTCGCCGACCCGTCGGGCTCGGGCAGGATCCCAACCGGCACCGAGCGCGAACACCGAGCCGACGGCGCCGCCGGCCTCCTCGAACGGCACGGCGTGTGCATCGAAGGAAGGGACCACACCGAGGTCATGCAGCATCGCAGCGACGAACAACAGCTCACGGTCGGCGTCGAACCCGTCCCGCTCCGCGAGCAGCGACGCCCACGCCCACGACCGCAAGCAGTGGTTCGCCAGCGCCGGCGTCGACCAGGCGCGCACGACGTCGAGCGCCCGCGCGGCCACCGGGGTCGGCGGGGCGAGCAGCGTGTCGACGTCGAGTGCCATGTCCCGACGCTAGCGGACGCCGGACAGGAGGCACGGTGCGGACCCGCCGCGCGCCTCCCGTCCGCCCGTGGCTCAGTTCAGGGTCGGGGTGTCCTCCGGCACGACGCCCCCGCCGTACAGGTCGGTCGCCAGGTCACGCAGCGCGCGCAGCGCGACGCGCTGCGTCAGGGGCCCGTACGAGATCCGGGCGACGCCGAGGGCCTCGTAGTCGGCAGCCGGCAGGGCGCCCGGCAGACCGATCACGGACAGCTTCCCGCGGCCGAGCCCGTCGACGAGTCGCTCCACCACGTCACGCTGGATCGCGCCGGGCACGAACACGAGCGACGCACCGTTGTCGAGGAACGCCTTGCCGCGGGCGATCGCGTCCTCGATGCTCTCGTCGATGGGCCGGTCGCCACCGCGGGCGATGGCGTCGGTGCGGGCGTTGAGCTGGAAGTCGATGCCCTCGGCCTGTGCGGCGGCGGTGATGGCGGCGACACGGGCGACGGCCTCGTCGAAGGGCCGCAGCCGGTCCTCGACGTTGGCGCCGACGATGCCCGCGCCGATCGCTCGACGGATCGTCTCGGCGGGGTCCTCGTACCCGTCGTCGAGGTCCGCGGTGACCGGCAGGTCGGTCGCGGCCACGACCGTCGCGGCGCCGGCGAGCGCGAGGTCGAGCGGCATCCCGCCGTCCTCGTACCCGTGGCTCGCGGCGATCGAGTGTCCGGCGGTGGCGATCGCCTTCGTCTCCGGCAGGTCGCTGACGACCTTCGCGGTGATCGCGTCCCAGACGTTCACGACCCGGAGGATCTCGGGGGCTTCGTGCAGCTGCTTGAGGGTGGTCGCCTTGTCGGCGGTGCTCGTGCTCATGCTGCCGAATGTACGGGCGCCTCGCCGTCGACGCTCAGCGGACGAGCGGAAGACGACGCGCGATGACGGCCGGACTCGCGCCGTGCCTCGATCCCGGTGCATCCTGGGACGCATGGCGCACGACGAGGAGGACCCGGTCGGCACGCTCCGCGGGGTCCGCACGAGCATCAAGTGGACGCGGTACGCGCCCGACGTGCTGCCCTTGTTCGTCGCCGAGATGGACCACGATGTCGCGCCGGCGATCCGGCAGGCGCTCATCGAGCGGGTGCAGCAGTCCGACCTCGGCTACCTCGACGGACCCGGTCCGCTCGCGCCGGCGTTCGCGCAGTTCGCCCGCACCCGCTGGGGGTGGGAACTCGACCCGGCACGGGTACACCTCGCGACCGACGTCAGCGTCGGGATCGTCGAGTCGCTGCGGCTCGCGCTGCCGGACGGTGGTCGCGTGGCGATCACACCGCCGGTGTACCCGCCGTTCTTCGAGCTCGTGGAAGAGGCCCGATGTCAGGTCGAGGAGGTCCCGCTCCTCGAGCAGTGGGGCGTCTACCGGCTCGACCTCGCCGGCCTCGAACGGGCGTTCGCCGACGGGGTCGGGGTCTTCCTGCTCTGCAACCCGCACAACCCGATCGGTCTGGTGCACGACCGCGACGACCTCGTGGCGCTCGCCGAGCTGGCCGCCCGCTACGACGTCCTCGTGATCAGCGACGAGATCCACGCCCCGCTCACCCATCCCGGCGTCCGCTTCACCCCGTTCGCGATGATCGCGGAGCCGCTCGGTGCGCGCAGCGTCTGCGTGACGAGTGCGAGCAAGGGGTGGAACCTCGCGGGCGTGAAGTGCTCGGTGATCGTCGCCGGCGATCCCCGCACCGCAGCGCTGCTCGACACACTGTGGGAGGAGGTGGCCTGCCGGACGAGCATCCTCGGGTTGCACGCGAACCTCGCGGCGTTCACCCTCGCCACGGACTGGCTCGACGACGTCGTCGCGCGGATCGTGGCGAACGAACGGCTGCTCGGATCCCTGCTCGCCGAGCACCTGCCCGGGGTCGTGTACACGCGGCCGCGAGCCGGGTACCTGGCGTGGCTGGACTTCCGCGGGATCGGTCTCGGCGACGACCCGGCCGTGCCGCTGCGCGAGAACGCCTACGTCGCGCTCAACTCCGGGCTCGGCTTCGGGTCGCAGGGGCGGGGGTTCGCGCGCCTCAACCTCGCGTGCTCGCCCGACACGCTGCGTGAGGCCGTCGCGCGGATCGCTGCGGCGTACCCGTCGAGTGCGCAGGAGGGGCTCGTCTGGCACGTCGCCTGAGCGGCGGCCCTGCAGGCGACCGACGCACGGGAGGCGCGGGTCACCTCCGTGACGTCGGCACCCCTTGCGCGTGCTCGCGTCAGTCGGTGCTGACGTCGACGTACTGGTTCCGGCCGACGACGCGGATCTGCAGCTCGTCGGTGCGGTCCATCGCGAGGATCTCGCGGGCGACGAAGCCGACCGACGGCCAGCGGGTCACCTCCGTCACCAGGAACCCGTCGATGAACACCTGCCACGCGCCGTGCTCGCGGACGGCCTGGACCTCGTACGTCGCCATGCGCCGAGCGTAGCGGTGCGCCGTCAGTCGAGGTCGAGCGCCATGTGCACGTCGGCGCGGGCGTACGGGCTGGGCGCGACCTCGTCGTGCCCGAGGTGGCGGAAGCCGAACGCCTCGTAGAGGTGCACCGCGCTCGCGAGCTGCGCGTTGCTCTCCAGCACCACGCGGTGGGCGCCGAGGTCCCGGGCGCGCTCCAGAGCGACGGCGATGAGCTTCCGCCCGGTGCCGTGCCCCTGCCGCGCGGGGGAGACCGCCATCTTGACGAGCTCGAACACGCCGGGGGAGACCGGTGCGATGCCGACGCATCCGATGACCTCGTCCCCGAGTCGGGCGACGAAGACGGCGCCGCCGGGTTCGACGATCTGGCCGAGTGGATCGCGGAGGAGCTTGCGGTCCTCGTCCTCGAGTGTGAAGAAGCTGCCGATCCAGGCTTCGTTGAGGGTGCGGAAGGCGGCGGCATCGGCGGGCGAGGCGAGGTCGGCGATGACGAGTCCGTCGGTGGTGGTGTCGGGCATGCCTCCATCGTGCGATGTCGCTCCGTGCGCGTCCAATACTCCTTCGCTCCGATCGATACGCTGCGTGCATGGATCGCGAACCCGAGGTCGACCTCCGGCAACTCCGTGCGTTCCTCGCGGTGGCCGACGAACTGCACTTCGGACGCGCGGCGGAGCGGCTGCGGATGGCGCAGCCCGCGCTCTCCCAGCAGATCCGCCGCACCGAGCGCGCGCTCGGGGTCGACCTCTTCGAGCGCACGTCGCGGAGCGTCTCCCTGACCGCGGCCGGGCAGGTCCTGCGCGGACGGGCGGCCTCGCTCCTGACGCAGGCCCGACGGGACCTCGACGAGACCGTCCGGGTGGGCCGGGGCGAAGCGGGGCGCCTCGACGTCGGGTTCGTGGTGTCGGCGTTGCCGCTCGGGCCGATCGAGCGCGTCCAGGCGTTCCGCGAGCGGTACCCCCTGGTGCGCGTCGAACTCACCGAGGGGTACTCGTCGACCCTGCTCGCCCGGATCGTCCGCGGCGAGCTCGACCTCGCCGTGGTGCGCGACCCCGACCCGGACCCCGCCGTCCGGCTGCTGCCGTTCCGGAGCGAGCGCTTCGTCGCCGCGGTCCCGCGCGGCCACCGGCTCGCGGGCCGGTCTGCCATCCGAGGTCCGGAGCTCGTCGACGACCCGTTCGTGTTCTTCCCGCCAGCGGCGGGGGCCGTCGCGACCGAGCGGAACCTCGCGCCCGTCACCGCGGAGGGTCGGCGACCCCGCGTGGTGCAGGAGGCCACGACGTGGGCCACGGTCCTGCACCTCGTCGGCGCGGGTCTCGGCGTCACGGTGACGCCCGAGAGCGCTGCGCTCGCCGCGCCGGACACCGTCGTGCTCCTGCCGCTCGAGGGGCCGGGGGCAGAGCACCGGAGCGAACTGTGCTGGGCGGTGCGCGCGGACGACGAGCGCGAGATCCTGCGGAACTTCATCGCCGCCACCGGCTGACCCGGCCGCCGAGGACGCACGATCCCGCACCGGTTGGGCGACCCGCCGAGGACGCACGGGTCGCCGCCGTCGGACGCGAGGCACCGGAGCCGGCGGCCCTGCTGCCAGATCCGCCGCCGGCCCCACGGTCACCCCACGCAGGACGACGACGCCCCGAGGGAGAGGCCGTCCGCGGTGCCCCGGATGCTCGCCGTCGCGACATCGGCAGGGCCCGGCGAGGTCGCGGTGAAGAAGTCCTGTCCCATCGCCCGCCCGCTCGTCCGGAAGCCCGCCGTCTCCCACTGCCGGACGACGGCGTCGAACGGTCCCTGCGCGTCGTCGTACCGCGTGAACACCGGCGCGACCGTGAGCGCGACCGCACGGGTGCCGGTCTGCGCGCCGCCGTCGGTACCGTCGGGGCTGCACGGTTCGACGCTCGTCGTCACCTCGGACGCGACGCCCGTCGCCCGAGCCGCGGCCTCGAGGAAGGCCCGCACCGACGCGGTCTGCTCCGGCACCGGTACCGCGGTCCAGCTCGGCGACGGCACACCCCCGGCCCCGCCACCCGCACCGCCGCCCGAGTCGCCACCGGCCGTGCCGCCCGCCCCGTCGCCGCCCGTGCCGCCGTCACCCGACCCGCCCGTGCCCGGCGGGATGCCGTCGTCCGGCGCCGCCGCCCCGAGCGGGAGCCCGAGGTGACCGTCCTGCTCGTCCCCGAACGAACCGTCCGGGGCGTGCTGCCACAGCACGAACCGCGTCCGCGGTGCGAGGTGCGCGTCCGCGGCCTCGTCCGCGGTCCCCGCGAGCACCGACGCGACCGCCGCCGGATCGTCGACCTCGGCGCTGAGCGTCGAGCGGTCGGTCCATCCTCGCCCAGGAGTCGCGGCGGCGGCGTACGTCGGCGCGAGGCTCGTCGACGGCTCGTCGAGCACGCCGGAGTCGAGGACACCCAGGAGCGCCGGACCGGGGCGGGTCGCGTCGACGGCGATGCCGCCGTGCCCGTTCGAGACCGTCACCGTGCTCGTGCCGAGGGACGGCCGGACCGCCGCGACCGCCTGCGACCACGTCGTGTCGCTCCGCACCACCACGAAGTCCTGCCGACTGCTGAGTTCGACCGACCGGACGACGTCCACCCGCCGCAGTCGGTCGGCCACGGCGACGACGGCCGGGTCCGCGGGATCGACCCGCACGGACGCGAGGCCTGCTGCGCGCGGGACGTCGAGCGTCAGGTCGAGGTCGGCACCGCGCACGCCCGCCGCCGCCCGTTCCCGAACCGGACCGGCCAGGTCGAGGCCCGCGGTGTCGCCCCGCACCACGACCTCCGCGATCCAGTCGTCCGGGTGGTCCTTCGCGTCGACCTGCCGGAGCCTCCCGGTCACCCCGGCCACGTGCGGCAGCCGTTCCAGCGCCGACGTCAACGCGTCTATCGACGCGGCGGAGTCCTCCGGGGGCGGGGTGTCGAGGATGCAGCCCGTCAGGGACAGCAGGGCGGCGACCGCCAGGGCCACCGTGCCGGTCGCCCGTCGGAGCGGGTTCGTGCTGCGCATCCGGCAACCGTAGGGACCGCGGGGACCGTTCCACGCACCGTCACGTCACGATGGGTCGGACGGCCCAGTGCTCAGGTGCGACCGAGCGGCAGCACCGGGGCGCGCTGGTCGCCGAGCTCGTCCTCCGACCACGGACGGGTACCGCGCAGCGTCAGACCGAGCTGGACGAGGACGAACGCCACGTGCGGCTCGACGTCCGGATCCCACGGCCCCTCGACGCCGAGGCCCAGCGCGCCGAGCTCGTCGTCGGCCTCGTCACGGATGCTGAGCCGCCACCGGCCGTCCCCGAGTTCCTCGACGACTGCCCACCGTGCGGTGTCGAAGCGGCTCACGCGGTCTTCGAGACGTCCTCGGTGAAGTTCCGTACCCGGCCGTACAGCGCCTCGCCGCGCATCGCGATCGTCGCCGGCGGGTTCAGGTGCGGCGGCGCCGTGCGGATGAGCATCGAGCAGCCGAGGTCCTCGCAGATGTACGAGCCGATGGTGTTGCCGTTGCGGCCCGACTCACCGGCACGGGCAGCCGAGAACAGACGCACCTGCGTGGCCGGCTGCGGGGAGTGGCAGAACGAGCACATCGCGGCGATGCCGGGTCGCAGCGAACCGCCCGCCGACCGGACGACGATGCCGACCGGCCGGTCGTCGATCCACGACACGATGTACCCGCGGCGAGCGGCCTGCGGGTCGCGCCAGCCGAGGAACTCGCGTTGGTCCCAGAGCATCTCGTGAAGACCCGGGATCGGGAGCTGCTCGAGTTCCTCGGGGGTGGCGTTGACGAACGACGAACGGATGTCAGCTTCGGTCAGTGGCTTCACGGTCCCGCCACCCTAGCCCTCCAGCCTGGAGGCGCGGATCGCCCCGAGCGCGCCCGTCTCGTCCGCCACCAGGACGGCCCGCCGCAGCGCGTCGCGCCCGACACGTCGGGCCGCGGCGTCGTCCGCCGCGAACTCGACGAGGACGCGCGTCGAGCGCGCCATGGCGCGCGCACCGGGCACCCACGGGACCGCACGTTCGATCGATTCCGCGACCGCGACCGCGACCGCGTGGTGCTGGGTCAGGTGCGCTCGCTCGTGGGCGACCACGGCCTCCAGTTCGTCGACCCGGAGGCGGTCTGCCAGCCCGGTGCTGACGAGGACCCCGCCGGACCGGCCGGGGACGGCGCAGGCGAGCGCGTGGTCGGCTTCGACGAGGGCGACGGGCGTGCCGTCGATCTCGCGGTGCGGTGCCGTCCCGCTCCGCATCGCTTCGCGCACGGCCTCGTGTCCGGGGCCGGGGCGGACCCGCACGGCGACGACGAAGGCGACCACCGCGAGCACGGCGACGCCGAGGTTGAGCCCGCGCCCGGGGGACTCGCCGAGGCGGAACGGATCGGCGGCCGAACGGTCGGCGAGGACCACGAACGCGATCCCGGCGACGAACCCGACGACCCCGAGGACGACCGACGCGCTCCACGCGACGAGCGCGGTGCGCGGCAGGTCGATGGTCCACGCCGAGCGGGTCAGGACGCGCGGAGCGAGGACGACGACCGCGAGGGCGAGTGCGATGAGGGCGACTCCGGCGACGACCACGGCAGCGGGGTCCTCAGGAGCGTGCTCGGGCGTCGAGGGCACGGCGGAGGACGTCGAGGTCGTCCGAGGCCAGGGACCCGGTGAACTGCAGCAACGCCGCCTCGCGGTCGGTCGCGGCGGCGAGGGCGTCCGACATGAGGGAGGCGGTCTGCTCCTCGCGGCTGTGCGTGGCTCGGAAGGTCAGCGGGGCGTCGTCGTGCTGCTCCCGCTCCACGCTGCCCTTGCGGCCGAGTCGGTCGAGGACGGTGAGCACGGTCGTGAGTGCCGGGCGCGGCTCGGGGAAGGCGTCGAGGACCTGCCGGGCGGTGCGACCCGCGCCGGCCGACCAGAGGACGTCGAGCACGGCCTGTTCGAGCTGCCCGCGGGGGCGCGATCGCTGTCCTGGCACCCGAGGATCCTACGAGACGTCGGACCTGGTCGCACGACACATGCCCGTAACGCGGTCTCGGTATGCTCGTCGCGGACAACTGAACACCGGCCGCTCATCCGTCGCGGGAGACGTCGTGCACAGCCTCCGGGCACGCGCGGCACCGAAGGAGCAATCCCCCCGCCAATCTCTCAGGTCCCACACCGCAGCGGACAGGCCACTCTGAAAAGCAGACGTCGTGCCCCCACCGGGCCGGCACGCTCGTCTCGCCCACGGTGAAAGCCGCCGGACCTCACGGGCCGCGGTGAAACTCTCAGGCACATGACAGAGGGGGAGTTCCGCCCGACGACGGTCGTCGGGCCCTGCCGATGCCAGGAGAACTCCGTCATGCGTTCGTCCCCCCTCGAGTCCGCGCACGAAGCCGCCGGCGCGACCTCCACCGACTTCGCCGGGTACCGCATGCCCGTGCGCTACTCGTCCGACCTCGCCGAGCACCACGCCGTCCGTCGTGCCGCCGGCGTCTTCGACCTCTCCCACATGGCCGAGGTCGGGGTGACCGGACCGGACGCGGTCGCGTTCCTCGACCACGCGCTCGCCGGGTCCTTCGGGGCGATGCCCGTCGGCCGGGCGAAGTACTCGCTCCTGCTGGCCGAGGACGGCGGGATCCTCGACGACCTCGTCGTCTACCGGACGGAGGAGGACGTGTTCCTCGTCGTCGCGAACGCCGCCAACCGGCAGGTGGCGGTCGACGCCCTGACCGCCCGCGCCGACGGCTTCGACGTGGTCGTGTCGGACGACTCGGACACCACCGCCCTCGTCGCGATCCAGGGGCCGGCGGCCGCCGGAACGCTCGACGCGCTCGTCGTGGCCGACCGTCTGCAGCCGGAGAGCCCGCTCGACGAACTCCGCTACTACCGAGTCCTGCACGCGCTGTTCGACGGCGCCGAGGTGCTGGTCGCCCGCACCGGCTACACCGGTGAGGACGGCTTCGAGGTCTACAGCGACCCGTCGGTCGCGACCGCGATCTGGGACGCACTGCTCGAGACCGGGGCCGAGCGGGGCGTCGTGCCCGCCGGACTCGCCGCGCGCGACACCCTGCGGCTCGAGGCCGGCATGCCGCTCTACGGCCACGAGCTCGGCACCGACGTGCGCCCCGCGCAGGCCGGACTCGGCCGGGTCGTCGCGACCTCCGGGTCGTTCGTCGGTGACGCCGGCGTGCAGCCCGCGGAGGACGCGCGGGTGCTCGTCGGGCTCGTCACCGAGGGGCGCCGCGCTCCCCGCGCCGGGTACGACGTGGTGCACGAGGGGCGGGTCGTCGGCACGATCACCTCGGGCGCGCTCTCCCCGACGCTCGGCCACCCCGTCGCGATGGCCTTCGTCGACCCCGCCCTCGCCGCCGAGGGACAGGTCCTCCACATCGACGTGCGCGGCACCGAGATCCCCAGCATCGTCACCCCGTTCCCCTTCTACCGTCGCACTCCGAGAGGCTGACCCCGTGACCGACCAGACCGCACTCCAGTACACCGCCGACCACGAGTGGATCCTCGTCGAGGGCGACACCGTGACCGTCGGCATCACCGACCACGCCGCCGAGCAGCTCGGTGACGTCGTCTACGTCGAGCTGCCCGCCGTCGGCACCACGACGACCGCCGGCGAGCAGATCGGCGAGATCGAGTCGACCAAGAGCGTCGGCGAGCTCTTCGCGCCGATCGAGGGCGAGGTCGTCGAGGTGAACGACGCCGTCGTCGACGCCCCGGACACCGTGAACCACGACCCGTTCGGCGCCGGCTGGCTCGTCAAGCTCAAGGTGGACGGCACTTCCTTCCCCGAGGACCTCATGGACCACGACGCGTACCGGGCCTCCCTCGCATGAGCGCCGACCAGAACCTCCAGACGTCCTTCGCCGACCGCCACATCGGCACCACCGGCGCCGACCAGCGCGTGATGCTCGACGTCGTCGGGCAGCCGTCGCTCGACGCGCTCGTCCGCACGGCGATCCCCGAGGCGATCCACGCCGCTCCGGTCACGCGTTCCTCGATCCCGGCTGCGGTCGGCGAGACCGAGGCGCTCGCGGAGCTCCGGGGCAAGGCCCGCCGCAACACGGTCCGTCGCGCGATGATCGGCCTCGGGTACCACGGCACCCACACCCCCGCGGTGATCCAGCGGAACGTGCTCGAGAACCCGAGCTGGTACACGGCCTACACGCCGTACCAGCCGGAGATCTCGCAGGGCCGGCTCGAGGCGCTCATCAACTTCCAGACGATGGTGTCCGACCTGACCGGCATGGCCACCGCCGGCGCGTCGATGCTCGACGAGGGCACCGCCGTCGTCGAGGGCATGCTCCTCGCCCGCCGGGCGTCGAAGGTGAAGGGCGACGCGTTCCTCGTGGACGCCGACCTCCTCCCACAGACCCGTGCGCTCCTCGACCACCGCGCCGACGCCGTCGGCATCGCACTCCGCACGTTCGACGCGGTCGACGGCCCGTCCGACGAGCAGCTCGCGGGCGCGTTCGGCGTCGTCCTGCAGTACCCGGGTGCCTCGGGTCGCGTCGTCGACCCGTCGAGCACGATCGAGCGCGTGCACGCCGGCGGCGGCATCGCGGTCGTCGCGGCGGACCTGCTCGCCATGACGCTCCTCGCGAGCCCCGGCGACCTCGGCGCCGACGTCGCCGTGGGCACGAGCCAGCGCTTCGGCGTCCCGCTCGGCTTCGGCGGCCCGCACGCGGGGTACCTCGCCGTCCGTGCCGGCCTCGAGCGCCAGCTCCCCGGTCGTCTCGTCGGGGTGTCGTTCGACGCCGACGGCCAGATGGCCTACCGCCTGAGCCTGCAGACCCGCGAGCAGCACATCCGCCGCGAGAAGGCGACGAGCAACATCTGCACCGCGCAGGTCCTGCTCGCCGTGATGGCCTCGATGTACGCGGTCTACCACGGGCCCGAGGGCCTGCGGTTCATCGCCGACCGGGTGGCCCGGACCACCGCGGCGCTCGCCGAGGTCGCACGGACCGCCGGGCTCGACGTGGTGCACGAGCACTGGTTCGACACGCTGACGCTCCGCGCGACGGGCCGTGCCGCAGCCGTGGTCGACGCCGCGCGCGACGCCGGGTACCTCCTCCACCTGGTCGACGACGACACCGTGCAGGTGTCGGCCGACGAGACCACCACGGCGGACGACGTGACCGCCCTGGCGGGCGTGTTCGGGGCGGTGGACGTGACCGTGCCGACGACCGAGGCCGCCGTGCGCGACGCCGCCACGGGCCTCCCGGACGGCCTGCTGCGCAGCAGCGGGTACCTGACGCACCCCGTGTTCAGCGCGCACCGCAGCGAGACCCGCATGATGCGGTACCTCAAGCACCTCTCCGACAAGGACTACGCGCTCGACCGCGGCATGATCCCGCTCGGCAGCTGCACCATGAAGCTCAACGCGGCGACCGAGATGGCGGCGGTGACCTGGCCGGAGTTCGCGGACGTGCACCCGTTCGCACCCCGGTCGGACGTCGAGGGCTACCTCGACATGATCGGCGACCTCGAGACCTGGCTCGCCGAGGTCACCGGCTACGACACGGTGTCGCTGCAGCCGAACGCGGGCAGCCAGGGCGAACTCGCGGGCCTGCTCGCCATCCGCGGGTACCACCGCTCGCGCGGGGACCTCGACCGCACGGTGTGCCTCATCCCGTCGAGCGCGCACGGCACGAACGCGGCGTCCGCGGTCCTCGCCGGCATGCGGGTCGTCGTGGTCGCCTGCGACGAGAACGGCAACGTCGACCTCGGCGACCTCCGGGCCCGTGTCGCCGAGCACGCGGACACCCTCGCGGCGCTCATGGTGACCTACCCGTCCACGCACGGCGTCTACGAGCACGACATCCGCGACATCTGCGACGCCGTGCACGACGCCGGCGGTCAGGTGTACGTCGACGGCGCCAACCTCAACGCGCTCCTCGGGCACGCCCGCTTCGGCGACTTCGGCGGCGACGTCTCGCACCTCAACCTGCACAAGACGTTCTGCATCCCGCACGGCGGCGGCGGACCCGGCGTCGGACCGGTCGCGGCGAAGGCGCACCTCGCACCGTTCCTGCCGGCGCACCCGATGGCGCAGCAGGACGACCGTCGTCCGGACTCGTCCGCTGCGGCCGAGGGGCGGCTCGCGCATGCGGGCGGTCCGGTGTCCTCCGCGCCGTACGGCAGCCCGAGCATCCTGCCGATCACGTGGACGTACGTCCGCATGATGGGGCTCGAGGGGCTCACCCGTGCGACCGAAGCAGCAGTCCTCGGCGCGAACTACATCGCGGCGCGACTGCGCGACGCCTTCCCGGTCCTCTACACGGGGGAGTCGGGCCTCGTCGCCCACGAGTGCATCGTCGACCTGCGCCCGCTGCGCGAGTCGTCCGGCATCACGGTCGACGACGTCGCGAAGCGGCTCGTCGACTACGGGTTCCACGCGCCGACCATGTCGTTCCCGGTCGCTGGCACCCTCATGGTCGAGCCGACCGAGAGCGAAGACCTCGCCGAGCTCGACCGCTTCGTCGATGCGATGCTCGCGATCCGGGCCGAGGCCGCGGCCGTCGAGCGGGGGGAGTGGCCGGCGGACGACAACCCGCTCGTGCACGCTCCGCACACCGCGGCGTCCGTGATCACCGGCGAGTGGGAGCACGCCTACACGCGCGAACAGGGTGTCTACCCGCTGCCGGGCATCAGTGCGAGGAAGTACTGGCCGCCGGTGCGCCGGATCGACCAGGCGTACGGCGACCGGAACCTCGTCTGCGCCTGCCCGCCGGTCGAGGCGTTCGCGTAGCGCCGGACGCCTGTAACGTGTGCCCCGTCCGGTCCGCCGGGCGGGGCACCGTCGTCTCCGTGTGAGCGTTCACCGCTCGTTCGTCCGGGTGAACAGCGGCTTGCACAGAGTTGTGCGCTCGTGCAACAGGTTCCATGCGGTCGCAACAAATCCGCCCCGGGTCCGCGCCGCCGCGCAGATCTTGCATCCTGCCGCAACGATCGTGCAACTTGGTTTCCGATTTGTAACCGATGTCCCCAGGGTTTGGCCACGGCTGTCGCCACTGCCTACAGTGCAGGAGTCAAACGTGGCGGGCAGCACCTCTGTGCCCGGCGCGTCCCATGCACCAGGAGGAACCTTGATCAAGAAGCGCGCTGGGCTCGCAGCCCTCGCCGTGCTCGGGGCCACAGCAATCGCCCTGGCCGGCTGCTCCAGCAACGGCGGAAGCAGCAACGGCGGAGACGACTCGGGCTCGACGAACGCGTCCGGCATCGTCACCACCAACGGCAGCGAGCCCCAGAACCCGCTCATCCCCTCGAACTCCACCGAGACCGGTGGTGGCAAGATCATCACCTCGATCTTCGAGGGTCTCATCTCGTACGACGCCAAGGGCAAGTCGGTCAACGAGGTCGCGAAGAGCATCTCCACGGATGACTCGAAGACCTACGACATCAAGCTCAACACGAACTACACCTTCACCAACGGCGAGAAGGTCACGGCCGAGTCGTTCACGAAGGCGTGGAACTGGGCTTCCCAGTTCTCCAACGCCCAGGGCGCGAGCTACTTCTTCGAGAACATCCAGGGCTACAACGCCGAGAAGGACTCCGAGCTCACGGGTCTCAAGGTCGTCAGCGACGACGAGTTCACGGTCACCCTGAACTCCCCGCAGTCGGACTTCCCGCTGTCGCTCGGCTACTCGGCGTTCATGCCGCTGCCGTCCGAGTTCTACAAGGACACCAAGGCCTTCGGTGAGAACCCGATCGGCAACGGCCCGTACAAGCTCGACGGCAAGAGCGCGTGGACGCACAACCAGTCCATCAAGCTCGTCACCAACAAGGACTACGAGGGCAAGCGCAAGCCGAAGAACGGTGGTCTGACGATCACGTTCTACACCTCGCAGGACACCGCCTACGCGGACGTGCAGGGTGGCAACCTCGACGTGCTCGACGCGATCCCGGACAGCGCCTTCCAGACGTACAAGTCGGACTTCCCCGACTCGAACGTCAACCAGCCGGCCGCGATCTTCCAGGGCATCTACCTGCCCTACTACCTCGACCACTGGAAGGGTGAAGAGGGGCAGCTCCGCCGCGAGGCGATCTCGATGGCGATCAACCGCAAGCAGATCACCGAGAAGATCTTCGACGGCACGCGCACCCCGGCCAAGGACTTCACCTCCCCGGTCATCGCCGGCTGGAACGGCGACCTGAAGGGTTCGGACGTCCTCGACTACAACAAGTCGGACGCCAAGAAGCTCTGGGCCGAGGCGGACAAGATCTCGCCCTACAACGAGACGCTCACCATCTCGTACAACGCTGACGGTGGACACGAGGCGTGGGTGACCGCGGTCACGAACTCGATCTCGAGCACGCTCGGCATCAAGGCCGAGGGCAACGCGATCCCGACGTTCCAGGAAGCGCTCGACACGCAGAAGAACGACAAGCTCAAGGGCGGCAGCCGCACCGGTTGGCAGGCGGACTACCCGTCGCTGTACAACTTCCTCGGCCCGACCATGGGCAAGGGCTCGTCCAGCAACTACGCGCGCTACGACTCCGCTGAGTACAACGAGCTCCTCGCGAAGGGCCGTTCGGCCTCCTCGGTGGAAGAGGGCAACAAGATCTTCGACCAGGCCCAGGAACTGCTGTTCAAGGACCTGCCCGAGATCCCGCTCTGGTACTCCAACGTGACCGGCGTCTGGTCGGCCGACAACGTGTCGAACGTCAAGTTCGGCTGGGACTCGGTGCCGCTGTACTACGACGTCGAGGTCAAGAAGTAACACCCGGTCTCGACTGAGACCCACCGCGAGCGGGTATCCTGCTCCGCGGCCACCGGACGGGGGTCCGGGGACCACACGGTCCTCGGGCCCCCGTACCACGGCGGTCACACCTTCCCCACCACCGCGGGCGCCGCCGCCCGCACCGGACACCCGTGCCGACCCGCGGACCGTCCACCCTCACGACAATGAACCTGAACGACATGCGCGCTGCGCAGGACCGGGCGATCTGATGCTCTGGTACCTCGGCAAGCGTCTACTGCAACTCATCCCCGTCTTCTTCGGGGCCACGTTCCTCATCTACTTCATGGTCTTCTCGCTGCCCGGCGACCCGATCGCCGCGCTGTTCGGCGACCGGCAGCCGTCGCCGCAGGTGATCGAGCAGCTCCGGCAGCAGTACAACCTCGACAAGCCGTTCATCATCCAGTACCTGCTCTGGATCGGTGGGGTCTTCAAGGGCGACCTGGGCATCACCTACTCGGGCCTCCCGGTCTCGCAGCAGCTCGCGTCGGCCTTCCCGATCACGGCGCGTCTCGCGATCCTGGCGCTCGTCTTCGAGGCCGTCGCCGGCATCGTCGTCGGCGTCATCGCTGGGCTCAAGAAGGGCAAGTGGTTCGACGCCACGGCGCTCGTCGTCTCGCTGCTGCTCATCTCGGTGCCGACCTTCGTCGTCGGGTTCCTGCTGCAGTACGTCTTCGGCATCCAGCTCGGGCTGTTCCGCGTGACCGTCTCCGGTCAGGCGCCGTGGTCGGAGCTCGTGCTGCCGGCGATCGTGCTCGCATCGGTGTCGTTCGCGTACATCGTCCGCCTGACGCGCGCCAGCGTCGCCGAGAACATGAGCGCGGACTTCGTGCGGACCGCCACCGCGAAGGGCCTGCCCCGTCGTCGCGTGGTCGGGGTGCACATCTTCCGCAACTCGCTCATCCCGGTCGTCACCTACCTCGGTGTCGACATCGGCAACCTGATGGTCGGTGCGGTCGTCACCGAGGGCATCTTCAACATCAACGGTGTCGGTGGGACCGTGTTCCGCGCCGTCAAGCTCGGCGAGGGGCCGACCGTCGTGTCCTTCGTCGCCGTGATGGTCATCATCTTCATGCTCGCCAACCTCCTGGTCGACCTGCTCTACGCCGTCCTGGACCCGAGGATCCGCTATGCCAAGTAACGCTGAGCCCCGTTCCGCGACGCACTACGTCGCTCCGATCGAGGAGACACCGCTCCAGGCGGTCGACCAGGTCAACGAGGACGAGAAGACCCGCTCCATCTGGACGGACGCCTGGGACTCCATGCGCACCCGTCCGACGTTCTGGATCTCCTCCGTCCTGATCCTGCTCGTGCTGATCGTCGCGATCTTCCCGGGCCTGTTCACCCACGTGGACCCCCGCGCGTCGAACCTCGACTTCAGCGACGAGGGCCCGCGTCCGGGTCACCCGCTCGGGTACACCCGTCAGGGCTACGACGTCTACGCCCGCGTGATCTGGGGCGCGCAGAACTCGATCATCGTCGGCCTCGTGGCGACGATCCTCGTGTCGATCGTCGGCATCGTGATCGGCGCCCTCGCCGGGTTCTACGGCGGTTGGCTCGACACGATCGTGTCCCGCATCGGTGACATCTTCTTCTCGATCCCGACCATCCTCGGCGCGATCGTGATCATGTCGGTCATCCCCGCCCGCAACGCCCTGACGGTCGCCCTGGTCCTCGCCGCGTTCGCATGGCCGCAGATCGCCCGCATCATGCGCGGTGCCGTGCTCAGCGCGAAGCAGTCCGACTACGTGATGGCCTCCGCGGCGCTCGGCGTCAGCCGGTTCACCACGCTCGTGCGCCACGTCATCCCGAACGCGCTCGCGCCGGTCATCGTCGTGGCGACCGTCTCCCTCGGCTCGTTCATCGTGGCGGAGGCGACCCTGTCGTTCCTCGGCATCGGGCTGCCGCCGTCGGCACTCAGTTGGGGCCTCGACATCGGTACCGCCCAGACGTCGATCCGCACCAACCCCGCGACGATCTTCTGGCCGTCGGCCGCCCTGTCCATCACCGTCCTCGCGTTCCTGCTCCTCGGCGACGTGGTCCGCGATGCACTCGACCCGAAGGCGAGGGCCCGTCGATGACCGAGACGCTCACCGATCCCACCACCCGTCGTCCCCGGACCCCGGGCACCCCGCTGCTCGAGGTCTCCGACCTGCAGGTCGGGTTCAAGACGCAGGGCGGCTTCGTGCAGGCCGTCCGTGGGGTGAACTTCACCCTCGAGCAGGGTGAGCGACTCGCCATCGTGGGCGAGTCCGGTTCGGGCAAGTCGACCAGCGCGCAGGCGATCATCAAGCTGCTCGCCGGCACCGGCGAGGTCACCGGCGGGTCGATCAAGTTCAACGGGCGCGAGCTCGTCGGCCTCAGCGACAAGGACATGTCGGAGATCCGCGGGAAGGAGATCGGCTACGTCCCGCAGGACCCGATGTCGAACCTCAACCCGCTGTGGTCCATCGGCTTCCAGGTCGAAGAGGCGATCAAGGCCAACGGCATGGCCACCGGCAAGCACGCGATCCGCGCCCGCGCGATCGAGGTGCTGCAGGAGGCCGGCCTCGGCGACGCCGCCAACCGCCTCAAGCAGTTCCCGCACGAGTTCTCCGGCGGCATGCGCCAGCGCGTGCTCATCGGCATCGGCCTGTCCAGCCGTCCGCAGCTCCTCATCGCGGACGAGCCGACGAGTGCGCTCGACGTCACCGTGCAGCGCGTCATCCTCGACCACCTCGAGACCCTGACGCGCGACTTCGGCACCTCGGTGCTGTTCATCACGCACGACCTCGGGCTCGCCGCCGAGCGTGCCGAGAAGCTCGTCGTGATGTACAAGGGCCAGGTCGTCGAATCGGGTCCGTCGAAGGAGATCCTCGCCAACCCGCAGCACCCGTACACACAGCGCCTCGTCGCGGCGGCGCCCTCGCTCGCGAGCCGTCGCATCCAGTCGAAGGTGCAGCACCAGCGGGTCGACATCGCCGACGTCGGCAGCGAGGACGACGAGCTGATCGCCCGTGCTCACGAGCGCGAGCAGCACCCGTCCAAGGACCTCATCGTGGTGAAGAACCTCGGCAAGGTCTACAAGCTGCGCGGCAAGAACCTCGCCACCCGCGAGCTCAAGGCCGTCGACGACGTGTCGTTCTCGATCCCGAAGGGCACCACCACGGCGCTCGTCGGTGAGTCCGGTTCGGGCAAGTCGACCGTCGCGAAGCTCGTCCTGCAGCTCGAGGACATCACGAGCGGCACCGTGCAGTTCGACGGCATCGACATCGGCGCGCTGAAGGGCAAGGAGCTCTTCGACTTCCGCCGCCGCGTGCAGCCGGTGTTCCAGGACCCGTACGGCTCCCTGGACCCGATGTACAACGTCGGGAACACGATCGCCGAGCCGCTCGCGACGCACAAGGTGGGTGACAAGGCGTCCCGCCGTGCCCGCGTGCTCGAGCTGCTCGACCAGGTCGCCCTGCCGAAGTCGATGGTGAACCGCTACCCGAACGAGCTCTCGGGCGGGCAGCGGCAGCGCATCGCCGTCGCCCGCGCGCTGGCGCTCAAGCCGGAGGTCATCGTCCTCGACGAGGCCGTCTCCGCGCTCGACGTCCTCGTGCAGGGGCAGATCCTCGACCTGCTCACCGAGCTCCAGTCGGAACTCGACCTGACCTACCTCTTCATCACGCACGACCTCGCCGTGGTCCGCCTCGTCGCGGACAACGTGTGTGTCATGCGCAAGGGGCAGATCGTCGAGAAGGCGACGACCGACGAGGTCTTCGCCGACCCGAAGGAGCAGTACACGAAGGACCTGCTCGCCGCGATCCCGGGCGCCGGGTTCGAGTTCGGACGCTGATCCTGGGTTCCCCCGAAGCCGGACGTCCCGTCGTCCTCCGCGCTGGTCGCGGAGGAGCGGTGGCGTCCGGCTTCGTCGTGCTCCTGGGGGCGTTCCTCCTCGTGGACGCCGCGCTGCGGGGGAGCTGGGACGTCGTCCTCCGCATCCTCGGCCCGACCGCCGCCCTGGCCTGGGTGCTCTGGGTGCTCACGGCCCGCCCGCACCTCCGGGTCGACGACGACGCGCTGACCGTCGTCAACCCCCTGCGGATCACACGGCTGCCCTGGAACGCGATCACCGACGTCCGGCAGCGATGGCAGATCGAGGTCGACTCCGTCGACGGCCGCACCCTCCGCTGCGTCGGCGGTCCCGGACCACGGTCGGCGGGCCTGTCCGTCGTGACGGACCGGTGGACCCGGTGGCGGTCCGTGCCCGGCGGCGCACCGACGTCCGGGTGGGACCGCCCGGCCGTCGTCACGGGGATCGTGGCGCTGGTGCTCGTGGTGGTCGCGCTCCTCGCCTGACCGGGTGCGGGCTCGGTCCCGCCCTGGAGGCGCGGCTCGCCTCCGCCCCGCCCGTCACCTCGCGCGCTCCTCACCTCCAGCCCGCGCCCCCGCGAGCGGGCTGTGTCTGCGCGTCCTGATGCGCGGGCCCTGCCGTTTCCGCCCGCTCGCGCACCGCAGCCCCGAGCGGGCGTGATCTGCCGCTGGCGTTGCGCGAGCGTGACGGCTTCCGCCCGCTCGTGTGCGGCAGCTTCGAGCGGGCGGATCCTGCCTCCGGCTTCCGCGTGCGAGGCCGATTCCGCCCGCTCGCGCAAGGGAGCCTCCAGCGGGTGAGATCTGCCGCCGGAGTTCCGCGAGCGTGACGTATTTCGCCCGCTCGCGCGGCGGAGCCCCGAGCGGGCGAATTCGGAGGACATGGCCGACGTGGCCTTGCCGATTCCGTCCGCTCGCGCACGGGGGACCGAGCGGGCGGAATGCGCCGTCGGCAGTCGGCGAACGTGACGGATTTCGCCCGCTCGCGCGCGGACGCGCCGAACCTTCGACGCCGGCCGGCCCCCGGAGCGCTGACCGCTCGGGTCAGAGCTGCGCGGCGGCCATCGTGGCGAGCAGCCCCAGCACGATGAGCGCGACGACCGTCCACCCCTGCGCCCGGTGCACCACGAGCGCGGGGATCACCGTGGCGGGCGGGGGCCCGTCCACGGCGACCGGAGCGGGGACGTGGGCGCGCATCGCGTCGGCCGCAGCCGGCACGGTCAGGGGAGTCGCGCCTCCAGGCCGGCCGGAGCCGAGCACCGCGAGCCGCGCGGTCGGACGCGTCGCCAACCACGTCCGGCGGACGCCCTCGCTCGAGACGACCTCGATGCCGTACTTGGTGCGGACCTCCTGCACGCGCCGCCAGGCGTAGGTGGTCCGCCGCCGGACGTCGACGATGGTGAGCGTGTCCTCGGTGAGCTCGAACCGCGGGCGCCACAGGACCGCCCAGGCGAGCAGTGCGATGAAGGCGCTCGGCACCGGGGCGAGCCACGGGGAGTCGCCGGTCACGAGCGCGAGGGGGACGAGCGCCACGGCGGCGACCCAGAGGACGATCGCGAGGCTGCGCATCCCGGGCGCGACGATGGTGGTCACTGCGTCGGTGGGCACTGCGTCATCGTAGGGGAGCGTGTTCCGAGAGTGCCTCCCCGGGGACGCCCGGGGAGCGGGTGTGACACACCGGCGCGAATCCCTGGACGACCCGATTCCCCGGGGAGGCGAGTCCGTGATGGACCTCTCGTTGCAGACAATCGTCCCTACCCCCCGATCGGGTGTCAATACCTCATCGGTATTCGTCCAGCAGATCGACACGCCGTTCAGGCCCAGCTGCGCGGGTCGGCCGACCGGCCGTGGTCCTGGTGCGTCAGACGAGCTGTTCGACCTGGTCGCGGATGACCTCGCCCTTCGGGAACCGCAGCCCGACGAGTCCGACGTGCCGCCAGCGGACCACGCCGTCCGGCCCGATGACGAACACGGAGCGGCGGAGCCCGATGCCCGGTGCGTTGACGCCGTAGTCGCGGATGGCGCTGCCGGCGGTGTCGCTGAGCAGGGGGAAGGTGAGCGACGAGCCGCGGGCGAAGGCTTCGTGGGAGTCGAGGGCCTGCGGGCTGACGCCCCACACGACCGCGCCGAGGTCGTCGAAGTCGTCCAGTTCCTCCTGGTAGCTGCACAGTTGCGCGGTGCAGACCGGGGTGGCGTCCCCGGGGTAGAAGGCGAGGACGACGGTCCGACCGATCTCGGCGGACAGGGCGTACTCGCCGTCGACGCGGGCGCCGTCGCGGACGATCATGCCGGGCAGGGTGAAGTCCGGTGCGGGGTCGCCCACGGCGGGGATGCTCATGCGCTCACCGTAGGAGCCGGAGGTGGCTGCGGCGTCCCGACGCGCTGTGCGTTCACCGGGACCTCGGCCTGGGCGGCGTCCGGCGGACCGCGCCGCGCACGCCGACGAGCGCCAGGCGTACGGTCCCGGACGCGAACGGGCCCGGACGCGCGTGGACCCGGACGCGAACGGGCCCGGACGCACGTGGCGTCCGGGCCCGTCCCCGCGGTGACCGCTCTTACTTGGTGAACCCGACCTTGGTCCAGTCGATGTTCTGCGCACCCGCGAAGGCGCCGTAGTTGGCGAGCTTCGGGTTCTGCGCGACGAGCGCCGGCTTCGCGGTGATCGGCATGGAGTGTCCGATCGCCCAGACCTGCTTGTCGAGCTTGTTCCAGATGGCGTTCGCCTTGTCGGTGTCCGGCTCGGCGATGGCCTGCTTCACGAGCTTGTCGATCGCGTCGCTGCTGATGCGGCCGTAGTTCTGGCCGGTGTCACCGGTGGTGTAGATCGACGCGCCGCCCGAGTGGAACCCGGTGCCGCCCCAGACGAAGATCGTCATGTCGTAGTTGCCGGGCGTGACGTACTGCTCGAAGAAGTCGTCGACCGCGACCGACTTGAGCTTCAGCTCGATCCCGACCTCCTTGAGCTGCTGCTGCATGACCTCGGAGAGCTTCTGCGACACGGTGGCGCCGGACGGGATCGTGATGGACAGCGAGAGCGTCTTGCCGTCCTTCTTCCGGTACGTGCCGTCGGTCTTCCAACCGTCGTCGTCGAGGATCTTCTTCGCCTTCTCGACGTCGAAGGTGGCGTTCGGGTCGATGTTCGACTTGTAGCCGTCGTCGGTCGACAGGAAGACGTGGTTGTCGAGCGTCCCGAGCTTGTAGGGCAGGGTGCCGCCGATGACCTGCGCGAGCGCCTCACGGTTCACCGAGTGCTGGATCGCCAGTCGGAGTTCCTTGTCCTTCAGGATGCCCTTGGACGAGAAGTCGACGTGTGTGTACTGCGCCGAGGTGGAGGCGTAGATCTTCGAGTTCTTGGCGTCCTTGACGCGGTCGTACCGCTCGGACGTCGTGGTGAGGACCGAGTCGATCTCCTTGTTCAGGTACGCGTCAACGTCGGCGTTCCCGTCGAGCGCGCGGAAGATCACCTGGTCGAGCTTCGGCTTGTCACCCCACCAGTTGTCGTCCGGCACGATCGTGACGGTCTGGGCGGTCTCGTCGAGCTTCGACACCTTGTACGGGCCGGAGGAGACGGGGACCTTGCCCTTGTAGTTCTCGTTGAAGGCCTGCGGCGTACCGGTCTGGCTGGCCGGGTACAGCGGGCTGAAGAGCGACTTCCAGTCCGAGAACGGCTTCGAGAAGACGACCTTGACGTCCTTGTCGGACGCGCCCTTGGTCACCGACGCGATGTCCTCGTAGCCTGTGGTCGAGCCGACGAGGTACTCCTTGTTCGACCCGTTGTCGGCCTTCCACTGGTTCTCGAAGTCCTTCCACGTGATGGGCGACCCGTCGTTCCACTTCGCCTTCGAGTTGATCGTGTACTCGATCGTCAGCGGGTCGTCGCTCGTGGCCTCGGCCTTCGTGACGTAGTCCGTGTCGAGCTCCGGGGCGCCCTTGCCGTCGATCGTGTAGATGAACGGCGTCGTCGCCTGTTCGATCGTCGAGGCGTCGACGAGCGCACCGTCGACCTGGTTGTAGTTCCACTGCGTGATCCACTGGGAGATCGGCAGACGGAGCGTGCCGCCGTCCTGCAGGTCCGAGACGGGCTTCTCGTTGATCTGCGCAGCGGTGGGCAGGGTCTTCTTGCCCGAGTCGCTGGAGCTGCCGCCGGATCCGCCGCTGGATCCGCTCGAGCAGCCGGTGGCGACGAGGGCGAGGCCGGCGAGCGTCGCCGTCAACGCCAGGAGGTTCCTGTGCTTCATGTTCTTCCCCTCGTGAAGTTGGTGATCACCATATGTCCCTCGGGGTGGGGCAGTCGACGCGTTCTGTTGCGCATGCCAATTCGTTACGCGAACGCGCGGTCCATGTGATCTGTCGGAAACAATCGGGGTCGTATGGTGTTCCGCATGACCCGCTTCCTGGCGCGTCGACTCGCGTACTACGTCGTGCTCGTGTTCCTCGCCACCTCGCTGACGTACTTCCTGGCCTCGGCGACGTTCAGCCCCCGTTCCGTGTACGCCGAGCGCAACCCGGCCCCGCCAGCAGCGACCATCGACCGGAAGCTCGACGACATCGGGGTGAACGACAAGACCCCGATCGTGGTCCGGTACGGGCACTGGCTCGGTGACGTCGTGCAGGGCGACATGGGCCAGACGATCCAGGACCGCCCGGTCACCGACCAGTTCTGGCCGCGCCTGGGGGTGAGCCTGCGGCTGCTCCTGGTCGGGACGATCATCGGCATCCTGCTCGGGGTGCTCCTCGGCGTCTGGAACGCGATCCGGCAGTACCGGATCTCGGACCGGGTGAGCGCGATCATCTCGATCGTCCTCATCTCGACGCCGGTGTTCCTGACCGCGGTGTTCCTGAAGATCGGGGCGACGAAGCTCAACCAGGACACCGGGACGCAGCTCATCAACTTCACCGGCGAGGCCACGCCGGGGCTCACCGGCAGCTGGCTCGACCTGTTCCTCGACCGCGGTGTGCACCTGCTCCTGCCGACGATCTCGATCGCCCTCGGCCTGATCGCGATCTACAGCCGATACCAGCGGGCGACCATGCTCGACGTGCTCGGGTCGGACTTCCTGCGGACCGCCCGGGCGAAGGGGCTCACTCGGCGCCAGGCGACGTTCAAGCACGGCCTCCGCACGGCGTTGCTGCCGATGACGACGCTCTTCGCGTACGGCTTCCTCGGCATCCTCACCGGCGCGATCTTCACGGAGAAGATCTTCGGGTGGAACGGCCTGGGGGCGTGGTTCATCGACTCGGTCAACAACAACGACGTCAACGCGGTGACCGCCTACTCGCTGTTCGCGTCCGTGATGGTGCTCATCGCCGGGTTCCTCGCGGACACCCTCACCGCCGTCCTCGACCCGCGCGTGCGGAGGAGCTGACATGACCGACACCCGGATCGAGCCCGTCGACGGCACCACGGTGGCCCGCGCCGACACTCCGCTGCCCGGCAGTGCGAAGCCCGGCGGGAAGCAGCGCAACCGCTTCCTGCAGACCGTGGTCCGCACGTTCATGAACCGGGGCGCCGGGGTCGGGCTCGTGCTGATCCTCGTGCTCTTCGCGTTCGCCTTCATCGGGCCGCTCGTCAGCCCGTACAGCTACTCCGCGATCGACTACACCGCGTTCACGCAGCCGCCGAGCGCCGCACACTGGTTCGGCACCAACGGCATCGGGCAGGACGTCTTCGCGCAGACCGCGCGCGGCATGCAGAAGAGCCTGCTCATCGGACTGCTCGTGGCGGTCTTCTCGACGGCGATCGCGGCGTTGACCGGCGCGGCCGCAGGGTACTTCGGCGGGTGGACCGACCGCATCGTGATGTTCTTCGTCGACATGCTGCTCGTGCTGCCGTCGTTCCTCATCATCGCGATCATCAGCCCCCGCATCCAGGACTCCGGCTGGATCGTCCTCGTCGCCCTCATCGCGGGCTTCGGCTGGATGATCACCGCGCGGGTCGTCCGCTCGATGACCCTCTCGGTCAAGGAGCGCGAGTTCGTCCGCGCCGCGCGCTACATGGGCATCGGGCCGTTCCGGATCATCCTCCGGCACATCCTGCCCAACGTGGCGTCGTTCCTGATCATCGACGGCACGATCCAGGTCGGTGCCGCGGTGCTGTCCGAGACGAGCCTGAGCTACTTCGGGTTCGGCGTGCAGCCGCCGGACGTCTCGCTCGGCACGCTCATCGCGCAGAACCAGGACGCGGCGCTCACCAGCCCCTGGCTGTTCTACTTCGCCGCCGGCGCGCTCGTGGTGTTCGCGATCGCGGCGAACCTGCTCGGTGACGGGCTGCGGGACGCCCTCGACCCGACGTCGTCGACCGGCAAGAAGCAGAAGCGCGTCGGTCGCAAGCGCGACCAGAACCAGGCCGCGGTCGACGCGGCGACGATCACCACCCAGGCGGGGGCCGGCGCATGAGCACCGAACGCAGCATCAGCACCGACCGCACCGCCGGGGACGTCGTCACCGACGCGCCGGTCCTGCGGGTCCGCGACCTCGACGTGCGGTTCCCGACCCCGCGCGGCGTCGTGCACGCCGTCCGTGGTGTCGACCTCGAGCTCCGTCGCGGCGAGGTCCTCGGCATCGTCGGCGAGTCCGGTTCGGGCAAGTCGGTCACGAGCATGGCGATCCTCGGCCTGCTGCCGGAGACGACGAAGGTGACCGGCTCGATCGAGCTCGAGGGCGAGGAGCTCCTCGGCCGCAGCGACAAGCAGATGAGCAGGCTCCGTGGCGCGAAGGTGGCGATGGTCTTCCAGGACCCGCTGTCCGCCTTCACGCCCGTGTACACGATCGGCGAGCAGATCGCCGAGACCGTCCGAGTGCACCGCGGGGCCTCGAAGCAGGAGGCGCGGACCCGCGCGGTCGAGCTGCTCAAGCTCGTCGGCATCCCGCAGGCCGAGCAGCGCGTCGACGCCTTCCCGCACGAGTTCTCCGGCGGCATGCGGCAGCGCGCCATGATCGCGATGGCGATGGCGAACGACCCGGACGTGATCCTCGCGGACGAGCCGACGACCGCCCTCGACGTCACGATCCAGGCCCAGATCATCGACGTGCTCCGCACCGCGCAGCGCGAGACCGGCGCGGCCCTGGTGTTCGTCAGCCACGACCTCGGGGTCATCGCCGGCATCGCCGACCGCATCGCCGTGATGTACGCCGGCCGGATCGTCGAGACCGCGAGCGCGGAGGAGCTGTTCGCCCGTCCGCGGATGCCGTACACGATCGGCCTCATCGGCGCGCTGCCCCGGCTCGACGAGTCGAGCGGCGAGCCCCTCGTGCCGATCCCGGGGTCGCCGCCGTCGCTCATCGCCCTGCCGGACGCGTGCCCGTTCGCGGATCGCTGCCCGCTCGCAGCCGCCGTGTGCCGCGGGTCGGAGCCGCCGCTCGCCGCCGTGGACGTCGCCGCAGGCGTGCCCGGCGAGGAGCCGGTCGACGCCGCGGTCCCGCATGCCGTCGCCTGCCACCGCTACGAGGAGGTCGCGAAGGCCCACGCAGACGCCGGCGCGATCTTCCGGCTGCCCGAGATCCCGGCGGGCGCGCCCGCCGCCGAGGCACCCACCGCGCGCGCCGGCCGCGAGTCGGTCGTGCAGGTCGAGGGCCTGACGAAGACGTTCCCCCTGGTCAAGGGCGCGGTGTTCAAGCGCAAGGTCGGCGAGGTCTACGCCGTGGACGGGGTCGACCTCGACATCCGCACGGGCGAGACCCTCGGCCTGGTCGGGGAGTCGGGCTCGGGCAAGTCGACGACGCTGCACCAGCTCATGGACCTCGAGCGGCCCGAGCACGGCACGGTCGAGCTCTTCGGGCAGCCGGTGACCGCCTCGAAGCAGCTCCGGCAGCGCATCTCGATGGTGTTCCAGGACCCCGCCGCGAGCCTCGACCCGCGCATGTCGGTCTACGACGTCGTCGCGGAGCCGCTGCGGGCGATCGGTGCATCGTCCGACCGCATCGCCGAACGCGTGCCGGAACTGCTCGGCCTGGTCGGGCTGCGCGCCGCCGAGGCCGACCGCTACCCCCACGAGTTCTCGGGCGGGCAGCGGCAGCGCATCTCGATCGCCCGGGCACTCGCGACCGAGCCGGAGCTGATCGTGCTCGACGAGCCGGTCTCCGCGCTCGACGTGTCGATCCAGGCCGGCGTGCTCAACCTGCTCGCCGAGCTCAAGGCCCGTCTCGGGTTGGCGTACCTGTTCGTGTCGCACGACCTGTCGGTGATCCGGCACGTCGCCGACCGGGTGAGCGTGATGTACCTCGGCCGGACGGTCGAGGAAGGCGCCGTCGACGAGGTCTTCGAACGACCGATGCACCCCTACACGGCGGCGCTCATGTCGGCCGTCCCGGTGCCCGACCCGGTGATCGAACGCTCGCGTCGGACCATCCTCCTGCCGGGGGACCCGCCCAGCCCGACCGAGCGGCCCACCGGGTGCCGGTTCCGCTCGCGCTGCCCGCTCTACGCGATGCTGCCGGAGGCGCAGCAGGCGCGGTGCCGCGACGAGGTGCCGGAGAAGGCGCCGCGCCGCGGCGGCGAGGACGTCGACCACCGGGCGGCGTGCCACTGGCCGGAGCAGGTGCCGCAGCTGGTCGCCTGAGACGCGACCCCCTGACGGACGGGAGGCGCGGTGCCAGCTGGCACCGCGCCTCCCGTCCGTCTCCGGGTCACGCCCAGGGCCCGGCTCCGCTCACCGGAACAGCGCCGGGAACGCGTGCGCCACCCAGGGGTAGCCGACGAAGACGACGGCGTCGAGCAGGCAGTGCGTGATGACCAGGGGGAGCAACCGCCCCCACCGCGTGTAGATCCACCCGAACACGACGCCCATCACCGCGTTCCCGACGAACGCGCCGAAGCCCTGGTACAGGTGGTAGCTCCCGCGCAGCACCGCGGTGGAGAGGATGATCTGCCACCGCCCCCACCCGAGCCGCCCGAGGCGCTCGTACAGGTAGCCGATGACGATGACCTCCTCCTGCAACCCGGACCGGACGGCCGAGAGCAGCAGGACGGGGATCGTCCACCAGTACGAGTCGAGGGCCGCCGGGTCCACGTTCACGGTGAACCCGAGCGCCCGGCCGGTGAAGTAGAGCGCGAGCCCGGGGATGCCGATGCCGAGCGCGATGAGGGCCGCACCGCCGAGGTCCGGCCGGACGCGGAACCGGTCGATGCCGAGCCGCTGCAGGTGCGGGCGTCGGGCGCTCCAGAGGAGGAAGCAGACCAGCGCGACCGGGGCGAGGTCGACCGCGATCCCGACGAGCTGTCGCGCGAGGTCGACGTACTGCACGGTCGTGGTGGAGGTGTTGAGCGCGGTCGACTGCTCGCCGAGCGGGGTCGTCTGGGACAGGTCGTCGATGATCTGGAGGACCGAGTACAGCGCGCTGCCGCCGAGCGAGAGCAGCAGGACGATCGTGATCTCGACCCACGTTCGCCGACGGCTCATGCGCTGTACTCCTCAGGGTTGCGAACTACCGGTAGACTGGCGTGTCGGGCGTTCTGCCCGCGGGTGCCATGTGTCCACGACGACCGGCCGCCCGATCTTCTCCGAACACTTGAAGGATGTCCTGTATGGCGCTCGCCACCCGGTCCGACCTGCGCAACGTCGCCATCGTGGCACACGTCGACCACGGCAAGACCACCCTCGTCGATGCGATGCTCACGCAGACCAACTCGTTCGACGCCCACTTCGAGGGCGAAGACCGCATGATGGACTCGAACGACCTCGAGCGCGAGAAGGGCATCACCATCCTCGCGAAGAACACCTCGGTGCTCTACAACGGGAAGCACGCCGAGGAGTTCAACCCGGGCGGTCGCATCACGATCAACGTGATCGACACCCCCGGCCACGCCGACTTCGGTGGTGAGGTCGAGCGCGGCCTCTCCATGGTCGACGGCGTGGTCCTGCTCGTCGACGCGTCCGAGGGCCCGCTGCCCCAGACCCGCTTCGTGCTCCGCAAGGCGCTCGCTGCCAAGCTCCCGGTGATCCTGCTCGTCAACAAGACGGACCGCCCGGACTCCCGCATCGACGAGGTCGTCTCCGAGTCGCAGGACCTGCTCCTCGGCCTGGCCTCCGACCTGTCGGACGAGGTCGACGACCTCGACCTCGACGCGATCCTCGACGTCCCGGTGGTCTACGCCTCGGGCCGCGCCGGTGCCGCGAGCCGCAACAAGCCCGAGGACGGCACGCTGCCGGACAACGACGACCTCGAGCCGCTGTTCGAGGCCATCCTGCAGCACGTCCCCGCGCCGAAGTACGACGACGAGCACCCGCTGCAGGCGCACGTCACGAACCTCGACGCCTCGCCGTTCCTCGGCCGCCTCGCGCTGCTCCGCATCTTCCACGGCACCATGAAGAAGGGCCAGACCGTGGCCTGGGTGAAGCACGACGGCAGCGTCGTGAACGCCCGCATCACGGAGCTCCTCATCACGAAGGCGCTCGACCGCTACCCGGCGGAGTCTGCGGGCCCGGGCGACATCGTCGCCGTCGCCGGCTTCGACACGATCACCATCGGTGAGACGCTGTCCGACCCCGAGGACGTCCGGCCGCTGCCGACCATCACGGTCGACGCCCCGGCGATCTCGATGACCATCGGCACGAACACCTCGCCGCTCGTCGGCAAGGTCAAGGGTCACAAGCTGACCGCCCGCATGGTCAAGGAGCGCCTCGACCGCGAGCTCATCGGCAACGTCTCGCTCAAGGTCGAGGACATCGGGCGTCCGGACGCCTGGGAGGTCCAGGGCCGTGGCGAGCTCGCGCTCGCCATCCTGGTCGAGCAGATGCGTCGCGAGGGCTTCGAGCTCACCGTCGGCAAGCCGCAGGTCGTCACCCGGCGTGACGAGAACGGCAAGCTGCAGGAGCCGTACGAGCACATGACGATCGACACGCCGGAGGAGCACCTCGGCGCGATCACGCAGCTTATGGCCGCGCGCAAGGGTCGCATGGAGAACATGACGAACCACGGCACCGGCTGGATCCGCATGGAGTTCATCGTGCCGTCGCGTGGCCTGATCGGCTTCCGCACGTCCTTCCTGACGGAGACCCGCGGCACCGGCATCGCGAACGCGATCTTCCACGGCTACGACGAGTGGGCCGGCCCGATCCAGACCCGCATCAACGGCTCGATCGTCTCCGACCGTTCGGGTGTCGTGACGCCGTTCGCCATCACGAACCTCCAGGAGCGCATGTCGTTCTTCGTGAACCCGACCGAAGAGGTCTACGAGGGCATGGTCATCGGCGAGAACTCGCGCGCCGACGACATGGACGTCAACATCACGAAGGAGAAGAAGCTCACGAACATGCGTTCGGCGAACGCCGACTCCTTCGAGTCGATGACGCCGTCGCGCCAGCTCTCCCTCGAGGAGTGCCTGGAGTTCGCGCGTGAGGACGAGTGCGTCGAGGTCACCCCCGACGCCGTCCGCATCCGCAAGGTCGAGCTCGACGCGCAGGCACGCCAGCGCTCCTACGCCCGCCTGAAGCGCCAGGACGCGTAACCCGGGACAGCCTGGAGGCACGCCCTCCGTCCGACGGCCCGGTCACCTCGTCGAGGTGGCCGGGCCGTCGGCGACTGTGCGCTCCGTGTTCGGGGATACGGTGGACAGCGTGACTCTCGACCTCCTCTCGCTGTACCAGGACCTGCACGCCCACCCGGAGCTCGGCTTCCAGGAGCACCGCACGGCCGGCGTGATCGCCGACCGGCTCGCGGAGCTCGGCGGCATCGAGGTCACCACGGGCGTGGGCGGCACGGGCGTCGTCGGCGTCCTGACGAACGGCGACGGCCCGGTCGTGTGGCTCCGCGCCGACATGGACGGACTGCCCGTGCAGGAGCGCACCGGCCTGCCGTACGCCAGCGCGCACACCGGGCAGGGCGACGACGGCACCGAGGTCCCGACCATGCACGCCTGCGGGCACGACATCCACGTCACGTGGTTGCTCGGCACGCTCGAGCGCCTCGTCGACACCCGTGACGCCTGGCACGGCACGGTCGTCGCCGTGTTCCAGCCGGCGGAAGAGGTCATCTCGGGCGCCCGGTCGATGATCGAGGACGGCCTCGTCGAGCGCTTCCCGGCACCCGTCGTCGTGCTCGGGCAGCACTCAGCACCCGCGCCCGTCGGCATCGTCGCGGTCGGGTCGGGCCCGGTGATGGCGTCGAGCGACCGCCTCACGGTGACCTTCAACGGCCGGGGCGCGCACGGTTCGGCGCCGCAGGCCTCCCTCGACCCGATCGTCACCGCGGCCAGCGCCGTCGTGCGGCTGCAGACCGTGGTCTCGCGCGAGGTGTCCCCGTCGGACGCCGGCGTCGTCACGGTCGGCAGCTTCCACGCGGGCACCCGGCCGAACATCATCCCCGACCAGGCCGTCATCGAGATCTCGACGCGTGCCCGCAACGAGGAGACCCGTGAGCGCATCATCGCCTCGATCGAGCGCATCGTCCGCGCCGAGAGCGACGCCGGCGGGCTGCCCGCTCCCACCATCGAGCGTGCACCGGGCGCCGAGGTCACCGTCAACGACGCCGAGGCGGCCCAGCGCGTCCTCGAGGCGCTCCGCGGTGCCGTGCCGGACGCCCGCGACCTCGAGATCGGCCTCGCGATGGCGTCGGAGGACGTCGGCCAGCTCGCCACCGCGGCGGGGGTGCCGCTCGTGTACTGGTTCACCGGGATCACCGACCCGGAGCTGTTCCGCCGGGGCGAGGAGATCCCGAGCAACCACTCGCCGTTCTACGCGCCGCAGGCCGAGACCGCGATCCCGGTCGGGGTCGACGCCCTGACCGCCGCGGCCCGCGCGTACCTGTCCTGACCCGGGGCGCGGCGGGCGGGAGATCCACAGCCAACGCACGCCGCGCCTCCCGGCTCGACCCCTAGGGTGCTGCCCATGCGAACGTCCCGAACCCTGATCGCCGCCGTCGCCGCCGGCATCGCCCTCGCCGGGCTGACCGGCTGCTCGTCCGAGTCCGTCCAGCAGGCCACCGACCTCGGGTCCTCCGTGGCCTCCGACGTGTCCGAGGCTGTGCGGGGGATCGACGGCCGAGCGATCCAGGACGGCATGGCCTCGGTCGCGGGCGGGATCGACGGCGCACTCGACACGGCGCTCAAGGGCGCGGACGTCACCAGCGACGGCCAGGTGCCCGAGGGCTTCCCGACGAAGGAGGTCCCGCTCGTCGACGGCACCGTCCTCGGCGGGGGAGCGGGGCCGAACGGGTCCGGCTGGGTCGTCCAGGTGCGCGCCGGGTCGGTCGACGACTTCACCGCGGCGACCGACCGGCTGACCGCGGCCGGGTTCACCGAGTCGGCGAAGCGGGCGGACACCAAGAGCGCCTTCGGCATGTTCCGGAGCGACGCGTACCGGGTGGTGCTGACCGTGTCGGACGGCGACGGCGGCGTCACCGCGACGTACATCGTCACGCCCCGCTAGCGAAGTACCCTGGGGGACGATGTCCAAGGTCCCCGCCACGCGCCCCGAGCGCGTCCTGTTCGTGCACGCCCACCCCGACGACGAGACCCTCTCGACCGGCGGGACGATCGCGACGCTGCTCGAGCTCGGCGCCGAGGTGACCGTGCTGACCGCGACGCGGGGCGAGCGCGGGGAGATGCTGACCGCCGTCCTCGCGCCCCTCGCCGGCGACGGACCCCGCGTGGCCGCGCACCGCGAGACCGAGATCGCCGCGGCGCTGGCCGCCCTCGGCGGAGCCCGGCACCTGTGGCTCGGCGGACGGGGTGCCCGGCCGACCGACCTGCCCGAGCGTCGGTACACGGACTCGGGGATGCAGTGGGGACCGGACGGCCGAGCCGCCGCCGCCGACGACGCCCCCGCGGACTCGCTCACCGCGGCCGACCTCGGTGAGGTCGTCGACGACGTCCGCGCCGCGATCCGGTCGACGGGCGCGGACGCGGTGGTCAGCTACGCGGACGACGGCGGCTACGGCCACCCGGACCACGTGCGCGTGCACCACGCGGCCCGGTACGCCGCGAAGGCCGAGGAGGTCCCGTTCTCGATGGTCGTCGACCCGACCACGACCGAGGCCGACCTGACGGTCGACGTCGTGCCGGTCCATGCGAAGGTCCGCGCCGCCGTCGAGCAGTACCGCTCGCAGGTCGCCGTCGACCGCGAGGACCCGGCCGACCCGACGGCGCTGTCGTGGGTGATGCCGCACGGCGTCCGGCAACACGCTCCCGCCGTCGAGGCCTACCGGTACGACGCCGACCCGGTGCCCGCGACGCCGCAGACGTACGCGGAGCTGAGCCGGCAGGGGAAGATGACCGCGGTGGTCGTCGCCGCCGTGCTCGGGCTCGTGACGGGCGCACTCGGCACCGTGACGCACCAGCAGTCCCTCGGCGGGTTCCCGGTCGGCATGGTGCTCACGACGCTCATCGTGGTCGGCCTGGCGGTGGGCCTGCGCCTGCTCTCCCGGTCGCGCGTGCTCGTCGCGGCGTTCGGGATCGCCGTGATCGTCGCGACGCAGGTGCTCGTGTCCGTCGGCGGCCAGTCGTCGCCGCTCGTGCTCGCGAACGCCGCCGGGTACGTGTGGACCTTCGCGCCGGCGCTGATCACCCTCCTCGCGCTCGCATGGCCCGACCTCTCCGGGCTGCGGTCAGGGGCCTCGCGGCCGCGCGAGTAGACTCGGACGCGCTCAGTCGAAGGGAGCACCCGCACCGTGACCTACGTGATCGCTCAGCCCTGTGTCGACGTCAAGGACCGCGCCTGCATCGACGAATGCCCGGTCGACTGCATCTACGAGGGTGACCGGTCGCTCTACATCCACCCCGACGAGTGCGTGGACTGCGGTGCCTGCGAGCCCGTCTGCCCGGTCGAGGCGATCTACTACGAGGACGACCTCCCCGACGAGTGGGCCGACTACTACAAAGCCAACGTCGAGTTCTTCGCCGAGGTCGGTTCCCCCGGCGGTGCCGCGAAGGTCGGTGTGATCCACAAGGACCACCCGGTCGTCGCCGCCGAACCGCCCCGCGGCTGAGCCGGAGCGTCCCGTGCCGCTCGACCTCCCCGACTTCCCCTGGGACCAGCTCGTCCCGTTCAAGCAGCAGGCCGCCGCGCACGAGGGCGGCATCGTCGACCTCAGCGTCGGCTCGCCGGTCGACCCCACCCCCGCGATCGTGCGGACGGCCCTGACCGAGGCCACCGACGCCCATGCCTACCCGCAGGTCGCCGGCACCCCGGCCCTGCGTGAGGCCATCGCCGAGTGGTACGGCCGTCGGCAGGGCGTGACCCTCACACCGGAGCAGGTCCTCCCGACGATCGGCTCGAAGGAGTTCATCGCCGGACTCGCCCTCTGGCTCGGCCTCGGCCCGGGCGACACGGTCGTCTTCCCCGAGGCGGCCTACCCGACGTACGAGCTCGGTGCCGCGCTGGTCCGAGCCGAGGCGCTCGCCTCCGACGACCCCGCCGTGTGGCCGGACAGCACGAGGCTGGTCTGGCTCAACTCCCCGGGCAACCCGGACGGCCGGGTGCTCGGCGTCGAGCAGCTCCGCGCCGCGGTCGAGCGGGCGCGCGGACTCGGCGCCGTGATCGTGGGCGACGAGTGCTACGCCGAGCTCGGGTGGGAGCCCCCGTACGACGCCGAACCGACCCCGTCGGTCCTCGACCCCCGCGTCGTCGGGGACTCGGTCGACGGCGTCCTCAGCGTCTACTCGCTGTCGAAGCAGTCCAACCTCGCGGGCTACCGGGCGGCGTTCGTCGCCGGCGACGAACGGGTCCTCGCCGAGGTCCTCGCCGTCCGCAAGCACACCGGCATGATGCCGCCGCTGCCGGTGCAGCACGCGATGGTCGTCGCCCTCGCCGACGACACCCACGTGCAGCAGCAGAAGGCGCGCTACCGGACCCGGCGGAACATGCTCCGCCGGGCACTCGACCAGGCCGGCTTCCGGGTCGACCACAGCGAGGCCGGGCTGTACCTCTGGGCAACGCGGGGCGAACCCGCGCTCGACACCGTCGCGTGGCTGGCCGAACGCGGCATCCTCGTCGCTCCCGGCACCTTCTACGGCACCGCGGGTGCCGAACACGTACGGATCGCGCTCACCGCGACCGACGAGCGGATCGCCGCGGCCGCGCAGCGGCTGGCGAGCGGCAGCCGGGTCCGCACGGTCTGACCCGACCGGCCACGGAGCGGACGCGCGCCGGGAGACGGCGGTGATCCGTGCCTCCCGACCGGCTCGCGCTCCGGACACAATCCGCGGTTCCCACCAATTCCGAGGCCGCTCCTGGTGCACGAGCCACAGTGGGCGCGATTAGGCTGTCACCGTGACTGACACTGCCGATGATGCTCAGAAGACGGCCACACCGCCCACCACGCCCGTCCCCGTGAGTCCCGCTGCCGAGGAGCAGACGGCGACCGCGACGCTGACGTACCCAGGTGGCACGGCGGAGTTCCCGATCCTGCCGAGTGTCGACGGGGCGTCGGCGATCGACATCTCGACGTTCAAGAAGCAGACCGGCATGAACACGCTCGACTACGGGTTCGTGAACACCGGCGCGACGAAGAGCGCCATCACCTACATCGACGGCGACCAGGGCATCCTGCGCTACCGGGGCTACCCCATCGACCAGATCGCCGGGAACTGCACGTTCCTCGAGGTCGCCTGGCTCCTCATCTACGGCGAGTTGCCGACCGACGCCGAGCTCGAGCAGTTCGACGCCCGCATCCGCCGCCACACCCTGCTGCACGAGGACCTCCGTCGGCTGTTCGACGCCCTGCCCCACTCGGCGCACCCGATGTCCGTGCTGTCGAGCGCCGTCAGCGCGCTGTCCACGTACTACGAGGACGACATGGACGTCGACGACCCGGAGAAGGTCGAACTGCAGACCGTCCGGCTCCTCGCGAAGCTCCCGGTGATCGCCGCGTACGCGCACAAGAAGGCCATCGGCCAGGCCTTCCTGTACCCGGACAACAAGCTGTCGTTCGTCGACAACTTCCTCCGACTGAACTTCGGCACGATGGCCGAGACGTACGAGCCGAACCCGGTGCTGTCGAAGGCGCTCGAGCGGCTCCTGATCCTGCACGAGGACCACGAGCAGAACGCCTCGACGTCGACGGTGCGGCTCGTCGGCTCGACGAAGGCGAACATGTTCGCGTCGATCTCCGCGGGCATCAACGCACTGTACGGGCCGCTGCACGGCGGTGCGAACGAGGCCGTGCTCGAGATGCTCCAGCAGATCAAGGACTCCGGCGAGCCGGTGTCGCGCTTCGTCGAGCGGGTGAAGAACAAGGAGCGCGGGGTGAAGCTCATGGGCTTCGGGCACCGCGTCTACAAGAACTACGACCCGCGGGCGAAGCTCGTGAAGGAGTCCGCGCACGAGGTCCTCGACTCCCTCGGGGTGCAGGACGACCTGCTCGACATCGCGATGGAGCTCGAGCAGATCGCGCTCGAGGACGAGTACTTCGTCAGCCGGAAGCTCTACCCGAACGTCGACTTCTACACGGGCATCATCTACAAGGCGATGGGCTTCCCGCCGCGGATGTTCACCGTCCTGTTCGCGATCGGGCGCCTGCCGGGGTGGATCGCGCAGTGGCGCGAGCTGAACAACGACCCGCTGAACAAGATCGGGCGCCCGCAGCAGCTCTACGTGGGGCACCCGGAACGCGACGTGCCGAAGCGCTGAGGCGCGCGGCGCGGCGCGACCGCCCGTCGGCGGAACCAGGTTCCGGACACAGCACCACGGACTTCCGTGGTGCTGTGTCCGTTCAGCGGTGCACGACGCTCGCACTGGAGGCGCGGTGCCCGTCCCGCAGACCGGCACCGCGCCTCCGGGCGGTCGCCTAGGCGTGCAGGGCCGTGTTGAGCTGGATGCCCTGCCCCTGACGCTGCAGCGCCTCGACGGCGCCGGTGAGCGAGTTGCGGCGGAACAGCACGTTCGGCACACCGGAGAGCTCCGCGGCCTTCACGGTGCGGGGCGTGCCGTCCGGCGACGGCGCTGCGCCGACGAGCACCACCTTCGTGCCGGCGGTCACGTAGAGGCCTGCCTCGACCACGGAGTCGTCGCCGAGCGAGATGCCGAGTCCGGCGTTGGCGCCGAGGAGGGCACGCTCGCCGAGGGACACCCGGTGCGTGCCGCCGCCGGACAGCGTGCCCATGATCGACGCGCCACCGCCGATGTCCGTGCCGTTCCCGACGACGACGCCCTGGGACACGCGGCCCTCGATCATGGCGTCGCCGAGGGTGCCGGCGTTGAAGTTCACGAAGCCCTCGTGCATGACCGTCGTGCCCGGGGCGAGGTGCGCGCCGAGGCGGACCCGGTTGGCGTCACCGATGCGGACGCGGTCCGGCACGACGTAGTCGAGCAGCCGGGGGAACTTGTCGACGGCGTGGACGCCGATCCCGGCGCGCTGCAGCGACGGACGGAGCCGGGCCAGCGCCTCCGGGTGCACGGGGCCGGCGTTCGACCACGCGACGATCGGCAGGTGGCCGAAGACCCCGTCGAGGCTGATCGTGTTCGGCGCGACGTGCAGGTGGCTGAGCAGGTGCAGGCGGAGGTACGCGTCGGGTGTGCTCGCCGGGGCCGCGTCGAGGTCGATCGCGACCGTGACGGCCTCGATCCGGACCTCGCGCCGCGGGTCGTCGCCGACGTGCGCCTCGAGCTCGGGCGGGAACACCGCGTCGGCGGGGAGGGCGCCGAGGTGGGTCTCGGGGTACCAGGTGTCCAGGGTGGTGCCGTCGGCGGCGATCGTCGCGAGGCCGTGGCCCCAGGCGGCGGTCGGGCGGTCGGTCGGTGCGGTCGTCTCGGTCACCGCACCAGGGTAACGAGCGGTCACGCGGGGCGACCGTCCACCCGGACTGGTGGGGCGGGGCCGGTAGGGTGACGGCATGCCGGAGCTGCTCGACCTCACCGCCTCGTCCATCGACATCACGCGTGCCATCTGCGACATCGAGTCGGTGTCCGGCAACGAGGGCCGGCTCGCCGACGCGATCGAGGCGACGCTCACGCCGCTCGGCCACCTCGACGTCGTGCGCGACGGCGACGCGATCGTGGCACGGACCCACCTGGGCCGGGAGCGCCGGGTCGTCATCGCCGGGCACATCGACACCGTCCCGCTCAACGGCAACCTGCCGAGCGAGTTCCGCACCGCAGAGGACGGCACCGAGATCCTCTGGGGCCGGGGCACGGTCGACATGAAGGCGGGCGTCGGCGTGCAGCTCAAGCTCGCGTACGACCTCGTCGCCCCGAGCGTCGACGTCACCTGGGTGTTCTACGACCACGAGGAGGTCAGCGACTCCCTGAACGGCCTCGGTCGGCTCGCCCGCACCCGCCCCGAGCTCCTCGCCGGCGACTTCGCGATCCTCGGGGAGCCGTCCGGGGCGCAGATCGAGGGCGGTTGTAACGGCAACCTGCGCGCCGAGGTCCGCACGTTCGGCAAGCGATCGCACAGCGCCCGGAGCTGGATCGGCGACAACGCGATCCACAAGACCGCCCCGATCCTGGCGACCCTCGCCGCGTACGAGCCGCGCACCGTCACGGTGGACGGGCTCGAGTACCGCGAGGGCCTGAACGCCGTGGGCATCTCCGGCGGCATCGCCGGCAACGTCATCCCCGACGAGGCGATGGTGCACGTGAACTACCGGTTCGCCCCCTCGCGCTCGGCGGACGAGGCGGTCGCGCACATCCGCGAGCTCTTCGACGGGTACGACGTGCAGATCGTCGACCTCGCCGCGGGTGCCCGTCCGGGGCTCGACGCCGCGCTCGCGCAGGACTTCGTCAGCGCGGTCGGCGGTCCGGCTCCGCGCCCGAAGTACGGCTGGACCGACGTCGCGCGCTTCTCCGCCCTCGGCGTGCCGGCGGTGAACTACGGTCCGGGCGAGCCCGTGTTCGCCCACCACGACGACGAGCAGGTGCCCGTCGAGCAGATCACCGCGGTCGAGGACGGCCTGCGTCGGTGGCTGACGGCCTGACGACGACCGGGGCCATCCGACAGCGCCGCAGCCGCGCCCGGTTGCGGGCGCGGTACCGGGTCGTGCCGTGGTGGCTCCGGATCACGGTCGTCTACGTCGCGGCCCGCTTCGTCACCGGTGCGCTGATGCTGGCGTTCGCGCGGGTGCAGACCGCGAACTCGTTCACGCTGCAGCACCCGTCGTACCTGTCCTTCGCGTCGATCTGGGACGGTGCCTGGTACCGGGTGATCGCGGCGAACGGCTACCCGTCGACGCTGCCGATCGACGCCTCGGGGCACGTGACCGAGAACGCGTGGGCGTTCATGCCCGCGTACCCGTTCCTCGTCCGCGGTCTCACCGCTCTGACCGGGGCGCCCTTCGAGGTCGCCGCCGTCGGGGTGTCCCTGCTCGCGGGGTGGGGCGCTGCGCTCGTGTTCCGCCGGCTCATGGGCCGGTTCCTCGACCCGGCGCGGGCGACGTTCGCGACGGTGCTGTTCTGCGTCGCGCCCGTCTCCGCGATGTTCCAGGTCGCCTACGCCGAGTCGATGGGACTGTTCCTGCTGCTCGTGGCGCTCCTGCTCGCCGTCGACCGACGGTGGTGGACGATGCTGCCCGTCGTGCTCCTGCTCGGCATGACCCGGCCGACCGGGCTCGCGTTCGCGCTGTTCGTCCTGCTGTTCCTCGTCACGTGGGCGGTGCGCCCCGCCTGGGTCCGCGAGTCCGGTCCGCTGACGCTCCGGGCCGCGGTGCCCCCCGCGGTCGTCGCGGTCGTGTCGGGGCTCGTCGGACTCGCGTGGCCGGCGATCGCGTGGGCCGTGACCGGCGTGCCGAGGGCGTACACGGACACCGAGCTCGCCTGGCGTTCGTCGTACATCGGCTGGCGTGAGCTCGTGCCGTTCACCCCGTGGGTGCAGGGGGTCGGCTGGTGGTTCCGGCAGCCGACCGGCACCGTCCTGCTCGTGCTGGTCCTCGTCGGGTTCGCCGCCTTCGTGGCGATGCCGGCCGCACGACGGATCGGCCTCGAGCTCCGGCTCTGGTCCGTGGCGTACCTCGTGTACCTGCTCGCGGTGTTCTTCCCGCAGTCGAGCACCTGGCGCATCCTGCTGCCGATCGCGCCGCTGCTCGGGATCGTGGCGCTGCCGCGGTCACGCTGGTACCGCGTGGTCCTCGTGGTGGTCAGCATCGGGTTGCAGTGGGTGTGGCTCGACCACTGCTGGTGGATCGACGGCTACGACTGGACCCCGCCGTGATCGGCTTCCGGGGCTTCGCCGCCGACGGCTGACGAGCCGACGTCCGTCGGACGCCAGGCTGCGGCGGCCGTCACCATCGCGTTCACCGTCGCGATGAACGGCACCGCGAAGAACGCTCCGACGACGCCGGCGACGGTGGTCCCGGCGGTGACCCCGAGCACGACGCCGAGCGGGTGCACCTTGACCGCCGTCCCGGTGAGGAACGGGTGCAGCACGTGGCTCTCGAGCTGTTGCACGGCGATCACGACGGCGAGCATCACGAGCGCCGGCACCCAGCCGTTGAACACGAGGGCGATCACGACTGCGAGGGTGCCCGCCACGATCGCGCCCACGACGGGCACGAACGCGCCGAGGAACACCACGACCCCGATCGGGATCGCGAGGGGCAGGCCGAGCGCGAGCGCGCCGATCACGATGCCGAGGGCGTCGGTGACCGCGACGATGAGCTGCACGCGGATGAAGCTCGTCAGGGTCTTCCACCCGGCGTGCCCCGCGACGTCGATCCGCGGTCGGGCACGACGGGGGAACAGCCGCACCACCCACGACCAGATCCGACGGCCGTCGATGAGCACGAACAGCGTCGTGAACACCACGATGAAGAGGCCCTCGAGCGCGTGCACGAGCCCGAGCCCCGCGGCGCCGAACCCGGACAGGATCGACGACGCGTGCTTCTCGATGAACGACGTCGCCTCGGACACCCACTTGTCCAGGTCCGCCGTGGTGATGCCGAACGGCTGCGTGTCGAGCAGGGACTGCAGCGACTGCACGCTGTGGTGCAACCGCCGTTCGAGCGAGGGCAGGTCGTACCGGATCTGCGCCGTGACGACGAGTGCCAGCACGCCGATGACGACGACCGCCAGGAAGCAGGAGAGCACCGCGAGCCACTTCGGCCACCGGTGCCGCTGCAGGAACGCCGACATCGGGGCGAGGAGCGCGCAGAGCAGCAGGCCGATGCAGAACGGCACGACGATGTCCTGCAGCAGGACGACGGCGGCGACCACCACGGCGAGGGCCCCGAGCACCACGAGCATCCGCCACGAGAACGCTCCGGCGACCTTGACGCCGTCGGGCAGGGCGTCGTCGACCACCGTGCGAGGGCGTGGATCGGACGTGGAGCGGCTGTTCGGCATCCGCGCAGGCTACGGAGCGGAACCGCGAGAACGACGCGTTTCGTCACCCCGATGCTGGGGGGTTTCGCAGTTCCGCCTCTGATACGGGATAATGGGTCTGCATGTACTGCACGAAAGGGGACATCTGATGGCAGCGATGAAGCCGAGGACCGGTGACGGGCCGATGGAGGCTGTCAAGGAGGGTCGACTCATCATCGTGCGGGTTCCGCTCGAAGGTGGAGGCCGCCTGGTGGTCTCGGTCAACGACGCCGAGGCCAAGGAACTCCACGACGCACTGGCAGAGGTCGTCTCGGCCTAGTACGTCGAAGCACCACGCCGGAGGGCCCGGAGCGCGTACGCTCCGGGCCCTCCGTGCGTCCCGACTGCCCGCAGTGCGTCAGGATGGGCGGGTGCCCCGCACCAGACTGCCCGTCCGCCGCATCGAGGAGTACGCGCCCGACCCGCTCCCGCGCGGGACCTGGCCGGCGACGCTCGCGCCGGTGCGGCAGGTGCTCGACGAGGGGCTCGACCTCGACCCCGTGACGGTCTTCGTCGGCGACAACGGCGTCGGCAAGTCGACCCTCGTCGAGGCGATCGCCCTCGCGTACGGCATGTCGCCCGAGGGCGGTTCGACGATGTCCGGCCACTCGACCCGCCCCACCGAGTCGCAGCTCTGGGAGCACCTCGTCCTCGTGCGCGAACCCGGCGCACCGAGGAGCGGTTTCTTCCTCCGCGCTGAGACGATGCACGGGTTCTTCACGTACCTCGAGGAGCACGGCGGCCGTGGCGACGAGCCGCGCTTCCACGAGCGAAGCCACGGCGAGTCCTTCCTCGACTTCGTCATCGACCGGTCGCGGTGGCCCGGACTGTGGATCCTCGACGAGCCCGAGTCGGCGCTGTCGTTCTCCGGCTGCCTCGCGCTCATCGGGCTGCTGCAGTCGGTCGTCGAGACCGGTGTCGGACAGGTCGTGCTGTCGACGCACTCGCCGGTCCTCGCGGCGTTCCCGGGTGCGGTCGTGCACGAGGTGGGGGAGTGGGGGCTCCGGCGCACCGCGTGGGGTGACCTCGACCTGGTGCGCGACCAGCGGGCGTTCCTGGCCGCCCCGGAACGGTACCTGCGGCACCTGGGGTGACCCGCGCCTCCAGACCGGTGACGCAGCGCCGACCGGTCGGCTCCGCTAGGCCGAGACCTTCGTCATCTGGAGCAGCCCGTCGCCCGCGGGCGACAGCGCACTGATGACGGCACCCGACGTCGACACCTCGGTGAGCAGCAGCCGGAAGTCCGTCGTCGCACGATCCCGCTTGACCGGGTCCGCCACACGACCGCGCCACAGGGCGTGCGGCACGAGCACGGTGCCGCCGACCCGCGCGAGCCGGAGCCCGTGCTCGACGTACTCGATCACGTGCTCCGGGTCCGCGTCCACGAGCACCACGTCGTACGACGCCTCGTTCATGCGCGGCAGCACCTGGTTCGCACGGCCCGGGATCAGCCGGATCCGCGACGGTGCGGTGCCCGCTGCGATGTAGGCGTCACGGGCGTACTGCTGGTGGTCCACCTCGACGTCGATCGTCGTGAGGGTGGCGTCCGGGGCACCCCCGAGCAGGTACAGTCCGGAGACCCCCAGGCCCGTGCCGATCTCGATGATGCTCGTCGCCCGCGAGGCCGCCGCGATCACGCCGAGCTGCGCTCCGATGGCGGGGGAGATCGCCTCGACCCCGAGTTCCAGGGAGTGCTCGCGAGCACGGGAGATCGCCTCCGACTCCGAGACGATGTCCTCGGCGAACTTCCAGTTCGACTCTTTCTCTGACACGCACACTCCGTTCGGGGTCCAACTCTACGGGTGCCGCAGGGTGTGGACGGGTTACGCTCGTACCGTGTTCGACGGCTTCGAGAAGTTCCTGGTGATCGGGATCATCGCCGTCCTCGTGCTCGGGCCGCAGCGGCTCCCCACGTACGCACAGAAGCTCGCCGAGTTCGTCAAGGCCGTCCGCCGGTTCGCCGACACCGCGAAGGACCGGATGCGCGACGAGATGGGTCCGGAGTTCGACGAGATCGAGTGGCAGAAGCTCGACCCGCGGCAGTACGACCCGCGCCGGATCATCCGCGACGCACTGCTCGACTCGGGGTCGTCGGCGAGCGTCGCGACGGTGGAGGCCGCACAGGTCACGGCGTCGAAGGTGCGCGCGAAGGCCCCGACGGTGCCGCTCGCCGTCGGCGAGGCCGCGCCCTTCGACAGCGAGGCGACCTGACGCCCGACCTCGCACGAGGGCGTTGACACGACAACTGGCATACAACATCCTGAGTTCTGTACATCGGACAGAACGAAGGAGTTCCCATGAGTCGTCACCGCACCGTCCTCACCGCCCTCGTCGCGGCCGCGGCGGTCGCCTTCCTGCCCGTCGCACCCGCGAGTGCGGCCGTGGCTCGCTCGACACTGCCGCAGAGCGCGTTCGCCGACGGTGTCCTCGTCGCAGCCGGTCCGGAACGCACCAGCGCCGTCGCGGCGCCGCCTGCCGCGGGGCAGGAGCGGACGTTCACGACCTACCGGGTGATCGACGTCACGAAGACCGAGAACGCCGTCGGGAGCGCGACCATCGCTCGCTGCGTCGCGGCGACGGCGGGCGGGCAGTGCTCGATCTCGGCCGGCGTCCTGGTGTCTGCGACCGTCGGTGTGACGCTCGGCGCGACCGTGCAGATGGTCTCCGCGCAGTTGAGCGCGAACGTGACCACGCAGGTGTCGCTCACCGTCGGGTGCACGTCGCCGGTGATGGCCGCGGGGCAGTCGTGGGATGCGCACCCGGTCGGGACGGCCTACTCGTACCGGATCGAGCGGTGGAACCTGTTCACGGGGACGACGCGCTCCGGCGTGCTCACCGCGTTCGTGCCGGACGCGAACGGGATCGCCTGCGGCCTGTCCTGACCCGGACTGGAGGCGCGGTGCCGGTCGGTGCCGCGGCTCGCGTCCGCCGCGGTGCGGGCTGGTGCCCGTTCCTTCCCATGACGGGCGCGATGGGAAGTGGGATCGGGCCCGAACCCCGGGGTGCCGGTCCTCAGTCCTTCGTGGCGACGATCGTGTACGTGGTGGGCATCCGGTCGCGGTCCCGGGCCGGCCAGACCCACGAGCCGGCGCCGTCCTCCTCCATCCGGGCGCTGAACCGCCACGGCAGGCTCTTGCCCTCGTCGAGCCGTCGGAGCCGCAGTCCGGCGCCGAGCAGCGCGTTCACGATCTCGGACAGCGGGTGCGGCCACTCGTACGTGCGGCTGTTCGCGACGGCACCCTCGCCGACGTAGGTGCTCGCGTCGTCCCACTGCTGCGCCGTACCGTCCGGGAAGTACCGGTACCGGGTGACGAGCTCGTCGGCGTCCTCGTCGAGGGCGTACAGCGCCGGGTGGCCGTCGCGGATGAAGAACACCCCGCCGGGCCGCAGCAGCGCGGCGACCTGTGCCGCCCAGCGCTCGAGGTCGGGGAGCCAGCAGATCGTGCCGATGCTCGTGTACACGACGTCGAAGTCTCCGACGACGGCCGCGCGGGCGTCGAGCACGTCGGACTCCACCCACGTGACCCCGAGCCCGAGGCGGTCGGCGAGTCCGGCGGCCGAGGCGAGTGCCGCGGCGGAGAAGTCCACGCCGGTGAGCCGGGCGCCCTCGCGGGCGAGCGACACCGTGTCGGTGCCGATGTGGCACTGCAGGTGGCAGACGTCGAGCCCGGCGAGTGAGCGCTGGGGCAGCCAGGGCGTCAGGGCGGGGAGGTCGTCGCGGACCACGTCGGAGCGGTGGTCCGGGTCGGTGAGGACGTCGATCGCGTAGGCGCCCTCGTGGATCGGGACGCGGTCGTCCCAGTTGGCGCGGTTCGTGGCGCGCGCGTGGTCCCAGTCGACGCTGACGTGGTCGGTGCTCATGCGACGAGCCTAGGACAGTGCCCGGCGGTGGCCCGGCGGGGACCGAGCCGGGGGAACGTCCGCCGGGCCTCAGGACAGCGAGAGGCCGAGCTTGCGGCCCGCGAGCCCCCGGCCGAGCGCCGTGACCCGGTCCGCGATCGCATCGAGCGCCACCGCCGCGGGGTCCTGCGGTGCACCGAGCACCACGGGCACCCCGGCGTCGCCGCCCTCGCGGAGCGGGACGGACAATGGCACGCTGCCGAGCACCGGCACGGGGGCGTCCTGCCCACGGGAGAGCCTGACCGCGGTCTCGGCGCCGCCGCCCTCGCCGAAGAGGTGCAGCACGCTGCCGTCGGCCTGCACGAGCCCGGCCATGTTCTCGACGACGCCGATCACGCGCTGCCCGGTCTGCCGGGCGACGATCCCGCTGCGTTCGGCGACGTCGGCGGCGGCGGCCTGGGGTGTGGTCACGACGAGGACCTCGGCGTGGGGGAGGAGCTGGCCGACGGAGATCGCCACGTCGCCGGTGCCGGGCGGCAGGTCGAGCAGCAGCACGTCGAGGTCGCCGAACCACACGTCGGAGAGGAACTGGTTGACGGTCCGGTGCAGCATCGGGCCACGCCAGGACACCGCGGTCGAGACGTCGTCGACGAACATGCCGATCGAGACGACCTTCACGTCGTGTGCGACCGGCGGCAGGATCATGCTGTCCACCCGCGTCGGGCGTGGGGCGACGCCGTTCGCGTCCGTGAGCCCCATCAGCCCCGGGACGCTGAAGCCGTGCACGTCGACGTCGACGACCCCGACCCGCTGCCCCTTGGCCGCCAGCGCCGCGGCCAGGTTGACCGTCACGGTGCTCTTGCCGACGCCGCCCTTGCCGCTCGTCACCGCGATCACCCGGGTGAGCGAGTCGGGCGTGAACTGCACGCCGCGGGGACGCCCCGCACGGAGCCGCTCCGTCAGCGCCGCCCGGGTGGCCGGGGACATCACGTCGACGGCCACGTCGACCGACGCGACCCCGTCCACGGAAGCCGCGGCGGCGCGCACGTCGCGCTCGATCGTGTCGGCGGCCGGGCACCCCACGATCGTGAGCTGCAGGTCGACGCGCACCGCGCCTCCCGGCCGGACGTCGACCCCACGGATCATGTCGAGCTCCGTGACGGGCCGGCGGATCTCCGGATCGACGACGCGACCGAGCGCAGCGAGGACCGCCGCACCGAGCCGCTCGTCGGGGTGCTGTGGCTCAGCCACGGGTGCGGGCGCTCCCCGCCTCGTCGTCGAATGCCTCGTCCGCGTCGCGGCGGTCGAGCTCCTCGAGCAGGGACCGGAGTTCGGCCCGGATGAAGTCCTTCGATGCCATCTCGCGCATGGCCAGGCGGAGGGCGACGACCTCGCGCGCCAGGTACTCGGTGTCGGCGAGGTTCCGCTCCGCGCGCTGCCGGTCCTGCTCGAACTGCACGCGGTCGCGGTCGTCCTGTCGGTTCTGCGCGAGCAGGATGAGCGGCGCCGCGTACGACGCCTGCAGGGACAGCACGAGCGTCAGCGCGGTGAACCCGATCGCTGCCGAGTCGAACTGCCACGACTTCGGGGCCAGCGTGTTGTAGCCCATCCAGACCACACAGAACAGCGTCAGGCCGACCAGGAACCAGGGCGTGCCCATTGCACGCGCGATGCCTTCGGTGGCACGACCGAAGGTGTCGCCGCGACCACGGCGGCGGCTCGGGAGCACGCGCGTACGCATGCCCTTCGGGGAGTCCAGGCGCTCCTGGCGGGCATCATCCGTTCGGGCCACGGGTGGTCCTCCTTCCCGTCGTCACGGGCGTCTTGCGCGGGCGTTGGCGTGGGAGCGGTGAGGGTTCCCCCTCGCCCTGACTTCGCCAGTCGTCCGGCAGGACGTGGTCGAGGACATCGTCGATCGTCACCACCCCGACGAGTCGGTGGGCGTCGTCGACCACGGGGACCGACAGCAGGTTGTACGTCGCCATGATGCGGGTGACCTCGGCAGCGCTGGCGTCGACCCGCACCGGCTCGGTCTGCTGGTCGATGAGCGTGCCGAGTCGTTCGTTCGGCGGGTACCGGAGCATCCGCTGGAAGTGCACGAGCCCGAGGAACCGGCCGGTGGGCGGCTCGTACGGCGGCAACGTCACGCAGACCGCGGCGCCGAGCACCGGGGCGAGCTCGTGCCGTCGGACCAGGGCGAGCCCCTCGGCCACCGTGGCGTCCGCCGAGACGATCACCGGCTCGGTCGTCATCAGACCACCGGCCGTGTCCGGCTCGTACTCCAGGAGCATGCGGACGTCCTGCGCCTCCTCGGGCTCCATCAGTTCGAGGAGGGCTTCGCTGCGCTCGTCGGAGAACTGTGCGAGGACGTCGGCCGCGTCGTCCGGCTGCATGTGGTCGAGGACGTCGGCGGCGCGGGCGTCCTCCAACCGGGTGAGGATCTCGATGCGCTGCTGGTCGGGCATCTCCTCGAGCACGTCGGCGAGCCGCTCGTCCGGCAGCTCCTCGGCCACCTCGAAGCGACGCTCCTCCGGCAGGTCGAGCAGGGTGCTCGCGAGGTCCGCCGGCAGCAGGTCGGAGTAGGCGGCGATCACGTGCTCGGCGGACTGGGCCTCGCCGGGGAGTTCGTCCTCGGTGACCTCGTTCCACCCGGCGAAGGTCGTCGGGCCCTTGCCGAACGGGGACGGCGTCGTCTTCGGCTTGCGGAGGAAGAGCTGCGACACCTCCCAGTCGCCCTGGCCGCGGTCCTCGATCGCGACGTCCTCGACGGTCGCGCGGATGCGGTCCTTCTTGATGAGCACCTTGCGGCCGAGCATCTCGGCGATCACCCGGACCTCGCCACCGCGCTGCTCGAAGCGGCGCATGTTGACGATGCCGGTCGTGATGACCTGGCCGGCACCGATCGAGGTGATCCGGCCGATGCTCACGAAGATGCGGCGTTTGCCGGGCACCTCGACGATGAGTCCGACCACGCGCGGGGCGTCGACGCGGCGGTACACGACGAGGACGTCGCGGACGCGGCCGACGCGGTCGCCCGCGGGGTCGAAGACGGAGCACCCGGCGAGGCGGGCGACGAAGACCTTCGTGGCGCTCACCCGTCCAGCGTAGTCGCTGGCTCACGGGCTCCGCGCACCCCGGTGCCTCCCGGGAGCCGTACGTGCGATCGCAAGGTGTCCGGTGGATGATGGCTGGGTGAGCAACCAGAGCCCGTTCGCCGGACGCACCGCCCAGGCCTTCCCGACGCTCCCGCGCGGGGACGTCCTCGGCACCTACGAGAGCTACCCGGACGCCCAGCGCGTCGTCGCGAAGCTCGCCGAGGCGGACTTCCCCGTCGCGAAGATCTCGATCGTCGGCAACGACCTCAAGACCGTCGAGCGGGTCACCGGCAAGATGACCTACGGCCGCGCGGCCGTCGCGGGTGCGCTGTCCGGGCTCTGGCTCGGGTTCTTCTTCGGCATCGTGCTGACCCTGTTCTCACCGTCCGCCGGCGGGCTGTTCTTCGCCGCAGCCGTGATCGGTGCCGCGTTCGGCATGCTCTACGGCATCGTCTCGTTCGCGATCACGAAGCGGCAGCGCGACTTCACGAGCGTGCACCAGGTGCTCGCCACGAACTACCAGATCGTCGTCGACCCGCAGCTCACCGGGCAGGCGCAGCAGATCCTCGGCAAGGCGGGCGTCGCGCCGACCACGCACTGGAATCCGGGCACGCCCGGTGCGCCGAGCGTGGGCGGACCGGGTGCGGGCGGCCAGGGCGGCCCCGGCTACGGCCAGGGCGGTCCGGGCTACGGCCAGGGCGGTCCGGGCGCAGGACAGCAGGGCGGCCCCGGGTGGCAGGGCCAGCCGCCGCAGCAGCCGTGGCGGCCGGGCCCGAACGACCCCCGCGGCGGGCAGCAGGGATCCCCCTACGGCGGTCACGCCACACCCCACCAGCCTGGAGGCGCGCAGCACCCCGGCACATCGGCTCCCGCCCCGCAGGCGGGCGCGCCACGCTACGGCACCAACGAGGGGCCGCGGTACGGGGAGACCCAGGCGAACGGGGGAGCTGCGGCGACTCCGGCTCCGGCCCCCGCGCAGCCGCGTGCCGATGAGCCGCCGCGCTACGGCGAGCGCGTCGGTGGGGCGACGCCGTCCGCGCGCCAGGAACAGCCGGCCGAGCGTCCGGAGTCCGAGGACGACACTCGCAGGTCGGACGACGACCGCAACTGACGCTGCTGCGGCGACGCACGCGCAGGACGCGGGCTGCGGCTTCGCCTCGCTCGCCCGCCGAGCGGGCGGGAGCCGACCGGCCGCGCTCGCCTGCCCAGCGGGTAGGACATGCCGCTCGCGTTCGGCGCGCGGGCGGTTCCCGTCGCCGGAGCGCGTCGAGCGTGACAGATGTTGCGCGCTCGGCGGGGGTCAGCGCCCTCCTGACGCGTCGGCCGAGCGGGTAGGACATGCCGCCCGCGTTCGGGGCGTGGGCGGTTCGCGTCGCCGGGGCGCGTCGAGCGTGCCAGATGTTGCACGCTCGGCGGGGGTGAGCGGCCCTCCTGACGCGTCCGCCGACCGGGTAGGACATGCCGCTCGAGTTCGGCCCGTGGGCGGTTCGCGTCGCCGGAGCGCGTCGAGCGTGACAGATGTTGCACGCTCGGCGGGGGTCAGCGCCCTCCTGACGCGTCGGCCGACCGGGTAGGACATGCCGCTCGTGTTCGGGGCGTGGGCGGTTCCCGTCGCCGGGGCGCGTCGAGCGTGACAGATGTTGCACGCTCGGGCGCCGGGCGTTCGGTCCTGCCGGGTCAGAGCACCTTCGAGTAGCAGACCGAGAGCGGCGCCCCGACGTACGGCCCGAAATTGGCGATGCGCGAGAACCCCTCGCGCTCGTAGAACCCGATCGCTCGCTTCTGCTCCGTGCCGGTCTCGAGTACCAGCGCGGGTGACCCGAGGTCGACCGCCGCCTCCTCCAGCCGCCGGAGCAGCGCGGCCGAGACTCCGGCGCCCCGGGACTCCGGCCGGACGTACATGCGCTTGATCTCGGCGATGCCGTCCTGCACGATCCGCAGCCCGCCGCAGCCGAGCGGGGTGCCCTGCTCGTCGCGTGCGAGGAAGAACACCGCGATCGACTCCGCCGTCGGCTTCTCGCCAGGCTCGGTGTCGCCGCCGTACGCGCGGTCGATCTCCAGACGCTGCGCGGCACGGAGGCGCTGCGCGTCGGGGGAGTCGAAGTGCTCGACGTCGATCGCCAGTTCGACGGGGACGCCGGCCGCGGTGCCGGGCGTGGTCTCGGGTGTGGTCGTCACCCGCTCAGGCTAACGGCCGGAGCGGGCGATCCACCCCTCCACTTCCGAGGGGGTCCGGGGGATCCCGACCGACAGGTTCTCGGCGCCGTCCTCGGTCACCAGGACGTCGTCCTCGATCCGGACGCCGATGCCGCGGAACTCCTCGGGCACGGTGAGGTCGTCCTGCTGGAAGTACAGTCCGGGCTCGATCGTGAAGACCATGCCGGCCTGCACGACGCCGTCGATGTACATCTCGCGGCGGGCCTTCGCGCAGTCGTGCACGTCGAGGCCGAGGTGGTGGCTCGTGCCGTGCACCATGTAGCGGCGGTGGAACTGGTTGTCGGGCTGCAGCGACTCCTCCGCCGTGCCGGGCAGGAAGCCCCACTCGGCGGTCTTGCGGGCGATGACCTCCATCGCGGTCGCGTGCACCTGGCGGAACGTGATGCCCGGCTTGACGATCGCGAACGCGGCGTCGGCGGCTTCGAGCACGGCCTCGTAGACCATGCGCTGCACGTCGGTGAACGTGCCGGACACCGGGAGCGTGCGGGTGATGTCGGCGGTGTAGAACGAGTCGACCTCGACGCCGGCGTCGATCAGGATGAGGTCGCCCGGCTGCACGGCGCCGTCGTTCCTGGTCCAGTGCAGGATGCAGGCGTGGTGGCCGGACGCGGCGATGGTGTCGTACCCGACGGTGTTGCCGTCGGCACGGGCGCGGCGGTTGAAGGTGCCCTCGACGATGCGCTCGCCGCGGGGGTGCGCGAGGACCTGGTCGAAGTCGGCGATGACGTCGTCGAACCCGGCCTTGGTCGCCTCGACCGCCTTGCGGAGCTCGTGGACCTCGTACGCGTCCTTCACGAGGCGCAGCTCGGAGAGGTCGCGCGCGAGGACGTCGTCGGTGGCGGGTGCCGCGTCGGTCTCGGCAGCACCGCCGACCGGGCCGCCGAGCCGCTCGTCGAGCGCCCGGGTGAGGTCGGTGTCGGCGTCGCGGACCACGAGCGCTGCCGCGTCGAGGCCGTCCACCACGGCGTCGAACGCACCGAGGTCGGCGGTCGCGATCCCGAGGTCGGCGGCGACCTCGTCGAGGGAGGGACGCGGTCCGACCCAGAACTCGCCGATCTCCGGGTTGGCGTAGAACTCCTCGGAGTCGCGGCCGGCGGTGGCGCGGAAGTAGAGCGTGGCGTCGTGTCCCGAGCCGTTCGGCGTCATCACGAGCACGGAGCCGACGACGGTGTCGGTGCCCCACCCGGTGAGGTGCGCGAACGTGGAGTGCGGACGAAACGGGTAGTCGCAGTCGTTCGACCGGACCTTCGCCTGGCCCGCGGGGACGACGATCGTGCGACCCGGGTGCAGCTCGGAGATCCGGGCGCGGCGCTCGGCGGCGAACGCGGCCTGCTCACGAGGCTCGGGCAGCGGACGCTCGCGCTCGGCCCACTGGGAGCCGATGTGGTCCTTGAACGTGGAGGAACCCGGGGTCGTGGAACGGTTGCTCGTCGCGCGGGGAGTGGAGTCGGCCATGCCCCCATCATCGCACCGCCGCGAGCACCCCGGCCGGTGCGCCCCCACACCTGTGGATACCATGGTCGTCGTGCCCGATCCGTTCATCGACCTGCACGCGCACTCGAGCGTCTCCGACGGCACCGAGCGACCCGCGGACCTCGTCCGGGCGGCAGCAGCCGCCGGACTGGACGCCGTCGCCCTGACGGACCACGACACGACCGCGGGCTGGGCGGACGCCACCGCCGCGGCCCGCGAGCTCCCGCTGACGCTGCTGCCGGGCCTCGAGCTCAGCACGCGCGTCGGCTACCGCAGCGTGCACGTCCTCGGCTACCTCGTCGATCCCGCGGACCCGGACCTCGTCGCCGAGACGGAGCGCATCCGCGTCGGTCGACTGGCCCGCGCCCGCCGCATGGTGGAACGCATCGGCCGCGACCACCCGATCACGTGGGAGGACGTCCTCGCCCAGTCGAGCGACGGCGCCACCATCGGACGCCCGCACATCGCCGACGCCCTCGTCGCCCGGGGCCTCGAACCCGACCGCAGTGCTGCGTTCCGCGGCATCCTGCACCCGGCGTCCGGCTACTACGAGCCGCACGAGGCCCCGACGCCGCTCCGCGGTGTGGAGCTCATCCGCGGCGCCGGCGGCGTCCCCGTGATCGCCCATCCGGCGGCGTCCTCACGTGGGATCGTCATCGACGAACCGATGCTCCGCGAGCTGGTCGAGGCCGGGCTCGGCGGCCTCGAGGTCGACCACCGCGAGAACCTCGCACACGGCAAGCGCACCCTGCTCGACTGGGCCACCCGCTACGGCCTGTTCGTCACCGGGTCGAGCGACTACCACGGCACCGGCAAGCCGAACCGACTCGGCGAACACCGCACGGCCCTCGCCGCGTTCGACGCCATCCGCTCCGAAGCGACCGGCAGCGCCCCCGTCGTCGGCCCCGGCTCCCGCCTCACCTGACCCGAGTCTCGCTCTGACCGGCCCGAGTCTCGCCCTGAGCGACTGATCTCGCGCTGATCGCCGCGAACAACGCCGCCGAGGCCGAGACTCGGCGGCGGCCAGCAGGCGGGCGGGGACGACGAAGGGCCCGTCGCGTCAGCGACGGACCCTTCGGTCTGGAGGCGCTACTCGCCGTCCGAGCTGCCCTGCGGCGTCGAGGCGGTCGCCTCGGCGGAGCCGCCGCCGGGGCGGCGGCGACGACGGCGGCGGCGCTTCGCCGCGCCGTCCGCGGAGCCGGCCTCGCCCGCGGAGCCGGCGTCACCCGTGGAGGAGGCCGGGGTCTCGGAGCCGGTCGACTCAGCGGCGGGGGTCTGCGGGGCGGACTGCTCCGCGCCTCCAGACCGGGTGCGGGTGCGAGCCGGACGTGAGCCGGACCGAGGGGGCCGGTCGCCCGTCTTCTTCTCGGCGGGACCGCCGGCGGACGCCGCGTGCGAGGACGCTCCGGGCAGGCGGCCCTTGGTGCCGGCCGGGATGTCGAGCTCCTCGAAGAGGTGCGGCGACGACGAGTAGGTCTCGACGGGCTCGGGGATGCCGAACTCGAGGGCCTTGTCGATCAGCGTCCACTTGTGCAGGTCGTCCCAGTCGACGAACGTGACCGCGATGCCGGTCTTGCCCGCACGACCGGTGCGGCCCGCGCGGTGCAGGTACGTGTCGGGGTCGTCCGGGATCGTGTGGTTGATGACGTGCGTGACGTCGTCCACGTCGATGCCGCGGGCCGCGACGTCGGTCGCGATGAGCACGTCGCGCTTGCCGGCCTTGAACGCCGCCATCGCGCGCTCGCGCTGTTCCTGGTTGAGGTCGCCGTGCACCGCCGCCGCGTTGAAGCCGCGGTCCTTGAGCTCTTCGACGAGCTTCGCCGCGGCGCGCTTCGTGCGGGTGAAGATCACGGTCTTGCCGCGGCCCTCGGCCTGCAGGATGCGGGCGATGACCTCGTCCTTGTCGAGCGAGTGCGCGCGGTAGATGACGTGCTTGATGTTCGCCTGCGTCAGACCCTCGTCGGGGTCGGTCGCGCGGATGTGCACCGGGCGGGTCATGAAGCGACGGGCGAGCGCGACGATCGGCGCGGGCATCGTGGCCGAGAAGAGCATCGTGTGGCGCACGGCGGGCACGGCCTGGAAGATCCGCTCGATGTCCGAGAGGAACCCGAGGTCGAGCATGCGGTCGGCTTCGTCGAGGACGACCTCCTGCACGTGGGAGAGGTCGAGGATGCGCTGGCGCTGCAGGTCGATGAGGCGGCCCGGCGTGCCGACGACGATCTGCGCGCCGGACCTGAGCTGCTCGATCTGGCCCTCGTACGCCTTGCCGCCGTAGATCGACGCGACCGTGGTCGGTCGGTTCGAGGTGGCGAGCTCGAGGTCCTCGGTCACCTGCACCGCGAGCTCGCGGGTCGGGACGACGATGAGGGCCTTGACGCCGGGTTCCGGGTCGGAGCCGAGGCGCTGGACGAGTGGGAGGCCGAAGCCGAAGGTCTTGCCGGTACCGGTCTTGGCCTGGCCGATGATGTCCTGGCCGGTGAGGGCGAGCGGGATCGTCTGCTGCTGGATCGGGAAGGGCTCGCTGATGCCCTTCGTCGCGAGCGCGTCGACGATGTCCTGCTCGATGGAGAGGTCTGCGAAAGTCAATGGATCACCTTGGTCCTGGTGGGAGTCCCCACCAGTCTACCGACGGGGAGGAGCACCGGCTGCCGACCCGTATGCTGAGCGGGTGGTGTCGTGGTGGAACCGGAAGCGCGCGGCGCAGCTCGCGGCCGCATGGCTGGCGTCGCGGAACCCGCGGAACGCCTCGTCCGGCGAACGGCTGCAGCTCGACGACGTCAGCCCCGAGCTCGACGTCTACCTCGGGCAGGCGGCCTACCTGCAGCTCTCCCTCTACGAGACCATGGGTCGCGCCGGTGCCGGCGCCCCGACGCTCTCCGGTCGCCTCGTGACCGGCGTCCTCGCGACGACGGCGCTCGAACGGCACCGCACCATCGTCGCCGAGATCGAACGGGCCGGCCTCGACCCGGCCGAGCTCATGGCCCCGCACCGCGAGGCGATCGACCGGTTCCTCGAGCGCACCAGCGGCGCCGACTGGTACGAGTCGATGCTCACCGGCTACGTCACCGCCGGCATCCTCAACGACCTCTTCGACAACCTGCTCCGCTCGCTGCCGATCGACGTCCGGCAGCGCCTGCGGACGGTGTTCGACTCCCGTGAGGAGCCCGCCGTGGTCGAGGAGCTCACCGCCCGCATCGAGGACGACCCGAGCGTGGGGCACCGGCTCGCGATGTGGGGTCGTCGTCTCGTCGGCGACACGCTCCTCGTCGCCCGGTCCGCGCTCGCCTCACACGCCCGCCAGGACCAGGAACGGCTGGAGCCGGTGTGGACCGAGCTCATCGCCGCCCACACTCGACGGATGGACGCCCTCGGGCTGACCGCCTGATGTCCGCCGTCACGACGGGTGGCCGTCGCGTCCGGCCGCGCACCCTGGACGGCGACGGGTCGTGGCTGTCCGCGCTCCTCGGTGGGGCCGCGATGTGGACCGCGTCCCGTGTGCTCGTCACCACGATCGCACTGGTGTCGCAGTGGGCGGCCACCGGTTCGCTCCTCGGCGGCCGTCCGTTCGCCGACCTGCTCGCCCGCTGGGACTCCGGGCACTTCGCGGCCATCGCCACGGACGGGTACACCGCCGGGTCCACCGACGTCGCCTTCTTCCCGGGCTACCCGTTCGCGGCCAGGGCGCTGGCCGCGGTGCTCCGGCCCGTGAGCGCCGACCCGGTGCCGACCGCCCTCATGCTCGTCGCGGCGCTCGGTGGCCTCGTCGCGGCGGTGCTGCTCTGGCGGCTCGCCGAGGTGACCGTCGGTGGGCGCGCGGCCTCCGTCGCGACGCTGCTGTTCGTCGTCGGGCCGTACGCGGTGTACCTGCACGCGTCGTACTCCGAGTCGTGCTTCGCCGCCGCGGCGATGGGTGCCTGGTACCTCGCGCTCCGCGACCGGTGGACGGCCGCCGGGCTGGTGACCGCGCTCGCGGGGACGATCCGGGCGAACGGGCTGTTCCTGCTCGCGGCGCTCGTGGTGCTCTACGTCGTCCGCCGGCGAGCGGCGGGCGAGCGGACCGTGGCGTGGCCGGCTGCCGGCCTGGCGACCGGGGTGCTCGGGTTCGCCGGGTACATGACCGGGCTCCGCGTGCTGACCGGCCGTTGGGACGCGTGGTCCGTCGCGCAGCAGGAGGGATGGGCGCGGACCACCTCGGCACCGTGGACGACCTTCTCGGCTACGGTGCAGAACGTGCTGCACCACCCGCTGGTGTCGGCACGGCCGCAGTTCCTGCTCGACATCGTCTTCGCGGCGCTGCTGCTCGTCGCGGTCGCGTACTTCCTGGTCCGGCGGCGGTGGGCGGAGGCGACGCTGCTCGGCCTCACCGCGGTGTCGCTGATGACCAGCTCCACCTACGTGTCGCTCGCCCGCAACACCCTGACGCTCTTCCCGATCTGGGTGGCGCTCGGGGCGGCCTCGCAGCGGCACGCCCTCGGGCGCTGGGTGACGACGGCGGTGCTCGTCGTCGGGGTGGTGCTGTGCACGGCCAACACGCACCAGTTCACGCTCGGGGCCTGGGCGGACTGACGGCCGTCCGGCGTCGGCGGGTTCAGGCGCCGCGCGTGGCCACCCGGTCGTGGTACTCGGCGTCCGCAGCGGTGCGGCGCGTGCCGAGGACCCACTCGGTGACGGCGGCGACGACGCCCGCACCGACGAGGGCGGCCACCCAGATCCAGGTGCCGTCGTACCGGAGGCCCGCCCAGGTCAGCGCCTCCCAGACCACGGCGGCGACGACGCCGCCGACGGCCGGGCCGAGCAGCGCTCCGCGGCTCGACCGCCAGGGGACCACCACGTGGGCGATCGCCCCGGCGATCACGCCGCCGAGCACGGCGAAGAGGAGCTCCACGTCAGGCGACGAAGCCGATGCGACGCGACTCCTCGGCGCCGACCTCGACGTAGGCGAGCGAGGCGACCGGCACGATGAACCGGCGGCCCTTCTCGTCCTGCAGGGAGAGGTGCGTCGCCTTGTCCCCGAGCGCGGCCGAGACGGCCTGCTCGATCTCGTCAGCGGTCTGGGTGGTCTCGAACGCGATCTCGCGCGGGCTGTTGGTGATGCCGATCTTGATGTCCACGAGCACAGCGTATCCGAGCGCTCCCCGCTGGCTCCGGCCGTTCGCCGCGGGCGCACTGCGGACCGCGGGCACGGCCGGCGGGCCTTCCGTCCGGTGCCGTCCGGTCGGGTGTGCACTCGCTCGCGTGGGACCCGCGCGGTGTCGGCCGTGCTCGGTACCGTACGAGGGTGCCCCGGACCCTGCTGACGCCCGCCCCGACCGAGGCGCCCGCCCGGGCGCTGACGGCCGACGCGTCGCAGGCCGCCGTGCTCGCGCTCCCGGACGACCGGCACGCCGCGGTCATCGGCGCGCCGGGCACCGGCAAGACGACCACCCTCGCCCGGCTCGTCGCCGCGCGGTGCTCCCGCGCCGACGCGATCTCGCCGGACGGCCACGCGACGGTGCTCGCGCTGACCTCGGCGCGGACCGCCGCGACGGCCCTGCGCGACCGGCTGGCAGCAGCGGTGGACCGGGTCGTGCCCGGTGCGCTGGCCCGGACGGTGAACTCCCTGGCGTTCCAGGTCGTCGCGCACGCTGCCGCGGTGCAGGGGCAGGAGGCGCCGACCCTGCTCACCGGCGGCGAGCAGGACCGCATCATCGCGGACCTGCTCGACGGGCACGAGATCGACGGCGCCGGTCCCGACTGGCCCGCGCCGATCACCGCCGTCGTGCGCGAGCGCGCCGGCTTCCGCACCGCGCTCCGCGACGTGATGATGCGCGCGGTGGCCGCCGGGGTCGAGCCCGAGGACATGCGCGAGCTCGGCGACGACCTCGGGCGACCGGAGTGGCGCGCCGTGGGGGACTTCGTCGACGAGTACCGCGCCGCGGTCACGGCCTTCCGGGGCACCAGCCTCGACGCGGCGGAGCTCGTCGCGTACGCCACCGCGGCCGTGCTCCGCGGCGAGGTGCCGGCGAGCGTCGCGGCGCTCCGGCTCGTCGTGGTGGACGACACGCAGGAGCTCGTCGAGGGCGAGGTCGCCCTGCTCGGCGCCCTCGCTCGTTCCGGCGTGCAGGTCGTGGCGTTCGGCGACCCGGACATCGCGGCGTCGGCGTTCCGCGGCGCCGAACCGGACGTGCTCGGGCGGCTCGCGGTGCGGCTCGGTGTCGACCGGGTGGACGAGATCGTCCTGACCACGGTGCACCGGCACCCGGCGCCGATCCGCGCGCTGGTGTCCGCCGTGACCGCTCGCGTCGGGGCCGCTGCCGCCGGACGGCAGCGCACCGCCACCGCAACCGAGGAGGACGCCCGGGCGGACGCCGTCGTGCACCTCGAGGCGCCGAGCCGTGCGGCCCTCGTCGTCGCGGTCGCCCGGCGGCTCCGCGAGCACCGGCTGCTCGACGGCGTCCCGTGGCACCGGATGGCCGTGGTCACCCGCAGCGGCGCCGCCATCCCCGAGCTCGTCCGCGCGCTCTCCGTCGCCGAGGTCCCCGCGACCGCCGGTGCCGCATCCGTGCGCCCCCGTGACGACTCCGCCGCCCGTGCCCTGCTCGACGCGGCCGCCGTCGCGCTCGACGTGGTGCCGCTCGACGCCGCCCTCGCGACGGCGTTCGCGACCGGCCCCCTCGGCGGGCTCGACACCCTGGCCATGCGCCGGCTCCGGCTCGCCCTGCGGCGCGAGGAACTGTCCGGCGGGGGCACCCGTACCGCCGACGAACTGCTCGTCGACGCGCTCGGCGCACCGGAGCGGTTGGCCACGGTCGACGCGGGCTTCGCGCGCCGGGCCACCCGGCTCGCCCGCAGCCTCGTGCAGGCGCGGACGGACGCCTCGGCCGGAGCGAGCATCGAGGAGATCCTCTGGGGGCTGTGGGAGCGCAGCGGCCTGGCGGGCGCCTGGGGTGGGCAGTCCGCGGCCGGCGGGGTCGGCGCGGCCGAGGTGGACCGACACCTCGACGCCGTGGTCGGGCTCTTCACGGCGGCGAAGCGCTTCGTCGAACGCACGCCGGACGCCCCGGCCCGGGTGTTCGTCGACGACCTGCTCGGCGCCGACCTGCCCGAGGACTCCATCGGCCCCGACCGGACCGCCGGCCGCGTCCGGGTGCTCACCCCGTCCGCGACGATCGGGCTGGAGTGCGACGTGGTCGTCGTGCTCGGGCTGCAGGACGGCGTCTGGCCGAACACCCGCGTGCGCGGCAGCCTGCTCGACCCGGACGGCCTCGTGCGCGCCGCCGCGGGGACGGACCACGGCGCCGTCGACGACCGCGCCGCCGTGATCGCCGACGAGCTGCGCCTCTTCGCCCGCGCGGTGTCCCGCGCCACCACCCAGGTGGTGATCGGCACGGTGGCGAACGACGACGAGGCGCCCTCGCCCTTCGTCCGGCTCGTGCCCGTGCTCCCGGACCGGCAGTCGACCGTGCACCCGCTCTCACTGCGCGGGCTCGCCGGGTCCCTGCGTCGCCGCGTCGTGACGACCGGCGACCACGAGGCGGCCTCCGCCCTCGCCCGGCTCGCCGAGGCCGGGGTGCCCGGCGCCACGCCGGACGACTGGTACGGCCTGGCCGAGCCGTCCACCGACGCCCCCCTGGTCGACCTCGACGCCGATCCCGCCCCGCCGCCCGGAGCGCCCGACGACGATCCCGTGCCCCCGACCGTGTCGGTGTCGCCGTCCCGCATCGGGACGTTCGAGGAGTGCCCCGTGCACTGGTTCGCGCAGACGTTCGGCGGCGGCGCCCCGAGCCCGGCGATGGGCATCGGGACGATCGTGCACGAGGCGATGGAGCACGCGACCGCGGTCGACGTCGAGTCCCTGTGGGCGTCGGTCGAGTCGCGCTGGGACGAGCTGACCTTCGAGTCGCCGTGGATCGCCGATCGAGAGCGCGCCCGCACCCGGCGGATGATCGAGGGGCTCAGCGACTACCTCCGCACCTTCGCGAGCGCGGGTCGGCGGCTGCTCGGTGCCGAGACCTCGTTCGCGCTCGTCACCGGGCCGGCCCGGATGCGGGGGAGCATCGACCGCATCGAGGTCGACCCCGAGGGCCGCGTGAGCGTCGTCGACCTGAAGACCGGCCGCTCGATGCCGAGCGAGAAGAACGACATGCCCGGACACCCGCAGCTGGGCGCCTACCAGCTCGCGGTCGAGGACGGCGCCGTCGAGGGTGTCCCCGCCGGGTCGCCGATGGCCGATGCCCGACTCGTCTTCGTGCAGAACCCCCGGAGCGGACGCGCGTACTCGGAGCGGACCCAGCACGCCTTCGGCCCCGAGGACCGCGACGCCTACCGGGACCGCCTGCACACCGTGGCGCGGGGGATGGCCGGGCGGACGTTCCTGGCGAACGTCGACGACCACTGTGAGAAGGCCCGGACCGGCGTCGAGTGCCGGATCCACGTCGTGGGCGAGGTGACCTGGTGACCGACGGACAGCTCCTCACCGAGACGGTGCCCCGGCACGACGCCGACGCGATCGCCGACGCGCTCGGCCGTCCCCGCCCCACCCCGCAGCAGCGCGCCGTCATCGAGTCGCCGCTCGCGCCGGCGCTCGTCGTCGCCGGCGCCGGCAGCGGGAAGACCGAGACCATGGCCTCCCGGGTCGTCTGGCTGCTCGCGAACGGCATGGTGCGCCCGCACGAGGTCCTCGGCCTGACCTTCACCCGCAAGGCCGCGGGCGAGCTCTCGGTCCGCATCAACGACCGCATCCGGGCGCTCGAGGACGCCGGCCTGCTCGAACCGGGCGACGCCTTCGAGGCGCCGACCGTCTCGACCTACAACGCCTTCGCGAACGCGGTGTTCCGCGAGAACGCCCTGCTCGTCGGCCGTGACGGCGAGTCCCAGGTGCTCACCAAACCCTCCGCGTGGCAGCTCGCGCGCCGGGTCGTCGTCGGCGCGCGGGACGACCGGCTGGCCGGGCTCGACCGTGACGTCGACACCGTCACCGCGGCCGTGGTGGCGCTCGCCGGGGCGGTGTCCGAGCACCTCGTCGAGCCGGAGCGGCTGCGCCGGTTCGCGATCGAGTTCTCCGAACTCCTCGAACTGCCGGGCAACAACCGCGGGACGCCGTACCGGGCGATCACCGACGCGGTCGCCGTGATCGGTGCGCTCGAGCCGCTGGTGGACCTGGTCGAGGAGTTCCGGCGGCAGAAGGTCGACCGCGGGTTCGTGGAGTTCTCCGACCAGATCGCGCTCGCCCTCGCCGCGGCCGAGTCGGCACCCCGCGTGGTGGACGACCTGCGCGGGCGGTACGGCGTCGTGCTGCTCGACGAGTACCAGGACACCTCGGTGGTGCAGACCCGGTTCCTCGCGCGGCTGTTCCGTGGGCACCCGGTGATGGCGGTGGGCGATCCGCACCAATCGATCTACGGGTTCCGCGGTGCGAGCGCGGCGAACCTCGCCCGCTTCCCCCGCGACTTCGGCGCCCCTGCGGACGAGGCCAGACCGGATCAGGCCAGACCGGACCAGGCCATGCCCGCGCAGCGCGTTGCTGGGCAGCCCCTTGCGGGTCGACCGGTCACCTACGCCCTCTCCACCAGCTGGCGCAACCCCGTCGACGTCCTCGCCGGCGCGAACGCCGTCGTCGCGCCGCTGTCCGCCGCGTCCGATGTCGACGTCGAGCGCCTGGAACCCCGCCCCGGCGCGGACGCCGGCACCGTGCAGGTCGCCTTCCCGGAGACCCTGCCGGACGAGGCGGCGGCCGTCGCACGGTGGTTCGCCGACCATCGGGGGGCACACGCGGACGCCTCGATGGCGCTGCTGCTGCGGTCGCGGAAGGACCTCGCGGCCTTCACCGGAGCCCTCGCCGAGCACCGGGTGCCGTTCCACGTGCTCGGCACCGGCGGCCTCCTGCAGCGGCCGGAGATCGTCGACCTCGTGGCGTGCCTCCGCGTGCTGCACGACCCGGCGGCCGGGAACGACCTGCTCCGCCTGCTCGCCGGCGCCCGGTGGCGGATCGGTGCGGCGGACATCGCAGCGCTGCACGGCCTCGCCCGGTGGCTGTTCAACCGCGACCACACCCACCAGCGGCTGGACGACGACCTGACGGCGGCCTTCCGGGCCTCGGTCGCCGCGGGGGAGCACGGGTCGATCGTCGACGCCCTCGACTTCGTCGCCACGGCCCCCGACGAGCACGGTGCACTCGAGGGCATCAGCCCGGTCGGCCGGGAACGCATGCGGGCCCTCGGGCAGCAGCTCGCGGTGCTGCGCTCCCGGGCGGGTGGCGACCTCGTCGACTTCGTCACCCTCGTGGTGCAGGAGATGCGACTCGACATCGAGGTGGCCGCGCACGAGCAGGGCAGCGGCGCCTACCTGGACGCCTTCGTGGACGAGCTGTCCGGCTTCGTGTCCACCGACGACCGGGCCGACCTCGGCGCCTTCCTCGGCTGGGTCGACGCAGCCGCCCGTCGTGACGACATGGGTCCGAGGTCCGAGGAGCCCGAGGCCGGCACGGTGCAGATCCTGACGATCCACGGGTCGAAGGGCCTCGAGTGGGACGCCGTCGCGGTGCCCCGACTCGTCGAGGGTGCGCTGCCCGCTCGACCGCAGGAGGGCTCGTCGGGCTGGCTCGGCTTCGGTCGGCTGCCCTACGAGTTCCGGGGGGACGCCGACGAACTGCCCCGCCTCGACTGGCGCGGGCACGACTCGCAGAAGGACGTCACGGTCGCGATCGACGCCTACAAGGAGCAGGTGAAGGCCCGCAACGAGGACGAGGAACGTCGCCTCACCTACGTCGCGCTCACCCGTGCCAAGCACGACCTGCTGCTCACCGGTTCGTTCTGGGCGGGCGGGGTCAGGCCGACCGAGCCGAGTCGCTACCTCCGCGACCTCGTCGACGCCGGCGTGGTCGAGGCCGACGCCGTCCCCGACGCGACCGTGCACGAGGCCGACCCCCTCGGCGAGGCCGGCGCCACGCAGTCGTGGCCGCACGTGCCCTTCGGCCGCCGCGCCGCCCGCGTCGCCGCCGCCGCGGAGCGGGTCCGGAACGCCAACCCCGGCGCCTCCGGCCGGTTCGCCGCCGACATCGACCTGCTCCTCGCCGAGCGCGAGGCCGCACGGAAGGCCCGACACCAGGTGGTGGTGCCACACCGGGTGCCCGCGTCCGGCTTCAAGGACTACCTCGCCGAACCGGACGCCGTGGCCGAGCGGCTCCGTCGGCCGATGCCGGAGCGTCCGTACCGCGCGACCCGGCTCGGCACGTTGTTCCACCAGTGGGTCGAGCAGCGGGCGCGGAGCGGGGGGTCGCTCGAGACCCTCGACGTGTGGGACGGCGAGGCAGACCTCGATGCCGACGAGGCCGTCGACGCCTCCACGGATGCTCCGGTCACCGACGACGACGCCCGCCGTCTCGCCGACTTCCAGGCCACGTTCGCGCGGTCGCGCTGGGCAGGACGCACGCCGATCGAGGTCGAGCGCGAGATCCACCTGCCGTTCCTCGGGCACAGCGTCGTCTGCAAGCTCGACGCCGTCTACGAGATCGACGGACGTGCCGAGGTGGTCGACTGGAAGACCGGCAAGGCCCCGTCCGGCGCGGACGACCTGGCCAAGCGGCAGCTCCAGCTCGCGCTCTACCGCGTCGCCTACGCCGAGTTCACCGGGCGGCCGCTCGACGAGGTCGACGCGGTGTTCTACTTCGTCGCCGACGACCTCGAGGTCCGGCCGGCCGAGCTCCTCGACCGCGCCGGCCTGGAACGCGCGTGGCGCGCTGCGGTGGGCTGACGCGTCGCGCACCGCGCGCAGCGTGCGCCGTGACGGACGGGAGGCGCGGTGCCAGCTGGCACCGCGCCTCCCGTCCGTCGGGTGGTGGCGTCAGCCGTGTCGGCGCTCGGTCGACGACAGCAGCTGCTCGACCTCGCCGATCTCCATCGTCTCCGGCGAGACCGACTGCAGCGGGGCCGCGCTCGGCGTCTGCACCGCGTCGACCAGCCGGTGCATCATCGCGACCGCGTCGTCGACGACCTCGGTGCTCTTCACCTGGACGCCGTGCAGCAGCCACTGCGCGGTCTCGAGTTCGTGGTGCACCCGTGCCCGCTGCGCGAGCTGGCGGTCGCGACCGCCGCCGTTCGCCTCGTACGCGCTGAGGACGGTGTCGAACGCCTCCTGGCGGCCCGCGAGGATCCAGGCGAGGTCCTTGGCGGGGTCCCCGAGGCGCAGCTCGCCCCAGTCGACGACGCCGGTGACGGCGTCACCCTCGACCAGGACCGCGTCCGGGCCGAACGAACCGTGCACGACCGTCGGCGTGAACTGCCACAGCTGCTGGTCGCGCGCGGCGCCCTCCCAGCGTTCCTTGAGCGCGGCGGGGACGAGTTTCGTGGCGACCGCGCGGTCCATCACGGACACGGCGGAGCGGAGCACCTCGAACGGGGTGAGCGAGGGCAGGCCAGCGTCGGTCACGAAGCTCGTCGGGAGCTGGTGGATCGCGGCGACGGCGCGACCGACGCTCGTCGCGAGTTCGGGGCGCTCGACCAGGGTGCGCAGCGTCGGGTGTCCGCCGGGCAGGTAGGTGGTGACGATCGCCCGGGTGGATCCGATCGGCGCCTGACCCCGGTACTCGGCGACGCCGAACGGGAGGCGCGTGCGGATCCCGGCGCTCAGCGCACGGATCGCGACGAGGTCGGCCGACTGCCGCGCCTCGGCGCGTTGGTTGCGGGGGCGCCGGATCGCCACGTGGGCGCCGGTGTCGTCGCGGAGGACCGCGGACTCGTAGTCCCCGGCTGCGACCGAGCCGAGTGTGCGCGTACCCGTCACGACGAGTCCGGGGACGGCCGTCGTCGCCAACGCGGCTAGAGTGAACTGGGATCCCGCCATGCCCTCAGGGTAGGTCGATCGTCGCGGCACCGGTGTGCGCCACGCTGACCCGGGCACTCCCGATCGAAGCCGCTGATCTGAGGAGTCCTCCGCCGTGACCGTCGAGTTCGCCGCCAGACTGCCGCTGTCCCGGAACGAACTCGACCGCGACGCCGAGTTCCGTTCGACCGACGACCTCGAGCGGGTGCTGCGTGACGACCCGGCCACGCGCTGGCTGCCGGTGCGCGGCGGCGAGATGCTCCGCAACCAGGACGGCACCCTCCGCTTCGTCACCGCCGCCGAGGTCCCCGAGGGCACCGTCACGCTCTACCTCGGCCGTGCGGTCGCCGACGAACACGACGCTCCCGCCGGCACCCGGTTCGCCGCAGCCCTGGTCGACGCCGACACCGCAGCGGCGATCGAACCGCGCGACGACGCGTGGGAGAGCCTGCGGATGTTCGGCACCGAGCTGTCCGCGCGTGACCAGGGCCTCGCGGTCGAGGCGGTCGCGATGGCGAACTGGCACGCCGTGCACGGCTTCTCACCCCGGACCGGCGCCGCGACCGAGGTCGTCACCGGCGGCTGGGTCCGCCGCGAACCCGGGGGGAAGGAACACTTCCCGCGCACCGACGCCGCGATCATCGTCGGGGTGACGGACGCCGACGACCGCATCCTGCTCGGCTCCAACGCCGCGTGGGACGCGAACCGGTACTCGCTGCTCGCCGGCTTCGTCGAGCCGGGGGAGTCCCTCGAGGACGCGGTCCGGCGCGAGGTCTTCGAGGAGTCCGGCGTCCACGTCGAGGAGCCCGAGTACCTCGGTTCGCAGCCCTGGCCGTTCCCGGCCTCCCTCATGGTCGGCTTCCGCGCCCGCGCGGTGGACGGCGATCCGTCGACCGCGCGTCCGGACGGCGTGGAGATCCTCGACGTCCGCTGGTTCTCCCGCGACGAGATCCGGGAGCGCGCCGGTGACACCCTGCTGCTGCCGGGGCGCACCTCGATCGCCCGCGCCATCATCGAGGAGTGGTACGGCGGGCCGCTGGACACACCGTGAGCGCGGGCGCTCCGCAGGCCGCCGAGGTCCGGCCGCCGTCCCCGGACGAACTGCTCGCCGCGCTCGACGCCGAACAGCGCACGGTCGCCCGGACGCTGCTCGGTCCGGTCGCCGTGCTCGCCGGCGCCGGTACCGGCAAGACGCGGGCGATCACGCACCGCATCGCCTACGGCGTCGCCACCGGCACCTACTCGCCGAACCACGTCCTCGCGCTGACCTTCACCACCCGTGCTGCCGGTGAGCTCCGGTCCCGTCTCCGTGCCCTGGGCGCCGGGACCGTGCAGGCCCGGACCTTCCACGCCGCGGCGATGGCGCAGCTGAGCTACTTCTGGCCGGACACGGTCGGCGGCAGCGCCCCGCGGATCGTCGAGTCCAAGGGCCGGATGATCGCGCACGCCGCGGACACGGTCGGGCTGCACGTCGACAAGCCCGTGCTCCGCGACCTCGCCGCCGAGGTCGAGTGGCGCAAGGTACAGATGCTGACGCTCGAGGAGTACGAGGCCGCCGCCGCCGAGCGGGTGATGCCCCGGGACACCGCGCCGCGCCGGGTGATCGATCTGATGAAGGCCTACGAGCAACTCAAGGACGAACGGCGCCAGCTCGACTTCGAGGACGTCCTCCTCGCGACGCTCGGCATGGTGGAGTCCGAGCCCCGCGTGGCGAGCTACGTCCGGCAGCAGTACCGCTTCTTCGTCGTCGACGAGTACCAGGACGTCTCGCCCGTGCAGCACGACCTGCTCCGCGCCTGGCTCGGCGGGCGTGACGACGTGTGCGTGGTCGGCGACGCCAGCCAGACGATCTACTCGTTCGCGGGGGCGTCGAGCCGCTACCTGCTCGGCTTCGGGTCGGAGTTCCCGCGCGGGTCCGTCCTCCGGCTGGAGCGGAACTACCGGTCCACGCGTGAGGTCGTGCACGCCGCGAACGCCCTGATGCGCGGACGCCCCGGCGCGCTCGACCTCGTCGCACAGCAGACCGAACCCGGGCCGGAGCCCGAGGTCCTGGCATGCGTGCACGACGGCGACGAGGCCCAGACCGTGGCACGACGCATCGGCGAACTCGTCGCCGGCGGCGCCGCGTTCGGTGACTGCGCGGTGCTCTACCGCGTCGGCGCGCAGGCGGCAGCGCTCGAGTCGGCGCTCGGTCGGGCGGGCGTTCCCTACCGGGTGCAGGGCGGGACGCGCTTCTTCGACCGTCCCGAGGTCAAGCTCGCCGTCCACCACATGCGCGGCGAGGCCGTCCGGCAGACCGACGACGAGCTCACCCGGCGGGTGGGCCTCGTCCTGCAGGTCAGCGGGTGGACCCCGACGCCACCAGAGGGGACCGGCGCGGTCCGCGAGCAGTGGGAGGCGCTGCAGGCGGTCATGGGTCTCGCCGAGGCAGCCCCGGCCGGCACGACGATGCAGCAGTTCACGCAGGACCTCGTCGACCGTGCCGCCACCCACCACGAGCCCGAGCTCGACGCCGTCACCCTCGCCACGATGCACTCGTCCAAGGGCCTGGAGTGGCCACACGTGATCGTGGTCGGCGCCGCCGAGGGCCTGCTGCCGATCTCGCACGCGACGACCGACGACGAGGTCGAGGAGGAGCGTCGGCTGTTCTACGTGGCGCTCACCCGTGCTCGCCGGTCGGTGACCGTGACGTGGTCGCGGCAGGGGTCGACGCGCGGCGGTGCGCGGGCCCCGAGCCGGTTCCTGGCAGCGCTCGACACGAGCACCGCGGGTGGGGGCGCACCGGCCGGAGCGTGACGGCCAGGTCGTCCCGCTCGAAGACCACCTGGTCGGCGTCGGGGTGCTGTGTCACCAGGGGGAGCCGTCCGATCAGCATCCGCACCGCCGAGGCCGCGACGGCAGCGACCCGCCAGGGCGACAGCGGCGCCGCGGGGCGGCCCCAGACCTGCGCCGCGATCGCCGGCCACGCCGGGTCGTCGTCGACGGCGGCGTACTCGAGGCACTGCAGGCACGGTCCCATCCCGAGGACCACGACCGGTCCGAGCCGTACCCGGCCGTCGCCCACGACGACCGGCAGGTGCGGGACCCCGCGCCGCGTCCACGCCGCGCGGAGCGCCGGGTCGACGACGTGGTCGGCCACCACGACCGCGAGCCGCGGGTCCGGGACCGGGAGCACCACGGGACCGCCCGGGCGGGCGGTGGTCCGCGCGACCGTCACGCCCTCGCCGGAGAGGAGATCGGCGACGGAGTCGGCCAGCGCGCCGCGGCCGTGCACCTCGACGCGGGCGAGGGGCTCGGGCAGGACGTCGACGACCGCGGGGGACGCCGCACCGAGCACCCGGGCCGCCACGGTTGGCGGACACCCGCAGGCCGCAGCGAGCCCGCCGAGTGCCTCGCGGGAGGTCTCGCGACGGAGCGCGGAGAGGAAGCGCTCCTCGGCGGTCGTCGGCACCGCGACCACCGCGCGCGGCGGGTCGACGCCGAGCTGCACGGTCGCCGGGTCGCGCCAGACGAACTCGAGCGACGGATCGATGCGGATGCCCATGCCCCAACGCTGACCGAGGGCCGGTCGGTGTCGGGGCGCGGGCGGAGGATCTGTGGAGAACTACGGACGCGGCTCGTCGTCGCCGGGCTCCTCGACGTGCCCGGTCTCGTCCTCGCGCGGACGGTCGCCGGTGCTGTCGTCGAGCAGGTCCTGCAGGGCCTTGTCGAACTCGTCGTCCTGGGCGCTGCGGCCCGGGTTGCGGAGCCGGAGCACGAAGGCCTCGGGGGCGTCGATGTCCTCGGACGTCGGTACCGCGTCGAAGTGCGACCAGAGGGCATCGCGCTCCTCGGCACCGAGCTCGTCGGTGAGGTGCTGCCACATCGCCGCCGCCTCGCGCAGCCGGCGGGGCCGCAGTTCGAGGCCGACGAGCGTCGCGAACGCCGACTCCGCGGGACCGCCGGCGGCACGGCGACGACGGACCATCTCGGCGATCGCGCCCGAGCGGGGGAGCCGCACGGTCGCGGCGGCGGTGACGGTGTCGACCCAGCCCTCGACCAGCGCGAGCATCGTCTCGAGCCGAGCGAGCGCTGCCTCCTGTTCGGCGGTGCGCGGCGGGATGAGGGCACCGGACGCCAGCGCGTCGCGGAGCTGCTCCTGGTTCGTGGGGTCGATCTCCGACGCCAGCTCCTCGACCCGGTCGAACGGGATGTGGATGCCGCGGGCGTAGTCGGTGATGGACGAGATGATGTGCAGTCGGAGCCAGCGCGCCGAGCGGAAGAGCCGGGCGTGCGCGAGCTCGCGGACCGCCAGGTAGATGCGGACCTCGTCCTCGGGCACGTCGAGGCCGTCGGCGAACTCCGCCACGTTCTGCGGCACGAGTGCGGCGACCTGCTCGTCGAGGAGCGGGACGCCGACGTCACCGCCGGACACGACCTCCTTCGCGAGCTGCCCGACCACCTGGCCGAGCTGGATCGCGAAGAGCGCCCCGCCGACGCCGCGCATCGCCTTCGACACGTCGCCGAGCATCGCCTTGAGCTGCTCCGGCGCCCGCTGCTCGATGGCCTCGGTCAGGGCGTTCGAGATGCTCAGCGCCACCGGCTCGGCGATCTGCGCCCACACCGGGGTGGTGGCCGCCGCCCACTGCTCGCGGGTGAACAGGCTCGGCGTCGCGGTGAGCTCGGGGACGCTCGTGGCCTCGTCGAGCCAGAGCGCGGCGACCTGGAACGCCTGGTCGCTCGCCTGCGCGGTGGCCGGGTCCACCGGGTGGCCGCCGTCGCGGGCGATCGCGGTGGCGCGTTCGGTCGCGACGGAGAAGTCGATGCCGTCCCCGCCGGACTGCGCCGCCCGCTGGAGCTGGCTCATCAGGTTCGCGACGAAGGCCGGGTCGTTCGGCAGGCCGGCGGCACCGGCGAGCTGCGACGGGTCGATCTGCCCCTCGCCGGAGAGGAGCTTGCGGAGCATCTCCTGGAAGTCGTCGTCCGGCCCCGGCTGCGGTTCATCAGGCATGCCGACTACGCTAATCGCTGCTCACGGAGCCGCACCTGGGACGCCCCCGTGGGAACGCCCGAACCGCTGCGCCGAGGGCGAACAGCCCGCAAGGGCACCCGCTCTGGAAGGACGCCCGTGACCCTCTTCGCCCCCGCGCCCCGTCGCCGTCCGCGCTCCCGCACCGTGGGGTGGGCGTTCGTGATCGGCGCCGTGGTCCTCGGGCTGCTGGCGAGCTTCCTGCCGAGCCCGTACCTCATCGAGGTGCCCGGTCCGGTGTACAACACGATCGGCACCCAGGAGCAGGGGACGGGCAAGGACGCGAAGGCCGTGGAGCTCATCCAGGTCGACGGACACCCGACCTACCCGACGTCCGGCGCGCTCGACATGCTCACGGTCGGGATCCAGGGCGACGCCTCGAACCGGCCGTCCTGGACGAGCGTCATCCGCGCCCTCTTCACGAAGTCCCAGGCGGTGGTCCCGGTCTCGGCGATCTACCCGGAGGGCACGACGACCGACCAGGTGCAGCAGCAGGACCAGGCGGACATGCAGGCCTCGCAGCAGTCCGCCGTGGCCGCCGCGCTCATCCACCAGGGCTACGACCTGCCGACCCGGCTCGTGGTCGGCACGGTGCAGGACGGTTCGGCCGCCGACGGCGTGATCCGCGAGGGCGACGTCATCACGGCGTTCGACGGCACCTCGCTCACCACGAACGCCGACGCCACCACCCTCCGCGAGGCGGTCGCGAAGCACGGCACCGAGGGGCCCGCGGAGGTCACCGTCGAGCGCGACGGCAAGTCGACGTCGGTGGCGGTCACGCCGCGCGAGCAGCAGGGGACCGCACTCATCGGCGTCGGGGTCACCGAGCAGTACGACTTCCCGTTCCAGGTGAAGATCACGCTGCAGGACGTCGGCGGCCCCTCCGCCGGCATGATGTTCGCGCTCGGGATCATCGACGAGATCACGCCCGGCAAGCTCAACGGCGGCAAACACGTCGCCGGTACCGGCACCATCACCGCCGACGGAGAGGTCGGCCCGATCGGCGGCATCCGGCAGAAGCTGTACGGGGCGAAGGACGCCGGCGCGACCGTCTTCCTCGCACCCGCCGACAACTGCGACGAGGTCGTCGGTCACGTGCCGGACGGTCTCGACGTGTACAAGGTGGCCACGCTCGACCAGGCCGTCACCGACCTGCAGACCATCGCCTCCGGGAAGAGCACCGCGAAGCTCGCGCGCTGCGGGTCGTAGACCCGCAGCGCAGCAGTGGTGACGTGCGCGCACGTCGCGATCCGCGCCTCCCGTCCGTCCGGACTGGAGGCGCGGGGCGCCTTCCTGAGTCCCCGTACAGTTTCGCTGTCGGTCCGGACCAATAGGATCGGTGCACTGACGGCCCGCCGTGCCGGGCCCGCCGGTTCGACACGTCTGGAGCACATCAAGTGACGACAACCTCGTCCACCTCGGGCCCTTCCTCCTCTGGGCGGCGCTCGCCGCGGGTCCCGATCGTGGTCACGATCATCGTGCTGGCCGCGCTGGTGATCGCCTTCTTCATCTTCGCGAGCCTGTACACGGACTACGCCTGGTTCGCCCAGCTCGGGTTCCAGCAGGTCCTGACCACCCGGTGGGTCGCGGGGACGCTGATGTTCCTCGCCGGGTTCCTCGGCATGGCGGTCGCGGTCTACGTGAGCATCGCGCTCGCGTTCCGCTTCCGGCCGGTCTACGCGAAGCTGAACTCGCAGCTCGACCGCTACCAGCAGGTCATCGAACCGCTCCGTCGTGCCGTGATGATCGGCATCCCGGTCGTGCTCGGCATCTTCGCGGGCCTGTCGACCGCGGGGCGCTGGAGCATGGTGCTCGAGTACTTCAACCGGACGCCGTTCGGCAAGACCGACCCGCAGTTCGGCCTCGACATCGGGTTCTACGTCTTCGAGCTGCCGTTCTGGCGCTCGATCGTCGCCTACTCCTCGGCGGTCGTGCTCATCGCCGGGCTCGCGGCGCTCGCGGCCTCGTACCTGTACGGCGCGATCCGCTTCGGGGGGCGCGAGGTCCGGATCTCCAAGGCCGCGCGCGTCCAGCTCGCGGTCACGGCCGCCGTCTACATCGCGCTGCAGGCCGTCAGCCTCTGGCTCGACCAGTACGCCGCACTGACGAAGTCGAACTCGCTCATCACCGGTGCCCAGTACACCGAGGTGAACGCCGTCATCCCCGGCCGCGAGATCATGGCCGGCATCGCCGCCATCGTGGCCCTGCTCTTCATCGTCACCGCGGTCATCGGTCGCTGGCGCATCTCGATCGTCGGCACCGGGCTGCTGCTCGTCGCGGCGATCGTCATCGGCGGCGTCTACCCCTGGGTCGTGCAGCGCCTGCAGGTCAAGCCGTCCGAGCGGTCCTACGAGTCCGCGTACATCGAGCGGAACATCAAGGCGACGCGGGACGCGTACGGCGTCTCCGGCGTGCAGGAGCGGGGCTACGACGCCACGACCGAGGCGAACTCCGGCGCACTGGCGCAGGACGCGCAGACCACGGCGAACATCCGCCTGATCGACCCGAAGATCGTGTCCGACACGTTCAGCCAGCTGCAGCAGTACCGGCAGTACTACCAGTTCCCGAAGGAGCTGGACGTCGACCGGTACGACGTGAAGGGCCAGACCGAGGACACCGTCATCGCGGTCCGCGACATCGACCTCGAGGGCCTGAGCAACGCCGCGAACACCCAGTACAACCGGGCGTTCGTCTACACGCACGGCTACGGCGTCACGGCGGCGTACGGCAACCAGCGCGCGAGCGACGGCAAGCCGGTGTTCCTCGAGTCGGGGATCCCGTCGAACGGCGCCCTCGGCGACTTCCAGCAGCGGGTGTACTTCGGTGAGACCTCGCCGGCGTACTCGATCGTCGGCGCTCCTGAGGGCTCGAAGGACATCGAGCTCGACTACCCGTCCGGCTCCGACGACGACAACGGCGGCAACGCCACGACGACGTACGCGGGCAACGGCGGGCCGAGCCTCGGCAACTTCTTCAACCGGCTCGTCTACGCGGCGAAGTTCCAGTCGGAGCAGATCCTGCTGTCGAACGCCGTGAACAAGGACTCGCAGATCCTCTACGACCGCGACCCGATCACCCGCGTGAAGAACGTCGCACCGTTCCTGACGCTCGACAGCGACGCCTACCCGGCGATCGTCGACCACCGCATCCAGTGGATCGTGGACGGCTACACGACGAGCGACGCCTACCCGTACTCGCAGAGCCAGAGCCTGTCGGACAGCATCGCCGGTGCGGAGACCTCGGCCTACCGCACCGACCAGGTGAACTACATCCGGAACTCGGTGAAGGCCACGGTCGACGCCTACACCGGCAAGGTCACGCTCTACGCCTGGGACACGAAGGACCCGGTGCTGAAGACCTGGCAGAAGATCTTCCCGAGCGCGATGCAGCCCGTGTCGAAGATGAGCGCGGAACTGCTCGACCACGTCCGGTACCCGACCGACCTGTTCAAGGTGCAGCGGTCGATCCTCGGCACGTACCACGTCACGAACGCGAACTCGTTCTACTCGGGCGACGACGCGTGGAACACCCCGCAGGAGCCGACGTCGGGCACGAACGACTCGGACACCACGACGGACGCCTCCACCACGACGACGGCCCTCGGGACGCAGACGACGACGAACCGGGCGAACCTGCAGGACCCGTACTACCTGACCATGAAGGTGCCGGGGCAGGGGACCGCGTACACGCTGTACACGACGTACATCCCGCAGCAGTCCGCCGGGGCGAACAACCGCAACGTGCTCACCGGCTACCTCGCCGTGGACTCGGATGCGGGCGGCGCCGGCAAGGGCAAGAAGGGGTCCGGCTACGGCAAGCTCACGCTGCTGACCATGCCGAAGACGGACAACATCCCGGGCCCGGCGCAGGTGCAGAACCTGTTCAACTCCGACACCACGGTGTCCCAGGAGTTGAACATCCTGAAGCGGGGCAACTCGACGGTGAAGCAGGGCAACCTGCTGACCCTGCCGGTCGGCGGCGGCTTCCTCTACGTCCAGCCGGTCTACGTGCAGTCCACCTCGAGCGGTTCCTACCCGCTGCTCCAGAAGGTGCTCGTGGCCTTCGGCGACAAGATCGCGTTCGAGGACACGCTCGACCAGGCGCTCGACAGCCTGTTCGGCGGCAACTCGGGTGCGTCCGCGGGTGACTCCGGCGCTGCCGGTTCGGGTTCGGGATCGAACTCCGGCGCGGACGCCGGGTCCGGTTCGGGGTCGTCCGGCTCGACGGGTTCAGGCTCCGGCTCGACCGGCTCCGGCTCCGGCTCGGGTTCGGCGGGTTCCGGCTCGGGCACTGTCGACAACGCCGCGCTGCAGCAGGCCCTGAACGACGCCAAGCAGGCGCTGCAGGACCGCCAGGACGCCTACGCCAAGAACGACCTGGTCGCTGCTGCCGAGGCCGACCAGCGCCTGCAGGACGCCATCGAGGCCGCGACGCAGGCCGAGGGCGGGAACTGACACGCCGTGGCGGGGCACACGATTTGTGCCCCGCCACGGAGCTGTGTAGGCTATTCAACGTGCCGCGGGGTGGAGCAGTTCGGTAGCTCGCTGGGCTCATAACCCAGAGGTCGTAGGTTCAAATCCTGCCCCCGCAACCAAGCGTCACATGAAGGCCCCGGTCCATTCGGATCGGGGCCTTCGTCGTTGCTTGTGGCTGCCCCGAGTCTCGCGCTGAGCGACACTTCGCGGGGCTCCGAGCACGTGCACTGTCGCTGGGCGCGGAACTCGGCCCCGGGTACGCTCGCCGGATGGGCACCCTCACGATCGCCGCCGCGCAGTTCGCCCCCGTCGACGACCCCACGGCGAACCTCGGGACCGTCCGCGCCGCCGCCGAGGAGGCAGCCGCGCGCGGGGCGGACCTGCTCGTGACACCGGAGTACACGTCCTACTTCTCCGCCGACATCGACGACCGCTTCGTGGCAGCCGCCGAGCCCCTCGACGGGCCCTTCGTCTCGGGGCTCCGCGACATCGCCCGGACCGTCGGCATCGCGCTCGTGGTCGGCGTGGCCGAGACCGCCGAGGACGCCGGTCGGTTCCGGAACACCCTCGTCGCCGTCCGACCGGACGGGTCCATCGCCCAGACGTACCGGAAGGTGCACCTCTACGACGCGTTCGGCGCGAAGGAGTCCGACCGCATCGAGGCAGGCGACCCCGAGCAGACCGCGGTGTTCGAGCTCGACGGACTCCGGATCGGGCTGGAGACCTGCTACGACCTGCGCTTCCCCGAGGTGACCCGACGACTCGCCGCCCCGGAGCACGGTGGCGCGGACGTCGTCGTGGTGCCGGCCGAGTGGGTGCGGGGTCCGGGCAAGGAACACCACTGGCGGACGCTGCTCACCGCCCGGGCCATCGAGAACACCGTGTGGGTCGTCGGGGTCGGGCAGACGCCGCCGGTCGGCATCGGGGGTTCGGTCGTGCTCGACCCCTCGGGTGTCGCGGTCGCGGCTGCCGGTGCCGCTCCGGGGATGCTCGTCGTCACGGTGGACACCGGCGTGACCCGGGCCGTGCGGGCGACGAACCCGTCCCTCACCCTGCGGCGCTACGACGTGGTCCCGCGCGGCTGAGCGGTTCCGGCACCGCCGTCGGGCCGGGCGGCTCGCGCGCGCTCCCTCGTCCGCGTGGTCGCACGTCTCGGGCGCGGACGTCCGGTTGGGCTCATCCGAGCGGGCTGTTCCTGCGCGGCCGCGTTCCTGCGGTGCTCCGTTTCCGCCCGCTCGCGCGCTCTCTCGTCCGCGCCCCATCGAGCGGGCGGATCCGGCAGCGGACGAGGTGGCCTGCGTGCGACTTCCGCCCGTTCGCGCTGCGGGTGAGTCCGCCACGGGCGAGCGGGCGGATCCGGCAGTGGACGATGTGGCCGGCGTGCGACTTCCGCCCGTTCGTGTTGCGGGTGAGGCCGCCATGGGCGAGCGGGCGCATCCCGCGGGGAGCGAGGCGGTCCGTGAGCCGACTTGGCCCGTTCGCGTTCCCGTGGGACGCCGCACCATCGGGCGGGCGGAATCGGCAGGGCAGGAGCGCGCGGTCAGCACGTTCCGCCCGCTCGCGGGAGGGCGGCGGGCAGCACGGAAGGGCCAGCGACGGCAGAGCGGCCGTCAGCCGGCAGGAACGCCCGGGTCAGTTCGAGGGCGTGAGGGCAGCGAGCCGGGTGGCGGCGTCCTCGAGCACGCTCCGGCGCTTGCAGAAGGCGAACCGGATGAGCGAGCGGTACCCGTCGGCATGGTCGGGCCGGACGAACGCCGACACCGGGACGCCCACCACCCCGGCGAGCTCGGGCAGACGGAGGCAGAGCTCGCGGGCGTCCCGGTAGCCCAGCGGAGCGGCATCGGCCAGCACGAAGTAGCCACCGTCGGGGCGCAGCACGTCGAAGCCCGCCGCACGGAGTCCGGCGGCCAGCAGGTCGTGCTTCGCGGACAGCTCGGCCGCGATGCCGGTGAAGACGTCGTCGGGGAGGCGCAGTCCGGTGGCGACCGCGGGCTGGAACGGTGCGCCGTTGACGAAGGTCAGGTACTGCTTCACGGTCGTGATCGCGTCGACGAGCGCAGGCGGAGCGGTGAGCCAGCCGATCTTCCAACCCGTGGTGCTGAAGGTCTTGCCAGCGCTCGACACGGTGACGGTGCGCTCGGCAGCCCCCGGCACCGTGGCGATCGGGACGTGCGGGGTGGTGAACGTCAGGTGCTCGTAGACCTCGTCGGTCAGGATCACCGCGTCGTACCGCGCAGCGAGCTCGACGACGGTGGACAGGACCTCGCGGGGGAGCACCCGCCCGGTCGGGTTGTGCGGCGTGTTCACGAGGACGACCCGGGTGCGGTCGGAGAAGGCCGCGCGGAGGGCCTGCTCGTCCGGCAGGAAGTCCGGCGCGGTCAGCGGGACGGTCACGTGCGTGCCGCCCGCGAGCCGGATCAGTGCGCCGTACGCGTCGTAGAACGGCTCGAAGGTGACCACCTCGTCACCGGGCTCGACGAGCGCGAGCAGGGTGGCGGCGAGGGCCTCGGTCGCGCCCGCGGTGACGAGGACCTCGCGGTCGGGGTCGACCTCGAGCCCGTACCAGTGCGCCTGGTGCTCGCTGATCGCGGTGCGGAGGTCCGGGAACCCACGCCCCGGCGGGTACTGGTTGACGCCCGCGCGGATCGCGGCGACGGCGGCGTCGAGCACCTCGGCGGGGCCGTCCGCGTCCGGGAAGCCCTGACCGAGGTTGATCGCGCCGGTCGCCGCGGCGAGGGCGCTCATCTCGGCGAAGACGGTCGGGGCGGGGACGCCGTCGCTCCCCAGGAGCATGGCTCCCTCGGCGGCGCGCAACCAGGGTCCGGACTGACGCATGTGCTTCCCTCCACCCGATGGCGACGGGAGACCGCCGTCGGTCCTCCCAACCTAGCGGGCAGGGCGGCGTCACCAGGGAGAGCGTCCACAGGCCACGCATAAGATCGCCATAGGTCGCTCGCAGCCCGGTCAGGAGCACCGCCCAGGTGGGTGCGACAGACTGCAGGAGCTTGAAAGGAGCACGTCCGACATGACCGACACCACGCCCAACGGGCAGGACGACAAGCGTCCCGAGGACACGGCCGTTCCCACGGGATCGGACGACGCGTCGCGGCACGAGACCGAGCACGTGGACGCAGCTCCCACCGACGACCGAGCCGACCACACCGACGTCATCCAGCCGGCTCCGTCGGACGACACCGACGTCATCTCGTCCGGGTCGTCGCAGCCGACGAGCCAGTACACCGCGCCGTACCCCACCACCGACGGTGGCTACGGGCAGCACACCACCCCGTACGGCCAGGCCGAGCAGCAGTCCGCGGACCGCCCGCGCTACGGCGAGTACGCGCAGAACGACGCGCAGACGAGCCAGCACGGTCAGGGCCAGTACGGCCAGGCGAGCCAGTACGGCCAGGGCCAGTCCCAGTACGGCCAGCCCAGCCAGTACGGCCAGGGCCAGTCCCAGTACGGCCAGCCCAGCCAGTACGGCCAGGGCCAGTACGGCCAGAGCCAGTACGGCCAGTCCCAGTCCCAGTCCCAGTACGGCCAGCCGAGCCAGTACGGCCAGGGCCAGTCCCAGTACGGACAGGGCCAGTACGGCCAGAGCCAGTCCCAGTACGGCCAGTCCACGTACGGCAGCGCCCCGTCCTCCTCGCAGGCACCGGCCTCCGCGAGCTCCTTCGGCGACGTCGACGGCACGAACCAGCGCAACGGCCACTACTTCGGCAGCACGGCCACCGGCGCAGCCGCCGGTGCAGCAGCCGGCGGCGCAGCGGGCCACGACGGCACCGGCAGCCACGACCGCGCCGGCACCACCACCCGCACCAAGGACGGCCGCGGCCGGCTCGTCCTCCCGATCGTCGCCGGCCTCGTGCTCGCCGGCCTCGTCGGCGGCGGTGCCGGGTACGCCGTCAGCTCCTCCCAGGACGGCGGCGGCAGCACCGTCATCGGATCGAGCAGCCAGAACGGCGGCAACCTCACGGTCAACGACTACGACAGCGCCACCGTCGTGACCGCCGTGGCCGCGCAGGCGACGCCCTCCGTGGTGACGATCAACGTCTCCGCGAGCAGCGAGGCCGGCACCGGCTCGGGCGTGGTGTTCAGCAAGGACGGCTACATCGTCACGAACACGCACGTGGTCACCCTCGACGGCGACAGCTCGAACGGCACGATCACGGTGACGACCTCGGACGGCAAGATCTACCCGGCCAAGCTCATCGGCACGGACCCGACGGTCGACCTCGCGGTGATCAAGATCGACGCGACCGACCTGAAGCCGATCACCTTCGCCGACTCCTCGAAGCTCAACGTCGGAGACACGGCGGTCGCGATCGGTGCGCCGCTCGGTCTGTCGAACACGGTGACCGACGGCATCGTGTCGACGCTGAACCGCAGCATCCAGGTGACCTCGAGCGCCCCGACCGAGGGCGGCGACTCGAACGAGGGCGGCAACGGCAACGGCGGCCCGTTCGACTTCTGGGGCAACGGCGACAACGGCAGCAGCTCGGGCACGAGCAGCACCGTCTCCCTGCCGGTCATCCAGACCGACGCGTCGATCAACCCGGGCAACTCGGGCGGTGCGCTGCTCGACTCGAAGGGCAAGCTGATCGGCATCAACGTCGCCATCGCGAGCGCGGGCAGCTCGTCGTCGTCGGACTCGCAGTCCGGCAGCATCGGCGTCGGCTTCTCGATCCCGGCGAACCTGGTCCGGCGCGTCGCGAACGAGATCAAGGACAACGGGTCCGCGACCCACGGTCTGCTCGGTGCGACGGTGGGCGACGCGGCAGAGGACGCCCGCGCCACCCAGATGGGCGCGCTCATCAAGTCGGTCTCGTCCGGCGGCGCGGCGGCGAAGGCCGGCCTGCAGAAGGGCGACGTGGTCACGAAGATCGGGTCGGCGACCGTCTCGGACGCCACCGACCTGACGGCGCAGGTCCGCTACTTCGCGGGCGGCGCGAAGACGACCATCACGTACCTCCGCGGCGGCGAGACCCGCGAGGCGGACGTGACCCTCGGGACGTACGACAGCAAGGGCTGACGCGACGGCCCACGGTCTGGAGGCGCGGTGCCGGCTGGCACCGCGCCTCCCGTCATTGCGGGGTCACGTCGTCGACGCGAGGCGGCCTTGATAGGCTCATGGTCGCTCTGCGGGGCGGCACCGCCTGCGGTGCGTCCCGCGCACCGCCAGAAGGACCCGAGGGACGCATGCAGACAGACGGACAGCCCTTGCCGGGCGTCTCGTACGTGATGCCCGTCCTGAACGAGGTCACCGAGGTGCGCGCCGCGGTCCAGAGCCTCCTGTCCCAGGACTACGCCGGGCCGTTCGAGGTGATCCTCGCGCTCGGTCCGTCGATCGACGGCACGAACGAGCTCGTCGCGGAGATGAGCGCGGCCGACCCGCGGATCCGGGCGATCGACAACCCGGTCGGCTCGACGCCCGCCGGGCTGAACGTCGCCATCCGGGCGTCCGTGCACCCGATCGTGGTGCGCGTCGACGCGCACTCGGTGCTGCCGGCCGACTACACGCGGATCGCGGTCCGCGTGCTGCAGGAGTCGGGGGCCGACAACGTCGGCGGCATCATGCACGCCGAGGGGCGGACGCCGTTCGAGCGTGCCGTGGCGCTGGCGTACGGCAGCCGTGTCGGGTTGGGCGGCACGCCGCACCACGTCGGCGGCCAGGCCGGTCCGGCGGAGACGGCCTACCTCGGGGTGTTCCGGCGTGACCGGCTGTTCGCGGTCGGCCTGTTCGACGAGGGCATCAAGCGGGGCCAGGACTGGGAGCTGAACAAGCGCCTGCGGCAGACCGGCGGCACGGTGTGGTTCACGCCCGAGCTGGTCGTGACGTACCGTCCGCGGCCGAGCCTCAAGCGCCTGGTGCGGCAGTTCGTCGCGACGGGGCTGTGGCGCGGCGAGCTCGCCCGGCGCTTCCCCGCGAACAACGGCCTGCGGTACTTCGTGCCGCCCGCCATGGTCGCCGCGATGGCGGTCGGCATCGTCGCCGGCCTCGTCGGGGTCGTCGGTGCCGTGCTCGGCAGCCCGGTGGCCTGGGCGCTGCTCGGGTTCGTCGTCCCCGCGGTGTACGTGCTCTTCGTCGTCCTCGGCGCGGTCGCCGTCGCCCGCCGCTCGGGACTGCCGACGCTCCTCTGGTTGCTCGTGGTGCTGCCCTGCATCCACGTCGGCTGGGGGCTCGGCTTCATCATCGGATTCCTCACCCGGACGTCCGACCTGACCACGCACACGGGACGGTGACCGGATCTTGACCGACCACGCCACGGGCCACGGGGACGCACGCCCCACCTCGATCGCGGAGCTCCGCGCGGTCGCCCAGCCGGACGAGGTCCGCTCGCGGGCGAACGCCGAGCACTGGACCGCCTCGCTGTACCTGCGGGACGTGTCCCCGTACCTGACCTGGGTGCTGCTGAAGACCCGGGTGACCGCGAACCAGGTGACCGGCCTGATGATCCTCGTCGGCTGGAGCGTGGCCGCGGCGCTGCTGATCCCGGGGATCTGGGGCGCGGCGCTCGCGCTCGTGCTCGGGCAGCTCCAGATGCTCGTCGACTGCTGTGACGGCGAGGTCGCCCGCTGGCGTGGCACCCGCTCGCCGGCCGGGGTGTTCCTCGACAAGGTCGGGCACTACACGACCGAGGGCCTGATCCCGGTCGCGCTCGGCGTCCGTGCGGCGACGTGGCCGATCCACGGTGCGGACTGGATGTGGACGACGATCGGCTGCGCGCTCGGCCTGGTGATCGTGCTCAACAAGGCGCTCAACGACATGGTGCACGTGGCACGGGCGAACGCCGGGCTCGAGAAGCTCGTCGACCGTCGTGACGCTGGGACGGCTCCGTCCGGTCGGCGTCTCGCGACGCTGCGTCGTGCCGCGCGCTTCCTGCCGTTCCACCGCCTGTACCACTCGGTCGAGCTGAGCATCCTGGCGTTCGTGTTCGCGCTGCTCGCCCTCGTGATCGGCCACCCGCTCGCCGACCGGATCCTCGTCGGGGCGCTCCTGCCGCTCGCGGTGCTGGCGACGGCCGGGCACTTCCTGGCGATCATGGCGTCGAAGCGGGTCCGCGCATGACCTCGGGCACCCTCCGCCGGAACGCGGTGCGGCACCGGGAGCGCCCCCGCATCGCCGTGGTGAGCCTGACCCAGGGCACCCGGCCGGACGACCTGCGCCGTGGGCTCGACAGCGTGCTCGCGCAGCAGGACGTCGAGCTCGACGTCGTCTGCGTCGGCAACGGCTGGGAGCCGACCGGGCTGCCCGACGGGGTCCGGGCGCTCGCCCTGCCGGAGAACCTCGGGATCCCCGCCGGTCGCAACGCGGGCGCCGAGGTCGTCGACGGCGACTACGTGTTCTTCCTCGACGACGACGCCTCGGTGCCGTCGCCGACCTTCCTGCGCGATGTGGTCGGCCTGTTCGAACGCGACCCGTCCCTCGGGCTCGTCCAGCCGCGGGTGGTGGACCCGACCGGCGTCGCGAACCCCCGACGCTGGGTGCCCCGCATCCGCAAGGGATCGCCGGAGGACTCGTCGCCGGTGTTCTCGGTGTGGGAGGGCTCCGTCGTGCTGCCGATGGACGTCTACCGTGCCGTCGGTGGCTGGGGAGCCGAGTACTTCTACGCGCACGAGGGCATCGAGCTCGCCTGGCGGGTCTGGGACGCCGGGCGCCGGACCTGGTACGCCGGGGACCTCGTCGCACACCACCCGGCGATCGATCCGGCACGGCACACCGAGTACGTCCGCCTGAACGCACGGAACCGGGTCTGGCTCGCGCGCCGGAACCTGCCGGCCGTGCTCCGCCCGCTCTACGTGGGGTCGTGGGCCGCGATCCAGACCCTGCGCTGGGCCCGCCACCCGCGGCAGCTCGCGACCTGGTTCGCGGGCGTCCGCGAGGGCTGGACCACCGACCCGGGGCCGACGCGCACGATGGGGTGGTTGACCATCGGGCGCATGACCCTGGCCGGGCGGCCCCCGGTCGTCTGACCGCACCAGCGTTCCCCGCACCACCCCGTCACACCAGGAGCCTCACCATGCGGATCATCAGCGACGCCCGGACCGCCGTGCGGCTCGCGACGCGCCTGCTCGCCTCGCGCCGGAGTCGGCGAGATCTCGCCCGACGGCTGCCCTCGGCGCCCGTGCCCGCACCCGGCAGCACCGAGGTGGCGGTGTACTTCGCCGACGGTCCCGTGAACATGTACCAGGTACGCCAGTGGTACGCCCCGCTCGCCGAACTCGCCCGGACCCACCCGGTGGCGATTGTCTCGCGCAGCCCGGGCACCATGCTCACCCTGCTCGACGAGTCGCCCGTGCCGGTCGTGTACGCCCGCCAGGTCGTCGACCTCGAGCGCTTCGTCGAGGAGCAGGCGCCCAAGGTCGTCTTCTACGTCAACCAGAACGCCCGCAACTTCCAGATGATGCGGTACGGGCGCATGTGGCACGTCTTCGTCAACCACGGCGAGAGCGACAAGATGTACATGACCACGAACCAGTTCAAGGCGTACGACTACGCCCTGATCGCGGGGGACGCGGCTCGTGACCGGCTGGCCGACGCCCTGTGGGACTACGACCTCGACGCTCGCACCATCGCGATCGGCCGGCCGCAGGCCGACCACTTCGCCGGGGCAGCGCCGTACCCGGCCGACGAGCGCACCGTGGTGCTCTACGCGCCGACATGGGAGGGCGACCGCGCCGCGGCGGCGTACGGATCGATCGTCAGCCACGGCACGACGATCGCCGAGCGGGTGCTCGCGTCGCCGGCGCACCGTCTGGTGTACCGGCCGCACCCCCGCAGCGGTGTGCTCGACCCCGGGTACAAGGCCGCGCACGAACGGATCGTGCAGGCGATCGCGAGCGCGAACGCCGCCGACCCGAGCGCCCACCACGTGTACGACGACGGGCCGACGCTCGGGTGGCAGCTGGCGGACGCGGACGTCGCGATCACGGACATCAGCGCCATGATCTACGACCGGCTGGCGGTCGGGAAGCCACTCGTCGTGACGCGCCCGGTCAGCCCCGAGGCCGACGTCGACGAGCGCGGGTACCTGAGCGACGCCAACTGGCTGCGTGCCGCGGACGCACCGGACGTGCTCGCGCGGGTCGACGCCGCCGCACACGACGCCGAGGAGCTGGCGAAGCTGCAGCACTGGGTCGAGCGGTACTTCGGAGACACCACGCCGGGGGCCGCGACCGCGCGCCTGCACGCCGCCGTCGAACGGCTGGTCGCACGCTGGCACGAGGTCGCGGCGGCCCGCGGCGAGGGCGAGGCCGCGCGGGACTGACCGCGGTCAGCCGTGGCGCTCGGGGACGAGGGACATCCGCCAGAGGTACTCCGAGCGGTCCGGACGGCGCCAGCGCACGACGACGACGCCGGTCTCCTCGGGGTCGGCGCCGAACACGGCGATGGAGAGCCCGCGCCCGGGCTCGAGCCGGTGCACCGCGAGCGGCGGGCAGTACCCCGAGCCGAGGTGCGTGAGGGTGAGGCCGTCGACGGGTTCGTCGCCGGTGTTCACCAGGTCGTAGCGTCGCGGGGCCTGGGAACGGTCGATGGTGAACGGGACTGCGTATGCCGGTGTGCTGTGGTGCATGGGGGCGACGGTAGGGGGAGGGTCCGACGTGCGGGCCCGGATCCCGCCGGTGGCGACATGTCCTGTGGAGGGCGGTCGGTGGCGAGCGGTTGTGGGGGAGGAGTGCCCCGTCAGGCCGCGGTGTCGGCGGCGTACCGCTGCAGTGCTTCCTCGATGCCGCCGTCGAACTGCAGGCGGCCCTTGTCGAGGTACAGGCCGCGCGTGCAGAAGCGCCGCAGGTCCTTGTCGCTGTGCGAGACGAAGAACAGCGTGCGGCCCCCGTCGAGGAGCTCCTCGATCCGCTTGTAGCACTTCTCGCGGAACGCCTTGTCGCCGACCGCGAGCACCTCGTCCACCAGGATGACCGGCTCGTCGAGGCGCGAGATGACCGCGAACGCGATGCGGACCTTCATGCCGCTCGACAGGTGCTTGTAGGGCGTGTCCACGAAGTCCGCGATCTCGGCGAAGTCGATGATCTCGTCGAAGGCGTCGCGGATCTCGGTCTTCGTCATGCCGTGCAGCCCCGCGGTGAGGTACACGTTGTCGCGCACCGACAGGTCACCCACGAAGCCGCCGGTGATCTCGATGAGCGGTGCCACACCGGCGCCGACGTGCACGCGGCCCTCGTCGGGGAGCATCACCTGGGCCACGAGCTTGAGCAGCGTCGACTTGCCCTGACCGTTCCGTCCGACGACGCCGATCGCCTCGCCCGGGCGGACGTCGAAGGAGACGTTCCGGAGCGCCCAGAACTCGTCCCCGCGCTTGCGGCGGGCACGCCCGGCGAAGAGGTCCTTGAAGCTCCGGCTCGCCCGGCGGTTCCGCTTGAACCGGATGCCGGCGTCGCGTACGGAGATCACCGGGGCGACGGTCGTGCGGGCGGTGGTCTGGTCGGTGGCGGTCATCACAGCTCCTTGAGGACCCGGTGCTCGCTGCGACGGAAGACGACCACGCCGACGGCGAGCACCACCGCCGTGACGACGACCGACACCCCGACCTCGAACCAGTCGAGCTGCCGCGGGAAGAACGCCGAGCGGTAGATGCCGAAGATGCCGCTCAGCGGGTTCAGCGCCGCCAGGTCGTGCAGCCGGTCGGGGAGCGCCTGTGTGCCGTAGATGATCGGCGACGCGTAGAAGAGGAAGCGCAGCACGAGCTTCACCGCGCGCTCGAGGTCACGGAAGAAGACCACGAGCGGCGCCACGATGAGCCCGAGGCCGTAGACGAGCGCGCACTGCAGCACGATGGCCAGCGGGTAGAGCACGACCTGCCAGTGCAGGTGGGCGCCGGTGGCGAGGACGAAGATCGCGAGGACCGGCAGGCTCAGCAGGAACTCGATGCCCTTCGACGCGTTCACCCGGGCCACCCAGATGCTGCGCGGGATGGTCGTCGAGCGGATGAGCTTCGACTCCTTGATGAACGCCCGGGTGGAGTCGGACACCGCCCCGGTGAACCACATCCACGGCAGCAGTGCCGAGAGCAGGAACACGATGTACGGCGCCTCGCCGACCGTGCCGCGGTGGAACACCTGCGTGAAGACGAACCAGTAGATCGCCGACATCACGAGCGGGTCGAGGATCGACCAGACGTACCCGAGCGCCGAGGTGGAATAGCGGACCCGGAGGTCGCGCACCGTCAGCAGCCAGAGGGCATGACGATAGCGCCGACCGTTGCTCCGGATCGCCGCGGGGGCGGCAGCCACGGACACGGTCGGCGCACTCGCTGTGGTCACGGTTTCCCTTCGGGCGGAACCGCCGAGGGGGTCCTGACGGAGGTTCAGGCGAACAGGTCGTTCGCTCGCTCGAGGTCCTCGGCGAAGTCGATCTCGACGGCGTACATGTCCGAGATGTCGATCGGGCTCCAGCGTAGCCCGTCCTCGGCGATGGCAGCCTCGATGCCGCCCTCGAAGTACTCCTGGTCGTCGACGCGGCCGAGCTGGCGGATGAGCGCCTGCTTGTCGGCCGAGGACACGTAGTTGATGCCGACGGCCTCGCCGAGACCACCGACGACACGCTTGGACAGCTCGTGGATGAAGCCCTCGGCGTCGACCGTGTACTTGACCTCTTCGTCGGAGACCTTCTCGGTGTTGACGCTGACGAACGAGCGGTCCTCGTCCATCATGTCGGCGGCACGCACCAGGGCCCGCGGGTCGAAGACCACGTCGCCGTTCATCCAGAGGACGCCGCCCTTGCCCGTCGCCTTGAGGGCACGGAGGAGGCTCTTCGAGGTGTTGGTCGAGTCGTAGGACTCGTTGTAGACGAAGTTCGCCTCGGGGAACGCCTCGACGATGTACTCGGACTTGTACCCGACGACGATCGTCACACGGGCGCTCGAGCCGAACGCGGCGCGGATGTTGTCGAACTGCTGCTGCATGATGGTGCGGCCGTCGCTCAGTTCGGTGAGCGGCTTCGGCAGGCTCCGCCCGAGGCGGCTGCCCATCCCCGCTGCGAGGATGACGATCTGCGTGGTCATGCTGGTCCCTTCCGGTGTCCGCCCGCGCGCCTGAGGGCACGGGCGGGCCTCGTCGAGTCTGCGCCGGGATGGTCCGGATTGTCCGGGAGATCGCCGTTCCCTGGGGTGATTCGCAGCCAGGGGGACCTCGCACGGAACCCGGTCGGAGCAGGTTTCCAAGTGGTGAACACTCCGTCGTGCCCTGGTGAATCATACGGAACGAGCCGCCGTCGGCCTACGGGCTGGCGGCCTTCGTGCTCAATTCGTGACACTGTCGCGGCGGCCGGTCCCGCTGTCCACGGAGCGTTGGTACGGTGGGGCCGTGGCCGCTGCAGCAGATGACGAGGACGTGTACGCCACGTCCGATGCCGCCTGGCTGACCGAGGCGGACGACACGGACACCGACGACCAGGGGGACGAGGATGCGCCGGAAGGCTCCAGTGGTGGGCCGGTGACCGACGAGGCCATCGCCGCGGACACCGACACGATCGACGCCGGAGCGTTCCGCACCGACACGGACGGCGCCGACACGACGGACGTCGAGACGAACGCCGCCGGCACGCGCGACGCCGATGCCGTGAGCGGGGCCGCAGCGCCCGCCGCCGCGGCACAGCCGGCCGGCCGGAGCACCGCTCGGCCGACGGGCAAGGCACGCCCCGGCAAGGGGCGTGGCGGGAAGGGACGGGCCACGCGCCCGGCGCAGGCGGCGGGGACGACCCGCACCGCGCCTCCCGGACGGCCGGAGGCCCCCGCGACCGACACCGACGCGACCACCGTGCCCGTGTCGGACGCCGACCCGGCCACGGCGCCCGCCGCCGCGACGGCCGTCGACGACGTGACCGACTCCACCAGGCCCGCCGCCGCAGCCTCCGCCGCCGTCGCCACCGCGCCCGACGCCGGCAGCACGAAGGCGTCCAAGAAGCGCCCCGCCACGAAGCGTTCGACGCCCGTGGCCCCCGCACCCCAGCAGCCCGTCGTGCTCCGAGCCAGCGGGCTCGTGAAGCGCTACGGCCAGACCCTCGCCGTCGACGAGGTCGACCTCGAGATCCGCCAGGGCTCGATCTTCGGCGTCGTCGGCCCGAACGGCGCGGGCAAGACCACCACGCTCTCGATGGTCACCGGCCTGCTCCGTCCGGACGCCGGCTCGGTCACGGTGCTCGACCACGACGTGTGGGCCGACCCGACCGCCGCGAAGCGCAGCCTCGGGGTCCTGCCAGACCGCCTCCGTCTGTTCGACCGGCTCACCGGCGCACAGCTCCTCTACTACTCCGCGACGCTCCGCGGGCTCGACGGCACCACCGCCCGCGCCCGCAGCGCCGACCTGGCAGAGGCCTTCGGTCTCGGCGACGCGCTCGGCCGGCAGGTGGCGGACTACTCGGTCGGCATGGCGAAGAAGATCGCGCTCGCCGCGACGCTGATCCACTCGCCGCGGGTGCTCGTCCTCGACGAGCCGTTCGAGTCGGTCGACCCGGTCAGCGCCGCGACGATCACCGACATCCTGCGCCGCTACACGAACGGCGGCGGGACCGTCGTGCTCTCCAGCCACTCCATGGAGCTCGTGCAGCGCACGTGCGACTCGGTCGCGATCATCGTCGGCGGCAAGGTCCTCGCCTCCGGCACGATGGCGCAGGTCCGTGGGCGCAAGAGCCTCGAGGACAAGTTCGTCGAGCTCGCGGGCGGCCGCGTCGTGGCAGAGAGCATGGAATGGTTGCACAGCTTCTCCGGCTGAGGGCCGACCTGCTCGCGGGGGAGGTCCGCGGCGGCGCCCGCCGGTCCGTCCTCGTCGTGCTCGGCAGCCTCGTGGGCCTGGTCGCGGCGGTGTCCGTCGCCGCCCACTTCGTCGACCTCCGGGGCGACAGCCCCTCGGTGGCGCGATCGGTCGTCGTCCCGGTCGGTGCCCTCGTGACGTTCGCGTTCACGGTCGTCCCGCTGGTCGTCGGTCGCAGCGACCAGTTCGACCCGCGCCGCTTCACGGTGTTCGGCATCGGACGACGCGACCTCGCCGTCGGGCTCGGTGTCGCCGGGCTCGTCGGGGTGCCGGTCCTCGCGGTGGCGATCGTCGCCGTGGGGCACGTCGCCACGTGGACCCGCTCGGCGGGCGTCGGCGTGCTCGCGGTCGTGTCCGCGCTCCTCGCCGTCGCGACCTGCGCGCTGCTCGTCCGGGTCGGCAGCGCCCTCGGTGCGTCCCTGATCGGACCCCACCGTTCGCGTGACGCCGGCTGGCTCGTCGCGCTGGTCATCGTCGTGCTCGCGATCCCCGCCGTCTCGCTGCTGCTCCGTGCGGACTGGATCGACCCCGCCGGCGCCGAACTGCAGCGCGTCGCGGACGTGGCCGGGTGGACGCCGTGGGGCGCCGCCTGGGCCGTCCCCGCGGACGTCGCGGTCGGGCACACCGGCGAGGGCGTCGTGAAGCTGCTCGTCGCCGTCGCCGTCGTCGCCCTGCTCGGTTGGGCCTGGTGGGCCCTCGTCGGTCGCGCGCTCGAGACCGTCGACGGCCGGACCTCGACCCGCCGGTACCGGGGTCTGGGCTGGTTCGACCGGCTCGGTTCGACCCCGGTCGCCGCGGTCGCCGCACGTGCGCTCACCTACTGGGTGCGCGACCCCCGCTACCGCACGTCCTACCTCGTCATCGTGTTCGTGCCGCTCGTGGTGCTGCCGCTCGGCGTCGCGGGCGTCCCGTGGCACTGGACCGCGCTCGTCCCGCTGCCGCTGATGGCGCTCATCGCGGGCTTCCTGCCGCACAACGACGTCTCGTACGACAACACCGCGGTGTGGCTGCACGTCGCGTCCGGCGCTCCGGGCTGGAGCGACCGCCTCGGTCGCGTCGTGCCCCTGCTTGCGGTGGGGCTACCGGCGATCGTCGCCGGCGCGGCCGTGTCCGCGCGGCTGTTCGGCGACTGGGTCGCGTTCCCGGTGCTGATCGGGGTGTGCGCGAGCGCGCTCCTCGCCGGGCTCGGCCTGTCCAGCGTGGTGTCCGTCACCCTGCCGTACCCGACGGTCCGGCCTGGCGACCACCCGTTCCAGCAGCCGCAGGCCGCCGGCACGACCGCAGCGGTCGCGCAGACGACGATGGTCGTCGGGATCCTGGTGTGCACCGTCCCCGCGGCGTGGCTCGCCGTGCTCGCGCTCGACGGCCGATCCGGGTCGTGGGGCGTGACGACGCTGGTCGTCGGGGTGCTGGTCGGGTTCGTGGTGCTCGCCGTCGGCGTCGCCGCCGGTGGCCGCCTCTTCGACCGGCACGGGCCGGACCTGCTGGCCGCGGCGCAGCGGAACTGACGGCCGGGAGGCACGGCGCGCGCCCGCCACGTCGGCCAGGTCGTCGACCGCGCGGCCGGGAGGCACGGCGCACGCCCGTGACACGGCCCGCGTTCCCGACGGGCAGACCCGGCGGCGTCGGTCGCCGCCGCCACGCGGCTCGCGTCCCCGACGCCGTGGACGCGACCACCCGCCGGGGCGCGCCGGCGGGACGGACCGGCACCGTGCCTCCCGGCCGACGCTCGCACCCGCACCGTCGTACCCTTGGGGGCATGAGCATGACGGAACCCGGCGGTGGCGGCCTCGACGTGATGGACCGCGAGCTCGAGAAGCTCCTCGAGGAAGAGGCGATCGAGCCCGGCGACCACGAGCGCTTCTCGCACTACGTACAGAAGGACAAGATCCTGCAGTCGGCGCTGAGCGGCAAGCCCGTCCGCGCACTCTGCGGCAAGAAGTGGGTGCCGGGGCGCGACCCGGAGAAGTTCCCGGTCTGCCCCGACTGCAAGGCCATCTACGAGAAGATGAAGGCCGAGTAGCGCTCGCCGCGCCGGCGGATCAGATCACCAGCGTCGGGATCGCGGGGTCGCCGCGCCCGATGCGGGCGGCGTCCGCCGGCAGTTCGGCCTTCGCGCCCTTGTGGTGGGCGCGGGCGGCCTCGACCCCGGCGCTGCCCAGGAACGCCGGGTCGACCTCGCCGTGCTCGACCACGGGCACCAGCAGCGGACGCTCGTCGGCGCCGACGGAGCCCGAGGTGCGGACCACCTCGGCCGTCGCGATGCCGTTGCGGAGCCGTCGCCCGGCTTCCTTGCGACCGCCCGTCGACGCCTTGTCCGCCGACTTCTTGGCGACCGGCACCCACTCGTCGCCCGCGGGCGTCTGGTGCGCCACGAGCTTGAACACCATCCCCGCCGCCGGGTGTCCGGAACCGGAGACGACGCTCGTGCCGACCCCGTAGGAGTCGACGGGAGCGGCTCGGAGTGCAGCGATGGTGTACTCGTCGAGGTCGTTCGTGACCGTGATCTTCGTGCCCGTCGCTCCGAGCCGGTCGAGCTGGGCGCGGACGCTCGCGACGACGCTCGGCAGGTCACCGCTGTCGATGCGGACCGCGCCGAGCTTGCCGTCGGTCAGGCGGACCGCGGTGTCGACCGCGGCCTCGATGTCGTACGTGTCGACGAGCAGGGTCGTCCCCGAGCCGAGGGCGTCGAGCTGGGAGCGGAACGCCGCCTCTTCCGAGTCGTGCAGGAGGGTGAACGCGTGTGCGGCGGTGCCCATCGTGGGGATGCCCCACGTGCGGCCGGCCTCGAGGTTGCTCGTCGCGCCGAAGCCGGCGATGTACGCGGCGCGGGCGGCGGCGACGGCGTTCCACTCGCCGGTGCGGCGCGAACCCATCTCGGCGAGCGGGCGGCGGTCGGCGGCGGACACCATGCGGGCCGCGGCCGAGGCGATCGCGGAGTCGGCGTTGAGGACGCTGAGCGCGAGGGTCTCGAGCACGACGGCCTCGGCGAAGGTGCCCTCGACCTGGAGCACGGGGGAGTTCGGGAAGAAGACCTCGCCCTCGCGGTACGCGCGGACGTCGCCCGTGAAGCGGTAGTCGGCGAGCCAGCGCGCCGTGCCCTCGTCGATGACCCGGCGGTCGCGGAGGAAGCCGATCTCCGCGTCGCCGAAGCGGAACTCCGTCAGGGCCGTGAGGAAGCGTCCGAGTCCGGCGGCCACGCCGTACCGGCGGCCGTCCGGCAGGCGCCGGGTGAACACCTCGAAGACGCAGCGGCGGTCGGCGGTGCCGTCCTTGAGGGCCGCGTCCACCATTGTGAGCTCGTACTGGTCGGTGAGGAGTGCACTGGTCACCTCGCCGAGCCTAGCGACGCGGCACTGCGCGGGCACGGGGTGCGGCGTCGGCTCGGTACGCTGGGGTTCGTGACGGATGCACCGATCGGAGTCTTCGACAGCGGGGTCGGCGGGCTCACGGTGGCCCGGGCGATCATCGACCAGCTGCCCCGTGAGAGCATCCGGTACGTCGGCGACACCGTGCACTCGCCGTACGGTCCGAAGCCCATCGCCGACGTCCGGCGGTACGCGCTCGAGGTGATGGACGACCTCGTCGAGCAGGGCGTCAAGGCGCTCGTCATCGCCTGCAACACCGCCTCCTCCGCCGTGCTGCGGGACGCCCGGGAACGCTACGAGCAGGCGTACGGCATCCCGGTCGTCGAGGTCATCCAGCCGGCCGCCCGCGCCGCGGTGAAGCAGACCCGCACCGGGCGCATCGGTGTGATCGGCACGGTCGGCACCATCGCCTCCCGCGCGTACGAGGACGCCTTCGCGGTCGCCGCGGACGTCACCCTGACGCTCGCCGCCTGCCCGCGGTTCGTCGAGTTCGTCGAGGCCGGTGACACCTCCTCGCCCGCGCTCCGCGAGGTGGCCGAGGGCTACCTCGCGCCGATCCGCGACGCCGACGTCGATACCCTGGTCCTCGGCTGCACGCACTACCCGCTGATGTCCGCTGCGATCCAGTACGTGATGGGCCCGGACGTCACCCTCGTGTCGAGCGCCGAGGAGACCGCGAACGACGTCTACCGCCGGCTCGTCGAGCACGGGCTGGAACGCACGACCCCGGAGCCGCCGACCTACGCGTTCGAGGCGACCGGTGACGACAAGAACGGCTTCATCCGACTGGCCCGCCGCTTCCTCGGACCCGAGGTCTCGAGCGTCGGACACCTCCAGACAGGGGCGATCACGTTGCCCCGCACCGAAAGGACCCCATGAGCACCCGCATCGACGGCCGCAGCGCCTCCGACCACCGTCCCGTGACCATCGAGCGGGGGTGGAGCACGCAGGCCGAGGGCAGCGCCCTCATCTCCTTCGGCAACACGAAGGTCCTCTGCACCGCTTCGTTCACCAACGGCGTGCCGCGCTGGCTCGCGGGCAAGGGCACCGGCTGGGTCACCGCCGAGTACTCGATGCTGCCGCGGTCGACGAACGAGCGCATGCAGCGCGAGTCGATCAAGGGCCGGGTCGGCGGTCGCACGCACGAGATCTCCCGCCTCATCGGCCGGTCGCTCCGCGCCGTCGTCGACACGAAGGGCCTCGGCGAGAACACCCTCGTCATCGACTGCGACGTGCTGCAGGCGGACGGGGGCACCCGGACCGCATCGCTCACCGGTGCGTACGTCGCGATGGTCGACGCGATCGAGTGGGGTCGTGAGCGCGGGTTCGTCGGCAAGAAGGCGTCACCGCTGACCGACAGCGTGCAGGCGATCTCGGTGGGGATCGTCGGGGGCGAGCCGATGCTCGACCTCGCCTACACCGAGGACTCCGCTGCCGACACGGACATGAACATCGTGACGACCGGCTCCGGGAAGTTCATCGAGGTGCAGGGCACGGCCGAGCACGCACCGTTCGACCGCGCCGAGCTGGACACGCTGCTCGACCTCGGGCTCGCCGGCAACGCCTCGCTCGCGGCGATCCAGCGCGAGGTGCTGGGGTTGTCCTCGTGACCACACGCACCGTGGTCCTCGCGACCCACAACCAGGGCAAGGTCGTCGAGCTGCGGGACATCCTGGGCGAGGCACTCGGCGGTGTGGAGCTCGTCGGCTACGACGGCCCCGAGCCCGTCGAGGACGGCGACACCTACGCCGCGAACGCCCTGATCAAGGCGCGGGCTGCGGTCGCGCACACCGGGCTCGCGGCGCTCGCGGACGACTCCGGCATCGCCGTGGACGCCCTCCACGGCGCACCGGGCATCCACTCCGCGCGCTACGCCGGCACCCGGGTGGACGCGGACAACATCGCGCTGCTGCTCAGGAACCTCGAGGGCGTCGTGGAGCGCACCGCGGCGTTCGTCTGCGCCGCCGCGTTCGTCACCCCGGACGGCACCGAGCACGTGTTCGAGGCGGTCTGGAACGGCGAGGTCACGACCGAGCCGATCGGCGACGGCGGCCACGGGTACGACCCGGTGTTCCGACCCGACGACGCCGACCGGACGTCGGCGGAGCTGACGCGCGACGAGAAGAACGCGCTGTCGCACCGGTCGAAGGCGTTCCGGGGGATCGCGCCGATCGTGCGCGAGTACTTCGGGGTCTGACCCGCGGGCCGGCGGAGCCGTCTGGTGACTGCCGGCCCTGCAGCCCCCGCGCTACGCCTGCGTGCTGCCGGCCTCCGGCTGCGTGGGCTGCTTCGACTGCGTGGCGCGAGCGGCCTCCTCGGCCTCGGCGGCGTGCTTGGCCTTGCGCGCGTTGCGGATGTACGTGAGGGCCATCGGGACGACCGTGACGACGACGGCCGCGAGCAGGATGATGTCGATGTACGACCGGACGATGTGCGCCACGAAGGGGATGTGCCCGATGAAGTACCCCAGGAACGTCACGCCGACGCCCCAGATGACCGCGCCGATCGCGTTGTAGAGCGAGTACTTCTTGTAGTTCATCCGGCCCACGCCCGCGGCGATCGGCAGGAACGTGCGGACGACCGGGACGAAGCGCGCGAGGATCACCGCGAGGGGCCCGAACCGGTGGAAGAAGGCGTTCGTCCGGTCGACGTTCGCCTTGGAGAACAGCCCGCTGTCCTTCCGCTCGAAGATCGGCGGACCGGCCTTCTTGCCGATGTAGTAGCCGAGCTCGCCGCCGAGGAACGCGGACGCCGCGATCATCAGGGCGGCGACCCAGATCGGGATCCCGCCGATCGCACCGCCGCGGTCGAACGCGAACAGGCCGGTGATGACGAGGAGGCTGTCGCCCGGGAAGATGAAGCCGACGAGCAGGCCGGTCTCGGCGAAGATGATCGCGCAGACGACGAGCACGGCGACGGCCCCGAAGTGGTCGAGGATGTACTGCGGATCCAGCCAGGGGATCAGGGCGAGTGCGACGGAGTGCATGGTTCTTCCGGTCGTGGAGGCGGCGGGCACGGGGAAGACTCCCGCGGGACGAGGGTACCGCCCGGCGATGGGGCGACCATCCCCCACGGGTATGACTTCGCCGACCGTGCGGCCCCCGTGCGGGGAACCGCGAGGGGGACGGTGCGGAAGGAGGGACTCGAACCCTCACGCCTGGGGCACAGGAACCTAAATCCTGCGTGTCTACCGATTCCACCACTCCCGCGAGCAGCGGCAGTCTACCGAGCGCGACCGGCGGGGCGGGCGCGCACCGTGCCTCCAGACCGGGCGGACCGCCGACCCGCCGACCCGCCGACCGGCCGCACCGTCAGCGCAACCGTCGCGGCAGGTACCGCGGGACGTACCGGAGCAGGATGCCCGCGCCGACGAGCCCGAGCACGCCCATCACCCCGCTCGCGAGCGCGAGCGACGCGACGGCGGTGACGCCGGAGATGAGCAGCGGCGCAGCCGCCGACCCGAAGTCGCCGGTGAAGCGCCACGCGCCGAGGAACGGGGCGGGCGCGTTGCGCGGCGCGAGGTCCGCGCCGAGCGTCATGAGGATGCCGGAGCCGACGCCGTTCGCGAGCGACATCCCGACCGCGATCGCCACGAACCAGCCGACGCGGGCGTCGAGGTGGCCGCTCCAGGCGAGCAGGAAGTACGCGACGCTCAGGCCGAGCATGCACGGCAGCGCACTCGCGAGGCGTCCCCAGCGGTCCATGATCTGCCCGCTCGTGTAGAACAGCGCGAAGTCGACGGCGCCGGCGATGCCGATGACGAGGGCAGCGGTGGCGTCCTGCAGCCCGACGCTCACGGCCCAGAGCGGCAGGATGACCTGCCGACCGGCGCGGAGTGCGCCGATCAGCGCTGCGCCGCTGCCGAGGCGGAGCAGGACCGCGCGGTTCGCGCGGATGGTGCGGAAGAGGCCGTGCGCCTCCTGCTGGACGAGCTGCGCGCCCGTGTCGGTGGGCGGCTCCAGCACGTCGGTGCGGTCGCCGGGGCCCGGACGGGAGGCGCGGCTCGGCCTCCGGAAGCCGCGTGCGCCCGTCGCGGGGTCGCGCACCACGAGGAGCACGGTCGCCGCCGCGAGGCAGCAGACGACGTGGATCCAGAAGGCGCTCCGGCTCGCGCCGGTGAGGTGGACGACCCCGGCGGCGATGAACGGGCCGACGAAGTAGCCGAAGCGGAAGACGCCGCCGAGGCTCGACAGTGCGCGGGCACGGACGTGCACCGGGATCGCGGTCGTCATGTAGGCGTGCCGGGCGAGCGCGAAGACCGCGGTCGAGACGCCCACGAGGAAGACACCCGCCGCGAGGACCCAGCTGTTCGGCGCGACGGTGCAGACGAGCAGGCCGACGACCGAGACCCCGGCGGCGCCGATCATCGCGTTCCGCTCGCCGATGCGCGCGACGACGATGCCGGAGGGCACGTCGCCGATGAGCTCCCCGACGAGGATCAGCGACGCCACGAAGCCGGCGAACGCGAGCCCGGCGCCGAGGGAGTCGGCGGCGATCGGGATGATCGGGATGATCGCGCCCTCGCCGATCGCGAAGAGGGCGGCGGGGAGGAAGCCGGACAGCACGACCGCCCGGAGGTCGAAGGCGGGGGAGTCTGAGGTCATCGCTCGTGCAACGGTACGCCTGGCGTCGCCGCGGGATGCGCTTACCCTGGAGGCATGCGTGTACTTGCGGCGATGAGCGGTGGGGTCGACTCGGCGGTGGCCGCGGCCCGGGCGGTCGACGCCGGGCACGACGTCGTCGGCGTGCACCTGGCGCTGAGCCGGATGCCGGGGACCCTTCGGACCGGCAGCCGCGGGTGCTGCACGATCGAGGACTCGATGGACGCACAGCGCGCCGCCTCGGCCCTGGGGATCCCGTACTACGTGTGGGACTTCTCGGCGCGGTTCAAGGAGGACGTCGTCGACGACTTCGTGGCCGAGTACCAGGCCGGTCGGACGCCGAACCCCTGCATGCGGTGCAACGAGCGGATCAAGTTCGCGGCCCTGCTCGAGAAGGCCCTCGCGCTCGGCTTCGACGCGGTCTGCACGGGCCACTACGCCTCGATCCTCACCGGTCCGGACGGCTCGCGCGAGCTGCATCGGTCGGCGGCGTGGGCGAAGGACCAGTCGTACGTGCTCGGCGTGCTGACGGCGGAACAGCTCCGGCACGCGATGTTCCCGCTTGGTGCCACGCCCTCGAAGGACGAGGTCCGGGCCGAGGCGGCAGCGCGTGGTCTGACGGTCGCGCAGAAGCCGGACTCGTACGACATCTGCTTCATCCCGGACGGTGACACCCGCGGCTGGCTCGCGGACCGCGTCGGCACCGAGCCCGGCGACGTCGTCGAGCGCGACGGCACGGTCGTCGGCGCGCACGAGGGTGCAACGGGCTACACGGTCGGCCAGCGGCGCGGCCTGCACCTCGGTCGGCCGGCGCCGGACGGCAAGCCCCGCTTCGTGCTCGAGATCCGCCCGAAGGACAACACGGTGGTGGTCGGCCCCAAGGAGGCGCTCGACGTGACCTCGCTCTCCGGCACGCGCTTCACCTGGGCCGGTGCCGCCCCCGCGGACCCGTCCGTCCACTTCGCGTGCGACGTGCAGATCCGCGCGCACGGCGACCCGGTGCCGGCGACGGCGCGGGTGCAGGACGGTGCCCTCGTGATCGACCCGGACGCGCCGCTGTCCGGGGTCGCGCCCGGGCAGACCGCGGTCGTCTACGTCGGCACCCGTGTGCTCGGGCAGTGCACGATCGACGCCACGGTGTCGGCGGTCCCCGCCACCGCCTGAGGCACGCCCGGCGTCGCGGTCGGGCGCCCCGCCGCTGCGACCGGCGTCGGTGGCGCACGGTAGAACTGATCCATGAGCGAGACCGACGCCACGTTCGAGACCATCGACACCGACGACCTCGACGCCGCGCAGGCCCAGCGCGAGGTGGAACGCCTGCGCACCCGGATCAACGAGCTGCGCGACCAGTACTACGAGGGCAACGGCTCGACGGTCTCCGACGGCGACTACGACGCGCTCGTGCACCGGCTCGACGCGATCGAGCAGCGCTTCCCCGACCTGCTCACCACGGACAGCCCCACGCAGACCGTCGGCGGGCAGGCGCAGACGGTGCAGTTCGCGCCCGTCGAGCACGCCGAGCGGATGCTCAGCCTCGACAACGTGTTCAGCCCCGAGGAACTCACGGAGTGGGCGGTCAAGGTGCAGCGCGACGCCGGTGCCGAGCGCGTCCGGTTCCTCACCGAGCTGAAGATCGACGGCCTCGCGATCAACCTCCGCTACGAGGACGGCCGGCTCGTGTCCGCAGCGACCCGGGGCGACGGCGTCGTCGGCGAGGACGTCACGGGCAACGTCCGGACGATGGGCACGATCCCGGACCGCCTCGCCGGCACCGGGCACCCGCCGCTGGTCGAGGTCCGCGGCGAGATCTTCTTCCCGGTCGCCGAGTTCGACGAGCTGAACGCCCACCAGCGCGAGGCGGGGGAGCGCGTGTTCGCCAACCCGCGCAACGCCGCCGCCGGGTCCCTCCGGCAGAAGGAGGAGGGCAAGTCCGAGGCGAAGCGGGCGCTGATGGTCGACCGGCTGCGTCGGCTGCGGATGCTCGTGCACGGCATCGGCGCGTGGCCGGTGCGCGACCTCGAGCGCGACACCGAGGTGCACGCGCAGTCCGAGGTCTACGAGCTGCTGCAGACCTGGGGCCTGCCGACGTCGAGCCACTACCGGGTGTTCGACACCATCGACGAGGTCCTCGGCTTCGTGCGGTCGACGGGGGAGCGTCGGTCCGCGGTGGAGCACCAGATCGACGGTGTGGTGATCAAGGTCGACGACCTGGCCCTGCACGAGGAGCTCGGCTCGACCTCGCGCGCCCCGCGCTGGGCGATCGCCTACAAGTACCCGCCGGAAGAGGTCCACACGACGCTGCTCGACATCGTCGTCAGCGTCGGGCGGACCGGCCGCGCCACCCCGTTCGCGGTGATGGCCCCGGCCGAGGTGGCCGGCTCGGTGGTGCGCCAGGCGACGCTGCACAACCAGGACGTCGTCAAGGCGAAGGGCGTGCTCATCGGTGACACGGTCGTGCTGCGCAAGGCCGGCGACGTCATCCCCGAGGTGCTCGGCCCGGTGGTCGAGCTCCGTGACGGCTCAGAGCGCGAGTTCGTGATGCCGACGCACTGCCCCGAGTGCGGCACCCCGCTCGCCCCGGCGAAGGAGGGCGACAAGGACCTCCGGTGCCCGAACGCGGAGAGCTGCCCGGCGCAGGTGCGCGGCCGCGTCGAGCACATCGCCTCGCGCGGCTCGCTCGACATCGAGGGGCTCGGCGAGGTCGCCGCCGCCGCCCTGACCCAGCCGCTGCACCCCGAGCAGCCGCCGCTCGTGACCGAGGCGGGGCTGTTCGACCTGACGATGGCGGACATCGTCCCGATCGAGGTGATCGTCCGCGACGCCGAGACCGGCATGCAGAAGGTCGACGAGGACGGCACGCCCAAGCGTGTCACGCCGTTCAGCCGCGCCCGCAAGAAGACCGACCCGCCGTTCGACCCGGACGCCCGCGGTGCCGACTTCACCGGTGAGCCGAGCCGCTACCCGTCGAAGAACGCCTTCGAGATGCTCGCGAACATCGAGGCCGCGAAGACCCGTCCGCTCTGGCGGATCATGGTCGGCCTGAGCATCCGGCACGTCGGACCGGTCGCGGCCCGCGCGCTCGCGAACCACTTCGGCTCGCTGGACGCCATCCGTGCCGCGTCGCGTGACGAGCTCGCTGCGGTCGACGGTGTCGGCGGGATCATCGCGGACGCCCTGCTCGACTGGTTCGCGGTCGACTGGCACCGCGAGATCATCGAGCGCTGGACCGCCGCCGGTGTGCAGTTCACCACGCCCGGACACCCCGGACCCGGTGCGGCCGACACCGAGGGCGGCGTGCTCAGCGGCCTCACCGTGGTCGCCACGGGTTCGCTGGAGGGGTACAGCCGCGAGGGTGCGCAGGAGGCGATCATCGCCGCGGGCGGCAAGGCGGGGTCGAGCGTCAGCAAGAAGACCGACTACGTCGCGGCGGGTCCCGGCGCGGGTTCGAAGCTGACGAAGGCCGAGCAGCTCGGGGTCAGGATCATCGACGCGGAGCAGTTCCGGCTCCTGGTGACCGAGGGTCCGGACGCGATCGCGGACCCGGCGGAGGGGGACTCCGCCGGCTGAGCAGCCCGCTGGAGCACGACTCCAGCTGGGTGTTCGCCGCGCCGCGCGGACGGACGTCCCCCAGTTCGAGGGACAAGTTGCATCGAGCACCCCCAGAGAAGGGTCATTCTCCTTACACTCGGCAGAGCATCACCCGTCGTCTGCAGGGGGACGACGGGAAGGCCTTCCCGGGGGAGACCCGATTGCTGCTCATCGCCGCGGCTCTGCTCACCGCCTCGATGCACTCCTTCGGAGTGGTCGAGGCCCCAGCGGTGCCCACGCCCGCCGCGGCGGTCGTGTCCACGACGCAGACGACGCGACCGGAGGACCCGATCGCTCGCCGGCCGGTCATGACCGGGGTACAGACGACGGCAGCGGGTGACGCGGCGGAGGTGGCAGACGCCACGCCGTCGATCGACACCGCGCACGGACGGGCGTTCCTCGAGACGCTCGCCGGACTCGCCCCGGACGCGCTGGTCGCGGCGGACGGCGACGCCCGGGTCCGCGCCACCGCGCAGGACGATCCACCGACCGCCGTCGAGGTCGCCCGGTGGTGGAGCGCCCTCGACACCGACCGCCGTGCGGTCCTCGTGCACGACGCTCCGACGGTGATCGGCAACCTCGACGGCCTGCCCTACTCGGTCCGTGACCGGGCGAACCGGGCGGTGCTCGCGCTGGGGCTGTCCGCGGCGGAGCGCGACGGCGGGACCGCCGACGGTGCAGCGACGGCCGCGATGCTCGGGCAGGTGCGGGACGCGCTCCGACACGAGCCGGGAGACCCGTACCGGTCGCTCGTCACCCTCGACACGCGGGGGTCCGGACGTGCGGCCATCGCCATCGGCGACCTCGACCACGCCGCGGACGTCACCATGGTCGTCCCGGGGATGTTCTTCACCGTCACCGGGCAGATGCGCGACTTCACCGACACCGCGAACGACCTCTCCGCGGAGCAGGCGACGCTCTCCGGGCTCGCCGAGTCGGGGGAGGGCAACGGCGTGGCCGTCGTCGCGTGGATGGGCTACCGGACACCGGACCTGTCGAACATCCTGTCGCTCGACCTGGCCCGGACCGGAGCGGAGCGGCTCGAGCGGGCCGTCGACGGTCTCCGCACGGTCCGTGCCGGCGAGACGCCCCGGGTGAACGTGGTCGCGCACTCGTACGGCTCGACGACCGCGCTGATGGCGTTGTCCTCCGGGCACATGCGCGCGGACACCCTGACGGTGTTCGGCTCGCCGGGCAGCTCGGTGAAGCGGGCGTCCGAGCTGGCGGTCGGTGCCGGGCAGGTCTTCGTCGGCGACGCGCACAGCGACCCGATCGCCGGCTCCGGGTACTTCGGCACCGACCCGGGCTCCGCCTCGTTCGGCTCGACGGTGCTCGACCTCGCCGGCAGCGGGGGCGTCGCGACCGGCGGCCTGTTCCGGAAGCCGGTCGGCCACAACGACTACCTCAAGCCGGGCACGGCGTCCCTGCACGACGTCGCGCTCATCGCCAACGGCCGCGGCGACCTCGTGCGCGAGCAGCTCCGACGCGGCGAGCACGGCGGGAAGGGTCTGCCGCAGACGTCGCCGGACATGTACCTCGTCCGGCCGCAGGACCTGCAGCAGCGCGACTGAGCCGCAGCCTGGGTGGCTCCCTGAACGCCGCTGCAGCCAGGAGTCGTTCCACGGCAGAACCACCACAGTCCCCGCCCGTACCGTGCCCCCATGCGTGTCGTGCGATGGCCAGGAGCCCTGCTGACGTTCGTCGCGATGTCGGGCCTCGCCGGTCTGCTCGTCGCGGTGGCGGTCACCCCCGCGGTGGCGGTCGCGGGCGAGGGCACCTCGGGCGCGGTGTCCTTCTTCGAGGACCTGCCGAGCTACCTCGACATCCAGACGCCGCAGCAGGTGTCGACCGTCTACGCCACGAAGGGCGGTCACCAGGTCAAGATCGCGTCGTTCTACGCCGAGAACCGCACGACCGTCGCGTCGGACCAGATGGCGGACACGCTCAAGCAGGCTGCGATCGACACCGAGGACCCGCGCTTCCGTGACGAGGGTGGCATCGACGTGATCGGCACCGTCCGCGCGACGATCGCCGACGCCGTCCACCACGGGGCGAGCGTGCAGGGCGGTTCGAGCATCACGCAGCAGTACGTGAAGAACGTCCTCGTGCAGCAGTGCGAGGAACTGACCGGCAAGGACGCCGCCGCGACGAAGGCGGCGATCGACTCCTGCTACCAGAAGGTCGCCGGCGACTCGAAGGCGCGCAAGCTCCAGGAGATCCGGTACGCGGTCGCCGTCGACAAGAAGTACTCGAAGGACGAGATCCTCACCGGGTACCTCAACCTCGTCGGGCTCGGCGGCCGGGTGTACGGCGCCGAGGCGGGTGCCGAGTACTACTTCGGCGTCCACGCGAAGGACCTCTCGCTCGTGCAGTCCGCGACCCTCGTCGCGATCCTGAACAACCCGTCGAACCTCCGCATCGACCAGCCGTCGGACAAGGACAACGGCACGGCGAACGGCTACGCGATGACGAAGGCCCGCCGCGACTACGTGCTGCAGCGGATGGCCGTGCACCACGACGTCACCCGGGCGCAGGCGAAGGCGGCGGAGGCCACCCCGGTGACGCCGCGGATCACCGCCACCGCGAACGGGTGCTCCGCGGCCGCTGCGGGCTTCGACGCCGGGTACTTCTGCGACTACGTGCGCGACCAGGTGCTGCAGGACCCGGCGTTCGGCAAGACGCAGCCCGAGCGGATCGAGACGCTCGACACCGAGGGGCTGCAGATCCACACCTCGCTCGACCTCGACCTGCAGGCCACCGCGCAGCAGGCCCTGTCCTCGTACGTCCCCGCGACGATGCCGGGCGTCGAGGCCGGCGGGACGAACGTGACGGTCCAGCCCGGCACCGGACGCATCCTGTCGATGGTGCAGAACACGGCGTACACGCAGTCGGACGCGGCTCCTGCCGGCTCCACCTCGGTGGACTACAACGCCGACTCCGGCTACGGCAGCTCGAACGGCTTCGCGACCGGGTCGACGTACAAGGTCTTCACGCTGGCCGAGTGGCTCGCGAGCGGGCACACGCTCAGCGAGTCGGTCTCGACCACCGAGCACACGTTCCAGCAGAGCGAGTTCACCAACTCCTGCCTCGCGCTCGGTGGCGAGCCCTGGCAGGTCGCCAACGCCGAGGCCGTGAACCCGAGCATGACGGTGCAGGACGCGACCTCGGAGTCGATCAACACCGCGTTCGGCGCGATGGCGAAGCAGCTCGACCTCTGCAAGATCAAGCAGCTCGCGCAGGCGATGGGCATCCACCAGGCGAGCGGTGCCGCGCCGGACTCGAACCCGGCGTCGGTGCTCGGCACGAACCCGCTGTCGCCGATCGACCTCGCCGAGGCGTACGCGGGGTTCGCGAACGGCGGCGTCGTCTGCACCCCGACCGCGATCGTCGCCGTGACGACCTCGACCGGGAAGAAGATCACGCCGACGCCGTCCTCGTGCACGCAGGGCGTGCCGGAGGACGTCGCCGGCACGGTGGACTTCGCGCTGCAGGGCGTGCTCCGCGGCTCCGGCACGGCCGCGAGCGCGAACCCTGGCGACAGCGTCCCGAAGTTCGCCAAGACCGGCACCACTGACGGTGACCAGCAGAACTGGCTCGTGGCGTCGACGACGAAGTACACGAACGCCACCTGGATCGGCAACGTGCAGGGGCACGTGCGCCTGGCGAACTGGCCGTTCCTGCAGGGCACGACCGGGTACAGCGCGAAGTTCGGCGTCGGCCGGACGATGATGTCCTACCTCGACCAGACGCAGGGCGGGGACGCGCTGCCGGCGCCGGACCCGGCGATGATCGGGCAGGTCGCGGCGGCGCCGTCGACCGCCTCCGCCGACCAGCAGGGGCAGCAGACCCAGCAGCCCACGCAGCAGCAGGCAGCGCAGCCGCAGCAACAGGGTGCGCAGCAGCAGCAGCAGCAGCAGCAGCAGCCCGCGCAGCCGCAGAGCGGCCAGTCGGGCCAGCAGGCACCGACGCAGCAGCAGCCGACCCGGCCACGGCACGGCAGGTGACCGTCGGGAGGCGCGGCGCCGGTCCGGCGGACCGGCACCGCGCCTCCAGACCGGTTCTCCACAGCTCTGGTCGCCGTCGCGCCGCCGCCGGACGCGGCCAATAGACTGGTGCGCATTCCACGAACCGATCGACGGAGCACCATGCCTGACATCACGAGCGAGCAGGTCGCCCACCTGGCGGACCTCGCGCGTATCGCACTCACGCCCGACGAGATCGAGAAGATGACCGGGGAGCTGTCGCACATCGTCGACAGCGTCGCCCGCGTCACCGAGGTCGCGACCCCGGACGTCCCCGCGACGAGCCACCCGGTGCCCCTCGGCACCGTGACGCGGCCCGACGTCGTCGGCGAGACGCTGACCCAGGAGCAGGCGCTGTCCGGCGCCCCGGACTCCGACGGCGAACGGTTCCGCGTGACGGCCATCCTGGGAGAAGAGCAGTGACCGACGACATCACCCGGCTGAGCGCCGCAGCGCTCGCCGACGCCCTCGTGGCCCGCGACGTCTCGAGCGTCGAGGCCACGCAGGCCCACCTCGACCGCATCGCGGCGGTGGACGGCGACGTCCACGCCTTCCTGCACGTCAACCAGAACGCGCTCGCCGTCGCCAAGTCGATCGACGCGCGTCGTTCGGCCGGTGACGAGCTCGGCGCGCTCGCCGGTGTGCCGATCGCGATCAAGGACGTCCTGTGCACGCAGGACATGCCGACGACCTCGGGGTCGAAGATCCTCGAGGGCTGGGTCCCGCCGTACGACGCCACGACGGTCGCGAAGCTCCGCGCCGCGGGCCTCGTGCCGCTCGGCAAGACCAACATGGACGAGTTCGCGATGGGCTCGACGACCGAGTTCTCGGCGTACGGCCCGACCCGCAACCCGTGGGACCTCGACCGGATCCCCGGTGGCTCCGGCGGTGGTTCGGCGGCCGCGGTCGCCGCACACGAGGCACCGTTCGCTCTGGGCTCGGACACCGGTGGCTCGATCCGCCAGCCGGGTGCCGTCACGGGCACCGTCGGTGTGAAGCCGACCTACGGCGGCGTCAGCCGGTACGGCGCGATCGCGCTCGCCTCGTCGCTCGACCAGGTCGGGCCGGTGTCCCGCACCGTGCTCGACGCTGCGCTCCTGCACGACGTCATCGGCGGGCACGACCCGCGCGACTCCACGTCGATCCCGGACGCCTGGCCGTCGATGGCCGCCGCCGCGCGCGAGGGCCTGCAGGCCGACACGCTCCGCGGGATGAAGGTCGGCGTCGTGAAGGAACTCGCCGGGGGCGAGGGCTTCCAGGCCGGCGTCACGCAGCGCTTCCAGGAGACCGTCGCGATCCTCGAGACCGCGGGCGCCGAGGTCGTCGAGATCGACGCGCCCTCGTTCGCCCACGCGATCAGCGCCTACTACCTGATCCTCCCCGCCGAGGCGTCGTCGAACCTCGCGAAGTTCGACTCGGTGCGCTTCGGCCTCCGTGTCACGCCGGAGAACGGCGCGACCGTCGAGGACGTCATGGCCGCCACCCGCGAGGCCGGCTTCGGCCCCGAGGTGAAGCGCCGCATCATCCTCGGCACCTACGCGCTGAGCGCCGGGTACTACGACGCCTACTACGGCTCGGCGCAGAAGGTCCGCACGCTCGTGCAGCGCGACTTCCAGGCCGCGTTCGAGCGGGTCGACCTGCTCATCAGCCCCTCGGCCCCGACCACGGCGTTCCCTCTGGGCGAGCGCCTCGACGACCCGCTGTCGATGTACCTGAACGACCTCACGACGATCCCGGCGAACCTCGCCGGCGTCCCCGGCATGAGCATCCCGAACGGCCTCGCTCCCGAGGACTCGCTGCCGACCGGCGTGCAGCTGATGGCCCCGCAGCGCGAGGACGCCCGCCTGTACCGCTACGGCGCCGCCCTCGAGCGCCTGCTCGAACAGCAGTGGGGTCGTCCGCTCATCGACAGCATCCCGGACCTCGACCAGTCTCAGCAGTCCGCTGCGCAGGAAGGTGTGATCTGATGGCGCAGAAGGACGCGCTGATGGACTTCGACGAGGCGCTCGAGCGCTTCGAGCCGGTGCTCGGCTTCGAGGTCCACGTCGAGCTCGCGACGAAGACCAAGATGTTCTCGGACGCGCCGAACTTCTTCGGTGGCGAGCCGAACACGAACGTGACGCCGGTCGACCTCGGGCTGCCCGGGTCGCTGCCCGTCGTCAACGAGCAGGCCGTGCGCTACTCGATCCAGCTCGGGCTCGCGCTCGGCTGCTCGATCGCCGAGTCCTCGCGGTTCGCCCGGAAGAACTACTACTACCCGGACAACCCGAAGAACTACCAGATCTCGCAGTACGACGAGCCGATCGCGTTCGAGGGCGAGGTCGAGGTCGAACTCGCCGACGGCACGATCTTCAACGTCCCGATCGAGCGGGCCCACATGGAGGAGGACGCCGGCAAGCTGACGCACGTCGGCGGTGCCACCGGCCGCATCCAGGGCGCCGAGTACTCGCTCGTCGACTACAACCGCGCCGGCGTCCCGCTCGTCGAGATCGTCACGAAGCCGATCTTCGGCGCGAAGGACCGCGCTCCGGAGCTCGGGGCCGCGTACGTGCAGGTCATCCGTGACCTCGTCCGCGCGCTCGGGGTCTCCGAGGCCCGCATGGAGCGCGGCAACCTGCGCTGCGACGCCAACATCTCGCTGCGCCCCTGGGGCCAGGAGAAGCTCGGCACGCGCACCGAGACGAAGAACGTCAACTCGTTCCGCGCCGTCGAGCGCGCCATCCGCTACGAGATCCAGCGCCAGGCCGCGATCCTCGCCGCCGGTGGCACGATCACGCAGGAAACCCGGCACTGGCACGAGGACACCGGCCGCACCTCGGCCGGCCGCCCGAAGTCGGACGCCGACGACTACCGCTACTTCCCGGAGCCCGACCTGCTCCCGATCGTGCCGGACCCGGCCGTGATCGAGGAGCTCCGGGCGTCCCTGCCCGAGGCCCCGGTCGCACGCCGTCGTCGTCTCAAGGGCGACTGGGGCTTCAGCGACCTCGAGTTCCAGGACGTCGTCAACGGTGGGCTGCTCGACGAGGTCGAGGCCACGGTCGCCGCCGGTGCGTCGCCGCAGGCCGCCCGCAAGTGGTGGACCGGTGAGATCAGCCGTGTGGCGAACGCGCAGGAGGCCACCGCCGGTGACCTCGTCTCGCCGCAGCACGTCGCCGAGACGATCGCGCTCGTCGAGTCCGGTGACCTCACCGACCGTCTCGCCCGCCAGGTGCTCGAGGGCGTCATCGCCGGCGAGGGTTCGCCGGCACAGGTCGTCGAAGCGCGTGGGCTCAAGGTCGTGTCGGACGACTCGGCGCTCACCGCCGCTGTCGACGAGGCGCTCGCCGCACAGCCGGACGTGCTCGCCAAGATCCAGGACGGCAAGGTCCAGGCCGCCGGCGCGATCATCGGCGCGGTCATGAAGGCCATGAAGGGTCAGGCCGACGCAGCCCGGGTCCGCGAACTCGTGCTGGAGCGCGCGCAGCAGTCGTAGCGCGTCGGTACGCGCCCCGCGGAACCAGGTTCCGGACGCAGCACCGTGGAACGCCACGGTGCTGTGTCCGTTCCGCAGCGTCGACCGTGCGGCGGTGTCTCGGTCGGGTTCCTGGGGACGCGTCCACGACCCGGTGACAGGATGAGTCGTGTCAGCAACGATCCGCGCCATCGGTACCGCCGTCCCCGAGACGACGCTCGACCAGGACCGGGTGCGCGACCTCTTCGCCGCCCAGCCCGGACTCGGACGGCTCGCCGGTCGCCTCGTGCCCGCAGCGTTCGGCGCCTCCGAGGTGGACCACCGGCACACCGTGCTCGAGGAGCTCGACACCCGTCGCGCGGGCGGTGCGTTCCGCGACGACGCAGGTGCCCTGCACTCGCCGACGACCGGGCAGCGCAACGACCGGTACCGCGAGCTGGCGCCCGACCTCTTCGTCGCGGCCGCCCAGGACGCGGTCGACCGTGCCGGCATCGCGCCCGGCACCGTCACGCACCTCGTCACCGTGTCGTGCACGGGCTTCACGCAGCCAGGCCCGGACATCGACGTCGTCGACCGGCTCGGCCTGCCCGCCGGTGTGTTCCGGCACCACATCGGCTTCATGGGCTGCTGTGCGGCCTTCCCCGCGCTCCGCATCGCCGCCGCGTTCGTCGACGCCGACCCGGACGCCGTCGTGCTCGTCGTCTGCGCCGAACTCTGCACGCTGCACGTCCGGTCGTCCGACGACCCCGACCAGATCGTCGCGAACAGCGTCTTCGGTGACGGTGCCGCCGCGGCCGTCGTCACCGCCGACGGTCCCGGGCTGCGCTTCGACGGGTTCGCCACCGCCGTCGTCACCGAGGGGGCGTCCGAGATGGCGTGGAACATCGGCGACGAGGGCTTCGAGATGGTCCTCTCCACCGCGGTGCCGAAGCTCGTCGGCCAGTACGTCCCCGCGGCCGTCGCGCCGTTGCTCGGGGGAGCGCCGGCCACCGACGTGCCCGTCTGGGCCGTGCACCCGGGCGGCCGCGCGATCCTCGACCGGGCGCAGGACGCGCTCGGGTTGCCCGACGAGGCGATCGCATCGAGCCGGCGGGTGCTCCGCGAGCACGGCAACATGTCGAGCGCCACGGTGCTGTTCGTGCTCCGGGACGCGGTCGACGCCGGGCTCCGGGACGGCAGCGCCCTGGTGGCCCTCGCGTTCGGGCCGGGGCTGACGGTCGAGAGCGCGCGGCTGACCGCGGTGCGGACCGAGGCGTCGCCGGCGGTCGAGGGCTCACGGACGCCGGTCGCGACCACGGAGTCGGCGTGAGCGGACGTGCCGGCGGGGAGTCGCGCCTCCCGGCCGTGGACCTGACCACGCGCGCCCGCGACCTGCGCGAGCTCATGGACGACCCCGACTGTGACCCACGCGTGCTCGACCGGACCTTCCGACGGTTCGCGCTCGTGAACGCCCTGGTCAGCGGGTGGCGGTCGGTGTGGCGGACACACGTGGTACCCGCGCTGCCGGCGTCCGGCGGTGGACGGGTGCTCGACCTCGGGTGCGGCGGGGGAGACCTCGCACGGGCGCTCGTCCGCTGGGCGGCCGCGGACGGCATCCGGCTCGACGTCGTCGGTGCCGATCCGGACGACCGAGCGATCGACGCCGCCGAACGGTCGACGCCGCGCGGGGTGACCTTCCTGCGCCGGTCGAGCGACGAGCTGGTGGCCGCGGGGGAGCGGTTCGACGTCGTGGTGTCGAACCACGTGCTGCACCACCTCGGCGACGAGGAGCGGGACGGCTTCCTCGCCGACTCGGAGCGACTCGCGACGAACCGGAGCCTGCACTCGGACATCCGGCGGTCGGCGAGTGCGTACCGTGCGTACGCGGTCGGTGCACCGCTCGTCAGCGCGGGGACGTTCGTGCGGGTCGACGGCCTGCGGTCGATCCGCCGGAGCTACACGCTGCCCGAACTGCGTGCGGTGCTGCCCGCGGGGTGGCGAGCCGAGTCGGCGTCCCCGCACCGTCTGCTCGCCGTGCGGGACGCGGTACCCGCGGTCTGACGGCGGGGACCGCCGACCGCCGACCGCCGACTGCCGACCGCCGAGTCTCGCGCTGGACGACAGCTCACGCGCGTCGGGCTGCGTGACGTGTCGCTGGGGCCGAGACCCGGGCGGGGCGGGCCGAGACTCGGGCGGGGCGGGCCGAGACTCGAGCGGGGCGGGTCGAGACTCGGCAGGGCGAGCGCGCGGTGGTCCGCTAGCGTCGGCACCATGCCTGCCTCGCCGCCCCTGCACCGGGTCGCCGTGCTCGTGCTGCCGGGCGCGAAGCCACTGGACGTGGGGATCCCGGCGCAGGTGTTCTCCAACCGGCCGAGCATGCCGTACGCCGTCCGGGTGTGCGGGCCGCGAGCCGGGACCGTGCACGGCGGGGACGGCCTCGCGTACGCCGTCGGGCGCGGGCTCGAGGCCGTCGACTGGGCGGACACGGTCTTCGTCCCTGGCTACCGGTACCCCGCCGACGTCCCACCGCCCCCGGAGGTCGTGACGGCACTCCGCGCCGCGCACGACGCCGGGACGCGGATCGCGGCGATCTCGACGGGAGCCTTCGCGCTCGCCGCGGCCGGACTCCTCGACGGCCGGCGCGCGACGACGCACTGGCACTACACGCGCGTGCTCCGCGAGCGGTACCCGGACGTCGACGTCGACGAGGACGTCCTGTTCGTCGACGCCGGGTCCGTCCTGACGAGCGCCGGAGCGGCGAGCGGCATCGACCTCTGCCTGCACATCGTCCGGCAGGACCACGGGGTGGCGCTGTCGAACCACGTCGCACGACGCCTCGTCAGCGCCCCGTACCGGAGCGGCGGGCAGGCGCAGTACGTGCCACGGAGCGTGCCCGAGCCACTCGGCGACGTGTTCGCGGCGACGCGGGAGTGGGCGCTCCGGCACCTCGGCGAACCGCTGACCCTCGACCGGTTGGCGCGGCAGGCGACGGTGTCACCGCGGACGTTCTCGCGGCGGTTCGCCGAGGACACCGGGTACACGCCGATGCAGTGGGTGCTCCGGGCCCGCGTGGACCTCGCGCGCGAGTTGCTGGAGGCGACGGACCTCGGGGTGGACCAGGTCGCGGAGCGAGCAGGACTCGGGACGGACGCGAACCTGCGGACGCACTTCCGGCGGGTGCTCGGCACCTCGCCGACGGCCTACCGGCGGACGTTCCGCGACTGACCGCGGCGGCCGCGCCAGGGTGGCGTGATCCTTCCGGACGCTGGCCGTCGTGCCACTGGAGCCGCGCCTCCCGGCTCGTGAGCATGGACACATGACTCGTATCGCCATCAACGGCTTCGGCCGCATCGGCCGCAACACGCTCCGCGCCCTCCTCGCCCGAGGCGGTGACGACCTGGACGTCGTCGCCGTCAACGACCTGACCGCGCCGGAGACGCTCGCGCACCTCTTCCGCTACGACTCAGCCCTCGGTCCGTTCGCCGGCACCGTCGAGGTGGACGGCGACGCCCTCGTCGTCGACGGACGGCGCATCCGCGTGCTCGCCGAACGCGAACCCGCCGACCTGCCGTGGGCCGAGCTCGGGGTCGAGGTCGTGCTCGAGGCGACCGGTCGGTTCACCGCGCGCGAGGCGGCCGCTGGGCACCTCGAGGCCGGCGCCCGACGTGTGCTCATCAGTGCGCCGGCGACCGGCGCGGACGCGACCATCGCGTTCGGCGTCAACTCCGACGTGTACGACCCGGCGGCGCACACCGTGGTGTCGAACGCCTCGTGCACGACGAACGCGCTGGCACCGCTCGCGGCCGTGCTCGACGACCTCGCCGGGATCGAACACGGCTTCATGACGACCGTGCACGCGTACACGCAGGAGCAGAACCTGCAGGACGGGCCGCACCGTGACCTCCGTCGGGCACGGGCGGCCGGCGTGAACATCGTGCCGACGACGACCGGAGCGGCGAAGGCCATCGGGCTCGTGCTGCCGCGGCTCGACGGCAAGCTGTCCGGCGACTCGATCCGCGTGCCCGTGCCCGTCGGCTCGATCGTGGAGCTGAACACCGTGGTGGCTCGGAACGTCACGCTGGACGAGGTGAACGCGGCGTACCGGACGGCTGCTGAGGGGGCGCTCGCCGGCGTGCTGGCGTACACGGCGGACCCGCTCGTGTCGACGGACATCACGGGGCGGCCGGAGTCGGCGGTGTTCGACTCGCTGCTGACCCGGGTCGACGCGGGGCGGCACGTGAAGGTCGTGGCCTGGTACGACAACGAGTGGGGGTTCTCGAACCGGGTGGTGGACACGCTGGGCATGCTCGCGCGGGGGTAGCGCGGCGGGCGAGTCTCGCCAGACCGCGCGCGAGACTCGCGCTGGGCGACGCATCACGGGCACTCGGCCGTATGATCTGTCGCGCAGCGCGAGACTCGGGGCGCGCGCGTGCCCGCCCGCGGCCCGCTCAGGTGATCGCGGCGGTGGTGGACGCGAAGGAGCGGGAGCGCACGGCCTCGCGGTAGCGGTCGAGCGCTGCAGCGTCGGCCCCGACGGACTCCAGCGCCGCCAGGCCCGCCCCGAGCACCGGGGGATCGGTCACCCAGGTCGGCACGGCGCCCGGTACCCGCTCCGCGAGCCCGGCCACCACCGCCTCCACGAGCAACGGGTCCCGCGCCGCGAGCACCCCGCCGCCGAGCACGACGGGCACCGTTCCCGCGGAGCCGAGGCCGAGCCTGCCGAGCGCGACCGATGCCAGCAGCACGATCTCCTCGGCCTGCCGCTCCACGACGCTCCGCGCCACCGCGTCCCCACCGCCGGCGGTCTCGAAGAGCACCGGGCAGAGCCGGTTGAACACCCCGAGGTCGAGCCGGCCGAAGTGGATCGACTCGGTGACCTCGCGGACCGAGCGCATGCCGAGCGCGGCCGGCACCGCGACCTGCAGCGCCGTCGCCGGTCCACGGCCGTCCTCGGCGCGCGCCGCGTGCCACAGCGCCCGGTTGCCGAGGTACGCACCGCCGCCCCAGTCCCCGGAGATGTCCCCGATCGCCGGGAACCGGGCGGTCGCACCGTCGGCGCGGACCGCGACGGCATTGATGCCGGTCCCGCACACCACCGCCGCGGCGTCCGGCGACAGGGTGCCGGCCCGCAGCAGCGCGAAGAGGTCGTTGTCGAGGACGTCCGGCGCTCCACCGTCGCCCGCCCAGCGGGACAGCGCTGCCTCGGCGGCGACGAGCTCGTCGTGCAGGTCGAGCCCCGCGAGGTACACGTGCGTGGTGAGGATGCGCCGGTCGCCGAGATGACGCACGACCCGACCGCGGACGTCGTCGAGGATCGGTCCGGCGATCGCCCACCCACGGCTCTGCGGGTTCGACCCCGGACCCCGGGCGTGCCCGACGATGCTGCCGTCGAGCGCGATCGCGACGACGTCGGTCTTGCTCCCGCCGCCGTCGACGGCGAGCACGACGTCACCGGCGCCGGCGGCGCCGACCGGACGGGAGGCACGGATCGCCCCCGCCTCGCTGGTCCCCGTCGTCCCGTCGGTCGCCGCCACCGCGCTGGTGGCCGCCGTCACGCCGGTGCGGCTCAGGCCACCCACGTCGCCTGCTCCGATCGCGCCCACGGCAGGTGCTCCGCGTTCGCGGCGAGCAGCAGGTCGGTCGCCTTCTCGGCGCGGTCGACCTGCCCGACGAGCGGGTGCGCCCACATCGCGCGGAGCACCCGGTCACGTCCGCCGTGCACGGCCGCGTCGAGCGCCAGTCGCTCGTACCCGGCGACGTGGGCGACGAGCGCCGCCATGTCCGGTGCGAGCGGGGCGACGGGGAGCGGGGTGATCGCCTGCCGGGTGACGCGTGCCGGCACCTCGATGACGTGGTCGTCGGGGAGGAAGTCGAACGTGCCGTCGTTCCGGACGTTGAGCACCTGCACGTCACCGCGGTCGCCGAGGATCGAGGACAGGACGTCGATCGCCGCCTCGGAGTAGTACGCGCCGCCGCGCTGCTCGAGCTCGGCGGGCTTCGTGACGACCGACGGATCGGCGTACTTGGTCAGCAGCGCGCGCTCCGTCGCCATCACGGCCTCCGCGCGGGTCGGCTCGTGCAGCTGCTCCTCGAGCACGACGTCGTGGCTGTAGAAGTACCGCAGGTAGTACGACGGGATCGCGTGCTGCAGGCGGAGCTGGTCCGGGTGCATCTTCACGCTGTGTGCGGTGCGCTCGAGGGCGTCCTCGGACAGCAGCTCGGGCAGCACGTCGCGCTCCCCGGTGTCGTCGCGCACGTGCACGCCGCGCTCCCACGTCAGGTGGTTCAGGCCGACGTGGTCGAGCCGCACCCGGTCCGGGGCGACGCCGAACTCCTTCGCGAACCGCCGCTGGAAGCCGATCGCGACGTTGCAGAGTCCGACGGCGCGGTGCCCGGCTTCGAGGAGCGCGCGGGTGACGATGCCGACCGGGTTCGTGAAGTCGACGATCCAGGCGTCCGGCTTGGCGTGCTTCCGGACCAGCTCGGCGTACTCGAGCACGACGGGCACGGTGCGCAGCGCCTTCGCGAACCCGCCGGGGCCGGTGGTCTCCTGCCCGATGCAGCAGAGCTCGTGCGGCCACGTCTCGTCCTGCTGTCGGGCCGCCTGGCCGCCGATGCGGAGCTGGAACATGACCGCGTCGGCGTCCGAGACGCCCGCGACGACGTCGTCGGTGACGTGCACGGTGCCGGGGTGCCCGGCGTGCGCGAACATGCGCCGCGCCACACCGCCGACGAGTTCGCGGCGGACGGGGTCGGGGTCGACGAGCCAGAGTTCGTCGATGGGCAGTTGGTCGCGGAGCCGGGCGAAGCCGTCCACGAGTTCGGGGGTGTAGGTGGATCCGCCACCGATGACCGTGAGTTTCACTGTGGTGCTATCCCTTCACGCCGGTGAGCGCGATGCCCTCGACGAATGCCTTCTGTGCGAAGAAGAAGATGACGACGACGGGGACCATGACCACGACGGTCATCGCCATCGTCATCGACCAGTCGGTGCCGTGTTGCCCGCGGAACGTGGCGAGCCCGTACGCCACCGGCCAGGCGGCCTGGTTCTCGGAGGCGTAGAGGAGCGGGCCGTAGTAGTCGTTCCACGAGTGGAAGAACATGAAGATCGCCGCCGACGCGATGCCCGGTCGGGCCATCGGGACGACGACCCGCATGAGCACACCCCACTCGCTGCAGCCGTCCATGCGGGCGGCGTCGCCGTACTCCTTCGGGATGGTGAGGAAGAACTGGCGGAGCAGGAAGATGCTGAACGCGTCGCCGAGCAGGTTCGGCAGGATCAGCGGCCAGAGCGTGCCGGTGAGGTGCAGGTGCGACCACATCACGTAGACCGGCACCGCGGTGACCTGCGGCGGCAGGAGCATCGCGACGATGATCACCGTGAAGACCGCGTTCGCACCCCGGAACCTGATCTGTGCGAGGGCGTACGCCGCCGGGACCGAGCTGACGAGCATGAACGCGGTCGCGAGCACGGCGTACATCGCCGAGTTGCCGAACCACTGCGCGAGCGGCAGCTCGGTGAACACGCGTCCGTAGTTCGAGAGGTCGAACGGCCTCGGGACGATCGACGCGGTCAGGGCCTGGTTGCTCGACATGAGCGACGTCAGCACGACGAACACGATCGGCGCGATGGTCAGGACCCCGAGGGCGACGAGCACGGCGTGCTCGGCGATCCAGACCAGCGGGCTGCGACGTGGCCCACGGGCGGCACCGGGGGCCGCACCGCGGGGAGCGCGGGCGACTCGGGGTTGGGAGACGGCGGTCATCAGGACTCCTCCGGACGGAACACCGAGATCCGGCGCATCGTGAACACGAGCACCACGGCGGTGATCACGAACAGCACGACGGCCATCGCGGACGCGTAGCCGAACTGGAAGTTCGCGAACCCGTGCTGGTAGAGCAGCTCGGTGTAGGTGAGCAGCGAGGTTCCCGGGTACCCGAGGTCCGCCGCCGTGCCGCCGCCAATCGTCGCCCGGCCGCTCGCCACCCCGGACGCGACCGCGGCCTCGGTGAAGTACTGCAGGGCGGCGATGACACCCGTGACCGCGGCGAAGCCGATGACCGGCGCGATGGTCGGCAGCGTGATGTGCCGGACCTGCTGGATGCCGTTCGCCCCGTCGAGCGACGCCGCCTCGTAGAGGTCGCGCGGCACGTCGAGCAGCGACGCCAGGAAGATGATCATGATGTCGCCGGTCACCCAGACGCCCATGATCACGAGCGACGGCTTCGACCAGGACGGGTCGTTGAACCACAGGGGCCCGTCGATGCCGAACACCCGCAGGATCTGGTTCACCGGACCGGTGCCCGGGTTGAACAGGAACACGAAGGCCACGACGCTCGCGACCGGCGGCACGAGGGCCGGCAGGTAGAACAACGTCCGCCAGAACCCGGACATCGTCTTCGCGCGGCTCAGCAGCCCGGCGACGAGCAGGCCGCAGACGATCCGCACCGGGACGAGGATGACCACGAACCAGAGCGTGTTGACGATCGCGGGGCCGATCTGCGGGTCCTGCGTGAACAGGAACCGGTAGTTCAGCAGGCCGACGAACTGGGGCTCCTGCAGCTGGTTGTAGCGCGTGAACGAGTAGAAGACCGACGCGACGAGTGGGTAGGCGAAGAAGAGCACCAGGCCCGCCAGGGCCGGAGCGAGCATCGTCAGCGCGACGAGGCGTCGACGGGACTCGGCTGAGCGGCGCCGGCGCACCGGGGCGGAACCGGGCAGTGGACCCGACCCCGTCGGGCCGGTGGGCCGGGAGGCGCGGGTGGGCCGCGCCTCCCGGCCGACGGTCTCGGTGGGCGTGGTCATCACGGACCGGTCAGCTGGTTCGCGTTGTCGATGTCCTGGTCGAGCTTCCGCAGCTGCGCGTCCAGGTCACCGCCCGACTCCTGCCACGCCTGCCAGGCCTTGGTCTGGGTGGCGAGGTAGGCGGCACCGTCCGGGGTGGCCGGCGAGGTGAAGGTCTTCGGGTTGCCCGCGATGTCGACGAAGGTCTGGTAGCGGTCGTCGACCTCGAGGTCCTTCGACTTCAGCGCGGACTGCAGCGTCGGGATGTTCTTCAGTCCGTTCGCCATCGTGACCTGGGCGTCGGTGTCGAGCGACAGGTACTTGAGCAGCGCCCAGGCGAGCTCGGGCTGCTTCGAGCCCTTCGCGATGCCCGCGACGTTGCCCGCGATCCAGGTGGAACCGAAGTTCCCGACGCCCGGCAGCACCGGGATCGGCGCGGTGCCGTAGTCGAGATCGGGCTTCTGGTCGGCGATGAACGCGGTGCGGTACTCGCCGTCGATCTCCATCGCGACCTGGCCGGTCTGGAACGCGTTGTCGGCGGCGAACTCCTGGCCGAGCCCGGACGTGAAGGCCTTGAGCTTGTCGTAGCCGATCTCGTCGATGTAGTCCTTCTGCCACTGCAGGAGCTGCTTCCAGCCCGGCGACGTGCCGATGACGCTCTTGCCGTCCTTGTCCAGCCACTTGCCGTCGATCATCGCGGCCCAGTGCTGGGGGGAGTTCTCGTAGAAGTCGATGAGGGGGTTGAAGCCCAGTCGCTTGATCGACCCGTCGGCGTTGTACGTCGTGAGCTTGAGTCCGTCGGCCTTGAGCTCGTCGAGGGTCTTCGGCGGGCTCGTGATGCCCGCCTCCTCGAACGCCTGGTTGTTGTACAGCAGCGCGTCCACGTCGGCGAGGGCCGGGAGCGTGCAGCGCTGGCCCTTGTACTCGGTGTAGCCACGGACGGCCTCGGGGATGTCCGACAGGTCGACGTCGTCCCGCTTGATGTACGGCGCGAGGTCACGGAAGGCTCCGGAGGAGCAGAAGCTGCCGACGATCGCGGTCGAGTAGGACAGACCGACGTCGATGTTCTGCCCCGACGAGATCGCCTTCTGCAGCTTCTCGTCGTCCTGGCCGGCGTGGATGTCGACGGTCACGTCGGGGTTCGCTCGTTCGAAGCCGTCGACGGCCTTCTTGATGACGCCCGCTTCGCGGCCGGTGAAGAAGTGCCAGAGGGACACGGTGCCCTCGAGCTTCTTCGGGGCCGTCTCGTCGATGTCGGCGGCGCTGCTGCCGGAGCTGCACCCGGCGACGACGAGGGCTCCGGCGACCGCGAGTGCGGTGGCGGCGGTGATCCGGGTGGCGGATCGCTTGTTGAGGTGCATCGGTACTCGCTCTCTGGTCGTGGCGGTCCGGTCCGGGTCGGGTTCCGGGCGCGCCGAAGAGCCCTCTGGCAGGGCTGGCGAACAGTGCTGGGTTCGGTGGTGCGGGTGGGACTTCTCAGGGGCGCTCGGCGGGGTCCGGCGCGGGCGCATCGTCACTGATGCGGTCGAGCCGGTCCGCGAGCGCGGTGCGGAGGACGTCGGTGATGACGTACCGCGCACCGTGCAGGACGGGGGTGTCGGGGACGCCGGGTGCCACGACGGCGGTGGACCAGCGGGTGCGGGTCCGGAGCCAGGCGGTCACGGCGGCGGCCAGGGCGGGTCCGCCCGCGATCCCGGTCGGGCCGTGCAGCACGACCGTCTCGGGATCCGCGACGGCGAGGGCGGGGAGCACGTTGTGCCCGACGCGCTCGCCGAGGGCGGCGGTGAACGGGTGCTGCGGTGGCAGGCCGGGCAGCTGGGACAGCACCTGGCGCCAGTCGGCGGCTGCGCCGTCGGGCGCCGTGATGCCGTGTTCGGCGGCGAGGGCGGCGATCGCGGACTCGGAGATGAGGTCCGCGACGATCCGTGCCGTCGGGTCGATGGCCTGGGCGTCGACCGGCAGCCCGAGGTAGCCGATCTCGCCTGCGGCGCCGGAAGCGCCGGTGTGGACGCGGCCGTCGAGGTCGAGGGCCATGCCGAGGCCCTCCGCCATCCAGAACAGGGCGAAGGACGCCGGTGCTCGTCCGGCCCCGGCGGCGCGTTCGGCGATCGCGGCGAGGTTGGCGTCGTTCTCGACGACGACGCGCACACCGAGCGACCGGGACAGCGTCGCGGCGACCTGGTCGCGCGGCCAGCCGGGCAGCCCGTCGGTGAAGATGAGGGTGTCGGTCGCGTGGTCGACGCTGGCCTGCACGCCGACCGCGACCGCGGTGACGAGGTCCGGGTGCACGTCGGCTGCGGCGGCGGCGCGGGACACTGCGGCGGCGACGATGTCGGCGCCGGGTGAGCGCATCTCGGTCGCCGACATGGTGTGCGTGGCGACGGGGAAGCTCCGACCGGCCGCGTCCACCACGGTCGAGCGGACGTCGACGAGCTGGACGTCGACGGCGACGGCGAGGTCACGGTCGGTGATCGCCTCGTACAGCACCGCGCTCGGCCCGCGGCGGCCGGCGCCGGCGGCGGTCCCGGCTTCGCGGATGAGGTCGGCGGCCTCGAGCCGGCGGATGATCTCGGCCGCCGTGGGCTTGCTGAGCCCGGTGCGCTGCGCGAGTTCGTTGCGACTGAGCGGGCCCGCGTCGAGCAGGAGCTCGAGGGCGGCCCGGTCGTTGAGCAGGCGGAGCAGCCCGGGTTGCCCCGGTGTACCGGGCTGCCCCGGGGTGCGTCCGCGTGTGCTCATGTCGAGGACTGTAACGGACAACCTTCTTTACTGAAAGGTTTGTTTACGAATCGGCAACACGCGTTCTGCTCGGCGAAACACGCCGCACCGTCACGGGCGGAGCAGCACCTTGATCGCACGCCGCTCGTCCATCGCCGCGTACGCCTCGGCAGCCTGGTCGAGGGGCAGCTCGAGGTCGAACACCCGGCCCGGGTCGATCGCGCGCGAGAGCACGTCGGGCAGCAGTTCCTCGATGTACGCGCGCGCCGGGGCCATCCCGCCACCGACGGTGATGTTCTTCGCGAACAGGAACGGCATCGGCAGCTCGGGGTCCCCCGCGGGCACGCCGACGTAGCCGACCGCACCGCCCGGCCGGACGACGCGGAGCGCCTGGTCCATGCTCTCCGCGGTGCCGACGGCCTCGAGTGCGCAGTCGGCGAGGTCGCCGTCGAGCAGCTCGCGGACGGCGGCCACGCCCTCGTCGCCACGGGTGTCGACGACGTCGGTCGCGCCGAACTCGCGCGCCAGGGCCTGGCGGTCGGCGTGCCGGCTCATCGCGATGATGCGCTCGGCGCCGAGACGCGCCGCGGCGAGGACGGCGGACAGGCCGACCGCGCCGTCACCGACGACCACGACGGTCTTGCCCGGTCCGACACCGGCGGACACGGCGGCGTGGTGCCCGGTGGAGAAGACGTCGGAGAGGGTCAGGAGCGACGGCACGAGGTCGTCGTCGACCGGGCCGGGCACGCGCACGAGCGTCGCCGCGGCGTCCGGCACGCGGACGTACTCCGCCTGTGCCCCGCCGAGCGGGTGCCCGTAGGCGTCCGGCGTCACGCCGAAGGTGGAGCCGTGCTCGCAGCCGCTCGTCATGCCGTGGGCACAAGCCTGGCAGGTGCCGTCGTTCGTGGTGAACGGCGCGATGACGAAGTCGCCGACCGACAGGTCCGTGACCGCGTCGCCGAGGGACTCGACGACGCCGACGAACTCGTGCCCGATGGCGCGCGGCTCCTTCGTGTCGCGCACGCCGCGGTACGGCCAGAGGTCCGACCCGCAGACGCAGGCGGCGGTGACCTTGACCACGGCGTCGGTGGGGTCGATGAGGACGGGGGCGTCACGCTCCTCGACGCGGATGTCGCGGGGGGCGTGGATGACGGTTGCGCGCACGGTGGGGCCTTCCGATCGGGGGTGGTCGTGGCGCGTGCGGGACGCGCCAGGGATCCGGCGCCGTTGCGGGACCCGTCGACACTACGCTTCCCGGGTGGACGACGACCGGTACGGCAAGGACGTGCTCTCGGGCGACTGGCGCTCGCAGGGCGTCAAGAAGGTGCGGCAGGTGCCGCTCGAGCGCGAGATGGTCCTGGAGGACCCGGACTCCGGTTGGGCGGGCGCCGTCGTCGGCCTCGAGGCGGGCAACGTCACCTTGGAGGACTGGAAGGGTCGCACGCGCGCGTTCCCCTTCACGGGGCAGTTCCTGCTCGAGGGCGAGCTCGTCACGCTCGGCCGTCCGCAGGCACCGGTCGGTCGGTCCGCCGCCGGTCGTCCTGCCTCGGCCCCGGCAGGCGGTGCCGTCGCCCCGGCCGGGAGGAACGGGGCAGCGCCCGCCGTGCGGCACGCGTCCGGCGGCGACCGCCTCCGTACCGCGTCCGGTTCGTTCGCGGTCGAGCAGCAGCGCGCCCGCGTGGCACTGCCCTCGCGGATCATGGTCGAGGGCCGGCACGACGCCGAGCTCGTCGAGAAGGTCTGGGGCGCCGACCTGCGCGTCGAGGGCGTCGTCGTCGAGTACCTGGAGGGCGTCGACAACCTCGCCGACGTCCTCGACGAGTTCCGCCCCACCCGGGACCGGCGCGTCGGGGTGCTCGTCGACCACCTCGTGCCCGGGTCGAAGGAGTCCCGGTTCGCGGACGCCGTGATGCGCGGCAGGTGGGGCGCGCACGTGCTCGTCGTCGGGCACCCGTTCGTCGACGTCTGGCAGTCGGTGAAGCCGGCACGCCTCGGGCTGACCGAGTGGCCGACGATCCCGCGCTCGATCGAGTGGAAGAAGGGCATCCTGCAGCACCTCGGCTGGCCGGCGGACGAGCAGGCCGACGTCGCCCGGGCCTGGCAGCGGATCCTCGGGCAGGTCCGCACCTTCGCCGACCTCGAGCCGCAGCTGCTCGGCCGTGTCGAGGAGCTGATCGACTTCGTGACCGAACCGGAGGCCTGACCAGGCCGACCATCTTCCCCACGCGCGCCAGATGCCCGAGGCGATCCGCGCCTCCAGGCCTACTGTTGGGGCATGGACGGCATCGACGGGCGTGTGCGCAGCGCGGTCGACGTCTGGCTGCGCTGGCTGCCGCGCTGGCAGATCGGCACCGCCCGTCCGCGCACACGGATCTGCCGGAAGTGCACCGGATCGCCCATCGCGACCGCGGCGGGCTTCGGGCCGGACGTCCCGCACGCCGTGCAGCACGCGCTCATCGGGCGGATCTCGACCATCGTCGAGGACGCCGTCGACGACTACACGGCCCGAAACCTGCCGCTCCTGCAGCGCGAACTCGAGCGCGCGGACGCGCGGAGACGGCACGCCGGGTACCAGCCCACCGAGGGACTGTCGCCGGAGTTCCAGGGCCTCGACGTCGACCCGGAGCCGTCGCCGGGCGAACCGTTCCTCTTCACCCTCGGCGAGCTGACGGGCACCGGGGCAGGGGAGCAGGTGCCGCGCGAGCCGCTGTCCGACGAGGCGAAGGCCGCGCTCCGGCACGAGATCGAGCTCTCCGACGAGTGCGCCCGCGCCACCGGCACCGCGGTGTGCCTGGCCCTGATCGACCACCGGCCGCGCATCGCCGAGGCCGTCGAACGCCTCGTCGAGCCGCAGATCGAGGCCCTGGTGTCCGACATGTTCCGCGGGTTCGACGGACCGGAGTCGACCCGCGACGGACTGTTCTAGCGGCCCTGCACACCCCGGCGGCGAGCGGTCGCACGCAGCACGAGCAGCGCGATCGCACGCCAGCTCAGCAGGAACACGCCGAGCACGATCGTCGCGACGATCACGAACGAGACCGGCAGCGGGTCGCCGGCCACGTCGCCCTGACCGCTCGCGACGCGCAGCGCCAACCCGCCGGCCACGGTCAGCAACCAGACCACCACGCCGGTCGGCCAGAGGCGCAGCGGGCGCGCCCATGCGCGGGTGAGGACGTACCCGACCGCCCAGCCGATCAGGAACGGCCACACGGTCGTCGCGAGGCCGAGTGCGCTGTCGGCCTCGCCGTGCGAGGACCGTCCGACGAGCGCGAACACGACGATGAGCAGGACGTCGGCGACGGCTGCGAGCCAGCCCCAGGTGCGTGCGGTCACGCCCCCATCCTCCCAGGCCGGCGGGTACCCGCCGTTCACGTCGTGGTCACCTCGGGTTCGTCGCGGTCGGCCAGGATGCCGCGATGACGTTGCACGCGGACGCCGCGGTCCAGGGGACCCGCACCTCCGACCCGGTCTGGAGGAACGGCGCGCGTCCGCCCCGCGTCGTCGCCGACCGCGGTGTGCCCCGCGTCCGGCGCGAGGACACGCTGCCCTCGGTCGCCGTCGCCGAGGCGCTCGGCGCGGACGCCGTCGCGGTCGACGTCCGGAGCACCGCCGACGGCGTCCCGGTCCTGCTGCACGACGCGACCCTCGGGCGGATGTGGGGCGACGCCCGTCGGCTCCGCGACGTCGACTGGTGCGAGGTCGCCCGGCTCGGCAACGGGCTCGACCGGATCCCGCGGCTCGACGCGGTGCTGGAACGCCTCGACGGCAGCCGCGCCACGCTCGTCGTCCGGGTGGTGGACCCCGCCGACGCCCGGGACGCCGCACGCACCGTCGCGGCGCGCGACGCAGCGTTCCGCGGGGGCACGGCCGTGGCCTGGCGGGGGACGACGGCAGCGCTCGCCGCCGTCCGGGCCGAACTGCCCACGGCCGACGTCTGGCTCGCGTGGGAGACGCTCGACGCACCCGGACCGGCCGACCTCGGAGCGCTGACCCCGACGACGCTCGACGTCGACCTGGCGTTCGTCACCGCGGACACCGTCGCGGCGGCGCACGCCCTCGGCCTCCGGGTCGCGGTGCACGGCGTGCAGGACCCGGCACCCGCGCGGTGGGCCGCCGCGCTCGGGGTCGACGCGCTCGTCACCGACGACGTGGCGACGGTGCACGCGGCGCTCGTCGACGGGTCCGTCGGTCCGGTGCCGGAGGCACTCGCCGGCGGGCACACCGGACCGGTGGCGACGGTCCGGGAGCCGACCGAGACCGAGGTGGCGAGTCGGGCGCAGGCCCTGGCGCACCGGATCGCGCACGAGGTCGTCGCCTGGACCCGCGAGCACCCCGTCGCGACGGGCGTCGCCGTCGACCGTGCCGTCGAACACCTCGTCCGCTCCCGGCTCCGCGCCGCGTTCCCCACGCACGGCGTCACCGGTGCGGTGTTCGGCACGGCGTCCGGGGACCGGTACCACTGGTGGGTGGACGCGGTCGACGACCCCGCGAACCTGCACGGCGGTGTGCCGTGGACCGCGACCTCCCTCTGCCTGACCCGCGGCGGGCGGCCGCTCGTCGGCGTCGTGGCGGACCCCTGGCGTGGCGAGGTCCTCGAGGCACGGCGCGGGCGCGGAGCCGTGCTGCGCGACCGACCGCTCCGGCTCGACGACGTGCCGCGGCCGCTCGCCGGGGCCGTCGTCGGCACCGTGCACGACGGGCTGCGGCCGTGGTCCGGGGCCGCGGCCTTCACCGAGACCCTCGCCGACCGCGGCTGCGCCCTCCGCGTGCCCGGGTCGGCCGCCCTGACCATCGCCCAGGTCGCCGCCGGGCGGGGGATCGGCGCGTGCGTGCCGTCGTTCGACCCGGTCGTGCACGGGGCCGCGGTGCTGCTCGTGCACGAGGCGGGCGGGGTCGTCCTCACCCGCGACGGGGCCGTGGACGGGTTCCCCTCGGCGGGGGAGCCGGTCCTCGTCGCGCAACCGGGCGCGGCGGACGAGCTGCACGCGCTCTGGACGGCCGCACTCGGGTCGTGAGACGCGCGGCGGACGTGCACCGCGCCTCCCGTCCTGCTCTCGGACGACTCTGTGGAACCGCTCAGTCAGCGGTCGTCCGCGCTCCCTAGTGTGGCGAGCACAGCATCCCGTCCGACCGGACGGCTGCGTCCCCAGAAGGAGCAACGACCATGGGATTCCTCGACCGCCTGCTCGGCCGCCCGGACCGCGACCGGCCCGACGCCGGACCGAACCAGTGGGGGCAGCAGCCGCAGCAGCAGGGCTACCGGTACGGACAGCAGTCGTACCAGCAGACCGGGGCGCCATCGGGCGGTGGCCCGCAGTGGGGCACCCCGCAGGCCGGCGGACCCGGTGCCCAGACCGACGACGAGCGTGCCGTCGAGCGCTACCGCTACCTGCTCCGCACGGCACCGCCCGAGCGCATCGAGGAGGTCCACGCCGAGGCCTTCGCGACCCTGACACCCGAGCAGCGCCGCATGGTCTACGACGAGTTCACCCGGACCGCCCCGGCGGGGGAGGCGCCGCGTGGCGACGACCCCCGTTCGCTGGCGCAGGCGGCCACGCGCTCCGAGATCCGACAGCCCGGCTTCATGGAACGCTCGCTCGGGGGCATGAACGGCGGCCGCGGCGGCTTCGGCGGCGGGTTCGGCCAGCGTTCCGGCCCGTCCTTCGGCAGCATGATCGGCGCGTCGATCCTCGGCACCGTGGCGGGCTACGTGATCGGCTCGACGCTGATGAGCGCCTTCCTATCGGACGCCGGATCGTTCGACGGCGGTACCGATGCTGCGGGTGACGGTGGTTCGGAGGACACTGGTGGCGATCCCGGCGACGGCGGTGCATCCGACGGCGGAGCACCCGACGGTGGTGCGGCCGACGGCGGCGGGTTCGAGAGTGCGGGCTGGGGCGACGGCGGATCGGACTTCGGCGGTGGCTTCGGCGACTTCGGCGGTGACTTCGACGTCTGAGTGACGTCGTCGCTCCGCCGCCACCTGACGTGTCCCATGGTCGGCGAAGGAGCGACATGGCCATCATCGAAGCCTCCGGGCTCACCAAGACCTACCGGTCGAAGACGGGGCCCGTGCACGCCCTGGCCGGGCTCGACCTCGCGGTGCCGCAGGGCACCGTGAAGGCCCTGCTCGGCCCGAACGGCGCGGGCAAGACCACGACCGTGAAGGTCCTCACCACCCTGACCACGCCCGACGCGGGCACCGCCACGATCGACGGTATCGACGTCGTCGCGGACCCGCAGGCGACCCGGCGCGCGATCGGCGTCTCGGGGCAGTACGCGGCGGTCGACGAGAACCTGACGGGGTTCGAGAACCTCGAGATGATCGGGCGGCTCTACCACCTCGGTCGGCGCACCTCGCGGGAGCGGGCCCGCGAGCTCATCGACGTGTTCGACCTGTCCGAGGCGGGCGACCGACCGGTGAAGGGGTTCTCCGGTGGCATGCGTCGGCGGATCGACCTCGCCGGGGCACTCGTGATGAACCCGCGCGTGCTGTTCCTCGACGAGCCCACGACGGGCCTCGACCCCCGCAGCCGACTGGCGCTGTGGGGCATCATCGAGGGGCTCGTCGACGCGGGCACCACCGTGCTGCTCACCACCCAGTACCTCGAGGAAGCGGACCAGCTGGCCGACGACATCGCGGTGATCGACGGCGGCACGGTCATCGCCGAGGGCACCTCCGACGAGCTCAAGGCGCAGGTCGGTGGGCACCGGGTCGTCGTGACCCTGGTCGACCAGGCCGACGGTGACGCCGCCACGACGGTGCTGCGGCGGCACGGGGTCGGCGAGGTCGAGACCTCGGGGGACGGGCGCACGCGGTCCGTCGCGGTCGAGGCCGGGCCGGCGGCACTGCAGCGCGTGCTCGCCGACCTCGGCGAGGCGGGCATCGCACTGCACGACGCGGGGATGCGGCGGCCGACGCTGGACGACGTGTTCCTGCGGTTGACCGGGCACGCGGCGTCGGCGGACGAGGACGACAGCGCGGCCGGTGCCGGTGGGTCCGGCGCGTCCGGTGGCCCTCGCGGCGCGTCGGGCGGAGCCGGCACCGAGGCTCGGCACGAGGAGGTGTCGTCGCGATGACCACCACCACGCCGACCGCTGCCGGCTCGGCGCTCGGCCGGGAACTGCCCGTCGTCGTCACCTCGCCGCTCGCGGTCTGGTTCGAGGACGGCTGGACGGTCACCAAGCGCAACCTCACGAAGATCAAGCGGTCACCCGACATGCTCGTGTTCGCGGTCCTGCAGCCGATCATGTTCGTCCTGCTGTTCAGCCAGGTGTACGGCGGCGCGATCCAGGTGCGCGGGACCGACTACACGCAGTTCCTGATGGCCGGGATCTTCGCGCAGACGGTCGTGTTCGGCGCGACCTTCTCCGGGTCGGCCATGGCGCAGGACCTGAAGGAGGGACTCATCGACCGGTTCCGCACGCTGCCGATGTCGGCGTCCGCGGTGCTCATCGGCCGGACGAACTCCGACCTCGTCCTCAACGGGATCTCGATGGCGATCATGATGGGGACGGGGCTCGTCGTCGGCTGGCGGGTGAACGCCTCGCCGCTCGAGTTCCTCGGCGGGGTCGCACTGCTCCTGCTGTTCAGCTACGCGTTCAGCTGGGTGATGGCGCTGCTCGGCATGAGCGTGAAGACACCCGAGGTGATCAACAACGCCTCGTTCATGATCCTGTTCCCGCTGACCTTCGTCTCGAACGCGTTCGTGCCGAGCGACACCCTGCCGCTCGTGCTCCGGGTCTTCGCCGAGTGGAACCCGGTGTCGTCGCTCGTGCAGGCCGCGCGCGAGCTGTTCGGCAACGTCGGGACCGCACCGGTCCCGGACATCTGGACGATGCAGCACCCGGTCGTGACGGTGCTCGTCGGCATCGCCGTGATGCTCGTGGTGTTCGTGCCGTGGGCGGTCCGGAAGTACACCCGGATCAGCGCGGGGTGAACGGGGTGTCCACCGGTCGCCGTGATCGGCGCCGGTGGACACCGGGACCGCTTACCATCGTGTCTCGTGACCGCGACCGATGCCGAGCGCGCCGCCCAGCGCGACGCCACCGAGCGACCCGCCGACCGCAGCACCCGCCTGCGCCGGTGGATGCTCGAGGGCAGCGACCAGGGCGCCAACCACCAGGGACCGCACCAGGTCGAGGTGGAGAAGACGCACCCGTGGTGGCGGGTCATGTGCCTGACGGGCGTCGACTACTTCTCGACCCTCGGCTACCAGCCCGCCATCGCCGCGCTGGCCGCCGGGCTGCTCTCGCCGATCGCCACCATCGTCCTCGTGCTCGTCACGCTGTTCGGTGCGCTCCCGGTGTACCGGCGCGTGGCGCAGGACAGCTTCAAGGGCGCCGGGTCGATCATGATGCTCGAGAAGCTCCTGCCGTGGTGGGCCGGCAAGCTCTTCGTGCTCGTGCTGCTCGGCTTCGCGGTGACCGACTTCATGATCACGATGACGCTCTCGGCGGCGGACGCCACGGCGCACATCGCCGAGAACCCGTTCACGCCGCACTGGTTCACCGAGATCCCCGTGCCGCTGACCCTGGCGCTGCTGCTCCTGCTCGGCATCGTCTTCCTGCGCGGCTTCAAGGAGGCGATCGGCATCGCGGTCGGCCTCGTCGCCGTCTACCTGGTGCTCAACGCGGTCGTCGTCTCGGTCGCGCTCTGGCACGTGTTCGAGCACCCGATGGTCGCGAGCGACTGGTGGAGCGGGCTCACCGCGCAGCACAGCAACCCGCTCGTGATGATCGGCATCGCGCTCGTGGTGTTCCCGAAGCTCGCGCTCGGCCTGTCCGGGTTCGAGACCGGCGTGGCCGTCATGCCGCAGGTGCGTGGTGACGCGTCGGACGCCGGTGCGGCGCGGCCGGAGGGCCGGATCCGCGGGACGAAGCGCCTGTTGACGGTCGCGGCGATCATCATGAGCTCGTTCCTCATCACGTCGTCGATCGTCACCACGTTCCTCATCCCGCAGCGCGAGTTCCAGGCGGGCGGCCAGGCGAACGGTCGTGCGCTCGCCTACCTCGCGCACGAGTACCTCGGCGGCGTGTTCGGGTCGGTGTACGACTTCTCCACCGTCGCGATCCTCTGGTTCGCCGGCGCGAGCGCGATGGCCGGTCTGCTCAACCTCGTGCCGCGCTTCCTGCCCCGGTACGGCATGGCCCCGCAGTGGGCCCGCGCCACCCGGCCGCTCGTCGTCATCTTCACGCTCATCGCCTTCGTGATCACGGTCATCTTCGAGGCGAACGTCGACGCGCAGGGCGGCGCCTACGCCACCGGCGTGCTCGTGCTCATCACGAGCGCCGCCGTCGCCGTGACCCTGTCGGCCCGGCGGAAGCAGCAGAAGAAGCGCACGATCGGCTTCGGCGTGATCGCCGTGGTGTTCGTCTACACGACCGTCGCGAACGTCATCGAGCGGCCGGACGGCGTCCGCATCGCGGCGGTGTTCATCATCGCCATCGTCGTCGTCTCGCTCGTCTCCCGCGTGCGCCGGTCGTTCGAGCTCCGCGCGTCGTCGATCGAGCTGGACGCCGTCGCCCGGCAGTTCGTCGAGGCCGACGCCGACCAGTTCTCGTCGGTGTGCATCATCGCGAACGAGCCCGGCGCCGGCACCGCCGAGGCCTACCGCTCGAAGGGGCGCGAGGAACGCCGCGACTCCGGGATCCCGGCCCGGGTGCCGACGATGTTCCTCGAGGTCCTGCCCGCCGACTCGTCCGACTTCGAGGAGGACCTCGTCGTCGAGGGGCACGTCATCGGTGGGCACCGCGTGCTCAAGGTCCGGTCGGGCAACGTGCCGAACACCATCGCGTCGACGCTCCTCGCCATCCGCGACATCGCCGGCGTCGTGCCGAGCATCTACTTCGAGTGGAACGAGGGGAGCCCGATCCGGAACGCCCTGCGCTTCGTGTTCACCGGCGTCGGCGACGTCGCCCCCGTGACACGCGAGGTCCTGCGCGAGGCCGAGCCGGACGTGGCGCGCCGCCCGACCGTCCACGTGTCGTGACGGACGGGGCGGACGCGGGCCGCGCCTCCCGTCCGCTCGGTGGTGTCGTGGCCGTCGTCCTCGCCGCGGCGCTCTGGGGCACGACGGGCACGGCGACGCACTTCGCACCCGGTGTCCCCGCGTTCGTGTTCGGCGCCGTGACGTTCGGCCTCGGCGGTCTGGTGCTCGCGGTCGTCGCCGGACGGGCGTCGCTGCGAGCGGTCCTCGAACCGCGGACCCGGCCGTGGGTCCTCGTCGGCGCTGGGTCGCTCGTCGTGTACGCCGTCGCGTTCTACGCGGCACTCGACCAGGCCGGGGTCGCACTCGGCACGACGGTCGCCATCGGCTCGTCGCCGCTGTTCGCAGGGCTCGTCGAGCGGGTGGTGGACGGGCGCCGGGTGCCCGGCCGATGGGGCACGGCGGCGGTCGTGAGCGTCGCCGGGATGGTCGCGGTGACCCTGGCGCGGGCGGCGTCGGCCACGCAGCCGGGCACCGCATCGGCGGCGGGGTCCAGAACCGGCGACCTGGTGCTCGTCGCGGGGCTCGGATGGGCGCTGCTCGCGGGGCTGACGTACGCGACGTACTCGTGGGCGGTGGCGAGGGGGCTCGGCGCCGAGCCTCGGGCGATGGTGCCCGGTGCGGGCGCCGCGACCCCGGGCGGCCGGGGTCGGGGCGTCGTCGGCGCGGTGTTCGGGCTCGCCGCGGTGCCCCTCGTGGTGCTCGCGGCCGTCGGCGGTGGCGGAGACCTGGCCGAGGCACGGAACTGGCCGGTGTTCCTCTACCTGGCGCTCGTCCCGACCGTGCTCGGGCACTCGTTGTACGCTGCCGGCCTGCGCAGCGTGCGTGCCTCGGTCGGGACCCTCGTGTCGCTCCTCGAGCCCGTCGTCGCCGCGGTGCTCGCGGTGCTCGTCGTGGGGGAGCACCTCGGCGCACTCGGTTCGGCGGGCGTGCTGCTCGTCGTCGCCGGGCTCGCGGTGCTCGGCGTGCCGGGGCGGCGCGGGCGCTCGTCGCGGGCGCGCTGACACCGTTGCCGGCTTGCCGCCGAGGATCCGGTCCCGCTGACGCCGGGGGCGGCTACCCGCCGAGGATCTGGTCGCGCACCTTCCGCCGCAGCACCTTGCCGATCATCGAGCGCGGCAGGTCCTCGACCACGACCACGCGACGCGGCACCTTGTACGCCGTCAGGTGCTCGCGGGACCAGGCCCGCAGCGCCTCCGGGTCGAACGAGGACGGGTCCTTCGGCACGACCGCGGCGACGACCTGCTCGTTGCCGCCCTGCGTGATGCCGACGACGGCGACCTCGCGCACGCTCGGGTGCTTGAGGAGGGCGTCCTCGACCTCGGAGGGCGAGACGTTGAACCCGCCGGTGATGATGAGCTCCTTGAGCCGGTCGACGATCCGGACGTACCCGTCGGCGTCGATCGCCACGATGTCGCCGGTGCGGAACCAGCCGTCCGGCGTGAACACCTCGTCGGTCGCCTCGGCCTTGCCCCAGTAGCCGCGGAACACCTGCGGGCCGCGCACCTGCAGTTCGCCGGCCTCGCCGGTGCCGAGCACCTTCGTCGGCTCGTCCGGATCGGCCACCCGGGCCTCGGTGGACGACAGCGGTAGGCCGATCGACCCGAGGCGACGCTCGGGCGAGACCGGGTTGGCCATCAGCACGGGGGAGCACTCGGACAGGCCGTAGCCCTCGACGAGGTACCCGCCGGTGCGGGCCTCCCACGGCTCGACGACGTCCTGTGACAGCGGCATCGCACCGGAGATGCCGATCTCGATGCCCTGGAGCGAGACCTTCGCCGAGTCCGCCGCGTGCTGGAGCCGGGCGTAGATCGGCGGCACGGCCGGGAGGAACGTCGGCGGGTGCTTCTTCATCGCCTTGAGGACGAGCGCGGGATCGAACGCCGGGAAGAGCACGAGCCGCGAGGCCATGCTCATCGCGAAGGTCAGGCAGAGCGTCAGGCCGTACGCGTGGAACATCGGCAGGACCGCGTACACGACGTTGTCGCCGCGCCGGATCGTCGGCACCCACGCCCGCGACTGTGCCGCGTTGGCGAGGAGGTTCCGGTGGCTGAGCACGGCGCCCTTCGGCGTCCCCGTCGTGCCGGAGGTGTACTGGATCAGAGCGACGTCGTCGGTGCCCGGGCGCGCGTGCCGCTTCGAGAGCTTCCGGTTCGACACCAGGTCGTCCCACGTCGTCGTGCCGCGCACCGAGGTCGTCAGCTTCGCGCGGGACTCGCGGGCCTTCGCGACCGGCAGCGACAGCGCCAGGCGGGTCGTGCGGGGCATCGCCCGGGTCAGGTCCACCGAGACGATCGCGTCGACGGCGACGTCCGTGGGGAAGTCCTGCAGCGTGGCGACCGACTTGTCCCAGGCGATCGCGACCTTCGCGCCGTGGTCCTCGAACTGGTGCCGGAGCTCCCGCGGCGTGTAGAGCGGGTTGTGCTCCACGACGATCGCCCCGAGCCGGAGCACCGCGTAGAAGGCCACGACGTGCTGCGGGCAGTTCGGCAGCACGATCGCCACGCGGTCGCCCGCCGTCACGCCGAGCTTCCGGAGGCCGTTCGCGGCGCGGAGGACCTGCTCCTCGAGGTCGGCGTACGTCGTCGTCCGGCCGAAGAACTCGAGCGCCACCCGCTTCGGGAAGCGCGCCGCGGACTGCTCCACGAGGTCGTACAGCGAGCCGGTGGGCTCGTCGATGTCGTGCGGGACCCCCGGGGCGTACGAGGCAAGCCAGGGACGAGGCGTGTCGATGCTCACGCGGCCAACCTATCGGCAGGTCGCGGCTCGTTGTCAGGGGCACGACGCACGATGGCCCCATGCCATCCGTCGCCGACGCGTTCCGCTCCCGCCTCAACGACACGTTCACCGGTGGCGCCACCGAGCGCCCCGCGTGGATCGACGAGCTCGAACAGGGCTCCGACGCCGGGTTCTTCGGGCCCGGCTCCGCCACGTGGGCCGTGCACGGCGGCCAGCAGACGGTCCTCGCCGGGGTCCGGGCGCTGCTCGTGCAGGCGCTGCACCCCGGCGCCCTCGCCGGCGTCGCCGACCACTCCCGCTACCGCGAGGACCCGTTCGGCCGACTCGCCGGCACCATCCGCTGGATCTACACGGTCTCGCACGGCGACACCGAGCAGGCCACGCACGCCAGCCAGTGGGTCCGGAAGCTGCACGAGCGCGTCCGCGGCGAGTACGTCGACGGGCACGGCGTCACGCGACCGTACGCCGCGAACGACCCCGACCTCGCCCGGTGGGTGCACCTCGCCTTCACCGACGCCTTCCTGCGGAGCGCGCAGCTCTGGGGCGGTCCGATCCCCGGCGGTCCGGACGCCTACGTGCGCGAGTGGGCGGTTGCCGGGCGGCTCATGGGCGTCGAGGACGCCCCCGAGTCCGACGCCGAGCTCCGCGCGCAGATGAACGGCTACCTGGACCGCGGGGAGCTCAAGGCCGACGCCCGCACGCACGAGGTCGTCCGCTTCATCAAGGACCCGCCGGTCGCCAAGCTGCTGCGCCCGGGCTACCGCGCGCTGTTCGACGGCGCCGTCACGTCGCTCGACCCCCGGCACCGTTCGATGCTCGGGCTGCGGACGCCGTCCGTCGGCCCGGTCACGTTCCCGGTGAAGACGACCGCGGGGCTCGTGCTCGGCGGCATCGGCGCGGTGCTCGGCCACCAGCCGGGGACGGAGCGCGCAGCGCTCGTGCGCATCGCGCGGCTGGAACGTGAGCAGGGGCGGGTGGCGGTCGACGGGCTGGACGCGACCGCCTGAGGGACGGGCGCGCCCCGCTCAGCGGTGACGCGCCAGCGTCACGCGGGGCGCGCCGACCGAGCCTGCGAGGGAGGACGGTGACAGCCGGCACCGCGCCTCCAGACCGTCCGGTGGTGCGTCAGAAACCGGACGGCACCCGGGGTGTGTACGCGGACCCGAGTCGCGCGACCTCGTCGTCCGAGAGCTCGAGCGAGGCGGCCGCGACCGCGTCGTCGATGTGGTGCTCCTTCGTCGCGCCCACGATCGGTGCGGACACCGCGTCCTTGCCCGCGACCCAAGCGAGGGCGATCTGGGCCATGCTGACGCCCCGCTCGGACGCGACCTGCTCGACCGCATCGACGATCGCGTGGTTCGCGTCCTCGTCCTGTCGGTAGAGGGTCTTGCCGAACTCGTCGGTGTCGCCGCGCGAACCGGAGCTCGCGCCGTCCCAGGGGCGGGTGACCTTGCCGCGGGCGAGCGGGCTCCACGGCAGCACACCGACGCCGGTGTGGGCGCAGTACGGGTGCATCTCGCGCTCCTCCTCGCGTTCGAGGAGGTTGTACTGGTCCTGCATGCTGACGAACCGCGTCCAACCGTGCAGGTCGGCGACGTGCTGCATCTCGGCGAACTGCCACGCCCACATGCTGCTCGCCCCGATGTACCGCGCCTTGCCCGCCTTGACGACGTCGTGCAGGGCCTCCATCGTCTCCTCGATCGGCGTGACCGGGTCGAAGCGGTGGATCTGGTACAGGTCGACGTAGTCCGTGCCGAGTCGGGTCAGCGAGGCGTCGATCTCGTGCATGATCGACGCGCGGGACAGGCCGGCACCGTTGCGGCCCGGGCGCATGCGGTTGAAGACCTTCGTGAGGACCTGGACGTCCTCGCGCGGGGCGAGCTCCTTGAGGAGCGTGCCGGTGATCTCCTCGCTGCTGCCCGCGGAGTACACGTTCGCCGTGTCGAAGGTGGTGATGCCCGCCTCGAACGCCCGACGGACGAAGGGCCTGGCGTCGTCGATGCCGACGCTCCAGGCGTGTGCACCGCTGTCCGGGTCGCCGTAGGACATCATCCCGAGGACGACGTCGCTGATCTCGAGTCCGCTGGCGCCGAGGCGCACCGTTCCGATCGTCATACCGCCACCCTGGCATCGCGGCCTGTGATCGCGAGCAGGCGGACCTGGAGCGGGGCATCGTCGCCGACCTCGACCGGGGCGGCGTAGAGGCCGGTGCCCGCGAGGCCCTCGACCTTGGGTTCGAAGTACTCCCACACGGCGCGCACGAGCTCGTCCGGGAGGGTCTCCTCGCTGCCGGTCGCCCGAGCGAGGTCCCACGTGTGGATCGTGATGTCGCTCGTCTGCTCGGTGAGGTACTCGGCAGCGGGGACGACGTCGGTGCTCAGGTGCACGGGCGTGTCAGCGGGCGCACTCCGCCACGCCTCGCTCGCCCGCGTGGCGAACTTCGCCCACTCGGTGACGAGGTCGTCGCCGATCGCCTCGAGGTCCGCCTCGGCCTGGGCGTAGTCGCACCCGGTGAGGAGGAGGGGGATCCAGCGCTGCTCATCGACGACGTGGGCGACGAGGTCGCGCGTGGTCCACTCGGAGTCGGGAGTGGGGGCGTCCCAGTCGGTGACGGCGGCGACGCGGCGGCCGAACTCGGCTGCCGCGAGGGCCTGCAGCGCGATCCAGTCGGTGGCCATGGTGGTGCTCCTGTTCGTGGGCGGGGCGGGTGGGGGTGGGGCGGGTGGTTCTGTGCGGTGGGGGCTGTGCGAGCGGGCGTTTCGTGCGCGGGTGCCTTGCGCGAGCGGGCGTTTCGTGCGCGGATCGCCTGGGTCATGGCGAACCAGGATCACGAGCGGGCGATTCCCGTACACTCGGGCGCTCTCAACCTACGCCCACGAGCGCACCTGTCGGAGGCTGGTGGCTCGGGCGTCACCGTGGATGCCGTGCTCTGGCGTGCACGGGGTTCGCGGGTGCGCGATCGGGCGGATTGCGTCCATCGATGAAGCGATCCCAGGCCGATTCCGCCCGCTCGCATCGCGTCCAGCTCGAGTCCGCGCCCTCGCCCCTGCGCGTTGCCCGCCAGCGAGTTGCGTCCGCTCGGGGTGCTCCGCTCGTGACGCCGGCGCCGTGGGCGAGCGGGCGGGATCGGCACGTAAGGGAGCGACGCCTCTCCCGATTCCGCCCGCTCGAGTCCGCGCCCGGCGTGCCGCGCGCAGGCAGTCCAGTGCTCTCGAGGTCCGGCCGGTCGACGAACGGGCGGAATCGGCACGCCGCCAGCCCTGCAACTTCCCATTCCGCCCGCTCGCGCACAGCCGAGCTGGCCCGCACCCCGCCCGCGGCGGCCCGCCCCGCACCCCTCACGCGCCCCACGCACGACGAACGGCCCGGCTCCGCGTGGGAGCCGGGCCGTTCGCCTCGGGTGGTGCAATGCTTCGTTCGGTGCCCTCAGGCGGCGGAAGCTCCCGCCGTCGTCAGGTCGAAGCCCGTGCGCAGGGGGACTCAGGCCGCCTGGAGCACGAACTGGACGTCGAGGTTGATCGTGACGTCGTTGCCGAGCGTGAAGCCACCGGCCTCGAGCGCGGCGTTCCAGTTCACGCCGAACTCGGTGCGGTCGATCTTCGTCGTCGCCTCGGCACCGAGCTTGACCTGGCCGTAGCCGTCGGTGGTGACGCCACCGAACTCGGTCTTGAGGGTGACGTTCTTGGTCACGCCGCGCAGCGAGAGCTCGCCGTCGATGAGCATGTCGTCGCCGTCCTCACGGATACCGGTCGACTTGAAGGTCATCTGCGGGTGCTCCTCGGTGAGGAAGAAGTCACCGGTGGCGAGGTGCTGGTCGCGCTGCGCCTGCTTGGTGTTGATGCTGGCGACGTCGATCGAGGCCTCGAGCGTCGTGTCGAGCGGGTTCTCGGCGGTGACGAGCGTGGCGTCGAAGCGCTCGAAGGAGCCCTTGACCTTGCTGATCGCGAGGTGGCGGACCGAGAAGGTGACCTCCGAGTGGGTCGGGTCGATCTTCCAGGTGCCGGTCTGGTAGCCGGGAATGGCGGAAGCGGTGAGCGTCATGGTGACTCCTTCGAAGCGTGTGGTCTGCGTTCCCGAGCAGGCGTCCGACGGAACCGAGTTCCATGCGCCTGCATCGAAGCTGATGCTAGCCCATTGTGCACCCGTTTGGTTGAAGCGTCAACCAATGTTCATCTCGGCGCGGTGAGACGACGTTGCAGACGGGGGTCGTGCCTCCCGGTCGTCCCCACCTCGAGCAGGCGACGGACCCGCGCGACGAAGTGTTCCACTGACCGGCCGACGTCATCGGCCGTCGCTCTGATCAGCCACCAGTCGACGTCCTTGAGGTGCTCGCCACGGGACAGGTCCTTCCGGAAGGTCGCTGGGTCTGTGCGGTGGAGGTCGCTCTCGTACTCGATCGCCAGCCGCGCCGCAGGGTAGGCCAGGTCGACGCATGCGACCCACCGCCCGTCGACGACGACGTCGTGGTTCCGCTCCGGCTCGGGGAGGCCTCGGCGAGTGAGTGCGAGCCGCAGACGAGTCTCGCCCGGCGACCGCGAGCCCGGCCGCACCTCGGCGAGCGCAGCTCGGGCCTTCCTGATCCCGCGCGCGCCCCGGTGCCGGCGCATCGCGGCCCGGAGGTCGTCGAGGTCGCACCACCCGAGCCAGCCGACGAGTGCGTCCCCGGCGACGACGAGTTCGTCGAGGGAGAGCATCCGGGCGAGCGCGACGAAGGTGTCCGCGGGTGAGGTCAGCGCCGCCGTGCCCGAGTACACGACACGGAGTCGTCCGGCACGACTGCGATGCCCGACGGTGCCGCGGACCCGGAGTGCCTGATCCGTGCCGATCGTCGTGACGTGGATGCGCCGGTCTTGCTCGAGTCGGCGCGGCAACGGAACCCCGAGCAGCACTGCCGCCGTGGTGTGGCTGAACACCTGGTCACGGCGGAGTCGGGGCAGGACGGCGCGCGCCAGGTCGTCGTGTGTCGCGGGCGCTTTCCAGCAACGGATGCCGTGGAAGGGCTTCAGCAGGGCGCGGGAGCGGAGTGCGCCGGCTGACACGCCTCGGCGCAGTGCTTCCCGCACGCGGAACGGACGGTCGCGCAGTGCGAAGGGGAGTGCCGGTGACGAGGTCATGGAGGGAGTCTCAGGAGGCGCCTCCCGCCGGTGGGGCAGGTCGGCTCCCCTTGTGGACGGGGGCGGGCGTTCGTCGCTTGTGCAGGAGGAGGGGCGGAAGGACTGAGCCGTGGACCCGCGGCGAGCGGGCGGAACCGGTACCGATCGGCAGGCGCGTGGTGCGGGTTCCGCCCGCTCGCGCGCCACACGCGCTCACCGAAGCACCCCCCCCCCCGCCCCACACGCCCGCGGCTGTCCACAGGTACTCGCACACCCCCTCACGAGAGCGCTCACTCCAGTAGCGTCGAGACCATGGAATTCAGGTACCTGGGCAACTCCGGACTCAAGATCTCCGAGATCACCTACGGCAACTGGCTGACGCACGGCTCGCAGGTCGAGAACGACGTCGCCACCCAGTGCGTGCGGGCAGCGCTCGAGGCCGGCATCACCACCTTCGACACTGCAGACACGTACGCCAACACCGCCGCCGAGACCGTCCTCGGCGAGGCGCTCAAGGGCGAGCGGCGGCAGTCGCTCGAGGTCTTCACGAAGGTCTACTGGCCGACCGGGCCGAAGGGGCACAATGACGTCGGCCTCTCCCGCAAGCACATCATGGAGTCGATCAACGGCTCGCTCGAGCGCCTCCAGACCGACTACGTCGACCTCTACCAGGCGCACCGCTACGACTATGAGACCCCCCTCGAGGAGACGATGCAGGCGTTCGCCGACGTCGTCCGTCAGGGCAAGGCGCTCTACATCGGCGTCAGCGAGTGGACCGCCGAGCAGATCCGCGCCGGTGCCGCCCTCGCGAAGGAGCTCGGCTTCCAGCTCATCTCGAACCAGCCGCAGTACTCGATGCTGTGGCGTGTGATCGAGGGCGAGGTCGTCCCTGCCTCGAAGCAGCTCGGGCTCAGCCAGATCGTCTGGTCGCCTATCGCCCAGGGCGTCCTCACGGGCAAGTACAAGCCCGGTCAGCCGCTGCCCGAGGGCTCCCGCGCCACGGACGAGAAGGGCGGCGCCGACATGATCAAGCGGTTCATGCGCGACGAGGTCCTCGAGGCCGTGCAGCGTCTGCAGCCCGTCGCCGACCAGGCCGGTCTCACGCTGGCGCAGTTGGCGATCGCGTGGACGCTCCAGAACGAGAACGTGGCGTCGGCGATCGTCGGTGCCTCGCGGCCCGAGCAGGTCACGGACAACGTGAAGGCCGCCGGCGTGAAGCTCGACTCGGACGCCCTCGCGGCGATCGACGAGGCGCTCGGGGACATTCCCGAGCGTGACGCGTCCAAGAGCGTCTCGCCGACCTCGCGCCCCGCCTGAGGACGGCGCGACGCGACGAGCGGGAAGCGCGACGCGGACGACAAGCAAGCGCGACGCGGACGAGCGCGACCCGGACGACCGGGAAGCGCGACGCACACCACCCGCGGACGTAGCGTGAGCGCTCGAGACGCGACGCCCTGACGGACGGAGGCGCGGTGCCAGCTGGCACCGCGCCTCCCGTCCGTCGTTGTGTCACGATCTGACGTGCCGTCCAGACGGACTGTCGATCCGCCCGCTGATCAGCCGAAATCGTGACCACTCGTCACCTGTGAACAGCAGGTGTCGAGGGCCTGGCAGCCTCCTGGCAACCCCTGTACCCCACCCAAACCACCCCCGAAGTGCCCCCGAAGAGGGGGCATGACCCGAACCAGTACCCCCGTTCTGGTGCCACCCAGCACCAGCCCGGTGCCGACCGTGCCACCCGGCACGTTCGCGCGCCTGCTGACCCTCATGCGGCAGCTCGCAGCCTTCGGCACCATCGGCGCGATCTGCTTCGTCATCGACCTGGCCGTCTACAACCTCCTGCGCGCGACCGTCATGACCGACGGTCCGATCGCCGCGAAGGTCGTGTCCGCCGTCGTCTCCACCGCGGTCGCCTGGCTGGCGAACCGCTCCATCACGTTCCGCGCCGAGCGTCGCTCCGGCCGCCGCGAGACCCTCCGCGAGGGGCTGCTCTTCGCCGCCACGAACGTGATCGGGCTCGGCATCGCCGCGCTCTGCCTCTTCGTCTCGCACTACGTCCTCGGTCTCACGTCCACCCTCGCCGACAACGTCGCCGGCAACGGGGTCGGTCTCGTCCTCGGCACAGCGTTCCGCTTTGCCGCGTACAAGGCCCTCGTCTTCCGTTCCACCGACGCTCACGCGAAGGAGCACGCCGCATGACCATCACCGCCACGCTGCTGACGGCCGCCGGGCCGCTGCTGCAGCCGAACGAGGGGACGGGCCCGGCAGGGACCGTCCCGAACCGCGGGACCACCGACGTCCCGACGGGAGGCTCGGGCCAAGCCCCACAGGTCGCCTGGACGCTGGGCGAGTGGATCGGCTACTCGGCCCTCATCGCCGTGTCCGTGCTGCTCACGGTCATCGCACTGACGACGCTCTGGTGGATGCTGCACGCGTGGCGTTCGCGGGACGCGCTGAAGTCGACGAGCTTCAGCCAGGAGCCCCGTCCGGCCGCGCACCGCTTCACGCTCCTCGTGCCCGGGCGGCACGAGCAGGACGTGATGGGGCAGACGCTCGACATGCTCGCCACGCAGGACCACCCCGACTTCGAGATCATCGCGATCGTCGGCGAGGACGACCCAGAGACGGACGCCGTCGTGCGTGCCGCCGCAGCGCGTCACCCCGAGTTGATCAAGGTGGTCGTCGACGACACGGCGCCGAAGAACAAGCCCAAGGCGATGAACCTCGCGCTGCAGTACGCGACGGGTGACATCGTCGGCGTGTTCGACGCAGAGGACGAGGTCTACCCGCACCTGCTCACCCTCGTCGACTCGCGCTTCCAGGAGACGGACGCCGACGTGGTGCAGGGCGGTGTGCAGCTGATGAACTTCAAGTCGAGCTGGTGGTCGCTCCGGAACGTCCTTGAGTACTACTTCTGGTTCCGCTCGCGCCTGCACTTCCACGCCGGGTCGAAGTTCATCCCGCTCGGCGGCAACACCGTCTTCGTGACGAAGGAACGCCTCGAGTGGTCGAACGGCTGGGACGCGCACTGCCTCGCCGAGGACTGCGAGCTCGGCGTGCGGCTGTCCGCCGACGGCGCGAAGGTCGTCGTGGCGTACAGCCCTGAGGCGGTCACCCGCGAGGAGACCCCGCCGACCTTCGCGTCCTTGCTCAAGCAGCGGACCCGCTGGAACCAGGGCTTCCTGCAGGTGCTCGGCAAGGGGGAGTGGAAGAAGCTGCCCTCGTTCCGCCAGCGCTTCTTCGCCCGCTACATGCTGACCATGCCGTTCATCCAGGCGGCGACCGGTCTGCTCATCCCGCTCAGCGTCCTGATGATCCTGTTCGTGAAGGTGCCGACCGCGATCGCCCTCGTCTCGTTCATCCCGGTGGCGCCCACGCTCATGCTGCTGGCCGTCGAGGTCGTCGGACTCAACGAGTTCGGCCGCATCTACAAGGAGAAGGTCCGCATCCGCGACTACGTGAAGCTCGTCCTCGGCCTCGTGCCGTACCAGGTGTTCCTCGCCGCAGCGGCGGTCCGTGCCGTCGTCCGCCACGTGAAGGGACAGAACGGATGGGAGAAGACCGAGCACACCGGTCAGCACCGCACGGCGCAGCCGGCCGAGGTCGTCGGGTTCGCTTCCGCGGTGAGCGCATCCGCGACCGCATCATCGGGAACCGAGCGTGAGCTCGCCGGCTCGACCGCGGGAGGTGCCCGATGACCGCCAGCATCACCCACACCACCGGTATCCCCGTCCGGGGCGCCGAGTCGCTCTCCGGCGTCCGCGGTTGGTTCCGCGTGCACGCCGCGAGCCTCGGCTGGCTGCTGCCCGTCCTCGCCGTCACCGTCATGGTGCAGGCGTGGAACATGGCGGGCACGCCGCAGCGCATCGACGACGAGGGCACGTACACGGCGCAGGCGTGGGCGATCACCCACCTCGGCGAGATCACCCACTACACGTACTGGTACGACCACCCGCCGCTGGGCTGGGTGCAGATCGCGGCCTACACCGGGCTGACCGGGGCGTTCGGGCGTTACCCGTTCGCCGTCGAGGCCGGCCGTGAGGCGATGGTCTTCTTCGCCGCCGTCTCGAGCATCCTGCTGTTCGTGCTCGCCCGCCGTCTCGGCGCCGGTCGTGCCACCGCAGCAGCGGCCGGTCTCGTGTTCGCCCTGTCGCCGCTGGCGCTGCAGTACCACCGCACCGTCTACATCGACAACGTCGCGACGCCGTGGCTCCTCGCCGCCTTCGTGCTCGTCCTCAGCCGTCGCCAGCAGCTCGCCGGGTTCGCCGGTTCCGCCGCCTGCCTCGGGATCGCCGTGCTCTCGAAGGAGACGTACCTCCTCGCATTGCCGTTCCTCATCTGGATCGCGGTGCGTCGCGCCGACAGGAGCACGCGCCGCTACACCCTGAGCGTCGCCGGGGCCGTCCTGATCGTGATCGGCGGCGGGTACCTGCTGCTCGCCGCGGTGAAGGGCGAGCTCCTGCCCGGAGCCGGCCGGGTCAGCCTGCTGCAGGGCATCACGTACCAGCTCGGGTCGCGTGCGGCCTCCGGCTCGGTGTTCGACGGTGGGAGCCTCGCCAACGAGGCCGCCTCGCAGTGGTGGGCGCTCGACCCGGTGTTCATCGTGCTCGGCTCGGTCGCCGCGGTCGTGGGGCTGTTCCTGCGACGGGTCCGGCCGATCGCCGCGATGCTCGTCTTCCTGCTCGCGATGATGTTCCGCCCGAACGGCTACCTGCCCGTGCCGTACGTCATCATGCTCGTCCCGTTCGCCGCGCTCCTCGTGGCGTACACGGCGGAGCGTGCGGTGCTCGCCCTCACCGGACGGACGCGCTCCCTCGCCCGCACCCGGGTCCGCGGTGCCGCTCGTCGGGGCCTCGGCGTCACCTGGGCCGCCGTCACCGCGGTCGCCCTCGTCGTCGCAGTCCCGCTCTGGGGCACCCAGCTGCGCGGGTTCCTGCTCGGGAACCTCGACCTGCCGATGCAGCAGGCCGAACAGTGGGTCGGCGACAACGTCCCGAAGTCCTCGCGGCTGCTCGTGGACGACGCCATGTGGGTCGACCTCGTGCAGGACGGCTTCGCCCGGAACAACGTCGTCTGGTACTACAAGCTCGACACCGACGCCGCCGTGCAGCGTCAGTCGCCGAACGGCTGGAAGGACTCGGACTTCGTCGTCACGACCGACTCCATGCGGACGGGAGGCAACTCCTCGCCCGACGTCCGCCAGGCGATCGAGAACTCGACGACCGTCGCCGCGTTCGGCACCGGGAACCAGCGGGTCGACGTGCGCCGGATCCACGCCGAGGGCACCACGGCCGCGGACTCCGCGATCACGAAGGCCACCGACCAGCGCAAGACCCTCGGGACCGAGCTCGCCGCGAACCCGGGGCTCCGTGCGGACGACGGCACGAAGTCGCAGTTCCGCGCCGGACAGGTCGACGCGCGGGCGATGCTGTCGCTCGGGCAGGTCCTCGCCGACCAGTCCGTCCGGGTCAGCCGGTTCACGCCGCTGGCCGGGGAGACCGGGCAGCCGTTCCGCCGGGTGGTCCTGCACACGGACACGACGACGGACGCGAAGCAGGTCGTGGCCACCCTCGGGGCGATGTCCTCCGGGTTCCGGGCCGCGTCGGTCGAGCGGGACGGGGAGCGGATCACGGTGACGTACTCCGCCGAGGACCCGACCAGCACGCCCCTGACGTCCTGACCCGGGCGGGCGCGGCGGGCGGGGCGGGCGGGCAACGTCCGCCCCGCCGCGAGCGGGAGCCGTCCGCCCCGGCGCGAGCGGGCGGAACCGGTTCGCCTCCGCCCCGTGGTCGGGCAGGATCCCCCCGCTCGCGTGGACGGATCGGCCCCCGCGGACACCCCACCCGGGAGGCGCGGCGCGAGCGGGCGGAACCGGTCCGCTTCCGCCTCGTGGCCGGGCAGGATCCGCCCGCTCGCGTGGACGGATCGGCCCCCGCGGACACGCCGCCCGGGAGGCGCGGCGCGAGCGGGCGGAACCGGTCCGCCTCCGCCTCGTGGCCGGGCAGGATCCGCCCGCTCGCGCAACCGGGACCGGGACCGGACACCCGCCCCAGCACCCGCCCCAGCACCCGCACCCACCCGCACCCGCACCCGCCCCAGCACGTACCCACCAGCACCAGCAGCACTCGACCCGAAGGAGCTCCACCATGACCGCACCACGTCGCACCCTCGCCGTCGGCGCCATCGCCGCCGCACTCGTCGCCGCGAGCGTCGGGCTCACCGCGCAGACCGCCTCCGCCGCCCCCGCCGACGAGGGCTGGCTCCGCGTCGGCCACCTCTCGCCCGACACGAAGGGCGTCGATGTCGAGCTCTCGAGCCTCGCCGGCGGCAAGAAGGTCTTCGAGCTCGACGACGTCACCTACGGCCAGGTCAGCCCGTACCAGGAGCTCCCGGTCGGCACGTACGTCCTGTCGATGCGCGCCGCCGGCCAGCCGGACTCGACGCCGGTGATCTCCACCGACGTCACGGTCGCCGAGGGCAACGCGAGCACGGTCGTCGCCTACGGCAAGAACAGCGACCTCAAGACCACCGCCTTCCGCGACGACCTCGCCCAGCCCGGTGACGGCAAGGCGAAGCTCCGCCTCGTGCAGGCCGCCACCACCGCGAAGCGCGTCGACGTCAGCACCTCCGAGGGCACCGCCGTCGCCGAGGACGCCGCCTTCGGCACCGCCACGAAGTACGCGACGGTCGCCGCCGGCAAGTGGACGCTCGACGTGTCGGGCAGCGGCCAGCGCGGTACCGCGAAGGTCGACCTGGCCGGCAACACCGTCTCGACGCTGTTCGTCCTGGACGACAGCAAGGGCGACCTCACGGTCGTGCCCGTCACGGACGCCGCAGCCACGGCGGCCACGCCGTCCGGCGGCGTCCAGACCGGCGGCGGCGGCGCCGCCAGCCCGCTGACGCAGGCCACCCACGAGCTCATCGCGGTGCTGCGCTCCGTCCTCCGCTGATCCGACCCCGACTGGAGGCGCGGATCACCGCAGCCGATCCGCTCGCGTGATCCGCGCCTCCAGACCGAACCGACGCTCCCACAGGAAGCAGGCCACCATGACCCGCAGGACCTGGATCCCCCTCACCGCCGTCGCGGCGGTGCTCGTCGCCCTCGTGGTCGCGCTCCTCGCGGTCCGCCCGTGGAACGGCGCCACGCCGCAGGCGGGGAGCCCGTCGACGCCGCGCACCTCGGCGGCTCCGGACGTGGACCGCTCGCCGGAACAGCTCCGCGAGGCCTTCCTCGACCGCTACGTGCGCGACGGCCGGGTGGTGCGGACCGACCAGGGCGGGGACACCGTGAGCGAGGGGCAGGCGTACGGCCTGCTGATCGCGTACGCGCAGGGCGACCAGGAGCGCTTCGGCGACATCTGGTCGTGGACGAAGCGGCACCTGCTCACCGACGACGACCTGCTCGCCTGGCGCTGGACGCCGGACGGGGGCGTCGCCGACGAGCAGTCGGCGAGCGACGCCGACCTCGACGCCGCGCGCGCCCTCGTGCTCGCCGGCAAGGAGTGGGGCGACGAGCGGTACACGGCCGCGGGGAAGCGCATGGCGGCTGCGATCCTCGAGCACGAGACCGCGACGACCGACCTCGGCACGATCCTCCTGCCCGGGCCGTGGGCGGACCGCGAGCCGTACCGGTACGACGCCTCCTACGCCTCGCCGGCCGCCTTCCGGGTGCTGGCGCAGGCGACCGGGGACGAGCGGTGGACGGCGCTCGACCAGGGCTCCCGCGCGGTCACCGCGGCCGTGCTCGAGAAGTCCGACCTGCCGAGCGACTGGTCCCAGGTGCACGCCGACGGATCGGTCGACCCGATGCCGACCTCGGCGAGCGACAGCCGCGTGCTGTACGGCTGGGACGCGATGCGGATGCCGCTCCGGTACGCCGAGGGCTGCTCGGCCGACGACCGCGCCCTGGCCGGCTCGATCGCACCGACGCTCCGGCGGAGCACGCAGCTCGCGGCGCAGCTCGACCTCGGCGGCACGGCCGTGACCGGTGACACGAGCGCCCTGGCCTACACGGCGCGGGCGGCGGCGGAGCAGGCGTCGGGGTCGTCCTCGGCGGCTGCGGCCGACCTGCGACGCGCGGACCGGACAGCGGCCACGACCCCGACCTACTACGGGGACGCGTGGGCGGCGCTCGGCGCGACGATGCTCACCTCCGACGTGCTCGGCGGGTGCGCGACGGCCGGGGGAGGCGCCTCGTGACCGGCGAGCGGGCGCGGCGTGCCGACGGGGCTGGCGGGGACGGCGGGGCCGGCGGGGCTGGTGGGGCTGGCGGCGCCGGCGGGGCCGGCGGGGCCGAGACTCGGGGTGGGCGACATTCCTCGGGATCGGCGCCGCGAGGGACGTCGCCGGGCGCGAGACTCGGGGCCGGCTCGGCGTCCGGCCGTCGCGGTCTCGTGGTCGGGGCCGTCGTCGCGGCGGTCGTGCTCGCCGCCGGGGTGACCGGGGTCGCGGTCGCCACGACCGGCAACGGCGACGCCGGCGGCGACCGGGCGGGATCGGCCGCGAGCCGCACGCCGACCCCCGACACGAGCGCCGGCACCGACGGCTCGGGGACCGCCGGGTTCCAGGACCCCGCGGCGCCCGAGGAAGCGTCCACCGCCACCCCGGTCTCGGTCGCGATCCCGGCGATCGGCGTCTCTTCGGGGCTCGAGGACCTGCACCGCGGCGCCGCCGGGGAGCTGGACCCGCCGAAGGACTGGGACAGCGCCGGCTGGTTCAGCGACGGCATCGTCCCCGGTCAGGTCGGCCCTGCCGTCATCGCTGGTCACGTCGACAGCCCGACGTCGGCCGCGGTGTTCTTCCGGCTCGACGAGCTCGTGTCCGGCGACCAGATCCGCGTCGGGATGTCCGACGGCACCACCCGCACCTTCACGGTGGACCGGTCGGAGCGTGCCGCCAAGTCAGCCTTCCCGACGAGCGACGTCTACGGCAGCGCCCCCACGCCGCAGCTGCGGCTCATCACCTGCGACGGCACGTTCGACACGGCGACCGGCCACTACACGGACAATCTGATCGTGTTCGCAGACCTCTCGTCGGACTGACGCAGCGCCGACCGATATCTTGACGACAAGCGCAAGGAGCACCATGAGCACGACCCTGGTCATCATCCCGACCTACGACGAGGCCGAGAACGTCCGCCCGATCGTCGAGCGGACCCTGGCCGCGACCGACGACACGGTGCACGTGCTCGTCGTCGACGACAACTCCCCGGACGGCACCGGCGACATCGCGGACGCGATCGCACGGGAGACCGACCGGGTCCACGTCATGCACCGCACCGTCAAGGACGGCCTCGGCGGCGCGTACCTCGCGGGCTTCGCCTGGGGTCTCGAGCACGGCTACGACAAGCTCGTGGAGATGGACGCGGACGGCTCGCACCACCCGGAGTACCTCCCGTGGATGCTCGAGCTGGCGGACACGAACGACCTCGTCCTCGGGTCCCGCTGGATCAAGGGCGGCGAGGTGGAGAACTGGCCGTGGTACCGCGAGATGCTCTCCCGCGGCGGCAACCTCTACACGCGCCTGGCCCTCGGCATCGACGTGCGCGACGCGACCGGCGGCTTCCGGGTGTTCACCTCCCGGGCGTTCGAGCGCATCGACCTCGCCGGTGTCGCCTCGAAGGGCTACTGCTTCCAGGTCGACCTGTGCTGGCGTGCCCTCGAGGCCGGGCTCCGGATCGTGGAGACGCCGATCACCTTCACCGAGCGCGAGTTCGGCGTCTCGAAGATGAGCGGCAACATCGTCCGCGAGAGCCTGACCCTCGTCACGAAGTGGGGCATCGACCGCCGCCTGCGCGAGGCCCGCTCCATCGTCAAGGACCACCGCCGGCTGCCCTCGGTGCGGGCGAACGCCCACGCCGTGGCCGACCACACGGCCTGATCCCGCGGGGCGCGTCCCCCACGGCTCGACACGGAAGAACCCCCGGGGGCCCTGCCCGCGGGGGTTCTTCCGTGCGACCGACGGGCTAGCGGACCACGACGAGCCCGCGCCCGCCGAAGCGGACGCCGTCGGTGTCGAACTCGGCGTCACCGAACGCGTAGAGCACCTCGCCGGTCGTCCCCGGCACCGGGACCTCGACCGCGTCGTCGGCGAAGTGGACGACGACGTGCACGGGGGCGGTGTCCGGGCCGAGCAGCCCGCGGGTGAGCACGAGCCAGCGCTCGTCCTCGCTGAAGCGGACGGCGTTCGCCTCGTAGCGCGGGTCGACGAACGCCTCCTCCGTGCGTCGGAGCGCGACGAGCACCCGGTAGGCCCGCAGCACGGCTGCGCCGCGTTCGCTCGTCACGTCGGACCAGTCGAGCTTCGAGTTGGTGAACGTCGTCGGGTCCTGCGGGTCCGGCACGGTCGACTCGTCCCAGCCGTGCTCCGCGAACTCCTTGATGCGGCCCTCGGCGGTGACCTTGCCGAGCTCCGGCTCCGGGTGCGAGGTGAAGAACTGCCACGGCGTGCTGGCCGCGAACTCCTCGCCCATGAACAGCATCGGCGTGAACGGCCCGAGCAGCGTCAGTGCGGCTGCGATGACGAGGCCCTCGTCGTCGAGCGTCGCAGCGAGCCGGTCGCCCGCCGCGCGGTTGCCGATCTGGTCGTGGTTCTGGTTCGCCACCACGAGCGCGGTCGCGGGGGAGGTGCCGCGGTCGATCGGTCGCCCGTGCCGCGCGCCGCGGAAGGACGACCAGGTGCCGTCGTGGAAGAACCCGTGGTCGAGGACCTTCGCGAGCGCCGACAGCGGGGCGAAGTCGGCGTAGTAGCCGTTCGTCTCGCCGGTGAGCGCGACGTGCACCGCGTGGTGGAAGTCGTCCGACCACTGGCCGGCGAGCCCGTATCCAGCGGCCTCGCGCGGGCGGAACATGATCGGGTCGTTGAGGTCCGACTCCGCGATGAGCGACAGCGGACGGCCGGTGAAGGCGCTGTACGCGTCCGTCTCCGATGCCATGTCGGCGAGGACGTGCGGGCGGGAGGTGTCCCGGATGGCGTGCACGGCGTCGAGTCGGAGCCCGTCGACGTGGTGGTCGCGGAACCACATCCGCACGTTGTCGAGCACGTACCGGCGGACCTCGGGGTGCTCCACGTTGACGGAGTCGCCCCAGGTGTTCGCCAGACCCTGCACGAGGTACGGCCCGTACAGCGGCAGGTAGTTGCCGCTGGGACCGAGGTGGTTGTAGACGACGTCCTGGATCACGCCGAGACCGAGCGCGTGCGCGCGGTCGACGAAGCGGTCGTAGGCGTCCGGTCCGCCGTACGGTGCGTGCACCGCGAACCAGCCGACGCCGTCGTAGCCCCAGTTCCACTCGCCGTTCACGGCGTTGACCGGCAGCAGTTCGACGAACTCGACGCCGAGCTCGACCAGGTGGTCCAGCTTGTCGGCGGCCGCGTCGAGGGTGCCCTCGGGCGTGTACGTCCCGACGTGCAGCTCGTAGATCACGGCGCCGCGGGCGGGGCGGCCCGTCCAGGCGTCGTCCGTCCACGAGAACCGCGCGGGGTCGACGACCTCGGACGGGCCGTGCACCCCCTCAGGCTGGAAACGGCTGCGCGGGTCGGGGCGCACCGCGTCGTCGTCGTCGATGCGGAAGCCGTACCGGGCGCCCACGACGGGGACGATCGCGTCGGTCGTCCACCAGTCGTCGTCGCCGCGGGTCAGCGGGTACTCGGTCCCGTCGACGACGAGGCGGACGCGCTCCGGCTCGGGCGCCCAGACGGCGTATCGGTCGGGTGCGGTCATGCGTGGCCCTCCAGGATGTCGATCTCGGCCTGCGCGTCGCTCTCGGACGGCGTGCTCGGTGCGGATGTGGTCGGCGTCGAGCCCGACGGCGTGGCGCCCGCCGGTGTGGAGCCGGTGGCCGACGTCGTGCCGTCCGTCCCGTGGTCCGGTGCTGCCGACAGGTCGGCGGGCACGAGCAGCGCGACCGGCAGGTCGGCGAGCAGTTCGGACACCGCGATGCCCCGGGACGCGGGGAACCGGCGGCCGGTCAGCAGGTCGACGCGGTCGAGCGGGACGGGGTGCACGAGCGTGTCGCCCCAGCCGCCCACGCGCTCGAGACCGATCGGCAGCCGCGTCGCGACCGTGACGGCCCCGCCGCGGTCGAACGCGAGCACGTGGTCCGCGGCGCTCCCGGTGGCCTCGAGCGCCAGGTAGCGGGTGAAGAGCTCCGGGTGGTCGCGGCGCAGACGGAGCGCACGGCTCGTCACGAGGATCTTGACGGCGCCGTCGAGGCCGACGGCGGGCAGGTGCTCGGGGCCGTCGTCGTCCGGGCCGTCGAGCGACGCCAGCACCCGGCGGTGCTCGGCGTAGTCCACAGGGCGACGGTTGTCCGGGTCGACCAGGGAGCGGTCCCACGACTCGGTGCCCTGGTAGACGTCGGGCACGCCGGGCGCGGTGAGCTGTACGAGCTTCTGCCCGAGGCCGTTCGACCAGCCGGCGGCGTCGATGCGCTCGTCGAGGGCGTCGAGCACGGCGACCACCGCCGGGTCGTCGAAGGCGGCGTCGACCAGGGCGTGCATGCGCTCCTCGAAGTCCTCGTCGGGCTCGGTCCACGTCGTGCTGTCGCCGGCCTCGCGCGAGGCCTTCTCGGCGTAGGCGTGCAGACGCTCACGACTCGCGGGCCGTGCGCCGACGATCGCCTGCCAGAGCAGGTCGGCGAGCACGGCGTCCTCGAGCGGCGCGAGGGACTGCAGGCGCTCGAAGATCGACGCCCACTCGGTGCCGAGTTCGGCGAGCACCGCGATCCGGGCCCGGGTGTCTTCGCTGCGCTTCGTGTCGTGGGTCGTGAGGGTCGTCATGGTGTGCGGCCAGCTGCCGAGGCGGTCGCGCTGGGCCCGGTGGAAGTCGGCGACCGACACCGAGAACACGCTCGGGTCGCTGCCGACCTCGCTCAGGGACGACAGGCGGGAGGTCCGGTAGAACGCGGTGTCCTCGACGCCCTTGGCCATCACCATGCCGCTGGTCTGCTGCAGCCGGACGGCCGCTGCGTTGGACGGGTCGACGAGTGCCGGGGCGATGCGGTCGATGACGTCCGCGAGCTCCGGGCGGGCCTCGGCCGAGCCCTCGAGCGCGTCGATGAGGTGGTGCGAGCCCTCGGGCAGGTACGTGCGGTACACGTCGAACGACGCCACGATCTCGGCCACCGCGTCGACGATGCGGTCGTGGGGCACCGGTCCAGCACCGGGCGTCGCGGTGCCGGGACCGAGCAGGCGCGCGAGCCGCTGGACCTCGCTGCCGAGGATCCCGTCGGCGATGCCGCGCCGGGTGTCGTGCGTCAGCTGCGGCCAGTCGGTCGGCTCGGAACCCGAGACCGCGGTCAGGGCCGGCTCGCCGGCGGGGTCGACGAACACCCGGTCGACGACGCCGAGCGCGTCGTACCCGGTCGTGCCGTCCACCGGCCACGAGCTCGGCAGTTCCTCGCCCGGCTCGAGGATCTTCTCGACGAGGGTGTACGCCCCGCCGGTCAGGGCGGCGAGGTCCTCGAGGTAGCCGGCCGGGTCGTAGAGGCCGTCCGGGTGGTCGATGCGGAGTCCGTCCACGAGTCCGTCCTCGAACCACCCGCCGATCGTGGTGTGCGAGGCCGCGAACACCTCGGGCTCCTCGACGCGGATCGCGGCGAGGGTGTTCACGGCGAAGAAGCGCCGGTAGTTGAGGTCGCGGTCGGCGCGCTTCCAGTGCACGAACTCGTAGTGCTGGCGCGCGTGCACGGCCTCGACGGTGTCGCCGTCCTGCACGGTGCCGGGCGCGGTCGGGTACGCGGTCGCACCGACGTACAGCCGGCCGTCGCGGAGTTCGACTGCGTCGAGCAGGCGGTCGTCGAGGACGGGGATGCGGATCCGGCCCGCGCCGGCCTCCCAGTCGACGTCGAAGGCCCACGCCACCGGGGAGCCCTGCCCCTGCTCGAGGAGCGACCACCACCAGGGGTTCACCTCGGGGGTGGCGACGCCGACGTGGTTCGGCACGATGTCGACGAGCACGCCGAGGCCGGCGGCGTGCGCGGTCTCGGTGAGCACGCGGAACGCCTCGTCGCCGCCGCGCTCGGTGTCGACGTGGGTGTGGTCGACCACGTCGTAGCCGTGCTGCGAGCCCGGCTCGGCCTGCAGGACGGGGGAGAGGTAGATCCAGTCGGCGCCGAGGTCGCGGACGTACTCGACGACGTCGGCCGCGGCCGCCAGGTCGAAGTCGGCGGTGAGCTGGAGTCGGTAGGTGGACGCGGGGATCCGTCGCGGGGTCATCGGGGTTCCTCGGAGGTGTCGGGGGTGGTGTCGTCGGGAGCGGTGGTGTCGGAGCCGGTCGCGCCGAGTGCGGCGGGGTCCGGCGCGGTCGTGCCGGACGGGGCGGGTGCGCCGGCCGGGTTCTCCGGGCTCACCTCGGCGGCGACCGGATCGGTCGCGGTGGCGTCGTCGGCTCCGGCCGCGGCACCGGCCGGATCACCGGCAGCGTCACCGGAGGCAGGCGCGGGGGCGGCACCGTCGGACGCGGTGGCACCGTGCGCCGCCGCCGTGGCGCTCGTGGCCGGGACGGCGTCCGTCGTGTCCACCGGCGTCGTCGTGACCTCGTGGTCGGGCTCGGCGCGGAGCACGATCATCGAACGTGCCGCGACGTCGAGCGGCGTCCCGGCGTCGAGGACCTCGTCCCGCGCCCGCGGGTCGGCCGTGTCGACCAGCACGGTCCAGCCGGGGGAGTACTCCTCCGGCGGCAGCGTGAAGGTCACGACGCCGTCGTGCGCGTTGTAGTACGTCAGGAAGGCCACGTCGGTGACGCGCTCGCCACGGTGGTCGCGGCCGCGGATGCCCTCGCCGTTCAGGTACATGCCGACGCTCTTGCCGAAGCCGGAGTCCCAGTCCTCGGGGTCCATCGCCTCGCCGGAGGGGGTGAGCCACACCACGTCGGGCAGTGGTTCGCCCTCGCCTCGTCGGACCGGACGGCCGTTGAAGTAGCGCGTGCGACGGAAGGTGGGGTGGTCGTGCCGCAGCTTGACGACGTCGGCGGTGAACTGGATGAGCTCGTCGTCGGCGTGCTCCCAGTCGATCCAGCTGATCGCCGAGTCCTGTGCGTACACGTTGTTGTTGCCGGACTGGGTGCGGCCGAGTTCGTCGCCGTGCGCGATCATCGGCACGCCCTGGCTGAGCAGGAGCGTCGCCAGGAAGTTCCGGCGCCGCTGGAGCCGCAGCTCGTTGACGGTCGCGTCGTCGGTCGGCCCCTCGACCCCGGAGTTCCACGACCGGTTGTGGCTCTCGCCGTCGTTGTTGTCCTCGCCGTTGGCCTCGTTGTGCTTCTCGTTGTAGGCGACGAGGTCGTACAGCGTGAAGCCGTCGTGCGCGGTGATGAAGTTGATGCTGGCCTTGGGCGTGCGGCCGTCGTGCTCGTACAGGTCGGCGGAGCCGGAGATCCGCGACGCGAACTCGCCGAGCGTCGAGGGCTCGCCGCGCCAGAAGTCGCGCACGGTGTCGCGGTACTTGCCGTTCCACTCGGACCACTGCGGCGGGAAGTTGCCGACCTGGTAGCCGCCGGGGCCGACGTCCCACGGCTCGGCGATGAGCTTCACCTGGGACACGATCGGGTCCTGCTGGACCAGTTCGAAGAACGCCGCGAGCCGGTCGACCTCGTAGAACTCGCGCGCGAGCGCCGCAGCGAGGTCGAAGCGGAAGCCGTCGACGTGCATCTCGGTCACCCAGTACCGCAGCGAGTCCATGATCAGCTGCAGGGAGTGCGGGTGCCCGACGTTCAGCGAGTTGCCGGTGCCGGTGGTGTCCATGTAGTACCGCTTGTCGTCGTCGACCAGGCGGTAGTAGGCCGCGTTGTCGATGCCGCGGAAGGACAGGGTCGGGCCGAGGTGGTTGCCCTCGGCGGTGTGGTTGTACACCACGTCGAGCACGACCTCGATGCCCGCGCGGTGGAGCTCGCGGACCATCGCCTTGAACTCCTGCACCTGCTGCCCGTGGTCGCCCGAGGACGAGTAGTGCGAGTGCGGCGCGAAGAACCCGATGGTGTTGTAGCCCCAGTAGTTCGACAGCCCCTTCTCCTGCAGGGTCGAGTCGTTCACGAACTGGTGCACGGGCATGAGCTCGAGCGTCGTGACGCCGAGGCGCTGCAGGTGCCCGATCACGGCCGGGTGTGCGACGCCGGCGTACGTGCCGCGCTGGTCTTCCGGCACGTCGGGGTGGGTCTGCGTCAGGCCCTTGACGTGCGCCTCGTAGATGACGGTCTCGCCGTAGGGGATCCGCGGTGCGCGGTCGCCCTGCCAGTCGAAGAACGGGTTGATGACGACGCCCTTGACCATGTGCGACGCCGAGTCCTCGTCGTTGGTCGAGTCCGGGTCGCCGAACGTGTACGAGAACAGTGCCTGGTCCCAGTCGATGTCGCCGCTCGTCGCCTTGGCGTACGGGTCGAGCAGGAGCTTGTTCGGGTTCGCGCGCAGCCCCGCTGCCGGGTCGTACTGACCGTGCACGCGGAAGCCGTACTGCTGGCCAGGTCCGATGTTCGGCAGGTACGCGTGCCACACGTAGGCGTCGACCTCGACCAGGTCGACGCACTCCTCGTTCCCGTCCGCGTCGAAGAGGCAGAGCTGGACGCGTTCGGCGACTTCGCTGAAGATGGCGAAGTTCGTGCCGCTTCCGTCGTAGGTCGCCCCGAGCGGGTACGGGTTGCCGGGCCAGGTGTGCAAACGGTCCTCCAGTTGTGGGTGGCGCCAAACTATCGGCGCGGCGCTGCGGCGTCCGCAGACAAGCCCCAGCTGTGGACGTCGCCGATGCGGTAAACGCTGTGGAGGGACAGCCGAGTAGCGTCGCGCGCATGGCCAACATCGTCACGCAGATCGCAGAGAAGGTGCGCCCGGTGGGCGTGTCCACCAACTACGGGGAGCCGGTCGAGGTCGGCGACCAGACCCTCATCCCGGTGTCCGTCGCCTGGTTCGGCTTCGGCGGCGGCGGGGACGACGACGAGAACGGTGGCGGTGGCGGCGGCGGCCTCTCCGCCCCCGTCGGCGCCTACGTGCGTCGACCCGGCAAGGACCTCGAGTTCGAGCCGAACCTCATCTCGCTCATCGTCGTGTCCATCCCGCTGGTCTGGGTGACCGGACGCGTCCTGCGCAAGCTGGTCCGCGCCCTGAAGAAGTAGCGCGCGGTCTGGAGGCGCGTGGCGGCCCCGCCCCGCGCCTCCAGACCGGTGCCACGCGGCCACGGCCGCGGGTAGGATGCAGGCACACACACGGGAGTCCGGGACCGCCGGGCTGAGAGGGAGCGAGTGGCGCTCCGACCGTCGAACCTGATCCGGGTCATGCCGGCGCAGGGAGGAGTCAGCACCATGCCTGCAACCATGCAGTCCGCCGTACCGTCCACCGCGACGAAGCGCTCGCTGCGGTGGCGCGTCGTCGACATCGTCGTGGCGAGCGTCCTCGCCGTCGCGATCGGCGTCGTCTTCAAGCTCTGGGAGTTCGGCTACGAGCCGCTCAGCACCGTCGCCGGCCTCGTGCTCCCCGGCACGCAGTCGCTCTTCGGCGGCGTCTGGCTGCTCGCCGGCCCCGTCGTCGCGATCGTCGTGCGGAAGCCCGGCGCCGCGCTCTACGCCGAGATGGTCGCCGCCAGCGTCGAGGCGCTGCTCGGCACGCAGTGGGGCTGGCTGACGCTCGAGGCCGGGCTCGTCCAGGGTCTCGGCGCCGAGCTCGTGCTCGCCCTCTTCCTCTACCGCGCGTACCGGCTGCCGGTCGTGGTGCTCGCCGGGGCCGCCGCAGGCCTCGCCCTCGGCATCAACGACACGGTGCTCTGGTACCCCGGCTACGACGGGGCGTTCAAGACCGTGTACGTGGTCTGCGCCGTGGTCTCGGGCGCCGTCATCGCCGGCATCGGCTCGTGGCTGCTCGTCCGGGCGCTCGCTGCGACGGGCGTGCTGTCCTCCTTCGCCGCCGGCCGTGAGCACGCTGGGCGCGAGCGTGCCGGCCGTGAGCACGCGAGCCGTGAGCACGCGAGCCGCTCCGACGGCGAGCACGACGAGCGCGGACCCCGCGTCGACGCGTGACCGGCTCGCCCGCGACGGGTGCCGCCGCGATCACCTTCCGCGACTGGGGCTGGCGTTACGCCGGCCGTGACGCGTGGGCGGTCCGCGGCCTCGACCTCGCGATCGCCCCGGGGGAGCGCGTCGCGGTCGTCGGGCCGTCCGGCGCGGGCAAGTCGACGCTCCTCCGGGCCGTCGCCGCCGTGCTGGCCGACGAGCCCGACCCCGACGACGACACCGCGGCCGCGGTGCAGGGCTCGGTCCTCGTCGACGGAGCCGACCCCCGCGCGGTCCGCGGGCGCGTCGGCCTCGTCATGCAGGACCCCGAGGCCCACACCGTGATGTCGCGCATCGGCGACGACGTCGCCTTCGGCTGCGAGAACGCGGGTGTGCCACGGGCCGAGACCTGGGAACGCGTGCGCGCCGCCCTCGAGGTCGTCGGCCTCGACCTGCCGCTCGACCGCTCCACGAGCCGGCTCTCCGGCGGCCAACGGCAGCGCCTCGCGCTCGCCGGCGTGCTCGCGATGCGGCCCGGGGCGCTCGTGCTCGACGAGCCGTGCGCGAACCTCGACCCGGACGGCGTCCGGCAGGTGCACGACGCCGTCCGGGCGCTCCTGGAGGAGACCGGTGCGACGCTGCTCGTCGTCGAGCACCGGATCGGCACGTGGCTCGACCTCGTCGACCGGCTGGTGCTGCTCGAACCCGCGGGCGGCGTGGTCGCCGACGGCCCGCCCGAGCGTGTGCTCGCCGAGCACGGCCCCGCACTCACCGCCGCCGGCGTCTGGGTGCCGGGTGCGGAACCAGCGCGCGGATCCTCCCGCCGCCGCCCTGCGCACGACCGAGCGGGCGGAACCCGCACTGGAGGCACGGTGCACGTCGACGGGATCCGCCCGCTCGACGGCGTGGCGGCCCCTGATCCCGCCCCCGCCGCGCCGACGGACGCGCTGCTGTCCGCGCGTGGTCTGGCGACCACGCGCGTCGGGCGCCTCCGACGCCGCGCCGCCGGTCGCGTCGACGCCCGGGTCGGCACGGGGATCGACCTCGACGTCCGACCCGGTCGGGTCCTCGCCGTGACCGGACCGAACGGCGTCGGCAAGTCGACGCTCGGCCTGACGCTCGCCGGCCTCCTCCGACCGGCCGATGGCGTCCTCCGCGCGGGCGCCGAGCTCGGCGGTGACGCGGGACCGACACCCTCCGACTGGACGAGTCGGCAGCTCGCGGCCCGGATCGGCACCGTGTTCCAGGACCCGGAGCACCAGTTCGTGGCCCGCTCCGTCCGCGAGGAGCTCGCCGTCGGTCCGCGCGCCCTCGGCCTGTCCGACGTCGACGCCCGTGTGGACGACCTGCTCGACGCCTTCGCGCTCCGGCACCTGGCCGACGCGAACCCCTTCACGCTGTCCGGTGGGGAGCAGCGACGGCTGGCGATCGGGACGGTCGTGGCCTCGACGCCGCCGGTGGTCGTGCTCGACGAACCGACCTCGGGGCAGGACCGGGCGACGTGGCAGGCGGTGGTCGACCGGCTCGGCGCTCTGGCCGACGCGGGGTGCGCCGTCGTCGCGGTCACGCACGACCAGGACCTCGTCCGGGCGCTCGACGCCGACGAGGTCGTGCTCGGCGTGGACGGCGCGCGACCCGTCCCGCGCGGTGACGACGCCCGCGACGCGCTCGGCGCGGACGGCCCACCCCGCGAGCCGGGCGCGACCGGGGTGACCGGTGAGCCCGGCGCGACCGGCGTCGTGTCCCCGACCGCGGCGGTGCGACGGTGACCGCGCCGACGGCCGCAGCCGACACGGCCGGGCGATCCGCGCCTCCCGTCCGGCCTGCTCGCGGGATCGCCGGCGTGCAGCCGGTGGCCGCGATGCTCGGGGTGCTCGCGCTCGGCCTGTGCCTCGTGCTGAGCCTCGACGTCGTCTCCGCGGCGGTCGCCCTCGCGCTCGAGGTCCTGCTCCTGCCGCTGCTGCGCCTGCCCGTCCGGACGCTGCTGCTGCGGACCGCGCCCGTGCTGGTCGCCGTGCCGCTGACGGCGCTGAGCATCGCGCTGTACGGCCGACCGTCGGGCCGGGAGTGGTTCGACCTCGGCTTCGCGCACGTCACCGACGGGTCACTGGCGCTCGCGCTCGCGACCGCCCTCCGCGTGCTCGCCGTCGGGGTGCCCGCCGTGGTGCTGTTCGTCGGTGCCGACCCGACGGACCTCGCGGACGGCCTCGCCCAGCTCCTGCGGCTGCCGGCGCGGTTCGTGCTCGGGGCGCTCGCGGCGGTGCGGATGACGACGCTCCTCGGCGAGGACTGGCGGCAGCTGGCGATGGCGCGGCGCGCTCGGGGCATCGCGGACTCCGGACGGCTGCGGCGCGGAGCATCGATGGCGTTCGCCCTGCTCGTGCTCGCGCTGCGGCGTGCGACGACGCTCGCGGTGGCGATGGAGTCGCGCGGCTTCGGCGCTCCGGGGAAGCGGACGTGGGCGCGGCCTGCGCGCTTCGCCGGGCCGGAGTGGGCGATGGTCGGGGTGCTCGTGGGGATCGGGCTCGTGGCGATCGCGGTGGCCGTGACGGCGGGGACCTGGCGTGCCTGACGACGGCGCCGCTCCGGTGCTCGCGCGTCGTCTCGCGGCGGCAGCACGGGCGGCGGCAGCACGGGCTGCGGCGGCCGCTCCGGGAGCGCCGCAGCGTCTCGTCGTGCTCGTCGACGGACGGTCGGGCACCGGCAAGACCACGCTCGGCACGGCCCTCGCCGCGGAGCTCGGCGCCGCCGTCGTGCACCTCGACGACCTCTACCCCGGCTGGGACGGCCTCCGGGCAGCGGCGGACGCCGTCGTGTCCGACGTCCTCGGGGCCCCGTCGGGCTACCGGCGCTGGGACTGGACGGCGTCGGGACCCGCGGGGTGGCAGCCGATCGACCCCGCGGCGGCGCTCGTGGTCGAGGGGTGCGGTGCGCTGTCGCGTGCCTCCGCGCCGCTGGCGACGCTCCGGGTGTGGCTCGAGGCGGACGACTCCGTGCGGTGGGACCGGGCGATCGGCCGCGACGGGGAGGTCTTCGCGCGGGAGTGGGCGCGCTGGGCCGCCCAGGAAGCGGCCTTCATCGCTGCCGAGGGCCCGGCGGCGCTCGCGGACGTGGTCATCCGGACGTAGACGGAGCTCGGTCCTGTGTGGCCGGGGCGACTTCACGCGCGCGACTTCACGCGCTGAGCGACACTTCACGCCCGCCCGCGGCCGTGAAGTGTCGCTCAGCGCGAAGAGTCGGTCAGCTCACCGCGCCCGCCGCGCGGCCGCGACCGGGTCCACCGCGAACACCGCCGCCACGATCGAGAGCACCGCGTACACCCCGAGGTACGCGCACAGGATCCACGGCGAGCCCCCGCCCACCTGCACGAACACGGCCGCGAGCAACGGTGTCAGCCCCACCGAGAAGATCGACCCGATCTGGTACCCGAGGCTCATCCCCGAGTACCGCCGACCGGTCGGGAACTGCTCCGCGAACCACGCCGCCTGCGGCCCGTAGATGCTGTCGTGGAAGACGCACATCCCGACGAGCGCGACGAGGGGCAGCAGCACGAGGGGCCCGGCGTCGAGGAACGCGAAGAACGGCCAGATGAGCACCCCGATGCCGATCGCCGACCCGATGGCGAGCGGACGTCGCCCGACCCGGTCGGACAGCCAGCCCCAGAACGGCGTCGACACGAGCGACACCGCCGAGATGACGAGCACGGCCTGCAAGCCCGCCGCCGACCCCTCCTCGCCGCGCTTCGCGAGCAGGTACGTCAGCGAGCAGGTCGTCAGGATCGAGTAGAGCGCCGGCTGCACGAGCCGCAGCCCGGCCGTCACGAGGATCGCCCGCGGGTGCCGGCGGACCGCCTGCCACACCGGGTACCGCTCCACCTGGCCCGACGCGCGCAGCTCCTGGAACACCGGCGCGTCCTGCACGCCGAGCCGGATCACGAGCCCGACGGCCACGATCACCGCCGAGAACAGGAACGGCAGGCGCCAACCCCATGCGAGGAACGCCTCGTCGCCGAGCAGGGTCCGCACCAGCGTGAACACCCCGGTCGCGAGGAGCATCCCGCCCGCCGACCCCATCTGCGTGAACGCCCCGAACAGCCCGCGGTGCCGCTCGGGCGCGTGCTCGACGGACAGCAGCGCCGACCCGCCCCACTCCGCCCCGGCGGCGATGCCCTGCAGCAGGCGCAGCACCACGAGCGCGACCACCGCCCCGACTCCGATCGTCGACGCCGACGGCACCACGCCGATGAGCGTCGAGGCGATCCCCATCAGCACGAGCGACGCGACGAGCAGCTTCTTCCGCCCGATCCGGTCGCCGAGGTGTCCCGCCACGATCCCACCGAGCGGACGGGCCACGAACCCGACGCCGTACGTCGCGAACGACGCGATCACGCCGACCGCCGGCGTCACGGACGGGAAGAACGTCGGCGCGAACACCAGGGCCGAGGCCGTCGCGTAGAGGTAGAAGTCGTAGTACTCGACGGTCGTCCCGACGAAGGACGCGAGGGCGACCCGACGACGGGTCGCGTTCGTCGACGGTGCGACGGGACGGACGGGAGGCGCGGCTGCGGCGGTCGGGGTCGACATGCCTCAGGAGCATGGTCGCCTCCAGGGCCGCGCGGAACACCGCCCGTAACGCGAGGTCACGTCATGAGCGCGGGAGCGCGGTCCACGGGGACCATGGACGGCATGAGCGATGCACCGACCCGTCCGCTGCGCTTCGCGGCCTTCGTCATGAACACGACGTCGCACATCCAGCACGGCCTCTGGCGGCACCCCGACGCCCGGCAGGCGGACTTCGACGACGTCACGCTGTGGACCGACCTCGCGAAGACCCTCGAACGCGGGAAGTTCGACGCGATGTTCTTCGCGGACGTCGTCGGCACGTACGGCCCCGCCCGCGGCGACTACGCGACGAACCTCCGCGAGGGCCTGCAGATCCCCTCGAACGACCCGTCCGTGCTGCTCTCCGCGCTCGCCGTGTCCACCGAGCACCTCGGCCTCGCGTTCACGTCGAGCGTCATCCAGGCGCACCCGTTCGACTTCGCCCGCAAGGTCTCGACGCTGGACCACATCACCCGGGGGCGCATCGGCTGGAACGTCGTCACGAGCGCGTTGGACAGCGCCGCGCGGAACTTCGGCGCGGACCGCCTCGAGGAGCACGACGAGCGCTACGCCTGGGCGGAGGAGTACCTCGAGGTCTGCGCGAAGCTCTGGGAGGGGTCGTGGGAGGACGGCGCCGTCCTGAAGGACCCGGTGCGCGGCTACGCCGACCCGGAGAAGGTGCACCGTATCGACCACCACGGGAAGCGGTACGACGTGCAGGGGCCGCACCTGTCCGCGCCGTCGCCGCAGCGGACGCCGGTGCTGTTCCAGGCCGGGTCCTCGCCGGCCGGCCGGGCCTTCGCCGCGCGGAACGCCGAGGCGCAGTTCATCCTCACGTCGAACCGCGACGCCACCGAGCAGCTCATCCGCGAGACCCGTGACCTCGCTGCCGCAGCCGGCCGACGTCGTGAGGACCTCGCGTTCTTCCTCGGCCTGACCTTCGTCACCGGCTCCACCGAGGCCGAGGCGAAGGCGAAGGAAGCGGAGATCGACGAGTACCTCGCGGCCGACGGCTTCCTCGTGCACTCGAACCTCGGCTTCGACCCGGACACCGGCGAACCGCTCGACCCCGCGACGCCGCTGTCCGAGGTCCGGACGCACGCCGGGCAGTCGCACCTGCAGTGGCTCCGCGAGGCCGCCGGCGACCGCGAGCCGACCATCGCCGACCTCGCCCGGTTGTCCGCGAAGCTCCGCGCCCGGGTCGTCGGCACGCCCGAGCAGATCGCCGACGAACTCGCCGCGTGGCAGCGGGTCGGGGTCGACGGGGTGAACGTCATCAACTGGACGCTGCCCGGGTCGTACGAGGAGTTCGTCGACGACATCGCGCCGACCCTGCAGGAGCGCGGGCTCATGCAGTCCGAGTACCGGGAGGGCACCCTCCGCGAGAAGCTCTTCGGACACGCGCAGCTGCCCGACTCGCACCCGGCACGGCGGTGGCGCGGCGCGTTCTCCGGCGGCGCGAGCGGCGCAGCTGCCAGCGGTACCGACGCGACCGGCGCGGGTCAGGCGCGCGACGCCGTCGGGGTGACCGCATGACGGAGGCGACCGTGACCGCCGGGGGTGCACCGCGCCTCCAGGCCGACGCACCGGCCGACCGTCTGACGACACTGCGGGAGCACTTCGCGCCGGTGTTCGACCGCATCCGCGAGGGTGCCGTCGCGCGCGAGCTCGCGTCCGGCGCGCCGGGCGAGCGGGAGCTGCCGCACGCCGAGGTGCGCGCGCTCGCGGAGGCGGGCTTCGGTCGGCTGCGCGTCCCCGAGGAGCGTGGCGGCTGGGGCGTGACGCTGGTCGAGCTGGCGCACCTCGTGACGGACCTCGCCGCAGCGGACTCGAACGTCGCGCACCTCTGGCGGGGGCACTTCGGGTACACCGAACTCGTGCTGCTCCGGCCGGACTCGCCCGCTCGCGACGAGTGGCTCGAGCGCATCGTCCGCGGGGCGATCGTGGGGAACGCGACCTCGGAGCGCACCGGGACGACCCTCGCCGACATCTCGACGACCGTCGCTCCCGACGCTGACGGTGTGTGGCGGCTCGACGGGCGGAAGTTCTACTCGACCGGCACGCTCTACGCCGACTGGATCTACCTGGGGGCCGACCGTGACGGCGAGCGCGTGACGTTCGCCGTGCCCACCGACGCGCCGGGCGTCACCGGGATCGACGACTGGGACGGCTTCGGGCAGCGACTGACCGCCTCCGGCACGACCGTGTTCGACCGCGTGCCCGTCGACCCGTCGGTCATCTCGGCCTACCGGGACGCCCCGCTGTCGCACATCCAGGCCTTCTACCAGCTGTACCTGCTGGCAGTGCTCGCCGGGATCGGACAGGCCGTCGTCGACGACGCCGTGGCGTTCGTCCGGCCGCGCACGCGCACGTACATCCACGCGAACGCCGCGACCCCGGGGGAGGATCCGCAGGTGCTGGCCGTGCTCGGACGGCTGTCGGCCGGAGCGTTCACGGCGCGGTCGCTCGTCGTCGCTGCGGCCGGGTTGCTGGACGGGGTCGTGGCGACGAACGAGCCCGGGGTCGGCGTCGACCACGCGCTGCTCGACGCCGCCGAGAACGCCGTGTACCAGGCGCAGGTCGAGATCGGGCCGCGGGTGCTGCGGTCGGCCTCGGAGCTGTTCGAGGTCGGGGGCGCCTCGGCGGCGGACCGGACACGGGCGCTCGACCGGCACTGGCGGAACGCCCGGGTGGTGGCGTCGCACAACCCCGCCGTCTACAAGGAGCGGCTCGTGGGGGAGTACGTGCTGCACGGGCGTGGGCCGGTGGACGCGTGGGAGCGGTACCACGAGGTGGGGCCGACGCGGTTCTGAGGGGGTGGCCTCGGGGCCCCGTCGCGTGCGCGCGTCTGGGATGCCCCCGTTGCGTGCGCGCGTCTCGGCTGCCCGAGTCTCGCGCGTCGCGACAGTTCACGCACTCGCGCGCCCGTGGAGTGTCGCTCGGCGCGAGACTCGCCCCGGGCCGCCTGCCGCTGCCGTGCCGCGTGCCGCGTGCGGCCTGCCGCTGCGGCCTGACGCCTGCGGCTGCCGTGCCGCGTGCCTACGCCCAGCCGAGCTCGTGCAGCCGCTCGTCGTCGATCCCGTAGAAGTGACCGATCTCGTGCACGAGCGTCGTGTGCACCTCGTCCCGGAGCTCCTCGACCGTGTCGCACTCCTCGAGGTGCTGCTTCCGGAACACCACGATCCGGTCCGGGAGCTCGCCGAACCCGTACTGCCCACGCTCCGTCGCCGCGACTCCGTCGTAGTAGCCGAACAGGTCGGAGCCGTCCTCTGGTTCGTCCTCCACGACGAACACCACGTTGTCGAGCCCGTCCACCATCTCGTCGGGCAGCCGGTCGAGCTCGTCGGTCACGAGCTGCTCGAACGCGTCGGCGGACATCTCCATCACGCTCCGATCGTGGCACATCTGCATCGGAGACGACGAAGGCCCCGTCCTCTCGGACGGGGCCTTCACGAACTGGGGTGAGTAACGGGTCTCGAACCCGCGACCTCCTAGACCACAACCAGGCGCTCTACCAACTGAGCTATACCCACCATGTGCACACCGGCGGACCAGCGCGACCACTCAATAGTAGTACATGCCGCGCGCCCCGCCGACCACTCCTAGGCGGTCGGTGCGGCGGACTCGCTCTCGGCGACCGCGTCGGTCGAGGGCTGCGCGAGTCGCGGCGCCCACTGCTCGACGACCTCGGCCGCCACGGCGCGGACGTCCTCCGTCGTCGGGCCGGGCTCCGCGACGAAGCCGGCGCGCCGGTAGTACTCGAGCTCGCGGATCGACTCGAGGATGTCGGCGAGCGCCCGGTGCCCGCCGTGCTTCTCCGGAGCGTTGAAGTACACGCGCGGGAACCAGCGCCGGCAGAGCTCCTTGATGCTCGACACGTCCACGCTGCGGTAGTGGAGGTGGCCGTCGACCCGCGGCATGTACTTCGCCAGGAACGACCGGTCCGTCCCGATCGTGTTGCCCGCGAGCGGCGCCGCACCCTCGGCGGGCACGTGCTGGAGGATGTACTCGAGCACCTGGAACTCCGCGTCCGCGAGGCTCACCCCGTGCGGGATCTCGTCGATGAGACCGGACGTCGTGTGCATGTTCGTGACGAACTCGTTCATGTTGTCGAGCGCCGACTGGTCCGGCTTGATGACGATGTCGAACCCGGGGTGCACGGGCACGAGGTCGAAGTCGGTGATGACGACGGCCACCTCGACGAGTTCGTCCACCTCGATGTCGAGGCCGGTCATCTCGCAGTCGATCCAGACGAGGCGGTCGTTCGCAGTTGCCATGCCCCGATCCTATTCCGCAGCCCCGACGTCCCCGGTGCCGGCCGTGGCGGCAGGTGAGGGACGCGCGCGCCGGTCCCGCGCACCGGCCCGCGCGACTCGCGCCGGTTCCGCACGCTGCTCCTGCGCGAGCGGGCGGATTGCGTGCAGCTGGATTGCTGCACCCTGCAGATTCCGCCCGCCCGCGCCGCCACCCGCCCTGGAGGCGCGGCTCACCACGGGCGGCGACGTCGCGATGCGAGGTGGTCACCCCCACGCCCCACACGAGCGGGCGGAAAACGCTCGGCCCCGCCTCGTGGCACTGCACCTTCCGCCCGCTCGCGGAGCGCAGGGCGCCGGCCCCCGACGAGCGGGCGGAATCGCAGGAGCCCTGCCGCGCGCGGGATGGACTCCGCCCGCTCGCGCTGCCGGATCCGCCCCCGCAGTCGAGCGGGCGGATCCGGCAGCGCCGAGCCTGCTGCACGTGCACGATCCGCCCACTCGCACAGAGCAACCCGCCGGCCCTCGTCACCACCATCGCGAACGGGCGGTTCCGGCAGCGCCGGGCCTGCTGCACGCGCACGATCCGCCCGCTCGCACAGAGCAACCCGCCGGCCCTCGTCTTCGCCATCGCGAGCGGGCGGATCCGGCAGCGCCGGGCCTGCTGCACCCGCACGATCCGCCCGCTCGCGGAACGCCCCGCGCCGGCCCTCGTCACCGCCATCGTGAAGGGGCGGATCCGGCAGCGTCGCGCCTGCTGCACGTGCACGATCCGCCCGCTCGCGCAGCGCTCCCGCACCAGGCGCCCCGGCAACGCCGAACGGGCGGGACCTGCACGCAGCAGATCCCGCCCGTTCGCAGACCGGAAGCCCGGTTGTCCGGAACGCCCCCCCGAGCCCCCTCCCGACCCCTCAGGCCATCTCGCCCGCCGAGATCGCCTCCGCCTCGACGCGCTCGGACTCCGGCACCGCCCCCTCGTCCACCCGCCGCAGCACCTTCGTCGTCAGCACCACGACCACGAACGCGACCGCGACCGACACCCCCGCGAAGACGTACGCGGCAGACGGAGCGAACTCGTCCGCGAGCAGCGTGGCCACCGGCGGGGCGATCGCGCCACCGATGAACCGCACCGCGGAGTAGGCGCTCGACGCGACGGACCGGGGGAGGTCGGTGGCCTCCATGACGCACTCGGTCAGCACGGTGTTCAGGACGCCGAGCACGAGGCCCCCGACGATGACGCAGATGATCAGACCGACCTGCGAGCGGACGACGACCGCGGCGGCGAACAGGTCGAGCGCCAGCAGCGGGAGCGCGATCTTGAGCACCGAGGTCCGGCGCATCCGAGCGGTGAGCATGGGAGCCACCCAGACCGACGTGATCGCCAGGCCGAGCCCCCAGCCGAAGAACGTGAAGCCGATGCCGAGCGCGCCGAAGCCGAGCGGGAAGGGCGTGTAGGCGAGCAGCACGAAGAACCCGATGTTGTAGAAGAGCGCGGTCACGGCGAGGGCCGCGAGCGCCGGGCGTCCGAGCGCACGGAACGGTGCGGAGAGCTTCGTCGGCGTCGGCTTCTCGAGGCTGTTCGACTTCAGGAGCGTGACGATGGCGATGAACGCGACCGCCATGAGCGTGGTGACGCCGAAGAACGGGCCGCGCCAGCTCACCGACCCGAGCAGCCCGCCGACGAGCGGGCCGACGGCGATGCCGAGCCCGAGCGCGGCCTCGTACAGGATGATCGCCGAGGCGGTGCCGCCGGACGCCGCGCCGACGATCGTCGCGAGCGCGGTGGAGATGAAGAGGGCGTTGCCGAGGCCCCAGCCTGCGCGGAAGTCGATGATGCTCCACACGCTGTTCGACGTGGCGGCGAGGACGGAGAACACCACGATGAGCGCGAGGCCGATGAGCAGGGTGTTCTTCGGCCCGATGCGGCTCGACACCCAGCTCGTGAAGAACATGGCGACGCCCGTGACGGCGAGGTAGCTCGTGAAGAGCAGCTCGGTCTGCGCCGCGGTCGCTCGCAGGGACGAGGCGATCGCCGGCAGGATGGGGTCGACGAGGCCGATGCCCATGAACGCGACGACGCAGGCGAACGCGATCGCCCACACCGCCGAGGACTGCTTGAGGATGCTGCCGGACGCAGCTGGTGCGTGGGTGTTCACGCGAGGGTCTCCGTTCTGGTGGTGGCACTGCGCGACGCGATGATCGCGGCGGCGTCGTGCAGGACGTCCCACTCGTCGTCGTCGAGGTCGGCGAAGAGCGGGCCGACCGTGCTGGTGAGGGTGTTCCGCCAGTCGGCGAGTCGAGCCCGCCCGGCGTCGGTGATCTGGATGAGCTGCCCGCGGGAGTCGTCGGGGTCGACCGATCGGCTGATGAGCCCGTCGGCCGTCATGCTCGTGACGAGACGGGTCATGGTCGGCTGGGCGACGCGGGAGGCGGTGGCGAGTTCGCCGAGTCGGAGCGGCTGGTCGGTCTCGAGGATCCCGAGGGTCCGCCAGACCGCTGCCGTCGTCGTGTTGCCCGTCGCCTGCACCGCGGTGCGGATCAGGCGGTTCACGGACACGAGGAGCGTCTCGATCGTCTGCTCGTGCGTCATTTCCACAGTGAAACTATATAGCCTGGCTATGAATCGGTCAACAGCTCGTTCCTGGTAGAAGGGACGCATGAGCGACATCACCATCCACGAAGGCGACGAGTACACCGCGATCTTCCACGGCGGCCCCTTCGACGGCACGACCGACACCCGCACGGCGACGACCGACGCGGTGGACGACGAGGTCACGGTGTACGCGGACGTCGAGGGCCTGCAGACGGCCTTCGTCTACAAGGCCACGAAGACCCGCCAGGTCCTCGACCAGACCTCGGTCGAGTACGCGTACGACGCCGCCGACTCCGACCCGGTCGACGACCTGCAGGAGCGCGGCGACCGCAGCGGCGAGTTCGACCGGGAGTAGAACCCTCCGCGGCCGCGTTGCAGCCCCACATGCAGCTCGATCTCTGGACGTCAGCGTTCTGCGCGCCGTGTGCCGCCGCCCGCCGGGTGACGGCCGAGGCGTCGGTGCTCGTCCCCGGGCTCGCGGTGCAGGAGCGTGACGTGGCCGCGTACCCCGACCTCGCGGAAGACCTCGGCATCCGGTCGACACCCACGATCATCGTGCGGCGCGACGACGGTGTCGAGGTCTTCCGCTCCCCGGGCGTCCCCACCCGCGACCAGCTCCTCTCGGCGGTCGCGCGGGCCCTCTGACGGCCTGGAGGCGCGGCGCACCGCCGTCCCGCCGGTGACCGCGCGCAGGCGGCGCCGGTTCAGGGCGTCGGGGCCGTCCCGAAGTCGGCTGCAGTCCGCTGCTGCTCCCGCTGCGACCGGGGCGCCCCGAGCACCGGCACCGGACGCACGAGTCGCCGGACCCGCCGCGCGGCCCGCTTGGCCGTCCGCACCGGCGTGCCGAGCAGCAGCGCGACGAGACCCAGCACGGAACGGTCCGCCGAGCCGAGCGCGTTCCGCCGTTCCCACGCACGCCGCAGCACGCCGCCGCGACTCCGACGGGCCGTCGGCCGGTCCACCAGGAGCCCGGCGTCCCGCTGCGCCATGAGCGCCTCGGCCCGGACGGCCCAGTCGTCGTCCGACTCGGTGTGGAAGTGGTTGTCGCGCATCCACGCCGGGTCCACAGTCCCGAAGCGTCCCTCGACGAGGTCGCGCGCGTCGCCCTCGAGGCCGCTCCCCACGAACACCTCGTTGATGAGCGGTCGACCGATGCCGAAGTCCGTCAGGGTGAGCGCGGGGACGCCGCGGGCTGCCGCTTCGAGCACGGCCGTCGAGCTCACGGTCACGAGCCCGACCGCCCGGTCCAGGTGCTCCGCCATCGACCCGCCCTCGACGACGAGGTTCGGCGGCGCGTCGTGCGGCACGAGGTCCGGGTACGGGTCCTGCTCCCGGTGGGTCTGCTGCTCGCCCGCGGCCGCCCGGACCTTCACGACGACGCGCCACTCCGGATGACGGCGTGCCGTCTCCACGAGCCACCCGACGATGCGCTCCCGGTCCGCCCGCTCTGCCGGGACGCTCGGCTGCGCCGCGAAGACGACGCTGTCGCGCTGCCGGACCGGGGCACCCGACCGGCCAGGCGGACGTCGGGCGAAGGGGAGGGTCGCCAGGGCGAAGTGCGGCTCGATGCCGCCCTCGGTCGCGAGTTGTTCGTAGGCGCGGACCTCCCGGTGGCTGTGCAGGACGAACAGGTCCGCGCGGGCGCGGAAGAACACGCCCTTCCACTTCGCCGGGTACGAGATCCCGGGCAACCCGGTCAGCAGCACGGGGCGACGGCGGACACGACGGTGCACCTCGCCGACGATGAGTTCGGCGACGGGCCCGATGCACGCCACGAGCAACGCATCGGGCGGGTCGTCCTGCAGCCGGGCGACGATCCTGTCGACGTCGAGCGGTGCAGGCGGGTCGTCCGCCAGGTGTACGAGTCGCTCGTCCAGACCGCGGAACGCAGCGCGGAGCTGCTGGCGGCTCGCCGACTGCGGCGTCCGGACCGTCAGCAGCTCCAGCTGCCAGTTGGGCGGCGCCGCGGCGAGCAGATGCGAGCCCCACTTCGCGAAGGAGTCGGTGTCGACCAGCCCGACCACGCGACGGGCGCGGGACGGCGGGGCGGACGGGAGGCGCGCCTCCAGACCGGCCGCCGGCCCGCGATCCTGCGGGGCGGACAGGAGGTGCGGCTCCAGACCGGCCGTCGACTCGCGGCGGTCCGTGCTCACGCGCCGACGCGACGCAGCTTCGCCAGCGGTGCCAGTTCGCCCGGGAAGATGCGCTTGACGCCGTCGCCGAGTGCGGTCTCGATGATCCGCACGTCGCGCGCGAGCGTCTGCAGGCCGTGCGGCTCGAGCGAGGCGGCGTGGTCCGAACCCCACATCGTCCGGTCGAGCGTGATGTGTCGCTCGACGGCCGTCGCCCCGAGTGCGACGGCGGCGATCGAGATCTGCAGCCCGGGCTCGTGCCCGGAGTAGCCGACCGGCACGCCCGCGTAGCGGTGGGCGAGGGTGTCGATCATGCGGAGGTTGGCCTCCTCGGCGGGCAACGGGTAGGTCGACGTCGCGTGCATGAGGACGAGTCGCTCGGTGCCGAGCGTCTCGACGGCGCGGTCGATCTGCTCGAGCGTCGACATGCCGGTCGACAGGATCACGGGCTTGCGCGTCGCCGCGACCGCCGTGAGCAGACCGAGGTCCGTCACCGACGCCGAGGCGACCTTGTACGCGACGACGTTCAGGTCCTCGAGGAAGTCGACGCTCGGTTCGTCCCACGGCGACGCGAACCAGTCGAGGCCGCGGAGCGTCGCGTGGTCGCCGATCTCGATGTACTGCTCGCGGTCGAACTCGACCCGGTAGCGGTACTCGAGGTAGGTCATCTCGCCCCACGGGGTGCTCCGAGGGGTCTGCTTCATGTGCTCGGGCGTGGAGATCGCCGGAGTGCGCTTCTGGAACTTGACCGCCTGCAGGCCGGCGTCGGCCGCGACGTCGATGAGCTGCTTCGCGATGTCGACGTCGCCGTTGTGGTTCAGGCCGATCTCGCCGATGAGGTACGCCGGGTGGCCGGCGCCGATGGTGGACGTGCCGATGGTGACGCTCATGGTGCTCCGTTCGATGCGGTGGTGATGGTGTCGCGGGCTTCGCGGGCTTCGCGGGCTTCGCGGTCCTCGTGGTGCTCGGCGACGTGCTCGGCGAGTGCCAGGTCTGCCGGGTCGTCGACGTCGATCGCGGTCCTCGGGTCGACGACGACCAGCTCGACGCGGCCGTGGAAGCGGTGCCGGTGCTCCCGGAACCCGGCCGCGCGGAAGACGTAGAACGCGCCCGTCTCGCGGAACTCCGGTTCGCGGTCCTGCCGGCGGGGCCGGACGGCGGCGTCGTGGTTCACCGCGCGGGCGGTGCCGTCCTCGTCGATGCGCCAGAGGAAGGCGTGCGAGGGTGCGGCCGCGAAGACGCTGTCCGCGTGGCCGGCACGGACCCGTCCGACGGCAACGTCGAGGTCGGCGGGGTCGATGAACGGCGAGGTGGCCTGGAGGAACACGACGACGTCGGGGGGCTCGACGGCGTGCTCGTGCGTGTCTGCGCCGTCGTGCTCGCCTGCGGGGTCGTGCTCGCCTGCGTCCGCGCGGTCGGCCAGGGCGTCGAGCACGTGCAGCAGCGCGGACTCCGACGAGGCCTCGTCTCCGGACAGGTCGGCGGGGCGACGGACGACCCGGGCTCCGGCTGCGAGCGCCTCGGTCGCGATGGCGTCCCCGTCCGTCGACACCACGACCGCGTCGATCGTCGTCGCCGCGAGGGCCGACTCCACGGCACGGCGCAGCAGGGAGCGCCCGGCGACCGCGCGGAGGTTCTTCCCGGGGATGCCCTTCGACCCGGCGCGGGCCGGGATGATCGCGAGGACGGAGCCGGGGGAGTGCATGCTCGGGACGCTAGGGAGCGGCGGTGTCCCGGAGGCGAACGCGGGGGAGACACCCGGTCAACCGTGGTCGAACCGCGCAGGTGCCCGGAGCGTGCCCGGTCGGTATCGTCGTCGCGTGCTGACCGTCGACGACCTCCTCGACCCCGCGCCCCGTCGCGTCCTCGTCGCCGGGACCGCGGGCGTCGGCAAGACGGCCACCGCGAGCCGCATCGGCCGCGCGATCGACGCGCCGCACACCGAGATCGACTCGCTGTACCACGGCCCGGGCTGGGTCCCCCGGGAGTCCTTCGTCGCCGACGTCGACGCGGTGACCCGTGCGGAGGGGTGGGTCGTGGAGTGGCAGTACAGCGCGACGCGTCCGATGCTGGCCGAGCGTGCGGACACCCTGGTCTGGATCGACCTGCCGATCGCGCAGGGGCTGTGGCGGCTCGTGCGTCGGACCGTCCGCCGACGTCTCCGCCGTACCGAGCTCTGGAACGGCAACGTCGAGCCGTCGCTGTGGACGTTCTTCACCGACCGCGGGCACATCCTGCGGTGGGGGATCCGGGTCCGTCACGAGATGCGCGCGCAGGTCCCGGCCCTCGCGTCGAGCGCGCCGCACCTGCGGATCGTCCGACTCCGGTCGCAGCGCGAGGTCGACCGGTTCGTGCAGCGCCTGGCACGGCCTCGCGGGTGAGACGGCCTCGCGGGTAAGATCGTCGCCGTCCGCCTCCGTAGCTCAGTGGATAGAGCAGGTGGTTTCTACCCACCGTGCCGCGGGTTCGATTCCTGCCGGGGGCACGCACGACGAAGGCCGCCGTCCGGGTCGGACGGCGGCCTTCGTCATGGCTGCTGGTGGGGCGGCGGGTCAGTCGTCGTCGGCGGCGCGACGGCGCAGCTCGCTCGCGCTGATCGGCTGCGTGTAGGGCGCCTCCGACGTCTCGTCGGCATCGGCGGGCTCGGCCGGGGTGCCGGCGATCCGGGCTGGGACCGACGTGGTGCCTGCAGGGCGGTCCTGGCGGTCGCCGTCGGGGCGTCCGTCCGTGCGGTTGACGTGGGCGTCGGCCGGTCGGGCGGTCGAGCCGCGCAGCGCCGCGTCGTCGTCCACCGCGGCGTCGTCGTCCTGGTCGACGGCGCTGCCCGGACGTCGAGCAGGCGACGACGGCGAGCCGAGGGACGGCGAGCCGAGGGACGGGCGGACCGGCGAGGTCTCGTCGCCGTACGCCCGTGTGCGGCCGTCGTCGTTGTCGTGACCGGGGGTGCTGGTCGCTCCTGCGTCTCCGATCGGGGTCGTCGCACCCGTCGCGCCGAAGGGGGTGGTCGCGTTCGGGTCCGACCGGTTGCCGCGGCTCACCGAGAAGGCCGGCGCTCGACCTGCCGCGGGGGCCGCAGGCGTGCCGTCGTCGGAGCGGCCGTCGGCGGACGACGGGCGCCGGAGTGCGGGGCGCAGCGAGGTCGTGGTCGGCGTGTCGCCTGCCGGAGCGGCGCCCGCCGGGGTGCTGGACGACGGACCACCGGCGGTACCCGGAACTGCGGAGCCGACGCCGGACGAGGCCGCGGCACTGCTGGCAGCCGCGGGGGCCTGTTGTACGCCGGAGCCGTCCGAGGCCGATCGGTCCGAGGCGCCAGCGCGGTTCGACCCGGTCTGGTCGGCGTTCCACTCCTGCTGCCGGGCGATGAGCTCGGCGTCCGGGTCCGGCGAGTCGAACTTCCAGCGCTCGAGGTCGCTCTTGAAGAGCTTGCGCGCGCGGTTCGGCCGAGCCTGCCACTCGAGCATGCGGTCGCGGAACTCGGCGAGCGACTGGTCGGCCTGGAAGCTGAAGGTCGAGGAGTTCTTCTTGATGTCGGCGATCTCGTGCTGCGCCCAGTTCGCCGCGAGCGGGGCGCCGGAGACCGGGAGCAGCCGCAGCCGGATGTCGGCGTCCTCGGCGAGGTGGTCGGCGTAGCCGCGTTCGTCGTGCCCGAGCGAACCCCAGTTGGCAGCCTTGCGCGCCGCGGAGACGACGCCGGCGACGGCGGCGTTGCGCGCCTCGCGCTCCTGCATCGCGACCACCCGCTTGGTCGCGCCGCGGCCGATCAACGCCGCGACGATGCCGGCGACGACGATCGCGACGAACGGGATGATCGCGCCCGAGAGCACGCGCCACCCCTCGTCGGAGGAGATCCAGTCGGTCAGGTCGTTCCACCAGTCCATGCGCGAACCCTAACCACGGAACGGACGGGCACCCGGGAGGCGGCCCGGCGTTCCGCACATCGGCGCGGGCACGGGAGTCAGCCCCAGCGGAGGCAGTCGACGGCGTCGTCCGCCGACCAGACGTTCGGCAGTTCGACGAACCGACGTTCCGTCGCCACGTAGCGCCGCGCTCGGTAGGCGGTGCCCCCGGCGACGTCGAGGCGGTCGACGTAGCCGACGACCTCGCCGTTGGCCCGGGTGACCCGCGCGAGGTCGTCGCGCACGTCGAGGATGCGGAGGTCGCCGCGGGTGCGGGCGACGCCAGCGGTGCGGATCCGCAGTGCGGGTTCGAGCGTCTGCATCAGGTGCCTCCTGCCGGTCGGGGTGTGCTCCGACGTTACGACCGACCACCGACACGCCGAGTCCCGACGGCGGTGCTGGGGAACACGGCGACGACGGTTCGAGTTGTGCAGGACGTACGCCCCGATCGCGGCTCTCCCGGAGCCCAGGAAGGTAGGTTGCCCCCATGACCACGTTCGTGCTCGCAGGTGGATGTTTCTGGTGTCTCGACGCCGTGTACCGGACGCTGCAGGGCGTGCAGGACGTCGTGTCCGGCTACGTCGGCGGCCAGGTGAACGACCCCTCGTACGAGCTCGTCACCACCGGCACCACGGGTCACGCCGAGGCCGTCGCGGTGACCTTCGACGAGACGGTGATCCCGGCCGACGTGGTCCTCGACGTCTTCTTCACGCTGCACGACCCGCGGCAGCTGAACCGCCAGGGCGCCGACGTCGGCACCCAGTACCGCTCGGCGATGTTCCCGGCGGACGACGGGCAGCGCGTGCTGTTCGAACGGGCGATCGAGCGCGCCGCGGACATCTGGGACGGCGGCATCGTGACCACGGTGGAGCCGCTCGGCACGTTCTGGCGCGCTGAGGAGTACCACCAGGACTTCTTCGCGAAGAACCCCGGTCAGGGCTACTGCCTCGCGGTCGCGCTGCCCAAGGTGAACAAGGTCCGCAAGGCCTACAGTCAGTACATCCTGGCGTCCTGAACCCCAGCGACGTCGGGGCCACGAGGAGGTGGTCGAACGATGACGAACAACACCGGGACCTGGGTCGCGGTCGGACCGGCCGGGGCGGTGGGCAGCATCCACCGCGCCGAGGGCGGCTTCCGCGTCGAGCTGTACGGACGCGGCGGGGCCGGCGGCACGTACCCGTCGCTGGCGTCGGCGAAGGGCGCGGTCCACGCCGCGCTCGGTCCGCTGGCCGACCGTCCGGAGTTCCGCGCGCACTGACGGACGGGAGGCGCGGGGGACTCGTCCTGCACAGGTCGCCTGATCCGATCCACCGGTCACACGAGGAGCCCCGAGGCGCTGTCGCGCCCCGGGGCTCCTCGACGATCGAGGCATGAACGACACCATCACCGTCTGCGGCATCATCGCCACCGAACCCCGTCACCTCGTCACCGAGACCGGCATCGCCATCACGAGCATGCGACTCGCCTCCCCGTCCCGCCGCTGGGACCGGGCCACCGCGACGTGGACCAACGGCGCGACGAACTGGTTCACGATCACCGCCTTCCGGTCACTCGCGGCCAACGTCCACAAGTCCGTCAAGAAGGGCGACCGCGTCGTCGTCACCGGGCGGGTCCGCATCCGGACGTGGGAGCGCGACGGCCGCGGCGGGACCTCGGTCGAGATCGACGCCGAGGGCATCGGCCACGACCTTGCGTGGGGCATCAGCAACTGGATCCGCGTGCCGCGCCAGGTGGGGGAGTCGAACGCCGGGCCGAGTGTCCCGGCGGGCGTGCCGACGGTCGACCCGCACACCGGCGAGGTGACCGGCACGGTGCCCGAGGAGGTCCCGACCGGGGCGCTCCCCGTCGACGACGAGCCCGCCGTGCCCACCGCGACGGCGTCGGGTGACGTGATGTTCCACGACGAGGACCACGACGACCGGGTGCCCGGTGCAACGACGGAGGACGACGACCCGGTGGTCGCCGTCCTCCGTGGGACGGACCCGGACCAGGACCCCCGTGCGGTGGCCTGACCGGTTCCGAGCGGGAGCGCGCGCGGCGCTCCCGCTGCTACCAGCGCTGCGCGATCATCGCGATGCCGGCGACCTCGGTCGTGTCCCAGTTCCCGCCGCGCGGAAGACCGGTCACCTTGCCGTCGATCGCGAAGTTCGCGCCCCACACGGCCGGCGCGTTCGTCTGCTTCGCCTTCAGGCCGTGGAACGAGAAGCTCGTGTTCCAGTTTCCCACCAGGCCGGTGTTCTTCGCGGTGTCCCCGACGGTGATCTTCACGTCGGTGACCTGCGAGTGCACCACGTCCCCGTTGAGGCGGGCGTTGGCCTCGGCGTTGAAGAACAGTCGGCCGGACAGCTTCAGGTCGATGGTGCCCACCGTCTTGCCGTGCAGCATGACCGCGGCGACGTTGTTCTTGTACCAGCGGAAGCCGACGGCGGTCTTGGCGTGCGAGGCGGCGCTCATGTAGCCGTAGGTGAACTTGCCGTTCTGCACGCGCTCCCAGATGAAGCGCGGCTGGCCCTTGCTCTGCGGCGCGGCGGTGTCCGACTGGATGCCGAGCGAGAACGCGTTGTTGTTGGCGTCGTGCACGTTGATGTACGACGAGTAGCCCGTGCCGGACCCACGCTCCGTGAGGTAGGCGGTGTACACGGCGTAGGGCTTGCCGTGCGGCACCGGCGAGGCGGCCGACGCTGCGGTGGCGGGCGCGACGACCGCGACGCTGACGGCGGCGATCGCGATGAGCGGCAGCGTCAGGCGACGGAGGCGTTCCTTGAACATGGTGAGATCCTCTCCGACGGTCAGGTGACCGGGCCCGTGGTGGGTGGGCGGAGCAACGGTACGTCGGAGTTCGCCGATGCAACACCCCCCGGACTGGACGTGGCGCACTGCGGACACCCGTGGTGGTCGGTAGACTCGTCCCGATATGGCTGAGTACATCTACCAGATGGTCCGCGCCCGCAAGGCGGTCGGCGACAAGCTGATCCTCGACGACGTCACGATGTCGTTCATCCCCGGCGCCAAGATCGGCGTCGTCGGGCCGAACGGTGCCGGCAAGTCGACGATCCTGAAGATCATGGCGGGACTCGACCAGCCGTCCAACGGCGAGGCGAAGCTCACGCCCGGCTTCAGCGTCGGCATCCTCATGCAGGAGCCCGAGCTCGACGAGTCGAAGACCGTGCTCGAGAACGTGCAGGAGGGCGTCGGCGAGATCCACGCCAAGATCACGCGCTTCAACGAGATCTCCGCCCTCATGGCCGAGCCCGACGCCGACTTCGACGCGCTGCTCGCCGAGATGGGCACCCTGCAGGAGGAGATCGACGCCGCCGACGCGTGGGACCTCGACTCCCAGCTCGAGCAGGCGATGGCCGCGCTGCAGTGCCCCCCGGGCGACGAGCTCGTCACGCACCTCTCCGGCGGTGAGAAGCGCCGCGTCGCGCTGTGCAAGCTCCTGCTCCAGAAGCCCGACCTGCTCCTCCTCGACGAGCCCACCAACCACCTCGACGCCGAGAGCGTGCTGTGGCTCGAGCAGCACCTGCAGCAGTACCACGGTGCCGTGCTCGCCGTGACCCACGACCGCTACTTCCTCGACCACGTCGCCCAGTGGATCGCCGAGGTCGACCGCGGCCGTCTCTACCCGTACGAGGGCAACTACTCGACCTACCTCGAGAAGAAGCGCGCCCGCCTCGAGGTCCAGGGCAAGAAGGACGCCAAGCTCGCCAAGCGCCTGTCCTCCGAGCTCGACTGGGTCCGCAGCAACACGAAGGGCCGCCAGGCGAAGTCGAAGGCGCGCCTCGCCCGCTACGAGGAGATGGTCACCGAGGCCGAGCGCACGCGGAAGCTCGACTTCGAGGAGATCGTGATCCCCGTCGGGCCGCGGCTCGGCTCGCAGGTCATCGACGCCGAGAAGCTGCACAAGCAGTTCGGCGAGCGGGTCATCATCGACGACCTCTCGTTCACGCTGCCCCGCAACGGCATCGTCGGCGTCATCGGTCCGAACGGTGTCGGCAAGACCACGCTCTTCAAGACGATCGTCGGGCTCGAGCCCCTCGATGGCGGCACGCTGAAGATCGGCGAGACGGTCGACATCTCGTACGTCGACCAGAGCCGCGGCGGCATCGACCCGAACAAGAACCTGTGGGAGGTCGTGTCCGACGGGCTCGACTACATCCAGGTCGGCAAGACCGAGATCCCCTCGCGGGCGTACGTCTCGCAGTTCGGGTTCAAGGGCCCGGACCAGCAGAAGAAGGCCGGCGTGCTCTCGGGTGGTGAGCGCAACCGTCTCAACCTCGCGCTCACGCTCAAGCAGGGCGGCAACCTCCTGCTCCTCGACGAGCCGACCAACGACCTCGACGTCGAGACCCTCGGCAGCCTCGAGAACGCCCTGCTCGAGTACCCGGGCTGCGCCGTCGTGATCACCCACGACCGGTGGTTCCTGGACCGCATCGCGACGCACATCCTCGCGTGGGAGGGCCTCAACGAGGACGGCACGCCGAACTGGTACTGGTTCGAGGGCAACTTCGAGGCGTACGAGGAGAACAAGATCGAGCGCCTCGGTGCCGACGCCGCCAAGCCGGGTCGCGCCACCTACCGCAAGCTCACCCGCGACTGACCGTGGCGCGGTTGCACGCTCCGATCCGCATGCGGTGGAGCGACATCGACGCCTACGGTCACGTCAACAACTCCGCGATGCTGCGCCTCCTCGAGGAGGCGCGCATCGTGGGGTTCTGGGGTGCGGACCCTGACGAACAGGTCGCCGACGCGGAACTGCCGGCTCCGATCATCGACGGGCGTCCGGGTTCGGGCACGATGACGGTGATCGCGGGGCAGCGGCTCGAGTACCTCGCGTCCATCCCGTACCTCCGCCAGCCGCTCGACATCCAGATGTGGATCGGGCGGATCGGCGGTGCCAGCATCGACGTCTCGTACGAGGTCTGGTCGCCCGTCGGACAGGTCCCCGCGACGATGTACACGCGGGCGACGACGGCACTCGTGATGGTCGACGCCGCGACGAACCGCCCGCGCCGGCTGACCGAGGCCGAGCGGGCCGCGTGCGACGCCTACCTCGAGCCGCCGGTGCAGTTCTCCCGACCCTGAGCGGCGAACGTCACCGCGGGACGCGCATCATCCCCTCCTGCGCGACCGATGCCAGCAGTCGTCCGTCGGCCGCGAACATCCGGCCGAACGCGAGTCCCCGACCGCCCTGTGCGCTCGGGGACTCCTGCGTGTAGAGCACCCACTCGTCGGCGCGCCCGTCCCGGTGCCACCACATCGCGTGGTCGAGGCTGGCACTCTTCACCCCGGGCGTTCCCCACGCGACCCCGTGCCGACGCATGATCGGCTCGAGGATCGACAGGTCGCTCGCGTACCCGAGCACGGCACGGTGCAGCGCCGGGTCCTCCGGCAGCTCGCCGTCCACCCGGAACCAGACGGCCTGGTGCGGGACGTGCTCGCCCTGCACGTCGACGAACACCGGCCCCTCGACGTGGCGGAGGTCGATGGAGCGCTCGGCCCAGGCCTGCGCCACCGGGTGGTCGATCGCACCGAGGATCGACGCCGCGGACGGCAGGGCCTCGGGCGCGGGCACGTCGACGGGGAAGGGGTCCTGGTGCTCGACGCCGTCGTCCGGGCGCTGGAACGAGGCGATCATCGAGAAGATCGGGACGCCGCGCTGGTACGCCTGCACGCGCCGGGTGGCGAACGAGCGCCCGTCGTGGATGCGCTCGACCCCGAAGGTGATCGGCACGTCGATGTCGCCGGGGCGCAGGAAGTACCCGTGCATCGAGTGGATCACGCGGTCCTCGATGGTGGCCTGCGCGGCGACGACGCACTGCGCCAGGACCTGACCGCCGAAGACGCGGCCGCCGGGAGACCAGTGGCTCGCGCCGGTGAGGATCGTCTCGCCCGTGCTGGCACCGGTGTCGGAGAGCCGGAGGGTGTGCAGGAAGTCGGGTTCACCGTTCACACCGGCAGTCTACGAACCGGTGTCCCGGTAGGATCCGAGGTGACATGGGCACCACGTTCACGCTTCCCGACGCCGCGTCCCTCAGGGACCTCCGCACCTACCTCGGACGGGCCGCCCGCATCGAGGACGGCTCCGTGCGCCTCGTCGCCGACTCGGGCGTGCTCGCGGTGTACACGGCGATCCTCTACCCGCTCGGTCTGCTCGACGAGCTGCCGACCGTGCTCGGTCTCCGCACGTTCTCGCTCGTCGAGCCGGCCACGATCGACGTCGTGGTGCCGCTCGCGTCGCTGCAGGAGCGCCTCCGGCTCCTCGCGGAGCAGATGGACGCCGAGCACGCGGACGGCGCGGATCCGACCCGACCGACGCCGGTCGAGGTCGAGCTGCCGCACGAGGTGCACACCGTGACCTGGGCGGCGATCTCCCCGCCGCGCGGTGGCTGGGTACCGCTGCCCGACGTCTCGCCGGAGCTGCTCCGCCGGGCTGCGCGAGACGGCATCGCCGAGGTCGCCGACGCCGTGCCGTCGAACGCGGGCGAAGCGATCGTGCGCCGCATCCGGTCCGAGGTGTGGGGCCGACCCGTGCCGGGCATCGAGCACCTGCCTGCGGGAGCCGGGTTCGCGGGCGAGAGCCTCGGGTTCCTCGGGCACGACCCGGTGCGGCTGTTCGAGACGGGTCCGTGGAGCCGCCTCACCACCTCGCGCGGGCACGTCCTGGTGAAGCGTCGCGCCTGGACCCTCAACTCCTGACGAGCGACGACGCGAGCGGCGACACCGGCGACACCACCGGCCGCACCAGCGGGCGTCGAGCCGCACGGTGGTTTGCTGGCGGCATGCACGTCTTCCTCACCGGCGCGTCCGGCTACATCGGCTCCTCGGTCCTCCGCGCGCTCGTCGCGCACGAACACGAGGTCACCGCACTCGTCCGCAGCGACCAGAAGGCCCAACACGTCCGCGACGCAGGCGGCCACGCGATCGTCGGCGACGTCACCGACACCGACGTCGTCCGACGGCTGGTGCACGAGGCCGACGCCGTGGTGCACACCGCTTCCGCACAGGACGTCGACCCGGACTTCACCGACACCGTCCTCGAGGCCCTGACCGGCACCCCGAAGCCGTTCGTGCACACCGGCGGCGTCTTCACCTTCGGCGACTCGACGGACATCTCCGAGCAGTCGCCCGTGTCGCCCCCGCGCCTGACCGCCTGGCGCGGACCGAACGAGGCGAAGGTCCGCGCGAGCGACGTCCGCACGACCATCGTGGCGCCGGGCATCGTCTACGGCCGGGGAGCGGGGATCCCGGCGATGTTCGTCGGCGACGGTGAGCACGAGGTCCGGCTGGTCGGCGACGGCTCGCAGCGTTGGACGACGGTGCACATCGACGACCTCGGCGAGCTGTACGTGCTCGCGCTGCACCACGGTGAGCAGGACGGGTACGTGCTCGCGGCGTCGGGGGAGAACCCGACGGTGCGCGAGATCGCCGAGGCGGGCGCACACGGCTCGCCGGTGGTGCCGGAGAGCGTCGACGAGAGTCGTGCGCGGCTGGGTGCGGACTACGCCGACGCGCTGCTGCTGCACCAGGAGGCGTCCGGCGCGCACGCGCGCAGCGCGTACGGCTGGCGGCCGACCCGGCCGTCGCTGGTCGAGGACCTGGCGGACGGCTCGTACGTGCGGTGACGGCGACCACCCCACGGACCGGAGGCGCGGTGTCAGCTGGCACCGCGCCTCCAGTCCGTGGACAGTGCCGGTCCGTGGACGGTGACGGCGTCAGTCGAAGGTGTTGGTCATCGCGTGTGCGGCACGGTCGAGGTACGCCCACAGCTCGGCCTCGTCGAGCGGAGCCAGCTCGAGGGACTCGACGGCGTCGTGCATGTGCTGCAGCCAGCGCTCACGGGCCTCGGAGGTGATCCGGAACGGCATGTGCCGCATCCGCAACCGCGGGTGACCGCGTTCCTCGCTGTAGGTGCCCGGACCGCCCCAGTACTGCTGCAGGAACGCGGAGAGGCGCCAGATCGCGCCGTCGAGGTCGTCGGCCGGGTACATCGGCCAGATGACGTCGTCCTGCTGGACGCCCTCGTAGAAGCGGCGCACGAGTCGGTCGAAGGTCGGGGCGCCGCCGATCCGCTCGTACAGCGACCCGGTCGCCGAGGCGCCGTGCTCGCCGACCCGCAGCGTGATCGGCTGCGCCGGCACCTTCGGTTCGGGGGTGAGGTCGGTCACTGCTGGTCGCTCCCGGTGTCGTGGTCGTCGGTCCGGATGGGTCGGCCGAGCAGGTTCTTGCGCCCCCGCCGGGACTTGGTCGGAGCCGGTGTCGGCTGGGTCCGGACCGTGCGCAGCCCGTTGATCGAGGTGGCGTTCTCCCACCCGGCCGGCATGATCATCGCCATGGCCGGCAGCGTCACGCCGAGGTCGTCGACCGCGCGCTTGAGGCGGACCCGGAGCTCGCGGCCGACGGCGTCGAGCTCGGAGGCGCGGGTCTTCACCACGAGGCGGAACACCATGCCCGCGTCGGTGATCGACTGCAGGCCCCAGATCTCCGGCTTCTCGACGATGCGCTGGCGCCAGCGGGGCTCCTGCGACATGCTGACGGCGCCGCGGAGCAGGGCGTCCTGCACGGCGTCGATGTCGGTGTCGTAGGGGACGGTGATGTCGACGAGCACGCGCGACCAGCCCTGCGACAGGTTGCCGACGCGCAGGATCTGCCCGTTCGGCACGAACCACAGGATGCCGTTGACGTCGCGGATCTGCATGACCCGGAGTCCGACGTTCTCGACGACGCCGGTGGCCTGCCCGGTGTCGACGACGTCACCGACGCCGGCCTGGTCCTCGAGGATCATGAACACCCCGGAGAGCAGGTCGCGCACGATGCTCTGCGCGCCGACCGCCAGGCCCGCGGCGACGAGCGACGCACCCCCGACGATGCCGACGGCGGCGTTCGGGATGACGAGCGGGATGATGACGACGAGCGCGAGGACGACGACGATGACCGTCGCGAGGTTCTCGAGCACGCTCCCGAGGGTCCGGGTGCGCTGCACGACGCGGGCGGTCTGGATCGGTGAGGCCACGAGCGCCTGGGTGTCCGTGGCGCCCTGTCGCTTCTTCACGCCGAGGACGACGCGGTCCACGACGCCCTTGATGCTGTGCCGCAGGATGAGGCGCAGCACCACGGCGGCGAGCAGGGTGATGACGATGGTGATCGGGACGTGCCACGTGTCGACGAACTCACCGAACGTCTGCGACACCGCCTGGGCGGCGTCGGTCGGGGTCGGGGACGGAGTTGCAGCCAGTTCCATGATCCGGTCGATGCTAGAGGGCGGGGCCGGGGCGTCCCTGGAGGAACGCCCAGACCCCGCCGTCGGTCATCGTCGACTCAGGCGTCCGCCGCCTGGACCCGCAGCGCGCGCTCCGTGCCTGCGACGTTCTCCGTCACGATGCGGCGCAGGGCCGGGGTCTCCGGGTGCGCCTCGAGCCAGGCGTGTGCGGCGTCGCGGAGCTCGGCGGACGCCAGCGGCGCCGGGTAGAGGCCCGTGACGATCGTGTCGGCCATGTGGTAGCTGCGCTCGGCCCAGATCCGGGTGAGCACGTCGAAGTACCGCGACACGAGGCCCTCGAGCACGACGGGGCTGTTCGTGTGCTGGAACCCGACGGTGGTCTGCCGGACGATGGCGTTCGGCAGGGCGTCCGAGTCGACGAGGGACGAGAACGCCGCGAGCTTGCCCTCGGCCGTCGGGATCGTCGCACGGGCGCGGGCAGCGGCCTGCTCGCCCGAGGCGGTCTTGTCGGCGGCGAGCTCGGCATCGACCTCGGCGTCGCCGGCGGCTCCCGCGAGCACCAGGCCCTCGAGCAGCTCCCAGCGGAGGTCGGTGTCGATCTCGAGCCCGCTCAGCGTGACCGAGCCGTCGCGGAGGCCGGTCAGGGTGGCGACGTGCTCGGGCGTCGAGGCGATCTGCGCGAAGAACTTCACGAACTGGAACTGCGCGTCCGAGCCGGACTCGGCCGAGGACGCGAGCTGCCAGAGCGTGTCGCCGACCGTGCGGACCGTGGCGTCGACCTTCGCTGGCGCCACGTAGTTGCGCGCCGCCAGCAGGAGCTGCGAGAGCGTCGTGCGGATGGTCGTCGACTCGGTCTCGGTCGCGATGTTGCCGAGCACCAGGCGGACGTAGTCGCTGGCGGGGGACTCGGCGTCGCGGGTGGCGTCCCACATGGCGCCCCACACGATGGAGCGGGCGAGGGGGTTCGCGATCGAGGCGAGGTGCTCGATCGCGGTGCGCCGCGACTGCTCGTCGAGGCGGATCTTCGCGTAGGCGAGGTCGTCGTCGTTGAGGAGCACGAGGTCGCCGCGGTGCACGCCGACGAGCTCGGGGACCTCGGTCCGGGCGCCGTCGACGTCGATCTCGACACGGTGGGCGCGCTCGAGCTTGCCGCCGGCGGAGGCGGTGTCCGCGCCGAAGGGAGCCTCGGCGTCCTGCTGGAACGCGTAGACGCCGATCGCGAGGCGGTGCGGGCGGAGCGTCGGGTGGTCGGCCGGGGCCTCCTGCAGCACGGCGAACGACGTGATGACGCCGGACTCGTCGACCTCGATCTCGGGGCGGAGCGTGTTCACGCCGGCCGTCTCGAGCCAGAGCTGCGACCACTCGGACAGGTCGCGGCCGCTGGTGGCCTCGAGCTCGACGAGCAGGTCGCGCAGCTCGGTGTTGCCGTGGTGGTGCTTCTTGAAGTACTGCGAGACGCCAGCGAAGAAGGCGTCGATGCCGACCCACGCGACGAGCTGCTTCAGGACGGAGCCGCCCTTCGCGTAGGTGATGCCGTCGAAGTTGACCTGGACGTCCTCGAGGTCGTTGATCGTCGCGACGATCGGGTGCGTCGAGGGGAGCTGGTCCTGGCGGTAGGCCCAGGACTTCTCCATGGCCTGGAACGTGGTCCACGCCTCGGTCCACTCGGTGGCCTCGGCCGTGGCGATCGTGGAGGCCCACTCGGCGAACGACTCGTTCAGCCAGAGGTCGTTCCACCACTTCATCGTCACGAGGTCGCCGAACCACATGTGCGCGAGCTCGTGCAGGATCGTGACGACCCGGCGCTCCTTGATGGCGTCGGTCACCTTCGAGCGGAACACGTAGGTCTCGGTGAAGGTGACGGCGCCCGCGTTCTCCATCGCGCCGGCGTTGAACTCCGGCACGAAGAGCTGGTCGTACTTCTCGAACGGGTAGGCGACGTCGAACTTCTCCTCGAAGTACGCGAAGCCCTTCCTGGTGGTCTCGAAGACGTACTCGGGGTCGAGGTACTCGGCGAGCGACCTGCGGGCGAAGACGCCGAGCGGGATCGTGCGGCCGTCGCGGCTCGTCAGCTCGTCGCGCACGACCTCGTACGGGCCGGCGATGAGCGCCGTGATGTAGCTGGAGATGCGCGCGGTGGGCGGGAACGCCCAGGTCGCGTGCTCACCGTCGACGTGCGGCTCGGGCGTCGGTGCGTTCGAGACGACCTGCCAGCGCGCCGGTGCGGTGACCGTGAAGGAGAACTCGGCCTTGAGGTCGGGCTGCTCGAACACCGCGAACATGCGGCGCGAGTCCGGCACCTCGAACTGCGAGTAGAGGTAGACCTCGCCGTCGACCGGGTCGACGAAGCGGTGCAGGCCCTCGCCGGTGTTCGTGTAGCGCGCGTCGGCGACGACGACGAGCTCGTTCTGCTCCTGCAGCCCGTCGAGCTGGATGCGGACGCCGTCGTTCACCGCGGCGACGTCGAGCGCGGTGCCGTTCAGCGTGACCGAGTGCACGGTCGCCGTGATCGCGTCGATGAACGTCGACGCCCCGGGCGTCGCCGTGAACCGGACGCGCGTGGTGCTGCCGAAGGTCTCGGCGCCGCGGGTGAGGTCGAGCTCGACGTCGTACGTCTGCACGTCGACGACCGCGGCGCGTTCCTGGGCTTCGATTCGGGTGAGGTTCTCTCCGGGCACGGACGCTCCATCTTCGCTGGCGGCGCGGACGATCGATGTCCGCGGTGAGGGTTCCCGGCTGGCGTCGTGGGCCGTCGGGACGATGGGATCAGCCTAGCGAGCGCGCGTACGCTCGCAGCGTGACCGAGACGACTGTGGACGACACCGAGACCGCCCGTACCGCTGTGGAGTTCTGGTTCGACCCGAACTGCCCGTGGGCCTGGATGACCAGCCGCTGGGTCGGCGAGGTCGAGCGTCAGCGCCCGATCGACGTGACCTGGAGGGTGATGAGCCTGTTCGTCCTCAACGAGGACCAGGACGTCCCCGAGGAGTACCGCGAACGCCTGCACACGGGCCAGGTCTACCCGCGCATCGTGACCGCCGCGCTGCTCCGGCACGGGCAGGGGATCGTCAAGCCGCTGTACGACGCGTTGGGCGAGCACGTCCACCACCGCCAGGAGTCCGACCCCGACCAGGTCGTGCCCGCCGTGCTGCGCGAGCTGGACCTCGACCAGGACCTGATCGAGTACGCCTGGACCGACGAGGTCGACCAGGCCGTGCGCGCCAGCCACCGCGACGGCATCGAGCGCGTCGGACAGGACGTCGGCACGCCCGTCATCGCGGTGGAGGGCACCGCGTTCTTCGGCCCGGTCATCTCGCCGGCGCCGAAGGGGCAGGAGGCGCTCGACCTCTGGGACGGCGTCGTGGCCGTCGCCAAGGTCCCCGGCTTCTTCGAGCTGAAGCGCTCGCGCACCGTCGGTCCGATCTTCGACACGGTCGCGTAGGAGCAACGAGCGTCCACCGTCTGGAGGCGCGTGGCGGGCCCGCCACGCGCCTCCAGACCGGTGGGCGCGCGCCGCTAGGACAGCGGCAACCGCATCAGGGTCAGGTCCAGCCAGCGGTCGAACTTCCGGCCGACCTCGGGGAGGACCCCGACGGTCGTGAAGCCGAGCCGCTCGTGGAGCGCGATCGACCCGGTGTTCGTCGAGCAGATCCCCGCCATCATGACGTGCATCCCCGCCGCACGGGCATGGGTGACGAGCGCGTCCATCAGCACGCGGGCGATGCCGCGCCCGCGGAACGCGGGGACGACGTAGACGCTGTGCTCGACGGTGTGCCGGTACCCCTGGTGCGGTCGGAACGCGCTGTAGGTGACGTAGCCGGCGACCGTGCCGTCGACCTCCGCCACGAGGACGGGGAGCCCGGCGTCCTGCCGTTCTGCGAGCCAGCCGTCGAACCACGAGCGGGGGTGCGGCTCGTCCTGCCAGATGGCGGTCGAGTGCAGGACGGCGTCGACGTGCAGGGTGTGCACGACGTCGAGGTCGCGCGGCTCGCAGTCCCGCACGGTGACCCGGCCGGCCGAGTCCGTCGCATATGCTGTCGCCATGTCTCAGATCGTAGACGACGCGAGCGCGCCGCACGACACCGAGGACGACGCCGACCAGCGACGACTCGGGGAGCGGCTGCAGCGCCTCCGCACCGAGCGCCGGTGGAGCCTCACCGAGCTCGCCGAGGAGTCCGGCGTCTCCCGCGCGATGATCAACCGCGTCGAACGCGGGGTGTCGAGCCCGACCGCGACGATCCTCGGACGGCTCTCCGGCGCGTTCGGACTGACGGTGTCGCAGCTCCTCGACGAGTCCCTCGAGCACGACGTCCCGCGGACCGCCGACCCGGACGAGGCGCGTGGTGTCCAGCGTGGTTCGACCGCGGACTCGTGGACCGACCCGGAGACCGGGTACCGCCGCCGACCGGTGTCGAGCGCCGCGTTCCCCGCCGACGTCACCGAGGTGCGCCTGCCCGCAGGGCGCGAGGTCGCCTACCCGGCGAGCGCCTACGCCTTCCTCCGGCACTGCATCTGGGTGGTCGACGGGGTGCTCGAAGTGGTGTCCGGCGGGGACGCCGTCCGGCTCGGCGCGGGGGACCGGATCGAGCTCGGGGAGCCCGCGGACGTGGTCTACCGGAACCCCGGCGAGGAGCCCGTCCGATACGTCGTGGTCGTGGTCCGGGGGTCTGCGCCGCGGGAATAGGATCGGGTCCATGCGCATCCACCTCGGAACGGACCACGCCGGCCTCGAGTTCACCAAGACCCTCGCCTCGCACCTGACCGAGGCCGGGCACGAGGTGGTGGACCACGGTCCGACCGAGTACGACGCGCTCGACGACTACCCCTCGTTCTGCATCAACGCGGCGCACGCGGTCGTGCAGGACCAGCGTGCGGGTGTCCAGGCCCTCGGCGTGGTCTTCGGCGGTTCGGGCAACGGCGAGCAGATCGCCGCGAACAAGGTCGAGGGCATCCGTGCCGCGCTCGTGTGGAACGAGTCGACCGCGCTCCTCGCCCGCCAGCACAACGACGCCAACGTCATCTCGATCGGCGCGCGCCAGCACACCGAGGACGAGGCGATCCGCTTCGTGGACCTCTTCATCGCCGAGCCGTTCTCCGGTGAGGAGCGTCACGCCCGCCGCATCGCACAGCTGGCCGAGTACGAGACGACGGGGCACATCGCCGGTCGGCAGATCGACGAGTAGCCCGGGTAGACAGGACCGATGCCAGAAGGTCACTCCGTCCACCGCATCGCGAACCAGTTCTCCCGGCACTTCGTCGGCAAGGTCTGCGAGGTGTCGAGCCCGCAGGGGCGGTTCGCCGCGGGTGCGGCGCAGCTCGACGGCAAGCGCATGGTCGCAGCGCGTGCGGTGGCGAAGCAGCTGTTCCTCGAGTTCGAGGACGACCTGTTCCTGCGCGTGCACCTCGGGCTGTACGGCGCGTGGGACTTCGCGGGGGTGATCTCCTCGGCCGAGGCGCTGTCGGAGGACGGTGACGGCGAGGAGTCCCTGGCGTCGATCGGCGCCCCGCGCCTGGCCCGCTACCGGATGGCCGAGCAGGAGAAGGCCGAGGACCCGATCGAGTCCTTCCCGCCGGACCCGGTCGGCCAGGTGCGCGTGCGGCTGCTCACCGAGGACACCGTGGCCGACCTCCGCGGGCCGACCGCGTGCGTCGTCGAGGACCCGGCCGGTGTGCAGCGGGCGCTCGACAAGCTCGGGCCGGACCCGATCAACGACGACGGCCCCGACGCCGAGAAGACCTTCGTCGACAACGTCCGGAAGCGCAACGTCGCGATCGGGCAGCTCCTGATGGACCAGTCGGTGGTCGCGGGCATCGGCAACATCTACCGCGCCGAGCTGTTGTTCCGGCAGCGCATCGACCCGTACAAGCCCGGCAAGAAGATCACCGTCAAGCAGGCGAAGGCGCTCTGGCAGGACTGGTCGAAGCTGCTGCACGCGGGCGTCCGCGACGGGCTGATGCTGACGATGGACGACCTGTCCGAGGCCGACCACGCGAAGGCCGTGCGGTCGAGGAAGGACCGGCACTGGGTGTACCACCGGCAGGGCGAGCCCTGTCGGGTGTGTGGCACGGAGATCCGGATGGCCGACATGGCCGGGCGGAAGCTGTACTGGTGCCCGAAGGACCAGAAGTAGCGCCGCTCAGACCTCCCGGTGCGTGAACCGTCCGGCGACCGCCGTGGCGAGGACCCGCATGCCGCGCAGACCCGCCGAGGACGCCTTCAGCGGGTCGTCGGCCAGCAGCACGAGGTCCGCGACGTCCCCGACGGACGGCGCGACGGCCCGGCCGGTCGTTGAGGCACGCCAGGCGGCGAGCGCGGACAGCCGCTCCTCGGGGTGCCACGGTGCACGGCCGTCGCGGTCGCGTCCGACGGCCGCGGCCATCGACACCCAGGGGTCGAGCGGTGCGACCGGGGCGTCGGACCCCAGTCGGAGTTCGGCCCCGGCCCGCTGCAGCGACGCGAACGGGAACGCCCGCTCGGTCATGCCCGCCCAGTGCAGGTCGGCGATGTCGCGGTCGTCCATGGCGTGCTCGGGCTGGACGGACGCCGCGACCCCGAGCCGCGCGAACCGTTCGACGTCGGTGTCGACGAGGAGCTGCGCGTGCTCGATGCTGCCCCGGACCCCGACGGTCTCGAAGAGGTCGAGCGCGAGGGTGTTCGCCCGGTCGCCGATGGCGTGCACCGCGGGGACGAGTCCGGCGTCGGCGGCACGGCGCACCATCGCCACGAGGTCGTCGAACGCGTACGCGACGACACCCTCACCCGAGGCCATCGCGGCCGTGCGGGTGCCGAGTGACCCGTCGGTGATGACCTTGAACGGGCCCATCGACACCAGTCCGCGCGTGCCCTCGACCACGTCGCCGGTGCGGAGCCCGCGGGCCGTGACGGTCTCGAGCTCGCCGGGGTACACCCCGGACGACACCCGCAGTCCGTCCGTCCCCGCCCGGACCCGTCGGGTCCAGCGGTCGAGTCCGAACACCATCTCGAGGTCGACGACGCGCGTCACGCCCCTGGCGGACGCCGCCTCGACGGCGTCCGCGACCCAGCCGTCCAGCACGTCGTCCGCGACGGCCGACAGGGCGCCGGTGACGTCGAACGCGTCCTGCTCGCGCAGGACGCCGTCCTCGCCGGCCGGCAGCGGCCGGCCGAGCACCCGGGAGAAGTGGTCGAGGGCGAGCGCGTTGCACCACACGGCGTGCAGGTCGCCGGCGATGACGACGGCCGGGAGGCGCGGGGCGGCCCGGTCGAGCAGCTCGCGTCGTGCGGGGCGCGGCCACAACCCGTCGCGGTAGCCATGGCCGACCAGGATCCGCTCCGGCGCGTCGGTCCGTGCCACGGCCGCGAGCAGGTCGGCGGTCGCCTCCGCCGAGTCGCAGCCGGACACGTCGACGCGGCGACGGACGAGTGCCCACTGGTCGAAGTGGACGTGGTGGTCGACGAGTCCCGGGCCGAGCCAGGCGCCGCCGGTCTCGACGACGTCGGTGTCGGGGCCGGTGGCGTCGAGCGTGCCGGCGGGGGCGACCGCCTCGATCCGGCCACCGGCGATGCGGACGTCGCACGGGGCGCCGGAGGTGCCCACGCGCCGAACGGTGCGGAGCAGGACGTCCCTCACCGCGCCTCCCGACCGTGTGCCCTGGCCATCTCGTCGGCGAGCGCCGGCGACGCGTACGGGCCGTCCCCGCGGAGGCCGGCGACGATGCGCTCGACGACCTCGGGCGCCTTGTTCTGCGAGAGCTTCGCGCGCGCGTCGAACCGGGTGACCCGGATCCGGATGCCCACGGTGCCCTTCGCGATCCGGCGTGCGGTGGCCTCGTCCACGTCGAGCGACACCGGCTCCGGCATCACCCGCTCGAAGTGGTCCACGAGCTCCCCGAGCACGCGGAAGTTCTGATCGTCGGACAGGATCTCCGGCGTGCCCCAGCAGTGCGCCGTCACGTGGTTCCAGGTCGGCACGAACTGCTCCGGCGGGTACCAGGCGGGGGAGACGTAGCCGTGCGGCCCCTGGAAGACGACGAGCACCTCGTGCCGACCGAGCTCGTGCGCGACCTCGTCGGGACGGCCGACGTGCGAGACGAGGACGAGCTCGTCCCCGGTGCTCGCCGTCTCGTCGAGCAGGACGGGGTAGTGCGAGGCGACGAGGCCCGCGGCGGTGTGCGACACGATCGTCGCCCACGGGGCCGAGCGGACGAGCCGCTTCACCTCGTCGACGTCGGTCATCAGGAAGTGGGGTGTGTGCCGCATGCGTCGAGCGTCGCACATGCGAGGCTGGTCGGCATGGAGAAGCGCGCCGCGTACGAGTCCGTCCTGCCCTACGTCCGTGAGTGGATCGGCTACAAGGTGTGGCAGCTCCGGCTCCCCGGGGTGCAGGTCGCCGTCGGGTTCGAGGGCGAGGAACTGTTCTCCGAGGCGTGGGGGTACGCGGACGTCGAGGCGGGGCGGCGTCTCACCACGTCGGACCGCTTCCGGATCGCGTCGCACTCGAAGACCGTCACCGCGACGGCCCTGCTGCAGCTCGCGGACGCCGGGGCGCTCCGCCTCGACGACACCGTCGGTTCCTTCGTGCCCGCGCTCGCCGAGGCCGGGTCCCCGATCGCCGACGCCACGGTCCGCGAGCTCATGGAGATGGGCGGCGGGGTCGTCCGCGACGGTTCCGACGGCGACCACTGGGCACTCGCGCACCCGTTCCCGGACGCCGAGCAGCTCGTCGCGATGGTGGTCGAGGGCGGCGCGAAGGTGCCGGTCGGGTCGGCGTTCAACTACACGAACCTCGGCTACGGGCTGCTCGGACTCGTCATCGAGGCGGTGACCGGCACGTCCTACGCCGAGCACGTCCGCACGGCGGTCGTCGAGCCGCTCGGGCTGACCGGCACCGGGCCGGAGTACGACCCGGCGCACGAGGATGCCTTCGTCGTCGGCTACACCGGCCTGCACACCGCTCGGACCCGGCAGCGCGTGCCACACGTGACGACGGGGGCGCTCGCCGCGGCCACCGGCTTCCACGGCACGGCGTCCGACCTCGTCCGCTACTTCTCGGCGCACGTGCCCGGCCGCGGGACCCTGCTGTCGGACCACGCCAAGCGCCTCGCGCAGCGGAAGGCGTGGAGTGCGCTCGACAGCGACCCGTCGGCGCGTGGCTACGGTGCGGGCTTCATCGCCGACCGGATCAACGGCCGCGACGTCCGCGGGCACTCCGGCGGGTTCCCCGGGCAGATCACCCAGTCGGTGTTCGACCCCGCCTCGTCGCTCGTCGTGTCCGTGCTGACGAGCAGCGCGACCGGCCCCGCGACGATGCTCGCGTACGGCATCGTCCACCTGCTCGACGCGGCCGCCGACGAGCAGGCGCCGGGCCCGGTGCTCCCCGCCGACGTCGACGCCGCTCGGTACACCGGACGCTTCACGACGTTCGAGGGCATCACCGACGTCGCCCGGGTGGGGGACCGGCTGCTCGCGATCGACCCGACCCAGCCGGTGCCGACCGAGTCCCCGGTGCGGCTCGAGGTCGTCGACGAGGACACCCTGCGGATGGCGTCCGGCAACCGGTTCGCGTCGATCGACGAGCTGATGGTCTACACGCGTGACGAGGCCGGCGCGGTCGTCTCGGTGCGCGGCGACAGCGGCATGACCCACCGGCCGTGGTCGGTGCCGGAGGAGTCGCCGGAGGTCGCCGCCGCGCTCGTCTGAGCCGCCGGGGTGGGGGTAGCCCCACCCCCGGTCCGGGAGACGGCAGGATGGGAGAACGGCCGCGCGGTCGCGAGGCTGGTCTCATGACCGACACCGCCCGCCTCGACCAGGCCGAGACCGTCCCGCTGCACGACTCCGTCCCGCCAGGAGCCACCGAAACCATGCCGAGCCAGCCGAAGAGCACGCCGCCGTCGTGGTCGTCGACCCCGCCGCCGACGAACGGGTCCGGTGGCCCCGACGTGCCGGGCGGCGCCGCCGTCGGGTCCGGGGCGGGTTCCGGTTCGGGGATGACCGCCGGGGCGTTCTACCGGGACGCCTGGCGGCGGCTCCCGCGGGACTTCGGGTACATGGCGCTGACGGCGGTGCTGCTCTGCACGCTCTACGTCGCGTTCCCCTCGGCGATCTTCAGCGGCGGCTTCCGGGACCTCTTCAACCCGTTCGTCCTGCTCATGTTCTTCGTCGCGCTGTTCATCGCGCGGTGGCTCGGCGCGTTCGAGAAGCTCCGCATCGGCTGGGCCGACCCCCGGCCGATCCGCCCGGTGGACTGGACACCCCGCTGGCAGCAGAACTGGTGGACCCGCACCGGGTCCGCGGTCGCCAACCCGCACTACTGGCTCTACCTGCTGCACGCGGCCGTGGTCTACCCGCTCGTCGCGCTGTTCACCGTCGGCGCGGGTGCGCTCCTGCTCGCCGGGTTCCTCTGGCCGCTCGTGCTCGGGGCGACCTTCCTCCTCAACGAGGTCCGGGTCGGCTACTACGGGTCGACCGAAGCGGCCTACGTCCTGGGTGTCGCCGCCGTCGGGCTGCTCTCGATGGCCGCGTCGGTCGTGCTCCTGCCGCTCTGGGCGCGCGGGTCGGTGCTCGCGCACTACTGGGTCGACTTCGGTCTGCTCGGGGGCTTCCGGGCGGAGCAGCTCGAGCAGCGCGTGGCCGGACTCCAGGCGTCGCGGGCCGGTGCGGTCACGGCCGAGGGGCAGGCACTCCGACAGATCGAGCGCGACCTGCACGACGGCCCGCAGCAGCGCCTGGTCCGGCTCCGCATGGACCTCTCGGCTGCGGAGCGCGCCCTCGAGCGGGACCCGGAGAAGGCCCGGAAGCTCATCGGCGAGGCCTCGGAGCACGCCCAGGACGCCCTCGACGAACTGCGCGCCCTGTCCCGCGGGTTCGCGCCGCCGATCCTGCTCGACCGCGGGCTCGTCGCCGCGCTCGAGGCACTCGTCGCCCGCACGCCGATCCCGGTCGGCCTCGACGTCCGGCTGCCCGAGGGGCTCGAGCTCGCGACCGAGATCCAGCGCAACGTGTACTTCACGGTGAGCGAGCTGCTCACGAACACGATGAAGCACGCCGGTGCCGCCACCGCCGGGGTGTACCTCGGCCTCGTGGTCGACGCGTCGGGCCTCTGGTACCTGACGGTCAGCGTCACCGACGACGGGCGCGGCGGGGCCCGTCCCCAGGCGGGCCACGGCATCGAGGGGCTGATGGGCCGGATGCGTGCCCTCGACGGCGAACTGACGGTGTCGAGCCCCGAGGGCGGCCCCACCGAGGCGACCGCGCGGATCCCGCTCGGGGCGCTCAACGGGGTCCCGACGAACCGGTACTGAGCCGCCCGGGCGCACCGCGCGCCCACGGCCCGGGAGCAGCGGTCGGTCCCGCTAGGCTGGTCGGCATGAGCGACGGCCCGGATGCAGCACGCATCCGGGCCGTCGTCGTCGACGACGCCGTGCTCCTGCGCGAGGGCCTCGCCCGAGTGCTCGACGAGGCCGGCATCGAGGTGACCGGGCAGTACGCCGACGCGGACTCCTTCCTCGCGACGCTGCCGGACCGTGCGCCCGACGTCGTCGTGATGGACGTCCGGATGCCGCCGACCTACTCCGACGAGGGGGTCCGGGCCGCCGTCGAGACCCGCCGGGTGTCCCCGTCCACGGGCGTCCTGCTGCTGTCCCAGTACGTCGAGGCCACCTACGCCGAGGACGTCCTCGCCGCGGGTGCGACGGGCATCGGGTACCTGCTCAAGGACCGTGTGACCCGGCTCGAGGAGATCGACGACGCCGTACGCCGTGTGGCCGCCGGCGGGACCGTCCTCGACCCCGAGGTCGTGACGCAGCTGATGAGCCGTCGCCGTGACCCGCTCGCCGCCCTGACGCCCCGGGAGCGTGACGTCCTCGGGTTGATGGCCGAGGGCCGCACCAACGCCGCCATCGCTCGCGCCCTGGTCATCGGGACCGGCGCCGTCGAGAAGCACGTGTCGAGCATCTTCGGCAAGCTCGCGCTCGAGGACACCGGCGAGGACCACCGCCGCGTCCTCGCCGTCCTCGCCTACCTCGGCTGACGGCCGACACGTGGCCCGGGTCCCCGCACCGCTGCTCGCGCTCGCCGCGATGGTGTCCGTGCAGCTCGGTGCCGCGATCGCGAAGACCCGCTTCGACGAGGTCGGCTCCGTCGGCGCCGCCACCCTCCGGCTCGTGATCGGCGCGGTCGTGCTCGTCCTCGTCGTCCGTCCACGCGTGCGGCACTGGACCCGTGCGCAGTGGACGGCGGCGGTGCTGCTCGGGCTGGCGCTCGGCGGCATGAACGTCTTCATCTACGTCGCCTTCGCCAGCATCCCGATCGGCGTCGCGGTGACCATCGAGTTCCTCGGCCCGCTCGTGCTGTCGCTCGCGCACACCCGACGCTGGCGGGACGTGTCGTGGGCGGCGCTCGCACTCGCCGGCGTCGTGCTGCTCGGCGTCGGGCCGACCGCGGTGACGGCTGTCGGCGGGGTGCTCGCCGCGATCGCGGCCGCCGCGTGCTGGGCGGGCTACATCGTGATGAACCGCCGGGTCGGCGCCGCGATCCCGGGGATCGACGGGCTCGCCGTGTCGATGGTCGTCGCGATGCTCGTCTCCCTGCCGTTCGGGCTGCGCACGGCGGCAGCCGGGGTGACGACCGACCCGTCGCTGCTGCTCGTGTTCGGCGGCGTCGCGCTGTTGTCGAGCGTGCTGCCGTACGCGCTCGAGATGGCGGCGCTCCGCCGGATGGTCACGCGGGTGTTCGGCGTGCTGCAGAGCCTCGGTCCGGCGATCGCTGCACTCGCGGGGCTCGTCGTGCTGCGCGAAGCGCTGGCGCCGCTGGAGGTCGTGGCGCTCGCCTGCGTGACCGCGGCGAGCGTGGGCGTCACGCTGTCCGCGCGGCGGACGCGGCCGCCGGGGACCGGCGGTCATGACGGAGGCGCGGACACCGTCCCCTGACCGGGGAGGTGATCCGCGCCTCCGGGAAGACCCGCCTACTCGCCGCGGAGGAAGTCCGCGTACGTGGGCTCGGACTGCTCGCCCGTCAGCAGCGCCGGGTCGTTGATCCGACGTTCGACGTAGGCCGCGATGACCTCTGGCGGGGTGAGCAGATGCGCGACCCAGGACGGCACCTCGTTCTTCTTCATGGTGCCTCCTCCCGGTACGTTGCTCGAAGCGATCGAAAGTCTCGATCATCGAGTTACTTGCTGTACCGGTGTGCCGTAAACGATCCTCGCCATGTCGGGGGAAGTCAACGTGGTGCGTTCTGTGGACTCCCCAGGAACGGATCGCCCCGTCCGGACCGCCGTTCGGCATCCACCCGGAGGGTCCGGTGCTTCACCGCCGAGCGCCAGACCCAGGCCTCGGCCTGCTGTCCGAACTGGGCCCACTCGACGAGGACGGCGTCGCGCGTCCAGCTCGTCGCGAAGGCCTTCACGCGGACGTGGAAGGTGGGGAACTGGATCCAGGCCCAGACGGGGATCGGGGTCACCGCGTGGCAGACGTCGGGGCCGCGGGCGTCCTCCGACACGGAGTAGGCGCGCGGGCGTTCGACCTCCGGGTGCTCCGGGGGCTGCCACCGGTTCTCGCGACGCCGTCCCACGGGGACATTCGAACGTGTGTTCGAACGTGCGTCAAGTCGGCCGCGCCGCCGGGATGCACCGGCGCGGTGTCCTGGGCGTGTCGGATCACACCGGGATCGGGCTGTCCACAACGAGGGGGACCGGTTTGTACCCCGTTCGTGGGCTGGTGCCGCCGTCCGGCACCGAGTGGGATGGACCATGCAGGACACCCCTGTGCGCTTCACCCGGAGGAGCCGCATGACCGTCACGCTCGCCCGTTCCGTCCCGACCACCGCCGGGGCCGAGACGGCTGCCCGCCCATCGTCACCCGTGCTCACACCGCTGGCAGCACGCTGGCTGCTCCGTGCGGCGTTCGCGCTGCCCTACGTCGCCCTCGCGCTCGTCGCGTCACGGATCACCTCGACGCCCCTGCTCGGACTCACCGGCAACCAGGCGACGCTCGCACGGGCGACCGCCGCGCTCGACGGTGGCGTCGTCCCGGCGATCGGGCAGCTCTACCCGCTGCTGTCCGGTGTCCTGCTGCGGTTCATGCCGTTCGGCGCACAGGGCGCTGCGGTGCTCGGCGGTGTCGTCGCCGGCATCCTGCTCCAGCTCCTCGCGCAGGCGATGCTCCGCCGAGGGCTCCGGATGCGCGAGGTCGTCGCATTCACGATCGCACTCGGCGCGAACCCGCTGTACGCGTTCGTCGCCCTGAACGACCTACAGGCGTTCCTCGGGATCGCGCTCTTCGCCCTGGCGGTCGTCGACATGGTGCGGTTCTTCGCGTGGGGCGACACCCAGGCCGGCTTCCGCGCCGGTCTCGCGCTCATGCTCTCCACGCTGCTCGACCCGATGGGCTTCGTCTACGTCGGCATCGCCGCGCTCGCCGCACCGCTGCTCGACCTCGCGCGGCACGACCAGCGCGGGATCCGACGGGCGAACGTGCTCGTCCTCGTGTTCCCGAGCGTCGCGGTCGCGCTCGCCACCGCCGTGCTCGACGCGATGGTGCTCCACGACCCGTTCGCCGCACTCCGGGGGACGATCACCGTGTCCGAGGAACGGCTCGTCGGTCTCCAGCGCCTGTTCGCCAGCGCGGACGGGGTGCTCCTCGTGGCGATGCTCGTCGCCGGGGCGACCCTCGCCCTGCTCGTCCGCCGTCCGGGTGCGATCGCGCTCGTCGCCGCCCTCTTCGGCGGGATCATCGGCGGCTACGCGATCGGGCTCATCCCGGTCGCGGCGGCCGGCAACGTCTTCGTCACGATGCTCGGCGTCGCCATCGCGATCCTGCCGCCGGTCGAGGGTCGGGTGACGAGCACGCTCGTCGTCGTGCTCGCCGTCCTGCAGGTACCGCTCGCCTGGGCCGACGCGTTCCAGCGCGAGGTCGTCGTCGAGTGGATGCACGCCCTGGCCGCGGTGGTCCTCCGATGACCGCGGTCGCACCTCGTCCCGCAGCGGACACCGCCACCGTCCCGTCGCTCTCGGCGGGCCGGCACCGCGGTGCAGAGACCGACTGGCGGCCGCCGCACCGCTGCTCCGTGTCCCGGCACGTCGAGGAGGGCTGGGTCGCCTCCGCCCGCATCCGCGAGGGCGTGCTCGTCCTGACGAGCGGCCGGTCCGACCCGGACGTGCTCCGCGCCGCGCTGACCGAGGAGTTCGGCGAGCCGGTCGTGCTCCGGACCGCGTCCGAGGCCGACGTCCGCCAGCGCATCGCGTACGAGCTCGAGGAGGAGGTCGCCGACCTCGCCGCGCACGGTCTCGCCCGCACCAACCCGGCGCTGTCCGCCCGCACCGTCCTGTCCCGCGGGCAGCAGATCGGCGGCGCCGTCGCCCTGCTCGTCGCCGCGGCCTGCCTCGTCCTGACGCCCGGTACGACGGTCGCCGTCGCGACGGCCGTGCTCTCCCTCGGCTTCCTCGCCGGCATCGTCTTCAAGTTCTGGGTGTCCATGGTCGGCGCCCGCTTCGACCTGGTCGAACAGGTCTCGCCCGACGACGTCGCGGCTCTCGACGACGACGCGCTGCCCACCTACACGGTCCTCGTCCCGGTGTTCCGCGAGGCGAACATCGTGCACGACCTCGTCCGCAACCTCGAGGTCCTCGACTGGCCGAAGGACCGCCTCGAGGTCCTCGTGCTCGTGGAGGCCGAGGACCACGAGACCCGCGAGGCCGTCCTCGATGCCGCCCCGCCGGACTGGATGCGGATCGTCATCGTGCCGCCCGGCTCGCCCCAGACGAAGCCGCGCGCGTGCAACGTCGGCCTGGCGATCGCGCAGGGGGAGTACGTCGTCATCTACGACGCCGAGGACCGACCGGACCCCGACCAGCTGAAGAAGGTGTTCCTGACCTTCGACCGGGCCGGCGACGACACCGTCTGCGTCCAGGCCGCCCTGAGCTACTTCAACGCCGACGAGAACGCGCTCACCCGCATGTTCACGCTCGAGTACTCGTACTGGTTCGACTACATGCTCGCCGGGCTCGACGCCCGGAAGCTGCCGATCCCGCTCGGCGGGACGTCGAACCACTTCCGGACCGACCTGCTCCGCGAACTCGGCGGCTGGGACCCGTACAACGTCACCGAGGACGCCGACCTCGGCATCCGGGCGTCCGCCGTCGGCTACCGCGTCGCCGTCGTGAACTCGACGACGATGGAGGAGGCCAACACCTCCGTCCCGAACTTCGTCCGGCAGCGGTCCCGCTGGATCAAGGGCTACATGCAGACCGCCCTGGTCCACGCCCGTCGGCCGCGGGCCCTCGTCGCCGAGATCGGGCTCCGCCGTGCCGCCGCGTTCGCCCTGCTCATCGCCGGGACCCCGCTGACCTTCCTCGGGATGCTGCCCGGTGTCGTCGTGACGATCGCGACGCTCGTGCTGCCGACCGCCTGGACCGCGCCGATGTTCCCCGCGCCGGTGCTCTGGCTCTGCGTGCTCGACTTCCTGATCGGCAACGCCACGATGATCTACCTGACGATGATGGGGCCGTACAAGCGGGGGTGGTTCGACCTGATGGGGTGGGCGCTGCTCAACCCGCTGTACTGGATCCTGCACTCCGTCGCCGCGTACAAGGGCCTCTGGCAGCTCATCACCCGGCCGCACTACTGGGAGAAGACGGAGCACGGCCTGACGAAGACGACCGCCTAGCGGCCGCCGCGCGGAGCGCTCGAACGCGTACACCCCACCGCCCAGCGACCCCAGGACGAGCAGCCGACGAGCGCGCGGAGCGCTCGAACGCGTACACCCCACCACCCAGCGACCCCAGGACGAGGAACCGACGACCGCGCGAAGCGCTGCAGACACGGAGGGGATGACGGGAATCGAACCCGCGTGGCCAGTTTGGAAGACTGGGGCTCTACCATTGAGCTACATCCCCGCGGCCGCACCCACCGGTGCGACGCCTCATCATCGTAGCGGACGTACACCCCCCGACATGCCATCGACCGTCGTGCCGAACCCGGACCCGTCCGACATGCGCCGCATCAAGCGCTCCCGGGTGCTCTCGTTCGCGTTGGTCTTCGTCGCCGCCGTGGTGTTCTCGCTGCGTCCGGAGGTGTTCGGCGACCCGCAGGCCCAGCCGGCGCACGCGCTCCTGCACAGCTGGCGGATCGTCCTCGGCATCCTCCTGGCGCTCGCCGCAGCGGCCGTGCAGGTCGTCGTCGGGGTCCGTTGGCGGAGCGGTCTCCGGCGCGCGGCGGACCCCGACGACACCCCGGGCGGGAACGGTCTCCGGCGCGCCGCGCAACACGGGGACGCCCCTCCCGGGAACGGCCCACCGGCAGACCGCTAGACTCGTCGGCGTCGCGTGCGCCTGTGGGCGTGGGCGCACCCGCCTGGCCCAGTCGAACGGGGCGTAGCTCAGCTTGGTAGAGCGCCCGCTTTGGGAGCGGGAGGTCGCAGGTTCGAATCCTGTCGCCCCGACCAGGTCCGCCAGAACACTGACCACACGAACGCCAACCAACAGGAGTCATCCCCTTGGCAACCAGCACCGTCGACAAGGTGAGCGACACCCGCGTCAAGCTCACCGTGAACGTGACGCCGGAAGATCTCAAGCCGAGCATCGACCACGCCTACAAGCACATCGCCGAGCAGATCAACATCCCCGGCTTCCGCAAGGGCAAGGTCCCGCCGGCGATCGTCGACCAGCGTGTCGGCCGCGGCGAGGTCCTGAACCACGCCGTCGGCGACGCGATCGACACCTTCTACCGTCAGGCGGTGGAGGAGCAGGAGCTGCGCATCCTCGGTCGTGCCGAGGCCGACGTCGCCGAGCTGCCGAACGTCAGCGACTTCTCCGGCGACCTCGTCCTGACCTTCGAGGTCGACGTCCGCCCCGAGTTCGACCTGCCGAAGTACGACGAGTACGAGCTGACGGTCGACGCGGTCGAGGTCTCCGACGAGGAGATCGAGGAGGAGCTGCAGAACCTCCGCACCCGCTTCGGCACGCTCGTGACGGTCGACCGTCCGGCGACGACGGGTGACTTCGCCCAGATCGACCTCACCGCCACGATCGGCGACGACGAGGTCGACTCGGCCACGGGTGTCTCCTACGAGATCGGTTCGGGCGACCTGCTCGAGGGCATCGACGAGGCGCTCGAGTCCCTCACCGCCGGTGAGTCGACGACCTTCGAGTCGACGCTCGTCGGTGGCGACCGCGAGGGCGAGACCGCGCAGATCGCCGTCACCGTCACCGCCGTCAAGGAGCGCGAGCTCCCCGAGGCCGACGACGAGTTCGCCCAGATCGCGAGCCAGTTCGACACGATCGACGAGCTCAAGGCGGACCTCAAGGAGCAGATCGCGAAGTCCAAGACCTTCGGTCAGGGCGCCGCGGCTCGCGACAAGCTCGTCGAGAAGCTCATCGAGGACGTCGACATCCCGATCTCGGCGCAGCTCATCGAGGACGAGGTGCACCGTCACCTCGAGCAGGAGAACCGCCTCGAGGACGAGGAGCACCGCAAGGAGGTCTCCGAGTCCAGCGAGAAGGCCTTCCGCTCGCAGATCCTCCTCGACGCGATCGCCGAGAAGGAGGAGATCCAGGTCTCCCAGGAGGAGCTGACCCAGTACCTCATCCAGGCCGCCGCGCAGTACGGCATGGAGCCGGCCGAGTTCATCAAGGTGATCGACCAGAACGGCCAGATCCCCGGCATGGTCGGCGAGGTCGCCCGCTCCAAGGCGGTCGCCACGGTCCTGTCCAAGGTGACCGTCAAGGACACCAACGGCGGCGACGTCGACCTGTCCGCCTTCACGGCGGGCGTGGCGCAGACCCCCGCGGAGGACGCGGAGTAGTCCGCGCTGGCGCCGAACCGCCCTCGCAGGCTCGGTCGGCGCTGGCTCCGCGCGACGCTTCGCGTCGCAACATGCGAAGAGCGCGCTGGAGGCGCGGTGCCAGCTGGCACCGCGCCTCCTGTCTGTCGTGGGGGCACCGGAACCGCCCACAGCGAACAGACGCGAAGTGGTGCGTTGCACCCGATAAGTTCGACATCAAGCGACAACTGAACGGGAGCTTTTCCATGGCCGAAGCAACACTGAACCCCAGTGTTTTTGACCGCCTTCTGAGAGACCGGATCGTGTGGCTCGGCTCCGAGGTCCGCGACGACAACTCGAACGAGATCGCAGCCAAGCTGCTGATGCTCGCCGCCGAGGACCCTGAGAAGGACATCTACCTCTACATCAACTCGCCCGGTGGCTCGATCACCGCGGGCATGGCGATCTACGACACGATGCAGTTCGTGCCGAACGACATCGTCACCGTGGGCATCGGCCTCGCCGCCTCGATGGGGCAGTTCCTGCTCTCGTCGGGCACCCCGGGCAAGCGCTACATCACCCCGAACGCCCGCGTGCTCCTGCACCAGCCGTCCGGTGGCTTCGGCGGCACCGCTGCCGACATCCAGACGCAGGCGAAGGTCATCCTCGACATGAAGCAGCGGATGGCCGAGCTCACCGCCGAGCAGACCGGCAAGTCGATCGAGCAGATCCTCAAGGACAACGACCGCGACAACTGGTTCACGGCGCAGGAAGCCCTCGAGTACGGCTTCGTCGACCACCTCCGTGCGTCCTCGAGCGAGGTCATCGGCGGCGGTGGAACCGTCGGGGACGGCGAGACGCCGACCGCGGCAGCCGAGCCCGAGTCCAACTGACCACCACCGAAGAGAAGGAAACGAGAATGCACCTCCCCATGCTCGGTGGCGCGCAGAACGTCCCGGCTCCGTCCGATCGCTACATCCTCCCCAGCTTCGAGGAGCGCACGGCCTACGGCTACAAGCGCCAGGACCCGTACGCGAAGCTCTTCGAGGACCGCATCGTGTTCCTCGGCGTCCAGGTCGACGACGCGTCGGCCGACGACGTCATGGCCCAGCTGCTCGTGCTCGAGTCGATGGACCCCGACCGCGACATCGTCATGTACATCAACTCGCCCGGTGGTTCGTTCACCGCGATGACGGCGATCTACGACACGATGCAGTACATCCGTCCGCAGATCCAGACGGTCTGCCTCGGCCAGGCTGCCTCGGCCGCGTCGGTGCTCCTCGCTGCCGGCACCCCCGGCAAGCGTCTGGCGCTCCCGAACGCCCGCGTGCTCATCCACCAGCCCGCCGTGCAGCAGGGTGGCGGTCAGGCGTCCGACATCGAGATCCAGGCGGCGGAGATCCTCCGCATGCGGACCTGGCTCGAGGAGACCCTGTCGAAGCACTCGAACCGCACGCCGGAGCAGGTCAACAACGACATCGAGCGCGACAAGATCATGTCCGCCGAAGAGGCGCTCGAGTACGGCCTGATCGACCAGGTCCTCACGAGCCGCAAGAACCTGCCGGCGCTCGTCAAGTAGCACCGCACGCACGAAGGCCCCGCACCGATCGGTGCGGGGCCTTCGTCGTGTCCGGTCTGGAGGCGCGGTGCGCGTCCGGCGGGTCGGTGTCAGTCCTCGTCAGCGTCGTCGGCCGCGGGGGCGGGACGACGGCGCAGCAGCAGGAGGAGCGCGACGACGACGCCGACCACGACGACGCCTCCGGCGCCGACGAAGAGCGCGTCGGTGGCCGCGGAGTCCCCACCGCCCGACGCGGTGCCGTCGGTCGCAGCCGTCGTGCTCGACCCGGAGGAGCGGTCGGTCGCGCAGGTCGGCGGGGTGGTCGAACCCGTCGCGGGGGAGAACCCCGCGGGGGCCTGCCATGTGAAGTCGTAGCGGTCGGAGACGGTGTGCCCGTCCGCCGAGACGATCTGCCACTCGACCGTGTACTTGCCCGAGGGGCCGATCGCGGCCTTCGTGGTCATCGAGGGGCCGTCCACGGCGACGCAGCCGTCCTCGTAGTACTCCCCGTCGGCACCGAGCACCCGGAAGGCGAAGCCCGAGTCGCTGCCGCCGATCGCGAGCAGCTTGTCGTTCGTGGTGATCTCGAACGAGGCGGGCAGCTCGGTCAGCGTCCCGCCGACGCGGGGCGTCGAGGACACCAGGTAGTTGTGGGCGCTGGCGGGGGCGGCGAGCCCGAGGACCGCACCGCCCGCCAGCGCGACGGCCGCGGCGGTGCCGGCCACGCGCCTCCAGACGGAGGACCGGGCGCCTGCCGGACGCGCGACGCGACGGGTCACTTCGATGCGCTCCGACGGCGCGTGCCGGCGACCGCGACGACGAGCGCGACAGCACCGAGGACGAGGCCGCCGAGGCCGAGGAAACGGCCGACGAGGTCGGGGTCGGAGGGCGCGGCGTCCGTCGACGCGGCGGCGGTGGTGGCCGCCGGCGCGTCGTCGTCGTCGCCGGCGGCGGCGTCCGCTGCGGTCAGCACGATGGAGGGGGCGGGGTGTGCGGGCTCGGCCTTGCCGGTCTCCTGCTCCTGGTCCCACTCGACCGAGCCGCGCTCGCAGGTCTGCAGGACGGGGAACTCGACGCGGTCGCCCGCCTTGCCGTCCGGGAGCGAGAACGAGAGCTGGAAGGTGTCGCGCTCGTCCGCGGGGAGCGGGGTCTTGGCCGTGTAGGTGACGCTCGTGACGCGCTGGGCGGCGTCCTCGGACTCCTCGCCGGCGGCGGCAGTGGCGCTCGTGTACGACTCGGTCGCCTTCGTGATGGTCCAGTTCGGGTTCACGGTGGGCGTCACCTCGATCACCGACTCCGGCACCTGGAAGCGGAGCGCCGTCGTGGGGGAGCCGTCGCAGCCGTGCGGGACCGAGAAGGTGGCCGTCGTGTAGGAGTCGGCGGCGGTCGAGGTCGCGGTCGCCTCGACGTGGGCGCTGGCCGCCGTGGCGGAGGCGAGGACGATCGCGGCGGTGACGCCGAGGGTCGCGGTGCCGACGACGGCGAGGCGCTTGGACATGGTGTTCCTTCCAGGGTTCTCTACAACTTGTAGAGGCAGCGGGGACACGTTACCAGGGTCGAACGCCCTGGGCGAACGCGGGCGCGGATCCCGGCCCGGCGTCCCGGTGGGTGTCGCCGGTTGCGGTTAGGCTCGGGACAGTCGCGACGGCCGCCGGTCGCGCGACGGACGACTGCATCGGTCAACCAGGGAGGGCACCGACATGGCACGCATCGGGGAGAGCGCGGACCTGCTCAAGTGCTCCTTCTGCGGCAAGAGCCAGAAGCAGGTGCAACAGCTGATCGCAGGCCCGGGTGTCTACATCTGTGACGAGTGCGTCGAGCTGTGCAACGAGATCATCGAGGAGCGTCTCGCCGAGGCCGGCGAGGACACCGGCGGCGGCGAGTTCGAGCTCCCGAAGCCGCGTGAGATCTTCGACTTCCTGCAGGAGTACGTCATCGGGCAGGACCCGGCGAAGCGCTCCCTCGCCGTGGCGGTCTACAACCACTACAAGCGCATCCGTGCCCAGGGGCAGATCACCGCTGCCGAGGACCGCGACGACGTCGAGATCGCGAAGTCGAACATCCTGCTCATCGGCCCGACCGGCTGCGGCAAGACCTACCTCGCCCAGACCCTCGCGAAGCGCCTCAACGTGCCGTTCGCCGTGGCCGACGCCACCGCCCTGACCGAGGCCGGCTACGTGGGCGAGGACGTCGAGAACATCCTCCTCAAGCTCATCCAGGCCGCCGACTACGACGTCAAGCGCGCCGAGACCGGCATCATCTACATCGACGAGGTCGACAAGATCGCGCGCAAGGCGGAGAACCCGTCGATCACGCGCGACGTCTCCGGCGAGGGTGTGCAGCAGGCGCTCCTCAAGATCCTCGAGGGCACCGTCGCGTCGGTGCCGCCGCAGGGTGGCCGGAAGCACCCGCACCAGGAGTTCATCCAGATCGACACGACGAACGTGCTGTTCATCGTGGCGGGGGCGTTCGCCGGGCTCGAGGACATCGTGTCCTCGCGCGTCGGCAAGCGCGGCATCGGGTTCGGGGCGCCGCTGCACAGCCCGCTCGACCAGCAGGACCTGTACGCCGACGTCCTGCCGGAAGACCTCCACAAGTTCGGGCTGATCCCCGAGTTCATCGGGCGCCTGCCCGTCGTGACCACGGTGTCGCAGCTCGACCAGGAAGCCCTGATGCGGATCCTGACCGAGCCGAAGAACGCCCTCGTGAAGCAGTACCAGCGGATGTTCGCGATCGACGGCGTCGAGCTCGAGTTCGACCGCGGTGCGCTCGAGGCGATCGCGGACCTCGCGGTGCTGCGCCAGACGGGTGCCCGCGGGCTCCGCGCGATCCTCGAAGAGGTGCTCGGGCCGGTGATGTTCGACGTCCCCTCCGACGACGACGTCGCCCGCGTGGTGATCACCCGCGAGTCGGTGCTCGAGAACGCCGCGCCGACGATCGTGCCGCGTCCGCGGGCGAAGCGCGTCGAGAAGTCCGCGTAGCGCTTCCCTCCCGCCGGAACCAGGTTCCGGACACAACACCGTGCAGTTCTGCGGTGCTGTGTCCGGAACCTGGTTCCTCGCGTCGGCGCCCGCGCGCCCGCCGGCGCCCTACTCGAGCCCGCGGCGGCGGAGCAGCGGCCCGACCTCGGCGTCGCGCCCGCGGAAGTCGCGGTACGCCTCGAGCGGGTCCTTCGCGCCGCCGACGCCGAGCAGCTTCTCCGCGAAGCGGCCCCCGGCCTCGCGGGAGAGCCCGCCGTGGTCGCGGAACCACTCCACCGTGTCCGCGTCGAGCACCTCGGACCAGATGTACCCGTAGTACCCGGCGTCGTACCCGCCCGAGAAGGTGTGGGCGAAGTACGTCGACGAGTACCGCGGCGGCACCGCGTGGACGTCCACCCCGGCGTCCGCCAGGGCTTGCTGCTCGAAGTCCTCCACCGAGGTGACCGCGGCGGCGGCCTCGGCGGAGAGCCGGTGCCACGCCTGGTCGAGCAGCGCGGCCGCGAGGTACTCCGTGGTCGAGAACCCCTCGTTGAAGCCCGCCGAGTCGCTCAGCCCGAGGACGAGTTCCGGCGGCAGCGGCGCACCGGTCTCGTGGTGCTTGGCGTAGTTCGCCAGGACGGAGGGCCACGTCACCCACATCTCGTTCACCTGGGACGGGAACTCCACGAAGTCCCGCTCGACGTTCGTGCCGGAGAACCGCGGGTACGTCGTCCGCGCGATGAGCCCGTGCAGCGCGTGTCCGAACTCGTGGAACAGCGTCTCGACCTCGTCCTGCACGAGCAGCGTCGGGGAGCCGGGTGCGGGCTTGGCGACGTTGAGGTTGTTCACGACGACGGGCAGCGTGCCGAGCAGGTGCGACTGCTCGACGACGGGGTTCATCCAGGCTCCGCCGCGCTTGCCGTCCCGCGTGAAGAGGTCGAGCAGGTAGAGGCCGACCGGCTCGTCGTCCGCAGACCGGACCTCGAACACCCGGACCTCGTCGTTGTACCCGTGCAGGTCGGGCCGCTCGGTGAAGGTCAGGCCGTACAGGGCGGTCGCGGCGTGGAACACCCCGTCGCGGAGCACGCGGTCCGCCTCGAAGTACGGGCGGAGCGCGGAGCCGTCAGCGGCGAACTGCTCGCCGCGCAGGACCTCGGTGGCGTACGCCCAGTCCCACGACTCGACGTCGAACCCGACGGTGCGGGAGCGGACGGCCCGCTCGTCCTCGGCGTTCGCGGCGGCCGCCGGCACGAGCGAAGACAGCAGCCCCTCGACGGCCTCGGGGGTCCGGGCGGTCTCGTCGGCGGTGACCACGGCGGCGTGGTTCGGGAAGCCCAGGAGCTCGGCGCGTTCGGCCCGGAGCCGGACGATGCGGAGCAGGACGTCGCGGTTGTCGTGCTCGTTGCCACGACGACCGCGGGACAGCGACGCGCGCATGATGCGCTCGCGCAGGCCGCGGTGGCTGAGCGAGGCGAGCCACGGGTGGCCCGTGTAGAGCGGCAGCGTGACGAGCCAGCCGTCCAGGCCGCGGTCGGCTGCGGCAGCGGCGGCGGCGGACTTCGAACCGTCGTCGAGACCGGCGAGTTCGGCCTCGTCGGTCACGGGCACCGCGAGGTCGTTGGTGTCCTCGAGGAGGTTCCGCTCGAAGGTGGTCGTGAGGGTCGAGAGCTCCTGGTTGATCGCCGTGAGACGCTCCTTGCCCGGGTCGTCGAGGGCGGCGCCCGCCAGCGTCATCTCCGTGTGCGTCCGCTCGACGAGCCGGCGGTCCTCGTCGCTGAGCCCCTCGGCGTCGGCCAGGGCGTCGCGCACGGCCGAGACCCGGGCGTACAGGCGGGAGTCCAGCGTGATCGCGTCACGGTGCGCGGCGAGCAGCGGGGAGACCTCGGCCTCGAGGTCGTGCAGCTCCGGCGTCGAGTCGGCGGACGACAGGGTGGAGAACACGAACGAGACGCGGGCGAGCAGCTGGCCTGAGCGCTCGAGCGCCACGAGGGTGTTCTCGAACGTCGGCGGCTCGTCGGAGCCGGCGATCGCCTCGACCTCGGCGCGCTGTTCGGCCGTGCCGGCGTCGAACGCGGGCCGGAAGTGCTCCAGCCGGACGTCGCGGAACGGCGGCAGTGCGTAGGGGAGGGTGCTCGGGTCGTCGAACGGGGTTGCCATGCCCCCACCCTACGGACGGGTGCCCTCGCGGTGCGCGGTCAGCGCATCGCCGCGTCGACCAGCGTCTCCGCCGCCCGGCGGGCATGCGCCGCTGGCGCGGTGGTCCCGGCGATGGCGGCCGTCGTCTGCGCCCCCTCGGCCAGCAGGGCGAGCTGTGCTGCGAGCTCCTCGGCGCGGTCCGCGTCGTCGACCACCGAGGCGGCCAGTGACGCGACGAACCGTTGGAACGAGTCCTTGTGCTCGCGGGCGATCGTCGCGACCGCGGGCGAGGTCGCGCCGAGTTCCCCGAAGGCGTTGATGAAGCCGCACCCGCGGAAGGTCTCGTCACCGAACCACTGCTCGAGGAAGTCGTACATCGCCAGCAGCTTCGCCCGCGGGTCGGCGACGGCGTCGACGGCGCCGTGCACGCCGCGCTCCCACAGCTCGTGGCGGCCCGAGAGCACCGCCGCGATGAGCTGCTCCTTGCCCGGGAACGCCGCGTAGAGCTTCTTGAGGGAGACCCCGGCGCCGGTGCGGATCTCGTCCATCCCGACGGCCTGGATGCCGCGGGCGTAGAACAGCCGGTCGGCGACGTCGACGATGTGCGCCCGGACGGCGGGTTCGACGGGACTCGTGGTCATGTCCGGTCAGTCCTCTTCGGGGTCGTCCGGGTCGGTCACCTGCGCGTGGCCGGCGTCGTCGAGGTGGATCGCCGTGCCGTCGTCGAGCTCGACGAGCGGCTTGCCCTCGAGGTACGTCAGCGTCCACCGCCAGGTCGTCGCGTCGACGGAGGCCGCGGCGAGCTCGTCCTCGACACCGCGCACGGCGACGACCATCGCCTCGGGCAGTCGCGCAGGTGGTTCCCCACCGACGTTCCATCGTGTGCCCAACTGCATCCGTGCCTCCAGTCCGTGCCGGGCCGTGTCGTGACGCAGGCCGGACCGCGGGACGGTCCGGCCTGCGATCCGACGCTACGCCTGCTGCTCGGTGAGCTCGATCTCGATGACGGCGAGCTCGTCGCCGTCCGTGAACGACAGGTTCTCGATGCGGCCGACGGCCGCCAGGTCGACCGCCGCCTGCTCCAGCAGCGCACGCTGCTCGGCGGGCGCGGCGACGACCGCGCGGGTGACGGGCGTCTTCTGGGACGCCTTCGCCGCGGTCTTCGCACCGCGGACACCGATGAGCGCCTGACCGACCACGCCGAGCAGTCCGGAGGGCTCGGCCTGGGTGGGCAGCTCGGCCGTCGTCGGCCAGGAGGCGCGGTGCACGCTGGTCTCGTGGGTCCAGGCCCACACCTCCTCCGTCGCGAACGGGAGGAACGGTGCCAGCAGGCGGAGCAGGGCGTCGATCGCGGCGCGCAGCGCCAGGACCGCACTCGCCTGGGTCTCGTGCGTCGCGTCCGCCGCGGTGCCGTAGGCGCGCTCCTTGACGAGCTCGAGGTAGTCGTCGCAGAAGGTCCAGAAGAACCGCTCGGTCACCTCGAGCGCGCGGGCGTGGTCGAAGCCGTCGAAGGCGGTGGTGGCCTGGTCGATCACGGCGCCGAGCTCGGCGAGCATGTCGACGTCGAGCGGCTCGGTGACGCTCGTCGCACCGGTCGGCAGCTCGAAGCCGTAGACGAACTTCGCGGCGTTGAGCACCTTGATCGCGAGACGGCGACCGACCTTGATCTGCTTCGGGTTCTGCGGGTCGAACGCCGCGTCCGTGCCGAGCTTCGACGAGGCCGCCCAGTACCGGACCGCGTCGGCGCCGTGCTGCTCGAGGATCGACAGCGGCGTGACGACGTTGCCCTTCGACTTCGACATCTTCTTGCGGTCGGGGTCGACGATGAAGCCGGAGATCGACGCGTGCTTCCACGGCACCGTGTCGGCCTCGAGCTGGCTGCGCAGCACCGTGGTGAAGAGCCAGGTCCGGATGATGTCCTGCGCCTGCGGGCGGACGTCGTACGGGTACACCAGGTCGTACAGCGCCGGGTCGGTCTCCCACTTGCCCGCGAGCTGCGGGGTCAGGGACGAGGTCGCCCAGGTGTCCATCACGTCGAGCTCGCCCTGGAAGCCGCCGGCGACGCCGCGCTGGGACTCCTCGTAGCCGGGGGCCGGCTCGGACGCGGGGTCGACGGGCAGCTGGTCCTCGGTCGGGACGATCGGCTGGTCGTACACCGGGTTGCCGTCGGCGTCGAGGGGGTACCAGACCGGCAGCGGCACGCCGAAGAAGCGCTGGCGCGAGATGAGCCAGTCGCCGGACAGGCCACCGACCCAGTTGTCGTACCGGACGCGCATGAAGTCCGGGTGGAACGCGATCTCCTCGCCGCGCTGGCGGAGCGTGGCCTTGAGCTGCTCGTCGCGGGCGCCGTTGACGATGTACCACTGGCGGGTGGAGACGATCTCGAGCGGCTTGTCGCCCTTCTCGAAGAACTTCACCGGGTGGTTGATCGTCTTCACGTCGCCGACCAGTTCGCCGGACTCGGTGAGCGCGTCCACGACGACCTTCTTGGCGGAGAACACCGTCTTGCCGGCCATCTCGGCGTAGAGGGCCTTGCCCTGCTCGGACTCGATCCACGTCGGCTCGTCGGAGCGCACGCGGCCGTCGAAGCCGATGATCGCGCGGTTCGGCAGCTGCAGCTCGCGCCACCAGACGACGTCGGTGGTGTCGCCGAAGGTGCAGACCATGGCGATGCCGGCGCCCTTGTCCTGCTGCGCGAGGTGGTGCGCGAGCACGGGGACCTCGACGTCGAACAGGGGGGAGCGCACCGTGGTGCCGAAGAGGTCCTGGAAGCGCTCGTCGTCCGGGTGCGCGACGAGGGCGACGCACGCGGCGAGCAGCTCCGGACGGGTGGTCTGGATGACGACGTCGCCGCTGCCGTCGGTCTTGTGGAAGGCGATGCCGTGGTAGGCGCCCGGCATCTCCTTGTCCTCGAGCTCGGCCTGCGCGACGGCCGTGCGGAAGGTCACGTCCCACAGCGTCGGGGCGTCGGCCTGGTAGGCCTCGCCGCGCTCGAGGTTGCGGAGGAAGGCGCGCTGCGCGATCGCCCGCGAGGTGTCGTCGATGGTCCGGTACGACTGGGTCCAGTCGACGGACAGGCCGAGCGTGCGGAAGAGGTGCTCGAACTGCTGCTCGTCCTGCACGGTGAGGCGCTCGCACAGCTCGATGAAGTTGCGGCGGGACACCGGGATCTGGTCGGCGGCCTTGCTCGACTTGTTGTCGCCGCCCTCGAACGGCGGCACGAAGGTCGCGTCGTAGGGGAGCTGCGGGTCGCAGCGGACGCCGTAGTAGTTCTGCACGCGACGCTCGGTCGGCAGGCCGTTGTCGTCCCAGCCCATCGGGTAGAAGACGTGCTTGCCGCGCATGCGCTCGTACCGGGCCTTGAGGTCGGTGTGCGTGTACGAGAACACGTGGCCGATGTGCAGCGAACCGGAGGCCGTCGGCGGCGGGGTGTCGATCGAGTAGACCGCGTCCTTCGTGGCGCTGTCGCGGTCGAAGCGGTAGGTGCCGTCCTGCTCCCAGACCGGACCCCAGACGTCTTCGAGGCCGTCCACCGTGGGCTTGTCGGGCATGGGCTTCGTCATGGCGGGGCCTTTCGATCGATGTGTGCGGCACCGAGTCGGTGGTGAGGTGCCTGAGTGTCGCGCGAGGGGTGCGCAGTGACCACATCGTAGCGGGCCGCCGCGTGGGAGCGCTCCATCTGCTAGGCTGTCGGAGTTTGTCCGGCGAGCGCGGTGTTCGCGAGGACTGCACAGTCGCTCTCCGCCGGATGCCCGAAGGCAAGACTCAGCACTACCGGAGGAACGAAGTTGGCACCGAACGAAGCCCAGGAGCACGGCAACCGGCCGCTGCGCACGAAGGCCGCCGCGAAGCGCGCGCGTCGCAAGCTGACCGAGGACGACGTCACCGTCGTCGAGGAGTCGCTGCTCAAGCGTGCCGTCGCCGCCGCCGCGCTCGGCAACGCGATGGAGTGGTTCGACTTCGGCATCTTCGCGTACCTGACGGTCACCATCTCGAAGGTGTTCCTCCCCGCGGGTGACCCGACGTCGAACCTCGTCGCGACCTTCGGCTTCTTCGCCGCGGCCTTCATCGTGCGGCCGATCGGCGGCGCGGTGTTCGGTCCGATCGGCGACAAGATCGGCCGCCAGAAGGTCCTCGCGCTGACGATGATCCTGATGGCCGCCGGCACGCTGATGATCGGCCTCATCCCGTCGTACGACACGATCGGCTTCTGGGCGCCCGTGCTGCTGCTCGTCGCCCGGTTCGTGCAGGGCTTCTCGACCGGTGGTGAGTACGGCGGCGCCGCGACCTTCATCGCCGAGTACTCGCCGGACAAGCGCCGCGGGTTCATGGGCTCCTGGCTCGAGTTCGGCACGCTCGCCGGCTACGTCCTCGGCGCCTCGATCGTCACGGTCCTGCAGTACGCGATGCCCGAGGACGCCCTGCTCAGCTGGGGCTGGCGCATCCCGTTCATGATCGCGGGCCCGCTCGGCCTCATCGGTCTCTACCTGCGCCTCAAGCTGGAGGAGACCCCGGCGTTCCAGAAGCAGCAGGAGCAGGCCGCCGAGCGCGAGTCGCAGAAGACGCCGTTCCTCCGGCTCTTCGCCGAGAACTGGCGCTCGCTGCTCATCTGCATCGGCCTGGTCCTCGTCTTCAACGTGACCGACTACATGCTGCTGTCGTACATGCCGACCTACCTCGAGACGAACCTCGGGCAGAACGCCACGTTCGGCCTGATCCTCATCGTCATCGTGATGATCCTGATGATGGTCGTCATCACGTTCGGCGGGCGGCTGTCCGACCGGTTCGGCCGGCGTCCGGTCCTCGCCGCGGGCTGCATCGGTTTCATCGTGCTGTCCTGGCCGGCGCTCAAGCTCGTGCAGACCGGTACCGGCCCGGGGGTCTTCATCGGCCTGCTCGTGCTCGGCCTCGTGCTCGTGACCTTCACCTCGACGATGCCCTCGACGCTGCCGGCCCTGTTCCCGACGATCATCCGGTACGGCGCCCTCGCGATCGCGTTCAACGTCTCCGTCTCGCTGTTCGGCGGCACCACGCCCCTCGCCACCCAGGCCCTCATCGCCGGGGCGAAGGACGCCGGGCTGTCGTGGGCCGAGGACATCCCCGCCTTCTACCTGATGGCGGCTGCCGTGATCGGCCTCGTCGCCGTGTACTTCACCAAGGAGACGGCCGCGACGCCGCTCATGGGCTCGGGCCCGACCGTCGCGCACGAGGACGAGGTCGCCGGCGTGATCGAGGACTACAACGACCCGACGTCGGAGCTCGCGCAGTCCGACTGGGCGAAGGACTTCTCGACGAGCGAGATCCCGATCATCTCGGGTGACGCCCCGGTCGGCGGCCAGGACAAGGCCTCCGCGGGCTCGTAGCCACCGGGGTCCCTCCGACACCCCCACGAGAGCGACAGATCGCGCCCGGACATCGGGCGCGATCTGTCGCTCTCGCGTGCAGGTCCCGGCAGGGTAGGACCCATCGCGGCAGGGGAGACCGGACGGGGCAGGGGACGGCTCTCGCGACCCCGTCGGGTCAGGTCAGGCAGCGCCGGCGTCGGCGCCCGGACCCGCGGCGAGCCGCCCGGCGGCGTCGAGCAGTCGCGCGGTCACCTGGTGCGAGGGCCGGGCGAAGACCTCGGCTGCGGGGCCGTGCTCCACGACGCGCCCCTCGTGCACGACGAGCACGTCGTCGGCCATCCGCCGGACCGCGCGGAGGTCGTGCGACACGAAGACCATCGCGACGCCCGTGGTGTCCCGCAGTCGTTCGAGCAGCGCGAGCACCGCGTCCTGCACGGTCGCGTCGAGGGCCGTGACCGGCTCGTCGAGCACGATCACCTCGGGCGACGTCGCGAGCGCGCGGGCGATCGCGAGGCGCTGCCGTTGGCCGCCCGAGAGCGTGCGGGGGGAGCGGCGCCGGAGGGCTGGGTCGAGGCCCACCTGCTGCAGGGACGCGTCGATCCGAGGGCCGAGGGCGCCGCGGCCCGACCGCTCGGCGCCGCCGGAGAACGCGTCCGCGAGCACCCGGTCGACGCTCCAGCGCTCGTCGAAGGTGGCGCCGGGGTCCTGCACGACGGCGGCGATGCGGTGCCGGCGGGCGCGGCGGTCGCGCTCGGGCAGCGGTGCCCAGGGCGCGCAGTCGAGGGCGACCGTGCCGGTGTCGGGGGCCTCGAGGCCGAGCAGGACGCGGGCGAGCGTGGTCTTGCCCGAGCCGGAGGCGCCGATCACACCGAGCACCTCGCCCCGGTGGAGCGTGAACGACACGTCGCGCAGCGCGGGCACACCGTCGAACGACCGCCCGACGTCGTCCGCCACGAGGACGGGTGCCGTGCCGTGGCCGGACGGACCGCCGCCCGCGGCACCCGCGGCACCCGCGGCACCCGCGGCACCCGCGGCACCCGCGGCGCCCGCGGCACCCGCGGCGCCCGCGGCACCCGCGGCGCCCGCGGCACCCGCGGCGCCCGCGGCACCCGCGGCGCCCGCGGCACCCGCGGCACCCGCGGGACCTCCGACGGCACCGACGGCACCTGCGGCACCGGCACCGGCGCCGTCGCCCGCGGCACCCGCGCTGTCACCCGTGTCGCCCCCGGTCCCCACGCCGACGGCACCGTCCTGACGTCCCGCGCCCCCACCCGCCGCGCGCACCAACGCCCGCGTCACCCGGTGCGACGGCGCCGCGAACACTCGGGCCACCGGCCCCTCCTCGACGACCCGCCCCGCGTCGAGCACCACCACCCGGTCCGCCCACCCCGCCACGAGCCCGAGGTCGTGCGTGATCACGAGCAGTCCCGCGCCACGCTCCTGCGCCGCCTGGAGCTGCTCCATCACCGTGACGGCGACGCCCGCGTCGAGCGCCGTCGTCGGTTCGTCGGCGACGACCAACGACGGCGATCCGACGGTCGCCGCGGCGATGAGCGCGCGCTGCCGCATCCCACCCGACAGGGTGCCCGCGAGCCGGCGGTCGGTCGCGAGGTCCGGGTCGAGCCCCACCCCGGCGAGCGCGTCGCGCACGGCGCGTACGCGGTCCGCAGCGGACAGGTCGGTGTGGAGCCGGAGGGCGTCGGCGACCTCACGCCCGACGGGACGCAACGGGTCCAACGCGCCCAGCGCCTCCTGGCCGACGTAGCCGATCCGCGACCCGCGGAGGCTGCGCCAGCGGCGTTCGGAGGCGCTCGCGACGTCGGTGCCGGCCACCTCGAGCCGGTCGACACCCACGGTCGCGCCGGGCGCGGAGAGGCCGAGCGCGGCGCGCGCGGTGACGGTCTTGCCGGAGCCGGAGGAGCCGACGAGGGCGACGCACTCACCAGCCGCGACGTGCAGGGCGACGTCGTGCACGACGGGCACGCCGCCGATCGTCACCGACAGGCCGGCGAGGTCGAGCACGTTCACCGCACCGCTCCCGTCCGGCGGATCGCGCGGCCGAGCACGGTGACGGCGGTGGCGAGGACCACGATCGCGAGGCCGGGGAAGGTGCTCATCCACGGCGCGGTCTGCAGGTAGGTGCGGCCGTCGGCGAGCATGGCACCCCACTCCGGTGCCGGCGGCGGGGTCCCGACGCCCAGGTAGCTCAGCGCCGACGCCCAGACGATCGCCTGTCCCACACCGAGCGTCGCGACGGCCACGACGGGCCAGAGCGCCGCGGGCAGCACGTGCCGGACCACGATCCGCGCGGGGGAGCGGCCGAGCAGGACAGCGGTCTCGACGACCTGCGACCGCTGGGCACTCCGCACGAGCCCGCGCACGATGCGGGCGTAGCCGGGGGCGGTCGCGGCGCCGACCGCGAGCGTGGCGGGCACCGGCCCCGGCCCCGTCACCGCGATCACGACGAGCGCGACGAGCAGCAGCGGGAGGGCGAACGCGACCTCGGTCACCCGTCCGACGACGGCGTCGACGACCCGTCCGCCGAGGCCCGCGACCACGCCGAGCACGATGCCCGCGAGGCCGCCGACGAGCGTCGCGACGACCCCGACGACGAGTGACGCCTTGGTGCCCGCGACGACCCTGGCGAGGACGTCCCGCCCGGACTCGTCGGTGCCGAACGGCGCACCCCAGCCCGGCGCCTGCAGCGCGCGGTCCGGGTGCACGGCCAGCGGGTCGCCACCGCCGAGCAGCGCCGGCCAGACCGCGGCCAGCACCGCGAGCACCACCACTCCGGCAGCGACGAGACCGGCCGGCCCGAGCGTCCCCCCACGGAACCGCTCGGACCGCCCGTCCGCCGTCGCACCGGACGCACCGGCCTGGAGGCGCGGCGGGGCGATGCCGCTCACCGCGCGCCCGCCACGTGCCGGTCGGGGCGCGCGGCGCCGACTCGCCCACCTCGCGCGGACCGGCCCGCGGTGCGCGGGTCGACCACCCGCTCGACCAGGTCGGCCACCGCGAGCACCACGACGTAGGCCGCCGCGGAGACGAGGGCGATCCCTGCGACGAGGGGCATGTCCCGCTGCGTCACCGCGGTCACGAGCGCCCGCCCGATGCCCGGCAGCGCGAACACCGACTCGACGACCACGGCCCCCGACACCAGCGATCCGAAGGCCCAGGCGGACAGGGCGATCCCCGGCAGCGCCGCGTGCCGGAGCAGGTGGCGACCGAACAGGCCGGCGCGGGTCTCGCCACGACTGCGGGCGGCGAGGGCGAAGGCCGATCGCTGCGCGTCGACGACGCCGTCGCGCACGGTCTCGGCGAGGTACCCGGCGACCGGGACGGCGACCGTCAGCACCGGGAGGACCCAACCCCGCGGGGTGCCGTCGCTGACCGCGGGCACCCAGCCGAGGGCGCTCGCGAACACCACGATGAGGACGCTGCCCAGCCAGAAGTGCGGGGTGACGCTCGCGGTGACGGTGAGCGCGCCGGTGAGGGCCGCGGCGACCCGACCGCGCTGCGTCGACCACCACGCCGCGAGGACGGCGAGGACCCAGGCCACGACGAGCCCGAGGACCGCGAGCGTCAGCGTGACCGGCAGCTGCTGGCCGAGGAGCGTCGCGACGGGGGTGCGGAAGGCGTAGGAGTCGCCGAGGTGCCCGGTGGCGAGCCGGCCGAGGAACACCGCGTACTGCACGAGCACCGGACGGTCGAGGCCGTACTCGTGCCGCACCTGCGCGACGGCCTCGGCGGAGGCCTGCGAGCCCGGCCCGCCGAGGATCGCGAGGGCCGGGTCGCCGGGGATGAGCCGGATCGCGACGAACACGATGGTCGCGACGGCCCAGAGCACGCCGATCCCGCCGACGACGCGGCGGAGTCCCCACAGGGTCCAGCCGCGCCACGCGGCGGACGCGTGCCGGTGCTCGCGACGCACGCCGTGCCTCCCGTCCGGGTCGTGCTGGGTCAGCGGTCGATCCAGGCGACCCCGAACCAGGGCGTGGACACCGCGGTGGTGTGCACGTCGTGGACGGAGGACCGGATCAGGAAGTGGTTCTGCTGGTCGTACAGCGGCAGGACCGTCCCGCTCGCGAGGATCGTCTCCTGGGCCTGCTGGTAGAGCTTGCCGCGCTCCGAGGAGTCCGAGGTGCGTGCGGCCTGCTGGAGCAGGGCGTCCAGCGCGGGGTCGTCCAGCTGTGCGAGGTTCGCGAAGTACCCGGACGGTGCCGGCTCGATGCTCGCGCTGTCGTAGAGGATGCGCAGGACGTCCGCGCCGACCTTCGTGTACGGGGCGCTGACGACGTCGTACTGGTTCGCCGCGAGGGCCGCGTACCAGCTCGACAGGTCGAGCTCCTTGATCTGCACGTCGAAGCCGACGGCCTTCTCGGACGCCTGGACCTGCTGGAACAGCGAGCGTTCGGCGGGGACCGACTGGTTCGTCGAGACGGGGAAGGTGACCGTGAGCCGCTGGCCGTCCTTCACCCGGACACCATCGCTGCCCTTCTTCCAACCGGCGGCGTCGAGCAACTCCTCCGCCTTCGTCGGGGAGTACCGGAACAGGCTCCTGTCGGAGTACGCGTACGGCTCCACGCTCGAGAGCACCGAGTACGAGCGCTTCGCGGTACCGAGGAACAGCGACTCGATGCCCGGGTCGATCTGCGCACCGGCGATGAAGGCCTTGCGGACGGACTCGTCGCGGAAGACGCCGTGCCCGGAGTTCAGCTCGAGACGGTTCGACGCACCGGGGCGCGGGGCGTCGAGGTCACGGATGGTGCCCTTCGACGAGGCGGCCTTCAGCTGGTCGGGCTGGGCGTTGTCGATGACGTCGACCTGACCGGACTGCAGCGCCGCGTAGCGCGAGGTCGAGTCGGGCAGGAAGCGCCACGAGATGCCGGACAGGCGCGGCTTCGTCGTGCCGTCGAGCGGCGTGTACCGGTCGTTCTTCGCCAGCGTGACGCGGTCGCCGTGCTCCCAGCCGGTGATCGTGAAGGGGCCGGTGCCGACGGGGGACTCGCAGTTCTGCTCCTGCGAGCGCTGCAGGGCCTTCGGGGACTCCATGCCGACCCAGGGCTGCGAGAACGACTCGAGCAGGGCGCTGTCCGGACGGCTCAGCGTCAGCGTGACGGTGTGGTCGTCGGTCGCCGTGGCCTTCGCGATCGACTGCAGCGCGAGGTAGCCCGTGCTGGACGCCGTCGCCGGGTCCTGCACGTGCTCGATGTTCGCGACGACCGCGGCGGCGTCGAACGGGGTGCCGTCGCTGAACGTGACGTCGTCGCGGAGCGTGAAGGTCATCGTCGTGCCGTCGTCGCTCGTCGTCCACGACTCGGCGAGCGCGGGGACCGGCTTGCCGTCGTCGAGGGCGGTGAGCTCCTCGATGTACTGGCTCGAGAGCAGCGCCTGGGGGTAGTTGCCGCCGACGTGCGGGTCGAGGCAGGTGGGCTCGGCGTCGCCGGAGGCGTAGGTGAGCGTGCCGCCGGCGACGGGCGTGCTGCTCGTGCTCGCCTGGCCGCCGGTGCAGGCGGTGAGGGCGAGGAGGGTCGCGGCGGCTCCGGCGACGGCAGCGGCCGTGCGGGCGCGGCGGCGGGTTTTCTGTACTCGGTCCAAGATCATGGCGGACCGAGTCTAGCGGTTTACTGGACGGCATGGACGAACCGATCCGCCGCGGCGGCAGGCCCCGACGGTCGAGCGCGGAGGTCCTGGCGGACGCGGCCGCGGAGCTGTTCCTCGAGCAGGGCTACGCCCGGACGACGGTCGACCAGATCGCCGCTCGTGCCGGGGTGAGCCGGGCCACGTTCTTCAACTACTTCACCGCGAAGTCCGACGTCATGTGGCTCGAACTCGACGCCGCCGTCGCGTCGCTGCCCGGTCACCTCGCCGCCTCGACCGAACCCTCCGCGGTGCGCGCGGTCGAGGCCGCGCTGCTCGCCGCCGCCCGCGGGCACGACCCCGAGCGGGTGCCCTGGGCGATCGCGCAGGCCGAGGTGATGGGCATCGGGCCCGAACTCGTGGCGAGCGTCGCCGCGCGGGTGACCGCGCAACACGCGGCGGTCGCGGGCTTCGTGGCCGCGCGGACGGGGGAGCGTGCGGCGTCACTGTGGCCGCAGACCGTCGCCGGCGCGATGCTCGGCGCCGCTGCCGCAGCCTTCGGTGTGTGGGTGCAGGACGGTGTCGGGCGTCGGCCCCTCGTCGAGTACGTCGGCGCGGCCCTCGCCCCGGTGGTCGCCGGCCTCGACGCCCGCTGACGCGCGACGGACGACCGACGCGGCGGACGGTGGCGCGACCCGCCTGCGCCCGCTGCCGCGTGACGGGCGTGAGAGGATCGTCGGCATGCTGGCGTGGGAGAGACCGGGACGGTGGCCCGTCTTCGTCGTCGTCGCCGCGTTGGGGCTGTTCGTCTGCACCTGGCACATCGGGCGACAGGTCCTCGACGGTGACGAGCTCATCTACACGCAGGCCGGCTGGCAGTACGTGCACGGGATCGTCACCTTCAACCTCGAGCACCCGCCGACGGCGAAGTACCTCTACGGTCTGGCGCAGCTCGTCGTCGGGCAGGGGGTCCTCGGTCCGCGGCTGGTCGCGGCGGCCGCGGTCTTCGGCACGGGTCTCGTGCTGTTCGCGTGGCTGCGTGGGCCACTCGGGCACTGGGGTGGTCTGGCCGCCGCCGCACTCTGGTGGCTGACCCCGCGCGCGAGCGGACCCGATCCGTTCGACCCGGGTTCCGGCACCCCGGTGCGGATCGACCGGATCGCGCTCCTCGAACCCGTCATGGTGTTCTTCGTCGTCGTGGCGCTCGCCGCCGGGTGGGCCTGGATGACGACCAGCAGTCGCTGGCGCTGGGTGTGGGCGGGCGCAGCGGGGGCGGCCCTCGCGCTCGCCGTCACGTCGAAGGTGACGGCTGCGCTCTTCGTCGTCGCGCTCATCGTCCTGCCGGTCCTGTTCCGGCGGTGGTGGGACCTGCTCGTCGGCGGCGCGATCGCCGCCGCGGCCTTCGTCGTCACGTTCGTGGCGCTCTACGCCCCGGTCGGCATGGTCCGTGCGATCCGGTACATGCTCGAGTTCCAGAGCGCGCACGACGTGAACGGCCACCTGGTCGAGATCGCCGGGCACACCTACCGGTTCGCCCCGTGGTGGGCGCAGTACTGGTACATGGCGCGTGGCGTGACCCCGCTGATGGTCGTCGTGCTCGTGGTCGGGGTGCTCGCCGCGCTCGCCGTCCGGCCGGGGCGTCTCGTGGGCTACCTGCTCGCCGCGACCGTCCCCGTCATGGTGTTCTTCGCCTCGTCCGTGGTCGCGCTGGGGCACTACTACGACGCCTGGATGCCGGTGGTGATCGCGCTCGCCGTCGTCGGCTACGTGCGGCTGGCACAGGTCGCGCTCGCCGGTCGTCGCCCGTGGATCGACCGGGCCGGGGCGTCCGACGCGCCCGTGGCACCGGCTCGGCGGGCGGCGTCCGGTCGGCGTGCCCTGCCCGCACGGTCCCGGGCGGCGGTGACGATGCGGGTCGCAGCCGCCGCGCTCGTCGTGCTGGGCGTGGGCGGAGCGGTCGTCCCGGCGGTCCAGGTCACCGCGGCGGTCGCACGGGTCCGGCCCTCGGGGCTCGGCCTGCTCGACCAGGAGCTCCGCGCGCACGGCGTCGACGGCGGCCGCATCCTGTTCACCTCGTACGGGGCGCCCGGCTGGCGGCCCTACTTCGCCGACCGCGGGATCGACGTCCCCGTCGACGGGCAGTACGGAGCGATCGTGCAGGGGCAGGACGCGCGCTTCCCGGTCCCCGCCCAGGTGCGCTCGTTCCTCGCCGCAGAGCGGTCGCGGCTGGTCTTCTTCCGCGTCGACGACCTGCAGGTGTGGGTCCCACGCGGTGGGGGCGAGATCGTGGTGCGCGGGGAGACCGTGTCACTCGGTCGCTGACGCGTCCTGTCGCTGGTCCACCCGGAGCGTGCCGGCCCCGCCCGCGGCGACGTCCTCGACCGTGCCGTCCCGCACCACCTCGGGCACCTCGCGGTCGGTCGGCGTGAGCGACCGGTCCTGCGGGTAGCTCAGGGTGAGGACGGCCTCCTCGATGTACTGGCTGTCCTCGAGCGACGCCTCGACGTTGCGCAGCCGCACCGCCACGTGCTCCTCGTCCTCGTTGCCGACCAGGTCCACCGCGGCGACGAGGTACACCCGCGACGGTCCGACGAACTCCAGGTGCAGGTACGTCACGCGCTCGATCTGCTCGCGGGCGAGCAGTTCGACGAGCACGGCGTTCTCGAGCTCCGGCGAGGTGCTCTCGCCGAGCAGGAACCGACGGTTGCGGTCGATGAGCACGATCGCGACGACGCCGAGCAGCAGTCCGACGGCGATCGACCCGATCGCGTCGAAGACCGCGAGCCCGGTCAGCTGGTGCAGGAGCACGCCGAGGAACGCGATGACGAGGCCGACCAGCGCGGCGGCGTCCTCGGCGAAGACGGCGCGGAGCGTGGGGTTCGACGACTGCAGGACGTGTCGCAGCACCGGGACGCGCCGCTTCGACGCGGCACCGTGGGCCTGGCGGTAGGCCTGCAGGAAGCTCGTCCCCTCGAGGCAGAACGACAGCCCGAGGACGACGTAGTTGAGCACGACGTCCTCGGCAGGTCCGGTCTCGCCGAGTTCCGAGATGCCGTGGGTGATCGACACGATGGCACCCGCGGTGAACAGCCCGAAGGCGGCGAACATCGACCAGATGTACGTCTCCCGCCCGTACCCGAGCGGGTGCTTCGCGTCGCGCTTCCGGGCACCGCGCCGTTCGGCGACGAGCAGGAAGATCTCGTTCCCGGTGTCGGCCCACGAGTGGGCGGCCTCGGCGACCATCGAGGCGGAACCGGACAGGAGGGCGGCGATCGACTTCGCGACGGCGACGAGGAGGTTCGCCGCGAACGCGATGACGACGGTGAGCAGGGACTCGGGACGGTCCTGCTTGTCGGACGAGGGCATCGCTCCAGCATGCTCCGACTCTTGTAGACTCGTCCCATCAGGCGTCGATCCGGCCATCACCGGTGAGCCTCCGGAAGAACGCGGCAGCACCACCGCCGTCAGTAGAACCGGGCGGACCGGACCGCACCCTCTCCGGCAACGAGCGGTCGTCGGCAGCACCAGCGCCGACGGCAAGCGAGGTGGTACCGCGGAGCACGCTCCGTCCTCGTGGAGATGACCGAACCCACGAGGAGCCCCGGTGCGCTACCCCCTGAACCGTCCCGACGCCGACGACACCGCTGCCGGCGTCTCCCCGTCGCCGTCGTTCCCCGCCGTCGAGCGGGGCATCCTCGCCTTCTGGAAGGGCGACGACACCTTCCAGGCGTCCATCGACCAGCGCGAGGGCTGCCCGGAGTGGACGTTCTACGACGGCCCGCCCTTCGCCAACGGCCTGCCGCACTACGGGCACCTGCTGACCGGGTACGCGAAGGACGTCTTCCCGCGGTACCAGACCATGCGCGGCAAGCAGGTGCACCGCCGCTTCGGCTGGGACACCCACGGTCTGCCCGCCGAGCTCGAGGCGATGCGCCAGCTCGGCATCACCGAGAAGCACCAGATCGACGACATGGGTGTCGACGTGTTCAACGCTGCTGCGAAGGCGTCCGTGCTGCAGTACACCGACGAGTGGCAGGCGTACGTCACCCGCCAGGCGCGCTGGGTCGACTTCGAGGACGACTACAAGACCCTCGACGTCACCTTCATGGAGAGCGTCCTGTGGGCGTGGAAGCAGCTCTGGGACAAGGGCCTGGCGTACGAGGGCTTCCGGGTCCTGCCGTACTGCTGGAACGACCAGACGCCGCTGTCGAACCACGAGCTCCGCATGGACGACGACGTCTACAAGATGCGCCAGGACCAGTCGGTGACCGTGGCCTTCCCGCTGCGGGGTGCCCGCGCCGCCGAGCTCGGGCTCGAGGGCGTCCGTGCGCTCGCGTGGACGACGACCCCCTGGACGCTGCCGACGAACGCGGCGCTCGCCGTCGGACCGGCGATCGCCTACGCGGTCGTCCCGGCCGGCCCTGGAGGCGCGGCTGACGGTGGCGACGCCGGCTCGGCTCGCTACCTCCTGGCTTCGGACACCGTGGCGGCCCACGCGAAGGACCTCGGCTACGAGTCGGCCGACGACGCGCTCGCCGCCGTGCTCCGCACGGTCGCCGGCGCCGAGCTCGACGGCGTCGAGTACCACCGCCTGTTCGACTTCCTGGCGGACCAGGAGGGCTACGAGCGCGCCTGGCGCATCCTCGTCGCCGAGTACGTCGAGACGGGCGAGGGCACGGGCATCGTGCACCAGGCCCCGGCGTACGGCGCCGACGACCAGGAGGTCTGCGCAGCCGCCGGCATCCCGGTCGTGCTCTCCCTCGACGAGGGGGGCGTCTTCACCGCGCAGTTCGGCGAGGTCGCCGGCATGCTCTGGTCGGACGCCAACAAGCCGCTCACCAAGGCCGTGCGCGAGTCGGGCCGACTGCTCCGGCAGGCGTCCTACGAGCACAGCTACCCGCACTGCTGGCGCTGCCGCAAGCCGCTCATCTACAAGGCGGTCTCGTCGTGGTTCGTCCGCGTCACGGAGTTCCGTGACCGCATGGGCGAGCTCAACCAGGACATCAACTGGGTGCCGGACAACGTCAAGGACGGCCAGTTCGGCAAGTGGGTCGGCAACGCGATCGACTGGTCGGTCTCCCGCAACCGCTACTTCGGCACGCCGATCCCGGTGTGGGTCTCGGACGACCCGGCGTACCCGCGTCAGGACGTCTACGGCTCGCTCGAGGAGCTCGAGCGCGACTTCGGTCGGCTGCCGTTGAACGCCGACGGCGAGGTCGACCTGCACCGTCCGTTCATCGACGAGCTGACCCGACCGAACCCGGACGACCCGACCGGGAAGTCGACCATGCGCCGCATCTCGGACGTGTTCGACGTCTGGTTCGACTCCGGCTCGATGCCGTACGCGCAGGTGCACTACCCCTTCGAGAACCGCGAGTGGTTCGAGGAGCACAGCCCCGCCGACTTCATCGTCGAGTACATCGGGCAGACCCGCGGTTGGTTCTACGTCATGCACGCGCTGTCGACCGCGCTGTTCGACCGCCCGGCCTTCCGGAACGTCATCAGCCACGGCATCGTGCTCGGCTCGGACGGCCAGAAGATGTCCAAGTCGCTCCGGAACTACCCGGACGTGTCCGAGGTCTTCGACCGCGACGGCGCCGACGCCATGCGCTGGTTCCTGATGTCGTCGTCGGTGATCCGCGGCGGCAACCTCGTCGTGACCGAGGAGGGCATCCGCCAGGGCGTGCGCGAGTTCCTGCTCCCGCTGTGGTCGACGTACTACTTCTTCACTCTCTACGCCAACGCCTCCGGCGAGAACGGGGCTGGGACATCCGAGGGGTACGGGGCCGCACGCCGCACCGACAGCACCGACGTGCTCGACCGGTACCTGCTCGCGAAGACCCGCGTGCTCGTGGCGGACGTGACGACGCACCTCGACGCGCTGGACACCCCGCTCGCGGCGCAGGCCGTGCGTGACTTCGCCGACGTGCTGACGAACTGGTACGTCCGCCGGTCGCGCGACAAGTTCTGGCTCGGTGCGGGGTCCTCGCCCGAGGCGCAGGCCGCGTTCGACACGCTGTACACCGTGCTCGAGACCCTCACCCGGGTCGCCGCGCCGCTCGCACCGCTCGTCACGGAGGAGATCTGGAAGGGCCTCACCGGCGGGCGCAGCGTGCACCTGGAGGACTTCCCGCAGCCTGACGAGTTCCCCGCCGACGACGCCCTCGTCGCCGCGATGGACCGCGTGCGCGACGTCGCCTCGAAGGGCCTCGCGCTCCGCAAGGCGACGGGGCGTCGCGTCCGGCTGCCCCTCGCGACACTGACGCTGGTCGTGCCGGACCCGACGGCGATCGAGCCGTTCGCGGACATCCTCCGCGACGAGCTCAACGTCAAGCGGGTCGTGCTCGAGCAGCAGGAGGAGTCCTCGCTCGGTCGGTACGGCATCGAGCGGAAGCTCACCGTCAACGCCCGTGCCGCCGGCCCGCGCATCGGCAAGCAGGTGCAGCAGGTGATCCCGGCCGCCAAGAAGGGCGACTGGGTCGCGACCGAGACCGGTGTGACCGTCGGCGGCGTGGACCTCGTCGAGGGCGAGTACACGCTCGACCTCACCGTGGCGGACGACTCCGTCGCGGTGGCGTTCCTCGACGGCGGCGGCTTCGCGGTGCTCGACACCGTGACCACGCCCGAGCTCGAGGCCGAGGGGCTCGCCCGCGACGTCGTCCGCGCCGTCCAGCAGGCCCGCCGCGATGCGGACCTCGACGTGAGCGACCGGATCGTCCTGACGCTGCGGGTGTCGGAGGGCGCCGACGGGCCGGTCCGCGAGCACGAGCAGCTCATCGCGGGGGAGACCCTGTCGACGAGCGTCGAGATCACCACCGCCACGTTCGCTCCCGGCGAGGGCTCGGACGTCGGCGACGGTGCCAAGGTGTCCGTGGAGGTGGCACGCGCATGAGCGACTACGACGACGACCACGAGACCCCGTCCGAGGACGGCATCGAGATCCCCGTCGGCCCCGCGGCCGACGGCACCCCGGCCGAGGCCGTCCCCTTCGGCGGCGACGACGACGAGGTGCGGCGGGTCGAGGCGGCGCTGTACGCCCGGATCGGCGAGCAGTCGCCCGAGCACCGACTCGGGGCCACGCGCCGCGCGGTCGAGCTGCTCGCCGACCCGCACCTGGCGTACCCGGTGATCCACCTCACCGGCACGAACGGCAAGACCTCGACCGCGCGGATGACCGAGAGCATCGTCCGGGCGCACGGCCTCCGGACCGGACTGATGACGAGTCCGCACCTCGTGTCGATCCGGGAGCGCATCGTCATCGACGGCGCCCCGATCGCACCGGACCGCTTCGTCGAGAACTGGGACGACATCGCGCCCGTGCTCGACATCACCGACCAGGAGCTCGCCGCGAAGGGCGAGCTGCCGCTGACCTTCTTCGAGGCGCTCACCGTCCTCGCCCTGGCGTGCTTCGCCGAGGCACCGGTCGACGTCGCCGTGATCGAGGTCGGCATGGGCGGCGAGTGGGACTCCACCAACGTCGTGCAGAGCCAGGTGCAGGTCTTCACGCCGATCGCGATCGACCACGCCAAGCAGCTCGGCAACACCGTCGCCGAGATCGCCCGCACGAAGTCCGGCATCGTGAAGCCGTCCTCGTCGGTCGTGTCGAGCGCGCAGGCGCCCGAGGCGCTCGCCGAACTGCAGCGCGCCGCGGAGCTCACCGAGTCGACCCTCGCGGTCGAGGGTGACGGCTTCCGGCTGCTCGACGTGACGCCGGCGGTCGGCGGGCAGCTCGTCACCGTGCAGGGCCTCGCCGGTCGCTACGACGACCTGTTCCTGCCGCTCTTCGGCGCGCACCAGGCGCACAACGCCGCCGTCGCGATCGCCGCGGTCGAGTCGTTCATCGGCCGGGCCGCGCAGCCGCTCGACGAGGACGTCCTCTCCGAGGGCCTCGCCGGCGCGACGAGCCCTGGCCGCCTGCAGCCGATCGCGCAGGAGCCGACCGTCGTGGTCGACGCCGCACACAACCCGCACGGGGCCCGTGCCCTCGCCGAGGCGCTGCCGGTCGCCTTCCCGGCCGAGCACGTCGTCGGCGTGGTCGGGATCCTCGGCGACAAGGACGCCCGTGGCTTCGTCCGCGCCCTGAAGGACACGGTGCAGACGTTCGTCGTCACGCAGCCACCCGGTGACCGGGCCCTCGACGCGGACGCCTTCGCCCGGATCGTCGTCGACGAGGTCGGCGAGGACCGCGTGGTCGTCGAGCCCGACCTCGCCGCTGCGCTGCAGGAGGCGCGTGACCTCGCGGACGAGGCGGACGCCGAGGACGCCCTCGTGCTCGTCGCGGGCTCGATCGTGATGGTGGGCCGGGTCATGGACCTGGTGCACGCGGAAGGCGGGGCGGCATGACGGACGCGCCCCGCGCCTCCCGTCCGGGCCGCGCTCCCCGGACCCGGGGACCGCGCCGCCAGCGCGGTGCCCGCGAGAGCCTGCTGTCGATCGCGCTCGTCCTCGAGGCGATCATGTTCTTCTTCCCGATGCTCGTCGTCTACGGCAAGGGGACGCTGCCGCCGGCGCTGGCCTTCGGCGGGGGCATCGCGGCGATCATCGTCCTCGCAGCCGCCTCACGCCTGACGGGCAACCCGGCCGGTGTATGGTTCGGGTGGCTGCTGCAGGCGGCCATCCTCGCCACCGGCTTCATCGAGCCGTTCATGTTCGCGGTGGCCGTGGTGTTCCTGGCGCTGTGGGTGTTCTGCTTCGTCAAGGGCGGTCAGCTCGACCGGCAGAACGCCGCGCGACGAGCCGCGCTGGGCGAGGACTGACCACCACCGAACCACAGGAGAACTGCGTGTCCGATCTCGAAGAGACCCTCGTCCTCGTCAAGCCCGACGGCGTCGCCCGCCAGCTCACCGGTGAGATCCTCCGGCGGATCGAGGCCAAGGGCTACGAGATCGTCGACCTGAAGATGCTGACCGCGCCGCGTGAGCTGCTCGACCAGCACTACGAAGAGCACCAGGGCAAGCCGTTCTTCGAGCCGCTCGTCGAGTTCATGCAGTCCGGCCCCGTCGTCGCCGTGCGCGTCGCGGGCAACGCCGCGATCCAGGGCTTCCGCTCGCTCGCCGGCACCACCGACCCGACGACCGCCGCGCCCGGCACCATCCGCGGCGACCTCGGCCGCGACTGGGGGCTCAAGGTCCAGCAGAACCTCGTGCACGGGTCGGACAGCCCCGAGTCGGCGGCGCGCGAGCTCGCGCTCTGGTTCGCCTGAGCGAGGAGCGCACGAGCATGACGAACAACGACCGTCCCACCAAGAACGAACGTCGCCAGCACGCCCGTGACGTCGCCCGGCAGCGTGCCGAGGCCGAGAAGCGTCGGAAGCGCCGCAACCGCTGGTTCCTGCAGGGCGGCATCGGCCTGGGCATCATCGCGATCGCGGCCATCGTCACGATCGTCATCGTGAACGTGAACAGCGCGGGCACGGTCTCGGCGGCCGGGCCGGCGAACATGTCCACCGGCGCGATCCAGTTCACCGGCTCGGACGGCAAGGTCACCCCGGTCACCTCGAAGGCCGTCGGCGCGAGCGCCACCGAGTCGCCCGTCCCGACCGCCGCTGCCGACGGCAAGGTCCAGGTCACCGAGTACGTCGACTGGGCCTGCCCGATCTGCAAGCAGTTCGAGGCCGCCTACGCGGACCAGATCCTCGACAAGGTGAAGAACGGCGACGTGACGCTGGCGATCCACCCGGTGTCGATCCTCGACCGCAACTACGCCGGCTCCCGGTACGCCAGTCGTGCCGCGAACGCCGCCATGTGCGTCGCGAACTACGCGCCCGACAAGTTCCTCGACGTGCAGACGCAGTTCTTCGACAACCAGCCGGAGGAGGGCACGAAGGGCCTGACGAACGCCGAGATCGAGAAGCTCGTCGAGGCCGGCGGTGCGACCGGTTCCGACGTCGCCGACTGCGTGTCGAAGGAGTCCTACCGCGGCTGGGTGACGAAGACGACCAACGTGGTGCTCGGCGAGAAGGCGCTCGAGGGCCCGCAGGGCTTCGGGACGCCGACCATCGTGGTCGACGGCAAGCGCCTCGACACCCTGACCGACGTGATCCCCGCGATCGAGGCCGCTGCGAAGTAGCCTCCCGCACGTCGACGGCCCCCGCTCCGGATCAGGAGCGGGGGCCGTCGTCGTGCTCGGGTCGCGGAGGACGACGCCGCGTCCTACGCCGCGCCGCCGTGCTCCTGCACGAACGAGGCGAACGCCGTGGTGTCGGTGAGCGAGCCGGTGTACTGCGCGCCGTCCACGAGGACCGTCGGCGTGCTCGTGATCCTCGGCAGCGACGAGTTCGGCACCGCCTTCGTCAGTGCCCGGTCCGTCGCGTCGGCGACCCAGCCGGCGAAGCGCTGGTCGGTGATGCACGCTGCGACCTCGTCGCCGGTCGCCCCGGCCTCCGCGGCGAGGGAGACGAGCTGGTCGTTCGTCAGTCCGCGGGTCTTCTCGGACGGCTGGTTCGTGTACAGCGCGGTGTGGAACGCCAGGAAGTCCGCGGGGTCGCGATCCGCCACGCACGCGGCCGCAGCAGCTGACCGCGTGGAGTACCTCGAGCCGAGCGAGACCCGGTCGAGCAGGGTCACCGGGTGCAGCTCGAGCGTCGCCGAGCCGTCCTCGACCATCTGCCGGATCTGGGGCATCTGACTCGTCTCGAACTGGTTGCAGTACGGGCACATGTAGTCCGTGTACACGGTGATGTCCGCCACCGAGTCGTCCTGCTCCGTCGCCGTGGGCTCTCCGCCGTCGGGGACCGCCGCTGTCTCGACGGGCCTGATCTCCCCTGCGGAGCCCCGCAGCAGGATGCCGTCGCTCGCCATGTTCCGCGGTCCGGGGCCCGCCGGCCGCACCGAGTTCGCGATCACGAGGGTCACGAGCGTGCTCGCTGCCAGCGCCCCCACGACGATCCCGCTGACGGCGAGGGTGCGCCCGCGCTTCCGACGTACCTGCTCCTTCGCACGCGTCGCACGCGCACGTTCCCGCGCGGCGTCGCGGGTCATCAGAACGAGGACAGCAGCGTCGGGAACTTGATCAGGATCGTGGCGATGACGAAGAGGTAGTTCGCGAGCGGGAACGCCCAGCAGAACGGCAGGAGCGTCCGGCCGACACGCTGCGCACCGGCGCCGAACCGGCCCTGCGCGGCGTTCCAGATCGTGAACACCCAGAAGAGCGGGATCGTCATCGACCACACGAGCATGCACCACGGGCAGAGGGCCCCGATGAACCAGACGGTCTGGGTGAACAGCCACGTCACGAACACCCAGGCGAGGAAGACGCCCGCGTTGAACGCGATCCAGAACCAGCGCGATCCGTTCCGGAACCCGGCGAGGAGCATCACGGCGACGGCGATCGGCGCGACGAAGCCCATCACACCGAGCAACGGGTTCGGGAAGCCGAACAGGTGCCCCTGCCAGCTGGCCATCACGTCCGAGCAGCTGATGAACGGGTTGACGTCGCAGGACAGCACCTTCTTGGGGTCCGCGTACTTCGCGAACTCGTCGAGGACGAGCGAGAACGAGCCGTAGAGACCCACCACTCCGGTGATGAGCAGGAAGATCCCGATGGCGATCGGACGGCGTACGGCAGGGGCTGACGTGCTCACGCCGTCATCATCGCATGCTCGTTCCGGACCTTTCCGGGAGCGGCATGCGATGATGGTCCCAGCTCCGCGGCCACGCCGCGGTGCGAGAGACCTCCCGGGCCCGGCCCGGACGACCAGACGTGGTGAGAGCACCGGTCACGAGAAGCAGTACCGACACGGACACAGCGCGGGGGCGTGGTCGCCACCCGCACGACGAGAATTCCCGCCGCCCTGCACAGGGCGCGAGCGGGCCGAGGAGTGCACCAGATCCATGGTGGAGCAGAACAACGACAACCAGAACACCGAAGACGCCGCACCGAAGCGCCGCGGCCGCCTGTTCGGCGGCCGTCGCGCCCGGTCGACCGGCCAGGAGGCGCGGGGCGAGGACACGCAGACCGGTCCCGTCGACGTCGTGGCCGGTGCTGACGCGCCGGTCGACGCCGACGAGACCGTCGCGGTGACCGAGGAGCAGCCGGACGCGCCTGCCGAGCCGGAGTCGCCCGCCGCGCCGGACGCGTCCGCCGTGCCGGTCGAGGTCGAGTCCGTCGCCGGACCGGCCGACGAGCCGCACGACGTGAGCACCCTGACCGGCGACCTGCCGGTGGTGGACCCGGCCACGACGACGGACGCGAGCGACGAGACCGCGGCGAGCAGCGCCTCCCGTCCGGAGCCCGAGGCAGCGGCCGCAGCGCCCACCGGCGAGGCAGACGCCGCGCCCGCGACCCCGGCCGAGCCCGAGGCCTTCGTCCCGCGCGCGACGAGCACGCTGAGCCTGATCTTCCACGCCCCGGTCCTGCCGGAGCTCCCGGACCACGCACCGCGCAGCAGCAGCGACGAGGACGACGAGGACCAGGGCGGCCGTCGCCGGTCGCGTCGCCGCGGCACCAGCGCCGACCGCGAGGCCCGTGAGCCGCGCGAGGCCCGCGAGCCCCGCGAGCCGCGCGACCACCAGGAGCCCCGCCGCCGCGAGGTCGAGTACATCACCGAGCCGCAGCGCATCAAGGGCTCGACCCGGCTCGAGGCGAAGAAGCAGCGCCGCCGCGACGGCCGTGACGCCGGTCGTCGTCGCACGGTGATCACCGAGGACGAGTTCCTCGCCCGCCGCGAGAGCGTCGACCGCCAGATGATCGTGCGGTCGAGCTCGTCGAAGATCGAGATCGGCGTGCTCGAGGACAACGTCCTCGCCGAGCACTACGTCACCAAGTCGCACAACGTGTCGCTCATCGGCAACGTCTACCTCGGCAAGGTGCAGAACGTCCTGCCCTCGATGGAGGCGGCGTTCGTCGACATCGGACGCGGCCGCAACGCGGTGCTGTACGCCGGCGAGGTCGACTGGAACTCGGTCGACACCGGCAACCACGGCCGTCGCATCGAGGCCGCCCTCAAGCCCGGCGACAAGGTGCTCGTGCAGGTCACGAAGGACCCGGTGGGCCACAAGGGCGCCCGCCTGACGTCGCAGATCTCGCTGCCCGGCCGCTACCTCGTGTACGTGCCGAACGGCTCGATGAACGGCATCTCCCGCAAGCTCCCCGACACCGAGCGGGCGCGCCTGAAGAAGATCCTCAAGGAGGTGCTGCCGGAGCACGCGGGCGTCATCGTCCGCACCGCCGCGGAGGGCGCCACCGAGGAGCAGCTCACCCGCGACGTCCAGCGGCTCACCAGCCAGTGGGAGGCGATCCAGAAGAAGGTGCAGAACGGGCACGCCCCGGTCATGCTGCACTCGGAGCCGGACCTGCTCGTGAAGATCGTCCGTGACGTCTTCAACGAGGACTTCACGAAGCTGATCATCGACGGCGACGCCGCGCGCGGCACGATCGAGGAGTACCTCGACGCCGTCGCGCCCGACCTCAAGGACCGCGTCGAGGTCTACGACGGCCCGGACTCGTTCGAGGAGTACCGCCTCAACGAGCAGATCGAGAAGGCGCTGGACCGCAAGGTGTGGCTGCCCTCCGGTGGTTCGCTCGTCATCGACCGCACCGAGGCCATGACGGTCGTCGACGTCAACACGGGGAAGTTCGTCGGTTCCGGCGGCAACCTCGAGGAGACGGTCACGAAGAACAACCTCGAGGCCGCCGAGGAGCTCGTCCGTCAGCTCCGCCTGCGCGACATCGGCGGCATCATCGTCGTCGACTTCATCGACATGGTGCTCGAGTCGAACCGTGACCTCGTGCTGCGCCGTCTCGTGGAGTGCCTGAGCCGCGACCGGACGAAGCACCAGGTCGCCGAGGTCACCTCGCTCGGCCTCGTGCAGATGACCCGCAAGAAGATCGGCGTCGGGCTCCGCGAGTCCCTCGACGAGGCGAACGCGAAGATCAACGACAACAACGCCGACCCGGGCCCCTCGAAGGGCCGTCGCAAGGGCCGTGGCGCCAGCGGCAACGGCGGCAACGGCAGCAACGGCAACGGGAACGGCGGCAACGGGAACGGCGGTGGCTCGCAGGAGCAGAAGTCGTCCTCGGCGCACGCGATCACGGACGACGTCAAGAACGCGCTGTCCCGCATCGCCGCCTCGACGATCCCGCACGACGAGCACGGCACGCCGGCCACCCCGACGTCCGCGCCCGAGGCCGCTGCGGCCCCCGAGGCGTCCGTCGCGTCGCCGGAGAGCGCTCCGGAGGCCCCTGCAGCAGGCGACCAGCCCTCGGGCAAGCGTCGTCGTCGTCGCGGTGGTCGCGGCAACGGCGAGCAGTCGCAGTCGCAGTCGCAGGACAGCGGTGTCGCGGACACGTCGAGCGCCGCGTCGTCCGAGGGGGCACCGGCCGCAGCTGCGGCGCCGGCAGAGACCGGGACGGAGTCCGCTCCGGCTGCCTCGACCGCTCCGGCTCCCTCGTCCGACCGGCCGGCCGCCAAGGCGCCCCGTCGCCGGGTGAGCTCGGCCGCGCCGGTCACGCCGACGGAGACCTCGGTGGCGATCCTCGACATCCCGATCGCCGCCGCCAAGCGCGAGCCGCGCCCGGTCCGCGAGGACACCGAGTCCCTGCTCGACTCCGTGCTGCAGGCGCTGCCGGAGCCGAAGCAGCCGGGGCAGGGCCGTTCACGGTCGCGTCGCGTCTCCTCGCCGAGCATCAGCGCTCCCGCGTCGGAGTCCGGTGACGGCGCCGTGATCACGGGCGACTGACGATGTCGCTCCCCGGCGACCCGCAGCGGCCGCAGCAGGACCGCGGCCACTACGGTGCGGGCTGGCCCCAGCCCGCACCGCCCGCGGCGGGGCAGCAGGGCGGCGGGCAGCCGTACGCACCGCCGCAGTACGCACCGCCGCAGTACGGCGGTGGGCGGGACGACGCGCGACGTCCGGAGCGCCAGGCGGACCCACGACGGGCCTTCGCCCCCGGTGCCTCCGTGCAGAACACCACGGGGGCGCTCATCGCGGTGGTCTCGGTGGTGCTCGTCGAGTTCTTCTCGGGCCTCATCGGGTTCCTCGGGACCGCGCTCGTGGTGCACCCGTTCTCGACCTCCGGCGCGGGCGACAGCCTCGTCGGGGGCTTCGTGACCGGCGTGTTCGCCGCGCCGTTCCCGTACTACGCCGGGGCGTTCCTCGCGCTCGCGTTCCTCACGCCGATCGCGCGCCGCAGCCCCCTGCCCACCGTGCTGCTCCGGGCGCTCCTGGCGGGCGCAGCGGGCACGGTCGCCCTCGCCCTCGTCGGGATGGTCACCGGGGTGCTCGCCGGAGCACGGTACGGCGGGGGAGCGCGCCTCGTGCTCGACGCCGTCACGAGCCCGCTGCAGAACGGGCTGCCCTTCACGCTGATGCTCCTCGCGTCGTCCACGGCCGCCTGGCTGTGGCTCGGTCGGCCCCGTGCCGGACGTCGTGCCGCGGGCACCCCCGGCACCCCGGGCACCGTCCGTCCGGCCGACGCCGTGCCGCCCCCGACGGTGCAGTACGCCCCGCAGCGGCCCGCACCGGGTGCGGAGCAGCCGCCCGCCGGGTGGGGCGGTCCTGCGCCGCGCTGACGCGCGCTCGCGCGCCCTCCGCGCGGCCGGGAGCAGCCCGCACCACGCGATGCCGTGGCGCGGACTGCTCCCGGCCGTGCGGCGTCACCGGCCGGGCCGGGCGGACGTGTGGAGCCGCACCGTGCCTCCTGGCCGGCCCGCGTGGACTGCCGAGCGTGCGCCGAGGAGCAGCACCGCGCCTCCCGGCCGGGTGCAGACAGCGCGGCGGCGACTGCGCGTCAGGTGAGGCGCTTGTCGCGCTGCGCCACGCGCAGCCCGCTCCGGATGAGCCGGAGGACGAGCTCGCGACCCGACACCGCCGTGGCCCCCGCGGCGATCAACTCGTCGTAGCGGGCGAGCGGCACGTCGTAGTGGTCGTGGTCGAACGCGCGGCGCGGGATCCCGGCGCGTTCGGCGAACGCGTGCAGCTCGTCGTAGGATGCATCACTGACGAGGTGCGACCAGACGGTGTCGTGGGCGGGCCACGTCGGCGGGTCGATCAACACGGTCACACGAGCATCGTACGTGTGTCGCCGTTTGACCGGACCCGGGGGCATCGAGTATTCTCGATCCCTGGTGTCAGCGGGCCGTTCTGCCTGCGTCGCCGATCGGGCCCGGCCTCCGGGAGCCGCTCGTGCAGAAGTGGGCACCCGAGACTTCCCTCAAGCAGAGTTACGTAAGGAATTCCACGTGGTTTACGCAGTAGTGCGCGCCGGCGGCCGTCAGGAGAAGGTCGAGGTCGGTACGATCCTCACGATCGACCGCGCCAAGGCCGACGACAAGGGCAACATCGACCTGGCCCCCGTGCTCCTCGTGGACGGTGACAAGATCACCTCTGCGGCCTCCGAGCTCGCGAACGTGACCGTCACCGCCCAGGTGCTCGAGGACCTCCGTGGCCCGAAGGTCGTCATCCAGAAGTTCAAGAACAAGACCGGGTACAAGAAGCGTCAGGGTTTCCGCGCTGAGCTGACCCGCGTCAAGATCACCTCGATCGCGTAAGGCGGGAGTAGAAGATGGCACACAAGAAGGGTGCGAGCTCCACTCGCAACGGTCGTGACTCGAACGCACAGCGCCTCGGCGTGAAGCGCTTCGGTGGCGAGGTCGTCAACGCCGGCGAGATCATCCTCCGCCAGCGCGGCACGCACTTCCACCCGGGCGCCAACGTCGGCCGCGGTGGCGACGACACGCTGTTCGCCCTCTCGGCCGGTTCGGTCGAGTTCGGCACCAAGGGCGGCCGCAAGGTCGTCAACATCGTCAACGCGTAACACCAGCGACGACAGACTCTGCGGGAGGGGCGGGCCACGTGCCTGCCCCTCCCGTTCTTTCGTGCAACACCAGCAACACCTAGGAGTGGACCCATGGCGACCTTCGTCGACCGCGTGACCCTGCACCTCACCGCGGGACACGGCGGCAACGGCTGCGTGTCGGTCCGCCGTGAGAAGTTCAAGCCCCTCGCCGGCCCGGACGGCGGCAACGGCGGCGACGGCGGGGACATCGTCCTCGTCGCTGACCCGCAGGTGACGACCCTGCTCGGGTACCACCGCTCGCCGCACCGCACGTCGAAGAACGGGCAGCCCGGCATGGGCGACCACCGCAGCGGCGTGAGCGGGGAGACCCTCGAGCTCCCCGTGCCGATCGGCACCGTCGTGCACGACGAGCAGGGCGAGGTCCTCGCCGACATGACCGAGCCGGGCATGCGCGTCGTCGTCGCCCCCGGCGGCCAGGGCGGCCTCGGCAACGCGTCGCTCGCCACCACGAAGCGCAAGGCCCCCGGCTTCGCGCTCCTGGGCACCGAGGGCTGGACGGGGGACGTCAGCCTCGAGCTGAAGACGATCGCCGACGTCGCCCTCGTCGGGTTCCCGAGCGCGGGCAAGTCCTCGCTCATCGCCGCGATCTCCGCCGCGAAGCCGAAGATCGCCGACTACCCGTTCACGACCCTCACCCCGAACCTCGGGGTGGTCGAGTCCGGCGAGACCCGCTTCACCGTCGCGGACGTCCCCGGTCTCATCGAGGGCGCGTCGGAGGGCAAGGGCCTCGGGCTCGAGTTCCTCCGCCACGTCGAGCGCTGCGAGGCGCTCCTGCACGTCATCGACTGCGCCACCATGGACCCGGGCCGCGACCCGATCAGCGACCTCGACGTGATCCTCGGCGAGCTCGAGCGCTACCCGGTCCCCGAGGGCCAGGTGCCGCTGCTCGAGCGCCCGCAGCTCATCGCGCTCAACAAGGTCGACGTGCCCGAGGCGGCGGAGCTCGCCGAGTTCGTCACCGCCGAGCTCCAGGAGCGCGGCTACCGCGTCTTCCCGATCTCGACCGCGTCCCGCAAGGGCCTGCGCGAGCTGACGTTCGCGCTGGCCGAGGTCGTGGAGCAGGCACGCGCCTCCCGTGCGGCGGAGCCGGTGGCGGAGCGCATCGTGCTCCGCCCGAAGGCCGTCGACGACAAGCCGTTCACGGTGCGCGCCGAAGGCGGCGAGGAGCACCGCTTCTACCGCATCCGCGGCGCGAAGCCGGAGCGCTGGGTGCAGCAGACCGACTTCACGAACGAAGAGGCCATCGGCTACCTCGCCGACCGGCTGGCCAAGCTCGGCGTCGAGGACGGCCTGTTCAAGGCCGGCGCCGTCGCCGGGTCCACGGTCGTCATCGGCGGTGACGGTGGCACGGTCTTCGACTGGGAGCCCACGCTCACCTCGACCGCGGAGCTCATCACGAGCGCCCGCGGCACCGACGCCCGCGTCGGCGGCAGCTCGCGCCCGACCCGCAACGAGCGCCGCGAGGAGTACTTCGAGCGCATGGACGCCAAGGCCGCCGCGCGCGCCGAGCTGGAGCAGGAGCGCAAGGCCGGCCTCTGGGTGGACGACGACGAGACCGACGGCACCGTCGTCACCGACGCGTCGCTCGGCGACCGGGACTGACGACCGACCGACTCCGACCGGCAGAGACAGGGACCGACCGAGCATGACCGACACGAGCACGCGCACCGACCTCGGCCCCGTCAGCGAGCGGTCGGACATCCCGCGTGCACGACGGATCGTGGTCAAGGTCGGGTCGTCGTCGGTCAGCGGTGACAACACCGGGCAGATCGCGCCGCTCGTCGACGCCATCGCGGCGGCGCACGCCCGGGGGACCGAGGTCGTGCTGGTGTCCTCCGGGGCGATCGCGACGGGCTTCCCGTTCCTCGGGCTCGAGGGCCGGCCGGACGACCTCGCGACGCAGCAGGCCGCGGCGGCCACGGGGCAGAACGTCCTGATGTTCCGGTACCAGAAGGAACTCGACCGGCACGGCGTCGTCGCGGCGCAGATCCTGCTCACCGCCGGAGACCTGCAGAACCCCACGCACCGGGTGAACGCGCAGCGGGCGGTGGACCGACTGCTCGCGCTCCGGGTGCTGCCGATCGTGAACGAGAACGACACGGTCGCGACGCACGAGATCCGCTTCGGCGACAACGACCGGCTCGCGGCCCTCGTCGCGCGGCTGCTCCGTGCCGACGCGCTCGTGCTGCTCTCCGACGTCGAGTCGCTCTACACGCGGCCGCCGGAGCAGCCCGGCGCCGAGCCGATCGACCGCGTGCCCTTCGGCGACGAGCTCGCGGGCGTGCGCTTCGGGTCGGTCGGCGCAGCCGGTGTGGGGACCGGTGGGGCGGGCACGAAGGTCGCTGCCGCGCGGTTGGCGGCGGAGGCGGGTACCTCGGTCCTCGTGACGGCGACGGCGCTGGTGGCGCGGGCGTTGGCGGGGGAGCACGTGGGGACCTGGTTCGAGGCGGCGCCCCGGGCCTGAGGGCCGGCTGCGGCGCCGGCTGCGGCTGTGGCCTGCGGCGCCGGTCTGGAGGCGCGGTGCGGCTCCGGCGCGCCCGACTGCGGCCGGCGAGTGGGCACGTTCCGTCACGCTCGGTCGCGGCCGGCAACCGTTCGTGATCGCGCCGCGGACGCGAGCGGCATGTCGTGCCCAGTCGTCGGCGACCGGAACGGCGCCGGTCCGTCGTGCCACGTCACGCGGGGGAGGCCACGGCTACGATCGAGCCATGTCGCTGACCGCACCCGCACCGACCCTCACCGGCAAGCTCGTCGCCGCACGCGAGGCCTCCTCGGCCCTCGCGACCGCCACGACCGCGGTGAAGGACGCTGCGCTCCGGGCGATCGCCACGGCCGTGCGTGCCGCGACGGACGACATCGTCGCCGCGAACCACGGCGACCTCGTGGCCGGTGAGGAGTCCGGCCTCGCCTCGGGCCTGCTCGACCGGCTCCGGCTCGACGCCGCGCGGATCGACGCCCTGGCCGCCGCGGTCGAGCACGTCGTCGGCCTGACCGACCCGGTGGGGGAGCACGTCCGGGGCTCCCGGCTGGCGAACGGCCTGCAGCTCAGTCAGGTCCGGGTGCCGTTCGGGGTCGTCGGCGCGATCTACGAGGCGCGACCGAACGTCACGGTCGACATCGCCAGCCTCGCGCTGAAGAGCGGCAACGCCGTCGTCCTGCGCGGCGGGACCGCGGCCGAGCGCACCAATGCCGTGCTCGTCGCGACCATCCAGGACGCCGTCGCCTCGGTGGGGCTGCCGCGCGACCTCGTGCAGACCATCGACGAGTTCGGCCGTGCCGGCGCGACCGAGCTGATGCGTGCCCGCGGCCTGGTGGACGTGCTCATCCCGCGCGGCAGCGCCTCCCTGATCCAGACCGTCGTGACCGAGTCCCAGGTCCCGGTGATCGAGACCGGTGCGGGCGTGGTGCACGTCTTCCTCGACGCCTCGGCACCGCTCGACCGCGCCGTCGACATCGTGCTGAACAGCAAGGTCCAGCGTCCGAGCGTGTGCAACGCCCTCGAGACACTGCTCGTGCACGAGGCGGCTGCCGAGCGACTCCTGCCCGTCCTCGCCGACCGGCTCCGTGGCGCGGGCGTGACCCTCCGCGGCGACGAGGCGACCCGTGCCGTCGTGCCCGGCGTGCTCCGCGCGACGGACGAGGACTGGGCGACCGAGTCGATGGACCTCGACCTCTCGATCCGCGTCGTGCCGGACGTCGACGCCGCCATGGCGCACATAGCGCGCTGGTCGACCCACCACACCGAGTCCATCGTGACGAACGACGTCGACACCGCCGAGCGGTTCCTCGCCCGGGTCGACTCGGCGGTCGTGATGGTCAACGCGTCGACGCGCTTCACCGACGGCGGGGAGTTCGGGTTCGGAGCCGAGGTCGGCATCTCGACCCAGAAGCTGCACGCGCGCGGCCCGATGGGGCTGCCGGAACTCACGAGCACCAAGTGGATCGTGCGCGGCCAGGGCCAGATCCGCGGCTAGACTGAGCGGCGACTTCCCCCGACCGAACGGAGCACCGACCGATGACCTTCCTCGCCGAAGCCGCTGAGCACGCCTCCGGGGTCCCCGCGTTCGTCTTCCCGATGTGCGGAGCGCTGTTCTTCACCTTCCTCGGGTTCGTGACCTGGAGCTTCCGCGACGTCGCGTACCGTCACTCGCACAAGTTCGAGGCCACCCGCCACCACGAGACGGGTGTCGACGAGTTCGGTCACACCAAGATCTGACCCGCTCCTCCATGCTCGAGAGCACGGGCCGCCCTCGTATCGGGGTGATGGGCGGCACGTTCGACCCGATCCACCACGGACACCTCGTCGCGGCGTCCGAGGTCGCTCGGGCGTTCGACCTCGACGAGGTCGTCTTCGTCCCGACCGGTCAGCCGTACATGAAGTCGGACGTGACCGACGCCGAACACCGCTACCTCATGACCGTGGTGGCGACGGCGTCCAACCCGATGTTCACGGTGAGTCGCGTCGACATCGACCGTCCGGGGCCGACCTACACCGTGGACACGCTCCGCGACCTCCACGAGCAGCGGCCGGACGCCCAGCTGGTCTTCATCTCGGGCGCGGACGCCGTTCAGCAGATCCTCGACTGGAAAGACCATGATGGGCTCTGGGACCTCGCGCACTTCGTCGCTGTCACCCGACCCGGACACGACCTCAGCATCACCGGTCTTCCCGAACGCGACGTAAGCTTGCTCGAAGTCCCCGCGCTGGCCATATCGTCGACCGACTGCCGCGACCGGGTGAAACGCGGTTTCCCCGTGTGGTACTTGGTCCCCGACGGTGTCGTCCAGTACATCTCCAAGCACCATCTGTATCGGAGCGTTGCATGAGTTCGTCCGACGCGCAGCCGCCCCTGTCGCGGCGCCAGGCGCGCGAGCGGGAGCGTGCCGCCGCGGCCGGTGCGCAGCCGGTCACGCCGCCACCCACCGTCGCCGCCCCCGCGGAGCAGTCCGAGTCCCGTCGCCGACCGGGCTCCCACGTCGCGCCCGCGCCGAGCGGTCCGGCGCAGAACGGGTCGGCACAGAACGGGTCGTCCCAGCCTGGAGGCGCGGCTCCGGCCCGCCCCGCATCGGCCGCCCCGGCGCAGACCCCGGACTCCGCCGCCATCCCGGTGTCCGCAGCCACCCCGGTCTCTGCCGCCACCCCGGCATCGGCGCCCACCTCCGCCGCGACGCCGGCCCCTGCTCCGGCCGCATTGGCCGCGCAGGTGCCCGTGTCGGCAGCTCCGGCCAGCAGCTTCCCGACGCTGCCGCCGACCAGCGTCGGCGAGTACGCCCCGGCCTCGGCGACCGAGATCGTGCCGGGCTCCGGCGGTCTGACGCGTCGGCAGCTCCGGCAGCTGCGTGAGGCGCAGGGCCAGGCTGCGCAGCCCGTCCCGCTCCAGGACCCGAGCCCGCAGTCGTCCGACCGCACGGTGCAGGACGTCATCGGCTCGGTCGACGCGCTCCAGGTGCCCGGGTCCGCCACACGCCCGACCTCGGCGGACGCGCAGCCCGAGCGGGAGCCCGGAGCGCCGGTCCTCGACGAGGCGGCCGTCGCGCAGGCGACCGAGGCAGACGGCTCCCCGGACGCCATCGAGCCGATCGAGGAGGCCGCCGCCCACGCGGAGGAACCCCGCCGGCACCGGTCGACGTGGGCGCCGCACGACGCGTCGACGGACGAGGTCCCCGCGGTCGACGCGGGCACCGCGTCCCGCTCGGACGGCGAGGTCGACGCCCCCACGGTCACGCCGGACGAGCAGCCCGCTGCGTCGACCTCGGCCGTCGCAGCGTCGACGCCGGGTGTCTTCCCGCTCTCGCTCGACGGCGACACGAACGAGGTCCCGGTCCGGCCGTCGGCTCCGGCCGCCGCCGCGCCGGACGACGCCGACGCACCCCGGGTGCCCGCCGGCTTCCAGCGTCAGCCGGAGCCGAAGCCGATCACCACGGCGTTCGAGCCGCCGGTGGGGCACTGGTCGCAGCAGGCGCACGACTCGAACGACGCCGAGGTGCACGACGAGCAGACCGGCGCACGCCGCGTCGCCGTCACCAACACGAACGCGATCATCCTGCCGAACTCGGCGCTGGCCGACCCGACCGGTGCGCTGAACGCCACGGGCGAGGTCATCCTCACCGGCTCGATCGACCTGCCGGCGTCGCTCTCCTCGACCGGCTCGCACCGTCCGCTCGACGGCGCCGAGGTCGACCGGCTCCTCGAGCAGCACGACGAGCAGCCGGAGACCGACGCCAGCCCCGTCCGGGCGAGCCGGGCGATCTCGAGCCACACCTCCACCCGACAGGTCGTCCTCGCGGCCGCGAAGCCGAAGGAGTCGCGCACGCCGCTCATCCTCGGTGTGACCGTCGGCGCGGTCGGCGTGGCCGCCGCTGCGGTGATCATCGTGGCGCTCGTCACGACGCACGCGTTCGGCGGCTGACCCGCCCGGATCAGGACCACCCCGTCGCCCGCGGCCTGGCCGCTGTCGGCGGGGTGGCTTATGATCGGGGTCCGTGATCCGGCATCCTGCCGGAACCACCCGGACCGGCACACCGTCGGCCCACCCGGACCGGCACCCCGCCGGCCCACCCGGACCGGCACATGCCGGACCGCAACCGGAAGGAATCCGTGACCGCCTCTCCCCGCGCACTGGAACTCGTGCAGATCGCCGCCCAGGCGGCCGACGCCAAGCAGGCCGAGGACCTCGTCGCCCTCGACGTGACCGGGCCGCTCCAGCTCACCGACGTGTTCCTGCTCGCGACCGGTCGGAACGAGCGCAACGTGCTCGCCATCGCCGACGAGATCGAGGAGCGCCTGCTCGAGGCCGGGGCCAAGCCGCTCCGCCGCGAAGGCCGCTCCGAGGGGCGCTGGGTCCTCATCGACTTCGGCGACATCGTGGTGCACGTCTTCCACGAGGAAGACCGTCAGTACTACTCGCTCGAGCGCCTCTGGTCGGACTGCCCGACCATCCCGCTCGAGCTGCCGGTCGACCACACCGCGTAGTGCGACGCGCCCGGGTGGCGACGACGATTTCGTCACCCGGCGTCCACGTGGTGTACGCTTCCATGGTGCCTCCGGATGACGGATGCGCGAGCAAGACCGAAGCAACACCCACGGGTCTGTGGCGCAGCTGGTAGCGCACCTGCATGGCATGCAGGGGGTCAGGGGTTCGAGTCCCCTCAGATCCACCCGAGCTCCATCACGAGCACGAACAACACGACGAACACCCCCGCGGCCATCGGCCACGGGGGTGTTCTCGTCGGTGCCCGTGGCCCCGATACGCTGAGCGCATGAGCAACGACGCCCCGCTGTCCGGTTCCGCCCTGACGATCACCGCAGCCGGCTACACGGCCGAGATCGCCTCCGTGGGGGCATCGCTCCGGACCCTCCGGCACGGAGGCCGCGACCTCGTCGTGCCGTTCGACGCCGACGAGGTCCGTCCCGCCTTCCGCGGGGCCGTCCTCGCCCCGTGGCCGAACCGCGTCGTCGACGGCACCTACTCCTTCGGGGGCACCGACCACGAGCTCGCACTGACCGAGCCGAAGCGGCACCACGCCCTGCACGGCCTCGTGGCCTGGACGGACTTCCGCGTCGTGCGGCACGAGCCGGACCGTGCGGTGCTCGGCACGACCATCGCCGCGCAGGAGGGCTACCCGTACCGCGTCGAGGTCCTCGTCGAGTACCGCGTCGACGCCGACGGTCTGCACACCACCGTCACGGGCACGAACACCGGGTCGGAGGCCGCGCCGTGGGGGACCGGGCCGCACCCGTACCTCGTCGGCGGCGAGGGCCGTGTCGATGACTGGACGCTCACGCTCCCGGCGGCGCAGGTGCTCGAGGTCACCGAGGACCGGCTGGTCCCGACCGGTCTCGCCGCCGTGCACGACGAGTTCGACCTCCGCACGGCGACGCCGATCGGCGAGCGGTTCATCGACCACGCCTACACCGGTTTCGACCGCGACGAGCAGGGCATCGCCACGATCGTGCTCACCGCCCAGGACGGCCACGGCGTGCGGGTCGCCTTCGGCCCGGAGTGCCCCTGGGTGCAGGTGCACACGGCCGACCACGTCGTGCGCGAGTACCACCGGGTCGGCCTCGCGGTCGAGCCGATGACCTGCGCGCCGGACGCGTTCAACACCGGTGCCGAGTCCGGTCTCGTCGTGCTCGAGCCGGGCGCCGCGCACGCCGCCTCGTGGACGATCACCGCGGTCTGAGGGGCGAGGACGGCGCCGCACGGATCGTCGTCCGGCGGTTCCCGTCCGCTCCCGACCTGGGAGCCCTGGCGTCGAGGATCGACGGCGACCTCGTCTGGCTCGACTCCTCGCTGCCGGACGGCTCCCCGTCCGAGGCGCACGAGCGTGCCCGGTGGTCGGTGCTGGCCTGGACGGACGGCCCGTTCGGGGTGCGGTTCCGCCACGAGGACCGGCTGGCGCACCTGACGCCCACCCCCGCGTCGGTCGCCTGGTTCGGCCCCGCCCGGGTCGAGGAGCGGCCGGCCTTCGCGGTGCTCGCCGACCTGCTCGCTCGCACGCCGGTCCTGACCGAGCCGGTCCCGGGGTGCGGGTTCGCGCTCGGCTGGGTCGGCTTCCTCGGGTACGAGCTCGGCCGCGAGTCCGGTGGTGTCGACCGCACCGCCACCGACCACGCGGACGCCGACCTCCGGTTCGCGGACCGAGCGGTCGTGGCGGACGCGTCGGGCGCCGCCTGGGCGCTCGCCCTGGTCGCCGACCACGAGCCCGCGGCCAGCGCGGAGAACCGCGCGTGGGTGCACGCGGTGACCGCCCCGGAAGTGACGGAGTGGGCCTTGGCTGATCCGTCGGCGGACGGAGCCGACGTCGGGGACGCAGCCCCGCGCCTCCAGGCCGCCAGCGGACGCGTCGCTCGCGACGCCTACGAGGGCGCCGTCGAGGCGTGCCGCGCCGAGATCCGAGACGGCAACGCGTTCCAGGTCTGCCTCACCACCGTCTTCCGGCTGCCGGTCGACGGCCTGGAGGCGCGTCCTGCCTCCGGCGCGGACCCGCACCTCGACGAGTACCTGCGCCTCCGCGCGGCGGACCCCGTCCCGTTCGGTGCGTACCTGCGGCTCGGGCCGCTGCGGGTGGCGAGCCGGTCGCCGGAGCGGTTCCTGCGCATCGACGCGGCGGGGACCGTGTCGGCGGAACCGATCAAGGGGACCAGGCGGCGGACGGCCGACCCCGAGGCGGACCGTGCGGTCCGCGCGGAGCTGACGGCGAGCGCGAAGGACCGTGCGGAGAACGTCATGATCGTGGACCTGCTGCGGAACGACCTGCTGCGCACGGCGCTGCCCGGTTCGGTGCGGGTGGAGCGGCTCTGCGACGTCGAGACGTACGCGAGCGTGCACCAGCTGGTGTCGACGATCTCGGCGGTGGTGCCGGCGGGGACCTCGCGGGCGGACGTCGTGCGCGCCGCGTTCCCGCCGGGGTCGATGACGGGCGCGCCGAAGATCAGCGCGATGGCGATCGCGGACCGTCTCGAGGGTGCGCCTCGTGGGGTGTACTCGGGGGTGCTCGGGTACTGCTCGGCGAGCGGCGCGGTCGATCTGTCGGTGGCGATCCGCACACTGGTGACGGTGGTCGACGAGGGCACCGGCACGGTCCGGTCGCGGTCGTTCGGGGCCGGTGGCGCCGTGACGTGGTCCTCGGTCCCCACGGACGAGGCGGACGAGGTCGAGACGAAGACGCGCTCGGTGCTCACCGGGGTGGGGGCCGTCGCGACCTGGTGACCGCGGTTCGCCGTGGGCGGTCACCGGCGTGTCGAACGCCCGTTCGAGGGCGGTGTCCACAGAATGTCGGTCCCGATTGACATCATCGAACACATGTTCGAATATGAGGGCATGCAGACGGCGGCGGCACTCCGGTCGCCCGGCGCTCCGGGGGAGTCGGTCGGGTGGTCCGACGCTGCGCGGGACGGTGCCGGGCCAGACGGTGCCGGGCGGGACGGCGCCTGGCCAGACGGTGCCGGGCGGGACGGTTCGGTGCGTGCGGTGCGCCGGGTGGACCACCTCGGCGACGCGCGGGCGGCGCTCGAACGGATCACGGCGCTGCGCTCCCGGGTCTCCGAGATGGAGAGCACCCGCGTCGACACCGAGGGGCTGCCCACGGCCGAGGCGCTCGCGCCGCTGCTGCCGGGCGGGGCGATCCGCGTCGGCGGGACCTACGCGGTGCAGGAGTCGGTGCTGTTGGCGATGACGATGCTGCAGGCCGCCTCGGCCGCGGGTGCCTGGTGTGCGGTCGTGGGCGTGCCGTCCTTCGGGGTCGAAGCCGCCGCCGCCGCGGGCATCGACCTCGAACGACTCGTGCTCGTGCCCGACCCGGGCGACCAGTGGCTCACCGTGACGGCAGCGCTGGCCGACGTCGCGCAGATCGTCCTCACCCGGCCGCTCGGTCGCGTGGTGCCCGGTGACGTCTCCCGGCTGTCCGCTCGGCTCCGGCAGCGGGGCGGGGCGCTCGTCGCGCTGGGCTCGTGGCCGGGGGCGGACGTCACGCTCCGGGTGACGCACTCGGCGTGGAGCGGCATCGGGGACGGCCACGGCCACCTGACCGAGCGCCGGGTCACGGTGTCGGCATCGGGTCGCGCCGGAGCGGGGCGTCCGGTCGACGCCGAACTGCTGCTGCCGGCGGCCGACGGCTCGGTCCGTCCGGTCGCGCCGGTGGCGGTGCCGGTCGCGGTGCCCACCGCGCCCGCGGTGCTGCGCCCCGTGGCGGTGGCCTCGTGAGTCCGCGCGGCCGTCGCTCGCGTGGTTCGGGTCCCCGCGCCGGGTCCCGGGTCACGGGCGCCCTGACCAGCGCCGGAGCGGGCGGCGCTGGGGCGGGGGTACCCGACGCCCGCACGGTGCGCGCCGACGCGGTCGCCCGGGGCGGGGCGCTGCCCGAGCCGCCCCCGACCCGGACCATCGTGCTGTGGTGCCCGGACTGGCCGGTCATCGCCGCAGCCCGGGCCGCCGGCGAGCCACCGGAGCAGCCCTTCGCCCTCGTCGTGAAGGGGCTGGTGTACGCCAGCTCCGCCAGCGCCCGGCAGCACGGCGTCGTGCGGGGCATCCGCGTGCGCGAGGCCCAGGCACGCTGCACGGGGCTCGTCGTGCAGCCCTACGACGACGCGCTCGACCACCGGGCCTTCGAGCCGGTCATCCGCGCGGTCGAGGCCGCCGTCCCCGGGGTCGAGGTCCTGCGTCCCGGCACGCTCGCGCTGCGCTCCCGCGGCCCGGCGCGGTACTACGGCGGGGAGCGGGCCGCGGCGGCCACCCTCGCGGGCATCGCAGCCGACCACGGGGCACCCGCGGTGCGTGCCGGCGTCGCGGACACCCCGTTCGCCGCCGAGCAGGCCGCCCGCGCCCGCCCGGTCCGACCGGGGGAGCGGGTGCGGATCGTCCCCGTCGGTGGTTCGGCGGACTTCCTGGCCGCGCTCCCGCTCACGGTCCTCGGCGACGCGGACCTCGCGATGCTGCTCGGTCGGCTCGGCATGCAGACCCTCGGCGAGTTCGCCGCGCTGGGCGACGAGCAGGTGCGCGACCGCTTCGGCGTCCCCGGGGCGTTCCTGCACCGGCTCGCGGGCGGGCGCGACCCGCGCGAGGTCGCGGCGCGCGAGATCCCGCCCGAGCTCCGGGTCGAGGCCGCCTTCGAGCCCCCGCTGGACCGCGCCGACCAGATCGCGTTCGCGTTCCGCCGGTCCGCCGACGACTTCGCGGCGCGGCTCCGGGCCGCCGGGCTCGTCGCGACGACCATCCGCGTCGGCATCGTCGACGAGCGCGACATCCTGCTCGAACGCACCTGGGTGCACCCGCGCTGGTTCGACGCGGCGGACGTGGTCGACCGGGTCCGGTGGCAGCTCGCCGGCGGGGTCGACCCGACCGGGCTCGAGGCGCCGGTCGTCTCGGTGGTGCTCGAGCCCGTCGCGGTGGACGACATGGCGAACCACGAACGCGGGCTCTGGGGCACCGGACCGGACGAGCGGGTGCACCACGCCCTCGCCCGCGTGCAGGGGCTCGTCGGGCACGACGGCGTCGTCACGCCCCGGGTCGGCGGCGGCCGGACCCTCGCCGAGCGCGTCGTGCTCGTGCCGTGGGGTGACGCCCCGGTCGGCGGCGAGCGTGCCCTCGCGACCGTGCGGGACCGCCCGTGGCCGGGCAGGCTGCCCGGACCGCCCCCGGCGACCGTGCTCGAACGTCCGCGCCCGGTGGACGTCGTCGCGGCCGACGGCGGCACGGTGGACGTCGACGACCGCGGCGTCCTGACCGGGGTGCCCGGCCGGTTCCGTGCCGAGGGGGAGCGCGGCGGACGCTTCGCCCCGGTGACCGCCTGGGCCGGACCCTGGCCGCTCGTCGTCCGCTGGTGGGAGTCCGGCGGCCGACGACTGCACCGCCTGCAGCTCGTCGACGACGCCGGCCGCGCCTGGTACCTCGTGCTCGCCGACCACCGCTGGTGGGCCGAGGCGGTCGCCACGTGAGGAGCACCTGATGGGCTACAGCAACCCGCCGATCCCGTGGTCGCAGTTCGAACGCGCGCTGTCCGACGAGCGGAACCCGGGCAGCGGGCACGCCGGCGACGGCGGGGACAGCCCGGCCTGGTCGCGGAAGCGCGAGCCGTACGCGCCGGCGGACCGTCCGACGGCCGATGCGGGCAACGTCCCGGTCGTGCCGTACGCCGAGCTGCACGCGCACTCGACCTTCAGCTTCCTCGACGGGGCGAGCGGGCCGGAGCACCTCTTCGAGGAGGCCGCCCGGCTGCACCTGCACGGTCTCGCGCTGACCGACCACGACGGCTTCTACGGCGCCGCCCGGATGGCCGAGGTCGCCGAGGCGTACCCGACCGTCTCGACCGTGTACGGCACCGAGCTGTCCCTCGGCCTCACCGAGCCGCAGAACGGCGTCCCCGACCCCGAGGGCACGCACCTGCTGCTGCTCGCGGACGGGCAGGACGGCTACCACCGGCTCGCCGGGGCGGTGACCCGGGCGCACCTCACCGCAGGCGCCGAGAAGGGCAGCCCGCGCTACGACCTCGACGAGCTCGCCGCCCAGGGCGACGGCCACTGGACCGTCCTGACCGGCTGCCGGAAGGGCGCCGTCCGGCAGGCCCTCGAACGCGGCGGCGAATCAGCGGCGGAGCACGCCCTCCGTGCGCTGCTCGACCGCTTCGGCACCTCGCGGGTCGTCGTCGAGCTCATCGACCAGGGCGACCCGATGGACACCGCCCGCAACGACGCGCTGGCCGCCCTCGCGGCGAAGCACGCGCTGCCGGTCGTCGCGACGGGCAACGTGCACTACGCCACCCCCGACCGCTTCCCGGTGGCGACGGCCCTCGCCGCGGTCCGGGCACGGCGCAGCCTCGACGAGATCGACGGCTGGCTGCCCGCCGCGCCCACCGCCCACCTCCGGTCGGGCAGGGAGATGGCCCGCCGGTTCGCCCGGTACCCCGGCGCGGTCGAGCACAGCGTCGAGCTCGCCGACGCGCTCGGCTTCCGGCTGAAGACGGTCAAGCCCGGGCTGCCGCACATCGACGTCCCCGAGGGACACACCACGATGTCGTGGCTGCGCGAGCTCACCTGGCGCGGTGCCCGGCGGTTCTACCCGGGCAGCGCCGACGGGGTCGACCCCGTGAAGCGGGAGCGCATCGAGCGCGAGCTCTCCGTGATCGAGGACAAGGACTTCCCCGGGTACTTCCTCATCGTGCGGGACATGGTGCAGTACGCCCGCGACCGGGGGATCCTCTGCCAGGGCCGGGGTTCCGCCGCGAACTCGGCGGTCTGCTACCTGCTCGAGATCACCGCGGTCGACTCGATCCGGTACGGCCTGCCGTTCGAACGGTTCCTGTCGGCGATGCGCGACGAGGAGCCCGACATCGACGTCGACTTCGACTCGGACCGGCGCGAAGAGGTGATCCAGTACGTCTACGACAAGTACGGCCGGTTCAACGCCGCGCAGGTCGCCAACGTGATCACCTACCGGCCGAAGGGCGCCGTGCGGGACATGGCGAAGGCACTCGGGCACAGCCCCGGGCAGCAGGACGCCTGGTCGAAGCAGGTCGAACGGTGGGGGTCGGTCACCGAGAGCCAGGACCACGACATCCCGGACACCGTGGTCGACATGGCGCAGCAGGTCCTCGGCTTCCCCCGGCACCTCGGCATCCACTCGGGCGGCATGGTGCTCACCGACCGGCCGGTGGGCGAGGTGGTGCCGATCGAGCACGCCCGCATGGACGGCCGGACGGTGCTGCAGTGGGACAAGGACGACTGCGCGTACATGGGGCTCGTGAAGTTCGACATGCTCGGCCTCGGCATGCTCGCCGCGCTGCAGTACTCGTTCGACCTCGCCGACGAGCACTGCGGGGAGCGCTGGGACATGCACTCCATCCCGAAGGAGGAGCAGGGCGTCTACGACCAGCTCTGCCGCGCCGACACGATCGGGGTCTTCCAGGTGGAGTCGCGGGCGCAGATGGGGACCCTGCCGCGCCTGCTCCCGCGCCGGTTCTACGACCTCGTGATCGAGGTGGCCCTCGTCCGTCCTGGGCCGATCCAGGGCGGCGCCGTGCACCCGTACATCCGGCGGCGCACGGGCGAGGAGCCCATCACGTACATCCACCCCTCGCTCGAACCGGTGCTCGAACGCACCCTCGGTGTACCGCTGTTCCAGGAGCAGCTCATGCAGATGGCGATCGCGGTCGGCGGGTGCTCGGGCGACGACGCCGACCTGCTCCGCCGTGCGATGGGGTCGAAGCGCGGGCACGAGAAGATCGAGCGGCTGCGCGAGAAGCTCTACCTGGGGATGGCGGCGAACGACATCCACGGTGCGGACGCCGACGCCATCTACGCCAAGATCCAGGCGTTCGCGAACTTCGGCTTCGCGGAGAGCCACTCGATCAGCTTCGCGCTCATCGTCTACGCGAGCGCGTGGATGCGGCTGCACTACCCGGGGGCGTTCCTCGCGGCGCTGCTGCGGGCGCAGCCGATGGGGTTCTACTCACCGCAGACCCTCGTCGCCGACGCCCGGCGGCACGGGGTGCGGGTGCTCCGGCCGGACATCCTGCGATCGAGCGTGGACGCCACGCTGGAGCCCCTCGACGCCGCGTCGGTCGGCGACCCCGGGCTCGACGCGTGCCTGGCCGAGGAACAGCCCCCGGTGCTGCCCTTCGACGCCGGCCACCCCGACGACACCGCCCGGCACCGCCGCGACGGTGCCTTCGCCGTCCGTCTCGGGCTGGCCGAGGTGGCCTCCCTCGGCCGACGGAGCGCCGAGCGCATCGTCGCCGAGCGTGACGCCCACGGGGACTTCACCGACATGTCCGACCTCGCCCGGCGCGTCGGCCTGACGACGGCGCAGCTCGAGGCGCTCGCCGCCGCGGACGCCTTCGAGTCGCTCGGCGTCGACCGGCGCAGCGGCATGTGGTCAGCGGCACAGGCCGCGGCGGAGCGCCCGGACCAGCTGCCGGACACGCAGGTGACGGTGCAGCCGCCGCTGTTCGGGCAGATGACGAGCGGGGACGTCCTCATCGCCGACATGTGGTCGACGGGCATGAGCACCGACGACCACCCGGTGCGGCACGTCCGCGGACGACTCGACGCCCGGCGGGTGCTCAGCGTGCTGGACACCCAGACGGCCGAGACCGGGCGGCGGGTCGAGGTCGGCGGCATCGTCACGCACCGGCAGCGACCGGCGACGGCGTCGGGGATCACGTTCCTCAACGTCGAGGACGAGACCGGGCTCGTGAACGTCATCTGCAGCGTCGGGGTGTGGGGACGCTACCGACGGGTGGCGCGGGAGTCGCCGGCGGTGATCGTGCGGGGGATCCTGGAGCGGTCGCCGGACGGGGTGGTGAACCTCGTGGCGGACCGGATCGAGCACCTGCCCCTGGCGGTCCGGACGCGGTCGCGGGACTTCCAGTGACCGCGGCGACGGCGCGCAGCGACGGGCGCGCAGCGACGGGCGCGAAGCGCAGCGCAGCCCGTACCCGCGTCAGGCGCGGTCGCCGGCCTCCGGGATCCGGACGGTGACCTCGAGGCCACCGGAACGGACGTTGCGGAGGGAAGCCGTGCCTCCCGAGCGTTCCGCGACCGCGCGCACGATCGCGAGCCCGAGTCCCGAGCCGCCCGGCAGCGGGATGGCGCCGGTCGCCGGGTCCGGGTTCGGCCGGGACTTCCTCGCCTCGTCCGGGCGGGTGAAGCGGTCGAAGGCGACCGGGATGAACGACTCGGGCACGCCCGGGCCGTCGTCGGTGACCTGCAGGATGCCCTCGCCCCCGGCGCTGCGCCACGTCACGAAGACGCCGCCGCCGCGGGGGAGTGCCGCGACCGCATTGCCGGCGATGTTCGTGACGAGCTGCGCCATGCCGCCCGTGTCGAGCCGGTACTGCGGGTCGGCGTCGCCCTCCGGCGGTTCGAGCTCGAAGTCGACCGTGACGTCCTTGGCCGACGCGATGAGCCGCACCCGGTCGACGGCGGCCATCACCTCGTCGCCGAGGTCGGTCCACCCGGTCGTGGGCTGTTGCTGGCCGTCCTGCTCCAGGCGCTCGGACTCCTCGATGCGGGACAGCGCGAGCAGGTCGTTCGCCAGGCGGGACAACCGCGCGACGCTGAGCTTCGCCCGCTCGATGTGCGCGGCGAGGGCGGTCGCGTCCTCGCCGTCGAGCGAGGCGAGGTCGAGCTGGGTGGTGAGGATCGCGAGCGGCGTCCGGAGCTCGTGGCTCGCGTCGGAGACCATCTGGCGCTCCCGCTCGGTGGCCTGGCGCGTGCGGGCGAGGAAGGCGTTGAGGGTCGTCGCGAGCGAGGCGAGTTCGTCCTGCGCGGGTCCGACCGGCAGCTCGGCGCGTTCCGGCGCGACGGAGAGCCGTTCGGCCTCGCGGCGCATCCGGTTGACGGGCCGCAACGCCGCGGTCGCGAGTACCCACGACGCGATGCCGAACGCCACCAGGATCGCGAGACCGGTGAGCGACAGGGTGGTGGTGAGGTCGTCGACGACGATCGCCTCGGCCTGCGAGTTGCGCGCAGCGACCACCGTCCACCGACCGGCCTGGTTGACCGGGTGCTCGACGACCACGCGGTACTCCGAACCGGCGACCTCGATGACCGAGGTCCCGGACTTCGTCGTGGTGAGGCTGCCGAGCGCTCGTTCCACGCGCGGGGGCATGGTGGACAGCGCGATCGCCCCGGTCGGGGACACGACCGCGACGAGCTGCAGGTTGCCGGGCGAGGACAGGTCGGGGTCGCTGTCCACTTCGAGCGTCGCCACGTACGGGTCGGCGTCGGCGTCGAGCAGGGTCCGCGTCGCGCTGGCGACGACGCTCACCACCTGGAACCGCATGACCAGCACGAGCAGCACGATGACCACGGCGGCGATCGCCGTCGACCCGATCGTGATCCGGGCGCGAAGCGAGAGCATCCGCAGCGGGCGGAGGACGCCGCGCTTCCGGCCGCCCGGTCCGGGAGTGGGAGCGGTGTCGGTCACGCCCCGAGCAGGTCGAGCCGGTAGCCGCGCCCGCGGACCGTCGCGATGGCGACCGTCGCCTCGTGGGAGACGAGCTTCTTGCGGAGGTACGAGATGTACTGCTCGACGACGTTCGGGTCGACGTGCTGCGAACCGTCCCAGACCTCCTCGAGGATCTTCGGCCGGTCGACGACGGTGCCGACCGAACGGGCCAGCAGACGAAGGAGTGCGAACTCGGTCGGGCTGACGGCGACGCGCTGCCCCTTGATGGAGACGCGGCGGGCCTCGGAGTCGATGGCGACGTCGCCGACCTCGATCGTGCGCGGTGCACCGGCGGTCTCGCGGCGACCGAGGGCGCGGAGCCGGGCGGTGAGCTCGGCGAAGGCGAAGGGCTTCGTCAGGTAGTCGTCGGCGCCGGCGTCGAGGCCGAACACTCGGTCGTCGACGGCGTCGCGGGCGGTGACGAGCAGGATGCGGACCGGGTCCTCGCGCTCGCGGATGCGGCGGGCCAGCTCGAAGCCGGACATGCCGGGCATCATCACGTCGACCACGGCGAGGTCGAAGGCCTGGTCGCCCAGGGCGATGAGCGCCTCCACGCCGTTCTCGACCGCGGTGACGCGGTACCCCTCCGCTGCGAGTCCGCGCTCCATGAGCGCACGCATCTCGTCGTCGTCCTCGACCACCAACAGGCGCATGTCCGACCTCCTTCGGCACCATCGTGGCATCGAAGGGGTCGCGGAGGCCGGTTCTCGGGGCCGACTCGCTGAATCTCGTCACAGCGGGCGATCCGCGACGGCCCCGCGCACGGCGGACACGGGGCCGTGGACGAGCGTCGGGACGGGCAGAACGGTCTGTCCCCATTTCGTGGGACGTGAGGAGTCGAGTACTCGTCGGTAGGCTCGGGGCCGGAACGGCGTACCCGACGCTGTTCCACAGTGGGGGAACCATGAACGACTCGCCGGAGCATCCGGCCCTCGTCCGTCTGCGCGCCGAACTCGACGCCGCCCGTCAGGGCATCGTCGCGCTCGACGAACTGGAGGACGTCCGCCGCGACCGAGTGGTCGCCGAACTCCGGTCCGCCGTGCCGGACGTCGCCGGCCGTGCCGCGCGCGAGGCCGGGCCGGACGCCGTGGTCGCGGAGATCAGTCGGTACGCCGTGACGGTGGACGGCATCGCTGACGGCGACGTGCCGCGGTCGCCGGTCTGGCGCGACATCGTCCGTGCGGCGACGGAGGCGGCGGCAGCGGCACGCTGACCGCCGCGCCCCGCTCACCGCGCGCAGCGGCCCCCGGTCCGGCGCCCGCGCGCAGCGGCCCTGGGACCGGCGCCTGACGCCCCGCGCGCAGCGGTCGGTCGGCGCGTCAGTCGTCCTCGCCGAGCAGTTCCTCGCGCACGCGGCGGATGTCCTCGAGCAACGCCCCGATCAGGATCCAGTGCCGGGAGTTCGGCCGGAGCACCTCGAGCGGCGCCGTCAGCGCCGGCTCGGCCGCGACCGCCGGGTCGGCCAGACCGTCGTCCGGCCCGACCGGCTCGAGCGCCGTCGCCTCGACCCGCGCGCTGAGCGCCCGGACGTCGGCTCCGATGCGGGCGACCTCCGTCGCGATGCTCCCCACCACGGGGTCGTCGCGCAGGTCCTCGGCGGTGTTGTCACGGATCGCCCGCGTCATGCCGGTGACCCGGGTGACGAGCACGCGCAGGTGCTCGGTGACCTGGACGTCCCGGTCGAGCACGGTGCGGTGTCGCCCGCTCCGCGGGTTCATCGTGAGCGACTCCTGCGCCGACACGAGCGACGCCTCGGCACGGGCGTGCTGCTGTCGGAGCGCCCGCGCCTGCACGAGTGCGGTGTGCCACCGGTCGTGGTCCCAGCCCTCGGTGAGGCCGATCGCGATCCGCTCGAACGCGGCCGCGGTGTCCCGGGCGAGCCGGGCGACCGCGAGGTGCGCCGGCCCGAGCAGCACCGGCGGCACGATGAGCGCGTTCACCACGAGGGCGACGACCGCCCCGATGACGGTCTCGAGGATCCGGTCCGCCGAGTAGTTCGGCGTCACGACCCCGGCGGTGAGCACGAGCATCCCGCTGATGCCGACCTGCGTCGCCGACGTCGGGGTGAGCCGCAGTGCCCAGGCGAGCAGGATCGCGAGGACGATGACGAGCAGCACGACCCACACGGTGTCGCCGAGCAGCAGGTGGAACGCGGTGGCGAGCACGACCCCGAGCACGACCCCGGCGCTCCGCTCGAGGCCCTTCACGAACGACTGGTTGATGCTGGGCTGCACGACGAGCAGGGCGGCGATCGCGGCGAAGGTCGGGAACGGCCCCTGGATGAGCAGCCGGCACAGGAGCACCGCGGCGACCACCGCGACGGCGGTCTTCACGACCTGCAGGAACGGCGTCCGACTGGAGCTGCGGAGGCGCGCGACCGGGTTCACGACGTCCACGGTAGCCACGGCCCGCACGCCGAGCCGTGCACGTGCGCGACGAATCGCCGCCGGTCCGGTTGACTGGTCTCGTGTGGCCCAACCATGAGCGCGTGATCCCGCAGGCCTTCGCCGGCTCCGGGACCTCCGTGGTGGCTGCACGCGCGCACTCGGTCGAGCCGTCCGGCAACGGGTACCTCTACGGGTACGAGGTCGACACCGTCGACCGGGCCGGTCAACGCGCCACCGTGCTCACCTACGTCGACACCGGCGGCGCGCACGACCAGAACAGCGCGATCGTGACGGACCCCACGACGGGCGAGCCGGTGTCGGTCTGGGCGTACCCGAACGACCCCGGGCTGCCCGTGCTGCCGCAGGTCACCTACCGCGACGCCGTCGCCGAGCTCCTCACGACGCTCGGCATGCCGGTGACCGATCCGACGCTGACCGTGGCCGCGTACCGGCCGGGCAAGCGCGCAGTCGTGCGGGTCGACGCAGCCGAGGGCACGGTGTTCCTCAAGGTCGTCCGTCCGCACCGTGTCGCGCCGATCGTGAAGACCCACGAACAGTTCGTCGCCGCCGGGCTGCCCGTGCCGCGGGTGCTGTCCAGCCGTGGTGACGGCCTCCTCGTCCTCGAACGCATCCGCGGCGTGCCCGCCGGCAGCCGCATCCTCGACATCGCCGACGATCCCCGCTTCGTCGCCTCCCTCGCCGCGCTGACCGGCCGGATCGCCACCGTGCCGATGACGCAGCAGGCGCGGGCCGACGCGATGGACCACGCTGACTGGCACCGCCGCACGCTCGTCGCCGCGCTGCCGCAGGACGCCGCCGAGATCGACGCCCTGTACGACGCGATCGGCCGGCGGTCCATCGGCTGGGCGTCCGCGACGAAGCAGGTCGTGCACGGCGACCTCCACCTCGAGCAGGTGTTCGTCGACGAGGACGAGCCCTGGCGCATCTCCGGTCTGCTCGACATCGACACCGCGGGATGGGGGCACCCCGTCCGCGACATCGGCGCGGTGGTCGCACACCTCGTGGTGACGGGGCTCTGGCACCGCTCACGGGGCGACGCCGAGCGCGGGGCCGCTGCCGAGCGGCTCGCGGACGCCGTCGCCCGCGACTGGGTGGGACGGAACCCGGACCAGGCGGACCGCATCGGCCCTGCGATCGGCGCGCAGCTCCTCGCGCACGCCGGCGGGCAGGCGACGACCGGGTCGGCGAACGGCATCCAGACCGCCGAGCAGCTCCTCGCCGCGACGCAGGCCGCGCTCACCGAGGCGTCGCCCGTCCTGCCGCGCGACGGCCTGCTCCGGCCGCGGTCCGCTCCGCAGGCCTGACCGACCCGCGACGCCGCCGGAGCTGTTCGCGCGCGTCCGCCTCGCGCGCCCGCCGGGCTGGCCCCCGTCCGCTCCGCGGAAGCGACGGTCTGCTGTCGGATGTCCGCCGCGACCTGTCGCGTTCGCGGGGGAACAGCGCGAGGCAGGGGGCGGGCGGTGCCACGGAGGGCGGGACGGACGACGGTGCGGACGCCAGGCGCATGGCGGCGCCGCCACGCGCCTCCAGTCCGACAGGGGCGACCGTCGGGAGGCGCGACGCGCGCGGACGACGCCGACTCGCCTCCGTCGGCGGTGGGGGAGTAAACTACTCGTGCACGCACCGCGTTCCCGCGTGCCGCGTCAATTCCGGACGCAGCGGTCGGTCACTTGACCGACGCGGGGACCGGGCCGTGACCGCCCCGAGGGGGCGTCACGTGCGTGTGACGGCGCCGGATCCCGGCGCGGACCGGAAGCACCCGACGCCCTGGCGCTCGCGTGGCACGGCCCGCGGGACTCCACCGGACGTCCCGAGCGGGGGACCGGCGAAACGGCGGGCCACGGTGGCCCGCGGACGAACCGGAGCCGTGCGCGGCACCGGTGCACGACTTCCGCCCGAGGGGCGGCTCGCCCGCGACGTGCGGGCGGAACAGGAGGAGCGTTGGCTCGATCAGGTACCCGGCGAGCAGCCGGCGGGACGCGGACCGCGTCGCGCCGCACCCGGCCGCTGGACAACGACGGCGTGATCCCCGTCCTCGCCCGCGCCGTGCGCGAGGTCGAGGCGGCGGCGCAGCGCGGACCGCTCAAGGCGTCGAACCGTTCCAAGTTCCAGGCGGTGGCCCTGCTCATGCGCGAGGAGCGCGCGCGGGTGAAGGCCGACCAGGAGCTCACGGACGCGCAGCGCGCCGAGCAGTTGAAGCGGCTCGACGGCGTCGCCACGATCCTCGCGAAGACGGCGGCGCGGGACACCAGCGTGATCCAGCTCCTCACCGAAGAGGCGTCGGTCAGCGAGGCGACCCGGACCGTCAAGCGCGACATGATGATCGCGGGCGGCATGGAGCTGCAGCCCGAAGAGCTGGTCATCGCCGCCGAGCCGTCGCCGGTCGTCGAGACCCCGGTGCGCTCGGTCGTGCCGCAGGCGGTCGTGCAGCGTCAGCTCGCGAACCCGTTCCTCGCGCCGGACTTCGCGCTCGCCGACCAGCCCGTGGCGCACCCGCGTCGCCTGGCGAACTGGGAGCTCTTCGGTCCGCTGTTCAAGTCGTTCGAGTACGGCGCCGGCGGTGGCGCGGCCACGATGCCGCTGCCCGAGCCGAGTTCGTTGCACTCGAAGTCGGGCACCACGCTGATGAAGCACCAGGCGGAGCTCGTCGCCGCCGCGTCGGAGGGGCACCGCACGTTCCTGCTCGCCGACGAGCCGGGCCTCGGCAAGACCGCGCAGTCGCTGCTCGCAGCCGACGCAGCCGGTGCCTTCCCGCTGCTCGTCGTCGTGCCGAACGTCGTGAAGACGAACTGGGCGCGCGAGGCCGCACGCTGGGTGCCGAACCGCCGTGCGACGGTCATCCACGGTGACGGCGGCGACCTCGACGGGTTCGCCGACATCGTCATCGTGAACTACGAGATCCTCGACCGGCACGCCGGCTGGCTCGGCGCCTTCGGGTTCAAGGGCATGGTCGTCGACGAGGCGCACTTCATCAAGAACAAGGACTCGCAGCGGTCGCGCTTCGTGCTGCAGATCGCTGAGAAGATCCGCGAGCGGACGGCCGCGCCGCTGCTCATGGCGCTGACGGGGACGCCGCTCATCAACTCCGTCGAGGACTTCCGCACCATCTGGGAGTACCTCGGCTGGATCGACGACAAGAAGCCCCGCGCGAAGCTCATGAACGAGCTCGAGGACATCGGCCTCACCCCGGCCGACCCGGGCTTCTTCGTCGAGGCGCGGAAGGCCGTGATCGACCAGGGCATCGTCCGGCGTCGCAAGGTCGACGTCGCGGCGGACATCCCGGCCCGACGGATCGCCGACATCCCCGTCGAGCTCGACGGCGAAGAGGGCCGCTCGATCCGCGACGCCGAGCGCGAGCTCACGGCGAAGCTGGTCAGGCGCTACCACCAGGCGCTCGACGCCCGCACCGGGCAGGACCCGGTGGTCGGGATCGACCACAAGCTCGTGCGCCAGGTCGCGCGCTGGGAGCTCGAGGACCAGGACGCCTCGTCGACCGGCGAGAACGTGTTCTCGATGGTCCGTCGGATCGGCCGTGCGAAGGCCCAGCTCGCAGCGGACTACGCGGCGCAGCTCGCGTCGAACGTCGGCAAGGTCGTGTTCTTCGCGAAGCACCTCGACGTGATGGACCAGGCGGAGGAGGTCTTCGCCCGACGGCACCTGAAGACCGCGACGATCCGCGGCGACCAGACCCCGGCGCAGCGCACGGCGGAGATCGACTCGTTCGTGAACGACCCCGACGTGGCCGTCATCGTCTGCTCGCTCACCGCGGCGGGCGTCGGCCTGAACCTGCAGGTCGCGTCGAACGTCGTGCTCGCCGAGCTGTCGTGGACGAGCGCCGAGCAGACGCAGGCGATCGACCGTGTGCACCGCATCGGGCAAGAGGAACCGGTCACCGCGTGGCGCATCATCGCCGCGCAGACGATCGACACCAAGATCGCCGAGCTCATCGACTCGAAGGCTTCCCTGGCCGCCCGAGCGCTCGACGGTTCGGACGAAGAGGTCGTCGACTCCGGGGACATCCAGCTCGACGCCATGGCGGCACTGCTCACCGAGGCGCTCTCGCGCTGACGCGGGCGGCGCTGCTGAAGGCGTCGCTCGGGTACGCACCCCGCAACGAACGACGCGCCCCGCAGTGACGGGGCGCGTCGTCCGTTGCGGGGTGCGGTGCGTCAGACGCGGGACTGCACCTCGGCGAGCGACGGGTTCGTCGCCGTGCTGCCGTCCGGGAACACGAGCGTCGGCACGGTCTGGTTGCCGCCGTTCACCTCGGCGACCAGCTCGGCCGTGCCCGGAGTCTGCTCGATGTCGACCTCGCGGAACGGCACGCCCGCCTTCGACATCTGGTTCTTCAGGCGCGCGCAGTAGCCGCACCAGCTCGTCGTGAACATCGTGACGCCGCCGGCCTCCGGCACGAACGCGTCACGGGTGATCGTCTCGCTCATGCGCTCAGGCTAACCCCGCCCGGTTCCCGGAACACCGGGAGCGGCTGGTAGACAAGACCGCGTGAGTGACACGCACCTCGAGATCGAGCGCACCTACGACCTGCCCGAGGGCGGCGACCTCCCCGACCTCGTCGGCGCGGGCGGCATCCTCCGCACCGAGCACCAGGACCCCTCCACCCTCGATGCCACCTACTGGGACACCGAACGCTACGACCTCGTCGCGTCCCGTGTGACCGTCCGCCGTCGGACCGGGGGCCCGGACGCCGGCTGGCACATCAAGCGCGCCGCGTCCGACACGGTCCGGCACGAGGAACACTTCCCGCTCACCGAGGACGCCGACGCCGTGCCCGACGAGGTCCTCGCGGCGCTGTCCACGGAGCGCCGGGGTCGGTCGCTCCGGCCGGTCGTGCACATCGTGACCACCCGCACCGTGACGCTGCTGCTCGACGAGGACGGCGACCAGGTCGCGGAGCTCGCCGACGACCAGGTCACCGCCCAGCGTCTCGACGACGAGGCCCCCTCCACCCCGCTCACCTGGCGCGAGGTCGAGGTCGAGACCCTCGAGGGCACGGACGAGCAGGTCGCGCACGAGCTGTTCGCGGCGCTGGACGGACGCTTCGCGGCCGTCGGGGGCGGCCCCGCCGCCGTGACGAGCAAGCTTGCGCGTGGGCTGGCAGGAGCACCGGCACCGCGCCTCCAGACCGGCGACAAGCCGGAGAAGGGGACCGCAGCCCGCGCGCTGCACAAGCGCCTGCGGAAGCTGCGCAGTACGCTCCTCGCCCAGGAGGCGCAGCTCCGGTCCGGCGCGTCGGCCGACCTCCGCGAGACCGCTGCGACCGCACTCGGCATCGCGGCCGTCCTCGGTCCGTACCGTCCGGCGTTCGCCGCGACCGACGCGGTCGACCGCGCCGCGGTCGCCGCCGAGGACCTCGCACAGGTCACCGCACGCGCCGCGCTCGCCGACCACCTCGTCGACCGGCTGCCGCGTGCGTCGTCCCCGGCGCAGGACGCACTGGTCGATGGGACGACCCGCGAGCGTATCCTCGCGGCCACCCGTGAGCGCCGGAGCGTCGCCGTGCGCGAGGTGGCCGCGTTCCTGCGTACCGAGCCCTACCTCGGACTGCTCGACGTCCTCGACGACGCCGTCGAGCGTCCGGAGCCGACCACGTGGGCGCTCCGCTCGCCGAAGAAGGTCGCGCAGGACGTCTCCGCCGTGGAGAAGCCGCGCATCCGGGAGCTCGTGCAGGACGCGGTCGGGGACGACGACGACGCGACGGCGCTCCTCGACCGCGAGACGACGGCGCGCCAGGCGACCGAGGCCGCGTGGCTCGCGGCGACCCGGGCACGGATGGCGATGGACGTGCTCGGCGACGACGCGTTCCCGCACGCGCTGTGGAAGCGGATCGGCGACGCGGCGGACGTGCTCACCGAGCGGGTCCGGTCGCTGCACGCGCTCGACGTGCTGCGGTTGCACTCGGGGATCGCGGAGCGTGACGGCGAGGGGACGTTCGGCTACGGGGTGCTGGCCGGCGATCGGGTGCGGCTGGCCGAGGAGTCGTACGACGAGGCGGTGCACGCGCTCAACCGTGTGTGAGGTGCGGCGCCGACGGGTGCGACTGTCGCGAGTTTTCGCGCTGAGCGACACTTCACGGGCTGATCGCCGCGTGAAGTGTCGCTGGGCGCGAAACCCCGGTCGCGAGTCCGGCCGCGGGGCGCGGCCCGACGTGCCCGCGCCCCCGCGCCCGCGGGTCAGCCGGCCGCGATGGGGCCGGCCGTGGCCGCGGCGGGCGTCACCTCGGCGAGCCCGAGGACGTCGAGCAGCCAGGCGAGCTCGAACGCCCGCTCCTTCCACGAGTCGTAGCGCCCGCTCACCCCACCGTGCCCGGCCGCCATCTCGGTCTTCAGCAGGACGGGGGCTCCGACCTCGCGGAGCTTCGCGGTCCACTTGGCGGGCTCGACGTACAGCACCCGGGTGTCGTTGATGCTCGTCACCGCGAGGATCCGCGGGTACTGCACGTCGTCGCGGACGTTCTCGTACGGCGAGTACTCGCTCATGTAGCGGTAGACCTCGGGGTCGTGCAGCGGGTCGCCCCACTCGTCCCACTCGATCACGGTGAGGGGGAGATCCGGGTCGAGGATGCTCGTCAGCGCGTCCACGAAGGGCACCGCCGCGAGGATGCCGGCGAACCGCTCCGGCGCGAGGTTCGCGACGGCGCCCATCAGCAGGCCACCCGCGCTGCCGCCCTCGGCGACGAGCTGGTCGGCGGTGGTCCGTCCGGAGTCGATGAGGTGCCCGGCGACCGCGACGAAGTCCGTGAAGGTGTTCTTCTTCGTGAGCGTCTTGCCGGTCTCGTACCAGTGCCGACCCATCTCGCCGCCGCCGCGCACGTGGGCGACCGCGAACACCACACCGCGGTCGAGCATCGACAGGCGCATGACGCTGAAGCCCGGGTCGATCGAGTGCTCGTACGAGCCGTAGCCGTAGAGGTGCAGCGGGGCGGGGGCATCCGGGTCGACGGCGTCGCGGCGCCAGACGAGCGAGATCGGGACCCGCGTGCCGTCCTCGGCCTCGGCCCAGTCGCGCTCCTGCACGTAGTCCGCAGGGTCGTAGCCGCCCAGGACCGGCTGCCGCTTCAGGACGGTGACCTCGCCGGTCGCCAGGTCGAGGTCGCTCACCTCGGAGGGGGTGACGAACGAGGTGAACCCGATGCGGAGCGTCGGCTGGTCCCACTCGGGGTTGCCGCCGAGACCGGCGGAGAACAGCGCCTCGTCGAAGGGGACCTCGTGCGCGTCGCCGTAACCATCGCCCTCGATCGGGATGACGGCGATGCGGGGGAGTGCCTCGGACCGGTACTCGATCGCGATGTGTCCGGCGAAGGCATCGACGGACTCGATGCGCCGTTCCGGGTGGTGGGCGACGACCACGCGGCGGTCGCGCTCGGTTGTGGGGTGGTCGGCCGGCACGTCGACGAGCTCGAAGTTCTCGGCGCCGTCGTTGTGCAGGACGAGGAAGCGGTCACTGCCGCCGACGATCGCGTGCTCGATCTCGTACTCGACGCCGTCGCGGCGCGGCCACACGACCTGGAACTCCCCGGTCGGGTCGGATGCGTCGAGGACGAGTGCTTCGGACGTGATCTTCGAGCCGAGCTCGATCACGATGTACTGGGACGAACGGGTGACACCGACGCCGACCCAGTAGCGGTCGTCCGGCTCCTCGAACACCACGACGTCGTCGGTCGCGGGGGTACCGACGGTGTGGCGCCAGATGCGGTCCGGCCGCCAGGAGTCGTCCACCGTCGGGTAGAACACGTAGCGGCCGCTCGGGTCGAAGGTCGCTCCGGCCCCGGTGTTCGGGATCTCGTCGCTGATGTCGGTGCCGGACTCGAGGTCGCGGACGTGCAGCGTGTACCGCTCGTCGCCCTCGACGTCGACGCCGTAGACGAGTCGGGTGCCGTCGTCGCTGATGTCGTAGGTGCCGAGCGAGAAGAAGTCGTGGCCGTCGGCGAGTGCGTTGCCGTCGAGGACGACCTGCTCGCCGGGCAGGCTGCTCGCGCCTTCCTCGACCGCGGGCGGGGTCCAGTCGTCCGGACCGTTGATCGGTGCGCGGCAGTGCACGCCGTACTGGCTGCCCTCGGAGGTGCGGGTGAAGTACCACCAGGAGCCCATCCGGACCGGGACCGAGAGGTCGGTCTCCTGCACGCGGCTCTTCACCTCGTCGAAGATCCGGTCGCGCAGTGCGTCGAGGTGCGCGGTCTGCTCCGCCGTGTGGGCGTTCTCGGCTTCGAGGTAGGCGAGGGTGTCCGGCGACTCCTTGTCACGCAGCCACTCGTAGTCGTCGACGAAGTCGATGCCGTGGTGCGTCCGGGTGACCGGACGCTTGTCGGCGGTGGGCGGGGTGACCTGGGTGTGCTCGCTGCTCACGCCACCACCCTATGCGCCCGCTCCCGCACGGCGGCGTGCACCCGGTCGCCGAACGCGGTGAGTTCGTCGACGGCCGCTGCCGCGACCCACGCCCGGTCGCGACGTCGCGCGGTGACCGGCCGGAGGACCCCTGTCCGGCACAGGTCCACGACGACGGTCTCCAGCAGGTCGTCGCGCCCTCGGAGCATGCCGTGCAGCCGGTCCTCGGTCAGGAACGGGTCGCGCGCGAGGGCGCGTCCGACCACGGCGTGCGGCCCGGCGGAACATGGACCCGCCGCCAGGTCCGCGGTCACCTCGTCGAGCAGGAGCGCGGTGAGCGTCGCCTCGTCGCAGACCGTGCCGATCGCGATCGCCAGGTCGCGGATCCACTCGTCGACGGCCCCGTCGCGGTAGCGGCCGAGGTGCCGGAAGTAGCGGTCGCGTTCGGCGACGAGGGCGGTGGCGACCGGCAGCGTCACGCGCGAGGTGACCCCGCGCCGGCGGAGCACGGCCGCGACGAGGGCCCGACCGATGCGGCCGTTGCCGTCGGTGAACGGGTGGATCGACTCGAACTGCGCGTGCCCGATCGCCGCCTGGGCGATCGGGTGCAGGTCGTCGCGGTCGAGGAACGCGAAGAGGTCCGCCATGAGCTCCGGGACGAGCTCCGGCGGCGGCGGGACGTGGTCGGCCGTGCGCGGGGTCGCGCCGCCGCCGATCCAGTTCTGCACGTCCCGCCATCGACCGGCGGAGCGGCCGTCGACCGGGTCGTGGCGCATCAGGCGTGCGTGGGCGGCGAGCACGGCGCGCTCGGTCAGGTCGCCGGCGCCGGCTGCGCGGACGAGCCCGTCGAGTGCTCCGGCGGCCTGCACCATCGCGGTCGCGCTCGTGTTCGCCCGGATCCCCACGAGGGCCCGCGCCACGTCGTCGACGGTCGCGGACTCGTGCTCGATGCGGGAGGACGCGACCGCCTCGGTCCGGTCGAGGACCGTGGCGAGCGGCGCGAGGTCGTCGCCGTGACCGGTGTCGAGCGCCACGAGGGCCGCGGTGGCCGCGTCGAGCAGCATGGCGGTGTCGGCGTCCGGGGACCACCGGACGGCGGCGATGCGCGGCGGGACCGACACCACGATCGACGTCGTCTCGCGGTCGGCGCGGGGACCGCGGCGGGTGCTCCGCCACGGTCGGACGGCGGTGGCGTGGGGCGGCCAGTCGGTTCCGGGGTGCGGCACGCTTCCTCCTCCTGCGGATCGGTCCGGTGACGCTACCGACCGCAGGTCCCGCGCCCCGAACATGTCGTACGCACGGCGCTGGGTAGCGTGGAGCCGTGCACACCTCCTTCGCCGTCACCGGCGCCCACGTCGTCCCCGTCAGCGCCCCCGAGTTCGACGGCACCGTCGTCGTCGAGGACGGCCGGATCACCGCGCTCGGTCCGGCCGTCGCCGTGCCCGAGGGCATCGACGTCGTGGACGCCGCCGGCGCGTGGCTCCTGCCGGGCTTCGTCGAGGCACACGGCCACGTGGGCATCCACGAGGAGGCGAACGGCGAGGCCGGCAACGACACCAACGAGATGACCGGCCCGAACATGGCCGGCGTCCGCGCGATCGACGCCGTCGACATCGACGACGAGGGCTTCCGCGACGCCCTCTCCGGCGGCATCACGGCGATCGTCGTCAAGCCGGGCTCGGGCAACCCGATCGGCGGCCAGACCGTCGCGATCAAGACCTGGGGCGGCCGCACCATCGACGAGCAGCTCATCTCGGACGCCGTCAGCGTGAAGAGCGCGCTCGGGGAGAACCCGAAGCGGGTGTACGGCGGCAAGGGGCAGACGCCCTCGACCCGCCTCGGCGTCGCGAAGGTCATCCGTGACGCGTTCGTCGACGCCCAGAACTACCGTGCCGCCCGCGACGCCGCCGCCGCGAAGGGGGAGCCGTTCGCCCGCGACCTCGGCAAGGAGACCCTCGTGCGCGTGCTCGACGGCGAGCTCGCCTGGGACCAGCACACCCACCGCCACGACGACATCGCCACCGCGATCCGGCTCGCCGAGGAGTTCGGCTACCGCCTCGTGGTGAACCACGGCACCGAAGCGCACAAGATCGCGGGGCTGCTCGCCGAGAAGGACATCCCGGTGGTCTACGGGCCGCTGTTCACCAGCCGCTCGAAGGTCGAGCTGCGCGACCGCGGGATCCCGAACCTCGCGACCATCGCCGCCGCCGGGGTCCGCGTCGCGATCACGACCGACGCCCCGGTCGTGCCGATCGCGATGCTCGTCGACCAGGCCACCGCCGCGGTGAAGGAGGGGCTGCCGCGCCAGACCGCGCTCGAGGCGCTCACCGTGAACCCGGCGGACATCCTCGGGTTCGGGGACCGCGTCGGTCGGCTGGCCCCCGGGTACGACGCGGACCTCGTGCTGTGGGACAGCGACCCGCTCGACGCGACCAGCCGCGCGACGCGCGTCTGGATCGACGGCGCGACCGTCTACGAGTGGGCCGACGGGACGGGCGTCACCACGCCGCGCTGGTAGCGACGCACCGGCAGACCGCACCGCCGATCGCACCCCGTCGCGGACGTCGCACCTCGGAGCGCCGGGGTGCGACGTCCGCAGCGGGGTGCGATCGGCGACGGTCCCGTGACGGTGCCATCGTCGACGGACGGACGGACGGACGGACGGACGGACGGACGGGAGGCGCGGTGCGGGCCCGCCCCGCGCCTCCCGTCCGTCAGGGGTCCGGTCTCAGACCTCGCGCGCGAGCAGGAAGTCGTTGATGCGCGCAGTCAGCTCGCCGTCGACCGTCCAGGGCGTGCCGTTCACCGATCGGATCGGGGCCGCCTGCCGGACGCTCGACACCAGCCATCCGGCGTCCGCCGCGTGCAGGTCGGCGAGCGTCACGAGTTCGTACGCGGTCTCGATGCCCTCCTGCTCGGCGAACCGGAAGACGTCCGCCTGCGTCGTGCCGGCGAGGATCCCGATGTCGGTGCGCGGCGTGACGAGCCGGCCCCCGACGAGCAGGACCAGGTTCGCGCGGGTGCCCTCGAGCACGTAGCCGTCGCTCGACACGAACACGGCGTCGTCGGCCCCGCGGCGGACGGCCTCGCGCAGCGCCGCCATGTTCACCCCGTAGGAGAGCGTCTTCGCACCCTGCAGCAGCCACGGCGAGGTGCGCTCGACGTCGTGCCGGTAGCCGCGGTCGAGCGTCACCACGGCGATGCCCTCGGTCCGCGCCGCGGTCGAGTCGGGCGACGGAGCCGCGTACGCCCAGCCGGTCGGCCGGTCGGTGCCCTCGACGCCGCGGGTCAGCACGGTCTTCACGAACGCCTCGCGCACCGGGTCGAGCCGTGCACAGACCGCCTCGATCGTCTGCCGCCAGGCGTCGACGTCCGGCTCGGGCAGGTCGAGCATCGCCGCGGACCGCACGAAGCGTGCCAGGTGCGCCTCGAGTGCCTGGGGACGTCCGTCGACCACCGTGACGGTCTCGAAGACGCCGTCCCCGCGGGTGGCGCCGAGGTCCTGCACCTGGAGGTGCTCCTCGAGCGGCTTCTCCCACGTGTACGTGTCGGCCGAGGGGTCGTGCGGCTCCGCGTGGCGCGAGGGGCGGTTCAGGACGGCGAGGACGGTTTCGGTCATGCGCCCATCCAACCCCAGCTCAGCCGAGGTCGGGCAGCGCGCCGAGCAGCTTCCAGACGGCGGAGGTCAGCTCGGGGTGCTGCAGCGCGATCCGGCGGAGACGGTGGTACTCCTCGCCGAGCTGCGTGCCCTGACCGGACGCCGGGTGCGCCGCCCACTGCGTGCTGCGCCGCGCCATCGCCGCGTCCATCTCGACCGCCTCGGCCCGCAGGATGAGCACGACCTGCTCGTCGACGGTCGGGAGCGTCGGCATGAAGTCCCAGGGGTCCTCGCCCTGTCGGCTGCGGTGCTCGACGAGCATCGAGATCTCCTCGGCGGCCTCGGCACGCAGCACTTCGAGGCTGCGCCCCGTCCTGCGGGACTCAGCCATGATGCCCCCGCAGCACGCCTGCCATGAGGAGAGCGTACGCCACGTCGTCGGCCACACTGGACCCATGACCCCGCGCGACGAGTCGAAGACCCAGCACGCCCCCGTCGTGGTCATCTACCTCGTCCGGGACGGCGTGCGCGGTCCCGAGGTGCTGCTCGGCGAGAAGCGACGGGGCCTCGGCGCGGGGCGCCTCGTCGGCCCCGGCGGCAAGCGGGAACCGGGGGAGCTTGCGGTCGAGACCGCCGTGCGCGAGACGCGTGAGGAGGTCGGCCTGCGGATCGACCCGGCCGACCTGGAGGCGCGTGGCACGCTGGACTACCGGTTCCCGTTCCGCCCGTCCTGGTCCCAGGTCTCGGACGTCTTCGTCTGCCGCCGCTGGCAGGGCAGCCCGTCGGGCAGCGACGAACTCGAACCCCGGTGGATCCCGGTCGACGCCGTGCCGTACGAGGCGATGTGGGACGACGCGCGCTACTGGTTGCCGGGTGTCCTGGCGGGCGGGACCGTGCAGGCCCGCTTCACCTTCGCCGAGGACAACGCGACGGTCGCGGGGTGGACCAGCACCGACCGGTCGGCGGACGGACGGCGTTAGCGGGTCTGCGTGCGCGTGCTGCCGGTCCGCGCTTCCTCGGCCGCGGCGATGACGTCCGCGTCCCCGCTCCGGCCGCCGAGGGGCCGCACGAAGAAGTCGACGATCCCCGAGACGATCGCCCCGACCATCGCGAACATCGCCCAGCCGACGAACAGGCCGGCGGTGTTCCGGCCGTCGGCGGGTGCGAGCAGCACGCTCGCCGCGTAGAGCACGACCGTCAGCACCAGGAACACGACGACGACGGTGACGAGGACGCGGTGCCAGACGATGCGGTGATCCATGCCGACCACGATACCGGGGCGACTCAGCGGTCCGCGTGCCGACCGTGCGGGCGCTCGGCGGGGCCGGCGGACGTCCCGGGGCCCGGCCTGCCGGAGCCGACCGACGCCCTGGTGCCGTCCGCCCGCGGGACGGGACGGGTGCGCGGTCCGGTGGGTGCGCCTCCAGGCCGACCGGGACCGGACCGGTCCTGCTGCCGTACCACGGGGATGCGGCCGGTCGTGGTGTCGGTCTCGAGGCCGTCGCGACCGCCGGTGAAGACGTCGCCGCCAGCGCGGTCGTCCTCCCAGTCCTCGTCGCGCAGGACGCTCAGCGTGCCGGTCTCCGTCGAGGTCAGTCCGTGCCGCTCGAGCTCGGCGTCGCGCTCCTTGCCGAGGAACTCGCGGTTCGCGGTCTGGGCGTCCTGGAACATCGTCGTCCGCCCGGTGAGGATCGCGCGGATGCGCCGGCGCTCCCACCACTGCTTGCCGAAGACCATCAGCACGAGGCCGGCGGCGGCGTAGCAGGCCATCGTGACGAGGCCGCGCGCCAGGCCCGGGCCGACGCCGTAGACCTCGTGCTTGATCATGTCGACCATGCTCGACCCGACGACCACGTGGTTGAGCCAGGCGAACGGCTCGGGCATGAACCACTTCGGGTAGGCGCCGCCGGACGACGGCATGGACAGGAAGACGAAGCAGATCATCGCGGGCGCGGCGATGAAGCGGCCGACGAAGTAGCTCAGGCCGTTGACCGCGAGACCGATCGCCACGATCCAGCCCCAGGCGATGAGGACGAGCTCGATCCAGTGCCCGCGGATCGCGCCGAGCACGGGGCCCGCGAGGGTGTTGGTGATGAGGGAGATCACCAGGCCGCCGACGACGATGACCGTCATGCGGGTCCGGTGCCGCAGGGGGCCGCCCATGATGCCGATGAACATCGCGACCATGTAGCCGCCGATGCACCAGGCGAGCATGACGTACATGGCGACGGTGCCGTACTCGTCCCAGGCGGGCAGGGGAGCGAGCTCGGTGACGGTCGGGGCCGCGACACCCACGGCGACCAGGACGCTGCTCAGGGTCGCGGGCACGAGCGAGGCCACCTGGAACTGGTGCGCGCTGGCCTTGAACACCTCGTTCTGCGCCGGGTCGTACGCGACGGCCACCGTGCCGGCGAGGACGTCCCGCTTGGCCTGCGCGAGGGAGTCGTAGAGGTGGAAGACGTACTCACCGGGCAGCGCCTTGTCCACCGCGGCGACGAGCGTCGGGTCGCTGCCGACCAGGGCGACGGGGACGTCGTGCGGGTGCGGGGCGTGGAAGGCGAAGACGTAGCAGAGGCAGAAGCCGACGATGAAGAACAGCGGCATCCAGAGCTGCAGGCCGATCAGCTGCAGCGACGGGTGCAGCGTGCCGTACCAGCGGCGGTAGCGGCTGATCCGCTGCGGTTCCGGCACGGGGGCCTGGCGGACGCGGGGGACTCGGCTGCCGGCGACGGGTGCGCCGCGTCGGGGCTTCGACCCACCACGGGTCGAGGGGCGCGTCTGGCGCGCCTTCGGGGCGGGTGGCTGTCGCGGCGCTCCGTCTCGATCCGGGAGGTCGTTGTTCCTGGGGACGTCGTTCCGCGGCGTGCTCACTCGGCGCTGTGCTCCTGTTCTCGTAGGAGCGTCAGGATACGCCCGGGTTCCGGACGGCGGCCGGGTGCCCGCGGCGGTGCCCGCCGGCACGGTGCGCGCGCCGGTCCCCGTGCGCTACGACCTGCTGCGGGACGCCTGTGCGGAGTCCATCGCCAGCTCCTCGGCGTCGAGCGTCACGAGCACGCGGCGCATGACCTCCTCGTCGAGGTTGCCCTTCTCGCGCTCCTCGAGCACGATCTCCCGCCGCCGGTCGAGCAACTCGCGCCGGATGTCCTGGATCTGCGCACCGCGCAGACGCATCGGGGCGTTGCGCTCCTCGTCCTCCTCTTCCTCGGCGTCGCGGCGGAAGGTCTCGGCCTGTCGTTCGAGTCGTGCCTTCAGCCGGTTCAGCACCGAGTCGACGGCCTCGACGCCGTACTGCCGACCCCAGTCCGGCCGACGACGTTCGAGCAGGGCGATCGCCGCCTCGGTGGTCCGCTGGTTGAGGCGCATCTCGCTGCGGACGTCCTCCTCGCCCTCGGCCGGGTCCTGCACCTTGAGCGCCCGGATCACGAAGGGGAGCGTGAGGCCCTGCAGCAGGAGCGTGCCGACCGTGACGACGAACGCGATGATGAAGATGGTGTCCTGCGCCTTGATGTCCACCGGGTCCGCGACGACGGCGACGGCGGCGGCCAGGGTCACCACGCCGCGCATGCCGGTCCACGAGATGACCGTGAGTTCGCGCCAGTTCAGCTTCGGCTCGGCCGAGCCGCGGAGCCACCGGAGTGACGGATGCCCGCGGGACAGCCGGATCCGCAGCGGCCGGAGCCAGCGGCCGTTGATCCGGTTGCGCACGTACGACTCGAACACGAAGAGGGGGCGGACGAGGATCACGACGACGAGCACCACCGCGGCGGCGGTCAGTGTCTGTCCGAGGCTGCGCTTGCTGTCGATGAGGTCCTCCACCACGGTGCTGAGCTGGAGGCCGATGAGCGCGAAGACGAACCCCTCGAGGATCACGTCGATGCTCGTCCACAGGGGGCGCTCCTGCAGGCGGGTGGCGTAGCCCTCCTTCGGTGAGTTGTAGCCGATGTAGAGCCCGGCGGTGACGACCGCGATGACGCCGGAGCCGGACAGGTGCTCCGCGAGGACGTAGGCGACGAACGGGAGCAGGATGCTCATGATCGTCTCGACGACCGGGTCGTTCAGGCGCATCCGGATCCAGTGCACCGCGACGCCGAGCACGATGCCGACCACGAAGCCGACCCCGATCGCGAGCCCGAAGATCCCGAGGTCCTGCCAGACGGTCAGCGACGTGCCCGCGGCGATGAGGGTGAAGACGCGGACCAGGGTGAGCGACGCGGCGTCGTTGATGAGGCTCTCGCCGGAGAGCACCGTCATCACGCGCCGGGGGAGGCCGAGCTTCCGACCGATGGCGGCAGCGGACACGGCGTCCGGCGGGGCGACCACGGCGCCGAGCAGGATCGCGGCGGGCCAGTCCATGTCCGGGATGAGGATGTACGCCGCGAGGCCGACCGCGAGCGCGGTGACGATCACGAGGAAGATCCCGAGTCGTCGGATCTGCTTGATGGACTGCCGGAAGCTCTGCCACGACACGTCGAGCGCCGCCGAGTAGAGCAGCGGCGGCAGGATCAGCGTGAGGACGACCTCGGAGTCGATCTCGATCGGCGGCAGCCCGGGCACGAACGACACCGCCAGGGCCACGGCCGTGACGAGCAGCGGGGCGGGGAGCCCCTTCGCCCGCGCGAAGCCGGTCACCGCGAGCGATCCGATCAGCAGGATGAGGAGCTCGACGGTGTCCATGGCACCCATTCTCCCATCGGCATGGTTCCGTTGCTGAACGATCGCGCAGGAGAGATGAACGCGACATGAACGGCAGGGTTTGCCAGCAGGCCGGTTCGCTGGGACACTTGCCCGCGGTGGACATCACACTCATAGTCGTCCTGGTCATCGCGTTGGCCCTCTTCTTCGACTTCACAAACGGTTTTCACGACACCGCCAACGCGATGGCGACCCCGATCGCAACCGGTGCGATGAAGCCCAAGGTGGCCGTCACGGTCGCCGCGGTGCTCAACCTCGTCGGTGCGTTCCTCAGCACCGCGGTCGCGACGTCGATCTCGCACGGGCTGATCAACGAGGGGCCGGGCGGCGTGGCGATCACGCCCGAGATGATCTTCGCCGGGCTCATCGGCGCGGTCGTGTGGAACATGATCACGTGGCTGCGCGGCCTGCCGTCGTCGTCCTCGCACGCGCTGTTCGGCGGGCTGATCGGCGCGGCGATCGTCGGGGCGGGCTTCCAGTCCGTGAACTACGCGGCGCTGCTGACGGTCGTCATCATCCCGGCCTTCCTGTCCCCGGTCATCGCGGCGCTCGTGTCGTTCCTGTCGACGCGCATCGCGTACCGGATCACGCGGCGCCCGGTGTTCCCGAACGAGCGCGGTGGCTTCCGCTTCGGCCAGATCTTCACCAGCTCGATGGTGTCGCTCGCGCACGGCACGAACGACGCGCAGAAGACGATGGGCGTCATCACGCTGACCCTGATCGCGGCCGGTGCCCAGTCGACGAACGACGGCGTGCAGTTCTGGGTCATCGTGGCGTGTGCCCTCGCGATCGCCCTCGGCACGTACACCGGCGGCTGGCGGATCATCCGCACGCTCGGCTCCGGCATCACCGAGATCCGCGCGACGCAGGGCTTCGCCGCCGAGGCGTCCACCGCTGCGACGATCCTGGCGTCGAGCCACCTCGGGTTCGCACTGTCCACCACGCAGGTGTCGTCCGGGTCGATCATCGGCGCCGGTCTCGGTCGGCGCGGCTCGAAGATCCAGTGGTCGACCGCGGGCAAGATCGTCATCGCCTGGTTCATCACGCTCCCCGCTGCCGCCGCGGTCGGCGCGATCGCCTCGGGCATCGCCCGGTTCGGTGTCGTCGGACTTGTGATCGACGCCGTGATCGGCGCCGCGGTGATCCTCGGGCTCTACCTCTGGTCGCTCCGCAAGCCGCACGAGCAGGCATCCGCGATCGAGGTGGACGTCGCCGCGAACGCGGTCTTCACCCGGAAGGAGCTGCGGGACATGCAGCGCAAGAAGCGAGCAGACGCCGTCGCCGCCCGTCGCGCCGAGCTGAGCCGGGAGCGCACGCTCCGTCGCATGGCCGGCCGTAAGGGAGGTCGTCGCTGATGGACATCGACTGGCTGGCGTTCGTCACCGTGGCACTGGTCTCCGTCGTGAGCGCGTGCTTCGTGGTCACCGTCTACTCCATCGGCCTCCGCTTCTGGAGTGCCGCCGACACCCGCGCCGGCAAGTACAGCGTGAAGGACGACGGCACCGTCGGCCCGGCCACGGCCGGGTTCCCGCTGCCCGGGAGCACGCCGCCGGGCGTCCGCCTGTACCGCTCGCTCGCGGTCGCCTGCTTCGCCGTTTCCGGCGCCGCGGTGCTGTACGGCATCTACCTGATCGTCCCGCAGTTCCACTGACGGACTCGACCGCCTGAGGACTGGAGGCGCGGTGCCGGCTGGCACCGCGCCTCCCGTCCGTCCCGGTGCGTCTCCACGGCCGTGCGCCGCCCGACGGACCGGTCCCGACGGCGGCGACGCGCCAACCGGTCCCGAGCCCGGACCGGCCGGACGGGATAGCCTCGGGGCGTGACCGGCAACGAAGCAGCACGCACCCGTACCGAGACCGACTCCCTGGGCGAACGGGAGGTGCCGGTCGACGCGTACTGGGGGATCAACACCCTGCGGGCCCTCGAGAACTTCCCGATCACCTCGGTGCCGATCGCGGTCTACCCGGACCTCATCGAGGCGCTCGCGACCGTGAAGCAGGCCGCCGCCCGGGCGAACAAGGCGATCGGCGTGCTCGACGCGGAGCGGGCGGACGCGATCGACGCCGCGGCGCAGGAGGTCCGCGACGGACGCCTGCGCGACCAGTTCGTCGTCGACGTCGTGCAGGGCGGCGCGGGCACGAGCACGAACATGAACACGAACGAGGTGCTCGCGAACCGGGCCCTCGAACTGCTCGGCCGCGAGAAGGGCGACCACGGGTACCTGCACCCGATCGACCACGTCAACCGCAGCCAGTCCACGAACGACACGTACCCGACGAGCATCAAGCTCGCGATGATCCTCGGCGTTCGGCGGCTCACCGTGGAGCTCGAACTGCTCTCCGACGCCTTCGCCGAGCGAGGTCGGGCGTTCGCCGACGTGCTCAAGGTCGGGCGCACGCAGCTGCAGGACGCCGTGCCGATGACGCTCGGGCAGGAGTTCACCGGCTTCGCCCACACCATCCAGGAGGACGTGGCCCTGCTCCGCACGGTCATGCCGCTGCTCGCCGAGACGAACCTCGGCGCGACGGCGATCGGCACCGGCATCACCGCCGACCCGCAGTACCGCGACGAGGTCCGGCGGCAGCTGCAGCTCGCGACCGGGCTCGACATCGTCACCGCGCCGGACCTCATCGAGGCCACGAGCGACGCCGGCGCGTTCATGACCCTGTCCGGCACCGTGAAGCGCAGCGCCGCGAAGCTCTCGAAGATCTGCAACGACCTGCGGCTGCTCGCCTCCGGACCGCAAGCGGGCCTCGGCGAGATCACCCTGCCGGCACGGCAAGCGGGATCGTCGATCATGCCCGGCAAGGTGAACCCGGTCATCCCCGAGGTCGTCAACCAGATCGCGTTCGCCGTCGCCGGCGCGGACACCACCGTCACGATGGCGGCCGAGGGCGGGCAGCTCCAGCTCAACGCCTTCGAACCGATCATCGCGCACTCGATCCTGCAGTCCCTGCAGTGGATGGCCCGGGGGTGTGCCACGCTCCGGGAGCACTGCGTCGTGGGCATCGAGGCGAACGAGGCGCGGCTCGCGGCCCAGGTGGACACGAACGTCGGCGTCGTGACGGCCCTGACGCCCTACATCGGGTACGCGGCGGCGGCGTCGATCGCGCACACGGCGCTGACGACCTCGACGCCGATCGCGACGCTCGTGATCGCGGCCGGACTGATGGACGAGGACCAGGTGCAGCGGGTCCTGTCGCCGGCGCGGTTGTCGGGGATCGAGCTCGCGACGGGGGCGATCCCGGTGATCACCGAGGAGATGCTCGACGCCGAGGCGGCCCGCGTGGCGCGGGAGCGCTGACGCGGCGGGTGGCAGGGCCGCACTCGTGCCGATCGACACGCGGCGTCGTGCGCTACGGCATCGGGCGCTCGCCGACGCGCACCTGGCGCGCGAGCGCACGGAGGTGCTCCGCCGTCGTGTCCGGCCCGGCCACACCGCCCGGCTCGGCGGCGCCGTCCGGCCCGGCCGACGACTCCTCCTCGGCGAGCTGCGCCGACAGCGTCCTGACCCGGTGTGCTGCCTGGATGTCGGCGTCCCGCCAGCGGGCCAGCGTGAAGTTCCGCGTGACGTCCCGCAGCGGGAGCCGGATCGACTCGTCGGCCTCGATGCCCGCGAGCAGCTGCCGCATCCGGATCACCTCGGAGTCGAGCTCGCCGCCGACGACGAGCACGAAGTTCGAGATGTACAGGTACACGAGCAGCAGGATCCCGCCGCCGAGCCACCCGTACGCGCGGTTGCTCCCGCCGAGGGTCTCGACGTAGACGGTGAAGCCGACCGTCGCGAGCGCCCACGTCACGATCGCGAACCCGGCGCCCGCCGACACCCAGCGCAGCTGCGGCGTCTTCACGTTCGGCGTCGCGTAGTACAGCACCGCGACCATCACGACGAGGTCCGCGGCGAGGACCGGCCACTTCGCCACGTTCCACAGGTCGTCGGTCCACGGCGCCCACCCGAGCTGCCGGATCACCGCAGCCGAGATCGTGGGGGTGCCGAGCAGGATGACGATCGCGATCGCGCCGCCGACCATGACGAGCAGCGTGACGAGGAGCATCATGCTGCGGAACTTCCAGATGCGGCGCCCCTCCTCGACCTCGTACGCGGTGTTCATCGCCCGGCCGAACGCGGTGGCGTAGCCGGACAGCGACCACATGGTCAGGACGACACCGATCGTGAACCCGAGCCACGGGTTGTCGAGCGTGAGCAGCTGCCGGAGCGGTCCTTCGAGGTGCTGCGCGGTCTCCGGCCGCACGATGAAGCCGAGCACCTCCACGACGTCGGAGACGCTGTCGCCCTGCCGGTCGATCACGGACAGCGCCGACACGACGGTGAGCGTCGTCGGGAACACCGTCAGGAGCGCGAAGAACGTCAGCGACGCGGCCGCGTCGACGACGCGGTGCCGGATCACGGAGTGGTAGGTGCGCCGGACCACGGCGCGGACTCCCGTCCGCTGGAGGTCGCGCGATGCGCTGTCCGGCATGTGTCGTACGGTACCCGACCGCTCGCCGGACGGGAGGCGCGGGGCCCGGCTGCCACGCGCCTCCCGTCCGTCCGTGGTCACCGCCACCGCCCGACTGGGCCGACCTCTCGCGCTCAGCGACACCTCACGGACGCGCCGAGCCGTGAGCTGTCGCTCAGCGCGTGAGGTCGTGACCGGCGCGCACGCGCCCGCTCAGTTCGCGTGCGGGTGCAGCGCGTCGTACCGGCGGAAGGACGGCACGAGGCGGAGGAGCAGCGCGACGAGGCCGATGATGAGCACGCCGCCGATGACCGGCGGGTAGGCGATGCCGGCCGCGACGACGAGACCGGCGTACAGGTCCCCGAGCCGCGGACCGCCGGTGACGACGACGATGAAGATGCCCTGCAGCCGCCCGCGCATGCCGTCCGGCGACGCCGCCTGCAGGATCGTGTTGCGGAACACCGAGCTGACGTTGTCCGCACCGCCGGCCAGGGCGAGGAACAGCGCGGCGAGCCCGAGCGCCGGCAGGATCTCGACGCCGAACGCCTCGCCCGACCGCCCGCCGAGCGCGTGCGCCAGCGCGATGACGACGCCGAACGCCGCGATCGCCCCGCCGTACGCCGTGATCGCCCAGCCGACCGCCTCGCCCTGCCGCCGGACGTGCCCGAGGGGACCGGAGAACACGCTGGAGAGCAGCGCGCCGATGGCGTACGCGGCGGTCAGCGTGCCGACGGTGATCGACCCGCCGCCGATGACGAGCGCGCCGATCGCGGGGAAGAGCACGCGGGGCTGCCCGAAGGTCATCGCGACGATGTCGAGCACGAACGTCATGGTGATGTTGCGGGACCGCCGGAGGAACCGGGCGCCCTCGATCAGCGAGCCGAGTCCGGGGCGCAGTGCGTCGTGGTCGGCGGCCATCCGGGGGAGGGTGAAGACCCCGAGGAACGCGAACGTGAAGAGCACCACGTCGATCGTGTACGTCGGCGCGAAGCCCACGCTCGCGATGAGCACACCGGCGATCGCCGGGCCGACGGTGACCTGGAACCCGGACGCGATGCCGCCGAGGGCGCTCGCCGCGGGGAGCAGGTCGGTGCCGACCAGGCGCGGGACGATCGCCGACCGGGAGGCGTTGCTCACCGTCGCGGCCACGGCGTTCACCGTGGCGAGCACGTACAGCAGGGCGACGCTGTGCAGGCCGAGCCACGCGTGTGTCGCGATCAGGGCGACGGCGGCCCAGGCGATGATCGACGACACCAGGGCGACGAGCCGCCGGTCGAACGCGTCCGCGAGCATGCCGCCGTACAGGCCCGCGACGATCATCGGCACGAGGGCGATGACCCCGACGAGTGCGACGGCGAAGGTCGAGCGGGTGATCTCGTACACCTCGAGGCCGACCGCGACGGTGGTCATCTGCGTGCCGATGCCGGCGATCGCGGTGCCCGCCCAGAGCCGGGCGAACGCGGGGGAGCGGCGGAGCGGGGTGAGGTCGGCGAGCAGGCGGCGGCGCGGGGCGGTGTCAGGTCGTGTCACGGTGGAACCATTCTGCTGCCTGGCGCGCGGATCCCGTTCGCGGGCAGCGTGACGGGCGGCGTCCCGCGGATGACGGAGACGGCCACCTGGTTGACTGGCCGACATGACTGACCTCAACAGCAAGCCCGAGTTCGACGCCCCCGAGGGCCCGGCCCCCACCGAGCTCGAGATCACCGACATCGTCGAGGGCTCCGGTGACGAAGCCACCGCCGGGTCGACGGTCAAGGTGCACTACGCCGGCGTCGAGTACGAGACCGGCGACGAGTTCGACAGCTCCTGGAACCGCGGCGAGCCGATCGACTTCCCGCTCGCTGCGCTCGTGCGCGGCTGGCAGGAGGGCATCCCCGGCATGAAGGTCGGCGGCCGCCGCAAGCTCGTCGTCCCGCCGGAGCTCGCCTACGGCCCGGCCGGGGGCGGTCACTTCCTGTCCGGCAAGACCCTCATCTTCATCATCGACCTGCTCGGGGTCCGCTGATGCAGGTCGGCGCCCCGACCATCGAGCTGAACGACGGACACCGCTTCCCGGAGCTCGGCCTCGGCACCTACGGGCTGAACGGCGACGAGGGAGCCGCAGCCGTCGGTTCGGCGATCTCGAGTGGCTACCGGCTGCTCGACACCGCGCTGAACTACGGCAACGAGGACGCCGTCGGGAAGGCCGTGCGCGAGTCGTCGGTCGCCCGCGAGGACCTCGTCGTCACGTCGAAGCTCCCGGGGCGCCACCACGGCTACGACGAGGCACACCGGTCGATCGACGAGACCCTCGGCAACCTGGGCCTCGACCACGTCGACCTGTACCTCATCCACTGGCCGAACCCGTCGGTGGACAGGTTCGTCGACACCTGGAAGGCGTTCGTCGACCTCCGCGACAGCGGCAAGGTCCGCTCGATCGGCGTCTCGAACTTCACGCCGGAGCACCTCCGCCGCATCGTCGACGCGACCGGTGTCGCCCCGGCCGTGAACCAGGTCGAGCTGCACCCGTACTTCCCGCAGGCTGACCTCCGGGCGGTGCACCGCGAGCTCGGCATCGTGACCGAGAGCTGGAGCCCGCTGGCGAAGCGGTCGGAGCTGCTCACCGAGCAGCCGATCGTCGACGCGGCGGCGGCGCACGGTGTCACGCCGAGCCAGGTCGTGCTGCGCTGGCACGTCCAGCTCGGGGCGGTCCCCGTTCCGAAGTCCGGCGACCCGGACCGACAGCGCGAGAACCTCGACGTCTTCGGGTTCGAGCTCACCGAGGACGAGGTCGCCGCGATCTCCGGCCTCGAGCGCGGGCGCCTTTGGGACGGCGACCCGGACACGCACGAGGAGATGTAGGACCGCTCCCCGGACGGACGGGAGGCGCGTGGCTGGGATCGCCGCGCGCCTCCCGTCGTTCTCGGTGTCGGTCCGGCGGGACTACACTGGACACCCCTCTTTCCCGAAGGGTTGTGTGTGTCCGAACCGACCGAGATCGACCGTGAGCGCAGCTACGTCGACGGGCTCTTCGCCCGGCTCGACGAGCTGACCGCCGAGGCCGAGCAGCGACTCGCCGAGGTCCGCCGTCAGGCGGTCGGCGGGAACCACCAGAGCCGCAGCGAGCGCGACGCCTACGCCCGGCTCTACGAGGACACCATCGCGACGCTCGACCGTGTCGGCGACCGGCTGGTGTTCGGCCGCCTCGAGGTCTCCGAGCCCGACGACGCGGAGGACACGTTCCGCTACATCGGTCGTGTCGGCCTGCGCGACCACGAGCACCGACCGCTCCTGCTCGACTGGCGCGTCCCCGGGGCGAGCGCGTTCTACCAGGCGACGGCGGCGCACCCGATGGGGATGCGCGCCCGCCGGCACCTGACGCTCGACGGCCGGAGCGTCGTCGGGGTCGAGGACGAGGTCTTCGACGCCACGCTCTACGACGACGAGCGCACGCACCTGCAGGGCGAGGGCGCGCTGCTCGCGGCGGTCACCGCGGAGCGCACCGGCCGGATGACCGACATCGTCGCCACGATCCAGGGCGAGCAGGACCGGATCATCCGCTCGCCGCTCGAGGGCGTGCTCATCGTGCAGGGCGGCCCCGGCACGGGCAAGACCGCCGTGGCGCTGCACCGCGCCGCGTACCTGCTCTACTCCTACCGCGAGCGGCTCCGGGGCTCCGGCGTGCTCATGGTCGGGCCGTCGTCGGCGTTCCTGACCTACATCGAGCAGGTGCTGCCCTCGCTCGGCGAGACCGGCGTGGTGATGGCCTCGCTCGGGTCGCTCTACCCCGGCGTGCACGCCACTGCCCACGACACCCGCGACGTCGCCGCCGTGAAGGGCTCGGCCGAGATGGCCGCGCTGCTCCGTCGCGCCGTGCGGTCGCGGCAGGTGCCGCCGACCGCCCCCGTGACCCTCGACGTCGAGGGCGAGCGCCTGACCGTCCCGCCGCAGCTCGTCGCCGACGCGATGAAGCGCGCGCAGGACCGCGGCAAGCCGCACAACGCCGCCCGGGTCACCTTCAACAAGATCGCCCTCGACGCGATGACGCGACTGCTCGCCGACCAGCTCCGGGAGCGCGGCACGACCGTCGACGAGGCCGACGAGAAGGTCCTGCGCGAGGACATCCGCTCGTCGTACGACGCCCGCGTCCTGCTGAACACCGCGTGGCTGCCGCTGCCGCCCGAGAAGTTCCTCGAGGACCTCTACGCCCGTCCCGGCTGGCTCGAGACCCTGACCCCGCACTGGACCCCGCAGCGTCGGGCGCTCCTGCAGCGCGCCCGTGGTGCCGGCTTCACGGTCGAGGACGTCCCGCTCCTCGACGAGGCCGCCGAGCTCCTCGGTCCGTTCGACCCGACCGGTGGTGCGGCGAAGCGTGCCGCGAAGGCGAGCCGGAACCGCGACATCGAGAACGCCCGCCAGGCGATCGAGAACATGGGCGTCGAGGGCATCGTCACCGCGGAGCAGGTCGCCGGGTCCTTCGCCGAGGGCGGCGACCCCCGCACCACGGCCGAGCGCGCCGCCGAGGACCGCGAGTGGACCTACGGCCACATCGTGGTCGACGAGGCGCAGGAACTGTCGCCGATGCAGTGGCGCGTGCTCGCCCGCCGGAACCCGCTGCGCTCCTTCACGATCGTGGGGGACATGGCGCAGGGCTCCTCACCGGGGGCCGCGCGCACCTGGGACGACGTCGTCGGTGCGCTCGCCCGTCGTCGCCGTGGCCGCGCCCCGCAGGTGCCGATCGAGCACCGCGTCGAGGAACTCACCGTCAACTACCGGACACCGCGATCGATCGTCGACGCCGCCGGGGCCTTCGCCGACGCCGCCGGCCTGCAGGTCACGCCGACCCGCGCGGTCCGCGACGGCGACCCGGTGGAGCGCCGCAGCGTGCCGCGCGCGGCCGTGCTCGACGCCGTCGCGGCGGTCGTCCGCGACGAGCGTGAGCGGATCGGCAGCGGCACCATCGGCGTCATCGTGCCGGAGGCCGACGTCGACGCCGTGCGGCGGCACCTCGCGGGCACCGAGGCCGACGTCCGGTCGCTCGGTTCGCCCCGTCCCGGATCCGTCACGGTGCTCACCGGCGCGGACGCGAAGGGCCTCGAGTTCGACGGCGTGCTGCTCGTCGACCCGGAGCGGGTGGGCGCCGACGCGGCGCGGGCCGCCGCGGCGGTGTACGTCGCGATGACGCGCCCGACGCGTCGACTGACGGTCCTCGACGTCACCTGACCCGGCGCCGTTCTGGAGGCGCGGGGCGGGCCCTCCCCGCGCCTCCAGACCGCTTTCGCGGAGGAGAACGGACCCGACGACTGCCCCGTACCCGCGTGCCGGCGGCTGCGCGACGCCCGTCAGGCGCGCGAGCCCTCGTCGCGGGCCCGCGCGACGAGCGCGGCCCACGGTCCGTCCAGTCGGCTGCCGGCGATCCGCACCGTGCGCTGCTCGACGCTCACGGTCCACTCGAAGTCGTCGCGGGCGGCGTCGGCGGGCACGTCCGGGTCGTCCGCCGGCAGCGCGCGCACCAGCTCCGACCACGCGGCGGGGTCCGGACACGCGTCGGTGTCCACCCGCCAGGTGCGGGTCGTGCCGGCGATGCCCCCGGTGCGGCGGACGTCGATGTGCATGCCCCGACCGTACGCCGCCAGGAGCGGCTCAGGGGAGCACGCCCACCGTCCGCCAGGCGGCGTGCACCGCGTCCTGCTCGGTGGAGCCGGAGCCGAAACGGGCCCCCGCGCGGTCGACCGTCACGGTGGCGAAGCCCGCGAAGTCGATCGTCGTGCCGACGGCGTCCGAGGTCAGTGCGTCCCACCACACGGCACCGGCGCCCTCCCATGCCCGGCCGCCGATCGCGGTCGCGGCGAGCTGGAAGGCGTGGTTGGGGATGCCCGAGTTCGTGTGCACCCCGCCGGCGTCGTCCTCGGTCTTGACGTACCCGGCCATCGTCGCGGGCTGCGGGTCCCTGCCGAGCACCGGGTCGTCGTACGCGGTGCCCGGCGCCCGCATCGACCGGAGAGCCACGCCGTGCACGGCGTCGGTGAAGAGGCCCTCGCCGATGAGCCAGCTCGCCTGGTCGGCGGTCTGCCCCGCGGCGTACTGCGCCACGAGCGAGCCGAACACGTCGCTGATCGACTCGTTGAGCGCTCCGGACTGCCCCTGGTACGCCAGGTCCGCCGTGTACTGCGTCACGCCGTGGGCGAGCTCGTGCCCGATGACGTCGAGCGCGATCGTGAAACGCCGGAAGACCTCGCCGTCCCCGTCGCCGAAGACCATCCGCGAGCCGTCCCAGTAAGCGTTGTCGTAGTCCTGCCCGTAGTGGACCGTGGCGTCGAGCGGGAGGCCGGCGCCGTCGATGGACACCCGTCCGAAGACGTCGAGCCAGAACGCGTGCGTCGCGCCGAGGCCCGCGTACGCCTCGTCGGTCGCGGCGTCGTCGGTCGCGGGGTCGCCCTCACGGCGGACGACGGCCCCGGGCAGCGTCGTCGAGCCGTGCGCGTCGGCGATCGTGCGCTGCGGCGAGCGGTCGAGGGTGGTGATCCCACGGCGTGCCGGCTGCGGGGCCTCCTTCGGTGCGCGCACGGTGTCGAGCGACGCGAGGGCGGTGCGTGCTGCGGAGGCGGCGCGGGGGAACCGGTCCGCGTCGGCGACGGCGCGGAGCAGGTACGGCGGGACGACGGAACGGAGGCGGTCGGTCGCGGGGGTCATGCGGTCATGCAACCACCGGGGACCGACAGCGCGACCGGCCTCAGTCGCGCTTGCGGTTCTCGACCAGCGCGAGCGCGTAGGACTCCCACCACTGCCCGGCGGCCGGCCCGCCGTTGCAGGTGCCGTCGCTCAAGCCGGGCGTCTTCACCCAGAGCAGTGCGTCGAGCCGCGTCGACCCCCGCGTGACGTGCGGCGCCTGCCCGAGCCCCGCGCCCGCCGGGTTGCACCACGTGCCGCGCCACCCCTGCCCGTTCCGGGACACGTCGATCACGAAGTGCGGGTCCCCGCCGATGCGGTCGGCGAGCTCGTCGGCGTACGCGCGCTCCTGGTCCACCCGGTAGAAGTTCGACACGTTCGTGAAGAAGCCCTGCACCCGGTCCACCCCCGCCTGCCGGAGCCACGACGCCATCCGCTCGACCGGCACCCGGTTCTCGTTGCCGCCGTCGAGGTAGACCGTCAGCCCGTGGCCGCTGAGCTCGCCGACGGCCTTCCGCAGCAGCGGCAGGCGGTCCCGTTCCAGCCGCTTGCAGACCTCGATCTGGGCGATGGCATCGGGTTCGACGAGCACGACGGCGTGCGAGCCGGCCATCGCCCGGACGGCCGCGCGGACCCAGGGGAGGTAGGCGTCCGCCGCGGTGCCGCCCTTCGAGTAGCTGCCGCAGTCGCGGTCGGGCACGTTGTAGAGCACGAACACCGGGGTCTGGTGCTGCCGCTCGGCGTTCCGCACGACGTCGCGGACCGTGGCCTGCGTCTCCGGGATCGAGGTGTTCGTCAACCACGTGGCGATCGGCTGGTCGGCGATGACCGCGATCTTCCGGGCGGTGGCGTCGTCGCCGGTGGCGCGTGCCTCGGTCTCGCGGCGACGCGCCTGGTTCTCGTCGGACGGCTGTCGTGCGAGGCCGCCGGGGAAGGCCTCGGCGGCGGACTTCCGCTCGACCACGTGGCGACCGTCGGGCGTGGACCCGTGGGGGAGCACGACGACGAGGGCGGTGACGAGCGCCGCGACGACGACCGCCGCGACGCCGAGCGACAGCCACTGGCGGCGCGTCGACGTGCGACGTGCGGGCGTCCCCTCGTGGTCCGACATGGCTCCATGCTGGCAGGTGCCGGGCCGCTCGCACAGTCCGGCGTGTTCTTCCAGGGTCGTGCACGAGACTGCCCGGATGTTCCGGAAGCTCCTCCTCCTCGCCCTGACCGCGGCGTACGCCTGGGTGATCTGGCGGATGACCCTCACCCCGCAGGTGTTCACGCACGCGCAGAACTCGCTGGTCCTGCACGCGATCGCGTGGGTGCAGCAGCTCCCGCACGGGGCGTGGTTCACCTACGAGCGCACCGAGTTCCTCGCGAACATCGCGATGTTCGTCCCGGTCGGGATGCTCGCCGCGCTCTGGCTGCCCCGCCGGTGGTGGTTGCTCGGTGCGGTGGTCGCCGTCGGGCTGTCCGTCGGCATCGAGGCGGCCCAGGCCGCGTTCCTGCCGTACCGCGTTGCCGACCCCCGCGACGTGCTGTCGAACGGCCTCGGCGGCCTGCTCGGCGCGACGCTCGTCGGGTTCTTCCGGAGCCTCCTGCCGGCTCCGCGGCGCCGTCGGCTGCGCGCCCGCACCGTCTGAACTCTGGTAGTCTATCCAGGTTGCCGTCGAACGGCCGCGGACAAAGAGCGCTCGTGCATCAGGTACGGGCACCGCGCAACGGACAGAGAGGGGATCATCCATGGCACTTGACGCGAAGGTCAAGCAGGAGATCATCGAAGAGTACGCGACCCACCCGGGCGACACCGGATCCCCCGAGGTCCAGGTCGCCGTTCTGACGCGTCGTATCAACGACCTGAACGAGCACCTCAAGGAGCACAAGCACGACCACCACTCGCGTCGTGGTCTGCTGCTCATGGTCGGTCAGCGTCGCCGTCTCCTCGGTTACCTCTCCGACGTCGACATCGCCCGCTACCGTGCGCTCATCGAGCGTCTCGGCCTGCGCCGCTAGTCGTCTCGCAGACACTGCTCGGCCGAACGCCCCGCGTCTTCTCCGGAAGACGCGGGGCGTTCTCCGTTCCCGGGGCAGAGTCGTCAGGCCGGAGTCATCGGGAATGCTCGCGTCCCGCGTCGGGTTCGGTACCATGTTCATGCAAACGCATCGAAAGTCGGGACCCACCATGACCACCATCGCCGTCGTCTCCGCCGGACTCTCCGAGCCCAGCTCCACCCGCCTGCTCGCCGACCGGCTCGGTGACGCCACCGTCGCAGCCCTCGCCGAGCCGGACGCCTCCGGCCTGCCGGGAGGCGCGGCACACGTCGTGCACGTCGAGCTCCGTCCGCTGGCGCACGAGATCACCGACGCGATGCTCACCGGGTTCGCGGCGCCCGCCCTCGCGGCCGCGGAGGCCGCCGTGGTCGAGGCCGACGCCGTCGTCTTCGTCACCCCGATCTTCACCGCCGGGGTGAGCGGTCTGGCGAAGTCCTTCCTCGACGTCCTCGACAAGGACTCTCTCGCGGACATGCCCGTGCTCCTCGGGGCCACCGGCGGGACGTCGCGCCACTCCCTCGCCATCGACCACGCCCTCCGTCCGGTGTTCGCCTACCTCCGCGCGGCGGTCGTGCCGACCGGCGTGTTCGCGGCGACCGACGACTGGGGGACCGAGGCGGCCCTGGACGGACGCATCCGCCGGGCCGGCGCCGACCTCGCCTGGGCGGTGCGCGCCTCCCGACGGGCTCCGCAGCAGGCGGATGCCCTGCCGGAGACCCCCGACTTCGCGTCGCTCCTCGGCGGCCTCGGCCACTGACGCCGGGAGCGCCGGCGCCAGGCCGGGCCACGCGGACCGGCGCTCGGCCGGGCTACCCGCCCGGCGCCCGACCGGTCCGGCCGCCCGGGGCGGCGTCGGGCCGCACCGCCCGTCCGGCAGGCGGCCCGCTCAGTACCAGTGCGGGTTCTCGCTCATCTCGTGGTTCCAGGCCGCGCAGGGCGAGCCGTACGCGTCGTGGATGTAGGCGAGCCCCCAGTCGACCTGGGTCGCCGCGTTCGTGCGCCAGTCGGCACCGGCGACCGACATCTTCCTCGCCGGCAGTGACTGCGGGATGCCGTACGCGCCGCTCGAGACGTTGAGCGCGTCCGCGCGCCAACCGGACTCCTGCGTCCACAGCGACACCAGGCACGAGAACTGGTCCGAGCCCCAGCCGTAGGCGCCGATCGCGCCCCGCGCGTACGCCTGTGCGCCCGCAGGGTCGACCACCACACCCGCCGTGCTCGGGTACGACGTGCCGGAGCCGGCAGACGCGACGCTGTCCGACCGTGCGGCGGCGGCCGCGGCCTCCGCGTCGGCGGCGGCCTTCGCCGCGCGGGCCTGCGCGGCCGCCTGTGCCGCGACGGCCTGCCCGACCGCGTAGCGCCGCTCGGTGTCCGCCGTGGTGTCCTTGAGCGACGCGAGCTGTGCGTACAGCTCGTCGCTGTGCTGCTGGGTGTCCGCGACGGCCCGCTGGGCGGTGTCCGACGCTGCCGTGGCCGCGTCCGACTTCTGCTCGGCGGCGGTCGCGAGTGCGGCGCGTTCGTCCTCGGCACGCGTCGCCTGCTCGTGCAGCGAGCCCGCCGTCCGGGCCGCGACCGAGGCGTCGTCGAGCACGTCCGTCCACGTCCCGGTGAGCTGGTCGAGCGCGCCGAGCTGGTAGAGCAGGTCGTCGGGGTCCTGGGTCGTCGCGATCCGCGTCGTCATGGCGTTCTCGCTGCCGTCGCGGTACAGGCTCGCGGCGAGCTGGCCGGCCCGCGCCTGGGCGCGGTCCGCGGTGCGCCGGGCGTCGTCCGCCTGGGCCTGGAGGCGCGTGGCGGCCTGGGCGGCCGCCGCCAGGTCGGCTTCGGCGGCGTCGGCGGCCGCGGTCGCGTCGAGCGCGGTCTGCGACTTGGCCGCGGCGTCGGCCTGGGCCGCGTGCAGCGCGTCCTGCACGGTGCCGATCTCGGCGCGCTTCGACTGCTCGTTCCCCTCCGCGCGCTGGACGTCCTGCCACGACGGGTAGGTGGTCGCGCTCGCCGGGGCCGCGGTGAGGACGGGGGCGACGAGCGCGCCGACGACCAGGGCCGTCGCGGCGAGCACGCCCCGGGTGGGGGTCAGGCGCATGGCGGCAGGTTACCGAGCGGACACGCCCGTTCGCGGAGAGCAACGCCGCCGACTGCCTGTCAACTGGTAAAGTCCATCGCGTCCGGGGACCGTTTCTCCGGGCGTCACACCAACACTGCAGGCCGGGCACGGAGCTGGTCATCGGTGGTGGCTCGCGGGCCGGACGGTTTCCCGAGTGCTTCTACTGCTGGCCAGACATGCGTCCCGATCACCTCGGCGCGCACGCACCACCGGGTGCCGTCGCCCCAGCCTGCCGAACACATCAAGGAGGCACCCTTTTGGAGGGTCCCGAGATCAAGTTCGCCGAAGCCGTCATCGACAACGGCAAGTTCGGCAAGCGCGTCGTCCGGTTCGAGACCGGCCGCCTCGCACAGCAGGCCCAGGGCGCGGTCGCCGCGTACCTCGACGAGGAGACCATGCTCCTCTCGGCCACCAGCGCCGGCAAGCACCCGCGCGAGGGCTTCGACTTCTTCCCCCTGACGGTCGACGTCGAGGAGCGCTCGTACGCCGCCGGCAAGATCCCCGGCTCGTTCTTCCGTCGTGAAGGCCGTCCGAGCACCGAGGCGATCCTCGTCTGCCGCCTCATCGACCGGCCGCTGCGTCCGTCGTTCGTCGACGGTCTCCGCAACGAGGTCCAGATCGTCATCACCGTCCTGAGCATCGCTCCGGACGAGTTCTACGACGCGCTGGCGATCAACGCCGCGTCCGCGTCGACGCAGATCTCCGGTCTGCCGTTCTCCGGTCCGATCGCCGGTGTGCGCCTCGCGCTCATCGGTGACCAGTGGGTCGCGTTCCCGAAGGCCTCGCAGCTCGAGGAGGCCGTGTTCGACCTCACCGTCGCCGGCCGTGTCGTCACCGACGACCAGGGCAACGAGGACGTCGCGATCATGATGGTCGAGGCCGAGGCGACCGAGCACGCCTGGGGTCTCATCCAGGGCGGCGCCACCAAGCCCGACGAGGCGATCGTCGCGCAGGGCCTCGAGGCGGCGAAGCCGTTCCTCAAGCTCCTCGTCGAGGCGCAGGCGAAGATGGCCGCCCAGTCGGCCAAGGAGATCCAGGACTACCCGGTCTTCCCGCCCTACGCCCCCGAGGTCTACGACGTCGTCGAGGCGATCGCCCTCGACGAGCTCAAGGACGTCTACCAGATCGCCGGCAAGCTCGAGCGTCAGGACAAGGACGACGCCCTGAAGGCCCGCGTCAAGGAGGCCGTCGCGGCCAAGGTCGAGGCCGGGGAGCTCCCCGAGTCCGCCAACGGCCAGGTGAGCGGCGCCTACAAGTCGGTGACGAAGAAGGTCGTCCGCGGCCGCATCCTCACCGAGCAGGTCCGCATGGACGGTCGCGGCCTCGCCGACATCCGTCCGCTCGACGCCGAGGTCGCCGTGATCCCGCGCGTCCACGGTTCGGCGATCTTCCAGCGCGGCGAGACGCAGATCCTCGGCGTCACCACGCTGAACATGCTCAAGATGGAGCAGCAGATCGACTCGCTGTCGCCCGTCACGAAGAAGCGCTACCTGCACCACTACAACTTCCCGCCGTACTCGACGGGTGAGACCGGTCGTGTCGGTTCGCCGAAGCGTCGCGAGATCGGGCACGGCTTCCTCGCCGAGCGCGCCCTCGTGCCGGTGCTGCCGTCGCGCGAGGAGTTCCCCTACGCGATCCGTCAGGTGTCCGAGGCCCTCGGCTCCAACGGCTCGACGTCGATGGGCTCCGTGTGCGCCTCGACCCTGTCGCTCCTCAACGCCGGTGTGCCGCTGCGCGCCCCGGTCGCGGGCATCGCGATGGGCCTCGTCTCCGACACCGTCGACGGCCAGACCCGCTACGCGGCGCTGACCGACATCCTCGGTGCCGAGGACGCCCTCGGCGACATGGACTTCAAGGTCGCCGGTACGTCGGAGTTCGTCACGGCGATCCAGCTCGACACGAAGCTCGACGGCATCCCGTCGTCGGTCCTCGACGCCGCCCTCAAGCAGGCCAAGGAAGCGCGCTCCGCGATCCTCGGCGTGCTGACCGAGGCGATCGACGCTCCCGACGAGATGGCCGACACCGCGCCGCGCGTCATCTCGGTGCAGATCCCCGTCGACAAGATCGGCGAGCTGATCGGCCCGAAGGGCAAGACGATCAACGGCATCCAGGACGAGACCGGTGCCGACATCTCGATCGAGGACGACGGCACCGTCTACATCGGCGCCGTCGACGGTCCCTCGGCCGAGGCCGCCCGTGCGCAGGTCAACGCGATCGCGAACCCGACGAACCCGGAGATCGGGGACCAGTTCCTCGGCACGGTCGTCAAGATCGCGACCTTCGGTGCCTTCGTGTCGCTGCTCCCGGGCCGCGACGGTCTGCTCCACGTCTCCGAGGTCCGCAAGCTCGCCGGTGGCAAGCGTGTGGAGAACGTCGAGGACGTGCTCGGCGTCGGCCAGAAGGTCCTGGTCGAGGTCACCAAGGTGGACGACCGCGGCAAGCTGTCGCTCGCGCCGGTCATCGCCGACGAGGTGGACACCGAGGGCCGCGACGACCACGCGACCCACGCCGAGGCGCCCGCCGAGGGCTGATCCTCCCGGACACCCGAACGGCCGCCGCTCCTGCTGGAGCGGCGGCCGTTCGCCGTTGCACGGGGTGTCAGGACGCGGGGGTCTCCTGCGTGCCCGTCAGCTGCGCGCGCCCGAGCAGGTGCTCCCGGAGCACGAAGCCGACGACGGCCGGGGTGGCGTCCGCGGGAGCCTCGAGCACGGGGACGTCGAGGGCGCTCACCGTGAAGACGTACCGGTGCGGGCCGTGGCCGGCGGGCGGGGCGGCCCCGAGGAACGTGTCGGTGCCGAACTCGTTGCGACGGCGGAGTGCCTCGGCCGGCAACAGCGCGTCGTCGGTGCCGGCGCCCTGCGGGAGCGAGGTCGTCGAGGCGGGGATGTCGGTGAGGCTCCAGTGCCAGAAGCCGGAGCCGGTCGGGGCGTCGGGGTCGTACACGGTCAGGACGTAGCTCTGCGTCCCCTCGGGAGCGCCAGACCACTCGAGCGCGGGGGAGCGGTCCTCGCCGCCGGCGTCGGTGCCGCGAGCCCAGTCAGGCAGGGCGTCGCCGTCGGAGAAGTCCGGGCTGGTGAGGGTGAACGAGGGGACCTCGGGGAGGTTCCAGTTGGGGTCGTTGGCCATGTGTCCAGCCAACACCCGGGTCCTGGTCCGCAGGTGGGACGGACGCCAGGCGCGTGGCAGGCGCGCCGGTGTCGGGCGGCGATCTGTCGCGCTCGCGGAGCCGAAGCGCGCGGCACGCACGCCGTGCAGCGGCTGCGCCGGCGGTCAGCTCGCGATGACGCGCTCGACGACGCGGCCGAGCGCCGCAGTGGCGGCGATCGCGTCGCCCGCGTACGCACCGGCCATGACGCCGTCGCGCGCGAGCATCAGCTCGTCGGCGCCGTCGCCCGGCATCGGGTGCCCGGCGCGCTGCAGCAACTCGAACAGCTGGTCCGTGTACCAGTCGCGGTGCGCGGCGACGACCTGGCGGACCGGGTCGCGGGGATCGTGGTACTCGGCCGCCGCGTTGAGGAACGCGCAACCCCGGAAGTCCGGGCGTCCGACGTCGCTCGACAGCGCGGCGACCCATGCACGCACGGCCTCGACCGGGGTCGGTGCGTCGTCGACGAGCTGCCCGAAGGCCTGCTGCACGCGGCTGTCCTGCTCGCGGATGTACGCGAGGATCAGGTTGTCCTTCGACCCGTAGTGCTTGTAGAACGTCGCCTTCGTGACGCTCGCCTCGGAGATGAGGCGGTCGACACCGACGCTGTGGATGCCCTCCTCGTAGAAGAGCCGGCTCGCGGTGTCGAGGATACGGACCTTCGCGCCGCCGGAGCGGGGAGCCGGGGGGACGCTCGACCCGTCCGGCGACGCGAGGTTCGTGCTCGGGCCAGGGAGACGCTGGACGGTCGGTTGGGGGGAATCGACCGTCACAGCGTGGCTCCTTGGGCTCATCGGCTCGCGGCGGAGTGGGGGGACTCGTGCCGCGTAGGACTGATGTCCCGAGCCACCGGACCGGGATCTGGGGGGAGATCCGATCCGGTACGAGAAGCGTAGCACAGAGGAGGACAGACAGACGAGTCTTTCTATCCTCATTTTCTGTACCCCACTTCGAGTGACGGTCGAGAGCGCCGGGGAGTCTGGGTGGACGGCAGACGAACGTCAGTAGGCTCATGCCCGATGAACCACCCAGTGCCGTTGCCGCTCGAGGCCCCGGACACGTCGTTCCTGACGTCCGGAGGCGCCTTCGTCCGTCGATCCGTCCTGCCCTCGGGCGTGCGGGTCCTGACCGAGGCGGTGCCCGGGTCGAGCTCGACGAGCATCGGCTTCTGGGTCGGTGTCGGGTCCCGGGACGAGCGCGAGGGGCAGTACGGCTCCACGCACTTCCTCGAGCACCTGCTCTTCAAGGGCACGGGCACACGCTCGGCGCTCGACATCGCGATCTCGTTCGACTCGGTCGGCGGCGAGCACAACGCAGCCACGGCCAAGGAGTACACCTGCTACTACTCGCGGGTGCGGGACGCCGACGTCCCGATGGCCGTCGAGGTCATCGGCGACATGGTGACCGGCTCCGTCCTCGAGCCCGAGGCGTTCGACGTCGAGCGCGGCGTGATCCTCGAGGAACTCGCCATGGCCACCGACGACCCGGCCGACGTCGCCGGCGAGGCGTTCTTCGCCGCCGCGTTCGACGGGCACGCCCTCGGCCGACCGATCGGCGGTACGCCGGAGAGCATCCGCGCCGTCGGTCGCGACGAGGTCCTCGCCCACTACCGCGAGCACTACGCCGCGAACGGCATCGTCGTCACCGCTGCCGGTGCCGTCGACCACGACCGCTTCCGCGACCTCGTCGCCGCCGTGTTCCGCGACGCTCCGAAGGCCTCCCCGCTCGCCCGACGCACCCCGCTGCCGGCGGCCGACGCCGTCACGCCGAAGCTCTCGGTGGTGCACCGACCGACCGAGCAGGTCAGCATGCTCCGCGGCTCGCAGGGCCTCGACCTCCGCGACCCCCGTCGCCCCGTGCTCAGCGTCCTGAACGCGGTCCTCGGCGGCGGCATGAGCTCGCGGCTCTTCCAGGAGGTCCGCGAGCGCCGCGGCCTCGCCTACGCGGTGAGCTCCTTCGCCCCTGCCTACCTCGACAACGGCGCCTTCGGGGTCTACGCCGGCTGCGCCCCGGACAACGTCGCAGGGGTCATCGAGATCGTCGACGCCGAGTTCCGCCGGATGGTCGACGACGGCATCACCATCGACGAACTGCGACGCGCCAAGGGCCAGATCGAGGGCGCGCTGACGCTCTCGCTCGAGGACAGCGACGCCCGCATGACCCGGCTCGGGCGCTCCGAGCTCGGCACCGGCGAGTTCACCGACCTCGCGACCGCCCTCGAGCGCGTCGACCGCGTGACCACCGACGACGTCCTCGACCTGGCGCGTGACCTCCTGACCCGGCCCACGATCACCTCGGTCGTCGGCGCGGTGCAGCACGACGAGCTCGCGGCCGCGATCGGGATCGGCGGGTGAGCACGGACATGTCGCACTACCTCTACCTCGTCCGACACGGCGAGCACCAGGACGCCGAACACGGCCTCCGCGACGGCAAGCTGTCGGAACGGGGCAAGCGCCAGGCGATGCTCGTCGCCGACCGCCTCGGCGGTGTGCCGTTCGACGGGGTGTACCACTCGCCGCTCGAGGCCCCGAGCGAGACCGCGTCCTTCCTCGCGCAGCGGCTGCCCGCCATCGAGCCGGAGCCGTCGACGCTGCTGTTCGACTGCATCCCGAGCGGTCCGACGCCGGACATGCCGCACGCGTACCAGGGCTGGTACGGCGGCATCACGGAAGAGGAGATCGTCGCCGGGCAGGCCCAGATGGGCGACGCCGTGGCCGAGTGGTTCACCCCGGCCCGCGAGGACCGGCACGACCTCCTCATCACGCACAACGCCGTGATCGGCTGGTTCGTGCGCGAGGCGTTCCAGGCCCCGGAGTGGCGCTGGATGGGCACGAACGTCGCCCACACCTCGCTCACCATCATCCGCATCCGCTCGGCCAAGCCGGCCGAGGTGGTCGCGCTCAACGACCTGGCGCACCTGCCCGTCGAACTGCGCACCGGTCTGCCGGTCGACCAGCCCGTCTAGCGGCGCGCCGTCGCCACGGTCCGGCCTGGAGGCGCGGTGCCGGTCAGCGCACCGGCCTGCGGTACCAGGCGGTCGCGTTCGGGTTCTCGTTGAACGGCTCGACGCGCTGGTAGCCCCGGCTGCGGTACATCGCTCCTGCGGCGACGAGGGAGTCGTTCGTGTCGAGCACGACCGCGGTCGCTCCGAGGTCCACGGCAGCCGCCTCGAGCGCGTCCATCACCGCCGTGGCCACGCCCTGTCCGCGGCCGGCGGGGGAGACGTACACGTGCTTGACCTCGAAGCGGACGTCGTCGCCGTCGTCGGCGATGCGCCGGAGCCCGCCGCAGCCGACCGCGGTGTCGCCGCGGTACGCGACGACGAACACGCCGTTCCCGTCGCGGAACTCGGCCGCCGGGGTGCGCTTCCGGGAGTACGTGCCCTGGGCGCTCGGGAAGGTGGCCGCACGCTCGTCGAGGTAGGCATCGAGCAGCGCGTCGACCTCCGGCGCGTCGGCGGGCACGGTCCTGACCTCGAGCGACATGCGTCGATCCTAGGATGGGGCGCATGGTCACTCCCGTCGCCGTCGTCGGCGCCACCGGACGTCTCGGGGGCCTCGTCGCCGCCGTGGTCGAGGAACTGCCCGGCTTCGAGCTCGTCGCGAGCCTGACGTCCAAGGACGGCGCGCACGAGGCCCCGCCGTCGGTGTTCGGCGGAGCCGCCGTGGTGGTCGACGTGACCGTCCCGGCGCTGAGCCCCGCGATCGTCGAGAACGCCCTCGCCAGCGGCGCGAACGTGCTCGTCGGCACCTCGGGCTGGTCCGAGGCGCGGCTCGCGACGCTCCGGTCCTCGCTCGATGCCCGTCCCGAGCAGGGCGCCTTCGTCGTGCCGAACTTCTCGGTCGGCTCGGTGCTCGGCACGCACCTCGCCACGCTCGCCGCGCCCTGGTTCCCCTCGATCGAGATCGTCGAGACGCACCACGCGGGCAAGGTCGACTCGCCCTCGGGCACGGCCGTCCGCACCGCTGAACTCATCGCCGCCGCCCGCCGCGAGGTCGGCCCGGTCGAGGCCCCGCACGTCGACCAGCGCGCCCGCGGGCAGCAGGTGGCGAGCGTGCCGATCCACTCGCTCCGCCTGCCGGGCGTGAAGGCCGTCCAGGACGTCGTGCTGAGCGGCCCCGGCGAGACCCTGACGATCCGTCACGACACCACGGACGACGTCGCCTACCGGGCGGGCATCCGCGCGGCGCTGTCCGCGGTGGGCTCGATGCGCGGGCTGACCGTCGGCCTCGGCAGCGTCCTGGGCATCGGCTGACGCGGTGCGTTCCCTCCGCTCGCCGCTGTGGGGCGCGGCGCTCATGGCCGTGCTGCTCGCGCTCTACATCGTCCTCGTCGGGCAGCGGGCGGTGGCGTTCATCGCGACCGGACTGCCCATCGGGATCGCGATCGGCGTCGCGCTGTTCGTCGTCGCGGCGATCGGGGCACTCCTGCTCGTGCTCGAGTTCCGCTTCGGGTTGCGCATCACGCGGCTCGGCGCGCGGCTCGAACGCGAGGGCGGAGCACCCGCCGACGTGGTGCCGGTGCGGCCCTCGGGGCGACCGACCCGCGAGGCAGCGGACGAGCTGTTCCCCGCCTACAAGGCCGCCGTCGAGGCCGACCCCGCCGACTGGCGGGGCTGGTACCGGCTCGGCGTCGTCTACGACGCCGCCGGCGACCGCAAGCGCGCACGTGCGGCGATGCGGACGGCGCTCGCGCAGTCCCGGGGCTGATTCGACGCGGTCTGGAGGAACGGGGCGGCGCCGCCCCGTTCCTCCAGGCCTTCGTCGGTCGGGTCAGAACGCCGCGTCGACCGCGTCCTCGGCGCGCGTGTACCGGAACGTGTAGCCGGACCCGAGGAGCTTCGTCGGGACCATCCGCTGGTTCGACAGGAGCATCTCGTCGGCCGCGTCGCGCAGGAGGAGCCGCAGCGCGAACTCCGGGACGCTGAAGAGGTAGGGCCGGTGCAGGTCCTCGGCGACGCGACGGGTCAGCCGGTCGGCCACGGCCGGCTCCGGCCCGGCCAGGTTGACCGGGCCGCGCACGTCGGCGGCTCCCGGTGCCGTCGCGAGGTGCACGATCGCGCCGACCTCGTCCGCGAGCGCGATCCACGGCCAGAACTGCCCCCCGGTGCCGAGCTTGCCGCCGAGGCCCGCCTTCGTGAGCGGGACGAGGGGCGCGAGCGCGCCGCCGCCCCGGCCGACGACGATGCCCGTGCGGAGCGTGACGACCCGGACGCCGTCGGGAGCGCGGTCGGCTGCTGCCTCCCAGGCGGTGCAGACCTCGGCCAGGAAGCCGGTGCCGGCCGCCGCGTCGTCCTCGAGCACGTCGACCGGGCGGTCCCCGTAGATGCCGGAGGCGGAGCCGGAGAGGAACAGCGCTGGCGGGTTCGGGGCCCGGTGCATCGCCTCGACCAGGGTCTCGGTGGCCGAGACCCGGGAGTGCAGGATCTCCTGCTTGTACGACTCGGTCCAGGGCAGCTTGCCGATGTTCGCCCCGGCGAGGTTGACGACCACGTCGGCCCCGTCGACGATCGCCGGGTCCAGCGGTCGGGATCCGGGGGACCACCGGAACTCGGTGGCCGTGCGCGGGGTGCGGCGGACCAGGGTGGTGACGTGGTGCCCGGCCTCGCGGAGTTCGCGGACGAGGGGGGTCCCGATGAAACCGGAGGCACCGGCGACGAGGATCGAGAGCGGCTGGGTCGACATGTCCGCCACGGTACTCACCGGTCTTCGGGCTTCGTCGCGGAGGGACGTAGAGTCTCCATGTGAGCGAGACCGTGCAGCCCGACCCCACCGTCCCCACCCCCTACGAGGACCTGTTGCGTCGGGTGCTCGAGGAGGGTGCGCCGAAGGGCGACCGGACCGGCACGGGGACGCGCAGCGTCTTCGGTGCGCAGCTGCGCTACGACCTCTCGGAGGGCTTCCCGCTCGTCACCACCAAGCGCGTGCACTTCAAGTCGGTGGCGTACGAGCTGCTCTGGTTCCTCCGCGGCGACGGGAACGCGACCTGGCTGCAGGAGCACGGCGTCCGCATCTGGAACGAGTGGGCCGACGAGGACGGCGACCTCGGCCCGGTCTACGGCGTGCAGTGGCGCTCGTGGCCGACGCCGTCCGGGGAGCACATCGACCAGATCGCCCAGGTCATCGAGCAGATCCGGACGAACCCGGACTCGCGTCGCCTGATCGTCTCGGCGTGGAACGTCGCCGACGTGCCCGACATGGCGCTCGCCCCGTGCCACGCGTTCTTCCAGTTCTACGTCAACGACGGCAAGCTCTCGTGCCAGCTGTACCAGCGGAGCGCGGACATGTTCCTCGGCGTCCCGTTCAACATCGCCTCGTACGCGCTGCTGACCCACATGATCGCGGCGCAGACGGGGCTCGAGGTCGGCGACTTCGTGTGGACCGGTGGTGACTGCCACGTCTACGACAACCACGTCGAGCAGGTCCGCGAGCAGCTCTCCCGCACGGCGTACCCGTACCCGACGCTCGAGATCGCACCGCGTGACTCGATCGACGCGTACGAGTACGAGGACTTCTCCGTCGTCGGCTACGAGCACCACCCGGCGATCAAGGCCGCGGTCGCCGTCTGATGGGCTGGACGGAGCCCGTCCGCGGTGTCGGCATGGTCTGGGCGCGCACCGCGTCCGGGGTCATCGGCGCCGACGGCGGGATCCCGTGGCACGTGCCCGAGGACCTCGCACACTTCCGGCAGGTCACCGGCGACGGCGTCGTGGTGATGGGCCGACGCACGTGGGACTCCCTGCCGCCGCGGTTCCGGCCGTTGCCCGGGCGCCGGAACGTCGTGCTGACACGGGATCCCTCGTGGTCGGCCGAGGGGGCCGAGGTCGTGCACGACCTGGCGTCGGCGCTCGACACGGACGAGCCGGTGTGGGTGATCGGCGGGGGAGCGGTCTACGCGGATGCGCTGCCGTTCGCCGACCGGGTCGCCGAGACGATCGTCGACCTCGAGGTGCGGGGCGACACCCGGGCGCCCGTGCTCGGCGACGCGTGGGAACCGGTCGACGAGGGCCCGTGGCAGACGTCCCGTGTCGACGGCACCCGCTACCGCTTCCTGGAGTGGCGCCGCCGTGCCTGACCCGCACCTCCGTCACCCGCAGCGTGCGTGACGGAGGTGCGCCGCGCCTCCCGTGCGGTCCGCCAGCCGCCCACCGTCCGACCGGACGGCGGCTCCGGCGCGCATCCCCGGTACGCTGGAGGCGTGTCCCCGCGTGAGAATCCCTTCGGTCAGGTCCTCGTCGCCCTCGTGACGCCGTTCACCGCCGACGGCGAGGTCGACTGGCCCGGCGTCGAGCAGCACATCGACGACTGCATCACGGCCGGTGCCGACGGCATCGTCGTGACCGGTACCACCGGTGAGACGTCGACGCTCACCGACCCGGAGAAGCTCCGCCTGGTCGAGGTCGGCAAGTCCGTCGCCGCCGGGCGCGCGAAGATCATCACGGGCGGCGGCTCGAACGAGACCGCGCACGCGATCCACCTGTACAAGCAGAGCGAGAAGGCCGGTGCGGACGGCGTGATGATCGTCACGCCGTACTACAACAAGCCGACCCAAGCGGGCGTGCTCACGCACTTCCGGATGATCGCCGACGCCACGGACCTGCCGGTCATCCTCTACGACATCCCGGGTCGCACCGGCATCCCGATCACGTACGAGACCATCGTGCGCGCCTCGAAGCACCCGAACATCCTCGCGGTGAAGGACGCCAAGGGCGACTTCGCCGAGGTGTCCCGCGTGCTCAACAACACCGACCTCATGTACTTCTCCGGCGACGACACGAACGTGCTGCCGCACCTGGCGATCGGCGCGACCGGGCTCATCGGCGTGACCGCGAACATCACGTCGGCGCCGTACCGCACCATCGTCGACGCGGTGAACCGCGGCGACCTCGCCACCGCGACGGCCGAGCACAAGCGCCTCGAGCCGCTCGTGCGCGCGATCATGACCCACGTCCCCGGCACGGTCGCCGCGAAGTACGTGCTGCACGGCCTCGGCCGCATCGGCAGCCCGCGCGTCCGGCTGCCGCTCGTCGGCCCCGAGGACTCCGAGGCGTACGCCATCGAGACCTCGCTCGAAGCGGTCCGGGACGTCCCGGGCGCCGACTTCTCCAACTTCCGCCCCGACCGCAACGCGGCGGCCGGCGGTGCGCTACCGAAGGTGCCAGGCACCACACGTTAGGAAGACCGCGGCGTCGCGGGAGCACGTCGCACGACAGTCAGGACCGAATGCCCACCCAGATCTCCACACCGCAGCCGCTCGAACCCGGCACCCTCCGCGTGATCCCCGTCGGGGGTCTCGGCGAGATCGGTCGCAACATGACCGTGTACGAGTTCGACGGCAAGCTGCTCGTCGTCGACGCCGGCGTGCTCTTCCCCGAGGAGCACCAGCCGGGCGTCGACCTCATCCTCCCCGACTTCGGGCCGATCCGGGACCGCCTCGACGACGTCCTCGGTGTCGTGCTCACGCACGGACACGAGGACCACATCGGCGCCGTGCCGTACCTGCTCAAGCTCAAGGGCGACATCCCCCTGATCGGCTCCACGCTGACCCTCGCGCTCGTCGAGGCGAAGCTCAAGGAACACCGGATCAAGCCCTACACGCTCGTCGTGCAGGAGGACCAGACCGAGCAGCTCGGCCCGTTCCACCTCGAGTTCGTGGCCGTGAACCACTCCATCCCGGACGCCCTGGCCGTCGCGATCACGACCCCCGCCGGTCGTGTGCTGCACACGGGCGACTTCAAGATGGACCAGCTGCCGCTCGACGACCGCATCACGGACCTCCGTGCCTTCGCCCGCCTCGGCGAGCAGGGCGTCGACCTGTTCCTGCCCGACTCCACGAACGCCGACGTGCCGGGCTTCACCGCGCCGGAGCGCGACATCGGACCGGTCCTCGAGAACATCATCACGCGCGCCCGCAAGAAGGTCGTCGTCGCGAGCTTCTCGTCGCACGTGCACCGCGTGCAGCAGGTGCTCGACGCCGCGGCCGCCGCGAACCGCAAGGTCGCGTTCATGGGCCGCTCGATGATCCGCAACATGACGATCGCCGCCGACCTCGGGTACCTCCGGGTGCCGGAGAACGTCCTCATCGACACGAAGAAGGCGAAGAACGTCCCGGACGACCAGATCGTCTACATGTCGACGGGGTCGCAGGGCGAGCCGATGGCCGTCCTCGCGCGCATGGCGAACCTCGAGCACCAGATCGAGATCGGCGAGGGCGACACCGTCATCCTCGCCTCGTCGCTGATCCCCGGCAACGAGAACGCCGTCTACCGCGTGATCGACGGGCTCACCAAGCTCGGTGCCAAGGTCGTGCACAAGGGCAACGCGAAGGTGCACGTCTCCGGGCACGCCTCCGCCGGTGAGCTCCTCTACTGCTACAACATCCTCCGGCCGCGCAACGTGCTGCCGGTCCACGGCGAGCACCGGCACCTGTACGCGAACGCCGACCTGGCGATCCAGACGGGTGTCCCGCCGCGCAACGTCATCCTCGGGCAGGACGGCATCGTCGTCGACCTCAAGGACGGCGTCGCGACCGTCGCCGGGCAGCTCGACATCGGCTACGTGTACGTCGACGGCTCGACCGTGGGCGAGATCACCGACGCCGATCTCAAGGACCGCCGGGTCCTCGCGGAGGAGGGCTTCATCTCGGTCTTCTGCGCCGTGGACTTCACCACGGGTCAGTGCGTGGTCGGGCCGGAGATCCAGTCGCGCGGCTTCGCCGAGGACGACTCCGTCTTCGACGACGTCCGCCCGCAGATCGCGAAGGCCCTCGCCGACGCAGCCGGCAACGGCACGCGCGACGCGCACGCCTTCCAGCAGGTCGTCCGCCGCACCGTCGGCCGCTGGGTGAACACGAAGCACCGCCGCCGTCCGATGATCGTCCCGGTGGTCATCGAGGCGTAGGGCTGTCCGCCCCCTCCCGGTCTGGAGGCCCGCCGCACGTCCGCCACGGACGCTGCGGCGGGCCTCCCTCGGTTTGTCCGGCGTGGGGCTTAGGCTCACGCGCATGGCCGGAGGCACCAAGTCGACCACGCGCTCGCGCGCGTCCTCGTCGTCCCGTGGGAGCGGGACGCGCGGATCGTCGCGCACCCAGGCCACGACGAAGAAGCTCCCACCCGCGGCGGCGACCCCGGTCTTCCGGGAGCAGAACCCGCTGGTGACCGCCTGGCTCGCGATGGCGCACGGCGTCGGCGCGGTCTTCCGCCTGCTCGGCAAGGAGACCCTCGCGAAGGAGGAACGCCGCGACGGCTTCCCCTTCCTGCTCTTCGTGCTCGCGATCGCGGGTGCCGTCGTCGAGTGGCTCAACCCGACGAACTCGGTGTCGGTCGCGCTCGACGCCTACACGTTCGGCGGCGTCTTCGGCCGTCTGGCGTTCGCGCTGCCGGTGATCATGATCGTGTTCGCCGGTTGGCTGTTCCGGCACCCGGCGTCCGTGCACGACAACACCCGTATCGGCATCGGCCTGGGGTTGCTCCTGGTGTCCATCGCGTCGCTGTGCCACGTCTTCGGCGGCCAGCCGAGTGCTGCCGACGGCATGCCCGCGCTCGCCGCTGCCGGCGGTGTCATCGGCTGGGTGGTGATCGGGTGGCTCGTGGCCGTCGCGACCGCGTGGGTCGCCGTGCCGGTCGCGATCGTGTTGCTCGTGCTGTCGCTGTTCATCATCACGAAGACACCGCCGAACAAGACCGGCCGTCGCCTGCACGAGCTCTACGCCTACCTGTTCGGGGCACCGGCCCCCGCTGCCGAGGCCGAGCCGGACGTCGATGCAGCACCGGCCGCCGCGCGTCCGAAGGCGCCTCGGCGGGGGAAGAAGTCCGACTCCGACTTCCAGCTCTTCGACGACCTCGGGTTCGAGGACGAGCAGGCGAAGACCGAGGGCGACGCGGGGGACGACGCCGAGGGCGGGACGATCCCGTGGTGGCGTCGGAACGGGTCCGGCCGCGAGGAAGACCCGGCGTACGACAGCCCGGTCATCACCTCGGCGACGACCACCGTCCCTGATGCGTCCGCTCCGGCGGCAGCTCCTGCTCCCGCCGCCGCGCCGGTCCCCGGGCCGAACGCGGGTGCCGCGGCCGGTCTCGTCGACCACACCCCGGCGGAACCCGGTTCGGTGAACCTCAACGACTCCGTCGAGCACGACCTCGAGGTCGCCGAGCAGGCGCTCCGCGACTTCGGTACCCCGGTCCCCGAGCGCAGCACCGCGCCCGAGGTCGTCCGGCCGGACGCGGGCGTCTCGCCCGTGGTGTCCCCGACGCTGCCCGCCGACGAGCCCGTGGCCGAGGACGAGGCGGACGGCCTGCCCCCGGTCGATGCCGCCGACGAGGACCCCTCAGCCCCCTACCGCTTGCCCGCCGCCTCCACGCTGAGCTCCGGCTCGCCGTCGGTCGCCCGCAGCCAGGCGAACGACGACATCGTCGCCGCGATCACGGGCGTCCTGACCGAGTTCAAGGTCGACGCGAAGGTCACCGGCTTCTCGCGCGGCCCGACGGTCACCCGGTACGAGATCGAGCTCGGCCCAGGCGTGAAGGTCGAGCGGGTCACGGCACTGTCGAAGAACCTGTCCTACGCCGTCGCGTCGAACGAGGTCCGGATCCTCTCGCCGATCCCGGGCAAGAGCGCGATCGGCGTCGAGATCCCGAACACCGACCGCGAGACCGTCTCGCTCGGCGACGTGCTCCGCTCGAACGCGGCGCGCAAGTCCAAGCACCCGATGACGATCGGCGTCGGCAAGGACGTCGAGGGCGGCTTCGTCGTCGCGAACCTCGCGAAGATGCCGCACCTGCTCGTCGCGGGCTCGACCGGGTCCGGCAAGTCGTCCTTCGTGAACTCGATGATCACGTCGCTGCTCATGCGCGCGAAGCCGTCCGAGGTCCGGATGGTCCTCGTCGACCCGAAGCGGGTCGAGCTCTCGATCTACGCCGGCGTCCCGCACCTCATCACGCCCATCATCACGAACCCCAAGAAGGCCGCCGAGGCGCTGCAGTGGGTCGTGAAGGAGATGGACATGCGGTACGACGACCTCGCGTCCTTCGGGTTCCGGCACGTCGACGACTTCAACAAGGCCATCGAGAACGGCGAGATCGTCCTCCCGGCCGGCAGCGAGCGGAAGCTCAAGCCGTACCCGTACCTGCTCGTCGTCGTCGACGAGCTCGCGGACCTCATGCTCGTCGCCCCGCGCGACGTCGAGGAGTCGATCGTTCGCATCACCCAGCTCGCCCGTGCGGCCGGGATCCACCTCGTGCTCGCCACGCAGCGGCCGTCCGTCGACGTCGTCACCGGCCTCATCAAGGCGAACGTGCCGTCGCGTCTGGCGTTCGCCGTGACGAGCGTCACCGACTCCCGGGTCATCCTCGACCAGCCGGGCGCCGACAAGCTCATCGGGCAGGGCGACGCGCTGTTCCTCCCCATGGGGTCGTCGAAGGCGCTCCGCGTGCAGGGCGCCTGGGTGCAGGAGAGCGAGGTCGCCGAGGTCGTCCAGCACGTCACCCGGCAGGCGCGCCCGGAGTACCGGCAGGACGTGCAGGCGGTCGTCGAGCGCAAGGAGATCGACGCGGACATCGGCGACGACCTCGAGCTGCTCCTGGCGGCGGTCGAGCAGGTCGTCTCGACGCAGTTCGGCTCGACCTCGATGCTGCAGCGGAAGCTCCGCGTCGGCTTCGCCAAGGCCGGCCGCCTGATGGACCTGATGGAGTCCCGCGACATCGTCGGTCCCTCCGAGGGCTCGAAGGCGCGCGACGTGCTCGTGACCGCCGACCAGCTGCCCGCCGTGTTGGCGAAGCTGCGCGGCGAGGAGCCGCCCGCGGCCGCCGCGCCCGCAGCACCGTCGCCTGGCCCGACCGACGGCGGAGACCGCTACGGCGCCGACCCGGTGGGCGACATGACCCGCGGGTACGATGAGGTGCAGGACGAGCCGGACGAGGACGCATGGGGACTCACCGGCCGTGGGGACTAGGCAAGGAGTGGGTGCGATGACCGCCTCGGACGGTACGGACGGCACGCACGGCGCACGGTTCCCGTGGCGCGGACGGCTGCTCCGCAAGGGGCCCGGGCCGGCGTCGACCGGCAACGTGGCGAACATCATCACGGTGGTCCGCATCCTCATGGCGCCGCTGTTCTTCGTCCTGCTGCTCACCGACGCGGGCGCCGACGGGCCGCTCCGGATCTGGGCCGCGGTGACCTTCGTCGTCGCGATCGTCACGGACAGCGCGGACGGCATCATCGCCCGGCGGCAGAACCTCGTCACCGACTTCGGCAAGCTCGTCGACCCGATCGCCGACAAGGTCCTCATCGGCGGTGCCCTCGTCGCGCTCTCGGTCCTGGGGGAGCTGCCCTGGTACGTCACCGTGCTGATCATGGTGCGCGAGATCGGCATCACGGTCTTCCGCTTCGCCGTGCTCTCCGACCGGGTCATCCCGGCGAGCCGCGGCGGGAAGATCAAGACCGTGCTCCAGGCGCTGGCGCTCACGGCGGCGCTGTTCCCCTGGTGGGACCTCGTCGGCGACTGGGCGCACTGGGTGAACGGCATCCTGATGACCGCCGCCTTCCTGGCAACGATCCTGAGCGGGCTGGACTACCTGTGGCAGGCATGGAAGCACAACCGCGCCACCGCGTGACCGCGGCCGACGACTGGACCGGATCCGCGCCTGGCGTCCCGGTCGCCCCCGGACTGATCGCGGAGCTGACGGTCCGCGGTGAGACGGTCGCGGTGGCGGAGTCGCTCACCGGCGGCCTGGTCGTCGCGACGCTCGTCGACGTGCCGGGCGCGAGCGCGGTCGTGCGGGGCGGTGTCGTGGCCTACGCGACGCCCGTGAAACACAGCGTGCTGGGGGTGTCGGCGGACCTCCTCGCGTCGAACGGCGCCGTCGACCCCGAGGTCGCACGCCAGATGGCGAGCGGTGTCCGGATCGCGCTGGCCGTCGACGACGAACCGGCGACGTGGGGGATCAGCACGACGGGCGTGGCCGGACCGGACCCGCAGGACGGCAAGCCCGTCGGCACGGTGTTCGTCGGCATCGCGACGGCGGACGGCGCCGAGGCGTACGAGCTGCACCTCGACGGTGACCGCGATGCAATCCGGCACGCGTCCGTCTCCGAACTCCTGGCACGGATGTCGACGGCGGTCCGGACCCGGGAATAGGGCCCGTTTCCGTCCGGTTACATCTCACGCAATCTCCAGCGGTACAGCAGGCAGCGTGGCTAGCATGCTGCAACCGGCAACGGTAGTGTTGCCGGACCCCAACCCGATCATCCGATCGGCCGGGCGCGGAGACGACAGGAAGGAGGAGTTCTCATGGTTCTCGTTCGTCAGGAGATCGGCGACGTCCTGCGAGACTTCCGCTTGCAGAAGGGCCGGACCCTCCGTCAGGTCGCGTCCAAGGCCAGTGTCGCCCTCGGGTACCTCAGCGAGGTCGAGCGCGGACAGAAGGAGGCCTCCTCGGAGATCCTCGCGTCCGTCGCCGATGCGCTGGACACGCCCATCTCGACCATCATGCGCGAGGTCGGTGACCGCCTCGCGGTCGTCGAGGGCCTCACGCCCGTCCCGGACACGCTCCCGGACGACCTCGTCGCCGAGTTCGACAACGACCTCGCGGTGCGCTGAGTCCACCGCGACGAACGCCCCCGCCGGTCCGCCGGCGGGGGCGTTCGCGTGTCCGGACGCGTTCGGCAGCGTCCGCGTCCCCGGGACGCGCGTGCGCGCTCGTCGGTGCGTGCTCGTTACGCTGGCCTGATGCGGGTGAGTGAGTTCTGGCGAGCGGTCGACCAGGTGTTCGGCGAGGCCTACGGTGCCGTGGTGAGTCGGGACGTCGTGCTCGAGGAGCTCGGTGGTCGCTCCGCCGCCGACGCGCTCGACGCCGGCATCGACGCCCGACGCGTGTGGGAGGCCCTCTGTGACTCCCAGGACGTCCCGCTCGACAAGCGGCACGGCAAGGGACTGGCCGAGCCGCACGACTGACCGCGCCGCCCGAAACTGTGTTCGGCGTGTTGCTCGAACGCGTGTTCGATCGGTGGTAGCTTCCTGCACAGCGGCGCTGTCCGGACGACTGGTCCACAGGGAGCGCGGCCACGGGCAGTGATGTCGGTGGCCGGCCCTACGTTCGAGTCATCGGGAACAGCCCGAAGCCTTGTCGCTGAAGCACCGGCCCTGCACCATCGGCCGAGGTGGACGCGACAGCCTACAGGCGGCCGACATCGAGCACGAAGGAGCACCCCATGCCATCACCGGCAGACCGCGAGAAGGCCCTCGAGACCGCACTCGCACAGATCGACAGGCAGTTCGGCAAGGGCACGGTCATGCGCCTCGGCTCGGACGACCGCGCACCCGTCGCGACCATCCCGACCGGTTCGGTCGCCCTCGACGTCGCGCTCGGCATCGGCGGACTGCCGCGCGGCCGCATCATCGAGATCTACGGCCCGGAGTCGTCGGGTAAGACGACCCTGACGCTGCACGCGATCGCCAACGCGCAGCGCGCCGGTGGCATCGCGGCCTTCATCGACGCGGAGCACGCGCTCGACCCCGAGTACGCCAAGAAGCTCGGCGTCGACATCGACGCGCTGCTCGTGTCCCAGCCGGACACCGGTGAGCAGGCGCTGGAGATCGCGGACATGCTCGTCCGCTCCGGATCCATCGACCTCGTCGTCATCGACTCCGTCGCGGCGCTCGTGCCCCGCGCCGAGATCGAGGGCGAGATGGGTGACTCGCACGTCGGTCTGCAGGCCCGCCTCATGTCGCAGGCCCTCCGCAAGCTCGCGGGTGGTCTGAACCAGACGCAGACCACGATGATCTTCATCAACCAGCTGCGCGAGAAGATCGGTGTCTTCTTCGGTTCCCCGGAGACCACCGCCGGCGGCAAGGCGCTCAAGTTCTACGCCTCGGTCCGCCTCGACATCCGTCGCATCGAGACCCTCAAGAGCGGCACCGACGCGGTCGGCAACCGCACGCGCGTCAAGGTCGTGAAGAACAAGATGGCGCCGCCCTTCAAGCAGGCCGAGTTCGACATCCTGTACGGCACGGGCATCTCCCGCGAGGGCTCGCTGCTCGACTTCGGTGTCGACCACGGCATCGTGAAGAAGTCGGGTGCCTGGTACACCTACGACGGCGACCAGCTCGGGCAGGGCAAGGAGAACTCGCGTTCCTTCCTGATCCAGAACCCCGAGATCGCGGCGGACATCGAGGGCAAGATCCTCGCCAAGCTCGGTGTCGGCGGCGCGCAGGCCGACGCCCCGGTCGAGTCCATCGCGCCGAAGATCGCGGAGCGCAAGGGCGCGTGACGACCGAGCACGACGACGACGCGGACCTCGCGCCGGTCACCGAGCTGTTCGGTGCGCGGTGCCGTCGTCGTGCTGCCGGCGCCCTGTCGCCGAACGCGGTGGACGAGCCCACGACAGACCGACCAGGCGTGCCCGAGGTCGTTCCCACCGAAGACGACACGGACGCTCCGGTGCCCCTGCCGATCCACGGCGCCCGGGCGCAGGCGGAGTGGCTCTCGCCCGTCGTCGGTGACGGCAGCGGTCGGAGCGCCCGGGCGGAGCAGGCCGGGTACGACGATGACACTGAGGCGGACGCCTCCTCGGCGTCGGTGTTCGCCAACGCCGGTGGCGAGGAGATCGACCCCGCCGACGCACCCCGACCGGTCGCCGAGCAGCGTGCCGACGCCGAGCGACTGAGCATGCGGGCGCTCGGGCGGAAGGGCGTCAGCGAGTCCGAGCTCCGCACGCTGCTGACCAAGCAGGAGCTCGACGCCGAGGTGGTCGAGCACGAGATCGCCCGGCTCACGCGCGTCGGACTGCTCGACGACGTCGCGCTCGCGACCGACCTGGTCGATCGACTGCACGACCGCAAGGGCCTGGGGCGACAGGGCGTCGTGGCTGAACTCCGGCGCCGAGGCATCGACCAGACGGCCATCGACGCGGCGCTCGAGGCCGCGGCGGACGACGAGGACGACGAGTTCGTCCGCGCGATCGAGCTCGCCGAGAAGCGCGCCGGGCAGCTCCGGGGCCTCGACCGGGCGACGGCCGAACGTCGACTCAGCGGCTTCCTGATGCGCAAGGGCTACTCCGGCGGCGTGGTCCGCATCGCGGTGGAACGGGCCCTCGACGGCGGCGGTCGACGCTCGAACGGGCCGCGCGGTCCGGTGCGGTTCGAGTAGCGGCCCCGACCTACACTGGGACGATCATGGCCACGGTCGAAGCGCGCCCCCGCACCTACGAAGTCCGCACCTACGGGTGCCAGATGAACGTGCACGACTCGGAGCGGCTGGGCGGCTCGCTCCAGGCCGCGGGGTTGGTCGCGGCGGACGGCGAGCAGGCCGACGTCGTCGTCATCAACACCTGCGCGGTGCGCGAGAACGCCGACAACCGGCTCTACGGCAACCTGGGGCAGCTCGCGGGCGTGAAGCGTGAGCACCCCGGCATGCAGATCGCCGTCGGCGGGTGCCTGGCGCAGAAGGACAAGAACGTCATCCTCGAGAAGGCACCGTGGGTCGACGTCGTGTTCGGCACGCACAACATGGGGTCGCTGCCGACGCTGCTCGAACGGGCGCGGCACAACGACGAGGCGCAGATCGAGATCCTCGAGGCGCTCGACGTCTTCCCGTCGACGCTGCCGACCAAGCGCGACTCGACGTACAGCGGGTGGGTGTCCATCTCCGTGGGGTGCAACAACACCTGCACGTTCTGCATCGTCCCCTCACTCCGCGGCAAGGAGAAGGACCGCCGCCCGGGTGACGTCCTCGCCGAGATCCAGGCGCTGGTCGACGACGGCGCGATCGAGGTGACGCTCCTCGGGCAGAACGTCAACTCCTACGGCGTCGAGTTCGGTGACCGGCAGGCGTTCGGCAAGCTCCTCCGCGCGGCCGGGCAGATCGAGGGACTCGAGCGGGTCCGCTTCACCAGCCCGCACCCCGCCGCCTTCACCGACGACGTGATCGACGCGATGGCCGAGACGCCGAACGTCATGCCGCAGCTGCACATGCCGCTCCAGTCCGGCTCCGACCGCGTGCTCAAGGCGATGCGGCGCAGCTACCGCAGCGAACGGTTCCTCGGCATCCTCGACCGAGTCCGTGCGCAGATCCCGCACGCGGCGATCTCGACCGACATCATCGTCGGGTTCCCGGGGGAGACCGACGAGGACTTCGAGGACACCCTGCGCGTGGTCGAGCAGGCGCGGTTCGCGTCGGCGTTCACCTTCCAGTACTCCATCCGTCCAGGGACGCCCGCGGCGACCATGCCCGACCAGCTCCCGAAGGAGGTCGTGCAGGAGCGGTACGAGCGACTCACCGCGCTGCAGGACCGCATCACGGCCGAGGAGCACGCGAAGCAGGTCGGCCGACGCATCGAGGTACTGGTCGCGACCGGCGAGGGCAAGAAGGACGCCACGACGCACCGGCTCTCCGGACGCGCCGAGGACTCCCGGCTGGTGCACTTCGCGGTGCCCGCGGGCTCCGACGTACCGCGGCCGGGCGACGTCGTCAGCGTCGAGGTCACCCGCTCCGCACCGCACTTCCTGATCGCCGACGACGAGGGGCCGCTGCGCATCCGGCGGACCCGAGCCGGCGACGCGTGGGACCGCGCGCAGGCCGAGAGCTGCGGCGTGCCGACCGTGGGCTCGACCGCGACCGCGCCCGGGCCGCGGCCGGTGTCGCTCGGCCTGCCGTCCCTCCGTGTCGGGCGCTGACGCCGGCGGCGTGCGCGATCCGCGTGCCGGCGGTACCGCGTCCGGTGCCGACCTGATCGCGGTCGTCGGCGCGACCGGCACGGGCAAGTCCGACCTCGGCATCGCGATCGCCCAACGGCTCCGCGCTGCCGGGCGGGACGCGGAGATCGTCAACGCCGACGCCATGCAGCTCTACCGCGGCATGGACGTCGGTACGGCGAAGCTCACCCCGGAGGAACGCCGGGGCATCCCGCACCACCAGCTCGACGTGCTGGACGTCACCGACGAGGCGAGCGTCGCCGCGTACCAGCAGGACGCCCGCGCGGACGTCGAACGCATCCACGAGCGCGGCGGCGTCGCGGTGCTGGTCGGCGGCAGCGGGCTGTACGTGTCCTCGGTGCTGTTCGACCTGGCCTTCCCGGGCACCGACCCCGAGCTCCGCGCGGCGCTCGAACGCGAGCACGCCGAGGTCGGACCGGGCATCCTGCTCGAACGACTCCGCGCGCTCGACCCCGAGGCGGCCGCGACCATCGACGCCCGCAACCCGCGGCGGTTGATCCGTGCACTCGAGATCGCGAGCCGGTCCGAGGTCGTCACCCCGTCCCTCCCGTCCGCGCCGCGGCCCTGGCGGCCCGCTCGCATCCTGCACCTGCTCCGGGACCGCACGCAGCTCGTCGCCGCGCTGCACGCGCGCGCCGAGCGGATGTTCGCCGACGGGCTCGTCGACGAGGTACGCGGCCTCCTCGAGGTCGGGCTCGAGCAGGGGAGGACCGCCCGCGCGGCGATCGGGTACTCGCAGGCGCTCGACGTCCTGCACGGGCGGGCGTCGGTGACGGAGGCCGTCGAGGCGACGGGCATCGCGACGCGCAAGTACGCCCGTCGTCAGGTGTCCTGGTTCCGCCGGTACGCCGAAGCCGAGGTGCTCGACGTCACGGGGGCGGACCGGGCGGCGCTGACGGCACTGGCCCGTAGGATCGTGCCGTGACCGAGCTGCACTTCACCAAGGGCCAGGGGACCGGCAACGACTTCGTTCTGTTCGCCGACCCGGACGCCACGGTCGACCTGACCCCCGAACGCATCCGCGCGATCGCGGACCGCCGGTTCGGCGTCGGAGGCGACGGGGTCATCCGCGCCGTGCGGTCCGCGGCACTGCCCGAGGGGCGCGCGCTGGTCGCCACCGAGCCCGCGGCGACGTGGTTCATGGACTACCACAACGCCGACGGCTCGATCGCCGAGATGTGCGGCAACGGCATCCGCGTCTTCGCGCGGTACCTCACCGAGTCCGGACTGGTTGACCTCGCGCCTGGCGAGACGCTGACGGTCGGCAGCCGGAAGGGCCTCGTCGACATCCAGCGCACCACGAACGGCTTCTCGGCGGACCTCGGGCGGTGGGGCCTCGGGATCGAGGGCGGTGGTTCGGACGACGTGCTCGTGCGCGCGAAGAACCTCGAGGGCGCCCGGCCGGGGCTCGGCATCGACGTCGGCAACCCGCACGTGGTGGTCGCCGTCGCGACCGAGGACGAACTCGCCGACGTCGACCTGACCTACGTGCCCGTGCTCGACCCCGCACCAGAGGCGGGAGCGAACGTCGAGTTCGTGCTGCCGGGCGAGCCGCTCGTGCAGGACGGCGTCGGCCAGATCACGATGCGCGTGCACGAGCGGGGGAGCGGCGAGACGCTCTCGTGCGGGACCGGCGCGGTCGCCGCGGCGCTGGCCGTGCGGTACTGGGCGGGCTCGGCGGCGCCGGACACGTGGCGCGTGCGGGTGCCGGGTGGTGTCGTCACGGTCCGGATGACGGCGACCGAGGACGGCGAGCACGTCGCGCTCGCGGGGCCGGCGGAGCTGGTCTTCTCGGGCGACCTGTCCGTCTGACGCGGTCCCGACGCACGCCGCGCTGCGGGCGCCGTGCGCCGTGCGCCGTGCGGAATCGGGCGTACCTGGCGGTTCCGGGCGTCCCTCGTCGTTCTTCCCGGCCAGGTGCGCCCGTTCCCGCGGCCATCACGAGCGTCCTGGGGAGGAACTACTCCGCCGTGCGCTGCACGCGCAGCACGCGGAAGCCCTTGTCCGTCGTTGCGCGAGACACCTCGAAGCCGTCCGACAGCGTGTCGCGCAGCCACCGCTGCAACGAGTCGCCGCCGAGGTCCTTCGACACCACGAGCCAGGCGTCGCCGCCGACCTCGAGCCGGGGCAACCAGGTCAGCAGGATCGCGTGGAGCTCGTCCTTGCCCACCCGGATCGGCGGGTTGGACCAGATCGTGCGGAACCGCAGGTCAGACGGCACGTCGTCGGGCAGCGCGACGGTGACGTTGGTGGCGCCGGCGGTGGCGGCGTTCGCCCGGGCGAGGCCGAGCACGCGCTCGTTCACGTCGACGCCCCACACCTCGGCGTCGGGGGACCGGAGGGCCATCGTGATCGCGATGGGACCCCACCCGCAGCCGACGTCGAGCAGGGCGCCATAGGTCGCCGGTGCCGGCACCGCGCCGAGCAGCACGCGGGTCCCGCGATCGAGGCCGTCCGGGCTGAACACCCCCGCCGCCGTGGTCAGGGTCAGGGGGCGGTCGGCGAGCGTCACGTCGATCTGTCGTTCGCGAGTGTCCGAGGACGGGCTCGCGGTGAAGTAGTGCTCGTTCGCCATGGAAGAACCGTACCGTCGCACCCGTGTGTCCCGGGCGCGTCGGAGGTAGCCTGTCACCAGCATGACGGACTCCCGAGAGAACGACCAGACCACCACTGACGACAGCGCTGCCGGTGTCGTCGAGCGGGTCCTGCGCAACGCAGACTCGCGCGCCTCCTCCTCCATCTTCGCGCCCGCCCAGGCGATCCAGACGCGTGACGTCGACGACCGCTCCTGGACCGGAGACGGCGACCAGTACGACCGCGAGGACCGGGCGGCCCTGCGCCGCGTCACCGGCCTCTCCACCGAGCTCGAGGACGTCACCGAGGTCGAGTACCGGCAGCTCCGGCTCGAACAGGTCGTCCTCATCGGCGTGTACCCGCAGGGCGACGCCGCCGACGCCGAGAACTCGCTCCGCGAACTCGCGGCCCTCGCCGAGACGGCGGGTGCCGTGGTGCTCGACGGACTCCTGCAGCGTCGACCGAACCCCGACCCCTCCACGTACCTCGGCAAGGGCAAGGCCGAGGAACTCGCGATGGTCGTCAAGGCCACCGGCGCGGACACGGTCATCGCCGACACCGAGCTCGCCCCGTCGCAGCGCCGTGCGCTGGAGGACGTGGTGAAGGTCAAGGTCATCGACCGCACGGCCGTCATCCTCGACATCTTCAGCCAGCACGCGTCCACCCGCGAGGGCAAGGCGCAGGTCGAGCTCGCGCAGCTCCAGTACCTGCTGCCGCGTCTCCGTGGTTGGGGTGAGTCGATGTCCCGGCAGGCCGGTGGACAGGTCTCCGGCGGTGCGGGCATGGGCTCCCGTGGTCCCGGTGAGACGAAGATGGAGCTCGACCGCCGGAAGATCCACACCCGGATGGCCAAGCTCCGTCGGCAGATCGCCGGGTTCGCGCCGGCACGCGAGGCCAAGCGTGCCGACCGCAACCGCAACGAGGTGCCGAGCGTCGCGATCGCCGGCTACACGAACGCCGGCAAGTCGTCGTTGCTCAACCGGCTGACGAGCGCGGGCGTCCTCGTGCAGAACCAGCTGTTCGCGACCCTCGACGCCACTGTCCGTCGGACCGAGAGCACCAAGGGCCGCGAGTTCACGTTCGTCGACACCGTCGGCTTCGTGCGGAACCTGCCGCACCAGCTGGTCGAGGCGTTCCGGTCGACGCTCGAGGAGGTCGGTCAGGCCGACGTCATCGTGCACGTGGTCGACGGGTCGCACCCGGACCCGGCCGCGCAGCTCGCCACCGTCCGCGAGGTCATCGGCGACGTCGGTGCCGGGGACGTCCCGGAGATCGTCGCCTTCAACAAGGCGGACCTCGTCGACGAGTCACAGCGCCTGGTACTCGTCGGGCTCGTGCCGGACGCGGTGTTCGTCTCGGCCCGCACCGGTGAGGGCATCGCCGACCTGCTCGCCGCGATCGAGGACCGGCTGCCCGAGCCGGACGTCGACCTGACCGTGGTGATCCCGTACGACCGCGGCGACCTGGTGTCGTCGTTGCACGACGCCGGCGCCGTGGAGTCGGTCGACTACGTCGAGGACGGCACGCGCCTGCGGGTGCGGGTCTTCCAACGACAGGTCGCCGAGCTCGACCCCTACGTGGTCGCGCCCGTCCCGGCCGCCTAGTCGACCGGGCCGCACCGCGACGGACGGGAGGCACGGTGCCAGCTGGCACCGTGCCTCCCGTCCGTCCTGGGGTCGCGTCGACTGCGCTCAGATCGAGCGGAGGACCGCGACGACCTTGCCGAGCACGGTCGCGGCGTCGCCGAGGATCGGCTCGAACGCCGTGTTGCGCGGGAGCAGCCACGTGTGGCCGTCGCGCTGGCGGAAGACCTTGACGGTCGCTTCCTCGTCGAGCATGGCGGCGACGATGTCCCCGTTCTCGGCGGTCTGCTGCGAGCGGACGACGACCCAGTCGCCGTCGCAGATCGCCGCGTCGATCATCGACTCACCCACGACCTTGAGCATGAAGAGGTCACCCGTCCCGACCAGCTGACGGGGGAGCGGGACGATCTCGTCGACGTGCTGCTCGGCGGTGATCGGGACACCAGCGGCGATGCGACCGACGAGTGGCACGAGCGTCGTGGCGTCGATGTCCGGGGTGTCGGTGTCGGGGGTGGGCTCGTCCACGAGGACCTCGAGCGCACGGGGGCGGTTCGGGTCACGGCGGATCCAGCCGCCCAGCTCGAGCTGTCCGAGCTGGTGGGAGACGCTCGACAGGGACGACAGGCCGGCGGCGTCACCGATCTCACGCATGCTCGGCGGGTAGCCCCGGCTGGCGATCGACGCGCGGATCGCGTCGAGGATCGCCTGCTGCTTCGCCGTCAGCGGCTTCTGGACCCGCAGTTCGTCCGCCACGTCGTCTCGCCCTTCGTCGGTGCCGGGCCGGTGCAGCGGGAATGTCGGTGGTCTCCGCTTGACTCGTCCCAGTCGATCGAAACAGTATCCGACCACCTGCGGCCGGACAAACACCTGTTCGAGCGTGTCGGCAAGAAAACCCCACGGAATTCCTCCCGGGGACTTGTGCGGCCCGCCGTTCGAAACTATGTTCGGTACACGACTTCGGTTCACCGAACGGGAAGGCAAGAACGACATGAGCACCATCGCCATCGCTGACCACCAGCGCACTGCGACGCCCGCCGTCCGGACCCGCCTGCGCCTCACGCGCCGCGGGCGGGTGGTCTTCACGACCCTCGCCGCGATCCCCGTCCTGCTCGGTGTCGGGTTCGCCGTCCTCAACGGCGGACAGGCCTCGGCAGGCGACGCACAGGGCTCGGGTGCGGCGGCGCGCTTCGACACCGTGACCATCCAGCCGGGCGAGACCCTCTGGCAGCTGGCGGAGGAGACGGCGCCGAACGCCGACCCTCGTGACTTCGTGCAGGACGTCGTGAGCCTCAACGCTCTCGACGGTTCGGGGCTGCAGGCGGGGCAGCAGCTCGCGATCCCGGTGAAGTACAGCCAGACGCGCTGACGCGCCGCACGATCCTCGGTCCGATCTCGACCGTGGGGCAGGAGAGCGCGACCGTCCGGACGGCCGGTCGTCGTGCGGGTGCTGCGCTCTACGATGGATCGGTGGCATTCACGCTCGAAGACCTCCCCATCCGAGACGACCTGCGCGGCCAGAGCCCGTACGGCGCCCCGCAGAAGCACGTCCGCGTGCAGCTCAACGTCAACGAGAACACGCATCCGGTGCCGGACGACGTGGCAGAGGACATCGTCGAGTCGATCCGTCAGGCGCTGACGACGGTCAACCGCTACCCGGACCGCGAGTTCACGGAGCTACGACGTTCTCTGGCGGACTACCTCGGGCACGACCTGACGCCCGAGCAGCTCTGGGCCGCGAACGGGTCGAACGAGGTCCTGCAGCAGCTCCTCCAGGCCTTCGGCGGACCCGGGCGTTCGGTCCTCGGCTTCCCGCCCACGTACTCGATGCACTCGATCCTCGCCGCGGGGACCGGAACGCGGTGGATCCCGGCGCAGCGCGACGACGAGTTCCGCACCTCGCCGGACACGGTGGTCGCCGCCATCCAGGAGCACCAGCCGGACATCGTGTTCCTGTGTGGGCCGAACAACCCCACCGGCACGCCCCTGCCGATCGAGACGATCCGCGCGGCCTACGACGCGACGGACGGCATCGTGATGGTGGACGAGGCCTACGCCGAGTTCATGCCCGCGGACGCCCCGAGCGCGCTGACCCTCCTGCCGGGCCGTGAGCGCCTCGTCGTCTCCCGCACGATGAGCAAGGCGTTCGCGTTCGCCGGAGCCCGCGTCGGGTACATGGCCGCCCACCCCGCGGTGGTCGACGCCGTGCGCCTCGTCCGGCTGCCCTACCACCTGTCCGTCCTGACGCAGGCCGCCGCCGTCGCCGCGCTCCGGCACGCGCCGGAGATGCTCGCCATGGTCGACGACATCAAGCAGCAGCGCGACCGGATGGTCACGGAGTTGCAGGCCATGGGGTACCGCACGTACGAGACCTGGTCGAACTTCGTCCTCTTCGGGGGCGTCGCCGACCCGAACGCGGCGTTCGAGGCGCTCCTCGACCAGGACGTCATCGTGCGTGACCTCGGCATCCCGAACCACCTCCGGGTGAGTGCCGGCACCGAGGAGGAGACCACGGCCTTCCTCGACGCCATGCGCCGCGTCGCCGCCGAGCAGCCGCCCGTTAGGGTTGGAGCATGACCGCCCGTACCGCTTCGATCAGCCGGAGCACGAGCGAGTCGAGCATCGAGCTCTCCCTCGACCTCGACGGCACCGGCACCTCCGACATCTCGACGAGCGTGCCGTTCTTCGACCACATGCTCACGGCGTTCAGCAAGCACTCGCTGATCGACCTCCGCGTGCGGTCGACGGGCGACACGGACATCGACGTGCACCACACCGTCGAGGACACCGGCATCGTGCTCGGTCAGGCGATCAAGCAGGCGCTGGGCGACCGTGCGGGCATCGGCCGTTACGGCGACGCACTGGTCCCGCTCGACGAGGCCCTCGCCCAGGCCGTCGTCGACGTGTCCGGCCGGCCCTTCCTCGTGCACTCCGGGGAGCCCGACGGGTTCGAGTTCCACCGCATCGGCGGGCACTTCACCGGCTCGATGGTCCGGCACGTGTTCGAGGCGATCACGTTCAACGCCGGCATCACGGTGCACGTCCGCGTGCTCGGTGGGCGTGACCCGCACCACATCGCGGAAGCCGAGTTCAAGGCGTTCGCCCGTGCGATGCGCGGGGCGGTCGAGCTCGACCCGCGCGTCGACGGCATCCCGTCGACGAAGGGTGCACTGTGAGCGCGCAGCCGAACGTCGTCGTCCTCGACTACGGATCGGGCAACGTGCACTCCGCGGCGAAGGCGCTCGAGCGTGCCGGCGCGGACGTCACGCTGACCTCGGACAAGCAGGCCGCCCTCCGCGCTGACGGGCTCCTCGTGCCCGGCGTCGGAGCGTTCGCCGCGGTGATCGACCAGCTCGAGGGCGTGCAGGGCGGCGAGATCGTCGACCACCGCCTCGCCGGCGGCAGACCGGTCCTCGGCATCTGCGTCGGCATGCAGGTGCTCTTCGCCCGCGGCGTGGAGCGCGGCGTCGACGTCGAGGGGCTCGGCCAGTGGCCGGGGACCGTCGAGCAGATCGAGGCCGAGGTCCTGCCGCACATGGGGTGGAACACCGTCGAGGCGCCGACGGACTCCGTGCTGTTCGACGGCCTGCACGACGAGCGCTTCTACTTCGTGCACTCGTACGGGGTCACCGACTTCCCGCTCGACGCCTACGGGCCCTTCCGCGCACCCCGTCTGACGTGGGCGGAGCACGGGCAGCGCTTCGTCGCAGCAGTCGAGAACGGCCCGCTGACCGCGACCCAGTTCCACCCCGAGAAGTCCGGCGAGCCCGGCATCCGACTGCTCCGCAACTGGGTGCAGTCCCTCTGACGCGTGCGCTCCACGAGCGCCGACGCGTCGCCGCCCTCCGGAGCGACCCCTCCCTCCGGAGCCACCCCGCCATCGGAAGCGACCCTGACAGGACCATGACCGACCTCACCGACACCCCGCCCCTCGTCCTGCTGCCCGCCGTGGACGTCGTCGACGGCCAGGCCGTCCGGCTGACCCAGGGCGAGGCGGGCAGCGAGACCTCGTACGGCGACCCGGTCGCCGCCGCCCGCACCTGGCGCGAGCAGGGGGCCGAGTGGATCCACCTCGTGGACCTCGACGCAGCGTTCGGGCGCGGGGACAACCGGAAGGTGATCGCGCGCGCGATCAAGGAGGTCGAGGGGGTCTCGGTCGAGCTGTCCGGCGGGATCCGCGACGACGCGTCGCTCGAGGCCGCGCTCGAGACCGGCGCTGCCCGGGTGAACCTCGGCACCGCCGCGCTCGAGCACCCGGAGTGGGCGGCGAAGGTGATCCAGCGCTTCGGCGAGCAGATCGCCGTCGGCCTCGACGTCCGAGGGACGACCCTCGCGAGCCGCGGCTGGACGCAGGACGCCGGCGACCTGTGGGAGGTGCTGGACCGGCTCGAGACCGCCGGCTGCGCCCGGTACGTGGTCACCGACGTCACGAAGGACGGCACGCTGCAGGGGCCGAACACCGAGCTGCTCCGTGCCGTGTGCGAGCGCACCGAGCAGCCGGTCGTGGCGTCCGGCGGCATCTCGACGCTCGACGACCTCCGGGCGCTCCGCGACCTCGTGCCGCACGGCCTCGAGGGCGCGATCATCGGCAAGGCGCTGTACTCCGGCGCGTTCACGCTGCCGGCCGCGCTCGACGTCGCCGGCGAGTAGCGCTGTGGCCGGCATCTCGAACGGCCGCGGCACCGGACCCGACGACGCCGGGGCGGTCGGTGGCCAGCACCCCGACGACGCGCACACGCCGGGCGGCGCCGCGGACTCGGCCGGCTTCGCATGGGCCGGCCGCACCTTCGACCACCACGACACCGCGTTCGCGGACGACGACGGGCTCGCCGACCCGGTGGTCGTCGCCGCGATCACGGCCCTGCCGGACGGTGGGTCGCAGCGAGCGGTCGTCGACGCGCTGCGCTCCGCCCGGTTGCTGATCCCGCTCGTCGCCGACGCGGGCGACCTCGGCCACACCGACGACGGTCGGCTCGTGGACAAGACCCAGGAGCTCTCGATCGTCACGGTCGCCGGGCCCGACGGCCGGAAGGTGATGCCGGCCTTCACCTCCGTCGAAGCGATGCGGTCGTGGGACGCCGATGCCCGCCCGGTGCCGGTCGAGTCCCGTCGCGTGGCGATGGCCGCCGCGAGCGAGGAGACCCAGCTGGTCGTGCTCGACCCGACGGCACCCACCGAGTTCGTCCTGCGACGCCCGGCCGTCTGGGCGCTGGGCCAGGACCTCCCGTGGACGCCGTGTCACGAGGACCCCGAGGTCGGCGAGGCCTTCGCGGCCTCCGTCGCGGGCGAGGACGCTGTGGCCCGCGTCGAACTCGTCGCCGGGGACCCGCTCGGCCGCTTCGCCGGAGCCGAGCTCACCGTCGGCCTCGTGCTCCACCCGGGCCTCGACCAGGCGCAGGTGCAGGAGCTCGTCGGGCGACTGCAGCAGCGGTGGACGGCGGACGCCGTCGTGTCGGACCGCGTGGACAGCATGCGGGTGGCGCTGCGCCGGGCCTGACCCGCGCCTCCTGGCCCACCCGCGGCCGCCGGCGGCCGACGGGAGGAGGCGAGCAGCGCCTCCAGGCCGTCGCCCGACCGCACGGCGGAGCGATGCCAGACCGGACGACGGAGCGGTGCCCGACCGCACGGCGGTGCGGCCCGGCCGCGCGCCGACGCGCCGGTACGATGACGGGGTGAGCACCAACCCGACGACCACCCCCGGAGCCGGCCAGACCACCTACGGTCCGACCGGTCGGCCCGTCCGGCAGTTCCCGGTGCCCGAGGAGCTCGACGGCCACGGTCCCGCGCGGATCATCGCGCTGTGCAACCAGAAGGGCGGCGTCGGCAAGACGACGACGTCCATCAACCTCGGTGCGACGCTCGCGGAGTACGGTCGGAAGGTCCTCGCCGTCGACTTCGACCCGCAGGGCGCCCTGTCCGCCGGGCTCGGGGTGCGGACGCACGACATCCCGACCGTCTACGACCTGCTCATGGGCTCGATCAAGGACCCGAACCAGGTCATCCAGCCGACGAACGTCCCGCTGCTCGACGTCATCCCCGCGAACATCGATCTGTCCGCGGCCGAGGTGCACCTGGTGAACGAGGTCGCGCGCGAGCAGATCCTCGCGAGCGTGCTCCGCAAGGTCGCGAAGGACTACGACGTGATCCTCGTGGACTGCCAACCGTCGCTCGGGCTGCTCACCGTGAACGCGCTCACGGCCGCACACGGCGTGCTCATCCCGCTCGAGTGCGAGTTCTTCGCACTCCGCGGCGTGGCGCTGCTCATCGAGACCATCGACAAGGTGCGCGACCGGCTCAACCCGGCGCTGCAGCTCGACGGCATCCTCGCGACGATGTACGACTCCCGGACGCTGCACTCGCGCGAGGTCATGGAGCGCGTCGTCGAGACCTTCGACGACCGCGTGCTCGACACCGTCATCGGCCGCACCGTGAAGTTCCCGGACGCCACGGTGTCGGCGCGCCCGATCACGCAGACGGCCCCGGACCACGCTGCCGCACACGCGTACCGGCAGCTCGCCAGGGAGCTCGTCGAGCGTGGCGCCGTCGCCTGACGCCGACCCGACCAGCGACGCCGCAGGGGCGGCGACGACCGACCGCCCTGCGGCAGCCGATGCGGCTGGGCTCGACGCGACCGCGACCGCGGCCGCGGCCGACGGCAACGCAGTCCCCGGCTTCCGCGTCCGTCTCCGCAACTTCGACGGCCCGTTCGACCTGCTGCTCTCCCTGATCACCAAGCACGAGCTCGACATCACCGAGGTCTCGCTCGGCGCCGTCACCGGCGAGTTCATCACCTACGTCCGGCAGGCCGAGTCCGAGGACGACCTCGACGAGGCGAGCGAGTTCCTCGTCGTCGCCGCGACCCTGCTCGACCTCAAGATCGCCGGTCTCCTGCCGCAGGGCGAGCTCGTCGACGCCGAGGACGTGGCGCTGCTCGAGGCCCGCGACCTGCTCTTCGCCAGACTGCTGCAGTACCGCGCATTCAAGCAGGCCGCCGAGTGGTTCGGCGCGCGCTGGGCCACGGAGTCCCGGCGGCACGTGCGGAGCGTCCGTCTGGAGGAGCGCTTCCGCGCCCGCACCCCGGAGCTCGTCTGGACCCTGTCGGTGCAGGACTTCGCCGCACTGGCGACGCTCGCCTTCACCCCGAGGGAGCTGCCGACCGTCGGGCTCGACCACCTGCACGCGCCGCTCGTCAGCATCCGGGAGCAGGCGGCGATCGTCGTGTCGATCCTCCGCACCCGGGCCGACGAGGACGTCTCGTTCCGCGAGTTGATCGCGGGGGTCGCGGAGACGGGTATCGTGGTGGCTCGTTTCCTGGCGATCCTGGAGCTCTACCGCAACGCCTCCGTCTCGTTCGACCAGCACGAGCCGCTCGGGGAACTGATGCTCCGCTGGACCGCCGAGGACTGGACCGACGAGAGCCTCGCCAACCTGGGAGCCGACTATGACGGATGACGCGCACGACCGCTCCAGCGCCGAACCCGGCGGAGCGGACGAGATGACGGACGCCCGAGCGATCGAGCACGACCTGCACGAGGCGCGCTCCGCTGCGGCCGACCCGACGCCGGAGTCCCGGCCGGACCGGCCGGACCTCCCGGTCGACCGCCAGCTCGAGGCCATCCTGATGATCGCCGACCAGCCGCAGTCCCTCGTCGCGCTCGGCGCTGCGGTCGGCGCGCCGGTGCCCGCCGTGCGCCAGGCGATCGAGCGCCTCGTCGCCGACTTCGACGGTGTCGACGGCACGACCCGTCGCGGCTTCGAGCTGCGCGAGGTCGGGGGCGGCTGGCGCTTCTACGTGCGGCAGGACCTGGACGACGTCGTGGAGCAGTTCGTCGAGGCGGAGCGCCCCGCGCGCCTGTCGCAGGCGGCGCTCGAGACCCTCGCCGTCGTCGCCTACAAGCAGCCGATCACGCGCTCGCAGATCGCCGCGATCCGCGCCGTCAACGTCGACGGCGTCGTCCGCACCCTCGTGGCCCGCGGGCTCATCGAGGAGTCGTTCACCGACGCCGAGACCGGCGCCATCAACTACGTCACGTCCGACCTGCTCCTCCAGCAGCTCGGCATCAACTCGCTCGACGAGCTGCCGCTCATCTCGCCCCTCCTGGACGACGGTGCGGACGGCTTCGAGCAGAACGAAGGGATCCCTGATGGCCGCGTTTGAGGACGAACGACGAGGTGGGTCCCGAGGGGGATCCGGTGGACGCTCCGGCGGGTACGGGGCGGGTCCGGACCGGTCCGGTTCCGGCCGGTCTGGAGGCGCGGGGCGCGACCGCGACGCCGGTTCCGGCCGTGCGGGTGGCCGGCCTGGTGCGGACCGGGGTGGCTACCGCGGGCGCGAGGAGCGTCCGGCAGGTGGCGGCGAGCGTGGTGGGTACCGTGGGCGTGACGAGCGTTCCGGTGGTGACCGCGGTGGTGAGCGTGGCGGGTACCGCGGCGGCTCGGACCAGGGCGGCTACCGCGGGCGCGATGACCGGCAGGGTGGCGGCGACCGTGGTGGACACCGCGGGCGGGACGACCGTTCGGGTGGTGAGCGTGGCGGGTACCGTGGCGGCTCGGACCAGGGCGGGTACCGTGGCGGCTCGGACCAGGGCGGGTACCGCGGGCGTGACGACCGTTCCGGCGGTGACCGCGGTGGCTACCGGGGGCGCGATGACCGTTCCGGTGGCGAGCGTGGCGGGTACCGCGGCGGTTCGGACCAGGGTGGCTACCGCGGGCGTGACGACCGTTCCGGCGGTGACCGCGGTGGCTACCGGGGGCGCGATGACCGTTCCGGTGGTGAGCGTGGCGGGTACCGCGGGCGCGATGACCGCTCCGGTGGCGAGCGTGGCGGGTACCGCGGGCGCGACGACCACCAGGGTGGTGACCGTGGCCGCTTCGTGAGCCGCGACGACGACCGGCGCAGCACCGACCGTGGCGGGTTCGTCCGCCGCGAGGACGACCGTGCACCGGGCGGGTACCGCGGGCGCGATGATCGTTCGGGTGGTGAGCGTTCCGGCGGGTACCGCGGCCGTGACGACCGTTCGGGTGGTGAGCGTTCCGGCGGGTACCGCGGCCGTGACGATCGTTCGGGTGGTGAGCGTTCCGGCGGGTACCGCGGGCGTGACGATCGTTCGGGTGGTGAGCGTTCCGGCGGGTACCGCGGGCGTGACGAGGACCGCCGCGGGGGAGACCGCCGCGACGCGGGCCGACGTGACGACCGCAGCGACGCCCGCCGCGACCCCGCCCGCGAGGACCGCCGCGCCCCGGACGGCCGGCCCAGCACCGTGTGGCACAACGGCCGCCGCTACGTCGGGGGCACCACCACCGCCCGCAACGGCGACCGCCCCGGGAACGCCGGACGCGGACGCGTCCCGAGCAGCGCGGAGCGCGGCACGACCCCGCGCCCGGAGGGCGCCCGTGACGACCACGGGATCCCGGTGGAGGGCACGCCCGAGCGACCGATCATCCCGGACTGGGACGCGGCGAAGGGTGCCTCGCCCACCGGCGGTGATCCGTCCCTCCAGGCCGAGGGTGAGCGGCTGCAGAAGGTGATCGCCGCTGCGGGCGTGGCGTCCCGTCGGGTCGCGGAGAACCTGATCGTCGAAGGCCGCGTGACGGTCAACGGCGAGGTCGTCGCGGCGCTCGGTCGGCGCGTCGACCCGGACACCGACGAGGTGGCCGTGGACGGCGTGCCGGTGCAGGTCGACACCTCGCGGCGGTACGTGGTCCTCAACAAGCCGACCGGGATCGTGTCGAGCCTGCAGGACGAGCGGGGCCGCCGCGACCTGTCCGAGTTCGTGGACCGCTACCAGGAGCGGCTCTTCAACGTCGGGCGGCTCGACGCCGAGACGTCCGGGCTGCTCGTGCTGACCAACGACGGTGACCTGGCGCACGTGCTGGCGCACCCGTCGTTCGGGGTGGCGAAGACCTACGTGGCGAAGGTCCGCGGCAACGTGAACCCGGCGACCGTGCAGCGGCTGCTCGACGGCGTGGAGCTCGAGGACGGGCCGATCGCGGCCGACAAGGTGCGCCTGCTCGAGTCCTCGCGGGGGGAGTCCCTCGTCGAGATCACGCTGCACTCCGGCCGCAACCGGGTCGTCCGGCGCATGTTCGACGAGGTGGAGCACCCGGTGCTGGAGCTCGTGCGGCGGTCGTTCGGGCCGCTGCACCTCGGTTCGCTGCCGGTGGGGAAGACCCGCGAGCTGTCGACGGTCGAGCTCGGCAAGCTCCTGCGCATCGCCCGCGATGCCGACGCTCCCGCACAGGGCGGGGACGACGAGGAGACGGCCGACTGACGATCGGTAGGCTGGCCCGGTGACCGACGCCACCACACCGACCGCAGCTCCGGTGATCGACCGGCGCCTGCGCGGACCGGTGCGGGTCGTCGGCTCCGGGCTCCTCGGCGCGTCGATCGGGCTCGCGCTGCGCGAGAAGGGCGTGGACGTCGTGCTCGACGACGTCTCGCCCGCGGCACTCGCACTCGCCGTCGACTACGGTGCCGGCCGGCACCCGGCCGACGGTGACGCACCCGAGCTCGTGGTCGTCGCGGTGCCGCCGGACGTCGTCGCCACCGTGGTCGAGCGCGAGCTCGCCGCGTACCCGGACGCGATCGTGACCGACGTGGCCAGCGTGAAGACCGGGCCGCTGGCCCAGCTCGTCGCCGCCGGTGCCGACGTCAGCCGGTACATCGGGTCGCACCCGATGGCGGGCCGCGAGCGCAGCGGGCCGACCGCTGCCCGCGCCGACCTGTTCGTCGGGCGGCCCTGGGTGATCGCCGGGCACGACCGCATCACGTACCAGCGCGCAGCGGTGGTCGAGGACCTCGCGCTCGACGTGGGTGCGACGGTCGTCCCGATGGACCCGGCGGCGCACGACCTCGCGGTGGCGTACGTCTCACACGCGCCGCAACTCGTGTCGACGCTGATGGCATCGCGACTGCGGGACGCGCCGGACGGGTCCCTCGGGCTCGCCGGCGGCGGGGTCCGCGACGTGACCCGGATCGCGGCGAGCGATCCCGGCCTCTGGGTGCAGATCATCGGCGCCAACGCTGAGCACATCCGCCCGGTGCTGACGGACCTGCGCGACGACCTCGACCGCGTGCTCCTCGCTCTCGACGACCCGCACGGCGCGGGCTCGCCCCGGACGCTCGCCGAGACGATCGCGGCAGGCAACCGCGGCGTCGAACGTCTGCCGGGCAAGCACGGCACCACCAAGCGGTTCGCGAGCGTGGTCGTCCTCGTCGACGACACCCCGGGCCAGATCGCCGCGCTCCTCACGTTCATCGGGGAGATCGGCATCAACCTCGAGGACATGCGCCTCGAGCACTCACCGGGGGCACCGATCGGCATCGTCGAGGTGTCGGTCGTCCCCGAGCAGGAACAGCGTCTCGTCGAGGAACTCGAGGGACGCGGATGGAGGATCGCAGCAGCATGGGCCTGAACGACGACACGAACGCGTCCGGCGTGACCGGCGGACCGGACGCCGGCCTGCCGACCCCCGAGGGGCAGGCTGGCCCGCTCGGCGGCGGCGACGTCACCGGCGGCCTCGACGGGCAGGGCGGCGGCGAGCCGGGTTCCACGAGCGCTCCGGTGCCCGCCGGGCTGCCCGACGGCGCGTTCGTCGCGAAGACCGTCATCGCGGTCGACGGCCCCGCGGGCAGCGGCAAGTCGAGCGTGTCCCGTGCGGCGGCCCGTGCACTCGGGTTCGGGTACCAGGACACCGGTGCCGCCTACCGTGCGCTCGCGTGGCACGCCCTGCAGCAGGGCGTCGACCTCGACGACCCCGCGGCGGTGCTGGCGAGCTGGGAGACCTTCGACTACGCCATCGGGACCGACCCGGACGACTACTTCGTCCGGGTGGGGGACACCGACGTGACGGACGCGATCCGCACGCCCGACGTCACCGCGGCCGTGGCCCACATCGCCAAGCTGCCCGAGATCCGGCAGCGGCTCGTGCAGCTCTTCCGGACGGTGATGCGGAAGGCCGACGCCCCCGGTGTGATCACCGAGGGCCGGGACATCACGACGGTGGTCGCGCCCGACGCCGAGGTCCGGATCCTCCTGACGGCCGACGAGTCCGTTAGAATGGCCCGGCGCTCGGCTGAGGTCACCACCCAGTCGGCCGCCGAGACCTCCGCAGCACTCGCCCGACGCGACGCCGCGGACGCGAAGGTCGTGGACTTCATGAACGCCGCCGAGGGCGTCACGACGCTCGACTCCACCGACCTCGACTTCGACCAGACCGTGCAGGCGGTCGTCGACCTGGCCCGCGCGGCCACGCACTGAGAAGACCCGGCCCGTACGGCCGGCACTGACGACACGCGGCCGAACGGTCGCCGGCAAGGAACCCCCATGGCGCAGCTGGACAACACCGACCACGACGACTTCCCGGAGTACGACGACTCCCTCGGCGAACGACTCGCCGGTCTCGACGAGGCCGAGGCCGACCAGCGCGCCGAGGCGCTCCGGGTCGGGCTCGACGAGTACGAGCTCGACGAGGAGGACGTCGCCCTCCTCGACGCCGGGCAGATCGGCGAGGACGGCACCTACTACCTGCCCGCCTACCCGGTGCTCGCCATCGTCGGACGTCCGAACGTCGGCAAGTCGCAGCTCGTGAACCGCATCCTCGGCCGTCGCGAGGCCGTCGTGCAGGACACCCCCGGCGTCACGCGTGACCGCGTCTCGTACAAGGCGGAGTGGAACAACAAGCGCTTCACGCTCGTCGACACCGGCGGCTGGGAGCCCGACGCCGAGGGCATCAACGCCTCGGTCGCCGCGCAGGCCGAGGTCGCGATCGACCTCGCCGACGCGGTGCTCTTCGTCGTGGACGTCACCGTCGGCATCACCGCGACCGACGAGCACGTCGTGAAGATGCTCCGTGGGACCGACCGCCCCGTCATCGTGGTGGCGAACAAGGCCGACGACGACCGTCGCGACCTCGACGCGTACGAGCTGTGGAACCTCGGCCTGGGCGAGCCGCACCCCGTCTCCGCGCTGCACGGCCGCGGTGTCGCCGACCTGCTCGACCTCATCATCACGACGCTCCCGGACACCTCCGCCGTCGCCAAGCAGGAGGTCGGCGGACCCCGTCGCGTCGCGATCCTCGGCCGTCCGAACGTCGGCAAGAGCTCGCTGCTGAACAAGGCCGCCGGTGAGGAGCGGGTCGTCGTGAACGACCTCGCCGGCACCACCCGTGACCCGGTGGACGAGCAGATCGAGCTCGGCGGCAAGGTCTGGCGCTTCGTCGACACGGCCGGCATCCGCAAGCGCGTGCACCTGCAGCAGGGCGCCGACTTCTACGCGTCGCTCCGCACGACGGCCGCGCTCGAGAAGGCCGAGGTCGCCGTGGTCGTCCTCGACGTCACCGAGCCGGTGTCCGTGCAGGACCTCCGCATCATCGACCTCGTCCTCGAGTCGGGCCGTGCCCTCGTGTTGGCCTACAACAAGTGGGACCTGCTCGACGACGACCGTCGCCGGTACCTCGAGCGCGAGATCGAGCAGGACCTCGCGCACGTGGCGTGGGCGCCCCGCGTCAACATCTCGGCGCGCACCGGACGACACCTCGAGAAGCTCGTGCCGGCCCTCGAGACCGCGCTCGAGTCGTGGGACACCCGCATCCCGACCGGCAAGGTCAACGCCTTCATCGCGGAGCTCGTGCAGGAGCACCCGCACCCGGTCCGCGGCGGCAAGCAGCCCCGCATCCTGTTCGGCACGCAGGCGTCGAGCCAGCCGCCGACGTTCGTGCTCTTCACGTCCGCGTTCCTCGACCCGCAGTACCGACGCTTCATCACGCGTCGCCTGCGCGAGGTCTGGGGCTTCTCCGGCACGCCGATCAACGTCAACATGCGGGTGCGCGAGCGCCGCAAGCGCTGACGACCCGGGCGCTCGTCGCCTCCGCACCTCCGTGCCGACATCGCACCCCGCTGCCGCGGGGTGCGATGTCCGTTCCGGGGCGCGGGACAGTGCGCGCGGGCGGGGCCGCGGCGTGCGGGACAGTGCGCGCGGGCGGGGCCGCGGCGTGCGGGACAGTGCGCGCGGGCGGGCCGCGGCGCGCGGACGGTGCGCGGGCGGGACGGCGGCGTGCGGGACGGTGCGCGGGATGCGGCACGATGGTGTCGTGAGTCTCCCCGCCCTCGCCGACCGTCTCTGGTGCCGGCTGCGCCTGGACCGGCTGGCCGGCGGTCGGCAGTCCGGCTACGTCATCCGCGAGGACATGCTCGCCCATCCCGAGACCGTCCGGTCCTTCCGCTGGATCCGCTGGTTGCTCGTCGCGGAGACGGTCGTCGGCCTCGCCGCGATCGTGATCGCCGTGCTGCTCACCCGCGCGGGGGAGACGGTCGCGTGGGCGGTCTGGTTCCGGGCGACGGTGGTGCTGCTCATCACGCTGACGCTCTACGTCTTCGCGTGGCGGGCACAGCTCGGGTACTACTGGGCCTACCAGCGGCTGCGGTTGTTCAGCCGGATCTTCCCGGTCGTCACGCTCGTCGTCGCGGCGATCCCGGGGCTCTACCCGTTCTGGATGGTCGTCGAGCAGATCCTGTTCTCGCTGCTGATGATCGGCATCGGGGACGTGCTGACGAGCGACCACATGCGGGCGACGTTCCCGAAGCCCGCTCGTCCGGTCCGGTAGCGCCCCGCGGCTCAGGCCTGCGCCCGCGTCGCCGCGAGCGACCCGAGCAGCGCCAACGCCCGCGCGGACGTGGACCCCGGCTCGGCGTGGTGCACCACGAGCAGCTGCCCGTCCGTCCCACCGATCGCGAGCTTCTCGCGCCGCAGCTCGAGGTCGCCGACCTCCGGGTGCCACATCCGCACGGTCCCGCCCGCGAGCTGTCGGACGTCGTGCCGCGCCCACAGCCGGCGGAAGTCCTCGCTGCCGAGGGAGAGCTCGCCGACGAGCGTCGTGATCGCGGGGTCGTCGACGTCCGGTCCGATCGAGGTCCGGAAAGCGGCGACCATGCCGCCCATCTGGTCCTCCCAGTCCGGGTACCGGTCGACGTCGGAGTCGCCGAGGAACATCGTGCGGAGGCGGTTCTCGCCCGGACGCATGCCGGGCGCGAGCGCGCTGGCGAGCGGGTTCGCGGCGAGCACGTCGAACGCCCGGTTCTCGACGAACGCCGGCAGACCGATGACGTCGAGCAGCTGGAGCGTCCCCGTCGGCACCCGTTCGACGTTCGGCCGCACGCCGCGGGTGCGGGCGCCGCCCCGACCCCGGGCGAGCGAAGGGTCCGCGAGGCTCCGCAGGTAGGCCATCGCGGTCGCGTCGAGTCCGAGCACCCGGGCGAGGGCGTCGAGCACCTGCGCGGACGGGTTCCGGTCACGGCCCTGTTCGAGCCGGAGGTAGTAGTCGGCGCTGATGCCCGCGAGGGTCGCGACCTCCTCACGGCGCAGCCCCGGCGTCCGCCGGACCCCGGTCACCCGCAGGCCGGCATCCTCCGGTCGCAGGAGTTCGCGCCGCGCCCGCAGGTAGGCGCCGAGGGTGTTGTCGCTCACACCCCCGATGCTACGGACGGTCGGTCGCACGATCCTGGTCCCCGCGGTCCCAGGATGCGTGGGGACCTGACCGTGTCGCGGCGAGGAGCGCATGGTGGAGCCATGACCGACTCCACGCTCCCCGGCGGCACGTACCGCCTCGCCGACGACCTCGAGCTCACGCGTGTCGGGTACGGCGCCATGCAGCTCGCCGGACCGGGCGTCTCCGGGCCGCCCGCCGACCACGACGAGGCGCTCCGCGTCCTGCGCACCGTCGTCGAGCTCGGCATCACCCACATCGACACGGCGGACTTCTACGGCCCCACCGTCACGAACGAGCTCATCCGCGAGGCACTGCACCCGTACCCGGACGACCTGCGCATCGTCACGAAGGTCGGTGCCCGCCGTGACGCCCAGGGCGGCTGGCCGCACGCCCGCGAGCCGCACGAACTCGTCGAGCAGGTCCACGACAACCTCCGGCACCTCGGCGTCGACCGCCTCGACGTGGTCAACCTCCGGATGGGCGGGTTCGACGCCCCGGAGCCCGGCAGCATCGCACCGCAGTTCGAGGCGCTCGCCGAACTGCAGCAGCAGGGACTCATCGCACACCTCGGCCTGTCCACCGTGGACGCGGACCAGCTCGCCGAGGCACAGTCGATCGCTCCGGTCGTCTGCGTGCAGAACTTCTTCAACGTCGCCCGTCGGGAGGACGAGGCGATGGTCGCGCTGACCGCCGAACAGGGCATCGCCTACGTGCCGTACTTCCCGCTCGGCGGCTTCTCGCCCCTGCAGTCGGGAGCGCTCGACGCCGTCGCGCAGCGCCTGGGCCACTCGCGCCTGACGGTCGCGCTGGCCTGGCTGCTGCAGCGCTCGCCGAACGTCCTGCTCATCCCGGGCACCTCGTCGGTCGCCCACCTGCGCGACAACGTCGCGTCGGCGGGGGTCGTCCTGCCGGAGGACGCCGTCGCGGAGCTGGACGCGATCGGCACGCCCGCCGACGCCTGACGCGACGGACGGGAGGCGCGGTGCCGGCCGGTACCGCGCCTCCGGTCCGTCGTCGCGCGAGCCCACGGCCGTGGTGACCCATCGGAGTGTGTCACCATGTCCGAGGCGGGGAGGGGACCCATGACGGACGGTCGAGCACGGGGGACGGTCGCGAGGAACGGTGCGGCGACGTGGTGGCTCGTCGTCCCGGCGCTCGTCGCCGTGATCGCGGGTGCCGTCAACGCCTGGGACCTCGCGCACCTGGTGACCGGGGGGTCGTGGAGCCGGTGGATCGCGACGGGCTGCATCGCGCTCGTCGGGCTCGTCGGCACACTCGTCGCGCTCTTCCGCGTGCCGGGCCCGCGGACCGCGGCCGTGGTGCTCGCGGACGTCGCCCTCTTCGTGGCGGGCGGTGCACTCCTGCTCGACGTCGCGGTCGTGCTCTTCCTGACGTACGTCGCACACGGGCTGTCCGCACCGGTCGGATGAGCGACGGACCGGAGGGCGGGTGCCCGCGCGGTCAGGCCACGGTGGCGAGTGCGAACGGCAGCACCGCCGACGCCCCCGCCCGCCGGAGCTCGCGCCCCGCGACGGTCATCGTCCACCGGCTGTCCACCAGGTCGTCCACGAGCAGCACCGGCCCCTCGTGCTCCTGCAGCGCGGCGGCCAGCGCGGGATCGACCACGAAGGTGTCCCACACCCCGGACAACCGGTAGGCGCTGTTCGTCGCCCCGTCCCCTCGCGGCGTGCCACCCGAGCGTTCGAGGGTGCCCAGGAACTGCAGCCGTCCGATGGAGGACAACGCCTGCGCGAGCGACGCGACGAGCTCCGGACGCGACCGCGACGACATCGCCACCACGCCGGTCGGCCGGACCGCCCACGGCCAGTCCTTCAGCGCCCGGACGCACCCGTCGACGAGCTCGCGGGACACGGGGCCGTCCGGCGTGGCGGGGGAGAAGAGCGCGCGGAGCGGTCCGCCCCAGCCGAGGTCGGTGAGGCGGGCGACCGCACGGCCGGGCTCGACGAGTTCGCCTGCGGGGATCTTGCCCTTCACCGCGACACCGAGGGCGCCCATGCCGGAGGGCCACTGCGCCCGGGGTGCGATCTCGACGCCGACCTGGTCGAGGGCCGCTGCGGCACCGGAGGCGTCGGAGTCGGACACCGAGGTCGGGTACCAGGCGCCGGCGCAGTTGTCGCAGCGGCCGCAGGGTTCGGCGGAGGGGTCGTCGAGGTCCTGCTGCAGGAGCTGCATGCGGCAGACCGCGGTCGACTCGTAGGTGAGCATCGAGGTCGCCTCGGCCTCGCGCGCGGCGGCGACGCGCTGGTAGCGCGCGGCGTCGTACTCCCACGGCTGCCCGGTCGACACCCAGCCCCCGGCGACGCGACGGACCGCGCCGTCGACGTCGAGCACCTTGAGCAGGAGCTCGAGCGTGGAGCGCTTGATGTCGACGAGGCTCTCGAGCGCGACGGTCGACATGGCGTTCTCGGTCGACAGCGCACCGAGCACGGCGGACGCCCGCGACTCGGTCGGCATCGAGGCGCTGGCGAAGTACTGCCAGATCTCGCGGTCCTCGCGCCCCGGCAGGAGCAGGACGTCGGCGTTGTCGGTCGCACGTCCGGCGCGGCCGATCTGCTGGTAGTACGCGACGGGGGAGGACGGAGCACCGACGTGGACGACGAACCCGAGGTCGGGCTTGTCGAACCCCATGCCGAGCGCGCTCGTCGCGACGAGGGCCTTGAGCTCGTTGCCCTTGAGCTGCTGTTCGAGCTGTTCGCGTTCCTCGTTGTCGGTCCGGCCCGTGTAGGCGCGGACGGCGTACCCGTTCTCGCGGAGGAGCCGGGCGATGTCCTCGGCCGCCGAGACCGTGAGCGTGTAGATGATCCCGCTGCCGGGCAGGTCGCCGAGGTGCGCGAGCAACCAGCCGAGCCGCTGCCGGGCGTCGGGCAGCGTGAGGACCCCGAGCCGCAGGGACGCCCGGGCGAGCGATCCGCGGATGGTGAACACCGGGTCCTCGGGGCCAGCGGTCAGCTGCTCGGCGACGTCCTCGACCACGCGCTCGTTCGCCGTCGCGGTGGTCGCGAGGACGGGCACGCCGTGGGGGAGGGAGCGGATGAGTTCCGCGAGGCGTCGGTAGTCCGGTCGGAAGTCGTGGCCCCAGTCGGAGATGCAGTGCGCCTCGTCGACCACGAGCATGCCCATCCGGGCGATCAACGTCGGCAGCTGCTCGTCGCGGAAGCGCGGGTTGTTGAGCCGCTCGGGGGAGACCAGCAGCACGTCGACCTCGTCGCGGGCGAGCGCCGCCTGCGTGTCGGCCCACTCGTGCGCGTTGGCCGAGTTGATCGACACCGCGCGCACACCGGCCCGCGCGGCGGCGGCGACCTGGTCGCGCATCAGGGCGAGGAGCGGTGAGACCAGGACGGTCGGCCCGCCCCCGCGGCGACGCAGCAGCAGGGTCGCCAGGAAGTACACGGCGGACTTGCCCCACCCGGTGCGCTGCACGACGAGCGCACGTTGCCGGTGCTCGACCAGTGCGGCGATCGCCTCGAGCTGCCCGGGGTGGAACACCGCCTCGGGCCGCCCGGTCAGGGCGGCGAGGGCCGCCTGCGCTTCCGCAGCGATGTCGGCGGACGGCGGGGCGGTGGTCGAGTCCATGCCCCCATGCTGTCAGCACCGACCGACGGACCGCGCCCCGTCCCTCCCGGCTGTGGGGGTGACCCGCTACTGGTAGGTGACCAGCGACGGCGTCGGCTGCACGTCGGACATCGTCTGCTCAGGCGTCAGCATGGGCGTGTCCTCGTCGAAGAAGTTCTTCCAGCCCCAGTGCACCCCCGCCGGAGCACCCTCGTGCAGCGCCTTCCACGTCGCCTGCTTGTCCGGCTGCGACCCCTGCCCGTCGACGTGGACCAGCACGTCGAGCTCGGCGTGCGACCGGAGCGCCTGCCGGTCCTGGATCATCGACAGCCGGAACTGGTGCAGGACGAGGGCCTTCGGGGGCAGGCCCTCCTCGCGGACGAGCCGGGCGAGCCACGAGGACACGCGGTTCACCTCCGCTGCCGACACGCTGCCGATCTGCCGCAGCGGCACCTGGTCGGCCGTCAGCCGCCACTCCGGGTCGAGCGCGAGCCACACGCCCGGCTTCCGCAGCAGCGACTCGTACCGCTTCGCCTGCGTCAGGAAGTCGGTGCGGCCGGGCTGCAGGTCGAGGACGACCGGCATCCCGGCGTCGTGCGCCGCGTCGACGTACGGTTCGAGCGTCGAGACCGGCAGCTCGGTCGAGTAGTCGCCGTCCGCACCGGCGTCCCCGGCTGCGACGGTCGCGATCACCTCCATCGCGGGCGTGACCGGCTCGTCGCCGAGCCCGTCGTACTGCGCCGCGGTGGCTTCGGCGCGACGCACGGTGGCCGCCGGGTCCTGCTCACCGAGGACGCCGAGCACGGGCGCTCCGGGCGCGCCGTAGAGCGCGACGTACCGGTGTCCGTCGAACGGCCGCTGCCCGCCGTGCGGCAGCTGCCAACCGCTCGCCGCGGCCCGCACCACCCAGTCCGGGTCCGGCACGTCGGCGAACGCCGTGCCGACGAGGACCGTCGGGTGGCCGCGTCGGTCGTGCAGCGCGGAGACGACGTCCGGGGCTGCTGCGACGTCCGTCACCCCGTCCGGCAGTCGGACCACACGCGCACGGGAGGCGGCTGCGGTCGCCTCGACCGCCGCGTCCGCCCGCGCATCCGCCACGACGACGGTGGCCGTCCGGGAGGCGCGGCTCGCCTCCGGCGCGTCGGCGTCGTCCGGCGCGGCGCGCTCCGGGACGTCGGTGTCGACCGACGCGTCGCCCTCGGCCTGGTACCAGTCGGCGTGCAGCCGCCGCAGCTCCGCCGCGACGGCGTCGTCCGCCCCGCCGTCCGTCAGCAGCACCGGCACGTGCGCGGCCCGTGCGGCGCTCGCCGCGTGCCGGATCGCCCGTGCGTCGTCCGCCGGTGCGACCACGGCCCCGGGAGCGGTGGCGAAGAGCGCCCGGCTCACCGCCACCGAACGCGCCGCGGCGGTGCCCTGTGCGGCCACGGTCACCGCGTCCGCCTCGCTCCGCGCGAGCTGCGCCACGGTCGGCGTCGAGGTCGCGGAGGTGCACCCGGCGGCTCCGAGCAGCAGCCCGCCGAGCGAGAGTGCGAGCAGGAGACGGGAGGGACGGCCGGAACGCATCGGGCCACCATACGGACGTGCCGCAGGGGACCCTGGGAATCCGACGGGTGTCGTCTCGTAGACAGGGGACCATGCACGACGACCCTGACGACCCGCCGCTGATCGGCCCCGTCGCCGCCCCGGACGTGCACTGCGTCACCCTCAACGTCCGCCGGCGCGTGCCCCGCCCGGCGGGTCACCCGGACGCCTGGGACCGCCGCCGCGACGCGGTCGTCGCGCTCGTCACGTCGGAGGGACCCACCGTCCTCGCCGTCCAGGAAGCGCTGCCCACCCAGTCCGCGGACCTCGCCGCCGGCCTCGGGTCGCGGTGGGAACCCGTGGTCGCGGGTCGTGGAGCGCGCGGCGGTGGCGAGGCGGTCGGGCTCTTCCTCGACCGCGAGCGGCTGGACGTCGTCGAGCGGCGGACCTGGGCGCTGTCCCGCACCCCGGGTCGTGCCGGTTCACGGTCGTGGGGGACCGCGTTCCCGCGGCACGCGGTCGGCGCCGTCGTCCGCGACCGCCGGACCGACACGGCCTTCCTCGCGATCGCGACGCACCTCGACGTCGCGTCACCCTGGGCGCGGCTCCGCGGCGCACAGCTCCTCGGACGCATCGTTCGGCAGCGCGGGCTGCAGGCCGTCGTGATGGCGGACTGGAACTGCCCGGCCGGCTCCGCACCATGGCGAGCCCTGGCGGAGGCGGGCGTCGTCGACAGCTGGCCACGCGCCTCCAGTGCTGTGACCGAGCCCTTCGGGACCTACCCGCACTACGCGAGTCCGCGTGTCGGGGGTCGGCGCATCGACGGGGTGCTCGTGACGGAGGACGCCGTCGTCGACCGGGTCGCGATCTCGACCAGGCGACCCGGCGGGGTGTGGCCGTCCGACCACGCCGCCGTGCACGCGGTCGTGCGGTGGGCCTCGTGATCGCCACGCTCGGGCCGACGTTCCTGCGGCGGCGGTTCCTCGCCGCCGACGTCGTCCGACTGCTGACCCTCGTGAGCGTCCCCGTCGCCGCGGTCGGCTGGGGCTCGACCTCGTTCGCGGTGATGGCGCTCGCGCTTCTCGGGGTCGTCGTCCCGCGGATGCTCGGACTCCGGCCCGCCTTCGACGTCGCGGTGTGCGTGCTCGTGCTCGTCGCCGGGTGGTCGAGTGCGCTCGAGTGGTACACGTCCGTGTTCCTGTGGGACAAGCTCATCCACGTCGTGCTGACCGGGCTGCTCGCGGCGCTGCTCGCCGTGATCGCCGCCGACCTCCGGCTGGTGCCGCACGCGCCGGACGCCGGTCGGGTGCCCGTGTCGATCCTGGTGTTCACGGCCGGGCTCGCGATCGGGGCCGTGTGGGAGATGTGCGAGTGGCTCGGGCACAACTACGTCGACTCCGCCATCTCCGTCGGCTACGACGACACGATCGGGGACCTCGCGGCGGACGGCCTCGGCGGGCTGCTCGTCGGGTTGGCGCTGCCGTGGCTCGCCGCGCAGCGGGAGGTCGTGCAGCCGGTCCGTCGATCACGCTGATCGCCGGGGGTGCACCGCGACGCGCGCGGGGCGTGCCGTCGTGGCGCGTGAGGGGTCGGGCGTCCGCTATGCTGGTCGGGCTGCGCACGCTCCGGTCGGACGTGGGTGGTGGAGTCCCGGTGACGGGGTTCCGAGCCTCTCTGGGGCTCACGGGCTGTGGCGCAGCTTGGTAGCGCACTTGACTGGGGGTCAAGGGGTCGCAGGTTCAAATCCTGTCAGCCCGACCGGAGGAAGCCCACCGAGCATCTCGGTGGGCTTCTCTGCTCTCCGACCGGTGCAGCGGACGACCGAGCGACGGGGGAGCGAGTGATGCGTCCCCCGGGAGCCCGTCTGCTCACGGGCGTCCTCGCCGCCGTCCGCCGTCGTCGGCAGCAGCGCCACCTCGAGCAGTTCGCCGTCGCCTGCCTCCGACTCGACGCGTTCCTGCGCGAGCAGCCCGACGGTCCGCCCCGGTACGGCACCCTCGCCGTGGCCGCGACCGAACTCCTCGAACACGGCTGGACCGGCGACGACCTCCACGACCTCGGCGTCGCCGGCATGCGCGGTCGACCGTGGGCGACCGGCAAGGCCCGGGACGCCGGCGCCGCGGTGCCGGACTGGGTGGACGACGCCGATGCGGGCGCCTCGGACGTGGAACGCGCGGCACTCCGACTCCGGGCCCGCGGACCCGCCGACACCCGGACCGGCCAACCGTCGCGCGCTCCGACCGGTATGATGTGGGCGCTCCGGAAAGACCGAGCACACGGCACCGACTGAGGGGATCGCCACCGTGGCACAGGGGACACTCCGCTTCGACAGCGACGGCCTGCACGCGCTCTGGAGCGAACTGCGCGCCGTCAAGTCCGAGTTCGACCACGCCGAGCAGCGGTCCGGCACCGCAGCGGACGCCGTCGGGCACGCCGGGCTCGCCGAGCGCATCCGGTCGTTCTCGTCCGAGTGGGACGGCATGCGCGACCAGCTCAGCGAGGCGATCGGCGATCTCGGGGAAACCGCCCTCGCGATCGACGACGCGTTCGACCAGGCCGAGCGGAAGCTCGTCGAGTCCGTCGCGGGCGACCGGTGAGCGCGGCGATCGCGGGCGACCCCGCTGCCGTCCGGTCGATGGCGACGCACTACCGGTCGATCGCCACGGACATCGCCAGCGCTGCGTCGACCCTGAGCGGCATGCGGTCCGGCACCACCTCCAGTGACGCCGTCGACGCGTTCGTCGAGAAGGCGGGCGACCTCGCGGCGAAGCTCCGCAAGGCGCACGGGCGCTACCAGGGCACCGGTGACGCGCTGGCGGACTACGCCGCGGCACTTGAGCTCGCGATCGACACCGCCGCCCGCGCCAGTGCCAGCCACGACACGGCGACCGGGGAGCTCGACTCGGCCGACCGCCTGAGCGCGCACTACACCGACCTCGCGTCGAGCACGGCGAACCCGGACGACGTCGACCACTTCCAGCAGCAGGCCTCGGCGCAGCAGGAGCGCGCGGCGTCGCTCCGGGCCGAAGCGGCACGGGCCGCCGCTGCGATCGAGCAGGCGGAGCAGGACCGCGACCGCGCGGCCGAGACCGCCATCGCCCGGATCGACGACAGCACGGACGACGGGCTGCACGACAACGCCTGGAACACCTTCCAGCACTGGATGAAGGAGAACGACGCCTGGCTGTCGAAGGTCAGCGAGTACCTCGGGTACATCGGCGCCGGACTGGCGCTCGTCGCGCTCTTCTTCCCGCCGTTCGCGATCCTCGCTGCCATCGGTGTGGCGGTCATGGCGGTCGGTGCGGTGATCGACACCGCGCGGGCCGCCGCGGGCACCGGGTCGTGGACCGACGCCGCCCTGTCGGTCATCGGGTGCTTCACCTTCGGTGCCGGCGCCGCGGCGTCGAAGGCCGTGGCGGTCGAGGGGAAGGCGCTCGCCGCCTCCCGCGGCGTCCGCGCCGGCCAGGGCATGGCCAGGCCGCGTTCGTGGGTGCGGGCGGCCGAACGGACCTACGAGCGGTCCGCTCCGAAGGTCGGCGACAAGGCGCTCCGCGGGGCATGGGGCGACGGCGACGTCGCGCAGGCCTCCAACTACCTGAACCGGACGGTGCCCGGACAGGTCTCGGGAGACGCGGTGCGGCTGAACGAGGCCGTCAGCAAGGCCCGCCGGTGGGCGGGCGCGAACTTCGGGTACGGCATGGGCACCACCCTCGCGAACACGTTCGGTGCGACCGATGTCGTCGACGTGCGGTGGAGCCCGAGACTGGGGACAGCGTGGTGAGGGAACGGCATCCGCTCGCCGGATGGGACCGCATGTGGAACCCGTGGAGCGTCGTCGCACGAGTCTTCCTGATGCTCCCGGCGGTGGCCGTGATCGTCACCGGCATCGTGCTGACGACCCTCCTGCCGTCGGACGTCTCGACGGACGACATGTGGCAGCAGCGCGACGGATGGCCGGCGCTCGTGCCCCCGGCGTGGCCGTACTGGGCGTGCACGGTCCTCGCGGTCGTCGGCTTCGTGATCGCTGCGACCTGGAACCGCCGCGAGGTCCTGCGCGGCAGTCCGATCGTCGGCATCGGACTCGCCGTCGACGCCTTCGCGGTGTTCCTGTTGGGGACCCGGTTCTCGGGCCTCGACGGCTGGCCCCACTCCGTCGTGTGGGCCGCCGTGGTGCTAGCGGTGCTGGCGGTCGCCGCGTTCGTCGCGACCGCGCGCCTCGACCGCAGCGCCGCGTCGTCAGCCGACCGACCCGCTGCGGCCGCCCGGTGAGCGTCGAGCGCTACAGCATCACGGTGCCGCCCGGGTGGGTCCACGTGCCGGGGCGCGTCGACCCCGACGTCGCCGCGCGCATGGCCACCGCCACCGCCCGCGACGCAGGGGCCGCCGACGGCCCGTGGGTGCAGGAGGCCGAGACGGCGCTCGCCGACGTCCTCCGGGCCGACGTGCCCGGTCTGGTCCTCGACTCGTACCTCCCGGCCGGCGGGTTCGCGGGCACCGGGGTCTCGGCGAGCGTCACCGTGTCCGCGGTCTCGGTCGAGGACGCCCCGTCCGACGACCTCGACGAGCTCCTGCTCGCACAGCTCATCGCGCACCGTGGCCTGACGACCGCGATCGCCGGCGTGCCGGCCGTCCGGTGGTGGGACCACTCGACGCCGGCGCCCGACACCGTCCCGCCGGGAGCGCGCGTCCTCGGCACCCGCGTGGTCCTCGCCCGGATCCCCGGACGGACCGACCTGCTGCTCGACGTGCGGCTCACCGTCGTCTCGCGCGACCCCGAGCAGACCGATGCGGCGGACGTCGCCGGCGAACGCGGCGTCGTGGAGGCGCTCGGCGTGCTCTTCGACGCGATGTGCGCGTCGATCGAGTGGCGCGACGGTGCCGGCACGCACGTGCTCGTCCGCGACCCGCTCGGCGACGAGACCACAGGACCCGACGACGACGAGGACGCCCGATGAACGGCACCCTGCACTTCGCGTTCGACGAGGGCACCTGGACCCCCGTGCCGCGCACCTGGCCCGACCCGGTCGAGGGGCGCAGCGCCTCCCGGTGGGCGAAGCGGACGGCGCGCCGCGTCGTCGCCGACTCGCCCGACGCCACCCGAGAGCAGGGCCGTTGGTTCGCGGACTCGCTCCTGCACCTCGCCACCCGGACGAGCGGTGCCGCGGCGCTCTGGCTCTGCATGCCGCACCTCGGCGGTCCGTTCCTCCCGCTCCAGGTCCTGGCGACCGAGGCCTCCGGCGACCTCGAAGACGTCGTGGCACGTGACCTGCGCCTCGAGGTCTCCCCGGGGGACCTCGCGACGCCGGAGTCGACCGCCGAGGTCACGGCCGTCGGGCTCGGTGCGGGTCGACGCGGGTCGTTCACCACCGACGACGGCGAGGGCGGCCATCAGGTCGGGGTCGTCTGGGTGTTCCGCAGCGGCGGCACGGACGTCCGGATCAGCGCGGTCGGCGTCCACCAGGAGACCTTCGCGCAGCTCGAGCCGTTCGTGCAGGACTTCATCGACGGCATCACCGTCACCTGACCGGCCCGCGGTCGGCGGTCCCTGGTCGCGCTCGTCGACGTCCGGCACCCGGCACTCCGAGCCCGTGGTCACGACGATCCGCTGCCGACGCGGTCCTGCGACGGCTGACACCGCGGGCACCACCACACCCGCCGCGGCGCCGGCCCCACCACCTCGACGTCGTCCCGCCCGACCACGGTCGTCCCGCACCGCAGGCACGGCCGCCCCGCGCGCCCGACCACCCAGTGCCGTCGGCCGCGCTCCCGCCGACCGGTGGTGACCTGGTACACCTCGGGCACCGTCGCCGACCGCACGAGCATCCGCTGTCCGAGGTCGAGCAACCCCGGCACGTCCACGTCGGCCGCGGGGGTGTCCGGGTGCACCCCGCGCAGGAACCCCAGCTCGTTCACCCACAGGTTCCCGAGCCCGGCGACGTTCCGCTGGTCGAGGAGGGCGCGACGGATCGTCGTGCCGGAGCCCTGCACGCGATTCGCGGCCGTGAGCCGGTCGAACGGGTCGTGCAGCAGGTCGGGGCCGAGGTGCCCGAGCACGCGCGCCTCGTCGACCGTGCGGAGGAGCTCGACGACCGGCAGCGACAGCCCCCACACCGTCCGGCCGTCGCCGAGGGCGAGCCGGACCCGGGCGTCACGCGCGGCCGCCGCGGGCAGCCGACGACCCGGGCCGGTGACCGTCCACGAGCCGGTCATCCGCAGGTGCGTGTGCAGCGTCGTGCCGTCGTCGAACCGGGTCAGCAGGTGCTTGCCGTGCGTCGCATGGCCGAGGACGTGCACCCCCGCGACCGTGCGCCCGGCGGATGCGCCGCCGCGCAGTTCGCCGCCGACCACGAGCGCGCGGTCGACCTGCCGCAGCCGGGCGGCGAGACGGAACACGGAGTCACCCTCGGGCACACCGGCACGCTAGACGCCACCACCGACGCCGCCGGACTGCGTATTCCGGCGTCCTCGACGGCGCGCCGTGGACAACCGGGCGAACTCGCATGTTCGCCACCTACGGTCCTGCCAAGCGCAGTCGCGTGAACTCCCCGAACCGGTTGAAGGACCGCTCCACCACGGAAGGTCGGTCCCTGATGACCACCACGCCGCTCGCACCCGGGTACACCCGGACCCGTCCCGGACCGGGGAGCCGCAACGGCACCTCGACCTACTCCGCGCTGCTGGCGCAGGTGAAGGAACACGGGCTGCTCCGCCGCCGCACGGGCTTCTACTGGACGCTGTTCGCCAGCCTCGTCGCCGGCCTCGCCGTCGCCTGGGTCGCGTTCGCGTTCCTCGGTGACTCCTGGTTCCAGCTCGTCGTCGCCGGTGTCCTCGGTGTCCTGTTCACCCAGTTCGCGTTCCTGTCGCACGAGGCCGCGCACCGGCAGGTCTTCGCCTCGCAGCGCTGGAACGACCACGCGGGTCGCTGGCTCGGCACGTTCCTCGTCGGCCTGAGCTACTCGTGGTGGATGAACAAGCACACCCGTCACCACGGCAACCCGAACACCGTCGGGAAGGACCCGGACATCGCCCCCGACGGCGTGCGCTTCCTGCCCGAGGACGCCGCCGCGGCCCGCGGACCGCTGATGCGCACGTTCCTGCGGTTCCAGGGCTGGCTGTTCTTCCCGCTGCTGACGCTCGAGGGCCTGAACCTGCACCGACACGCGGTCGTGTCCGTCCTGACCGGCAACGGATCCAAGGCCGACGTGCGGCACCGCTGGCTCGAGGGCACGCTGCTCGTCGCGCGCTTCGCCATCTACCTGACCGTGGTGTTCTGGTTCCTGCCGTTCGGCATGGCGTGCGCGTTCCTCGGCGTGCAGCTCGCGGTCTTCGGCGTGATGATGGGCGCGTCCTTCGCCCCGAACCACAAGGGCATGCCGACCATCGCCCACGACGCGAAGGTCGACTTCTTCTCGCGGCAGGTCCGCACGTCCCGCAACATCCGGGGCGGCTGGTGGGTGTCGTTCCTCATGGGTGGGCTGAACCACCAGGTCGAGCACCACCTGTTCCCGTCGATGCCCCGACCGGCGCTCAAGCACGCGCGTCTGCTGGTCCGCCAGCACTGCGACGCCCTCGACGTGCCGTACACCGAGACGACGCTCCTGCGGTCCTACGGCATCGTCGTCCGCTACCTGAACCGGGTCGGCCTCGCCGCCCGTGACCCGTTCGCCTGCCCGATGGTCGCGCAGCTGCGCATCCACTGACAGCAGCGGTACGCCACCGACGGACGGGAGGCGCGTGGCGGTGCCGCCACGCGCCTCCCGTCCGTCTCAGTGCCGCTCCACCGCCGCGGGCGACCCGCTCAGGTCCGTGGCGACCAGGTGCGTCACGACGGGTGCCGGATCGGACAGCGCGCGGACGCGCGCCGCGAGCCCGGCGTCGTGCCCGGTGAGCCGCACCCGGTGCTGGTCGAGGTGTTCACGCCAGCTCCGGAGCGTGAAGACCTCGACGTACGCCCCCGGTGACGCCGGGTCGTCGTAGAGCGCCCACGTCGCGGCTCCGGTGCGGCGACGGCTGCGGCCGAGGAGCGGCACGAGCCGTCGGAACTCGGCGAGCTGTCCGTCCGCGACGACGTAGCGGACGGTGACGAGCGTCGACCGCCCGCCGACCGCTTCGTCCGCCTCGGCGAGCACCGGCGGGACGTCCGTCAGCGGCATCGTGACCGGCCTGCGGTCCTGGTCGGTGCGGGGCAGCGGCCAGCGGAGCAGCCGCAGTCCGACGAGGACCGTCAGCGCGCCGGCGACCCACAGCACGGGGACCACGCCGACGGCGGTCGCGACGGCACCGGCGAGGGCGGCTCCGCCTGCGGTGCAGCCGAACATGACGAGCTGGTAGACCGACAGGCCGCGGGCCCGCACCCACTGCGGGAGGAACGCCTGCGTCGTGCCGTTCAGCGTCGTGACGACGCCGATCCAGGCGACGCCGGTGAGCACGAGGACGACGACCACGAGCCACAGGGACGACAGGACGACGAGCAGCACCGTCCCGACGCCGAACACCACGCTCGACAGCAGGACCGTCCGGTTCCCGCCGAGCCGGGCCCGCAGCGGACCCATCAGGAACGCGCCGCCGACCGCGCCCGCGCCGAGCGCGCCGAGCAGCAGCCCGTAGCCGTTCGCAGCGAGGTGCAGCCGCCCGGAGGCCACCAGCGGCAGGAGTGCCCACATCGCGTTCGCGGGCACCATGAAGCAGGCGAGCTGCAGGAGCACCTACCGGAGCACCCCGGAGTTCCGCACGTACCGGAGACCGGCCCGGGTCGCGTCGAGGAAGGGCTCCGGGTGCACGACCGGCGGCCGGTGGCCGCGCCAGGCGACGAGCACAGCGAGGAACACCACGAACGACAGCGCGTTCAGGGCGAAGACGACCGGCACGCCGGCGTGCGCGATGAGCAGACCGGCGACCGCGGGACCGACGGCGCGCGCGATGTTCACACCGATGGAGCTGAGCGAGGCCGCGTCCCGGATCATGGAACCCGGCACGACCTCGGGCACGAGGGCCTGGTACGCGGGGAGCTGGACCGCGGAGGCGACGCCGATCACGAACGTCAGGACGAGGAGCAGCGCCGGGGTCGTCGCGCCCGCGGCCGTCAGCAGCGTCAGGCCGAGTCCGGCGACCGCCTGCAGGCACTGCACACCGATGAGCAGCCGTCGACGGTCCACGAACTCGGCGAGGACCCCGGCGGGGACGCCCAGCAGCAGGACCGGCACGCTCGACGCCGTCTGCACGAGGGCCACGACGGCCGGGGAGGCGTGCTCGTCGACGAGCAACCACTGCGCGCCGACGGTCTGCATCCAACTGCCGACGTTGCTGACGAGCGCGGCGAGCCACAGCGCCGTGAACACGCGGACGGTGAAGGGGCCGAACGCGCCGGTCGCTCGCTGGTCGTTGGGCACGGGACACTCCTCGCCGGATCGGGACCTGCCGCGACGCTACGGCCCGGCGGCGTCGTGCAGGGAGGTCCTGCGAGGGTCCGCATCGCGGCGTGGTCGGCGGCTGCGCGATGTCGCACCCTTCGGCGGGTTCCCGCACCCGGCCCCCGGAGCCGGCAGGGGGCGGGTTAGCGTCACCTGGACACCCGACCGCCACCCGTGAGGGGATCACGTGCTCATCTCGACCGACCCGATGCTCGCCGGGGCGCCTGCCGCGCCCCACCAGGAGGACCCGGGGATGCCGGCGGTCGACGCCTCGGTGCCCGAGGTGCTCGCCGAGGCCGCCGCGCGCTTCCCGGACGTCACGGCCCTCGTCGACGCCGACACGAGCATGACGTACCGCGACCTGCACCGGACGGTCCTGGCGCTCGGGACCTTGCTGGACGAGCGGCTCACGCCGGACGACCACAGCGGACGAGGCGTCGAGCCGCAGCAGGGCGGCGAGTCGGTGCCCGTCGGCGTGATGGTCGCGCACGGTGCGGCGTCGGTCGTCGCGCTCCTCGGGCTGGTCCACGCCGGGCGCATCGCGGTGGCACTGGATCCGTTCCTGCCCGAGGCCCGACTGCGGCACGTGATGGAGCTGGCCGGGATCATCGACGTCGTGGCCGACCAGGAGTACGCCGACCGGGCCGGAGCACTCGTCGCCGGTGCGGGCGGCGCGGCCGGTGTCGGCGTGCTGGTCGCGTACGAGGCTGCCGCAGCCGAGGCCCGGACGCGGGCCGGCGTCGGCGGCCCGCTGCCGACGGTGCCGGCCGCCCGTGCGCGCCGCGGGCAGGACGCGATGGACATCATCTTCACCTCGGGCTCGACCGGGGCGCCGAAGGGCGTGGTGATGACGCACCGCCAGGCCCTCGTCGGCATGGCCGCGGACCGTGCCGCCTTCCGGATCGTCTCCTCCGACCGGGTCGCCTCGGTCCTCCCGCACGGCTTCGCCGCGGGCTTCTCCCTCGTCCTGTCCACGCTGACCGCCGGTGCCGCGCTGCACCTCGCCGACCCGCGCCGCCTGGGCATCGACCGGCTGGCGACCTGGGTCCGCGACGCCGGCCTCACCACCCTGCACACCACGCCGCACCTGGTCCGTTCGCTGACCGGCGCACTGGACCCGACGGACGAGCGGCTCCGGGCGCTCCGCATGGTGGCGACCGTGGGGGAGGCCGTCACCGGCCCGGACGTCGTCGCGCTCCGTCCGCTCCTCGGTCCGACCGCGTCCTTCTGCAACTGGACCGGGTCGAGCGAGACGAACGTCTACGCCGTCAACGAGATCGCCGCCGGCGACGCGATCCCGGAGCGGAGCATCCCGTCCGGCCGCATCGTCGCCGGCAAGCACATCGAGGTCCGCCGCCCGGACGGCACCCTCGCCGACGTCGGCGAGACCGGTGCGGTCGTGTGCGTGTCCGACGCCATGACGAGCGGCTACTGGGGCGCTCCTGACGTCACCGCGACCCGCGCCGGGACCGCCGAGGACGGCACGCCCACCTGGTCGATCGGCGACCTCGGGCGCTTCGACGAGGACGGCCTCCTCACCCTGCTCGGCCGGGCCGACGACGCCGTCAAGGTCCGTGGGTACCTCGTCGAGCCGAGCGAGGTCGAAGCAGCGCTCCGGACCGTCGACGCCGTGCGCGAGGCCACGGTCATCGCGGTGAAGGCCCCGCCGGCGCCCACCCGCCTGGTCGCCTACGTGGTGGCCGCCTCCGGTCGTCGCTCGCCGTCGCCCGCCGCCGTCCGCAAGGCCCTGCGCGAGCTGCTGCCGGACTACATGGTGCCGACCGCGGTCGTCCCGGTGCCGGCGCTCCCGCGGAACGAGCGCGGCAAGGTGGACCGTGCGGCCCTCCCACCGGCCCCGGCGTTCGGCAGCGTCCTCGACGAGGACGGCCAGCCGCTGGGCGAGGACGGTCGTCCCCTCGGCGAGGACACGTTCGACCAGTGGGAGCTCGCGGTCGGGCTCATCTGGGCCGAGGTGCTCGGCCTGCCGACCATCGGTGCGCTGCAGCTCCCGGCGATCGGCCTCGACGACGACTTCTCCGCGCTGGGCGGCGACTCGCTCTCGGCGGAGGAGATGCTCGCCGCCGTCGAGGACCGGCTCGGCGTGGACCTGCCGTCCTCCGAACTGCTCGAGCACCCGACGCTCCGCCTCTTCGCCGCACGCATCCGCCGCGGGGCAGCGGCGAGCCCGAGCCACCCGGACGTCGTCGCGCTCGCCGACCGGTCCGGACGCACCGGCACGCCACTGTTCTGCGTCGCGGGCGCCGGCGCCCTCGCGCTGACCTACGCCCCGCTCACCCGGCACCTCGCCGACCACCCCGTGTACGCGTTCCAGCAGCACGGCCTCGAGCGCCGCGCCCTGCCGGACCGGAGCGTCGCCGCGATGGCCCGGCGGTACATCGAGCTCATGCGGATCGCCCAGCCGAGCGGGCCGTACACGATCGTCGGGCACTCGTTCGGCGGACTCGTCGCGCTCGAGATGGCGGCCGTGCTCACCGCCGCGGGCCACGAGGTCGAGCGCGTCGTGCTGCTCGACACCTACCTGCCCGAGCAGGCCGCCGAGCAGGCCGACGCCATCGAGTTCGGCGAGCTCGACCTCGGCGGCCACGGCGGTCGCGCCGCGTTCGGCAGGCGCGCGCCGTCCGCTAGCGTGTTCCGCGAGCGCGTCGTGGCGCCGCTCGGCCAGCTCGGACGCCGTGGGCGTGCGTACACGGCCGGCATGTTCCGGTGGGCCGGGCAGCGCCAGTTCCGCGCCTTCTTCGACCACGCCCTCATCGTGTCGCGCGGACATCGTCCGTCCCGCTACGAGGGACCGGTGACGCTCGTCGTCGCGGACGGCAACGACTCCGGCGCCGAACGGTGGGCACCGTTCCTGGTCGGCGAGGTCGAGGAGGTCCGGATGCACTGCGAACACAACTCGGTGCTCCGCGAGCCGCACGTCGCGACCCTCGCGGCGGCGCTCGAGGAGCGCTTCGCCGCGGACGCGACCGCGCGCGACTGAACCGCCCGGCCACCGCGCGGCGGTGGACCCGGCCCCGAGCCGGACGGGAGGGACGTGGCAGCGTCGCCACGCGCCTCCCGTCCGTCGAACCGGTCCGACGTGACGACCCGTCGGTGCGGACAGACAGGATCTTCGATCCCTCGAAGTGGGGCACGCTTGCCTCCCGGACTGGGGACGCCCTCAGCGGACCCAGGGCGTGCGCCGGCGCGGAGCGCTTCGTACGCTCCTCTCAGGTGGCCGACAGGGGGCCACCCGGCGCCCTCGGGACAGGGCGTCTCCCGGTCACCGAGGGAGTGACGATCCATGCTCGAACGCGCCTTCTCACGGGGAGCCCTCGCGGCGCTCCTCGCCGCGGTGCTCATCGCCGTGCCCATCACCGACAGCGACCCGGCACTCGCCGCGGTGGCCGTCAAGACCGACAACGCGACCCGCGTGCCGACCGGCAACATCGGGAAGTTCCAGCAGCGCTTCGCGGAACAGTTCAACACGACCGCTGCCGCGAACGGGCCGTTCGCGAAGCGGTACGCCCAGTCGTGGCAGCCGTACCCGGACGCCATGTCGCAGATGTACTACTCGGGGTCGCAGATCAGCGCGCACCACGGTGTGATGGACGTCTACCTCAGCGGGACGAAGGGTGCCGCCGGCACGTTCGGGACCCCGAAGGACGCCTGGACGCACCTCGGCGGCAAGTTCACGATCCGTGCACGGGCGACCGGTGGCGACGGGAACGGCGCTGCGGTGATGCTCTGGCCGACGTCGAACCGGTGGGCGGACGGTGAGATCGACTACCCCGAGGGCAACTTCGAGGCCACCCCGATGTCGTACCACCACTCGATGACGCCGGGACACGAGGTCGACACCTACACCACCTCGACCGGCGTGAACTGGCGCTCGTGGCACACGTACTCGGTCGAGTGGATCCCCGGGAAGAGCGTCACGTACCTGCTCGACAACCGGGTCATCCGGACGATCACGAAGGACGTGCCGAAGACGGCGCACCGGTACATGTTCCAGGTCGGAAACTGGGGCAAGCCCGGCCACCTCTACATCGACTGGGTCACCACGTACGACTACGTGAAGTGACCCGAACGGGCGCCGGGCTCGACCGTCCTCGGTCGAGCCCGGCGTCCGTTCGTCGGTCGCTAGCTCGGGTCGGCCGGCTCGCCGCCGGAGTCGACGTCGCTGTCCTGCGACGGGTCCTCGGTGGCGTCGCCCGAGGCCGAACCGTCGGGCAGGTCCTCGGTCCGGCGGCGCTCCTCCTCGGAGACGTCGGTGGAGCCGTCGGTGGGCTGGTCGGGAGTCGTGTCGCTCATGGGTCGCACGGTACGCGCCCGCCGTCCACGTGCCCGTCAGCCGGCGCGGTCCGCGCCCGGTCGGCCGCTTCGTACCGCGCCCGGTCGGCCGCGGTGGACCTGGCCCCGTCAACCGCCGGGCCGTCATCCCCGCGGTGGGGGCGCCGTGGCGCATCTCCGTCGGAGGGTGGAGGTGCCCGGCCGCAGCGCGCCGGTAGCGTCGCACCGTGATCGAAGTCGAGCACCTCACCAAGCAGTACGGTCCCAAGACCGCCGTCGACGACATCTCGTTCGTCGTGCGGCCGGGCAGCGTGACCGGCTTCCTCGGGCCGAACGGCGCCGGGAAGTCCACCACCATGCGGATGATCATGGGCCTCGACCGGCCCACGTCCGGCACGGCGCTCGTGAACGGACGCCCGTACGCGTCCTTCCGTGACCCGCTCCGGCAGGTCGGTGCGCTGCTCGAGGCGAAGGCGGTGCACTCCGGGCGCAGCGCCTGGAACCACCTGCTCTCGTTGGCGGCGACCCACGGCATCCCGAAGAGCCGGGTGCACGAGGTCATCGACCTCACCGGGCTCGAGTCCGTGGCGAAGAAGCGCGTCGGCGGGTTCTCGCTCGGCATGGGGCAGCGCCTCGGCATCGCGGCGGCGCTCCTCGGCGACCCGAAGACCCTCATCCTCGACGAGCCGGTGAACGGCCTCGACCCGGACGGCGTCGTGTGGGTCCGGCAGCTCGCCCGCCGGATGGCCGCGGACGGTCGCACGGTGTTCCTCTCCAGCCACCTCATGAGCGAGATGGCGCAGACCGCGGACCGCGTGGTCGTGCTCGGTCGGGGCAAGGTCCTCGCCGACGCCCCGATCGCGGAGTTCGTCGCGGCCGGCGGCTCGAACGGCGGCGGCGCCCGCACGGTCGTCCGCACACCCGTCCCCGACCTCCTCTTCACCGCGGTCGGCTCGGCCGCGTCCGCGATCACCCCGCGCGAGGACGGCTCGTTCCTCGTGGTCGGCCCGGACGCACCGACCATCGGCCGCATCGCCGCGCAGACCGGCGCCGAGCTGCACGAACTCACCCCGACCGGGGCGAGCCTCGAGGAGGCCTACATGGCCCTCACCCGCGACGAGGTCGAGTACCGATCGGAGGGCACCCGATGACCGCCACCACGACCCACAAGGCCTCGGTCCCGAGCTCGGCCGGCTTGTCCTTCCCCCGACTGGTCCGCAGCGAGTGGATCAAGTTCCGCAGCATCCGCTCGACGTGGTGGTGCTCTGCCGTCATCGTCGTCGTCACCGTCGGCATGGCTGCGGCGCTCGGACGCTTCGTCGGCGAGGACGGCAACGTGCCGCAGCAGTCCGTCGACGGGCAGTTCGTGAGCATCAACACCGCGAGCGTCATGCTCACGGCGCTGGTCGTCGGCGTGCTCGGCGTGCTCATCGTCTCGGGGGAGTACGCCACCGGGCAGATCCGCTCGACCTTCACCGCCGACCCGCGTCGCACCGGGGTGGTGCTCGCGAAGGCCGTCGTGCTCGCGGTGTCGACGTTCGTCGTCAGCTTCGTCTCGACCTGGATCGGCGTGGCCGTCTCGTACGCCTTCCAGGCCGCCGGCGGACTGCACCCCGCCGTCTCCGACCCGGCGGTCTTCATGCCGCTGCTCGGTGCGTCGGTCTACTCGTCGTTGCTGGCGCTCCTCGCGTTCGGCATCGGGCTGATCGTCCGGTCGAGTGCGGGCGGCATCGCCATCACGCTCGGCATCCTCCTCGTGCTCCCGGTGGTCCTCTCGCTCGTCGGCGGGCTGCTCGACGCGCAGTGGGCGACGGACGTGATCCAGTTCCTGCCGAGCCAGGCCGGTGGGCAGCTCCACACGTACGACTACCCGGGGCTGACGCCGTCGGAGGGCGTCACGTTGAACGGCTGGGGTGGCTTCTCGGTGCTCCTCGCCGAGGTCGTCGTGGTCGGTGCACTGGCCCTGACGCTCGCGCGGTCGCGCGACGTCTGATCCGTCGGGCACTGGGACCCTCGGGCCCTCGTCCTGGAGGCGCGGTGCCAGCTGGCACCGCGCCTCTCGTCCCCGCCGGGTCGCGTCGCGTCAGCCGCGGCGGACGTCGTACCGGTGCAGCACCACCCCGTTGTCGTACCGCTGCTGCTCGAGCAGGTCGAGCAGCAGCGGTGGCCGGGTGCCGGTCATCGGCGGATCGAAGAGAGGGCGTCCGGTGCCGAGCACCGCGGGGTGCGTGAAGAGCAGGAGCTCGTCGATCAGGCCCGCGTCGAGCAACTGCGTCGCGAGGCCCGGCCCGCCGACGGCGATGTCGCCCTCGGACTCGGCGCGCAGGACGGCGAGCTGTTCGATCGCATCGTCGCCACCGATGACGCGGGTGTCGTGGTCCGCCGTCGTCCGGGTCCGGGAGACCAGGACCTTCGGCTGCTCGGTCCAGATGCGCCCGTACTCCCGGAGGTACTCCGGCAGTGACTCGTCGTCCCGGGCGTCCGGCCAGAACGGGTCCATCATCTCCCGCACGACGCGGCCCTCGACGGACATCGTCATGGCGGCCGCCCGCTCGTTGAACACGCGGTGCAACGCCTCGTCGATCCGGACCCACTCCGGGCCGTCCAGCCCGGTGTGGTCGTCGGGGTCTCGTTCGACGAACCCGTCGATCGAGACGTTCATCCAGTACACGAACCTCGCAGTCACGATGCCTCCTCGCCTCGGACGTCCGACGACGCCGAGGGTACGCTCGCGGCGGTCAGCACCTTCCTCGAAGACGAGAGCAGGCCAGCCGTGCGCCGATCGATCACCGCGCTCCTCACCATCGCGACGGTCGCGGCCGTCGCGGCCACGTGCCTCCAGGCGGGAGCCGCACCACAGGCGGCGTCGGCCGCGCCGCCCACGGTGACCCGTGCACACGCGGCGCCGACGCACCAGAACCCGATGACGCTCGCGCTGCCGGACGGGCAGACCGCGGCCAGCTGCGCCGACCCGGACGTCGTCCGCGGCGTCGGACGCGACCGGAACTGGTACCTCTACTGCACGACGGACGCGCTCACCGCGACCGAACGGAACGCCGACGGGTCGCTCGTGCAGCACACCGTCCCGACGTACCGGTCGACGGACCTGACGCACTGGCGGTACGTCGGTGACGCGTTCGCCGCGAAGCCGTCGTGGGTCGGCGACGCGAACGGCGTGTGGGCGCCCGACGTCGTGTACCGGAAGGGCACGTGGTTCCTCTACTACGCGGCGTCCGACACCCCGTCCGCGACGGGACCGACCGGCGGCGGTTCGGCGGTCGGCGTGGCGACGAGCTCCAGCCCGACCGGGCCCTGGACGGACTCGGGTGCGCCGGTGGTCGCACCGCAGGCGGCACCGAACGGCACCGGACAGCGCTGGGAGTTCGACCCCGAGGTGATCACCGACCGAGGTGTCACCTACCTGTACTTCGGCAGCTACTTCGGCGGCGTGAACGTCCGACGGCTCACCGCCGACGGCCTGCGCTCCGTGCCGACCACGGAGCGGGAGATCGCGATCGACAACCGGTACGAGGGCACGTACCTGATGCGACACGACGGCTGGTGGTACTTCATGGGGTCCGCCACGAACTGCTGCAACGGCGCCCTCACCGGGTACGGCGTGTTCGTCGCCCGGTCCCGCAGCCCGCTCGGGCCGTTCGTCGACCGGGACGGCGTCGCGATCACGGCCACGCGCGTCGGCGGGACCCCGCTGCTCGCGCAGAACGGGAACCGCTGGGTCGGCACCGGGCACAACTTCGTCGTGACGGACCTCGCCGGCCAGGACTGGATCGTGTACCACGCGATCGACCGGAACGACCCGTACTACGCGGGGGAGCAGACGTACACGAAGCGTCCGGTCCTCATCGACCCGCTCGACTGGCAGGGCGGGTGGCCCGTGGTGCGTGGCGGCGCCGGCCCCTCGGACACCGTGCAGCCCGGTCCGGTCGCGCAGCCCGGATGGCGGGCGGCGTACCGAGCGACGAGCGCTCCCGTCGACGTGCCCGGACGGCTCATCCGGTCGGCGTCGACCTCCTTCGACGGCACCGCGCTCCCCGCGCAGCTCTCCTGGATCCGCGAGCCGGACGCCTCGACGTGGTCGGTCGGCGGCGGCGTGCTGCGGTGGCAGACCCAGGCCGCCGACCTGCACCCGCCGGCGACGCCGCTCGCCTCCGTGCTCGCCGAGCCGGCGCCACGCGGGGACTGGGTCGCCGAGACCACCGTCGCCGTGGACACCCCGGCGACCGGGGACGGCGTCAACTACGTGCAGGGCGGACTCGTCGTGTACGGCGACGACGGCAACCTGCTGCGACTCACCTCGAACTCGATCTTCGACACCCGGCAGACCGAGTTCGGCAAGGAGGTCTCGCCGCAGCCGGCGGGGGCGCCGACGTACGGGAACATGGTCGTCGGACCGGTGGGGGACCGCACCACCCTGCGGATCGTGCACCGGACCGTCGGCGGCGAAGGCCGCTACACGGCGTACACGAGCGCGGACGGCCGGCACTTCGTCCGGGGCGGCACCTGGACGGCGGACCTCGGCGACAGCCCCCGCATCGGCCTGGTGTCGCTCGGCGGCGCCGGCTTCACGAGCACGTTCCAGGACCTCGGGGTGAGCACCGTCCGGTCCGTGTCCCCGGAACGGGGGTGACGCCGGACAGTCCGGTGGACGAGGCGCGTCACGCGGCGGGCCGTGCCGGGTGGGAGGATGTCCCGGACCTCCCCGACGAGAACGAGAACGAGGACGTGATGGCCCCGACGCCGGGACAGCAGGAGCAGGGACCACTCCTCGACGGGCGGTACCGCCTGGAGCAGCCGATCGGCCAGGGCGGCATGAGCGTCGTGCACCGCGGGACCGACGAGGTGCTGCACCGTCCCGTCGCGGTGAAGGTGTTCCACCCGGGCATCGTCGACATCGCCCGGCAGGAGGTCGAGCTCGGCGTCCTGGCGTCCCTCGAGCACCACAACCTCGTCAGCCTGCTGGACGCCGGTGTCGTCACCGGCGTCGACGGCAACCCGCAGCGCTACCTCGTGATGACCCTCGTGACCGGGCAGGACCTCGAGGCACGGCTGTCCGTCGGTCCCCTCGCCTCGCGGCACATCGCCGAGATCGGCTACGACATGGCCGAAGCGCTGCACTACATCCACGCGCACCACGTCGTGCACCGGGACATCAAGCCGTCGAACATCCTGCTCGTCGACTACGGCAACGGGTCCGACCGTGCCCGCGCGCGCCTCACCGACTTCGGCATCGCGCTCGCCGCGGGCGTCGAACGGCTCACCGCGGACGGCGTCACGACCGGTACGGCCGCGTACCTCAGCCCCGAGCAGGCGCGCGGCGGCGACGTCGGGCCGGCGAGCGACGTCTACTCGCTCGGCCTCGTGCTGCTGCAGTGCTTCACGCGGCGTCGTGAGTTCCCGGGGTCCCTCGTGGAGTCCGCGGTGGCGCGGCTGTCCCGCGACCCGGTGGTGCCCGAGCCGCTGCCCGAGCACTGGAAGGACGTGCTGCGGGCGATGACGGCGCAGGACCCGCGCGACCGGCCGCTCGGCGCGACGCTCGTGACCATGCTGCGGGACGTGGTGATCGCGGAGACGGCGCAGCCCGACCACGTCGTCGACCCCGCCGCGGCTGCGGTACCGGCAGCGGGTGCTGCGCCGACCGGGTCGATCGGCACCGGGGCACCGGCGCCCGCTGCCGCTGCCGCCCCCGCCGCTGCCGGTCCGGCGCACCCGAGCCCCGCCCGCCCGGCGACCCTCGACCTGCTCCCCGAGGAGGCCCTGCAGCGCACGACCGCCATGGCCGCCCGGCTCTTCGACGCGCCGATCGCCCTCGTCGAGGTGCTCGACGAGGACCGGGAGTGGTCGCAGTCCTGGATCGCTGAGGGGGTGGACGACGCCGCCCGCAACATCAGCTTCCGCAACGGCTTCGCCCCGGTACCGGTGCCCGTGGTGATCCCGGACGGTTCGACGCACCCGGAGATGCGGGAGAGCTCGCTCGTGACCGGCCCACTCGGCATCCGGTTCTACGTCAGCGTGCCGCTCCTCACCCACGAGGGGACCGCGATCGGCACCCTCGCCGTGCTCGACACCCGGGCGCGCGAGGCCACCGAGGCCGACCTGGCGAACCTCCGCGACCTCGCCGCGCTGGCGGTCACGCAGCTCGAGATCCGGCAGGAGTCCCTCCGCACCACGAGCGACGCGCTGCCCGTGAGCCGCGGGGACGGCACCGCGGCCTGACGCCTGACGCCTCGCGCCTGACGCCCCGCGCCGCGCCGCCGCCGCGCCCTACCCCTCCGTCAGCGCCGCCGCGTACGCCCGCACCGACCGGTGGTACCGCGGGAGCGTCGGCTCCAGCGTCTCGACGGCGACCCGCAGCGCCTCGTCCACGCGCCCCGCACTGTGCAGCGCGAGCGCGAGGAACACCCGCGGCGCCGCCCCCGTCGACGGGTGCTCGGGAGCATCTCGCAGCATCGCGATCGCCTCCTCCACCCGCCCGAGGTTCCGCAGCGTCGACGCGTGCTGCACGACGAGCTGCGCCGCACGTCCGGGATCGACCCGGTCGAGCCCGGCAGCGGTCGCGGCGGCGTACTGCTCGTCGGCCTCCGCCTCGTGGCCGGTCGAGTCGAACGCCCCGCCGAGCTCGAACGCCCCGAGCGCCGGGTGCGGCGCGGCCGCGGCGAGCGCGCGCATGCGCGCGACCAACGCGTCGTCCGCCACGTCCTCAGCCCAGAGCGCGGCGACCTCCGCTTCCCACGCCGTACCGGACGGGAGGCGCGGTGCGGCGCCGCCCCGCGCCTCCCGTCCGTCGTCGGCGCCGGTCCGGTCCGTGGTGGTGTCCGTCTCGTTCGTCACGGTGCGAGGCTAGTGGGCCGACCGTCCGCGACGGTGACCCGGAAGGAGCGCACCAGGGGCGTGCCCGGCCAGACCGTCTGCGGTGCCTCCCAGGCGAGCGCGGAGCCGAGCGCGGGGTACTCGGCCACGCGGACGAACCACGGGTCGTCGTGGCCGAGGGCCTCGAGGCGGACCGTCGCCGGGCGACCGTCGAAGCGTGCCGACCACTCCACCCACGGCGTCCGCGAGCCGTGCACCGCCGCCTCGTCGCTGCTCGTCGCGGTGCGGACGTGGACGTCCTCGCACGGTGGGAACCGCCAGGTCAGGCCGCCGTACCCGGCGCCGGCGCGGCCGTGGCTGCCCGGGCTGCCGAGGGTGACCGGTGCGTGTCCCGGCGCGACGAGCGCAGTGGTCCACGTGCCCGTCCAGCCGTCGGCCGTCGCGGCGACGCCGAGGGTCCGTTGCTCGTGCAGGAGGACCGCGCCGTCCGGACCGCGCCAGGCGAGCTCCTGGTCGAGGCCGTCGGCGGGGTGCGTCGCGCCGAGGACGGGCTGCGTCGCGCGGAGGACGGGGTGCGGCGCGCGCACCGGGAGCGTCGTGCGGAGGACCTCCACCCGGCCGTGGTCCTCGCGCCACCGGTAGCCGGTGCCGTGCTCGTACGTCGGGCCGCCCCAGCAGTTCCGGCCGTCGACGTCGGGGATCGCGACGCTCACCCCTGCGTGCCAGGGGTGGTCGACGGGCGCGACCGCCGTGAGGACGGTGCCGCCGAGGGTCCGCACGGGGTGCAGGTACGGGCGCGGGGCATGCTCGGGTGGCAGGTCGGTGCCGTCGTGGAGCTCGGCGACGACGGTGCCGTCGACGAGGAGGTCCCGCGCGCCGTCGCCCATGTCGTCGACACTACCGGGAGGAGCACGGCGGGGTGGTCGCGGTCAGGCGCGGCGGACGAGCACCACGCTGTCGACCGTCTCGTGGGTGGCGCCGTCCGGGGTCGTCGTGGTGCGCGGGCGGAGCTCGGCCGTGACGACCGTCCAGGCGTCGGCCGTGACGACCGTCCAGGCGTCGGCCGTGTCGGCCGCGTCAGCCGTGTCGGCGGCGTCGGCCGTGTCGGCCCTGCCACGTGCCTCGACCCCGCCGAGACCGATCGCCTCGAGGTCACCCGCCGGCGTCGGGAACCGGTACCCGTGCATCTCCTCCGGCAGGTCCCCGTGCGGCGGCGCCCCGTGCGCGGTCACGAGCAGGAACCCGCCCGGGGCGACGAGGTCCCGCGCCCGCCGGAGGATGGCCGCCCGCGGGATCTCCGCCGGCCACGACTGCAGGAACGACGCCGTGACGAGGTCGTACGTCGTCCCCGCTGCCGGTGCCCAGGTCGCGAGGTCGGCCGCGACGAAGGTCGTGCGCTCGGGGACGTCCTCGATCACCGAAGCCCGCCGTGCCCGCTCGACCGCCGTCGGGGAGAGATCGACCCCGGTCACCTCCCACCCGTGCTCGGCGAGCCAGATCACGTCGGCTCCCTCGCCGCAGCCGAGGTCGAGCGCCCGCGGCGCGTTGCCGGACCACACGGGCAGCGACGGGACGGTCGCCGCCAGGACGGCGTTCACCCGGCCGGACCAGACACCGTCGGAGTCCGCGTACCGCTGCTCCCACCACGTCGCGGGGTCGGGCGTGTGGGCGGTGGCGGGGGCGTCGGCGTGCTCGTGTCCGTGCATCCGGTCAGTGCACCGCGTCCGACCCGCTTCGCGCAAGTCCGCGTGCCGGTCCGGCAACGTGAGCCTGAGGCGTCAGGCCTCGTCGACCGGGACCGGCTCGGCGTTCTCGATGCGGGCGCTCGCCGTGGCCATGTGCGCGTCCATTGCTCGCTGCACCGCGAGGACGTCGCGATCGCGCAGCGCGTCGAGGATCGCACGGTGCTCGTCGTACGCGGCCTCGGTGGCCTGCCGCGTCCGGACCCGACGGCCGACCCACACGCTGAGCATCGACCGGAGGCTCTGCAGCAGGTCGGCGAGCACCTCGTTGCCGGCAGCCCGCGCGAGCAGCACGTGGAAGCGAACGTCGGCGTCGATGAAGGCGTCCGGGTCGTCGAGCGCGGCCTCCTGGCGATCGAGGTAGGTCTGGAGCTCTGCGAGCTGCTCGGGGGTGGCGCGTTGCGCGGCGAGGATCGCGGCGGTCCGCTCGAGCGACGAGCGGACCTCGAGCAGCTCCCGTGTCCGGTTCGACGCGAGCATGAGCCCCCACGACAGCGTCGTCGGCAGGAGGTCGGACGTCCCACCGCGCAGGTAGGTGCCGGAGCCAGGGCGCACCTGCACGATGCCGAGGATCTCGAGCGCCGCGAGGGCCTCGCGGACCGCGGACCGGCCGACGCCGAGTCGCTCGGCGAGCAGGCGTTCGGCGGGCAACCGCGACCCGGGCGCGAGGTCGCCGGCGGTGAGCAGCGCGACGAGCTGCCGGGCGACCTCGGACGCGGGGGAGCCGACGGGCACGGACTCCAGCTCGAGGCGGATGTTGAGCGGATCGTCCGGGCTGAACGCGGGCATGGTCCGAGCGTACCGGTCGGTCAACCGGTTCCGGCGGCTGCTCGCCGTCGGTGCGATCGCGATGTCTGGTCAACCGGTTGACAACTTGACCGGGTCCACGCACACTGGTGTCCGGCGCACCGAAGCGCCCGCTCCGTGCCGAGCGCAGCAGCCCGGCCGACGAGCGCGAACCCCCACCGAGCAGGAGTCATCGTGGACATCCCCGCCACGCGAGGCATCCCCACCTCGGTCGTCGAGAAGACGGCCATCCGCAAGATCGCGATCCGCATCGTGCCGTTCGTGGCACTCATGTTCTTCATCAACTTCCTCGACCGGACCGCGATCTCCTTCGCGGCGCCGAACGGCATGGAGGCCGACCTCGGTCTCACCGCCGCCCAGTTCGGCTTCGCGTCGGGGGTGTTCTTCATCGGCTACCTCGTGCTCGAGGTGCCCTCCAACCTCGCCCTGCACAAGTTCGGCGCCCGCGTCTGGCTCGCCCGGATCATGATCACCTGGGGCATCGTCTCGCTGCTCTTCACGTGGGTGCAGAACTACCCGCAGCTCGTCGGCCTGCGCTTCCTGCTCGGTGTCGCCGAGGCCGGCTTCTTCCCGGGCGCGATCCTGTTCCTCTCGACGTGGGTGCCCGCCCGACACCGCGGCAAGATGCTCGCGCTGTTCTACCTGGCGCAGCCGCTCACGAGCGTGATCGGCTCCCCGCTGGCGGGCTGGCTGATGACCCACGAGGGGCTGCTCGGTGGACTGGCCGGCTGGCGCTTCATGTTCCTCTGCGTCTCGATCCCGGCGATCGTCGTCGGCGTGCTCTGCCTCTTCGTGCTGAAGGACAAGCCGTCGCAGGCGAAGTGGCTGGACGACGACGAGCGCACCTGGCTCGAGTCCGCGCTCGCCAAGGAGAACGCGGCGAAGGAGACCGCGGGCGGCGCCCACGGCAAGGGCGGCCTGCGTGCGGCCTTCGGCTCCGGCCGGGTCTGGATGCTCGCGGCCGTGTACTTCGGCTTCATCTACGGCCTCTACGCGCTGAGCTTCTTCCTGCCGACGATCATCGACGGCTTCCAGGAGCAGTTCGGCACCAGGTTCGACCTGTTCCAGAAGGGGCTCATCACGGCGATCCCGTACGTGCCCGCCGCGGTCGTCCTCTACTTCTGGTCGCGTGACGCCTTCCGCCGCGGCGTGCGCGTCTGGCACATCGCGGTCCCGGCGCTCGTCGGCGGCCTGAGCATCCCGGTCGCGCTGTACATGAACAGCCCGGCCGCCACCGTCGCCGTCATCGCGGTCACGGCGTGCTCGATCTTCGCGGCGCTGCCGAACTTCTGGACCGTGCCGACGCAGTTCCTCACGGGTGCAGCAGCGGCAGCGGGCGTGGCGCTCATCAACACGGTCGGCAACCTGGGTGGCTTCGCGGCCCCGTACATCACCGGCGCGGTGAGCGAGTGGACCGGCGGCTACCAGGTGCCGATGTTCATCGTCGGCTTCTTCATGCTCCTGTCGAGCCTCCTCATGGTCCTGCTCGCCCGGAACACCCGGAAGGCCGGCGGAACCCTGAACGGCACCACCGGCACCACCGGCACCACCGGCACCGCCGGCACCGCCGGCACCGCCGGCACCGCCGGTACCGAGCGCGCCATCGCGACCGAGGCCGGCGCATGACCCGGCTGTACAACGACCCCGCGGACTTCGCGGACGAGATGGTCGCCGGCTTCGTCGCCGCGAACGGCCGCTGGGTCCGGAAGGTGCACGGCGGGGTGGCCCGCGCCACCGCGAGCCCGGACGGCACGGTCGCCGTGGTGATCGGCGGCGGCTCCGGCCACTACCCGGCCTTCGGCGGTCTCGTCGGCCACGGCCTGGCAGCCGGTGCCGCGATGGGCAACCTCTTCGCGAGCCCGTCCGCCCAGCAGGTCACCGCGGTCGCGCAGGCGGCCGAGCACGGCGGCGGAGTGCTCCTCTCCTACGGCAACTACGCCGGCGACGTCCTGAACTTCGACGCCGCCGCCCGTGCCCTCGACGCGCAGGGCATCCCGGTCCGCACGGTCCGGGTGACCGACGACGTGGCGAGCGCCTCCGCTGCCGAGGCGCACCAGCGTCGCGGCATCGCCGGTGACCTCTGCGTCTTCAAGGTCGCGGGGGCCGCAGCCGAGCGCGGGGACGACCTCGACACCGTCACCGCGATCGCGGAGCGGGCCAACGCCCGGACCCGCAGCTTCGGCGTCGCGTTCTCGGGCTGCTCGCTGCCGGGCGCCGACGAGCCGCTCTTCACCGTCCCCGAGGGACGGATGGCGATCGGCATGGGCATCCACGGTGAGCGCGGCATCGCCGAGGCCGAGGTCCCGTCCGCCGCGGGGCTCGCGGAGCTGCTCGTCGAGCGGCTCCTCACCGAGCTCCCCGAGGGCGTGGCCGTCGACGGTGCTCGGGTCGTGCCGGTCCTCAACGGACTCGGCAGCGTGAAGTACGAGGAGCTCTTCGTGGTCTTCGGCACCGTCCAGCGGCTCCTCACGGCGGCCGGCGCGGTCGTGGTGGAGCCCGAGGTCGGTGAACTCGTCACGAGTTTCGACATGGCCGGTGTCTCGCTGACCCTGTTCTGGCTCGACGACGAACTCGAGGAACTCTGGGCCGCACCCGCAGACAGCCCGGCGTACCGGAAGGGCGGTTCGGTCCCACAGGAGCGCCTGCCCGAGCACGAGCTGGTGGCCGGCGAGCGCGTCCCCGTCATCCCCGGATCGACGGCGTCACAGGCCGCCGCCGTCCGTGTCGCCGCCGCCGTCGGCGCGGTCCGTCGCGTCGTCGACGAGCACGTCGACGAACTCGGCCGCATCGACGCGGTCGCCGGGGACGGCGACCACGGCATCGGCATGCAGCGCGGGTCGACCGCCGCGGACGCTGCCGCCCAGGACGCGGCGGGCCGAGGCGCCGGTGCAGGATCCGTCCTCGCGATCGCGGGGGACGCCTGGTCGGACAAGGCCGGTGGGACGTCCGGTGCGATCTGGGGCGCCGCCCTGGAGGCGCTCGGTCGCGTCGTCGGGGACGAGTCGCGTCCGTCGTCGACGACGGTCGCGGACGCGGTGCGCGCCGCCACCGAGGCGGTGCTGGCCTTCGGGGCCGTGCCCGGCGACAAGACCATGGTCGACGCCCTCGTGCCGTTCGACGACGTCCTCACCGCCCGTGTCACCGCGGGCGACGACCTGCCGACCGCATGGGCCGCCGCGTCCGCCGCCGCACGCGAGGCCGCTGACGCGACGGCGGCCCTGCTGCCGCGGAAGGGCCGTGCCCGGACCCACGGCGAGGACGCGGTCGGCACGCCGGACGCGGGCGCCGTGTCGTTCGCACTCATCACGGCCGCGGTCCTCGCGACCCTCACCACGCAGAAGGAAGAGCAGCATGTCTGAAACCGCGACCCCCGAGCAGCAGTTCCGCCTCGTCGTCGGCTCCGACGACGCCGGGTTCGAGTACAAGGAGACGATCAAGCGCGACCTCGAGGCCGACCCGCGCGTGGTGAGCGTGGTGGACGTCGGCGTCGATGCGGACGGGCACACCGCCTACCCGCACGTCGCCGTCGACGCCGCGAAGCTCGTCGCCGACGGCGAGGCGGACCGGGCGATCCTGATCTGCGGTACCGGGCTCGGGGTCGCGATCGCGGCGAACAAGGTGCCGGGCATCCGGGCGGTGACGGCGCACGACTCGTTCAGCGTCGAGCGCTCGGTCCTGTCGAACGACGCGCAGGTGCTCTGCATGGGGCAGCGGGTCGTCGGGGTCGAGGTCGCGCGGCGGATGGCGAAGGAGTGGCTCGGCTACACGTTCGACACGAGCTCGGCCAGCGCCGAGAAGGTCGCCGCCATCTGTGAGTACGACGGCTCCGCGCCGGTCGGGACCGACGCGCCGTGACGCTCGTCGGGGTGTCGCTGAAGATGTACTTCTCGCACGCCAGGACCCTCGAGTGGACGGCGGCCGTCGTCGAGCTCGCCCGCACCCACCCCGCGGTGCGGTCCGGCGCGGTCGAGCTCTTCGTCGTCCCGACCTTCCCCTCACTCGTCCCGGTGCGCGAGGTGATCGGCGATGCCCCGGTCCTCCTCGGCGCGCAGGACCTGTCGTGGGCCGACGAGGGCGCCTTCACCGGCGAGGTCTCCGGCCGCGAGCTCGCGGAGATCGGCGTCGACCTCGTCGAGATCGCCCACGCGGAGCGGCGGACCCTGTTCCACGAGTCGGACGACGACCTCGCCGGCAAGGTGCACGCCGCCTTCCGCAACGGGCTGCGTCCGCTCATCTGCGTCGGCGAGACCGAGCGCACGGCCGACGGCGACCCCGCGCCCGCGATCGCCGAGGTCACCGCGCAGCTCGACCGCTTCCTCGCGACGGCGACCGCGGACCACCTCGCCGGTCCGGTCGTCGCGGCGTACGAGCCGGTGTGGGCGATCGGTGCACCGGCGCCCGCTCCCGACGCGCACATCGTCGCGGTGCTCGCCGGCATCGAGGAGCACCTCGCGGCACGTCCGGACCTCGCGGGCAGCGTGGCGATCTACGGCGGCAGCGCCGGTCCGGGGCTCCTCACCCGGGGCCAGGGTCGCATCGGCGGACTCTTCCTCGGCCGCTTCGCGCACGACCCGGCCGCCGTCGCGACGATCCTCGACGAGGCACTCGCCCTGCAGCCGAGCGGAGCCGACCGATGACCTCCCTGCTCGGCCTCTCGACCTACGCCTACGTCTGGCGGATGTCGGACCGCGTCCCGGAGCCGATGTCGCTCCACGACGCGATGCGCGACGCGGCGTCCCACGACGGCGTCGACCTCTTCCAGATCTGCGACCACCTGCCGCTCGACACGGCCACGGACGAGCGGCTCACGGCGATCCGGGCCCTGGCCGACGAACTCGGGCTGGTCCTCGAGGTCGGCACCCGCGGTACCCGTCCGGAGCACCTCGCCCGGTACCTCCACGTGGCGCAGCAGCTCGGCGCGACGCTCGTGCGCAGCATGTGGACGAGCGGCGACGACCAGCCCGACGCCGCGGAGACCGAGCGACGCCTGCGGCAGGCGCTCCCCGCCTACGAGCGCGCGGGTGTGACCCTCGCGCTGGAGACGTACGAGGTCGTCGCCACCGCCGACCTCGTCGCCGTCGTCGAACGCGTCGGGAGCGCAGCGCTCGGCGTCTGCCTCGACCCGGCGAACACCGTCGCCCGGCTCGAACACCCCGCGGACGTCGTCGCGCTCACCGCCCCGCACGTGGCGAACTGGCACGTCAAGGACTCCGGGTTCACCCGATCACCCGGCTGGGTCGGGTTCCAGTACACCGGCGTCCGCACCGGCACCGGGGTGCTCGACTACGACGCCGTCCGCACCGCGATCGACCCGGACACCCGTGGGATCAACCGCGTCATCGAGTTCTGGCTGCCGTGGCAGGACGAGCACGCGGACGCCGACCCGCTGCCGGAGGAGACGCCCGCCGAGACCACCACCCGCACCGAGGCGGCGTGGACCGAACACACCATCGAGTACATCAGGAGCAAGGAATCATGACCGACACCGACACCGCCACCACCACCCACACCGTCGCTGCCGGTTCCGGCACCGCCGACGTCACCGTCGCCGTGATCGGTGCCGGCGGCAAGATGGGCACCCGCGTCTCGAACAACTTCGCCAAGAGCGAGTACACGACGCTCTACAGCGAGGCCTCGCCCGCCGGGCAGGAGCGCATCCAGGAGCTCGGCCGCACGCTGACCGACAGCATCGAGGCCGCGAAGGTCGCCGACGTCGTCGTGCTCGCCGTCCCGGACGTCGTGCTCGGCACGGTCTCCGAGCAGCTCGTCCCGGTGATGAAGCCCGGCGCGACGATCCTCACGCTCGACCCGGCCGCCGCCTACGCCGGCCTGCTGGCGGAGCGAAAGGACGTCCACTACGCGGTCGCGCACCCGTGCCACCCCTCGGTGTTCCTCGAGCGCACCACCAAGGAGGAGTGGGACGACACCTTCGGCGGCATCGCCGCGCCGCAGGAGGTCATCGCCGCCTTCGACGCCTCCGAGTCGCTCGGCGACGCGGGCGACGCCGCGAAGACGATCGCCGAGGCCGTCATCACGACGATGTACGCCCCGGTCATCCGCGTGCACTGGGTCACGGTCAAGCAGCTGGCCGTGCTCGAGCCCACCCTCGTCGAGACGATCGCGTGCATGATCGGCGACTTCCTCAACGACGCCCTCGAGGAGACCGTCACCGGCGTCGGGGTGCCGCGCGAGGCCGCCCGCGCCATGCTGCACGGCCACACCTGGATCGCGCTCACGAACGGCCTCCGGGGCTCGAACCCGTTCTCCGATGCGTGCCACATCGCGATGGGCTACGGCCGCGAGAAGCTCATCAAGGAGGACTGGAAGCAGGTCTTCGACGACAGCGAGCTCGACTCGGTGATCGCGAAGATGCTCAAGATCGACGCCGTCAAGCGCTGACCGACCCGTCGACGGCGGCGGCCGCCGGCGTGCGCGTCCCGTCGGACGCGACCACGCCGCGCGGCCCCCACGCCTCGGCGAGCGTGATCGTGGCCACCCCCGGCACCGAGAGCGCCTCGACCGACGCGGCGGACCACGCTCCGGCGGCGGCCGAGTGCTGCCCCGGGTCCGTGGCGTCCGGCACGCTCTCCGGTCCGTACCCGCCGTCGACGCTCGCCGTCGTCGCCACCCGTCGCGGCGACGTCGCGACCGCGTTGCACCGCGGTCGGAGCGTCACCGGTCCGACGTGCAGCGGCCTGCCGGCGCGGAGGACCGGCACCCGCGGTGGACGACGTCGGCGACCTCGGATCCGCGGAGGCGGAGCGACCACGGTCCGACGCGGACCTCCTCGTCCGGACCGGTCGGGTCGTCCCACGTGTCGTCGTCGGTCACGGCCCCTTGCTACCAGTCGGTCGGCCCGTCGGTCGCGCACCAGGCCGGCGCCTGCGCCGACCCCGAGCGGAGAGTCCGGATGACGCGGGTCCCGGGACGGGCCGTGCCGGGGCCACGGTCGCTGCGTAGCGTCACGCGCATCGACGAGCCCGTCCTGCGCACCGCGGACGCGGACCCGAGACGGGCCCGCCCCGGCTCGCGATCCTGGCGAGAACGCATCAGGGAGCGTGCCATGTCCAGCTACGAATCGAACGACGACGTCCAACCGGTCCGCGTGACCACCTACCGGCACCTGCGCAAGGCGTCGCGGCGTGGGTGGGCGATGCCCGCACAGGCCGAGCCCTCGCTGGCGGACCTGGTGAGCGACCGGTCCCGGCCCGCACGTCCCGGCCGTGGACGATCGGTCGGGACGTGACCGCCGCACCGGACCCCGACCCCGGTCCGTCCGGGGCGGAGGCCGGTGCGGCTCCCGAGCCGGACGCCGTGACCCGCCGGGCCTCGGTCCGCGAGAGCATCGTCTCCGGCACCGAGCCCGGCGACGCGGCCGAGTACCTCCGCGGGGTCGTCGGGGCCCGCGAACTCCGCTTCGGCACGGCGAGCGCGGCCCCGGACGACCATGGCTTCGCCTTCCGCTACCGGTCCACCGGAGACGGCAGCGTCAGCCTCCGCACCGCCTCGTGCGCCACCGCCTGCTCGGGGTGGTTCCTCCTCGAGCGGCAGTACGTGCTCGCGTGGACCACCGGCAGCGCGGTGTCGATCGACGACGATCGCGAGAGCTCGACCACCCTCCGCACCGGCGCCCCCGTCATGCTGCCCGTCGGGCGCCCCTTCCACGCCGCCGCCGAGGCCGGCACGGTCCACCTCGTGCACTTCGACGCCGCCTTCCTCGAGGCGGTGTCCGTCGTCGACAGCGAGGCCGGACCCGCACCGCTCCGCTTCCCCGTCGAGGTCGGGCCCGAACGGCTCGCGCTGCTGCAGGCCGTCCTGCGCGAGGTCGCGCGCCCCCTCCTCGACGTCTCGGTCACCGACGGCGACCGCGCGGTGCTCGACCTCCGGCTCGCCGAGGCCGCCCTGGAGTCCTTCCGCCCCGTCCCGGACGGCGGCGACCACGAGGCCCCGGTCGGGACCGTCGCCCGCGCCAAGGCGTTCATCGAGGCGCACTTCGACCGTCCCCTCACCGCGACCTCGATCGCCGCGGCAGCCGAGGTGAGCGTCCGCACGCTCCAGGAGTCCTTCCAACGCCACGAGGGGACGACGCCGATGAACCACCTCCGTGACCTCCGGCTCGAGAAGGCGCGGATCGGGCTGCAGCTCGCGGACCCGCGCGAGACCTCCGTCGCGGCCGTGGCGCAGGCGTGTGGCTTCCGGCACATGGGCAGGTTCTCCGGCGCCTACGTCGCCGCCTACGGCGAGTACCCGGGCGACACCCTGCGCGGGCAGCGGCTCGCCGACGTCGGCCGGCGCTGACGTCGCGCGTCGGCTGTGCCGACCATCAGGTCGACCGGGAGGCGCGCACCGCCCTGCGTGGTCCCGCCCAGCCCGTCCATCGGTCGCCTGGGTAGTTTCGGATGATGCAGCCCGAGACCCGTCCAGCCGCCACCGTGGCCGCAGCCGAGGTCGCCGTCCGTGGCACCGGCACCCCGGTGCTGGTGGTGCACGGCACCCCCGGCGGGATCGACGTCGCGCAGATCATGGGGCGCTTCCTGCCGTCGTCGGACTTCCGCGTCGTCACGCTGTCCCGCCCGGGGTACCTGGGGACCCCGCTCTCCGGTCCGGAGGCGACGCTCGACGACGAGGCCGACCTGTTCGCCGCCGTCCTCGACGACCTCGGCATCGAGCGCGCCGCGGTGCTGGCCTGGTCGGGCGGGGGACCGGCCGCCTACCGGTTCGCCGTCCGGCACCCGGAGCGCCTCCGGTCGCTCGTCGTCGCGGCCGGGCTGACCGACCGGTGGGTCCCGCCGACGGTCTCCCTGCCCGAACGGCTCGTCGGTGGTTCCGCCCTCGGTGCCGTCCTCGCCCGCGCAGCCGCCCGGCTCCTGCCGTCGACGGTCGTCCGCCTGGCGGTGTCCGGCGTCAGCTCGCTCCGGGGACGGGCGCTCCACGAGCACGTGCAGGGCGTCCTCGGCGACCCCGAGCGGCGGGCCTTCGTGCTCGACCTCGCGCGGACCGGCAACACCTCCGGCCCGCACCGCGCCGGGTGGGACGCCGACGTCCGCAACCTGGGTGCGGTCCACGACCTCGGCCTCGCCGGGGTGCAGGCCCCGACGCTGCTCGTGCACGGCAGCGCCGACACGGACGTCGAACCCACGCACAGCGCCCGCGCGCTCGCCGAGGTCCCGCACGTCGAGCTCGTGACGCTGCCCGGCGGCACCCACTTCGCGCTGTGGGACCACCCGGACGCCCCGACCGTGCAGCAGCGGGTGCGAGAACACTTCGCCGCGCGAGCCTGAGACGAACCGCAGGAACCTCCGGGGAGCGCTCAGCCGCGAGCCGGTCCGTGACCAATACGTTATCTTCCCGAGTCGCCTCGTCAGAGGGCGTCGCGAACCGGAAGGAACCATGGGACGTCACGCCCTGCCCGCAGCCCACGACGGCCACGAGCGACAGTCGGCGCCCGCCGCCACCTCCGCGTCCCCGACCGCTCCCGCCTCGGTGACCGCTCCCGCCGACCTGCGCCGCCCGCGTGGCCGCCGCGCCGCATCCGTCCCCGCCGTCGCCCGGTCCACCTTCGTGGAGCACACGCGTCCCGCCCGGACCGGGACGCTCGCCCAGGGGCACGTCGCCTCGACCGCCGTCGCCGGCGCCGTGGTGCTCAGCCGGACGGCGTCGCTCCGGGCGGAGCGCGCGACCGATCCCCGGCACATGCGTCGGGCCGCGAACGCCAAGCGCGCCGCGATCCTGCTCGCCCCGGCCCTCGCCGTGACCTCGAGCCTGACGCTCGCCCTGCCCGCGAACGCGGCCACCCCGTCCACCGACGCGCACAGCGGTACGACCACCACGCAGCCGACGCAACGCTTCACGGTCGCGCGCGACGTCAAGGTGCCCGTCGTCTCGACCGACGGTATGACGACCACCACCACGATCGTCTCCTACCCGACCATCGTCACGAAGTACGGCGTCTCGACGCAGCAGGCGGAGGACGCCATCTCGGCGGTCCTCTCCGCGGGCGGCGAGCGGGCCACGATCGTGTCCACCGCCCTGCAGTACATGGGCGACCCGTACGTCGAGGGCGGTGCGAGCCACGAGGGCATCGACTGCTCCGGCCTGACGATGGTGGCCTACGCCGCCGTCGGGATCCCGCTCGTGCACTACGTACCGACGCAGGACGACGCCGCGACGACCATCCCGGAGTCCGAGGCGAAGCCGGGCGACCTCGTGGTGTTCGACGACCAGGACCACGTCGGGATCTTCCTCGGCGACGGCCTCGTGCTGCAGGCCCCGCACCCGGGCGACCCGGTCGACATCGTCCCGATGTACCCGAACGCCCACCACTTCGCCCGCCTGCTGCCCGCCGGGAAGTGAGCCGGGCGGTGGGGCCGACCGCCCGACCGCGTGCGGGACGTCGTCGACGGGTTGCGCGCCTCCCGTAAGCTGGAGTGATGGCCACCGACACCCGCACCCCGTTCGAGGAGCAGCGCTCCGCGCGCCCGCAGGTGCGTCCGCGCACCGAGGGCTGGACGCAGGCGCAGGACACCGAGGGCCGTCCCCTCCTGCAGTTCGCGTCCCCGAAGCGGGGCAAGCCGCCCGTGCACCTGGCGGACCTGACCGTCGAGGAGCGCGTCGAGAAGGTCAAGGAGCTCGGGCTGCCCGGCTTCCGCGCCAAGCAGCTCTCGACCCACTACTTCACGCACTACTCGTCCGACCCGGCGACGATGACCGACCTGCCGGCCGCCCAGCGCGAGGATCTCGTCGCGGGCATGCTGCCGCCGCTGCTCACCGAGACCCGGCGCCTGGCGACCGACAACGGCGACACCATCAAGTTCCTCTGGAAGCTGCACGACGGTGCCCTGGTCGAGTCGGTGCTCATGCGGTACCCCGGCCGGATCACGCTCTGCGTGTCGTCGCAGGCCGGGTGCGGCATGAACTGCCCGTTCTGCGCGACCGGGCAGGCGGGACTCACCCGCAACATGTCCACCGCCGAGATCATCGAGCAGATCGTCCGGGCCAACGCGGCCATCGCCGCGGGTGAGCTCGGGGGCGACCCGCGCAAGGGCGGGCAGGACCGCGTCGACGCCGAGCGGGTGACGAACATCGTGTTCATGGGCATGGGGGAGCCGCTCGCCAACTACAAGCGCGTGATGGACGCCGTCCGCACGATGATCGCGCCGCAGCCGAACGGCCTCGGCATGAGCGCCCGCGGCATCACGGTGTCGACCGTCGGCCTGGTGCCGGCGATCAAGAAGCTCGCGGACGAGGACATCCCGCTGACCTTCGCGCTCTCGCTGCACGCGCCCGACGACGAGCTCCGCGACGAGCTCATCCCGGTGAACTCGCGATGGAAGGCCGACGAGGCCATCGACGCCGCGTACGAGTACTACGCCAAGACGGGCCGACGCGTCTCGATCGAGTACGCGCTCATCAAGGACATGAACGACCACGCCTGGCGTGCGGACCTGCTCGCCGACAAGCTGAACGCGCGCGGCAAGGGGTGGGTGCACGTCAACCCGATCCCGCTCAACCCGACGCCCGGCTCCGTCTGGACCTCGTCGGAGCCGCACGTGCAGGACGAGTTCGTCCGCCGGCTCAACGCCGCGGGCATCCCGACGACCCTCCGTGACACCCGCGGCAAGGAGATCGACGGCGCCTGTGGGCAGCTGGCGGCAGCCGAGTAGGCAGCTGGTCCGGTGACTCCCGGGAGGCACGGTGCGTGTCCGCACCGTGCCTTCCGTCGTTCCCGGGTTCACTCGCGCTGGCCGCTCGGGGGCGCGACACGCCCGGGTGTCGGGTTGGTTGGCGGTGGTGGGGGTGCGCGCGTATGGTTATCTCTCGTTGCCCCGGCGGCGGAGAACGGAACGGCTGATTGGTCGTCCGAGTCTCGCCCGGGTAGCAGGAACTCCAGCCCCTCTGGCGGAATCCGATTCGTCGGGTCGAGTGGGGGGTGCGTCTGGTCCTTGAGAACTCAACAGCGTGCACATTGTCAATGCCAATTTATTGACCCCGTGCGACCGCAGCTTCGGTTGTGGTCGTCGGAGACAATTCCTTTTGGATTGAATTGATTGTCAGTAGACAGTCTTTACAGTCAGTTTCAACTCGCTGACACTTCGGTGTTGGTTGTAATTTTTTTACGGAGAGTTTGATCCTGGCTCAGGACGAACGCTGGCGGCGTGCTTAACACATGCAAGTCGAACGATGATCAGGAGCTTGCTCCTGTGATTAGTGGCGAACGGGTGAGTAACACGTGAGTAACCTGCCCCTGACTCTGGGATAAGCGTTGGAAACGACGTCTAATACTGGATATGACTACTGGCCGCATGGTCTGGTGGTGGAAAGATTTTTTGGTTGGGGATGGACTCGCGGCCTATCAGCTTGTTGGTGAGGTAATGGCTCACCAAGGCGACGACGGGTAGCCGGCCTGAGAGGGTGACCGGCCACACTGGGACTGAGACACGGCCCAGACTCCTACGGGAGGCAGCAGTGGGGAATATTGCACAATGGGCGAAAGCCTGATGCAGCAACGCCGCGTGAGGGATGACGGCCTTCGGGTTGTAAACCTCTTTTAGTAGGGAAGAAGCGAAAGTGACGGTACCTGCAGAAAAAGCACCGGCTAACTACGTGCCAGCAGCCGCGGTAATACGTAGGGTGCAAGCGTTGTCCGGAATTATTGGGCGTAAAGAGCTCGTAGGCGGTTTGTCGCGTCTGCTGTGAAATCCCGAGGCTCAACCTCGGGCTTGCAGTGGGTACGGGCAGACTAGAGTGCGGTAGGGGAGATTGGAATTCCTGGTGTAGCGGTGGAATGCGCAGATATCAGGAGGAACACCGATGGCGAAGGCAGATCTCTGGGCCGTAACTGACGCTGAGGAGCGAAAGCGTGGGGAGCGAACAGGATTAGATACCCTGGTAGTCCACGCCGTAAACGTTGGGCGCTAGATGTAGGGACCTTTCCACGGTTTCTGTGTCGTAGCTAACGCATTAAGCGCCCCGCCTGGGGAGTACGGCCGCAAGGCTAAAACTCAAAGGAATTGACGGGGGCCCGCACAAGCGGCGGAGCATGCGGATTAATTCGATGCAACGCGAAGAACCTTACCAAGGCTTGACATACACCGGAAACGGCCAGAGATGGTCGCCCCCTTGTGGTCGGTGTACAGGTGGTGCATGGTTGTCGTCAGCTCGTGTCGTGAGATGTTGGGTTAAGTCCCGCAACGAGCGCAACCCTCGTTCTATGTTGCCAGCGCGTTATGGCGGGGACTCATAGGAGACTGCCGGGGTCAACTCGGAGGAAGGTGGGGATGACGTCAAATCATCATGCCCCTTATGTCTTGGGCTTCACGCATGCTACAATGGCCGGTACAAAGGGCTGCGATACCGTAAGGTGGAGCGAATCCCAAAAAGCCGGTCTCAGTTCGGATTGAGGTCTGCAACTCGACCTCATGAAGTCGGAGTCGCTAGTAATCGCAGATCAGCAACGCTGCGGTGAATACGTTCCCGGGCCTTGTACACACCGCCCGTCAAGTCATGAAAGTCGGTAACACCCGAAGCCGGTGGCCTAACCCTTGTGGAAGGAGCCGTCGAAGGTGGGATCGGTGATTAGGACTAAGTCGTAACAAGGTAGCCGTACCGGAAGGTGCGGCTGGATCACCTCCTTTCTAAGGAGCATCTGGCACCGTTTGGTGTCCAGGCGCCGGATCGAGACGAACGTTCTCGCCGGTAGCTCATGGGTGGAACATTGACAGTGCAGTCGGGAGCGTAGCTTCTGGCCTGAGTACGTCTGCTTCTTCGGGGGTGGGTTGGAACGGGTCGGGGTGAGCGGGTCGGCTGGTGCACGTTGTTGGGTCCTGAGGGACCAGGCTTCTCCTGCCGGTTGGTGGGAGGGTTGAGCCGTGTTGGGGAGTTGATCTTCCTGGCGGGTTCTTCGGTGGGCTGCATGAAGCTGACGCGTTGTGTGTTGGTGGAGTGTGGTGCCGATCGTATGTTGAGAACTACACAGTGGACGCGAGCATCTTAGATCGCTCGTGACGATGATGACGCCTTTCGGGGTGGTTGTTGTTGTTCGAGTCGATCGCAATTTTAATCTTTGTGGTCAAGTTTCTAAGAGCAAACGGTGGATGCCTTGGCATCTGGAGCCGAAGAAGGACGTAGAAATCTGCGATAAGCCTCGGGGAGCTGATAATCGAGCTGTGAGCCGAGGATTTCCGAATGGGGAAACCCCGCTGGGCGCTTTTGTGACCTGGTGACTCCCGCCTGAATATATAGGGCGGGTAGAGGGAACGTGGGGAAGTGAAACATCTCAGTACCCACAGGAAGAGAAAACAACATGTGATTCCGTGAGTAGTGGCGAGCGAAAGCGGATGAGGCTAAACCGATCATGTGTGATAGCCGGCGGGCGTTGCATGGTCGGGGTTGTGGGACACGTCGCTCAGTTCTGCCGGACTGGGGCGGTTACAGCGCATCATAGTCGAACCGGTTTGAAAGCCGGGCCGTAGTGGGTGCCAGCCCCGTAGACGAAATGGTGTTATGGCCGGATGTGTATCCCAAGTAGCACGGGGCCCGAGAAATCCCGTGTGAATCTGTCAGGACCACCTGATAAGCCTAAATACTCCCAGATGACCGATAGCGGACAAGTACCGTGAGGGAAAGGTGAAAAGTACCCCGGGAGGGGAGTGAAATAGTACCTGAAACCGTTTGCTTACAAACCGTCGGAGCATCCTTGTTGATGTGACGGCGTGCCTTTTGAAGAATGAGCCTGCGAGTTAGTGATATGTGGCGAGGTTAACCCGTGTGGGGCAGCCGTAGCGAAAGCGAGTCTGAATAGGGCGATTCAGTCGCATGTCCTAGACCCGAAGCGAAGTGATCTATCCATGGCCAGGTTGAAGCGACGGTAAGACGTCGTGGAGGACCGAACCCACTTCAGTTGAAAATGGAGGGGATGAGCTGTGGATAGGGGTGAAAGGCCAATCAAACTTCGTGATAGCTGGTTCTCTCCGAAATGCATTTAGGTGCAGCGTTGCGTGTTTCTCGCCGGAGGTAGAGCTACTGGATGGCCGATGGGCCTCAACAGGTTACTGACGTCAGCCAAACTCCGAATGCCGGTGAGTGAGAGCGCAGCAGTGAGACGGTGGGGGATAAGCTTCATCGTCGAGAGGGAAACAACCCAGACTACCAACTAAGGCCCCTAAGCGTGTGCTAAGTGGGAAAGGATGTGGAGTTGCACAGACAACCAGGAGGTTGGCTTAGAAGCAGCCACCCTTGAAAGAGTGCGTAATAGCTCACTGGTCAAGTGATTCCGCGCCGACAATGTAACGGGGCTCAAGCACACCGCCGAAGTTGTAGATTTCGCACACAGACAAGCCTTCGTGGTTCAGTCGTGCGGAGTGGTAGGAGAGCGTCGTGTGGCGAGTGAAGCGGCGGAGTAATCCAGCCGTGGACGCCACACGAGTGAGAATGCAGGCATGAGTAGCGAAAGACGGGTGAGAAACCCGTCCTCCGAAAGACCAAGGGTTCCAGGGCCAGGTTAATCCGCCCTGGGTAAGTCGGGACCTAAGGCGAGGCCGACAGGCGTAGTCGATGGACAACGGGTTGATATTCCCGTACCGGCGAACAACCGCCCAAGCTAATCCAGTGGTGCTAAGAGTCCTAACCCGGACTGTCCGGATCCCTTCGGGGTGATGGTGGCCGGTCTAACGCTCGACCCCATGCTGGTGCGGCTAGCGTATGAACAGGTGTGACGCAGGAAGGTAGCTGAGCCAGGCGATGGTATCCGTAAGGTGAACCTGGTGTAAGGATGTAGGGCTGACGATAGGCAAATCCGTCGTCTATATGCCTGAGACCCGACGCGTACCCGTAAGGGGAAATCAGTGATCCTATGCTGCCGAGAAAAGCATCGACGCGAGGTTGCAGCCGCCCGTACCCGAAACCGACTCAGGTGGTCAGGTAGAGAATACCAAGGAGATCGAGATAATCGTGGTTAAGGAACTCGGCAAAATGCCCCCGTAACTTCGGGAGAAGGGGGGCCGGACACGTGACACGACTTCTCGTTGTGGAGCGTTGAAGGCCGCAGAGACCAGTGGGAAGCGACTGTTTACTAAAAACACAGGTCCGTGCGAAGTCGCAAGACGATGTATACGGACTGACGCCTGCCCGGTGCTGGAAGGTTAAGAGGAGGGGTTAGCCTTTGGGCGAAGCTCTGAATTTAAGCCCCAGTAAACGGCGGTGGTAACTATAACCATCCTAAGGTAGCGAAATTCCTTGTCGGGTAAGTTCCGACCTGCACGAATGGCGTAACGACTTCCCAGCTGTCTCAACCGCGAACTCGGCGAAATTGCACTACGAGTAAAGATGCTCGTTACGCGCAGCAGGACGGAAAGACCCCGTGACCTTTACTACAGCTTGGTATTGGTGTTCGGTGTGGCTTGTGTAGGATAGGTGGGAGACTGTGAAGCGGGCACGCTAGTGTTCGTGGAGTCATTGTTGAAATACCACTCTGGTCACTCTGGATGTCTAACGTAGGACCCTGATCGGGTTCATGGACAGTGCCTGGTGGGTAGTTTAACTGGGGCGGTTGCCTCCCAAAGAGTAACGGAGGCGCCCAAAGGTTCCCTCAACCTGGTTGGCAATCAGGTGGCGAGTGTAAGTGCACAAGGGAGCTTGACTGTGAGACTGACAGGTCGAGCAGGGACGAAAGTCGGGACTAGTGATCCGGCAGTGGCTTGTGGAAGCGCTGTCGCTCAACGGATAAAAGGTACCTCGGGGATAACAGGCTGATCTTGCCCAAGAGTCCATATCGACGGCATGGTTTGGCACCTCGATGTCGGCTCGTCGCATCCTGGGGCTGGAGTAGGTCCCAAGGGTTGGGCTGTTCGCCCATTAAAGCGGTACGCGAGCTGGGTTTAGAACGTCGTGAGACAGTTCGGTCCCTATCCGCTGCGCGCGTTGGAAATTTGAGAAGATCTATCCCTAGTACGAGAGGACCGGGATGGACGAACCTCTGGTGTGTCAGTTGTTCTGCCAAGGGCACCGCTGATTAGCTACGTTCGGACCGGATAACCGCTGAAAGCATCTAAGCGGGAAGCCGTCTTCGAGATGAGATTTCCATGCACCTTGAGTGTGAGAGGCTCCCAGCAGACTACTGGGTTGATAGGCCGGATGTGGAAGCGGGGACTAACGACCCGTGGAGCTGACCGGTACTAATAAGCCGAAGACTTGACAACACACTTTTTACCCACACCATCCGTGGTGTGGGGCTCGCGTCCACTTTGTGGTTCCCGACAGACGATCGGGAACACGAGAACTGAACACCGCAATGCATGCGGGAACAGCTTTCTTGATCCAAGGGTCAAGTCGAAGGTGTTCCGGTGGTCATAGCGAGAGGGAAACGCCCGGTCACATTCCGAACCCGGAAGCTAAGCCTCTCAGCGCCGATGGTACTGCAAGGGGGACCTTGTGGGAGAGTAGGACGCCGCCGGACTCAAACATTGCACCACCAGGAAACCCCTGACCGGCACCGGTCAGGGGTTTTCTGCGTTCCAGGGACCTGTCGGGTCCATCGGCGGCAGTAGGATCGGCCGACGACGAAGGAGAGCGATGACCGGTCACCTCGAGGTCGCGCCGCCGGAGCCGGGAGCCGCTTGGCCGGTGCTGACCGATGCCACTCGTGCGGCCCTGCGCGAGATCCTCGTGCACGGTGTGCTGTCCCGGGCCGAGATCGCCCGGGCGCTCGGGCTGTCGCGGGCGAGCCTGACGCGTGCGGTCCGGACGCTCCAGGAGCACGGGTTCGTGGTGGACGTCGGGACCGGTGTCCGCGGCGTCACCGGGCGACCGTCGGAGCTGCTGCGGGCCAGCGCGGGTGCGTGGGAGTTCCTCGGCATCAAGCTCACGCCGGACCGTGTCTACGCGGCCGTGACGGACCTGGGCGGGCGCGTGCTCGCACTGCACGAGGAGGCGCTGCGGAACACCGAGCCCGGGGCACTGGTGGCGCAGGTGGCAGCAGTCGTGCGGGAACTCCGTCGGGCATCACCGGCGATCTGCGCGCTCGGGGTGTCCGTGCCCGGAGACGTCGTCACCCGCGACGGGATCACCGTGGTCGAGGTCTCGCAGTTCCTGGGATGGCGGGACGTCCCGCTGTCCGGGCTGCTCGAGACTGCGACCGGGCTCGTGACGCACACGTCGAACGACGTGGACGCACTGACCGCCAAGGAGCACTGGATCGGGGCCGGTGCGGGGGTCCGCTCGATGGCGCTCGTCACGGTCGGTACCGGCGTCGGCTTCGGGCTCGTCACGAACGGCGAGGTGTCCGAGGGCGCGCACGGGCGGTTCGGCCGGGTCGGGCACCTGCCGGTGTACGGCGGCGGTCCCGACTGCGGCGTGGGGCACCACGGGTGCGTCTCGAGCTACCTGCCGAGTTCGATCATCGCGCGGAACGCCGGTGCGGCCGATGACGCCTACGACGAGGTGGTCGAGCGTGCCAGGACGGGCGACCCTCGTGCGGTGCAGGCCTTCCGCGCCGCCGGCACGGCCCTCGGGGCGCTGCTCTCCTCGGTCGTGACGCTCGTGGACCCGGAGTCGATCGTCCTCACCGGCGACGGACTGCCGGTGTACGACATCGCCCGGGCCGAGGTCGACGAGGCATTCCGGCAGGGCCTGCGCCCGTACGACGCCGACGTCACCGTCGTCGTCCAGCCGTTCGAGTTCTCCGAGTGGGCCCGCGCCGCCGCCGTCCTCGCCGTCCGCCGCTCGCTCCGGTACTGAGGTCTTGCGCGCTTAGTTACACAAGTTGACAAACGTCGTCGCCGGACGGGATGCTGGTCATGTCCACCGTCGAAGGAGATGTCGTGACCGCTGCCCGTTCCGTGCCCTGGCCCACCGAGGGTCTGTCCTTCGGAGGTGACTACAGTCCCGAGCAGTGGCCGCGCGAGGTCTGGGACGAGGACGTCCGCCTCATGCGTGAGGCCGGGGTGAACCTGGTCACCGTCGGGGTGTTCTCGTGGGCACTGCTCGAGCGGTCGCCGGGGGAGTACACGTGGTCCTGGCTGGACGACGCGCTCGACCTGCTGCACGCCAACGGCATCGCGGTCGACCTCGCCACGCCCACCGCGGCGCCGCCGAACTGGCTCCTCACCGCGCACCCAGAGGTCCTGCCGGTGGACGCGACCGAGCGCCGTGAACGCCCTGGCGGACGACTCGGATGGTGCCCGGCGTCGCCGGTGTTCCGGGAGCACGCCCTGCGCATCGTCGGCGCGATCGCCGAGCGCTACGGGAAGCACCCGGCGGTCCGGTTGTGGCATGTCAGCAACGAGCTCGGTGGCGGCAACGGCCGCTGCTTCTGCGACGTGTCGGCAGCGGACTTCCGGCGTTGGCTCCGCGACCGGTACGCCGACGTCGACTCGGCGAACGCGGCGTGGGGCACGGCCTTCTGGGGGCACACCTACACGTCCTTCGACGAGGTGTCGCCGCCGCGCGGGGTCGGCGGTGCGCCGAACCCGGGACTCGCGCTCGACTTCGAGCGGTACTCGTCGGATGCGCTGCTCGCGCACTTCACGGCCGAGCGCGAGGTCATCGAGCGGCACTCGGACGTGCCGGTCACGACGAACTTCATGGTCGGCGCCGGCTCCCAGGTCGTCGACTACGCCGAGTGGGCCCGGCACGTCGCGATCCCGGCGAACGACCACTACACGCTGGTCGACGACCCGGACCGCGCGGAGGACCTCGCGGTGTCGGCGGACCGGATGCGCGGGATCACCAGGGGCCGCTCGCCCTGGTTGCTCATGGAGCACTCGACCGGTGGCCCGAGCTGGCAGCAGCGCAACCGGGCGAAGGAGCCCGGCGAATTGGTCCGGAACTCGCTCGCGCACGTCGCCCGTGGTTCCGACGGGGCGCTGTTCTTCCAGTGGCGCGCGTCGACCGCCGGAGCGGAGCAGTTCCACTCCGCGATGGTCCCGCACGCCGGCACGCGGACGCGGGTCTGGCGCGAGGTGTGCGCCCTCGGCCGGGCGCTCGAGGCGCTCGCCCAGGTGCAGGGCGCTCCGGTGGAACACGCACGGGTCGCGATCGTCGTGGACGAGGCGTCCGGCTGGGCGCTGCAGGCCGGACTGAAGCCGCACCGCGGGCTCCGGTACGGGCACGAGGTCCGGGCCTGGCACACCGCGTTCTGGCGTCGACAGGTGACCACCGACGTGGTGCCGCTCGACGCCGACCTGACCGGGTACGACGTGGTCGTCCTGCCGACCCTGTTCGTCGTCGACGAGGCCTCGGCCGTGCGGATCCGCGCCGTGGTCGACCGCGGCGCGACACTGCTCGTCACCTACGCCTCGGGCATCGTCGACGAGACCGCGCGGGTGCTCGCCGGGGGCTACCCGGGCGCCTTCCGTGCCGTGCTCGGCGTCTGGGCGGAGGAGTTCGTGCCGCTGCAGCGCGACCAGCACGTGCGGCTCGACGACGGCACCGTGGTCACCGACTGGGCCGAGGACCTCGTGGTCGAGGACGCCGTCGTCGTGCTGCGTCACGTGGACGGCCCGCTCGCCGGCCGACCGGCGGTCACCCGCCGTGCCGCGGGCGGCGGGGTCTGGTACGTGTCCGCGATGCTCGACCAGGACGGCGTGCAGCGGATCGTGGACCGCGTCGTCGAGGAGCGGGCGGTCCCGCGGACGGTCACCGCGCCTCCCGGCCTGGAGGCGGTACGCCGCGTCCGCCAGGACGGTGCGGGGGTCCTGTTCCTCCTCAACCACCGCGCGGACGACGTCACGGTCGTCGCGTCCGGTACGGACCTGATCGACGGCTCCGGGCAGGGCCCGGAGACCGTCGTCCCCGCGGGCGGCGTCCGCGTGCTGCTCGAGGCGGCCACGGCATGACCGTCGTGGACCGCGACCCCGCGGCCACCGCGCTGCCCGAGCGGATCGTGCACGTCCTCCGTGGTGGTGGCGTCGGACTGGTGCTCGCCGCCCGTCCGGACGGCCTGCCCGAGGTGCTGCACTGGGGTCGGGACACCGGCCCGGTGTCGGCGTCGGACGCGGCCGACCTCGTGCTGGCGCAGGACCGAGCGGTCTCGCCGAGCGCCTACGACGCCGCCTGGCCGCTGACGCTGCTGCCGACCGAGCACGACGGCTGGGAGGGCCGACCGGCGATCGCCGGGCAGGTCGGCGGACGGCCGCTCGTGCCGGTCTGGCACCGGGTCACCGTGGCCGAGGCGGAAGGGTCGCTCGTCGTCGACGCGGTCTCGGCCGAGCTGACGCTGTCCGTCGTGCTCGCGCTCGACGCGGCCGGGGTCCTCCGGGTCCGGCAGACGGTCACGAACACCGGCGCCGAGGACGTCGAGCTGTCGGCGTTCGAGGCGGTGCTGCCGATCGGGGACCGTGCGGCGGAGGTGCTCGACCTGGCCGGCAAGTGGACCCGTGAGCGGACACCGCAGCGGCGGGCGCTGACCGAGGGGGTGCACGTGCGCGAGAGCCGTCGCGGACGCACGGGCCACGACGCCCCGACGCTGACGGTGCTCGGCACGGCCGGCTTCGACGACGCGCTCGGCGAGGTCTGGGCCGTCCACCCGGCGTGGAGCGCCGACGCCGTGCACCGCATCGACCGGCTGGCGGAGGCTCGGACCCTGCTCGGTGCCGGGGAACTGCTGCGGCCGGGCGAGGTGGTCCTCCGACCGGGGGAGGGCTTCGCCGCGCCCGAGGCCGTCTTCGTCTGGAGCGACGCCGGGCTGGACGGGCTGTCGGCGCGCCTGCACGACTCGCTCCGTGCCCGGCCGGGACACCCGCGCACGCCGCGCCCGGTGGTCCTCAACACGTGGGAGGCGGTCTACTTCCGGCAGGAGCTGGAGCCGCTGCTCGACCTGGCCCGGGTGGCCGCGGACGTCGGGGTCGAGCGGTTCGTGCTCGACGACGGGTGGTTCACCGGCCGCCGGTCCGACACGACCTCGCTCGGGGACTGGTCCGTGGACGCCGAGGTCTGGCCGGACGGGCTCGGTCCGCTGGTCGACGGGGTGCGCGCACTGGGCATGGACTTCGGGCTCTGGTTCGAGCCGGAGTGCGTCAGCCCGGTGTCGGCCCTCGCCGAGGCACACCCGGACTGGTTCCTGCAGGATCCCGGTGACGCCCGGACCTGGCGGCACGAGTACACGCTCGACTTCGCGGACCCGGACGTCCGCGCACACGTCCTCGACCGCATGTCCGCGGTGATCGAGGAGCACCACGTCGACTTCGTGAAGTGGGACCAGAACCGGGACGTCGTGCAGACCGTGCACGCGGGACGGGTCGGCCTCGGCGACCACACCCGCGGCGTCTACGCGGTGATGGACGAGCTCCGTCGTCGGCACCCGTGGCTGGAGATCGAGGCGTGCGCGTCCGGCGGTGCCCGGGTCGACCTCGGCGTGCTCGAGCGGACCGACCGCGTCTGGGCCTCGGACTCGAACGACGCCATGGAGCGGCTGGCGATCCAACGGTGGACCGAGCTGCTGCTGCCGCCGGAGCTCATCGGGTCGCACGTCGGCCCCGAGGTCGCGCACACCACGGGCCGGCACCTCGACCTCGACTTCCGGATGGCGGTGTCGCTCTTCGGCAGCGCCGGCATCGAGACCGACGTCACGCGCTGCACGCCCGCCGAACGCGACCGGCTGCGCGAGTGGACCGCACTGTACAAGCGGGAGCGGAGATTGCTGCACACCGGGCGGGTGCACCACGTCGACGTGGGCGACCCGGGACTCGGGACGACGGTCGTCGTCGCCGCGGACCGGTCTCGGGCACTGGCGCGGGTGGTGCGGACCGAGACCGGGCCGCGGGCGCTCGCCGTCCCGCTGCGGTTCCGCGGGCTCGATCGCGAGCGGCGCTACCGGCTGGCGCCGGTGACCGGACTGCGCGTGCCGAAGGGCGTCGACGTCACGCGGACGCCGTGGCTGGAGCGGGGCAGCGTCGAACTGCCCGGGGCGGTGCTCGAGGACCTGGGTGTCCGGCTCCCGTCGCTCACGCCCGGCACCGCCCTGGTGCTCGAGGTACAGGCGCTCTGACGGGACGACGAGAGGGGGCCGCGCACGTGCGCGGCCCCCTTCCGTCGTGGCACCCGTCGTCGCTGGCGGGTCAGGGGAGCAGGTCGCCGGTGTGCCGGAGGACGAGCGGCCCGACGAGCGCCTCGGCGTCGACACCGGGCGCGCGCGTCACCGTGAACACCACCTGCTCGCCCGGGAGCAGCGACACCAGTCCGTCGTCCACCCGGGCGGTCGGCACGATCCGGTCCGGGAAGAGCGACAGGTCGCGGACGTACCCGGTCGCCGTCACCGTGACCCGGGCCCCGTCCGTCGTGGTGGCCACCTCGGTCGTGAACGGCCGACGCTCGAGGCGCTGGTCGACCACCTCGGCGAGGTCGTGCACCCGCCGACCGGACGACGAACCGGAGACGACGAGGACCTCGCCGGCGGGGTCCTCCGACCGGGCGACCTCGACGGGGAGCAGGAGCCGTGCGGCATCGGCCGGCCCGACGGTCACGGACGCGCGCACCGTCGCCAGCACCGTCCCGTCGAAGGACCGTCGCTCCACGACGAGGGTGTCCTCGACCGTCCCGGCACCCGCGTTGACGACGACGACCTCGGTGCCGGTGGCGTCCTCGGACCGCTGCACGGTGGCGAGGACCGGACGGTAGGCCTGCCGCACCGCGTACCAGACCGGCTTGCGGTGGCCGGCGTGGTCGACGAGCGCCCAGGAGACCACGGGCCAGTCGTCGTTGAGCTGCCAGACGACCATGCCGGTGTTGTCCGGGGTGCGGGACCGGAACCACTCCATGCCGAACCGGATCGCGTGCGCCTGGTTGAGCTGCGCCGCCCAGTGCCAGTCCTCGATGCTCCGCGGCTCGGGCAGGTGGCCGCGCATGCCGTCGGCGAGCTTCCGGTTCCCCTCGTGGGCCTTCTGGTGCACGAGCATCTCGTGGCCGTCCGGGTCGAGGGGCTCGTCGTGCACGACCGCGGTCAGGGTCGACCAGGCCGGGGGACCCTGGTACCCGAACTCGGCGACGAACCGGGGGTGCCAGTCGGCGTAGGCGGTGTAGTCCTTCGTGTTCCAGACGTCCCAGATGTGCACCGTGCCGTTCCGGTCGTCGTTCGGGTGCAGGTACTCGTCGAACGAAAACGGTGAGCCGGGCGTGTACGGGCGGGTCGGGTCGAGTTCCGCGACGATCGCGGGCAGCACGGAGCGGTAGTACCCGTCTCCCCAGGTGCGTCCGACGAGCGAGGGCCGCCAGCCCCACTCGGCGTAGGCGACGAGGTTCTCGTTGTTGCCGTTCCAGACCACGAGCGAGGGGTGCGGGCTGAGGCGGGTGACGGCCTCGCGGACCTCGGGCTCCACCTCGTCGGCGAGCCAGGGCTCCTCGGCGTAGGCGGCGCAGGCGAACAGGAAGTCCTGCCACACCAGCACGCCGAGCTCGTCGCAGCGGTCGTAGAGGTCGTCGGACTCGTAGATGCCGCCGCCCCAGATCCGGAGCAGGTTGACGTTCGCCGCGACGGCGTCGTCGATCCGCTCGGCGTACCGCTCAGGGGTCATCTCGGTCAGGTAGGCGTGGTCCGGGATCCAGTTGACACCGCGCACGATCACCGGCTCGTCGTTCACGCGGAGCAGGAACGGCGCCCCGCCGGCGTCCGCCGCGGTGTCGAGCGTGACCGTCCGGAAGCCGACGCGGCCGGTCCAGACGTCGTCGCCGACCTCGACGCGGACGTCGTACAGGGGCTGCTCGCCGTGGCCGCGGGGCCACCAGACCGCCACGTCGGGCAGCTCGAGGCGGACCGCAGCGGACCCGGCGGCGCGACCACCGGTGACGGGGCGCGACCCCGTGACGGACGTGCCGTGTCCGGACACGGTGATCCGCGCCTCCAGGCCGGTGCCGGTGGTGCCCTCGACCACCGGGGCCGAGCCGATGTGCTGGCGGAACCCGCCGGCGGTGCCCGCGTATTCGATGTCGACGTGCGCCGTGAGCACGCCGGTGGTCCCGTCGACGCCGACGAGCGGACGGACCGCGGCGATCCGCACGCCGCTCCACGACTCGATGCCGATCGACCGCCAGATGCCGCTCGTCGCGACGTCGACGCCCCAGTCCCAGCCGAAGTTCGACGCGTTCTTGCGGAGCGCGTTGTACGGGTGGTGGTTCACGTGGGGGAGTTCGCCACCGTGCAGCTCCGACAGCCGCACGGCTGCCGGGACGGGCGCGTCGAAGGTGACCACGAGCTCGTTCTCCCCCGGTCGGAGGAGGTGCCCGACCGGGAACCGGTAGGACCGGTGCTGGTTCGCGGTCGTGCCGACGACCAGGCCGTTCAGCTCGACGGTGGCCAGGGTGTCGAGTCCCTCGGCCACGAGGTCGTGCCGTTCGTCGCCCCCGCTGCCGTCCCAGTCGAAGGTCCGCCGGTACCGCCAGACGGTGTCGCCGATCCACTGCGTCGCCGCCTCGCCGTCGCCGTCGAACGGGTCCGGGATCCGCCCGGCGCGCAGGAGGTCGGTGTGCACGCATCCGGGCACCACCGCCTCGATGGGGGACCGGAACGGCTCGGACGCGCTCGGTCCGGTCACCGCCTCGAGGGTCCAGGGGCCGTCCAGTGTCGTGCGCTCCATCGCGCCTCCTCAGATCGTCGTGCCAGTGCTTGACCGGGTTAGTTTAGCCGTGTAACAATCGCCGTCAACGAACAGGACTGCGACGGAGCAGACCGAGAGGACAACGATGTCAGCACTCAAGCGTTCACGGCGGCTCGCCATCGCAGCCGCGGCCATCGTCACCACCGCCGGGCTCGCCCTGACCGGCTGCAGCTCGAGCGGGAACGCGGCGTCGTCCGACTCGGCGTCGACCCTCGTCGCCTACACCGGACAGTCGGGCGACTACCAGATCAACTTCAACCCGTGGTCCCCGTCGAACATCGGCGGCATCGGGACCGTCTACGAGAGCCTCTTCTTCATCACGAACGTGAACACCGAGGACCCGAAGCCGCTCCTCGGCACGAGCTACGCGTGGAACGCGGACGGAACGCAGCTCACCATCGACCTGCGCAAGGGCGTGCAGTGGAGCGACGGCAAGCCCTTCACGTCGAAGGACGTCGTGTTCACGCTCGACATGCTCAAAAAGGACAAGTCCCTCAACTCCATCGGGTACACCGGCACCGCGAAGGCTGAGGGCGACGAGAAGGTCGTCGTCTCGTTCGACGAGCCCTCGTTCGTGCTCGGCCCGAACCTGCTCGGCAAGACCTGGATCGTGCCCGAGCACCTGTGGAAGGACATCGACCCGGCCACCGACGTGATGCGCGAGCCGGTCGGCACCGGGCCGTACACGCTCGGCAGCTTCAAGGCACAGGCGTTCACCCTCACCGCGAACAAGGACTACTGGGGCGGCGCCCCGGCCGTGAAGACGGTCCGCTACCTGTCCCTCTCCGGCAACACCGCCGGAGCGGATGCCCTCAAGCAGGGCTCGATCGACTGGCAGACCGGCCCCGTCCCGAACATGGACGACATCAAGGGCAACTACCCCGGCTACGACGGCATCACGATCGGGCAGAACCAGATGGCCCTGATCACCTGCGCGAACACCGACCTCGGGTGCACCGGACCGCAGACCGACCCGGCCGTCCGACACGCCGTCGCCGACGCGATCAACCGCAAGCAGCTCAACTCGCTCGCGTTCGCGAACACCGCGAGCGACATCTCGCCGACCTTCGCGCTGACCACCACGCAGGAGGACAAGATCTCGAAGGACGTGTCGCCCGCGGTGATGCCGGACAGCGCCGACACCGACGCGGCCGCCTCGACCCTCGAGGGCGCCGGGTGGAAGAAGGGCTCCGACGGCATCTACGCCAAGGACGGGCAGAAGCTCTCGCTGACCGTCGAGGTCGTGACCGGCTGGACCGACTACATCACCGCCATCGACACGATGACTCAGCAGCTCAAGGCGGCGGGCATCGAGCTCAAGGCACAGCAGTCCTCGTGGAACGAGTGGACCGACAAGAAGACGAAGGGCCAGTTCCAGCTCGCGATCGACTCGCTCGGCCAGGGCCCGACCGCGAACCCGTACTACCTGTACAACAACAACCTCGCCACGTCGAACACGGCGAAGGTCGGTGAGGCCGCAGCGACGAACCTGTCCCGCTACAGCAACCCCGACGTCGACGGGGCGCTCGCGAAGCTCAAGGCGATCAACCCCGAGGACACCGCGGCCACCCAGCCCGAACTCGACACCATCCAGCAGCACCTCGTCGAGGACATGCCGTACATCCCGATCCTCACCGGCGGCACGACGAGCGAGGTGCACACGGCGAAGTTCACCGGCTGGCCGACCCAGGACGACCTGTACGCCTTCCCGGCGATCTGGGCGAGCCCGGACAACGCCGAGGTGTTCAAGGCCCTGAAGCCCGTCAAGGGCTGACGGCGGACCGCGACCGAGGAGCACTCGTATGCAGTACTTCCTGCGCAAGATCGGCTTCTACGTCGTCGCCCTCTGGGCGGCGCTGACGCTGAACTTCATCATCCCCCGGCTCCTGCCCGGGAACCCGGTGGACATCCTGCTCGCCAAGCTCCAGCAGCGCGGCGGCCAGATCACCCCGGAGACCAGGGAGGCGTACCAGCTGCTCCTCGGTGGCGACTCCTCGCAGCCGCTCATCGTGCAGTACGGCCAGTACCTCGGCAACGTCTTCCGCGGTGACCTCGGGGTGTCGGTGAGCTACTTCCCGGCACCCGTGACCGAGGTCATCGGGAGCTCGCTGCCGTGGACCATCGCGCTGGTCGGGATCGCCACGGTCCTGGCCGCCGTGATCGGGGTCGGCCTCGGCGCCTTCGTGGGCTGGAAGCCCGGCACCTGGCTCGACTCGTTCGTGCCGGCGACCACCCTGCTCGCCGCGGTGCCGTACTTCTGGCTCGCGCTGATCCTCGTCTACTTCTTCGCGACCGGACTCCACCTGTTCCCGGCGCAGGGCGGCTACGACGTCGTCCTGGACCCCGGGTTCAACGGTCCGTTCCTCATGTCGGCGCTCGAGTACGGGGTGCTGCCTGCGGCGACGATCGTGCTCGCCTCGCTCGGCGGCTGGCTGCTCGGGATGCGCAACATGATGGTCTCGACGCTGTCCGAGGACTACATCACGACGGCGCTCGCGAAGGGCCTGGCCCCCGGCAAGGTGCTCCGCAACTACGCCGCCCGCAACGCCGTGCTGCCGTCGGTGGCCGGGTTCGCGATCTCGCTCGGGTTCATCGTCTCCGGCTCGGTCGTCACCGAGCAGGTGTTCTCGTACCCGGGCATCGGCTCGAAGCTCCTGTCCGCGGTCACGAACAACGACTACGCGCTCATGCAGGGCATCTTCCTGTTCATCACCCTCGCGGTGCTCGGCGCGAACCTCGTCGTCGACCTGCTGTACGGGCTCATCGACCCGCGCACCCGGGCCCGGAGCTAGGAGGACACGACCGTGACCAACATCCAAGAGGACACCGAGCCCACGATCGGCGCGCTCGCCGAGGAGGCCGACGGCGCCTCCACCCGGAGCATCGCGACCGCCCGCTCCGCTCGCCGGACCGGCGGCCTGCGCCGGTTCCTGCCCACCATGACGCCGTGGCTCGTCGCCGGCATCGTGCTCATCGTGGGCGTGACCCTGTTCGGCCTGCTCGGCCCGTTCCTGGTGGGCGACCCGAACGCGATCCGGGACTCCGGCATGCAGCCGCCGAGCGGGGACAACCTGCTCGGCACCACCCAGACCGGCCAGGACGTCCTGGCGCAACTGGCGTACGCCACCCGCGGCAGCCTGCAGATCGGGCTGATCGTCGGGGTGCTCGCGACCGTGCTGTCCGCGTTCTTCGGCATCCTCGGGGCGTACCTCGGCGGGATCATGGACGAGGCGTTCTCGCTCTTCTCGAACGTCTTCCTCGTGATCCCGGGCCTGCCGCTCGTCATCGTCATCTCGGGCCTCGTCCCGCAGGAGGCGCGCGGGCTCTGGACGATCGCGATCGTCCTCGCCATCACGTCGTGGGCCGGGTCCGCCCGGGTGCTCCGGGCGCAGACGATGTCGATCCGCAGCCGCGACTACGTGTCGGCCGCCCGCGTCGCGGGCGAACGACCGTGGCGGGTCATCGCGGTCGAGATCCTGCCGAACCTGCTGCCGGTGCTCGCGTCGCAGTTCGTGTTCGCGGTGATCGCCGCGATCCTCGGCGAGGCCGGGCTGTCCTTCCTCGGCCTCGGCGCGTCGAACTCGTCGACGCTCGGCACGATGCTCTTCTACGCGCAGAACGGGTTCGCACTCGCGCAGGGTGCCTGGTGGTGGTTCGTGCCGCCGGGGCTGCTCATCGCGCTGCTCGGCATGGGCCTGTCCCTCGTCAACTTCTCGATCGACGAGGTCATCAACCCGCGACTCGCGAACGTGCGGGCGCAGCGGCGGCGGGAGCGGCAGGCCCGTTCTCGCTCTGGAGGCGCGGCTCGCCTCGACGACACCACCACCGACCGGAAGGGGGTCGCCTCGTGACCCGGGACGCCGTCCTCACCATCGACCACCTCGACGTCGTCTACGAGACCGAACGGCCCGTGCACGCCGTCAGGGACGTGTCGCTCACGCTGGCGCCGGGGGAGATCCTCGGGCTCGCGGGGGAGTCCGGCTGCGGCAAGACGACCCTCGCCTACGCCATCACCCGGCTGCACAAGCCGCCGGCGAAGGTGACGAGCGGCAGCATCACCTTCCACGACCGCGACGGCAGCGACGTCGACCTGCTCGGCCTGAGCGACGAACGACTCCGGGCCGTCCGCTGGTCGAAGCTCTCGATGGTGTTCCAGGGCGCGATGAACGCGCTCAACCCGGTCACCACGATCCGCGCGCAGCTCGACGACGCGCTCGTCGAGCACCGCCGGGGGATGCCCAAGAAGGAACGGCGGGCGATCGCCGAGGACGCCCTGCGTCGCGTCGGCGTCGACCCGGCCCGCATCACCGCGTACCCGCACGAACTGTCCGGCGGCATGCGGCAGCGCGTGATGATCGCGATGGCGATGCTGCTCGAGCCGCAGGTGATGATCATGGACGAGCCGACCACGGCGCTCGACGTCGTCGTGCAGCGGGAGATCCTGCGGGAGATCGTGCGGCTGCGGGACGAACTCGGCTTCGCGGTCGTGTTCATCACGCACGACCTGCCGCTGCTGCTCGAGATCAGCGACCGGATCGCGATCATGCTCCGCGGCGAGGTCGTCGAGTGCGCCACCGCCGCGCGGATCCAGCACGAGCCGCAGCACCCGTACACGCAGCGTCTGCTGCGCTCGTTCCCGAGCCTGTCCGGCGCCCGTGGCGACTTCATCCGCACCGGCACCGGCTTCGAGGAGGTCGCATCGTGACCAGCGTCACCGTCACCCACCTGACCAAGGACTTCCACGTCCGCAAGGGGCTGCGCCGGAACACCCTCCGCGCCGTCGACGACGTGTCCTTCGAGCTCCTGCCCGGGCGGACCGTCGCGCTCGTCGGGGAGTCCGGCTCGGGCAAGTCCACGATCGCGCGGATGCTCGCCAAGCTGGAGACCGTCTCGAGCGGCTCGATCGACGTGCGGCTCGAGGACGGCACCCCGGTGGTCGGCAGCATGTACCGGCGGCACGTGCAGATGGTGTTCCAGGACCCCTTCGCCTCGCTCAACCCGTTCCACTCGATCGAGCACCACATCGCCCGGCCGCTGCAGCTGCACCACCGCACACGTGGTGCGGAGGAGACCCGGGAGCGGGTCCGCGAGCTGCTCGACCGGGTGAACCTCGACGAGGAGTTCGCCACGCGGCGCCCGCACGAGCTGTCCGGCGGCCAGCGGCAGCGCGTCGCCATCGCCCGCGCACTGGCACCCGGCGCACAGGTGCTCGTCGCCGACGAACCGGTGTCGATGCTCGACGTGTCGATCCGCCTCAGCGTGCTCAACCTGATGGGGCGGCTGCAGCGGGAGGACCACCTCGCCGTGCTCTACATCACGCACGACCTGGCGACCGCCCGGCACTTCTCGGACGAGATCCTCGTGCTCTACCGCGGCCGCGTCGTCGAGCGCGGGCCGTCCGACGCGGTGATCCTCGACCCGCACCACGACTACACGCGGCTGCTCGCCGACGCCGCACCCGACCCCGAGCGGATCGACCGGCGGGTGACGGCCGGGCCGGTGGCGGACCGGTCGGCGATCGACAACACCACCTTTTACGACCACGGCCTCGGTGCGTGGGTCGACGCGCCGGTCGCTCCCGTGGCGGCGCGGTGACCGACGGGGTGATCGGCGGCGCGGGCGGCGGTCCGGAGGGGCCGGCATCGGTTGACTGGGTGACGTCCGGGTTCGCCGCCCGGTTCCGGGTCGCGTTGGACGGGCCGGTGGCGCTCGTGTCGTTCGTCCGGTCGGAGGACCCGCTTGCTGACGGGCCTGAGGACCCGCAGCCGCTCGTCGAGCTGTCGACGGTCGGGCACGGGCGTTTCCCGGGTGGGTACCGGCACGTGGACACGACGATCGGAGCGCGACTGCGGTACGTGTCGCACGACACCGAGCCGCACCCGAGCCCGTCGCGGATCGACGTGGCCCGCGGTGGAGACGCGAGCGGGGCGGTGGACGGGACCGACGTCTGGTTCCGGATCGTGCAGGAGGACGCGGCCACGCGCCTCCAGACCGTGTCGGTGTTCCGGGCCCGCGACGGGGTCGCCGCGTTCCAGACCTGGACCGAGGTGTCCGCGACCGAGGGGACCCACGTCCTCGACGCCGTGTCCTCCTTCGCGACCGGCGCGTTCACCATCGACTCCGGCGCCGACGTCGACGCGATGGCGCTGCTGCACGCGGACGACGACTGGGCGGCCGAGAGCCGCTGGCGGACCGACCCACTCCGGGAGATCGGACTCGCCCGCATCGACCGCGAGGCCCAGCACCACCCGCCCCGCAGCCGCGCGGTCGTGCAGAACCGCGGTTCGTGGTCGACCGGCGAGGCGCTGCCGATCGGCGTGCTCACCGCCCCCGGCTACGCCCTCGTGTGGCAGGTCGAACACAACGGTCCGTGGCTGTACGAGCTGGGCGAGACCCGGCGGCACGCGTACCTGCTGTGCAGCGGGCCGACCGACCAGGAGCACCAGTGGACCACGGGCGTCGCACCAGGGTCTCCCTTCGTCTCGGTGCCGGTGTCGGTCGGGATCGCCCGGTCGGTGGACGGAGCGTTCGCGGTGCTGACGGCGCAGCGGCGCGCTCGCCGGGTCCTCCGACCGGCGGACCACGACCTGCCGCTCGTGTTCAACGACTACATGAACACGCTCATGGGCGACCCGACCACCGCGAAGCTGCTCCCGCTGATCGACGCGGCCGCAGACGCTGGCGCCGACCTGTTCTGCATCGACGCCGGCTGGTACGCGGAGGGGCACTGGTGGGACACCGTGGGCGCGTGGGAACCCGCGGCGTCGCGCTTCCCGGGCGGGATCGAGGTCGTGCTCGACCACATCCGAGCACGGGGCATGCGAGCGGGGCTCTGGCTCGAACCCGAGGTCGTCGGCATCCACTCGCCGCTCGCGACCACCCTGCCCGACGACGCGTTCGTGCAGCACCACGGCGTCCGGGTCGCCGAGCACGGTCGGCACCTGCTCGACCTGCGGTCACCCGTCGCACGGGCGCACCTCGACGCGGTCGCCGACCGGTTGTTCGGCACGCTCGGCGTGACCTTCTGCAAGATGGACGACAACACGATGACGGGGCCGTTCCCGGGCATGCTCGAGCACCAGCGCGCGCTGCTCGACTGGCTCGACGGTGTGCAGGCGCGACACCCGGAGCTGCTCGTCGAGAACTGTGCGTCCGGGGCCATGCGTGCGGACGCCGCGATGCTGTCGCGGTTGCACCTGCAGTCCACGTCCGACCAGCAGGACCCGGTGCTCTCCGCGAGCATCGTGGCCGCTGCTCCCGCGGCGATGCTGCCCGAGCAGGCGGGGAACTGGGCCTACCCGGCACCGGGGATGTCGGAGGAGCGCTTCACGCTGTCGCTCGTCAACGGGGTGCTCGGTCGGATGTACCTGTCGGGATACCTCAACGAGATGTCCGACGCGCAGCGGGCGGCCGTGGGCGCTGCGATCGCGGCGCACCGGGAGGTGCTCGGCGTGGTCGAGACGGCGGTGCCGGTGTGGCCGCTCGGGCTGCCCGGGTGGGAGGACCCCTGGGTGGCGCTGGGGCTCCGGTCTGTTCAGGGGGACCTGTACCTGTCGGTGTGGTCGTTGCCGGGCGGACGGTCGTCGGTCGCGGTGCCGATACCCGACCTGGTCGGGCGGCCGGTGTCGGTCACGCCGCTGTTCCCGACCGTGGTCGCGCCATGGGACGTCCGGTGGGACGCGGCAGCGGGGGTGCTGCACGTCGACGACGGCGGCGGCGAGCCGACCGCCAGGGTGTTCCGTGTCCGGAGCGAGGTGGCGGACACGGAGCGGTGAGGACGCGCCACGGATGGCAGCCGGAGTGCGTCTCGGACGGGAGGAACGGTGCGGGCAGGCACCGCGCCTCCCGTCCGCTGCGCTGCACGCCGGTCGCCGTTCGGCGCGACCCGGCCGGACAGCCGGACTTGGCGCGGTGACACCGGGTGCGGGAAGATCGGCGCATGGTGGGGACCGCAGGGCTGTTCGTGCGAGAACCGATGCAGTGGCGGCTCCGCGGCGATCCCTGGCTGTGGCGCGCCCTGGCCGAACGGCTCCGGGACGAGCCACTCCCGGCCACCCGTGGCGCACTCGACGCCGTGCTCCGGACGGCGTTCGCTCGGGAGGTCGGCCGACCGCTCACGTCCCCGCACGAGGACTCCGTCGTCGTCCCGCGGTTCGCCCACGGCGGGATGTCCTCCGGCCTCGTGTCGCTGCCCTGGTGGCGGGACACCGGCCTGCCGGAGCTCCTCCGCAGAGCGGGACTGCCGGGCGCGGAGGTCCGACTCCGGGCCACCCGGGAGGACGACTGGGCGGCGGTCCGGGCACTGCGACTCCGGAACGCCGCGGACAACCCGATCTCGTACGGTGCGACGCTCGCCGTGACCGAGGCGATGACCGAGGACGACTGGCGACTGCGTGCACGCCGCGGCACGGCCACCGACGCCACGAGCGTGGTCGCCCTCGACCGGCGCGGGCGGTGGGTCGGGATGATGAGCGCGCAGGAGCACGCCGCCGACGGCGACGGGGCGCTGCTCACGGGTGTGTACGTCGAGCCCTCCCACCGCGGGCGGCGTGTCGGCGTGGCCGACGCGCTCGCCGCGGAGGTCCTCGCGTGGGCGTCCCTGCACGCTGCGGTGCTGCGGCTGTGGGTGGACGCCGGGCCGGAGGGTGCTCCCGCTCGGGCCTTCTACGAGCGTCACGGCTTCCAGCCGAGCGGGCGCCGGCAGCCCCTCGGCGGCGGGTTCGCCGGCGAGCAGCTCGAGATGGAGCGGCGGCTGTAGTCAGATCAGAGCAGGCCGAGTTCCATCGCCCGGGTCACGGCCCGGGTGCGGTCGCCCACGCCGAGCTTCTCGAACACGTGCCCGAGGTGCGTCTTCACGGTGGTCTCGCTGAGGAAGAGGTGGCGCCCGATGGCCGGGTTCGAGTTGCCCTGCGCCACGAGCTGCAGGACCTCGAGCTCGCGGGGTGACAGCGACGGACCGGCCGGTGCCTTCGCGGTGGCGCGACGGACGAGGGCGGCCGCCGCCGAGGGCGCGAGCGCCGTCTCGCCGCGGGCGGTCGCGCGGAGGCCCGCGAGGATCTCGGACTCCGGCGCGGCCTTGAGCAGGTAACCGGATGCGCCCGCCTCGATCGCGGCGAGGATCTGGTCGTCGGACTCGTACGTGGTGAGGATGAGCACGCGGACGCCGGGCGCGCGGGCGAGGATGCGCGCCGTCGCTTCATCGCCGTCGATGCCGGGCATGCGGAGGTCCATGAGCACGACGTCCGGCCGCTGCGCGAGGACGGTCGACACCGCGCCCTCGCCGTCGCTCGCCTGCCCGACGACCTCGACGTCGTCGGTGTCCTGCAGCAGCGCGACGATGCCGGCGCGGACGATCGGGTGGTCGTCGGCCACCACGACGCGGATCACGGTGTCACCTGGGCGAGCGGTGCTGCGACGGGTCGGTCCGGCACGACGTCGGCCCGGTCGTGCGACGGGTCGGTGGGGAGGTTCGGCTCTGGCCCGGTGGGGAGGCTCGCCTCGATGACGGTGCCCGTTCCGGGCGTCGAGGTCACCGTGCACGTTCCCCCGGCCAGGCCGAGGCGGTCGCGCAGGCCACGCAGGCCGTGGCCCGCGGTCGGGACCGACGCGTCGAAGCCGACCCCGTCGTCCTCGATCCGCAGGCGGACCTGCGGACCGTCCACGTGCACTGCGACCCGCACCGAGGCGGCGCGGGCGTGCGCGCGGACGTTGGCCAGTGCCTCCTGGGCGACACGGAGCAGGACGACCTGCGTGTCGCGGTCGAGCGGGTGGTCAGGGACGTCGACCGAGACGGGGACACCCGTCTCACGCGTGGAGCGTTCGGCGAGGCGGTGGAGAGCCGCACCGAGGCCGTCGCTCGCGATGCCCGCGGAGCCGGCCGCGACGAGCGTACGGGATTGTTCGAGCGCGGTGCGGGCGGCGTCCTCGAGCACGGCGAGGTGCTCGTCGACTCGGTCGAGACGCTCGGTCAGCAGATCGCCCCGCGCTCGCTCGGTCAGCATCACGATGCCGGCGAGGTCCTGCGCGACGGTGTCGTGGATCTCGCGCGCCAGCCGTTCGCGTTCGCTCGTGACGCCGGCGGTGCGGTGTGCCTCGGCGAGGGAGTCCTGCGCGTCGCGGAGTTCGTCGAGCAGGCGCCGACGTTCCTCGGCGAGGGTGGCGACCCGCGTCATCCAGATGCCCATCGCGCACGCCCCGACCACGCTCACGGTCTCGATGAGCACCGTGCTGGTCAGTGCCTGAGGGCCGCCGGACACCAGGAGGCCGAGCGCACTGGCGAGCCCCACGACGCCCGAGAGCAACACGGCGTTCCGGACCCGGTCGACCTGACACCAGACGAGCGGGAAGACGATGCACTGCACGAACGCGGTCGTCGGCGCCACGGCCGGCAGGACGAACGCGACCGCGAGAGCGATCGGCAGGAACGCCGCGGCCGCACGGCGCTGGTCGTACCCGCGCCAGCCGTAGGCCGCGTACGCCACGGCGAACACGACGAGCGCGGCGAACGCCGGCCACCGCGACGCCCACGGCGACCATCCGAACGCCGCGATGACGCCGGTCAGCACCACGGTCGCGGCGAAGAACGCGTGCAGCCACGCGTTCCGCCGTGCGGTGATCGGTTCCTCGTCCATGCCCACAGCATCCCATCCCGTCCGGGCCTCGAGCCGGTTCTCCACAGGGCGGATCACCCGTCTCGACGGTTCCACCGGAAGGTGAGGAGGCAGGCCGCCGTGCCCCCGATCAGCCACGCTGTCAGGACGAGGGCGCCGAGACCGAGGTGCCACGCGCCTCCCGGCTCGGCCGACGCGAACGCGTCGGGCAGGAAGACGGACCGCATGCCGGATGCCATCCACCGGAGGGGGAACGCGCTCGCGACGTTCTGCAGCCAGTCCGGGAGCTGCGTGAACGGCAGGTACACGCCGGAGATGAACTGGAGGACCAGGACGATGGGGACGATCGTGGCCGTGGCGCGGCGACCCTCGCGGGGGAGCGCCGAGATCGCGATGCCGAGCACGCTGCTCGTCGCGACCCCGAGCAGCAGGACGCCGGCGAAGCGGGTCCACGCGCCGCCGTCGGTCGGTAGGTCCACGCCGAACACCAGGGCGGCGATGCCGAGGAGCAGCCCGGTCTGCACGATCGTCGTGACCAGGACCATGCCGAGCTTGCCGACGAAGTACGACAGCACGGGCAGGGGTGTGCCGCCGAGTCGCTTCAGGGTGCCGTCGCTGCGCTCGCCCGCGATGTCCACGCCGAGGGACTGCGTGCCGGAGAGCAGGATGCCCGTCGCCACGAGGCCGGGTAGGTAGTAGGTGGCGTAGTCGACGCTCGTGCCCGGGCCGGCCTGGATGTCGGGCGCGCTGCTGAACGCGACGGAGAACAGGGCGAGCATGACGATCGGGAACAGGAAGGTGAAGAAGACGGCGTCGGGAGCGCGGAAGTAGGAGCGGAGTTCGTACCCGATGCGGTGGACGGCGGTGTTCATGCTGCGGCTCCGGCGATCATGTCGAGGTAGACGTCTTCAAGTGACGGGCGGATGACCTCGAGGTCGTACATCGCGCCCGTGTTGCCGCGGACCAGTGTGGTGGGGTCGGCGGTCCGCTCCTCGTGGGCGACACCGGTCTCGTCCCGCCACCGGACCCGCGGCGTCCTCGCCTCGGCACCACCGATCTCGTCGATCGGCGCGATGTCGAGCAAGCGGCCGTCGGCGATCACGGCAGCCCGGTCGGCCAGGTGCGCCGCCTCGTCGAGGTAGTGCGTGGTGAGCAGGACGGTCGTGCCCTCCGCCCGGACGCGCGCGATCAGGCCCCAGAACTGCCGGCGCGCCTCGGGGTCGAAACCCGTCGTCGGCTCGTCGAGGAACAGGACCTCCGGGCGGCCGATGATCCCCAGGGCGACGTCCACCCGTCGGCGCTGTCCTCCGGAGAGCCGGCTGATCCGGGTGTTGCGCTGCTGCTCGAGGCCGGTTGCGGTGAGGAGCTCCTCGACGCTGCGCGCACGCGGGTAGAACGTCGCGAAGTGCCGGAGCTGTTCGGCGACCGTGACGTTCGGCGACTCCGCGCTGGTCTGCAGGACGATGCCGACGCGGGCGTTGTGACTCCGGCTGCTCCGCGCGGGGTCGTGGCCGAGCACGCGGGCGTCGCCGCCCGTTCGTGTGCGGAAGCCTTCGAGGATCTCGACCGTGGTCGACTTGCCGGCGCCGTTCGGACCGAGGAGGGCGAACGTCTCACCGGGAGCGATGGCGAAGGACACGTCGTCGACGGCGAGCCTGCCGGTCGGGTAGCGCTTGGCGAGGTGGCGGACCTCGATGGCTGTGGTGTCGGGCATGGGTCCAGCCTCGCGGGCCGTGCTGCCTTCCGGATCGGAGGAGCGGTCGGAGCCGCATCCTCCGATCGGAGGATACGGCGGTCGTTCCTCCGCCCCGCCGAACCAGTGTCGACGAGGCGACCGGATGCGATGAGGCGACCGGATGCGGTGGACTCGACCGACCGGCGGACGGGAGGCGCGGTGCGGGCTCGCACCGCGCCTCCCGTCGGTCGGCGGTGCCGGCTGGTCAGCGGCCGAGCGCCGCCCGCAGGTACGGTGCGGTCCGGCTGTCTGCCGACGCCGCCACCTCGGCCGGCGAGCCCGACGCCACCACGCGACCACCGTCGTCCCCGCCCGCCGGCCCCATGTCGACGACGTGGTCGGCCTGTGCGACGACGGACATCACGTGCTCGACCACGACGACGGTGTTGCCGGCATCGGTCAGCCGCGCGAGCTGCGCGGTGAGCAGTTCCACGTCCGCCGGGTGCAGCCCCGTGGTCGGCTCGTCGAGCAGGTAGAGCGTGTGACCAGTCCGCGCACGCTGGAGTTCGGTGGCGAGCTTGATGCGCTGCGCCTCGCCGCCGGAGAGCTCCGGCGCGGGCTGCCCGAGGCGGAGGTAGCCGAGGCCGACGCTGCGCAGGGCGTCGAGCGCGCGTGTGGCGGCAGGGAGGTCGTCGAGTGCCTCGGCTGCCTCGTCGACCGTCATGCCGAGCACGTCCGCGATGGTCGCGTCGTTGCGGCGGACCTCGAGGGTCTCGGCGTTGTACCGAGTGCCGTGGCACTCCGGGCAGGGCGCCCAACTGCCCGGCAGGAAGAGGAGCTCGACGGAGACGGAGCCTTCGCCCTGGCAGACCTCGCACCGGCCGCCCTCGACGTTGAACGAGAAGCGCCCGGCGGTCCAGCCGCGTTCCCGGGCGTCCGCTGTCGCCGCGAACGCCTGCCGCACGGCGTCGAACATGCCCGTGTAGGTGGCGAGGTTCGACCGGGGTGTGCGGCCGATCGGCTTCTGGTCGACCTCGACCACGCGGCTCACGAGGGGGTGCTGGGCCGCGACCGATCGGAGGACCCCGCCGACGAGCGACGACTTGCCGGAGCCGGAGACGCCGGTCACCGCGGTCATCACCCCGAGGGGCAGGTCGACGTCGAGGTGGTCCAGGTTGTGGAGGGTCGCGTCGCGGATCTCGAGGGTGCCGACCGGCGGACGCGGCTCGTGCTCGGGGCGCTCGCCGCCGGGCTGCAGGTAGCGACGGGTGACGCTCTCCGACACCTCGGCGAGGCCCTCGGGCGGGCCGCTGTAGAGCACCCTGCCGCCACCGGAACCCGCGCCCGGTCCGACGTCGACGATCCAGTCGGCCTGTCGGACGATGTCCATGTCGTGCTCGACCACGAACACGCTGTTGCCGCTCGCGCGGAGGTCCTCGAGCACCTGGACGAGGGACTCCGCGTCCGCCGGGTGCAGGCCGGCGCTCGGCTCGTCGAGCACGTAGACCACGCCGAACAGCCCCGACCGGAGCTGCGTGGCGATCCGGAGGCGCTGCGTCTCACCGGGGGAGAGCGTCGGCGTCGCCCGGTCGAGCCCGAGGTAGCCCAGCCCGAGCCCGGTCAGCACCTCGACGCGGGCGAGCAGGTCCGCGGCGATCGACTTCGCCACCTCGGACCGTTCGCCGGACGTGACCCGGCTCTGCGCGGGGGACGGGTCGGTCAGTGTCGCTGCAGGGCGGAGGACCTCGGCGACCTCGGAGAGTGGCAGCGCGTTGAACTCGGCGATGCTCCGTCCGCCGAAGGTCACCGCGAGGGCCGCCCGGGTCAACCCGGACCCGTGGCAGAGCTGGCACGGCCCGGACTCCACGAAGCGCAGCGCCTTGTTCCGCTGCGTCTCGCTCTGCGAGTCGGCGAGGGTGTGCAGCGTGTACTGCCGAGCGCTCCAGAAGCGGCCCTTGTACGGCTTCGCCACCCGGTCACGCTTCGGGTGCACCTCGACGACGGGCTGCTCCTCGGTGAACAGGAGCCAGTCACGGTCCGCCTGCGGCAGATCCCGCCACGGCCGCTCGATGTCGTAGCCGAGCACCGCCGTCACGTCACGGAGGTTCTTGCCCTGCCATGCCCCCGGCCATGCGGTGATCGCGCCGTCGCGGATGGAGAGCGACGGGTCGTGCACCGCGGAGTCCTCGGTCACCTCGTGGGCGATGCCCAGACCGTGGCAGCGCGGACAGGCTCCGGTGACGGTGTTCGGGGAGAACGAGTCCGAGTAGAGCTGCGTCGCGCCCTCCGGGTAGGTGCCGGCGCGCGAGTACAGCATGCGGACCGAGTTGCTCAGCGTCGTGAGCGTGCCGACGGTCGAGCGGGTGCTCGGGGCGCCGCGGCGCTGCTGCAGGGCGACCGCCGGGGGGAGACCGGTGATCTCGTCGACGTGGGGTGTGCTGCCCTGCGCGATGAGCCGGCGCGCGTACGGGGCGACGGACTCGAGGAAGCGGCGCTGGGCCTCGGCGAAGACGGTGCCGAACGCAAGGCTCGACTTGCCGGAGCCGGAGACGCCCGTGAAGGCGACGATGCGGTCGCGGGGGATGTCGACGTCGATGTCCTGCAGGTTGTGCTCACGGGCGCCGCGGACGCGGATGAACGGGTCGGGTTCGGAGCCGGCGGCGGACGTGGGGTGGTGCGGGGCGGCCATTCACCCGAGCGTAGGCGGGGCGGCTGGGTCGCGACCGGCGTGCTCTCGTGGTGACCCTGGGGCGGACGGGAGGCGCGGGGCGGGCGGGTGGCGCGCCTCCTGTCCGGTGCGGGGGCACCCTCAGGGCATCGCCCGCGCCCGGTGGTGAGCGCCCGTGATCGCCGCCCAGGAGTCGAGCGCTCGTTCGACTGCGTCCGCGGCAGCGGCCGTGTCCTCGTGCTCCCACGCCCGGATGACGCGCCAGCCCTCCGAGAGGAGAACGGCGTCGTGCTCGGCGTCGCGCTGCCGGTTGGCGAGGAGCTTCGTCCGCCACAGCTCGGCATTGGACTTCGGGAGATGGGTGTGTTCCTCGCAGTGGTGCCAGAAGCAGCCGTCGACGAAGACGGCGATGCGCGCCCGAGGGAAGACGAGGTCGGGGCGGGCGCGCGTCCGTCTGCTGACCATGCGGTCGACGAAGAACCGGCGGCCGCGGGCGTGCAGGAGCCGACGGAGGGCGAGCTCCGGAGCGGTGTCACGGCGGCCGAAGCGAGCCATGTGACGCCGCCGTTCGTCGGACGCCTCCCACCGCTGCATCCTCCGACGGTAGGCCGCCCGGCCTTCGCGGTGGTGACCGCCGTGTGGATCTGTGGAGGAGCGGTGACTGCGACCCCAGGACGGACGGGAGGCGCGGTGTCGACTGGCACCGCACCTCCCGGCCGACAGGTGGCACAGACGGTGCCCGGGTAGACCGGGAGGATGCAGGTCGTCGGAGTCGAAACGTTCGGAGGGCCCGAAGCCCTCGCCGTCCACGAGGTCCCGGAGCCGCACGCCGGCTCGGGCACCGTCCGGATCCGGGTGCAGGCGTTCGCCGTCAACCCGACCGACACGGGGGTGCGAGCGGGGGAGCGGGACTCGTCGAAGGCCTCGCCCCCGTACGTCCCCGGGATGGACGCCGCCGGCACCATCGACGAGGTCGGCGAAGGCGTCGAGGGCTGGGAGGTCGGCGACCAGGTCATGGCGATGGCACTCCCGCTGTCGGAGCACGGCGGGGCGTACGTCGAACACCTGGTCGCGCCGGTCGGGTCGTTCACGCGGATCCCGGCGGGGCTGTCGATCGACGAGGCCGCGACCGTTCCGATGAACGGGCTCACTGCGCTGCAGATCCTCGCCCGCGCCGGGCTGTCCGAGGGCGACACGCTCGCCGTCACCGGTGCTGCAGGCCTGCTCGGCAACTACGTCGTGCAGCTCGCGAAGCAGCGGGGCATCACGGTGATCGCCGACGCTGCGCCGAAGGACGAGGACCTCGTGCGCTCCCTCGAGCCTGACCACGTCGTGCGGCGTGGCGACGGGTTCGCCGCAGCGGTACGCGCCGTCGTGCCCGACGGAGTCGACGCGCTCGCCGACGCCGCGGTGCAGCGGGAGGAGGTCGTCGACGCGGTCCGCGACGGAGGCTTCTTCGCTGACGTGCGGGGCTGGGAGGGCAACGGCGCCCGCGGCATCCGGTTCGAGCGGATCATGGTGTTCTCGGAGTACACGTCGTTCGACCTGCTCGAGGAGCTGCGGCAGGCGGTGGAGGACGGGGTCCTCACACCGCGCGTCGCTGAGGTGCTGCCCGCTGCGCGGGCGGCGGAGGCGCACGAGCGGCTCGAGGCGGGCGGGACGCGGGGGCGGTTCGTGCTCACCTGGTGAGGTCGGGTCGCCTCGGCGACCGACGATCGGACTGGAGGCGCGGTGCCAGCTGGCACCGCGCCTCCAATCCGTCATTTTGGTCCGGTCTCAGGCGACGCGCCTCGACGCGATCCCGCGCGCCTGATCGGTGGCGCGCCGTTCGCGCCCGGGCGCCATCGGGATACCGACAGTGCGGCTTGCCCGGCCTCGACGATCGTCCCGCTACCATCGGGCCGCGTGAGCAGCGACGTGACGCCTGGGCGGTACCGGCACTTCAAAGGCGCGGAGTACGAAGTAGTCCTCGTGGCGAAGGACGTCGAGACCGAGGAACCGGTCGTCGTGTACCGGGCGCTGTACGGAGAGCGGGGGCACTGGGTCCGGTCGCTGGCTGACTTCACGTCGACCGTGTCCCGCGCCGGGTACGAGGGGCCACGCTTCTCCCGTCTGTCGTGACCATCAGCCAGGCCGGTCCGACGAAGGAGTGAATCGCTCAAGCGGGCCGCGTCGTCGACGATTTCTGAGCAGTTCGGCCGCGACGAACGCGAGCGTGACGCCGATGAACCAGACGATCGTCGCGCCACCCGTCGACGCTGCCGCGAGGTCGGATCCGCCACCGACCGAGGCAGTGACGAGGCCGGGAATACGAGTAGGTACCTCGGTGATGGCAGCGAGGCTCGTCGTGACGATCACCGCGACGACGAGTGTCACGGCGCTGGCGATCATCGACGCGAGAACGACGAGCGTGAAGCGCAACGGGGTCATGGTGTCTCCTGACGACTGGTGATGTCGAACTGCGGCCCTTCGCCGCGATGCAAGTTCTAGCTCCTCCTAGCTGAAACATCAATACCGAGCGGTCCGGCTGGTGACAGCCCTGCGGCGCGGTGCCGGCTGTGGCGCGGCGCCTCCAGTTCGTTGCCGAGTCCGGTCTCAGGCGAGACGCGTCGACGCGATGCCGCCGTCGACGTCGATGGCGCCGCCGTGCAGGAAGGCGGCCTCATCCGACACCGCCCAGCGGACCGCGCGGGCGATGTCGACCGGCTGTACCGGGACGCCCGCGGGGGTGCCCTGCGTCATCGCCGCGAGGACCTCCGCCGCATCCGCGTTCCCCGGCGTCGCGGTCGCGCCAGGCGCCACGGTGACGACGCGGACGCCGCGCTGCCCGTACTCCGCCGCCCAGGCACGAGTGAGCTGTTCGACCGCTGCCTTCGTCGCCGGGTATAGCGCCATGAACGGCACGCCGACCCGGGCCATCCACGATCCGATGTTCACGATGTTGCCGCTGCCGCGCTCGACCATCGCGGGAGCGAGCGCGCCGACGAGGACGTGCGGCGCCCGGATGTTCGTGGCGAGGAGGGCGTCGACAGTGGCGTCGTCGATCGACTCGGTCGGCCCGCCGGGGTAGATGCCGGCGTTGTTCACGAGCACGTCGACGTGTCCTCCGAGCAGGTCACGCGCGGTGGTGGCGAGGGTGCGGACGTCGTCGGCGCTGCTGGAGAGGTCGGCGGTGACGGCGACGGCGCGACCGCCCTGTCGGACGATGTCCTCGGCGACAGCACGAGTGCGGTGTTCGTCGCGGCCGTGCACGGCTACGGTGAGGCCGGCGGCGGCGAGTTCGCGGGCGATCGCCTCGCCGATGCCGCTCGAGGCGCCGGTGACGAGGGCGGTGCGCGGGGTGCTCTGGGCGTCCTGGGTGTTCCGGGGGTTTTGGGTGTTCGTCGTGGTCATGGGTCGATCGTCGGCCGGCCCGAGGTCATGGTCGTTGCCTGGACCCGGAGGATGCTTGCCGGATCCCGTGATCCTCCGATCGGAGGACCCTCGCTGGTTAGGTTGGGTCCGTGAACGACCTCACCGAGCAGCACCTCGACCGGGCGGCCGCGATCGCGTCCTCCCACGCTGCGGTGCTGCACCCCTCGTCGACCGCCGAGGTGTCGGCTCGTCCGGGGTCTGCGCATCACGCCGACGCGCTCGGCCTGACCGTGTCGCGGGAGCACGAGCCGACCGGGATGTTCGACCGGCGGTACGTGCCGTCGCTGTCGGTCGTCCTGCGCGGGCGCAAGCGGTCGATCGTCGGGGAGGACGACCAGCAGTGGGGGCGGGAGCACTTCATCATCACGCCGGTCGACCTGCCGGTCGTCGCGGGGGTGATCGACACCGCGGGAGAGGACGGGTTCGTGTCCGCGGTGTGGAAGCTCGATCCGATCGTGGTGGGGGAGGTCGTGGCGTCGATGGCGGTCGCCGGGGCTGGAGCGGGCGCTCTGGGGGCTTCGGTCCCTCGACTCGGCTCGTGGACGGCGCCGCTCGCCGATGCGTTCGCTCGGCTCCTCGCGCTGCTCGACGCGCCGGAGGAGATCCCGGTGCTGTTCCCGCTCGTCTCGCGCGAGATCGTTCTCCGGTTGCTCCAGACGCCCCAGGCACCCCGGATCACCGCGGCGCTCGACGGGACCGGCAGCTCGGTCGTGGCCGGGGCGACGGCGCTGCTCAACGGTCGGATGGACGAGTCGTGGTCGATGGACCGGCTCGCGCGGGAGCTCCGGGTGAGCGAGTCGACGTTGTTCGCCCGGTTCAAGGAGGCGACGGGGATGTCGCCGGCGCAGTACCTCAAGCGGACGCGGCTGGGGGAGGCGCGGCGGCGGATGGTCGTGCACGGTGCCACCGCGGCGGCGGCTGCCGCCGCGGTGGGATTCCGGAGTGCGTCGCACTTCTCGCGGGACTACCGGGAGGCGTACGGGCGGCCGCCGGCGGCGGATGCGGTGGTGGTGCGGGGAGAGTTGGGGTTGGCTGCGGCGGTTTGAACGGTTGCCATCCGGGAGCGCGCCGGCAGAGTCGGGCAGGCGTCAGGCGCGGCCGGTGCGCTGTTCCATGAGCTTTCGAACAACGCTCACGAGGGAGGGACTGTAGTCAGCCCAGACTTTGTCGATCTGCGAGATGTCGACTTTGCCGGTATGGATCTGCTCGCAGAGTCGAACCCAGGCTTCGCCGGCTGCGTACGTCAAAGCGGCTGCTACCGAAGCGCTCACCGCGCTTCCGGCACCCGGAATCAGCTTGATGAAACTACGAGCCAGAGCCTTGCCAGCGATCTGAGCACCGAGTTGCGCGACGGTCGTCACGGAGAGCATGGTCTTGAACTCGAGGTCGTAGATGGCCGCGATCCGCCCCATCATTCCGAGTTGGATCGGCGCGAGCGTGACTGCGTCGGCGACTGGAATCGGGACGGCCGCCGCGGCAGCTGCCGCTGTAGCAGCCGCAGCGACGACTGGACGAGCGAGCTGGCGCTTCCAAGGAAGGTTGAGGCGTTGTGCGACACGAAACGCGTCCTTCGCGTCGTCGGGTGAAAGGGCAAGCGTCTCCGTCAGCAGATCGCCGAGTCCATGACCCGAGCCCTTTCCGTTCCTGCCTTGGGTTGCGGTGAGGACGATGCTCCGCAGCGGAATCTCTATCGAGTGCTCATCGCTGTCTTTCGGGTCCTCGAGCCATGCCCGGAACTCGTCGACGCCGCGTGGTGCCTTGTAATCCCCGCTCAGGGTCTTCGTCCACGCGACTTTCGTGAGAACGAGTACGACCGGTAGCCCGGCCGAGTCAAGTTCGCGGATCATCTCGATGTCGGCGATCGTCAACCTGTCCGCAGTGGAATTGACGCAGTACCAGACCACGGCGATCTGCTGTTCAGGAGGCTGCGCCGCGATCGATCGCAGGTGATGGCGTAGCGCTACTGCTGGACTGGTCCGCGAACCGATCTCGAAGCCTTCGACATCCCAAATTCCGAGTGTCTGATCGCTGTAGTAGTGCACACCTTCCGTCACGGGCATGCCCTTGCCGACCTTCGCAAGGTCTCGACCGAATACTGCGTTCACCAAGGAGGACTTGCCGACGCCAGTCCCTCCGACGACCGCGAGGTTGAAGCGACCGATTTTGCTCTTGGCGCTCGAGTTAGCTTCGAAGAACGGACTGCTGTCGACTTCAGGAGCGTCATCGGCGCGCTTCTTGGGGTGGTCGGCCATCGGTGCGATTGATCCTCTCGGAAACGGATTGCGGTCGATCACGACCTGCGTGCAAAAGTACCGCAAGCGCCCCGACTCGGAGGCCGAGCCGCGGCGGACGACGGGATCAGCCGACCGCCGCGCCCTTTCGACGGTTGCACGGCCCGCAGAGTATCTGCAGGTTCTTCGCTTCGTTGCTTCCGCCGCGCGAGACGGGGATGACGTGGTCGTACTGCAACTCGTTGGTGTCGCCGCAGATCGCGCACCGGCCGCCATCGCGAGCCCAGACGAGTTGCTTGACGTCCGCTCGGATTGCCCCACGTCGATAACGGACTGGCTCAGTCGGCGTGTTGGCGATGGTGTGCGCTCGAGCGATTGTCGACGCTTGGCGACGGTCGCGGGACACCAGTAAAGCGAAGACCTGCTCGGGGGTGAGCCGATCATTGTCCCAGAACCATCGGTTGCGCAAGCGCCAGTACTGCCGCTCCTTGACTCGACCGATGTAGACCGGCCTGTCCATGGACTGCTCGATCGCAGCGCCGAACTCTTGCTTGCGGAGCTTGCTGCCGACGTAGTAAGTCTGGCGACCAAGCGTCATCTGCACCCGTCCGCGCCGCGTGAGCAGATTGACGCGGTGTTTGATCGAGATGTTCTCGGCCCTGCGCAGCACGAAGCTCTTCCCCTGTCCGTGTCGCTCAGATGCTCGACACGGAATCGATCTTCCCGCCCGATCGCAAGGTCACGGTAGAACCCGTTCGGGGGCGTGACCACGCGGTTCCGCCGCGGCTACTTTCGTTTCTCGTCCCTGGTCCAGCAGACTGTCACCTGCCGCACGACGAGGAGCTGACCTGTGACCCGAGCTGAGAATCGACTCGAGCGGCTCCGTGCCGCGCTTCGCTTCCTCGACGAGCAAGGCGGGAGCGGAGCCAGGCTGGATGTCTGGGAGCACGTGAAGACGCTCGTGCCCCTCGAAGGCGACGAGCTGAAGCCCAATTCAAAGGACAAGCCGCTCGGTGACTCGGATTTTTTTTGGGGCTCGGCAGGCCTGGTCAACGCAGGCTTTCTCGAGAAGCCGCGACGCGGCGAATGGCGCGTGACGGATCTCGGTCGGGAGTACAGCGGCATCGACGTGTCGACCGAGGACTTCGGCGCGGTCCTCAACGCGCGGCAGCGGGAGTTCGACAGGCAGCGCAAAGAGAACCTTGAGCTTCGGCTCGCGACGGAGATCGTTCCCCCGAACTGGCGCGCGGAGATGATCCGTTCGACCAGCGCAATCTTCGTCGACCGTGGCCTCTGTCAGCTCGACTCGGTCTTCGCCCCGGGGCGAGGCGTCTGGCGCGGCGAAGTCGTCGCTGAACTTCGCAGTCGTTTCATCGGGAGGCCCGAGGTCGACGGCGCGGTGTTCCTCGAGAAGGTGGCGACCCAGTTCGACGGCGCCAGCGACGACGCGAAGCTCCTCATGGCTGAATTGCTGTGCTGGCAGGTCCTCCCGCTCGAACAACCAGGGGAGCGGAAGAAGCGCGAGCGGGTGACGTTCCTGCTCGAGCGGATGGAGCACCCAGTCACCATCCCGGCCGAGATCGACGAGGCATTCCGCTCGTGGAGCTTCAACCCCGGGCAGGGCATCTCCGGGCACATGTTCGCGGCGACGTCCGTCCTCATCGAATGTGTCGACGCGTGGCTCCGGCTCGGTGAGGAGGAGCGCGACCGGGCGCTCGATGATCCCACGGCATGGCGAGATGTCGTCACGGCCCTGCCTGGAACGTCCCTGCCCATCCAACGCAATGAGCTCCTCCTACTTGTGCATCCCGGATTCTTCGGGGAGGTCGTTTCCAGTGACGACCGCGCAGCGATCCGCTCTGCGTTCGCAGGTGAGATCGAAGGACAGATGGAAGACGACCCGGACGAGGCCTTCCAGCAGGTCACCATCGCGCTGCAGCAGAAGGCGAAGGGGGCGGCGCTCTTCTACAAGAATCCGCTGCTCTCGCGGTGGCGCATAGCACCGACGCCACCGGGGCCGCTGCCGCACCCGGGTCCTCTTCAGGGTCCGGTCGATCCTCATCTGAAGCAGGGCGTCCGGACCCCCTTCACACACGTGAATGGTGAGTTGGCCGCCGCCCTCCATATGCCCGCGCTGTGGCTCCAGGACACCCTCGACCTCATCGAGCGCCGCAAGCAGGTCATCCTCTACGGCCCACCCGGTACCGGCAAGACCTTTCTCGCCCAGGCTTTGTCGAAGCACGTCACCGACGGCACGGACGGCGACACGATCATCGTCCAGTTCCACCCCACGTACTCGTACGAGGACTTCTTTGAGGGCTTCCGGCCCGTCGCGAACGACGAGAGCGGCAACCTCGCTTTCACGCTCCGCAAGGGCCCGCTCCGCCGACTCGCGGACGCAGCCGCCGCCAACCCTGAGGCGAACTACTTCCTCGTCATCGACGAGATCAACCGCGGCAACATCGCAAAGGTGTTCGGCGAGCTCTACTTCCTGCTCGAGTACCGCGACAGCGAGATCTCGCTGCTCTATAGCGACGAGCCCTTCACCCTGCCGAGCAACATCTTCGTCATCGGCACCATGAACACTGCCGACCGCTCGATCGCGATGCTCGACGCCGCCATGCGGCGGCGCTTCGCTTTCATCGAGCTGCATCCGGAAACCAGCCCCGTCGACAACGTGCTGGCTGGCTGGGTCGCGACTCAGCGCCTCCAGGACGACCGCCCTGAACTGCTGCGCCGTCTCAACGCAGCCATCTCGGACTACGACGCCAAGGTGGGCCCGTCCTTCCTGATGCGCGACCTCGACGACGGCGGCATCGCCGACGTGTGGCGGTACGAGATCCTGCCGCTCCTCGCAGAGCACCACTACGGCGCCGGCGTCGACCTGGAGGCGCGGTACGGCCTGGCAGCGCTGCGTCGCCAGGCGGCGCCCTCCGTCGCGGACGGGGCCGAAGGTGCCGACGCCGCGGGTTGAGCTGCGGGAGGCGGACCAACCGACGCTGCATCGGATGCCGCGCGAGGTCGCGGCCGGTCTCGTCGCCGCGCGGATCGCCGATGTCTCACCGACCTTCGTCGCCGATGAGTACCGCGTCAGCGGTGTGCGGAAGGTCGGGGTCGTGCGGATCGCCGGCCACGACGTGTGGATCCGGCCGAAGACGCCGGTGCGACGGCTGTTCGCGATGCTCGGGTATGCGCGCGCAGGGAGTGCGATCTGGGAGGGCGAGGACTTCGGCTTCGCGGCCGACGAGGACCTCGTGCCCGCGCTGGCGCACGCGTTCGAGCGGCAGGCCTCGCGGGCGCTCGCCGGTGGTGCACTCCGGGGGTACGTGACGCGGGACGATGCGCTGCCGCTCGTGCGGGGTCGGTGGCGGATCGGGGACCAACTCACCCGGCGGGGCGGGCAGCCGCTGCCGGTCGAGGTGTCGTTCGACGACTACGTGGAGGACATCGCGGAGAACCAGCTCGTGCTGACCGCGGCGACGCGCTTGCTGCGGCTGCCAGGGGTCCCAGCCGACGTCGTCGGGCGGTTGCGGCGGGTTGTGCGTGTGCTCGACGGGGTGACGGTGATCCCGTTCGGAGCGCCGGTGCTCGTGGTCCGCCCGGATCGGCGGAACGCACGGTACTCGGCGGTGCTGCCATTGGCATCGCTCGTGTTGTCGGGAGCGTCAATCGAGCAGCGTGCCGGGTCGCTTGTGGGTGCCGGGTTCCTCGTCGACATGTGGTCGGTGTTCGAGGACTTCGTGACCGCTGCGCTGCGGGAGGCTTTCCGGCCGTACGGGGGAGAGCTCGTGGCGCAGTACGCGTCGACGCTCGATGTCGAGGGGACGGTGAAGATCGCGCCGGACCTCGTGTGGCTCGTCGACGGGGAGGTGCGGGCGTGCATCGACGTGAAGTACAAGGTCGAGAAGCACGGGCAGTACCCGAATGCAGATCTGTACCAGATGGCGGCGTACTGCCGGAGGTTCGGGTTGGACGTCGGGCATCTGGTTTACGTGGCGGATCGAGGACATGAGGGTCGCTCGCAGCTCCTCAACGGTCCGTCAATCTGGCTGCACGCGGTGCGGGTCGACGCTGCCCCTCCTGTTCTGGTCGGACAGATCGGTGACATGACCCGGGTAGTTGCGCGCCCGTGATGGATACCCGTGTAATTCCTTCAACCGCGATTGCTTGGTCGCGTTGACGTCGGCATCGCCCGGCGGCGGCATCCCTCGGATCAGCGCATTAGCCGCGCCGCTCGCTGGCCCTATCGCTCAACTGCTCGGCGTGTTACAGCACCTGAGGACGTTTGGGCGCGGCTTGCCCCTCATCCGCCGTTTAGACGTCCTTCGCCTGCTGGAAATCGAGCAAGCTTCAATCAGGACGGCCGCATTGAACGCCTCCATTACCTCGGTCGTCGTCTCCGCAACCGTCTTGCTCTCCGGGTCGTGACACAGTTTTGGCCGTTCGACTGACCCGCCCGCGTGCTCTGAGCCAGCGACTGCTATCCGTTCGCTCCCTTCGAGGAGCGCCCGGCATGACCCCCCGGAGTTACATCAACGAGAACGAGGCTCGGCGGTAAGCCATTGGCTGGGGCGCCAACGGGGGCATCGTTGCTCGCGATGCCACAGTCGTTGCTTCGCCGCGATTTCCATCTCATACGGGAGTGCTGAACTGAGCGTCGGGCGGCGGTCGCCGTCACGGCACGGGCAGTTTAACCGTTAGCGACGGTGGTATGGCGGTGGATAACGACCTCAAACGGAGAGCAAACTCTCGACACCACGGTGAGCGCCGATAGTCGCGAGTCTTCGTACCGTCTCTCGTATGTGTTGTTTGCGTCGGTTAGGCGCCTTACTCCATTGGCTTTACTCGAGACTCGATGAACTCGACCTCTGCCGCGTCGAGCTTGTACTTCGCGTACAGCTGCTGGTCGATGTCAAGGATCGACCTGCTCCAATCAATGTCTGATGTCTCCGTGAAGTTCTGAAGCGGAACGTGCTTCCAAACCTTCGCTGGGTTGTGCTGCGTAATCTTCAGGATGCCGAGCATGGCGCGCGCAAATTTGGTTTTCACATAGTTGAGGCAGGCTCGAGCATGGGCTTGATCCTCAAACGCCCCGATCGTTATGAACGTCTGAGTAACGGCAACCTCCGGCTCCGCCACAAGCGGATTCGAAAGCACTTCACCAAGAGCTCCGGACCCATTCGCTGCTGGCAGAACGACCTTGAAGCTATGGAAGCTCGCCGGACCGGTCATATACTCCTTGAGGATCCAACGTGTGAGCCGGCGGTTCTTGACAAGACCAAGTACGCGAACATAATCGTTTCCGTCATGGGGCTGTATTGCATGATACAGGAAAGAAAACTGCTCGAACGTGTTCGTGTTCACCAGAGCTGCGTTGCCATCCGGGCGGAGCGCTCGTGCCTGAGGGTGCTCCCCGTACAATGCATCGGTGTAGCGGAACGAGCGCGAGCTTGTGATGGCAGGGGCAATCGACCTACCGTTGGCCGCGTTCACCTTGTGGAGAATTTGGTTGAGCTCGGGGTAGCTGGTGAACGTGTCGATCGGCTCATCGTCACGCTCTTCGTCCCAGTAGGTGACCGCGATTCCACCCTTGATGTCGGTTCCCGGGAAAAGGTCGTTGCTATTGGGTACGTAGTGCGGAACGCTCAGGTGCCGGTCTGCGAGCATTTTCTCGTTCCACGCCTTCGGGGTGAACCCGGCGTCGAAAAGGAAGCGGGCCGGCGTGATAAGCACTGCTTTGCTGGCGACCTCGTAGGCCGCGTTCATGAACTGGTGGTAGACGGGCGTGTCACGAGTGCCGTCTCCCTGCGCCTCCTCTTGGTAAGGAGGGTTGCCAATCACGACGTCGAACTTCCTGCCCATAATCAGTTGCCTTCCTTCAGCATGTCGTCGATTGTTTGGGCGCGCTGCGCGCTGGTCATCTTCGCGAGATTACCGACCTTGAAGTGGCTGGATTCCTCGAGCCACCGCTTGCGCTTGGCCACCCCGCCGGAGACCGCTTCGAGGGTAATCTCATGGAGGATCCTGTTGTGGCTCATTTCGAATAGCTGCGAGGTGAGGATGTGCTTGAGCCGCTCGTCCTGGTCCGGTATTTGGCCGGCGAGGCCACCATCGAGGCGACGCACGAGCTCCATTAGGAACAGCCCAGCGGTAGAGAACAGGTCGGCGAAGGTTCTCTCGGGATCCGTGAAGATCCCGGGATTCTCGGCCTCGAGGATGTCGACCATTCGCTTCACGACCGGCTGCGGAGTGAAGACGAGGGAGGTCTTCTGCTGCGGGATGTATGCGAAGATGCTTTCCGTCTGCGCGTCGTCGAAGTAGTCGGCGAGGGCTTCCTTCTTGTCGAGGAACTCCTGGATTGACTGGTCAAACACCGCCCGGTCGAAGAGCCCAGGGATACTGGAAACTGTGCCGTCTTCCTCGGTTACATCCTGTCCGTCGCGCAGCAGGCGGAACTCTGCCTCGCTAATGCCGGTGATCTCCTCGAAGATGTCGTCGGGGGTGTAGTCGTCAAAGTTCGACAGGTGAATATCCCGGTCGCCATAGGCCATGAGGAACATCGGGATCGTACGAGCGAAGCCACGCAGGTGCGAACGGGCGTCGTCCATGGTCTGGTCGGCGCGCCTCTGCTCCTTCTTCTTCTCCTCACGCTCGACGACTGTCCGGGTGACCGCCTCGGTCGTCTCCATGAGGATCTTGGCAATGCTCTCCTGAAAAGCCATCTCCTGCTCGGCCTTCTTCGCCATGAGCACGACGGCACCGGCCTCGGTGGGAACCTGGGCCAGCTCGTCGGCGAGGTGCTTGGAGGCAATCTCGTACTCGACACGCACGCGTTCATACTTACGCACGACTTCTGACTCGGTGGCCTTCTCGTCGCGTTCAACCTGCTTGTCCGTCAGGCCATATTCGGTCTGGAGTTTGTCGCGAGTGTCGCGCGTCTTCCCGGTGACGAGCTTCGCAAGCTTCCTCGCTACGACGGCGGTAGGAGCCTGCGGGTCGGTCGTCGGAACGTCTTCGACGCGCCACACGGGAGCGCCCAGCTCGGCGATCTTGGGATTGATGACGGTCTCGACGTCGACCTCAGCGTTGCCGTCGCGGTCGACGTGCGGCAGCGGTTCGGGAAGGTCGAGTTCTTTCTTCTTGAGCTTGCCCTGCTCGGCGGTCGGAAGTTTGTCGAGGATTTCCTTGACGTGCTCGGAATAGCGGAAGATACCTGCGACGTTCGCGAACAGCAGGTTCGACAGGAAACCGCGGCGTACGACCTCTCGGGCCTTGAAGACCTTCGGGAACGTCAGGACCTGCGAGGCGTCGAGCTCGGCCATCCGACCCTCGGCGTCTTCGCCGAGCACCGGGAAGAAGTTCAGCAGCGTGCGGATGTTCTCTTGCCGCACGGCCGGGTCGCTCGAGGAGTTCGTGTGGAGGTTGTTTGCGAACTCATCGAAGATCGTAAGCGTGCGCTCGGGAGCAAAGTCGAAGATGTAGGCGTTCTTCTTCTGGAAGACCTTGTCGCCCCGGTCGAAGGTGCACGGGTTTTGCGCGCGGAAGGCGGCCTGCATATACAGCGCCGGCGAAGTTACGTTTGAGAGCATCACGACCGCCGTCCACTCGGGAACAGTCACACCCGTGGTGAGCTGACCGACTGAGAGCGTGATCGTCCGACCGCCGGCTTTTTCGGCTTCGGAGATGGCCTCGCGGACCCTCGTCAACGATGCCCTGGTGGCTGCCAAGTCGCTGTCATCCTCAGCGCCGCGCCCATCGCCGGCGGCCAGGACGACCTCGTAGTCCTTGAACACCGGGTGCTTCTTCAGCAGACGCTGCAGCGCCTTCGCCGACGCCACTCGGTCGAGCAGCCAGAACGAGTGCCGGATTTCGTCACGCAGCTGGGGCGTTGAGAACGGGTACTTTTCATTTGCAGACAGCCGGTTGAGGAACACTTGCACGTCGGCCTCGTGCTCGAAGAATCCGTTGTCCTTCGTGCGGAAGAACTCGCCCAGGTCGAAGGCGTAGTCAATGTTCGCCTCATCCTCGGCGATCGCAACGCCCTCAGCGAGCCGTTCGCTAATCATCCGCGAGACCTGATAGGTGAGCATGTTGAGCGTAGGCAGCGCCTCGTAGGGATTCTCTTGGTTTGGGTCGTCCCATTTGGCGCGTGCAGTCTGCTCGTCCTCGTAGGTCCAGTTGAAGATCTGGTCCTCCTCGAACCTTCCCGAGGCCAGAGCCTTGAACGGCGTGCCCGACAGGTGCAGCGTCCACTTACGCGTGACCTGGTCGAAGGCAACGTCTGTCTTCGTTGTGTCAACGCCTTCATGAGCCTCATCTATAACGAGCAGGTCCCAATCGAACTGCGCAATGTGCTTGAGCTTGTCAAAGCTCCCGCCGAAGTACTTCGAGCCCTTCAGGTCCTGCAGCGACAGAAACTCAACGATGCGGGGGTCCTGGTCGAGGTGCTCGCGTGCGTGGGAGCGCCATTGCTCCCGCGTCATCGTCGGACGGCCGTTGAGCGACGGGGACTCCGACACGAAGCGATAGGTCGTCTGGTGACCGACGAAGCGCAGGAAATCGTCGAGCCATGAGTTTGCAACAGCCGGGCGATTCGTCACGATAAGCACCCGGCGCGCGTCGAGCTCACGCATGAGGTCGTACGTCGTGAGGGTCTTGCCAAAGCGTGGTTTGGCGTTCCAAAGCACCTCGGCCTTCCCGGCGCCGAACGCCTCAAGCGCTTTAGCGACAGCGTCTTTCTGCTCGGGACGGAGCTCGTAGTCCTGCGCCACAACGCCCCGAACATCCATCTCGAAGTTGCCCGAAGCGAAGTCGAGGAAGTATTCGCGCGAGCTCCTCGGAGCATCGCTGAAATGGTGCCACTCGGTGCGCTTCGGTCGGCCTTCGGTCGCCGGAACGCCGTCGCGCTCGACGCCTTGCTGCTTGAGGAACGCGTGGAAGTCGTGATCGGTGAACCTCCCGCCGTCGGGCGTCATGTAGGTCGCCTTGAATACCCACTCGATCTTCTTGCTGATCGACAGCTGCGAGGCCTGCTGCGCGATACGCGCCTGAGCGCCGCCCTCTTGCTGCGTGTAGCCGATCTTCTCCCAGCCGTTGTACTTGGGTAGGTCATTCGTGCTCCACGAGTAAACCTGCGGCGTGATCTCCCGGAACGTACTAATCGGCGGGTTAGGCATCAGAATTCGCTTTCTTGTGAACGTGGCGTACCGGGCACGGCTCGTAGGAGGCATACACCCTGAAGTCGAAAGTACCTTCCTCGCGAAGCGAATTGAAGGAGAACGGCTCTCTCTTCACCATCGAGGGGTCGTCCGCCTGGCGAGTCCACCATGAGAACTCAATCTCGTCGCCGGTTGGCGTACGACCCGTCAGGGTGTTGCCACGCAGGATGTTTGTTTCGACGAGGAAGGCGGCAGCGCGGTAGAGGTCAGTGCGCGGCGAGCAGAGAGTGCCGCTCGAGGCGTGGAACATCACGAACTCGGCCAGCAGCGCGGCCTGCGCATCCCGGTGGTTGTCTTCGAGTAGCTCGATCGCGTAGATCGACGCGAGCGCGAATAGCGATTCCCTTTGCCAGGCCGACACGTCAAGATGCTCTTCGATCGCGGCGAGCTTGCGCTGCAGGATCGCGACGATGAAGTTGCCGTCGCCGGCGGCTGGCTCGAGGAAGGTGCTGTCGACGAAGGCCTCGCCGCGCTCGAGATCGTCGCTGACGAGATCGAGCATTTGGTTGACCATGGAGCGGGGCGTGAACACCTCGCCGTACCTCTTAACGCGGTGCCGCGACTTCACGAGGAGGCGATCAACGTAGGGCTTGCTCATGGCGATCTTCCGTTGGTAGCAAACGACCGACGAGGGAGTGTCGTCGTCCGAGGACAGAATATCGCGCGCAGGTGCCGTGGTCGTGCCAAAGCAGCTGTCAGTGCTGCGCAGCTCGTATGTCGACGTCGCCACCTGCGGAGCTGTCGCCGATGCGGCCGGGGACATGGAACCTTCTAACCAGGAGTGTCGGAAGTCGCGCTTGCATGCGCGAACTGGTGGCGAACATCGCTAGCTTCATCAGAGCAAGGATCTAGGGGCGCTGGCGGGACGGCGCTGCTTACGCGCGATCCGATGTTGCTCAGCGTCGGAAATCATCCGCCCGAAACTGGGCTGAACCCGGATACGTTAGCGTCTCGAACGGCCGTCCGACCTAGACGTACATTGGGACGTGCACAAGACCGGCCTCGATGATGCGATGCCCGTCGACCGGAGTCAACCTGGTCGTCTGGAAGTCGGTGGCTTCGTTCCCGTTGTGCATTGCGTTCCCCGTCCCGCCCGGCGCCGGCGTTCCCCAGGCGCTCCGCCGTCCATCTTCGTGACGCGACGGGCGCAGCTCGACCACCAGTTCGGGGGGGGGGCACCTGTTCCGCTCGACCGCCTCGAAAAAGCGCGGGATGCCGCTACAGCAGGAACGTTGGCTCGGCGCCAGATCACAGGTGGATGCGAACCTTTCTCCGCGGGCCCCTGGACTCATCCTCGCGCCGCAGAATCTTCTCAACCGGGAATCCTAAGTGCGAGCGGACGCATCCTGAGCGGGGGGCGTTGACCCGGACCCGCGCGAAGACAGCGAACCAGCAGTCATTGCGGCCGAGGTGTGGCAGTTGCGAACTCGCCAACCCAGCGTGGAGCAGCCGGATCTGCGCTCGCTCGCGGGCTTCCCGGCGCACGTGTCGCCTGGCGGCCGCGTGGGGCCCGCTTCGTCCTGACTAAAGGTGTCGGCGCCGCGCCCTAAGCTCGCTAGCGCACCAGACGAGACGGGGGAGCGCATGCAGATCGGCGTCGACGGCCAGATCGTGCTCAGCCCCAGCGACCTCAGCACGTGGGCGACCTGCGAGTGGGCGTTCCTCCGCCGCCTCGACGCCAAGCTCGGCCGCGGCGGCCCCCTTCCCGACGAGCACGACGACATGCTCGAGCGCACCGCACGCCTGGGGGACCAGCACGAGCTCGACTACCTCGACATCCTCAAACAGACCCGCGACGTCGTCGAGTTCGACCGCCCCGCACCGCCGGACTACGCCCGAGCAGCCGCCGAGGCACGAACAGCCTTCGAGACCGGCGCCGACGTCCTCTACCAACCGACCTTCCACGAGCCCCCGACGCCCGAGCATCCGGGCTTCATCGGCTTCGCGGACTTCATCATCCGCAACGACCGCGGCGAGTACGAGGTCTACGACACCAAGCTCGCACGGCACGCCAAGATCAGCGCCCTCCTCCAGCTCGCCGCCTACGCCGACCGGATGCAGGCGCACGGCATCCCCACCGGCGAGCAGGTCCACCTCGTCCTCGGCGACCGCACGACCACCACGCACGACCTCGCCGACATCGCTCCGGTGTACCGCACGCAGCGCGCCGAACTCGAGCGGGTCATCGCCGAGCGCCTCGCTGACACCGACGAACTGCACTGGGGCGACCCCCGCTACTCCAGCTGCGGCCGCTGCGCCATCTGCCAGACCCAGGTGCAGCAGCACCGCGACCTGGTCCTCGTCGCCGGCATGCGCCTCGACCAGCGCACGAAGCTGATCCGGCAGGGAGTGCGGACGATCGACGACCTCGCGGACCGCACCGCGGCCGTGCCAGGCCTGTCGCGGAACACGCAAGAGAGGCTGGTCCGTCAGGCGCGCCTCCAGACCGAGACGGAAGCCGAACAGGCCAGGCAAAAAGGACGCGCAACCAAGCCACGCTTCGAGGTCCTCGACCCCCGCGCCCTCGACGCGATCCCCGCACCCGACGCCGGCGACGTCTTCTTCGACTTCGAGGGCGACCCCCTGCACACCGAGGACGGCATCCACTGGGGTCTCGACTACCTCTTCGGCCTGGTCGACGACCGCGCCGACTTCACTGCGTTCTGGGCGCACACGATCCGCGACGAGCGGCAGGCGCTGGTGGACTTCCTCGCGTTCATCCAGGAGCGGCGCGAGCAGCACCCGGGCATGCACATCTACCACTACGCGGCGTACGAGCGGACGCACCTGCTGTCCCTCGCGGCTCGGCACGGCGTGGGGGAGGACGCGGTCGACGACCTGCTCCGCGCGGGCGTCCTCGTCGACCTCTACCCGATCGTCCGCAAGGCCCTGGTCGTCGGCAGCCACAGCTACTCGATCAAGAAGCTCGAGCCGCTGTACATGGGCGAGGATCTGCGCCTGAGCGACGTGACGAACGCTGCCGACAGCATCACCGCGTACGTCGAGGCGATCGAGGAGCTCCGGAACGGCGACCCCGCGACCGGCCAGCGGATGCTCGACGAGGTCGCCGACTACAACGCCTACGACTGCCGCTCGACGCTGCGGCTGCGCGACTGGCTGCTGTCACTGCGCGACGAAGCCAGCGCGGACGCGGACCCGGCGGCGGCCAGCGAGCAGGCGGAGCTCCTCCCGCCGATCCCCGTCGAGCGCGAACCGAACCCGGTGTACGTCGCGCTGGCCGCGCACCTCGACGGCGTCGACGCGCTCGACCGCACGCCGGATCAGACCGCGCTGGCCCTCGCCGCCGCCGCGATCGACTACCACCGCCGCGAGGCGAAGACCTTCTGGCAGGACCACTTCGACCGCCTCCGCAACCCGGTCGACGACTGGGCGGACACCCGCGACGTCCTCGTGGTCGAGCGTGCGTCCGTCGAGCGCGACTGGGACACGCTGCCGCGTGCCCGCTCGCAGTCGCGCGAGATCCGGTTGTCGGGGACGCTCGCGCCCGGCTCGAAGCTCCGCACTGGAGGCGCGCCCCACCTCGTCTACGACGACCCGCTCCCGCCATCGGTCACCGCTCCGGCCCCGGGTTCGAAGGGCGCGTCGGCTCGCGCGGTCGTGCTCGACGCTTTCGACACCGGCGACGGCTACGAGGTGCTCATCAAGGAGAGCCTGCCGGTCGGCGGCGGCGAGCCGCACGCCGACTTGCCGGTGGCGCTCGCGCCGGCGGCGCCGCCGCGTGCGAAGCCGCAGCCCGAGGCGATCGCGTGGTGGGGGCAGGAGGTCCTCGACGCGCTACCGGAGATGCTCCCGGACCCGGCCCTCGACCTGCTGCGGCGGGTCCCGCCGCGCGGGCCGATCGTGCCGGTGCAGCAGGACGACACCGTGTCGGCGGTGGTGGCGACCCTGCTCGGACTCGACCGTTCGTACCTGGCGATCCAGGGGCCTCCCGGCACCGGCAAGACGTACGTCGGGTCGAACGTGGTGGCGCGCCTGGTCCGCGAGTACGGGTGGCGGGTCGGAGTCGTGGGGCAGTCGCACGCGACAAGCGAGAACTTCCTGTCCTCGGTGGTGAAGGCGGGCGTCCCTGCCGACCGCGTGGTGAAGGTGCCGAAGTCCGGCGCGACGGAGGACGAGCTCGAGGCCGCCGACTGGACGCCGGTGAAGAACAACGCCGCGGTCGCCGCGTTCCTGGCGTCGTGCGCCGAGACCGGCACCGGGGGAGTCGTCGGCGGGACGGCGTGGACGTTCGCGAACGAGACGACGATCGAGCGGCGGTCCCTGGACCTACTCGTGGTCGACGAGGCCGGGCAGTTCTCGCTGGCGCCGACGATCGCGTCGTCGGTAGCGGCCACGCGGCTGTTGCTGCTCGGCGACCCGCAGCAGCTCCCGCAGGTGTCGCAGGGGTCGCACCCGGAGCCGGTGGACGTCTCCGCGCTCGGGTGGCTGACGGACGGGGAGCACGTGCTGCCGGCCGAGTACGGGTACTTCCTCGCGCGGACACGGCGGATGGAGCCTGCGCTGACCACCTCGGTGTCGACGCTCTCCTACGACGGGCAGCTGACGTCGATGGTGTCCGGCCGGCACCTCGGCGGCATCGAGGCCGGCGTGCACGCGGTGCCCGTGGCGCACGCGGGCAACACGACGTCCTCGGTGGAAGAGGCTGCTCGTGTGGTCGCGCTCGCGCAGGACGTCGTCGGTCGGCGGTGGGTAGACGGGGACCTCGAACGGACGCTGACCGACGAGGACGTCATCGTCGTCGCGCCCTACAACGCGCAGGGGGCGGTGATCCGCGAGGCGCTCGACCGTGCCGGACTCCGCGGGACGCAGGTCGGCACGGTCGACCTGTTCCAAGGGCGCGAGGCCGTCGTGTCGATCGTCTCGCTCGCGGCGTCGAGCGCTGCCGACATCCCGCGCGGGCTCGACTTCCTGCTCATGCCGAACCGGTTGAACGTGGCGCTGTCGCGGGCGAAGTGGGCGGCGTACCTCGTGTACTCGCCGGCGCTCACCACGGGGCTGCCGCCGTCGATCGCGGGGTTGTCGTTGTTGTCGCGGTTCATCGAGCTGGTGGAGCCCACGGACTGACCCCCGGCGAGCCGATCGTCGGTCAGCCGGCCTCGACCCTTCCGACCGTCGAGCTGTACGTCGCGACGGCGCCGAAGCGTGCGCCGATTAGGGTCACTGACCACGACGTGCGGTCGGGAGCGACGGAGTACAGCAGGCGGGTGCCGTCAGGGACCGCCGCGAGGCCCGTCCCGTCCGCGAGCAGGACCCGCGTCGGAGCCGAGCCGCCGACGCCCAAGGACATCGGGTACGTCCCGACAGTGAACTGCTGGCGCATGACGAACGCCAGTGTGCCGGCGCTCTGGACGAGGGCCGAGCGTTCGGCGTCGACGCTGGCCGGGACATCGGCGGCCACGGGTTCGGGTGCCGTCGCCGCAGCCGCGTCCTGCGCTGGCGCCGACCCGGGTGCGGCCGCCACTGGTGCTGCGGCCGTCGATGCTTCGGGCGATGCCTGACGAGTGGTGCTGTCCGGCAGGCTCAGGGCTGGCCTGTCGAACGGCAGCGACAGCGGCGGGAGCTGCACGCGGGCCGGGATCAGGGCCACTGCGACCACCGCGTAGACCATCAGCGCGGTGCCCACGCTGCCGAGGATGGCGGCGCCCCGACCGAGCGCTCGGACGGTGGGCGAGCCCCACCGCGCAGCACGGACGGCGCGCACGCCGAGCACCAGGGCGGTGATCCCGATCGTGGTGACGACGAAGCCGGTCTGGACGCCTGCGTGCTGCGGCTCCAGCAGTGCGATCCCGACGCTCGCAGCACCGAGAGCCAGCGCGAGCACGGCGCTGGCCCACGGGCGAGACCGGGTCCGACCGCGACTCCGGGGTGCAGCAGCGACGAGGGTGGTGGGGTCCCAGAGTGCTGGACCCCGCCGGGGCACAGCTGGCCTCGACGTGTCCTCCCCAGGGCTCCAGTCGCGTGGTCCCGGTCCTCCCAGTGGCATCGTCGCCCTCCCGTGGTCGTCGCCGACCACGATTCTGGCGGCCGTCGCTGACGTGAGCGATCCCCAGAACTGGGTCCTCGTCTTGGTCGTGTTCAGCCCGATCCGACCGCTACGCTCGCGCCGTGATCGACTTCGCCAACGGCACCCTGTTCAAGCTCGCCCACTGCGACCCGGCCGAGGTCGCGCCGCAGATCTCTGCTTTGCTCCTCGACGGTGAGCAGATCCTCGTCGCAGCCAAGACCATCCGCGACTTCGTCGTGTTCACGGACAAGCGCATCATCGCCGTCAACGTGCAGGGCATCACAGGGAAGAAGCGCGACTTCAGCTCGCTGCCCTACGGGAAGATCCAGGCGTGGTCCGTCGAGACCGCAGGCACATTCGACCTCGACGCTGAGCTCGAGCTGTGGTTCAGCGGCCTCGGCAAGGTGCGCTTCGAGTTCAAGGGGCAGTTCGACATCACCTACCTGGGGAAGCTCATCGCGCACCACGTGCTCTGACGGCGAAGCGGGGGCGGGCGGCGGCGGCCAGCGGGCGTTCAGCCCTCGTCGTCCTCCACGGGCACACCAGAACGCATCGCCGCCCGCATCCCCGCCAACACGTCCGCGTGCAGGAAGTTCGCCGCCTCAGCGCTCGTCGGGTCCACCACGATCCCGAACTCCTCCGGCAGCGCCCCGACCAGCTCCGCCATGGGCACCGGCCGCGCCTGCGCATCGGGCATGCCCGACGCGAGCTCAGCAGGGTCGGTGAACACCGGCACGAACGGCAGGTCGCGGATCATCACGTGCGCCACGCTCCCGCCCTCCGGCGTTCCTTCACGCTTCCACGGCACCCAGGCCGCGCTGCCGAGGAACCCCTCGGCCGACGAGGCCATCCGGCGGCGGAGTGCACCGGCTGCGTCGGGGGCTGGTCTGCCGGCGGCGGGCCCGAAGGCCGACCCGGTGCTGTCGTCGGTGCTCATGCGGTCCCCTCGGAGAAACGGTCGGACCACGATCGTCGCACGACCGTCACGTCGTCGACGCGATCGCGCCCGTCGCCGCGCCGGTCGCCGCGCCGCCCTGCCGCGTCTGCAACACGGAGCGCACCGCCGGACCGACCCAGTCGCCCCCGGTGATCTGCGCGACGACGTGCCGGTCGAACCGGCCGAAGAGCGGTCGCAGGGTGCCGGTGCCCTGCAGGAGCCCGATGAGCGCCGCGGTGAACGGCGTCGCGGCCGAGCGCCTCTCGAGGACGTCGAGCACGGCGCCACGCAGCAGCTTCCGCGAGGCACCGTCCCGTTCCGGGTACGCCGTCGCGGGGAAGATTCCGAGCACCCGCCGCTCCCGCCGGTCGAGGACACCCTGCTGCACGAGGCCGGCGAGGATCTCGTCCCGGAGGGGCCCGCGTCCGAGTCGTAAGACCCAGGTGGTCACGTACCGGTGCTTCGGCGACGTCGTGATCTCCTCGAACACCCGGTTCAGCGTCGGCACGGTCGTGAGCGGCGCCTTGATCGGGACCACGCGGTGCCGGTCGTGCTCGACGAGGCCGCGCAGCGCGAGGTCGGCGATGACGGCGCCGCCAAGTCCGACCGTGAGCGTCTGGGCGACCGATCCGAGCTTGCCGTCCGGGTGCAGGAGCAGCACCGTGAGCGCTTCCGGGAGGGTGAGGTGCGCGATCATGACCGCATGCTCCCCCACAGCGCGGAACAGCGGCGCGAGAGGCGGGTGAGGTCAGTACCCGCTCAGCATCGCTCCAGCACCCGCGCCATCGCGTCGCGCTCGGCCGGCGCCACCCACAGCCGGTACGTCGTCTTCACCGCCACTTGGTGCTCGACGTAGGTGCAGCGGAACGCGGTGTTCGCGGGCAGCCAGGTGGCCGCGTCGCCGCTCCGCTTCTGCGCGTTGGACCGCCCGTCGACGGCGAACAGGTTCGCCGGGTCGTTCGCCAGCGCCTCGCGTTCGTCCTGCGTGAGCTGCTGCGCGCCGGTCCGCCAGGCGTTCTCGAGGGCGACGACGTGGTCGATCTGCACGAGCGTCGAGGTGGTGTTGCCGCGCACGAAGTCGATGGTCGCGCCGGTGTACGGCGACACGAGCGTACCTCGGAGGACCTTGCACGGACCCTGCCGCTGGATCGCGGTGAGGTCACGCGCGAGGACGTCGTTGCGGGTGTCGCACCCGTTGTGGTCGACGTCGAGCCACGCGGTGCCGAAGTCGCCGACGCGGTCGTACCCGGTCGCGGGCGCCTTGCCCTTGACGGGCAGCGCCGCGAGCTGCGCCCGCGCGGTGGCTACGGCCGTGTCTGGACCGATCGGTACGGCCGGACTGGAGGCGCGGCCCGGTTCCGCCGCGTCGGTCGCCGACCCGGTCGCCGGACTGGAGGCGCGGCTCGGCTCGGTCGGGTCCGTCGCAGTTCCGGACGGGCCGGCCGTCGACCCCGCCGACGCAGCGTCGGCATCCGCGCCGGAGAGCCCCGACTCGTACAGGGCGTACCCGCCGATGAGGAGCGCCAGGGTGACGACGAGGGACGTGAGCGTGGTGCGGGTGCGGCGTCGACGGGACGTCATGCGTGCGGAACTCCTGGTGGTGCGTGCTGCGGTGATGCGTCTGCGTGCAGCGGTGGTGCGGACCCGGACGGGCCGGAGACGATCATCCCGTGAGGCACCGACGAACCCGGGCGTAGACACGGGGCATGACCGATCATGCGAACCCCTCCGTGTCCGTCACCGGCGGGTCGATGCCGCTCCTCGGCTTCGGCACCTGGCAGATCCCCGACGCCGATGCCCCCGCCGCCGTGGGCAGCGCCCTCGAGGCCGGCTACCGCCACATCGACACCGCGACGGGCTACTCGAACCAGCGCGGCGTCGGGAAGGCCATCGCCGACTCCGGGCTCGACCGCGCCGACCTGTTCGTCACCACGAAGCTGCCGCCGGACAACGCCGGCCGTGTGCGCGAGACGATCGAGGAGAGCCTCGACCAGCTCGGCCTCGACCACCTCGACCTCTGGCTCGTGCACTGGCCGCCGAACGGTGAGGCCCGCCCCGACGTCTGGGAGCAGGTCGTTCAGGCGCAGTCCGACGGGTTGACGAAGGCCGTCGGCGTGAGCAACTACTCGCTCGACCAGATCGACGAGCTCGTCAAGGCGACCGGAACCACTCCGGCCGTGAACCAGATCAAGTGGAGCCCCGTGGAGTACGACCGGGCGATCGCGCAGGGGCTGTCCGAACGCGGGGTGGTCCTCGAGGGCTACAGCCCGTTCAAGGCGAGCAACCTGCAGGACCCGACGCTCGTCGAGATCGCCGACGCCCACGACGCCGACACCGCGCAGGTGATCGTCGCGTGGCACGTGGCGCACGAGTTCGTGGTGATCCCGAAGTCGTCCAATCCGGACCGCATCCGGTCGAACGCCGAGGGCGCGCACCTCGAACTCACCGACGACGAGGTCGCGAAGATCGACGCCCTCGGTCACTGACCGATCGGCAGCGGGGAACCACCGACCGACCGGCCGGCGACGTCACTCCAGCAGGGAGCGGATGTCGTCGGCCGTCAGGTCGTCGGCGAACAGCGCGTCGTCGTCGATCATCGTCGCGAACAGCTCGGCCTTCCGCGCCGCGAGCGCGAGGACCTTCTCCTCGATGGTGTCCTCGGCGATGAACCGCTGCACGGTGACCGACCGGGTCTGTCCGATGCGGTGCGTCCGGTCGACGGCCTGCGCCTCGGCGGCGGGGTTCCACCACGGGTCGAGCACGAACACCGTGTCCGCTTCGGTCAGGGTGAGTCCGAACCCGCCGGCCTTCAGCGAGATGAGGAACGCGGGGGCGGTGCCCTCCCGGAAGCGTTTGATGACGTCGGGCCTGCGCCGGGTGGACCCGTCGAGGTACTCGTAGCCGACCCCGCGGGCGTCGAGCGCGTCGGAGACCATGCGGAGGAACGAGGTGAACTGGCTGAACACCAGGGCACGGCGGCCCTCGGCGGCGAGCTGTTCGAGTTCGTCGAGCAGCAGGTCGAGCTTCGCGGACGGCACGGCGCCGCCCGTCGACGAAACGGGCGGCACGGCACCGCCCACCGACGCCCCGTCCGACTCACCGGACGCGCCCATGCCCACCAACGCCGGCGACAGCGCGAGCATCCGCAGCAGCGTGAGCGACCGGAACACGATCATCCGGTTCCGCGCCAGGTCGTCGATCAGGTCGAGCACCTTGAGACGCTCCCGGTTCAGCGTCCGCTCGTAGATCGTCCGGTGCGCCGGGTCGAGCGTCACCCGCACGACCTGCTCCTGCTTCGGCGGCAGGTCGGCGGCGACGCTCTCCTTCGTCCGCCGCAGCATGAGCGGCCGGATCCGCCGTCGCAGCCGCTCGGTGAGTTCCTGCCGTGCGGCGCCGCGGAGGTCCGGCGACCCGAGGGGCTTCACGTAGTCGTCGCCGAACCGCGACCACGAGGAGAGGAGCCCCGGCGCGACGATGTGGAACAGCGCCCAGAGGTCGGTGAGTCCGTTCTCGAGCGGCGTCCCCGTCAAGGCGAACTTCACCGGTGCCCGGAGTTCCGCGGCGACGCGGTGCGTCTGCGACTGCGGGTTCTTCACGAACTGCGCCTCGTCGAGCACGAGCACCGACCACGGCAGGTCGAGGTACGCCCGTTCGTCGAGCCGGAGCAGCGCGTACGACGTCACGACGACGTCCGACGACGCGGCCGCCCGAGCCACCCGATCCGGGTCCTTCAACGAGGTCGCGGTCACGGGCGTCACGCGCAGCGACGGGGTGAAGCGTTCGGCCTCGAGCGCCCAGTTGCCGACGACGGAGGTCGGTGCGACGACGAGCACCGGCGGGGCGTCGGGTGCAGCCCGGCGTGCGGCGGCGATCGTCGCGAGGACCTGCAGCGTCTTGCCGAGCCCCATGTCGTCGGCGAGCACCCCGCCGATCCCGTGGCCGAGCAGGAACGACAGCCACGCGTAGCCCGCGTGCTGGTACGGCCGGAGGTCGGCGTGCACGGTGTCCGGCACGGGGGTGTCCCCGGGCGGCGTTGCTCCGAGCAGCCCCGCCGCGATCGCCTGCCACCGCTCGTCGTGCGACGTCTCGTCGGCGAGCTGGTCGAACTCCGACCACAGCCCGGCCTGGAACGGCGTCACCGTCAGCGGCTGGTCCGGCTCCCACTCGTCGAGCTCGCGGGCCTCCTCGATGAGCTCCTTGAGCCGGTCGAACACGGGATCGGCGAGCGAGAGGTACGACCCGTCGATGAGCTTCATCCGCCGGTCACGCTTGGCGAGGGCACGCAGCAGCGGGGTGAACGGCAGCTCACGGCCGTTGACGCTGACGATGATCCCGAGGTCGAACCAGTCGTGCTTCTCGGACGGCATCGTCGTGACGCGGATGTGCGGTCGCCCGGTCAGGCGCTCGTGCTCGGTCCGCTCGCCCTGCACCACGGTCCGCACCCCGAGCGCGGGCAGCTCGGGCAGGAGTTCGGTCGCGAAGACAGCGGCGTCCGCCCCGTCGAGGGTGCCGTCCTCGAACCAGGCGAGGTCGCCGCCGGGTCCGCCGCCGGTTCCGTCGTCTCCGCCTGGAGGCGCGGTGCCGGTCGCGTCGGTGGCCTGCGCTGACGGAGTGGTCCCCGCCACTGCCGCGCTCGCCTCCTGCGACCCGCTCGCCTCCGGCGCGGGGTCGTCCGCCGCCCGGAGCCCGGACAGGTCAGGGAGCGGGCCGTGCAGCGCGACCGGGTCCTTCCGCCCGTCGACGTGCCAGCGCCACTGCAGGTGCACGCGGTCGTCCGGGCGGGGAGCCCGGGCCGGCTCGAACGTCGCGGTGAGGACGAGCTCCGGCGGGGTCCGCTCGGGCAGCTCGACCGACCCGTCGGAGCTGACGAGCCCGAGCGACCCGCGGAGCTTCGGTGACCAGTCCGCGAGGAACTCGTCGACCTCCGCCGCAGGCACCGTGATGTGCGCGTGCTCGGTGAGCATCCGGCGCTGGTCGGCGGGCACGGGTGTCGCCGTCGGGGCGATCGTGACGCTGAACTCGGGGCTCTCGCGGAACGCGTACACGCCGTGGTCGCCGACGAGCCGCGCCGCGCCCTCGGCGATCGGCCGGCCGTCGACGACGACGCTCGCGCCGAGGACGAGCGCGCCGTCGTGACGGACGGCGTCGAGGAGCACCCGCGCTTCGGCCCCGAGAGTCGCACCGCCCTCGCGCTTGCCGGTCACGAACGCGATGCCGAGCCCGGGTGCCTGGCGCAGCAGCGGCCAGAGCAGGGGACTGCCGAAGTCGTCGAGGTGGATCCAGTCGCTCTCGCCCGGGAGCCCGGCGAGCTGCCCCGCGCGGTGCAGCGCCTGGAACTGCAGGAACCAGGCGTGCTGCTCGGGGGAGAGGCCGAGCCGGTTCATCGAGTACGGCAGCGTGCCCCAGGTGAGCTGCCCGCGCACCCAGTTGCCCGCGCCGCTCCGGGTCACCGGGCGGACGCCGAGCCGCACGCTCCGCGAGGCGGCGGGCAGCGCCCGACCTGCCGCTCGCGCGCGCGACGCGAGCCGGGCCGGCACCGCGTCCCGCAACTCGAACTGCAGGCCCATCGGGGTGCCCGAGGAGCCGACCGCCTGCTCGTCGTCGCCGGCGAGGCGGGCGAGGTCGTGCCTCCAGTCCGAGCGTGGCGGGGGAGGGGTCTCGGTGCGGGGACCGGCCGCGGCGGACAGGGCCCGCGCGTTGATGGTGAGGAGCGCGGCGGCGACGTGCTTGCACTCGCCGCCGAGCGGGCAGGAGCAGGTGCTGCGGACCGGGCGGACGAACTCGCCGCGCGCTGCCGTCGTCTCGACGCGGAGTTCGTACGGTTCCTCCGCCGACCCGGAGACGGTCGCGGTGACCGTGCCGTCGTCGTCGTGCCAGGTGGCGTCGTCGACCAGGCCGGCGCGCACGAGGTCGCGTGCGCGGCCGAAGGTCTGCGGCCCGACGAAGCGGATGACGTCGACGGCGTCGATCATCGGGGCGGCGGGCACGGGTCAATCGTGCCAGGCCGGACCGACAGCCGCGGTCGCGACCCGTTCTGGGGGAGTCGCTTGCAGGTGTCGAGGTGCAGGATCGATGTCGGTCGCCGAGGAGGAGTCAGGAATGCTGCAGTCACTGGTGTACATGAGCTCGGCGAACGAGCGCTTCGACGAGGACGACCTCGCCGCGGTGCTCGACCACGCCCGCGAGCGCAACACCGCCGACGGGCTCACCGGCATGCTCGTGTTCCGCAACGGGCGCTTCATGCAGCTGCTCGAGGGGCCGTACGACGCGGTGCTGTCGACGTACCAGCGGATCCTCGCGGACGACCGGCACGGCGACGTGCAGCTCCTCGCGGAGGAGTCGATCCACACCCGTCGGTTCCCGGAGTGGACGATGGCCTACGACCGCGGGCTCGACGAAACCGAACCGCCCGCGGGGTTCAGCGCGTTCCTGGAGAGCGGGGACAAGAGCGCGGACGCGAGCCTGTCGCGGGAGTTGCTGCGGTGGTTCCGGAACCACCCGCTGGCGGACCCTTCGGCGGCGCGGGGGAAGCACCGGCGCGAGGACTGAAGCCCGCCGCGCCGGTCAGCGCGCGAGGAGCTTGCGGAGCAGTTCACGGTTCTTCTCGTGTTCGCGGACGTTGGCGCTGACGACCAGCCAGAGCAGCAGGAACAGCACCGTCGCGGCCAGGCAGGCGGCGGCGACACCGAAGAGGATCGCAGAGCGGGCGACCAGCTCGAGGTCGCTGGCGTCAGCACCTTGGCCCTGCAGCCACACGCCGCCGCCGAACAGCGCCGCTGTCGAGACGAGCAGGATGATCCAGATGCCGAGCAGGGCGGTGCGCCAACCGTTGTTCACGCTGCGACCCTACTGAGTGCCTGTCATTTCTCGGGCTCGGCGCTCCGGTCGACCTCACCGCTCCTTGGGGGCGAGCTTGCTGTGCTTGCGCGAGTAGCCGAAGTACACGCCGAGGCCGATCGCGAACCAGACCGCGAAGCGCACCCACGTCTCCCACTGCAGGAACGTCACGAGCCACAGCGACGCGATGACGCCGATGGCCGGGATGACGGGCATGAAGGGGAGCTTGAACTGTCGGTCGAGATCCGGCTGCCGGTAGCGGAGGACGATCACCGCGGTGCAGACCACCACGAACGCGAGCAGGATGCCGATGTTCGTCAGCTCGGCGACGACGCCGATCGGCAGCACGCCCGCGAGGACCGCCGACGCGATGCCGAGGATCCAGGTCACGCGCGTGGGCACGTGGCGCTTCGGGTCGGTCTTCGCGAACCACTTCGGCATCAGGCCGTCGCGGCTCATCGAGAACCAGACGCGGCTCGCACCGAGCATGAACGTGACGAGCACGGTCACGATGCCGACGATGGCGCCGATCGCGATGACGTTCGCGATCCCGCCGAGCCCCACCGACGCGAACGCGGACGAGAAGCCGGAGGCCGGGTCGATGTCGGTGTACTTCTGCATGCCGGTCAGGACCAACGTCGCGAGCACGTAGAGCACCATCGAGATACCGAGCGACAGCAGGATCGCCTTCGGCATGTGCTTGCGGGCGTCGGTGGACTCCTCGGCCGCGGTGGACATGGCGTCGTAGCCGAACACGGCGAAGAACACCGTCGCGGCGCCGGTCATCACGCCGCCGAACCCGAACGGGAAGTACGGCGAGTAGTTGGCGCTGTTGATGTGGAAGACGCCGAGCACGACGATGAGCACGACGAGTGCGACCTTGATGCCGACGGCGACGAACTCGAAGCGGGCGGCGCTGCGGATGCCACGCGTGAGGACGAACGCGGTGAGCAGACAGAGGACGATCGCGAACACGTCGATCACGTGCCCGTCGCCGGTACCGGGGGCGCCGAGCATCCAGGCGGGCAGGTCGACGCCGAACTGGCCGACGAGGAACCCGACGTAGCCCGAGATGCCGATCGCGACCACCGCCACGATCGCGGTGTACTCGAGCAGCAGGTCCCAGCCGATGAACCAGCCGACGACCTCGCCGAGCACCGCGTACCCGTACGTGTAGGCGCTGCCGGCCTTCGGGATGAGGCCGGCGAACTCCGCGTAGCTCAGGGCTGCGGCGGCGCTCGCGACCCCGGCGACCAGGAAGCTGATGAGGACCGCGGGGCCGGCGACGCCGTTGGCGACCGTGCCGGCGAGGGTGAAGATGCCGGCGCCGATGATGCCGCCGATGCCGATGGCCGTGAGCTGCCACAGACCGAGGTGCCGTTTCAGGCCGCTCTCGGTACCGGGCTCGTCGTCGATCGTGTCGATCGGCTTCCGTCGGAAGAGGCTCTGTGTCGTCGTCGTCACCCGCCCACTCTGCACCTCCGTGCGGCGTCCTGTCAGCCCTGGTGCACGCACGCGCAGACGGGGCGGACCCGCGCCCGGCGGTGGAGCGGCACCGCGGCGGGCCGTCGGCGGCGGGGCGGACGGGCACCGAGCCTCCAGGCAGGCGGACGGCGTAGACGGGACCCATGCGACGACCGAACCGGATCGAACCCGGCCCTGGACAGGAGTCCGTCTGGGACTATCCCCGACCGCCCGCCGTCGAGTCCGTCTCCGAGCGGGTGGTGGTGCGTCTCGGCGGCCGGGTCGTGGCGGACACCACCGACGCCGTCCGCGTGCTGGAGACCTCGCACCCGCCGGTGTACTACCTGCCGATGGCGGGGATGGACCTCCGGCCGGCGCAGGGATCGAGCATGTGCGAGTTCAAGGGGCTCGCGCGGTACTTCGACGTCGTCGGCGGGGACGTGGTCGCGCCACGCGCCGCGTGGAACTACCCGACGCCGGAGCCCGGGTACGAGCTGCTGCGGGACCGCGTGGCGATCTACCCCTCGATGATGGACTCGTGCGAGGTCGGCGGCGAGGTCGTACAGGCGCAGGAGGGGGACTTCTACGGCGGCTGGATCACGTCGGACGTCGTCGGTCCGTTCAAGGGCGGCGCCGGCACCCTCGGTGGTGAGCGCTGCAGCTCATCGGTTCGCGTAGGGGGACCAGAACGGCGGCGGGAACGCCCCGCCGGTCACGAGGACGAGCAGCTGCCACACCGTCATCACGATCCCGAGCGTCCCGAGCACGATGCCGATCCACGCCCAGACCTTGACGGCCCGTCGTCGTCTCGCGATCCGGATCGCCCGCCACCCGCTGAGCACGGCGATCAGCCCGAACGCCACGCCGAGCAGCACGTGTCGCCCCATCGACGCGGCCGGCACGATGATGCCCATCCAGAACGCCACCGGTCCGATGAGGACGGCGACGGTGGCAGGGGCGGCGGGCGGCTCGTGGTCCCGAGTCTTGCTCACCATGACCTGAATCTAGCGGAGCGCGAACCGGGGTGGTGCACCCTCGGCGTCACAGCCGCGTCGCCGGGCGGGCACGATGGAGGCATGCGTTCCCTCCTCCGCCTCCTGCTCGGTGCCGCCCTCGTGTTCGCCGGGGCGAGCCACCTCACCTTCGCCCGCGACGAGTTCCGCGCCCAGGTGCCGGACTTCGTCCCCCTCGACGAGGACACGACCGTGCTGGCCTCCGGCGTCGCCGAGATCGGACTCGGCAGCGCGCTGCTCCTGGCACCGCGCCGTGCCCGCCGGACGGTCGGCGTCGTGGCTGCGCTGTTCTTCGTCGCGGTGTTCCCGGGGAACCTCTCGCAGTGGGTCAACCGTCGCAGTGCGTTCGGCCTCGACAGCGACGAGAAGCGCTTCGGTCGTCTCTTCGGGCAGCCGCTCCTCATCGCCGCGTCGCTGTGGTCGACGCGCGGGCAGCGGGGCTGACGGACGGGTACGCGGCTGGTGTCGCGGCGGCTTGCCCTGCACAGGGCGTTCCACGGCCGTAGCTGTCCCCAGGTCGCGGTCGCTCGCTCCGGCCGGGGAGGTGTGACGCGACGCTGGGGGCATGCCTGACAACGACATGCTCCAGCGTCTCACCTGCACCGCCGTCCGCACCGATGACGACGTCGTCGACCTCGTCTCCGCCCTGATCGAACGACCGGTCACCAGGCAGTGCTGGGTGCTCTTCCTCGACGACCGGGCGGGGCCGATCCCGTTCGTCATGCCGATCGCCGACCTGCCATGGCAGCCCGACGAGCACGTCGACGACTTCGCGGCCCTCGTGGCGGACGTCCGTCCGCAGGTCGGCGCGACCGAGGTCGTGCTCGCGTGGGAGCGGCCGGGCCAGACCCGGCTGTTCCCGGTCGACTGGGAGTGGGTCGACGCGTGCGACTGCGCCTTCTCGGAGCACGGGGTCCGGCTCCGCGGGCAGGTGGTCGTGCACGCGGGCGGGGCGGCGATGGTGCACCTCGACGACGACGAGGGTGACGACGACGAGGGTGACGACGACTCGCTCCCCGCGGCGTCGTGAGCGGTCAGCTCTGCGGCGCCGCGTCCGGGACGGTCTCGCCCGTGAGCCCTTCGACGACGGCCTTCGCCTCCGGCCAGAACTTCGCGTAGTGGTCGGGGTCGGCGTTGATCTGCACGGCGTGCGCCATCTGCGTCGGTGTCATGGTCTTCCAGCCTGGCACCTTGACGAGCTTCGTGTAGAACATCGTCGCCGCGGTGTACGGGTCCATCCGCTGCGCGTAGGTGCCCCACGCGCCGTTGTCGCGCTGCTGGAACAGCCCGCGGCTGTCCGGCCCGGCGGCGTCCCCGTGGTCGAGGTTCACCAGACTCGACTCTCCGATCGCGGTCATCACGCCGACGGCCTGCGTGTGCGGGCCGATGCCGAGGGCCTTCGCGGCCTGGATCACGGCAGCGGCATTGACGAGCCGGTCCTGGCAGAACCCGGCGACCGGGCCCGACGGCACGACGATGCCACCAACGCTCCTCGCCGCGACGGTCGGGCATGCGGGCGGTGCGGCGACGGACTGCTTCGCGGCGCCGCTCAACGAGTTCACCGCGATGACGATCACCACGACGACGCCGATGCCGATCGCGACGACACCGGCACCGAACACCGACGCGAGGGTGATGCCGACGCGGCGCATGGCGGGTCCTCTCGGGCGGGGCGGGTCAGGCGGAGCACGACGAGGGTACGTGCACCGGCTGGGAACCGCACCCCGCCCGATCGGGGGGAGCGCTGCCGCGTGGGGTCAGTCGTCCCGGCGCTCGTGCTGCTCTTCGCGGGGACGCTGGACGGCGGTGGGCTCCGTGACCAGACCGGTCGGCGCCTTCTCGGTCTGCTTCCGGCCGTGCGTGAACCACGTCACGATCCAGAGCAGCACGCCGAGCGCCAGCAGTGCCCCGGCGATCTGGTACTGCTGCGGGTCGCGCCCGGACGAGAACGGCAGCACGAGCCAGAGGCACGTCACGACGCCGATCACGGGGATGACCACGCCCGCGCGGAAGTGCCGGTGGCCGACCCGGTCGCGTCGGAGGACGAGCACCGAGGCGTTCACGACCGCGAACACGGACAGGAGCAGCAACGACGTGGTGCCGCCGAGGACCACGACGATGGGGGAGTCCGGGTCGAGCGACACCCAGCCGATCAGCGCGAGGGAGATGAGCGTCGTGAAGACGATCGCGGTGGACGGGGTGCGGCGCGTCGGCGACACCCGCGACAGGAAGCCCGGCAGGACGCCCTGCTTGCTCATGCCGTACAGCAACCGCGACGCCATCATCATGTTGATCAGCGCGGTGTTGGCGACGGCGAACATCGAGATGAACGGCAGCAGGTCGGCGATCGGGAAGTCCGGCGCGGCCGTCTGCACCACCGTCACGAGCGGCGTCTCGTTGCCGGCGAGCTCGCCGATCGGCACGACCGCCACGGCGCAGATCGACACGAGCACGTAGATGACCGCCGTGATGCCGAGCCCGGTCAGCATCACCTTCGGGAAGATGCGCGAGGGGTTCTTCGTCTCCTCGGCCATGTTCACCGAGTCCTCGAACCCGACCATCGCGAAGAACGCCAGCGAGGTCGCGGTGGACACGGACAGCAGCAGGGACTTGTCCTCGGGGGTGTCGAACAGCACCACGCGCGAGAAGTCCGCGTTGCCGCCGGCGATCGCCCAGAAGCCGATGAGGATCACCATCACCAGACCGGACAGCTCGACGAGCGTCAGCACGACGTTGGTCTTGACGCTCTCGCTCACACCGCGGAAGTTGACCGCCATCACGGCGAGCATGAAGCCCATCGCGATGAGCATCACGACGCCGTTCGGCAGCTCGAGCCCGAAGCCGGCGCCGAGGTTCGCCGCGAACGCGCGAGAGGCCGTCGACGCCGAGGTGATCCCCGAGCACATCACGATGAACGTGACGATGAAGGTGACGAAGTGGATGCCGAACGCCTTGTGCACGTAGAGCGCGGCACCGGCCGTCTGCGGGTACTTCGTCACGAGTTCCAGGTACGAGAACGCCGTCAGCAGGGCGACGGCGAACGCGATGAGGAACGGGAGCCAGGCGGCACCGCCGACCTCGGCGGCGACCTGTCCGGTCAGGGCGTAGACGCCGGTGCCGAGGATGTCGCCGACGATGAAGAGCAGCAGCAGCTTGGGTCCGAGGACCCGGCGGAGCTCGGTCTGCTCCTGCGGAGGGCGCTCGGTGTTCGTGGTGGCCATGCGCCAGCCTCTTCCGGGGGACACGACGCTGTCCACTTTCACAGGAAGCTCTCCGGAGACCGCAACGCGCCCGTGTCCTGCTCGTCACGAGCGTGTCCGGGTACCGCCCGCTACGCTCCGAGCCATGTACGACGAGTCCACCACCACCGAAGAGCCCGTCGAGTTCGCCGACTTCAACGCGAAGCTGCTCGTGCTCGACGTCCTCTGCTACGACCTCGACGTCCTCGAGCCGTACGACGCCGACGACGAGGACGAGACCGGCGAGGACGTCGACGCCGAGGGGCAGGACGACCGCGCCCGCGAGTACTACGACGACCTCGACCTCCTGCCGTCGCAGCTCGCCCTCGTGACCGAGCTGACCGTGGACACCGACCTCGAGGTGCTGCAGGACGTGCACCCCGGGTGGGAGGGATCGGACGACCGGTACGACCCGCAGAACTGGGACGACGTGCTCGACCTCCCGGCGCTCCGCATCGTGTACGCCGCGGCCCCGTTGCCGGCGCACGTGGTCGAACGGCTCAGCGCGAAGGGCGTCGAGGTGCACTCCGCCTGACGCGGGCCGGGGCACCCCGCACGGCCCGGTGCGGCCCCGCGCGTCAGCGCCCGTTCAGCGCGCGCATCTCCTCGGTGAACTTGCGTGCGCCGCCCTGCGCGGGGTGGCGCACGGCGACGGCCCCGATGCCGGCGAGCGCGAGCGCCCCCTGCGCCTTCCGCCCCACCGCGACGACGCGCACGCCGGCAGCACCGCCGAGCGCCTCCAGCAACGCGAGCGCGACCGGCGCCCCGGCCCGCACCTCGGCGGGCCGCGGTGTCCGGTTCGTCAGCCGGTCACCCGCGACGAACGGGTGGTGCGGGAAGATCGCCCACGTCAGCGGCAGCGGCCCGACCCACTCCGCCAGGGCGGCCTGCACGACCCGCGACGACGCCTCCCACGGCGCGGTCGGTTCCGGCGGCTCGAGCACGTCGAACCCGAGTGACCCGAGCTCCCGCATGCTCGTGAACGGGACGCCCGTGTTCGTCATGCCGCGCCAGCCCGGGGCCTCCGCGACGAGCAGCGTGTCCGCCGTCGGTCCGACGTGGTCGAGGTACCGCGCCATGTTCGTCCGTCGCAGCGCGCCCTCGGCGCTCGACCCGTCGAAGAGCGCCTCGGCGTCCGCCGCCACGGGCACGGCGTCGAGCGCCTCCCAGAACCGCGTGAAGCGCGCGGACGCCGCGGCACCGGGCGACGCAGCGAGCGGACCGGCAGCCACCGTCAGCCCCGCCCGAGCACCCGGCGGTACACGTCCTCCAGCCCGCCGGCCGACCGCTCCCAGCTCAGCCGCTCGGCATGCTCCCGGCCCGCAGCAGCGAGCCCGGCGGCGTACGACTCGTCGGTCAGGATCCGCTCGATCTCCGCCGCCCAGACGCCCGGGTCGCGGGACTCCAGCACCACGCCGGTCTCGCCGTCGACCACTGCCTCGCGCAGCCCACCGGCCGCGGCAGCCACGACGGGCACCCCGGACGCCGAGCCCTCCAGCGCGACGAGGCCGTACGTCTCGGAGTGCGACGGCACGAGCACGGCTGCCGCGCCGCGGAACAGGAACGCCAGGTCGGCACGCGACTGCGGGCCGATGAAGGTGACGCGGTCGGCGACGCCCCGCGACTCGGCGAGCCGTCGCAGCTCGGCCACGTAGTCGCCCGCCTCGCTCGAGGCGTCGCCCGCGATGACGAGGGTGGGGCGCGCCTCCAGGTCGATGCCCGCGATCGCCTCGATCGCCAGGTCGAGTCCCTTCAACGGCTGCACCCGCGCGGCGGCGACGACGTAGGGGGTGGCGGCACGACGCGCGCCGACGGCGGCCGGGCGGAAGACGGACCCGTCGACGCCGGGCGGGACGATCCAGATACGGGCGGCCGCGCCGCCGAGGCGGGTGCGGACGGTGTCGGCCTCGGCCTCGGAGACGACCACGACGGCGTCGGAGTCGTGTGCCAGCATCCGCTCGCCGGTCATCCGACCCTCGGACTCGGGGCGCTCGCCCTCGGACAGCGGCGTGGCCGAGTCGGCGGCGATCGAGTGGAAGGACTGCACGTGGGGGATGCCGCGCTCGCGGGCGACGGGCAGCGCTGCCGCGCCGGAGAACCAATGGTGCGAGTGCAGGACGTCGTAGGGGCCGAGTCGTTCGAGCTCATGGCGGAACGGTTCGATGAAGGCGTCGTGCTCGCCCTTCGGCACCGGCTCCGCGGGCCCGGCGGAGAGGAACCGCAGGCAGACCCCGGGCAGGAGCGACACCGAGTCCGGCTGCGTCGGAGCGGAGCGCCGGGTGACGATGTCGACGACGTGCCCACGGTCGGCGAGTGCCTCGGCCTGGTGCCGGACGACGACGTTCATGCCGCCGACCTCGCCGGAGCCGGGCTCGTCGCCGGGGGAGGTGTGCAGCGACACCAGCCCGATGCGCAGGGGTTCGGTGGTGGTGCTCACCGGGCAAGCCTACTCAGCGGGTCGCCGCTGGGACGGGCGCGCGGGCGCCACGATCACCGGCCGGCGGCCCGCCTCGTCCGGCGGATCGGACGGGAGGCACGGATCGCCGCCCAGGATCTGCACGCGTCCGTCGCCGTGTCGCTCCCAGTACGCGGCCGTCCAGGCGCAGAGCGCCCCGTCGAGCAGGTCCTCCCGGTGCTTGTGCGTCGGCCCGTGCAGCCCGGAGGGCTCGGCGAGCCCGGCGGTCAGCGGGTGCGAGTCGAGCAGCAGCGGCGGGTCGAGCGGCGTCGTCCGGAGCCGGTGCACGAGCCGGTCGAAGGCCACGGCGCGGGCTGCCCGGGCCGTCGCCGCCGGCACCTTGAGATCGAGGCGCTTGTACCGCGGCCGTTCGTCGTCGTACCCGAGCTCCTCGACGCCGACGAGGGTCGTGTACGGGTAGCACTCGAACGCGGCCGGTTCGGTCCGCTCCCGCATCGCCGCGGTCGACGACACGTACCCGACGCCGAGGGCCGCCAGCCGGTCCAGCAGTCGGGCGCCGGCGCTCGCCGCGGACGCGAGGTTGGTCGGGTTCGCCGCGACCTTCCACCGGCCGTAGCGCTGCCCGACCTGCCGTTCCGCCTCGCGGATGCCCGTCGGGTTCGTGACGACGAGGGAGGCGTCCACGGCGATCAGGGTCCGCGGTCCGAGGTGCTCGGCGATCCAGGTCGTCACGGCGTCGACGCCGCGGGCCCAGCCGGCGTCGGTGATCGTGCCGTCGTCGGACATCGCGACGAGGCCGGTCTCGTTCGCGGGCTTCCGGTCGCTGCCGAGTCCCCACGCCAGGTCCACCCCGAGGTACGCCGTCACCCGTCCATCGTGCACCGTGTACGTTCCCCTGCATGGCGAGCGAGGCGACGACGCTGACGGTGCCCGGTCCGGACGGCGATCGGCAGGTACGGATCAGCAGCCCCTCACGCGTGCTCTTCCCCGAGGTCGGCATCACGAAGCTCGACCTGGCGCAGTACCTCGTCGCGGTCGGGGACGCCTTCGTCCGGGCGAACGGCGACCGACCGATCTCGCTGCAGCGCTTCGGGTCCGGCATCGACGGGGACTCGTTCTTCTCGAAGAACCCGCCGAAGGGTGCCCCCGACTACGTCCGCGACGTGGTGGTGACGTACCCGAGTGCCCGATCGCACCCGCAGCTGGTGATCGACGAGCCGGCCGTCGCGGTGTGGGCCGCGCAGATGAACACCGTCGTCTTCCACCCGTGGGCGAGCCGCGCGGAGGACTCCGACCACCCGGACCAGCTCCGCATCGACCTCGACCCGCAGCCCGGCACCGACTTCCACGACACCGTGCCGATCGCGCACGAACTCCGCGGGGTGTTGGCCGAGGCGGGGCTGACGGCGTGGATCAAGACGAGCGGCAACCGCGGCCTGCACGTGTTCGCGCCCATCCGTCCGGAGCACGAGTTCCTCGACGTGCGGCACGCGGTGATCGCTGCCGCACGGGAGCTCGAGCGGCGGATGCCGGAGCGGGTGACCACGGCGTGGTGGAAGGAGGAGCGCGGCGAGCGCGTCTTCGTGGACTTCAACCAGGCGAACCGCGACCGGACGATGGCGGGTGCCTACAGCCCGCGAGCGCTCGCCCACGCGAGCGTGTCGACGCCGATCACGTGGGACGAGCTGGACGGGGCCGACCCGCGGTCCTTCACGGTGCTGACGGTGCCCGAACGGCTGGCGGCCATCGGCGACCCGTGGGAGTCGATGCACGACGAGCCCGGATCGATCGCGACGCTGCTCGAGTGGTGGCAGCGGGACCTCGACCAGGGGCTGGGGGAGCTGCCGTTCCCGCCGGACTTCCCCAAGATGCCGGGGGAGCCGCCGCGCGTGCAGCCGTCCCGGGCGAAGAAGCCGAGCGCCTGAGGCGACTCAGCCCCTGCAGCGCGTCAGGCGGCGGTGGCGTCCTCGACGCGCCGCGTCGGCTCGGCGACCCGGGTGGTGTGGGTCGGCAGCGAGACGCTGGCGGTGTGCAGGCGCGTCAGGCGGGACCACGTGCCTCGGTGTGCGTCGCTGATGCCGTCGATGATCATGTCCCGCTCCGATCCGGTCAGGGCGGCCGTGTGGCCGCTCGTGTGCTGCTGCTGCAACACTGCCACGGAGTAACTAGTTTGCCTAACTACGTGGATCACGCGAGCGGCAAATGGACAGTCCGCGCCCTACGCGAGCACGTCCTGCAGGTCGTAGGCGGCCGGGACCTCCAGCTGGTCGAACCCGCACGACCGGGCGTCGCGGTCCGGGCGCCAGCGCTCGAACTGCACGGTGTGCCGGAACCGGTCGCCCTCCATCTGGTCGTACCGCACCTCGAGCACACGGTCCGGCGACAGCCGCACGAACGACGTGTCCCGGCCCGACGAGAACCGCGACCGTTCCCCGTCACCGGTGACGGGCCTCCCGTCCGCGTCGCGGAGGACCACCGGGTCGAGCTCCTCGACCAACTCGACCCGCCGCTTGTCGGAGAAGGCGGAGACGCCGCCGATCTGGCGGATCTCGCCGTCGTCGTCGAACAGGCCGACGAGGAGCGATCCCACGCCGGTCCCGCTCTTGTGCACGCGGTACCCGATCGCGACGACGTCGGCGGTCCGGTGGTGCTTCACCTTGAGCATCGAGCGCTTGTTCGGTTCGTAGGGCTTCGCGCGGGGCTTCGCGACGACGCCGTCGAGGCCCGCTCCCTCGAAGGTCGTCAGCCACTCGCGGGCGAGGTCGACGTCGAGCGTCGTCCGGGTGACGAACAGCGGATCGGCGAGGTCCGCCGCGAGCGACTCCAGGCGGGAGCGGCGCTCGTCGAACGGCAGGTCGAGGAGTTCCTGCCCGTCGACGGCGAGCAGGTCGAACGCGACGAACTGCGCGGGCGTCTCGACGCTGAGCTTCGCGATCCGCGACGCCGCCGGGTGGATGCGCTGCGACAGCGCCTCCCAGTCCAGCCGCTCCGCGCCCGGCTCGCCGGAGCGGAGCACGACCTCGCCGTCGAGGACCACCGGGTGGTCGCGCGCGCCGAACTGCGCCCGGAACGCCTCGACGAGTTCGGGGAAGTAGCGGGTCAGCGGCTTGGCGCCGCGGCTGCCGATCTCGACGTCGTCACCGTCGATCGTCACGATGCCGCGGAAGCCGTCCCACTTCGGCTCGTAGCGCAGGCCGCCGCGGACGCTGTCCGGCTCGGGGACGGCGGGCACGGCCTTGGCGAGCATGGGTGCGATGTCCATGTGGTCCTGTCTACTCGCGGCGGTCGCGGCGTCCGGTCGGCCTGGAGGCGCGGCTCGTCCGGTCCGACCGGTCGCGTCACTAGGGTGGTCGCGTGACGACCGCGCCCCCGCCGGCAGCACCGGCACCGGACCCGATCAGCCCCGTGCAGGCCGCCGCGCTCCGCGCCGGCGTCCTGCCGCCGCCGGAGCAGGTCCGCCCCGGCGTGTGGACGTTCGCGGTGCCGTTCCGCTCCGGCGTGGTCGACGCGACGCTGGTGTACGTGGTCGCGGGGTCCGACGGGGCGTTGACCCTGATCGACCCGGGGTGGTCCGCCGACGACGACCTCGGCGCGCTGCGGGCCGGCCTCGACGCGGTCGGGCTGTCCCTCGACGCCGTCGGCCTGGTCGTCGTCACGCACCTGCACGCCGATCACCTCGGCGCGGCTGCCGCGGTCCGTCGGGCGACCGGCGCCCGGGTCGCGATGCACCGGCTCGAGGTCGAGGCACTCCGCCACGAGCGCGCGGACGCCGTCGCCCTCGACGCCGACATCGCGACGTGGGGGCTGCCCGATCAGCTGCGCGCCGGCGTCGTCGCGCAGTGGGGGAGCGGCCGTCGGATCGGGCTCGGCCGGACCGCCGAGCCCTGGGCCGACCTACTGCTCGAGGACGGTGACGTGCTGCCGGTCGCCGGCCGGACGATCCGCACGCTGTGGACCCCGGGGCACACGGCGGGCCACTGCTGCTTCGTGGACGAGGCCGACGGGTTGCTCTTCACGGGCGACCACGTCCTGCCGCGGATCAACTCCGGCATCGGCCTCGGCGGACGGACGCCGGCGAACCCCCTCGGCGAGTACCTCGCGTCGCTCGGGCGGCTCGACGGGTACCCGGACCTGGAGGTGTGTCCGGGGCACGAGTACCGCTTCCGCGACGTCGTGACCCGGGCACGGACCCTCGCGCGGCACCGGGAGGAGCGCTCGCGGCACGTCGCCGCCGCGCTCGACGCCCTGTCGTCACCGACCCTGTACGAGGTGGCGTCGCGGGTGCCGTTCAGCGGCGGGATCGGGTCGATGACCGGGTTCCTGCTCGCGAGCGCGCTGACGCAGACCGCACTCCACGCCGACCTGCTCGGCCGCGCGGGAGAGATCCGGCCCGCCTGACCGCGGGTCGACCGTGGCGGGTACTCCCGATTCCAGGCGACCGCGGTCCGTCGTCAGACGACCGTGGCGGCGAGGCGCTCCAATGTCGTGCGGGCGTCGGCGAACTCGGCGGCCGCGTGGTCGGCGAGCGGGGCGAGGTCCGGGATCCGGTCGGCGAGCGTCGCGCTCACCGTCACCGGGTAGAGCTTCATGCCGAGCGCCGTGCCGAGGACCAGGTGCAGCACGGGCGACCCGTGGTCCCAGCCCTCGGTCGGGGTGCCCGCGTCGTACGTCGCGCCGCGGCTCACCACGGCCACGACGGGCCGGCCGGCGAGGGGCTGTACGTCGCCCGCGAGGACCCCGGGCACGTGCACACGGTCGATCCACGCCTTGAGCGTCGACGGCACCGTGTAGTTGTACAGCGGCGCCCCGACCACGACGGCGTCGGCCGCGAGCAGCTCGTCGATGACGTCCTGCCGGAGCGCCTCCGCCGCGGGGTCGACCGACTCCTCCGCCGTGCGGTCCGCCGCAGCCCAGTGCAGCGCCGAGGTCTCGAGGTGCGGGAGCTGGTCGACGTGCAGGTCCCGCCGCACGACGGTGTACTCCGGGCCGCGAGCGCGCCAGGCGTCCGCGAAGGCGGCGGTCAGCGCCCGGGAGCGGGAGTGCGCGAGGTCGGCGGACGAGTCGATGTGCAGGAGGGAGGGCATGGCGACCACGCTACCGACCGGCGGCCGACGGATGACGAAGACGGCCCCGTCCTGCCGCGAGGGGCGGGACGGGGCCGAGGAGGGCCTCCCGTCCGACGCGCGGGCACGCGACGGACGGGAGACGTGTGGGGGACGGATCAGCGCTGCGCGCGACGGCGGCGGTACGCGCCCGCGCCGATGATGCCGGCGCCGGCGGCGACGAGGCCGAGCGCCCAGGGCAGGGCGCCGGTGGCGTCCGAGCCGGTGTAGGCGAGCTCACCGCGACCGCCGACCGGGGTGACGACCGCGACGGTCGACGCGACCGGCTGGACCTCGACGGCGAACGACGTGCTCGCCAGGGCGCCGCCGGAGACCGTCAGCGTGTGCGTCGAGGCGTGCGGGAAGGTGACGCCGACGACGCCCTGGGCACCGTCCTCGGTGTACGGCGCGACGACGTCGCTCGCGACGTTCGAGGTGACGGTCGGGACGAAGGTCGAGTTGCCGTCCTCGTCGGTCGAGTCGATCAGGTTGCCGAAGCGGTCGACCTGCTCGCCACCGACCAGGAGCGTGCCGCCCTGCTTGACCGTCGGACGGCCGCCGGGCACGAAGTCGACCGAGTCCGGGAAGCCGTCGGAGTCGAAGGTGATCTCGATGGTCGACACGCTGCCGTCGGGTGCGATCACCCACTCGGTGACGTCCTTCGCGTCCTCGCTCGCGTCGGCCGCGTCGAGCGTGTAGGCGAGGATGCCAGCAGCAGCCGCGGGGTCGACGGTCAGCTCGACGTACTGCGTCGTCGACACGGTGCCGCTGGTCGCGGTCACGGCGAAGTCGTAGTAGCTGGCGAGCTCGGTCGAGCCGCTGAGCTCACCGGTGGCGGCGTCGAAGGTGATGCCGTCGGGGAGCTGGTCGGCCGGGGTGAACTCGCCGTCGGTCTCGTCCTGGACACCGGCGGCCGCGATCGACGAGGCCTGCGAGCGGGAGGAGACGATGCTGTCGCTCTCCTCGTCCTCGTCCGCGTAGAACCAGTCGAGCTTGTACGTCGGCGCGGGCGAGCCCTGGGCGCGGAACGTGTACGAGAACGTGTCGCCGGCGGTGGTGTCGAGGAAGAGCGGGTCGTCGGCGTCGGCGCCCTCGGTGGTGGGCTTGCCGTCTGCGCCGAGGAAGGCGGGGTCCTGCGTGATGACGGCGGACTCGGTCGTCGCCGTGCCCTTGTCGCCGTCGACGCGGTCACCGGTGACGGTGAGGGTCACGGTCTTGCCGGCCTGCGCGGCGTCCACGACGTAGAACTGCTTGTTCGACAGGACGGCACCGGTGGTCGTGTCGGTCCAGACCCAGCGGAAGTCACCGTCGGCCTTGAAGCCCGTCGAGTCGCCCGTGAGCTGCGAGCCCACCTTGGTCGTACCGGAGATGGTCGCGGTCGGCGCGGCTGCGGCGGGGTCGGCGGCCTTCGGGGTGACCGTGGTCGGGGCCGGCGTGGTGGTGGTGCCCGTGCCGGTGCTGCCCGGCGTGGTGGTGCCCGAGCTCGCGCCGGCCCCGCCGGTGCTGTCCGGCGTGGTGCCGTCGGTACCCGTGCCGGAGCCGGAGCCGGAGCCGGTGCCGGCGTCCGTACCGGTGCCCGGAGCGGTGGGGTCCGTGCCGGCGTCGGTGCCGGTGGTCGTGCCCGAGCCGGACGTGGCCCCGGCGTTCGGGTCGGTCGTGCCGGTGCTCGTGCCCGAGCCGGACGTCGAGCCCGCGTTCGGGTCGGTCGTGCCGGTGCCGGCAGCGGGTGTCTGCGTGGTCGTGTCGCCGGTGTCGGCGTGGGCGGCGGTCGCGGTGACGATGCCGAGGCCGGTCGTCAGGACGACGAGGGCGGCGGTCGTGCCGACGGCGCAGGCGCGTCGGACGGTGGAAGTGCTGCGGCGCACGTGTTCCCCCAGGGTTCGAGTCCGGTCGGGTGCCGGACCAAAGAATCTGCCGAGAATCCCCGGCATGCTCGGATCGTACTGATAGACGCGCGCGATCCGGGGTTCGGAAACCGAAATGTGACCATCGTTGGGGGTCGGCGTGCGGAACGCCGCCGACCGGGACCCTCGAGGGGGCCGGTCGACGGCGCTCGCACTCCCGGTGCTGGCCCGGTGCTCCCGGAGCGGACTCGGCTCAGCGCACCGTCACGGTGAACGCGGTGCGGCCGCCCTCCTGCGCGACCGTCAGGCGGTGCGACGCCGCCGACGAGATCGCGACGACCGTGGAGTCCTGCGCCCCGGCGACGATCCGGTCGGCACGGACCGAATCCGTCACCGTCGCGGCAGCACCGCCGGCGTCCGGCGCGCGGAGCACGTTGCCCGCGGCGTCGACCCCGACGCCGCTGACGCTGAGCCGCTCACCCGCGGTGACAGCGACGGAGGTGACGGTCCGGGCGGGTGCCGTCAGCGACGCGCGTTCCTGCACGACACCGTCCGGCAGGACCTCCCACGTCGGCGAGGTCGTGCCGACGGGCGTCACGAACGTCCGGACGCCGACGGGCGCACCGGGCAGCACCGTGAGGCGGACGTACGCGCGCGCCTCGGAGCCGCCGGACAGCGCGACGACGGAGAAGTCCCACGTCCCGGCCTCGGTGCCGGTCCCGCTGAGCACGCCGCTGTCGCTCGTCACGACGAAGTGGTCGGACGCCCGCGGCGAGTCGTTCGTCAGACCGGGCCCCTCGTCCATCGCGAAGGCCACCGTGCCCGTGGCGTCCGTGCGGAACCGGTGCGCGAAGGCCACTCCCGACCGTGCGGTCAGCAGGATCGGCCGCGTCGCCGACGACGGCTCCGTGAAGGCGAGCGGCGCCGTGTGCGCAGGCGTCGGGTGCGCCGTCGCCGTGCGACCGGTCGGCTGGCGGGTCGCCGTCACGGTGCGGGCCGTCGACGTCGGCGACGTCGTGACCGGCGTCGTCGCCGGGGCGACCGCCGCGTGCCGCTCGGCGACCGCGTGCGGGTCGGAGGCGTGGGCGGAGGCGGCGACCGCCCCGACGCCGATCGAGGCTGCCGCGACGGTGGCGACGGCGACACCGATGACGACGGCGCGGTGGCGCGCCGGAGAGTTGTTCGTACGCATGGATCCCCCAGTGGATTCTGGTCGTGGGGGCGGCGTTCCGTCCCCGTCACAGATGACCGTAGGACCGCGGACGCCCCGTGCACCGGTGGGCCGGTTGCGGTTCGGTCACGGCGCGATGCGAGTCTCCACAGGCTCCTGACCTGGGGTTTCTCACAGCAGTGGTGGTGACGGCCGTCGGACGGGAGGCGCGGTGCCGGCTGGCACCGTGCCTCCCGTCCGACGCGTGGTCGCGTCAGGCGCGACGGCGGCGGATCCGGTGGACCAGCAGGCCGCCACCGGCGGCCAGGAGGCCGAGTGCCCAGGCGAGCGGGCCGGTCTCGTCGGCGCCCGTGTAGGCGAGGTGGCCGGAGCCCGTGGTCGTCGTCGAGCCCGCCGTCGTGGCGGTCGGGGCGACGTCGAACGGGATCGTCAGCGACTCGCCCTGGTACGCGACGGTGACCACGTGCGGGGAGGCGTGCGGGAAGGTGATCCACGTCGCCGCGGCCTCGGGGTCGTACGTGATCCGGTCGCTCGCGACGTCGCTCGTGATCGACAGGTCGTCGTGCGTCCCGACGGCGTTGCCGAAGGCGTCGACCGGGACCGCGCGGAGCATCCAGGTCGAGCCCTGCCGGACGCTGATCGAGTCGACCCGTTCCTCCTGCCCGTCCTCCCAGTGCGTGATCGCGCCGTCGACGATGCCCCAGCTCTCGCCGCCCGCAACGGTCTCCACGTCCGAGAGGACGGCCGCCTGGAAGCCGGCCATCGCGGCGGCGGCCGTGTCGATCCGGGCCGGGATCACCGTCTCCTGTCCGCCACTCGTCGCGACCACCTGGAAGTCGAACCAGTCCGCGCGGGTGGAGCTGCCGGTCAGGACACCGGTCACCGGGTCGATGGCGATCGTCATGTCGTTCCAGTCGAGGTCCTCGGCGTCGATCGCGCCGCCGTCTTCGTCGCGCAGCGTGTAGCGGACGCCAGCGGGGTCGGGAGCGCCGACCGTGGCGAAGGTGTGGCTGAACCCCTCGCCGGCGGTCGCGTCGACCGTCAGGGGACGGTCGACGCTCGACTGCTCCGTGAACCCGAACGGCTCGTCGGTGACGACGATGGTGACCGAGGTCGAGACACCGCCCTCGGAGACCGTGACGGTCCTCGTGCCGGCACCGGTGAAGACCACCCGGTTCGAGGCGCCCGCCGGGTCCCACGTCGCGGTGTCGGCGGCGTTCGTGCTCGTCACGGTGGAGCGCGGGTACTCGTCGCCGGTCGGCGGCGTGGTCTGGTTGCTGGGGGTCGTCGGGTTGCCCCAGGCGTCGACCGCGAGGCCCGCGAACGTGTACGTCGCGCCGGCCACCGCCGGGATCGACGGGACGAGGTGTGAGTCGCCGGCGTCGTACTGGCGGACGGTGCCGTCGGTGTTCACCTGCCAGCTCGACACGGCTGCGTCGGAGCCGACACTGTAGGTGACGCCCACCGGTGCGCCGGGTTCGACGACGAGCTGCACGTACTGGACGGCCTGCTGCTGGCCGTCCGTCGCGGTCACCGTCAGGCGGATGGACGAGGCGAGGGTGCTCAGCGGGGTTCCGCTCAGGACGCCGGTGCGCTCGTCCCACTCCCACTCCGAGAACTTGTCGCTCGGGGTGAAGCGGTAGGTGAGGGGAGCGTCGCCGCCCTCGGCGGTGAAGGTGTGGGAGAACGGCTTGCCGGCGGTCGCGGTGAGGACGATCGGGGCGTCGGCGGAGGACGGGGTGGACCACGCGACGCCGGTGGCCGCGGTCGGCTGCGCGTCGGTGCCCGGGGCGGTGGTGTCGGTGGTCGCGGTGCCGGCGCCGGTGCTGCCGGTGTCCGTGCTGCCGGTGCCGGGGGCGGTGCCGGTGCTCGTGTTGCCGGTGTTGCCCGTGCTGCCGGGGCCGGGGGTGGTGCCGGTGCTGGGGCCCGTCGCGGTGTCGGCGTCCGTGGCGCCTCCGGCGGACCCGCTGCCGTCGGCGCTCGTGTCGGCGGCCCCGGCCGTGGACCCCGTGGTGGGAGCGGTCGTGGTGTCCGTCGCGCTCGTGCCGCTCGTCGCGCCGGGGTTGCTCGTGCCGCTCGTCGTGGTGCTCGTCGCGCCGGCGTCCGTCGTCGCGGCGGAGGCGGCGGTGGCACCGATGCCGAACGCCGACGAGGCCGCGACGATCGCGACGACCGCCCCCACGGCGGCGTGACGGCGGAGCGAGTACGTGCAGGACTGCTTCATGGGATCCCCCTCGGATCGTCGGGCACCCGATGTGCCCTCACCCCGGAGTTGTCCCGAGCGGACCCGGTCCTGACGGTCGTCGGGTCACGGATCGGTCACGGTGTCAGGCGACCGCCGCAGCGGCGCGCTCGAGTGCCGCGCGGAGCGTCCGCACCGCGGGGGAGGACGCGGCCGCCGTCCGGACCACGGTGAAGATCGTGCGGCGTGGCCGACCCGGCAGGTCCACCAGCCGGCAGGTCGTGGTCCGGCCCGTCCACATCAGGTCGGGCATGAGGCTGACGGCGTTCCCGGACTCGACGAGCCGGATCTGCGTCTGCAGGTCGGCGGTCTCGTACCGGACGTCGGGCTCGAAGCCCCACTGCCGGCACATCTGCTCGGCGAAGTGCCGCGAGGCGGTGCCACGCGGCTCCATCACCCACGGCAGCGCCTCGGCGTCCGCGATCGACGACACCGGTGCCAGGGCGGTCTCGACCGGGGGCAGCGCGAGCCGGACCTCGTCCGCGGTGAGGTCGGCGCGTTCGAGACCGGAGAGGTGCGGTGCGGCGTGCGCCGGGTACTGCTCGGCGATGACCATGTCGAACTCGCGGGCCCAGGTCTCGTGCAGGGCGGTCTCGGGCTCGCGCTGGACCATCTCGATCCGGACGTCCGGGTGCGTCACCGCCATCTCGTGCAGTGCGTTCGGCATGAGCGCGAGCGCCGCCGACTGGAACACCGCCACCCGGACGCGTCCCTGCACGGTCGGGAGGGTCGACTTCACCTGGGCCTGGGCGGTGTCGAGCACGTCGAGGACGTGCCCGGCCGCCTGCACGAGCACCTCGGCCTGCGGGGTGAGTTGCAGCCGCCGTCCGGCACGGCGGAGGAGCGGCACACCGGCCTCCCGCTCGAGCACCGCGAGCTGCTGCGAGACAGCCGACGGCGTGAAGTTCATCGCCTCGGCGACGGCGGCCACGGTGCCCCGGATCGACAGCTCGCGGAGCAGGACCAGGCGGCGGACGTCGAGCATGCAGAAACGATAGTGGAACTGAACGGAATGCATCAGGAAGAGTCGCTTCCGCTACACGTTCCGCAGGATCCACACTGAGGCCATGACCGACCTGCACGAGCACCCTGTCACCGACGCCACGGCGCCCCGTCCGGACGACCTCGCGGACCAGTCCGTCGCGCTCGTGCGCCAGTGGCTGGCCGAGGCGGAGACCTACCCGGTGGACGGCTCCGCGAAGCAGCTCGCCGGGGTCCTCGCCGACCCGAAGGGCCTCGCCTTCGCGGTCGGGTTCGTCGACGGTGTCGTCCGTCCGGAGGACCTCGGGGTCGCCGCTCGCACCCTCCGGCAGATCGCCCCCGACGCCCCCGGGTTCCTGCCCGCCGCGCTGCGCGGCCTCGTGCGCCTCGGCGGTGGCATGGCCCCGGTCCTGCCGAAGGTCGTCGTGCCCGTCGCGCGACGGGTGCTGCGCGACATGGTCGGCCACCTCATCGTCGACGCGACCGACGCCAAGCTCGGCCCGGCGATCGCGAAGATCAAGCGCGACGGCGTCCGCCTCAACGTGAACCTGCTCGGCGAGGCCGTGCTCGGCGAGCGCGAGGCCTCCCGTCGCCTCGACGGCACGCACGCCCTGCTCGCGCGCGACGACGTGGACTACGTGTCGATCAAGGTCTCGTCGACCGTCCACCCGCACTCGCCGTGGGCGTTCGACCACGCGGTCACCGACATCATCGACAAGCTCCGTCCGCTCTTCCGTCGCGCCGCCGCGGCCAGCCCGTCGAAGTTCATCAACCTCGACATGGAGGAGTACAAGGACCTCGACCTGACCATCGCGGTCTTCACGAAGCTCCTCGACGAGCCCGAGTTCCTCCAGCTCGAGGCCGGCATCGTGCTCCAGGCGTACCTGCCCGACGCGCTCGCCGCGATGGAGCAGCTGCAGGAGTGGTCCGCCGCTCGACGTGCCCGCGGCGGCGCCGGCATCAAGGTGCGCCTGGTCAAGGGCGCGAACCTGCCGATGGAGCAGGTCGAGGCCTCGCTGCACGGCTGGCCGCTCGCCACCTGGCACACCAAGCAGGACTCCGACACGAACTACAAGCGCGTCCTCGACTGGGCGCTCACTCCGGAGCGGGTCGAGAACGTCCGGATCGGTGTCGCCGGGCACAACCTCTTCGACGTCGCGCACGCCTGGTTGCTTGCCGGGCAGCGCGGGGTCCGAGACGGCATCGAGTTCGAGATGCTCCTCGGCATGGCGCAGGGGCAGGCCGAGGCCGTGCGTCGCACCGTGGGTTCCCTGCTGCTCTACACGCCGGTCGTCCACCCCGGCGAGTTCGACGTCGCGATCGCCTACCTGATCCGCCGACTCGAAGAGGGCGCGTCGCAGGAGAACTTCATGTCGGCGGTCTTCTCGCTGGCGTCCTCGCCCGAGCTCTTCGCCCGCGAGGAATCGCGCTTCCGCGACTCGCTCGCCCCGCTGGCGCTGCCCGGCGGCCTCGACGCGCCGGCCTCGCACCGCGTCGCCGACCGCTACGCGGCCGTCGAGCGTCCGCGCGTCGGGCACTTCGAGAACACACCGGACAGCGACCCGTCGGTCGAGGCCGTCCGCGCCTGGGGCGCCGCCATCACGGCGCGGGTCGCGTCCTCCACGCTCGGCACCGCCGCCGTCCAGGAGGCGCGGCTCACCTCCGCCACGCAGCTCGACACCGTCCTCGGTCGCGTCCGGACCGCTGGTGCCGAGTGGGGGCAGTGGAGCGGTGCCGCCCGCGGCGCGGTGCTGCACGCCGTCGGCGACGCGCTCGAGGCGAACCGTGCAGCCCTGATCGAGGTCATGGCGTCCGAGACCGGCAAGACCATCGACCAGGCCGACCCCGAGGTGTCCGAGGCGATCGACTTCGCGCACTTCTACGGCGAGCTCGCCGCCTCGCTCGACACCGTCGACGGTGCGTCCTTCACGCCCGCGGCGCTGACCCTCGTCGCTCCGCCGTGGAACTTCCCGGTCGCGATCCCGGCCGGCTCGACCCTCGCCGCGCTCGCCGCCGGGTCCGCCGTGGTGCTCAAGCCCGCGCCGCCCGCCGAGCGCTCCGGTGCCGTCCTCGCGTCGGTGATCGAGACCGCCCTCGACGCGCACGGCGCCCCGGCGGACGTCCTCGCCTTCGTGCAGGTGCCCGAGGACGAGCTCGGGCAGCAGCTCGTCGCGTCGCCGCTCGTCGACCGCGTGATCCTCACCGGCGCGTACGAGACCGCCGAGCTCTTCCGCTCGTTCCGGCCCGACCTGCCGCTGCTCGCCGAGACCTCGGGCAAGAACGCGATCATCGTCACGCCCTCGGCCGACCTCGACCTCGCCGTGAAGGACGTCGTGGCCTCCGCGTTCGGGCACGCCGGGCAGAAGTGCTCCGCCGCGTCGCTCGTGGTCCTCGTCGGCTCGGTCGCGACGTCGCGGCGCTTCCGCTCGCAGCTCGTCGACGCGGTGTCCTCGCTCACGGTCGGGTACCCGAGCGATCCGACGACGCAGATGGGCCCGGTCATCGAGCCCGCCGCCGGCAAGCTCCTCGACGGCCTCACGACGCTCGGCGCGGGGGAGTCGTGGGCCGTCCAGCCCCGCAAGCTCGACGAGTCCGGCAAGCTCTGGAGCCCGGGCATCCGTGACGGTGTCCGACGCGGCTCGGCGTTCCACCGCACCGAGTACTTCGGTCCGATCCTCGGCATCATGACCGCGCGCACCCTCGACGAGGCGATCGACATCGTGAACGAGGTGGACTACGGCCTCACCTCCGGCCTGCACTCCCTCGCCGCGAGTGAGATCGGCACGTGGCTCGACCGCATCGAGGCGGGCAACCTCTACGTGAACCGGGGCATCACGGGGGCGATCGTCCGTCGGCAGCCGTTCGGCGGCTGGAAGAAGTCGGCGGTCGGTGCGGGCACGAAGGCCGGCGGGCTGAACTACCTGCTCGGCCTCGGCTCGTGGTCGCCCGCGACGGCCTCGGCCGACCTGCCGGTGTCCGCGCCGGTCAGCTCCTTCGTCCGCGCGACGGGCGTCACGTCCGAGTCGCTCGACCGGGCGCTCGCGTCCGACGAGCAGGCCTGGCGCACGCTCTACGGCACGGCGACCGACGTGTCCGCGCTGTCGGCCGAGCGGAACATCGCGCGGTACCTGCCGTTCCCGAGCGTCCACGTCCGCCTGTCGGACACCGACGCCGTCGACGACCTCGTGCGCGTCGTCGCAGCGGCCGTCCGTACCGGCACCACGGTCGACGTGTCGTCGCCCGTCGCGCTGCCGGACGCGGTCGGCGCCGCGATCCGTGCGCTGCCGGTCGTCCGGTCCGTCGCGCAGTCCCAGTCCGACGAGTCCTTCGCGGCCCGGGTCGCCGCCGGGCCCTCCACCCGGGTCCGACTGATCGGCGGGGACGCCTCGGCGCTGTACTCCGCGATCGGCGGACGCCCCGACGTCGCCGTCTACTCGGAGCCGGTGACCGAGGCCGGCCGACTCGAACTGCTGCCGTTCCTCCGCGAGCAGGCCGTGTCGATCACGGCGCACCGCTTCGGGACGCCGAACCACCTCACCGACGGCCTGATCTAGGCCGACGCGCGGCTGCAGCCGGTCCCGCCGCGGGTTGTCGGGAACCTGGGGGTGACCCACCTGAATACCTTGGGCAAGTGGATCGAGGCACGAGTCCGGATCAGCCGGCGGAGCGACGAGTCAGCGCTGCGGACCGCGTCGGTGCTGCCCTGCTTCTCCCGGCGCAGGGAGGGTGGCTCGCGCTCGCCCTGGCGTACGGCGGCATCTGGTGGGCAGTTTGGGCGGTCCTTCTCGCCGCCCTTGTGGCCGTTGTCATCCAGACGGTGACGACGGCGAGGCACAGAGGTCGGTCACCTCGACCGCTTCTCCTGACGACTGTCCTGGCCCTGGTGCTCGGATGGGTCATTGCCGCTGTCGTCATCCGGAGCGCGCTATGACTGCTTCGGGACGCCGAACGACCTCACCGACGCGTTGATCTGGCCCGACTGGCCGATTCACGACGTGTGTCGGGGATCGGCCGGTCAGACGGCCAACGGACCCGGTAGGAGAGGTGCATGTGTGAGTCGGCGCAGTGCCTCGTGTGCGGCAAGTCCACCTGGACCGGGTGCGGAGACCACGTCCGTCAGGTCCTCCGAGGGGTGCGCCGACGCGACCGCTGTCAGGGTCACGGGCTGCCGCAGCAGCTACTCGAGGAGAACGGCATCAGCTGACCGACGTGGCAGTGACGTCGGCTGGAGACTCGTTGGGGACGCGCTGGCCGGTAGCCGCACGGCCTCCGCTGCCGTCCAGTCGCACGGCGTTGGGTCGGTGGCATGACCGACCAGATCGCCCAGCCCCTCGGCCTCGCCCACGTGCGGGTCACCGTCACCGACGTCCACCGCAGCAAGGCCTTCTACGAGATGCTCCTCGGCACCGCGCCGGCGATGGACTTCAGCGAGCACGCCGACGAGCCCGGCATCGACCAGGACCGTGAGCGGCTGTACGGCGGCTGCATCTTCCCGGTCGGCGAGCAGCTCTTCGGCCTCCGTCCGGTCGCCCCGAGCGGGCAGCGCTTCGATCCCGACACGGTCGGCCTCGACCACGTCAGCTTCCTCGTGGGATCGGTCGCCGAGTTGCACGCAGCGGCATCACGGCTCGACGCTGCCGGGGTCGAGCACGGCGACGTCACCGACATCGGCGAGATGGTGATCCTGTCCGTGCAGGACCCGGACGACATCAACCTCGAGCTCGCCGCAGTGAAGGGCTGAACCGGGTCAGGCCGGATCGACCGCCATCGTCGACGCGACGAGTGCGCGCAGGGTGTCCGGCAGGGGGACCGGACGCCGTGCGCCCTCACGGTCGATGATCACGTGCACGAACTCACCCGTCGCGAGCAGCGCACCGTCGGACTGCCGGAACAGGCCGAACTCCCACGACAGGCTCGTGTTCCCGAGGCGCTTCGACCGCATGCCGACCTGGATCACGTCGGGCCACACCGCCGACTCGACGAAGTGGCAGCTCGACGACACCAGCACCGCGATCCACTCCGACGCGAACGGGTCGAGCCCCGCCTGCTCCCGGAACCAGTAGGTCGAGGCGTTGTCCATCGCGCTGTAGTAGATCGTGTTGTTGACGTGGCCGAACATGTCGTTGTCGTTCCACCGGGTGGGGTAGTCACGGTGGAACGGGAAGTCGGCGAGGTGCATGGGTCTCCTTGTGGGATCAGCGGTCCGGTGCCGCGGTGGTGGGGCGGAGCACGTACTCGAACGTGGCTCGTGCCCGGTCGGGTGCGGGGGTCTCGCCCGAGATCAGGTCGGCGTACGTGAAGGACTCCGAGATGCGGACGAGCAGTCGGGCCAGCTCCTCACCGGAGAGCGGTGCCGGGTCCACCGTCTCGGCGACGAGCTCGGTGACGCGGGCCACGAACCGGCTCTGCACGTCGCTCTCCGAGGTGGTGAGCAGGCGGAGCGCACGGGCGGGTTCGCGGGTGAGGAAGACCCGGAAGTAGGGCGCCTCGATCAGGTCCGCCGTGAAGCGGTCGAGCACGTCGACCAGGCGCGCGGCCCCGGAGGGGGCGGCCGCGGCGGCAGCCGCGTCGAGGGTGGGGACGGCGAGCGACCAGAGGATCTCGGACAGCAGTCGGTCGCGGTTGCCCACCCACCGGAACAGCGACGTGCGGTCCACGCCGAGCGACGACGCCAAGGCGCCCATGTCGATGCGTGAGCCGGCGATGAAGGTGTGCCGCGCCTCCCGGAAGGCGCGCAGCGCAGAGTCCGATGTGTAGATGCGTGCCTCCCTTGCAACGTTTTCGAGATTGATGCATCGTAATCACATGGCAACGACGTCTCCTGCACCCACCCTCCTCGAATCGGACTTCTACGGCTTCCAGTCGCAGCTGACCGACCAGGAGCGGGCCTCGCTCGGGCGGCTCCGGGAGTACCTCAAGCGCGAGGTCGCGCCCATCGCCGACGAGTTCTGGGCGCGTGCCGAGTTCCCACGGCAGGTCGTCGCGCCGCTGAGCGAGCTCGGCATGTACGGGCCGGGCATCCCGCTCGTGCGGCAGTTCGAGAACTCGGCCGTGTACCGCGGGTGGGCGGCGCTCGAGCTCGGGCGCGTCGACGCCAGCGTGGCGACGTTCATCGGGGTGCAGTCCGGTCTCGCGATGAACTCGATCTTCGTCGCGGGCAGCGACGAGCAGCAGCAGGAGTGGCTCCCGCGGATGGCGAGCGGCGAGCTGATCGGCGCGTTCGGTCTCACCGAGCCGCTGTCCGGCAGTGACTCGGCCCGCGGGCTCCGCACCACCGCTCGGCGTGAGGGCGACGAGTGGGTGCTCGACGGTGCGAAGCGCTGGATCGGCAACGCCACCTTCGCGGACGTCGTCGTCATCTGGGCGAAGGACGTCGCGGACGAGCAGGTGAAGGGCTTCCTCGTCACCACCGACACCCCGGGCTTCACCGCCACGAAGATCGAGGACAAGATCGCGCTCCGCGGCGTGCAGAACGCCGACATCGTCCTCGACGGTGTCCGCGTCCCGGAGGCGCGTCGGCTCCAGCGTGCCGACTCGTTCCGCGCGACCGCCGAGGTGCTCCGTCTCACCCGGACCGAGGTCGCGTGGCAGGCGATCGGCATCGCGGTGGGTGCGTACGAGGCGGCGCTCGACTACGCCCGCACCCGCATCCAGTTCGGCAAGCCGATCGCGGCGCACCAGATGGTGCAGGACCTCCTCGTGAGGTCGCTCGCCAACATCACCGCCTCGATCGCGCTGTGCACGCAGGCGTCGGCGATGCAGGACGCCGGCACGGGGCGCGACGAGCACTCCGCGATGGCGAAGGCGTTCGCGACCGCTCGGATGCGTGAGACCGTGGGCTGGTGCCGCGAGGTGCAGGGCGGCAACGGGATCGTGCTCGAGAAGGGTGTGGCGCGGTTCTTCGCGGACGCCGAGGCGATCTACTCGTACGAGGGCACGCGCGAGGTGAACACGCTCATCGTCGGGCGGGCGATCACGGGTCAGGCCGCGTTCGTCTAGCGACCGCGCACGTCTGCGTGACGGCGTCTGCCGGGCTCGTGCGCCTACGCCCAGAACGCGGCGACGGCCTCGGCGACCGCGGCACCCTGCCGCCGACCGGCATCGGCGGACGGAGCCTGCGTCGACAACGACAGCGAGTTCGCGCCGAAGGCCTGCTGCGAGGCGCTGTCCGCGACGACGACCTCGACCGAGCTCCCGCCCGCGCGCAGCCCCTCGACCGCGATGTCGAGCCACGGCCCGAGCGGCGACGGCCCCTCGGGACCGCACGCCACGACGAGCACCCGCTCGTACCCGGCGGCGACGTCGGCGTTCGTGGCGGAGCGCAGCCCGCCGTCGTAGTGCGGGCGTCCTTCGATGCCGACCGGCGACCACACCAGCGGCACCGAGCAGCTCGCCGCGGTGGCCCGGGCCAGCGGGACGCCGTCCGCCGCGGTGAGGACCCGGAACGTGCCGTCGGTCGCGTCGATCGTGGTGAGCGCGAGCGGCTTCGCGGGCCACTCGGTGGACGGCAGCGTCTCGCCGAACGTCGCGACGCGCTCGTCGTCGGTCTGGCCGCCGGTGACCTGCTGCGCGAGCAGGCCGAGGCGGGCGCGGGCGTCCTGCTCCGAGGTCGCGCCCTCGAGGACGGCGCCGATGCGCTGCTGGAAGTCGTCGCCGCCGATCGGGACGGGCTCCTCGTAGGTGGTCGGCACGGGAGCGTGCTGCTGGTCGTACGCCTGCTGCAGCGCGTGCGCCCGGACGAACGAGCCGACGACGCTGCCGGCGCTCGTGCCGACCACGAGGTCCGCGGCGTCGAGATCGGCCCCCGCGTCCTGCAGCGCCGTCAGGACGCCGAGTTCCCAGGCGATGCCGGCGACTCCACCGCCCCCGAGGACGAGTGCTCTGGTTCCGGGCGCGGGCGTCGAGACGTCGGTCATTCCTCCTGCTTACCAGGCGACGGACGGGAGGCGCGTGGCGGGCCCGCCACGCGCCTCCCGTCCGTCGGCGGGTCAGCCGTTCAGGCCGCGCCGTGGCTGGCGCGGCTGCGCCGCGACAACGAGTCGATGATGACCGCGAGCAGCAGGACCGCGCCGGTGATCATGTAGCGGATCGACGAGTCGAGGCTGAGCAGGGTCAGGCCGTTCGAGATCGACTGGATGACGATGATGCCGAGCAGCGCCGACCACGCGCTGCCCCGGCCGCCGAACAGGCTCGTCCCGCCGATCACCGCGGCGGCGATCGCGTTGAGGTTCGTGTCGCCGGCACCCGAGGAGAGGCTGGCGGAGTTCAGCCGCGCAGCCGCCAGGATGCCGCCGACGGTGGCGAACAACGAGGTCAGCACGAACACCGAGATGTAGATGCGGTTCACCCGGATGCCGGAGCGTCGGGCGGCTTCGACGTTGCCACCGACCGCGTAGACCGACCGGCCCCAGCGGGTGCGCTTGAGCAGGAAGTTCATCAGCACGACGAGGACGACGAAGAACACGAACGACGTGCCGGTGCCGAAGTCGCGGGACAGGTACCAGACCATCACCGCGAGCCCGACGAACAACAGGACCGACTTCGTGATCGTCAGGGACATCGCGCCCGTGGAGAGCCCGGCCTTCCGGCGGCGGGCGGCACGGCGGACCTCGGTGACGAACAGTCCGCCGGCGGCGATCGCGGCGAGCAGGTACGCGAGCCACGGCGGCAGGTACGACGCCGAGGCGAACTGCACGATCGGGTCGGTGTACGGCAGGTTGATCGACCCGTTCGGCCCGAGGATGAGCAGCTGCAGGCCGAGGAAGCCGAGCAGGCCCGCGAGGGTGATCACGAAGCTCGGGACCCCGAACCGGGTGAAGAGCAGTCCGTAGAGCAGACCGGCGGCCGCACCGACCGCGAGGGCGACGACGAGGACGAGCCAGAGCGGCCAGCCGAGGGTCGTGAGCCCCTGCCCGAGGATCGCCGCGGCCAGGCCGCTGACGCTGCCGACGGAGAGGTCGATCTCGCCGAGGAGCAGGACCAGGACGATGCCGATCGCGATGGTGCCGACCGCGGCGCACTGCAGCGCGAGGTTGACGAGGTTGCCGGGCGACAGGAAGTCGGGGGAGAGGGCCTGGAACACCGCCCAGATGACGATGAGGCCGACGACCACCGGCAGCGAGCCGATGTCGCCGCCGCGGACCCGGCGGACGAATGCCTTCGCGGCGCCGCCCAGACCCTGGTCGCGGAGGAGCCGCTCGTCCTGCAGGTCCGCCGCCGACGCCGTCGGGGTGGCCGCGGTGAGGGTCTCGTCGGTCTTGCTCATGCTGTCGTCTCCTGCTCGGTCCGGGCGGCCGCACGGCGTGTGACGGCGTTGTCGGTGGCGCCGGTGATCGCGGCGATGATCTCCTCGTAGGAGACGTCGTCGATGCGGAAGGTGCCGTTGTTCCGGCCGAGTCGCAGCACCGCGACCCGGTCGGCCACGGCCTGCACGTCCGCGAGGTTGTGGCTGATGAGGATCACCCCGAGGCCACGCTCACGGAGGCGCTCGACGAGGTTCAGGACCTCGGCGGTCTGCGCGACGCCGAGCGCGGCGGTCGGCTCGTCGAGGATCACGACCCGCGGGTCCCCGATCAGCGAGCGGGCGATCGCGACGGTCTGGCGCTGGCCGCCGGACAGCGACGCGATCGGGATCCGGACCGAGGGGATGCGGGCGGCGAGCTGCTGCAGGAGCTCCCACGAGCGGCGTTCCATCTCCTCCTCGTCGAGGAACGGGTGCACGATCTCACGGCCGAGGAACAGGTTCGACACGACGTCGAGGTTGTCGGCGAGGGCGAGATCCTGGAAGACGGTCGCGATGCCGAGGTCCTGCGCGGCGGCGGGGTTCGGGACGGTGACCTCGTCGCCGCCGAAGGTGATGGTGCCGCCGTCGGGCGTGTAGACCCCGGCGAGGATCTTCACGAACGTCGACTTGCCGGCGCCGTTGTCGCCGACGATCGCGACCACCTCGCCCGGGTACACGTCGAAGTCGATGTCGCTCAGGGCCTGGACGGCGCCGAACCGCTTCGTGATGCCGCGGAGGGACATCACCGGCTCGGCGGAGGGGTGTGGTGCGGGGGCCTCGTTGCTCACGGGGGCGTCCTCTCCGAGGTGGGGCCCGCCCGGTCCGAGGAGGGACCGGGCGGGCGGTGGGGTCGTGACGGGTCCGGAGCGCCCCGGACCCGTCGGTGCGGGTCCGGCGGCGGTGCCCCGGAGCCGCGGTGGGACTACTGGATGCCGGCGGCGGTGCAGGCCGAGGCGTACTGCGACGTGCAGATCTGGTCGACCTTGTACAGGCCGTCCTTCACCACGGTGTCCTGCACGTTCTTCGTCGTGACCGCGACGGGCTCGAGCAGGCTCGACTGGACGGTGGCGCCGCCCGCGGTCTTCACGGTCGTCTCGCCCTTCGGGTCCTCGCCCTTGGCGAACTGGATCGCGAGGTCTGCGGCCTTGGACGCCTCGGGCTTGAACGCCTTGTAGACCGTCATGTACTGCTCACCCGCGAGGATGCGCTGGATGCCGGCGAGGCTGGCGTCCTGACCGGTGACCGGCGGCAGCGTCTTGGCACCCGCCGCCTTGAGCGCCGCGATGACACCGCCACCGGTGTCGTCGTTGGCCGCGTAGACGCCGGTGATCTTGTCCGTGCCGAGCTTGCTGATCTGCCCGGCGGCCCAGTCCTGTGCCTTGGCGGGGTCCCAACCGGGGGTGTCGTACTCGGCGAGCACCTTGTAGCCGCTGCTGTCGATGACCGAGTGCGCGCCCTTCTTGAACTGCGAGGCGTTGTTGTCGGTCGGGGAGCCGTTGACCATGATGATCCCCGAGCCGGAAGGCACGCCCTTCTGCTTGAGCGCGTCGACGAGTGCCTGGCCCTGGAGTTCGCCCACCTTCTCGTTGTCGAACGAGATGTAGTAGCTCAGGTCGGGGCTGTTGATGAGGCGGTCGTAGGAGATGACCGGCACCTTCTTGGCCTTGGCCTGCTGCACGATCGAGGCGGCTGCCTCGCCGTCGAACGGGTCGAGCACGAGGACCTTGACGCCCTGGGTGAGCATCGACTGGGCCTGCTGGAGCTGCTTCGACGCGTCGCCGTCGGCGTTCGCGTAGACGACCGAGCAGTCCGGGCACTGCTTCTTGACCTCGGCGGTGAAGAGCGGGCGGTCGGCGCTGGCGTAGCGGGCGGTGACGGAGTCGGGCAGGAGCAGGCCGATCTTGGCCTTCGAGGCGTCCCCGCCGCCTCCTCCGGATCCGTTGTTCGCGTCCGCTCCGTTGGAGCAGCCGGCGAGTGTGGTGATCGCGAGCAGCAGGGCGCCGACGCCCAGCATGGCGCGTGTGGTGGATTTCTTCATTGAAACGTCCTCCAACGGGTGGACCGCCCACGGTGGCGGTGTGCTGAGTGTGGCAGCGGAGGACCTTGGCTGCAAGACTTGAACACAAGCGGTGCGCGGCCGACGTCGGAATCGTTATCTACGTCGCGTTGTCCGACCAGCGTGCCGCGTCAGCGGCCCTGGGTCACGTCCACCGACTCGATCGCCAGCGCGAGTGCACCGGTGACGGCGGCCCGCTCCCCGAGCTGGCCCTGCACCACGTCCGGTGTGCCGTCCACGTCGACGATGAGTGATGACTCCAGGGCGTGCCGCATCGGCCCGAGCAGCAGTTCGCCCGCACGCGCGAACTCGCCGGTGACGACGACGCGCTCGGGGTCGAGCAGGTTGCACAGGCCGACCGCCGCGCTGCCGATCGTGCGTCCGGCGTCGGCGATCGCCCGGATGCAGGCGTCGTCGCCCGCCATCGCCCGGAGCACCAGGTCCGCGAGCTTCAGCGTGCCGACCTCGTCGCGGATGCCGGCCAGCACAGCGGGGCCGCCCGCGACCGCCTCGAGGCAACCGCGGTTCCCGCACCGGCACACGGGACCGTGCGGCGCGACCGGGGTGTGCCCGAACTCGCCGGCGACGCCGTGGTGCCCCCGGAACAGCCGGCCGTCGAGCACGAGCCCGGCGCCGATGCCGTTCCCGACGTCGAGCGTCACGACCGTGCTGCGCCCGCGGGCCGCGCCGCTGCGGTGTTCGGCGAGGGCCGCCAGGTTCGCCGAGTTGTCCACCTGCACGGGCTTGTCGAGTCGCCGCGAGAGCGAGGCCCCGAGCGGCACGCCGTCCCAGCCGCGCAGGATCCCGCCCCGGGCGGTCATGCCGGTCCGCCGGTCGATCGGTGCCGCCACGGCCAACCCGACGGCCAGCACCTCGGACATCGACGACTCGATCGACTCGACCATGTCCATCACGAGCAGCGCGGTCTTGTCGAGCTCGGCATCGGCGCGGTGGTCACGGGCCAGGGGCATGTGCCGCTCGGCGAGCACGGTCGCGTTCAGGTCGGAGAGCGCGACGCGGAGGTGCCGGGGCGAGACGTGCACGCCGGCGACCAGACCGAGGCCGTGCGGCAGCGTCACGCGCAGGGCCCGCCGGCCGCTGGACGTGCTCGGCGTGGCGTGCAGGGCGCCGGTGGCGACGAGTTCCTTGACGATGTTCGACACCGTCGCCGGGGACAGGCCGGTCACGCCGGCGAGCTCGACCTGGGTCAGTCCGCCGTGCCGCTTGACGGCGGCGACGACCCGGCCCCGGTTGGCTTCACGCAGTGAAGTCTGGTTCCCGGGACTGCGGCGCGGCTCTGACACGGGGACAGCGTAACCGGCGGCGCACGGACGGCCGCGGTGACCGCAGACGGACGGGAGGCGCGTGGCGGCAGTGCCGCGCGCCTCCCGTCGGGTGGGTGGTGCGGTCAGGAGGCGCGTGGCGGCGGTGCCGCGCGCCTCCCGCCCGGTGGGTGGTGCGTCAGATGCCGGCGGTGCTCCGGATCCAGCTCGCGCTCTGCGCGAGCACGGCGTAGTTCGAGCCGGCGTGCGTGTCGGCTCCCGGGTCGGCGGAGTCGCCGGTCGAGCAGACGGCGACGACCTTGCCGCCGACGACGAGCGCACCGCCGGAGTCGCCGTGGTTCGCGGCGCCGGAGACGCCCGTGACGTGCTGCGCGGTCCCGCCGTAGGCGTCGACCGAGCGGCCGGTGAGGTTCACCGTCGCCTGGTACAGGCCGGTGGTCGGGACGCTGTTCGCCCGGTTGCCGTACCCCATGATCGTGCCCGTGCCGCTCGTCCGCGTGCTGAACGCGAGGTCGACGGGCGCGTACGACGACAGCGTCTTCGGTGTGCGGAGGTGCACGAGTGCGATGTCGCCCTTCGGCGCGGAGTAGAGCGTGTCGACGGCGGTCGCCGTACCCCGGTTCGTGGTGCTGTTCGAGTGGTAGACGTTCATCGCGGTGGTGCCGTCGACGCAGTGCTCGGCGGTGAGCACCCACGAGGCGTTGAGCTGTTCGCCCGTGCACCCGTACGTGCCGGTGCCGCCCTGCTGGAAGAGGAGCTGCACCTCCCAGGGGGTGCTCGGTGCCTGCTCGCCGCCGATGACCTGGGGCGAGGCGACGGTGCCTGCCCGGACGGTGGTGGCGTGCGCGGCCGTGGCGCCGAAGGTGCCGGCGAGGACGGTGAGGGCTGCCGTCGCGACGAGGGCGACGGTCCTGCGGTTCGTTCGCTGCTGCATGGGTCGATGCTCCGCGTGCCTCGGACGGGGGACAAGTCGGCGTTGCGGAGGACAACATCGTCACCCGGGGGCCGGCGTCCCGGGTGGCTCGGGGCCGGGGGTCGGGGCCGGGGCCGGGCCGGGGTCGGCGCCGACGTGGTCGGGCTGCGGGCACGCGCCGCCCGCGGCCTCGGTGGCGTCGGGGGCGTCGGTGGTCCGCCGTAGCGTCAGGGCATGGAGACGGGGAAGCCACGGGGACGCGGACGGTACGGCGACGTCGGCCTGCCGATCGTGGCGGCGGCGCTGCCCACCGCGGCGTTCCAGGCGCCGAACCTCGTGGGCGTGCCGCTTGCCCGGGCCGCCGTGGTCGTCGCCGCCCTCGCGGTGTTCGTCGGCGTCGTCACGTGGCAGGTCCTCCGCGCCCGCCGGAGCAGCCGCGCCCGAGCCCGTGCCGAGGACACCGGCGCCGCCGCCCTCGCCGCGTACGAGGTGGCCGTGCAGTACGGCTTCGGGCAGATCGCGACCCGGCTGACCCGCTTCGCATCGCTCCGCGTCCCCGAGCGTCGCGCCGAGATGGGGGCGTTCGCCGACCGCGCCGCAGCCGCACTGGCGTACTACCTCCTGCCGCACGTGCCCGACGTCCGGGCGAACGTCTACCTGCTCGCACCCGGACTCGACGCCCTCGAGCCGATCGGCCACGGCGGAGCGGGCGACACCGCCGGGGTGTTCCGCTCCGGGACCCCGTACGGCGATCGCAACCTCGAATGGGTGCTGCAGGGCGGACCGCCCCGGGTCGTCGGTGATCGCGAGGCCGATGTCGACGCCGAGGACGACGAGCCCGACTTCGATCCCCGGTACCGCTCGTACGTCGCCGTGGTGGTCCGTGGCGAGGGGGAGTCCTACGGCATGCTCACGGTGGACTGCCCGAGTCCGGACGTGTTCACCGACCTCGACGTGCGGAACGTGGGCGTCGTCGCGCAGTACGTCGCCGTGGCGTGCGCACTGGCGTTCCCGGTCCGCCGCGAGCACGCCGTCGCCGGGGCGCCGGTCGGACCGGGCGACGGGGTCGACGACGGCGGGTGGTTCGCGTGACCGCCGTCGCGCCGGGGTCCGGCCCCGTCCGGTTCGGCCGGGCCCCCGTGCGTCGTGCGGGCTGGGGCGGCGAGACGACGGACGCCGACTACGAGGACCCGGCCGTCGTCGCCGCGAACCTGCAGCGCTCGTTCGAGGCCGCGCGGGTGCGGGTGACGGCGCGCGTCGCCGGGCGCTTCCGGGGTCGGTGACGCGCCGCTGGCTGGCGTCCGCGGGCCGCCGCCTCGGTCGCACCCTGCCGCCGACATCGCACCCCGCCACGGTGGGGTGCGACGTCCGGCACGGGGTGCGATCGCGCGGGTGCCGGCGTGCGCCGCCGCGCGCCTCCGGCGGCGGTGAGGCGCCGCTCCGCCCCGCGCCCGCCGCGCCCCGCGCTACTCCGACTGCACGTCGATGAGCACCTTGCCGACGGCGTCGCCCTCGACCGCGTCGTGCGCGGCCGCGGTCTCCTCGAGCCGGAAGCGCGTGAGCGGCAGCCCGGCCTCCTCGCCGACGGGCAGCACGCCGTCGCGCAGCGCGGCCGTGACGTCCTCGGCCGCCGCGGCGAGGGCCCGGTCGCCGATCGTGTACAGCAGCAGGAACTGGTAGCGGGCGTTCGTGCCCATGTTCGGGCGGATCGGGATCACCGCGTCGTCGCCGCCGTTGTTCGCGTAGATCGACACGACCCCGTGGTTCGCCAGCACGTCCGCGACGAGGCCGGCGTTCTGCGGGATCGAGACCTCGACGACGATGTCGACGCCGTCCGGGGCGATCTCACGGATGCGCGCGACGGCGTCCTCGGAGCGGTAGTTCACCGTGTGGTGTGCGCCGGCCGCGGTGGCGAGGGCGGCCTTCTCGTCGGAGCTGATCGTGCTGATCACCGTCGCTCCGGCCCAGCGGGCGAGCTGGATCGCGGCGTGTCCGACGGCGCCGGCGCCGCCTGCGACGAGGACCGTCCGACCGTCCAGCGCGCCCGGGGCCAGCCGCGCCGGGCCGTCCTCGTGCGTGGTGAGGGCGCGGTGCGCGGTCATCGCTGGGACGCCGAGCGAGGCGCCGACGTCGAAGCTCGTGTCCTCGGGCAGCGGGACGACGCGCGTCGCCGGCACGACGGTGTACTCCTGCGCGGTGCCGGTGGGGCGGCTCGCGGCGGCCATGAACAGCCACACCCGGTCGCCCTCGGTCAGGCCCTCGACGTCCTCGCCGACGGCGTCGACCACGCCGGCGCCGTCCTGGTTCGGGGAGATCTCCGGGAAGGGCAGGCCGTCGCCGTAGGTGCCGCCGGCGCGGGCCTTCCAGTCGGTGGGGTTCACGCCCGAGACGACGACACGGACCCGGACCTCGCCGGGACCGGGCTGCGGGAGGTCACGCTCGACGAGGTCGAGGACGTTGCTGGCACCGGGCTTCGTGTAGACGATCGATCGCATGGCACCAGGCAACCAAGGACCGGTCGACGGTGTTCCCGGCTGCGGGTCAGCGCGCGTCGTACGCCGCGCGTGAGACGGTGACGTCGTCCATGTGTGCGGTCGCCCAGTCCTCCAGCGGCTCGAGCACGGTGCGGAGCGACCGACCCCGTTCGGTGAGCTCGTACTCGACCCGCGGCGGGATCTCCGGGAAGACGGTCCGCGTCACGAGTCCGTCGCGCTCGAGCGCTCGGAGGGTCTGCGTGAGCATCTTCTGCGAGACGCCCTGCACGCGGGTGGCGATCGTCGAGTACCGCGCCGGACCGGTCGCGAGCACCCCGATCGTGAGGACGCTCCACCGGTCGCCGATCCGGTCGAGCAGCTGCCGCGAGGGGCAGTCGGCGGCGTAGGGGCTGTACTCGAGCGCTGACATCGTTCCTCCGTCACGCACCGTGAGGTGCCTACTTCCTGAAAGAGAGTAACGCGGGTACGGTCGAGGACGCCAGACCACGGCAGCACCACCACGGAAGGAACTCCATGACCAGCATCGTCGTCTTCGGTGGCACCGGCTACGCCGGATCCGCCATCACCCGCGAGGCCCTGTCCCGCGGCATCGCCGTCACCGCCGTCGCCCGCGACACCTCGAAGCTCGACGCAGCCGACGGCCTCACCCTCGCGCAGGGCGACGCCTTCGACGCGGACTTCGTGGCCGAGGTCACGAAGGGCACCGACGTCGTCGTCGTGGCGCTGCACGCGGTGCAGGCCGACGGCAGCGAGCTGAAGGACCGCTTCCAGCACTTCGTCGACGCCGCCGCTGCCGCCGGTGCGCGCCTCGGCATCGTCGGCGGTGCCGGCTCCCTGCTCGTCGCCGAGGGTGGTCCGGCGCTGTTCGACACTCCGGAGTTCCCGGACGCCTTCAAGGGCGAGGCCAAGAGCCACGCCCAGGTCCTCGAGGCACTCAAGGCCTCCAGCACCGACGTCGACTGGTTCTACGTGAGCCCCGCGGCGGCCTTCGGCAGCTACAACCCCGGCGAGCGGAAGGGCACCTACCGGGTGACCGACGACGTGCTCCTCACCGACGCCGAGGGCAACTCCGACATCTCCGGCGAGGACTTCGCGATCGCCTTCGTCGACGAGATCGCCTCGCCGGCGCACCACCGCGCGCGCTTCGGCGTCGCGTACTGACGCGACCATCCACGGCAGAACCAGGTTCCGGACACGACACCAGGGAGGAGCACGGTGCTGTGTCCGGAACCTGGTTCCGTGGAGCAGCGCCGCTAGCGGTGCCCGACGATCGCGGGCATCGGCACGTGGTGCCGCATCCGCACCGCGAGGTGCAGCCCGCCGCGCCGCGCGAGCACGAGCCCGACGACGGCCGCCGCGGCAGCGGGCACCCCACCGGCGACGACCATCCCGACGTGGGCGCCGAAGTGGTCCACGACCTGGCCCATCAGCGGGCCGCCGATCGCCTGGCCGCCGAGCAGCACGAGCACGTACAACGACATCACCCGGCCGCGGATCGCGACGTTCGATGACAGCTGCACGAGCGAGTTCGACGCCGTCATGAAGAGCAGCTGTGACATCCCCACGGCGACGAGCGCCACGGTGAACGGCGCGATGACCTGGATCGAGCCGGTCACCACGAGCAGCACGCCGGTCCAGAAGACCCCGCCGACGATGGTGCGGAGCCGGACCACGGCGCGCCGCGTCGACAGCAGCGCCCCGGTGAGCGCTCCGATCGCGACGGCTGAGTTGAACAGGCCGTACCCGCCCGCGCCGACGTCGTACACCTCGGACGCGAAGGCGGACAGCAGCACGGGCATGGTCAGCGCGAACACCGAGAAGAAGACCATGAGGACGACGGGCACGAGGATCGTCGGCTTCCGGACGGCGTAGCGCAGCCCCTCCACGAGCTGCCCCTTCGCGCGCGGAGCCGGCGGCGTCCGGTGCAGCTCGGACGCCTTCAGGAACCCGAGTGTCACGACGACCGCCACGCAGGCGACCGCGTTCACGCCGAAGGACCACCCGGCACCCACCGCGACGAGCAGGGCGCCGGAGAGCGCCGGGCCGATCATGCCGCCGAGCTGGAACACGCTCGAGTTCACGCTGATCGCGTTCCGCAGGTGCTCGTGGCCGACGATCTCGGTGACGAACACCTGACGTGCCGGGTTGTCGATCACCGTGACCATGCCGACGAGGAACGCGATCGCCCAGATGTGCCATGCCTCGACCACGCCGGTCAGGGTCAGCACCGCGAGCAGCAGGGACAGCACGGCGAACGCGCCCTGGGTGAGCATCATCAGCGCCCGCTTGGAGAACCGGTCGACGAGCACCCCGCCCCAGAGGCCGAACAGCAGCATCGGGGCGAACTGGCAGGCGACGGTGATGCCGACCTGCGCGACCGATCCGGTGAGCTGCAGGACGAGCCAGTCCTGCGCGATGCGCTGCATCCACCCGGCGGTCATCGCGACGAGGTTGGTGGCCGTGAAGAGCCGGAAGTTCGGGACGGAGAGGGCGATGAGCGTGTGCCGCCACGGCGGGCGCTGGGCTTGGATCGGGAGCGGTTCGGTGGGCGGGGGGAGGGTCGTCGATGACGCACTCACGGTCGTGGGGCTCCGGATCGTCGGGGGCGGATTCGGTACCCGTCTGAAACTACGTGGTGCCAGGTCATTCGACACCCCTATGGTGGCTATCACTCCATTGCGATGTCGAATGGCGCGGCCGGTCCGCGGACGGCAGCGCACGCGCAGCGGCCGCGCCGCAGAAGGGACACGCCGTGCTCGACCCGGTCCTGCTCCGCACGTTCCTCGCCGTCGCCGAGACCGGCAGCTTCACGCTCGCCGGACAGCGGTTGGGCATCAGCCAGCCGACGGTCTCCCAGCACGTGCGGCGCCTGGAGACCGCGGTGGCCCGCACCCTCGTCGCGCGCGACACCCGGGGCGTGGCGCTCACCGACAACGGCGACGCCATGGCCGGCTTCGCGCGGACGATCCTCGCGGCGCACGCCACGGCCGACGCCTACTTCTCCGGAGCGGCCACGCGGGGTCGCCTCCGGTTCGGTGCCGCCGACGACCTGGCGATCACGCAGCTCCCGCGGATCCTGCGGGACTTCCGCCGGCTGCACCCGCAGGTGAACCTCGAGCTGACGGTGAACCAGTCCGCGCCGCTGCTCCGCCGGGTGCACGCCGGCCAGCTCGACCTCGTGTTCATCAAGCAGACCGCCGGGGCGTCCGCCGAGGGCACCCGGGTGGCGACGGACCAGATGGTCTGGATGGCGCAGGACGGCATCGCCCTCGAGGCCGGTGAGCCGGTGCCGCTGATCGCCTACCAGGCGCCGAGCATCAGCCGCCAGATGGCGATCGACGCGCTCGAGGCCGCCGGTCGCACCTGGCGGATCACGTGCAACACCCGCGACGTGAACGGGGTCCTCGCGGCGGTCCGGGCGGGCATCGGCGTCGCCGTGTTCCCACACTCGCTCATCCCGGCGGACCTCGTGAAGGTCTCACAGCGGTTGTCGCTGCCGGACCTGCCCGCCGTCGACTACGTGCTCATCGCCAACCCCACGGTGCAGCGCGAGCCGATCGACGCGCTGACGAACGCGATCCTGTCGCGCGGGGTCGTGCGCGCCGTCTGAGCCGACCTCGAGGCGGTCGAAGCAGCGGGCAGGACCGCGAGCGACGGTGCCCGACGCGCGGCTACGGCGCGATCGTCGGCGTGGTACCGGTGCCGGTGAGGTCCGGCAGGGTGACGCCGGCGAGCGGCAGGAGTGCGGCGGCGACGGCCCAGAGCAGCACGAGCGTGCCGATCCCGCCGAGCACCGCACCGAGCAGCGCGACCGGGCGCTGCCAGGTCGCCGCACGGTTCCGGAGGGTCGCGACGGACAACACGAGCGCGAGCACCCCGAGGGCGATCCCGACGGCGTGCACCGTCCCGGGTGCGGTGAACCACCATGCGGCGAGACCGGTCGTCGCGAGGCCGGCGACGGCTCCGAGGGTCGCGGCCGGCGTGACGCCGAGCGCGGGACGGCGCGCGTCGCCCGCCGCCGTCTCGGTGTCGGTCGGTCCGTCCTGGAGGCGCGGTGCGGCCTCGTCGACGTCGTCCGGTCCGGTGGTCGCGGCGGTCGGCGCCGGGGGCGCTCCTGCAGCGGTCGGCGGCGTGATGATCGCGTCGAACGAGCGGGTCGGCGGGAGCTGTTCCGCCGCAGGCGCCGGGGTCGGCGCCAGCGGTGCCTGCTGTCGGGCGAAGCGGGCGGGCGTGCGGTAGCCGATCGGTCCGGAGGGCTCGGGTGTGGTGCCCTCGACGACGACGTGCTCGAGGCCGGGCACCGAGAACCGGGGCTGCCCGACGACCGGGCGCGCGGGCGTGGCCGGAGCGGGCGGGGCGAGGTCGACGGGGGACACCGGCGCGGGCGGCAGCACGGCGCTGTCGAGCGGGACGGTGTGCACGGCGGGGGAGGTCGGCGCGGGCGGGAGCAGCGACTCGTCCGGCGGGTAGTCCGGGACGACGACGTCCTCGCGGAGGAGTTCCTCGACCGGGGGCCCGCCGGTCGCCGGAGCAGCCGATGCGTCGGCGGTGGTCGGAGGGACCGGGGACCCGAGGGCGGTCGCGTCCAGCGGAGGCACGGCGGACGCCTGCTCGGCGACGGGCACGGTGGCCGCCGGCGCGGCGGCAGGGCCGCCTGCGGGGGCGCCGGGCACGGTGGGGCCGGTCACGGCGTCTGCGCCGACGGGCGCGGCGGCCGTCGAGGCGGCGGTCAGCGGCTGTCCGGGGGTCTCCACGGGCACGGGAGCCAGCGCGCCGACGACCGGCGCCGACGTGGCGGCGGCGGGGCGCGCCTCCAAGGCGACCGGGGTCGCGTCCTCGGGAGGGGCCGTCACCCAGGCGGGGACCGCTCGACGCGGCCGGTCCTGGTCCGGCATGCGGTGCGCTGCCACTGTGCTCCCTCGGTAGGCTGATCCACCTTCAGTTGTAGTGGCGACCGCGGTCCCTGTCGTCGCCCCAGTTCCGGGGTCGTCGGTACGGTCGGGGGCATGACCGTGATCGAACACCGTCCACTGGGTCCCTCGGGACTCGTCGTCTCCACCGTCGGCATCGGCTGCAACAACTTCGGCCGACCCGGCACCGCGTCCGAGTCGCAGGATGGGACGGACGCCGTGGTCCGTGCCGCCCTCGACGCGGGCGTCACCCTCTTCGACACGGCGGACGTCTACGGCGGTCGACCGGGCCTGAGCGAGGAGATGCTCGGGAAGGCGCTCGGGCGCCGACGCGACGAGGTCGTCCTCGCCACCAAGTTCGGCCTCGACATGCAGGGTGTGAACGGGCCGGACTGGGGCGTCCGCGGCTCCCGTCGGTACGTGCGGCTGGCCGTCGAGTCGTCGCTGCGGCGGCTCGGGACGGACTGGATCGACCTCTACCAGCTGCACGCGCCGGACACGACGACGCCGATCGAGGAGACGCTGTCCGTGCTGGACGACCTCGTGCGCGAGGGCAAGATCCGGTACGTCGGGCACTCGAACTTCGCCGGGTGGCAGATCGCCGAGGCCGAGCTGACGGCCTCGATCGCCGGCACCACCGCGTTCGTGTCCGCGCAGAACGAGTACAGCCCGCTCGCCCGGGCCGTCGAGGACGAGGTGCTGCCCGCCGTCCGCGCCTATGCGATCGGCTTCCTGCCGTACTTCCCGCTGTACAACGGGCTGCTCACCGGCAAGTACACGCGCTCGGGTGGGCCGGCCGACGGTCGCCTGACGACGGCCAAGCCGCACCTGCTGCAGGACGCGCCGTGGGCGGTGCTCGAGGAGTACCAGCGGTTCTGTGACGAACGGCACGTCACGATGCTGCAGGCCACCTTCGCGTGGCTCCTCGCCCAGCCCGGGCTGTCGAGCGTCATCGCCGGAGCGACGAAGCCCGAGCAGGTGGTGCAGAACGTCGACGCCGGGGCGGCGTGGACCCCGTCCGAGGACGACCTCGCCGAGATGACGATCATCTTCGACGGTGCCTGACCCCGGACGGGGCGCGGGTCACATGTCGCGGTAGCGCACCGCGTCGGCGAGCTTCTGGCGGAGCTCGTCGGCGGTGAAGCGGGCGACGTACCCGGGGGTGTCACGCTGGATGCGCCAGCCCTCGGCGAGGGGACCGGCGTCGACCACGTCGAAGCCGAACTGGTCGATGAGGTCCGACACGGTGCGCTTGGCGTCCGCGTCGTCACCGGCGACCACCAGGGCGCGACGGTCCGGCGTGCCGGCGGGGGAGGCGTGGCCGGTCAGGTCGGCGGCACCGATGTGGTTGAACGCCTTCACGACGTGTGCCCCGGGCAGGTGGTCCTGCAGCAGTTCCGCGGTGGTGGTCGTCTCGTCGTCGAGCGCCGCGATGTGGCCGTCGCGCTGCGGGTAGTAGTTGTTCGTGTCGATCACGACCTTGCCCACGAGGGGCTCGACCGGGATCGTCTCGATCGCCGCGAGCGGGGTCGTCACGACGACGACCTCCCCGGCGGACGCCGCCTCGTCACGGGTCGCCGCGCGCGCCGCGCCCTGCCGGATGCCGTCCAGCTCCGACACGAGGTCCGCGAGGGTCTCCGGACCGCGGGAGTTCGCGATCACCACCTCGTGGCCGTGCTGCACGGCGAGGCGTGCCAGCTGGGATCCGATGTTGCCTGCTCCGATGATGCCGATGGTCGTCATGCTCCCGTCCAACGCGCGGGGCGGGCGCGCATTCCCCGAGCGCTACCCGTGCCCGGCACCCTCGCGGACGGCAGGGGCCGCGTTCCGCGCACTCCTCGGGCGGGCGCGTTCCGTGCGGTGGCGCCGGGGTGCATGATGGCGGCATGGACCACGAGTTCCGCAACGAGGCAGACCGGGACCGCTACGCGATGTACGTCGGCGGCCAGCTCGTGAGCGTCCTCGACTACCGCGAGAACGACGACGCCATCGCCTTCCCGCACACGTACACGGTGCCGGCGCACCGTGGCCACGGGTACGCTGCCCAACTCGTCGACCACGCGGTCGCCGACGTCGAGGCGACCACCACGAAGCGCATCGTCCCGATGTGCTGGTTCGTCGGCAAGTGGTTCGACGAACACCCCGAGAAGGCCGACCTCCTCAGCCGCGGTGTCGCGGAGTAGGGAAAGACCATGCCGTCCATCACCCCGTTCCTCTGGTACGACTCCGAGGCCGAGCAGGCCGTCGAGCGGTACGTGTCGCTGTTCCCGGACAGCCGGGTCGACAGCGTCGCGCGGACACCCGACGGCGCCGCGCTCGTGGTCGAGTTCACGCTGCTCGGTCGTCCGTACCGGGCGATGAACGGCGGGCCGGGGCACCCGCACTCCGACGCCGTCTCCTTCCAGGTCGACGTCGACACGCAGGAGGAGCTCGACCGGGTCTGGGACGCGCTGCTCGAGGGCGGGACCCCGAGCCGGTGCGGCTGGCTCGCCGACCGGTGGGGCGTCACGTGGCAGGTCACGCCGTCGATGATGGGCGAGCTCATGGCCGGCTCGGGCGACCCGGCGGCGAACGCCCGCGTCTACGAGGCCATGATGCAGATGGTCAAGCTCGACATCCCGACGCTGCAGGCCGCAGCGGCGGGTCGGTAGCGACGGGCTCCGACCGTGGGCCGGGCGCGGCGGGTCGCTGAGCCGAGGCGGACCGGACCCGCCGGTATGGTGGCGGGACCGCAGCCGTCGGTGCCGTGCCGACACGACAGGTGGGAGTCAGCGCGATGAACGACCGGGAGTCCGGCGTCCGCAACAGCGACATCGGACGTGCGTACACCGAACTCGCCCGCATCACGCGCCGGGCGAGCATCCGGGCACGGGGATCCGAGTCGTTCCTCAGCGTCGTCGACCAGTCCCTCGTCGACTTCGTCGTGCAGCACCCCGGCTGCATGGCGATCGACATCGCCCGCTACCTCCGGCTGAACCGCTCCACGATCTCGCGCCAGCTCTCCGGCCTCATCGCCGCGGGGCTCGTCCGCACGGTCGACGGCGGCTCGGGCAACGCGAAGCCGCTCGAGGCCACCGCCGAGGGGTGCGCCGCGCTCGACCGGTCCGTCAAGCTGCACCGCGACGCCCTCGAGGAACGGCTCGCCGACTGGTCCGACGACGACGTCGCCCTGCTCGCCGGCCTGCTCGAACGCCTCGGCGCGGCGGACGAGGCCGGGTTGCCGATGCCCGGACGCCCGGCGTCGTGACCACCTCGTTCGTCCTCCTCTCCGACACCCACCTGCCGAAGCGTGCGAAGGACCTGCCCGCACCGCTGTGGGACGACATCGACGCCGCCGACCTGGTCGTGCACGCCGGCGACTGGGTCGACCTCGCGACGGTGGAGGCCGTGCAGGCCCGCGCGCGCCGGTTCGAGGGCGTCCGCGGGAACAACGACGGGCCGGAGTTCGACGACCGGCTGCCCCTCGAGGCCCGCTTCGCCGTCGACGACCTCCGCTTCGGCCTGGTGCACGAGACCGGCGCCGCGGCCGGACGGGAGCGCCGCATGGACGCCGCGTGGCCGGACGTCGACGTCCTCGTGTTCGGGCACTCGCACATCCCGTGGGACACCGTCGCACCGTCCGGCCTGCGGCTGCTCAACCCGGGCTCGCCGACCGACCGCCGCCGGCAGCCCGACTTCACGTGGATGCGCGGGACGGTCGGCGGCAGCGAGCTGACGGTCGAGCTCGTCCGGCTGCCACCGAGCCGCTAGTCGTCAGCGCGTCGTCGGCTGGCGCCGGCCCGCTCGCCGCCAGCGCGCTCGACCGGCATCCGGAAGAAGGCCTCCTCCCACGCCACCGACCGGCGGAACGCCCGCGTCATCCGTCCCCGTTCCCCGGGATCGGCGGCGGCCGCGGCCTCCTCGACGTACGCCGTCGCGGTGGCGCTCGCCGCCGCGAACCCGGGGTCGCCGTACGCGCCGAGCCAGTCCGCGAACGGATGCCCGACCGGCGCGACCCCGAGCTGCGTACCGACCCACGCGTAGACCCGGAAGCACGGCAGCACCGCGGCCGCGAGGACCGCCGTCGAACCCGTGGCAGCGGCGGCGTCGAGGTGCGCGAGGTACCCGGCGCACACCGGGTGCACGGGGTCCTCGGCGTGCGTACCGGCGAGGCGTCGGTGGTGCAGGTCGCGTGCCTCCCGTTCGCACCCGACCGCGGCCTCAGCCCAGAACGCCGCTTCGGCGCCGGACGTCCGCTCGGCGAGCGAGGCGAGGTGCCCCTGGTACGCCCGCAGGTAGTGCACGTCCTGCGCGAGGTACCCGGCGAACGCGTCGGGGTCGAGCGTGCCGTCGCGCAGGCCGACGAGGAAGTCGCCGGCGATCGTCGCCGCCAGGACCGGCCGTGCGTCCGCCCACCACCGGTCCGTCCAGGACGGCGTCGGCAGGGCTGCCCGGGTCTCGGCACCGTGGTCGACCGGGCCGGTCCCGCTGCCGACCGCGAGGGCGTCCGCTCCCCGGAGCGCCGTCGTCAACCAGGCCTTCGCGGTGCCGACGGCGAGCTCCCAGTCGCCGTCCCGCGCCATCCGGGTCGCGATCGCGCTCGACAGGGAGCACCCGGTGCCGTGCGTGTTCGTCGTCGCGACGCGGGGTGCCGTGAAGGTCCGGACGGCACCGTCGGCGTCCACCAGCACGTCGTCCGAGGTCGGTCCGTCGTCGTGCCCGCCCTTCGCGAGCACGAGCACGTCCCACCGCCGGGCGACCGCGCGGGCGGCGGCGACCGGGTCGGCGCCGACGGGTGCACCGGCGAGCTCCGCCAGTGCGGCGAGCTCCGGCCGGTTCGGCGTCACCAGGTCGGCCAGGGCGAGCAGGTCCGCCATCGCCCCGGCGGCGTCCTCGTCGAGCAGCCGGTCGCCGCTCGAGGCCACCATCACGGGGTCGACGACGACGACCGGCGGCCGGTGCGCGCGCAGCCAGTCCGTCACCGTCCGCGCGACCGCTGCGGTGCCGAGCATCCCGGTCTTCACCGCGTCCACCTCGACGTCGTCGGACACCGCGTCGAGCTGCTCCCGCAGGAACGACGGGTCCGGCACGTGCACCGATCGGACGCCGCGGGTGTTCTGCGCGACGAGCGCGGTGACGACCCCCATGCCGTAGCCGTCGTGTGCCGCGATCGCCTTGAGGTCGGCCTGCAGTCCTGCCCCGCCGGTCGGGTCGGTCCCGGCGACGGACAGCACGCGGGGCACGCGCGCTCCGCCCGCGCTCACGCCCGGTCCTCCGCGTCGGACGGCGCGGTCTGGAGGCGCGGCTCGCCACCTCCGGGCACCGTCCGGCCCGGCGCGGCACCGGTCCACGCCGCCACGTAGGCCGCCGCCGCAGCGCCCGGATCCGGGGCGGCGCAGATCCCGGACACCACCGCGACGCCGGCTGCGCCGCGGACGCGGAGCGCCGGGACGTCGTCCAGCGTCACCCCGCCGATCGCCACGCACGGCAGGGCGGTCGCGCCTGCGATCCGGGCGAAGCCGTCGTGCCCGAGCGCCGGTGGGTGGTCGGGCTTCGTCGTGGTCGGGTGCACGACCCCGACGCCGAGCAGGTCCACGGACCCGGAGGGCAGACGATCGAGCGCGTCGAGGTGCGCGGCGGTGTTCGCGGTGAGGCCGACGTGCGCATCCGCCCCGAGGAGCGCCCGCGCCGCGGTGACCGGCACGTCCGCCTGCCCGAGGTGCACCCCCGCGACGCGGTGTCCGGCGAGCCGGGCGGCGAGGGCCACGTCGAGCCGGTCGTCGACCACCACCGTCGCCCGGTCGCCGACCGCGTCCGCGACCGCCGACACGAGCGCGAGGAGGTCCCGGGCGGAGGCGTCCTTGTCGCGCACCTGCACCGTCCGGACCCCCGCGTGCACCGCGGCGCGGACGACCCCGAGCACGCCGTGCCCGTACCGGTCGCACAGGGCGCCGTCGGTGACGAGGTAGACCCCGACCTCGTGCGCGCCGGTCACGCTGCGGCCTCCTGCTCGACGCTGATCCGGGCGTGCCGCACGACGTCCTCGGGGGAGAGCGCGGCCAGCCGGTCGAGGAACAGCGGCTGGAACGTGCCCGGGCCGCCGGCCTCCTCCGCCGCGAGCTCGGCGGCGATGGTGTGCACCGCGGTCGCCGCGACCGCCGCCGCGCCGGCGTCCGGGGTGACCGCGGCGAATGCCGCGACGACCGCGCCGAGTGCACACCCGCCGCCCGTGATCCGGGTGAGCAGCTCGGTGCCGTTCGCGACCCGGACCGTCCCGGTGTCCGGCGCGACCAGCAGGTCGACCGGACCCGACACGGCCACCGCGGCCACGCGCCTCCCGGCCGCCGCGACCGCCGCCGCACGCGCGTCGTCGGGACCGGCCGTGCTGTCCACCCCGCGACCGCCCGCCGCGTCGCCCAGCACGGCGAGGACCTCGGACGCGTTGCCGCGCAGGACCGTCGGACCGAGCGCGAGCAGCTCGCGGGCGAGCGCCGTGCGGACCGGCAGCGAGCCGACCGCGACCGGGTCGAGGACCCACGGCGTCCCGGCGTCGACCGCGGCGGACGCGGCCTCGACCGCGGCGGCCCGTGGCTCGGCGTGCGGGGTGCCGGTGTTCACGAGCAGCGCGTCCGCGACGCGGGCGAACGGCCCCGCCTCGGTGACGACGTCGACCATCGCGGCCGAGGCGCCGATCGCGAGCAGGACGTTCGCCGTGACGTTCTGCACCACGGTGTTCGTGATGCAGTGCACCAGGGGACTCCTGGCGCGCACGGCCTCCAGCAGGTCGGCGGTGCGGTGGGCCCAGGCAGGGGAGGGCGCAGCAGTGTGCATGGACGATCCCTTCGCGAGTACGAACTCGAGCAGGTTCGACGGGTGTGATCTCAGCCGCCGGATGCGGCACCCCGTGTCTCGGGACAGACCGTACACGGGCCGCGTGTGCCAGGGTTGACGGGTGCCCGATGCAACGCCTCCCGGCCCGCCGCCCGGTCCCCGCGACCCCGGAGACGCGTGGGCCGTCGGCCCGGACGGCACGAAGGCGTGGGGGCTCTTCGGCGCGGCCGGCCTGCTCGTCGACGACGGCGACGGCCGGGTGCTCCTGCAGCACCGCGTCGAGTGGAGCCACCACGGCGGCACCTGGGGCATCCCCGGCGGGGCACGCCACCAGGGCGAGGACGCCGTCACCGGGGCGCTCCGCGAGTCCGCCGAGGAAGCCGGCGTCCCCGAGGACGGCATCGACCTACGACACACGGCCGTGCTCGACCTCGGCTTCTGGACCTACACGACCGTGGTGGGGCGCGCCTCCCGGCCGTTCGAACCGGTGATCGCCGACCGGGAGAGCCTCGAGCTGTCCTGGGTCCCGGTGGCCGACGTCGACGACCTGCCGCTGCACCCGGGGTTCGGGGCGGCCTGGCCGGCGCTCCGGGCCGGCATCGCGACCACCCCGCACGTCGTGGTGGACGCGGCCAACGTGGTCGGCAGCGTGCCCGACGGCTGGTGGAAGGACCGTGCCGGCGCGGCCGAGCGGCTGCTCGTGTCGGTCGGGGCGCTCGCCGCGGCAGGGGTGTCGGCGGCCGAGCTGGACCTGCCCTTCGCGCGGTGGTGGCCGCGGTGGACCGTCGTGCTCGAGGGCGCGGCGAAGGACGCTGCGGACCGGGCCGGGATCGACGTCGTCCGGGCCGGGGGCTCCGGCGACGACGCGATCGTGACGGCGGCGCGTGCAGCGGTCGAGCGGGGGGACGCGCCGGTGCTCGTCGTCACCGCGGACCGGGAACTCCGGGCGCGGGTGGAGGCCGTGGGTGCCGGCGTCCGCGGACCGGGGTGGTTCCGCGACCTGACGGCATCAGTCGACTGAGCCGAGACGCGTGCCGCGTGCCGCGTGCCGCGTGACGCGTGCCGCGTGCCGCGTGCCGCGTGCCGCGTGCCGCGTGCCGCGTGCCGCGCCCGCGTGCCGCGCCCCGCGCGCGGGGTGACCGCGCTCCCTACTCCGGGACGTGTCGCCGTGAGCCCGCGAGCAGCGCCACCCACGACACCACCCCGAGGCCCACGACCACGCCGAGCACGACCGTGACCGGCACCCCCGACGCCCCGACCACGGCCGCGATGACCGCCGGCACGAGGAACCCGGCGTAGGCCACGGCGTAGAACGCCCCGGTCAGCCCGGCGAGGTCACGCGGGCCCGCGATCCGCTGCACCTCGAGCAGCGACGACACGAGCGCGGTCCCCATGCCGACGCCGATGACCGCGTTCGCCGCGAGCCCGACCCACACCGACTGCAGCTGCACGGCGACGCCGACGACCGCGATCCCCACCGTCATCACGGCCACCGCGACGACGAGCCCGCGCGCCGACGACACCGAGTGCAGGCGCTTGGCGACCGGCTGCACGGCGCTCGACACCCCGAGGGCGACGACCGTGGCCGCGGTCGCGAAGACGAGCCCCCAGGTGCCGGTCGCCCCGGCGAGGCGCGTCGGCAGGTACCCGTACCCGATCGCCGCCGAGCCGAAGATCCACGGGGCGGCGACGAGCACGACCCGGGTGAACCGGCGGTGGCCGGCGCTGGGGATGCGCAGCTGCCGCCACCACGGTCCCGGCAGGCCGCCCGAGCGGCTCGTCTCCGGCGTGCGCCAGACGACGACGGCGAAGGGCAGCGCCACGGCGACGTGCACGAGGAAGGGCAGCACCTCGGGGATCGGGCCCCACTGCGCGATGAGCCCGGCGACGAGCGCCCCGGAGCCGGAGCCGAGCGTGAACGCGAGCGAGGCGCGCCGGGCCCCGGCTCCGACGTCGGCCCGCGGGTCGTGACGGCCCTGCGACAGCTCCTTCACCCAGCTGTTGCCCACCGCCATCGCGATGCCCACGGTGCAGCCCGAGAAGAGACGACCGGCCATCAGGAACCCGACGCCGAGCGGACCGAGGGCGAGCAGGGTGCTGCCCACGACCGCGGTGCCGATCCCGACGAGCACGAGCGGTCGGCGGCCGTGCCGGTCGGAGAGCGACCCGGCGACGAGCAGCGCCGGGGCGAGCCCGAGCACGTAGACGCCGAGGAGCACGTTCACGACGAGCGACGAGTAGTGGGCCCGCTCCTCGTACATGAGGAGCAGCGGCGAGAACTGGTTCCCGCCCCACGAGCAGACGAAGACGGCACCCCACACCGCGACCCACGGCATGACCCGGGTGTGCGGAACGGCGACGGAGCCGGTGGTGGGGATGCTCCCCGTCGTGGCGCTCACAGCGCGCCCCGGTGCGATGCGACGTGGGCGCGCAGCACCTCGGCGTACCGGGCGGCGTCCCCGGCGTCGAGCGCGGCGGCGAGGGCACGGTGGTCGTCGAGCGACGCTCCCAGCTGCGCGGGCTGCAGGCGCATCAGGTGGTGCCGCAGCCGCTGCTGCCGGTCGCGCAGGGTGCCGGCGAACATGACCGCGATCGCGTTGCGCGACGCGGCGATGACGGCGCCGTGGAACGCGGCGTCCGCCTCGACGAAGCGGTCGACGTCGCCGGCCGCGACGGCCGCCTCCTGCTCCGCCAGGACGGTCTGGAGGCGCAGGGCCACGTCCGGCACGCGGCCGTCGGTCACGACGCGGGTCGCCGCGGTCGACTCGATCGCCTCCCGCATCTCGAGCACGTCGGCGGCCTCGCTCGGGGACATCGGTCGGACGACGGCGCCCTTCCGGGACTCGAGGCTGAGCAGTCCCTCGGCGGCCAGGCGCAGGAACGCCTCGTGCACCGGGGTCCGCGAGACGCCGATCTCACCGGTGAGCGCGTTCTCGCTGATCGCCGTCCCGCCCGGGAGGTCGCCGCGGATGATCGCCCGCTTGACGTGCTCGTAGGCCCGGTCGGACGCTGCCTCGGTGCGCTGCTCGATCGTCACCCGCCCCAGTGTACGTCCTTGCATGCAACGATGCATCCGGTCATGTGACGCGATGTTCACACGGCAACCGGACGACACCCCCGCAGCGGTGGATACGCTGGCCCACACGTCAACGGAGACGTGCCGACAGGAGGTTCCGCATGGAACGGATCACCAGGGCCGACGACCGCGTCCACCGCCCGGCCGGACCGTGGACACCCACGGTGCACCGGCTGCTCGCGCACCTGCACGAGCAGGGGTTCGTGGGCGCGCCGGAACCGATCGAGCACGGTGACGTCCTCGAGACCGTGTCCTTCGTGCCCGGCGTCGCGGGGGAGTACCCGTGGCCCGCCGACGTCGCGAGCGAAGCCGCCCTCGTCACGAGCGCCCGGCTGCTCCGGCACTACCACGACGCCGCCGCGACCTACCCGCGCGACCCCGGACTCGACCGCTGGTCCCGGGCAGAGCGCTCGCCCGCCGAGACGATCGTGCACGGCGACTTCGCCCCGTACAACTGCGTCTACGACGGCATCGCCGCCGTCGGGCTCATCGACTTCGACACCGCGCACCCCGGGCCGCGGGTGTGGGACGTCGCGAGCGCGGTGTACCGCTTCGCCCCGTTCACCACCGGGATCGTCGAAGGGGCCACCGCGCCCTCGCTCGACGAACGCCTCGACCGCGCCGCCGAGTTCTGCCGCGCCTACGACCTCGACACCCGGTCCCGCGAGGTCCTCGTCGAGACGATGATCGCCTCGCTCGTCGCCCTCGTCACCACGATCGAGACCGAGGCCGCAGCCGGCGACCCGAAGTTCGTCAGCGACCTCGAGCACGGGCACGCCGACCTGTACCGCGCGGACGTGACCTACCTCGAGCAGCACGCCGGGGACATCGCGGCCGCGGTCGCCTGACACGCGGGGCACCGTGCCGACCTCGCCCGTGCAGCTCCGCGCCCTGCGGCTCGCCGCACAGGGTGTCGGAGCACGCGGGCAGGACCCGGTGGCGGCCGTCACCCGCATGACGGCGGTGCAGGGACAGGACCTCGGGCAGGTGCTGTGGGCGATCGGCGTCCGCTCGCCCGGGTCGAACCGTGAAGACGTCCGCGCCGCCTTCGACCGCGGCGACCTCGTCCGGTCGTGGCCGATGCGGGGCACGCTGCACGCCCTCGCCCCGGACGACCTCCGGCTCCTGCTCTCCCTGACCGCCGAGCGGACGGTCCGGGCGCTCGCCCGCCGCGAGGCAGAGCTCGGCATCGACGGCGCGCTCCTCGGACGGGCCCGCGACGTGCTCGTCACCGCGCTGACCTCGGGACCCGCACTCCCGCGCGACGAGGTGTTCGCCGTGTGGCGCGCCGCCGACATCGACCCGACCGGTGGCCGCGGCTACCACCTGCTGCTCCGGCTCGCCCAGGAGGCGCTCATCGCGTGGGGACCGACGGCCCGCGTCGGGCAGGGGGTCGTCCTCCTCGACGCGTGGTCGCCACCGCGCGAGCCCGTGCCGGACCGCGACGAGGCGCTCCGCCGGGTCCTGCGCGCGTACCTCCGCGGCAGGGGACCGGCGACCGTCGCGGACGCCGCCGCGTGGACCAAGCTGCCGCTCGGGGACCTCCGCCGAGCCGTGTCGGCCCTCGGCGACGAGGTCGAGGACCTCGGCGACGGACTCCTCGCGCTCGCCGACCGCCCCGACCCCGGCGGCCTGCCCACCGGGCACCTGCTCCCCGGGTTCGACGAGTACCTGCTTGGGTACGCGGACCGCTCCGCGCAGCTCGACCCCGTGCACGCCGACCGGGTCGTGCCGGGCGGCAACGGCATGTTCCTCCCGATGGCCGTCGTCCGCGGCCGGGTCGTCGGGACCTGGAGCCGCGCGGAACGCTCCCGGGGCACCACGGTCACGGTGACGCCGTTCGCCCCGCTCGACGCCGCCGCGGCGCGCGCACTCGACGCCGCCGCCGACCGGCTCGGCCGCTTCCTCGGCGCGCCCGTGACCTGCACCGTCTCCTGACCTGCTCGCCCCGCGCCTCCAGGCAGCGTCCAGCCCGCGCGCGGCGGACTCCGACGCTCCCTCCGGTACTGTCGCAGGGCCATGACCGACAGCCCGGCCGACGCCACCCCGTACGAGGTCCTCGGCGTCCCCGCGACCGCCGACGACGACGAACTCCGCCGTGCCTACCGCCGGGCCGCCCGCGAGTCCCACCCCGACCTCGGCGGCGATGCCCGCCACTTCCGCCGGGTGCAGATCGCGTGGGAGCGCATCGGCACCCCCGCAGCGCGCCGCGCCTACGACGCCGGATCGCACGCAGGCGCCGATGCGGGTCCGTCCGGCTCCGCGACCTGGCGGCCCGGGTCGGAACGCGACGCCTACGCGCCGCCGGCAGCGCGCCGCGACTCCCGACCGCGGGCCCGGTCCCACGGCCACCCCGGCGGTCGGTCGCGCGAGGTCTTCCTGCAGGCCGAGCGCGAGTGGGTCGGCCTCGGCGACCCGATCGAGGACCCGTACGACCCGACGCTCGTCCGCTCCGCCCCGCGGCACGTCCGCCGACTGCTCGGCGAGGCGCTGGCGGAGGAGGCGACCGCTGCGATCGTCGCCGAGATGGGCATCGGCGTGACGGTGTGGCACGACCTCGACGCCGGGGCCGAGGGCAAGCTCGACCACGCGGTGCTCACCCCGACGGGCCTCTGGGCGGTCGAGTCGATCGACTGGGGCGGCCCGGTCCGCATCGAGCACGGCGAGGTCGTCGGCGACACGCTGGCGCCGGGGGAGCGCCCGGTCAAGGAGCTCGTCCGCGCGGCCCGTGCCGTGCAGAAGCAGACGCGGGTGCGCTTCACCGGACGGCTCCTCGTCGTGCCGGACGGCGCCGTCGACGACGACGTGCAGGTCGTCGGGTCGGACCGGAAGCCCACGGCCTTCGTCGTCCGACGCGGTGCGCTCCGCCAGGTCCTCGCGGGCGTGTGGTCACCGGAGGGCCGGGTGGACGTCTTCGACATCCGCGACCGGCTGCAGCAGACCGTCCGGTTCGTCTGACGACCGAACGCGCGCCCTGCGCCGGGCCGCCCAGTCGGCGGCTCAGTAGCCGCGGAGCTTCTCGAGGTCGCGGCGCTCCCGCTTGCTCGGGCGTCCGGCGCCCCGTTCGCGCATCGGCACGAAGCCGGCTTCCTCCTTCGGGAGCCGTGGCGGGGTCTTGTCCGCGTAGTGCTTCGCGGCCTCGGGAGCGCTCGTGCGCTTCAGGATGATGCCGGTGACGACCACGATCCGGTCGAACCCGGCCTGCCGGACCCGGACCTCGTCGCCCGGCCCGATCGGCTGCGCGGGCTTGGCGCGTTCGCCGTTCACCCGGACGTGGCCGGCCTTGCACGCGGCGGTCGCGGCCGAGCGGGTCTTCGTGATCCGAACCGCCCAGATCCAGCTGTCGACGCGCGCCTTCTCCATGCCTCCACCCTACGTGCGGTCCTAACCTGGCACGGTGACGGACGCCGGTGGACAGGACCAGGTCGCCCGGGCCCGCGCCCTCGCGGTGGTCCGCGGTGCTGCCGTGGGGGACCGGCTCGTGGTCCGCGCGCACCACGGGTCCGGGGCGCGGGACGCGCTCGGGGTGCTGCTCGGACGGACCGCCGAGTCGGTGACCATCGAGACCCGGCGAGGGGTCGTCGAGGTACGGCTCGCCGACGTCGTCGCCGCGCGTCCGGTCCCGCCGCCGCCCGAGCCGCGCCGCCGGGGCTGACCGCACCGACTCCGGCGAGCCGTGCCCGGCGCGACGCCCGCCCCGCCGTAGCCTGACGACCATGGCCGTCCCCGTCCCGCTCGGCACCGAGGACCGCACCGCCCGCCTCACCCTCCGCCGCCCCGACTCGTGGCGTCGCGAGGAGTCGGCCCAGGCGGACCTGCGCGTCTCCGGTGACGACGTCGTGCTCACCGTCCGCTCCCGTCCGAGCGAGCGGACCATCGCGGAGGAACACACCAGCCTCCTCGAACGGCTGCCCGGTTCGGTCGACGGGCTCCGGCTCATCGGCTGCGACCCCTGGACCGCCGCGGGCGCACCGGCACGGCTCGTCGAGTACGTCCGACCGGACGAGGACGGCGACGTCGCGGGCGCGCACCTGGTGTTCGTCACCGGCCGACACCGCGTCGACCTCACCGTCGAGCGACCGCTCGCGCGGATGCTCGCCACCGACGACGTGGTCTCCGCCGTCCTCGAGTCCGTCCGGGCCACCGAGCCGGCACCGGTCCGTCCGCAGCGCGACCTCGAGGCGCTGCCCGCACCCGCACCTGCACCTGAGGTCGACGGCCCCCGCCTGAGCGCCGGCGCGCTCGGCACCCTCCGCAGCCTCGCGGGGCGGCGTTGGAACCCGACGCTCCTCCGCTCCGAGGCCGGCCGCGAGCTCATCGAGTCCGGCCTCGTCGGCCGACTCGGCACCCTGCCGGAGGCGACCCAGGAGCTCATCGCACCGTGGGGCGGCGACGCCCGGCCGGTCACCCTGGAACAGCGGCTGCCCGACGGACGCACCACGCGCCTCCAGACCTGGTCGGACACCGTCGTCGACGGGACCGACGAGACGGGGTCCGTGGTCACCCGGCTGTCCGCCGAGCAGGTGGTCGCGCTGGCGGCCGGGAGGCTCGGCATCGGTCCGGCATGGACCTTCCCGTTCCGGACGGGGTCGCTCCGCGCCGACCTGCTGGGTCGCCGTACCGGCACAGCCGACGAGGCACCGGACCTGCCCGCGGCACTCGCCGAGGCGGACCCGCGGCTCGCCCGGTTCTGGGCGGCGCCGTGGACGGTGTCCTCACTGCAGCGGCCCGACCGGCCGACGCCGGTCGTCGTCGTGCACGCCGAGGGGATCGGCTTCGCACGGGTCGGACGGACGGAGGCCGGGGAGACGGCCTTCCGGTCCGACTCCCCGGCCAACGTGTACCGGTCGCTCGTGCGCGCGCTGCTGGGCTGACCCGGAGCGCCCGCAACGGGCTGGCTGTCCAGCGGGCGGCTAGGCCGCGGGGCCCGCGGTCAGGGTGACCGTGACGGTCTTCGCGGCTCCGGAGGCGTCGGTGTACCCGACCGTCACCTCGTCGCCCACCGCGTGCGAGTGGACCGCCGACGTCAGCGCATCCGCGCTCGAGACCGCCGTGCCGTCGAGGCTCGTGATGGTGTCGCCGGCGACGAGCCCTGCCGCCGCCGCACCCGAGCCCTCGACCGTGCCGGCCACCGCGACGCCGCCGGTCGTGGCCGTGCCGCTGACCTGCACCCCGAGGAACGCCGGCAGGCCGATCGTGATGGTGTCCGACGACTCGCCCGCGAGGATCTTGTCCGCGATGGCCTTCGCCGTGGTGATCGGGATCGCGTACCCGGTGACGTCGGCCGATCCGGAGGACGCCGCGGTCGCCATGCCGACGACCTCGCCCTCGCTGTCCAGGACGGGGCCGCCGGAGTCGCCGGAGACGATGTCCGCCGCGACCTCGATGAGGCCCTTGAGCGACTCCGTGCCGGTGCCGGTCTCGCTCTGCACCTGGATGTCCTGGTCGAGTGCGGTCACCGTGCCCGTCGCGGAGACCAGGTTGCCCGTGCCTTCGGCGTTGCCGACGTCGGTCACGGTGTCGCCGGTGGACGGCTCGCCGTCGTCGTCGAGCGTCACGGTGGACAGGCCCGACGCGTCGCGGAGCTTGAGGACGGCGACGTCGTTCGTGGCGTCCGACCCCACGACGTCCGCGGTGTACTCCTTGCCGGTGGTCTCGTCGGTGACGGTGATGCTCGTCGCGCCCTGGATCACGTGGTTGTTCGTCAGCACGGTGCCGTCGGAGGTGAGGACCATGCCGGTCCCCGCCGCCTGGGACGCAGCGTCGTAGTCCAGGACCGTGTTGATCGTGACGACGCCCTTCTTCTGGGCGGACGTCGCTGCAGTGGCCTCGGACTGGGTGCCGGTACCGGTGCTGCCGCTGCCGCTGCCGCTGCCGCTGCCGTTCCCGGGGACGGTGAAGCCGTTCGTGCCGGAGCCGTCGCTGCCGGTGCCACTGCTGCCGTCGCTGCCGGTGCCGTTGCCCGGGAACGTCGTGCTGCCCTGCGACTGGCTCGACGTCGTCGTGGTGTGCTGCGTGGAGAGCCCGAGTGCTGTCCCGCCGGCGGCGCCGAGGACCGCCAGCGCGGCGAGCCCCGAGCCGATCACCAGGCCGAGTCGCCGCGGACGCTTCGTCCCGGTCGCGCCGTGGTCGGCCGCAGCGGCGTACTGCGCCCAGCCCGCCTGCACCCGGAACGGGCCGCTGCCGTCCGGGGCGTAGGCGTAGGGGCCGGAGCCGTCCGGTGCGTAGAGGTACGGGCCGCTGCCGTCGAACGCGTACGCCGAGCGGAGCGTCGACGGGTCCACGGGGGCGGTGCCGCGCTGGTCGTCGGCGGTCGGGTGGTTCGGGGTCTCGTTCATGGTGCTCTCCGGTCGTCCCTCGACGACCCGGTCGGGTGTCGATGGATCCGAGTACAGGCCGGTTCCCCATGACGGCCCTATGAACGGACTCTGCGCCTGCTCCGGGCTTCCTCGGCGGTCGCCGAGCGGGGTGGTCGCATAGGGTTGCTGCACCAGCCATGCGTTCCCCGTCGCCCACCCCACCCGCGCCCAGCTCCGTCTCCCGCCTCGTCGGCGCGACCGTGCTGGCGGTGGTCGTCCTCGCCGTGGCGGTGGCGCTCTCGGTGGCCTTCGGCTCACGGCCCATCCCGCTCGGCACCGTGCTCGACGCCGTCCTGCACCCCGGTCGGAACGACGAGGTCGGGCTCATCGTCCTCGGCAACCGCGTGCCCCGCACCGTCGTCGGACTGCTCGCCGGCTCGGCCCTCGGCGTCGCCGGCGCGGTCATGCAGGGCGTCACGCGCAACCCCCTCGCCGACCCGAGTGTCCTCGGCATCAACGCCGGGGCCGCACTCGCCGTGGTCGCCGGCATCGCGCTGTTCGGCATCAGCGGGACCGCGGCGTACCTGCCGTTCGCGTTCGTCGGCGCGGGGCTCGCCGCACTGCTCGTCTACGGCATCGCTGCGGTCGCCCGGCGCGGTCTGTCCCCGGTCGGCCTCGCCCTCTCCGGCGCCGTGGTCGCGGCTGCGCTGTCGTCGATCACCACCGCCGTGCTCGTGACCGACCAGAGCCTGCTCGACCAGCTCCGGTTCTGGCAGGTCGGGGCGCTCGCCGGGAAGGACCTCGGCACCGCGGGCGTCGTCGTCGCGCCGGTGCTCGTCGGCCTCGTCGTCGCGGCCGCCCTCGGCCGTTCCCTGAACACCCTGGCGCTCGGCGACGAGCTCGCGGCGTCGCTCGGCCAGCGGGTCGTCCTCGTCCGGGTCGTCGGCGGCATCGTCACGGTCCTGCTCGCCGGGTCCGCCGTGGCCGCCGCCGGGCCGATCGCGTTCGTCGGCCTCGCCGTGCCGCACGCCGTCCGTCGGCTCACCGGACCGGACCAGCGGTGGACGATCCTGCTCTCCGCCGTCGTCGCGCCGGCGCTGCTCCTCGTGGCCGACGTCGTGGGCCGGGTCGTCGCGTACCCGGGTGAGCTGCAGGTCGGCATCGTCACGGCCCTCATCGGCGCGCCGGTCTTCATCTGGCTCGTCCGGTCGCGGGCGGTGCGGGGCCTGTGACCGCCCGTCGCCGCGAGGGCCTCGTGCTCGCCGTCGTGCTCGTCGTCGTGATCGCCCTCGTGCTCGTCGGCCTCGGTGTCGGCGAGATCCCGCTGTCGCCCGTGCAGGTCGTGCAGGCGCTCGTCGGACACGGGGACACGGTGTCCGACTTCGTGATCGGACAGCTGCGCGGGCCCCGAGTCGCCGCGGCGGTCCTCGTCGGGGCGTCCCTCGGCGCGGCAGGCGGGATCGTGCAGAGCGTCGTGCGGAACCCGATCGCGAGCCCCGACGTCATCGGCATCACCTCCGGGGCGAGCGCCTCGGGCCTGGCCGCGATCGTGCTGTTCGGGGCGAGCGGCGGTGCGCTGTTCTCGGTCGTGCTCGTCGGCGCCGTCCTCGTCGCGCTCGTCATCGCCGGACTGTCCTGGCGGCGGGGCATCACCGGCAACCGCGTGGTCCTCGTCGGCATCGGCGTCGCGGCGATCTGCCTGAGCATCACCGGGTGGCTGCTCACCACCGGCAACGTGCAGCAGGCCGGCACGGCGCTGCTCTGGCTCTCCGGCAGCCTGAACGCCGTCGACCGGACGACCGTGGCGATCCTCGCGGGAGCGTTCGTCGTGCTGCTCGTGCTCGCGCTCATGCAGTCGCCGCGGCTCACCGTCCTGACGCTCGGCGACGAGGTCGCCGCGGCACTCGGCCTCCGGCCGGACCGGGCGAAGGTGCTGCTCCTGCTGACGGCGGTGCTCCTCACCGCGGGCGCTGTGGCCACCGCGGGGCCGGTGTCCTTCGTCGCGCTGATGGCGGCGCCGATCGCCCGCCGGCTGGTCGGGGGAGGGCGCGTGGCGCTGGGGCCGATCGCGGCGGTCGGGGCGGCGATCGTGCTCGGGAGCGACCTCGTGGCGCAGTTCGCGATCCCCGGGAACGCACTGCCGGTCGGTGTCGTGACCGGCGTCGTCGGCGCGCCGTACCTCCTCTGGCTCCTGGCCCGCGGCCGCTGACGGGGCGCCGGCGGTGGAGCCGAGGCGACCCCATGCCGGCCTGGAGGCGCGGTACCAGCTGGCACCGCGCCTCCCGTCCGTCGGCGGTGCGGCCCCGGTACGCGACCCGTGTGGCGGCGGTGCGTTCGCTGAGCGCGATCTGCCGAGTTCTCCCGACCCTGATTCGGGGCTGCCGCGGAGTCACTGCTTTCCGATACGCTGGTGCGCCAAGAGGAGGAGGTCCACCGATGCCAGAACCAGTGGTCCCGCAGCCGGGTGGTCAGAAGACCCCGGAGCAGCGGCTGGTCGACACCACGCTGACCTTCAGCATGGACATGGGGGCGGCCCTGACGGCCGAGTCCGGTGTCTCCGCAGAAGAGCGCGAGGCGATCAACGCCCTGCCCTCCGGGTCGGCGCTGCTCGTCGTCCGTCGCGGTCCGAACGTGGGGGCGCGCTTCCTGCTCGACTCCGACGTCACGACCGCCGGCCGTCACCCCGACGCCGAGATCTTCCTCGACGACGTCACGGTGTCCCGCAAGCACGCGCAGTTCCTGCGTCACGGCACCGCGTTCAGCGTCCGTGACAACGGCTCGCTCAACGGCACGTACTTCGACGGTGTCCGCATCGACGAGGCGCTGCTCACCGACGGGTCAGAGGTCCAGGTCGGCAAGTTCCGCCTGACCTTCTACGCCTCCCGGGTCGACCTGGCGCGCCTGGCGAACGCGTAGTGGCCGCACGGTCCGCCGCGGCCCGGGCGGGGTCCGCGGTCCCGGACCTGCTCACGATCGGGCAGGTCCTCGCGCGCCTCAAACCGGAGTTCCCGGACCTGTCCAGCTCGAAGCTGCGCTTCCTCGAGGAACGCGAACTCGTCACGCCGATCCGCACGGCGAGCGGCTACCGGAAGTTCTCCGGGGCCGACGTCGAGCGGCTCCGTGTCGTGCTCGGACTCCAGCGCGACCACTACCTGCCGCTCAAGGTCATCAAGGACTACCTCGCCGACCTCGACGCCGGGCGCGAGCCCGTGCTGCCCGGTGGCGGAGACGCGCCGAAGCCGTCGATCCTCGGGCGCGAGCGCCGGTACACGCGCGACGAGACCATCCGGGCCGCCGGCGCGACGCCGATGCTGCTCGCCGATGCGGTGTCCGCGTCGCTCCTTCCCGCCGCCGACACGTACGGTGACGACGGGGTCGCGGTGCTCAAGGCCCTCGTCGACCTGCAGCGGTCCGGCATCGAGCCACGACACCTGCGCACGATGCGGACCGTCGCGGAGCGTGAGGTCGGGCTCATCGAGTCGGCGCTCATGCCCGTGTCGCGGCGCGGCGATGCGACCTCGCGGGCGAAGGCGACGGAGTTGGCGCGGGAGATCGCGGGGCACCTCGAGGTCATCCGGTCGAGTCTCATCCGGTCCGCGATCGGACGGCTCGACGCGTGAGCGCGGTTCCTCCGAGGCACACGGTCGTGTCCTCCGGGCCTGTCGTTCGTCGGGGGTCCGGGCGTATCCTCGACACGCCGGACGCGCCGAGTCGGATGTCCCGCGCCGGAGGGGTCGGAGTCGCTACCGTGGACCTCGGAACAACCCTCAACCCGTCGTTGAAACTTCAGGTGAGGGGCCGTACGTCGTGGAAGGCATGCACATGAGTGGGACTGACACCCCCGGTACCGAGTCCGAGGTGACCCGGTACGACCTCGGCCTGCTCTTCACCGACGGTCTCCCCGAGCACGACGAGCAGAACGGCTACCGCGGCACCGTCGCCGCCCGGGCCGCCGGCATCTCCTACCGCCAGCTCGACTACTGGGCCCGCACCGAGCTCGTCGAGCCGACGATCCGCGGGGCAGCCGGGTCCGGATCGCAGCGGCTCTACGGCTTCCGCGACATCCTCGTGCTCAAGCTCGTGAAGCGCCTGCTCGACACCGGCATCTCCCTGCAGCAGATCCGCACCGCCGTGAACCAGCTCCGCGAGTCCGGCGTGAGCGACCTCGCCCAGACGACGCTGATGTCGGACGGCGCCTCGGTGTACCTGTGCACCTCGGACGACGAGGTCATCGACCTGGTGTCCCGCGGCCAGGGCGTCTTCGGCATCGCGGTGGGCAAGGTCCTGCGCGAGGTGGAGTCCTCCCTCGTGGAGCTCGACGCCACCCCGGCGGCCGACCCCGCCGACGAGCTCGCCGCTCGTCGGGCCACCCGCGCTTCCTGACGGCCGCCGGCGCTGCCCCGGCCCGTCTGTTCCACCCTGCCCTGCCCTGCCCTGCCCTGCCCTGCGCTGCCCAACCCGCCCTGCCCAGCCCGCCCCGCCCTGCCACCGAGCGGGCCTGTTCTGTCACGCTCGGTGAGCCCCGCCGACGACGACTGCCCGACCGGCGTCACGCGCGCGGCGTGTCCTGACCGCTCGGCACCCGCAGCCGGGCGTGTCGGCCGACGCTCGCCAGGCGTCTCCGCACTCACTTCGGTCGCGCAAGCCGCCGCTCGCGTCCGTTCCGATCGCACGTCCCCCCCCGGGTCCGTTCCGGTCGCACGACGCGCTGCGCGGCGAGACGGCGACCGGCATGTCGTGCAACGGGAACCACCGGATGCGGGCACGTCGAAGGCGCGGTCGACCCCGACGCCGACGCCAACACCGAACAGCTGCAGGCTGCAGCCGCGAGTCACGTCCGACAGGCGCACCGAGCGGGTAGGACACGCCGCATGTGGTTCGCCGGGCGGGCAGAACCTGCCGCCGTCTTCCGCCGAACGTGACGGTAAAGGCCCGCTCGGCGAAGCCGAGCGGGCCGGCCCGCAGCGCCGAGCGCGGTCCGCCTAGGCGGCGCCGCCCTCGGCGTACGGGCCGATCTTGCCCGTCCGCATGATGCGCTCGAGCAGCTGGTCGAAGTTCTTCGCCATCTCCTGCGCCGACTCACCCGGCCACACGTGCAGGGGCTTCGCGGCACCCTGCGCCTGCTGCAGCGAGGTCCGCTCGGGCAGCTGCGGGGAGAGCACGAGCGGCCCGAACATGTCGCGGAGCTCCTTGATGCGGAACTGGTGCTCGAGGGACTGCACGCGAGCCCGGTTCACGACGATGCCGAGCGGCTGCAGGCGGGGGGAGAGTCCGCGGCGGATCTCCTCGATCGCGCGGAGGGCACGGTCGGCGGCGGCCACCGAGAACAGCCCCGGCTCGGTGACGACGGTCACCCGGTCGGACGCTGCCCACGCGGTGCGGGTGAGGGCGTTCAACGACGGAGCGCAGTCGATGAGGACGAGTTCGTAGTCCTGCTCGACGTTCGCCAGTGCTTCCTCGAGCTTCCAGATGTCCCGGATGGAGGGGTGCGGCCCATCGAAGTTGATGGCCGAGGGGGAGCCGACCATGACGTCGATCTTGCCCTGGGAGCCCTTCGTCCACCCGGACGGGGCGATCGCCTGCCGGACGATCTTCTCCTTGGGGTTCTCGAGCACGTCGGCGACGTTGAGGTGACCCGAGATGTCGATGTCGAGGCCTGTCGAGACGTCGGACTGCGGGTCCAGATCCACCACCAGCGTGCGCAGTCCCTTGGCGAACGCGGCCGAAGTCAGGCCGAGCGTCACCGTCGTCTTGCCGACACCACCCTTGAGGGAGCTCACGCTGAGTACATGCACGGTGAGCCACGTTACCGCCACTAGGGTTGTGTCACCTCAACCCGGGCTGAAAGGGACGTCGTGTTCAGCAAGATCCTCGTGGCGAACCGTGGCGAGATCGCCATCCGCGCGTTCCGTGCCGCGTACGAGCTGGGGGCGAACACGGTCGCCGTCTACCCGTACGAGGACCGCAACTCCCTGCACCGTCTCAAGGCCGACGAGGCCTACCTCATCGGTGAGCGGGGACACCCCGTCCGGGCGTACCTGGACGTCTCCGAGATCATCCGGGTCGCCCGCGAGTCGGGAGCCGACGCGATCTACCCGGGGTACGGGTTCCTGTCGGAGAACCCGGAGCTCGCCGCTGCTGCGGCCGCTGCCGGCATCACCTTCATCGGTCCCGGTGAACACGTCCTCGAGATGGCCGGCAACAAGGTGACGGCGAAGGAGCACGCGATCGCGGCGGGTGTGCCCGTCCTCGCGAGCACCGCGCCGAGCCGCGACGTCGAGGAACTCCTCGCGGGCGCTGACGCGATCGGCTTCCCGGTGTTCGCGAAGGCGGTCGCCGGCGGCGGCGGTCGCGGCATGCGCCGGGTGGAGACGAAGGCCGAACTGCGCGGAGCCCTCGAGGCCGCGATGCGCGAGGCCGACAGCGCGTTCGGCGACCCGACGATGTTCCTCGAGCAGGCGGTCATCCGTCCGCGGCACATCGAGGTGCAGATCCTCGCGGACGCCACCGGCACCGACGCCGGCACGATGCACCTGTTCGAGCGGGACTGCTCCGTGCAGCGCCGCCACCAGAAGGTCGTCGAGATCGCTCCGGCGCCGAACCTCGACCCGGCCGTCGCCGCCGCTCTGCACCGCGACGCCGTGGCCTTCGCCCGCTCGATCGGCTACGTGAACGCCGGCACCGTCGAGTTCCTGCTCGACACCGAGGGTGAGCGCGCCGGCCAGCACGTGTTCATCGAGATGAACCCCCGCATCCAGGTCGAGCACACCGTGACCGAGGAGGTCACCGACGTCGACCTCGTGCAGTCGCAGATGCGGATCGCCGCGGGGGAGACCCTCGCTGACCTCGGCCTGTCCCAGGACACCGTCAGCGTGCACGGCGCCGCCCTGCAGACCCGCATCACCACCGAGGACCCCACCCAGGGCTTCCGGCCGGACACCGGGCGGATCACGACCTACCGCAGCCCGGGTGGCGCGGGTGTGCGCCTCGACGGCGGCACGGTCGCGACCGGCGCCCAGATCAGCCCGCACTTCGACTCGATGCTCGCGAAGATGACCTGCCGTGGGCGGGACTTCCCGGCGGCCGTCGCCCGCGCCAAGCGCGCCCTCGCCGAGTTCCGGATCCGCGGCGTCAGCACGAACATCCCGTTCCTGCAGGCCGTCCTCGACGACCCGGACTTCGCACGCGGCGACGTCTCGACGAAGTTCATCGAGGAGCGCCCGCAGCTCTTCGGCGGGCACGTGTCGCGCGACCGTGGCACGAAGGTCCTCGGCTGGCTCGCGGACGTCACGGTCAACAAGCCGAACGGCGAGCGTCGTCCGCAGACCGTCGAGCCGAGCGAGAAGCTCCCGGCCGTCGACTTGTCCGTGCCGCCGCCCGCCGGGGAGCGTGACCGTCTCCGCGAGCTCGGGCCGGCGGCCTGGGCGCGGTCGCTGCGGGAGCAGACGGCCCTCGCGGTGACCGAGACCACGATGCGGGACGCGCACCAGTCGCTCCTGGCCACGCGGGTCCGCACGAAGGACCTCGTCGCGGTCGCCCCGCACGTCGCACGGCTCACCCCGCAGCTGCTCAGCGTCGAGGCCTGGGGCGGTGCGACGTACGACGTCGCGCTCCGCTTCCTCGGCGAGGACCCGTGGGAGCGCCTGACCGCGCTGCGCGAGGCGATGCCGAACATCCCGGTCCAGATGCTGCTGCGTGGCCGCAACACGGTCGGGTACACCCCGTACCCCACTGAGGTCACGGACGCCTTCGTCGCCGAGGCGGCGGCGACGGGCGTCGACGTGTTCCGGGTCTTCGACGCACTGAACGACGTGTCGCAGCTGCGTCCCGCCCTGGAGGCCGTGCTCGCCACCGACACGGCCGTCGCCGAAGCGGCGCTCTGCTACACCGCCGACCTCCTCGACCCCGCCGAGGACCTCTACACGCTCGACTACTACCTCCGCCTCGCGGAGCAGATGGTGGAGGCTGGCGCCCACGTCATCGGCATCAAGGACATGGCCGGTCTGCTCCGCGCCGGCGCCGCCGAGAAGCTGGTCACCGCGCTGCGCGCGCGCTTTGACCAGCCCGTGCACGTGCACACCCACGACACCGCGGGTGGTCAGCTCGCGACCCTGCTCGCGGCTGCCCGCGCCGGGGCGGACGCGGTCGACGTCGCAGCGGCGCCGATGGCGGGCACGACGAGCCAGCCGAGCATGTCCGCCCTCGTGGCGGCGCTCGCGCACACCGAACGCGACACGGGCATCTCGCTCACGGCCGTCGGCGACCTCGAGCCCTACTGGGAGGCGGTCCGCCGGGTGTACGCGCCCTTCGAGTCCGGGCTCCCGGGTCCGACCGGCCGTGTCTACAAGCACGAGATCCCGGGCGGGCAGCTGTCGAACCTCCGGCAGCAGGCGATCGCGCTCGGCCTCGGCGACCGCTTCGAGCAGGTCGAGGACTGGTACGCCGAGGCGAACCGGATCCTCGGCCGACCGACGAAGGTCACCCCGTCGTCGAAGGTCGTCGGCGACCTCGCCCTGCAGCTCGCGGCGGTCGACGCCGACCCTGCCGACTTCGAGGAGAACCCGCAGCAGTACGACATCCCGGACTCGGTGGTCGGCTTCATGGCCGGCGAGCTCGGCGACCTGCCGGGCGGGTGGCCGGAGCCGTTCCGCTCGAAGGTCCTCGCCGGGCGTCACGTCGAGCCGTCGATCACGCCCGTGCCGGACGACGAGCGCCCGAACCTGGCGACGCCGGGCAGGGACCGGCAGCAGGCGCTGAACCGCCTGCTCTTCCCGCAGCCGGCCCGTGAGTTCGAGCGCGTCCGTGAGCAGTACGGCGACGTCTCGGTCGTCCCCACCGTCGACTACCTCTACGGTCTGCGCCCCGGGCAGGAGCACATCGTGCCGCTCGGGCGCGGCGTGAACCTGCTGGTCGGGCTCGAGGCGATCGGCGAGGTGGACGAGCAGGGCATCCGCACGGTCATGACGACCCTCAACGGGCAGCTCCGCCCGGTGGCCGTCCGTGACCGTTCGGTCGAGGTCGAGACGAAGACCGCCGAGCAGGCGGACCGGTCCGACCCGAAGCAGGTCGCGGCGCCGTTCTCCGGCGTCGTGACGCTCAAGGTCGCCGTCGGTGACGTCGTCGAGGCCGGTCAGGCCGTGGCGAGCATCGAGGCGATGAAGATGGAAGCGGCCATCACGGCGCCCGTGTCGGGCACCGTCGGCCGTCTCGCGATCCCGGCGACCCAGCAGGTGGACGCCGGCGACCTCCTGGTGGTGCTGCAGTAACGTGACCGTCCGTCCCATCCGCCTGTTCGGCGACCCCGTCCTCCGCTCGCCCGCCGACCCCGTGACGATCGGTGCCGACGGGGTCCGTGAGCTCGTGCAGGACCTCATCGACACCGTCAAGGAGCCTGGTCGCGCCGGGGTGGCCGCGCCGCAGATCGGCGTGGGCCTGCGCGCCTTCTCGTACAACGTGGACGGCGAGGTCGGCTACGTGCTCAACCCCGAGATCGTCGAGGTCTCCGGCGAACCCGAGCTGATGGACGAGGGCTGCCTCTCGGTACCCGGTCTGGCCTACCCGACGCGACGGTCCCCGTACGCGAAGGTCCGCGGCGTGGACGTCGACGGCGACGAGGTCGTCCTCGAGGGCACCGGGCTGATGGCCGAGGCGCTGCAGCACGAGGTCGACCACCTCGACGGCACGGTCTACGTGATGACGCTCGACCCGGAGGTCCGCCGGCAGGCGCTCCGCGACATCCGCGCACAGGACTGGTTCCACTAGATCCCGCAGACCTCGTTGCGGGACTCCGTGACACCCGGACGTGGGATTGTCCGGTCGTCCTGCCCGCGAGGTACTGTGTCCGCGTCGGTCTCCCAGCCGACGCCCTTCCCACACCTCAGGACCCAGCATGACCCCTCAGAACGACGAGCTCAGCTCGCACCGCACCCGCACCAACCGCCGCCCCGACGACGTCCCGGCGACCACCGCGTCGACCGCCGTCCTCGACGCCCCGGAGGCGCAGCAGACCCCGGCGGCGTAGCGCGCCGACGCGTTCCTCGGTCGGGTCGCGCCCCGCGCGCAGACGACGGTCAGGAGGCCCGGTGCCGGTCCGTGGGACCGGCACCGGGCCTCCTGTCCGTCGTCCAGGGCGGGTGGTCAGCCGCGGCGTCGGCGTCCCGCCACGACGGGCGTGGCGGTGGTCTGCACCTTCGAACCCGAGTAGATGTGCGCGATGTCCGCGGCGAAGTCGCGGAGGATCACCGAACGCTTGATGGTGAGCTTCGGTGTGAGGTGCCCGGAGCCCTCGGTGAACTCGGTGTCCAGGATCGTGAAGGACCTGACCGACTCGGCGCGCGAGACGCGCTGGTTCGCGGCGTCGATGGCCTCCTGCACGGCCTGGTGCACGCGCTCGTCGTACGCCGCGTCGCGCGCGCTGAGTGCCGGCGTGATGCCACGGCTCTCGCACCACCCTGGCAGCATGTCCCGGTCGAGCGTGACGAGGGCGGCGACGAACGGCTTGCCCTCGCCGACGACGACGACCTGGCCGACCAGCGGGTGCTCGCGGATGCCGTCCTCGAGCGGCGCCGGCGCGACGTTCTTGCCGCTCGCGGTGACGATGAGCTCCTTCGCGCGACCGGTGACGGTGAGGACGCCGTCCGCGTCGAGTCGGCCGAGGTCGCCGGTGCGGAACCAGCCGTCGACGAAGGCCTGCCGGGTGGCCTCGTCGTTGTGCCAGTAGCGGTCGAACACGTCGACGCCGCGGATGAGGATCTCGCCGTCCTCGGCGATCCGGACGTCCACGCCCGGCAGTGCGCGGCCGACCGAGCCGATCCGGAGCTCCGACGCCCGGTTCACGGTGGCGGGCGCGGTGGTCTCGGTGAGGCCGTAGCCCTCGAGGATGTGCACCCCGATCGACCGGAAGAAGTGCGACAGTCGCGGCGACAGCGGTGCGGAGCCGCTGACGGCGTGCGTGACCCGGCCGCCGATCGCCCCACGGAGCTTCGCGTAGACGAGGCGGTCGAACAGCCGGAACCGGAGCGACAGGCCGAGCGGCACCCGACCGGCGGCGAGGGCCTCGGAGTGCGCCACGGCGGTCGCGGCGGCGGCGCGGAAGATCCGGCCCTTGCCGCCGAGGTCGGCCTTCTGCTCGGCGGAGTTGTAGATCTTCTCGAACACCCGCGGCACGGCGAGCAGGAACGTCGGCTTGAAGGACGACACCGCGGGCAGCAGGTCCTTCGTGTCCGGCTCGTGGCCGACGAGGACGCCGGCGGAGAGGCTCATCACGGCGATGAAACGGGCGAAGACGTGGGCCATCGGGATGAACAGCAGCGTGGAGGCGCCGTCGGCGACGATCTCCGGCATCGCCTCGGTGGCGCCCTCGACGGTGCCGGTGAAGTTGTCGTGGCGGAGCACGCAGCCCTTCGGCCTGCCGGTGGAGCCGGACGTGTAGATGATCGTCGCGTCGTCGTGTCCGTGCACCGCGGCGGTGCGCGCGTCGAGCTCGGCGTCGCTGACCTCCTCGCCGAGCCGGACGAGGTCGTCGAGTCCGCCGCCGTCGATGGTCCAGTGCTGGCCGAGGCGCGGGAGGTCTGGAGCGATGCCAGCGACCCGTCGCGCGTGCTCCTCCTGTTCGACGACGATGGCGACGGCCTCGGAGTCGCCGAGGAGGTAACGGACCTGGTCCGCGGAGCTCGTCTCGTAGACCGGCACGGAGACCAGGCCCGCGGTCCACACCGCGAAGTCCACCAGCGTCCACTCGAGGCGGGTGCGGGACAGGATCGCGACGTGCGCGCCCGGTTCGAGGCCCGCGGCGACGAAGCCCTTGGCGATGCCGCGCACCCGGGCGAGGGTGTCCGCGGCGGTGATCGGGGTCCAGGTCGACCCGTGCCGCTCGGCGAGCACCGGTCGGTCCGGGGTGCGACGGGCCCGGTCGGCGAGCAGCCCGGCGGCTGATCCGTGGTCGGGTGCGGTGGTGGGGGCTGGGTGCCGCTGATCGTTCACGGTGACTCCCTTGTCGGCCGGTTCGATTCGAGTGTGTCTCAGCGTCGAGGACACATCGTCAGCATAGGGCGGGTGGCCGCGCGTTCCGTGTGGACTCGGCGAACCGGTAGGCTCCTTGCTCGTGCATGCCATCGGAATCGACATCGGGGGCACCAAGATCGCTGGGGCGGTCGTCACGGAGCTCGGCGAGATCCTCGCCGAGGACCGGGTGGCCACCAACGCTGCGGACCCGGACGCCATGCTCGACGACGTCGTCGCGATGGTCACACGACTGCGCGCCTCGAACGAGGTCGGCGCCGTCGGGGTGGCCGCGCCCGGCTTCATCGACGCCTCGCAGTCGATCGTCTACTACACGCCGAACATCCGCTGGCGGAACGAACCGCTGCGCCAGAAGCTGCAGCAGCGCATCGGCGACCTGCACATCACGGTCGACAACGACGCCAACGCCGCGGGGTGGGCGGAGTTCCGCTTCGGCGCCGGCCGACTCGTCTCCGACATGACCATGCTGACGATCGGCACCGGCGTGGGTGGCGCGATCGTCACCGAGGACCGCCTCTTCCGCGGGGGCTTCGGCACCGGTGGCGAGATCGGCCACCTCAGGATCGTGCCGAACGGCCTGCCCTGCGGCTGCGGTGCCCGCGGCTGCATCGAGCAGTACGGCTCCGGCCGGGCCCTGCAGCGCATGGCGAACGACGTGGCGGACGCCGGCGGCATCGGCCAGGCACTCGCCGACGCCCGCGCCGACAACGGCGGCCAGCTCGACGGCAAGCTCGTCGGCGACCTCATCCTCGCCGACGACCCCGGCGCCCTCGCGGCCCTCCGTCGCCTCGGCCGGCACCTCGGCGAGGCGTGCGCGTCGTTGTCCGCGGTGCTCGACCCACAGCTCTTCGTGTTCGGCGGCGGCGTCGCGAGCGCGGGGGACCGGCTCCTCGACCCGATCAAGCAGGCCTACCTGTCGAACCTGCCGGCTCGCGGCTACCACCCGGAGCCGGACTTCGTGATCGCCGAGCTCGTCAACGACGCCGGTGTCGTCGGGGCCGCCGACCTCGCCCGGATCCACGCCCGCACGGCGTAGGGTCGGGCACACCCCACCCCCTCGGAGTCATCGATGACCTACTGGCTGCTGAAGAACTTCGTGCTCGGCCCGCTCATCCTCACGCTCTTCCGGCCGTGGGTCGTCGGGCGTGAGCACGTGCCCGCCAAGGGTCCCGTCATCTTCGCGTCGAACCACATCTCCTTCATCGACTCGGTGATCCTCCCCGCGGTCCTCGACCGGCGGATCTCGTTCCTGGCGAAGAGCGACTACTTCACCGGGCGTGGCCTCAAGGGCTGGGCGACGAAGACGTTCTTCAACGCGATCGGACAGCTGCCGATCGACCGCTCCGGCGGGAAGGCCTCGGAGGCGTCGCTGCGCACCGGGCTCCAGGTCCTGGCCCGCGGTGAGCAGCTCGGCATCTACCCCGAGGGCACGCGGAGCCCGGACGGCCACCTGTACCGCGGTCGGACCGGCATCGCCCGGATGATCCTCGAGGGGCGTGTGACCGTGGTCCCCGTCGCCATGGTGGGGACGCGCGAGGTGCAGCAGATCGGGCAGCGGTTCCCGAAGTTCAAGCGGGTCGGTGTCGTCTTCGGCGAGCCCCTCGACTTCTCGCGGTTCGCGGGCTTCGAGACCGACCGCTTCATCCTCCGCAGCGTCACCGACGAGGTCATGCACGCCCTCGCGGGGCTGTCCCGGCAGGAGTACGTCGACGTCTACGCGACGAGCGTCAAGGAGCGCGCGAGCACCGCGCGCGAGCAGGTCATGCGGGGCAAGGTCACACGCGCCGGTCGCGACGCCGCCACACGTTAGGATTCGAGGGTCCGGCACCCGGCCGGCGCGGTCCCAGCGGACCTGACCACCCGAGAACACCGAGGTAACGCCTTGTTCGAGTCGACCGACTTCGTCGCCCTGCAGGATCCGGACGTCATCGAGGGCCTCGACCACTGGCGCACCCTGCCGATCAAGCAGCAGCCCACCTGGCCCGACTCCGGCGCCGCCGAGGCCGCCTCCGCCGAGATCGCCACGCTGCCCCCGCTCGTCTTCGCGGGCGAGGTCGACAAGCTGCGCGAGCGGCTCGCCTCGGCCGCCCAGGGCAAGGCGTTCCTGCTGCAGGGCGGCGACTGCGCCGAGACCTTCGCCGGGGCCACCGCGGACTCGATCCGCGACCGGGTGAAGACGATCCTGCAGATGGCCGTCGTGCTGACGTACGGCGCCTCGATGCCGGTCATCAAGATGGGCCGGATGGCGGGGCAGTTCGCCAAGCCCCGGTCGAGCGACTTCGAGACCCGTGGCGACGTCACGCTGCCCGCCTACCGCGGCGACATCGTGAACGGCTACGACTTCACGCCGGAGAGCCGTCAGGCCGACCCGCGGCGCCTCGTGCAGGGCTACCACACGGCGGCATCCACGCTGAACCTCGTCCGCGCCTTCACGCAGGGCGGGTTCGCCGACCTGCGCCAGGTGCACTCGTGGAACAAGGGCTTCGCATCGAACCCGGCGAACGCCCGGTACGAGCACCTCGCGCAGGAGATCGACCGTGCGATCCGCTTCATGGACGCATGCGGGGCTGACTTCGACGAGCTGAAGCACGTCGAGTTCTACGCCTCGCACGAGGGCCTGCTGATGGACTACGAGCGGCCGATGACCCGCATCGACTCACGCTCCGGGCTGCCCTACGACACCTCCGGCCACTTCATCTGGATCGGGGAGCGCACGCGCGACCTCGACGGCGCGCACGTCGACTTCCTGTCGCGGGTCCGCAACCCGATCGGCGTGAAGCTGGGCCCGACCACCAGCGTCGACGACATGAAGGCCCTCGTCGAGAAGCTCGACCCGAACCGCGAGCCCGGCCGACTCACCTTCATCACCCGGATGGGTGCCGGCAAGATCCGCGACGAGCTGCCGAAGCTGCTCGAGGCGATCAAGGGCATGGACGCGAACCCGCTCTGGGTCACCGACCCGATGCACGGCAACGGCCTGACGACCCCGACCGGCTACAAGACGCGCCGCTTCGACGACGTCGTGGACGAGGTCCTCGGCTTCTTCGAGGCGCACCGCGAGGTCGGCACCTACCCGGGCGGCATGCACGTCGAGCTCACCGGCGACGACGTCACCGAGTGCCTGGGCGGGTCGGAGCAGATCGACGAGGCCGCCCTGGCGAACCGCTACGAGTCGCTCTGCGACCCGCGCCTGAACCACATGCAGTCGCTCGAGCTCGCCTTCCTGGTGGCCGAGGAGCTCAGCGCGCACCCGCAGGTGCGCGTCTAGGACGCGACCCGCAGACAGACAGGAGGCGCGGTGCCAGCCGGCACCGCGCCTCCTGTCTGTCCTGCGCTGCGGCTACTGCCGGTAGTCGAGCGTGATCGTGTCGCCCTTGTAGACGGTGGTGCCGGCCGGCGGATCGGTGGAGGCGACGGGGAGCGAGGCCTTCCAGTCGTAGAAGCCGCAGAGGATGTTGGTGCAGTCCGGCACCGACACCTGCAGCCCGAGGGCCTCGAGCGTCGACACCGCGTCGTTGATCGTCTTGTCGTGCACGTCCGGCAGCGTGATCGGGGTGGGCCCCTTCGACACGACGAGGTCGATCGCGGTTCCCTCGACCACCGGATCGTCCTGCGGCGCCGCCGAGATGACCTGCCCCTTCGGCACGCTGTCACTGAACTGCTGCGTCTGCGAGCCGAGCTCCAGACCGACGGCGTCGTAGGCAGCTGAGGCCTCGTCGACAGTCTTCCCGGCCACGTCCGGGACCGGCCCGAGGGACACCGTCAGGGTCACCGGACCGCGTTCGCCGTAGGTCGGCACCTTCGACAGGTCGACGGTGGCGCCGTCTGTGCCGAGACCCGTCGCCGCGATGACGGTGTCCTTCGCCGCGTCGGCCGAGAACCGGTACTGGTCGTCCTGTAGTTGGAAGTCGTCGTCGAGGGCGGCCGTGACGGTGGAGAGCGGCTGACCGACGATCGCGGGCAGCGGGATGAGCCGCGGACCGTCCGAGACGACGATCTGCACTGCCGTTCCCTTGCGGACCTCGTGCCGGGCGGCCGGCTTCGTGGTCGAGACCTGGCCCTTCGCGACCACCGCGTCGAAGCGCGTGCTCGTCCTCGCGGACGGGGTGAGACCCTGCGCGACCAGGAGCTGGCGGGCCTGGGAGACGGACTTGCCGGCCACCTCGGGGATGCGGACGTTGCCCCACGGCCCCGGACCGAACGCCCAGCCGAGTCCTGCGCCGATCACGGCGAGCACGACGACCACGGCGAGGACGATCCAGCCGCGCTTCCGGCGCTTGGCCGACTTGTCGGCGAGGCGCTGTCCGGCGGGGGAGAGCACGCCCGGCTGCGTGCCGGTGCGTCGAGGGCCCGGTGCGGTGCGACCCGAGCGCCCCCCGGACGGTGCCGACGTGGGCCGGGTCTCGAGGACCGTCGTCGCGTCGGCGGAGTCCGGCGACGCCGGTGTCTGGCCGCCCGCGGGCAGGATGGCGGTCGCGTTCTCGGGCCGCAGCACCGCGGTGCGGTACTGGCCGGTGGCGCGCTGCTGGTTGCCGGCCATGTGGTCGAGCATCTCGCGGGCGTCGGCGGGCCGGTCGTCGGGGTTGCGCGCGGTCGCCCAGGCGACGAGGTCGTCGAGTTCCGGTGGCGTCCCCGGCACGGCGGCGCTCGGCGCGGGCACGGTGTCGTTCGCGTGCTGGTAGGCGATCTGCATGGGCTGTTCGCCCTTGTACGGCTGCTCGCCGGTGAGCATCTCGTAGAGCATGATGCCGAGCGCGTAGATGTCGCTGCGGGAGTCGGCGGCGCCGCGGGTGACGAGCTCGGGGGAGAGGTAGGCGATGGTGCCGAGCAGGGCGGCGCCCGTCGCGGTGTTCGCGGTCGTGGCACGGGCGAGCCCGAAGTCCCCGAGCTTGATCCGGCCGTCGTCGGCGAGCAGCACGTTCTCCGGCTTGAGGTCGCGGTGCACGATGCCGGCGCGGTGCGCGGATGCCAGGCCGGCGAGCACCGCGCGGAGGATGTCCGTCGCCTGCTCGGGCGTGAGGGCGTGGTGCTCCTGCAGGAGGTCCCGCAGCGTGATGCCCGGGATGTACTCCATGACGATGTACGCCGTGTCGTCCTCGGCGCCCTGGTCGTACACACCGACGAGGTTCGGGTGCGAGAGCCGGGCGGCCGACCGGGCCTCCTGGATGAAGCGCTCCCGGAACGCCTGGTCGTCGGCCAGGTGCCCGTGCATGATCTTGATCGCCACCCGGCGCTCGAGGCGCACGTCGGTCGCGAGGTACACCGTCGCCATGCCCCCGCGCGCGATGCGCGAGCGCACGCGGTACCGGTGGTCGATCATGCGACCGATCATCGGGTCCGTGGCGGCGTTGGTGGTCATCGGCGGCATTCTACGAACCGGGGCGGCGCGGCACCGTCCTGACGCTCCGGTCGTGACCAGATCTCGATCTCACGGATGACCCGTCGCCGCCGGGCGGACAGTGCGGTCAGAGTGAGGCCAGCAGCTGCTTCGCCGTCGACTCCCACTTCGCGTAGGCGGTCGGGTACGCCGACACCTGCACGGCCTGCGCCGCGTCGGTCACGCTGAGCGAGGACCAGCCGCGGACGTCGAGCAGGCCGCGGGTCTTGCCGGGGTTGCCCGTGAAGAACAGCTTCGTCGCGGTCGCCGGGTCGTGCAGGGCGGCAGCCGAGCCCCAGCCCTGGCTCGGACGCTGCTGGAACAGCCCGACCGAGTCACGGTCGCCGTTCGGCAGGTTGCGGAGGCTCGACTCCTGCATCGCGGCGGCGAGGGCGACGACGATGCCGCGCTCCGGGACGCCGAGCGAGCGGCCGACCGCCACGATAGTCGCCGCGTTCGCACGCTGCTCGGCCGAGAGGCCGGTGCCGGAGGCCGGCAGGACGAGGGTCTTCCCGGCGTAGATCGTGCTCGTGTACGTCAGGCCGTTCGCGGACAGGAGCGCCGAGACCGAGATGCCGTGCGCCGCCGCGATGGACGCGATGGTGTCGCCCGACCCGATCCGCACGCTGCCGGCCTTCGTGCTCGCCGGTGCCGGGGTGACCGCGACCGCGCCGGACACCGACCCGCCGGAGGCCGGGCGGGGTGCGGGCCTCGAGGCCTGCGGGACGCGGAGGGTCTGCCCGGGGTAGATCACCGATCGCTGAGTGAGCCGGTTCGCGCTGAGGAGCGCCGAGGTCGAGACGCCGACACGGGCGGCGATGCCCGACACGGTGTCGCCCGACCGGACGTGGTAGCTGCCCGTCGCCGCGCTCGTCGCGACGGCCGGTGCTGCCGCGGGCGTCGACGCGAGGTGCAGCGTCTGCCCGGGGTGGATGATCGTGTTCCAGCCCAGGCCGTTGCGGACCAGGACCTCCTGCGCGGAGAGGCCGTACCGGGCGGCGATGCCCGAGACGGTGTCGCCCTGACGCACGGTGTAGGTCGTCGGTGCGGCGGTGCGGGTGGTGGCGGCGACTGTCGTCACCGTGGACTGCGCCGGTCGGGCGACCGCGGTCTCGAACACCGGCCGCTGGCTGACGACCCGGTCCTCGTCGACGTGCCGCTTGGCGGCGCCGTCGTCGTCGTGCCGGGGCTCCGCGTGGGCGACCGGTCCGGTCAGGCCCGCGGTCACCGCGATGGTGCCCGCGAGGACGATGGGCATGGTCGCGAAACGGGCGGAGCGTGCGCGCCGGGCGTCGTCGTCTGCAGCGTGGTCCACGGTGTCTCCTGATCTCCGGTGAGCCGAGCGCGTCCGGGTGCGCTCACAGGCTGCTCAACGCTGGCATGTCGTGGTTCACAAGTCAATCAGAGGTTCCCATGTTGGGGGTGTGACGGATGTGACGAACGAGGCGGTGTGGCGGAGGCCGCTCCCTCTGGCAACATGGGACCCGTGAGCGCAGCACCCACCGACGACCTAACCCTGTCCGAGCGCTGGCTGACCGTGCCCGACCTCGTGGACCTCCTCGGAGTGAGCCCCGGTCGCGTGCACCGCCTGTTCGAGCAGAAGACCCTGCTGGCCGCTCGGGTCGGCGGCGTCCTCCGCGTGCCGAGCGAGTTCCTCGACGGCGCCGAGCCGCTCCCCGAGCTGCGCGGCACCCTCGTCGTGCTCGGCGACAACGGCTTCTCCGACGACGAGGCCGTGCGCTGGATGCTCAGCGTCGACGACTCGCTCCGGACGTCGCCGATCGCGGCGCTCCGCGCCGGCCGCAAGGCCGAGGTGCGTCGCGTGGCGCAGTCGCTGCTCTAGACCGGAACCCCTGACGGACTGGAGGCGCGGTACCAGCCGGCACCGCGCCTCTCCCCACCGGCACGCCGGCCCGCCGCTGGCGCGTCGGTCCGGAACCGGCGGCGTGGGCCCTGTCCGTCGGACGGTTGCGTCTAGGCGACGCGACGGCTGACCGTGTCGGCCAGCGTCACGAGCTGGTCGCGCGCCGACGGGGAGAGCGGAGCCGCCTCGATCGCCGCCTTCGCGCGCTGCACGTGGCGGTCGATCGACCGCTCCACCGCCGCGACCGCGCCGGATTCGGTGAGCGTGGCTCGGAGCATCTGCACCTGGTCGTCGTCGAGCTCCGGGTCGCCGAGCAGCTCGTCGAGCAACTGGCGCGGGCCGTGCCCGAGCGCCTTGCGGGCCGAGGCGATGAGGACGGTGCGCTTGCCCTCGCGCAGGTCGTCGCCCGCGGGCTTGCCGGTGACCTCGGGGTCGCCGAAGACGCCGAGCATGTCGTCACGGAGTTGGTAGGCGACGCCGAGCGGCAGTCCGAAGGAGCGGAGCCCCTCGAGCTGTGCCTCCGACGCGCCGGCGACGAGCGCGCCGATCACGAGCGGGGCCTCGACCGAGTACTTCGCCGACTTGAAGACGATCACGCGCTGGGCGCGGAGCAGGTGCTCGGACTCGTCGATCGCCGGCCACGCGGTCTCCTCGTGCACGTCGAGGTACTGCCCCGCCGTGACGTCCAGCCGCATCGTGTGGAACTCCTGCCGGACGACGCGCGCCCGGGCCGGGTCGAGGAGCGCGAGGCCCTCGTCGAAGGTCGCGTCGCTCAGTGCGAGCAGCAGGTCTCCGAGGAGCAGCGCCGAGTTCGTGCCGTACTGCGCCCGGTCACCCGCCCAGCCGGAGTCGGCGTGCAGGGACTCGAAGCGACGGTGCGCCGCCGGGCGACCACGACGCGTGTCCGAGCGGTCCATGATGTCGTCGTGCACGAGGGCCGCCGCGTGGAAGATCTCGAGCGCCGCCGCGACGGTGACGATCGCCTCCGCCGTGGTCTGCCGTGAGCCCTCCGCGAGGGGGTCGAACGAGCCCGAACGGCCCGCCACCGACTGCCACCCCCAGTAGCAGAACAGCGCCCGGAAACGCTTGCCGCCGGACAGCAGGTCTCGGGCGTACTCGTCGAACGGGACGAGGTCAGGACTGATCGCGGCGAGGCGTTCGCGCTGCTCGTCGAGCGCCCGATCGATCCGCGCCGAGACGAGGTCCACTAATCGCGTACTCTCAGCCACGATGCCTACCCTAGTGGAGTGGTCGGGACGTACACTCGATCCCACTTCAACCACGCGTTGATCCCAGGAACAGAGGGAACAGAGATGCCACTCTCGGAGCAAGAGCAGCGACTCCTCGAAGAGATGGAGCGGAGCCTCTACCAGAACGACTCCGACTTCGTGGCGCGCGTCACACGCCGCCAGGGCCGTCCCACGTACACGTCGATCACGCTCGGGGTCCTCGGCGCCCTCGTCGGTGTCGCGGTCGTGGTGCTCGGCCTCGTGTTCAAGATGCCGCTCATCGGTGTCCTCGGCTTCGTGGTGATGCTCGCCGGTGTGCTCTTCGCCCTCCGGCCCGGGCTCCGGGCGCCCAAGGCGAAGGCGCCTCGGGCCAGTGGTGGTCCCTCGGCCGGGCGTGCGCCGCGGCAGGGGTCGGCCGGCGGGTCCTTCATGGACCGCATGAACGACCGCTGGGACAAGCGGAACGACCAGAGCTAGTACCTGACTTCCGGAACGGGGTCGGTCCTTCGGGACCGGCCCCGTTCTGCGTTCCCGGTGTCGGTCGGGGCGGGGGCGGCGCGGGGCGCCGGCGGTCGGCACCGAGAGGGCAGGGCACGCCGTGCGCGCGGCGTCGAGCGGGCGGAAGGTGTCGCCTCGGCCGCTCGAAGGTGACGGAGAAGGCCCGTTCGGCACTTCCGAGCCAGCACCCGGCCGTCGCCGACGGTGCGGGTGAGGGTGACCGAGCGGGCAGGGCACGCCGTGTGCGTGGCGGCGAGCGGGCGGAAGGTGTCGCTTCGGCCGCTCGAAGGTGACGGAGAAGGCCCGTTCGGCACTCCCCAGCCAGCACCCGGCCGTCGCCGACGGTGCGGGTGAGGGTGAACGAGCGGGCAGGACACGCCGTATGCGTGGCGGCGAGCGGGCGGAAGGTGTCGGCGGAGCCGCTTGGACGTGACGGAAGAGGCCCGCTCGGCGTCCGGGGCAGGGCCGGGGCTGGGCCGGGGGACTTCCGGACGCGTCCGGAACTGCCACTCGACGTTCTGGCAGGGTCCGTGCCCTCCACTTCGCTCCACCGGCCGGGGATCCGCAGCAGTTCGGGGATGCCGGACACCTGTGACCGCCCCAGAACGGGGCACGTCGGGCGATCGGGGAGCACAAAACACCCGAAAGGGAGGGCGGTGGAGTAAAGTGGAGCACGCAACGGTCCGGTGGAGCGGAGGGGAGGCCCGACGTGCTGCTCGGTACTCATGCCCCGAAGCTCGACGAGAAGGGTCGCGTGATCCTCCCCGCCAAGTTCCGGGACGAACTGTCCGGGGGGCTCGTGATGACCCGCGGGCAGGAACGGTGCGTCGTCGTCTTCAGTGCGGACACGTTCGAGCAGCTGCACGAGCGGATCCGCACGGCACCGATGACGTCGAAGCGCACCCGGGACTACATGCGCCTGTTCCTCTCCGGAGCGAGCGCCGAGACGCCCGACAAGCAGAACCGCGTGACGATCCCGCAGAACCTCCGTGAGTACGCGGGGCTCGAGCGGGACCTCACGGTCATCGGCAGCGGTGACCGTGCCGAGATCTGGTCCACCCCCGCGTGGGAGGCCTACTACGCCGAGGTCGAAGAGGGCTTCGCCGACAACGACGAGGAGGTGATCCCGGGCATCTTCTGATCCGCGGATCGGGACTCCCAGCCGTGAAGCCCTGACACACCTTCCCCGGTGTCAGGTCGCATGGATGGGGATCCGGATGCGTGGCCCAGAGGATCGAGGGGCTGCACATGGCCGAAGACCTGCCGAAGTTCCCGCACACGCCGGTGATGCTCGAGCGCATCGTCGACCTCTTCACGCCGACGCTCGAGGGCCCCGGCAAGGTCGTCGTCGACGCGACCCTCGGGATGGGCGGCCACTCCGAGGGGCTGCTCGAGCGCTTCCCCGAGCTGACGCTCATCGGCCTCGACCGCGACACCGACGCGCTCGGCATCGCGGGCGAGCGGCTCGCCCGCTTCGGTGACCGCGTCCGGCTCGTGCACACGGTCTACGACGGCATCGCGGACGCCATCGTCGACGAGGGCTTCGACGCCGTCGACGGCGTGCTCTTCGACCTCGGGGTCAGCTCACTGCAGCTCGACCGGGCCGAGCGGGGCTTCGCCTACAGCCAGGACGCGCCGCTCGACATGCGGATGGACCGGACCGACGGGCAGACCGCGGCCGACGTCCTCGCCACCTACGACGAGGGCGAGCTGCGACGGATCTTCCAGCGCTACGGCGAGGAGAAGCTCGCTGGCCGCTACGCCCGGGCCATCGTCGCGCGCCGCGCCGAGCGTCCCTTCGAGATGTCCGGCGACCTCGTGCAGGTGCTGCACGACGCGACCCCGGTGGCCGTGCAGCGGCAGGGCCACCCGGCGAAGCGCGTGTTCCAGGCGCTCCGCATCGAGGTCAACGAGGAACTCAGCGTCCTCGAGCGCGCGATCCCGGCCGCCCTCGACAGCATCGCGGTCGGCGGCCGCATCGTCGTCGAGTCCTACCAGTCGCTCGAGGACCGCATCGTCAAGCGCGCCCTCGCCGAACGCACGAAGTCGAGCGCTCCGGCCGGCCTGCCGGTGGAGCTGCCCGAGCACGCCCCGACCTTCGCCCTGGTCGTCAAGGGCGCGGAACTGGCCGACGAGGCCGAACGCGCCGCCAACCCCCGAGCAACCCCCGTGCGCCTGCGCGCGGCCGAGCGGATCCGGAACTGACATGAGCACGAACCTCGCACTCGTCGATCCCGCCGTCCTCCCGTCGCGGGCTCCTCGCCCCGACCGGCGGCGCCCGGAACTCGTCGAGGTGGCACCGACGAAGGCCCAGCGTCGCGCCCGTCCGCGCATCGCCTACGCGGCGGTCGCGGTGGCCGCGCTCGGCATCCTGCTGCTCGCGCAGCTCGGCATCAGCATGGCGCTGAGCCAGGGGGCGTACACGCTCGACTCCCTCAGTGCCGAGCAGACCAAGCTCTCGCGGACGCAGCAGTCGCTGTCCGAGGACCTCCGCGTCCTCGACTCGCCGCAGAACCTGGCCCGCAACGCGCAGCAGCTCGGCATGATCACGAACTCGACGCCGGTGTACCTCGACCCGAAGACGGGCCGGGTGTACGGCACGCCGACCCCGGCCGTCGCGGACGAGAGCACGGCGAGCACCGCGAACCAGGTCCCGAACGCGCTGCTCGACCAGGTGCCGCTCGCCGCGAAGTCCGGCGACACCGCCGCGAGCAGCGGGTCCGACGCGACCGGCACCACCGACGCGACGAAGAACACCAGCACCAGCACCGGCAGCGGCACGACCACCGACGCTGGGAAGACCGACGGGGCCAGCGCGTCGGCCGGGGCATCCGCGACGCCCGACGTAGAGTCCGACCCGAACCAGCTCCAGGCGCCCACCACCCGGTGACCTGCGGGTCGGAACACCCCTGACGCACCACCGGGAAGGACCGCACCGCGTGACGAAGACGATCCGCAACCGACGACTGCGCTACAGCGTCGTGATGCTCGCCGTGATCGCCCTCGTGGCGGTGTTCGTCGTCCGCCTGGTCGACATCCAGGTGGTCCAGGCCGCGGCGCTCAACGACCAGTCCAAGGAGAAGCGCAGCATCCCGGTGACGATCTACGGCACCCGCGGGTCGATCGTGGACCGCAACGGGGTCGAGCTCGCCGACAGCGTCACGCGCTACAACATCACCACCGCCCCCCGCCTGGTCAAGGGGTTCACCGGCAAGTTCGGCGGTGAACGGCTCAAGAAGGTCTCCGTGAAGGAGGCGCTCGACGCCGTCGCGAAGGCGTCCGGTGGCGACGTCGCCGTGATGCGGAAGAACATCGCGGCGAACCCGGACTCGGACTTCGCGTACCTCGTCAAGGGCCTCGACGTGAAGCACTACGAGGCGGTGCGCGCGCTCGGCATCCCGTGGGTCTACCCGGAGCCGCAGTCCGCCCGGGTCTACCCGACCGGCGCCACGACCGGCGGCCTGACCGGCTTCATGGGCACCGACGGCGCGCAGGCCGGCCTCGAGTACTCCTACAACGAGTGCCTCGCGGGCAAGAACGGCTCGCAGACGTACGAGCGCGGCGAGGACGGCGTGCAACTCCCCGGCAGCACGGTCACGACCGAGCAGGCCAAGGACGGCGGCACGCTCGAGACGACGATCGACAGCGACCTGCAGTACATGACCGCGCAGTCACTCGCGTCCGCCGCGAAGGCGTTGCAGGCCGAGTCCGCGACGGCGACGGTCACCCGGGTGAAGACCGGTGAGCTCCTCGCCGTGGCGGACTGGCCGACGGTGGACCCGAACGACGTCGACGCCACGACCGACAAGGGCGCGTTCGGCTCCCGCGCCCTCACCGCGTCGTACGAGCCCGGGTCGACGATCAAGGCGGCGATCGCGGCGGCGCTCATCGACCAGGGCAAGTCGAGTCCGACCGACCAGGCCGTCGTGCCGTACTCGCGGTCGTTCCCGTGGGGCGGCGTGATCAAGGACGCCGAGTACCACGAGACCGAGCACCTGACGCTCGCCGGCATCCTGCAGAACTCGTCGAACGTCGGCATCACCGAACTCGGCGAGCGGCTGTCCGCCCAGCAGCGGTACGACTACATGAAGAAGTTCGGCCTGTTCCAGCCCGAGTCCGCGATCGACTACCCGGGCCAGCCGTCGATGGACTACGGCAGCACGCCCGGGTGGGAGTCGCAGACGAACATCAACTCGATGTTCGGCCAGGGCATCTCGACGACCGCGGTCCAGGTCGCGGGCATCTTCCAGACCCTCGCGAACGACGGCGTGCGGATCCCGCTGCACTTCGTGAAGGGGTGCAGGACGGCCGACGGCAAGACGATCGACGCGCCCGACGTGCAGCCGACGCGCGTGGTGTCGGCTGCCGCTGCGACCCAGGTCACGGACATGCTCCAGAACGTCGTCAAGGGCGGCACCCTGGCGGGCATGGAACCGATCTCCGGCTACAACGTCGCCGCGAAGACCGGTACGGCCGAGGTCGCCGAGGGTTCGAAGGGCTACGGCAGCCAGCGCATCATCTCGGTGGCCGGAATGGCACCCGCCGAGGACCCCCAGTATGTTGTCACGGTGACGTTCACGAAGCCGCAGACGAACAAGTTCTCGTCCGGTGCGGCTCCGGCGTTCCGCACGATCATGTCCCAGGTGCTCGAGAAGTACCGAGTAACCCCCTCCACGTCGCAGGCGACGCTGTACCCGTCCACGTGGTGAGGAAGAAGGAGCACTTGTCCGCACGGATCCCCCCGGTCCTCCGACCCGAACACCCGACCCCGAGGGCCGTGGCCGAACTCGCGAACGCGTTCGGTCTGCGCGTCGTCGGCTCGGTCGACGCCGTCGAGACGACGGGCGTCACCCTGAGCGCCGCCGAGGTGCAGCCGGGTGACCTCTTCGTCGGGGTGCACGGCGCGAACCGGCACGGTGCGCAGTTCGCCGCCGAGGCCGCCGAGCGCGGTGCGGTGGCGGTGCTGACGGACGCCGAGGGCGTCGCGCTGGCGGAGCCCGCCGGCCTGCCGGTGCTCGTGGTCGACGACCCCCGCGCGGCGCTGGGGGACGTCGCCGCGTGGGTCTACCGCACGCACCCGGACGAGGCCACCGACCTGCCGCAGCTCTTCGCGGTCACCGGCACGAACGGCAAGACGAGCACGTCGTACATCCTCGAGGGCATCCTCAAGCAGCTCGGCCTCGTCGCGGGTCTCAGCTCGACCGCGGAGCGCCACATCGGGTCGCTCAGCGTGACGAGCCGCCTGACCACGCCCGAGGCGAGCGAGATGCACGCGCTCCTGGCCCGCATGCGCGAGAGCGAGGTGCGCGCGGTGGCCGTTGAGGTCAGCGCGCAGGCCCTCAGCCGGCACCGCGTCGACGGCATCGTCTTCGACGTCGCCGGGTTCACGAACCTGTCGCACGACCACCTCGACGACTACGCCGACATGGAGGAGTACTACCACGCGAAGCTCCCGCTGTTCGAGCCCGAGCACGCCCGCCGCGGCGTCGTCTCGCTCGACACGGACTGGGGCCACCGCGTGGTGCAGGACTCCCGCATCCCGGTGACCACCATCACGGTGCACCCCGACGTCGAGGCCGAGTGGCACGTCGACATCGTCGAGGCCCACGCTGCGTACACCGAGTTCCGCCTCACCGGTCCCGAGGGCCGGGAGCTCACCACCCGTGTGCCACTCATCGGCTGGCACATGGCCGCCAACGCGGCGCTCGCCATCGTCATGCTGGTGGAGGGGGGCTTCGAGCTCGGCGCCATCGCGCAGGCGCTCGAGACGGGCCACCGCCACTACGCGGACGAGGACACGCACGGCGAGCACGACGACGACGCGCACCGTGTCAGCGCCATCGAGTGCTACCTGCCCGGTCGCACGGAGCGCGTGTCCGGCGACCGTGGTCCGAGCGTCTACGTCGACTTCGGGCACAGCGCCGACGCGTTCGAGAACACCCTGGCCGCGGTGCGCCAGTTCACGTCCGGCAAGGTCCTCATGCTGTTCGGCGCCGACGGCGACCGCGACACCACCAAGCGCGGCGACATGGCACGCGTGGCAGCGGCCGGTTCGGACATCCTCGTGATCACCGACCACCACCCGCGCTTCGAGGACGCCGCGAGTATCCGGAAGACCCTGGTCGACGCTGCGCGAGAGGCCTACCCCGACCACGAGCTGTACGAAGTGAGCCCGCCGGAGGCCGCGATCCGCAAGGCGGTCGCCCTCGTCGGTGACGGCGACTCGATCCTCTGGGCCGGGCCCGGCCACCAGGACTACCGGGACATCGCCGGCGTCCGCACGCCGTACTCGGCCCGCGACGAGGCGCGACAGGCGCTGCGCGAGGCCGGTTGGGAGCCGAGCACCGGCGCCGCGGAGGAGATCCGATGATCGCCCTGACCCTCGCCGAGATCGCCGCCGCGGTCGGCGGCGAGCTGATCGACGGTGCCCAGGCGACGGACGCCCGTCAGCAGGGGGACGTCGTCGTCGACGGCTCGGTGGAGACCGACTCGCGTCTCGTCCGGCCCGGCAGCGTGTTCTTCGCCCTCCCCGGTGAGGTCACCGACGGCCGCCGGTTCGTGGCCGCCGCGGTCGATGCGGGCGCTGCGCTCGTCGTCACGCCCGAGCGGGTCGACACCACCGCGCCGCAGATCGTCGTGTCCGACGGCTACGCCGCCCTCGCCGCGCTCGCGCACGAGGTCGTCGCCCGTGTCCGGCTCGCGAGCGAGGACCGCCTGGACGAGCACGGCCGCCCGGCACCCCTGCGCGTCGTCGGCATCACCGGCTCGAACGGCAAGACGAGCACGAAGAACATGCTCCGCACGATCCTCGCCACGCAGGGCGAGACCGTCGCGCCCGAGGGCTCGTTCAACAACCACGTCGGCGCACCGATCTCGATGCTCCGCATCACGGACGACACCCGCTTCCTCGTCGTCGAGATGGGCGCGAGCGGCAAGGGCCACATCGCGAAGCTCGTCTCGATCGCCGAGCCGGACGTCGGTGTCGTCCTCAAGGTCGGCCTCGCGCACGCCGGCGAGTTCGGTGGCATCGAGGCGACGCAGCGCGCCAAGTCCGAGATGGTCACCGACCTCCCCGCGAGCGCGACCGCGCTCCTCAACGTCGACGACGACCGCGTCGCGTCGATGCGCGGCCTCACGGCCGCTCAGGTGGTCGGCTTCGGCACGTCGGAGACGGCCGACTACCGCATCACCGGTATCGAGACGGACCGCAGCGGCACCCGCTTCACGCTCACCGCGCCTCCCGTGCGGTCCGCGGACGCGGACGCAGACCGGTCTGGAGGCGCGGAGCAGGCCGACGTCCGGCTCGCGATCCTGGGTGAGCACCACGCGATGAACGCGGCCGCCGCGCTCACCGTCGCCCACCTGTGGGGCGTCCCGCTCGCCACCGGCGCCGAGGCGCTCGCGTCGATGACGCGCGCCGAGCGCTGGCGCATGGAGCTCCTCCAGGGCGGTCCGGAGGGCGTCACCGTGATCAACGACGCGTACAACGCGTCGCCCGACTCCACCGCCGCGGCGCTGCGCACCCTCGCGCAGATCGTGCGCCCGGGGGAGCGCTCCGTCGCCGTGCTCGGCGAGATGGCCGAGCTCGGCGAGTTCTCGACGGAGGAGCACGACCGGATCGGGCGGCTCGTCGTCCGGCTCGGCATCGGACAGCTCGTGGTCGTCGGCCGCGGCGCGATGGCCATCCACCAGGCCGCCACCCTCGAGGGATCGTGGGACGGCGAGTCCGTGTACATCGAGGACGTCGACGACGCCGTCCGCTCCCTCCAGGACATGGTGCGCCCCGGCGACGTCGTCCTGGTCAAGTCCTCGAAGTCCGCCGAACTGCGATTCCTCGGCGACCGCCTCGGAGGTGTCACCGAATGATCGCGCTCCTGATCGCCGGCGCCGTGGCGCTGGTGTTCACACTGCTGCTCACGCCGCTGTTCATCAAGCTGTTCCACCGCCTCGGCTGGGGACAGTTCATCCGCGACGACGGCCCGCAGTCGCACCACACCAAGCGCGGCACCGCGACGATGGGCGGCATCGTCCTCATCATCGGTGCGGTGCTCGGGTACTTCGTCGGGCACCTCGTCGGCGGGGACTCGGTGACGCTGTCCGGCCTGCTCGTGCTCTTCCTCATGGTCGGGCTCGGGTTCGTCGGCTTCATCGACGACTTCCTCAAGGTGCGACGGCAGCGGAGCCTCGGGCTCGGCGGCTGGGCCAAGGTCCTCGGCCAGGTCATCGTCGGCGTGATCTTCGCCACGGTCGCGCTCGTCGTGCCGACCTCGAACGGCAAGCCGCCGGCGTCCACGATGATCTCGGCGATCCGTGACGTGCCGTGGCTCGACTTCATGGCGCTCGGCACGGTCATCGGCACGGTGCTGTTCCTGGCGTGGATCGTGCTGCTCACGGTGTCGACCTCGAACGGCGTGAACGTCGCGGACGGCCTCGACGGGCTCGCGACCGGATCGAGCATCCTCGCGATCGGCTCGTACGTCATCATCGGCTTCTGGCAGTCGAACCAGATCTGCGGCGGCGCCCGACTCGACGAGAGCACCGCGCACGCCTGCTACACCGTGACGAACCCGCTCGACCTCGCGGTCGTGGCGGCGGCCGTGTGCGGCGGCCTGATCGGCTTCCTCTGGTACAACACCTCACCGGCACAGATCTTCCTCGGCGACACCGGCTCGCTCGGGCTCGGCGGGGCGCTGGCGGGTCTCGCGATCCTCAGCCGCACCGAACTGCTGCTGATCCTCATCGGTGGTCTGTTCTTCATCGTCACCGGGTCGGTCATCCTGCAGCGGGCGTACTTCAAGATCACACACGGCAAGCGCATCTTCCGGATGAGCCCGCTGCACCACCACTTCGAGTTGAAGGGGTGGGCCGAGGTGACCGTCGTCGTCCGGTTCTGGATCATCGCGGGGCTCTGCGTCGCGGCCGGTGTCGGGCTCTTCTACCTGGAATGGATCGCCCGTGTCGGCTGACGCCGCCCCCACGCCCGTCAGCCGCCTCGACGGGCTCGACAGCTGGTACGCCGAGGGGTGGAAGGGCCTGCGCGTCGCCGTGCTCGGTCTCGGGTCGACGGGCTTCTCGGTCGCGGACACCCTCGTCGAGCTCGGCAGCGACGTCACGGTCTACGCACCCGACGGCCCGGCCGACACGATCGAGCTGCTCGACGTGATCGGCGCGCGCTTCGAGCGCACCCCGCTCGACGCCGTGCCCGGAGCGCTCGAGGCGCAGGCGCCGGACGTCGTCATCGTGTCGCCCGGCCTGCCGCCGCACAACGCGACCGTGCAGTGGGCCGTGGCGAACAGCACCGTCTGGGGTGACATCGAGCTCGCCTGGCGCGTGCGCGACAAGGTCGTCCGCGGCCCGATCGCCGCGCCCTGGGTGACGATCACCGGGACCAACGGCAAGACCACGACGACGCAGCTCACCACCGCGATGTTCGAGGCGGCCGGGCTGCGCGCGGTGGCCTGCGGCAACATCGGTGTCCCGGTGCTCGACGTGGTCCGCGACCCGGACGGGTTCGACGTCCTCGTCGTCGAGCTGTCGAGTCACCAGCTCCACTACATGCCGACGACCGGGGACGGCGCCGTGGTGCCGCTCGCGAGCGCGTGCCTGAACATCGCGGACGACCACCTCGAGTGGCACGGTTCCGCCGAGGCGTACCGCGCCGCGAAGGCCAAGGTCTACGAGCGCACGGTGATGGCCTGCGTCTACAACACGTCCGACGAGGTCACCCGCCGCATGGTGCAGGACGCCGACGTGGTGGAGGGCTGCCGCGCCGTGGGCTTCACGCCCGGCGTCCCCGCGCCCGGAGACGTGGGCATCGTCGACGACGTGCTGTGCGACCGCGCCTTCACCGAAGACCGCCGGAACAGCGCGTACGAACTCGCGACCGTCGCGGACCTCGAGCAGGCCGGACTCGCGAGTCCGCACATGACGATGAACGTCCTCGCCGCGGCTGCGCTCGCGCGTGCCGCCTCGGTCGAGCCGGCGCACATCCGCACCGCCGTCCAGGGCTTCCGCGCCGACCACCACCGCACCGAGTTCGTGGCGACCGCGGACGGCGTGACCTGGGTCGACGACTCGAAGGCCACGAACCCGCACGCGGCGACGGCGTCGCTCGCGTCGTTCGACACGGTCGTCTGGGTCGTCGGCGGGCAGTTCAAGGGGGTCGACATCGACGCCCTGGTCGCCCGGTTCGGTCCGGACGTCCGCGCCGTCGTGGTGATCGGGACCGACCGGACACCCGTCCTCGAGGCATTCGGGCGACACGCCCCCGGGGTGCCCGTCCTGCAGGTCGAAGCAGCGGACACTGATCAGGTCATGCCCGAGGCGGTCCGGCATGCCGCGTCGGTCGCGAGACCGGGCGACACGGTCCTCCTCGCCCCGGCCGCGGCGTCGTTCGACCAGTTCGACTCCTACTCGGACCGGGGGCGTCGATTCGCGGCGGCGGTCCACGAGCACCTGGGAGGCAGCGCCGATGGCGACGACGGATCTTCCGAGCGGCCGTAGCACCACGAGGACCGCCGGCGGAGCGGCCTCCGGCACGCAGCGCCGCACGCGCGGCGCCGTCGTGGCGGTCAAGAACGTGTTCGTCGCCGAGTCGAGCACGTTCTACACGATCCTCGGCGTGACCCTGTTCCTCGTCGTCTTCGGCGTCGTGATGGTGCTGTCGTCGTCGAGCGTCGAGCAGTACGCCGCGACGCACGACTTCTTCGGGGCCGCCTCGCGGCAGGGCCTCTACGCCGTCCTCGGCGTCCCGCTCATGCTCATCTCGAGCCGCATCCCGGCGCGGTGGTGGCGGAAGTGGGCGATGCGCCTGCTCGGTGCGGCCCTCGTGCTGCAGCTGCTCGTGTTCACCCCGCTCGGCCTCGACGTGCAGGGCAACCGGAACTGGATCGAGCTCGGCTCGTTCACCGCGCAGCCCTCCGAGGTGGTCAAGCTCGGCCTCGCGCTCGGCATCGGCGCGATCATGTACGTCAAGCGGGACAAGCTCGACGACTGGAAAGAGGTCTTCGTCCCGGTCGGCATCGCCTCGGTGCTCGCGCTCGGCTTCGTCGTCCTCGGCGGTGACCAGGGCACCGCGATGATCATGGTGCTGCTCGTGCTCGGCGCGCTGTACGTCGGCGGGGCCCGGGCGAAGCACCTCGCGCTCGGCGTCGTGACGATGCTCGTCGTGCTGCCGTTCGTCACGATGGCATCGGCGTCCAGGCAGGTCCGCATCAACGCGTGGCTCTCCGGCTGCACCGACTCGAACCAGTACCAGGACCTCTGCTGGCAGCCCGTCCACGGCATGTGGGCGCTGGCGTCCGGCGGTGTGTTCGGCGTCGGCCTCGGCAACTCGAAGGCGAAGTGGTCGTGGCTGCCCGAGGCGGACAACGACTACATCTTCGCGATCATCGGCGAGGAGCTCGGGCTGGTCGGCGCGGTCGTCGTCCTCGCCCTGTTCGTCGTGCTCGCGATGAGCATGATCAAGGTGATCCGGAAGTCGGACGACCCCTTCGTGAAGACCACGACGGGCGCGATCCTGGCGTGGATCATCGGGCAGGCGCTCGTCAACATCGCGGTCGTCCTCGGGCTGCTCCCGGTGCTCGGCGTCCCGTTGCCGCTCATCTCCGCAGGTGGGTCGGCGCTCATCATGACGCTCGTCGCGATCGGCGTCGTGCTGTCCTTCGCCCGTGACCTGCCCGGCAAGAACAGCCTGCCGGGCACGCACGGTCGCCCCCACCTCTCGAACGGACCTCTCCGGTGAGCAAGTACCTCTTCGCCGGCGGCGGTACCGCCGGTCACGTCAACCCCCTGCTCGCGGTCGCCGACCGGCTGACCGAGCGGTCCCCGGGGGTCGAGGTCCTCGTCCTCGGCACCGCGGAGGGGCTCGAGTCCCGCCTCGTCCCGATGCGCGGCTACGAGCTGCTCACGATCCCGCGCCTGCCGTTCCCGCGTCGTCTCAACGGCGCCGCGCTCCGCTTCCCGCAGCGCTTCCTGGCCGCGGTGCGGCGCACGGAGCGGCTCATCCGGGAGCACGAGATCGAGGTCGTCCTCGGCGTCGGCGGCTACGCGGCGGCTCCGGCGTACATCGCCGCCAAGCGCACCGGCACGCCGATCGTCGTGCACGAGCAGAACGCCAAGCCCGGTCTGGCGAACCGCCTGGCGGCCTTCCTCACGCAGCACGTCGGCGTGACCTTCTCGAACACGCGGCTCCGGCACGGCCGCGTCGTCGGCATGCCGCTCCGGCGTGAGATCGAGTCGCTCGACCGCCGCGTCGTGCGCGCCGAGGGCCTCGCCGAGTTCGGACTCGACCCGGCCCGTCCGGTCCTCCTCGTGACCGGTGGGTCGTCCGGCGCGCGCAGCATCAACCGCACCGTGAACCGCTCCGCCGCGACGATCGTCGGCGCGGGCTGGCAGGTCCTGCACGTCGTCGGTGAGAAGTCCGACATCGGCCCGAGCGACCTCGACGGCTACCACGTGCTCCGGTACTGCGACCGGATGGACCTGGCGTACGCCGCCGCGGACTTCGTCGTCTCGCGCTCCGGCGCCGGCATGGTCTGCGAGCTCACCGCGGTCGGGCTGCCGAGCGTGCTGGTGCCGTACCCTGTCGGCAACGGCGAGCAGCGCCACAACGCGAAGGACGTCGTCGACGCCGGGGGAGCCGTGCTCGTCGCGGACCAGGAATTCGACCAGGACTGGGTGACGTTCCAGCTCCTGGCGATCCTGCAGGACCGCGCCCGCATCGCGGACATGACGGTCCGAGCCGGCAGCGTCGGCCACCGGGACGGCGCGGACCGGATGACGGACCTCGTCCTCGACGCGGCGAAGCACGCCGCCAGCACCACGGAGGAAGCATGACCATCAAGCCGGACCTGACGCAGCCGATCCCGGAGGACCTCGGCACGGTGCACTTCGTGGGCATCGGTGGTTCGGGCATGAGCGGCATCGCCCGGATGTTCCTCGCCGCCGGGCACCGGGTGTCGGGCAGCGACTCCCGGGAGACCGCGACGACGGGCACCATGCGTGACCTCGGCGCCGACGTGCACATCGGCCACGACGCCGCGAACCTCGGCGACGCGGACACGGTCGTCGTCACGAGCGCCCTCTGGCCGGACAACCCGGAGCTGCTCGAGGCGCAGCGCCGCGGGCTGCCGGTCCTGCACCGCTCGCAGGCCCTCGCCGCCCTGATCGCCGAGCACCGCCTGGTCGCGGTCGCCGGCGCGCACGGCAAGACCACCTCGACGGGGATGATCGTCACCGCCCTCGTCGAGCTCGGGCTCGACCCGAGCTTCGTCAACGGCGGCGTCATCCAGTCGCTCGGCACGAGCTCGTCCCCGGGGTCGAGCGACCTCTTCGTCGTCGAGGCCGACGAGTCCGACGGCTCCTTCCTGCTCTACGACGTCGCCGTGGCCCTCGTCACGAACGTCGACGCCGACCACCTCGACCACTACGGCAGCGAGGAGGCCTTCACCGAGGCCTTCGTCGAGTTCGCAGCGAAGGCGAGCGAGCGCGTCGTCATCTCGAGCGACGACGCCGGCGCGAAGACGGTCACGGCCGGCATCCGTCAGCGCCCTGACGCCCCCGAGGTCGTGACCTTCGGCGAGGCCGTCGACGCCGACGTCCGGATCGAACGGATCACCGAGGCCGCCGGCGTCGAGGTCGACTTCCGCGCCCACGGCGAGACCCACCACCTGACCCTCCGCGTCCCCGGTCGCCACAACGCGGTGAACGCCGTCGGGGCCTTCGCGGTGCTGACGGGCCTCGGTGTCGCCCCGGCCGACGCGATCCGCGGGCTCGAGGCCTTCGGCGGCACGCAGCGGCGGTTCGAGCTGCACGGGGTCGAGCGCGGCGTCTCGGTGTACGACGACTACGCGCACCACCCGACCGAGGTGGCGGCGGCACTCAAGGCGGCGCGCAACGTCGTCGGCGACGGCCGGATCATCGCGATCCACCAGCCGCACCTGTACTCCCGCACCCGCCTGATGGCCGGCGACTTCGCGAAGGTCTACGAGGAGCTCGCGGACCACACCGTCGTGCTCGACGTCTACGGCGCGCGGGAGGACCCGGAGCCCGGCGTCACCGGCGCCCTCGTGCAGGAACGCTTCGTCGACCAGTCCCGCGTCGAGTTCCTGCCCGACTGGGACGAGGCCTCGGCCCGCGCGGCGGCGGTCGCACGCGACGGCGACATCATCATGACCCTGAGCTGCGGCGACGTGTACCGGATCATCCCGCAGGTGCTCGGCGCGCTCCACGACGACGGAGCGACGTCGCGGTGAAGCGGCCCGAGGGGTTCGACGACCGCCCGGCGCAGCCGGACGCGTCCACCGGGGACGCCTCGGCGGCCCGGCAGCGTCGTGACCCGCGCCTGCCCCGGCGCACGCCACGCGGGCCGGTCGACGGCCTGGAGGCGCGGCACGACCCCGCCCCGTCGGACCACGTCGACCAGCCGGTCGGCACCACCGCCGCGCCGCACCCCGACGGGGACACCGCACCCCGCCAGGACGGGGTGCAGCGTCCGCAGCAGGGTGCGGCCGCCAGCCAGCGCGACCGCGCGGGCGCCCTCGCCGGCGCCGCCGGCCGGCGGCTCGGCGCCGGCTGGTCCACGGTGGCCGAGCGCCTCCGCACCTACACGCCGGACGAGGACCACACGTCGGACGACGACCACCGCGCGACGGTGACGGACGTGATCGACGCGCCCCGCTCCTCCAGGACGGAGCACGACCGGACGCAGCACGAACGGACGGAGCACGACGGGACGGAGCACGACGGCGACCGCACCACGCCGATCGGCGCGGGCGTCCGCGCTGCCGAGACGGCGCGCGAAGCGCGGGTCGCGAAGCGGCGCCGCCGACTGCTGGAGCGCGCGGAGGTGCGCCGCTTCACCCGGCGGAGCCGCCACCGCCGCGCCGCCTGGATCACGGCGGCGAGCGTCCTGCTCGTCTTCGGGGTCTCGATCCTCGTCGCGGTGTTCTCCCCGCTGATGGCGCTGCAGACGATCGAGGTCAAGGGCACGAACCGCGTCGACGACGCACAGCTGCGCCAGGCGCTGTCCGACCAGGTGGGCACGCCGCTCGCGCGCCTCGACTTCGACGAGGTCAAGCGGGACATCGCGGGCTTCCCGCTCATCGAGAGCTACGTGACCGAGGAGGTGCCGCCGCACACGCTCGTCGTGACGGTGACCGAGCGCACGCCGGTCGTCGCGGTGCGCTCCGGGAAGTCCTTCGACCTCGTCGACCCCGCCGGGATCGTCGTGCAGTCGTCGCCCACGCAGCCGGCCACCATGCCGGTCGCCGACATCGGCACCGCGAAGCTCGGGTCGCCGGTGTTCCGCACCATGACCGAGGTCGTCCTCGCACTGCCCTCGACCCTGCGCACGCAGGTGACCGGGGTGGCGGCGTCGACGGCCGACGACGTGACGCTCTCGCTCAGGGACGGCTCGACGGTCGTGTGGGGCAACCCGGACGAGTCGGACGCCAAGGCGGCGCTGCTCGCGGCGCTCGTGAAGGACCACGCCGCTCGTGCCCCGGGGACGGCGGTCGAGTACGACGTCAGCGCCCCGGACAACGGGATCGTGCGGGCGAAGCGGTAGGCACCGCGCGAACTCCGCGCGGAATCGCACGACACGCGGCGTGGCGGGGCGACAGCGTGCGGAGCGGCCCCGTAGCGTCGTCGCGAGCACCACATCTACCAGCATTGCCCCTGAACTTCAAGTAGAGGTTGAGGGTTCGACCGGAGGCCCGACTGACGTGACCACGAACCACAACTACCTCGCCGTCATCAAGGTCGTCGGTGTCGGCGGCGGCGGCGTCAACGCCGTGAACCGCATGATCGAGCTCGGCCTCCGCGGCGTCGAGTTCATCGCGATCAACACCGACGCGCAGGCCCTGCTGTTGAGCGACGCCGACGTCAAGCTCGACGTGGGCCGCGAGATCACCCGCGGGCTCGGCGCCGGCGCGGACCCCGAGGTCGGCCGTCGTGCCGCCGAGGACCACGCCGAGGAGATCGAGGAGGCCCTCGCGGGTGCCGACATGGTCTTCGTCACCGCCGGCGAGGGCGGCGGCACCGGCACGGGTGGTGCACCCGTGGTCGCCCGCATCGCCAAGTCCATCGGTGCGCTCACGATCGGTGTCGTCACGAAGCCGTTCAGCTTCGAGGGCAAGCGTCGGCAGTCCCAGGCCGAGAACGGCGTCGCGTCGCTCAAGGACGAGGTCGACACGCTCATCGTCGTGCCGAACGACCGCCTCCTCGAGATCTCGGACCGCGGCATCTCGATGGTCGAGGCCTTCGCGACCGCCGACCAGGTGCTCCTCGCCGGCGTGCAGGGCATCACCGACCTCATCACCACGCCGGGCCTGATCAACCTCGACTTCGCCGACGTGAAGAGCGTCATGCAGGGTGCCGGTTCTGCCCTGATGGGCATCGGCTCGTCCCGCGGGGCGGACCGGGCGATCAAGGCCGCCGAGCTCGCGGTCGCATCGCCGCTGCTCGAGGCCTCGATCGACGGCGCGCACGGCGTGCTGCTCTCGATCCAGGGCGGGTCGAACCTCGGCATCTTCGAGATCAACGACGCCGCGCGTCTGGTGCAGGAGGCCGTGCACCCCGAGGCGAACATCATCTTCGGTGCCGTGATCGACGACACCCTCGGCGACGAGGTCCGCGTGACCGTCATCGCCGCGGGCTTCGACGGTGGCGAGCCGCAGCAGCAGCAGAAGGAGCGTCGCTCCAGCTACGTCGACCCGGACGCCGGCGCGACCGTCCCGGTCACCGGCTCGACGTCGCACGACGAGGCGCCCTCGACGCCCTCCTGGGCGTCGCAGCAGCACGAGGCGCCGGCGCAGCGCGCCGCCGACCCGGCGTTCGACGACGACGACGACGAGCTCGACGTCCCCGACTTCCTGAAGTAACCCGACCCGTGGCAGCTGATGCGCGCCTCCAGACCGCTGCGTCCCCGGACGACGGACTGGAGGCGCGTCTCGCGTCCGTCCGCAGCGGCATCGCCGATGCGGCGCGGGTCGCAGGACGGTCCGACGACGAGCTGACGCTCGTCGTCGTCACGAAGTACCACCCGGCGTCGCTCGTCCGCGAGCTCGCCGCCCTCGGCGTCACCGACGTGGGAGAGAACCGGCACCAGGAGGCGCAGGCCAAGGCGACCGAGCTCGCCGACCTCGATCTGACCTGGCACTTCGTCGGGCAGCTCCAGTCGAAGAAGGCCCGGCAGGTGCGCCGGTACGCGCACGTCGTGCAGTCCCTCGACCGGGACTCCGTCGTCGACGCGTTCGCGCCGAACGAGGCCGAGCCGGAGCCGCCCGTGATCGACGGGTTCGTGCAGGTGAACCTCACCGACGACCCGGGTCGTGGCGGCGTCGCCGAGGGGGACGTCGAGGCGATGGTCGAGCGCGTGCTCCGCACCGGGACGATCCGGCTGCGCGGTGTCATGGCCGTGGCGCCGCTGGACGAGGAGCCCCGTCGTGCGTTCGCGCGGCTCCGCACGATCTCCGACCGCGTGGTGTCCCTCGAGCCCGCTGCGACCGACGTGTCGGCGGGCATGAGCGGCGACTACCCCGAGGCGATCGCGGAGGGCGCGACACACCTCAGGATCGGGACCGCAATCACCGGAGAACGGCCGGTCTCGCCCTAGCCTCGTCCCAAGGGCATCCACGAGCACGAACTCCGGAGGAACCATGGCCAACCCGCTCAAGAAGACGATGGTCTACCTCGGCCTCGCCGACGAGGAACTCGAGTACGAGGACGAGCAGCCCCAGCAGCCCGCTCGCCAGCACTCGGCACCCGCGGCGACCCCGGCGGCAGCGCCGGCACCGGTCGCGCACGAGGCCCCCGCCCCCGCGGCGGCTCCGGTGCAGCCGGCTCCCGTGGAGACGAAGACGCACACCCACCAGCGCGGCGCCCAGGTCACCCCGCTCCGCCGCTCGCACACGACCGCACAGAAGGCGACCCCGGTCCAGGAAATGAACGAGATCCTCACCGTCCACCCGCGCGAGTACAAGGACGCCCAGTCCATCGCCGAGAGCTTCCGCGACGGCATCCCCGTCATCATCAACCTCACGCAGATGACCGAGGGCGACGCGCGGCGCATGATCGACTTCGCGTCCGGCCTGTCGCTCGGCCTGTACGGCAAGATCGAGCGCGTCACCAACAAGGTGTTCCTGCTGTCGCCGGCACACGTCGCCGTGAGCGGTGAGGCGCCTGAGGTAGAGTCCGACATCGAGGCGTCCTTCTTCGCCCAGTCCTGAGCCTGACCGCCCCGCGTCCGACGTCCCGGTGACGTCGGTCCACCCGAGCCGAGCGAGCCCATCGTGTCCGCGATCTTCTGGATCCTCTACCTCCTGACGCTGCTCTACTTCTTCGTGATGTGGGGTCGGTTCGCGCTCGACATCGTGCAGTCGTACAACCGGTCCTGGCGTCCGCGTGGCGGGCTCCTGGTGACGTCCGAGGTGGTCTACACCGTCACGGACCCGCCGATCCGCGCGATCCGCCGCGTCCTCCCGCCGCTGCGGATGGGACCGGTCGCGCTCGACTTCGGGTGGACGATCGTGATGCTCGGGGTCATCATCCTGATGCAGGTCTTCCGCTGGCTCGTGGTCGTCGCCTGACGGCCGCTCCAGCCGCAACACGCGCCACGCCCAGTGCGAGGTCACGGTTCCTGGCCCTCGTCGGTGTACGGTGGTCGGGATCGATGCCCGCTCCGGTGAGGCATCCGCACCGCACGGCGTGACTGGTACATTCGGTCGCGACGCAAGTGGTTCCACACGTTCAGCAGTTCTATTGAGGTGACGGCAATGGCTTTGACGCCGGAAGACGTAGTCAACAAGCGGTTCCAGCCGACGAAGTTCCGCGAGGGCTACGACCAGGACGAGGTCGACGACTTCCTCGACGAGGTCGTGGTCGAGCTGCGTCGTCTCACGGCTGAGAACGACGAGCTCCGCCAGCGCCTGCAGGCGGCCGAGTCGGCCCCGGCGCCGTCGCTCGAGAAGTCCGAGGAGCCCGCTCCGGCTCCCGAGGCCACTCCGGAGCCCGCGCCCGTCGCAGCCGCACCGGAGCCCGCTCCGGTCGCCGCAGCCGCGCCGGCCACCACGGTCCCGGCCGACGAGGACACCGAGGGCACCACCAACCTCCTCACGCTCGCCCGTCGTCTCCACGAGGAGCACGTCCGCGAGGGCATCGAGAAGCGCGACGCGCTCATCGCCGAGGGCACCGCGCAGGCCGCCCGCCTGGTCTCCGAGGCCGAGGCGAAGCAGCGCCAGATCATCGCCGACACCGAGAACGCCAACCGTCAGCGTGTCGCGGTGATCGAGCAGGAGCAGCGCCAGCTCGAGGGCAAGATCGACGAGCTCCGGACCTTCGAGCGCGACTACCGTGCGCAGCTCAAGAGCTACATCCAGAGCCAGCTCGCCGAGCTCGACGGCTCGGGCTCCGAGCAGTCCGGGCTCGCCCCGGCGCCGGCCTCGGCGCAGGGCTTCGGCAACTGACGTTGTCGCGACCAGCATCACGAGCGAAGGTCAGTGTCCGCGCGATCGCGGCACTGGCCTTCGCCGCTGTCGTCGTGGTGGCGCTCGACCAGGGCGTGAAGGCGCTGGTCGTCGCGAACCTGCCCTACGGCACACCCGTCGCCGTCCTCGGCAACGCACTGCAGCTGCTGTACGTGCGGAACCCCGGGGCGGCGTTCTCGTTCGCCGTGAACATGACGTGGGTCTTCTCCGTCGTCTCGACCGCGGTCGTCGTGGGGATCATCGTGTTCGCCCGTCGGATCCGTTCGATGTGGTGGGCGATCGTGCTCGGCATGCTGCTCGGTGGCGCGCTCGGCAACCTGCTCGATCGGCTCTTCCGTGAGCCCGGCTTCGGCCGCGGGCACGTGGTCGACTTCATCTCGACGCCGTGGATGATGCCCGCGATCTACAACATCGCGGACGCGTTCATCTGCGTCAGCATGGTGGTCTTCGTCCTGCTCGTGATCCTCGGGGTGAACCTGGACGGCTCGCGGGGGACCTCGGACGAGCGGCAGCGTGCGACGACCCAGGAGCCGCTCGACGCCGGAGCGGCCTTCGCCGCACCCGCCGCCGACGGTGCCGACGGCCGGACGGCGCGCGACGGCCACACGACCCGGGACGGCCGCGAGACCCTCGGGCACGACGCGACGTGAGCGAGCAGCGGTCCCTGCCCGTCCCGGACGGGCTCGCCGGTGAGCGTGTCGACGCCGCCATCGCCAAGCTCCTCGGCTTCAGCCGCTCCTTCGCGGCCGATGTGGTCGCCACCGGTGGCGTGCGTGTCGACGGCGTCGTCGCCGAGAAGTCCGACCGCCTGCACGGCGACGCCTGGCTCGAGGTGGAGTGGACGCCGAAGGAGGCGCCCCGGATCGTGCCGGCTGCCGTCCCCGGCATGACGATCGTGCACGAGGACGACGACATCGTCGTCGTCGACAAGCCCGTCGGGGTCGCCGCGCACCCGTCGCCCGGCTGGGACGGTCCGACGGTGCCCGGCGGACTCGCTGCGGCTGGCTTCACCATCGCGACCTCCGGTGCGGCCGAGCGTGCGGGCATCGTGCACCGGCTCGACGTCGGGACGTCCGGACTCATGGTCGTCGCCAAGACCGAGCTGGCGTACACGCACCTCAAGCGTGCCTTCAAGGAGCGCACGGTCGACAAGGTCTACCACGCACTCGCGCAGGGGCACCCCGACCCGACCTCGGGCACGATCGACGCGCCCATCGGCCGGCACCCGTCGAGCGACTGGAAGTTCGCGGTCACCGCGGACGGCAAGCCGAGTGTCACGCACTACGAGACGCTCGAGGCCTTCCGGTCGGCGACGCTGCTCGAGGTGCACCTCGAGACCGGCCGGACCCACCAGATCCGGGTGCACATGGCGGCGACGCGGCACCCGCTCGTGGGCGACACCACGTACGGCGCGGACCCCGTGCTGGCGGGGGAGCTGGGGCTGACCCGCCAGTGGCTCGACGCCGTCCGGCTGGGGTTCGAGCACCCGCGGACCGGGCAGTGGGTGCAGTACGAGGCGCACTATCCGGAGGACCTCCGGATCGCGCTCGACCGCATCCGCGACGCGTCCGCCTGACGTACGGCGCGCTGCGGCTGGCTGCGGCGCGCGCCGTCGGCGCGCGCCGAGCGTGCCAGATCCGTCACACTCGGCGGCTTCGGCCGACGAACTCCGCCCTCCCGTCGAGACGCGCGCGGCATGTCGTGCGCACTCGGCGGGACCTTCGCCGCTCGGCTGCAGGAGCGTGCGCCGCTCGGCGAGCGGGCAGTTTCCGTCACGCTCGGCGCTGCCCGGCACCGTCTTCCGCCCGCTCGGCGGCACGTACGCGGCGTGTCCTGCCCGCTCGGCGGGACGCGCGCGGCGTGTCCCGCCCGCCCGCTGTGGGCGGTGAGCGGGGCTGACCGCCGGACGGGAGGCGCGGGGCGGCGGTGCTGCGCGCCTCCCGTCCGCCGTCCGGTCGCGTCCACCGCACCCGACACGCCCGTCCGTGTCGGCCACCGCGGTTAGGCTGTTCCCACCCCGCAGCTCGATCGAACCGGAGGCATGCGTGTCGGACACCGACTCCTTCGTCCACCTGCACGTGCACAGCGAGTACTCGATGCTCGACGGCGCCGCGCGACTGGGCGACCTGGTCGCCGAGACGGCGGCGCAGGGCATGCCCGCGGTCGCGGTCACCGACCACGGCAACATGTTCGGGGCGTTCGAGTTCTGGAAGGCCGCGAAGGCCGGCGGGGTGAAGCCGATCATCGGCACCGAGGCGTACATCACGCCCCGCACCCACCGCACCGACAAGACCCGCGTGCGCTGGGGCGACGGCGGCGGGGACGACGTGTCGGGCTCGGGTGCGTACACGCACATGACGATGTTCGCCGAGAACACCACGGGCATGCACAACCTGTTCCGGCTGTCCAGCCGTGCGTCCATCGAGGGGTACTACTTCAAGCCCCGCATGGACATCGAACTGCTCGAGCAGTACCACGAGGGCATCATCGCGACGACGGGTTGCCCCTCGGGCGAGATCCAGACGCGCCTGCGTCTCGGCCAGTACGCCGAGGCCCGGCAGGCGGCGGCGGACTACCGCGACATCTTCGGCAAGGAGAACTACTTCGCCGAGGTCATGGACCACGGCCTCGAGATCGAGCGTCGGATCATGAGCGACCTCATCCGGCTCGCGAAGGACCTCGACATCCCGCTGGTCGGCACGAACGACCTGCACTACACGCACTCGCACGACGCCAAGTCGCACGCCGCCCTGCTCTGCGTGCAGTCCGGCTCGACGCTGAACGACCCGAACCGGTTCAAGTTCGACGCCGACGAGTTCTACCTGAAGACGCCGCAGCAGATGCGGCACCTGTTCCGCGACAACCCCGAGGCCTGCGACAACACGCTGCTCATCGCGGAGCGGTGCAACGTCGAGTTCGACACCGCGGCGAACTACATGCCGAAGTTCCCGGTGCCGGACGGCGAGACCGAGCACTCCTGGTTCGAGAAGGAGGTCGCCGCCGGCCTGCGGTACCGCTACCCGGACGGCATCTCGAAGGAGGTCCAGGACCGCGCCGACTACGAGGTCGGGATCATCAACCAGATGGGCTTCCCGGGGTACTTCCTCGTCGTCGCCGACTTCATCAACTGGTCGAAGAACAACGGCATCCGCGTCGGACCGGGCCGTGGCTCCGGCGCCGGCTCGATGGTGGCCTACGCGATGCGGATCACCGACCTCGACCCGATCCGGCACGGCCTGATCTTCGAGCGCTTCCTCAACCCGGACCGCGTCTCGATGCCCGACTTCGACGTCGACTTCGACGACCGGCGCCGCGGTGAGGCGATCAAGTACGTCACCGAGAAGTACGGGTCGGAGCGCGTCGCGCAGATCGTGACCTACGGCACCATCAAGGCGAAGCAGGCGCTGAAGGACTCCTCGCGCGTCCTCGGCTTCCCGTTCGGCATGGGCGAGAAGCTCACCAAGGCCATGCCGCCGCCCGTGATGGGCAAGGACATCCCGCTCACCGGGATCTTCGACAAGGAACACCCGCGCTTCAAGGAGGCCGTCGACGTCCGCACGGTCGTCGAGACCGACCCCGAGGCGAAGACGGTGTTCGACACCGCGCTCGGCCTCGAGGGCCTGAAGCGGCAGTGGGGCGTGCACGCCGCCGGTGTGATCATGTCGAGCGACCCGCTCATCGACATCATCCCGGTGATGAAGCGTGAGCAGGACGGCCAGATCGTCACGCAGTTCGACTACCCGGCAGCGGAGTCGCTCGGCCTGATCAAGATGGACTTCCTGGGGCTCCGCAACCTCACGATCATCAGTGACGCCCTCGACAACATCAAGGCGAACCGCGGGATCGAGCTCGACCTCGAGAACATGGGCCTCGAGGACGACGAGGCCTACAAGCTCCTGCAGCGCGGCGACACCCTCGGCGTGTTCCAGCTCGACGGCGGCCCGATGCGCGGACTGCTGCGCCTGATGAAGCCGGACAACTTCGAGGACATCTCCGCGCTCATCGCCCTGTACCGCCCGGGGCCGATGGGTGCGAACTCGCACACGAACTACGCGCTCCGGAAGAACGGCGAGCAGCCGATCACCCCGATCCACCCGGAGCTCGCCGAGCCCCTGCAGGACATCATCGGCACGACCTACGGCCTGATCATCTACCAGGAGCAGGTCATGGCCATCGCGCAGAAGGTCGCGGGCTTCTCGCTCGGCCAGGCGGACATCCTCCGTCGCGCGATGGGCAAGAAGAAGAAGTCCGAGCTCGACAAGCAGTACGCGGGCTTCGAGAAGGGCATGCAGGACAACGGCTACTCGGCCGCCGCGATCAAGACCCTGTGGGACATCCTGCTGCCGTTCTCCGACTACGCGTTCAACAAGGCGCACTCGGCGGCCTACGGCGTGGTGTCGTTCTGGACGGCGTACCTCAAGGCGCACTTCCCGGCCGAGTACATGGCGGCGCTCCTGACGAGTGTCGGTGACGCCCGCGACAAGCTCGCGCTGTACCTCAACGAGTGCCGTCGGATGGGCATCAAGGTCATGCCCCCGGACGTCAACGAGTCGATCGGCTTCTTCGCGGCCGTCGGCGACGACATCCGCTTCGGCATGGGTGCGATCCGCAACGTCGGTTTCAACGTCGTCGACGACATCGTGCAGGCCCGCACCCAGAAGGGTGCGTTCGAGTCCTTCCACGACTTCCTCCGCAAGATCCCGATCTCGTCCGCGAACAAGCGGACCGTCGAGTCGCTCATCAAGGCCGGTGCCTTCGACGAGTTCGGCGACTCCCGCCGTGCGCTCGTCGAGATCCACGAGGGTGCGGTCGAGTCCGCGGTGAAGGTGAAGCGTGACGAGGCCAACGGCAACGTCGGGTTCGACTTCGACTCGCTGTTCGCCGAGGTCGCCGAGGAACAGCCCGCGGCCGCCCCGGTGTCCCAGGTGCCGGACCGACCGGAGTGGGCCAAGCGCGACAAGCTCGCCTTCGAGCGGGACATGCTCGGTCTCTACGTGTCCGACCACCCGCTCGCCGGACTCGAGATCGAGCTCGCGAAGCACCAGTCGATCACCATCGCCGACCTCATCGCCGCCGACGACTCGGTCGAGGGCGAGACGGTCACGGTCGCGGGGCTGCTCACGAGCGTGCAGCACCGCGTCGCGAAGTCGAGCGGCAACCCGTACGGCATCGTGCAGATCGAGGACTTCGGCGGCGAGATCGGCGTCATGTTCCTCGGCAAGACGTACCAGGAGTTCGGGCCGTCCCTCGTGGCGGACTCGATCGTGGTCCTGCGTGGTCGGGTGAACGTGCGCGACGACGGCAAGGCCCTGCACGCGGTGAGCATGTTCCAGCCGAACGTCGGCGATGCGATGGGCTCCGGTCCGCTCACGCTCTCGGTGCCGGAGCGGCAGGCCACCACCGAGACCGTGACCGAGCTCGCGGCGGTCCTCGGCCGGCACAGCGGTGCGACCGAGGTGCGGCTGCGGTTGCTGAAGGACGACGTGGCCCGGACGTTCGAGCTGCCGTTCCCGGTGAGCCTGACGCCGGACCTGTTCGGCGAGCTGAAGAGCCTGCTCGGGCCACGCTGCCTGGTGTGACCGGCGCGTCGGCCCGAGTCCGAACGCCCGGGGCCGACGTGCTCCGGGCGTTCGGCGCCTCCGGCCCGCTCGTCCGGCTCGCCGGCGGCCGCGGGCTGACCTGGCGATCGGGCGACGTCGTCCTCCGCCCCCACGACGGCGCCGCCGAGACGGACTGGCGCGCGGGCGTCCTGGAGCGGTTGCCGCACTCCGGTGCCGTCCGCACGCCTCGGCCCGTCCGGGCCGTCGACGGCTCGTGGCGCGCGGGGGAGTGGGAGGCCTGGCGATGGGTGCCCGGGCAGGCGGCCGAGACGCGGGTCGAGGACGTGCTGCTGGCCGGGGAGGCGTTCCACCGAGCCGTCGCCGGCCTCGACCATCCGGCGTTCCTCGACCGCAAGCAGGACCCCTGGAGCCGCGCCGACCGCGCGGTGTGGGGCGCGGCGGCCCTCCCCGCCGACCCGACCCTCGACCGGCTCCGTGGGGCGTTCCGCCCGGTCCGTGCGCCGTCCCAGCTCGTGCACGGCGACCTGCTCGGCAACGTGCTGTTCGCCGAGGGGCGCGCGCCGACGGTCATCGACTGGGCGCCGTACTGGCGGCCGGTCGGGTACGCCGCAGCGATCGCGGCGGTCGACGCCGTGTGCTGGCACGGGGTGCCGCTCGACCGGCTCGCCACGCTCGGCGCGGGCGTGGACGGGTGGGCGCAGTTCCTCGTGCGGGCGCTCGCCTTCCGCATCGGGACGCTGCACCTGCTCGGAGCGTGGGACGAGGCTGCGATGCGTCGCCACGAGCCGGTCGTCGACGCGCTCGTCTGACGGGAGGCGCGGTGCGGGTGCGCGACGGACCGCACCCCTCCTGCACCGCGCGTCCACCACGAGGTCGCCTCCACAGACCCGCTCACGGCAGCGGGGCCGTCAGCGGGCGTCGGTAGGCTGGGGGCCTGATGATGCAGCGAATCGACCTCCGTGGCGGCCTGCCCGCCCGTGCCGAACTCCTCCGACTCATGCCCCGCGCCGCGGGTGACATCGGCCACGCCGTGGACGCCGCGCGCGTCCTCGTCGAGGACGTCCGCGACCGGGGGGAGCACGCGCTGCACGAGCAGGCCGAGCGTTTCGACGGGGGAGCGCCGGCGCACGTCCGTGTCCCCGCCGCCGAGATCGCCGCAGCCGTCGCGGGCCTCGCGCCCGCCGTCCGCACCGCCCTCGACGAGGCGATCCGCCGCGTCCGCGCCGCCAGCGCCGCGCAGGTGCCCGCCGCCTCGGTCACCACGCTCGCGGACGGCGCCGAGGTCCACCAGCGCTGGCAGCCGATGCGTCGCGTCGGGTTGTACGTCCCCGGCGGCAAGGCCGTCTACCCCTCGAGCGTCGTCATGAACGTCGTCCCCGCGCAGGTCGCCGGCGTCCGGTCGATCGCGCTCGTGTCCCCGCCCCAGCGGCACCACGGTGGCGCGGTGCACCCGACGATCCTCGCGGCGGCCGGGCTGCTCGGCATCGACGAGGTCTACGCGATGGGCGGCGCCGGCGCGGTCGGCGCCCTGGCGTACGGTGTGCCGGGCATCGGCCTCGAGCCCGTCGACCTCGTCACCGGCCCCGGCAACAACTTCGTCGCGGCGGCGAAGCGCCTCGTGCGCGGCGTCGTCGGCATCGACTCCGAGGCGGGCGCCACCGAGATCCTCGTGATCGCCGACGAGACCGCCGACCCGGGGTTCGTCGCGGCCGACCTCGTCAGCCAGGCGGAGCACGACGAGCAGGCGGGCAGTGTCCTGGTGACGACCTCGGAGTCGTTCGCTGACGCAGTGGAAGCGGCCATCCCGGAACGCACGGCGGTCCTGGGGACGGCTGCGCGCCTCCAGACCGCCCTGGACGGACCGCAGTCCGCCGTGGTGCTGGTGGACTCGCTCGCCGACGCCGCGACCGTGAGCAACGCGTACGGCCCGGAGCACCTCGAGATCCAGACCGCGGACGACGACGCCGTGCTCGCGGACATCGACGCCGCCGGGGCGGTCTTCGTCGGTCCGAGCACCCCGGTGAGCCTCGGTGACTACCTCGCCGGGTCCAACCACGTCCTGCCGACCGGCGGCCAGGCACGGTTCGGTTCCGGGCTGTCCGCGTCGACCTTCCTCCGCCCGCAGCAGGTGATCCGGTACACGGCCGAGGCACTCGCCGAGGTCGCCCCCCACATCGTGGCCCTCGCATCCGAGGAACAGCTGCCCGCCCACGGTGCCGCCGTGACGGAGCGGACGAACCGGTAGCCTGGGGACGCCATGTTCTGCCCCTTCTGCCGCCACCCGGACTCCCGCGTCGTCGACTCCCGCACCAGCGACGACGGCACGTCCATCCGTCGCCGCCGCCAGTGCCCGAACTGCGGGCGCCGCTTCTCCACCACGGAGACCGCGTCGCTCAACGTCGTGAAGCGCAACGGCGTCACCGAACCGTTCAGCCGCGACAAGATCGTGTCCGGGGTGCGCAAGGCGTGTCAGGGGCGACCGGTCACCGACGGCGACCTCGCGGTGCTCGCGCAGCGGGTCGAGGAGACCGTGCGGTCGTCCGGGTCCAGCCAGATCGACGCCAACGACATCGGGCTCGCGATCCTGCCTCCGCTCCGTGAGCTCGACGAGGTCGCCTTCCTGCGCTTCGCCAGTGTCTACCAGGCGTTCGAGTCCCTCGAGGACTTCGAGGACGCCATCTCGCAACTGCGCCTCGACCACCACGCGGCGTCCACGGGCGCGGGTCCGGCGTCCGGCGCATGAGCGGCGTCGCCGAGCGTCTCGTCCGCGGTGCCTACGCCGTCGTCTTCCGGTCGGTGTTCGCGAACATGGACCCCGAACGGGCGCACCACATCGCGTTCGCGGTCATCACGGCCCTGCCGAGCATCCCGGTCGTCGGCGGCCTCGTCGAGCGGTACTCACGGCCGTCCGCCCTCGACGGTGTGACGACGATGGGCATCCACTTCCCCTCCCGGTTCGGCCTCGCCGCCGGGTTCGACAAGGACGCGAAGGGCATCATCGGCCTCGGGGTCCTCGGGTTCGGGCACGTCGAGGTCGGCACGCTGACCGCGAAGCCGCAGCCCGGCAACGAACGACCCCGGCTCTTCCGGCTCATCCCGGACCGGGCGCTCATCAACCGCATGGGCTTCAACAACCAGGGCGCCGTGCGGGCGGCCCGACGCCTCGAACGCGCACGGCGTCACCCGGGTCGGCCGGTCATCGGCGTCAACATCGGCAAGAGCCGGGTCGTGGCGGTCGAGCACGCCGTCGACGACTACCTCGAGTCGACGCGGCTGCTCGCTCCGTTCGCCGACTACCTTGCGGTGAACGTCAGCTCGCCGAACACGCCCGGACTCCGCGGTCTGCAGGAGCTCGACCAGCTCCGGCCGCTGCTCTCCGGGGTCCGCGATGCTGCCGGTCGCACCCCGGTGCTCGTGAAGATCGCGCCCGACCTCACCGACGAGCAGATCGACGCGATCGCCGGGCTCGCGGTGGACCTCGGGCTCGCCGGGATCATCGCGAACAACACCACGATCGCGCGCACCGGGCTGACCACGCCCGCGGCCGAGGTCGAGGCGATGGGGGCCGGCGGACTCTCCGGAGCCCCGGTTGCCGAACGGTCGCTCGAGGTCCTGCGGCGCGTGCGGGCTGCCGTCCCCACGGACTTCTGCGTCATCGCCGTCGGTGGGGTGACGAGCGAGCAGGACGTGCAGGACCGCGTCGACGCGGGGGCGACACTCGTGCAGGGGTACACCGCGTTCCTCTACGAGGGACCGACCTGGGCGACCCGGATCAACCGGCTGCGGCGGCGCCGCCTGCGGCGCGCGGAGCGCAGCGCGGGCTGAGGCGCAGCGCGGGCGCTCCCGGTCGCGCGACTGGCTGCTCGCTGCTGTTCCGGTCGCGAGCCGTCGGCGCAGCCGCTCGGCGGCGAGTCCTACGACTGGAACGCGCGTGGCCGGGCGCGCCTCGGGGTGGTCGGCACCGTCGCCGGACGGGAGGGACGATGCGGGCGCTGACCGAGCCTCCCGTCCGGTGGCCTTGCGGAGACCTTCCGGGACGGCATCGAGCGGGCACGACATGCCGCTCAGGTTCCCGGCGCGGGCGCGAGTCGCCGCCGGGCCTCGCTGAGCGTGCCCGATGTTGCCCGCTCGGCGGACGAGCCCAGGGTGAGCCCGGGCGATGCCGGGCGATGCCGGGCGCGCCGGGCATGCCGCGGGCCTGCCGCGCTCTCGCCGAGCGGGCACGACATGCCGCTCAGGTTCGCGGCGCGGGCGGAAGTCGTCGGAGGTCCATGTCGAGCGTGCCCGATGTTGCCCGCTCGGCAAGCCGACCCGGACGTGTGCGCCGGACCGGCCGCGCTCTGATTGAGCGGGCACGACATGCCGCTCATGTCCGCGGCGAGGGTGATGTCGACGCCGGACGATGCCGGGCGTGCCGGATTTCGCCCGCTCGGCGGACGAACGCCGGCCTCGCCGGCCCCGCCAGCCCCCCACCCCGCACACGCAGGAGCGCCGCCCGGCACGGCCGGACGGCGCTCCTGTGACGCGGTGAGCGTCAGAGGGTCGGGTACTGCCCGCGGCGCACCTGCGGCTTCGGCAGGCGCAGGAAGCGCAACTGCCACGCCCGGGTCAGGACGTACAGGAACGTCCCGCGCTGCATCGAGCCGAACTTCGCCGTGAGCTTCTTGCGGAACGACAACCAGAGGATGGCGCAGTCGAGCACGAAGAGCGCGACGAACGCCCACACGAGCAGCAGCGCGTACGAGGCCAGGGCGGTCTGCGCGGCCGCGAACCCGACGAGCAGGAACAGCACGAGCACGGGCATCATGACCTCGCCCACGTTCCAGCGGGCGTCGATCCAGTCGCGCACGAACTTCCGCTGCTCGCCCTTGTCCTTCGCGGGGAGGTACTTCTCCTCGCCGTTCGCCATGCCGACGCGGGCCTTCTCGCGCTCGCCGTTCAGCCGGGCGCGAGCTGCATTGCGGTCCTGCGGGCTGTTGCCGACGAGGGGACGGCGGTTGGCTGCCTCACGCTCGCGCCGCGAGGGCGTCGGGCGACCCTTGCCCTGCTCGAGGAGTTCTTCCTCGGAGGGGTTGACGGTCGTGTTGGTCTTGGGGGCTGCCTTCGCCACGGTGCGTTCCTGACTGCGGTTGCGTGCTGGATCTCCTCTAGATTACCGGGCATGACCGACACCGAACAGACCGCGCCCGCGACCGACCCCGCGCTCCTCGACGCCCTGCGCGAACACGTGCAGGGGTCGCTGCCCGCCACGATCGCCGACCTGTCCGCGCTGGTGCGCCTGCCGTCGGTGTCGTGGTCGGCGTTCGACCCGGCCCACGTCCGGGCCAGTGCCGAGGCCGTCGCCGACCTCGCGCGGTCGACCGGGGTGTTCGACGCCGACGCGGTCCGCATCGTGCGCTCCGCGGTCGAGGGGGACACCTCGGCGGTCGAGGCGTCCGGCGGTGAGCTCGGTCAGCCGGCGGTCCTCGCCGTCCGTGCCGCCCGCAACGGTGCGCCGACCGTGATGCTCTACGCGCACCACGACGTGCAGCCCCAGGGCGACGACGCGCTCTGGGAGACCCCGCCCTTCGAGCCGACCCTGCGCGGCGACCGGCTGTACGGCCGCGGCGCCTCGGACGACAAGGCCGGGGTGATCTCGCACATCGCCGCGCTCAGGACGCTGCACGCGCAGTTCGGTGACGACCTCGACCTCGGCGTCGTGCTCTTCGTGGAGGGCGAGGAGGAGTTCGGGTCCCGTTCCTTCCGCACCTTCCTCCGCGAGCAGCAGGAGCACCTCGCAGCCGACGTCATCGTCGTCGCGGACAGCGACAACTGGTCCGCCGAGATCCCGTCCATCACCGTCTCGCTGCGCGGCAACGTCACCTTCAAGGCGACCCTCACGACGCTGGAGCACGCCAGCCACAGCGGCATGTTCGGGGGAGCGGCCCCGGACGCGATGATCCCGATGGCGCGCCTGCTCGCCTCGCTCCACGACGACGCCGGGGCGGTCGCGGTCGCCGGGCTCACCTCGTACGACGCCGACGTGCCCGAGCGGAGCGAGGACGAGCTCGCCGCCGACGCCGCACTCCTGCCCGGCGTGCGTCCGGTCGGTACCGGGCCGGTGCTGTCGCGCATGTGGTTCCAGCCGTCGATCACGGTCACCGGTCTCGACGTCCCGAGCGTCGCGAACGCCTCGAACACGCTGCTGCCGACGGTCGCGGCGCGCATCTCCGTCCGCATCGCGCCCGGCCAGTCGGCGACGGACGCCTTCGCCGCCGTCGAGCGGCACCTGCGCGAGCACGTCGCCTTCGGCGCGCGTCTCGAGATCGACGAGGTCGACACCGGGGACGGCTTCCTCGTCGACACGGCCGGCTGGGCCGTCCAGGAGGCGCGCACGGCGATGCGCGAGGGCTGGGGCAACGAGGTGGTCGAGACCGGCATCGGCGGCTCGATCCCGTTCGTCTCGGACCTCGCGGCGCAGTTCCCGGAGGCGCAGATCCTGGTCACCGGCGTGGAGGACCCGGACACCCGGGCGCACAGCCCGAACGAGTCGCAGCACCTCGGCGTCCTGCACCGCGCGATCCTCTCCGAGGCGATCCTGCTGGCGCGCCTCGCGACGCGCGGCTGAGCGTGCTTACAATCGGACCAGGCGCGGTGAACCACACCGCCCGGAGGGAGACGCGCGTATGAGCGACACCATCACCGAGAACGCACCGGCGACCGAGACGCCCTCGCACGGCGTCCTGCTCAGCGACGCGGCCGCGGCGAAGGTGGCGAGCCTCCTCGAGCAGGAGGGCCGCGACGACCTGCGTCTGCGTCTCGCCGTGCAGCCCGGCGGCTGCTCGGGCCTCATCTACCAGCTCTACTTCGACGAGCGGCTGCTCGACGGCGACACGACCGCCGAGTTCGGCACCGGCGTCGAGGTCGTCGTCGACAAGATGAGCGTGCCGTACCTCGACGGCGCCACGATCGACTTCGAGGACACGATCCAGAAGCAGGGCTTCACGATCGACAACCCGAACGCGCAGGGCAGTTGCGCGTGCGGCGACAGCTTCCACTGACGCCAGCGCGCACCGACACGAGCGGGGAACGACCGGATGGTCGTTCCCCGCTCGTGTCGTGTCCGGGCGTGGCAGCGCTCCGACCAGGGAAAACGCCGCACAGAGCAGCGCGCATCGCGGCTGGGGGCGTGTCGCATGTGCACTCGTGGTCGTCGGCTGCGAGTAGGCTAGGAGTGTTCCAACCAAGCTGGGAGTGCGCCTGAAGCGACCTTGGTGTCGCGGTCACCCCGGTTAACACGTTCTTCCGAGAGGTAACAGTGCGTTCGAATCGCCGTATACGTTGGGCGGCCGTCCCGGTGGCCGTCGGTCTGGTCATCGCACTGGCTGGCTGCACGCAGCAGCAGATGAACGGATGGCTCCCCGGCACGGAGGAGACGAAGGACGTCACCAACCACACGAGCCGCATCGTCGGCCTGTGGACCACGAGCTGGGTCGTCCTGCTCGCGGTGGGCCTCATCGTGTGGGGCCTCATCATCTGGGCAGCGATCGTCTACCGCCGCCGGAAGGGCCAGACCGGCCTGCCCGTGCAGATGCGGTACAACATGCCGCTCGAGATCTTCTACACGATCGTGCCGCTGATCCTCGTGCTCGGCTTCTTCGCCTTCACCGCGAAGGACCAGTCCGCGATCGAGAAGCCGTTCACGAACCCGGACGCGACGGTCCACGTCTACGGCAAGCGCTGGGCGTGGGACTTCAACTACATCAACGAGAAGAACCCCGAAGAGAGCGTCTACTACCAGGGCATCCAGGCCCAGGAAGAAGAGAACGGCGACGGGGCCATCGACGAGTCGCAGCTCCCGACGCTGTACCTGCCGGTCGACAAGAAGGTCAAGATCGAGCTGTCGTCCCGCGACGTCGACCACTCCTTCTGGGTCATCGACTTCCTGTACAAGAAGGACATGCTCCCGGGCAAGACGAACTACGAGTACTTCGTCCCGCAGAAGATCGGCACGTACCAGGGCAAGTGCGCCGAGCTCTGCGGTGAGTACCACTCGCTGATGCTCTTCCAGGTCAAGGTCGTCTCGAACGCCGACTACCAGAAGTACCTCGGCGACCTGCGCGACCAGGGCAAGGTCGGTCTCCTCGGCAACGAGTACGACACGAACACGAACGAACCGAACAACAAGGCGCCGGTCGAGGCGTCCAGCGAGAACAAGTAGGGGCTCGTCAGATGACAACGTCACTCGTCGGTCAGCCGACAGCGCCGACGACGCCGGACTTCCAGGCGTCGAAGGTCGGTCGGAAGGGCAACATCATCGTCCGGTGGATCACCTCCACGGACCACAAGACCATCGGGTACATGTACCTGATCGCCTCGTTCATCTTCTTCCTGCTCGCGGGTGTGATGGCCCTGGTCATCCGTGCCCAGCTCTTCGAGCCCGGCCTGCACGTGGTCGCGACGAAGGAGCAGTACAACCAGCTGTTCACGATGCACGGCACGATCATGCTGCTGATGTTCGCGACGCCGCTGTTCTCGGGCTTCGCGAACGCGATCATGCCGCTCCAGATCGGTGCGCCCGACGTCGCCTTCCCGCGACTGAACGGCTTCGCGTTCTGGCTCTACCTCTTCGGCTCGCTGATCGCGGTCGGCGGCTTCCTCACCCCGCAGGGTGCGGCGTCGTTCGGCTGGTTCGCCTACGCGCCACTGAGTGACACGACGTTCACACCGGGTCTCGGTGGGACGCTCTGGGTCTTCGGCCTCGGCATGACCGGCTTCTCGACGATCCTCGGTGCGGTGAACTTCATCACGACGATCATCACGATGCGCGCCCCGGGCATGACCATGTTCCGCATGTCGATCTTCACGTGGAACACCCTCGTGACGTCGCTCCTCGTGCTGATGGCGTTCCCGGTCCTCGCCGCCGCGCTGTTCGGCCTCGGTCTCGACCGCGTGTTCGACGCCCAGATCTACAACCCGGCCAACGGTGGGGCACTGCTCTGGCAGCACCTCTTCTGGTTCTTCGGCCACCCCGAGGTGTACATCATCGCGCTGCCGTTCTTCGGCATCGTCTCCGAGGTCTTCCCGGTCTTCAGCCGCAAGCCGATCTTCGGGTACAAGACCCTCGTCTACGCGACCATCTCCATCGCGGCCCTCTCGGTCACGGTGTGGGCGCACCACATGTACGTCACCGGTGGCGTGCTGCTCCCGTGGTTCTCGCTGATGACGATGCTCATCGCGGTGCCGACCGGCGTGAAGATCTTCAACTGGGTCGGAACGATGTGGCGCGGCTCCGTGACCTTCGAGACGCCGCTGCTCTGGGCCGTCGGCTTCCTCATCACGTTCACCTTCGGTGGTCTCACCGGCGTGATCCTGGCGTCGCCGCCGCTCGACTTCCACGTGTCCGACTCGTACTTCGTCGTCGCGCACTTCCACTACGTGGTCTTCGGAACCGTCGTCTTCGCGATGTTCTCCGGCTTCTACTTCTGGTGGCCGAAGTGGACCGGCAAGATGCTCAACGAGCGCCTGGGCAAGATCCACTTCTGGCTCCTGTTCATCGGCTTCCACACCACGTTCCTCATCCAGCACTGGCTGGGCGTCATCGGCATGCCGCGTCGCTACGCGACCTACCTGCCGAACGACGGCTTCACCTGGATGAACCAGCTGTCGACGATCGGCTCGATGATCCTCGCGATCTCGTTCCTGCCGTTCATCTTCAACGTCTACGTGACCGCTCGGAACGCGCCGAAGGTCGCCGTGAACGACCCGTGGGGCTACGGCCGCTCGCTCGAATGGGCGACCAGCTGCCCGCCGCCGCGCCACAACTTCACGTCGATCCCGCGGATCCGTTCCGAGTCCCCGGCCTTCGACCTGAACCACCCCGAGGCCGGTGTGCCGATCGGTGTGGGGCCGGCGAAGGACGCCCCGGACGCTCCGACCTACGACGCCGCGAAGGGCGAGGTGAAGTAACGCCATGCGCGCCAACACCAACCTGTTCTGGATCCTCTTCGGGTTCTTCATCCTCGCGGACGCCGCGTACACCATCTGGGCGCTCATCTACTACGGCCGCCCTGAGTGGGTCGGCACTGTCGCGATCGGCCTCACCGGGATCATGTCCGCGTTCATCGCGTTCTACCTCGGCCGGGTCATGTCCAGCCAGGGCGGCGTCCTCCCCGAGGACCGCCCCGACGCGAACATCGAGGACGGCGACGCCGAGCTCGGGCACTTCAGCCCGTGGTCGTGGTGGCCGATCCTGCTGGCGGCCTCGACGGCGCTGTGCTTCCTCGGTCTCGCGGCCGGCCTCTGGATCGTCCCGATCGGGCTCTCGCTCGTGACGGTGACCCTCGTCGGCTGGGTCTACGAGTACTACCGCGGCAACTTCGGACACTGATCCGCAGCCTGCAGCGCACCTGACAGATTCGGGCGGCACCACATCCGGTGCCGCCCGAAGTGCGTCCGCACCAGAACCACCCGGTGCCCGTCCCCTCCCGACACGTGTTCCACGGTCGATGCGGGTATCAGGGAATCAACCGGCCCGCACGCGGCTTGACCCCAGGCGGACCTCCCACGACAGCGAAAGGACTCACCTCCGGTGACCGACAAGCGCACTCTCATCATCTTCGGCGCGACGGGCGACCTCGCCTCCCGCCTGCTGCTGCCGGGTCTCGGCACGTTCCTGCAGAGCGGCCGCGCGGTCCCCGTGCAGCTCATCGGCACGGGTCGCAGCGCCCGCAGCGAGGAGCAGTGGAAGGACGTCGTCTCGAAGTCCTTCGCGTCGCAGGACGTCAAGGGCCCCGAGGTCGACGCAACCATCGCGTCGACGAAGTTCATCCAGGGCGACCCGACCGACCCGGAGCACCTGAAGGCCCTGCTCGACGCCGCTGAGGCCGAGCCGATCCTGTACTTCGCGCTCCCGCCGCAGATCGCCTCCGACATCTGCGAGGCACTGCAGCAGGTCGAACTCCCCGAGGGCACGACCCTGGCGTTCGAGAAGCCGTTCGGCACCGACGTCGCCAGCGCCGAGGCCCTCAACGAGACGGTCCTCAAGCTCGTCCCCGAGGAGCGCGTCCACCGCACCGACCACTTCCTCGGTCGGACCACGGTCCTGAACATCATCGGGCTGCGCTTCGCGAACAGACTGTTCGAGCCGATCTGGAACGCGGACAACATCGAGAAGGTCGACGTCTTCTACGACGAGACCCTCGGTCTCGAGAACCGCGCCCAGTACTACGACGAGGCCGGCGCGCTCGTCGACATGATCCAGTCGCACCTGCTGCAGATCCTCGGCCTCGTCACGATGGACGCCCCGGCCGCGATCGACGCCGTGGAGTTCCGCTCCTCGCTCGCGCGTGCCCTCCGCTCCACCCGGCTCAAGGGCGACGACCCGAAGATCGCCTCGCGCCGTGCCGTCTACACGGCCGGCACGATCGACGGCAAGGACCTGCCCTCGTACCAGGACGAGGACGGCGTGGACAAGTCGCGCGGGACCGAGACGCTCGCCGAGATCGAGGTCGAGGTGGACACCGCGCGCTGGAAGGGCGTGCCGTTCACGCTCCGTTCCGGCAAGGCGCTCGGCGCCAGCCGCAAGGAGGTCCTCATCACCTTCAAGCCCGTCACGCGCCTGCCCTCCGGGCTCTCCGGTCGCCCGAAGACGGACACGCTCCGCATCGTGCTGAACCCGGACGAGATCGAGCTCTCGCTGTCGGCCAACGGTGGCGGCAACCCGTTCGAGATGGGGCAGGTCACCCTGTCGTCGTCGTTCAGCGACGGCGAGCTCACCCCGTACGGCGAGGTGCTCAACGGCATCTTCCACGACGACCCGCTGCTCTCGATCCGCGGCGACGTCGCGGAGCGCTGCTGGGAGATCGTGGGTCCGGTCGTCGACGCGTGGCAGTCCGGCGAGGTCCCGCTCGAGGAGTACCGCGCCGGTTCGCGGGGCCCGGCGGACTGGGTGTCGTCCTCCTGACGACCCCCGGCTCCTGACCGGAGCGGAACCGACGGGAGGCGCGGTGCCAGCTGGCACCGCGCCTCCCGTCTGTCCCGGTGCGGGTCCGGGACCTCGCTCACGTGGTCAGGCAGGGGAACCGGCTCGGCGCCCCTCGCCGGTCCAGGAGCGCGTGCCGCCGTCGTGCACGGCGAGGCGGGTGCGGTGCCCGGCGGACACGCCCCGTGCCCGGGCCACGGCGTCCGCGGCGGACACGAGCGTCAGGTGCGAGAGCACCTGTGGGGTGTTGCCGATGTGGTGCCCGGTGGCGACGTCGATCTCCTCGGAGAGCATCCCGACGTCGTTCGCGTACCCGACGAGGACGTCCATGAGGCGTTCGGCGTCCTCGATGCGCCCCGATGCCGCGTACTGCTCGACGAGCCAGAAGGAGCACGCGAGGAAGGGGTGCTCGCTGCCGGACAGACCGTCGAACCCCGCCTCGGTGCGGTACCGGAGCACGAGCCCGTCCGGTCCGGTCCGGAGGTCCTGTTCGATCGCGGTGACGGTGCCCGTCATGCGCGGGTCGTCCGCCGGCAGGTAACCGATCTGCGGCAGGACGAGCAGGCTCGCGTCGACCTCGTCGGTGTCGTAGTGCTGCCGGTAGCTCCCGCGCTCGGCGTTCCAGCCGTGCTCCTCGATCTCGGCCCGGACACGGTCGCGCAGGGTGCGCCAGCGGTCCACCGGCCCCTCGAGCCCGAACTCCTCGACCGCCGCCACACCACGGTCGAACGCAGCCCAGATCATCGCTCGGGAGTGCGTGAACTGACGCCTGGGGCCGCGCATCTCCCAGATGCCGTTGTCGGGCTCCTGCCAGTGCTCCTCGACGAAGCCGAGCAGGGCGCGCTGCAGGGCCCAGGAGTCGGCGTTCTCCTCGACGCCGAGCTCACGCGCGTCGTGCAGCGCCGCGAGGACCTCCCCGAACACGTCGCCCTGGTACTGCGTGTACGCGCCGTTGCCGACCCGGACGGGCTTCGAGTCCGCGTACCCCGGCAGGTGGCCGAGCTCGCGCTCCGGCAGCTCCCGTTCACCCGCGATGCCGTACATGATCTGCACGTCGGCGGGGTCACCGGCGATCGCCCGGAGCAGCCACCCGCGCCAGTGGGTCGCCTCGTCGCGGTACCCGTGCGCGATCAGCGACGCGAGGGCGAGCGAAGCGTCGCGGAGCCACACGTACCGGTAGTCCCAGTTCCGCTCGCCGCCCGGGTCCTCCGGCAGACTCGTGGTCGCGGCTGCCACGACGCCGCCGGTCTCGCCGTGCGTCATCGCGCGCAGGACGAGCAGGGAGCGTCGGGCGGCCTCGGCGTAGGGGCCCTCGGTGCGGGCGGTGGCCATCCAGTCCGTCCACCACCGGGTCGTCGCGTGCAGGGCGGCATCGACGTCGAGCGGCTCGGGCGGTTCGCGGTGCGACGGGTACCAGGTGAGGACCGTGTCGAGGACGGTGCCGTCGGTGATCGTCGTCCTCGCGACGTGCCGGTGGCCGTCCGCGCGGAAGCGGGCGCCCCGGACGATGACGGACCCCGGGCCGGCGGTCGCGAGGAGCGCGGGGTCGTCGTCGCCCCCGATCTGGCGCACCCACGGCAGGGCCCGTGCGTAGTCGAAGCGGATCCGGAGGTCCTGCTCGAACTCGACGGAGCCGCGGAGTCCGCGCACCCGGCGGACGACCGCTGCTCGGTGCACACCGACCGGCATGAAGTCGGTGACCTCGGCGACGCCCGTCGCGGTCGTCCACACCGTGCTGAGCACCAGGGTGTCGTGGTGGTAGCGCCGGACGGCGGTCGCGTCGGGGTCAGCGGGCCGCAGCGCCCACTGCCCGTGGTCGGCGGTGCCGAGGAGCGCGGCGAACGTGGACGGACTGTCGAACCGGGGCAGACACGCCCAGTCGATCGTGCCGTCGCGCCGGACGAGCGCTGCGGTGTCGGTGTCCCCGATCAGGGCGTGGTCCTCGATGCGGGAGGACGGTGCGGGCGTGCTCATGGCCCGATCCAACCACCGACGACCGTGCCGGCCGGGTGGCGGACTGAGGGTGTGCACAGCACCGCCGTCCACAGGCGGCTTGGGGGAGACCGCTCAGACGTGGTCGGAGGGGTCCGCCTGCACCAGGCCGACCCTCGCGAGCTCGGCCCACATGCCGGCGCCGTCCGGAGCGTAGACCCACGGCGCGGCCGAGTCGCGAGAACGCTCTTGCGCGCGCGAGCGGCCACCGGCGAGCACGGCCTCGCTCGTGGAGAGCTGACGGACCGCCACCCCGGCGACGTTCTCCGGGTGCTCCCGGGCGAACTCGCCGTACAGGGCCTCGTCGTGCTGGCCGTCGTCCCCCACGAGCAGCCACTGCACGTCCGGGAAGTCCCGGGCGAGGCGCTGCAGGTTCTGCTGCTTGTGGAGCTGCCCGCTGCGGAAGAAGCGGTCGTGCGTCGGACCCCAGTCGGTGAGCAGCATCGTGCCCGACGGGTACATGTTGCGCGTCAGGAAGCGCTGCAGCGTCGGAGCGACGTTCCAGGCGCCCGTCGACAGGTACACCGTCGGCGCGCCGGGGTGCTGCGCGAGGACCCGCTCGTAGAGCACGGACATGCCGGGCACCGGACGCCGGGCGTGTTCGGTGAGGACGAACGAGTTCCAGGCGGCGAGCATCGGACGCGGGAGCGAGGTGACCATCACGGTGTCGTCGATGTCGGACAGGAGCCCGAACCGCGTGTCCGGGTGGACGATGAAGACGTCGGCCTCGACGTCGCGCATGCCGCCGGCGGACAACCGGATCGTCTGCCAGCCGGGCTCGAGGTCGATCGGCACGATGGTGTCGACCACGCCGCCGCGGTCGGACTGCACGACGTGCGAGGTGCCGTTCGCGGTCACCGTGACCTCGGCGGCGTCCACCGCGACGCTCGTGAAGCTGCGCCAGCCGCGGACGCCGTAGTACGAGGCGTCCGACGCGAGGCCGCGCCGGGTGAGCAGCACCCGGCCGAGCACCCGGACCCAGCCGGGCGCGCCGTAGCCGGTGTACGGGACGACGGTCGGGACGAGGCCGCGGCGGCGGGCGCGCTGTTCGCGGAACTCCTGGACGGCGTCCTCGATCCGGGCCGCCCGGTGCAGGATCGGCTCGGCCAGCGACGGCTCGTGGGGCGTCGGGTCGGGCATGGGACCATCCTTCCACGTCGGGCTCTCGCAGACCGGATGTCCTCACAACTGCGATGGGAGAGTCGCAGCGATGTTCCAGCCGTCCTCTGCGACAGTTGGTCCGTCACACCGAACGAACGCGCCACGGCGCTGGAGGAGAACACGTGCTCGTCACCGAGGTATCGAACGCACTGCCGGGGGGATCATCACTGCTCAGGAACGAGCCGGTCCAAGCCCGCAGTTCGGCGCGCCTCGCCGGGCTCCTCGACGCTGCCGCGGCGGTCATCGACGAGATCGGGTTCGAACGGCTGACCACGGCGATGGTCGCCGAACGGGCCGGCGCCTCGATCGGCACCGTCTACCGCTACTTCCCGGACCGCATCGCCGTGGTCGAGGCCCTGGCCATCCGGTGCACCCAGCGACTCGCCGAACGCTTCGTCGGCGCGCTCGACGCGAGCGGCGCCGAGACCTGGCAGCAGGCCTGCGACGCCCTGATCGACCTGACCAGCGAGATGTACCGCACCGAGCCGGGCTTCCGCGCGATCCGCTTCGGCGACTCCGCAGACACCGGTTCGCGTGAGGCCGAGGACCGGATGGTCGCCCTCGGTGCTTCCGTCTCGACGATCCTGCACGAGCGCTTCGGGTTGCCGACCGGCGAGCGGATGCAGCGCACCTGGACCGTGCTCGCCGAGTCTTCGCACGCCGTGCTGGCGCGCGCCCACCGCGACCCGTCCGCACCGGACGAGGCGCTGATCGAGGAGTACCGCACGATGAGCCGGGCGCACCTCGAAGCGGTGATCCGCGCCTCCTGAACGACCGTCGGACGGGCCCTGCGCGACACGCGCGGGGCCCGTTCGCTGTCCGCGAGCCGTCATGCGCCGACACGGGGGTGCCGTGGCCGGATCACGCGGGTACGCTCATGCGGAGTCGGGCTACCTCCGAACCGAAGGGCACCCACCATGATCGAGTTCCGCTCTGTGCGCAAGACGTACCCGGACGGCACCGCCGCAGTCGACGACTTCAGCCTCGTGATCCCGTCCCGGACCACCACGGTGTTCGTCGGGTCGAGCGGGTGCGGCAAGACCACCCTCCTCCGGATGATCAACCGGATGGTCGACCCGTCCTCCGGTCAGGTGGAGATCGACGGCGAGGACGTCGCGGGGGTCGACCCCGTGCAGCTCCGTCGGCGCATCGGCTACGTCATGCAGAACGCCGGGCTGCTGCCGCACCGCAAGGTCGCGGACAACATCGCGACCGTCCCGCTCCTGACCGGCGTCGCCAAGGCCGAGGCGCGTGCACGTGCGCTCGAGCTGATGGACACCGTCGGCCTCGACCGGTCGCTGGCCGACCGCTACCCGTCCCAGCTCTCCGGCGGACAGCAGCAGCGCGTCGGCGTCGCCCGCGGCCTGGCCGTCGACCCGAACATCCTCCTGATGGACGAGCCGTTCGGCGCGGTCGACCCGCTCGTCCGGAACGACCTGCAGGACGAGCTCATCCGCCTGCAGCGCGAACTCGGCAAGACCGTCGTCTTCGTCACGCACGACATCGACGAGGCCTTCAAGCTCGGCGACCAGGTCGTCATCCTCAAGAAGGGCGGCGAGATCGCCCAGCTCGGCACCCCGGCGCAGATCCTCGCCGAGCCGGCGGACGACTTCGTGGCGAACTTCATCGGCGCCGGTCGAGGCCGCCGAGCACTGCGTGTCGAGCAGACCCCCACCGGGCCGATCGTCGTCGACGGCGACGGACGTGCGGCCGGTGTGCTGACCGGGCCGGTCCAGGTCGTCGACGCCGCGGCCGCGGTGCCCCAGGGGCATCGGAGCGACGAGTGAACTGGGTCCTGGGCAACCTCGACACGATCACGTCGAACCTGATCGCGCACGTCTGGCTGTCCGTCCCGCCGATCGTCATCAGCTTCGTGCTGTCCGTGCCGATCGGGTTGCTCGTGTCGCGGCTCCGGCGTCGCCCGTCGCAGACGGCTCGCGCCACCGGCTCGGCCTTCGTGGTGATCACGAGCCTGCTCTACGTGATCCCGGCGCTGCCGCTCTTCCTGACCCTGCCGGCGATCATCGGCACCAGCTACCTCGACCCGATCAACGTCGTCATCGCGATGACGATCTTCGGGATCGCGCTGATGGCCCGGTCCGCCGCCGACGCGGTCGACGCGGTGGACGCAGACGTCGTCGGGGCGGCCGAGGCGCTCGGGTACTCTGCCGCACAGCGCTTCTTCAAGGTGGAACTCCCGCTCGCCGGCCCGGTGCTGCTCGCCGGCGTCCGTGTGGTGTCGGTGTCCACCATCAGCCTCGTCACGGTCGGCGCGCTCATCGGCATCCCGAACCTCGGCTTCCTCCTCACCGACGGCCTCAAGCGGGCGATCAGCGCCGAGATCCTCACGGGCATCGTGCTCACCATCGTGCTCGCGCTCGTGTTCGACGTGCTGCTCGTGGCCATCGGCCGACTGGTGATGCCGTGGACCCGGGGGAGCGGGCGCGCCGCGCGTGCGGTCCGTCGCCGCGCCGCCGACGACGTCCGGGCCGGGGAGGTCGCCGCGTGAACCTCTTCGCACAGGCCTTCGCCTGGATCTTCGATCCCGCCAACAACGTCGGCCCGGACGCGATCGGCGTCCGGCTCTGGGAGCACGTGTGGATCACGCTGCTCACCGTGGCGATCGCCGTCGTCATCGCCGTGCCCATCGGCCTGCTGATCGGACACACCGGCAAGGGTCGCTCGATCGCGGTCGGTGTGTCCGGCGGCATCCGCGCCCTGCCCACGCTCGGCCTGCTGACGCTGCTCGCGCTGGCGCTCGGGTTGGGACTGCAGGCGCCGCTCGTCTCGCTCGTCGTCCTGGCGATCCCGTCCGTGCTCGCCGGCACGTACTCCGGCGTCGAGGCGATCGACCGCGTGGTCATCGACGCGTCGCGTGCGCAGGGCATGACGGCGTGGCAGCTCCTCTGGAAGGTCGAGATCCCGCTCGCCCTGCCCCTCATCGTCGGTGGCATCCGCGCTGCCGTGCTCCAGGTCGTCGCCACGGCGACCCTGGTCGCCTACATCAACGCCGGCGGACTGGGCGGCTACGCCTTCTCCGGCATCGCCAACTCGGACTACGCGGAGGTGCTCGGCGGCTCGATCATCGTCATCGCCCTCGCCATCGCGTTCGAGATCCTCTTCGCCGCACTGCAGCGGCTCGCCGTGCCTGCGGGGCTCTCCGCCGGCTCGGCGGGCCGGGCCGCGCGGAGCACCCGTCGCTCGGCACCACGAGCATCGACCCCTGTGGAAGGAACCCACCCGTGATCACAGCAACCACCCGGCGCCTCGCCGCCACGATCGCCGTCGCGTCCGCGGCTGCCATCGCCCTCGCGGGCTGCTCCTCGAGCGACCCGCTGTCCTCGGACTCCGGCTCCGGCGGTGGCGACTCGAAGACCATCGTCGTCGGCTCGCAGGCCTACCCCTCGAACGAGATCATCGCCGAGCTCTACGCGCAGGAGCTCGAGCACGAGGGCTTCACCGTGAAGAAGCAGCTCAACATCGGCCAGCGCAAGGCGTACTGGCCCGAGATCGAGAAGGGGAGCATCAACGTGTTCCCCGAGTACAACGGCAACCTGCTGAACTTCCTGCTCCAGGAGGACGGCAAGTCGACCACCACCGAGACCACGACGGACGGCATCAACTCGGCGCTGTCCAGCGCGCTGCCCTCGAAGGTCAAGGCGCTGCCCTCGGCTGACGCGTCCGACGCGGACACCTACACGGTGACCCAGGCGACCGCCGACAAGTACGACCTGAAGTCGATCGCGGACCTCAAGAAGATCGGCGGGACGATCTCGATCGCCGCGAACCCCGAGTTCGCGACGGCTGCCTACGGCCCGAAGGGCCTGAAGGAGAAGTACGGCATCGACGGCGAGGTGAACCAGCAGAACGACTCGGGCGGCCCGCTCACGATCAAGGCCATCCAGGACGGCGACTCGCAGGTCGCGGACATCTACTCCGCCAGCGCCTCGATCAAGACCGAGAAGCTCGTCACGCTGGAGGACCCGGAGCACCTCGTGCCGGCGAACAACGTGACCCCGATCGTGTCGAAGGACCTCGACTCGAAGGCGGCGGACGCCATCGAGAAGGTCAACAAGCTCCTGACGACGGACGCGCTCATCGAGCTGAACCGTCAGAACTCGGTGGAGCAGAAGTCCGCCGCGTCGGTCGCGAAGACCTTCCTGCAGGACAACAAGCTGCTCTAGCGGCCGCGGTTCGACCGCGCGCAACGACGACAGGTGTCGGGCAAATGCCCGGCACCTGTCGTCGTTCCCGGAGCCGCGCCGGAGCCGCGCCGGAGCCGCGCCGGTGCACCGATGTTCCGCACGGTTGTGCCGTGCACTCCTCGTGCACGTTTGTGCAAGCGCTTGTTCTACAACTTGTCGAAGCGGGTGGCAGCGCGCTAGCGTGGAGCTGTCCCAATGGCTGTGACTGCAGAAGTCCCCTTCCACAGGAAGCATCTGACGTGCACGAACACTGCGCGGCGAACCGGCTCGGACACGCCGCATGAACGACATCCTCGACCCGCTGATCCTGTCGCGGTGGCAGTTCGGTCTGACGACGATCTACCACTTCCTCTTCGTCCCGTTGACGATCGGCATGGCCGTCGTCGTGGCGGTCTTCCAGACCGCGTGGTACCGGACGGGCCGCGCACACTACCTGCAGCTCACCCGCTTCTTCGGGCGCATCTTCCTGATCAACTTCGCGATGGGCGTCGTGACCGGGATCGTGCAGGAGTTCCAGTTCGGCATGAACTGGTCGAACTACTCGCGGTTCGTCGGTGACGTGTTCGGTGCGCCGCTCGCGCTCGAGGGGATCCTGGCGTTCTTCTTCGAGGCGGCGTTCATCGGGGTCTGGATCTTCGGCTGGGACCGTCTGCCGAAGGGCCTGCACCTCGCGAGCATCTGGTGCGTCAGCGCGGGCACGATCATGTCCGCGTACTTCATCATCGCCGCGAACGCGTTCATGCAGCACCCGGTCGGCTACGCGATCAACGAGACCAAGGGCCGCGCGGAACTCACGGACATCTGGGCCGTCCTCGGCAACAAGGTCGCACTCGCGGCCTTCCCGCACACCCTCTTCGCGTGCTTCATGGTCGCCGCGGCCGTCATCGTCTCGGTCGCCGCGTACCACCTGGCGCGCAACCAGAACCTCGAGACCATGATGCCCGCGCTGAAGTTCGGCATGTGGACGATGCTCGCCGCCGGGGCCCTCACGGTGCTCACCGGCGACCAGCTCGGTCTGACGATGGTGGACACCCAGCCGATGAAGATGGCGGCCGCCGAGGCGCTCTACAACACGGCGACCGGCAAGGACGCCTCGTTCTCGATCTTCACGCTCGGCACCCCGGACGGCGTGCACGAGCTCTTCTCGATCCGCGTGCCGTACCTGCTGTCCTTCCTCTCGACGCACACCTTCAACGGCACCGTCGAGGGCATCAACGACCTGCAGGCGCAGTACTCCCAGGTGTACGGACCCGGCGACTACAAGCCGATCATCTGGGTCACCTACTGGTCGTTCCGCTGGATGATCGCGCTCGGCGTCGGCGCCGTGCTCGTCTCGCTCGTCGGGCTCTGGCTGACCCGCAAGGGCCGCTTCCCGACCCAGCGCTGGGTGTGGCGGATCGCGACCTGGACGGTCCCGTTGCCGATGGCCGCGATGATCGTCGGCTGGATCTTCACCGAGATGGGGCGGCAGCCGTGGCTCGTGTTCGGGCTGCTCAGGACCAGCGACGGCGTCTCGCCGAACGTGACGGGCATCGAGGTGCTCATCTCGCTCGTGGTGTTCACGCTGATCTACGGCTCGCTCGCGGTCGTGGAGTTCCGCCTGATCAAGAAGGTGGCGCAGGAGGGCCCCGCGGCACCCGCGGCGGTCGACGAGGAGACCGGTGAGGTCCAGCACGAAGTGACGGTGTACTGAGATGGACCTGCCCGTTCTCTGGTTCGCGATCGTCGGACTCTTCTTCGTCGGCTACTTCGTCCTCGACGGCTTCGACTTCGGCGTCGGCATGGCCCTGCCGTTCCTCGGCAAGGACGACACCGACCGTCGGGTGCTGATCAACACCATCGGCCCGGTCTGGGACCTCAACGAGACGTGGGTGATCGTCGCCGGCGCCTGCCTGTTCGCGGCGTTCCCCGAGTGGTACGCGACGATGTTCTCCGGGTTCTACCTGGCGCTGCTGCTCATCCTCGCCGCGCTCATCGCACGCGGTGTCTCGTTCGAGTACCGGCACCAGGAGAAGCACCTGGAGTGGAAGCGCCGGTTCGACCTGATGATCGTCGTCGGCAGCGCCGTCCCGGCGTTCCTGTGGGGCGTGGCGTTCGGCAACGTCGTCCGGGGGATCCCGATGGACGCGGGACACAACTACACCGGCACGCTGTTCGACCTGCTCAACCCCTTCGCGCTGCTGACCGGCGTGACGACGCTCCTGGTGTTCTTCACGCACGGCGTGGTGTTCGTCGCGCTGAAGACCGAGGGCGAGATCCGCGATCGTGCCAAGCGGCTGGCGACCCGCGCCGGCATCCTCACGATCCTGGTGGGTGCGACGTTCCTCGTCACAATGGCCTTCGTCCGGGCGACCCCGGCGTCGCTCGTGCTGTCGATCGTCGCCGCGCTCGCGCTCGTCCTCGCCGTGCTGTGCACCGCCTGGGGTCGCGAGGGCTGGGCGTTCACGCTGATGGCCGCGACGATCGCTGCGGTGGTCCTCGCGATGTTCACGGCGATCTTCCCGGACGTGATGCCCGCGACGAACGACCCGGCGAACAGCCTCACCGTGGACAACGCCTCGAGCGGGGCGTACACGCTGACGGTGATGAGCTGGGTGGCGCTGATCTTCGTCCCCCTCGTGCTCGCGTACCAGGCCTGGACCTACTGGGTCTTCCGCAAGCGCGTCTCGCGGGCGCACATCGCCCAGGCCGCCCACTAGGACCGAGGAGCCGAGGATGAAGCCGCTCGATCCGCGTCTGCTGCGCCTGTCGCGCTCCGCGCGCGGCTTCGTCGTCGCCGCGGCCGGCACCGGCCTGCTCCGGACGATCGCCACCGTCGCGATCGCCTGGGGCATCGCCGCGGCCGTCACGCTCACGGTCGACGCCGTGCGCGTCGGATCGGTCCCGGCCGCGTTCGCGCCGTCGCTCGCGGTGCTCGGCGCCGCGTTCGTGCTCCGGGCGGTCGCGGCCTGGGCGACGGACGACCTCGCCGGCCGTGCGGCGGCCACCGTGAAGAGCGAGCTCCGGCGGACCGTGCTCGCCCGGGCCGCCGAGCGGGGTCCCTCCTGGCTCGCCGGCCGCTCGAGTGCCGCGTTCGCGACGACGCTCGGGCCGGGCCTCGACGCCCTCGACGCGTACTTCGGGCGCTACCTCCCGCAGCTCGCGCTGACGGCGGTCGCCACGCCCGTGCTCCTCGTCGCGATCGGCCTCGGAGACCTGACGAGCGGGTTGGTCATCCTGTTCGCCCTGCCCGTCATCCCGGTGTTCATGATCCTCATCGGTCTCGCGACCCAGGCCCTGCAGCGGCGGCAGGCGGACGCGCTCGCCCGGCTCGGCGGCGCCTTCACCGAGGCGGTCGAGGGGCTGGCCACGCTCAAGGTCTTCGGGCGCGCCCGACGCCAGGTCGGGCGGATCGGCACCGTCACGGACGAGTACCGTCGCGGCACCCTCGGGGTCCTCCGGTTGTCCTTCGTGAGCGGCTTCGCCCTCGAGCTCGCGGCCAGCCTGTCGGTCGCGCTCGTCGCCGTGTCGATCGGCATCCGGCTCGTCGACGGCTCGCTCGGGCTCGGCGCCGCGATGTTCGTCCTCGTCCTCGCCCCCGAGGCGTTCGCCCCGATCCGACAGGTCGGCGCGGACTTCCACGCCGCGCAGGACGGGGTCGAGGCCTCGGCCGCGGTGCTCGACGTCCTCGACGACCGCGCTGCGCCCGCCCCCGTCGACGGCACGCCGGAGCCGGCCGCCACCGACCTGGTGCTCGCCGGGGTGACCGTCCGCCGTCCGGACGTCGTCATCGGTCCGGTCGACCTCCGGGCCCGACCCGGCAGCGTCGTCGTCCTCGCCGGCCCCAGCGGGTCGGGCAAGTCGAGCATCGTCGCGGCGATCCGCGGAGCGCTCCCGCACGACGGCACGGTCACCGTGCCCGGCCCGGCCGGGGCGACGCGCGCGGACCGCATCGCATGGGCCGACCAGCGACCCCGCCTCGTGCGCGGCACGATCGCCGAGAACGTCGCGCTCAGCGCCGCCCCCGACGACGCGGACGTCCGCCGCGCGCTGAGCGACGCCGGACTGACGATCGCGCCGGGACTGGCCGTCGGGTCCGGCGGCAGCGGCCTGTCCGGTGGCCAGGCGCAGCGGGTGGCGGTCGCTCGCGCCCTGTACCGCGCGCGTCGCGCAGCCACGCCGCTCGTGGTCCTCGACGAGCCCACCTCCGCGCTCGACGGCGAGTCCGAGGCGCGGGTCGTCGCGTCGCTGCGCAGGCTCGCGGACGACGGCGCGGTCGTGGTCGTCGCGAGCCACCGCCCCGCGGTCATCGCCGCCGCCGACCTGCGCGTCGACGTCCGCGCAGGCGGCGCGGTCGCGGTCACCGTCCCGGCCGGGGTGCGCGGATGAGCCGGGAGGCGCGGCACGACACGGTCCTGCGGCTCGCGGTGCCGCGCGGGGCCGGGTGGGGCAGGGCCGTGGTCGCCGGAGCGCTCAGCGCGCTCAGCGCCGTGGCGCTGCTCGCCGCGAGCGGCTACCTCATCACGCGGGCTGCGGAGCACCCGCCGATCCTCTACCTGACGCTCGTGATGGTCGGGGTGCGGGCCTTCGCCCTCGGCCGGGCGACGCTGCGCTACGTCGACCGGCTCGCCGGGCACGACGCGTCGTTCCGGCAGCTCGCCGTGGTCCGGACCGAGATGTACCGGCGGCTGTCGTCGGTGGCACCGGCGGGCCTCGGTTCGACCGGACGCGGGGACCTGCTCGCACGGCTCGTCACCGACACCGACCGACTGCAGGACCTGCCGATCCGGGTGGTCGGACCGCTCGTGTCCGCCGGGGTGGCCGCCGTGCTCTCGGTCGTCGCGGTCGCGCTCGTGTCCCTTCCCGCGGCCCTCGTGCTCCTCGCCGCGCTGCTCGTGGCGGTGGCCGTCGGGTCGGTCGTCACGGCCTCGGTCGCGCGGCGGTCCGACGAGCGCACCGCAGCCGACCGCGGGCACGTGGCCGACCTCGTGCTCGACACCGTCCGGACGCTCGACGTCTTCGCCGCCTACGGCACGCTCGACGAACGGCTCGACCACATCGCACGGCTCGACGTCCGCGTCACACGCGCGGTCCGCCGCCGGAGCACGGTCGAATCGCTCGTCGGCGCCCTCGTCGGCCTCGTCGGCGGCGGGGCGGTGATCGGGATCCTGGCGGTGGGTGCGCCGGCGGTCGTGACGGGAGCCCTCGACGGCCCCCTCTTGGCACTCGCGGTGTTCGTGCCGCTCGCGCTCTTCGAGGTCGTCGGCGCCGTCCCGCTCGCCGTGCTGACGCTGCGTCGCGTCCGCGCCGCAGCGGACCGCGTCGAGCGGGTCGTCCCCGCCGACCTCCCGGCCGGGATCGTGCCCGAGCCCGGCGATGCCGCGGATCCGGCGGAGCTCGTGGTGCGCGGGTCGGTGACGATCGCGCTCCGCGACCTCAGCGTGCGCTGGCCGGGGGCGGACCGAGCAGCGGTCGACGGCGTCTCGCTCGACCTCCGTCCCGGCGAGGTCGTCGTTCTCGAGGGCCCGAGTGGTGCGGGCAAGTCGACGCTCGTCGACGCGCTCGTGCGGTTCGTCGACCACGACGGCTCGTACACGATCGACGGCGTCGAGGCGCGGACCATGCACCCGGACGCTGTGCGCGCCCGGGTGGGCCTGATCGAGCAGGACCCGTTCGTCTTCGACCAGACGGTCCGTCAGAACCTGCTCTTCGCCCGGGACACCGCGGACGACGACGACCTCACGGCCGTGCTCGACCGGGTCGGACTCGCCGAGTGGGCGGCACGGCGCGGCGGGCTCGACGCCCCCGTCGGCGAACGCGGGTCGCTCGTGTCGGGCGGCCAGGCGCACCGGCTCGCCCTCGCCCGAGCCCTGCTCCACGCCTTCCCGGTCCTGGTGCTCGACGAACCGACGGCCGACGTCGACCCGGACCTCGGCGACGCGGTGCTGCGCGACCTCGTCGGCGTCGCCCGGGCCGAGGGCCGGACCGTCCTGATCGTGTCGCACGTGCCGGTGCCGGCGGACCTCGTGGACCGCACGGTCCGCATGCGGGACGGGCGGGTCGTCACCGTCTGACGGGCGGGCGCGGCCCGCCGGGGCCGAGCCGCGCCTCCAGGCCGGAGCGCGACGGCGGTGCGGCGGCGTCACGGGGCCGAGCCGTGCCTCCAGGCCTTGTAATCTTGGTGACCGTGACCACCGAGCAGCACGCCGAGGACCCGAACGCCTACGACTTCGGTCGTCTCCAGGAGAAGTGGCAGCCCCGCTGGGAGGAGCTCGGGCTCTTCACGACCGACCTCGACGACACCCGGCCGCGCAAGTACATCCTCGAGATGTTCCCGTACCCCTCCGGCGACCTGCACATGGGGCACGCCGAGAACTGGGCGCTCGGCGACTTCGTGGCGCGCTACTGGCGGCAGCAGGGGTTCAACGTGCTGCACCCGATCGGCTGGGACTCCTTCGGCCTGCCCGCCGAGAACGCGGCGATCAAGCGCGGCGTCGACCCCAAGGAGTGGACGTACGCCAACATCGAGCAGCAGAAGGCCTCGTTCAAGCGCTACGCGCCGTCCTTCGACTGGACGACCGAGATCCACACCTCGGACCCCGAGTACTACAAGTGGAACCAGTGGCTGTTCCTCAAGATGTACGAGAAGGGCCTGGCGTACCGGAAGGACAGCTGGGTCAACTGGGACCCGGTGGACCAGACGGTGCTCGCGAACGAGCAGGTGCTGCCCGACGGCACCTCTGACCGCTCCGGCGCGGTCGTCGTCAAGAAGAAGCTGACGCAGTGGTACTTCGCGATCACGAAGTACGCCGACCGCCTGCTCGACGACCTCAACCAGCTCGAGGGGCGGTGGCCGGCGAAGGTCATCGCGCAGCAGCGCAACTGGATCGGCCGCTCGGTCGGTGCCGACGTCGACTTCGTGATCGAGGACCGCGACGAGCCCGTCACGGTGTTCACCACGCGTCCGGACACCATCCACGGCGTGACGTTCCTCGTGGTGGCGCCCGACTCCGACCTGGCCGCGTCGCTCGTCGCCTCTGCTCCTGACGACGTGCGCGCCGATTTCGAGTCCTACCTGGTGGCGACGCAGAAGACGTCGGAGATCGACCGGCAGAACGCCGACCGGCCGAAGACCGGCGTGCCGCTCGGCCGGTTCGCGATCCACCCGCTGACGGGGGAGCGCCTGCCGATCTGGGCCGCCGACTACGTCCTCGCCGACTACGGGCACGGCGCGGTCATGGCCGTGCCCGCGCACGACCAGCGTGACCTGGACTTCGCGCGGGCCTTCGACCTGCCGGTCAAGGTCGTCGTCGACACGAACGCCGCCGTCACCGGGGCGATCCCGGTGATCCCCGAGGGCGCGACGCTGGACGACTTCGACCTCCCGGTGCTCGACCCGGTCGCGACCGGCGAGGCGCTGACCGGGCAGGGCCGGATGATCAACTCCGGCCCGCTCGACGGCATGTCGAAGCAGCACGCCATCACCGCCGCGATCTCGCTGCTCGAGGAGCGCGGCACCGGTCGTGCGGCGAAGACCTACCGCCTGCGCGACTGGCTCATCTCGCGCCAGCGGTTCTGGGGCACCCCGATCCCGATCATCCACGGCGCGGACGGCACCGAGCACCCGGTCCCGATGGACCAGCTGCCGGTGCGCCTGCCGTCGACCGAGGGCCTCGACCTCAAGCCGAAGGGCACCTCGCCCCTCGGCGGAGCGACCGACTGGGTGAACGTCCCGAACCCGGTGGACGGCACCCCGGCGACCCGGGACACCGACACGATGGACACGTTCGTCGACTCGTCGTGGTACTTCCTGCGCTTCCTCGCCGCGAACGACGACACGCAGGCCTTCGACCCGGCGATCGCGCGCAAGTGGGCCCCGGTCGACCAGTACATCGGCGGCATCGAGCACGCGATCCTGCACCTGCTCTACGCGCGCTTCGTCACGAAGGTCCTGTTCGACCTGGGGTACCTCGACTTCACCGAGCCCTTCTCGGCGCTGCTCAACCAGGGCATGGTGCTCTCCGGCGGCTCCAAGATGTCGAAGTCGAAGGGCGGCGTCTCGCTCGGCGACGAGCTCGACGCGAACGGCGTCGACGCCATCCGCCTGGTGATGGGCTTCGCCGGACCGCCGGAGGACGACATCAACTGGGAGGACGTCTCCCCGTCCGCTTCGGCGCGCTTCCTCGCCCGCGCCTACCGGCTCGCGCTCGACGTCACGTCGTCGCGCGACGCGGTGTGGGCGGACGGCGACCGGGCGCTGCGGCAGGTCACGCACCGGTTCCTGGCCGATGCGCCGGGGATGATGGAGGCGTTCAAGTTCAACGTCGTGATCGCGCGGCTCATGGACCTGGTGAACGTCACCCGCAAGGCGATCGACAGCGGCCCCGGTGCCGGCGACCCCGCCGTGCGCGAGGCCGTCGAGACCATCGCGCTCGCCCTCAGCGTGTTCGCGCCGTACACCGGCGAGGAGATGTGGGAGAAGCTGGGCTACGAGGCCACCGTCGCCACGTACGGCTGGCGGAAGGCCGACCCCACGCTGCTCGTGCAGGAGTCCCTGACCGCCGTCGTGCAGGTGAACGGCAAGGTGCGCGACTCGTTCGAGGTGTCGAAGTCGATCGAGGCGGACGAGCTGGAGCAGCTCGCGCGGTCGTCGGCCAACGTGCAGCGGTACATCGGGGACCGGGAGATCGTGAAGGTGATCGTGCGGGCGCCGAAGCTCGTGAACATCGCCATCAAGGGGTAGCGGCCACCCTGCACAGGGGCGGCATCGTGCCTTCCGTCCACTGACGGATCTCGGGGAGCCCGGCCGGACGGCCGGGCTCCCTAGCGTTCCGGCATGTCCTCGCCACCGCCCTCGTCACCCGCGTCGTGCGCCACGCTGACCCCGCGCGCCGCCCTCCTGCTCGCCGCCGCCGTCGTGCTCGTCGCGCTGGTGATCGTGGTCGTCGCGACACTGCGGTCTGGAGGCGCGGGGCACGGTCCCGGTGGTCCGGTGACGGTCACCGGGGCGGCTGCGCCCACGGCGTCGGGAACGCCGCAGGCCGCGTCGCGGCCGGCGCAGGGTGATCCGGCGGACGCGCCCGTCGCGGCGACGGCCGGGTCCTCCGTGGTGGTCCACGTGGCCGGCGCGGTCCGGCGCCCCGGAGTCGTCACCCTGACGTCGGGGGCCCGGGTCGAGACCGCCGTCGAGCGGGCCGGGGGAGCCACGCCGGCCGCGGACCTCGCGCGGCTCAACCTGGCGCGGCCGGTGGTGGACGGAGAGCGGATCTACGTCCCGGCGACGGGTGAGACGGAACCGCCGGCCGTGGTGGACGCCAGCGGCGGCGCAGGTGGAGACGCCGGTGCCGGTGCCGGTGCCGGCGGAGCTGCCGGGGCCGGACCGGGTGCCCTCGTCGACCTGAACGCGGCGGACCAGGCGACGCTCGAGACCCTGCCCGGCATCGGGCCCTCGCTCGCGGGGCGGATCATCGCCTGGCGTGAGGAGCACGGCGGGTTCCGCTCGGTGGAGGACCTGCTCGAGGTCAGCGGCATCGGTGACGGACGGTTCGCGGACCTGCAGGGCCTGGTCCGTGTCTGAGCCGTTGCGGCCGGGCGGGTCGCCGGGACGGGACGACCTCCGGCTCGCCGTGCCCGCCGTCCTGGCCTGGGTGCTGGCCGCCCTGCTGATCGGCGCCCCGGAGGCGGTGTGGTCGGTGATCGCCGCGCTCGGGCTGCTGTTCGGCGCCGGCTGCACGGCGCTCGTCACCCGTGCCGGAGGCACCCGAGTCGTGTCGCGGTGCACCGTCGCTGCTGCGGTGTGCCTCGTCGTCGCGATCGCCGTCCTCGTCGGACACGCGCACCGATCGCCCCCGGTCCTGCGGGCAGCCTCCGGACGGACGGCTGCCGTCGAACTCGTCCTGACGCGGGACCTGTCGCCGGCGGACCACTCGGTGACCGGACGGCTCACCCGGCTCAGCGACGTCGACGGGCTGTCGGTGCCGGTGCGGGTCGTCCCCGAGCATCGGACGCGACGACACGTGCTCGGAGCCGGCACCCTGCTGAGCGGGCACGGCACGGTCGAACCGGACGAGGCCGGATCCCCGACGGCTGCGGTCGTGTTCCTGCGGGGCGGGTCGGAGGAGACAGCGCCCACCGGCCTGCTCGCGGCGACCGGTCAGGTGCGGCGGTCCTTCACCGAGGTGACGGCGCGGTTGCCGGAACCCGGCGGGGCACTCCTCCGGGGGCTCGCGATCGGCGACCGGAGCGGATTCGACCCCGACACCGAGACGGCGATGGAGACCACGGCGCTCACCCACCTCACGGCGGTGTCCGGTGCGAACTGCGCGGTGGTCGTCGGCCTCGTGGTCATGCTCGGCCGCACGGTCGGCCTCGGGCGGGTGACCCGCGCGGTGCTCGCGGTGGGGTTCCTGCTCGTGTTCGTCGTGCTCGTCCGGCCGGACCCGTCCATCGTCCGGGCGACGGTGATGGCGGTCGTCGTGCTCGGTGTACGGCTGACCGGTCGACCCGTGCGCGGCGTCCCGCTGATCGCCCTCGCGGTCATCGGCATGCTCGTCGCCGACCCCTGGTACGCCCGGGCGCCGGCGTTCGTGCTGTCGGTGCTCGCGACGAGTGGGATCGTGGTGCTCGCTCCGCCGCTGACCGGGCTGCTCGTCAGGCACGTGCCGCTGCCGGTGGCCGCCGCGGTCGCGGTGCCCGTGGCGGCGCAGGTCGCGTGCTGGCCCGCCACCGTCCCGCTCGCGGCGGTGCTGCCGACGTACGGCATCCCGGCGAACCTGGTCACCGAACCACTCGCACCGGTCGTCACGGTGGTGGGCCTCGGGTCCTGTCTGCTCGCCCCGCTGTGGCCCTGGGGGAGCGGCGTGCTGGCCGGGGTCGCTTGGGCGCCCGCATCGGCGATCGGTGCGGTGGCCCGTGGAGCGGCCGCCCTGCCGGGTGCATCGCTGCCGTGGCCGCCGGGGTGGATCGGGGTGTGCGCTGCGGGGGTGGTGAGCGGATGCGTTTCCACGGCGATGCTGGTGCGGGAGCGAGCGGGCGCCGCCGAGGACACCGGCGTCACGCGCGTGCGTTCGCGGCAGGCCCCCACGTCCGTGCAGCGCAGATCACTGCTCCTGCTCGGGGCGGCCGTCGTGGTGGTCGTCGGCGTCGCCTCCGTGGCCGTCCCCACGCTGGTGGTCCGCAGTACGCTCCCCGCCGACTGGTCGGTCGCGGCGTGCGACGTCGGCCAGGGTGATGCGGTCCTGCTCCGCAGTCTCGGGGCCACGGCGCTGATCGACACCGGGGACGACGAGGACGCACTCGACCGGTGCCTGGTGCTCCTCGGCGTCGACCGGATCGACCTGCTCGTCCTGACCCACTTCGACCGCGACCACGTCGGCGCGGTCGGGCTCGTCGCAGCCCGGACCACGACCGCGCTCGTCGGTCCCACCGGTCGTCCGGAGGACCGCGCGGTGGTGCGGACGCTCCGCGGCGGCGGGGTCGACGTGCGCCGCGCCGACGACCGCACCTCCGGCACGCTCGGGGCGCAGCAGTGGCGCGTGCTCTGGCCGCGGGAGGGGGACGGCGAGGCCGGGAACGATGCGAGTCTGGTGCTGCGGACCGCGGGTGGCTGTGCGTCGTGTCTGGCCGGTCTCTTCCTCGGCGACCTCGGCGAGGACGGCCAACGCCGCCTCCGCGCCGCAGGCAGCGACGCCGGCATGGGCGGCATCGGGCCGGTCGACGTCGTCAAGGTGTCGCACCACGGCTCCGCCGACCAGGACCCGCAGCTCTACCGAGCAGCCGCAGCCGCTGTCGGGCTGATCGGTGTCGGCAGCGACAACACCTACGGGCACCCCACCCGTTCGGCACTCGACATGCTCGCAGCCGTGGGGACGACGCCCTACCGCACGGACCGGTACGGCACCGTCGTCCTCGGCCGTGCTCCGGGCGGGGGGCTGCGGGTGTGGACGGAGCGTCCCGGGTCGGACGTCGCCCGTAGGATCGAGGCATGGCCGCCAAGAAGCCCGTCCGGGCCGCCGCGAAGATCGACCAGGTGCCGTGGTCGGGTGTCCGACCCGCGCCCGTCGTGCTCATCACCGGGCCGGAGCAGTTCCTCGCCGACCGGGCCAGCAGCGTCCTGCGCGACCTGCTCGTGGGCGAGGACCCGGCGCTCGAGGTGCACGACCTCGAAGCCGACCAGTACGCTCCCGGCCTGCTCGCGACGCTCGCGAGCCCCTCCCTCTTCGGCGAACCGCGGCTCGTCCGGGTCACGAACGTCGAGAAGTGCACCGACTCGTTCATCACGGAGACGATCTCCTACCTCGGCGCCCCCGCCGACGACGTCACCCTCGTGCTCCGGCACGGCGGCGGGGTCCGGGGGAAGAAGCTCCTCGACACGATCCGCAGCGGCGTCGGCGGCGGCGTCGAGGTGCAGTGTGACGAGCTCAAGCGCGAGACCGACCGCATCGAGTTCGTGAACGCCGAGTTCCGGGCCGGACGGCGTCGGATCGTGCCGTCGGCCGTCCGGACTCTCGTCGCTGCGTTCGCGGACGACCTCGCCGAACTCGCGGCCGCGTGCCGGCAGCTGCTGGCCGACGAGGCGCAGGAGATCACCGACAAGGTCGTCGACAAGTACTACGGCGGACGGGTCGAGACGAACGCGTTCAAGGTGGCGGACATCGCCCTGGCCGGACGTTCGGCACCGGCGGTCGTCGAGCTGCGGCACGCCCTCGCGACGGGGGAGGCACCGGTCCCGATCGTCGCGGCCTTCGCCAGCAAGATCCGCACGATGGCGAAGGTCAGCGCGTTCAGGGGCCCGAGCGGGCAGGCGGCCTCGGCGCTCGGGATGGCGCCGTGGCAGGTGCAGCGGGCGCAGCGGGACGTCGCCGGGTGGAGCGAGGCCGGGCTGGCGAACGCCATCACGAGCATCGCCGAGGCGGACACCGCGGTGAAGGGCGGCTCGCGGGACGCCCACTACGCGCTCGAGGTCATGGTGCGGATGATCGCGCGGCGCGGCGAGGCCCGCTGACCGCACCCGCAGGGGTGCACCGTGGCCCGCCGCACGAGCTCGTGTGGTGGCTGCCGACCCACCGCCCGCGTGCCCGCACGGTTCGCGCGGAACGACGCCCGCACACGACGAAGGCCCCGCACCTTCCGGTACGGGGCCTTCGTGCAGCACTCAAGCGAGCGCGGTGCTCACGCTGCTCAGAGCGCGGAGACCTTCTTCGCGATGGCCGACTTGCGGTTCGCGGCCTGGTTCTTGTGGATGACGCCCTTGCTCACGGCCTTGTCGAGCTTCTTCGAGGCGAGGAGGAGCGCCGCAGCGGCCTTGTCCTTGTCGCCCGACAGGACGGCCTCGTTGGTGCGACGGATGACCGTCTTGAGCTCGGACCGGTACGCCTTGTTGCGCTCCTGGGCCTTGAGGTTGGTCTTGATGCGCTTCATCTGCGACTTGATGTTCGCCATGCGTGTTGCTCCTTCTCGTCTCTACGGGTGGTCGCGACCGCTGGGTAGAGGGTCCCTTGGTCGCATCGCGTTCCACCCGTGGGCGGGGAACGCGGAAGTCCAGCCGTCAACGTTACCAGGACGAGGGCGTTCCTCCAAAGCACCGACCCGCCGCAATCCGCCCGCAACACGGAAGCGGTTACGGTGACGACGTGCCTTCGCTCGCGCCCCGTATCGACACCGTCCCCGCCTCCGGCATCCGCCGCGTCTACGAGCAGGCAGCCCGACTCCGTGCGGAGCACGCCGAGCAGCGAGCGCAGCAGCAGGACGCCCAGGACGTCGAGGGCGTCGCGATGCTCGTCATCGGTGAGCCCGACGTCCCCGTCGCCGCCCACATCGGCGACGCCGCCCGCCGCGCGTGGACCGAGGACCGCACCGACTACACCCCCAACGGCGGCATCGCCCCGCTCCGTGAGGCGATCCGCGACAAGCTCCGCCGCGAGAACCGGATCGAGGTCGACGTCGAGCAGGTCTGGCTGACGATCGGCGCCACCCAGGCACTCTTCCAGGCGATGACCCTCGTGCTGTCCCCGGGTGACGAGGTGCTCGTGCCGGACCCGGGCTACACGACGTTCACGATGAACGCCCGCATCCTCGGCGCGACCCCGGTGCCCTACCAGCTCTCCCCGGCGCACGACTTCGAGCCGGACCTCGGCGCGCTCGAGGCGAGCATCACCGAGCGCACCCGGGCCATCGTGGTGAACTCGCCGTCGAACCCGCTCGGCTCGGTGTTCTCCGAGCAGACGCTCCGCGATCTCCTGGCACTCGCGAAGCGGCACGACCTGTGGGTGATCAGCGACGAGGTCTACGAGTACTTCACGCACGGTGTCCGCCACGTCAGCCTGGCGGCGCTCGACGAGGACGACCGTGTGTTCACGGCGTTCTCGCTGAGCAAGACGTACGCCATGACCGGCGTGCGCGTCGGGTACCTCGTGACGCCGAAGGGCCTCGGCCCGACGATGCGGACCGTGCAGGAGGCCATGATCAGCTGCGTCGCGGAGCCCGACCAGTGGGCCGCCCTCGCCGCGATCGTCGGCGATCACTCCGCCGTGCAGGAGGCCCGCGAGCACTACCGCGCGAACCTCGCGATCGCGAAGGAGGTGCTCGACGCCGCCGGCCTCCGCTACCTCGATCCCCGCGGTGCCTTCTACCTCTGGATCGACGTGTCGCACGCCTCGCAGGGGGACGTGCAGGGCTGGGCGCTCGACTTCCTGCAACGCGAACGGGTCGCGGTCGCACCGGGCAGCGCCTTCGGCCGCACGGGCGAGGGCTGGATCCGCGTGTGCCTCGCCGTGACCGCGGTGGACCTCCGTCGCGGCCTCGGTGCGCTGCCGGTCCCGGAGCCGGCCACGGTCTGACCGCCGGCCGGACGGCGGACCGACACCGTGCCTCCAGGCCGGTCTGGAGGCGCGCCCTCCTCGACACGCACCCGCTCGCTCCGCCGATGGCCGGTCCCACCCCTGCACAGCGTTGTCCGCACACCGTCCCGTCCACAGCCGCGGGCGGCGCTGCGCGCCACCCGCGCACAACCGTGGGACAATCGTGCGACCGTCCGACCCACCCCGAGGAACCGTGAGCCCACAAGCATCCGCGCCGCTCGAGCCCGCCTCGACCCCGGCCGACGCGATCCGCAACTTCTGCATCATCGCGCACATCGACCACGGCAAGTCCACGCTGGCCGACCGCATGCTGCAGATCACCGGCATCGTCGAGGACCGCGCCATGCGTGCGCAGTACCTCGACCGCATGGACATCGAGCGCGAGCGCGGCATCACGATCAAGTCGCAGGCCGTCCGCATGCCCTGGGAGCTCGACGGGCAGACCTTCGCGCTGAACATGATCGACACGCCGGGGCACGTCGACTTCTCGTACGAGGTCTCCCGCTCCCTCGCCGCGTGCGAAGGCGCCATCCTGCTCGTCGACGCGGCGCAGGGCATCGAGGCCCAGACCCTCGCGAACCTGTACCTGGCGCTCGAGAACGACCTCGAGATCATCCCGGTGCTCAACAAGATCGACCTCCCCGCGGCCGACCCCGACAAGTACGCGGCCGAGCTCGCGCAGCTGATCGGCGGCAAGCCGGAGGACGTCCTGCGTGTCTCGGGCAAGACCGGTGTCGGCGTGCCCGAGCTCCTCGACCGCGTCGTCCGCACCGTGCCGAACCCCGTCGGCGACGTCGAGGCCGCGCCCCGCGCGATGATCTTCGACTCCGTGTACGACAGCTACCGCGGCGTCGTGACGTACGTCCGCATGATCGACGGCACGATCCACCCCCGCGAGAAGATCCAGATGATGTCGACGAAGTCGACGCACGAGATCCTCGAGATCGGGGTGTCGTCGCCCGAGCCGAAGCCGACGAAGGGCCTCAGCGTCGGTGAGGTCGGGTACCTCATCACCGGCGTGAAGGACGTCCGTCAGTCGAAGGTCGGCGACACGGTCACGACGGCACAGAAGCCCGCGACGGAGCCGCTCGCCGGCTACACCGACCCGAAGCCGATGGTCTTCTCGGGTCTGTACCCGATCGACGGCTCCGACTACCCGGACCTGCGCGAGGCGCTCGACAAGCTCAAGCTGTCCGACGCCGCGCTGGTGTACGAGCCCGAGACGTCCGTCGCGCTCGGCTTCGGGTTCCGCTGCGGCTTCCTCGGCCTGCTGCACCTCGAGATCATCACCGAGCGGCTCTCCCGCGAGTTCGGCCTCGACCTCATCACCACCGCTCCGAGCGTGATCTACGAGGTCACGAACGAGGACAACTCGGTGACCGAGGTCACGAACCCGTCGGAGTTCCCGGGCGGCCGCATCGTCGAGGTCCGCGAGCCGATGGTCCGCGCCGCGATCCTCGCGCCGAAGGACTACGTCGGCGCGATCATGGAGCTCTGCCAGTCGCGCCGCGGCTCGTTGCTCGGCATGGAGTACCTCGGCGAGGACCGCGTCGAGATCCGCTACGAGATGCCCCTCGGCGAGATCGTCTTCGACTTCTTCGACCAGCTGAAGAGCAAGACGCAGGGCTACGCCTCGCTCGACTACGAACCGACCGGCGACCAGGCGGCCGACCTCGTGAAGGTCGACATCCTGCTGCAGGGCGAGCAGGTCGACGCGTTCAGCGCGATCGTGCACCGCGACAAGGCGTACGCGTACGGCACGCTCATGACCGAGCGCCTCCGCAAGCTCATCCCGCGCCAGCAGTTCGAGGTGCCGATCCAGGCGGCCATCGGTGCCCGCATCATCGCCCGCGAGAGCATCCGGGCGATGCGCAAGGACGTCCTCGCGAAGTGCTACGGCGGCGACATCACCCGCAAGCGCAAGCTCCTCGAGAAGCAGAAGGAGGGCAAGAAGCGCATGAAGATGGTGGGCCGTGTCGAGGTCCCGCAGGAGGCCTTCATCGCGGCGCTCTCCGGGGACGTCGAGGAGAAGAAGAAGTAGCCGGACCGGGCGTTCGTCGGACCTGGCGCCGACGACGCCCGGGTAGGGTTGCAGCATGAGTTCTCGCGGCGCGTACCGGACCGCACTGACGTACGGAGCCGTGGGGGCGACCCAGGCGCCGGACCTCATGACCTACCCGCCGGAGGGGTTCACCCCGTCCGAGTCACGGGCCCGGATCGGGCACGGGGACCAGCGGTTCGAGACCGCGGTGACGCAGGCGCTGACCTGGCAGATCCAGGAGCGCAGCGGCATCCGCGTGCAGGTCGAGGACCAGCCCGACGACGACGAGGTGCGCTACAACCCGGTGACCTTCGACGAGCACGGCGTGCCGATCGCCCCCGCGTCGATCGGGACCCCGCGGGTCGAGAAGTTCGCGCCCGACGGCACCCCGCTGGTGACGGCGGGCACGAGTGCGACGCTCACCATGCACGCGTTCGGGCAGACGGTGCACGCGCCGGTCCGGGTCGTGTCGATCATCGACGAGACCGACCGGAAGGGCTTCGCCTACGGCACCCTCGAGGGGCACCCGCTCTCGGGCGAGGAGTCCTTCGTGGTGGAACGGACGCCGGACGGCTCCGTGTGGCTGCAGATCCGGCAGTTCTCGCACCCGGCGAGCCGGAAGTGGCAGTTCGTGGCGCCGCTGGTCCGCCGCCAGCAGAAGTCGATGGCCGAGAAGTACCTGGTCGCCCTCCGCGGCGACTAGTCCAGCGGCGGCAGCGCCGCGATCGCGTCCTCGATGAGCGTGGCGTCGTCGACGCAGTTCCGCGCGATCGCCACCGCGCTCGTCGCCCGGAGCGCGTCGGCGTCGTAGACGCCCGTCGCGACCGCGAGGAACGGGATGCCAGCGGCGTCGGCGGCCTCGCCGTCGCGTGGGGTGTCGCCGACGATGACGGCCCGCGTCCCGGCGAGGGCGGCGGCCGCCCGGGCGGTCACTCCGGACCGGTCGACCTCGGTGTCGCCGAAGTAGGAGTGCTCCCAGTCGAACGCATCGACGTCGAACCCGGCGCCCTGCAGCTTGATGCGCGCACGGTGCGCGGAGTTGCCGGTGAGCAGGCCGTTCCGCCAGCCGAGGGCGGCGAAGCGGCGGACGAGCGCGACGGCACCCGGCGCGGGGGACCGGTGGTCGCCCGAGCGGTGGCGTTCGTCGGTGAGGTCGCGCAGGTGCGCGGTCACCGTGGGGATGAGGTCGTCCTCGAGGTGATGGGCGCGCACGTGCTCGGCGATGAGTCCGGCGTCGGTGCGGCCGTGCTGGTGTCCGACGCGCAGGACGAGGTCGCGTCCGACGGCCCGCTCGAGGGCGAGGTGGTATAGGTTCCCCGGGGACGCGGCGTTCATCACGAGGGTGCCGTCGATGTCCCACAGCACGGTCGTGGGGACGGGCTGGTGCTCCATGCCTCCATCATGACGGACAATGGAGATCATGCCGAGTGCTCTCCCGATCGCCGATCCCGCTCCCACGGACGGACTGATCGACCCGGGGCCCGGAGCGGGCGAGGTGCCGTTCGGTGTCTACGTGCACGTGCCGTTCTGCCGGGTCCGCTGCGGGTACTGCGACTTCAACACGTACACGGCGTCCGAGCTGCGGGGCGTCCGACGCGACGACTACGCCGGGCACGCGGTGCGCGAGATCGAGTGGGCCGCCGAGGTCCTCGACCGGTCCGGTGTCCCGCGCCGCCCGGTGTCCACGGTGTTCTTCGGCGGCGGCACCCCGACGATGCTCCCGGCGTCCGACCTGGCGATGGTGCTCCGTGCGATCGACGACACCTGGGGGATCCTGCCCGGCGCCGAGGTCACGACCGAGGCGAACCCGGACTCGGTGGACGCGGACGCCCTCGCGACGCTGCACGCGGCGGGCTTCACCCGGGTCAGCTACGGCATGCAGTCGGCGGTGCCGCACGTGCTGGCGACCCTCGACCGGACGCACGACCCTGAGCGTGTGCCCGTGGTCGTGGACCTCGCGAAGCAGCAGGGGCTCGACGTCTCGCTCGACCTGATCTACTCGACGCCGGGGGAGTCCCTCGACGACTGGCGGACCTCGCTCGACGCGGCCCTGGCCTGCGAGCCAGACCACGTGTCCGCCTACTCGCTCATCGTCGAGGAGGGCACCGCGATGGGCCGCATGGTCGCGCGCGGCGAACTGCCCGCTCCGGACGACGACCTGGCCGCCGACATGTACGAGCTCGCGGACCGGGTGCTCGGCGACGCCGGCTACGCCTGGTACGAGGTGTCGAACTGGGCCAGGACGGACCCGGACGGCGGGACCACTCAGCACGCCAGCCGGCACAACCTCTCCTACTGGAAGGGCCACGACTGGTGGGGCGTCGGTCCGGGCGCGCACTCCGCGGTCGCCGGGACCCGCTGGTGGAACGTCAAGCACCCGGCCGCGTACGCGAACCGGGTGCTGGCCGGCGACTCTCCGGCCGCAGGTCGCGAGACCCTCGACGACGAGACCCGGTACGTCGAACGGGTGCTGCTCGCGGCGCGGGTCCGCGGTGAGCTCGCCACGTCGGAGCTCCGCCGGGAGGCGCGGGGCCGCGTCGCCGGGCTCATCGCACGTGGTCTCGTGGACGGCCCGGCCGCGGTGCGGGGACGCATCGAGCTGACGATGCAGGGTCGCCTGCTCGCGGACGCGGTGGTCCGCGAGCTGCTCGACTGACCCGCGACTACTGCTTGATGAACTCGATCGCCAGCGGGTACTTGTAGAAGCGCCCCTGGTTGGCTGCGATCGCGGCCATGATCGAGAAGACGACCACGAGCACACCGATGACCGGCAGCAGCACGAGGCCGATGACCACGATCGTCAGCAGGCCGGAGACGAAGCCCGCGATGGCCGCCGTGATGTGGAAGTTGAGCGCCTGCCGGGTGTGCTCGCGGATGAACTGCCCGCGGTCGCGGAGCACGAGGTACGCGATGATCGGCACGACGAGGCTGAAGAAGATCGCGCCGACGTGCGTCAGGGTCGCCCAGAGCCGCTGGTCCTCGGGGCTGAGGGGCTGCGGCGGCGTCCATCCTGCCGGGTACTGCGGGCCGCCGGGGTACTGCGGGCCGCCTGGGTCCTTGGCGCCGGGTTCCTGTCCGTAGGGGCCACCGGGCTGCTGTCCGTAGGTCATGCGCCGAGCGTATCGCCGGGCTGTGCAGAAGTCCCGGTCGGTCGGCGGTCGGGCGTAGGATCAGCAGTCGACACGTCCGAGTGCCAGAACGAGTGGAAGGGGTCCGGGTGGTCAGCGAACGCAGCCTCGAGGTCCTCAAGGCCATCGTGCGGGACTACGTCGCCTCGCGCGAACCGGTCGGCTCGAAGACCATCGTCGAGCGGCACGCCTTCGGGGTGAGCGCGGCGACGATCCGCAACGACATGGCGCAGCTCGAGGACGAACAGCTCATCGCCGCGCCGCACACCTCGTCCGGGCGCGTGCCGACGGACAAGGGGTACCGGGTCTTCGTGGACCACCTCGCCGCCGCCCGCCCGCTGTCGAGCGCGCAGCGGCACGCGATCGAGACCTTCCTCGGCGCGCCGAACGACCTCGACGAGGTCCTCGGCCGCACGGTCCGCCTGCTCAGCCAGCTCACGAACCAGGTCGCCCTGGTGCAGTACCCCTCGATGGTGCGCGCCCGCGTGCAGCACATCGAGCTGGTCCGGCTCGCCGACACCCGGCTCATGGTGGTCCTCATCACCGACACGGCCCGCGTCGAACAGCGCGTCGTCGAGACGGACGTCCCGCTCGACGAGGGCTCGCTCACCGAACTCCGCGCCGTCGTCAACGGGGCGAGCGTCGGGCTCCTGCTGCAGGACGTCCCACGGGCGCTCCGCGCGGTGCCGCAGCAGGTCCGCCCGGATGCCCAGACGCTCGCGGGCGTCGTGGTGGCGACGCTCATCGAGCAGGTCGGCGCGAACCGCCAGGACCGCCTCGTGATGGCGGGCGCGGCGAACCTGGCCAAGAGCGAGCAGGACTTCACCGGCGGCCTGTTCCCCGTGCTGGAGGCGATCGAGGAACAGGTGACCCTGCTCCGGTTGTTCGGGGAGATGCAGGTGGACGACGGCGTCGCGGCCCGCATCGGCGTCGAGAACGCCCGGTACGGGCTCGACGCCACCAGCATCGTCGCGGGCGGGTACCTCGCCGGCGGCGAGGTCGCACGTCTCGGCGTGCTCGGCCCGACCCGGATGGACTACGGCACCAACATGGCCGCGGTCCGCGCGGTCGCCCGGTACCTGTCCAAGCTGCTGGGTGAACAGTGACCGACCCGGCCCCCGACCGACGCGCGGTGCCTCACCGGGGCGATCCGCGCCTCCAGACCGACCCGACCTGCGGCGACCGCCGCACCGACCGAACCGACTGAGGGATACGTGGCAGACCACTACGACGTCCTCGGCGTCCAGCAGGACGCCTCCGATGCCGACATCAAGAAGGCGTACCGCCGGCTCGCCCGCGAGCTCCACCCCGACGTGAACCCGAGCCCGGACGCGGCCGAGCGGTTCAAGGACGTGACGCACGCGTACGACGTGCTGAGCGACCCCGAGCAGCGGCGACGCTACGACGCGGGGCCCCAGGCCGACAGCCCGTTCGGCAACGCCGGCGGCTTCAGCGACATCTTCGACGCGTTCTTCGGCGGCGGCGGTGCCGGTCGCGGCAACGGCCCGCGGTCGCGTGCCGAGCGCGGCCAGGACGCCCTGCTCCGGATCGAGGTCGACCTCGACGAAGTCGTCTTCGGCATCCACAAGGACGTCGAGGTCGACACGGCCGTGCTCTGCGAGACGTGTGGCGGCTCCTGCGCGGCGCCCGGCACCCACCCCCAGACCTGCGACATCTGCGGGGGCACGGGGCACATCCAGCGGCAGGTCCGCTCGCTCCTCGGCAACGTCGTGACGAGCGCCCCCTGCGGCACCTGCCGTGGGTACGGCACCGTGATCCCCAACCCGTGCCCGACCTGCCAGGGTCAGGGCCGTGTCCGTGCCCGGCGCACGATCCCGGTGGACGTCCCCGCCGGTGTCGAGACCGGTCTCCGGCTGCAGATGCCCGGGCAGGGCGAGGTCGGTCCGGCCGGCGGCCCCTCGGGAGACCTCTACCTCGAGATCAAGGTCCGGCACCACGACGTCTACAGCCGCGACGGCGACGACCTGCTGGCGACGCTCGAGGTGCAGATGACCGACGCGATCCTCGGCGCGACCACGACCATCGACGGCCTCGACGGCCCGGTCGAGCTCGAGATCCGGCCCGGCGTGCAGAGCGCCGACGTCCTGGTCATCAAGGACCGCGGCGTCACGAAGCTCCGCGGCACCGGACGCGGCGACCTGCGGGTCGGCGTGCAGGTGGTCACCCCGACCAAGCTCTCGCACAAGGAGCGCGGGCTGGTCGAGCAGCTCGCGAAGTCGCACAAGGCACCGAAGCCGCAGCTCGCCCGCTTCCAGCAGGGCATGTTCGGCAAGCTCCGCGACCGCTTCTTCAACTTCTGATGGCGTCGCTCTACCTGGTCGAGCCGGGCACCCTCGACGGCATCGGCGTCGGCGACCCGGTGTCCCTCGACGGTGCCGAGGGGCGGCACGCCGTCTCGGTGGCGCGGGTCCGGGTGGGCGAGACGCTCCGGATCGCGGACGGTCTCGGGACGGTCGTCTCGGGTGCAGTCGCGGCGACCGGTCGCGACAGCCTGACGCTGACGGTCGCGGACGTCGCGGTCGAGGCTGCGCCGCGGCCCGCGCTCGTCCTCGTGCAGGCCCTGGCGAAGGGCGGGCGCGACGAGATGGCGGTGCAGGCGGCGACCGAGATCGGTGTGGACCGCATCGTCCCCTGGTCGGCGGCACGCAGCGTTTCCCGGTGGGAGGGACCGAAGGTCGAGAAGGGCCGTGCCCGCTGGGCGGCCATCGCGCAGGAGGCCGCCAAGCAGGCGGTCCGCTCGCGCGTGCCGTCGGTGGACGCTCCGGTGACCACGGCGCAGCTCGCGGCCGGCGCCGGTGCTGGGTCCGGGGGGTCTGCCGGTGCCGACCGGGAGGCACGACGCGCGCTGGTCGTGCTGGACCCGGTGGGCGCGGTGCGGCTCTCCGCGTGGCAGCCGCCAGCCGACGCCGACGAGATCGTCCTGATCGTCGGGCCCGAGGGCGGGATCGACGGTGCCGAGTTCGACCGTCTGTCAGCGGCGGGCGCGACGCGGGTGCGGCTCGGCGACACGGTGCTGCGCACCTCGACCGCCGGTCCGGCCGCCCTCGCGGTGCTCCAGACCCGGCTCGGGCGCTGGTAGCGGCGTCGGGGGCGGGTCCTACGATGGAGGACATGAGCACCAGCGAGCCGAGCGTCTTCACGAAGATCATCGCCCGTGAGATCCCCGCGACGATCGTGGCGGAGGACGACCGGGTGATCGCGATCGAGGACATCGCGCCCAAGGCGCCGGTCCACGTGCTCGTGATCCCGAAGACCGAGCGCTACCGCGACGTCACCGAGCTCGCCGCCAGTGACCCCGACCTCCTCGCGCACGTCGTCGCCACCGCCCGCCGCATCGCCGACGAACGCGCGGGCGGCCAGTTCCGACTCGTCTTCAACACCGGCGAAGCCGCCGGCCAGACCGTGTTCCACGTGCACGCGCACGTCCTCGCAGGTGAACTGCACGAAGGGAATCTCCTTGCCGGTTGACGAACCCGTCCACCCCACCGTCCGACCCGTGTCCGACCCGTCGGACGTCACCGTCGACATCCAGGTCGACGGCATCGCGATGGTCCAGCTCCTCGGCCCGCAGGACCGCCTGCTGAAGACCGTCGAGCGCCAGTACCCGGGCGTCCGGGTGCTCGTCCGCGGCAACGAGGTCTCGCTGTCCGGCCCGGAGCGCGACGTCCTCCGCGCGCACGCCCTCGTCGACGAGCTCGTCGGCATGGTGAAGCGCGGGCAGGACATCGGCCCCGCGGACATCCCGACGTCGGCCCGGATCCTCGACGAGGACCGCAAGCCGTCCGACACCTTCGGCACGCCGATCGTGTCGAGCCGCGGCAAGTCCGTGCGCCCGAAGACCGACGGGCAGCGGGCCTACGTCGACGCGATCGACCAGCACACCATCACGTTCGGCATCGGCCCCGCCGGCACCGGCAAGACGTACCTCGCGATGGCGAAGGCCGTCCAGGCGCTGCAGCGCCGCGAGGTCACCCGCATCATCCTCACGCGTCCGGCGGTCGAGGCGGGGGAGCGGCTCGGGTTCCTGCCGGGCACCCTGACGGACAAGATCGACCCGTACCTCCGGCCGCTGTACGACGCCCTGAACGAGATGATGGACCCGGAGCTGGTCCCGAAGCTCCTCGCCGCCGGCACGGTCGAGGTCGCTCCGCTCGCCTACATGCGCGGCCGCACGCTCAACGACTCGTTCGTCATCCTCGACGAGGCGCAGAACACCACGCCCGAGCAGATGAAGATGTTCCTGACGCGCCTCGGCTTCGGCTCGAAGATGGTCGTCACGGGTGACATCACGCAGGTCGACCTGCCCGGCAACCTGTCCGGGCTCCGCCTCGTGACGCGGATCCTCGACCAGGTCGACGACATCCACTTCGCCCGCCTGGGCAGCGAGGACGTCGTGCGCCACACGCTCGTCGGTCGCATCGTCGACGCGTACACCGTCTACGACGAGGAGCGCCTCGCCGAGCAGGCCGGGTACCGACAGGGCGGGCGCGGCACCGCGGCGGCGCCGGACCCGTCCGGTGCGAACCGCGCCGAGCGACGCGGCCGGCCGCCGCAGGACCACCAGTCGGCTCCCTGGCCGCACAACGACCCCCGAGGAGGGAACCGGTGAGCATCGAGCTCAACAACGAGTCGGGCGTCGAGGTCGACGAGGCCGCGATCCAGCGCCTCGCGACCTTCGCACTCGACGCGCTGCACGTCCACGCCGACGCGGAGCTCGCCATCGTGCTCGTCGACGAGGGCGCGATGGAGCAGCTGCACATCCGGTGGATGGACGAGCCGGGGCCGACCGACGTCCTGAGCTTCCCGATGGACGAGCTCCGACCGGGCACCGAGGACGACCCGACGCCCGCGGGGTTGCTCGGCGACATCGTGCTCTGCCCCCAGGTCGCCGAGGAGCAGGCGAAGACCGCCGGGCACTCGACGACCGACGAGATGCTCCTGCTCACGTGTCACGGCATCCTCCACCTGCTCGGCTTCGACCACGCCGAGCCGGAGGAGAAGGCCGAGATGTTCGGGCTGCAGGGCGAGATCCTCTCCGCGTTCGCCGCTCAGCGCCGAGGACGGTGACCTGATGCTGCTCGTCGCCGGCCTGCTCGCGGTGGCGTTCGCGCTGGTCGTCCTCGGCGGTCTGCTCGCGGCGTCGGACGCCGCGCTCTCCGTGCTGTCCCGCGCCGACCTCGACGAGATCGCCCGCGGCAGTCGGCACCGCCGCGCGATCGAAGCCGTGGGCGACGACGTCGGTGCTCACGTCAACGCCCTCAACTTCTTCCGTGTGCTCGCCGAGACCGCTGCGGCCGTCCTCGTGACCATCGCGCTCGTCCGGGTGTTCGACACCTGGTGGGTCGCGCTGATCGTCTCCGCGGCCGTGATGACCGCGGTCTCGTTCGTGCTCGTCGGCTCGAGCCCGCGCAGCGTCGGCCGAGCCCACGCCGAGCGCCTGATCGGCGCGACGGGCGGCGTGGTCCGCGCGGTCCGCATCGTGCTCGGCCCGCTGGCCGGACTCCTCGTCGCGATCGGCGACCGGGTCACGCCGGGCCGGGGCGGCAGCGCCTCGAGCGTGTCGAGCGAGGAGCAGCTCCTGTCGCTCGTCGACGAGGCCGCCGAGAGCAACGTGCTCGAGCAGGACGACCGCGAGCTGATCCACTCGGTGTTCGAGTTCAGCGACACGCTCGTGCGCGAGGTCATGGTGCCGCGCACCGACATGGTCACCGCCGACGGCACCGACACCCTCGCCGCGGGCATGGAGCAGTTCCTCGTGGCCGGCGTCTCCCGGATGCCCGTCACCGGGAAGGACAGCGACGACGTCCTCGGCGTGCTCTACCTCCGCGACGTCTCGCGCGCCCTCTACGAGCGGCCCGGGTCCGGCGTCGAGCCGGTGACCACGCTCGTGCGACCCGCCGAGTTCGTGCCGGAGTCCAAGGCCGCCGACGACACCCTGCGCCACATGCAGGCCGCGAAGAACCACCTCGTGCTCGTCGTCGACGAGTACGGCGGCGTCGCCGGCCTGGTCACGATGGAGGACCTCATCGAGGAACTCGTCGGTGACATCTCCGACGAGTACGACCGCACCGTGGTCGACCGGGTCGAGGTCGGCCCGGGCGTCTGGCGCGTGTCCGCCCGCCTGCCCGTCGACGAGCTCGGCGACCTGTTCGGCATCGAACTCGACGACGACGACGTGGACACCGCTGGCGGCCTGCTCACGAAGGAGCTCGGCCACCTCGCCGTCCGCGGCGACACGGTCACGGTCTCGGGCGTCGTCCTGACCGCGGACCGCGTCGAGGGCAAGCGGCGTCACCTCATCTCCGTGCTCGCCGAGCGCACCCCCGCCCTCGCCGAGGTCGAGGACGCCCTGCACGACGAACCGACCACGACGGGAACCACCTCCGCATGACCGACCCCACCCCCTACCGAGCCGGATTCGTCTCGTTCGTCGGACGCCCGAACGTCGGCAAGTCGACGCTCACGAACGCCCTCGTCGGCGAGAAGGTGGCGATCACCTCCTCGAAGCCCCAGACGACGCGACGGGCGATCCGCGGGGTCGTGCACCGGCCGAACGGCCAGGTCATCATCGTCGACACCCCCGGCGTGCACCGGCCGCGCACGCTGCTCGGCGAGCGGCTGAACGACCTCGTGCAGTCCACGCTCGGCGACGTCGACGTGATCGGCTTCTGCGTGCCGGCGAACGAACCGATCGGCCCCGGAGACCGCTTCATCAACGACACGCTCGACCAGTACCCGCGCGCCAAGAAGATCGCGATCGTGACGAAGATCGACCGCACCGCGAAGGACGCGGTCGGCGAGCAGCTCCTCGCCGTGTCGGCCCTGCGCGACTGGGACGCCATCATCCCGACGTCCGGCACCCGTGGCCTGCAGCTCGAGGTCCTGCTCGAGGAGATCACGAAGCTCCTGCCGGAGTCGCCGCAGCTCTACGACGACGCCACCGTGACCGAGGAGACCGACGAGGACCGCATCGCCGAGCTCATCCGCGAGGCGGCGCTCGAGGGCGTGCGCGACGAACTGCCGCACTCGCTCGCGGTGGTCATCGAGGACGTCGTCGAGCCGGACGAGGACGACGACCCGAACGGGCCGCTGCGCATCTTCGCCAACCTGTTCGTCGAGCGCGACAGCCAGAAGGCCATCGTCATCGGCCGCCGTGGCGAGCGGTTGAAGGACGTCGGGTCGCGTGCCCGGACCGAGATCGAGTCGCTGCTGGGCGGCCGGCACGTGTACCTCAACATCCGGGTGAAGGTCGCCAAGGAGTGGCAGCGCGACCCGAAGCAGCTCGGGCGCCTCGGCTTCTGAACCGGGTCATCCGCGCGACGGACGCGCACACCCCGGCCGGGTCGTACCGTGGTCGGGTGTTCCGTCCCATGCTCCGCGCGCAGGTCCTGACCGACGTCCTCGTCGCGGTCCTGCTCGGCGGGCTGGTCCTCCTGTTGACGGCCAGCGGCGCGGACTCGCCCCTGGCCATGGTCACCGTCGTCGGCATGTCGACGGTGCTCGCTCTGCGGCGACTGTCCCCGGCGCTCGCCCTGGCGCTCGCCTGGGCCGTCGGCATCTTCCAGATCGTCAGCGGGCAGCAGCCAGACTTCTCGGACGCCTTCCTGGCGGCGCTGATGTACTCGGCGGCGGTCTACGGCACCCGACGTGTCCGGTTCGTGGCGCTCGGCTCCGCTATCGCCACGCCGTTCGTCGTCGCCGTCTACCTCGGGCTCCGCGACTACGCGTGGCGCTCCGACATCCAGACGGCCACGACCCCGGAGCTCGAGTCGCTGCGCGTCGGGGTGTCCTACTTCGCGATCGTCCTGCTCCTGCTCCTGCTGCCGTGGCTCGCCGGCATCGTCGCGCGCACGCGGCGGTCGGCGAGCATGAGCCGCGAGGCCCAGCTCCTCGCGGAGCGCGACGCCGCCCGCGCCGACCGCGCCGTCGCGGTCGAGCAGGAGCGCGTCCGCATCGCCCGCGACATGCACGACATCGTGGCGCACTCGCTCGCCGTCGTGATCGCGCAGGCCGACGGCGCCCGGTACGCGCTCCGGGCCGACCCCGCCATCGCCGACGAGGCCCTCGGCACGATCTCGACCACCGCACGCCGAGCACTCGGTGACGTGCGCGAACTCCTCGGCGCCCTCCGGCACGAACAGGGCTCCGCACCGACCCCGGAGATCGACGACATCGAGCGCCTCGTCGGGGAGATGCGCGACGTGGGTCTGGACGTCGAGGTCGAGCGCCAGGGTGACCCCACCGGGCTGCCGACCACCACGCAGCTCGCGGTCTACCGCATCGTGCAGGAGAGCCTGACGAACGCGTGGAAGCACGGCGAGCCCGGTTCGCCGGTGCGCGCAGCGCTGACCTACCGGCCGGACACCGTCGAGATCACGGTCGTGAACCGTCGTGCCGACGACGGAACCCGCGGTCCCGGCACCGGACACGGCCTGGTCGGCATGCGCGAGCGCGCGATGATGACCGGCGGGTCGATGACCGCCGGGCCGCGCGGCGACGACTTCCGCGTCGACGTCCGGATGCCCGCCGTCCCCGCGAGCGGCCAGATGCCGCGCGGACTCGTCCCCAGCACCCCGACCCCCGAGGAGCACACCAGCCGATGAACGACACCCCGATCCGCGTCGCCCTGGTCGACGACCAGTCGCTCTTCCGCACCGGCATCCGGATGCTCGTCGACTCGCAGCCCGACCTGCGCTTCGTGGGCGAGGCCGGGGACGGCGCCGAGGGCGTCGACTTGGTGCGTCGCGCGCGTCCGGACGTCGTGCTGATGGACGTCCGCATGCCGGTGATGGACGGCATCACCGCGACGTCGCGCATCGTTGAGGACAGTGGGACGGACGGCGCGAAGGTGCTCGTGCTGACGACCTTCGACTTCGACGAGGCCGCGGCCAAGGCGATCCGCGCCGGGGCGAGCGGCTTCGTCCTGAAGGACGCCGACCCGGAGTTCCTGCTCGCGGCGATCCGGACCGTGCACGCGGGCACCGCCGTGTTCGCGGCGTCCGCGACCCGCGAGCTCCTGCGCCGGTACGAGGACACGAGCGACCAGACGCCGACCGTGCCGCCGGCCTTCGCCGACCTCACACCACGAGAGCGCGAGATCTTCGACCTCGCGGCCCGCGGGTTCAGCAACAGCGAGATCGCGCAGCACGAGTACGTCAGCGAGGCCACCGTGAAGACGCACATCTCGCGGGTACTCACGAAGCTCGAACTCCGCGACCGCGTCCGGCTCGTGGTGTTCGCGCACGAGCACGGCCTCGTGACGAAGGCGGACTGACCGTCATCCGCTCGGATGAGCCCTGCACCGAGGGGCACGCCGAGCGGACCATCCACAGGAGCCACGAGACCGACGCGGGGACCGGTGCCGGAGCGAGATCGTGGGTGCATGACCACGACCAGCACCCCGATCATCAGACTCGACCACGTCTCCAAGCACTACGGCGATGCCGCCCGACGGGTGACCGCACTCGACGACGTCAGTGTGGACGTCGGCGCGGGGGAGTTCACCGCGGTGATGGGGCCGTCGGGTTCCGGCAAGTCGACGCTCATGCACGTCGCGGCCGGTCTCGACGCCGTCTCGAGCGGCAGGATCTCGATCGACGGTGTCGACATCACGGCTCTCGGTGACGCGGCCCTGACCGAGCTCCGACGCCGCCGACTCGGATTCGTGTTCCAGTCGTTCAACCTGGTGCCGACGCTCGACGTCAGCGAGAACATCCGGCTGCCGTTCCTGCTCGGTGGCGCGCGGCCGACGCGTGACGAGTCGGCGTGGATCGACCGTCTGATCGACATGCTCGGTCTCGGCGACCGGCTGACGCACCGACCCCACCAGCTCTCCGGCGGGCAGCAGCAGCGTGTGGCGATCGCCCGCGCGCTGGCCTCGCGGCCGGCGGTCGTCGTGGCGGACGAGCCCACCGGCGCGCTCGACTCCCGCACCGGGCGCGACGTGCTCGGCATCCTCCGCGGTGCCGTGCAGGAATGGGGGCAGAGCGTCGTGATGGTCACCCACGACCCGGTCGCGGCGGCCAACGCCGACCGCATCCTCTTCCTCGCCGACGGCCGCATCGTCGACGACCGGCCCGCGATGACCGCGTCGGACATCTCCGCGACGATGCTCGGGATGGAGGCGGCAGCGTGAACGGCCTCCGCAGCTTCGCCCCGACGATCCTCGTCGCGGCGCTGGGCACCACCTTCGGCTCGGCACTCGTCATCGCGCCGGGCATCGTGACCGAGGCGCTGGCCGCCACCGGGTTCGACGACCTGGCGACGGTCAAGGCGATCCTCTCGGTCATCGGGTGGATCTTCCTCGGCGTCGCGCTCTACGTCGGCGCGGTCGTCACCGCCAACACCTGCGCCACCCTGATCGCCGGGCAGACCCGGATCATCGCGCTGCAGCGGCTGGTCGGTGCGACCGGTGCGACGCTCCGGAGACGGATCACCCGGACCGGTCTGGTCGTCGGTGCCGTCGGCGCGGTGATCGGCGTGGTCGTCGGGACCGGGCTGTCCGCACTCTTCGTGACCGTCCTGCGGAGCACCGGCTTCCTGCCGGACGTCGCGTACCCCCTCGTCCCGGTCGAACTCGTGCTGCCGGTCGTCGCCGTGGTGCTCGCGACGTGGGGCGCGTTCGCTGCGGGGTCGCGGCGGGTGCTGACCGTGACGCCGCTCGAGGCGCTGTCATCGACGGTCGAGCCGAGCCACGAGGACGTCCGTGCCGGCACCGCGCGCACGGTGTGGGCGATCCTGCTCATGGCTGGCGGCGGCGCGCTGATCGCGCTCGGGCTGGCCATCAGCGGGACGTCGCCGTACGCCGTGCTGCCCGCTGCCCTCGGCGGCTTCGTCTCCTTCACCGGCGTCGCCGTCGGCGCCACGATCGTGATGCCCCCGGTCCTGTCGCTCATCGGTCGGATCGGCTCGCGCGACCCGGTCGTCCTGCTCGCCGGACGCAACGCGATGCGGGCTCCCGGTCGGTCCTCGCGGGCGACCATCGGCCTGGTGATCGGCGTCACGCTGCTCGTCACCTTCGCGGTCGCCCTCGGGATCATGCAGCACGTGCTCGAAGCGCAGCTCCGCGCGATGGACGACGGCACCCTGCCGGCCGACGTCATCCAGGCGCAGCGCGACTTCTTCGTGCAGTTGAACGCCGTCGTCAGCGTGATCGTCGGGTTCTCCGCCGTGATCGCCGCCGTAGGGGTCGTCAACGCCCTCGCGCTCGGGGTCCTGCAGCGACGGCGGGAGCTCGGCCTCCTGCGGGTGCTCGGGCTCACCGGCGCCCAGGTCCGGCGGATGATCGTGACCGAGGCCGTGCAGATGGTCGTCGCGGCGGTCGTCGCCGGACTCGTCCTCGGCACGTTCTACGGGTGGGTCGCCGGCCAGACGCTGCTCGGGTCGCTCGGCGGCGTCGTGCCGCCGATCCTCCCGCTGTCGACGGTCGGCATCGTGGTCGTCGGGGCGCTGGTCCTCGCGGTCGTCGCCACGGTCGCGCCCGTGCGGCGCGCGATGCGGGTGCCGCCCACGCAGGCGCTGGCGGTCGACTGAGGTCCGGGGCCGGGGCCGGGGCCGGGGCCGGGCGGCGGGCAACGGGACGCACCCGTGGCTGGCCGCCCCGCGCCGCCCTGCACCGCACCGTCCCGTACCGTCCCGCCAGACGCTTGCGCCGAGCTGGTGTACCAGTGCTACGGTGAATCCGATGTACTCGGCGCTCCTCCTCCTTCGCTGCCGCGACGAGGCCTGACACAACGGCCCACCTCGTCGCGGAGTCCGTCGTGGCCTGACACACACCTGACGACGAAAGCGACGAAACGATGCAGAACACGCAGCGCCCCTCCGGGATGCCGATCCACAAGTACGTCCCGTTCCACGAGCAGATCCGCGTCGAGCTGCCCGACCGCACCTGGCCGACGAAGCGCATCGACCGTGCGCCCCGCTGGTGCGCGGTGGACCTCCGTGACGGCAACCAGGCCCTGATCGACCCGATGGACTCGGAGCGGAAGCGGGCGATGTTCGACCTGCTCGTGCGGATGGGCTACAAGGAGATCGAGGTCGGGTTCCCGAGCGCCTCGCAGACCGACTTCGACTTCGTGCGGTCGCTCATCGACGAGGGCGCGATCCCGGACGACGTCACGATCCAGGTGCTGACCCAGGCGCGCGAGCACCTGATCAACCGGACCTACGAGGCGATCGACGGCGCGAAGCAGGCCATCGTCCACCTCTACAACTCCACCTCGATCGTGCAGCGCGAGGTCGTGTTCCGCACCGACGTGCAGGGCGTCGTCGACATCGCCGTGGCCGGTGCGCGGATGTGCAAGGCGGCCGAGGCGACCCTGCAGCACGACACGCAGGTGTTCTACGAGTACTCGCCGGAGTCCTACACCGGCACCGAACTCGAGGTCGCGGCGCGCATCTGCAACGCCGTGCTCGACGTCTTCGAGCCGACGCCCGACCGCAAGGTGATCATCAACCTGCCCGCGACCGTCGAGATGGCCACACCGAACGTCTACGCCGACTCGATCGAGTGGATGTCGCGCAACCTCGACCACCGCGAGGACGTCATCCTGTCGCTGCACCCGCACAACGACCGGGGCACCGCCGTGGCCGCCGCCGAGCTCGGCTACATGGCGGGTGCCGACCGCATCGAGGGCTGCCTGTTCGGCAACGGTGAGCGCACCGGCAACGTCGACCTCGTCGCCCTCGGCATGAACCTGTTCACGCAGGGCATCGACCCCGAGATCGACTTCTCGGACATCGACCAGGTCAAGCGCACGGTCGAGTACTGCAACCAGCTGCCCGTCCCCGAGCGGCAGCCGTGGGCCGGCGACCTCGTCTACACCGCGTTCAGCGGCTCGCACCAGGACGCCATCAACAAGGGCTTCGACGCCATGCGCGCCAAGGCCGAGGCCGCGGGCACGACCGTCGACGAGATCGCCTGGGCGGTGCCGTACCTGCCGGTGGACCCGAAGGACATCGGGCGCTCGTACGAGGCCGTGATCCGGGTCAACTCCCAGTCCGGCAAGGGCGGCGTCGCGTACCTGCTCAAGACCGACCACGCGATCGACCTGCCCCGCAAGCTGCAGATCGAGTTCTCCGGCGTCGTGCAGCAGCACACCGACTCCGAGGGCGGCGAGTTCTCCTCCGAGCGCATCTGGGACCTGTTCCGCGACGAGTACCTGCCCGCCGACGACGCGTCGGACAAGTGGGGCCGGTACGAGATCACGAAGACGGCGACGTCGAGCGACTTCGACGGCACCACGAAGCTCTCGGTCGCGATGCGCGTCGACGAGGGCTCGGTGGACGCCACGGCGGTGGGTACCGGCCCGATCGACGCGTTCCTCTCCGTGATGCGCGACCAGGGGGTCGACGTCACGCTGTACGACTACTCGGAGCACACGATGAGCGCCTCCGGCGACGCGAAGGCGGCGTCCTACGTCGAGCTCGACGTCGACGGCACGCGCCTCTGGGGTGTCGGGATCGACGCCGACATCGCGACCGCCTCGCTCAAGGCGATCGTCTCCGCGGTCAACCGCGCGGTCCGCGCCGGGGCCGCGTCCGGCGCGCCGGAGCTGGTCTCGGCGTAGTCGCCACCACGTCCGGGAGGCGCGGTGCGGGTCCGACCCGCACCGCGCCTCCCGTGCATGCTCCGTCCACCGCGCCTCCCGTGCATGCTCCGTCCACCGCGCACCTCGCGTCGCCCGCGCCGTCCGGCCCGGCGCGCGCGGCGCCGGCTGTCGGCGGGGCGGGGGATACTGGGGGGATGCCGCTGTACCGGGACGAGTGCGTCGTGTTGCGCACCCACAAGCTCGGTGAGGCCGACCGCATCGTCACGATGCTCTCCCGCCAGCACGGCAAGATCCGCGCGGTCGCGAAGGGCGTCCGGCGGACCGCCTCGAAGTTCGGCTCCCGCCTCGAGCCGTTCATGGTCGTGGACGCCCAGTTCTACGAGGGCCGCTCGCTCGACATCGTGACCCAGGCCGAGTCACTCGGCTCCTACGGCGCCCAGATCGTCGCCGACTACGGCGCCTACACCGCCGCGAGCGCGATGGTCGAGACCGCCGACCGCCTGAGCGAGGCGGACGCCGGACTGCAGCAGTACCTGCTCCTCGTCGGGGCGCTCCGCTCGCTGTCCCGGCACGAGCACGTGACGACCGCGACGCTCGACTCGTACCTGCTGCGCGCAATGAGCATCGCCGGGTGGGCGCCCTCCTTCCGGGACTGCGCGGTGACCGGGGAGCCGGGGCCGCACTCCGCCTTCGTCGTGCAGCTCGGCGGGGTCGTGGCCGACCATGCAGCGCCTCCCGGGACGCCGCGGCTCGACGTCGACACGCTGCGGCTGCTCGGGTCCCTGCTCGCGGGGGACTGGGCGGTGGTGGACGCCGCGGACGAGCGCACGCGCTCCCGGGCGTCCGGCGTCGTCGCGGCGTACGCGCAGTGGCACCTCGACCGGTCGTTGCGGTCCCTGCCGCACGTCGACCGCACCGAGCAGCCCGCGCCCGTCACGCCAGCACCCGGGGGTGTCCCCGCCGCCGTGGCCGCGACGCCCGCTCCGCCGGTGCCCGACCCCGACGCGCCGAGCACCGCCGGCCCGGCCGAGCCCGGCACCCCGACCACACCGTCCGCCGCTGACGCCCCTGGAGGAACGCCCGCATGAGCCCCCGCCGGTACGCCGAGCCCGAGCCGCTGAAGCCCCTCGACTGGACGGGCGAGCAGCCGCCGGCGATCCCGAAGCAGTTCGTGCCGAAGCACGTCGCGATCGTCATGGACGGCAACGGCCGGTGGGCGAACCAGCGTGGCCTGACGCGGGTCGAAGGGCACAAGGCGGGCGAGGCCTCCCTGCTCGACGTCGTCGCCGGTGCCGTGCAGATCGGGGTCGAGCACGTCTCGGCCTACGCCTTCTCGACCGAGAACTGGAAGCGCTCGCCCGACGAGGTGCGGTTCCTGATGGGCTTCAACCGCGAGGTGCTGCACCGACGACGCGACCAGCTGAACGCCTGGGGTGTGCGGATCCGGTGGGCCGGTCGTCGTCCGCGGCTCTGGCGCAGCGTGATCGACGAGCTCCAGACCGCCGAGCGGATGACCGCCGGCAACGACGTCTGCACGCTGACGATGTGTGTGAACTACGGCGGTCGGAACGAGATCGTCGACGCGGTGCACGGGATCGCCGAGGACGTCGCCGCCGGACGTCTCAAGCCGGGTCAGGTCACGGAGAAGACCCTGGCGAAGCGGCTGTACGTGCCGGAGCTGCCCGACGTCGACCTGTTCCTCCGGAGCTCGGGGGAGCAGCGCACGTCGAACTTCATGCTCTGGCAGTCGGCGTACGCCGAGATGGTGTTCCTCGACCGGCTCTGGCCGGACTTCCGGCGCACCGACCTGTGGGGAGCGATCGAGGAGTACGCGCGCCGCGACCGACGGTACGGCGGAGCGGTGGACGCACCCACGGCCTGATCGAGGCAGCGGGGCGGGAGCGCACCGCGCCTCCAGCCCGGGAGCCCGGAGCGGGAGCCCGGGCTCAGCCGATCGCCTGCCGAGTCGGTCGATCGCTCAGCCGAGCAGGGACGTCACCCCGCGGACCGCGTCGAGTGCGGCCCGGACACTCGGCACCCGGTCCGCGCCGCGTGCGACGACGACCTCGACCCGACGGGCGAGCGCGTCGTCGGCCGGCGTGACCTCGACGTCCGGCGGCACGACGGTCGTGCTGAGTGCGAGCCGGGGGAGCAGCGCGACGCCGAGTCCCGCGGCCACCAGCCCGACGACGGCTGCGGCGTTGTCGGTCTCGAGGACGATCTCCGGCGTGAAGCCCGAGGCGGCGCAGGACGCCAACAGGTGCCCGCGGCAGCGTGGACACCCGCCGATCCAGCGGGCGTCGCGGTGGGCGGCGAGGTCCGCAACCGGATCGTCGGTCGCGGTCGCGGTCGCCGCTCCCGCGGTCGGGGTCACGAGCGCCAGCGGGTCGCGGCCGAGCGCCCGGGTCGTCAGGGTCGGGTCGTCCGCGGTGTCGTCCTGGGTGAAGGCGTGCGAGAACGTCAGCGCGACGTCGACCGCACCGCGTCGGACGAGCTCGATCGCCTCGGGCGGCTCGGCCTCGACGTACGAGGTGACGACGCCCGGGCTGCTGGCGGCCATCGCGGCGAGCACCGGTGGCACGAGGGTGGACGACGCACTCGGGAACCCGGCGAAGCGCACCCGCCCGCGTGCGAGGCCCCCGACGGCCTCGAGGTCCTCCGCTGCCGCGGCGAGGGCGGCCTCGACGTGCAGGGCGTGGTCCGCGAGCACCCGCCCGGACTCGGTGAGCGTCGCGCCGCGGCCGCCACGCAGCACGAGGTCGTGACCGAGCCGCTGTTCCGCCCGGGCGAGCAGCTGGCTGACTGCGGGCTGGCTGTACCCGAGTGCGGTCGCCGCGCGGCTGATCGAGCCGGAGTCCCGCACGGCGAGCAGGACCCGGAGCAGCTGCGGTTCGATCGTGCCCACAACGCCATGTTATGGGACCCCGAAGGAACCTGCCCTGTCGTGATGGAGGTTGCGCCGTGATCCTGGACGCATGGACTCCTTCGTCGACGGCTCCGGTTACCTGGCCGCCTGCACCGCGGGCCTGCCGACGCACGGCGCCCTCGCGGCGCAGCGTGCAGACCTCGACGCGTGGGCGCGCGCCGAGACCTCTCCGACCGGGTACGGCGCGCTGGTGGAGGAGGGACGAACGCTCTTCGCCGGCATCGTCGGCGTCGATCCCGCTCGGGTCGCCACCGGGTCGCAGACCTCGGCCATGGTGGCCGTCGTCGCCGCCTCCCTGCGGGACGGCGCCGAGGTCGTCGTCCCCGACGGCGACTTCAGCTCCGTCGTCTTCCCCTTCCTCGCGCAGGCCCACCGCGGCGTGACCGTGCGGAGCGTCCCGCTCGACCGGCTCGCCGACGCCGTCCGCCCGGACACCGACCTCGTCGCCTGGTCGGCGGTGCAGTCCGCGACGGGCGCCGTCACCGACCCCGCCGACGTCCTCGACGCCGCCCGCGGCGCTGGTGCGACGACCCTGTGCGACCTCACGCAGGCCGCCGGCGTGCTGCCCGTGTCGGCGGCACCCTTCGACGTCACGGTCACCCACGCCTACAAGTGGCTCTGCGCGCCCCGCGGGGTCGCGTTCGCCACCTTCTCGGACACCGCCCTCGAACGGCTCCGCCCCGTGCAGGCCGGCTGGTACGCGGGCGAGGACGTCTGGGCATCCTGTTACGGCCCCGTCATGCAGCTCGCCGCGGACGCCAGGCGGTTCGACGTCTCGCCCGCGTGGCCGGCCTGGCCCGGTGCGGTCGCCGCGCTGCGGCACCTCGCGTCCGTCGACGCGGCTTCGGCCTGGAGGCACGCCACAGGTCTCACGGACCGGCTCGCGGACGCGCTCGGGTCGCCTCGGAGCGGGCAGGCGATCACCACGTTCCCGGACCCCGACGGCGCGGCGCTGCGCGCGCTCGGCGCCGCAGGCGTGACCGCCAGCGGTCGCGCCGGTCGGCTGCGCCTGGCGTTCCACCTCTGGAACGACGAGGGCGACGTGGCTCGGGTCGTCGACGTGCTGCACGAGGTGGACGGCTTCCGTCCGGTGGGGTGACCGACCGAGCGTTCCACATGTCACTTCTCGTGTCCTCGGTCCGCGCCCGTCGCGACAGCGCCGAGCCGGACGACGTGGTCGCACGCTGCACGCACCGTCGGCGAGTGCGTCGCGACCATCACCGTCGAGCCGTCCTCGGCGAGCGCGCGGAGGAGCACGATCACCTGCCGCTCGTGCTCGACGTCGAGCGACGCCGTCGGCTCGTCCGCGAGCACGACCGCCGGACGCTTGACGATCAGGCGGGCGACTGCGAGTCGCTGCCGTTCGCCACCGCTCAGCGCGTGCACCGGTTCGTGCTGGCGCCCGGCGAGACCGACCGAGCCGAGCGCCTCGTCGATCCGGGACCTGCGCGCACGCCGGAGCCGTCGACCCGGTGACACCAGGTCGAGGTTGTCGAGCACGGTGGTGTCCTCGATCAGGCCCCCGTCCTGGAAGAGGTAGCCGATGCGGTCGCGGCGCAGGAGCCGTCGTTCACGAGACCGTGCCTGTGCGGTCGGTCGGCCACAGACCCACAGCTCGCCGGAGTCCGGCCGGTCGAGCTGGCCGATGCACTGCAGCAGCGTCGACTTCCCGGCGCCGCTCGGGCCGGTGACCGCCGTCATCGTTCCCGGCGCAGCGTCGAGATCGAGCTCCGACCAGAGCGGTCGGCCACCGCGTGTGGCCGAGACGCGGCGTAGACGGATGCCGTCAGGAGGGATCGCGGTCACGAGCATTCCTCTCGGGCCCGGGACGGGATGCGGCGGAACGCGACCCACTCCACGAGGATCGGCACCGCCGCGAGTCCGATCACCGCGGCCACGGCTGCCGCGCAGGCCGCATCCGCGCTCGCGACGACGGGGTCGAGATCCAGGTTCAGGCCCGTGACGTCCGGCGCGAGTTGTTGGCGGGCAGACCACGCTGCCCCACAACCGACCAGCGCGAGCAGGGTCTCCGTGCCGATCATCCGTCGACGGGTGTCCCAGAAGGACCAGCCGTGCGCGGCTCGGAGCACCGACCGGCGCCTATGCCTCCGGATCCGCGTGGTCGCGCTGACCCATGCCGCACCGGACGCCACGACCGCCGCGAGCGCCGCACCCCCGAGGCCGACCGTGCGCTCGAGCGCCAGCCGCCGTTCGGCATCCGCGGCCGCCTGGGCCACGAGCTGCACCGACAGCACGGCGTCCGTCAGGTGCGCGGCTTCGAGCGACGCGCGAGCCCAGGAGTCGTCAGCGAGCACGACGTCTCCGGTCGACATCCACGACGCCAGAGCAGTGCGGTTCTGCGGGCGCAGGAGCTCGGCGTCGGCGACGACGACGAGGACCGCACCGTCGAGCCACACCGGGACCGCGCGACCCGGGGTCGCGTAGGTGTACAGCCGTTCCGGCACGGCCCCGCGCCGCACCGACGTCGATCCCGGCGTGAGCCCGAGCTTGAGCGCGAGGCCGTCGGCGACGTCGCGCAGCACCTGGTCGTCCTCGATCGCCAGTCCGCGCGGTACGACGATCGACGCTCCCGATTCCGGTGCGACCACACCCTCGACGGACTGCGCACGCAGGTACCCCTCGTCGACGAGCAGGACCGGGGCGTCGGCGGCCGGAGACCGGCTCAGCTCACGGAGTCCGAACGCCGCGGTGAGGATCATCTCCTGGTCGCGTCGCGCTCCCTGCAGCCACGCGCCGAACCGCTCCCAGACCGAACCGCCGCCATCGCGGAGGTCCGCTTCGCCGAGACTCCCGCTGATCCCGACGGCCACCGCTCGGCCCGCAGCCGCACGAGTCTCGGCAGAGGTCTGGTGCGACGCGTACCGTGCGTCAGAAGCCACCGCCGTTCCGAGAGCGGCCACGACGAGCAACACGGCCGGGACCCGCACGGCACCGACGCACCGCGCGGACCACCCCGACGGACGGCGGCCCCGCACGGCGTCCGCGAGCGGTTCGCCGAAGCCGACCGCCGTCGCCGTGAGCGCCGCGGAACAGAAGACGAGTGCGCCCACGGCCGCGAACGCCGTCGCGAGTTGCACGAAGACTCCCCACTGCGGCCAGCCGCGGAGCGCGAACGCCAGCGCCGCGATCGCCCACGCGATCGGCGCCACCGCGAAGGCCTTCCGTGCGCCTCGCACGTCGCGCACCAGCACGTCGCGCACGCTGAGTCCGTGCAGCCGCGCGACCGCCCGGGCCCGGCCCTGCAGGACCGGTCCCGCGGTGCCCAGTGCCGCCAGGCCGAGCGTGGCGACGAGCATCACCCCGGCCGTCGTGTCCGGGAGGACCTCCGGGAGGAACCTGAGGGGCGCGTGCTGCTCGATCACGATGCCGCTCAGGCCGAGGCGACCGAAGGACCGCTCGAGTGCGAGCGCCGCCTCGGGCGGCCCGAACACGTAGTAGTACCCCCTGGGATCCGCGGTCCGCAGCGCGCTCAGCGGGGCCACCGTGGTCCTGACCTGTCCACTGAAGTCCGGGTACCCGGACGTCGTCCACCGCGCACGTGCGCCGTCCCGGTCGCCGAGGGCCAGGTAGAGGTGTCGGAGCGTCTCCGGCGACCGGACGTCGACCACCTCGCGAGCGACGTCGAAAGCTCCTCGCTCGGCCTCGTCGGCAACGGATCGGAACACCTCGTCCGCGCTCGTCGTGCCCTCGTTCTCGGTGATCTTCACGACCGCGCTGGCGCCCGCGTACGTCTGCGTCTCGAGTGACACCATCGCGAGCGCCGCGAGCACCAGTGGTGCGATCGACACCGCGATGATCCCCGTTGCCATCCACCGCTTCATGTCGCTCCCCTCCCAGCTCCGCGCGGTGCGCTCGTCGAGGGCACCGCACGCTCCCGCGTCAGCAGTTGTGGTAGTACGCCTTGTTCCCGCTGGCGGCCGACGGCACCTCAGCCTTCGCGTACCGGCCGCCCGGGACGCCGGTGACCCGCTTCGTCCCCTTGCCGACGGCCGTCGCGCCGTGGCAGCTGCGCTCGCGGAAGTAGTGCGAGAACGTCTTGCCCCCGATGCCGCCGGAGCCCCAGGTCCAGTACGCCCCGTCCGAGAGGCGCCCGTCACCCGTCAGCTCCATCGACTGCGTCACGCTGGTCGCGACGGCCCCGCCGTGGTCCTGCCAGTGGCCGAGTTCGTCGGACGTCTCAGCGGACGCCACTGCGGCGGTCCCCAACACGGCGGACGCCGCCAGGATCCCCGCCAACACGGTCATCGTCGACTTCTCCATGATGTTCATCCTCGTTCTGCACGCCCCCCGTGGAGCGGTCTCCCGAGCGTTCCAGCACCGACGTGGAATGTCAAATGTGAGTACCACTTGGCGTCGCTCCCGACCGGTAGACTTCCCGGGTCCGTCACCGAACCGAGCACCCAGCTCGGCGATCTAGGAGCACCTCTTGGCACAGCCCTCCCGTCTCGACAGCGTCATCGCCCTGGCCAAGGGCCGCGGCTTCGTGTTCCAGTCGGGCGAGATCTACGGCGGATCCCGCTCCGCGTGGGACTACGGGCCCCTCGGTGTCGAGCTCAAGGAGAACATCAAGCGGCAGTGGTGGCAGCGGTTCGTCCGCGGCCGCGGTGACATGGTCGGGCTCGACTCGGCCGTCATCCTGCCGCGCAAGGTGTGGGAGGCCTCGGGCCACGTCGCGACCTTCACCGACCCGCTCGTCGAGTGCCTGCACTGCCACCACCGCTTCCGCGAGGACCACCTGATCGAGGCGTTCGTCGCCAAGAAGGGCCGCGACCCCGAGGGCGGCATGGCCGAGATCGCGTGCCCGAACTGCGGCACCCGCGGCGAGTGGACCGAGCCGCGCGAGTTCTCCGGCATGCTCAAGACCTACCTCGGCCCGGTCGAGTCGGAGGAGGGCCTGAACTTCCTCCGCCCGGAGACCGCGCAGGGCATCTTCGTCGACTTCGCGCAGGTCGTCACGACGAGCCGCCAGAAGCCGCCGTTCGGCATCGGCCAGGTCGGCAAGGCGTTCCGCAACGAGATCACGCCCGGCAACTTCATCTTCCGCACCCGCGAGTTCGAGCAGATGGAGATCGAGTACTTCGTGCCCCCGGCCGACGCCGAGACCCACTACGAGCAGTGGATCGCCGACTCGGTCGCGTTCTACACCGACCTCGGCATCGACCCGGAGAACCTCCGCCGCTTCGACGTGCCGGACGGCGAGCGGGCGCACTACTCGGACGCCACCGCCGACATCGAGTACCGCTTCGGGTTCCAGGGGTCCGAGTGGGGCGAGCTCATGGGTGTCGCGAACCGCACCGACTTCGACCTGAAGAACCACATCGAGGCGTCCGGCAAGGACCTCCGCTACTTCGACCAGGCCGCCAACGAGAAGTACGTGCCGTACGTCATCGAGCCGTCCTTCGGTCTGACCCGTGCGCTCATGGCGTTCCTCATCGACGCCTACCACGAGGACGAGGCCCCGAACGCGAAGGGCGGCGTCGACAAGCGCACCGTCCTGCGCCTCGACCCGCGGCTCGCCCCGGTCAAGGCCGCCGTGCTGCCGCTGTCCCGGAACGAGCAGCTCTCGCCGGTGGCCCGCGGGCTCGCGGACGACCTGCGCAAGCACTGGAACGTCGACTTCGACGACGCCGGTGCGATCGGCCGTCGCTACCGTCGCCACGACGAGATCGGCACGCCGTTCTGCATCACGGTCGACTTCGACACCCTCGAGGACAAGGCCGTGACGGTGCGTGAGCGCGACACCATGTCGCAGGAGCGTGTTTCGCTCGACCAGCTGCAGGGGTACCTCGCGCAGCGTCTCCTCGGCGCGTAGCCACAGGCGGCAGCCGCCGACACACGCGGCCGTGGTCCGGGAATGCCCGGTCCATGGCCGCGTTGTCGTCAGCGTGAACGACTCCGTGAAGGTCGATGTCTGGTCGGACATCGCATGCCCCTGGTGCTACATCGGCAAGCGCAAGTTCGAGGCGGGGGTGGCTGCCTTCGGCGCCGGTCCGGACGCCCGCCCGGTCGAGGTCGAGTACCACTCCTTCGAGCTCAGCCCCGACACCCCGGTCGACTTCGAGGGCAGCGAGGCCGAGTTCCTCTCGCAGCACAAGGGCCTGCCCGTCGAGCAGGCGCAGCAGATGATCGACCAGGTCGCGGGCATCGCGGCGTCGGTCGACCTGCACTACGACTACGACGCACTCCGCCACACGAACACCGTGAAGGCGCACCAGGTCATCCACCTCGCGAAGCAGCACGGCAAGCAGCTCGAGATGGTCGAACGCCTGTTCACCGCCTACTTCGAGCGCGGCGAGCATGTCGGCCAGGACGGGTCGCTGGCCGACCTCGGTGCGTCGATCGGCTTGGACCGCGACGAGGTCCTCGCGACCCTCCGCGACGACGCTCAGCTCGACGCGGTGCGCGCGGACCAGCAGCAGGCGCAGGCCTACGGCATCAACGGGGTCCCGTTCTTCGTCATCGACGGCAAGTACGGGGTGTCCGGGGCGCAGGACCCGGCGGCGTTCGAGCAGGTGCTCCGCCAGGTGGTCGCGCTGCGCGGCACCACTCCGGACGAGGTCGCGGCGGACGAGCAGCGGGCAGCTGACGACTCGGCAGCGGACGCGGCGGTGACCCGATGACGGACGTCCGCCTCGCCGGGCCGGCCGAGCCGCGCCTCCAGTCCGACACCAGCCTGGAGGCGCGACCCGCCCTGCTGACGCTCGTCCCGTCCGGCGGTGCGCCGGTCTGCGAGGGAGACTCGTGCTTCGTGCCGGGCGCGGAGGGCGACTGGACCGAGGTCCCGGACTGAGCCGCTCGCTAGCGGACGGGCTGCTCGTCGGTGATGTCGGCGACGGTCGCGCCGTAGGCGGCCACCAGGGCGTCGCCGTCGACGAAGGCACTCGCACCGTGGCGTCCGGCGCCGAGGGCGATGCGGCGACCGAGGACGCGCTCGTCGGCGTAGACGGGCAGGTCGCCGGTCGCGCCGATCGGCGTGATGGTGCCGCGCTCGTAGCCGGAGGCCTCGAGTGCGGTGGTGGCGTCGGGCATCGAGAGCTTGTTGACGCCGACCACGGTGCGGAGCTTCTTCCACGCGATGCTGCGACCACCGGGCACGAGCGCGAGCAGGAAGTCGCCGTCGTGGCGCTTCACGACGAGGGTCTTCACGATGTCGCCGGGGTCGATGCCGAGCAGGGCCGCCGCGCCCTCGAGCGAGTCGGCAGCGGGGCGTTCGACCACCTCCACCGCGAGGCCGCGGCGAGCGGCGTCAGCGTCGAACCGGGCGATCGCGGTGTCCGTCATGTGGAGAACGCTACCGGCGCGGACCGACGTGGGAGAATGGACGACGTATGACGATCACTGACGCGCCCCGCACGGCGACCCGCCCGGCGAAGCCCCTGCGCATCGGCCCCATCGAGGTCGACGTGCCGGTCGTGCTCGCCCCGATGGCCGGCATCACGAACATGGCCTACCGCCGGCTCTGCCGCGAGTACGGCGCCGGCCTCTACGTCTGCGAGATGATCACCTCGCGGGCGCTCGTCGAACGCACCCCGGTGTCGATGCAGCTCATCCAGCACCACGAGTCGGAGACCCCGCGGTCGATCCAGCTCTACGGCGTCGAGCCGAACACCGTGGCCGAGGCTGCGACGATCCTGGTGGGCGAGGACCGCGCCGACCACATCGACCTCAACTTTGGGTGCCCGGTGCCCAAGGTCACGCGGAAGGGCGGGGGAGCGGCCCTGCCGTGGAAGCTCGATCTCTTCCGCGACCTCGTGACGAAGACGGTGCGGGCCGCGGGCGACGTCCCGGTGACGGTGAAGATGCGGAAGGGCATCGACGCCGACCACCTCACCTACCTCGACGCCGCGCGCATCGCCCGTGACGCCGGCGTCGCCGCGATCTCGCTGCACGCCCGCACCGCGAACGAGCACTACTCGGGACACGCCGACTGGTCGGCGATCGCCACCCTCAAGGAGACCATCACCGACATCCCGGTGCTCGGCAACGGCGACATCTGGTCGGCGGCGGACGCGCTGCGCATGGTCGACGAGACCGGCTGCGACGGTGTCGTCGTCGGGCGCGGGTGCCTCGGGCGGCCGTGGTTGTTCGGTGACCTCGCGGCGGCGTTCCGCGGCGAGGGCCTGCGCTACATGCCCTCCCTCGGCGAGGTCGCGGACGGCTTCCGTCGGCACGCCGAGCTGCTCGTCGAGTTCTTCGGCTCCGAGGACCAGGGCTGCCGCGACATCCGCAAGCACGTCGCCTGGTACTTCAAGGGGTACCCGATCGGCGGCGACGTCCGGTCCGGGCTCTCGATGGCGTCCACGCTGCAGGAGATCGACGACCTGCTCGGTCAGCTCGACCACGACGCGCCGTACCCGGGCGCCGACGCCGAGGGGCCGCGCGGTCGCGCCGGCCACCCGAAGCGCACGGCGTTGCCGGACCGCTGGCTCGAGTCGCGCGACGTCGACGCCGAGTTCCGCAAGGTCCTCGCGGCCGCCGAACTGCACCACAGCGGCGGATGAGCGCCACGAGTTCGTACGGGCCCGCCGACGCCGAGCGCTGGCTGCCCGAGACCCACGGCAACCGCCGTTCCGACTTCGCCCGCGACCGCGCACGCCTCCTGCACTCGAGTGCGCTGCGGCGGCTGGCGGCCAAGACGCAGGTCCTCAGCCCGACGACCGGCCTCGACTTCGCCCGTAATCGGCTGACGCACTCGCTCGAGGTCGCGCAGGTCGGGCGGGAGCTCGCCGACTCGCTCGGCCTCGACCCGGACGTCGTCGACACCGCGTGCCTGGCGCACGACATCGGCCACCCGCCGTTCGGGCACAACGGCGAGACCGCCGTGAACGCCTGGGCCGAGGGCATCGGCGGGTTCGAGGGCAACGCGCAGACGCTGCGTCTGCTCACCCGGCTCGAGCCGAAGGTCTACGGGTCGGACGACCGGCCGTACGGGCTCAACCTCACGCGGGCCTCGCTCGACGCGTCGTGCAAGTACCCGTGGCCGGCGGCGCAGGGCGTCTCCGAGGCCTCCTCCGGGCGCACCAAGTTCGGCTTCTACGACGACGACCACGACGCGTTCGAGTGGCTCCGTGCGGGTGCACCGCGGCGGCAGCGATGCATCGAGGCGCAGGTCATGGACCTCTCCGACGACATCGCCTACTCCGTGCACGACTTCGAGGACGCCGTCGTCGCGGGCTTCATCGACGTCGCGGCGCTGGGTGACCGCGTCGGCGAGAACGACATCGTCACCGCGATGCACGCGTGGGTCGGCGACGACCTCAGCCGCGACGAACTGCTCGAGGCGTTCGACCGGCTGCGCTCGCTGCCGCTCTGGATGACGTCGTACGACGGCTCGCGGCAGGACCTCGCACGCCTCAAGAACCTGACGTCGCAGCTCATCGGCCGCTTCGCGCGCACGGCGACCGCGGCGACCCGGGCGTCCTACGCCTCGGGTTCCCTCGTGCGGTTCGCGGCGTCGGTCGTCACCCCGCCCGAGATCATCGGGGAGATCGCGGTGCTCAAGGGCATCGTCGCCGCCTTCGTGATGACGCACGGCGACCGGCAGCCCGTGTACGAGGAGCAGCGTCACGTGCTGACCGAACTCCTCGACGTGCTCGCCGAGCGGGGTGCGGACGCGCTCGACCCGGGCTTCGCGGCGGACTGGCGTGCCGGAGCAGACGACGCCGGACGGCTCCGGGCCGTGGTCGACCAGGTCGCGAGCCTGACGGACCAGGGCGCGCTCGCGTGGCACCGTCGGTTGGTCGTGGGGGAGCGGGAGACCGTCCACATCCCGGTCTGATCCGTCAGCCGGGGCCAGCTGCACGAACTAGGATCGAGGGGTGGCTGGCAGGATCGCGCGGAACGACATCGACGAGGTCCGCTCGCGTGTCAACATCGCCGACGTCGTCGGCGACCACGTCACGCTGAAGTCGGCGGGCGTCGGGTCGCTGAAGGGGCTCTGCCCGTTCCACGACGAGCGCTCCCCGTCCTTCCACGTGCGACCACAGGTGGGTCGGTACCACTGCTTCGGCTGCGGCGAGGACGGCGACGTCTTCGAGTTCATCATCAAGATGGACCACACCACGTTCCAGGAAGCCGTCGAGCGGATGGCCGCGAAGATCGGCTTCACGCTCCACTACGAAGAGGGCGACGGCCCCCGCACCGACTACAACCAGCGCGCGCGGTTGATCGCCGCGAACGAGGCCGCGCTGCAGTTCTTCCAGTCGCAGCTCACCACGGCCGCCGCCGAACCCGCACGCCGCTTCCTCGGGGAGCGCGGGTTCGACCCGGCGGCGGCGCAGCACTTCGGCGTCGGCTTCGCCCCGCAGTCGTACGACGCCACCCGGGAGCACCTGCGCAGCCGCGGCTTCTCGGTGGACGAGATCCTGGCGGCCGGCCTCGCCGGACAGGGCGAGCGGTCGCCCTACGACCGCTTCCGCGGCCGGCTGATCTGGCCGATCCGCGACGTCACCGGTGCCACGATCGGGTTCGGTGCGCGCCGTCTGCTCGACGACGACAAGGGCCCGAAGTACCTCAACACCCCCGAGACGCCGATCTACCACAAGAGCCAGGTGCTCTACGGGCTCGACCTCGCCCGCCGGGACATCGCCAAGGGCAAGCAGGTCGTCATCGTCGAGGGCTACACCGACGTCATGGCGTGCCACCTCGCCGGCGTGACGACCGCGGTCGCGACCTGTGGCACGTCGTTCGGCGTCGACCACATCAAGGTGCTGCGCCCGATGCTCGGCGACGTCAGCGGCGCCGACCCCAACGCCAACGGCGAGGTCGTCTTCACCTTCGACCCGGACGAGGCCGGTCAGCGTGCCGCGTCGCGGGCGTTCGCCGAGGAGCAGCGCTTCGCCGCGCAGACCTACGTCGCCGTGGCCCCCGGCGGGCTCGACCCGTGCGACCTCCGGCTGCAGCGCGGCGACGACGCGATCCGCCGCCTCGTCACGAACAAGCGTCCGATGTTCGAGTTCATGATCCGCCGGACGCTCGACGGCCACGACCTCGAGACCGTCGAGGGCCGGGTCAGCGCCCTCCGCGCCGCCGCCCCGGTGCTCGCCGGCATCCGCGACCGCTCGCTCACGCAGGGGTACGTCCGCGAGCTCGCCGGCTGGCTCGGCATGGAGATCCCCGAGGTCCGTCGCGCGGTCGAGAACGCCCGGCAGCGCGCGGGTGCGTCCGCGGGCGGTCGCCCCGGCGAGCGGACGGGAGGCACGGTGCCGGTCGGTCAGGCCGGTCCCGGCGGCGAGCTGGTCACCCCTCCTGAGGAGCCCGTGGCCGGGCTGCGCCTGCTGCCGAACGACCCGATCACCCGGATGGAGCGCGACGCCGTGATGGCGATGGTGCAGCAACCGGGGTACGTCGGGCTGCCGTTGCTCGGTCTCGCGGCCGCCGCGACGTTCTCGGCACCGATGCTCTCGGTCGTGCGGGACGCCGTGGTCGCCAACGCGGACGCCGTCGGCGCGGGGGACTGGCTCGGACGCCTGCTGCAGGACGTGCCGGCGCCGTTCCGGGGGCTCGTGCAGGAGCTCGCGCTCGCGCCGATCCCCGCCCGGACCGACGAGGACCTCGCGCTCTACTGCCGGAGCATCGTCGTGGCCCTGGTCGAGCGGGACCTCCTCGCCCGGAAGGCCTCGTTGCTCGGCCAGCTGCAGCGGGCGGACCCGACCGAGCAGGCCGACCGGCGCGCGGAGATCCAGCGGCAGCTCGTCGACATCGACGGGCAGCGGATGCGGTTGCGCGCCGACGCCGAGGCGGCAGCACAGGCGTAGGCGCCGAGTCGGCTCGTCCGCTGGAGCGGCTGCGCCGGCTCCGGTGGCTCGACGCGCCGTCTGCGGCGCTCCGGTCGTACGGCTCGCCGTACTCGGGCGTGCGGTCCGCCCGACTCGCCCCGCACCGAACGAGCAGGACATGCCGCGCGCGTGTCGTTCCGCGGACGGAAGTCGTCGGTCGGCCGTGCCGCGCGTGACAGAAACGGCCCGCTCGACGAGCCGGGGCGAGCCGAACCGGGCCGGGCCCGAGCACTCCTCACCGAGTTGCACCACGCAACAATCCTGCGCGACACGCCGCCACAGCACGCGCGCATCATGCGCCACGCGGCGCCCTCGTGCATTACAAGGGTGTAAACAATTCGCCCTCGACGCGAGAAGTTCCGTGACAGGGTGATAGCAATGAGCGTTCCCGGCCGGACTCACAGCGCAGTACCGCCGGCCGAGGAGCCTTGCGAACCATCACCAAGAGAGGCATCGGACATGGCATCCGTGACCAAGTGGGGCAAGCGCGGCATCGCGCTCGGCGCCGGGGCAGCAGCGGCAGCGCTCGTGCTCACCGGCTGCGCGAGCAGCAGCGTGAGCGACACCGCCCTGAGCGGCATCAGCATCGGGACGACCGACAAGATCACGTCGCTCGACCCGGCGGGCTCGTACGACAACGGCTCGTTCGCCGTGCAGAACCAGGTGTTCCCCTTCCTGATGAACACCCCGGTCGGCAGCCCGGACGTCAAGCCGGACATCGCCGAGAGCGGTGAGTTCACGAACGACACCACGTACACGGTGAAGCTCAAGAGCGGGCTGAAGTTCGCGAACGGGCACGACCTGACGTCGAGCGACGTGAAGTTCTCGTTCGACCGTGAGCTCAAGATCAACAACGAGAACGGCCCGCAGTCGCTGCTCGCCAACCTCAAGAGCATCGACACGCCGGACGACACCACGGTCGTGTTCAACCTCGACCACGCCGACCAGACCTGGCCGCAGGTGCTCTCCAGCCCGGCCGGTCCGATCGTCGACGAGCAGGTCTTCTCGGCCGACAAGCTCACCCCCGCGGCGGACATCGTCAAGGGCAAGGCGTTCGCCGGGCAGTACGAGATCACCTCGTACAAGGAGAACGACACGATCCAGTACAAGGCGAACAAGAACTACGACGGACTCCTCGGCAAGGCGAAGACCGACGAGGTCACCGCCAGCTACTACACCAAGGAGACCGACCTCAAGCTCGCCGTGCAGAAGGGCGACGTCGACGTGGCGTACCGCTCGCTCACGCCGACCGACATCTCGGACCTCCGCAAGGACGACTCCGTGAAGGTGTACGACGGCCCCGGTGGCGAGATCCGCTACCTGGTCTTCAACTTCAACACGCAGCCGTTCGGCGCCAAGCAGTCCGACGCCGACGAGGCGAAGGCCCTCGCGGTGCGCGAGGCCGTGGCCGACGTGGTCGACCGCTCGAAGATCGCCAAGGACGTCTACAACAACACGTACTCGCCGCTCTACTCGATGGTGCCGGACGGCCTGACGGGTGCCGCGAAGCCGTTCGAGAAGCTCTACGGCGACGGCGACGGCGGCCCGGACGTGGACAAGGCGAAGGAGACGCTGTCGAAGGCGGGCGTCAGCGGCAAGGTCCAGCTCGACATCCAGTACGCGCCGGACCACTACGGTTCGACGTCGGACGACGAGTACGCCGAGCTCAAGACGCAGCTCGAGAACTCGGGCCTGTTCACCGTGAACATCCAGTCGACGGTCTACACGACCTACGCCCAGGAGCGCACGAAGGACGCCTACCCGGTCTACCAGCTCGGCTGGTTCCCGGACTTCTCCGACGCCGACAACTACCTGTCGCCGTTCTTCACGAAGGACAACTTCGTGCAGAACCACTACGACGACTCGACGATCCAGGGCCTCATCGCCCAGGAGCAGCAGGAGTCCGACAAGGACAAGCGCGCCGACCTGATCGAGCAGGCCCAGGAGCGTGAGGCCACCCAGATCTCCACGCTGCCGCTGCTCCAGGGCAAGTCGGTCGCGGTCGCCTCGAAGGACGTCAAGGGCCTGACCCTCGACTCCTCGTACAAGTTCCGCTACGCCACGCTCAGCAAGTAACACCCACCGGACACCAGGGGGCGTTCCCACGAGGAACGCCCCCTGGTCACGTCCCGAAAGGCATCATCCCCGTGACCCTCACCACTCCGGAGGCGATCGAGTCCGAGCCCACGAAACCCCAGGCACAGCGACGTGCCGGGGGCGGCGGTGGCGGACTCGGCCGGTACATCCTCGTCCGGTTCCTCCTCATCTTTCCGACGGTGTTCATCCTGGTGACGCTCGTCTTCTTCCTGATGCGCGTGATCGGCAACCCGATCACCGCATCGGTCGGCGGTCGTCTCACGCCCGCCCAGCTCCAGGAACGCCTGCACGCCGCCGGCTACGACCGGCCCGTGTTCGTGCAGTACCTCGAGTACCTCGGCAACATCGTCCGCGGCGACTTCGGCACGACGTCGACCGACAACCGGCCGATCACCGAGGTCATCGTCACGTACGGCGGCGCGACGGCCGAGCTCGTGTTCTACGCGCTCATCGTCGCCCTGCTGCTCGGCATCCCGCTCGGCATGCTCGCCGCCTACATGCGCGACAAGTGGCCGGACGTGCTGTTCCGCGCGCTGGCGATCCTCACCTACGCGACGCCGGTCTTCTTCGGTGGCCTGCTCCTCAAGCTCGTCTTCTCCGTCTGGCTCGGCGTGCTGCCGCTCGGCGACCGGGCGTCGACGCGGGTGAGCCTCGTGCTCGACAACATCCCGGGCGCGACGGGGATCTACCTCATCGACGCCCTCCGCACCGGCAACGGGCAGATCATCGGCGACGTGCTGCAGCACGCGGTCCTGCCCGCGCTGACGCTCGGGCTCCTCACCGCCGGCATCTTCCTGCGCCTGGTGCGCGCGAACATGATCGGCTCGCTCGGTTCCGAGTACGTCGACGCGGCCCGCTCGCGCGGCGTCCGTGAGGCCCGTCTCGTCCGCACGCACGCGTTCCGTCCGGCGCTGGTCCCGATCATCACCGTGATGGGTCTGCAGATCGCCATGCTGCTGGGTGGCTCGGTGCTGACCGAGACCACCTTCGGCTGGCGCGGGCTCGGTTTCGAGCTCAACCAGTACCTGTCGGCCCGCGACTTCGTCGCGGTGCAGGGCATCGTCGCGATGCTCGCGGTCATCGTCGCGGTGACGAACTTCATCGTCGACGTCGTCGCGGCCCTCATCGACCCGAGAGTGAGGTTCTGAGGATGGCTGACACCTCCCTCGTCGACCGCCACGAGCCGCTGTGGAAGCGGCTGCCCGTGGTCGTCCAGCTCCGCAAGAGCACCGGCTGGCAGCGCGCCATGCTCATCACGGGCGTGGTCATCTGCGCCCTGTACCTGATCGTCGCGGTCGCCGCGCCGCTCATCGCCCCGTACGGCTTCGGCCAGCTGCAGGGCGCCGACGGCCAGGGCTTCCCGCGCACCGCGGCACCGAGCCCCGAGCACATCTGGGGCACGACCGTCGGCGGGTTCGACGTGTTCAGCCGCGTCGTGTTCGGCGCCCGCACCGCGGTGCTCGTGGTGATCGTCGCCGTCATCGTGTCGATCATCGTCGGCGTGATCCTCGGCATGCTGTCCGGCTACATCGGTGGCTGGCTCGACCGGATCCTCGTCGTGGTCGCGGACGCGATCTACGCGTTCCCGTCGCTGCTGCTCGCCATCGTCGTGTCGATCGTCATCTCGGGCGGCAACTCGAGCTACGCCGGCGGCATCATCGCTGCGGCCATCTCGATCACGGTCGTGTACGTCCCGCAGTACTTCCGGGTCGTCCGCGCCGAGGCCGTCCGCCTGAAGAACGAGGCCTTCGTCGAGTCCGCCCGCGTGATGGGCACGCACCCGTGGCGCATCATGACGCGCCACGTGCTCCGGAACTCCACCCGGAGCCTGCCGCTCATCCTGACGCTCAACGCCTCCGACGCGATCCTGACCCTCGCCGGCCTCGGCTTCCTCGGGTTCGGCATCGGCCCGACGAGCGGCGCCGAGTGGGGCTACGACCTCAGCCGCGCGCTGTCCGACGTGGCGAGCGGCGTTTGGTGGACCGGCGTCTTCCCGGGTGTCGCGATCGTGGTGCTCGTGCTCGGTGTGACCTTCATCGGCGAGAGCCTCAACGACATCTCGGACCCGCGTCTGCGTGCCCGTCGCCGGCTGAAGCAGCTGGTGTCGCGCAAGCAGGCCGCCAGCACGGAAGGGGCGACGGCATGACCGACGCAACCCAGCCGGTCGCCGTCGTCGACGACCTGACCGTCACCTTCGCGACCGACGGCGGCGCCGTCGACGCGGTCAAGGGCGTCTCGCTCGACGTCCGCCCGGGCGAGGTCCTCGCCCTCGTCGGCGAGTCCGGCTCCGGCAAGTCGGTCACGGCGCGCAGCATGCTGCGGCTCATGCCCGAGACCGCGACCCTCGGCGGTGCGGTGTACCTCGACGGCACGGACGTCATCAGCGTCGGGTCCGCCAAGCTGCGCGAGCTCCGCGGCACCGCCGGTGCGATGGTGTTCCAGGAGCCCTCGACGGCGCTCAACCCGGTCTTCACCGTCGGGTGGCAGATCGCCGAGGGGCTCCGCGCCCACGGCGGCGTCTCGAAGAAGGACGCCCGCGCGAAGGCGATCGACTACCTGCGCCGCGTCGGCATCCCCGACCCGGAGACCCGCGTCGACCACTACCCGCACCAGTTCTCCGGCGGGCAGAAGCAGCGCGTCGTCATCGCGAGCGCCCTCGCGCTCGAGCCGAGCGTCATCATCGCCGACGAGCCGACCACGGCCCTCGACGTGACGGTGCAGGCCGAGATCCTCGACCTGCTCCGGCGGTGCCGCGACGAGTTCGGTGCGGCGATCGTCATCATCACGCACAACATGGGTGTGGTGGCCGACCTCGCCGACCGTGTCGCCGTGATGTACCAGGGCGAAGTCGTCGAAGAGGCCCCGGTCGCGCAGCTGTTCGCCGCGCCCCAGGCCGACTACACGAAGCGCCTGCTCGCTGCCGTGCCCCGGCTCGAGGCCTCGACGGGCACTGCCCGGCGCGCCGCGATCAGCACGGACGTCGCGCCGCTCGTCAGCGCGAAGGGCCTCGAGATCGAGTACCCCGGACGGCTCGGCGCACACGCGTTCAAGGCGGTCAAGGGCGTCGACCTCGACATCCGTCCCGGCGAGGTCCTCGGCCTGGTAGGGGAGTCCGGTTCGGGCAAGACCACCATCGGCCGGGCGATCGCCGGACTCACGCGGATCACCGGCGGTTCGCTCAGCGTGCTCGGCACGGAGATGCTCGGCTACCGCGAGCGGGACTTCAAGCGCCACCGGAAGGACATCGGGTTCGTCTTCCAGGACCCGGCGACCTCGTTCAACCCGCTGCTCACGATCGCCGAGTGCGTCGCCGAGCCGCTCGTCGTGCACGGCGAGGTCCGCAGCCCGCGCGCCGCGCGGCAGCGCGTCGGAGAACTGCTCGAGATGGTACAGCTGCCCGCGGCGTACGGCGACCGGTACCCGCACGAGCTCTCCGGCGGGCAGCGGCAGCGCGCCTCGCTCGCCCGGTCGATCGCGCTCCGGCCGAAGCTGCTCATCGCGGACGAGCCGACGAGCGCGCTCGACGTGTCGGTGCAGGCGCGCGTGCTCGAGCTGTTCCTCGAGCTGCAGCAGGACCTCGGGTTCGCCTCGCTGTTCATCAGTCACGACCTCGCCGTCGTGGGCGCCCTCTCCGACCGGATCGCCGTGCTGTACCGCGGCGACCTGGTCGAGACGGGCACGACCGCCGAGGTCCTCGGGGCACCGCAGCACCCCTACACGCAGCGCCTGCTGGCCTCCCTGCCGGTCCCGGACCCGGCGGAGCAGGCAGAGCGACGGCGTACGCTGGTGGAACTGGAGCGCGCCGGGTCCTGACCCAGCGCGACCGGCCTGGAGGCGCGACCCGCGTCGTCGACGCGTGTCGCGCCTCCAGGCCGTCGCTCCACCGCAGTACGCACGACGGTCCCGCTGGTCGCGGTCCGTCGTACACCGTCGCCAGGGGGCGACGTGGAAGGGGACCCATGATCGCGGTCAACGGTCCGGCGGTCGTCGCGGACGACGTGTCGATCGAGTACCGAGCGGGACGCGGGACGGACGCGATCCGCGCCGTGGACGGCGTCAGCCTGACGGTCCGGCAGGGGGAGATCCTCGCGGTGCTCGGCGAGTCCGGCTCGGGCAAGTCGACGTTCGCCGCGGCCCTCGCCGGGCAGCTCGGCGCGACCGGCGAGGGCGACGGGGCCCACCGTCGGCACATCGTCGGCGGTGAGCTGACCGTGCTCGGCCAGAAGACCCGCGGCCTCCGCGCGACCTCGCGCAAGCTGGAGCGCCTGAGCGGTCGCATCGGGTACCTGCCGCAGGACGGCGCGGACCGGCTCAGCCCCGACCTGACCGTCGGCGAGGCCGTCGCCGAACCGATCTACGCACGTGACCGTCGGTTCGACCGCAAGGAGGCCGGGCTCATCGTGGCGCGGCTCCTCGACGCCGTGCACCTGCCGCTCGGGTCGATGCGGCTCAACACGTGGGAGCTGTCGAGCGGGCAGCGGCAGCGTGTCGCCCTCGCCCGGGCGCTCGTCCTCGAACCGCAGCTCCTCGTCGCGGACGAACCGGCCCGCGGTGTCGACGTCCTCGTGCGGCAGTCCGTGCTCGAGGCGCTCGCGACCCTGCAGCGGAACCGCCACTTCTCGGCTGTGGTCGTGTCCAGTGACCTCCGCGAGGCGCGCGCGCTCGCCGACCGCGTCGCCGTGATGGCCGACGGGCGACTCGTCGGCCTCGGCACCTTCGACGAGGTGCTCGACAACCCGGTCGACCCGTACGTGAAGACCCTCGCGGCGACCGCCGCCCGCCCGGTCAAGCGCCGACCGAGCACGACCGCAGCAGCTGGCGGGCCGCGGCGCTCGTCGGCGCCGCGTCGCCCCGTCGGTCCCGCCGCCGTGGGTGCCGGGGCCGTCGCCACCGGCTCCGCGCTCCGTGCGGAACGGCAGGAGCAGGCGTGAGTGCGGTCGACGCGCCGGCCGGTGCCCGTGGGCACCGAGCGGTCGTGACCGATGCGGGCGCACCGCTGCCCGTCGCACCACCTGCCGCCGGCCCCGTCGCGGTCCTGCCCTCCGAGGCCGACCTGCACGTCGCAGCGGTGACGGACGCGGGCGGGACGGTCGGTCCGCTCGGCGACGACACCCGGGGGATCGTCTGGCTCGACGCCCGTGACCCCGACGGCCTCGCGGCGGCGCTCGACCGCGCTCCCGGAGTGGGCTGGGTGCAGCTGCCGTTCGCCGGCGTCGACGCGTTCGCGCACCTCATCGAGGAGCACGGCGACGGCGTCCTCTTCACCTCGGCGAAGGGGGCCTACGCGGAGCCCGTCGCCGAGCACGCCCTCGCCCTGACGCTCGCGACCCTCCGCGTGCTGCCGAAGCGCTCCCGTGCGACCACGTGGGCGACCGAGCCCGAGGGTGTCTCGCTCTACGGGCGGAACGTCGTCGTGATCGGCGCCGGCGGGATCGCACTCGAGTACCTCCGGCTCCTCGCGCCGTTCGAGGTGTCGGTCACGGTGGTGCGCCGCTCGTCCGACCCGGTACCGGGTGCCGACCGGACGGTCACCACCGACCAGCTCGACGCCGTGCTGCCGGACGCCGACGTGGTGATGATCGCCGCGGCCATGACCTCGGGCACCGCGAAGCTCCTCGGCGCCGAGCAGTTCGGGCGCATGAAGCCGTCCGCCCGGGTCGTCAACATCGCCCGCGGCGGACTCGTCGACACCGACGCCCTCGTCGAGGCGCTGCGCTCGGGCGCGATCGCGGGCGCGGGGCTCGACGTCACCGACCCCGAACCGCTCCCGGACGGGCACCCGCTGTGGGAGACCCCTGGCGTCGTGATCACCCCGCACCAGGCGGACACACCGGACATGGTCGCGCCGCTGCTCGCCGAGCGGGTGCGTGCCAACACGGCGGCGTTCCTCGGGGGAGCCGGCGAGGGATTCGTCGGCGTCGTGGACCCGGCCGCGGGCTACTGAACCCGCGGCACGCCCGGGATGTGCAGCCGATGCGCGGTGTCGGGGACAGGTGCTGCTATGCTGTTACCCGTTGTTCAGACGATGCCAAGTGCTGAGCAGTGATCCTCGATAGCTCAATTGGCAGAGCAGCCGGCTGTTAACCGGCAGGTTGTTGGTTCGAGTCCAACTCGGGGAGCGTCAGGCCCTCACCCTCCGGGTGGGGGCCTTCTGCGTTGTACGACGCCTGCTCCTGTCCGAGAACCGTCATCACCGCCCGCGCTGCCGCGGTCTCGACAGACTGGTCTCAGGGGAATCGAGAGGATCAGTCATGGCAGAGTCGACCTACCAGGGACAGCCCGGCGTCGCGCCGGTTCAGGTCCGGACCCTGCGATCGCTCCGGCTGCGGGCGAAGCGGGGCCAGTTCGAGTCGTTCGAGGAGTCGTCCTGGGCGGACTGCTTCCCGGAGCAGCCGGGGTCGTCGGTCCGCGCATGACCGGCGCCGTACCCCGATGCGCGGTCCGGGCTGGACGCCGGTGCGGCGCGACGTGTTCGGTGGATGCATGAAGTACGTCATCTACGGAGACCACCGGGTCATGACCGGCGACGCGATCGCCGAAGCGGTCCTGGACTACGCCGCCGCGCTCGGGGAGAACGGGACGACGGACATCGTCGAGATCCCGACGGCCGACGAGCACGGTTTCGGGGTCACCGCCGAGGTGCTCCTCGGACCGGCGTCGCAGGTCATGAGCGAGCCGGCTCCGGAGGACGAGCTCGAGCCCGAGGACGACGCCCTCGTGAACGAACTCCGCCGCCGCACCGAGGCCGTCGGCGGCGCGCGGTTCGTCGACCCGGCGTCCTCGCACTCGGACGACCCCGCAGCCAAGCGACTCCGGACGGACCCGCCGCAGCCGCACTGAGGCAGCCGTTCCCGGCTGCTCACAGCCGCGCGGCGCGGTCGGCTGTTAGCGTTCTCAGGTGACCACCGCACGCCGAGCACTCGCCGCAGGGCTCGGCGTCGTGGTCTGCGCGGTGCTCGCCGGGTGCACGACGGACCAGGGCGCCGAGCCCGAGGAACGCTCGGACGACGTCGCGGGCGTCACCGCCGAGGCGTCCGGCACCTCGCCCGTCGTCTTCGCGTTCGTCTGCCGCGGGGGTGTCTCCGACCGGACGGAGACCTACACGACCTACTCGGCGGTGTGGGACGACGAGCGGACGGACTGCTCGGCCGAGCGGATCACCGGCACCGAGATGTCCTCGCAGCAGCGGTCCGCGGTGGCCGCGGCCGAGGGTGACGCGACGCTCGAGCAGCTGGCCGCGACGTGTGCGCTCCGGGGGACCGGACCGTGGGTCGACGCAGTCGACTCCGCGGCCGCGGCGCACCGGGGCGAGGGCCTGCTGCGGTACTGCCCCGGGCATCCCGAGACCGGCCACCTGCGCGAGGCGATCGACGCCTGGCGGGGGTGAGGCGCGCCTCCAGGTCGGCGTCGGGTCGTCACCGTGGCGTCGGGGGTCTCGCGCCGTGCTCGCGCCGTCGGTGCGGGTCAGCCCTCGGGGTGGTCGCGACCGGGCAGCCACGACTGCCCGGGGCCGCCCCAGCTGTTCTTCCGGATCGCCTTCGCCACCTGCTTGGCGTACGGGTGGACGAGACGATCGGCGTAGAGGTAGCCGTCGAGGTGGTCGTACTCGTGCTGGAACACCCGGGCCAGCCAGCCGTGCGCCTCGACCTCGAACGGCTCGCCGTGCTCGTCGACCGCGCGGAGCAGGACACCCTCGGCGCGACGGAGCGGGAAGCGCTCGCCCGGAACCGAGAGGCAGCCCTCGGACTCCTCGTCCTCGTCGAGCTCCTCCACGGACTCGGGGACCGGGGGAGTCGTCCACAGGACGGGGTTCACCGCGACACCACGGTGCAGGACGTCGTCATCATCGGTCCATGAGTAGACGAAGAGCCGCTTGCCGACGCCGACCTGCGGGCCCGCGAGCCCGACCCCGGGCGCGAGGTCCATCGTCTCGTACATGTCCGCCACCAGGGAGCGGAGGTCGTCGTCGAACTCGGTGACCTCGGCCGCACGCTCGTGCAGGACGGGTTCGCCGGTGATGCGGATCGGGAGAACGGCCATTCACCCAGGTTATCCGGCGGGGACCGGTAGCCTCGACGCGTGACGACGGACCTGCAGTTGCCCGACGCGGTGAACCTCACCCCGTTCCAGGCGCTCATGATCCCGGTCGCACTCATCGGCGCCGTGTTCCTGTCGCTCGGCGCGCAGTTCCAGAGCCGTGGCGTCCAGCGGGTCGAGGCCCGGCTCGGACGGCAGTCGAAGGGCCTCAGCGTCCGGCACGTGCTCGGGCTGCTCGGCAGCGGATGGTGGGTGCTCGGCACGCTCATGCTCGGACTCGCCGTCGTGCTGCAGCTCATCAGCATCACGAACGCGCCGCTCATCGTCGTGCAGCCGCTCGGGGCCGTCGCCCTCGTCATCACGACGTGGTTCTCGTCGCGCTCGTCCGGCGTCCCGCTCGGGCGGCAGGCACGACGGGCGGTGTGGACGTGCATCATCGGCGTCGGGATCTTCGTCGCCATCGCGGCGTTCGTCGGCCGCGAGAGCGCCATCACGCACCCACAGCTCATCACGATCCTGGTCATCCTGGCGGTCGTGCTCGCCCTCGTGCTGGTCTCGTTCCGGTACGCCGCCAAGCGGGCCAGCGCGCTCTACTACATCGTGGGCGCCGGCGTCCTCTACGGCTTCGTCGCGACGCTGGCGAAGGTCGTGCTCAATCGCTTCACCCACGGCACGTTCGACGTCCTGACCGCCGTCGCGATCGTCGGCGTCGTCGTGGCTGCCGCGCTCGGCGGGTACTTCGTGCAGAACGCCTACTCGAGCGGTTCGGCGGACCTCGTCATCGCCGGACTGACCGTGATCGACCCGATCGTGGCGGTCGGGATCGGCGTCATCGTGCTCGGCGAGGCGGACGGGGCGCCGTGGGGCGCGGTGGCCGGGTTCGTCGTGGCGGCGGCGATCGCCATCACCGGCGTGTTCCTGCTCGCGAAGCACCACCCGGAGGGGCGCGGCTGACGGGACGCCCGCGGCGCGGCTGACGGGAGGCCGTGGCGCGGCGGCTGCGGCCCGGCGTCAGCACTGTGTCGGTGGCGCACGCTGTGACCGCTCCGGCCGACCCCGTGGGTGCACGCCGGGTCCACCGCGAGGCGGACGCGCCCGCCGGAGGCCGTGCGGTACCGTCGATGACCGACCGACATCCGCTCACGAGAGGACGACGACCGCCGTGTCAGATGACGCCACCACCGCCACCGCCGAGCCGACGGGTGCGACGGGCGGTCACCGACCGCTGCGCGTCCTCATCGCCGCCGACACCTTCCCGCCGGACGTGAACGGCGCGGCCACCTTCGCCGAGCAGCTCGCCGTCGGGCTCGCCGAGCGCGGACACGAGGTCCACGTCGTCGCCCCCGCATCGAGCAGCCACCACGGCACGTTCGACGAGGAGCACCGCGGTGTGACCCTCGTGGTGCACCGGCTGAAGTCGTACAAGTGGCCCCTGCACCCGTGGCTGCGCTTCGTGTGGCCGTGGAGCGTGCGGAAGTGGACCGCCCCCATCCTCGATGCGGTGCGGCCCGACGTCCTGCACATCCAGTCCCACGTCGTGGTGGGACGCGGGATCGTGCACGAGGCGAAGGCCCGCGGGATCCGGGTGATCGCGACCAACCACTTCATGCCCGAGAACCTGCTCGAGTACACGCCGTTCGGCAAGTGGACGCTGCCCATCGCGCTGAAGATCGCGTGGAACGACGCCGCGAAGACCTACCGGCAGGCCGACGCGATCACGACGCCGACGAACCTCGCCGCCGACTACCTGCGTCGCGCGATCGCCGGGCAGCCGGTGCTGGCGATCTCGTGCGGCATCGACGCCGCTCGGTACCTCGCCCGTGCGGGTCGCCCGGCGAACAACGACGTGGTCTTCGTCGGCCGGGTCGCTCCGGAGAAGAACCTCGACGTGCTCGTCCGGGCCCTGGCGATCATGCCCGCCGAGCTCGAGACCACCCTGACCATCGTCGGTGACGGGGAGATGATCCCCAAGCTCACCGCGCTGGCGAAGGAGCTCGGCCTCGCCGACCGGGTCCGTTTCCTCGGGTTCGTGTCCGACGAAGCCAAGCGTCAGGCCCTCACGAACGCCACGGTGTTCGCGATGCCGTCGACGGCCGAACTGCAGAGCATCTCGTCGCTCGAAGGCATGGCGTCCGGGCTGCCGGTCGTCGCGGCGGACTCGATGGCGCTGCCGCACCTGATCGACGGCAACGGCTACCTGTTCACCCCGGGGGACGAGCACGACCTCGCGGCGAAGCTCACCGCGGTGTTGACGGCTTCCGATGCGGACTACGTCGCCATGCGGGAGCGGTCGTTGGCCATGATCGAGGCCCACGACATCAACCGCACGCTCGCCACGTTCGAGTCGCTGTATCGTGGGGAGCGGGTGGCCTGAGGGTCTCCTGCGAGGGGCGGTAGCCAAGCTGGTCAAGGCAGTCGGCTCATAACCGAACGATCCGCGGGTTCAAGTCCCGCCCGCCCTACGTGCATTTGCCAAGGAAGCGCGAAGTCCCACCCGACGACCACGCCCCGACCCCGAACGTGACGTTCGAGGTGACCCGTGGGGGCACCGGTGTGCGCGTGAACGCGTTCCGCATCGGGTTCATGGGTGCCATCGGCGTGCTCGTCGCGCTCGTCGCCGGCTCCGTCGTCCAGCAGCTCAGCACCGTCCTGGTCTACATCGGGGTGGCGCTGTTCCTCGCGCTCGGCATCGACCCGCTCGTGTCGTTCCTCGAGCGGTACATCCCGCGGTGGACCGCCATCACCGCGGTCGTCGTCGGTGTGCTGGCGGCCTTCGCGGGCGTCGTGTTCGCGGTGGTCCCGATCCTGGTGCAGCAGGCGACGAACCTCATCCAGAACTTCCCGGACATCGTGCAGGACCTGTCCCGGCAGCAGTGGGTGCAGGACCTCTCCGAGCAGTTCTCCGGGTCGTTCGACATCGACCACGCGCTGCAGTCCGTGCAGTCGTTCGTCGAGAACCCGGGCAACCTGCTCAGCCTGGGTGGCGGGATCCTCGCCGTCGGCAGCGGGATCCTTTCCGGGCTGACCGGTGCCGTCATCGTGATCATCCTCATGCTGTACTTCCTCGCGTCGATGCGCGGGATGAAGTCGATGACCTACCGGTTCGTGCCTGCCTCCCGCCGCAGCAACTTCATCGACGTCAGCGAGCAGATCACCCAGGCCGTCGGTCGCTACGTCGTCGGGCAGATCTCCCAGGCCCTCATCAACGGCATCCTGAGCTTCTTCTTCCTGCTCATCATCGGCGCCCCGCTGCCCGTGCTCCTGGCGTCGTTCGCGTTCATCGGGTCGCTCATCCCACTCGTCGGCACCCTCGCCGCGGCGATCGTCATCTCGCTGCTCTGCTTCTTCGCCTCGCCCGCGACGGCACTCGCCGCCGCGATCTACTACCTCGTGTACATGCAGGTCGAGGCCTACGTCATCTCGCCCCGGATCATGTCCCGCGCGGTCCAGGTCCCCGGCGCGCTCGTCGTCATCGCGGCGGTCGCGGGCGGCACCATCGGCGGTGTGCTCGGCGCGCTCGTCGCCCTGCCGGTCGCCGCGTCGGTGATCATCATCGTGCAGAAGGTCATCTACCCCCGCCAGGAGCAGACGTGACCGACGCCCGGACGGACCGTGCGGCGCACGCGGTCGAGCGGGACCGTTGGGCACGGAGCGCGCGCGGCCCCCTCGCGCTCGTCAACACCGAGCGGGTGGAGCAGCCGCAGCAGGTCTGGCCGGCGCCGGGCACGTGGGCCCCGGCTCCCGGCGGGCTGACGGTCACCGCGGTCGCGGCGGACGGCGTGGTCGTCGACGGCGTGCCGGCGGACGGCACGGTCCTGGTCGCCGGCGACGAGGCCGTCGTCCCGTCCACCGTCGCCTTCCCGGACGGCCGGGGCGGCACCGTCTCGCGCGGGTCCCTCCGCGTCTGGGACCCCGCAGCCGACGGCGTCGCCCGCTTCGCGCGCATCGACCGCTTCGCGGACTCCGACGCGTGGGTCACGACCGGCAGGTACGAACCCGTCGACGGTCTGGAGGAACGGGGCAGCGTCGTCGACGCCGCCGGCGATCCGCTCCCGGTCGCCGGGCACATCCGGACGGCCTTCGGCAGCACCGACGTCCGGTTCGTCGTCGTGCGGTCCGCGCCCTTCCGGGGGACCGCGCGACTGCAGCTGATCGTGCAGGACGGCACGAGCGCGCTCCCCGAGGACGACCCCGGCAGCAGCTACTCGATGGGACGCTTCCTGTACCTCGACGACCCCGGCGCCGCGGCGGACGTCGAACTCGACTGGAACCTGCTCGTCCTGCCGCCGTGCGCGTTCTCGTACCTCTACGCCTGCCCGATCCCACCCGCGGAGAACCGCGTCACGATGCGGATCGAGGCGGGGGAGCGACACCCGGTGGACGCCGACGGGCACGTCCTGCACTGATCTGCTCAGGTGCCTGGCGTTCCCAGCGCCCAGGCTGCATAATGGGCGTGTCCGCTGGACATCACAATCGCATATCGATGGTTCCGATCCGCAGCCTCCGGATCAGGTCGATGGGGAAGTCGCACCTGACGAATCGGAGGAATCGTGACCGGAACGACCACCGGGGTGCTCTACGTGCACTCCGCCCCACGCGCGCTCTGCCCACACATCGAGTGGGCAGCAGGTGGCGCCATGAACCGTGCCGTGAACTTCTCGTGGCTCGATCAGCCCGCGCAGGACGGCGCGCGCCGGACCGAGTTCACCTGGACGGGGTCCGTCGGGACCGGCGCGGCGATCGCCTCTGCCCTGCGTGGCTGGGAGCACCTCCGCTACGAGGTCACCGAGGAGCCGACCTCGGCCTCCGACGGTGGGCGCTGGATGCACACGCCAGACCTCGGCGTGTTCTACGCGCAGACCGACGTCACGGGCAACATGGTCGTGCCCGAGGACCGCGTGCGCTACGCCATGGAGGTCGCGGGCAGCAACGCGCTCGAACTGCACCGGGAGCTCCGGCTGGCGCTCGGGCAGGCCTGGGACGACGAACTCGAGCCCTTCCGGCACGCCGCCGAGGGCAATCCCGTCGTCTGGCTCCACCGCGTCGGCTGACCCCAGCCCGCCGGACCCCTCCGATCCAACGAACGCCGCCCGCCCGGGCGGCGTTCGTCGTCTCCGGTGCCGCCCCCTCCGCCTCCGCCTCCGAGCGTGCAAGATCTGTCACGCTCGACGTCGCCGGTCGACGAATGCTGCCCGTACGGCGAACGCGAGCGGCATGTCGTGCACACTCGGAGTCCGGCGATCGCGGCGCTTCGACGGAGTCGGCCGGCCCCGACACTCCCGGCGTCGTGCGGCCCGCGTGCAAGATAAGTCACGCTCGACGTCGCCGTTCGACGACTTCTGCCCGCGCGACGAACGCGAGCGGCATGTCATGCGCGCTCGACCCCTCGCGACGCACCGCACCGCACCGCGCCGCGACCGGGCACGACGGAGGCCCGCCTTGCGGACGCAGGACGGGCCTCCAGGCCGGCGCAGCCGACAGTTGGTCCAGCCGGATCAGGCGGTGCGGAACGCCACCACGGCGTTGTGCCCACCGAAGCCGAACGAGTTGCTCACCGCGAGCAGGTCGCCCGCGGGCAGCTCGCGCGGCGAGGTCGCGACGTCCATCACGATCTCCGGGTCCTGCTGGGTGAGGTTGATCGTCGGCGGGGCGACGCGCTCGTGCAGGGCCAGCACCGTGAACGCGGCCTCGATCGCACCGGCGCCGCCGAGCAGGTGACCGGTCGACGCCTTGGTCGCCGAGACGACCACGTTGTCGAGGTGGTCCCCGAACACACGACGCATCGCGTGGTACTCGGCGACGTCGCCCACCGGGGTGGAGGTGGCGTGCGCGTTGACGTGCACGACGTCCTCACGCGAGGCACCGGCGTGCTCGAGCGCGGTGATGACGGCGCGGGCGGCGGCGCTGCCCTCGGGATCCGGCGCGGTGATGTGGAAGGCGTCCGAGGTGATGCCGGCACCTGCTACCTCGGCGTAGATCTTCGCACCGCGGGCCTCGGCGTGCTCCTTCGTCTCGAGGATGAGCGCCGCGGCGCCGTCACCGAGCACGAAGCCATCGCGCGTCACGTCGTACGGACGCGAGGCGGTCTCGGGGGAGTCGTTGCGACGCGACAGGGCCTGCATCGCGGCGAACGCGGCGAGCGGCAGCGGGTGCAGCGCGGCTTCAGCACCACCGGTGATGACGATGTCGGCGTCGCCGTCCGCGATGTGCCGGTAGGCCTCGGCGAGGGACTCGGTCGAGGAGGCACAGGCGGAGAGGTAGGTGCGGGCACCGCCGCGGGCGCCGAACTCCATCTCGATGGCGGCGGCGGGACCGTTCGCCATGAGCATCGGGACCGTCATCGGCAGGACGCGACGCGGACCCTTCTCGCGCAGGGTGTCCCAGGCGTCGAGCAGCGTGTTGACGCCGCCGATGCCGGTCGCCCAGTCGACGATGAGGCGCTCGGGGACGACGGTCTCGGGGTCGATCCCGGCGTCGGCCCATGCTTCACGCGCGGCGACGAGCGAGAGCTGCGACGACGGGTCGAGGCGCTTCGACTCGGGACGGGTGAGCTGGTCGGTGAGGAAGCGGCGCGCCTGGCCCGCGAACTCGACGGGGATCTCGAGCGACGAGTAGCGCTCGTCCTCGATGCGGGTGATGCCGGACTCGCCGGCGAGCAGCGCGGCCCACGTCTCCGGGGCGGTCGCGGCGAGGGGTGTGATCGCACCGATCCCGGTGACGACGACGGTCTTCTTGGTCATGGACGACGGTTCTTTCGTGTGGACGAGCCAGCGGGACGGTCGCCGCTGCGGTGAACGAGACGAGCGCCGCGGACCGCGGTGTGACCGCGGCCGCGGCGCTCAGGAAGCTCGCGTCAGGCCTGGGCCTTGACGATGTAGTCGACGGCGTCGCCCACGGTCTTGAGGTTCTTGACCTCTTCGTCCGGGATCTTCACGTCGAACTTCTCCTCGGCGTTCACGACGATGGTCATCATCGAGATCGAGTCGATGTCGAGGTCGTCGGTGAACGACTTGTCGGCGGCGACGGTGTCGGTCGCGATGCCGGTCTCGTCGTTGATCAGCTCGGCCAGGCCGGCGAGGACTTCTTCGTTGGACAGGGCCATGAGTGTTCTCCTTGAGGGGGGTGTCGTGTGACCGTGGACCAGCCTAGGGCACGGGCCGTACCCGTGCCCGTCAGGCGCGGGGACTAGGGGAGGACGACGACCTGCGCGCCGAACACGAGACCGGCTCCGAAGCCGATCTGCAGCGCGAGGCCGCCGGACAGCTCCGGGTGCTCGTCGAGCAGCCGGTGCGTGGCGAGCGGGATGCTCGCGGCGGAGGTGTTGCCGGTCGTCGTGATGTCGCGGGCGATCACGACGGACTCGGGGAGGCCGAGCTGCTTGGCGAACTCGTCGATGATGCGGATGTTCGCCTGGTGCGGCACGAACGCGGCGAGGTCGCCCGGCTGGACGCCGGCGGCCTCGAGGGCCTGGCGCGCGACCTTGACCATCTCCCACACCGCCCAGCGGAACACCGTCTGACCGGCCTGCCGCATCGTCGGGCGGGGTGCGCCGGCGGCCCACTCGTTGTAGGTCGCGGTCATGCCGATCGCGTCCCACTTCGAGCCGTCCGAGCCCCAGATCGACGGGCCGATGCCCGGATGGTCGCTCGGCCCGATGACCGCGGCACCGGCGCCGTCGCCGAGCAGGAACGAGATGGACCGGTCGGTCGGGTCGACGACGTCGCTGAGCTTCTCGGCACCGACGACGAGCACGTGGTCGGCCAGGCCGGACTTGATGAACGAGTCCGCCTGCGCGATGCCGTAGGCGTACCCGGCGCACGCGGCGCTGATGTCGTAGGCGGCCGCCGGGGTCGCCCCGATGCGCTCGGCGAGCAGGGACGCCATCGAGGGCGTCGCCACGGTGTGCGTCACGGTGCTGACGAGCACGACGCCGATCTGTGACGGCTCGATGCCGGCCTTCTCGATGGCCTCGCGCGCGGCGGCCTCGGCGAGGTCGACCGCCTCGACGTCGGCGCCGGCCCGCTTGCGGGTCACGATGCCGGTGCGCTGCCGGATCCACTCGTCGGACGAGTCGATCGGGCCGACCAGGTCGTCGTTCGGGACGACGTTCTCGCCGCGTGCCGCGCCGAAGGCGAGGATGCGGGTGAACTCGTGGCCGCGACGCTGCTGCAGCAGCGGACGGGAGGCGCGGGGCGCTGCCGCCTCGTCGGCTGCGGTGGTCGGGGTGGTGCTGTCGGTCATGCGGTTGCGTCTGCTTCCTGGCCTGCGGTCTCGCGGTCGCGCTCCAGGAGCTCGATCGCGGCGGGCAGGTCCTCGGGGGTCTTGATGGCGACGGTCGGCGTCCCGCGCAGGCCGCGCTTGGCGAGGCCGACGAGGGCGCCGGCGGGCGCGAGCTCGATGATGCCCGTGACACCGGCGGCCGCGAACGACTCCATCACGGCGTCCCAGTGCACGGGGTTCGCGATCTGCTGCACCATGAGGTCGACGAAGCGACGTCCGTCCTCGACGCGGGAGCCGTCGGCGTTCGTCCAGAGCGGCAGGGTCGGGTCCTGCGTGGCGACCGCGGCGGCCGCGGGGGCGACGCGCTCGACCGCGGGTGCCATGAAGCGGGTGTGGAACGCGCCGGCCACCGCGAGCGGGACGACCCGGGCCTTCGCGGGCGGTTCGGCCGCGAGGGCGGCGATGCCGTCGGCCGGCCCGGCGACGACGGTCTGGCCGCCGCCGTTGTGGTTCGCCGGCACGAGGCCGTGCCGGGCGAGCGCCTCGGCGACCTCGTCGGCGTCGCCACCGAGGACGGCCGCCATCGACGTGGGCTCGAGCGCGGCCGCGTCGGCCATCGCACGGCCGCGGGCGGCGACGAGGGACACGGCGTCGCTGGCCTCGAGGACCCCGGCGACCCCCGCGGCGGTGAACTCGCCGACCGAGTGTCCGGCGACGCCGCCGACGAGCGCGCGGCGGCCGTCTGCGAGCAGGGCGTCCGCGGTGACCAGCCCCGCGGCGACGATGAGCGGCTGCGCGAGGGCGGTGTCCTTGATGGTGTCCGCGTCGGACTCGGTGCCGTGGCGGACCAGGTCGACGCCGATCGCCTCGGACCACGCACCGACGCGGTCACGGACGGCGGCGTCCTCGAGCCAGGGGGCGAGGAAGCCGGGGGTCTGGGAGCCCTGTCCGGGCGCGACGACGACGATCACCGGACAATCCTCCCGGCCACGCCGCGCCGGACCCGTGTGGACATCCCACACAGATGTCGCGCGGACGTTGTGCGGTTCCCACCGGACAGGACGGATCGCAGCCGCGGCGGCACGAGCTGGCTCAGCGCCGGTGCGGCAGACGGCGACGCCCGGCCGACGACTCGGACATCGCGCCGAGGATGAGCGCCGACTGCACGATGAGGGCGTCACGGGCGTGCGTGGCGTCCCAGCCGATGATGTCCGCGACGCGGCGCAGTCGGTACCGCACGGTGTTCGGGTGCACGAAGAGCTCACGCGCCGTGGCCTCGAGGGACCGGCCGGTGTCGAGGTAGCACCAGAGTGTCTGGAGCAGCTCGGTGGACTGGTCCTTCAGCGGTACGTAGATGCGCTGCACCAGGGCCGACCGGGCGAGCGGGTCGCCGGCGAGGGCCCGCTCCGGCAGCAGGTCGTCCGCCAGGGCCGGACGGGGCGCGCCGCGCCAGGCCCGTGCGACGGCGAACCCGGCGAGGGCGCCCTTCGCGCTGGTCGAGGCGTCGACGACCCCGGGGACCTCGTTGCCGAGGACCAGGTGCCCCTCGCCGAAGGACGGTTCGAGCGCCTGCGCGATCGCCGTGAACGAGACCGGCTCCTCGCCCTCCGGGACGTCGTCGCGCGGGGTGGCGCGTCCGATGACGACCACGAGCCGGGAGCCCTGCACGCCGATGAGCACGTCGGCGTCCATGTGCCGGGCGGTCCGGCGGATCTGGTCGACCTCGAGCTGCTTCGGCGCGTTGCCGACCAGGACGGAGACCTCGCCGTGCCCGTGCCACCCGAGGGCCGCGATGCGCGAGGGCAGTTCGTCGTCGTACTCGCCGGAGAGGATCGAGTCGACGACCAGTGCCTCGAGCCGAGCGTCCCACAGCCCGCGGGCCTCGGCGGCTCGGGCGTAGACGTCGGCGGCGGCGAAGGCGATGTCCCGCGAGTACTTGAGGATCGCCTCCTGCAGCATCTCGTCGTCCTTCGCCCGCTCCTCGACCACGGTGACGACCACCCGGATGAGCTGCAGCGTCTGCTGGAGGCTCACGGAGCGGAGGAGTTCCCGCGGTGCTGAGCCGAAGACGTCGGCGGCCGCGATCCACGGGGTGGACGCGGTGCCTTCGAGCCAGGAGATGAACGAGGTGATGCCCGCCTGCGCGACGAGCCCGACGGCGGAGCGCCGGCCCGGCGGCATCTCGCTGTACCAGGGGAGCGTGTCCTCGAGCCGCTTGATGGTGGCGGTGGAGAGTTCACCGGAGACCTGACGGAGCCAGGAGAGTGCGCGTTCCCGCGCAGCCTCCTGGCTCCCGGCGTCCGGTCGGACGGTCGTCACGTGTGACTCAGGACTCGCCGCCGGCGCTGCCGGTGGTGCCCGCGGTCACGTCGTGCAGGCGGTACTTGTCGATCGCCTGCTGGACGAGCGCGTGGTCGACCTTGCCCTGCTTCGCGAGCTGCTGCAGCGTCCGCACGACGACCGAGGGGCCGTCGATGTGGAAGTAGCGGCGGGCCGCCGGACGGGTGTCCGAGAAGCCGAAGCCGTCGGCGCCGAGCGTGGCGTAGTCGGTCGGCACGAACGGGCGGATCTGCTCCTGCACGGCGTGCATGAAGTCGCTCACCGCCACGACCGGGCCCTCGGTGCCGAGCAGGCGCTCGGTGACGTAGGCCGTCCGGGGCTGCTCGTTCGGGTTGAGGAACGCGTGCTGCTCCGCGTCGAGACCGTCGCGGTACAGCTCACCCCAGCTCGTCACGCTCCAGACGTCGGCGGACACGCCCCAGTCCTCGGCAAGGAGCTGCTGCGCCTCGAGGATCCACGGCACGGCGACGCCGGACGCCAGGAGCTGCGCCTTCGGTCCGTCGTGCTCGCTGCGCTTGAGCAGGTACATGCCCTTGACGATGCCCTCGGCGTCGACGTCCTCCGGCTCGGCCGGCTGCACGAGCGGCTCGTTGTAGACCGTGAGGTAGTACATGACGTTCGGGTCGCTGTGCTTCGGCGAGCCGTCCTCGTTCGTGCCGTACATGCGCTCGAGGCCGGCCTTGACGATGTGGCCGATCTCGTACCCGTAGGCCGGGTCGTAGGACACGACCGCCGGGTTCGTCGTCGCGAGGAGCAGCGAGTGGCCGTCGGCGTGCTGCAGGCCCTCGCCCGTGAGCGTCGTGCGGCCTGCGGTGGCGCCGATCATGAAGCCGCGCGTCATCTGGTCGCCGGCGGCCCAGATGGCGTCGCCGGTGCGCTGGAAGCCGAACATCGAGTAGAAGACGTAGACCGGGATGAGCGGCTCGCCCTGCGTCGAGTACGACGTGCCGACCGCGGTGAACGCCGCGAGGGCACCCGCCTCGTTGATGCCGACGTGGATGATCTGGCCCTGCGGGCTCTCCTTGTACGCCAAGAGGAGCTCGCGGTCGACCGACGTGTAGTGCTGGCCGTTCGGGTTGTAGATCTTCGCGGTCGGGAAGTAGGCGTCCATGCCGAACGTGCGGGCTTCGTCCGGGATGATCGGCACGACGCGGTCGCCGAAGTCGGGGGAGCGCAGCAGGTCCTTGAGCAGGCGCGCGAACGCCATGGTCGTGGCGACCTCCTGCTTGCCGGAGCCCTTCTTGACGACCTGGTACTTCGAGTCGTCCGGCAGGGTGACCTGCGTGTACTTCGTCCGGCGCTCGGGCACGTAACCGCCGAGCTCCCGGCGACGCTCGTGCATGTACTGGATCGCCTCGTCGTCGTTGCCCGGGTGGTAGTACGGCGGCGTGTAGGGGTTCTCCTCGAGCTGCGCGTCCGTGATCGGGATCCGCATCTCGTCGCGGAACTGCTTGAGGTTGTCGAGCGTCAGCTTCTTCATCTGGTGGGTCGCGTTGCGGCCTTCGAAGCTCGGGCCGAGGCCGTAGCCCTTGACCGTCTTCGCCAGGATGACCGTCGGCTGGCCCTTGTGCTCGGTCGCCGCCTTGAACGCCGCGTAGACCTTGCGGTAGTCGTGGCCGCCGCGCTTGAGGTTCCAGATCTGGTCGTCGGTGTAGTCCTGCACGAGCTCGAGCGCCTTCGGGTCGCGCCCGAAGAAGTTCTCGCGCACGTAGGCACCGTTCTCGGCCTTGTACGTCTGGTAGTCGCCGTCCGGCGTGGCGTTCATAAGGTTGAGGAGCGCGCCCTCGGTGTCGCGGGCGAGCAGGTCGTCCCACTCGCGGCCCCAGACGACCTTGATGACGTTCCAGCCCGCACCGCGGAAGAACGCCTCGAGCTCCTGGATGATCTTGCCGTTGCCGCGCACCGGGCCGTCGAGGCGCTGCAGGTTGCAGTTGATCACGAAGTTGAGGTTGTCGAGGCCGTCGTTCGCGGCGACCTGGAGCTGACCGCGGGACTCGACCTCGTCCATCTCGCCGTCGCCGAGGAACGCCCAGACCTGCTGGTCGGAGGCGTCCTTGATGCCACGGTTCGACAGGTACTTGGCCTGCTGCGCCTGGTAGATCGCGTTGATCGGGCCGATGCCCATCGACACGGTCGGGAACTGCCAGAAGTGCGGCATGAGGCGCGGGTGCGGGTAGGACGAGAGTCCGCCGCCGGCGTGCGAGTGCTCCTGACGGAAGCCGTCGAGCTGGTCCTCGCTCAGACGCCCTTCCATGTAGGCGCGGGCGTACATGCCGGGGGAGGCGTGGCCCTGGAAGAAGACCTGGTCGCCGCCGGACGCGTGGTCCTGCGCGCGGAAGAAGTGGTTGTAGCCGACCTCGTACATGGCGGCGCTCGACGCGTAGGTCGAGATGTGGCCGCCGACGGCGATGCCCGGGCGCTGCGCGCGGTGCACCGTGATCGCGGCGTTCCAGCGGATCCACCGGCGGTAGCGGCGCTCGAGTTCCTCGTCGCCGGGGAACTCCGGCTCGTCCTCGGGCGCGATCGTGTTCACGTAGTCGGTCGTCGGGACCATCGGCACGCCGAGGTGCAGCTCGTTCGAGCGCTTCAGCAGGCTCTGCATGATCTCGCGGGCCCGCTGGTGGCCGTGCGTCGCGACGAGACCGTCGAGCGACTCACGCCACTCTGCGGTCTCCTCCGGGTCCTGGTCGGTCCCTGCGGTGCTGCGCGGGTCCTGGTCGTTCACCGTCACCCTTGACCTCGTTCGTTCTCGTGGTGGTGGACATGGCGACCCCCGCTCGGTCGGATCACGACCGGGGCGGGGACCGCCACCACTCTAGGCCCCACGACCGACCGGCAGCCTGATGGTGACGTGCACGTGGACAGGTGCTTGCATTCGGGGGTCGTCGGCGTACGATTGCCGATCGTGCACGCGCGACCTGCCCGTGCACACGCGACACGGGCACACCCCACAGCCCGGGGAAGAAGCAACGCCAGATGGCCCTGGAGATCGGCTCACTCGCGCCGGACTTCGAACTCCCGAACCAGTTCGGTGAGCACGTCCGCCTCAGCGACTTCCGCGGCATCCGCCCGGTCGCACTCGTCTTCTTCCCCCTCGCGTTCTCCTCGGGCTGCACGAACGAGCTCTGCACGCTGCAGGACAACATCGCGATGTTCGAGGACCAGCGCGTCGAGCTGATCGGCATCTCCGTCGACTCGAAGGCCACGCTCCGGTCGTTCGCCGAGCAGCACGGCTACGACTTCGAGCTCCTCGCCGACTTCTGGCCGCACGGCGCGGTCTCGAAGGAGTACGGCGTCTTCCTCGACAAGAAGGGCTTCGCCACCCGCGCGACCTTCGTCATCGACGTGCAGGGCCGCATCAAGGCGTCGATCATCACCGAGCCCGGTCTGCAGCGCGACGTCGCCGAGTACCGGGCGGCCCTCGACCGGCTCGCCGCCTGCGCGACGCCCGTCGCCGTCGGCTAGCGCTCCGAACGTCTCGTGCGGTGACGCGTCCGCGTCACCAGGAGACGCCCTGGAGGCACGGTGCACGCAACGCAGGCCGACGCGCGTGCGGCGGGGCGCGCCTCCAGTGCGTACGCACCGTTCGCGGTCGTCGCCGACCCCGACCGGTGGGCTCTCACCACCACCGTCGTGGCGACGGCGGGCGGCCCGACGGTCGTGCAGCACCGACCGGGGCCCGACCCGCTGCTCCTGCTGCACGGCGTCGCCGGGTCGTGGACGACATGGACGCCGCTGCTGCGCGCCGCGGACGGCGTCGCAGGACGCGGACTCGTGCTCGTCGACCTGCCGGGCTGGGGCTCCTCGCCCGCTCCGGAGACGCCCCTGGACACCGACGGCGCCGTCCGCGTGCTCGACACGGTGCTCGACGCACTGGGCGTCGACGCCGTCGACGTCGTCGGCCACTCGATGGGCGCGTTCGTCGGGCTGCACCTCGCGACGCTCCGCCCGGAGCGGGTGCGGTCGCTCGCGCTCGTCAGCGGCACCACCGTCGCCACCGCCGACGCCGCGCGGCACCCGCTCCGTGCGCTGCGGACGCTGCCGGCCTTCACGCTGCTGCGTGCCGGACTCGCCGTGACGCGCGGCGCGGCGGTGCCGCTGCTCCGCGGGGCAGCGCGGATCGGCCTGCTGCCGGTGCTCGCCGCGCCGGTGTTCGCGCACGTCCGCCGGCTCGACCGGAGCGTCCTCGACGCGTTCGTCGACGAGTTCCGACCGCGGGCGTTCCTCGGCGCGGCGCGCTCGGCCGCCCGTCACGACGTCGCGCGGTGGCGGGACGTGCGGTGCGCCGTGACGGCGGTCGCCGGGCGGGGCGACGTGTTCGCGCGGGTACGGGACCTCGACGACCTGACACAGCTGCTGCCCGACGTGCGGACGGTGCTGCTCGACGACTGCGGGCACTTCGCGCACGTCGAACACCCGGAGGCGGTCGCGCGGGCGCTCGGGCTCGTCCCCTGACCGTCGCGCCGGTTCAGTGGAAGCGCTGCACCAGGCCGGGCACGGCGCCGTCGGGGGTGAGCCGCACGAGTCGGTACGACGCGCCGCCGTCGTACGCGAGGACCACGGTGTGCCCCTCCCACAGGTACGGGTAGGCGCTCGGCACCGGTCGGTTCGCGGTGAACTCCGACAGCACCGCGCTGCGTTCGATCGACGAACCGTGGATGTCGTACACGGCGACCTCGTCGGGAGAGCTGCCCGTGGCGAGCCGGCACGTCGTGTCCACGAGGTACTGCCTCCCACCGTTCCCACGGAGGTCTCCGGAGGCGGTCACGAGCGTGGCGAGGTCGCCGGCGCAGATCTGGAGACCAGGGTGCTGCGTGGCGGCGACGGCCGCCGTGAGCCCGGGCACGGTGTCGGAGCCGGGGTAGCCGTCCTGCCGACCCGGTCGCGGCGGCTGCCCCTGCGGGAACGTCGCGGCCGGGGTCGCGGTGACGGTCGGCGTCGCCGTCGGGGCGCTCGTGCCGTCCGTCGGGTCGCCGGTGGGGCCCGTGCTGGTCGACGCCGTCGTGTCGGTGCCGGCCGTCGCGGCGGCGGACGGCGCCTCGGTCGTCGCGGCCGTCGTGACGCCGGCGGCCGCGCAGCCCGAGAGCAGGACCGCGGTGACCGCGGCGAGGAGGAGCGGAGTGGTGCGCTGCATGGTGTGGTGTCCCTTCCGACGGGCCGGTGCCCGCGTCGGGACCGACGGTAGGCACGACGCGTCTCGCTCCCGTGACGACCCACCCTGCCGGACCCCGCCCGGCGCGGACGCATCCGCGCCGCGACGTGCGAGCATCTGTGTCGGAACTGACACATCCCTGCACCACGGCGGACACCGAGAGGAGCCAGGCTCGCACCGTGACCCCCTCCGCCCGCCTCCGCACCCTCGGCCTGACCGCGACCGCCGTCGCCGTGGCCGGCGTCCTCGCCGTCTCGGTCGGCGCGATGGCCGCGCCGCTCGACCACGACCGAGCGCCCCGCACCGCCGTCCTCGACCTCGCCGACGCCTACTACGCCGGATGTGGCGAGCAGGCGGCCACCGAGCCGGCGTCCGTGCCGATCTGGTGCGCCTCCGCCGACCAGCGGCTCGAGAACCTCGTCTGGTCGTCGTGGGGCGGACGGGACGCCCTGGCGACCGGGATGCTCACCGACAACCCGTGCGACTGCGCCGACGGCACCGTGACCGCCTACCCGGTGGCCGTGCGGTTCGACGGGGTCACGACGGTCGGCGAGGTCCGGCGGTACGAGCGGCTCAGCATCACGTTCGCCGCAGCTCGTCCGACCTGGGCGACGCGCGCCACCATGCACTTCCTCTGGGGCGACCTCGGGTTCGTCAGCGACCAGGAGCGACCGTGAACGCCGCGCCGCCGACCGGTGCGCTCGTCGGGACCGCCGACGGGCGCTCCCCGCTCGTGCTCCTGGCGGAGGACGACCCCGACGTCCGCGAGACCACCCAGCTCCTGCTGCTCCGCCGCGGGTGGCGCGTCACGGCGACGGTCGACGGCGTCGACGCGCTCGCCGCCGTCGGGGTCGAGACGCCGGACGTCGCCGTCGTCGACGTCGCGATGCCGCGGATGAACGGGCTCGACCTGACCGCACGGCTCACCGAGGCCGGCATCCCGGTGGTGCTGCTCACCGCCCGCAGCCTGCCGGTCGACGAGGTGCACGGGCTCTCGGCGGGGGCCGACGACTACGTCACGAAGCCGTTCGACGCGGACGTGCTCTCCGCTCGGCTGCAGGCCGTCCTGCGCCGTCGGCGGGGGCCCGTGGGCGCGGTCGCCGTCGTCGGCGACGTCCGGATCGACGTCGGTGGGCGTCGGGTCGAGCGCGCCGGCACGCCCGTCCCGCTCAGCGCCGTCGAGTTCCGCGTGCTCGAGGCGCTGCTCCGCAACCGCGGTGCCGTCCTCAGCCGCGAGCAGGTGGTCGCGATGGCGTGGGACAGCACCTGGCAGGACCCGCGCATCGTCGACACGAACGTGCAGCGCCTCCGTCGGAAGCTCGGGCCGGACCTCATCGAGACGGTCCGCGGCTTCGGCTACCGCATCGAGGTCGCCGCCCCGTGACGTGGTCCTCCGGCGACGCGACCGTCCGACGGCCCGCCCCGCCCGCCGTGCACGTGCCGTGGTGGCGGTCCCTCCGTGCCCGGACCGCCGTCGCCATGACGGTCCTCGCGACGACGCTCGTCGTGGCCGCTGGAGCGGTGTTCGCGCACACCGCCCTCGACGACGCGACCGACCAGCTCCGCCAGCAGGCGCTCACGCAGCTCGACGAGACGATCGCCACGCAGTCCTTCGGCGGGGCGCTGCCCCCGCGCGCGACCGACGACCGCTCGGTGCTCCCGGCACCGCTGCGCTCCGCGGTGGCCGACGGGGTCACCGCGACGTACGACGACGGCACGTGGATGTGGGCGGCCCGCGAGCAGGCGTCCGGGTTGATCGCGATCCGCGTCGACAACGAGGCGCTCCGGGCCCAGTGGGCGAACCTGCAACGCACCTTCGTGCTCGCCGCGGTGCTCGCGGCCGTGCTCGCTGCCGCGGGGTCGTGGATCGCGGCCGGGCGCCTCACCGGCCGTCTCCGTCGCGCCGCCCGAGCCGTCGACGACACCGTCGCCGGTCGTGCCGCCGCCGAGGTCCGCGGGGACGACGAGGTCGCCGTGCTGTCCCGCGGGCTCGCCGAGACCGCGGCGGCGCTCGCCCGGAGCCTCGACCACGAGCGGGCGATCAGCGCCGAGGTGGCCCACGACCTCCGCACGCCCGTGACGGCGCTCGTCGGGGCGGCGGAGCTCCTGCCGGACGGTCCGGATGCCGAGCGGGTGCGGCGGGTGGCGGCCCGGCTCCGACAGCTCCTCGACGACCTCCTCCACCTGTCCCGTGCCGCGCACGAGGTCGGCGACGTCCGGGCGGTACCGGCCGACCTCGGTGCGACCGTGGCGCAGGTGCTCGACGACGAGGGACTCCGCGACCGGGTGCGTCTCGAACGGCTGCGGTCGGAGCGGGTCCTGGTCGACGCCGGTCACCTGGCTCGGGCGCTCGCGAACCTCGTGGCCAACGCCGAGCGGCACGGCGCGCAGCCCGTCACGGTCGTCGTGGACGGCGCGGTCGTGTCCGTGCGCGACGCCGGGCCCGGCTTCCCGCCGGACGTCCTGCGGGACGGCCCGCGTCGGTTCGGCGCGCTCGGGTCGCACGGCGGGTCGGGGATCGGGCTCGCCATCGTGCTGCAGCACCTCGCGGCGTTCGGGGCCGTGCTCCGGCTGGCGAACACCGACCACGGCGCGGTCGCCTCGGTCGAGCTGCGTCCCGCGCGCGGACGCTGACCGGACAGCACGCCGCGCCGCGCATCACGGCTCAGGCCGTCGCGGTCACTGCATCCAGAGCAGCGCGAGACCGATGACGGCGGCGAAGGTCACGCCGATCGCCACCTCGAGCACGAGGACCACGAGGTCGTCGCGCTCCGGCACGTCGTCGAGGTCGGTGGGGCGGTGGGTCGCACGGGTTCGCATGCCCGCACGCTAGGACCGTCGTGTGGCAGCCCGACGGCACCGACCAGGGACGACGGCCGCCTCCCGCGCCGCGATCGGCGCGGGACCGCGGCGCGGCTCGTCACCGAACTGACACACGGCCGCCGCGACGGACGGGGAGGCATCAGCGGTACTGCGGTGGCCAGTCGAACGGTGCGGGCAGCCGGGGGACCTCGCCCGCGGTGGTGACGGCGAGGACGATCTGCCGACGGTCCTCCAACGCGATGTCCCGCGGGTTGCCGAACCACCGCCGGCCGTCGACCCACACCGTCAGGTCGCCGTGCAGACCGCCCACCCGCCACGCGTCGAGTCGGACGCCCCACTCGTCGAAGAACTGCCCGAGCCGGAAGGTCTCGCGGGTCGGCGATTCCACGTGCAGGATCCCGGAGGTGTCGTGCGTGTGCAGCTGTGCGGCGAAGTCCTGCGCGTCGGAGTGCCCGACGTTCGCCGGCACCGTCACGGAACGGTCCCCGTCGAGGATCGTCAGGTGCGTGTGCACGTGCTCCGCGAGCCGTTCACCCCACACGTTCTGCAGCCCGGCGGCCTGGGCCCGCGCCGTCAGGTCGGTCGGCGCCGCCCACGGGGGAGCGGCCGTCGACGTCCCCGCGCCCGGCACGGCGCAACCGGTCACCAGCACGAGCACGACCGCGGCCGTCGCGGTGACGGCTGCGGCGCGTCGGCCACCACGACTGCGCGCCGGAACCGGCCCGCGGTCGCGGCTCGGCGCGCGGACGTGGCCCGGCCCGGGTCCGGTCACCAGCGCTCGTGCACCGCGGCGCGGAACCACTCGTCGTAGAGCTCGTGCACCGTCTCGTCGAGCCCCGGCACCTCGGCCAGCGACCCGGCCCCGGCGTTCGACACGGCCTGCTGCGGGTTCCGCGCGCCGGGGATCGCGGCTGTGACGCCGTCCTGCGCGACGACCCACGCGAGGGCTGCCTGCGGCACCGAGACGGCGTCGGGCAGCGACGCCGCGAAGGCCTGCGCCGCCTGCACGCCGTCCTCGAAGTCGACGCCGCTGAAGGTCTCGCCCTGGTCGAAGGCCTCGCCGTGGCGGTTGTAGTTGCGGTGGTCCTGCTCCGGGAACGCGGTGTCCACGGTGTACTTGCCGGACAGCAGCCCGGACGCGAGGGGCACGCGGGCGAGGATGCCGACGCCGGCCTCGCGCGCGGCGGGCAACACCCGGTCGAGCGGCTTCAACCGGAAGGCGTTCAGGATGATCTGCACCGACGCCACCCCCGGTCGCGCGATCGCGGTCAGGGCCTGGTCGGCGGTCTCCACGCTCATGCCGTACGCCGCGATCGAGCCGTCCTGCACGAGCGCGTCGAGGGCGTCGTAGACGGCGGCGTCCTCGAACACGGCGGTCGGCGGGCAGTGCAGCTGCACGAGGTCGAGCGTGTCCTGCCGCAGGTTGGTCCGCGACCGGTCCACCCACTCGCGGAAGTGCTCCGCCACGTAGTTCGACGGCACCTGCTCCGCCCGACGACCCATCTTCGTGGCGACCGTCAGCGGCACGTCGGGGTTCGTCGCGCGCCACGAGCCGATGAGCTGCTCGCTCCGCCCGTCCCCGTAGACGTCGGCGGTGTCGAAGAGGGTGACGCCGGCCTCGGCGGACGCGTCCATCACGGCGTGCGCGTCCGAGTCGGTGACGGGACCCCAGTCCCCGCCGAACTGCCAGGTGCCGAGGCCGACGACGGACACGGTGCGGCCGGTACGGCCGAGGGTGCGACTCTGCATGCGATCGAGCGTAGTCACCGCGTGCGGTGCACGCGCTCGGTTCGTCCGCTGGCGGGCGGGTCACGGCGTGCCGTGGACGGGACCACCCACCGGTCTGGAGGCACGGTGCCGGCCCGCACCGCGCCTCCAGACCTGTGGGCGGGACGGCAGACGGCGGTGCGGCCGCTCAGCCGGCCGTCGCGACGCCGTTGCGGAGCAGGGCGCGCGCGGCGCGCGCCCGCGGGATGACCCACGCTGCGCTCCACAGACCGTAGGCAGCCCAGAAGCAGAGGAGCATCGTCGAGACGACGGCGCCGTTCTGGTCGCGGAGGGACCACGTCATCGCGGACCAGAAGGTGCAGAGGACGATCTTGCCCCAGCCGGCTGCCTCGTGGTCGGCCTGCGCCTGGACGAGCGGGATCCACTCGGCGGCGGGCACGTTCGACGGGACGTTGCCGTCGACGATCCAGTCGCGGACCTCCACCGAGCGGCGGTACCCACCCTCCGCCCGCCAGGAGCGGAGCTGCAGGACGACACCGGCCGCAGCGCCGACGGCCGCCGCCGGGATGCCGACCGAGACGAGGGTCGTCGTGGTGGCGCCGGTGAACGACGAGACGAGGAGGACGGCGAGGACGACGGCGAACGCGGCGCCCGCGATGCCGGTGCCGAGGAGGCGCAGCCGCCCGGCTTCGTCGAGCAGGCCGACTCCGTTCACGATGGGTCAGCGTACCCGGCGGTCCCGTAGAATCGAGGTGAGGGCCTTTAGCTCAGCTGGTAGAGCGCCACGTTTACACCGTGGATGTCGTCGGTTCGATCCCGGCAGGGCCCACCAGCGCTGCCGTGCTGCTGCTTGTCCTGGGGCTCCTCAACCTGATCATCAACACCGGCCGGATCGGTTCGTGGTTGCCGCTGGTCGTGATCATGCCCTGGTCGCTGTACCTCGGTGTGTGGAGTCTCCGCAACCAGGACGATCGCTGACCCATGACGAGTACAAGTGCTCGTCTGAGAGTCGATCGATCAGCGGGCGAGAACGACCACGACCCGTATCGCAGGATCAGAGGAGGCACGCCGTCATGGATCATCCCGAGCTCGTCACCGTCGCTGACCGCCGCATCATGATCGGCGTCCTCGCGAACCTCGCTGCAGCCTTCCTCGGCGCGGTCGACCACCCTCGCGCTGCCGGCCCACTCATGCGACACATGACCGACAGGTTCCGCAGCGACCTCGGACGTGATCTGGGGCACCCTCCGACCGACCAGGAGTGCTCCGAAGCCCTCGAAGCGCAGATCGACCGCCTCCGACACTCCGTGGGCGAGTACGACTGATCGCGTCCGACAGTCGATCCGGAACGGGCAGGCACGTGGTCCGATCCTCGCGCCGCGCAGGCGGGATCGGCTCCCGTCAGCCTCTGGTCAAGCGTTGGGGCACACCTCTCATCACTTGCTGGTGTTGATCGCTACGTTCTCATCATGGGGAACGTCGTACCGGGAGTGATCGCGTTCGCGGCCGGGGTCCTGCTCGCGGTGGCTGCGCTCGTGCCGTGGACGGCACGCGAGTACCACCGCAGAGGCCGGCTCAGCCTGCGCCGCGCGCTGGTGGCGTTCGGCACGCTCGTCTACGCGCTGGCGCTGGTCACGTACACGTTGCTCCCGCTGCCCGACGACGTCACGACGATGTGTCGGTCGGTGATGGTGCCGCAGGGTCGCCCGTTCGCATTCGTCGGCGACATCGCGCGGGAGGGCGGACTCGGCGGACCACGCGCGGTCCTGACGAACCCCGCGGCTGCGCAGGTGGTGTTCAACGTGCTGTTGTTCGTGCCACTCGGTGCGCTCGTACGGGCCGCGTTCGCGCGGCGGCGGCCGATCCTCGGGTTGGTCGTCGGACTCGTGGCGGGCCTCGTGGTCTCGCTGGTCATCGAGACCACGCAGCTCACCGGGGACTGGTTCCTCTACCCGTGCGCCTACCGCCTGTTCGACGTCGACGACCTCATCGCGAACACCTCCGGGGCCGTCCTCGGCACGCTCCTCGCTCCGGTGGTCGGACTCCTCGTCCGCCCTCGGGACGACGCGCCGGCAGAGCAGCCCCGGCCGGTGACCGCGGGCCGGCGCCTGTTCGGCATGCTCGCGGACGCGCTGGCGACCTGGCTCACCACCGCCGGGGTGAGTGTCGGGATCGCGCTCGTGTGGGCCCTCGCCGGCGGGAGCCCCGACGACCGCGGTCGAGCGGTGTCGATCGCCGTCGCTGCGTTCGTCGCGCCGGCGGTGCAGCTCGGCATCGTCCTCACCTCCGGCCGTACGCTCGGAGAGCATGTCGTCCGACTCCGACCCGCTCCCGTGCCCAACGTGGGGAAACGGGCGGTGCGCTGGGCGCTCGGGTCGGGCGGGTGGGGCGTCCTGCTCGCGGTCGACGCTCCCGCGGCCGGGCTCGTCGCGTTCCTGCTCGCGGTCCTCTCGGTCGTCGCCGTGTGGACAACTCGCGACCGTCGCGGTCTCGCGCTGGCGTGCATCGGTGCCGGGATCGAGGACGACCGAGCACCGTGACAGACCTGGCTCCCGACGAGTGCGCTCTGTGGTGGGCGCTGCCACTGTGGAGCGAACGATGGTCGACGGCGTGCAGTGCCGCCGGTGAGGGGAGACGTCATGGTCGGGATCCTGCTCATCGCGGCCGGCATCGTGCTGCTGAACGCCTACGCCCTCACGTTGGTGCTTCTCCGGAGTCCGGTGTTCCGGACGCGGGTGTACCGGCCGATGGTGCTGAACGTCGGCTTGTCGCTCGCGCCCGCGGTGGTGTTGCTCGCGACGCTGGTCGCCCTGGTACTGGTCGTGACGCTCGCCCCGTCCCGCGTGACGGTCGTCGCCGTCGTGGTGATCGGCGGGCTGCTCTGGCTCGCGCTGCTGCCGAACGCCGCCTACCTGGTGACGGAACTGAACCTGTCGCACCGTCGAGCATCTGACCCGGTGCCGCTCTGGTTCGACATCGTCCTGGTCCTCACGCTCGCGCTGTCTGGTGTGTTCAACACCCTCGCCAACGTCCTCCTCGCGCAGCTCACCTACGTGCTGATCGTGCACGTCGACAATGCAGAACCGTACGCGTTCCCGGACTCGTGGATCATCGCGTTCGTCGTGCTGCTGCTGGTGTCGGTCGGCATCTACCTCGGCCGGTACATCCGCTTCAACAGCTGGGACCTGCTCCACCCCCGGTTCTTCGCGGGCAAGCTGACCGGCCACTTCGAGGAGCCGGGCAGGCTTCGTACGGCGCTGGGTTTCTGCGTCGTCCACACCCTGCTGCTCGCGCTGGTGTACCTGGTTGTCATCGCACCGGTACTCACGCTCGTCTGATCCGCCAGGACACACGTCAGCAAGGAACCGCGCAGGACCAGCTCACGCGGTTCGACAGGCGATCCGCTGCCCTCGCAGCCGACACGTCCGCCGGACGCCCGATGTGTGGCGAACTCGGCTGTGGAGAAGATCACGAGCACACCGCCGAGGATGCTCAGACTGACGAATGATGCAAGCCGTCGCTCCCGACGACGCACTCTGGCCCAGTTTGTCCCCGATGCAAGCGCGCCGACCGTGATGAGCGGGTGGCAGACGAGCACCACGGGCGTGTCTGGTAGTTGCAGTTGACCGCGTCCGTGGCGCACCCCGCCGTGATCAGTGCGTATTGCTGGCTGGACGATGAAGAACTGGGAGATCGACGATGGGCGCACGAACGCGGTGACGGCTCACGCGCTGATCGCCGGCCCGACGAAGACCCGTCTAGGCCGGGGTGACGTGCCTGGCGGGGACCGGACTCGAGTAGACGACGTTCGTCGTGATGCCACCGAGCGACGCGAGGCGCCCAGTGATCCGTTCGAGGTCGCGCATGGACCGGGCGAGGACCTTGATGATGAAGCAGTCGGCACCGGTGACGTGGTGCGCTTCGATCACTTCGGGCATGTCCGCGACCAGGTCGTGGAAGGGCTTGTAGTTGCCCGTCGGGTAGGCGAGTCGGACGAAGGCCGTGACGGTGTAGCCGAGCGCTTCGGGGTCGACGGTGATCGACCAGCCCGTGATCACCCCGCTGTCCGTCAGACGGCGGACCCGTTCGGCCGTCGCGCTGGCGGAGAGGTTGACCGCACGGGCGAGCTGCGCGACGCTCGTCCGCCCGTCGCGCTGCAACTCGGCGATGATGTCGTGGTCGGTTCGGTCGAGGACCGGCTGTGGATTCGACGGCACGAGGACGAATGTACCGTCGGTTCCGCTCCTGGTCGGGTCGTCTGCCGTTGGTTCGGTCTTCCCGTGGGGCAGGGTCACGCGGTTCGATCGAGGGGTGCAGACGACACTGACCGCGGCGGACTTCTTCGCCGCCAAGCTGGCCTACGAGACCGACCCCTCCGACCTCGCCGCGGCGCGAGCAGCGGGGACCTCCCCGATCGTGCTCGACGTCCGGAACGCCGTCGCTTGGGCGCAGGGACGGATCCCCGGCGCGGTGCACGTGCCGACCGCTGAACTCGCCGATCGTGTCCCCGGGATCGTGCCGGACCGCGACGCGGCCGTGGTCGTGTACTGCTGGGGGCCCGGGTGCAACGGCAGCACCCGTGCCGCGCTCGCCCTCACCCAGCTGGGCTACACCGACGTCCGGGAACTCATCGGCGGGTTCGAGTACTGGGCGCGCGAAGGCCTCGCCGTCGTGTCGGACGCCGGCCGGTCTCGTCGGGCACCGGACCCGCTGACTGCACCCGCGTCCACGTCGACGTCGGCGTCCGCGTCGGCGTGATCGTCGCCGTCCGCCGGACCCCGGCTACGATGCGGAGTCCTGACGACCAGACGAAGGGGGACGGCTCATGACGGAACGGCTTCCACGTCCGCTGCGCGACGCCGTGGTGCCCCGGTGGCACCTCGTCGTCATCTGGCTGCTGACCGTCGTCAGCGTCGCCGTCTGGCTGGTCGCCGACCTGCTCGTCCTCGATCAGAACCTCCGCTCCTACGCGACCTGCTACACCGCGTCGCGGAACGGCTGCTCTGACGCCGGCTGGTACAGCAGCATGGGTCTGACGTTCTTCGGCGGCCTCGCCATCGTCGTCGTCGCCGGCGCACTCGGCGCAGACCGGCACCGGGCGGGACGGGACGGCACCTGGGTACCGCTCGCCGGCATCGCCGCGGTCCTCGCGGTGGCAGGCGTCGGCCTCGGCCTCCTCAGGGTGCTCACGTAGGCCGGTCCCCGCGACGACGTCGCTGTGCGCGGCGACCAGTCAGTTGATGATCTCGCCCCGCTCTCCGGGCGGCAGGGACGTCAGCCGTTCCCGCCACTGCTGGAGTGCTTCGGGCGTGAGCCTGGTCCAGTCGGTGACCTCGGCGACGACGCGGAGCGGACTCGCGCTGCGGTACGAGCGGGTGGGGTTGCCGGGGAACTTCTTGTCGGTGACGTTGGGGTCGTCCTCGTACTCGCCGGTGGGTTCGACGAGGTAGACGCGTGGTGAACGGTCGTCGGGCGCGAGCTCGGCGGCCAGTTCAGCTGCGAGCCCGGCACCGTCCCGGAGCGCCGTGAAGTAGATGTGCCGCATGACGACGTCTGGTCGGTAGTTGGAACGGAACCCGGGGGAGAGCAGGTCGCCAGCCCGGAGGTCCGCGGTGGTGCCGTGCCAGAAGGGTCCGTCGTCGGTCGCAGGGAGCACGGTGGCAGCGTACTGCGGACGGGTCGCGCTACTGTGCAGCGGTGGGGCTCGTCTCGGACACCGGTCGCGGTGACTGGCTGCGCGCTCGCGCCGGCGACTGGGCGACGGTCGGCGGCGTCGCCGGCGCGGGGTTCGAGGCGTACGCCCGGATCCTGCACCCCCTGCCCGGCTACCGAGTGGACCTGAGCGCATCCGACGGGTGGGGCGGGCACCCGATCGTCGAGGATCGTCCGTGGACGTGGGCGGACGTGGCAGCTCGGACCGGTCGGATCGCGCATCCGCTCGTGCAGTGGGTCCGCCTGTCCGGTCAGGAGCCGCCGCGGGCGGTCGAGTTCGACGACGGGTGGAGGGTCGGGCCGCCCGAGGAGGGGCAGCTCGACGCATCGGTCCTCGCGACGCTCACGGAGCACCTCGGGCGAGCGACGACGACCCCGTCGGACCTGCTCGCCGCAGTGTGGGACGGCTGGGGCGACCTCAACGGCGGGTCCGCGGTGGGGTCGTTCTCCGTCGGGGAGCCGACCGAGGAGCAGATCCGGGAGGTCCAGGAACAGGTGCTCCTGCGACAGCGGCAGCAGGACGCCGTCGCGGACGCGCTGGCGGGCCCGACCTTCGAGTGGCCGGGTCGTGCGTTCCACCTCATGACCGCTTCCCTCGCGCTGTTCGCCGCCCCGGACTGGCTCGCAACCGCCGACGTCGACGTCTGGCCGGCGGCCGGTCACACCCCGCAGATGCTCTGGCCGGAGGACCACGCGTGGGTCCTCGCCACCGAGATCGACTGGGACTCCACGATCGTCGCGGGCAGCCGAGACCTGGTCGCGCGCGTGCTCGACGACCCCCGTCTCGAGGCGCACGCCGTGACCGGCGGCGACGACCTGACGTGGTCGGGCGACCGGCTGAACCACACCTGACCCGGCGCGGCGCGAGCACTGCCGCTCGGGGTGCTGTCCAGGTTTCGCTGTCCTCTCCGGATCGTTCGAGATGTGAACCGTTTCCTCCCTATGGTCATCTCATCCGAACGTCTCGGATCAGACCGAGCCGGGAACGGCTCAGAGATGGAGGGCACCGTGACCACGTTCACCGCCCCCGACACCGTGCTCCCCTCGACCGCGCACACCGCGCTCGCCCGCCGCGCTCGCCAGGCCTCGATGCGCAGCCCCCTCTCGGAGGTCCGCGAACAGGCCCGACAGCGTGCGCTGATGATGGCGGCCACCGCGACCGGGATCGTCTCGGTCACCGTCGCCGCGTCCGCCGCGATCGTCATCGGACTCTCCGCATGACCGCCGCCGCCGCGCCGCTCGACCTCGCGCTGACCCAGCCGATCGACGTCCTCGACCTCATCGCAGAACAGGACCGCGCCGATGCGTGACCAGATCGACCTCGACGTCCTCCGCCGCCACGCCAGCGAGTGGCACCGGCGCGGCATGAACTCCCCGGCCGAGATCGCCCGGATGGTCGCCGTCCGCCTCGATGCGTCGAGCCGCGTGTCCACGCCGGCGGACCCGTCCTACGCCGACTTCTTCGCCATCGCGTGAGCGTCCTGCTCCGCCCGTTCCGTCCTCCGGAGCTGACCACGCGTCACGAAGACGTGTGGCGACGCCTGCAGCGCCTCCACGACGTGCTCGGTGGCGCGTCCTGCGTCGACGTGGCCCCCGGCGCGGCCCGCGTCACCGGCGCGGACGACGCCTAGGCTCTGCACGACGCCTGTCGTCCTATCCTCTCATGACTGTTCCCGCGCTCCTCGCCGCCCCTCCCGTCCGCTCCGCGGACGAGGAGGCGATCGTCGCGACCGCGGACGCCCTGTTCACGGTCGAGGGTGTGGGGCCGGTGTCGATGGCCCGGATCGCCGAGGGTGCCCACGTCACGCCCGCAGCGCTCCGTTCGGTGTTCCCGTCGAAGCGGAAGCTGCTCGTGGCCGCCCTGCGGAACCGGCACCAGGGCTGGATGGGCGGACTCGTCGCCGCTGAACAGGCGACCGAAAGCCCGCGGGACCGCCTCCTGGCGGTGTTCACGTACCTCGGGGACTGTTTTGCGGAGACCTCGTACCGCGGTTGTGCGTTCATCAACGGCTACGGGGAACTCGGTCGGCGCGACCCGGTGGTCCGGCAGCTCGCCGAGGACCACCTCCGGCAGATCGAGCAGCACATCGCGGTGCTCTGTGACCTGGCGGCGCTGCCGGCGCACCTCGCGCCGGCCCTGACGCTGTTGCTGCAGGGCGCGCAGGTCGAGGCCGCCATCCACGGTTCGGTGCAGCCGGCCCGCAGCGCCCGCACGGCGGCGGCGATGCTGATCGCGGTGTACGACGTCGACTCCACGTCCCTGTTCTGACGGCGGATTGCGGACAGGCGTTCCGGCGGACCGGGGCGATGTGTGACGCTTCTGCTCAGCACGATGACCGAGCAGCCTCCCTCCCCGATCCGCATCGACGAACGCGGCGACGACATCGCCGACGCGCGTCAGACCCTGGCGGCCGCCTACGCCGGCATCGCCTGGGAAGCGGACACGACCGAGTCGGACTTCTCCTACCGCTACGCCTCCGCCGGGGACGCGACGATGACGCTCCGCGCGGTCCAGTTCGCCGGGCGCCTGACCGGTGAGATGCCCGCCGGCGACGACTTCGTGGTGCAGTGGATCACCCGCGGGACCGGGGTCCTCGACGTCGGCCGGGAGGAGATCCGCCTCGAACCGGGACGGCCGCAGATGTGGCCGGGGGAGGCGTTCGAGTTCGCGTTCGAGGACTACGACCAGCGGCTCGTGCAGGTCAACCGTGCTGCGGTCGACGAGATCGCCGCCGAGCGTGGCCTCGTCGTCAGCCGCACCGACTTCGACCACAACGCCCGACCTGACGGCGACGCCATGCGGCGGTGGCGGCAGACGGTGCGCCTGGTCTCCGCGACGACGATGGACCGGGACGCGTCCCCGCTCCTGCAGGCCGAGATGGGTCGTCTGGCCGCCGTGTCGTTGCTCGAGCTGTACCCGCAGGCGACGGCGGACCTGCCTGCGGCGCTGCTGCTGCCCGGGAACGCCCGACTGAAGCACGTCGCCGAGTACGTCCACGAGCACGCGCACCTGCCCATCACGAGCACCGACCTCGCGACCCTCGCCAACCTGAGCCTCCGGGCGCTCCAGACCGCGTTCGGCCGGGTGCTCGGCATGTCCCCGAACGCGTACATCCGTCAGGTGCGGCTCGACCGCATCCGCACCGAACTGCTGCACGCCGACCCGACGACCACGAACGTCGCCGAGGTGGCGCGGTACTGGGGCTTCGCGCACCCGGGCAGGTTCTCCGCCACCTACGCGGCCCGGTACGGCGAGTACCCGAGCGACACGCTCCGCAGGCCCTGACCACCTCGGTCGCCTGCCGACCGACGCGCGTCGGCGAGGCGTCGTCGTGACGCCGCACAGCGCACCGGCGCCACCAGACGTCGGACGGGAGGCGCGTGGCGGCCGGGCCCCGCGCCTCCCGTCCGACGCGTCACGGCTCCTCGACCCGCGACCGGCTGGTCTCGCTGCGTCCCCGACCGAGACCTGCCCAGCTGACGAGCGCGGCGCCCGCGGTCGTCGCGGCGAGGACCCCGAGCGCCGCCGGGAGCGTCCAGGCGGCGGCGAGCGCGCCCACGAGGAGCGGGCCGCCGGCATCCCCGGCCTCCCGTCCGAGCTCGGCGTTGCCCATCGTGCGACCCATCCGTTCCTCCGGCGTCACGGCCGCCAGGTGGGCGAACGCGAGCGGAGTGGTGACGCCGATCATCACGCCGAACGCCAGGGCCGCGACGAACAGCGTGACCACGGTCGGAGCGACCGCGAGGACGACCAGTGCGACGGCCGCGACGACGAGGCCGGCTGCGCTGCCGGTCCGGGTGTCGACCCGGCCGGCGTCGCGGAGCCGACCGACCCGCGGCTGGACGACCGTCGAGACGAGTGCGAGCACGGCGATGGCAGCGGCACCGACGATCGCGGGGAGGTCGAGCCGGGTCGCGAGCAGCGGCAGGAAGCCGACGGCGACGCCGAGGACCGCCGTGCTCGACGCCAGGAGCAGCGTCGGGAGCAGGAAGTCCCGGTCGGTGGTCTGGCGGACGAGGTCGACGACGGTGTACCGAGGGCGCGGCTGCACGGGCAGCGCCGGCATCGACACCCCGGCCCACACCGCCGCGACGGCGGCGAGGAGCGCGAGGGCGAGGTACAGCGCCCGGATGTCGGAGCTCTGGACGAGGACGATCCCGAGGAGCGGGCCGAGGACGTAGCCGAGGCTCTTCCACGCCCCGTACCGGCCGAAGTACCGGCCGAGCCGCTGCTTCCCGGCGATCCGCGCGACCGCCGCCGACGACGCGGGGCTGAACGCGGACGCGGCTGCGCCCTGGCCGAGGCGGGCGAGGGCCAGGACGAGGACGGTGGGGACGACGACCGCCAGCAGGGACGCGGCGACGAACGCGACGAGGCCGCCGATGACGACCGGTTTCGCGCCGATGCGGTCGCTGAGTGCTCCGAACAGTGGCTTCAGGATCACCTCGGCGATGTCGTAGAGCGCCAGGACGGCGCCGAGGCCGAGGAGGCTCAGGCCGATGTCGTCGGTCTCGGCGCCGAGGACACTGGCGACGCCGTGGGCGCCGAAGGCGGTGGTGAAGCCGGCGAGGTAGAGCGGGGCGAGGTGTCGTGCGGGCGGCTGCGGAGTCGTCGTCACGCCTCCAGTCTGGCGGACACGCTGCGGACGGCATCGCCGAGGCTCCGGTGGTGCCGCCACTCCCGGACGGCGAGCAGGACGATCACCGTGTCGAACAGTGTGAGCAGCGCCAGTCCGACGCCGGGGTGCAGGACGAACTCGGCGGCCTGCCAGACGACGAACCCGCCGAGCGCCACGATCGCCCACGGGTAGAGGCGGCGGGAGCCGCGGAAGATCGCGGCGACGATGCCGAGCTTCACCAGCCCGTGCACGATCAGGTACGCGGCGGCGAACAGCGTCGCGTCGGCGCTCAGGCTCGCGACACCGTGCCTGATCAGGTGCGCGAGGAGGTCGTCGGGATCCTCCTGCAGCTCACCGGCGGTGACCACCCGCGCAGCTGCTTCGACCTGTGCGGGCCGGAGGACGAGCAGCGGGATCCCGGCGGCGAGCTCGACGATCCCGTCGATCGCCTTGAGCGCGAAGCCGACCAGGAAGACGAGGTCGAACCACCGCTCCCGTGTCCACCGTGCGTACCGCATGGAGACAGCATCCGACGACGACGCTCAGGAACGACCAAGACGGCAGGAGTCCGTCGTCGCGCTGGCCGAGCCGCACCCGGTCAGGCCGGCGTCCCGAGCCGGTACCCGCGTCCGCGGACGGTCGCGATCAGGTCGCGTTCGGTCTTGCGCCGGATGTAGTGCACGTAGGTGTCGACCGTCCCGAGTTGCTCGCCGCGTTCGAACACCGTGGACAACAACTGCTCACGGCTGAACACACGGTCGGGTTCGGCGGCGAGGACCGCGAGCAGCGCGGACTCGCGGTCGGTCAGTGCGACGCGGCCGCTGTACGGGGAGTGGACGGTCTGGTCCTCCGGGTGGAACGACCATCCCCCGATCTCGACGACGCGGCCGAGGGCGTCGACGTCGCGCGTCAGGACGCGGAGCCGAGCGTTCAGCTCGTCGAAGTCGAACGGCTTGACCAGGTAGTCGTTCGCGCCGGCGTCGAGACCGGACACCCGGTCGTGCACCTCGGCGAGCGCCGTCAGCATCAGCACAGGTGTGCCCACCCGGAACCGGCGGAGCTCTCGGACGACGTCCAGGCCGTCGCCGTCCGGCAGCCGTCTGTCGACGACCAGCGCGTCGAAGAGCCGGTGCAGGACCGCCTCGAGTGCCTCGACACGGGTGGTGACGAGTTCGACGTCCCACGACGCGGACAGGACGTCGCGGACGATCGGTCCGAGCCGCGGGTCGTCCTCGACGACGAGGACCCGAGCGCGGGCGGTCACGTCCGTGCCCTCCGTCCGGCCCACTGCCGTCCGTGCGGCGATCCGACGCGGACGATCGGCAAGGTGAGGGCGAACACCGTCCCGGTCCGTCCGGTGCGCTCCACGACGACGTCGCCACCAGCGCGGACCGCGATGTCCCGGACCAGGGCCAGACCGATCCCGTTGCTCGTCCGCGTCGGTTCCCCGGTGGCGGAGGGGGTGCCGTGCGCGAAGCGGTCGAAGACCCGACGGGGAGCGATGCCGGTGATGCCCGTCCCTTCGTCCCGCACGCGGATGACGACGCGGTCCCCGACGGGTTCGTTCTCCACGGACACGGCGCCACCGGCGGGACTGTGTCCGATCGCGTTGTCGACGAGTGCCACGAGGCACCGTCGCAACTGGGTCGGGCTCACCCGGACCAGCGCGTCGCCTGGTGCCACGACGAGGTGTAGGCCCCGGTCGCGGGCGAGGACGGCGAGGTCGGCCGCGACCGCGGTCAGCGCGTCGTCGAGGGCTGCTTCCGCGCGGTCGTCACCGCGTCCGGCCGCCGTCGCGAGGAGGTCCTCGACCACGTCGACCATCGCCTGGACGTCGTCGCGGAGGGCATCAGCGACGACGCGCTCCCGCGAGGGCACCGGGAGCATCGCCTGCAGCTGTTGGACCCGAGCACTCAGCACCGTCAGGGGCGTCCGGAGTTCGTGACCTGCATCGGCGACGAACGTCCGCTGTGACCGGTAGGCCTCGGCGAGGGGGCGGACCGCGCGACCGGCGATCAGCCAGGTCGCGACGCCGGCGAGGACGACGGCGACGCCGCCCACCACGAGCACGGCGACGAGCAGGTCCACCGTGTCGAGGGAGATCTGGACGTCCTCCGGGCCGTGCCGTTCGAGCTGCTGCGCCGGCGTCAGCTGCCACACCACGTAGGCGACGGCCAAAACGATCACGGCGAACACCAGTGCCGCCGACACGATCGCGACGCGCAGTCCGATCCGCAGGGCCGAGCGCCGGTACGCGCGTCGGTCCGGGTCGTGGTCGGCGACGCCCTCGGTGGCGGCCGAGCGCCACCGTTCCCAGAGCTGCATCACGAGTCCTCTCCGTGTCGCCGACGGCTCGGGTCCGTGCGGTGCCGACCAGTCTGCTCCAGGCGCTGGAGCACCCGGCGCAGGACCGCGTCCGTCCAGAGCAGTCGAGCGGCGGGGGCGACGGCCACCGACCAGAGGACCGAGGCGGCCACGTCCGCCGGCCAGTGCACACCGTCGATGCAGAGCGCGGTCGCGACCGCCAGGACGCCCATCGAACCGAGCACCGCCGCCAGGAGACGGCGGCGCCGGTCGGCGACGAGCATGAGCAGCGCGATGAGCAGCGCCGTCACGAAGACGACGTGTCCGCTCGGGAACGATGCGTCGGGCTGCGCGGGGGTGAACGGGTGTGGCAGCACCGTGCTGTCGGGGCGCGGACGTCCGACGAGGGCCTTGAGGGCAGCGGACGGGATCCACGTCACCGCCACCACACCTGCGAAGGCCGCCGCGATGCGCACCTGTCGTGTCCGCGCCCAGACGACGCCGGTGAGGGCCACCGTCAGCAGGATCGCCGGCAGTGGTTCGAGCACGGTGTACACGGCGGAGCAGACCGTTCCGAGCGCACCGACGTGCAGGGCGTCGAGGCTCCGGGCCAGTCCGGCGTCGACCGGGACCGAGCGGACCACGAAGCCGAGCACCGCGAGGAGGCCGACGACGACCACTGCGCGTTCGACGGGGACTCGCCAGCGTGGCGGGCGGGCGGAGATCGGCAGCGGTCGAGACGCCTGGGGAGTGGTCACCTCGTCAGTCCAGGACGTGGTCTCCAAGAAACCACGAAGACCGATGTCGGTGCGGCGCGTGGCATACAGTGCAGACCGTGGCGATGCGGAACGTGCGTGACTGACCAGTTGTCGCACGCCGTCCTCGGCGTCGCCCTGCTCGTCGGCGTTGCTTCCGCGGTCCTGCTCCTCGCCCGCGCAGACGCACCCTGGGCCCCTGCGCTGGCGATCCTGCGGGGCGCTGCGCAGCTCGCCGTGATCAGCCTCGTCCTCAGCGGGATCATCCGGTCACCGGTCCTCATCAGCGCCGCGCTCCTCGTGATGTTCTCCGTGGCGGTCCTGACCGCGGCTCGTCGGCTGGGCGGGGTCCGTGCGACGGGGTTGCCGGTCGCGGCGTCGATGGGCGCCGGCAGCGTCGTCACCGGGTGCATCGTCTTCGGTACCGGGGCGATCGAGTTCAGTCCGCGGTACGCCCTCGCGGTCGGCGGCATCGTGATCGGCAACGCGATGACGATCGCGACGATCAGCGGTCGACGGTTCCGCGAGCTCGTCTCGGACCGGTGGGACGAGGTCGAGGGGTGGCTCGCGCTCGGGGCGACGCCCCGCCGGGCGACCGAGCGGCTCGTCCGACAGGCGGTGAGTGCAGCGCTCGTCCCGACGGTGGACCAGACCAAGACGACCGGGCTGGTCACGCTGCCCGGAGCCTTCGTGGGAGCGGTGTTCGGCGGCCTGTCGCCGCTGGACGCCGGTCGGTTCCAGATCGTCGTCCTCGCTGCGATCACCGCCGCCGGGGCGTGCACTGCAGTCTCCCTCACGCGGTGGCTGGCGCCGGTCACGGTCCGTCCGGACGTGGTCGATCGCTGACGACTCCGGCTGGAGGGGGGGGTACCGGATCGTTTCTTGGCGGGTTCTTGTGCCGCGGTCCCTACCGTCGTCACGTCGCCCGGCTCGGAGTCCGGTCGCGCCGACCGTCCGACGAGGAGGACGCCATGTCCCACACGCCTGTGCCAGCCAGCTCACGTCTGAACAAGGTGCCAGGACCGACCGCGTCGTTCTGGGTCGTCAAGGTCCCCAAAACGACCGTCGGCGAGACCGCCGCCGACCTCATCAGCGACACCGTCGGGCCCGGCCTGCCGGTGACGACGCTGATCATGGCGGTCGCACAGGCGGTGTTCCTGGTCCGGCAGTTCCGGTCCCGCGCCTACCGGCCGCCGCTCCACTGGATCACCGTGGTGCTGATCAGCATCGTCGGGACCTGCGTCACGGACGAGGCGATCTGATCGCCGAGCAGACCGGCCTCGGGTACTTCCCGTCCCTGCTGCTCTTCGCCGGCGCCATCGCCCTGACCGCTGCTGTCTGGTTCACCGGCCGACGCGGCCCGGTCCTCTGCTTCTGGACCGCCTACGTCCTCACCCGACCGCTCGGAGCCTCCGCCGGTGACCTGCTGTCCGCACCGAGCCAGGACGGCGGACGGGGGATCGGCACGATCACCACGAGCGCCGTGTTCCTCGTCGTCATCGCCGCGATCGTCAGCTTCCTCGTGATCCGCCTCCGCCGCGGCGACGAACCCGCGCAGCGCAGCCGCGTGACCGCCTGACACACACCCGTCTCGACCCCGCATCCGGAAGGACCTCCCGTGCTCTCCACCGTCCCCCTCGCCGTGAACCTGTTCGACGCGGCTTCGGTACTCCACGCCTTCGGGCCGTCCGTCCTCGCCGGGGTCGCGCTGCTGATCTTCATCGAGTCCGGGGTGCTGTTCCCGTTCCTGCCCGGTGACTCGCTCCTGGTCACCGCGGCGATCATCAGCAGCACGTTGGGGGTCACACCGTGGCAGGTCGCGGCCGTCGCTTCCGTCGCCGCGGTCGCTGGCGACCAGGTCGGGTACTGGATCGGGAAACGCCACGGACGCCGCCTGTTCAAGGAGGACGCACGAATCCTCACCACGGCCCGCCTCGAAGAAGCCGAGGCGTTCTTCACGAGGTGGGGAGGACTCAGCCTGGTCCTCGGACGGTTCGTCCCGGTCGTCCGGACGTACGTGCCCCTCGCCGCAGGGACCGCGCAGATGCACTACCGACGGTTCCTGCTGTGCAACGTCGTCGGCGCGGTCTCGTGGGCCTGCGGTCTCACCGTCGTCGGCGTGCTCCTCGGCGGGATCCCGTTCGTCGCCCACAACATCGACGCACTGATGATCGCGATCGTCCTGGTGTCCGTCCTGCCGATCGTCGTCGGCGCGCTCCGCCGCCGACACGTCGTCCGGAAGCACGGCACCGCGGCAGCGACGCGGTCGACTGCCGGTGATCGCTGAGCAGCAGGCCGTCGACGTCGCAGCGATGCGGTCGTCTGCGTGGACCACGCGGGCCCGTTGCTGGTTCCCGCAAAGTCGTCGTGGGACCGTCGCGGTCGCCGCGGCGCCCGCAGTACCGTCCGGGGACAGCCGCACCCGAGGCTGTGAGCAGCCGACCCGGAGGCGTCCCGATGCACGACCACCAGCCCCAGCTCCGCGGCGCTGAGCCGTTCGGTCGCCGGCTCCGAGGAGTGCTGACCGGCCGGCGGGCGAGCGTCTCCTCGTCGTCGCGCACGGGGTGGGCGAGCCCGCGACCAGATGCACCGGCAGCGACGACGACCGCGGTGACGACCAGGCTCTGGTACGTCGCGGACGGGACGAAGGCGCCCGTCGCGACGGTCACCCAAACGGGCCAGGCGGGCCAGGCGGCCCCTGTGGTCGTCCACGCGGACGCGGGCGCCGCTCCGGACGCGTCCGTCGAGGTCGTCTGCGCCGCGTCAGCGCGGCGGGCCGCCGAGGCGCTGGTGACGGCCGTGTCGACGGTGTTCGGCCTCGACTCGGAGGCCTTCCCGGAGGACACGATCGTCGTGCCGGTCGTCGGTGACCGGGTGTTCTACGGGCAGGGCTCCGGGTACCTCGTCGGGCTCGAGGGCGTGGTCGTCCGCGACGACGACGAGCCCGATCTGCCGTCGGGGCTGCGGTGGGTGCAGTTCGACGGCGAGGAGTGGCCGAACGTCGTCCCCGTGACGTCGCTCCACCGCCTGTAGGCGCCCCTCGGAACGGACCCGGTGCGGCCCGACCCGGTCACGCCGCGAGGAAGCGCAGCACGGCGAGCACCCGGCGGTGGTCGCTCGGCGCCGCCTCGAGCCCGAGCTTCGCGAACACCGCCCTGACGTGCTTCTCGACGGTGCCGCCGGACAGGAACAGCGCATCCGCGATCGCCCCGTTCGACCGGCCCTCGGCCATGAGCCGCAGGACCTCCGACTCCCGTGCGGTCAGGGTGTCGAGCCGGTCGCGGATCGGACGGGGCGCCTGCACGAGCGCGGCGGCGACCTCGGGATCGAGGACGACGTTGCCCGCAGCCACCTGCTGGAGCGACTCGATGAAGGTCGAGACCTCGGCGACGCGGTCCTTCAGCAGGTACCCGACGCCGACCGTCGCCACGTCGAGGAGCGTGCGCGCCCACTGCACCTCGGCGTACTGCGAGAACAGCAGCACGCCGACGTCGGGGTGCGCCGCCTTGACCCGGACGGCGGTCTGCACCCCCTCGGGGGTCGCGTCGAGGGCGGGGAGCACGCCGTCGCCGTCGCCGTCGCCGACGGTCGCGACGACGTCGTGCCCCCCGCCCCCGCAGGAGCGAGGCGAGTCCTTCGCGGACGATCGTGTTGTCGTCCGCGATCACGACCCTCATGTGGCGGCGCCCGTCAGTACGACCAGCTGGATCGTGGTCGGTCCGCCGGCCGGGCTGTCGACGTGCAGCGAGCCGTCGACCGCACGGAGGCGTTCGAGCAGCCCGGACAGCCCGGTGCCGTGGCCGTCGACCCCGGCGAGCGCGACGTGGGCTCCGCCGACGCCGTCGTCCTCGACGGTGGCGACGAGGTCCCCGCCGCGGATCGCGACGTCGACCACGGCGGACGTCGCGCGGGCGTGCTTCGACACGTTCGTCAGCAGTTCGAGCACCCCGAAGTACGCGACGCCCTCGACCACGGGCGTGGGGCGGACCGGCAGGTCGGTGCGGAGCTGCACCGGGAACGGCGCGCGGGCGCAGGCGGAGGCGAGTGCTGCGTCCAGGCCGGCGTCCAGGACGGGCGGGTGGATGCCGCGCGCCGGTGCCCGCAACTCGACCAGGGCCTCCTTCGTCGCGGCGTGTGCCTGGCCGACGAGGGCCTCGACGTCCTCGCCACGCTGCCCGTGCTGCAGCCGGTGTAGTGGTCCCTCGAGCCTCGCGACCTGGTGTCCCCGCATGTACCCGGCAGTCCCTCCGGTCAGGTGGGGACAACTCCCGTGCGCGGTCGCAGGTCGGCAACACCGCCACGCCGCCCACCGCGTCTCACGGGTTGATCGACACCCAGTCGATGAGGACGTGCCCCGGCTTGCCCGTGTTGCCGATCTGGAACGTGTACCGGTGCGGCGTCGTCGGCACGTCGGTGGTGAAGGTCTGGAGCAGCGCGCCGTCGAGGTAGTAGCTCACCGACTTCCCGGGGACCCACACGGTCGTGTACGTGTGCCACTCGTACCAGGACGCCTGCGTCTTCACGTGCTGCGCCGAGGACGCCGACCCGGGCGTCATCGAGTGGTGGAACACCTCGGGGCGGGCGGAGAACGACCCCTCCGGGAAGTCCAGCTCGCCCTCGTCGGCGTCGTTCGACGTCGGCCAGAGCATGATCGCGGTGCCGTTGCCCTCGCCGCCGGTCACGCGGACGCGGATGCTGAACGTGCCGCCGGTCCGTGCCCAGGCCGTCTCTGCCGGGCCGAACACGCCCGCGGCGCCCTGCGTCCCGTTCATCGCGACGTCCATGACGCCGTCGTGCGCGCTGACCAGCGGTCCGGAGAAGTACTTGCCGCCGGTGCCGTCCACGTAGGGCTGCCACGCCTGCGCGTAGGTCGACGCGAAGGGCCCGCCGCTGGACGCGGGGGTGTCGAAGTCCTCGAAGAACGCCGCTGCCGGTCCGGTGACCGGCGCCGGCTGCCGCGGGGCAGGGGCGGGTGTCGGTGTCGGCGTCGGTGTGGCGGTGGCGGTCGGGAGCGGCCGGCGCGACGGCGACGTGGAGGTCGACGGCACGGGGATGCTCTCGCTCCCGGCGACCGGCGGGACGACGAAGGCCAACATCGCGTAGACGGTCGAACCGGCGGTGAGCAGCAGTGCGACGTTGCGGACGGACCTGCGCAGGGTCCTGTTCCTGCTCGCGCGGCGCTGCGCGTGCTGATGGTGCGGTGTCACGGGGTGCTCCTGTCTCCTGGAGCAAGCCTCGCCGGGGAAGCCCGCCAGCGCAGGGCCGCGGCACCACCCGAGCGGGAACCCGCATCGACTTGCGGCTTCTGTCCGCGCACGTGACCGTCGACGGTCTGGAGGCGCGTGGCGGGCCCGCCACGCGCCTCCAGACCGTCATCCGGCAGCGAGGAGGGCGCCGTCGGCGCCGAAGCGCCGCCAGTGGCCGCCGCCGACGACGACCGGCTCGGACGCCGGGTCGCGGACGAGCAGCGCGCAGTCGTCGTCGACGAACCACACCTCCTGCCCGGACCGTGCGGCGCCCCGAGCGAAGCGGTCCTCGGCGTCGGCGGGCATCCAGTCGGCGCCGAGGTGACCGGCGAAGAACCAGTCGAAGAGGGGGACGGCGGGTGGGACGCTCGTGAGGCCGAAGAGGTCGAGTTCCTCCTGGTCGTCGAAGGCCGACGCCCACCGGTCGAGCTCGCGGGCGAACACCATCGAGCCGGCACTCCACCCGACGTACACCCGCTCGTCGAGGAGCTCGGCGAGCACCGGCGCGAGACCGCTCGCGTGCCAGGTGTGCGCCGCCCACAGGTTGCTCCCGCCGTAGCCGAGGACCACGTCGGCCGCGCGCAGCCGCGATGCGACGAGTGCCGGGGGACCGGCGAGGAGCGAGGCCACGTCGAACTCCGACCAGCCCATCGAGCGGATGCGGTCGAGGTGGTCGACCAGCGTCGAGCTGTCGCCGGGGAAGGGGAGGATCGCGTCGATCACCACGACGACGCGGGACTCGCTGACGGGCTTGCCGAGCAGCCGGACGAGGGCGTCGTGGAGGGCGTCGTTCGTGATGCCGTTCGACGTGAGGAGCATCCGCATGGGCCGAGGGTAGGCCACCCGGCGCACCCGGCACGAGGGGTGCGCGTCGCGTTCTCCGTCCAGCGCTCGGCGGCGTGCCAGCCAGGGGCTACGCTGCTCGCACTCCAACTCTGGCGGCCGCCGACCAGGCCCCGAGGACGTCGCAGTCCTCCCGGCCGCGCGCGGGCGGCCTCGTATCTGCAAGGAAGCAGGTCACGGTGAACTCCTCAGCACCATCGCCCACGCACCGGGCTCGGACCGGCAGGCGTGTGCTCGGCATCGCGGCGGTCCTCGGCGCCGCCGCACTCGGCGTCGTCGGCACCACCCAGACCGCCGTGGCCGCGCCGCCCGCGCCACCGACGTCGGACCTCGGCCCGAACGTGCTCGTCTTCTCGCCCGACATGCCCCAGGCCGACGTGCAGGCGAAGATCGACGCGGTCTACGACCAGCAGGTCGACAACGAGATGGGCACCGCCCGGTACGCGCTGCTGTTCAAGCCCGGCACGTACGGCTCGGCGACGAACCCACTCGACGTCCGGGTCGGCTACTCCACCGAGGTCGACGGTCTCGGACAGGACCCCTCCGGTGTCACGATCAACGGCGGGGTCACCGCCACCGGCCGCAACGGCAGCGGGTCGCTCGACACCTTCTGGCGGTCGGTGTCGAACCTGACGATCCACGTCGTGCCGACCGCGGACGCGTGCCACACCGGCAACGAGATGTGGGCGGTGTCCCAGGCCGCACCGATGCGACGCGTGCACGTGCAGGACTACACGACCTTCATGCCGTACTGCGAGAGCCCGAACTACGCCAGCGGCGGCTTCGTCGCGGACTCGGAGCTCGACGGCGGGGCGCTGAACGGCTCCCAGCAGCAGTTCTACGTCCGCAACACCGACCTCGGCGCCGGGTGGTCGAACGGCGTCTGGAACCAGGTGTTCTCGGGCGACCTGAACGCGCCCGCGCAGTCGTTCCCGCAGCCGCCGTACACGACCCTGACGGCGACGCCGGTCTCGCGCGAGAAGCCCTACCTGTACGTCGACGACTCCGGCAAGTACCGCGTCTTCGTGCCGAGCGCGCAGACGGACTCGGTCGGCACGAGCTGGGCGAAGGGCCACACCCCGGGCACCTCGCTCCCGTTGAGCGCCTTCTTCGTCGCACACCCCGGTGACTCGGTCGCCACGATCAACTCCGCGCTGGCGCAGGGCAAGCACCTGCTCATGACACCCGGCGTGTACGACGTGGCGCAGAGCATCGCGGTGAAGCGAGCGGCCACGGTCGTCCTCGGGCTCGGCCTCGCGACCCTCACGGCGCAGGACGGCGCCGTGCCGATGACGGTCGCCGACGTCCGCGGCGTCGACATCGCCGGGCTGACCTTCGACGCCGGCCCCGTGAACTCGCCGACGCTGCTCCGGATCGGGACCGGGCACGACAAGGGCGGACCGCACGTGGCGAGTGCCGCCGACCCGACCGCGCTGCAGGACGTCTTCTTCCGCATCGGGGGTCCGCACGTCGGCAAGGCGACGACCAGCCTCGAGGTGAACAGCGACCACACGATCCTCGACGACATCTGGGCCTGGCGCGCCGACCACGGCGTCGCGGGCTCGGTCGGCTGGACGGTCAACACCGCCGCCACCGGCGTGGTCGTGAACGGCGACGACGTCACCGCGACCGGCCTGTTCGTCGAGCACTACCAGCAGTACAACGTGGTGTGGAACGGCGAGCGCGGCCGGACGGTGTTCTTCCAGAACGAGCTGCCGTACGACGCACCGGACCAGGCGGCATGGCGCCACGGCGCTCTGAACGGGTGGGCGGCGTACAAGGTCGCCGACTCGGTGCGGACGCACGAGGCCTGGGGACTCGGCAGCTACATCTACACGAACGTGGACCCGAGCCTGCACGCGACGCAGTCGTTCGAGGTGCCGGACCGTCCGGGTGTGGTGCTGCACGACATGACCACCGTCGCGCTCAACACGAACGCCGGGACGATCGACCACGTGGTCGACGGACAGGGCAGCGCGGCGACGGGCGCCGTGTCCGGGCAGCCGCAGACCGTGACCACCTACTCGAACGGCGTCGCCCGGTAGGGCGCGCGCGGAGCGACGGCCCCCGGTGTGCTGCCGGGGGCCGTCCGTCGTCGGGGGACTCGGTAGCGTTGCCGCATGGCATCGAGCCCGAGGGGACGTCGCACGATGACCTCCGTCACCGCCGTGACCGTCGGCCTCCTCCTCGGCCTCACGGGCTGCACCGCGGCCGAGGTGCCGGACCACCCGGTCGTCGTGGACCTCGTCGCACAGGACTGGCGCCACGTGCCCGGGGTCGACCGGGACGGCGACGCCCTGCGGGTGGCATCGACGGGTCGGCGGATCGTGCGTCAGGACGGCAGCGGCGGCCAGGACGACCCGCCCGTGGACCTCGCGGGCACGCACCTGTCGGTCGACGGGGACGTCACGCTCAGCGTGTCCTTCGCGGACGTGCACGGTGACGCCACCCTCGCCGTGTCCGACACGCCGCCGATCGTCGCCGACGAGTTCCGGATCGAGCCGGCGGGCGTCCGGCTCACCCTCCGCGGCGACGATCTGCAGCTCGCGGTGTACCAGGACGCCCGCGAGCGAGCGGCCGACCACGACGACGGCGACGACGACGGCGCCGACGAAACGGCGAACCTCGACGTCGCCGACCCGCAGCCCGTCCGCGACGACCACGTGACCCTCGACGACCCCGAGGCGACGATCTCCCTGCACCGCGCCGGCGACCGGCTCACGGTGCGCAGCGGCGACGACACCGTGGCCACCCTGCCCCTCGGCGACGTCCTGGGCTCCGGCGACCTCTGGCTCGGCCTGTCGAGCGCGGAGGGCTCGTTCACGGTCGGGGAGCTGACCGCCACCGCACCCGCTGCCGCCCGACTGACCGCCGAGGGTCCTGTCGCCGCCGATGCCGAGCGTGACGACGACGGGCTGCAGGCGCTCGCCGCACGCGCCCGTCCGGACTTCCGGATCGGCGCGGCGGTCGCCCTCGGGCCACTCGCGTCGGACACCGAGTACGCGCGCCACCTCGTGGGCGACTTCGGCGCGATCACCCCGGAGAACGCGATGAAGGCGCAGGCCCTCGCACCACGACAGGGGGAGTACCGGTTCGAGGAGGCCGACGCCCTCCTCGCCCTGGCCGAGCGGAAGGGGATGGCGGTGCACGGGCACACCATCGCCTTCACCGAGGCGATGCCCCGCTGGATGCGCGACCTGCCGAGCCGGACCGAGCCGGAACGTCGCGCCAGCGCCGACGCCCTCCTCGACTTCCTGACCACCGTCGTCACGCACTTCCGCGGCCGGCTCGACTCCCTCGACGTCGTCAACGAACCGTTCGACGTCGACCAGGGCACCGACCTGCAGCAGAACACCTGGTACCGCGTGTTCGGCCCGGACTACCCGGTGGTCGTGTCGGAGGCCGTGTACGACGCCGACCCGGACGTGCGCCAGTTCGTCAACGAGAACGGCGCCGACGTGCCGGGCCCCCGGCAGGACGCCCTGCTCCGGCTCGTCCAGGACACGAACGCGCGCGGCGGGCACATCGACGGCGTCGGGCTGCAGGCCCACGTGTACGACCTCGGCACGGATGCGATCTCGGCCGACGACCTGCGGTCGACCCTCGCCACCTTCGGGGACGCCGGACTCGTCGTGCGGATCTCCGAGAACGACGTCACCGACGCCGAGGGGCAGGACGCCCAGGCGGAGCAGTACGCCACGGTCCTCGGGACGTGCTTCCGCTCGGCGACGTGCGTCTCGTACACGACGTGGGGCGTCGACGACCGCTACGACTGGTACACGGACGAGGGCGGCGGCCTGCACCAGGGCCACGACCTGCTGTTCGACGACGGCGACCCGACACCGGGGTACGACGCCGTGCGCGAGGCGCTCGCCGAGGGCGCGACACGCTGACCACCAGACGAAGACGGAACGCTCCCGCCGGGATCGGGCAAGAGCGATCGTGACCACCAGTCAGCCACCGCCAGGGGCCGCCGAGCTCGGCCGTCAGTTCGATGAGCACGGCCGCCGCATCCTGCTCTACCTCGCACGCCGCACCGATCTGTCGAGCGCCGAGGACATCGTCGGCGAGACGTTCGTGACGGCACTCGTCCGCTGGGACTCCTTCGACCCGGACCGGCAGGACCCGTTGCCGTGGTTGTTCGGCATCGCGTCGAACCTGCTGCACCGGCACTGGCGTGCACGACGTCGGGCAGCGCGGGCGATGTCCCGCGGGGACGGGCGAGGAGCGGCGGGAGATCGTCGTCGACCGGACCGACGGCACCTCCCTGAGGGAGCGGACGCTGAAGACCGAGCGGATGGGCAGCATCCCGGCCGGCGCCCTGATCGACTCCGTGGCCGTGCGGGTGACGGCGGTCACGACCAGCCGTGAGGTGACGCGGTCCGGGGACGTGGTGCGGGCCCGACGGGTCGGGCCCGCACCACGGCGGGTCGCTGCGGACAGGACCGCACCGCGGTCAGGACCGCGCCACGGCGAGGTCAGGGCGTGACGCTGACGCTCCAGGTGACGCCGAACCGGTCGGTGAGCATGCCGAAGCCGGCGCTCCACGCGGAGGCGGCCAACGGTTCGACCACCTCGGCGTCGACGGCGAGCGCGTCCCAGTGGCCCTGGAGCTCCGCCAGGCTCTCGGACCCGATCGACACGAACAGCGCCTGGTCGGTGATCGTCGTGCCGTGCTCGCGCCGGGTCGAGCCGCCACCGACGACCGGCCCCTCGGTCTCGCCGGGGACGTCGTAGCCCATGATGCGGAAGCCGTTCTCCGCGGTGACGAGGCCGAACACGACCCTGTCCGAGCCGGGCACCTCGGCCGGCATCCCGAAGTCCGCGTAGGTGTTCACGACGAGCTGCCCGCCGAAGACGGAACGGTAGAACTCGAGCGCCGCACGGGCGTCGCCACGGAAGTTGAGGTGCGTGGTGGTCTGGATGGTCATCGCTGCTCCTTGGTGCTGGCGGTGGTGTCCGGGTCCGGATGACCCGCTGCGGCGACTCTCGCAGCCGAGTAGGACGGTTCGTGTCCTCCACTCGACGTAGGCTCGCCACATGACGACGACCGCACGGTTGCTCGACCTCCTCTCGCTCCTGCAGACCCGGCGCGACTGGCCGGGCCCCGTCCTGGCGGCACGACTCGGGACCACCGGCCGCACCGTGCGGCGCGACGTCGAACGGCTCCGCGGGATGGGCTACAGCATCCGCGCCACGATGGGCCCGGACGGCGGGTACCGGCTCGACGCGGGCAGTGAGCTGCCGCCGCTGCTCTTCGACGACGACCAGGCGGTCGCGATCGCCGTCGCTCTCCGCTCCGCGCCGGCCGCCGGCGCGGAGCTCGCCGACGCCGCGGTGCGCGCGCTCGCCACCGTCCGGCAGGTGATGCCGTCCCGGCTCCGACACCGCCTCGACGCCCTCGAGGTGACCACGGTCGGTCGTCCCGGTGACGCACCGAGGCAGGACGTCCGGATCGACGTGCTGACCGCGCTCGCCGAGGCCGTGCGTGCACGGGAGGTCCTCCGGTTCGACCTCCTCCGCCGGGGCGCCACGGAGGACGAGGTGCCGCTCGCGCTGCCGCGACGCACCGAACCCGTGCGCCTCGTCGTGTCGCACGGCCGGTGGTACCTGCTCGGGTGGGACCTCGACCGTGCGGACTGGCGGCTCTACGGCGTCGAGCGGATCCGGCCGCGGACGCCGAACGGCCCCCGGTTCACGCCGCGCGCCGTGCCCGGCGGGGACGTCGACGCCTTCGTCTCGGCGCGGTTCAAGGGCTCCGACGTGGACGAGTGGCCGTGCCGGGGGACCGTCGTCCTCGACCTCCCCGTGCAGGACGTCCTGCCGTTCGCCGGGGACGGGACGGTCACCGCGGTCGGCGAGGACCGGTGCGCGCTCGAGGCCGGGTCGTGGTCGTGGGGCTCGCTCGCGGCCTCGTACGGCCGGTTCGATGCCCGGATGGAGGTCGTCGGTCCGCCCGAGCTCGCCGCCGCGTTCGCGACGCTCGCCGAGCGCTACCGCGCCACGGTCTCCGGCGGCGGGTGACCGCCGTCCCTCCGGCCGTCGGGCCCTTCCCGAGCCTCGGGGTGATCAGGCCCTCCGGTCGCTCGTCCGGTCGGCGAGCCACGCCGAGAACCCCGGGCCGACCACCTCGGCCTCCGCGCTCGGCAGCAGCGCACCGCCGCGGAACGCGCGCCCCGTGCGACCGGGCACGGGTACCGGCACGGGGGTGACGCCGGCGGGGGAGAGGGCCCGCGTCATGTCCCACAGCGAGGTCGTCCCCGGCCCGGCGACCTCGACCACGGGCTCCGAGCGATCACCGAGGGCCACCGCGGCGATGGTGTCCGCCACGGCGTCGAGCGCCACGGGCGCGATCGTCATCCCGGGGACGAGGGCGAACGGCCCGATCCGGAGCCGGTCGACGTTCTGCTGCGCGAACTCGTGCCACTGGGTCGACCGCACGACGGTGAGGCGTGGACTCGACGCGCGGGCGAGCGCCTCCTGCGCGGTCTTGCCGGCGAAGTAGCCGTAGCCCTGCACCTCGGGCAACGTGCACCCCACGATCGAGAGCAGGACGTGGTGTGCGCCGACCTGGGCCGCAGCGGCGCTCACCGCGCGCGTGGACCCCTCGAAGAACGCAACGGCCCGGCGGCGGCTCGTCGTGAACCGGCCCGTCGCCTCCACGACCACGTCCGCATCGGCGAGTGCCGCCGCGGCGTCGTCCCGCAGGACGTCGAACCCGGTCGAGCGCGACAGCTGCGTCACCGAGCACCCCCTCGACGTCAACGCCCGGGCGATGGCCGCCCCGGACATCCCGCCGCCCACCACTGCTGCGCGCATCCCGTCCCCGTTCCTCTACAGGTGTAGAGACTACTACCATGAGGCCGATGGGACGGCGCGAGGACGTGGCGGACGCGGGTGTCCGGTTGATCGCGCGGGACGGCATGCGGGCGCTGACGCACCGCGCCGTCGACGGCGAGGCGGCCCTCCCGGTCGGTTCGACGTCGTACTACGCCCGGACCCGCCGCGAGCTCATCCGTCTGGTCGTGACGCGCATCACCGACCAGCTCGCCGAGGACCTGCGCGAGCTGGTGCTCCCGCCCGTCGAGGCGGACGCCGACGCGGTCGCCGTCGCTGCGTCGTTCCTGGACCGGATCGCCCTCCGGACGGATGCGCAGACGGCCCGGTCCGCCCTGCTCCTCGAACTGCGCGGTGATGACGACCTACGGGCCTCGCTGACCGCTGCGGACCCGGTCCGGGCGGCGTTGGTGGACACGGCGCACGGGATCCTCGACGCGATCGGGGTCGTCCGCCCCGAGCAGGTTGCGGTCGACCTCGTCGGACTCCTGGACGCCCTCCTGCTCTACCGCACGGCGGACGCCGGGCCCCTCGACGGTCCGCGCGTGCTGGCCGCGTACCTCGCGGGGTTGGAGCGGCGGAGCGCAGTGGACTGACACCGGTGGCGGACCCGAGGCGCGGTGCCGGCCTGCGACACGCCTCCCGTGGGCTTCGGCGAGCGCCACCGTAGGATCGGCTCCGGGGGACGTCGGACGGACGGCTCCCGCGTCGACGGACGGAGTGACCGTGCAGCATCCCGAGGACGACCGGCCGTACGGTGACGACGGCTTCACCGACCCCCGACGCCGGCACTGGGCGACGACGGCCGCGATCGCGGTGTTCCGCGCGGTCGCCGCGGTCGTCGGTGCGTCCCGCGGCCAGCAGTTCCCGACGCAGCGGCCGCTCGACGCGCCGCCGCGCGACCACCGGCCGTAGGGGGCGCCAGCCGCGCCGTGCCGCGGGGGTGCGAGCCGGACGGCGCTAGAGCCCGGCGACGAGGTTCACCACGCTCGCGATGACGAGCGTGCCGAAGAAGTACGACAGCAGCGCGTGCCGGAGGGTCGTCGCCCGGATGCTGCTCGCACCGATGGTCGTGTCGGACACCTGGTAGGTCATGCCGACCGTCACCGCGAAGTAGGCGAAGTCGGAGTAGGTCGGCCGCTCCGGCTGGTTGAAGTCGATCCCACCCGGGGTGCCGCTGTAGTACAGCTCGGCGTATCGCAGCGTGAAGAGCGTCTGCACGAGCAACCACGACAGCAGCACGCTGACGACCCCGAGCGCGGCGACGAGGTCCTGGCTCGCGCCGTGCAGCGACTTCGCCCCGACGAGGTCGACGAACAGGGCGATCACGCTCGCACCGGCGGCCCCGACGAGCAGGAGGTCCGAGACCGTCCGGCGCGGATCCTCGCGCACCGCGGTCCGTGCGGTGCGCTCCGCGTCGGCCCGGAGGAGCGGGGCCGCCGTCGCCACGTAGACGGCACAGGCGACGGCCCATCCGACCGAAGCCGCCCATCGAGGCCCGATCGTCACGGCGGTCAGGGCGGCGACGACCACCCCGGCCGACGCCATCGCGACCAGTCGCACGCGGTAGCGGCGCGGCCGGGTGCCGAGGGGGACGAGGTCCTGGGGGTCCATGGACCAGGACTACTGCGAGCGAGGCTCGCCTGACCGGTTGCTCCGCGCCTTCTCATCAGCCGCGGCCTCGGCGGCACGAGCGTGCGCGCCGGGTCCCGCCGGAGGACCGGGCGTCAGGGTGAGCCGGTCCAGCCGGCCCACCCGGACGCCGATCAGCGCACTCGACGGCGGTGGCGTCGCACCAGCAGGGTCCCGCCGACGGCGAGGAGCGCCGCGGCCGCCAGACCGAGTGGGAGCAGGTCGGCACCCGTGAAGGCGAGCTGGCCGCCGGTGGCACCGGGGTCGCCCCCGGCGCCCGCCGCGTCCGCACCGGACGGGACGACGCCAGCGCCACCCGGCCCCGCGCCTCCCGGGCCACCCGGAGCGCCGCCACCCGGTCCGCCGGACGCGCCACCGCTGGGAGCTGCCGTGACGGTGAAGGCCGCGCGGGCGAGCACCGTGCCGCCGACCGAGGCGGTCACCGTGACCCGACCGGACGCACCGGCCGGGACGGCGAGGCGGGCCGAGAACGACCCGTCCGCACCGGTCCGGACGGTGGCGCCGCCGATGCCCGGCGTGGTGGCGAGCGCCACCGAGGCGTTCGCCGGGAACCCGCTGCCGTTCACCGTCTGCGTGCCGCCCGCTGCGACCGTCGGACGGCCGACGCCGAGGGCGGGCGTCGCTGCCGCGACCGTGGACCACTGCACCGTGGTCCGCTGCGTGACGGCACGACGGTCGACGGTGACGGTCAGGGTGCGGGTCGCCTGGTCGTAGGACCAGTCGGCCGCGGGGATCGGGCGCCCGTCGACGGTCACGGTGGCGGGACGGTCCGCGTTCGTGACGGTGACCGTCCACGTCCGGTCCTGCACCTGCCCGGGGAAGGAACCGACGACCGGGGCGATCGCCAGCGTGCCGCCGGTGCGCTGCTGCGTGGAGCGGACCGCCGTGGTGGCCGAACCCGAGGCAGCGGCTGCGGCGCGGGCACCTGCCGCCGGGGCCGTGCCGTCCGCGTCCTCGTACAGGTCGAACGATCCGTCCGCGCCGCTCGCGACCGTCAGCGTGACGGCGTCGAGCGGACCGGCCCCGTCGTTCGCCACGTGGTGGGTGCGCGTCGGCACGATGCCACCGCTCCGGACGAACACCGGCATGGCGTCGAGCCCTGTGGTGACCGAGGCGGTCGTGCCGCCGCGGTACGTCTTCCCGGTGAACCAGTCCGTCCAGTCGCTGCCGGCGGGGAACCAGACCGAGGTCGAAGCAGTCGTCCCGGCGGTGGTGACCGGTGCCACGAGGACGTCCTTGCCGTACAGGTACTCCTGGCCGGCGTGCGCGTACGACTCCTGCGCGCTCGGGTACTGCAGGTAGAGCGGCTGCAGGATCGGGGTGCCCGTCGCCGACGCCTGCGCTGCGAGCGTGTAGGTCAGCGGGAGGAGGTCCTCGCGGAGGTTCAGGAACTGCTTCGCCGACGCGTTCGCCGCGGCCGGGTACTGCCACGGCAGCCGGTCGCTGTGGTTGCTGTGCAGCCGGTCGATCGGCTGGAAGGTGCCGAGCTGCACCCATCGGGCGTAGAGGTCCGCCGGCAGCTGCGTCGTGCCGGGCTCCGCCCCCTCGATGCCGTACTGGGCGCCGTTGTGCCCGCCGATGTCGTGGCTGATCGCCGCGAGGCCGGTCGCCGCGGACTCACCCGGGGTGTACCCGACCTCTGCCTCGAGCATGGCCCAGCTCGAGGTCGTGTCGCCGGTGAAGTGCAGCGTCGTCCGCTTGTCCGCCCACGGCCCGGTCGGCACCGCCTGCGGGTTGCCGTAGCCGCCCGCCGTCAACGAGCCGTACGCCCGCGAGAACGCCAGGCCGCGCCCGCCCAGCGCCGCGTCCGTGTACTGCGCGTACTGCTGGTTGATGAACGCGTCCGGGGTGACGCCGTTGGCGGAGTACTTCGAGTTCTCGCTGCAGCACCAGTCCAGCCACCACATGTCGACACCGTCCTGCTGGATCGAGTCGTGCAGGTCGAGGTAGGCCTGCAGCTGGTCCGGGTCCGACCAGTCGAAGAGCCAGTTGTCCCCGCTGCCCTTCGTCAGCTTGCCCTTCGCCGTGGCCTGCGCCTGCGCGAACTCCGGGTCGCTGCCGGAGATGGTCGGGTGGATGTTGAGGGTGTTGTGGATGCCCTGGTCGTGCCAGTCCGCGAGGAGCGCCCGCAGGTCGGGGATCCGCTCCGGGTCGACCTCCCAGCCGTTCCACTTGCTGCCGGCCTTGTAGTCGGTGTCGATCGCCATCACGTCGACCGGCACCCCCTCGGTGCGGAACCGCTCCGCGATCGCCTCGTAGTCGGCCTGCGACCGGTCGTAGTACTCCGAGTACCAGACGCCGTACGCCCACCGGGGCAGCAGCTTCGTCGGACCGGTCAGCGTCGCGAGGTCGCGGAGCGCCGTCGTGTACCGGTCGCCGTACCCGAACACGTAGCCGTCGGAGTAGGGAGCGCCGCCGTGGTCGCCACGCGGTGTCACCCGCTCGGTGGCCGGGTCGTACAGTGCCGACGCGGTGTCGTCGAGCAACGACCACCCGTCCTGGTACAGCAGCCCCGGGTTGGTCTTCACGGAACCGTTCGCGGTGTCGAGGTCACGCCGGTACCCACCGAGCGGCGCGTGCGGCGCCAGCAGCGGCCCGTCCGACGCGACGACGGCCACGGTGTCGACGTTCACGTTGCAGTTCGACGCCTCGGTCGGGCACCCGAGCGTCACGTCGTCCGAGCCTTCCGCCAGCCGCACCGGCACGCTCACCGTGTTCCACGAGTCCCAGTCGCTCGTCGGCGGCAGCGCCACCGTCCCGACGGCTGCGCCACCGGTCGTCGCGGTGAGGGTCGGCGACGCCGTCCCGCCGTTCGCGTAGCGGACCTGGAGGCGGTACTCGCCGTCCGCAGGCACGTCCGTCAGATGGGTGGTCAGGGCAGCCCCCGTGCTCCACAGCCCCGCAGCGAACGCCCCGCCGGACGCGCCGTTGTGGTCGCTCGCCTGCTGCGCGGTGCCGGTCCGCCCGGCGTCCTCCGCCTCGCAGACCGTGCCGAACGCGCAGTCCGCGCCCGACGCCGACGTCGCCGGAGCAGGGAGGGCGGCACCCGGCGCCACGAGCGCCAGGCTGTCCACGTTCACCTGCCCCGAGTCCGACGCGGCGCGCTCGACCCGCACGGTGTGCTCACCGGCAGGGAGGTCGACGGAGGCCCGAGCGGTACGCCAGTCGTCCCAGCTCGACCCGGCCGGCAGGGACAGTGCCGTCGGGGCACCGCCGTCCACGACGACGCTCAGCGACCGCGTCGTGACCTGCCCGTCGCCGCCCTGCGCGTTCGCGTACCGCAGCACGAGGTCACGCGGCCCGGCCGTCTCCGCCGTCGTCGTGAAGGACAGCGCGTTGCCCACCGACTCGTACCCCGCCGCGAACCCCGTCCCGGTGAACCCGGTGTGGTCCGTCGCGGGGGAGAGCCCGGTCAGCCCGAGCGACTCCGCCTCGCACAGGGCACCGATCGTGCACGTCGGCTGCTCCGGCGTCGTCCACGGGGAGCCCTCGACGTGCTGCCCGGACCCTGTGGTCAGGTCCACGTGCAGGTTCCGCTCCGTGAACGTCCCCGAGCCGACGCGGTACTTGACCGCCATCGAACCGGTGTCGATCGTCAGCCAGCCGTCCGCCTCCGTCCGGGTGAAGCGGGTCGGCGCGAAGTCGTCCCGACCCACCACGTTGAACGTGCCCGCGTCGACGAACCGCCCGTCGCCGGCGTACTCCGTCCGGATCAGCGTCGGGGAGAGCACCTCGAACCGGGCGTCGCCGGACACCACGGTCCGGTCGGTGGGGGCGGCGCTCGCCGCGGGGGCGGTGACACCGAAGGCGGCCAGGGCGCCGAGCGCGAGGGTCCCGGTGAGGGCTGCGGCGACGAGTCGCCGTCGCCGTGGTCGCATGGTGGATCGTGGCACGTCGGTTCTCCTCGGGACATCGTCGTCCGGCCGGGCGGTCGGCTCCGGCACACGGGGCACCCCCTGGCACCCCGGCTGGCGGGGCACCGCGGCGCCCCGGCTTACAACGCTGTAAACGTAGCCCGGATCAGGCCTGGGCGGAAGCACCGTCCACCGGTCGTCCGCTGCGCGACGCACCGTCGGGGCCACCGGTGTCCCCGGCCACTCGACACCGTCGAGCGGCCGGGCCAGGATGAGCACGTGAGCACCGATCCCACCGTCCTCGCCGTCGCCCGCGACGACACCCACCGCTTCAGCAAGCCCCTCGTCGACGAGATCGTGCTCGTCGCCGGCTGGGGCATCGAGGGGGACACCCACGCCGGCACCACGGTCCAGCATCGTTCCCGGGTGGCCCGAGACCCGTCGCAGCCGAACCTCCGGCAGGTGCACCTCCTGCACGCCGAGCTGTTCGACGAGGTCGCCGCAGAGGGGTTCGGCGTCGCCGCGGGCGAGATGGGCGAGAACGTGACGACGCGGGGCGTCGACCTGCTCGCCCTCCCGCAGGACACCCTGCTGCACCTCGGCGACGAGGCCTGCGTCCGCGTCACGGGCCTCCGGAACCCGTGCCAGCAGATCAACGGCTTCGAGCCCGGCCTGCTGCGCGCGGTGCTCGGCAAGGACGAGGACGGCACGGTGGTCCGGAAGGGTGGCGTGATGTCCGTCGTGGTGACCGGCGGCACGGTCCGTCCCGGTGACCTGATCCGCGTCGAGCTGCCAGCCGGCGCGCGGGAGCCACTGCAGCCGGTCTGATCCACCGTCGGCGCTTCCCGTCGCGTCGACCCTCTGCCACGATGGACGCGAACGCGGGCGACGACGCCCGCCCGGCAGAGGAGACCATGATGCCCGTCCGTCTCAACCCGTACCTCGGCTTCCGGTCCGAGGCCCGCGACGCCCTGGGGTTCTACCACGCGGTGTTCGGCGGGGACCTGAGCATCGGCACGTTCGGCGAGTCCGGCATGCCCCACGACCCGGCCGACGCCGACAAGGTCCTGCACGGGCAGCTCGAGGGTGAGAACGGCCTGGTCCTGATGGGCTCCGACTCGCCCTCCGGCATGCGGGTCACGCAGGGCAGCAACATCTCGATCTCGTTGAGCGGCGACGACGACGCGGCGCTCCGTCGGTACTGGGACGGTCTGTCCGAGGGGGCGACGGTCATCGAACCGCTGACCACGGCACCGTGGGGCGACACCTTCGGCATGCTCACGGACCGCTACGGCATCACGTGGCTCGTGAACATCAGCGGCTCGGGCGCCTGACGCCCACCGTCGCCTCGTCGTCGCCGGGAACGCCAGCGGGGACCGGCCACCGCGGGACCCAACAGCGGACCACGGCCGCGTAGCGCCGGAAGTCGTCGCCGAACCGCGCCACGAGGTCCGCTTCCTCCAGTGGTCGCACGACGCAGTTCCACACGATCGACCCGGCCACCGCGTACACGACGACGGTCCACGAGCCGAGGACCAGGCCGACGGCGGCGCCCTGCGTGATCCCCGCGAGCGCCATCGGGTTCCGCACGCTCCGGTACGGGCCGGCGACGACGAGCCGGTTCGCCGACGCGGACGGCAGGGGCGTGCCGTCGCCCTTCGTCGACATGGCGACAGCGGACGCGATGCCGAGGGCGCTCGCGAGGAGGAGCACCACCCCACCGACGACGGCCACGACGGCACGGAGGTCGGCGGGGAGCGCGGCGCGGAGCCGCCAGCGGTCCTCCAGCGCGGCGAGGACGAGCGGGATCACCACGAGGAACAGGCCCCAGAACACCACGATCTGCAGTCCTGTCGCGACCACGTGCCGCCGTCGTCCGGCCGCGGCGTCAGCGGTGCGGAAGCCGAGCGGACCGACGGTGACCCACTCGGTGGGCACGCGGCCGAGCAGGACGACCGCGAGTGCCAGGAACGACCCGACCGAGGCCCCGGCCATCACGAGGACGCCCCACCCCGCCTCGCGGGTGACGGTCGCCCACACCGCGAGCCCGACGGTCACGAGCACGGTCCAGGCGGTGGCGACGACCGCGGCCCAGCGGATGCCGACGGCGGCGAGGGCCGACGCGACGACGAACAGCGGCACGTCGAGGACGGCGACGAGGACCGGGTCGAGTGACCCGAGGGTGAGCAGGCGTACCGGCGGGGCAGAGAAGACGGCGAGCCACCAGGCCAGGCCGCCGGCGGCCTGCGCCGCGAAGTACAGGCGGCCCCGGTTCACGGAGCCGACGCTAGCAGTGGACGGGACCCCTCGGACGGACGGGAGGCGCGGTGCCAGCAGGCACCGCGCCTCCCGTGCGGGACGTGGGGACGTCCAGATCGGCGAGACCGCCGGTCAGCTGTGTCCGTTGATCTGGCCGAGCCACCGTCCGAAGGACGGTGCGTGGTCGTCGTGCAGGATCGAGAGGGCGGGCTTCGTCGTACGGCTGCGCTCGTCGTCGACCGCGGCGCTCTCGTGGAGGTCGAGGCTCATGGTGTGCTCCTTCGCGTTCGGTGATGGGTTCGACAGCGGACGGGGCCGTTCCATTCCCGCCCTGTCCGGATCACGGCGTGACCATGCCGCCGTTGACGTTGAGGGTCTCGCCAGCGACGAAGCTCGACTCCTGCGAGGCGAGGAAGACGTAGGCGGGCGCGAGCTCGGCCGGCTGTGCGGCGCGCCCCATCGGGGACTCGCTGCTGCCGAACTCGGGCAGCGACTCCGGGTCGACGCCGCCACTCGGCTGCAGCACGGTCCACGTCGGCCCCGGTGCCACGATGTTGACGCGGATCCCGCGCTCCACGAGCAGCTGCGAGAGCCCCTTCGAGAAGTTGTTGACCGCGCCCTTGGAAGCGGCGTAGTCGAGCCGATCGGGTGCGGGGGCGTACGCCTCCATCGAGGCCGTCGTCGTGATCGTGGCACCGGGCTGCAGGTGGGGCAGCGCCGCCTTGACGAGCCGGAAGAGCCCGAACACGTTGACGTCGAACGTCGCCTCGAACTGGTCGTCGGTGATGTCGAGCAGGTCCGGCTGCCACCGCTGCTTGCCGGCGACGCTGACGAGCGCGTCGATGCCACCGAGCTCGGCGACGGCGCGCTCGACGAGCTGCCCGGCGTACGCCCTGTCCCGGAGGTCGCCGGGCACCGCGACGGCCTTCCGTCCGGCCGCCTCGATCTGCTCGATGACGTGGTCGGCGTCGGACTGCTCCTCGGGGAGGTAGGCGAGCACGACGTCGGCACCCTCGCGGGCGAAGGCGATCGCGACGGCCGCGCCGATGCCGGAGTCGGCGCCGGTGATGACGGCCTTGCGGCCCTCGAGTCGTCCGGTGCCGCGGTAGCTCGACTCGCCGAGGTCGGGGACGGGCGTCATCTCGGACTGCAGGCCGGGCTCGTCCTGGGTCTGCGGCTCCGGGGAGACGTCGGGGTAGCGGGTGCGCGGGTCGCCGAAGGCGTACTGGTCGGTGGGGGAGTCGCTCATCGGGCGGCCTCCAGCTCGACCTTGACCCAGCCGGGCTCGCGGCGGTCGAAGGCCTCGTACGCCGCGATCGCGTCGCCGATCGGCTCGTGCTCGGTGATGAGCGCCGTCGGGTCGAACAGCCCCGACGCCACGAGGTCGATGAGTGGCGGCGTCACCGAGTGGTGGTCGCAGTTGCCCATCCGGATCGTCAGGTTCTTGTTCATCGCCTGACCGATCGGGTAGTGCTCGGCGGTCGGCCCGTACACGCCGATGATGCCGATGCGGCCGTACTTCGCCACCGTCTCCACGGCCCACCGGGCGACCTGCGACGGGCCGTCGCCGGGCTTCCACTGCTGCTGGTCGCCGAACCCGTCCGGCGAGGCGTCCGGGGCGACCTGCTGCACCTCGGCGTCGAACTGCTGGGCCTGCTCGTCCGACACCGCTGCTGGACCGCGCTTCGGGCGCTCGGCGTCGACCCCCACGGCGTCGATCACGGCGTCCGCGCCGATGCCGTTCGTCAGGTCCAGGATCGCCTGCACCGGGTCCTCGCGGTTGTAGTCGACGACCTCGCAGTGCTGCGCGAGCGCCGCTGCGAGCCGGGTCTCCTCGCCGTCGACGACGATCACGCGGGCCGCGCCGAGCTTGTACGCCGAGGCCGCGGCGAACTGGCCGACGATGGCGGCGCCGAACACGACGACGACGTCACCGCGGGACACCCCGGCGAGCTGGGCGCCGAACCAGCCGGTCGGGAAGATGTCGGACAGCAGGATCGCCTGCTCGTCGCTGACGTTCTCGGGCAGCGGGTGCATGGTGTTGCGGGCGTACGGCACGCGGACGAACTCGGCTTGCAGGCCGTTCACCGGGCCCGTCGACTGCGGACCGCCGAAGAAGCTCGTGCCGGCCTGCGGACCGTTCGGGTTCGCGACGTCGCACTGCGCGGTCTTGCCCATCCGGCAGTAGCGGCAGGCACCGCACGAGATCGTCGAGTTGATCACGACACGGTCACCGGCGCTGAAGCCACGCACGGCGTCGCCGACCTGGGTGACGACGCCGACGGCCTCGTGCCCGAGGATCGTGCCCTCCTCCATCGGGGCCATGGTGCCGCGGACGAAGTGCAGGTCGGTCCCGCAGATCGCGCTCCGGGTGATCCGGACGATCGCGTCCTCGGGGTGCTGGATGGTGGGCTCGGGCACCTCGTCGAGACGGATGTCCCCGATGCCGTGCCAGACAACTGCGCGCATGTCGCTCTCGCTTCCTGTGGTGGGGGTTCGGGGGACACACAACTCGTCGCGTGCTGAGCGGTTCCGGGGCGGTGATCCGGACTGCGCAACCGACCGGGGGACAACCGCGACGGGGTCCGGCTGCGACCATGCACAGGCGCGGCGCGTTCGCTGGCGGGCATGAGCCACGACCAGCACGACGAGAAGCAGACCCGTGACGACTTCGCCGACGCCGTCAACATGACCGCCTCCGAGCTGAAGCGCTGGCTCGGCACGGACGAGTCGGAGGCGGTCGGGCAGAAGTCCTCCGAGGGCAGTGAGTCGACCGGACACGAGAGCGGACGGCACATCGTCCGGATCCTCGAGAAGAAGCAGGGCGAGTACACGGACGACGACTACGCGCACATGCGGAAGGTCGTCGGGTACGTCGCGCGGCACTCGGCGCAGGAGCCGGAGGGCGACGTGCACGACTCGAAGTGGCGGTACTCGCTGATGAACTGGGGCCACGACCCCGAGAAGCACTGACGGCGGCGGTCCCGCGGCCGTCCGTACCTCGGGACCTCGGGACCTCGGGCAGGATGGGTGCATGAACGAGACGGGCATGCCACGCTTCCGCCGCATCTGGTCCACGGTCCAGGTCGGGGTGCTGGCGGTCGCCGTCGTGTTCTGCGTCGTGATGCTCGTGATCGGGCAGGGCAAGCTCGACCGCGTCTACGCCGTGGGTGCGGTGTTCTTCGGGCTCGCACTCGTCGGGCACGCCACGTACCTGTGGCTCCTCGCCCGCCAGCGCCGCGACGGACGCTGACCGTCAGGGACCTCCGTCAGCGACCCGCGTCGTACCCCTGCGGATCGGCGCGCCGTCGTGGATCCGCGGCGCCGCGCCACGCTGCGGTCAGCCGTTCTGCCAGACCCGGAGCCAGTCCACCGTCATCTGCTGCGGGAACCGCGTCGTCGCGTCCGGGCTGCCCGGCCATCCGCCGCCGACCGCGACGTTGAGCACCACGAAGAACGGCTTGTCGAACACCCACGCGTTCGCGCCGACGTCAGCGCGCGTCACGGTCCGGAGCGGGGTGCCGTCCACGGTCCAGGTGATCGACCCGGGCTTCCAGTCGACGCCGTAGACGTGGAAGTCGTCGGCGAAGGGCGCACCGGTCGGGTTCGTGTACGCCGCCGTCAGGCCCTGCGCTCCCGAGTACCCGGGGCCGTGCACTGTCCCGTGCACGATCGTGGGTTCCTTGCCGACGTTCTCCATCACGTCGATCTCGCCGCACGCCGGCCAGCCGACCTGTCCGATGTCGGCGCCGAGCATCCAGAACGCCGGCCAGATGCCCTGCCCCCGGGGGATCCGGATGCGGGCCTCGATGCGACCGTACTGGGCGGTGTAGGTGCCCTCCGACTTCAACCGGGCCGAGGTGTACGAGCCGTCGGCCTCACGTCGGGCGGTGATGACGAGGTTGCCGGCACCGTCGAGCGCGGAGTTGCGGCGGGTGTCCGTGTACGTCTGCAGTTCGCCGTTGCCCCAGCCACCGGCACCGAGGTCGTAGCGCCAGATGCCCCCGTTCGGCGCGGAGCCGGCCGGCCCGTCGAACTCGTCGGCGGCGAGCAGCACCGGGCTGGTCGCGGCGCGCGCGGGCGCGGGGGTCAGGGCCGCGGTGGCCGCTGCTGCGGTCGCGGCACTGCCGGCGAGCCCCAGGGCGATGAAGCGGCGGCGGTCGAGGGCGTGCGGGTCGTGCGACATGGCGGTCCTGGGGTCGACGGGTGTGGGGACGGACGATCTTCACCCGTGCTCGCGCTGCTGCACCAGTCCCCACTTCGCAGGACGGGGAGCTCGCCGCCGGTCAGGGACGGTAGGCGACGCAGAGCACCGTGACGTCGTCCGGGTGCTCGCCGTGGACCGCGAGCCCGGCGATGCCGTCCACGATGTCCTGCGGGTCGGCGCGCTCGGCCACCCAGGCCTCGAAGCGGTCGAGCGAGTCGAGGTCCCCGCCGAACAGGTCGAGCACGCCGTCGCTCACCGCGACGACGACGTCGCCCGGGGCGAGCCGTGTGCGCTCGGCCGACCACTCGGTCCCGACGCCGATCGGCAGGTGGCCGGACCGCAGCGGGCGCGTGGTCCCGTCGGCCGCGCGGAGGACGGTGAGCCCGTGGCCCGCGTCGACCCAGCGCGCCTCGCCGTCGCGGTCGACCCGCAGGTGGAAGCAGGTGGTGAACTGCCCGCTGGTGAGGTCGGAGGAGCCGGTCGCCAGGCCGGTCGCGGCACGGCGCACGGCCACCGCCGGGTCGGTCTCCTCGACGGTGCTCCGGATCAGCGAGCGGACGGCGGCGGCGATCATGCCCGCGCCGACGCCCTTGCCCATCACGTCGCCGAGCGTGAACGCCGCTCCCTGGGGTGTCGGGAACCAGTCGTAGAAGTCGCCGCCGACGCTGCGCGCGGGCAGACAGACCCCGACCGCGCGGAGCTCGGGCGGCAGGTCCGCGGCGGTCGTCGGGAGCAGCGACTGCTGGACGAGGGCCGCGCGGCCGATCTCGCCCTCGGCCACCCGGCGGCGCCGCTGTACGTCCGCGAGTTGTCGGCCGGCCTGGCGCGCCAGCTCGTTCGTGACGACCGCGGTGGTGCCGAACACGAAGACCACGATGACGAGTCGGACGAGTTCGCTCGGCTGCGGCTGGTTCGGCGCGATGAGGTAGGAGAGCAGCAGCGTGCCCGTGGTGCCGAGGACCGGCCAGACGACGTGCCGTCGCCCCGGGTTCGCCGCCACCCAGATGACGGGCAGGACGACGATGGCGGTGAACACGGACTTGGCGTCGCCCGTGCCGAACCGGAGGAGGCCCACGGCGAGGAAGTCGAACGCGGGCACGAGCAGTTCGACGCGCATCGCCCCCGGCCACCGCGCCATGACGGCCGCGAAGGCGAGGCAGAGCACGGCGACGACCACGCCCGACCACATGACCGGGGCATCGCTGACGTCGAGCCAGGGCGACAGTGCGCTGAGCACCGCGGCGGCGACGATGAGGGCCGCGATGACGGCCTGCTTCGCCAGCGGTTCCCACGACGTCCGCAGGCCGGTCAACACGATCGGCCCGGTGTCGTCCCGCACGCTCGTCGTCCACGTCCGGATGGGCGTCGGCCGGTCGGCGGTGCTCGTCACGCGTCCGAGTCAACTCGTACCGACCCGGGTGGGCAACCCGCGATCGGTTCCGGGCGTGTTGAGTGACCGTCACCAGGGTCGTCGACCGGCGGATCCGCCGAGTCGTCGGCACGGTCAGAGGCCGAGCCGGAACGCCAGGGGGACGAGCAGCCCGGCCACCCAGACGAGCACCATCACGAGGGCCCCGACCGCCAGGAGCCGACGGCGTCGTCGGAGCCGAGGGCTGCGCTCCTCGCCCCACATCTGCGCCCGGACGAGCACCCGGTTCGCCTGCTCGACGACCTTCCGCACCTCGGGGTCGTCGAGGGGGAGCGACCCGGACGCGGCGTGCTCGGTGATGGCCGTGGCCTCCTCGACCGTGAGCTCGTCCTTCGACATGCCTCATCGTCCCACGGCCGCCGCAGACCTGACCAGGGCCGGCGCGGCGGGGTACGGGGGCCTGGACGACGACGGAGTCGGGTCCGGGTAGCAACGACCCCATGAGCCAACGCTTCCGCGGGAAGATCGTCGTCGTCACCGGAGCCTCGAGCGGCATCGGTCGAGCAGCTGCCCACGAGTTCGCCCGGCAGGGTGCCACCCTCGTGCTCGCCGCCCGCGGGCAGGAGAGCCTCGAGGCCGCCGCTGCGGAGTGCCGGAAGCTCGGCGCCGAGGCGACCGCCGTCCACACCGACGTGGCCGACCCGCATGCCGTCGACGACCTCGTCGCGACCACCACGAGCCGCTACGGACGCATCGACGTGTTCGTCGGCAACGCGGCCCTCTTCGTCTACGGCCTGTTCGACCAGACCCCCGTCGAGGCCTTCCGCCGCGTCGTCGACACGAACCTCTACGGCCACGTCAACGCGGTCAAGGCGCTCTTGCCGCACTGGAAGCAGCGCGGCAAGGGAACCTACGTCCTCGTCGGGTCGATCCAGTCGCTGCTCTCCGCGCCGTACCAGTCGGCGTACGTCACGAGCAAGCACGCGGCGCTCGGCCTCGTCGACGTGCTCGGAGACGAGTTCGCCGGCACCGGCATCCGCTTCACCTCACTGTTGCCCTCGACGATCGACACCCCGATCTACCAGAACGGCGCCAACTACACCGGCAAGACCTCGCACCCGCTGCCGCCGACCGTCTCCGTCGAGCGCGCCGGCAAGGCCGTCGTCCAGGCCGCCCTGCACCCGAAGCGCTACCGGTTCGTCGGCCGGATCCAGGCGTCGCTCGTCCCGCTGCAGTACCTGTTCCCGGGTCTGTTCCACAAGATCACGAAGCCGATGGTCGAGACCTTCGCACTCCGGGGGAAGGGCGTGCCGAGCGACGGCAACCTCTACGAACCCGCCGACGCGCACAACGCGACGGACGGCGGGTGGGTCGCGAAGCGACGGCGCGTGACGCGTCCGCTCGTCTGGGCGGGCGTCGCCGCGGTGGTCGGGACGGTCCTGCTCGGCCGCTCGCGTCGCTGACGCGACCACCCGCCGGACGGGAGGCGCGGTGCCAGCCCGCACCGCGCCTCCCGTTCGTCGTCCCCGCGCCCTCGGCCCGCCCCTGAGTGGGCAACATCCGTCACCTCCGGCGGGCGCGGGCGACGGGTTCCGCCCGCTCGGCGTCCCACGCGCGGCAGGTCCTGCCCGGTCGTCACGGAGCGAAACGACGCTGCGCGGCCACGCAGGTCGGACGTACGGTCGACACATGAGCACGACGACCACCGACACCGCGTTCGCCACCGACTGGGCCACCTGGCACGAGGCACACGAGCGCGCCCGGGCGTCCGAGCACGGGTTCCTCGCGATCACGAGCATCCGGTGGCTGACCCCGACGCCGGAGCGGTTCGACGACGCCCCTGGAGCGTGGTCGACGTCGGCGGACGGTCCGGTCGTCGAGCTCGACGAGGGCCAGACGATCGAGGTCGACGGGCAGCAGGTCACCGGCACGCACCGGTTCGGGCCGCTCGCCGAGCGTTCCGGGACGTCCGTCCGGTGGCAGGACGGTGACGAGACCGTCGTGGTCGAGGTGGCCCGCCGAGGCGGCAGCGATGTCGTCCGCCCGCGCCGTCCGTCCGCGCCGAACCGCGTCTCGTACACGGGCACGCCGACGTACGACCCGTCCGAACGGTTCGTCGTGGACGCGCACTTCGACCCGTTCGACGCCCCGCGGTCGGTCACGGTCGGCTCGGTCGTGGACGGGCTCCAGCACGTCTACGAGGCGCCCGGTGTCCTGACGTTCGACCTGGACGGGCCGCGATCGCTGCTCGCGTTCAACGGGCACGACGGCGGCTTGCTCGTGCTGTTCACCGACCGGACGAGCGGCGTGACGACCTACGCGGCGAACCGGGCGCTCGACGTGACGGCGCCCGACACCTCCGGCTCCACCCGGATCGACTTCAACCGGGCGACGAACCTGCCGTGCGCGTACACCGAGCACGCGACGTGCCCGCTGCCACCCGCCGAGAACCGCCTCGACGTCGCCGTCGAGGCGGGAGAGCGCCTCCCCGCCTGAGCCTCGAGGAGAATGGGTCCGCCATGCCACGCCCCACCTCGCGCATCCCCCTCAACACGTTCGCCGTTTCGTTCGGCCTCGCCGGTCTCGCGGAGGCGTGGACCGTCGCAGCCCCGGTCCTGCACGTGCCGACGCTCGTGCCCCAGGCGCTGTGGGCGGTCGCCGCGCTCGCCTGGCTCTGGCTCCTCGGCGCACACCTCGTCCGCGGCGCCCGCGTCCGGGAGCGCCTCGTGGACCAGCTCCGGCACCCGGCGCAGGGTCCGCTCGCGGCGCTCGTGCCCGCGAGTGCGATGCTGCTCGGCGTCGACCTGGCCCGGTACGCGCCGCTCGCCGGCGAGGTCGCCGTGCTCGCGGCGGTCGCGGTCGCGGCGGGCTTCGCCGGCTGGCTCCTCAGCACGTGGTTCGAGGGCCGACTCGCACTCGAGTCCGTGCACGGCGGCTACCTCCTGCCCACGGTGGCCGCAGCGCTCGTCGCCGCGGTGGCCACGCACGAGGTCGGCGTCGGTTGGCTGTCCTGGGCGTGCTTCGGCGTCGGCGTGTTCTTCTGGGGCGTGATGACCGGGCTCCTGCTCATCCGGCTCGCGTTCCGCCCGGCGCTCCCCGGCCCCCTCGTGCCGACGATGACGATCCTCGTCGCGCCCCCGGCCGTGGCGACGGTGGCGCTCTTCGCCCTGACCGACGACGCCGTCACGCTGCCGGTGCAGGCGGTGGCGGGCCTCGGCGTGCTGATGGCCCTGGTGCAGCTGGCGCTGCTCCCCAGGTACGTCCGGCTGCGGTTCTCGCTCGGCTTCTGGTCGTTCGTGTTCCCGGCGGCTGCGGTCGTCACGGCCGTCGTCGAGTGGGTCCGCGTCCTCGACCTGCCCGGGGCCTGGATCCCGGTCGCCGCGGTCCTCACCCTGCTGAGCGTGCTCGTCGCGGCGGTCGGCACGCGGTCGATCGGGCTCGCCGTGCACCAGCTGCTCGGCCAGGCCGAGGAGGTCCTGCACGTCGCGGACGACGAGGACGCCGCTCCGGGCCCCGTGACGGGCGCGACCCGCGTCGTCTGAGGACCCCGCGGGCGGGAGCCGCGCCGTGACGAGCCGCGTCGACTGGCGGTCGTGCCCCGTGCCTCCAGGCCGACGCTCCGTCAGGAGGCGGGGAGCCGCGTCCAGTGGCTCCTCGCCGTCCACGAGACGGGGTCGAACGTGAACACGCTGCCCATGCCGGGCTGGTCGAGCGCCCGCGAGACCGGGACACCGTGCAGCGACGCGAGGAGCAACGCCCCGACCGCCCCGTGCGACACGATCGTGACGTCACCGGCAGTGGCGCAGCGGCGGACCGCGCGGACGATGCGCTCCTGGGCGTCGACTGCGCGCTCCCATCCGCGCACCGACGTGGCGGGCTCGGCGAAGAAACGGTCGACGACGGTCTCGAACTCGTCGAGCGGCAGGTAGCCGGTCGCGCTCCGGTCGATCTCGCCGAGCTCCGAGTCGGTCGTGGGGGTGACACCGACCGCTGCCGCGAGCACCTCGGCCGTGTCGATCGCCTTCCGCTCGGTGCTCGACACGATGCGTCGCGGGCCGGGGCCCCAGGCGACCGCCGCTGCCGTGGCGGCACGGGACCGTCCGGCGGGGGAGAGCGTCCACGACTCGATCGGTGCGCCGGGGTCGACGACGACCTCGGCGTGGGTGAGGAACGCGGACGGCACGGGGCGATCCTGGCAGAGGTGTCGTCCGGCGTCACGTGGCGCAACACCCGGTCACGCTTCGCAACACCCGCGGCGGTGCCCGGAAACGGTCCTAGCGTCGGTGCCATGACCGACTACCTGGACCGCGAGCAGGACAAGACCTGGACGAAGGTCTACAAGCAGCGGACGCCGGACATCCTCGAGGCGTTCGTGCAGTTCGACGCCGCCGTGTTCCAGCCGGAGGACCGGGCGATCCCGCTGAAGTACCGGGAGCTCATCGCCCTGGCGGTCGGCATCACCACGCAGTGCGTGTACTGCATCGACGGGCACAGCCAGCGAGCGGTCGCCGCGGGTGCGGACGAGGCGGAGCTCGCCGAGGCCGCCTGGGTCGCGACCGCCATCCGGGCCGGGGGCGGGTTCGCCCACGGCCGCCTCGGGTTCAAGTTCGGCGCGGACGCGGCGAACGTGGCCCGGCACCCCGCGGATGCGGCGGCGAACCCGGCCCGGCACCCCGCGGATGCGGCGGCGAACCCGGCCGGCGCCGGGCACCCCGCGGATGCGGCGGCGAATCCGGCCGACGCCGCGCACCCTGCGGATCCGGCGCACCCCGCTGACGCGTCCCCGGCCGCGCCCCACGCCCACTGACCCGAACCACCACCCCGACGGGAGCGCACCCATGCCCGACCGCACCACCCTCGTCACGGCCCTCCGCGGTGCCGGCTGGCACCCCGCCGCCTGGCGCGTCGCCGGCCCCGCCGCGCGACGCCTGAGCAGCCTCCGCCGCTGGCGCGACGTCATCGTGGAGCAGGACCGCCTCGGGATCGACGCCGTCACCCTCGAGGACTCCTTCACCGCCGGGCCCGTCGACGCCGGCGGCGACCTCGACACGAGGACGGTCGTCGGCCAGCTCGACGCCCTCCTGGTCGCCAGCGCGGTCGCTCCCGCGACGCGTGCCGTCGGGCTGGTGCCGACCGTCTCGGTGACGCACACCGAGCCCTTCCACGTCGCCACGGGCCTCCAGACCCTCGACCACGTCTCGCTCGGGCGGGCCGGGTGGCGGATCCAGGTGAGTCCGACGACCCGCGAGGCCGCGCTCTTCGGCCGCCGGCCCGGCGGTGACGACGCGGCGACGCTGTTCGCGGAGGGGCGCGAGGTCGCCGAGGTCGTCGCGCGACTCTGGGACAGCTGGGACGACGACGCGATCATCCGCGACGTCACGACCGGCCGTTTCATCGACCGGGACCGGATCCACAACGCGGAGTTCGTCGGTTCGCACGTCTCGGTGCACGGCGCGTCGATCGTGCCGCGGTCGCCGCAGGGCCGTCCGCCGGTCTTCGCGCTGGCGCACCGCGCGGACGCGGCCGCCTTCGCCGTCGACACCGCGGACGTCGTGCTCGTCACGCCCGGGTTCGACGGACTGGAGGCGCGGAGCACCCTGGCACTCGTCCGTGACGCCGAACAGGCGGCCGGCTCCGACGTCCGTCGTCCGGTCCTCGCGGACCTCGCGGTCCTCATCGGGTCGTCGGCGGACGAGGCCGCCGACACGCTCGCTGCGCTCGACGCCGCCGCGGGGACGCCCTATGCCGTCGGCTCGGGTTCCGACACCACGGTGCTCGCCACGACCGCCGCCGACCTCGTCGAGCGGATCGCGGACCTCCGGGCGCTCGGGTACGCCGGGGTGCGGCTCCGACCGCTGCGGATCCCGATCGACTCGACGGCGATCGCCCGGCAGCTCGTCCCCGCACTCGTGGCGGCCGGTCTGCGGGCCGACGTCGCATCCCGTCCCACCGCCGACCTGCGCACGCGGCTCGGCATCGCCCCGGCGGTCAGCCGGTACGCGTCCGACCGGTCTCACCAGGGGGTCTCCGCATGACCAGCAAGCGCCAGGTCCACCTCGCCGCCCACTTCCCGGGCGTCAACAACACCACCGTGTGGAGCGACGAGCGGGCCGAGAGCCAGATCGCGTTCTCGTCGTTCGAGCACTTCGCCCGGAACGCCGAGCGCGGGTACTTCGACTTCCTGTTCCTCGCCGAGGGGCTGCGACTCCGCGAGCAGAAGGGCCGGATCCACGACCTCGACGTGGTCGGACGGCCGAACACGCTCGCGATCCTGGCTGCCCTCGCCGGGGTCACCGACCACATCGGCCTCGTCGGCACCCTGCAGACGACGTTCAACGAGCCGCTCGAGCTCGCGAAGCAGCTCGCCACGCTCGACCACCTCAGCGACGGCCGGGCCGGCTGGAACGTCGTGACGAGCTCGGACGCGTTCCACGGCGCGAACTTCCGCCGCGGCGGCTTCCTCGACCACGCCGACCGGTACACGCGGGCGGCGGAGTTCGTCGAGCTGGCGCGGGAGCTGTGGGACTCGTGGCAGCCGGACGCCGTCGGCAGCGGTCTCGCCGCCGGGGCCTTCGCCGACCGTTCCCGCATCCGCGACGTCGACCACCACGGCCCGCAGCTCGACGTGACCGGCACCTTCCCCGTCCCGCGCAGCCCGCAGCGGCACCCGGTCGTCGTGCAGGCCGGCGACTCCGACGAGGGCCGCGACCTCGCCGCCCGGCACGCCGAGGTGATCTTCTCGCTGCACACGGAGTTCGACGACGCGCGCACCTTCTACGGCGACGTCACCGACCGACTGGAGCGGGTGGGACGGAGCAAGGACGAACTGCTGATCCTGCCCGGAGCGACCTTCACCCTCGGCGACACGCAGGCCGACGCCGAGGAGCGCTCCCGGGCGGTCCGTCGCGCGCAGGTCAGCCCGGCCACCGCGATCGCCTTCCTCGAGCAGGTGTGGAACCGCGACCTGTCGTCGTACGACGTCGACGGACCGCTGCCCGACGTCGAACCGGACGTCGAAGCCGAGACGATCACCCGTGGCCGCGTGCGGCACGTGCGCGACCCCCGCGCCCTCGTGCAGGGCTGGCGTGACCGAGCGGCAGCCGAGCACCTGTCGATCCGGGACCTCGTGATCGAGGTCTCCACCCGCGGCGGCTTCATCGGCACACCGTCGTCGATCGCCGCGGAGATCGACCGGTACGTGCAGGAGGGCGCCTCGGACGGCTTCGTCGTCGTCCCGCACACGAACCCGTACGGCCTCGACGACTTCGTCGACCGGGTCGTGCCGCTGCTGCAGGAGCGCGGCGTGTACCGGTCCTCGTACGAGGAGGGTGCGACCCTCCGCCGGACGCTCGGGCTCCCCGGGCACGTCCTCGATCGTCAGCAGGTGCCCGCATGACCGCCGTCCCGCTCGCCGTCCTCGATCTCGTGCCGGTGTCGTCGGGTTCGACGCCCGCACAGGCGCTGCGGAACACGGTCGACCTGGCCGCCGCCGCTGAGCGCGCCGGGTACGCCCGCTACTGGCTCGCCGAGCACCACCTCAACCCCGGTGTGGCGGGCAGTGCGCCGAACATCGTGATGGGCGCCGTCGCCGCGGCGACCTCGACGATCCGGGTCGGGAGCGCGGCGACCCTCGTCGGCAACGTCCGGGCGCTGCAGATCGCCGAGGCGTTCGGCACGCTCACCGGGCTGTACGGCCCGCGGTTCGACCTCGGACTCGGTCGCTCCGGCGCTCCCGCTCCCGGTGCCCCGAGTCCGCCGGCGCTCGAGCCCCGCGACGACGAGGTCGTCGACGGCCTCCTCGTCCCGTCGCCGTTCACGTTCCGGGTCGCCCCGGGCAGCCGGTTCGCGCTGCAGGGCGAGCTGCTCGGCCGGGTGCCCGGCGACGTCGAGCGGTTCGACGACGAGCTCGGGCTCGTCCGGGCGTTCCTCGCCGGCACGTACGAGCGCGACGGCGAGGTCGTCGACGCGACGCCCGCCGCGGGCAGCGCCGTCGAACTCTGGATCCACGGGTCGACCGGCGGCGCGAGCGCCCGGGCGGCCGGCGCCCTCGGTCTGCCGTACGGCGCGAACTACCACACGTCGCCGGGCACGGTCCTCGACTCGGTCCGCGCCTACCGCGAGGCGTTCCGCCCCGGCGTGCTCGACGCCCCGCACGTCATCGTGTCCGCGGACGTCGTCGCTGCCGCGACCGCCGCCGAGGCGTCGGAGCTCGCGCTCGGGTACGACCGCTGGGTGCACTCGATCCGCTCGGGCGTGGGGGCGGTCCCGTACCCGACCCCGGCATGGGCCCGCGAGCACCCCGTCGACCCGACCGTCGCCGCCGCCGTGGCCGACCGGGTGGCGACGCGCTTCGTGGGCGACGCCGCGCACGTGGCCGACCGGCTCGAGGTGCTGCAGCGCGTCACGGGCGCGGACGAGCTCCTCGTGACGACGATCACGCACGACCACGCCGCGCGGGTCCGGTCCTACGAGCTGCTCGCGGCGGAGTGGGCGGCGCGCGCGGCGCGCCCCGTGGCCGTCGGGGTCGCCTGACGCGGGTCCGTCAGGACCACCCCCGACGGGAGGCGCGGTGCCAGCGGGCACCGCGCCTCCCGTCGTTCCGGGCGCCGCTCCCGCGCCGGCGGCGCGTCCTGCGACCGGAGCACCCGCGCGGGCCCGGCGTGTGCGCAACGCACGACATCCCCGCCGTCGTGTGACGGCGGGGATGTCGTTCCGGGTGGCCCGGCAGCTCAGCTGTTGTCGAGCGGCAGGCCCTCGGGGTTCACCTCGGAGTGCTCCACGGCCTCGTTCGACAGGTTGTAGGCCGTGAGCCACTTGCCGTACGTGCCGTCCGCGATGAGCTCGTCGATGGCCGAGGCGATCGGCTTCGCGAGCCCGCTGCCCTTCTTCGTCGTCGCCGCGATGAGCCCCTGCAACGAGGACCCGGCGCCGGAGTACGTCCCCGCGGTCTTCGTCTCGTGGGCACTCCCGGCGCTCTGCTTGTTCGCGTACGCGATCGTCGGGTTCGGGCCGAAGTAGCCGTCGATCTTGCCCGAGTCGAGCGCGAGCTTCACCGCGTTGCCGTCCGGGTAGTACTTGACGTCGATGGTCCCGCCGGTCTTCTCGAGGTCGGCCTTCCACTCGAGCAGGATCTTCTCCTGGTTCGTGCCGGAGCTCACGGCGATGGTCTTGCCGGCGAGCACGGACGGGTCGCCGTCGAACGAGAGCGAGCTGTCGGCGGGCACCTGCAGCGCGAGGTTGTCCTGCCGGTACGAGGCGAAGTCGTACTTCTCCTTGCGCTGCTCGGTGACGGTGATGTTCGAGAAGCCGGCGTCCACCTTCCCGCCGTCGATGCCGACGAACAGGTTGTCCCACGTGGCGTTCTGCACCTCGGCCTCGAGCCCGAGCTTCGCGGCGACGAGGCGGCCGAGGTCGGGCTCCGAGCCGGTCAGGGTCTTCTGGTCGTCGCCGGTGAAGGCGAGCGGCGGGAACCCGGACGGCAACGCGCCGATCCCGATGGTGAGCTTGCCGGAGGACTTCACGTCGGCGGGGAGGGCGTCGTGCAGCTTCTGGTCCTCCTCGACGGTGACCTTCGTCTCGGTCGCGGCGCCGTTCGACGCGGCACCGATGGTCACCGTCCCGTCGGACGAGCCGGCACCGGCGTCGGCGTTCGCGTTCGCGGCGCACCCGGCCAGGGTGACGACGACGCCGGCGGCGAGGACGAGGGCCCCGGCGCGGTGACGCCAGCGGGCAGGGGTGATCGTGGACATGGTGCTCCTGAGGGTCGGGATCGGTGGGAGGACGTGCGGGAGAGCAGGTGGCGGACGACCGCCTCAGCGCACCCGGGAGAGGAAGTCGCGCGTGCGGGCGTGCTGCGGTGCGTCGATGACCTGCGCGGGCGGGCCCTGTTCGACGACGCGCCCGTGGTCGAGGAACACGACGTGGTCGGCGACCTCGCGGGCGAACGCGACCTCGTGCGTGACGATGACGAGCGTCGTGCCGGACGCGGCGAGGGACCGGATGACGCCGAGCACCTCGCCGACGAGCTCCGGGTCGAGCGCCGAGGTCGGCTCGTCGAGCAGGACCACGGACGGGTCGAGGGCCAGCGCGCGGGCGATCGCCACGCGCTGCTGCTGCCCACCGGAGAGCTGTCGAGGCCGGGTCGCGGCGCGGTCGCCGAGTCCCACGCGCTCGAGCAGCTCCTGGGCGCGGGCCTTCGCGGTCGCAGCGGGGACACCCGCGGCGATCGGACCCTCCGCCACGTTCTCGAGCGCGGTGAGGTGCGGGAACAGGTTGAAGTGCTGGAACACGAAGCCGATCCGGGAGCGCTGCCGCAGGATCAGGCGCTCGGGGAGCTCCTTGTAGCGCGGGACGCCGCGGCGGCCGGTCCGCACCCTGACGCCGATGGTCTCGCCACCGACCGTGACGACGCCGCGGTCGAGTGGTTCGAGGTGGTTGATGGCCCGGAGGAGCGTGGACTTGCCGGACCCGGACGGACCGAGGACCGCGGTGACGCTCCCGGACGGCAGGGTGAGGTCGACGCCGTCGATGACCACCTGGTCGCCGAACGCCTTGACGGCGCCGTGGATGCCGATCGCTGCACTCATCAGTTGGCCCTGTCGTCGATCGGAGCGGAAGGGGCGGCGGGCGCCGACCCCGTGGCGGAGCCGGTGCCGACGTCGACGCGGCGGTCCGCGCCTCCAGTCCGGCCGGAAGGCCCGCCGGGACCCCCGCCGGCAGACCGGCCGCCACCCCGCCGGACCGCAGCCCGCACGCGCTGCCACGGCGTGGGCGGCAGCGTGCGGACGGACCCGCGGGCCGTCCACCGCTCCACGTAGAACTGCACGACCGACACCGCGCTCGTGAGCGCCAGGTACCAGATCGTCGCGACGACGAGCAGCGGGATGATGTCCGTCGGGTAGGTGCTCGACAGGTTCTGCACGACGCCGAACAGGTCGAGCAGCGAGACGTAGAACAGCAGTGACGACGCCTTGAGCAGTCCGACGACCTGGTTCACGAACGCCGGCACGATCGACCGGAGCGCCTGCGGGAGGACGACCCGGACGAACTGCCGACGGCGGGGGAGGCCGAGCGCCTGCGCGGCCTCGAGTTGCCCGTGGTCGACCGCGAGGACCCCGGCCCGGACGATCTCGGACGCGTACGCGATCTCGCTGAGACTGAGCGCCAGGACGCCGATCGCCAGGTCGCTCAGGACGTTCGCGGTCGGTACCTGGAACTGCGGCCCGAACGGGACCCCGACGCCGATCGACGGGTACAGCGACCCGAGGTTGTAGAGGAAGACGAGCACGAGGATCAGCGGCACCGACCGGAAGAGCCAGACGTACCCCCAGGCGAGACCGGACAGCACCGGGTTGCGGGAGAGTCGCGCGAGTGCCACGACGACGCCGCCGGCGAAGCTGATCACCGCGCTGAGGGCGGTCGCGACGAGCGTGAGCTGCAGGCCGGTCAGGATCGCCGGGCTGAACAGCCACTTCCCGACCGCGGGCCAGCCCCACGACTCGTTGGTGAAGAGGGTCTCGACGAAGTTCAGCAGCACCACGAGCACGATGCCGGCGGCGATCCACCGCACCGGGTGGCGCAGCGGCACGACGGGCCGGTCGAGCGCGGCACGTGCGGCCACGTCGATGGTCAGGTCGGCGGGCGCTGTCGCGCCGTCCGGTCTGGAGGCACGGTGCGCGTCCGGTCCGCGCCGCACGTCGGTCGTCTGGGTCATGTCGCGACCGTACGAGCGGTCCGGCGGGCCCACAATGGTGCGCGAAACACACCGGCACACGGCGGAACACGACGTAACCTCCGGGCTATCGTGACGCCATGAGCGCACACCGCGTGACCGTGCCCGAGCCGCCTGCGGACGGCAGCGCGCCGAAGGGGCCGGCGTCCTACTTCCCGAGCATCGAGAAGACCTACGGCCGCCCCGTGCAGGAGTGGCTGGACCTCGTGGCGGACCGGCTCGACGACCACCGGCACATGCAGGTGGTCGCGTGGCTGAAGGCCGAGCACGGCATGGGTCACGGGCACGCGAACGCGCTCGTCGGGTTCGTGCGGAGGGCGCTCGGGGACGGTTGACACGGTTGTCAGTGGTGCGCGATGATGGGTTGACACGGTTGACGCTCGATCGGAGGCTCGACATGGCGACCACGCAGCACGCACGGCGCACCGACCCGACGCGGGGCGCGGCGCACGGCCGGCCGCGGCAGGGACCGGTGACGGGCGGCGACGCGCTGAGCCCGGTCGAGGAAGCCCTGATGGTCGAGCTCCGGCAGCGGCTCGTCCTCGGGCGGTACGACGCCGTGCTCGACGACGACGCCGACGTCGAGGCACTGGCGGACCGCATGGTGGCGGCCCTGCCGACCGTCAAGCACGAGGCCGACGCGCTGATCGGCCCCTTCTACGACACGCCGACCCTCGCGGCCTGGCGCGGCGTCACGCGGCAGGCCCTCAGCAAGGCGACCGCCAAGCGCGACCTGATCGGACTGAAGATCGGGGACGGCTCACTCGTGTTCCCGTCGTTCCAGTTCGGCGCGACCGGGGCACCGCTGCCGCACCTGCGCCAGGTGCTCGCCCTCGTCGACCCGGACCGCATCGACCCGTGGGGCAGTGCGCTGTGGCTGAACACCGCGGCAGACGAGTTCGACGGCACGACGGCGGCGGTGGCACTGCGTGACGGGCGCGAGGAGCAGGTGCTCGCCGCTGCCCGCCGCGCCGCGCACGCCTGGGCAGCGGACGCGTGACGCCGAGCCGGAACGAGGTCGCCCAGCGCCCACCGCGTGACGACCTCGACCTGTCGACGTTCCCGGCGGAGGAGTCCCGCGGCACCACCTTCTACCGTGCGAAGCGGCACGACCGCGGTGCCTGGTGGTTCGCGAGCACCGAGCCGGACGCCGACGGCGTGGACGGCGGACGCTTCGACCTCGCCGTGCCCCGCGGTACCTGCTACTGGGCGGACTCGGTCGAGGTCGCGGTGCGCGAGCGTCTGGCGCACCACGTCCTCACGACGAACACGGTGTTCGCGGCGCGGGCGCGCGAGATGGTCGTCGTCGCCGCACGGGCATCGCGGGGCCGGCGGTTCGCCGACGTGACCCACCCGGCGGCCGTGCGGTCGGGCGTCGGGGCGGAGCTGCAGACGATGGGCGACTACCGTGTGCCGCAGGCCTGGGCGCGAGCCTTCGACGCGGCGGGGTTCGCCGGCGTCCGGTACAGCACCCGGTTCACGAGCGCGTCGGCGGCGAACGCGTGGGCGGTGTTCGGCGCGGCGGGGATCCCCAGGCGACCCCGGCCGGAGCGGGTGCACCGTGACGGGGTGGCCGCGTGCCGCGAGTCCGGCATCCGGGTGCTCGACGACGGCTCGGAGTCCGGGCCCGAGCGGTTCACGTTCGCGACCCCGCCCACCGGGTGAGCCGTCGCAGGCCGGTGCCCGGGCGGTGTCGCTGCCGCTGTCGGTGGCCGGCCCTACCGTGACGGCGTGGCCGAACCCGTCGACGCATGGTGGCGCCGCCGACAGTGGTCGCGCGGTGTCCCGGTGCCCTACGCCGTGGGCGAGTTCCGCGCCGAGTGGGCCTCGTACCCGGTGCTCATCCGGCAGTACCACCCCGACTGGAACCACGGCGTCGTCCTGAGCCAGGTCCCGCCGGCGGCCGAGGTCCTGCTGACGTGGGAGTGCGACGTCGGCCACGTCTTCGTCGCGACGCCCGCCGAGCAGCGCTCCCGTCCCGGGCGCGAACGCCGCCGGTCGGTGTGGTGCCCGGAGTGCGCCGTGCAGGCCCAGCCGCAGCGGTGGCCGGTGCTCCCCGAGGACTGGCCGGGCTCGGTGCCGGTGCCCCAGCGCGCCGTTTGCGCCGTCGGTCGACAGACCCTCCCCGCAGCGCCGGCGCGCGGCGTCCCCTCCCGCGCGGCTCTCGCTCCCGCGGCCGCCGGTGTGCCCGGCGGGATGCCCGCCGGGGCGGTCGCCTCGTCGCGTGCACGTCCGGGTCGCGCCGTCGGACGCGGTGCCGGACGGAGCGTCGGCCGTGCTCGCCAGGACGTCCCGCGCTCGATCTGCCCGAAGACCCCGAGGCTACCGTCGGGGGAGTCCTTCACGAGCGTCTGCGCGCCGGCGACGGCCTCCGCGGTCGAGGCCGAGCTCCGCGCAGCCCTGTCGGAGCGCTTCGCGTTCACGTTCGACCACACCGCGATCCGTCTCGACCGGCCGTTCTTCGACCACGTCGAGGTCTGGCCGGACGTGATCCTGCCGGAGCTCCGCGTCGCGATCGAGTACGACTCCACCGGCCGTCACGGGCTCGAGCACGTCGGACCTCGGCTCGAGACCGACCGCCGGAAGGACCGCGCCGTCCGGGCCGTCGGGTGGGAGGTCGTCCGCATCCGGACCGGACGGCTGCAGTCGCTGGGGCCGTACGACCTCGAGGTGTCCGGCGTCTCCGGCCGGACCGTCGAGCGCCTGGTCGACACCCTGCGCGAGATCCGCGGCGCCCTGTTCGTCGACGCCTACGCGCGCTGACGCCCGCGCCTGCCCGAGCCCGCGCCTGCCCGAGCGCGCGCCTGTCCGTGCGCGGCGGCTGCCCGCGCACGACTCTTCGCGCTGAGCGACACTTCACGCCGCGACCCCGCCGTGACGTGTCGCTCAGCGCGCAAAGTCCCCGGCGAGGTCGAGGCAACCCGCGCCGCACAGCCCCGAGCGCGCCGCGTCAGCCGCGGAGCGCCAGCGCCGCGCTGCGCCAGCGCGTCCACAGCGCCCACGGGTCGGACACGCCCGCCGCCACGACCTCGACGTGCGCGAGCAACTCCGGCGTCACCCGGAACCACTCCGTCCCCGGGTACCGCGCGCCGGCGAACTGCGCGTGCCGTCGCCGCTCGAGCCCACGGTCGCCCCGCTCGAACCCGAGGAGGTCCTGGTGCGGGATCGCCGCCAACCGCTGCCGGGGGTTCGTCGTCGTCCCGATCTTGATGCGGTCGCCGAAGTCGTCGCGCATCCGGAGGTAGTACACGACGTCGACCCGCGGGGGAGCGAGGTCGCCGTCCGGCACGTCGCCCCACCGCCACTCGCACGTGGCGCACACGCTGCCGGACGGGAAGCGCACCCCGACGCGCGAGCCGCACACCGGGCACGGGCCGGGCAGCACGTCCTCGACGCCGGCGTGCTCCGCGGCGGCCTCGAGCACGAGTGCGAGGTGTCCGTGGCAGAGCGGCACGCCGGACACCCCCGTGCCGTCCGCCGCCGACGCCGGGCAGCCGGGAGCGCAGCACGAGGTGACCATGCTCAGGACGCTAACCGGACCCACCGACCCCGCGCCTCCAGACAGGGACGCGATCCGGGCCGGAACGCGACCCGGCAGGGACGCGACCCGGTCCGGACGCCCGCGTCAGTCGAAGATGACGCCCACCGGCTCGCGCTTCTCCTCCTGGAACCGGTCCTCCGCCCGCCCGAGCGCCCAGTACGCCGACAGCGACAGCTCCGCCTTCTCGAGCCCCCAGTCGTCCTGCAGCACCCGTCGGATCGCCTTGATCGCGGTCCGCTCGCCGTGTGCGAAGACCTGCACCGGCCGGGAGGCGCGCTCCAGCCCGCGGACCGCCCCCAGCAGGAGCGTGCCCGGCTCGGCGCCGGTGGCGTCGCGGTGCAGCCACCGCAGGTCGACCCCGGCCGGGTGGACGAGCGGCAGCTCGTCGGCGGGACCGGCCACCTCGACCAGGGCGACGCCCGTGGCCTCGGCGGGCATCGCCTCCAGTGCGGCGCCGATCGCCGGGAGGGCGCTGTCGTCGCCGAGCAGCACGTGCGTGACGGCCGGGTCGTCGGAGGGGGCGTACCCGCCACCGGGGCCGGAGAGGGCGAGCAGGTCGCCCGGCTGCGCGCCGGCGGCCCAGGGGCCGGCGAGGCCCTCGTCGCCGTGCACGACGAAGTCGACGGCGATGGTCCGGGCGTCGAGGTCGATCGCGCGGACGGTGTACGTGCGGCGCGCCGGACGGTCCTCCTTCGGCAGCGTGGCGCGGAGGGCGTCGAGGTCGTAGGGCGGCGTGAGGCCGAGCGACGGCTTCGCGAGGAGGAGCTTCACGTACGTGTCCGTGGCCCCGAGGCGCTCCGGGTCGGCGGCCGACAGGAAGTCCTCGAACGCGGGGCCGCCGAGGTGGACGCGGACCATGTGCGGCGAGAGCCGCTCGGTGCGGTCGACGACGAAGACGTGCTGGGGGCGCTGGGGCTTCTCGGACATCGGGCGGTGGTCCTCTCGCTGGGAGTCCGGTGCTTGACCGGAGCGCTACTGAGGCTAGCCTTACCTCATGTCCGCCACCGTCGTCCCGTTCTCGGAACTGCTGCGGACCCGTGCGCGTCGAGCGGACGGGCTGCCGACGGGGAACGGGTTCGTCGACGACCTGCAGCGCGGCACCTGTGACGTGGCCGACTACGCCGACCTGCTCGGGCAGTACGCCTTCGTGTACGACGCCCTGGAGCGCGCGGCGGAGCGGCTCGCCGACGACCCGGTCGTGTCCCGCTTCGTCACGCCCCAGCTGACGCGGATGCCCGCGATCCGTGCCGACCTCGAGTACCTCGTCGGGCCGGACTGGTCCGAGCTCGTGTGCCCGATGCCGGCGACCCGGGCGTACGTCCGACGGTTGAACGAGGTCGCCGCCGAGTGGCCGGCGGGCTTCGTCGCGCACCACTACGTGCGGTACCTCGGCGACCTCGGCGACTGCGCCACGATGGGCCGGTTGCTCGAGGAGCGCTTCGGGTTCGAGACGAACGGCGTGCTGCTCTGGATCTTCGACCAGGTCGCCGACCCCGCCGCGTTCGAGGACACCTACCGGGCGCAGCTCGACGCGGCGCCCTGGTCCGCCGCCGAACGGGCCCGGGTGTCGGCGGAGGTCGACCTCGCTGCGACGCTCGACGCGGCCCTGCTCGCGGCGCTGGACGCCCGGCGCCCCGGCGTGTTCGACATCGCCTGACGACGTCCGCTGCGGGCGGTGCGCGGTCCGTCCGGACGGTTGTCGTCACCCGGTCCGACGGGCCGATACGCTGCTCGGGAACCGGGACGAGCCTCCCGACGGACCTGGAAGGACCACATGACGGCGATCGACGGATCGACGCGCCACGGGCGCGCACGTGACGACGTCAGCGGCGCGGTCGACAGCGACCTGCGCGCGGACGTGCGGTACCTCGGCAACCTGCTCGGGCGGGTGCTGCGCGAGACCGGCGGCGACGACCTCCTGCGTGACGTGGAGGACCTCCGGGCTGCGGTGATCGACGCGTTCGAGGGTGCCGAGGCCGAGGGCGCCGCCCGGGCCGAGGCGATCGTCGCGGGGATGTCCGCCGAGCGGGCCGAGGCGGTCGCGCAGGCGTTCACGACCTACTTCCACCTCGCGAACCTCGCCGAGGAGCACCACCGTGTCCGTGTGCTCCGGCAGCGCGGCGACGACGGCGGACTCGCGGGCGACTCGTTCCCCGCCACGTACGCGTCCCTCGTCGAGCAGGTCGGCGCGGACGCAGCCGCCGCGCGGCTCGGGGCGCTCCGGTTCCACCCGGTCCTCACCGCGCACCCGACCGAGGCTCGCCGCCGCGCGGTGACCACGGCGGTGCGTCGCATCACCGACCTCATCGACGAGCGCGACCGCGCGAAGAACGGCACCGCGCGCGCCGAGAACGAGCGTCGCCTGCTCGAGGAGATCACGACCCTCCTCCGCACCTCGCCGCTCCGCACGACCCGGCCGACCCCGCTCGACGAGGTCCGGACGGCGATGAGCGTGTTCGACCAGACGCTCTTCGAGATCGTCCCGCAGGTGTACCGCCTGCTCGACGACCGGCTGCTCGGGGACGACGCCGGCCGCGTGCCGGTGACCGCGCCCGCCTTCGTCCGGTTCGGCACGTGGATCGGCGGCGACCGTGACGGCAACCCGCACGTCACCGCCGATGTCACCCGCCAGGCCGCCGAGATCGCGGCCGAGCACATCCTGCTCGGCCTCGCCCGCGCCGCCACCCGCATCGGCTCCGCGCTGACCCTCGACGCGGCGGACACCCCGGCCGACCCGGGTCTGCAGGCGCTCGTCGCGGCGCAGGAGGCGCTCGACCCCGCCATCGCCGAGCGCATCGGCGTCCGCGCCCCGAACGAGACCCACCGCCGGGCCCTGCTCTTCGTGGCCGCTCGCATCCGGGCGACCCGCCGCGGCCAGGACGGCATCGCGTACGGCGGCCCCGAGGAACTGCTCGAGGACCTCCGGGTCATCCAGGCGTCGCTCGTCGCCGCCGGGGCCGTCCGCACCGCGAACGGCGAGCTGCAGAACCTCGTGTGGCAGGTCGAGACGTTCGGCTTCCACCTCGCGGAGCTCGAGGTCCGCCAGCACTCGCAGGTGCACCGGACCGCGCTGGCCGAGATCCGGGCCGGCGGCGAACTGAGCGAGACCACCGAAGAGGTCCTGTCCGTCTTCCGGACCATCGCGCACCTGCAGCGCCGCTACGGCGTCCGCGCGGCGCACCGCTACATCGTGTCGTTCACCCAGTCGGCGGCCGACCTGGCGAACGTGCACGAGCTCGCCGTCGCGGCGCTCGGTTCGGCCGAGGCGGCGCCCGTGCTCGACGTCATCCCGCTGTTCGAGACCTTCGCCGACCTGCACGCCAGCGTCGACATCCTCGACGAGGCCGTCCGCACCGAGGCCTTCCAGCGACGTCTGGCAGCGACCGGGCGTCGGCTCGAGGTCATGCTCGGCTACTCGGACTCGTCGAAGGACGTCGGCCCGGTGTCGGCGAACCTGGCGCTGTACGACGCACAGGCGCGCATCGCCACCTGGGCCGCCGAGCACGACGTCGAGCTCACGCTGTTCCACGGCCGCGGCGGCTCGCTCGGCCGTGGCGGCGGTCCTGCGAACGAGGCCGTGCTCGCGCAGCCGCCGGGGTCGATCGACGGCCGGCTCAAGCTCACCGAGCAGGGCGAGGTCATCTTCGCCCAGTACGGCGACCAGGACATCGCCGCGCGGCACCTCGAGCAGATGGCCTCGGCCACGCTGTTCGCGTCGTCGCCGTCGAACGAGGCACGGACTGCTGCCGCGGCGGACCGGTTCGCGGACCTCGCGGCGCAGCTCGACGAGGTCTCCCGGCACACCTTCTACGACCTGGTGAAGGCCGACGGCTTCGCGCCGTGGTTCGCCCGGGTCACCCCGATGGAGGAGATCGGTCTCCTGCCGCTCGGCTCCCGTCCGGCCCGTCGTGGCCTGAGCGTCGAGTCCCTCGAGGACCTCCGTGCGATCCCGTGGGTGTTCTCGTGGACGCAGGCGCGGATCAACCTCGCCGGCTGGTACGGCCTCGGCTCGGCGCTCGAGGCGGTCGGCGACGTCGACCTGCTCCGCACCGCCTACGCCGAGTGGCCGCTCTTCGGCGCGATGATCAAGAACGTCGCGATGTCGCTCGCCAAGACCGACGAGCACATCGCCCGCCGGTACCTGGAGCTGGCCGACCGCGACGACCTCGCGGCGAAGGTGCTCGACGAGATGGCCCGCACCCGATCGTGGGTGCTCCGGGTCTCCGGCGGTGCCGAGGTGCTCGAGGACCGCCCGGTCCTGGCCCGTGCCGTCCGGCTCCGCAGCCCGTACGTCGACGCGCTCTCGCACCTGCAGCTGCGGGCGCTGCGCGCGATCCGCACGTCCGGCAGCACCGACCCGACGGACGCCGACCACCGGCTCCTCCTGCTGACCGTCAACGGGGTGGCGGCCGGCCTGCAGAACACGGGCTGATCGCGTCGGACGCGACCCCGAGACCGACAGGAGGCGCGGTGCCAGTCGGCACCGCGCCTCCTGTGCAGGCTCGGTCGGCGCGCTCCGCGTCGCCGCTGAGCGGGGCGCGCCCGTCCGTCCTCGGGTCGCGGCCACCACCCGTGGCCAGGCCGGCCCTTGTCGAATCGATTCGGCGCGGCGTAGCGTGACCATGGTGACGACGGAGCGCGAGCAGACGAGGCCGACGACCGCCCGACCCGTACTGCCGCCGATCGTCCCGCTGGCGTTGATCGTCGGGGTGTCGCCGTTCGCGACGGACATGTACATCCCGGCGCTGCCGACCATCGCGCGCGACCTGGGCACGACCCCGTCGAGCGTGCAGCTCTCGCTCACCGCGTTCCTGGTGGCCTTCGCGGTCGGCCAGCTCCTCGCCGGGCCGGTGAGCGACGGCATCGGGCGGCGTCCGCTCCTGCTCGTCGGGACCGTGGCGTTCGCGGTGGCGTCCGTCGGCTGCGCGCTCGCCCCGGACGCCATGACGCTCGTCGTCGCCCGGGTGGTACAGGGCCTCGCCGGAGCAGCCGGGGCCGTGGCGGGGCGGGCGATGGTGTCCGACACGACGACGGGCCCCCGCACGGCGAAGGTCTTCGGCACGCTCGCAGCGATCAACGCGATCGGCCCCGTCGTCGCTCCGCTCGCCGGGGGAGCGGTGCTCACGATCGGGACCTGGCGGCTCATGTTCGTCGTCCTCGCGGTGTTCGGTGCGGTGTTCGCCGTCGCCGTGCTCGTGTCCTTCCGGGAGACCCTGCCGGCGGCTGCGCGCGGTGGCGTGACCCTCGGCGCGAACTGGCGACGGATCCGGGAGCTCCTCGCGATCCCGCGGTTCCGCGCCTACGTGCTCACCGGGGTCCTCTCGACGATCGGGTTCTTCGCGTACATCGCCACGAGCTCGTTCGTCTTCCAGTCCGAGTTCGGGTTCTCCGAGGGGCTGTACACGCTCGTGTTCGCGTCGAACGCCTCGATGATGATCATCACGACGCTCGTGTTCCGGCGGGTGGTCGGGCGGTTCTCGGAGGACGGCCTGCTCGCGTTCGGACTGGTCGTCGGGACGCTCGGAGCGTGCGGGGTGCTCGCGTCCGCCCTGCTCGGACTCGGACCCGTGCCGGTCTGGTGCTCGCTCGCGGTCGTCACCGCGGCGTGGGGCTTCGTCCTCCCGGCAGCGATGACGCGCACGCAGCACGTGGGGGGAGCGCACCCGGGGACAGCGGCGGCGCTGCAGGGCGGGCTGACCTTCGGACTCGGCGGCCTCGGCACGCCACTGGCCGGCGCGCTCGGCGGGACGGCGGTCGCGATGGGTGCGGTCATGGCGTCCCTGATGGCCGCCGCGGTCGTGGTGCAGCTCGTCGCCACGCGCCGCGCGCGCGGCTGAGGCGACGCGGGGCCCGCGACCCGGTAGGTTGCTGGGTGCACCCCGCACCGATCCTGAGGAGGCACCCCGCATGGACATCGTCGTACACGAGGCATCGGACGACACAGCGGTGCTGGAATGCAGCGGCCGCCTCAACATGGTGTCCGCCGGCGCCTTCCGCGAGACCGTGGCGAAGGTCGTCGACGGCGGCCGTTCGCGCCTCGTGGTCGAGCTCTCCGGTGTCGACTTCATGGACTCGTCCGGTCTCGGAGCCCTCGTCGGTTGCCTGAAGACGGCGCGACAGGCCGGCGGCGACCTCCGTCTGGCGGCTCCCTCGGAGCAGGTGCAGATGGTGCTGAAGCTCTCGAACATCGACAAGATCCTGCGGTCGTACCCGGACGGGGACGCCGCGGTGAGTGCCTGGGGATGACCACCGCCGCCACGGGTGGGCACCGACTCGACCTCGCGTGCCCGCCGGACGACGTGACCGCCGTGCACGAGTTCCTCGCCGCGGTGTGGGCTGCTGAGCCGTCGATCTCTGCCGAGGACCGCATGGCCCTCGAGCTGGCCCTCGTCGAGCTGACCTCGAACGTCATCGAGCACGGTGCCGACGGCCGCGGGGTCACCTGCTCCCTGCATCTCGACGTCGAGTCCGACGCGGTCCTCGCGGACCTCGTGGACGACGGCGTCCCGGTCGAGGTCGACCTGGCGGTCGCCTCGCTGCCGGACGCCCTCGCGGAGAGCGGTCGCGGGCTCGCCCTGGTGCAGATGGTCGTGGACGACCTGCACTACGAGCGCGTCGCCGACCGGAACCGGTGGAGCGTCCGCCGGGGCCGGCACGACGCCTGACGCGCCCCTCCAGGTGCAGACGCCCCCGGTCCGGGGGCCCCGGTCGTCCGTCGCACGCAGTGCGTGAGCCGATATCCGCAAAGCGCGCGCCGGGTGTCGTCCGGCGTGTGAGCATCCAGGTGATGACAGTCGCGCCCGACCCCAGGATCCGCTTCGAGACGTCCGGCGACGACCTCGCCGACGCCGTGCGGATGTACGAGGACGCCTACGAGGGCGCCGGTTTCCGCGCCGGCCGCACCGACCGGCCGTTCTCGTACCGGTTCCGCGTGGTCGGCGACGACGTGATGTCCTTCCGGTCGACGCGGTTCGACGCGCGGGTGGCCGGGACCGTGGAGACCGGCGACGAGTACGTCGTGACGTGGACCTCGGACGGCGGTGGTCAGGTCGACGTCGGCCGCGACGAGGTCGACCTCGCCCCGGGGCTGCCCGTGATGTTCCCCACCGGACGCGCCTTCACCTTCGACCTGCAGGACCTGCGGCAGAACCTCGTGCAGTTCGACCGGGCCTTCCTCGAGGGCGTCGCTGCCGAGGAGCACGGTGTCCAACCCGCGCCCCTCGTGTTCGACCACGCGCAGCCCCCGCGGCGCGAGGACCTGCGGTCGTGGAACGAGCAGGTGCACCGCGCCGCCGGCGTGGTGCTCGGAGCGGCGCCGGTGTCGCAGCTCGCCCTGACCGAGACCGCTCGCGAGACCGCGAGGGCGCTCCTGCGTACCTTCTCGCACACGGTGCTCGCGCCCGAGGTGCCCCTGCCGCAGGGCGCCACCGGTCGGGTCCGCGAGGCCGTGGAGTACATGCATGCCTACGCGCACACCCCGATCTCGACGACCGACGTCGCCGCACACGTGGGCCTGAGCGTCCGCGGGCTGCAGCAGGCGTTCCAGCGTCAGGTCGGCACCGCGCCGAACGCGATGCTGCGCGGCATCCGGCTCGACCGGGTCCGCGACGAGCTGCGCCAGGGCACGGTCGGCGCGGTGACGGTCGCCGAGGTCGCCGTGAAGTGGGGCTTCGCGCACCTCGGTCGGTTCTCCGGCGCGTACCTGACCCGGTTCGGCGAGTACCCGCGCGACACCCTGCACGCCTGATGCGCCTGATGCGCCGTCGGCCGCTCCGCGGCGCTCGGTAGGCTGCGCGGATGGGTGGACCGCGACCGTGGGTGATCGTGCCCGGGATCTGGAACTCGGACCCGGAGCACTGGCAGTCGATCTGGCAGGCCGAGCGGGGAGCGGACGCGGTGCGGATCATGCCGGCCTCGTGGTCGGACCCGGACCCGGACGACTGGGACGCAGCGATCACGCGCGCCGTCGCCGCCTTCCCCGAGCCGCCCGTGCTCGTCGCGCACAGCCTCGGCGTCCTCGCTGCGGCGTCGTGGCTCGCGCGCGCCGCCGTCGACCGTGAGCGGCCGGTCGTCGCGGGGGCGTTCCTCGTCGCGCCGCCGGACCCGGCGGCGCCGACCTTCCCCGCTGCTGCGCGGGGGTTCACCGCACCCAGCGCCGCCGCCGCCGTGCCGACGCAGCTCGTGGTGAGCGACGACGACCCGTACTGCTCGGCGGACCGCGCGGTCGCCTTCGCCGGGGTCCTCGGGGCCGAGGTCGTGCGGGTCGGTGCACGCGGCCACGTCAACGTCGCGAGCGGGGTCGGCGCGTGGCCGGAGGGGCGTGCGCTCCTCGACGCGTCCGCACGCGCACACTGACCGTCCACGACACGCCGGTCACGTTCCGCCCGATATGGCAGGGACTCCTGCGACACACCGCGGATGTCCACAGTTCTGCCTCCTGCGATATTTATCCTTCGGGCATGGAGACGCAGTCCGGAGCACGAACGCCCCTCGTCGACCCCTTCGGTCGCGAGTTGGAGGCGTGGCTGCGCGACGCCCCGGCGACCCGCTCGCCGTACCTCGCCGACCTCGTCGTCCCGCCGGTCACCGGTCCCGTGCAGCGCCCCGACGCGGTCGCCGTGCCCGAGTCTGAGGCAGCGGCAGAGCCCGTCGCGCCCGTCGCGCCCGTCGCGCCCGTCGCGCCCGTCGCCGAGGCAACGCCGGTCGTCGACGCCGAGCCTGCGCCGGCAGTGGCCTCCGACGACGCCGCGTTCCGCCGTCCCCGCGACCGCGCCCGGCACGTCGCCGCGTGCGCCCCGTCGTTCCCGGAGCCGCCGGAGCGCCTGGCCCTCCGCATCGAGGACCTCGCCGTCGAGGTGTCCGCCACGAGCGGCCGCACCACGATCGAGCGCATCGTGATCCTCGAGGACGAGGTCCGCCGCCGCGACGAGGACCTCGCCCGCCTCGCCGCGTGGGAGGCCACCGTCGCCGGTGTCGACGACCCCGAGGCCGAGGGTGCCCGCGCCTTCGCCCGCACGGTGTTCGCCGACCTGCTCGCCGACGCCGCGCTCGAAGCCGACCGCCGCGACCGTGCCGCCGCCCGCCGTGCAGCGACCGCACCCGTCGCCGTGGTCCACCGCTCCCCGGAACTCGCCGCCCCGCGCCCTGCCGCACCGCAGGCGTCCGCGCCGGCCCTCGTGCCCGCCACCGAGGCCGTCGACGCGATCGACGGCACCCCGGTCGCCGTCCCGTCGCTGACCGCGGCCGACGCGTCCGACAGCACCACGGCCCTGCGGCCGACCGCCCCCGGACGCGAGCTGCCCGTGCGGCCGATGCTGGGCCTCCAGGCCGTCACACCGGTGTCCGCGAACACGCGGCCCACCCCGCTCGTCCAGCCGGCGACCGGGCCGACCGTGATCGACCGCGCGGCCTTCGCCGCGGCGCTGACCGCGCACCAGGGTGCGACCGCGAGCACGCCCGTCGTGCTCCCGGATGCGCTCTCGGTGCCCACGGCGGCCCCGGCGGTCGCATCCGCGACGGACACCCCTGCCCCGGCCGGCTGGTGGACGCGGTTCGTGGAGCGCGTCCTCCGTGCGCTCGGCCGTCGCTGAGCCTCCCCGGGTGCCTGCCGCGGCCCGTGCCGGGTCGGCCGGCTCGGTAGACTGACGGGATGCCGACGCTCCGCGAACTCCAGGCCGTGATCGAGGACCTGTGGCCCGCCGCAGGAGCCGAGTCGTGGGACGCCGTCGGCTTGGTCTCCGGTGACCCGGACGCCGCCGTCGAGCACGTCCACCTCGCCGTCGACGCCGTGCCCGCCACCGCGCGGGAGGCCGTCGACCTCGGCGCCGACCTGCTCCTCACACACCACCCGCTGCTGCTCCGCGGCGTGACGACCATCGCCGAGTCGACCTACAAGGGGAGCGTGCTCGCCACCCTCGTACGCGGCGGGACCGCCCTCGTCGCGGCACACACGAACGCCGACGTCGTCACGACCGGCACCTCCGCCGTGCTCGCGGACCGGCTCGGCCTCGCCGACCAGCGCCCGCTCGAAGCAGGTGCCGACGCGGAGACCGGGATCGGACGCGTCGGCACGCTCGCACGGCCGACGACCCTCGGTGCCCTCGCACGTACCCTCGTCGACCTGCTGCCGGGCACCGCCACCGGCGTCCGTGTATCCGGCGGCTTCGAGCAGCCCGTCCGCACGGTCGCCCTGTGCGCCGGTGCCGGCGACGCGTACCTCCGGAACCCCGAGGTCCTCGCGGCCGACGTGTACGTGACGAGCGACCTCCGCCACCACCCGGCATCCGAGTTCCGCGAGCAGGCCCTCGTCGCCGACGGGCCGGCCCTGATCGACACCTCGCACTGGGCCACCGAGTGGCTCTGGCTCGACGTCGCCGCCGAGCAGCTCCGCGCCGCTGCGGGCGTCCGCGTCACCGTGAGCGACCTCCGCACCGACCCGTGGGACTTCGCGGTCCTGCCGGCGGCCGAACCCACCCCCGCTACCGAAGGAGACCGACCGTGAAGGCAGCACCCGAGGACCAGGTCGTCCTCCTCGACGTCCAGCGACTCGACAACGACGTGACCCGCATCGCGCACCGCATCACGTCGTTGCAGAAGGGCGAGAAGCTCACGGCGCTCGGCTCGCAGGCGGCCGCGCTCCGTGCGCAGCTCGCCGCTGCCACCGGTGAGGTCGAGGACGCCGAGCGCGACCTCGCCCGCCTCGAGTCGGACACCGCGACGGCGCAAGCCCGGATCGAGCGGGACACGACGCTCCTGCAGCACGTCGCGAACGCGAAGGACGCCGCCGGGCTGCAGAGCGAGCTCGACTCGCTGCAGCGGCGGATCGGCGACCTGGAGACCGCCGAGCTCGAGGTCATGGAGCAGCTCGACGTCCGCCGCGCGGCGGTCGGGGACATCGAGGCGCAGCTCGTCGACATCGAGGCCTCGCGCACGTCCCTCGTCGCGGAGCGGGACACCGAGATCGCCCGGCTCGAGGCCGACCGTGTCTCGGCCGAGCAGAGCCGCGCCGACGTGGCAGCCAAGGTCCCGGCCGACCTGCTCGCGCTCTACGACCGGCAGCGTGCACGGTACGGCTTCGGTGCGTCGCTGCTGCAGGGCGGGGTCTCGACCGCGTCGGGGGTGACGCTCACCGCGTCGGATCTGCAGACCATCCGCGCGGCGGCGCCGGACGACGTGGTGCTGTGCCCGGACAGCGACGCGATCCTCATCCGTACCGCCGAGTCGGGGCTCTAGGCGCTGCACGGCGCGGGGCGGCCCGGCCACCCGTCGGACGGGAGGCGCGGTGCGGGCCCGCCCCGCGCCTCCAGACCGACGGGTGCGCGGCACCGCACCTCGGGCGCGAGTCTCGGGGCAGGCGACCGATCTCGGGCCGCCGGCCGCGAGGAGTGTCGCCGAGCGCGAGACCCGGGCGGGGCGGCAGCCGGGCCGGCGCCGGGGGCCGGCCGTGCGCTGCGGGGGAGTGTGGTGCGAATGGGCCGGCCGTACGCCGGGTTCTGTCCCGCTCTCGCGGTGACGGCCATCTCTCTCGGACCGACGTTGCCGTCGGCCTCCAGCGGTCTACCCGAGGACTCAGCGAGCAGCCTCGACGTCCTCTGTCTGACCTTGCTCCGGGCGAGGTTCACCGAGCGGATCCGGTCACCCGGACCCCTGGTGGTCTCTTACACCACCGTTTCACCCTTACCGACGTCACCGCCGGCGGTCTGCTTTCTGTGGCACTGTCTCGCGGATTGCTCCGGGTGGGTGTTACCCACCGCCCTGCTCTGTGGAGCCCGGACGTTCCTCGGCGCTCCCGGGGGAGCGACGCGACCGTCTCACCGACCCATTCGCACGCCCGAGTCTACCGGCACCGAGGCCGCCGTCCCGCGCGCCGAGCGTGCAACATCTGTCACGCTCGGCGCCGCCGGCCGACGGGGATTGCACTCGCGCCGGCATACCCGCGGCGTGTCGTGCCCGCTCGATGACGGTGGCCCAGCCCCGAGACCGCCGCCGGCGGCACGACCCCTACTTGCTGCGGGCCGCCAGGGTCGCCGCGCCGATGATGCCCGCGTTGTTGCGGAGGGTCGCCGGGATGATCTCCGCCTGCAGGTCGAGCAGCGGCAGGAACTCCTCGTGCTGCTTCGACACGCCGCCCCCGACGACGAAGAGCTCCGGGGAGAGCAGCGCCTCGAGCGTCGAGTAGTACTTCTGCAGCCGCTTCGCCCAGTGCTTCCAGGAGAGGTCGTCGCGCTCCTTCGCGGCGAACGACGCCTTCGACTCGGCGTCGTGCCCGTCGATCTCGAGGTGCCCGAGCTCCGAGTTCACGATGAGCACGCCGTCGTTGATGAGCGCCGAGCCGATGCCGGTGCCGAGCGTGGTGACGATGACCAGGCCGTCCTTGCCCTTCGCGGCGCCGAACTGCTGCTCGGCGAACCCGGCGGCGTCGGCGTCGTTGACGAAGTGGATGCTGCGGCCGAGCTCCTTCTCGAAGAGCGCCTCGGCCTCGAAGCCGATCCACTTCTTCGACACGTTCGCGGCGGACATCGTCTTGCCGTCGCGGACGATCGCCGGGAAGCACACGCCCACCGGGACGTCCGCGGCGGGGGCCAGTTCGTCGAGGATCGACTTCGCCACGGCGACGATGTCGTGCGGCTTGCCGCCCTCGGGGGTGGCCTTCTTGATCCGGTCGGTGGTGAGCTCGCCGGTGGCGACGTCGACGATCGCGCCCTTGATGCCCGTGCCGCCGATGTCGACGCCGACTGCGAGTGAGGTCATGGGAGCTGGTGCCCTTTCAGGAGACGGTGAGGAGTTCCGCGCCGCGTTCGGTGACGACGAGGGTGTGTTCGAACTGCGCGGTCCACGACTTGTCGCGGGTGCTGACGGTCCAGTCGTCGGACCAGATGTCGGCGTCGATGCCGCCGAGCGTCAGCATGGGCTCGATGGTGAACACCATGCCCGGCTCGATGACGTCGTCGAAGCGCGGTGCGTCGTAGTGGGGGATGATCAACCCCGAGTGGAAGGCCCGTCCGACGCCGTGCCCGGTGTAGTCACGGACGACGCCGTACCCGAAGCGCTTGGCGTACGCCTCGATGGCACGACCGATGACGTTCACCTGCCGGCCCGGAGCGACGGCCTTGATGCCGCGCCGCAGCGCCTCTTCCGTGCGGGTGACGAGGTCGCGGACCTCCTGCGTGCCCTCGCCGACGATGAACGTGCGGTTCGTGTCGCCGTGCATCCCGTCCTTGTAGGCGGTGATGTCGATGTTGACGAGGTCGCCCTCCTGCAGCACGGTGTCGTCCGGGATCCCGTGGCAGATGACCTCGTTGAGGCTCGAGCAGAGCGACTTCGGGTAGCCGCGGTAGCCGAGCGTCGAGGGGTACGCGCCGTGGCCGACGACGTACTCGTGTCCGATGCGGTCGAGCTCGTCCGTGGTGACACCCGGGCGGATCGCCTCACCGACGGCGTCGATCGCCCGCGAGGCGATGCGGCCGGCGGCACGGATCCGCTCGACCTCCTCCGGCGTGTACGTGTCGCCGAGGCCGTGCTCGCGCGGTTCGGCGCGACCGACGTACTCCGGACGCTCGATGTCCTTCGGGACGCTGCGCTGCGGGGAGATCCGGCCGGCGGTCAGGTGTCCGTGTTCGTCCCGGGGCATGCCGACCACTCTAGCCGCGGCCGGGCGCGCCGAGCGCGCCGAGCGCACCCGCGGGGCGGCGCCCCGCGCTCGCGCGACCGTCTGGAGGCGCGGTGCCGGTCCGGCGGACCGGCACCGCGCCTCCAGACGGTCCGGTGGGTACGGTGGCGGCATGAGCGACGAACGCATCGAGTCCCAGTGGTGGTTCAACGAGAAGGCGCACACGGTGGAGCAGGGTCCGCAGTCCCCGCAGCGCGACCGCATCGGCCCGTTCGAGACGCGCGAGGAAGCTGAGCACGCGCTCGAGCGCATCCGGTCGAACAACGAGCGCTGGGACGACGAGGACCGCTGAGCCGTCCGGTCAGTCGGCGGACGCGTCCCGCGGGTCCGTGCCCGGCACCTCGGGCTCGGTGCGGAACCCGATGATCTTGTGCGTGCCGTCGCAGTAGGGCTTCAGCATCGACTTGCCGCAGCGGCAGAGGGCGACGGTGCGCCGACGGCGGGGGAGTTCCTGGCCGTCCGGGCCGACGATGCGGACGTCGCCCCGCAGCAGGAACGGGCCGTCCGGGTAGGCGACGAGCTCGGGCTCGTCCGCGTGGTCGTCGCCGTGTCGGGTCCCGTGGTCGTCGGTGCCGCCACGGTGCGTCACGCCGTCGCCTCCGCGGCCAGCGGCTGACGGAGCGACGTGGTGCCCGCCTGCCACGCCGACAGCACGTGGCCGCCGACCATCCCCTCGACGACCAGGCACGCCGCGGCGCCGAACATGACGTCGTCGAGCAGCGTCGGGTCTGCCTCGACCAGCCCGCCCGCGAGGTCGCGGCCGGCGATCTGCTCGTGCACGGCGTCCGCCTCGACGTGCTCGTCGAAGTACCACGTGGCGTCCTCGTCGAACCCGGCGCGCCGGAACCCGTCGCCGTAGAGCTTGCTCGGGATCGACGAGGTCATCTCGAAGGCGGCGAGGTGCCCGACGATGGCGCCGCGGAGCCGTCGGTGCAGCCCGAAGAGGCTCATGGTGTTGAGCGCGGCGAGCGTGATCGCGGGCACGAGGTCGACGTAGGCGCCGTACGAGTCGTCGAGGCCGGCGGCGCGCAGGGTGCGCGCGAAGATCGCGGAGTGGATGCGCTTCGGCCGCCCGCCGCCGTACTCGTCCGACTGGATCTCGACGAGCGCGGACTTCGCCCGGCCGGAGAGCCTCGGGATCGCCCAGCTGTGCGGGTCGGCCTCCTTGAGCGTGTACGGCGTCTTCTGCACCAGGAACTCGCGGATCTGCTCGCGGTCCGCCTTCCGGGCCACCCAGCGGGACAGGCTCGGGCCGTCGTCCGCGCCGGTCAGCGCGAACAGGGCGGCGGACACGGCCTCGGCGGTCGGCTCGGGACGGTCCGGTTGCGGCACGGCGGCGCGCACCGCGGCCTCGTGCGCGGCCTCCAGCACGGCACGGGCAGCGAGCAGCCCGGTGTCCCACTCCAGGGCGTCGTCGACGTCCCGGACGCCGCCGTAGTGGAGCTCGTACAGCACGAAGAGCGCGAGCTGGACGTCCTCGTCGGTGAGGACGTCCTCCGCGCGGTCCACGGCGGCGACGGCCTCGGCGCGGAGGCCCGCGGTGTCGCGCACGCCCGTGAGTGCGCTGGCCACGGCCGCGCTGAGCGGCCCGCGGTGCGACGGCAGGGCCATCGGGGTCTGGGTGAGGACGTCGGCGGCGTCGAGGACGGCCATGAGGACTCCGTTCGCAAGAGGGTGTCGGCCGGCTGGCAGCAACGTCGACCGTCCACGAGCCTGGACGTGCCACCTGGACGGGCACTCGGGAACCGCCCCCGGAGCGCCGCTGCACCTCGTGCGGGCGTCGCGCGCCCACGGCCCGGACCAATAGGCTGTCCGGACGGGCCGTACCGGTCACGAGCACCACGGAGAGGGCGTGCATGGACAAGCAGACGGACTTCGTGCTCCGCACCATCGAAGAGCGCGGCATCAAGTTCATCCGACTCTGGTTCACGGACGTCATCGGGACGCTGAAGTCGGTGGCGATCGCCCCGGCCGAGGTCGAGGGCGCCTTCGCCGAGGGCATCGGCTTCGACGGCTCCGCGATCGAGGGGCTGACCCGCTCGTACGAGGCCGACGTGCTCGCGCACCCGGACCCGTCGACCTTCCAGATCCTGCCCTGGCGCGGTGAGATCGACCCGACCGCGCGCATGTTCTGCGACATCACGACGCCGGACGGGCAGCCCGCCGTGGCCGACCCCCGCAACGTGCTGAAGCGCACGCTCGCCAAGGCGAGCGACCGCGGGTTCACGTTCTACACGCACCCCGAGATCGAGTTCTACCTGCTCAAGAGCCGCGACTGGAAGGACGGCGGCCCGAAGCCCGTCGACCAGGCCGGCTACTTCGACAACGTCCCCGGCGGCAGCGCGCACGACTTCCGCCGCCGCTCGGTCCGGATGCTCGAGGACCTCGGCATCTCGGTGGAGTTCTCCCACCACGAGGCAGGCCCCGGGCAGAACGAGATCGACCTCCGGTACGCCGACGCACTGACGATGGCGGACAACATCATGACGTTCCGCACGGTGGTGAAGGAGGTGGCGATCGAGCAGGGCGTGTACGCGACCTTCATGCCGAAGCCGCTCTCCGGCCAGCCCGGCTCCGGCATGCACACGCACGTGTCGCTGTTCGAGGGTGACCAGAACGCCTTCTACGAGGCCGGCGGCCAGTACCAGCTCTCGCAGACCGCGAAGCACTTCATCGCGGGCGTGCTCAAGCACGCGCCGGAGATCACGGCGGTCACGAACCAGTTCGTCAACTCCTACAAGCGGCTCTGGGGCGGCGACGAGGCCCCGTCCTTCGTCACCTGGGGCCACAACAACCGGTCCGCGCTCGTCCGCGTACCGCTGTACAAGCCGAACAAGGGCCAGTCCGCGCGCGTCGAGTACCGCGGCATCGACTCGGCGGCGAACCCGTACCTGGCGTACTCCCTGCTGCTCGCGGCCGGGTTGAAGGGCATCGACGAGGGCTACGAGCTCCCGCCCGAGGCCGAGGACAACGTGTGGAGCCTGTCCGACTCCGAGCGTCGTGCCCTGGGCTACAAGCAGCTCCCGGCGAGCCTCGACCACGCACTGGGCCTCATGGAGGACTCCGAACTCGTCGCCGAGACGCTGGGCGAGCAGGTCTTCAACTTCGTGCTGCTGAACAAGCGGCAGGAGTGGAAGGCCTACCGCGACCAGGTGACGCCGTTCGAGCTCGACACGAACCTCGGCGCCCTGTAGCCCGACCGGAGCACCGCACCCGATGACCGGCCGCACGACGACGTCGCGTTCCGAGTTGGCCCGCCTGGGCTTCGCGGAGCTGTCCGACAGCCTGGCGCGCATCGCCGACCTCGAGGAACGGTTCGGCCCCGGCCTCCCGCTCCCGCTCGGCGGCGAGCCCGGACCGTGGGGCGCGGTGGCCGACCCCGACGGCGCGCTGCGGCTGTTCGAACGGCTGCTCGAGCGGGCTCGGGACGAACTCCGTCCCGTGCTCGCCGAACCGGACGCGACGGAACGGCTCGTGCGGCTGCTCGGGGCGTCGGTCGGTCTCGGCGAGTTCCTGCACCGTCGGCCCGCCGAGATCGCGGTGCTGCTCGACCCGGTCACGGAGCCCTGGCCGCAGGAGCGCTACACGGCGTCGCTCCTCGAGGCGGTCGACGGCGCCACGGGCGAGGACGCCCGGATGCGCCTGCGGGTGCGCTACCGGCGGCACCTCGCCCAGATCGCCCTCTTCGACGTGCTGCACCCGGCGCCGACCGAGGCGTTCCCAGCCGTCGCCGCCGGCCTGGCCGACCTCGCCGGTGCCGCACTCGAGGCCGCGGTGGACGTCGCGCGGCGTGAGGTCCCGTTCCCCGCCCGCGACGTCGCGGCCACCCCGCTCGCGGTGATCGCGATGGGCAAGGCGGGTGCCCGTGAGCTCAACTACGTCAGCGACGTCGACGTCATCTTCGTCACGGAGCCGACGCGCGACGACGACGCGGACACCGGAGTCGGCACCGACCGTGCCGTGCTCATCGCGACGCGCCTGGCGATCGCCGCGACGCACGCCATCACCGACCTGGCCGCCGAGCCAGCGCTGTGGGAGGTCGACGCGAACCTCCGACCCGAGGGCAAGGACGGCGCGCTCGTCCGGACGCTCGACTCACACGTCGCGTACTACGAGCGCTGGGCCAAGGAGTGGGAGTTCCAGGCCCTCCTCAAGGCCCGGCCCATCGCCGGGTCGGCAGGCCTCGGCCGGCGGTACGCCGATGCGGTCGCCCCGTTCGTGTGGTCGTCGGCCAAGCGCCCCGGGTTCGTCGAGTCCGTGCAGCGAATGCGGCAGCGGGTCACCGAGCACATCCCGGACGCCGAGGTCGACCGGCAGCTCAAGCTCGGTCCCGGCGGCCTCCGCGACGTCGAGTTCACCGTGCAGCTCCTGCAGCTGGTGCACGGCCGCGACGACGAGTCGGTGCGGGTCCGGTCGACGCTCGAGGCGATGGACGCACTCACGGCAGCCGGGTACGTGGGTCGCCCCGAGGCCGCGCGGTTCGGCCCGGACTACGCGCTGCTCCGGCTCCTCGAACACCGCATCCAACTCCGTCGGCTGCAGCGCACGCACCTGATGCCCTCCGACGAAGAGGAACTGCGCGTCCTCGCCCGCTCGACCGGCCTCGCCGCTTCCGCCGGGGCGCTCGAGACCCGGTGGCGGGGCGTGAAGCTCGAGGTCCGCGGGCTCCACGAGCGGTTGTTCTACCGTCCGCTGCTGTCCGCGGTGGCCGCGACCGACGGCGACATCGTGCTGACGAGCGACCAGGCGGTCGACCGCCTGGGCGCGATCGGCTTCGTCGACCCGTCCGGGGCGCTGCGTCACATCCGGGCGCTCACGCAGGGCACGAGCCGTCGTGCCGCGATCCAGCGGAACCTGCTGCCCGTCCTGCTGCGTTGGATGGCGGAGGGGCCCGCGCCGGACCGCGCCCTGCTCGCCTTCCGTCGGCTGAGCGACACGCTGGGGGAGTCGAGCTGGTTCCTCCGGATGCTCCGCGACTCGTCCGGGGCGGCACACTCCCTGACGACGGTGCTGTCCGAGTCGGCGTTCCTCGCCGGCCTGCTCGAACGGTTCCCCGAGGCCGTCGCGTGGCTCGACGAGCCGGACAGCCTGCTCCGTCCGCGTCCGCTGTCGTCGCTCCTCGCGGAGATCGGCGCCGTCACGGCTCGGCACGGCGACGACGTCGGGGGAGCGGCGGCCCTCATCCGCGGTGCTCGTCGGCGTGAGACCCTGCGGCTGGGCATGGCCGCGGTGCTCGGGTACCTCGACGTCGACGCGCTCGGTCCGGCGCTCAGCGACGTCACCGAGACGACCCTGACCGGCGCCCTGGCCCTGGCACGGCGGGACGCCCCGGCCGGCCTGGAGTTCGGCGTCATCGCGATGGGTCGGTACGGAGGCCGCGAGCTGGGCTTCGGGTCCGACGCCGACGTCCTCTACGTGTACCGTGCCGCCGCGGACCTCGACACCGAGCGGGCCTCACGCGCCGCGCAGACCATCGTCCGCGAGCTCTCGCGGCTGACCGACGACGCGATCCACCCGTTCGAGCTCGACATCGACCTGCGGCCGGAGGGGAAGAACGGTCCCGTCGTCCGGACCCTGGAGTCCTACGGGGCCTACTACGCCCGGTGGTCGCTGACGTGGGAGGCGCAGGCGCTCCTGCGCGCCCGGGGCGCGGTGGGTGACGAGCGCCTGCTGCGCGACTTCGAGCGACTGGCCGACCGGACCCGCTACCCGGAGCACATCGACGACCAGCAGGTGCGCGAGGTCCGGCGGATCAAGGCGCGCGTCGAGTCCGAGCGCCTGCCGCGCGGGGCCGACCCGTCCAGGCACCTGAAGCTCGGCCGCGGGTCGCTCAGCGACGTGGAGTGGTTCGTGCAGCTCCTCCAGCTGCAGCACGCCCTCACGGTGCCCGGACTCCGCACGACCTCGACGCTCGAGGCCCTCGACGCCGCGACGGCCGCCGGGCTGATCGGTGCGGAGGACGCCGAGCGACTCGGGGCTGCGTGGCGCTTCGCGTCGCGGACCCGCAGCGCCCTGGTGCTCTGGTCCGGCCGGACGACCGACGTGCTGCCGGTGGACCGGGTGCAACTCGAGGGGATCGCACGGCTGATGGAGTACCCGCCGGGTTCCGCGTCGCAGCTCGAGGACGACTACCTCGGCGTCACCCGGCGCGCCCGCCAGGTGTTCGAGCGCGAGTTCTACGGCGCCTGACGCGGCGCCGCGGGCGCGCGACGCGCCGGGTCCGACGCGGCCCCGCGGGCGCGCGACACGCCCGGGATGACGTCCCTGCGCGAACGTGACACGATGTCGCACGTGAACAGCGTGCGTCGCGAAACCGTCCCCCGGCTCGGAGTCGTGTACCCCGTTCTCACCGACCGGTCAGGGTCGTGACCGCGCCGTGACCAACGCTGCGGAACACCGCAACCCGCCTGTCGGAGCCGACCAGACGCAGTACCCGGAACCACGCGCTGACCGGGGGTTTGTCGCCGAGACGCCGCGTGCCTCCCGGTGGTCTGAACAGCCGTGCAGGGTCCGGGTTGCCCGCCTCGCGGTCGGTAGGAGTGCTGTCAGCACTGGTGCGGACAGGCCTCGTGGGACGAGAGGGGGACCAGGACGTACCCCGTAACGCACTCGAAACGCCCTCGCTCGGGGGACGTGTTGCGCGGGGCGTCACGGTTCTGCACGATGAACCCACCCGAACCGACCACTGGTTCCTCGATGAAGCGGAATCCCCACCTCGAACGTTGAAGCAGGGATCGATGTTCACCTTCATTCTGCAGATCCGGCAGATGGTCGAAGGGCACCCCGAGTTCTACCTGTTCGCCGTGTACTCCGCGGTGATCTGGTTGCTCTGGCTGCTCAAGGTCGTCCTGTCCGCACGCTACCGCCCCTACACCGGCACCTACACCGGCACCACGAGCGTCGTCGTCCCCGTCGTGGACGAACCGCTCGACCTCTTCCGCGACGTGATCGGCCGCATGGTCGAGCAGCGTCCGGGCGAGATCATCGTCGTCATCAACGGCGCCCGCAACGAAGCGCTCGAGGAGGTCTGCGAGGAGTTCGCCCCGCTCGTGCGCTGGACCCACACGCCGATCCCCGGCAAGCGCAACGCGGTCAAGGTCGGCACCGAGATGTCGAACGGCGACATCACGATCCTCGTCGACTCCGACACCGTCTGGACGCCGGGCACGCTCGACGAGCTCCTCAAGCCGTTCGCCGACGAGTCCGTCGGCGGCGTCACCACCCGCCAGCGCATCCTCGAGCCGACCCGCTCGTGGATCACCCGCTGGGCGGACTGGCTGGAGAACTCCCGCGCGCTCTACTCGATGCCCGCGCAGAGCGTCCTCGGCCAGATCGGCTGCCTGCCGGGCCGCACGATCGCCTTCCGCCGGAACATCCTCGTGCGCGTCATGGACGCCTTCATGCACGAGAAGTTCATGGGCGTCTTCCTCGAGGTGTCCGACGACCGGACGCTGACGAACCTGACGCTCAAGGAGGGGTACCGCACCGTCTACCAGTACACGTCGCTGGTGTACACGGATGCCCCGCTGCAGGTGAAGAAGCTGTTCAAGCAGCAGCTCCGCTGGGCCCGTGGGTCGCAGTACAACACCCTCCGGATGCTGCCCTGGATGCTCGGCCACGCGCCGATCCTGGCGGTGTTCTTCCTCACCGACATCATCCTGCCGTTCATGCTCTTCGGCGTGATCGCCGGCTGGATCTACCGCGCGCTGACCGGGCAGGGCGAGAACCTGTACGAGGGCATCCTGTCCCAGTACGGCTTCTCGACCGGGTTCGTCTACGTCGCCGGCGCGATGGTCGTGTCGAGCGTCCTGAGCATGGCCATCCGGCAGATGCGGCACCTCGCCGAGAAGCCGAGCGACTTCTTCCGCCTGCCGATGTTCATCATCGTGTCCACCTTCTTCCTGATGCCGATCCGCCTCATCGGCTTCTTCCGCCTGGCGCACGCGTCCGGCTGGGGCACCCGTGCCGGCGCGTACGCCGGTGGCCCGATGGAGGAGGACCCCGCGCAGCCGCAGGCCGCCGTCACACAGACGCCGGTGAGCCCGGTGGACGCACCCGGCTTCGGCCGTGCGACCACGGGCGACGAGCAGCTCGCCGCGGACCGCGCCTTCGAGGACCTGTTCGGCACGACGCAGGCAGCGCCCGGCCTCGACGTGACCACCAACTCCACCGCGACCGTCCTGGCCACCCGCCGCTCGACGGCTGCCGCTGCGGCCGCCTCGTCGGCCACCGCCGGTTCCGCTGCCGCGCCCGCCAAGCCAGCCCGCGTCCGTCGCTACAACCCGTACGCCGCGATCCCGTACTGCATCGGCTTCGCGATCTTCGCCCTGGAGGCGTTCCTCATTGTCTGACCTCATCCGTTCCTCGGGTGCATGGTGGGCGCAGTCGAGCAAGCACGCGCGCCTGACCGCCATCGGCACCACCGCCATCGTCCTCGTCCTCGGGCTCATCACCTACACGGTGTGGGTGTCGCCCTCCGGACCCGTCTCGACCGCGGTCCACCAGGCGCTCGGGGTCACCCCGCCGAAGAAGAAGGCCGTCTCCGCCGCCGAGCTCCAGACGAAGCTCACCGCGGCGCAGCAACAGATCTGGGCGCTCGAGGGCAAGCTCGAGTCGTCGTCGGCGCAGTCCGGCTCCCGGGCCGACCAGATCGGCGACCTCAAGGCGCAGATCGCGTCGCTCCAGTCCCAGCTGGGTGCGGCGAAGAGCCGGACGGGAGGCACGTCCTCCGCCGGCGGCTCGGGTCACGACGCGCAGGCGGCCGGCTCCGGCAACGGCGGGTCCGGTTCCGGCGGGTCCGGTTCGGGTGCCTCCCACTCCGGCGGCGTCACGAAGCCGAACACCGGTCCCTCGAAGGACCCGGTCGGCCCGACGCCGATCAGCACGCCGACGAAGGCCCAGATCCTCGGGCAGCAGTCCCGCTGGTACGGCCTGTACACGGCGCAGTCGCCCTTCAGCTGGTCCGAGTACGACCAGGTCTCCACCCAGGTGGGCACCGCCACGAACATGGTCGGCTTCTTCCAGGGCTTCGACCAGGACTTCAACGCGAGTGCGATCCAGCGCTCGTGGGCGAACGGCCGCCTGCCGATGATGACGTGGGAGTCCGTCCCCGCCGCCACCGGCAACGACCAGCCGTACGTGCCCGGGTACACGAACCAGGACATCCTCAGGGGCAAGTTCGACGCCTACCTGACGAAGTACGCCCAGGCCGTCACGGCGAACGGGATGCCCCTGGTGCTCCGCTTCGACCACGAGATGAACGGCCAGTGGTACAGCTGGTCCGAGTCGAGTGCCCAGAAGAACGCCGCCGGTTCGTACCAGCAGGTCTGGCAGCACGTCTGGAAGATCTTCCAGGCGAACGGCGCGAACCAGTACACGATCTGGAACTGGTCACCGACGCGCATCGACAACCTCGGCAACCCGAAGTACCAGACGCTCGACTACATGGCGAAGTACTGGCCCGGTGCGCAGTACGTCGACTGGGTCGGCATGAGCGGCTACTACCGCAAGGCCACCGAGCAGCCGACGTTCCAGAACACCTTCGGCGCCACGCTCGCCCAGATCCGGCAGATCGCCCCCGGCAAGCCGATCATCCTCAACGAGATCGGCGCGACCGAGACCGGTGGCACGGCCTCGGACAGCCAGAAGTCGAAGTGGATCACGTCCCTGTTCGACGCCCTGGCCGACCCCGCGAACGACGACATCCGCGGCTTCGCGTACTTCAGCGAGGTGGCCACCACACTCGTCGACGGGTCCCGCACCACGAACGACTGGCGCCTCAACTCCCGCGCGGACAGCCTCGCGACCTTCTCGAAGGCGATCAAGCGCACCGACATCGACTACGACCTGCAGGAGGTCACCCCATGACCGCTCAGAAGAAGACCGACGCCGCGGACCTCCGCCCGGCACCCGTCATCAGCGTCATCGGCACCGGCTACCTCGGTGCGACGCACGCCGCGGCGATGGCCGAGATGGGCTTCGAGACCATCGGCGTGGACGTCGACCCGGCCAAGCTCGCGGCGCTGTCCGCCGGCGAGGTCCCGTTCTACGAGCCCGGGCTGCCCGAGCTCATCACGAAGCACGTCGCGAGCGGGAAGCTCCGCTTCACCGCCGACATCGCGGAAGCGGTCGCGGCCGCCGACGTCCACTTCGTCTGCGTCGGCACCCCGCAGAAGGCCGGCTCGCACGCCGCGAACCTGACCTACGTCGAGAGCGCCACCCGCGGCGTCGCCGAGCACCTGACGCACCCGGGCCTCATCGTCGGCAAGTCGACGGTCCCGGTCGGCACCGCCGAGCGGCTCCGCGGCATCGTCCGCGAGTTCTCGCCGTCGGGCATCGACGCCGAGCTGATCTGGAACCCGGAGTTCCTCCGCGAGGGCAAGGCCGTCGAGGACACCCTGCACCCGGACCGTCTGGTCTGGGGTGGTGCATCGCCCGCGGCCGACGCCGTCATCCGCGAGGTCTACGCCGCACCGATCGCCGAGGGCACCCCGGTCATCACGACGGACCTCGCCACGGCCGAGCTGGTGAAGGTCAGCGCGAACGCGTTCCTCGCCACGAAGATCTCGTTCATCAACGCGATCTCCGAGATGTGCGCCATCACCGGAGCCGACGTCTCGACGCTCGCCGACGCCCTCGGGCACGACGTCCGCATCGGTCGGAAGTTCCTCAACGCCGGTCTGGGTTTCGGCGGCGGCTGCCTGCCGAAGGACATCCGGGCGCTCATGCACCGCGCGAACGAGATCGGTGCCGGTCGCGTCGTCGGCCTCATGCAGCAGGTCGACGAGATCAACATGGGGCAGCGCGAGCGGGTCATCGACATGACGATCGAGGCGCTCGGCGGCTCGGTCCTGAACCGTCGGGTCGCCGTGATCGGGGCGGCGTTCAAGCCCCTGACCGACGACGTCCGTGACTCGCCGGCGCTCAACGTCGCCGCGGCGCTGCACCTCCGCGGCGCCCAGGTCACGCTGTGGGACCCGGAGGCGATGGAGACCGCCCGTCGCTCGTTCCCGACGCTCACGTACGCCGACTCCATGACGGGTGCGATCGAGGGAGCCGACGTCGTGCTCGTCCTCACCGAGTGGGACGACATCGTGCAGGCGTCGCCCGTGGACCTCGCCGCCGTCGTCGGGCGTCGGACGGTCATCGACGCCCGCAACTGCCTCCCGGTCACCGACTGGGTCAAGGCGGGTTGGACCGTCCGTTCCCTGGGACGTCCGACTCCGGTCACGGGTGCACCCGTGAGCGTCGCCGCGGGGACGAACGACGCGGTGGCCACCGCGCGCTAGTCACCGTTCCGCGATGCGGGGTCCGTGCCGGGGCGGTGCGGACCCCGTTCGCGTGCGCGCGGGCTCGCCGCGCGGTGGGCGCTTTCGGGCGTACCTGGTCGTTCCGGGCGTACCTGGTCGGTTCTTCCGACCAGGTACGCCCGTTCTCTCTTTCCACCGCACCCGCTCCGGGAAGGAACGTGCGGCCCTGGACGCGACCGCCTGGAGGCGCGGGGCAGGCCCGCCGGACCGGCACCGTGCCTCCAGGCGGTCACCGCTCCTGCGGAGCCGCTCACCGCGACACGCAGAAGGGCCCCGCACCGATGCGGTGCGGGGCCCTCCTGGGTGCTCAGCGAGGATCAGACGCCGAAGTAGAGCTCGTACTCGAACGGGTGCGGGCGCTGGGCCAGCGGGAGGATCTCGTTCTCGCGCTTGTAGTCGATCCAGGTCTGGATGAGGTCCTCGGTGAAGACGTTGCCCTTCGTGAGGAACTCGTGGTCCGCCTCGAGCGCCTCGAGCGCCTCGTCGAGGGAGCCCGGCACCTGCGGGATGCCCTTGGCCTCCTCCGGGGGGAGCTCGTAGAGGTCCTTGTCGACCGGCTCGTGCGGCTCGATGCGGTTCTGGATGCCGTCGAGGCCCGCCATCAGCTGCGCGGCGAAGGCGAGGTACGGGTTGCCCGAGGCGTCCGGCGCGCGGAACTCGATGCGCTTGGCCTTGGGGTTCGTGCCCGTGATCGGGATGCGGATCGCGGCGGAGCGGTTGCCGGCCGAGTAGACCAGGTTGACCGGGGCCTCGAAGCCCTTCACCAGACGGTGGTACGAGTTGATCGACGGGTTGGTGAACGCGAGCAGCGCCGGAGCGTGCTTCAGCAGACCACCGATGTACCAGCGGGCGACGTCGGACAGGCCGCCGTAGCCGTTCTCGTCGTAGAACAGCGGCTTGCCGTCGTTCCAGAGCGACTGGTGGGTGTGCATGCCCGAGCCGTTGTCACCGAAGAGCGGCTTCGGCATGAACGTGGCGACCTTGCCCCACTGGTCAGCCGTGTTCTTGACGATGTACTTGAACTTGAGGATGTCGTCCGCCGCGTGGACCATCGTGTCGAAGCGGTAGTTGATCTCCTGCTGACCGCCGGTGCCCACCTCGTGGTGCGAGCGCTCCAGCACGAAGCCAGCCTCGATCAGCTTCAGGGTGATGTCGTCGCGGAGGTCCGCCGTCTTGTCGACGGGGGACACCGGGAAGTAGCCGCCCTTGTAGGGGGTCTTGTTGGCGAGGTTGCCGCCCTCTTCCTCGCGGCCGGTGTTCCAGGCGCCCTCCTCGGAGTCGACCGAGTAGAACGACTTGTTCTGCGTGACCGAGTAGCGGACGTCGTCGAAGATGTAGAACTCGGCCTCGGGAGCGAAGAACGCGGTGTCCGCGATGCCCGTCGACGCGAGGTACTTCTCCGCCTTCTTCGCCACCTGACGCGGGTCGCGGCCGTAGATCTCGCCGTTCCGCGGGTTGTAGATGTCGAAGATCATGATCAGCGTGCGCTCGGCGCGGAACTGGTCGATGTAGGCCGTCGTCACGTCGGGGATGAGCTGCATGTCCGACTCGTGGATCGACGCGAAGCCGCGGATCGAGGAGCCGTCGAAGAGCTGTCCGACCGAGAAGAAGTCCTCGTCGACCGTCGACGCCGGGATGTTGAAGTGCTGCTGGACACCGGGCAGGTCCGTGAAGCGGATGTCGAGGAACTTGACGTCCGTGTCCTTGATGAAGGCGAGCACCTCGGAGGAATCGCTGAACATGTGTGTCGATCTCCTGGGGGGTAGGTGATGTCGGAGGTGCCGCAGGTGCACCCTCCGACGAGGCTATTGACACCGGGTTTCCCGGACGTGACTGCATTGTTTCGGGCGTGTTACGCGACGGGCGTGGTCGCTTACGCTGGACGGCATGACCCGCAGCACCACTGAGTCGTCCTCGCCCGCTGAGCACCCGGACGGGTGGCCCGGCAAGGACCTCGGGCTGCCGGAGGAGGGCCCGCGCAGCGTCGGTCGCATCGGCCGCCGGGTGATCGCGCTGCTCATCGACGGCGCGCTGGCCGACCTCGTCGCCTACGTCACGGGCGTGTGGTCGCCGGTGAACGGGTCGGGGGACCTCGCGCACTCCTGGGTGCAGATCGCAATCTTCGCGGTGTTGCAGATCGTGTTCATCTGCCTGTTGTCCGGATCGTTCGGGCACGTGTGCGTCGGACTGCGCGTCGTGCCGATGCGCGGCGGGTACGTGGGGGTGTGGCGGCCGGTGGTCCGGACGGTGCTGCTGTGCCTCGTGGTGCCGGCGTTGATCATCGACCGGGACAGCCGCGGGGCGCACGACCGGATCGCCGGGACGGTGCTGGTCCGGCGCTGACGCGCTGCCGCTGGCGCGGGTGCGGGCGGGCGGCGCGGCGGCCCCGCTCGCCGCCCGCCCGCCGCCGGCCCGTTGCTCGCGCCCGCCCGCCGCTCGCGCCGGCCCGCTGGCCGGCGCCGAGACTCGGTCTGGGCGACACTTCTCGCGCCCCCGTCCGCGAGATCGGTTGCTCACCCCGAGTCTCGGGAGCGCCACCGCCACCACCACCACCGCCCCGCACACGACGACGCCCCCGACCTGGCACGGTCGGGGGCGTCGTCGGCGTCCGGGAGCGGACGGAGGAGGGTCGGTCAGCGCGGCCGTCCGGCACGCGCCCGCATCGGGTCCATGCCCTTCGGGATCGCGGAGGCCGGGCTCTGCGTGAGGGAGTCGAGACGGTTCGCGACCGCCAGGACCTCGTTGCGGTTGAGCGCCTTCTTGTGCTTGTTCATCGCACGGGGGAGCTTGTGGAGCGTCACGGCGCCGTCCGCGTGGTCGTCCTTGTTCGCCGCGACGTGCACGATGTGCACCGGCACGTTCGGCACGATGCGCTGGACCTTGCGGCGCTCCTCGTCGACCTGGCGCTTGAGGTTGCCACGCTGGCCCTCGGTGATGAGGATCACGCCGGGCGTGCCCACCGCGCGGTAGACGGCGGCCTGCGAGCGACCGTGCACGGCGACGGGCATCTCGCTCGAGCGCCACTGCCGACGCAACGAGTTCGAGAGCACGGCACCGACGGCACCGGGCTGCCCCTCGATCTGCGAGTACGCGGCACGCTCGGCGAGGCGGCCGAGGACGATGAGGAAGAGCAGCACGCCGAGCAGGACGCCGGCGACGATCCAGAGCACGACCGCGAGCCAGTTCTGCCCCGGCAGGAGCAGCGCGAGCAGGACGCCGACCACGACCGGCCCCACGAACGCCAGGGCGAACCACCACACGGAGGTCGGATCCGCCCGACGGGTCATCGAGAAGACCTGGTACATCTGCTTGAGACGACCCGGCTCCTTCGCCGTCGTACCTTCTGGAGTGCTGCGTGCCATGCGACCAGGATACGGCCTGTCCCACCCCGGCCGGACCGCCCGGAACAGGCTGTGGGCGAAAGCGCCGCCTCCACAGGTCAGGAGCCCCGACCTGGAGGCGCACCGCCCCTGCGCGAGCATGTCCGGCATGCAGCTGGTCACCGACACCGAACGCTGGTGCGCCCTCGGCGACGGCCGCGCGCTGGCGACGTGGCTCGCCGACCGCGCTGGCGCGGTCAGCCGACACCTCCCGCCGCTCCTCGCGGTCGGCCGGACGGGCGACGGGCACCTGGCGGTCGACGTCCTCCGCCCCGCCGGTCTGCCGCTCGCGGCGGCACTCGACGTCCTCGGCATGCCGACGGCGGGCGTCGCGGTGACGCTCACGGTGCCGTTGCTCGAACTCGCCCGTGCCGGTTCCTCCGGTGCGGTCGTGCTCGGGGACGCACGGCTCGACGACGTGCTGGTGGACGACGCCGGTGCCGTGGTGCTGTGCGACCGGCCGCCCGGTGCGGTCCTGCTCCCGGCGACGCCGATGCCGCCCGGCGTGGAGCCCCGGCCGGCCACGACACCGCCAGGCGCGGCGGTGCGTCCAGCGCGACCGGAGCCCGCTGCGGACCCCGTCCGCCCGGCACCCAGGGCTGCAGACCTCCACCCAGCAGCGCGGACCCTGCTCCTCGCGACCCGCCTGGTCTGGGAACGCGTCGACCCCCGGGAGCCCGTCCGGCCGGCGGTCGACCGAGCCCTCGCCGCAGCCCTCGCCGCAGGCGCCGACACCGCCACGGTCGACGCGGCGATCGACGCCGTGCGGACCGCCGCCGCCCCGCGCCCCGTCCGCTGGGACCCGCCGCCGACCGACGTGCTCGCGTTCGCACCACCGCCTCCGCCCGGTCGCTCCGGCGGATCGATCGACGCGGTCGTGCGGGACGTCGTCGAGCACGGTCTCCCGCTGGGGGCCCGTCGGCGGGTCCCGCTCCGGCAGGCCTTCGTCGGCCTGGTGGTGGCCGCGGGCCTCGTCACCACGGCACTGCTGACCCTGCACCGGTGATCACGACGCCGGAGCGAACGGGAACGGCCCCGGTCCCGCGAAGGGGACCGGGGCCGTGCGCGACTCCGACGAGCTGATCCTGCGGATCAGTACCCGAGGTTCGGGCCGAAGTTGCCCTCCTCGAGGCGGTTCTTCACCGCGACGAGGTAGCGCGAGGCGTCGGCACCGTCGATGATCCGGTGGTCGTACGACAGCGCGAGGTAGACGAACGAACGGATCGCGATCGCTTCCTGGCCGTCGACCTTCACGACCGCCGGGCGCTTCGTGACGATGCCCGTGCCGAGGATCGCCGACTGCGGGAGGAACACCACGGGGGTGTCGAACAGCGCGCCACGCGAACCGGTGTTGGTCAGCGTGAAGGTGCCGCCCGCGAGCTCGTCCGGCTTGAGCTGGTTGTTGCGCGTGCGCTCGGCCAGGTCGGCGATGGACTGCGCGAACTCGGCGAGCGACAGGCCCGCAGCGTCCTTGATGACCGGCGTGAGCAGGCCGCGCTCGGTGTCCACCGCGATCGAGACGTTCTCGTGGTCCGGGTAGACGATCTCGTCACCCTCGACCGTCGAGTTGATCTTCGGGTGGGCCTTCAGCGCCTCGGAGGCGGCGAGGGCGAAGAAGGGCATGAAGCTGAGCTTCGAGCCGGTCTTCTCCTGGAACTCGGCCTTGTTGGCGTCGCGGAACTGCGCGACCTTCGTGACGTCGACCTCGACGACGCTGGTGAGCTGCGCGGTCGAGGTCATCGACTGCACGGCACGCTCGGCGACGACCTTGCGGAGGCGCGTCATCTTCTCGCGCGTCCCACGGAGCGGCGAGGTCTCGGCGACGAACGGACCGGACGCGGCTGCCGGAGCGGCGGAGCCACCGGCGGCCGGCGCCTTCGCAGCGGCGGCGGCGAGGACGTCCTCCTTGCGGATGCGCCCGCCGACCCCGGTGCCGGAGACGGTCGAGAGGTCGACACCCTGCTCGTTCGCGAGCTTCCGCACGAGCGGGGTGACGTAGCCCGAAGCTGCGCCGTCCTGCGTCGGGTTCGGCACGGAGGCCGAGGAGCTCGGGCCCGACGCGGCGGGTGCCGGAGCGGCGGCCGGAGCCGGGGCAGCGGCGGGTGCCGGGGCGGGCACGGCGGCCGGCGGTGCTGCGGGCGGCGGCACCGGAGCGGCCTGCGGGACCGGCGGCGCGGACGGAGCCTGCGGGGCAGCGGGCTGCGTCTGGCCACCCGGGGCGGGCTCGGCCTGCTGCGGCTCGGGCGCCTTCTGCTCCTCGGGCTGCTCGGTGCTCGGAGCGGTCTCGGGCTCGGTCGCCTCGGCGGCTGCCTCGTCCTGGTCCTCCTGCTGACCGGCGTCGGAGCCGCCCTGGTCGCCGGAGCCCGAGCCGTCGCCGATCTTCACCAGCGCGGTGCCGACCTCGACGGTCTCGTCCTCCTGGACGAGGATCTCCTCGACCACGCCGGCGATCGGCGACGGGATCTCGGTGTCGACCTTGTCGGTCGAGACCTCGAGCAGCGGCTCGTCGACCTCGACCCGGTCACCGACGTTCTTCAGCCATCGGGTGACCGTGCCCTCGGTGACGCTCTCGCCGAGCGCCGGGAGGTTGACGGATTCGCTCATCGGGTGGACTCCTGTTCGCGGGGGATTGCAGTGGTGGTTGTCATGGACACGGCGTGTGCGCAGCTCACAGCGCGTGGAGCGGCTTGCCCGCGAGCTTCAGGAAGGCCTCGCCGAGGGCCTCGTTCTGCGTGGGGTGGGCGTGGACCAGGGGCGCGATGTCCTCCGGGTAGGCCTCCCAGTTGACGGCCAGCTGCGCTTCGCCGATGAGCTCGCCGACGCGCGCGCCGATCATGCTGACACCGACGACCGGGCCGTCGACGACGCGGACGACCTTGACGGCACCCGAGGTGCCGATGATGTGGCTGCGGCCGTTGCCGGCGAGGTTGTACTCGTACGTGTCGACCTTGTCGGCGCCGTACTGCTCCTCGGCCTTGGACTGCGAGAGCCCGACGGAGGCGACCTCGGGGTCGGAGTAGGTGACCTTGGGGATGTTCGTGTCCGAGATGACGACCGGGTTCAGGCCCGCGATCTCCTCGGCGACGAAGATGCCCTGCTGGAACCCGCGGTGCGCGAGCTGCAGTCCGGGGACGATGTCGCCGACGGCGTACACGTTCGGCAGGTTGGTCGCGAGGCGCTCGTCCGTGGTGACGAACCCGCGGTCCATCGCGACGCCGACCTCGTCGAAGCCCATGTTCTGCGTGAGCGGGCCACGGCCGACGGCCACGAGCAGCACGTCGCCGTCGAAGGTCTTGCCGTCCTCGAGCGTGACGACGACGCCGTTCTCGTGCTGGTCGACGTGGTCGAAGCGCACGCCGAGCGAGAACTCGATGCCGCGCTTGCGGAACGCGCGCTCGAGCTGCTTGGACATCGACTCGTCCTCGGCGGGGATGAGGTGGGGGAGGCCCTCGACGATGGTGACCTCGGCGCCGAAGGACTTCCAGACGCTCGCGAACTCGACGCCGATGACGCCGCCGCCGAGGATGACGACCTTGTTCGGCACGTAGTCCATCTGCAGCGCGGTCTCGGACGTGATGACGCGGCCGCCGATCTCGAGGCCCGGGAGGGACTTCGAGTACGAGCCGGTGGCCAGCACGACGTTCTTGCCGGTGACGGTCTGGTCGCCGACCTGCACGGTGTTCTGCGAGGTCAGGCGTCCCCAGCCGCTCACGACGGTGATGCCGCGGGCCTTGACGAGCCCCTGCAGGCCCTTGTACTTGGAGTTGATGACGCCCTGCTGGTACTCGATGACCTTGGGCACCTCGACGCCGGCGAACTCGGCGACGACGCCGTACTTCTCGGCTTCACGGGTGGCGTCGGCGACCTCGGCCGCGTGCAGCAGCGCCTTGGTCGGGATGCAGCCGCGGTGGAGGCACGTCCCCCCGAGCTTGTCGCCCTCGATGAGCGCGACGCTCATCCCGAGCTCGGCGGCCCGGAGCGCAGCGGCGTAGCCACCGCTGCCGCCACCGAGGACCACGACGTCGTAAGTCTGTTCCGTCACCTGGTGCAACTCCCTCGTGCGTGTCGGGGCCGATCGGGCCCGCGCCTGGACACCGCGCGAGCGGCGTCCGACGGTCGGACCGCATGGTTCCGGTCCCGTCCCGTCCGTTCCGGCGAGGCGCGCGCTGAGCACGGCCGCCCCGCCGGGACCCAACCTACTACTTGGACTGGAGCTCTTCTGCGAGCGCGATGAGTGTCCGGACCATGACGCCCGTGGCGCCCTTGCCGAGCCATCCGTAGCCGCCGCCCTTGTGCTCCGACGGACCCGCGATGTCGAGGTGCGCCCACGGGATGCCCTCGCCGACGAAGCGCTCCAGGAACTTGCCCGCGAGCAGCATGCCGCCGGCCGGGTTGCCGACCGTGGCGTTGACCATGTCCGCGACGTCGCTGGCGAGCCGGGCGTCGAGCTCCTCGGGGAGGGGCATCGGCCAGATCGGCTCCGCGACGGTCCCGGCGATGCGACGGACCTGCTCGACGAGGTCGTCGCTGCCCATCAGACCGGTGGTGCGGTCGCCGAGCGCGACGACCTGGGCGCCGGTGAGCGTGGCGACGTCGACGATGGCGTCGGGCTGCTCGAGCGACGCGGCGGCCATGCCGTCGCCGAGGACGAGGCGGCCCTCGGCGTCGGTGTTCGTCACCTCGACGGTCTTGCCGTTCTTGAGCGTGAGCACGTCGCCGGGGCGGGTGGCCGAGCCGGACGGCATGTTCTCGGCGAGGCACAGCCAGGCCGTGACCTTGGTGTCGAGGCCGAGACGCGCGGCGGCGATCGTCGCGGCGAGCACGGTGGCCGCACCGGTCATGTCGGTCTTCATGCCGAGCATCGACGCGGCGGGCTTGAGCGAGAGGCCGCCCGAGTCGAACGTGATGCCCTTGCCGACGAGGGCGAGGTGCTTGCTCGCCGACTCCGGCGCGTACCGCAGCACGACGAGGCGCGGGGGCCGCTCGGACCCACGGCCGACGCCGGCGATGCCGCCGAAGCCCTGCTCCTCGAGCGCGTGCTCGTCGAGGACCTCGACGCTGATCGGCAGCCCCTCGGCCTGCGCGGCGGCGACGTCGGCCACGTCCGCGGGGCCGAGGTCGCCCGCGGCGGTGTTGACGAGGTCGCGCACGAGCGCCGCGGCGTCGGCGACGATCGCCGGGCGCACGGTGGCGTCCGCGTCGAGGTCCGCACCGGCGACGACCGTGATGCGCTGGTCGCCGCGCGCCGGGCCGGTCGTGCCGGTGCCCTTGTGCCGGGTGAAGGCGTAGGAGCCGAGCGCCGCGCCCTCGAGCGCGGCGTCGACGAGCTCGGCGGAGTCGGTCGGCAGTGCGAGGGCGACCGAGGCGGCCTGGGGGAGCTGGCGGACGGCGCTGCCCGCGGCGGAACGGACGGCGGCGGCGTCGGTGCCGGAGCCGAGTCCGATCAGCGCGATGCCGGCGGCGGCCACGCCGGTGCCGGGGATGCGGACGAGCTGGTCCTTGGCGCCGGTCGCACCGACGGAGGCCAGGTCGAGGTCGGTCAGCGCGGACAGTGCGCCCGCGGCGGACGGCGCGACGGTCGCCGCGGCACCGTCGGCACCGGGCCGGACGCCGACGACCAGCACGTCGGCGTCGATGGTTTCGGGGGAGGAAGTCGTGGTGGAGAGCGTCGGTCGGACCATGCGCCAACCCTATCCAGCAGGTGTTCGCTGTCGGCGTGGCCACCGCGTACGGGGGACCGAGGGCGCCCCGCCTAGCATGGGGACGGTGAACCACCCCGAGGAGCTCTACACCTTCGCCGAGCAGGCCCCGGTCGTCCCGCCCGGTCTGCACCTCGTCGCCGGGCTCACCGGGTTCGCGGACGCCGGCTCCGCGGTGGCGCAGGTCACCACCCGGGTCCTCGAGGACCTCGACACCGAGCTGGTCGCCGAGTTCGACCCCGACGTGCTCCTCGACTGGCGTGCGCGCCGTCCGGTCATCACCTTCGAGCACGACCACATCACGGCGGTCGAGCCGCCCCGTCTCGCGCTGCACCTGGTGCGTGACGAGCTCGGCCAGCCGTTCCTCTTCCTCTCCGGGTACGAGCCGGACTTCCAGTGGAACCGCTTCGTGGACGCCGTCACGGGGCTCGCCGACCGGTTGCAGGTCGCGGACACGACCTGGGTGCAGTCGATCCCGATGCCCGTGCCGCACACCCGTCCGATCAGCCTCACGGTCTCCGGCACGCGCGCCGACCTCGTCGAGCAGCTGAGCGTCTGGAAGCCCGAGACCCAGGCACCGGCGAACGTCCTGCACCTCGTCGAGCACCGGCTCGCGGGCACCGGCCACCAGGTCACGGGCCTCGTGCTCCTGGTGCCCCACTACCTCTCGGACACCGAGTTCCCGGACGCCGCGGTCGCGGCGCTGTCCGGCATCTCCTCCGCGACCGGGCTCATCTTCCCCTCGGACGCCCTGCGTGCGGAGGGGCGCGAGTTCCGGAACCGCGTCGACGAGCAGGTCGCCGGCAACGCGGAGCTGCAGCGGCTGGTCGGCGTGCTCGAGGAACGGCACGACACGTACATGGAGGGCAACCCGGTCGGTTCGCCGCTCACCGGCGCCGACGGCGAGGTGCCGACCGCCGACGCGATCGCCGCGGAGCTGGAGCGCTTCCTGGCCCAGCGCCGTCCGGACGGCGACAGCGCGGACTGAGGCCGACGACCGTCCCAGCCGGCCGCGGGCACCCGCGGGGTGCGTTGCGGACGCGTGTCGCGCCTCCAGACCGTCGGCCGGGAGGCGCGACCTGCGTCCGCCACCCTTCCGGCGTTCTCCACAGCCCGGTCGGGCGGCGGGGCCGCCCCCGCTAGCCTGGTCGGGTGAACTCCAGGCGTGCCTTCCTCGTGTGGGGCGTCGCCGTGCTCGCGTACGTCCTCGCGGTCGTCCAGCGGTCCTCGCTCGGCGTCTCGGGGGTGGACGCGCAGGACCGCTTCGCCGTGTCGGCGGCGGTCCTGTCGACGCTCGCCGTCGTCCAGATCGCGGTCTACGCGGGGCTGCAGATCCCGGTGGGGATCGCGCTCGACCGGGTCGGCCCCCGGCGGCTCGTGCTGCTCGGGGCCGCGCTGCTCGTGGTCGGGCAGGCGATCGTCGCGGTGTCGCCCTCGATCGGTCCGGCCATCGCGGGGCGCGTGCTCGTCGGGGCGGGCGACGCGATGACCTTCATCTCGGTGATCCGACTCGTCCCGATGTGGTTCAGCGGTCGCATCCTGCCGCAGATCTCGCAGTGGACGGGCAACCTCGGGCAGGTCGGTCAGATCCTGTCGGCGTTCCCCTTCGCCGTCCTGCTGCACTCCGCGGGCTGGACCCCGGCGTTCGGCGTCGCGGCGGCCGCCAGTGCGGTCGGGCTCGTGCTCGCGGCGGTGTTCGTGCACGCCGGGCCGGTACCCGTGCGGACGGACACGATCCCGCTCCCGTTGCCGCACTCGTGGCGTGGGGCGTTCCACACGTTCGGGCACGCGCTCCGACGACCGGGGACCCAGCTCGGGTTCTGGTCGCACTACGTGACGCAGTCCTCCGGCACGGTGTTCTCGCTGCTCTGGGGCGTGCCGATGCTGCGCGGACTCGGCTACACCCCGTCCGAAGCAGCCGGCTTCCTCACCGTCGTCGTCGTGACGGGCTTCGTGGTCGGACCGGTGCTCGGTGTGCTCTGCGCCCGGTTCCCGCTCCGCCGGTCGAACCTCGTGCTCGGCATCGTCGCCGCGCTCGGCATCGTGTGGACCGCGGTGCTGCTCTGGCCGGGCCACCCGCCGACCTGGCTCCTCGTGCTCCTCGTCGTCGCGATGGGCGTCGGCGGTCCGGGGTCCCTCATCGGCTTCGACTTCGCGCGGAGCTTCAACCCGGTCGGCTCCCTCGGCTCGGCGAACGGCGTCGTGAACGTCGGCGGGTTCCTCGCCGCCTTCGTGATGATGTTCCTCGTCGGCACCCTGCTCGACCTCGTGTCCGGTGCCACCGGTCGCACCGTCTTCGCGTGGGACAACTTCCGGATCGCGTTCACGGTGCAGTACGTCGTCGTCGGCTTCGGGGTGGCGATGCTCCTGCACGCCCGCCGTCGGACACGCCGCGAGATGCACGCGCAGGACGGAATACGGGTGGCGCCCCTGTGGGTTGCACTGGTTGCACGCCTGCGGAAGAACGCCGTGCAATAATGAAGGACGGACCCGTTCGGGCCTCCCGTATCCAGCAGCGCTCGACGCGTCGCTGGAACAGGGGGACTTGACATGGGTCCTCGTGCTGCCCGGAACGGTAGGACTCGTCGGACGCGGGGGACTGCGGCGAGACGAGCCCTGGGTGGCGAGGGAGGCCACGACCCCACGAACGTGGCACGACGAGAGAGGTGATCGCATGGCTGCCCGGAGCACGACGATCGATCCCACGAAGGACACCGAGCCCGAGGGCACCGCGGCGGAGGACGCTGCGGCCACCGACGAGACGGCTGCGCCGAAGAAGCGCGCCGCATCGACCACCGCGAAGAAGACCACCGCCAAGAAGGCCGCTCCCAAGAAGCCGGCCACCAGGGCGAAGAAGAAGGCTGACGACGACGAGCCGGACGAGGACGAGGGCGTCGAGCCCACGGACGCGACCGACGACACGGCGGACGCCGACGAGACGACCGAGGAGACCGACGACAAGGCCGCCAAGCCGGACGCGGCCGCTGCGGTCGCCGCCGGAGCCCTCGTGATCTCGCAGTCCGACGACGACGAGGCGCCGGTCTACTCGACCACCATCACGGGTGCGACCGCCGACCCGGTGAAGGACTACCTCAAGCAGATCGGCAAGGTCGCGCTCCTCAACGCCGAGCAGGAGGTCGAGCTCGCGATGCGCATCGAGGCCGGCCTGTTCGCCGAGGACAAGCTGCAGCACTCGACCGGCCTGTCCAAGCCCGAGGAGCGTGAACTCCGCTGGGTGGCCCGTGACGGTCAGCGTGCCAAGTCGCACCTGCTCGGCGCGAACCTCCGCCTCGTCGTCTCGCTCGCGAAGCGCTACACGGGCCGCGGCATGCAGTTCCTGGACCTCATCCAGGAGGGCAACCTCGGTCTGATCCGCGCGGTCGAGAAGTTCGACTACACCAAGGGCTTCAAGTTCTCGACCTACGCGACGTGGTGGATCCGCCAGGCCATCACCCGCGCGATGGCGGACCAGGCGCGCACCATCCGCATCCCGGTCCACATGGTCGAGGTCATCAACAAGCTCGCTCGTGTGCAGCGCCAGATGCTCCAGGACCTCGGTCGCGAGCCCACCCCGGAAGAGCTCGCCCGCGAGCTCGACATGACCCCGGAGAAGGTCGTCGAGGTCCAGAAGTACGGCCGCGAGCCGATCTCGCTGCACACCCCGCTCGGCGAGGACGGCGACTCGGAGTTCGGTGACCTGATCGAGGACACCGAGGCGGTCGTTCCGGCCGACGCGGTGGGCTTCACGATGCTGCAGAAGCAGCTCGAGAGCCTGCTCGACTCCCTGTCCGAGCGCGAGGCGGGCGTCATCCGCATGCGCTTCGGCCTCGGTGACGGCCAGCCGAAGACCCTCGACCAGATCGGTGACACGTTCGGCGTCACGCGTGAGCGCATCCGCCAGATCGAGTCGAAGACGATGGCGAAGCTCCGCCACCCGTCGCGGTCGCAGTCGCTGCGCGACTACCTCGAGTAAGCCGGCATGCGTTTCGTCATCCCGATCCTGGTCGGGCGGATCCTCCGCGCCCTCGCTCGCGCGCGTGGCGGGGGATCCGCCTACCCCGGCTACATCGTCCTCAAGCTCGTCCCGGACTTCCTCCGGCACGTGACGAAGCAGTTCCCGAACGGCGTCGTCTTCGTGCTCGGCTCGAACGGCAAGTCGACGACGACGCACATGATCTCGGACATCGTCCGGGCGCACGGTCTCCGCGTCTTCACGAACCCGTCCGGTGCGAACCTGCCGCAGGGCATCGCTTCCGCGCTGCTCTCCGAGGTGTCGCTGACCGGTCGGCTGAAGGCGGACATCGGCATCCTCGAGGTCGACGAGGCCTTCGCCGTCGAGCTCGCCGGCATCCTGTCGCCGTCCACGGTGACGATGCTCAACGTGCAGGTCGACCAGCTCTACCGGTTCTTCGAGACCGAGCGCGTGGCGACGATGATGCTCGACACGGCGGCGCTGTCCACCGCGAACGTCATCACGAACCGCGACGACCAGTTCCTCGACGCCTACGCCGGTCGCCCCGGGCAGCACGTGCTCCGCTTCGGCGCGAGCACCGAGGTCGTGGCGGCTGCGCCGAACGGCCTGCAGAACGCCGACGACTTCGACCGCGCCGGTGGCGAGCCGAACGCCGCCGAGTCCGAGGTGGTCGTCAACACCGGTGACGGTGCGACGATCCGCTTCGAGGGCACGGACATCCCGGTCCGGCTGCCGGCGCGCGGCCTGCACTACGCGGTCGACGCGGCTGCGGCCACCGCGACCGCGAGTGCCGCGCTCGGAACGCAGTTCCGGCCCGAGGCCGTGACGAAGGCCTTCGGCACGATGAAGCCGGCCTACGGCCGCGGCGAACGGCTCCCCATCGCCGGTGAGTCCGCCGAGTTCACGATGTTCAAGAACGCCGCGAGCCTCCAGCTCAACCTCGACGCGCTGCCGTCGCACCCCGAACAGGTGCTCATGGCGATCGACGAGGGCACGCCGGACATCTCGTGGATCTACGACATCGACTTCTCGAAGCTCGACCACGTGGACGTCGTCTCCGGCGACAAGGCGTGGCAGATCGCGATCGCGCTCGAACACGCCGGTGTCCGCATCGGTCGTGTGGAGCCCGACGTCGAGGCGGCGATCCGGCACATGGAGCAGCTCGGCTCGACGACGTCGGGCACGAAGAACTTCATCGTCAACTACGAGATCATGATGATCGCGCGGAAGGCCCTCGGCCACCCCGACATGGAGAAGACCGCATGACGGCCGACCGGTTGACCATCCTGCACGTCTACCCCCGTCAGATGGGCGTCTCGGGCGACCGCGGCAACGTCGCGGCACTCGTCCGCCGCGCTGCCGCCGCGGACCTGGCGACCGAGGTCGTCGAGTACGCCCCGGGTGACGCGCTGCCCACCGCGGCCGACGTCGTCGTGGTCGGCAACGGCCCGTTCAGCGCGATGCGCTCCCTCGGCGCCGACGTCGCCCGAATCGGTGCGCCCCTCCGCGACCTCGCGGCCGCCGGTGTTCCGGTCGTCGCGGTCGGTGGCGGATTCGACCTCGCCACGAACGAGGTCGTGCCGACCGACGGCGCTCCCGTGGCGGGCTTCGGCGTGTTCGACGCGCGGGCCGTCCGTGGCGCCGAGCGCCGGGTGAACTACTTCGTGCTCGACACGCGCTACCCGCTGCTGGGCGGCGCGTCGAAGCGCCTCGCGGGCTTCGAGGACCACGCCACCCGCATCGAGCTCGGCGCCGGCGTCGAGCCCTTCGCGGACGTCGTCTCCGGCGGTGGCAACCAGGCCGGTGCTCCGGTCGAGGGCGCGATCGTGGGTGCGTCGTTCGGCACGCACACGCAGGGTCCGATCCTGCCGCTCAACCCGCAGCTCACCGACGGCGTGCTCGCCGCTGCGGCCGCGCGGCTCGGCCGTGCGTACGAACCGGACCCGGACCGCACGGCGTCCATCGACCGGTACGCGCGCGAAGCGCGCGCGACCGTCGACCGCTACGTCGACAAGGCGTTCAAGCGGATCGCCTGATCCGGACCGCAGACAGACGGGAGGCGCGGTGCCAGCTGGCACCGCGCCTCCCGTCTGTCCGTCTGGTGGAGACTACTTCGACTCGTAGAGCCGGCTGCTCTCGTCGTGCCACTCGATGGCGGTCGCCGCGAGCTTGTCCTTGAACTCCGCGCCGTGGTGGGCGCAGAAGTAGAGCTCGCCGCTGGCCATGGTGGCTCGGATGTAGGCCTGCGCTCCGCAGCTGTCGCAGCGGTCGGCAGCGGTGAGCTGGTTGCCGCCGAGTTCGTCGATGGAGAGGTCCTGCACGGTCTGGGTCATTGCTGTGCTCCTCACGGGATCGCAGGGGTGCGGGGTGGTCCACCTATTTCAACACGTGCTGCCTGTGAGTGATGCATTGTCGGACAGCCATTTCGCTGAGCGCGGAGCGCTCGACCCCAGTGCGGGGCACGCCGCCGCTCGAGACGGCCGTGTCGGGGCCCGCCGGTACGATCGGGAGGTGAGCTCCGACTACTCCGCACGCCATCTCTCCGTCCTCGAAGGGCTCGAGGCGGTCCGGAAGCGACCGGGCATGTACATCGGGTCGACGGACTCCCGTGGCCTCATGCACTGCCTGTGGGAGATCATCGACAACTCGGTGGACGAGGCCCTGGCCGGACACGGCGACGAGATCGGCGTCGTCCTGCACGAGGACGGCTCGGTCGAGGTCCGCGACACCGCGCGCGGCATCCCGGTCGACGTCGAGCCGAAGACCGGGCTGACCGGGGTCGAGGTCGTGTTCACGAAGCTGCACGCCGGCGGCAAGTTCGGCTCGGGGTCGTACGCGGCCTCGGGCGGTCTGCACGGCGTCGGTGCCTCGGTGGTCAACGCGCTGTCCGAGCGCCTCGACGTCGAGGTCGACCGGGGCGGCAAGACCTACGCGATGTCCTTCCACCGCGGGGAGCCCGGCACCTTCGCGGGCGACGGGCCGGACGCGCCGTTCACGCCGTTCACCTCGGGGAGCGAGCTCCGCGTGGTCGGCAAGGTGAAGAAGGGCGTGACCGGGTCGCGCATCCGCTACTGGGCGGACCGGCAGATCTTCACGTCGGACGCGAAGTTCAGCACGACGGACCTCGTCAGCCGTGCACGGCAGACGGCGTTCCTCGTCCCGGGGCTCGGCATCACGATCACCGACCGGCGTCCCGCGTCGATCGAGGCCGCAGCCGCCCGCGCCGAGGCCACCGGCACGACGGTCGAAGCCGGCCCGGTCATCGAGCGCTTCCGCTACGAGGGCGGCATCGGCGAGTTCGTCGAGCACCTCGCGGTCGACGGTGCGGTGACCGACGTCTGGCGCATCCAGGGCACGGGCACCTTCACCGAGACCGTCCCGATGCTCGACGACAAGGGCCACATGGTGTCCACCTCGGTGGAGCGCACCTGCGAGGTCGACCTCGCCCTCCGCTGGGGCAGCGGCTACGAGACCGTCTTCCGCAGCTTCGTGAACATCATCGCGACCCCGAAGGGCGGCACCCACCAGGCCGGGTTCGAGTCCGGTCTGGTGAAGGCCGTGCGCGCCCAGGTCGAGGCGAACGCCCGCAAGCTCAAGGTCGGCCAGGACAAGCTCGAGAAGGACGACGTGCTCGCCGGGCTCACCGCCGTGCTCACCGTCCGGCTGCCCGAGCCGCAGTTCGAGGGTCAGACGAAGGAGGTCCTCGGCACCCCCGCAGTCCGGAAGATCGTGGACCAGGTGGTGTCGAAGCGCCTCACCGAGATCCTCACCTCGACCCAGCGCACCGAGAAGGCCCAGGCCGCGACGCTGCTCGAGAAGGTCGTACAGGAGATGAAGACGCGCATCTCCGCCCGCGCGCACAAGGAGACCCAGCGCCGGAAGAACGCGCTCGAGAACTCCTCGCTGCCGACGAAGCTCGCCGACTGCCGCAAGCAGGACGCCGAGGGCACCGAACTCTTCATCGTCGAGGGCGACTCGGCGCTCGGTACCGCCAAGCTCGCACGGAACAGCGAGTACCAGGCGCTGCTGCCGATCCGGGGCAAGATCCTCAACGTCCAGAAGGCCTCGGTGTCCGACATGCTGTCGAACGCCGAGTGCGCCTCGATCATCCAAGTGATCGGTGCCGGTTCGGGTCGCACGTTCGAGATCGACCAGGCCCGCTACGGCAAGATCATCATCATGTCCGACGCCGACGTCGACGGCGCACACATCCGGACGCTGCTGCTGACGCTGTTCTTCCGGTACATGCGGCCGATGATCGAGCAGGGCCGGGTGTTCGCCGCCGTGCCGCCGCTGCACCGGGTCGTCGTGGTGAACCGCGGCAAGCCGAACGACACGCTGTACACTTACTCCGAGGCCGAGCTGCAGGCCGTCCTCAAGAAGCTCGCGAAGCAGGGCAAGAAGTACCAGGAGCCGATCCAGCGGTACAAGGGCCTGGGGGAGATGGACGCCGACCAACTCGCCGAGACCACGATGGACCGCACGCACCGGACGCTCCGTCGGGTGAACGTCACCGATGCCGAGGGTGCTGCGAAGGTCTTCGAGCTGCTCATGGGGAACGACGTGGCGCCGCGCAAGGAGTTCATCCTCGCGGGCGAGGGGCTCGACCGCGACCGCATCGACGCGTAGGCGCGCGGCTCTGCGACCTCACGCGCTGAGCGACACCTCACGGGCGTTGCTGGGCGTGAGGTGTCGCTGAGCGCGTGAAGTCGCTGGGCGCCGGAGCCCGCCCGGGCGCCGCGCCTACGCCTACGCCTCGCCCGCGGTCCCGTCCAGCGCCGCTGCGCTCCCGCCGATCGTCGCGATGACCGCCTCGAGCGGCGCACCCGATCCGTCGCGCTTCGACAGCCAGTCCGGCAGTGTCCGTGCGGCGCCGTCCGACCCGACGGCGTGCGGCGGTGCGATGCCCGCCCACGCCACGGTGAGGCCGTCCTCGCCCTTCAGGAACGCGTGCGCCCGGACACCCTGCGTCGCTCGGCCCTTCGCCGGGAACTCCGACAGGGCGGAGACCTTCGCGCGCCCGGTGTCCGTGCCCGGCAGCGCTTCCGAGGACGTCGACACCGTGGCGACGACGGCGTCCTCCGATCGGGCGACGGAGCCGAACCAGATCACCGACGCGCCGGCGGACAGGGACACGCCGGCGACGCCACCTGCCGGGAGCCCCTGCGGGCGGACGCCGGAGGCCGGGAACCGGAGCAACTGCGCGTTCGACGTGATGAACACGAGGTCGTCCGACTCGGGCGCCTGCGCGGCACCGACGACGGCGTCCTTCGGCTTGAGCCCGATCGCGACGAACTCGTCCTTGTCCGGCCAGGCGCCGGTGGCGACCCGCTTGACGATGCCCTGCTCGGTGCCGATCGCGAGTGAGTCCGCTGCGCCCGCGGACAGGTCGACGAGTGCGACGACCGTCTCGGTCCGGGCGATGCCGAGGTAGTCGGACACCCGGACCCCGGCGTCCAGGCGGACCGAGGCCGGCGGCACCGCGGGCACGTCGACGGGGGAGAACCGCAGGACCCGGCCGGTCGAGGTGAGCGCGCCGACCTGCCCGCGGACGGTCGACAGCACGGTCGACCGGACGGCGTCGTGCTTGGAGCGCTTGGGCACCCGGACGATCCCGAGGTCGGTGTCGGGGACGTCGACCCGGACGAGTCGCCCGGTCGTCGACAGCAGGATGCGGCACGGGGCGTCCGCGATCTGCAGCGACTCGGGGTCGACCGCGGCCTTGCGACCACCACGGACCGGCGCATCGGCCTCGGTCAGGAGCGTGCGTCGGGGCGTGGCGAACCGGTCGGACACCTCGGTCAGCTCGAGCGCGACCTGCGCGCGGAGACGGTCGTCCGAGGCGAGGAGCTCCTCGAGCGCGGCGATGTCGGCGAGCAGCTGGTCTCGCTCGCCCTCGAGTTCCATGCGCGAGAACCTGGTCAGACGCCGCAGCCGGAGTTCGAGGATGTACTCCGCCTGCACCTCGGACAGGTCGAAGACGTCGCGCAGCCGCGAGCGCGCGGCCTCGGAGTCGTCCGAGGTGCGGATCACCTGGATGACCTCGTCGATGTCGAGGATCGCGATGAGCAGGCCCTCGACGAGGTGCAGCCGCTCGCGCCGACGGGCGAGGCGGTACTCGGAACGCCGGGTGACGACGTCGAGCCGGTGCTGCACGTACACGTCGAGTAGTTCGCGCAGCCCGAGCGTGCGGGGCGACCCGTTCACGAGCGCGACGTTGTTGATGCCGAAGCCGTCCTCGAGCGGGGTGTGCTTGTAGAGCTGTTCGAGCACGGCGGTCGGGTTGAACCCGGACTTGATCCCGATGACGAGCCGGAGCCCGTGGTTGCGGTCGGTGAGGTCGTTGACGTCCGAGATGCCGACGAGCTTCTTCGACTGGACGCCGTCCTTGATCTTCTCGATCACGCGCTCTGGTCCGACGAGGTACGGCAGCTCGGTGACGACCAGACCGGCCTTGCGCGCGGTGAGGTTCTCGACGCTGACCTTCGCCCGGGTGCGGAACGAGCCGCGCCCGGTGGCGTACGCATCGCGCACGCCCGACAGCCCGACGATCGTGCCGCCGGAGGGGAGGTCCGGCCCCGGGACGAACTCCATCAGCTCGTCGAGCGAGGCGTCGGGGTGGAGCAGCAGGTGCTTCGCGGCCTCGACGACCTCGCCCAGGTTGTGCGGCGCCATGTTCGTGGCCATGCCGACCGCGATGCCCGAGGCCCCGTTCACGAGCAGGTTCGGGAACGCCGCGGGCAGCACACCGGGCTGCATGATCTGGTTGTCGTAGTTCGGGACGAAGTCGACGACGTCCTCGCCGAGGCCCTCGGTCATCGCCATCGACGGCTCGGCGAGCCGGGCCTCGGTGTAGCGCGCTGCGGCCGGACCGTCGTCGAGGGAGCCGAAGTTGCCGTGACCGTCGACGAGCGGCACGCGCATCGTGAAGGGCTGCGCCATGCGGACGAGGGCGTCGTAGATCGCGCCGTCGCCGTGCGGGTGCAGCTTGCCCATCACCTCGCCGGTGACGCGGGCGCTCTTCACGTGGCCGCGGTCGGGGCGCAGACCCATCTCCGCCATCTGGTAGAGGATGCGGCGCTGGACGGGCTTCAGCCCGTCGCGGGCGTCGGGCAGCGCGCGGGAGTAGATGACGGAGTACGCGTACTCGAGGAACGAGCCCTGCATCTCCTCGGAGACGTCGACGTCCTCGATGCGTTCACCGTCGGGCAGGCCGACTGCTTCCGTGCGTGCCATGACACCTTTCTGGGAGGATCGTCGCGTGCCCCCCAGCGTACCGAGCGCCCCCGACGCCACCGCGAACCTCGCCGACGTGCTCCCGAGTTGCCTCGTCGCGCTCGGCGCCGCGGACGACGCGTGGTTGCGGACCGCCGGTCTGGAGGCGCGCATCACCCTCCGTCCCGCCCGTTCCGCGGTCGTCGTCCTGGTCGACGGCCTCGGTGCGAACGCGCTGTCGGCCCGCGCCGGCCACGCGCGGTGGCTGGTCACCACGAAGAAGCGGCTGCGCAGCGGCTTCCCGACGACGACCGCCGCCGCCCTGAGCACGCTGACGACCGGTCGGTCGCCGGGCACCCACGGCGTCGTCGGGTACAGCGGGTGGGAGCCCGAGGGGGAACGGGTCGTCAACCTGCTCAGCGGCTGGGACGACGAGGTGCCGCCGGGGTGGCTCCTCACGCCGACGCTCTTCACCCGCGCCGCCGAGCTCGGCGTCGACCCCGTGGTCGTCGGCCCGACGCGTTACCGGTCCTCGGGCATGACCGCGAACGTGCTCGGCGGAGCCCGCTACGTCGCCGCCGACTCGATCCCGCAGCGTGTCGACGCCGCCCTCGCGGAGACGGCGTCCGGACGCTCGCTCGTGTACCTCTACGTCCCCGAGCTCGACTCGATCGGGCACAAGCGCGGCTGGGAGTCCGACCGGTGGACGGCGGCGCTCGAGCTGCTCGACGGCGAACTCGCCCGCCTCGAGGCACGCGGAGCACCCGACGTCGGCGTCCTCGTCACCGCCGACCACGGCGTGCTCGACGTCCCGGACGAGGCGAACATCGCGATCGACCCGGAGCTCCTCGCCGACGTGGTGGGCGTCGCCGGCGATCCGCGGTGCCGGCAGCTCACCGTCGCGCCGGGCACCGACGTGCCGGCCCTCGTCGAGGCCTGGCGTTCCCGCTACGGCAAGCGCGCGTACGTCGCCAGCCGTGCCGAGGCCGTGGCCGCGGGGTGGTTCGGTGCGGTGGACGACCGGGTGCTCCCGCGCATCGGCGACGTCGTCGTCGTCGCACGTGGCTCGTGGGCGTTCAACGACGACCGGGCGCTGGGACCGAAGGACGTACCAGGTCGGATGATCGGGCAGCACGGGGCCATGACGGACGACGAGACCCTCGTGCCGCTGCGCCTGGCCGGGGCGTTCGCGGGCTGAGTCCGCGGGGTGCGCTCGCGGGCCGGACCTGCGCGCACGACCGGCGCCGCGCCGGAGACGGGAGCAGCCCCGCGACGCGAGGAGCGTGGCGGGGCTGCACCGGGCCTCCAGACCGAGGCGCCGCGGCGATCAGGCCGGGTCCTCCGGGCGGGTGCCGAAGACGATCTCGTCCCAGCTCGGCATCGACCGGCGGTTCCGCTTCTTCCGCTCCGCGCGTTCCGGTTCGGGGGCGGACGCGGGACGCTGGGACGTCGGCTCGGCGGGCTGGTCGTCGAACCCCTGCAGCGGGATGTCGACGACGCTGATCGAGGTGCCGCGCGGCTCGTCCTGCTGCTCGCCGAAGCCGGCGGCCTCGCGCTCCCCGCGGCGACGGCGGAGCGCCTCGAGCAGGTCGGCGGTCTCGTTGCCCGGGGCACGCTCCTCGACGGCGGCGGCACCGATGCGGGGGAGCGGCGCCCGGAGCGGCGCGCGTTCGGGGACCTCGGGGTTCGTGACGTCCTCGTCCGGGGCGTCGACGCGGAAGGCCCCGGAGTCGAACCGCGTGCCGTCGGTGTCCTGGCGCTCCGGCTCGACCGCGCGCAGGCGGGGCGTGAGGCCCTCGTCGTCGACGTGCGAGAGGCGGTGTGCGTCCCCGTTGTCGGGCGACAGGGTCGAGGTCTTCGGGTCGAAGCGCCACTGGGCGTCGTGCTCGACCTCGTCCGCGGTGTAGCGGACCCGGACCTGCCACCCGCCCTCGGGGTGCTTCCATGATGCCCATGCCACGGACGAGGCGTGGCCGTCCTCGAGCTTGGTGTCGATCGCCTCGCCGAACGAGTCGGGGGCGTCGTCGTCGGCCGGGGCCACGTGCACGCGGCGGGCGGCGTCGAGGATGAACGCGCGCTCCGCGAGCACGGGTCCCTCGAACCGGCGGACGTACTCGACGTCGACGTCGAGCGCCGCGGCCACGTCTGCGGAGTCGGCACCGCCGCGGATGCGCGCCTGCACGTCCTTCGGCGACACGCGCTTGTGCGGCATCGACTCGGGGCTCGCCTGCCGGACCTGGCCGGGCAGGGACGAGGTGACCGGCAGCCGGAACTCGGTCCCGCCGTCGGTGGCGAGCAGGAGCGCGCCGGACTCGACCCCGATGACTCTCACGTCTTGCATGGTTCCGCCTCCCAGACGTCGGGACGGTCGTCCCTCGTACCCGGTGAGTATGCAGCCGCGCCGGACCGATCCCGGGGAGGCGCACGGGCGTGCCGTGGACTCCTGCGCGATCGTTCCCGACACGCGCGGGGGCCGGACGGGAATGGCCGGTACCCGCTGCGGGTTCAACGGGCAGAACGGACCGTACGACGCTCGGTTTGCGCCCGGACGAGTCCTGTTGCATACTGTCGCCGCCGATCACCGGCGACGATGTCTCGATACGAGAAATGGATGGGCATGGCCACCGATTACGACGCCCCCCGGAAGACCGATGACGACTCGGAGTCGATCGAGGCCCTCAAGGAGCGCGTTCCCGACAAGATGTCGGGGGTCGTCGACGATGATTCCGACAACCCCGGCAGCTTCGAGCTCGCCGGACAGGACCTCAGCGACGTCGACCTCGACGTCGTCGTGCTCCCGCCCCAGGTCGACGAGTTCACCTGTGTCGAGTGCTTCCTCGTGAAGCACCGCTCGCAGCTCGACCACGAGTCGAAGCTCGGCCCGGTCTGCGCGGAGTGCGCCGCGCTGTAACGCGACACGACACGAAGGGCCCCCGCTCCCCGGAGCGGCGGGCCCTTCTGCGTGCTCGGGGGCGCGGGCGCGCGGGGCGCCGGCGCGCGGGGGCCGGGCTCCGGCTGCCCCGCGCGCGCCGCGCCGCCGTCAGGACCGCAGCGCTGCGACGACCGCGTCCGGGTTCCGCACGCTCACGAGCCAGTACGGCGTCGGGTCGGCCGGGTCCTGCACCTCGACGCGCACGACCCCGCGCACGTACCCGCGGAAGAGCGTCCACGCACGGGCGTCGAGCGCCGGCCCGCGCTGCGTGGTGGCCTCGGGCCCGGTGAAGCCCGCGACCTCGCCGACGAGCGTCCGGGGGAGATGTGCCCTCCCGGCTCGGAACTCGGTGTCCGTGACCTCGATCGTCGGAGCGAGGGCCCAGAGCAGCACGACGACACCGAGGTACATGCCGATCGCCACGAGCACGCCCGCGAGGACGCTGATCGGCAGGAACACGAGCAGGCTGGCGGGGATGACGAGGGCGGTCGCCAGGTAGAGGGCGGGCGGGGCCCAGAGTCGTTCGCGGTACACGGTCACGGGGTCCATCCCACCACGACTCATCCGAGGTCACGGAACGATCACGGTCTGCACTACCCTCGTCCTCGTGACCGAACCAGTCGACGTGCTCTGGACCGGGGCGAACGCTCCCGGCCACGCCCATCCCGGCGACGCCGGAGCCGACCTCGTCTCGACCGAGGCCTTCGTGCTCCGTCCCGGCGAGCGACGTCTCGTGGGTACCGGACTCCGGATCGCGCTGCCCGAGGGCTACGCGGCCTTCGTGGTCCCGCGGAGCGGCCTCGCGGCGAAGCACGGCATCACGATCGTGAACGCGCCGGGCACGGTCGACGCCGGGTACCGCGGCGAGGTCAAGGTGGCGCTGCTCAACACCGACCAGACCGAGGCCCACGAGGTCCACGTGGGCGACCGCATCGCACAGATGATCGTGATGCCGGTCCCGCAGGTGTCGTTCACCCGGGTCGAGGAACTCCCCGAGAGCGTCCGCGGCCAGGGCGGTTTCGGATCGTCGGGCTACGGTGACCGGAGCGGTGCCCCGACGGGCGCCGCCGCAGACGTTCAGGAAGGGACGCACGCATGAAGTTCGGGCGACGCAAGCGTGACGAGGTCGAGGTGGCGGAGGCCGTCGCCGACGAGGTCGAGGTCGCGGACACGACCCCCGAGGTCGACATCGCGACCGACGCCGACGCCGACCTCGACGAGGTTGACGCGGTCGCACCGACCGACAAGTCCGCACCCGAGGACCGCGCCGAGAACGGCCCGCACGACGAGACCGAGGCGAACCTGGTGCGCCCCTACGTCGACCTCGGCGGCGTGAAGGTCCTCCCGCGCGAGGGGCTGCACCTCCGGCTCGAGGTCGAGGAGGGCTCGCAGCGCGTGGTCGCCGTGGGGCTCGACTACGACGAGTCGACGCTGCAGGTCCAGCCGTTCGCGGCGCCGCGCTCCACCGGCCTGTGGCACGAGATCCGCGGCCAGATTGCCGAGCAGATCGAGCGGCAGGGCGGCACCGTGACCGAGGTCGACGGCCCGTTCGGCCCGGAGCTCCGCGCGCTGGTGCCGGTCGTCTCGGACGGCAACGGTGGGACCGACGGCGCACGTCCGGCACGCTTCGTCGGCGTCGACGGCCCGCGCTGGTTCCTGCGCGGCGTGATCGCCGGCAAGGCCGCGGAGGACCCCGAGGCGGCCGGCGACATCGAGGAGCTGTTCCGCAGCGTCGTCGTGGTGCGCGGCACCACGCCGATGCCGCCGCGCGACCTCATCCCGCTGCACATGCCGAAGTCGGCCCAGTCCGCCGTCTGACGCCCGGCGGCCCACCGAACGACACGACACGGCCTGGAGGCACGGTGCCGGACCACGACGACATCCAGCGACCCACGGACGCTCCCGACCAGGGCGTCGCCCCGGTCGACGGGACCGGCTCGCGTCCGGCGGCGACCGACGCTGCGCCGTCCTTCTCGGCACAGTTCCGCGCCGCGGTGCAGAACGCCGGCATCGCCAGGGTCGCTCCCGGGGAGACCCCGTCCGGCCGCGCCCTGCTCGGGGCCGTCGGCGGCGTCCGGGGCCTCGCCGAGTCGGTGCTGCCCGGGTTCGCGTTCCTCGTCGTGTACGCGATCACGAAGGAGCTCGTCCCGAGCGTCGTGATCCCCGTCGTCGTCGGACTCGTGTTCGTCGTGCTCCGTCTCGCGCAGCGCCAGTCGCTCACGATGTCCTTCGCGGGCATCCTCGGCGTGGCCGTCTCGGCGGTCCTCGCGCTCGTGACGGGGCGCGCGGAGACGAACTTCATCCCCGGCATCGTCATCAACGCCGTCTGGCTCGTCGGGCTCCTCGTGACGCTGGCGGTCCGGTGGCCGCTCATCGGGGTCGTGGTGGGGTTCCTCCTGCCCGCGAACGAGGACGGCTCGCACGTCGACTGGCGCGCCGACCCGGCCAAGCGGCGCGTGCTGACCGTCGCCACGTGGATCTGGGTCGGGCTGTTCGCGCTCCGGCTCGCGGTCGAGGTGCCGCTCTACCTCACCGCCCAGGTCGAACTGCTCGCGGGCCTCAAGCTGATCCTCGGCGTGCCGCTCTACGCCGCCGTGCTCTGGGTCACCTGGCTGCTCGTCCGCACGGTGTTCGTGCGGCGCGAGGACCCCGCCGCGGTGTAGGGTTGTCTCGACATCAAGACACTTTCCCGAGGGCGCGGACGCGTCGCCGGGATTAGGTTTGCCTTGCTGGTGGGACGTTCCGCGGCCCGCCAAGATCGAGGCACACCGATCACCAGGGAGGCGGCACAGTGGCTGCAGTCAACAGCTTCGGCTCGAAGGACACGCTGTCGGTTGGGGGTGTCGACTACGCGATCCACCGGATCGACACGGTGCCCGGGCACGAGAAGCTCCCGTACAGCCTGAAGGTGCTGCTTGAGAACCTCCTCCGCACCGAGGACGGCGCCAACGTCACCGAGCAGCAGATCCGTGCGCTCGGCTCGTGGAAGCCCGAGGCCGACCCGGACACCGAGATCCAGTTCTCGCCGGCCCGCGTGGTCATGCAGGACTTCACCGGCGTGCCGTGCATCGTCGACCTCGCCACCATGCGCGAGGCGATGGCCGAGATCGGCGGCGACCCGAACAAGATCAACCCGCTGTCGCCGGCCGAGATGGTCATCGACCACTCCGTGATCGCCGACCTCTTCGGCCGCGAGGACGCGCTCCAGCGCAACACCGACCTCGAGTACGAGCGCAACGGGGAGCGCTACCAGTTCCTGCGCTGGGGGCAGACCGCGTTCGAGGACTTCAAGGTCGTCCCGCCGGGCACCGGCATCGTGCACCAGGTCAACATCGAGTACCTGGCGAAGGTGACGTACACGCGCGAGTTCGACGGTGAGCTCTACGCGTACCCCGACACCCTCGTCGGCACCGACTCGCACACCACGATGGTGAACGGCCTCGGCGTGCTCGGCTGGGGCGTCGGCGGCATCGAGGCCGAGGCCGCGATGCTCGGCCAGCCGGTGTCGATGCTCATCCCGAAGGTCGTCGGCTTCAAGCTGTCCGGCGCGATCCCGGCCGGCGTGACCGCGACCGACGTCGTGCTGACGATCACGCAGGAGCTCCGCAAGCACGGCGTCGTCGGCAAGTTCGTCGAGTTCTACGGCGAGGGCGTCTCGGCGGTCCCGCTCGCGAACCGCGCCACCATCGGCAACATGTCGCCGGAGTTCGGCTCGACCGCGGCGATCTTCCCGGTCGACGACGTCACGCTCGACTACCTCCGCCTGACCGGTCGCTCCGAGGAACAGATCGCCCTGGTCGAGGCGTACTCGAAGACCCAGGGCCTCTGGCACGACCCGGCCGTCGAGCCGTCGTACTCCGAGTACATGGAGCTCGACCTGTCCACGGTCGTCCCGTCGATCTCCGGCCCGAAGCGTCCCCAGGACCGCATCGAGCTGTCGAAGGCGAAGGACCAGTTCGAGGTCGACCTCGCCAACTACGCGAGCATCGACCACACCGAAGAGGACAAGGCCGTCGCCGACACCTTCCCGGCCTCCGACCCGGTCGCTGCCGCGCCTGGCGACGAGCACGCGGTCGACGACCTGCAGGACGCCCCGGCCTCCGAGGTCCCCGTGCACGCGTCGAGCGCGCCCGGCTCCGTGTCGAAGCCGACCTCGGTGTCCGTCGGCCAGGGTGACCCGTTCACCATCGACCACGGGGCCGTCGCGATCGCCGCGATCACCTCGTGCACGAACACGTCGAACCCGTCGGTGATGATGGCCGCCGGCATCCTCGCCCGGAACGCCGCGAAGAAGGGCCTCAAGGCCAAGCCGTGGGTCAAGACGACCCTCGCGCCGGGCTCGAAGGTCGTCACCGACTACTACGAGAAGGCCGGCCTGACCAGCTACCTCGAGGACCTCGGCTTCTACACGGTCGGCTACGGCTGCACCACCTGCATCGGCAACTCGGGCCCGCTGCCCGAGGAGATCTCGCAGGCCGTGCAGGACAACGACCTCGCCGTCACCGCGGTGCTCTCCGGCAACCGCAACTTCGAGGGCCGCATCAACCCCGACGTCAAGATGAACTACCTGGCGTCCCCGCCGCTGGTCATCGCCTACGCCCTCGCCGGGTCGATGCACTTCGACTTCGACACGGACGCCCTCGGCACCGACCAGGACGGCAACGACGTCTTCCTGCAGGACATCTGGCCCGACGCGGCCGAGGTGCAGGACGTCATCGACACGTCGATCGACACCGAGATGTTCACCCACGAGTACGGCTCCGTGTTCGAGGGCGACGACCGCTGGAAGAACCTGCCGACCCCGACGGGCGACACCTTCGAGTGGGACACCGAGTCGACCTACGTCCGGAAGCCCCCGTACTTCGAGGGCATGACGATGCAGCCCGACGCGGTCTCGGACATCTCCGGCGCCCGCGTGCTCGCGAAGCTCGGCGACTCGGTCACCACGGACCACATCTCGCCGGCCGGGTCGATCAAGGCCGACAGCCCCGCGGGCAAGTACCTCGCCGAGCACGGTGTCGACCGGAAGGACTTCAACTCCTACGGCTCGCGTCGCGGCAACCACGAGGTCATGATCCGCGGCACCTTCGCGAACATCCGGCTGCGCAACCAGCTGCTCGACGGCGTGGAGGGCGGCTACACCCGTGACTTCACGACGCCCGACGGCGAGCAGTCGTTCATCTACGACGCCTCGCAGCACTACCAGGAGCAGGGCATCCCGCTCGTCATCTTCGGCGGCAAGGAGTACGGCTCCGGCTCGTCGCGCGACTGGGCGGCGAAGGGCACGAACCTGCTCGGCGTCAAGGCGGTCATCACCGAGAGCTTCGAGCGCATCCACCGCTCGAACCTGATCGGCATGGGCGTCGTCCCGCTGCAGTTCCCGGCGGGCGAGACGGTCGAGTCCCTCGGGCTCGACGGCACCGAGGTCGTCTCGATTTCCGGGCTGACCGAGTTGAACGAGGGCCGCACCCCGAAGACCGTGCACGTCACCGCCGAGCCGAGCGAGCACTCGCCGGCGGGCAAGCAGACGGTCGAGTTCGACGCGGTCGTCCGCATCGACACCCCCGGTGAGGCCGACTACTACCGCAACGGCGGCATCCTGCAGTACGTGCTCCGTTCGCTCGTCTGACGGAGGCGAGCACGGGTCGCTGACGTGACCACGAGACGGACGGGAGGCGCGGTGCCAGCTGGCACCGCGCCTCCCGTCCGTTCTGCAGCAGCGCGGCTAGGGTGGTGGCCTGCCCCACGAAAGGAGCGCCCGTGAGCCTGCTCAGCAGCATCTCGTCGCCGCGCGACCTCAAGCGTCTGTCGGACGCGCAGATGACGGAGCTCGCCGCCGAGATCCGCCGCTTCCTCGTCGCAGAGGTCGCGAAGACCGGCGGGCACCTCGGGCCGAACCTCGGGGTCGTCGAGCTGACGCTCGCCATGCACCGCGTGTTCGACTCGCCGCACGACCCGTTCGTGTTCGACACCGGACACCAGTCGTACGTGCACAAGTTGGTGACGGGGCGGCAGGACTTCTCGCGGCTCCGGGAACGCGGCGGTCTCGCCGGGTACCCGCAGCGCAGCGAGTCGGAGCACGACATCGTCGAGTCCTCCCACGCCTCGTCGTCGCTGTCCTGGGCGGACGGCATCTCGCGTGCGTTCCAGCAGACGGGGCAGACGAACCGCACGGTCGTCGCCGTCGTCGGGGACGGTGCGCTCACCGGCGGCATGACCTGGGAGGCGCTCAACAACATCTCGGACGGCAACGACCGTCGGCTCGTCATCGTCGTCAACGACAACGGGCGCTCGTACGCACCGACGATCGGCGGCATGGCGCGCTTCCTCAGCTCTGTCCGGACCCGCCGCGAGTACCGCGCGCTGTTCGAGACGAGCCAGGCGGTCGCCTCGCGCTTCGGCGCACCCGGGCGGGCGATCTACCGGGGGATGCGCGGCGGCCTGCACGGGTTCCTGTCCCGCTTCGCGAACAACGAGGCGCTGTACTCGAACCTCGACATCAAGTACATCGGGCCGGTGAACGGGCACGACCAGCGCGCGATGGAGGCAGCCCTGCGCCAGGCGAAGGCCTACGGTGCGCCCACGATCGTGCACGCGATCACGGAGAAGGGCCACGGCTTCGAGCCGGCGCTCCGTGACCAGGCCGACCAGTTCCACGCCGTCGGGCACATCGACCCGGAGACGGGGGAGTCGCTCGACGTGTCGTCGGGTCCCTCGTGGACCTCGGTGTTCGCGTCCTCGCTCGCCGAGCTCGGCGCCGCCGATCCGAAGATCGTAGCGATCACGGCTGCGATGCTCCGGCCGACCGGACTCCACCTGTTCCAGGAGCAGCACCCGGACCGGGTGATCGACGTCGGCATCGCCGAGCAGCACGCGGTCACCTCGGCTGCCGGGCTCGCCTTCGGCGGCCTGCACCCCGTGGTGGCGCTCTACGCGACGTTCCTCAACCGGGCGTTCGACCAGGTGCTCATGGACGTCGCACTGCACCGCGCCGGCGTGACCTTCGTCCTCGACCGTGCGGGCATCACCGGCCCGGACGGCCCCTCGCACCACGGCATGTGGGACCTCGCCCTGCTGCAGGTCGTGCCGGGCATCCGCATCGCCGCGCCCCGCGACGCCCCGACCATGCGCGAGGAGCTCGCCGAGGCCGTCGCGGTCGACGACGCCCCGACGGTCCTGCGGTGGTCGAAGGGCTCGGTCGGCGCGGACATCCCTGCGGTCCGACGATTGTCCGACGGTGTCGACGTGCTCCGTGACCCCTCCGACGGGCAGGAACCCGACGTGCTGTTCGTGGCCGTCGGGTCGATGGTGCCGACGGCGCTCGAGGCCGCGGCGCTCCTCGAGGCCCAGGGCATCGGTGCGACCGTCGTCGACCCGCGCTGGGTGGTGCCGATCCCGTCGTCGCTGATCGAGCTGTCCCGGGAGCACCGCCTCGTGATCACGATCGAGGACGGCGTGCGGGTCGGCGGTGTCGGCACGCGGCTCCGGCAGGACCTCCGTGCGGCGGGGGTCGACACCGGGGTGAACGAGCTCGGACTGCCCGACGCGTTCATCGACCACGCCTCGCGCTCCGAGATCCTCGGCGACGTGGGTCTGACGGCGCAGGCGATCGCCCGAGACGTCATCGACCAGGTCGTCGGGACGAAGGTGCCCCAGGCGAAGCCGGCGCGGACGCGCGAGGGCGCCGAGCGCTGACGCGGCGGCCGCTCGTCGGCGGTGCAGGTCGAACCAGGGAAGCGACGTCGAACCAGCCGATGGGGCTGGATCGACGTCGCTTCCGTGGTTCGAGGCCGCGGAGCGGCGCCGGCGCTGTGCGGGCGGGTCAGCGCCCGGCGGGACCAACGATCGCGGGGTCGTGGAACGTCCCGCCGAAGACGCGCTCCGAGGCTCCGGAGCGGTCGAGGTACGGGCTGATCCCGCCGGCCTGGAACGGGTAGCCGGCGCCGAGGATCAGACCGAGGTCGATCTCCTCGACGTGCTGCACGACCCCGTCCTCGAGCATGCGGTGCACCTCGTCGGCGAGGGCGTCCTCGAACCGCCGCTGCATCTCGGCGGCGTCGACCGGCTTCGCGTCCTTCTTCGACGGTGCGACGAGCTTCACGGCAGCCGGGTCGTACCCGCTCGCGTTGCCCTTCTTGTCGCGCGTCAGGATCCGGCCGTGCTCGGCGAGACGCTTGAGCCCGTCGCCCGGGTAGAAGCGCTCCGGCCATGCGGCGTGGTGGGAGTCGAGCACGTGCGCGCCGACCGGCAGCCCGACGAGCTCGAGCAGCTCGAACGGCGACATCGGCAGCCCGAGCGGTGCGGCCCCCTCGGCCACGGTCTCGAAGGAGGTGCCCTCCTCGACGCCGCGCATCGCCTCGCCCAGCACCCGGGCGAGCACCCGGTTGACGACGAAGCCCGGCTGGTCGGCCGTGACGATCGCCGTCTTCTTGAGGGTCTTCGCGACCGCGAGCGCCGTGGCGACCGTCTCGTCGGACGTCTGCGCCGTGCGGACGACCTCGAGGAGGGGCATCACCGCGACCGGGTTGAAGAAGTGGAAGCCGACCAGCCGCGAGGGGTCGGACAAGACCGATCCCATCTCGGTCACCGAGAGCGAGGAGGTGTTCGTGGCCAGGACCGCGTCGGGCGAGACGACCTGTTCGATGCGGGCGAGGACGTCCTGCTTGACGCTCATCTCCTCGAACACGGCCTCGATCACCCAGTCGGCGTCCGCGAACGCGTCGTAGGACACCGAGCCGCTGACGAGGGCCTTGATGCGGTTGGCGTCGTCGGGGGAGACCCGCTGCTTGGCGAGCAGCTTGTCGACCTCGTCGGAGATGCGCGACACACCGGCGTCCACCCGTGCCTGGTCGACGTCGGTGATGACGACCGGGACACCGAGGCGGCGGGCGAACAGCAGCGCGAACTGCGACGCCATGAGCCCGGCGCCGAGCACGCCCACCTTCGTGATCTTCTTCGCCTCGACGCCCTCGGGAGCCCCGACGGGTCGCTTCGCCCGCTTCTGCACGAGGTCGAACGCGTACATCGATGCGGCGAACTGGTCGCCGGAGATGAGGTCGGCGAGGGCGTCGTCCTCGTCGGCGAAGCGTTCGTCGAGCGACCCGGACTTCGCGGCGGCGACGAGGTCGAGCGCGCGGAACGGCGACTTCGGCACGGTCCCGATCTTCGCCGCGACCTGGTTGCGGGCGACCTTGACGACGGTGCCCCACGCGGCCTTCTCGATCATGCCGGGCTCGTTCTTCCGGACGACCTTCGTGCGGCCGGTCAGCACGCCGTCGGCCCAGGCGATCGCGGACGGCAGGAACGTGACCGAGGGGATGAGCGCGTCGCCGATGCCGAGCTCGACCGCTGCCGGCCCGTCCAGCAGGCGGTTGTTCTTGAGCGGGTTCTCGACGATGACGCGGAGCGCGCGCTCCGGTCCGATGAGGCGGGGGAGCAGCGTGGCGCCGCCCCAGCCCGGGATGATGCCGAGGAAGACCTCGGGCAGCCCGATGCCCTGCGCGGCCGAGGAGAACACGCGGTACGTGCAGTGCAGCGCGACCTCGAGGCCGCCGCCGAGCGCCAGCATGTTCACGAAGGCGAACGAGGGCACACCGAGCTCGGAGAACTTCCGGAGCGTGGCGTGTCCGAGCGCCGCGAGGTCGTGCGCCACCTCACGCGACGGCACCGAGGCCGCCTGGGTCAGGTCGGCGCCGGCCGCGAAGCAGTACTCCTTGCCGGTGATCGCCACCGCGGCGATCGTGCCGGCCGCGGCCTCGGCGCGGAGGGTGTCGAGCACGCCGGACAGCTCGTCCAGCGTGCGCGGCCCGAGGGTGTTGGGGCGCTTGTGGTCCTTGCCGTTGTCCAGCGTGATGAGCGCGAGCGTCCCACCCGAGGGCAGGTCGACGTGCTTGACGTACGAGTGTGTGACGACCTCGTCCTCGCTGAGGGCGAGCAGGCGGTCGTTGGCGACGACGGTCATCGTCAGGCCCCCTTCCGAGCAGAGCGCTCCGCGGAGCGCGAGTGGTGCGGGTTCTCCCAGATCACGGTGCCGCCCTGGCCGAGCCCGATGCACATCGTCGTGATCCCGTACTTGACGTCGGGACGTTCGGCGAACTGCGCCGCGAGCTGGTTCATCAGGCGGACGCCGCTGGACGCGAGCGGGTGGCCGACGGCGATCGCGCCGCCCCACGCGTTCACGTCCTCGGAGTCCTGGGCGATGCCGTAGTTGTCGAGGAAGGCGAGCACCTGCACGGCGAAGGCCTCGTTGATCTCGAAGAGCCCGATGTCGTCGATGGTCAGTCCGGCCTTCGCGAGCGCCTTGTCGGTGGCCGGCACCGGGCCGATGCCCATGACCTCGGGGTCGACGCCGGCGAACGCGAAGGAGACCATCCGCATCTTCGTCGGCAGGCCGTGCTCCTTCGCGGCGTCGGCCGACGCGAGGAGGCTCATCGTCGCGCCGTCGTTCAACCCGGCGGCGTTGCCCGCGGTGATCCGGCCGTGCGGGCGGAACGGGGTCTTCAGTGCGGCGAGGGCCTCGAGCGTGGTGCCCGGACGGGGCGGCTCGTCCTTCGTGACGACGTCCCAGCCCTCGCCGGTGTCCACCTCGACCGGCACGACGTCGGGCTGGAGCTTGCCGGCCGCCCACGCGGCGGCGTAGCGCTGCTGCGACTGCACGGCGTAGGCGTCGGTGCGGTCCTTCGTGATCGCGGGGAAGCGGTCGTGCAGGCGCTCGGCGGTGCTGCCCATCACGAGCGCGTCGCTCGCGACCATGCGCTCCGCGATGAACCGCGGGTTGACGTCGGCGCCGAAGCCCATCGGGTGTCGGCCCATGTGCTCGACACCGCCGGCGATGGCCACGTCGGCGGCACCGAAGGCGATGGACCCGGCGAGGGTCGTGACGCTCGTCATGGCGCCGGCGCACATGCGGTCGATCGCGTAGCCGGGCACCGACTTCGGCAGACCGGCGAGCATGCCGACGGTGCGGCCGAGCGTCAGGCCCTGGTCGCCCTGCTGCGTGGTCGCGGCGACGGCGACGTCGTCGACTGCTGCGCCGTCGAGCGACGCGTTCCGGTCGAGGAGCCCGCGCATCGCGTGGACCGCGAGGTCGTCGGCACGGGTCCGCCAGAACACCCCCTTCTCTCCGGCTCGTCCGAACGGTGTCCGGACGCCGTCCACGAAGACGACTTCTGCTGCCTTTGGCAATCTGGGCCTCCAGATCCTCATCGATCGCGTCGGGGCACGTTCCGCCCCGACGGGCCGGGCCGAGCCCGGCGTACAGGGTCGACGCTATGCCCCGACGCTGTGCGGTCGCATGCCCGTTGGGGCGTTCCTACGAGCCGGTGTTGCTCTCGGCAGCAGGCTCCTGTGCAGCAGCGACAAAGGCGTGCGCGATGATCGACGCCGTCTCCTCCACCTGCCACGGCCGCGCGTCGTGCGAGGCGAGCGCGGCACCGACGGTCTCGGTCGCGATCGGCTGCGGCGGCTCCCACGACACCACGCGCAGGGTGTCCGGGGTGAGCAGGTTCTCGACGGGCAGGTCGAGCTCCTCGGCGCGGGTGAGCACGGCGGCGCGGGCCGCCTTGTAGCGGCGGTCGGCCTCGGGGTTGCGGTCGGCCCAGGCGCGGGGCGGCGGCAGGGTGGCCTCGCCGGTCGCGCGGAGCTTCGGCAGGTCGTCGGTCGTCCGGCCCTCCTCGACCGCGGCCCACCAGCGGTCGAGCTCGGACCGGCTGGCGCGGCCGGTGAAGGCCTTGACCGCGCTGAGCTCGCCCTTCGACGCCGGGTTCGCGGCCGCCGCGGCGACGATCGCGGAGTCCGGGATCGTGCGGCCCGGGGCGACGTCGACCTCGCGGGCGTACGCGTCGCGGGCCAGCCACAGGGAGCGGGCGATCGCCAGGGCCCGGGCACCGCGCAGTGCGTGCATGCCGGAGAGGCGGCGCCAGGGCTCGGCCTTCGGCGGCTTCGGCGCGCGGGTGAGGACGGCGGCGAACTCCTCGGCGGCGATCCGGCCCTTGCCGGCGGCGTCGAGCTGCGCGGCGAGGGCGTCCCGCAGGTCCGGGAGCAGCTCGACGTCGAGGGAGGCGTAGACGAGCCACGACTGGGGGAGCGGCCGCGTCGACCAGTCGGCGGCGGAGTGCGCCTTCGCGAGCGTGATCCCGAGGAGCTGCTCGACGACAGCGCCGAGACCGACCCGCGGGAAGCCGGCGATCCGGGCGCCGAGTTCGGTGTCGAAGATCCGGGTCGGGACGAGGCCGACCTCCTGCAGGCAGGGCAGGTCCTGCGAGGCAGCGTGGAAGAGCCACTCCTCGTCGACGATGGCGGCCTGCAGTTCGGCGAAGTCGCCGATGGCGATCGGGTCGAAGAGGAACGCGCCCGCGCCGCGGCGGAAGACCTGGATGAGGTAGGCCCGCTGCGAGTACCGGTAGCCGCTGGCCCGCTCGGCGTCGACGGCGACCGGACCGTGGCCGGCGGCGATCGCGGCGACGGCGTCGAGGTACTCCTCGCGCGTCTCGATGACGTCGACCGTCCCGTGCGACTCCTCGAAGGCAGGGGATGCGGGGTCAGTCACGGGTGAGCCTCCTCGGGGCCAGCAGGGACACGCCGTCCGACGCCGGGGGCAGACCCGCGAGCATCGCGACGATCTCCTCCCACGCCTCGACGTGCGCGGTGAGGTCGGCGTCGCGCGGCGTCCACGACGCGCGCAGCTCGAGCTGCGCCCCGTCGCCCTGCGCCGCGAGGTCGCCGTACCCCCGCGAGATGATCTTGGTCGCCGTCCCGGAGGCGCGGTCGTACGTCGCACCGTTCGCGGCGAGGGCGTCGACGAGCCAGCTCCACGTCACGTCGGCGACGAACTCGTCGACGCCGATCTCCGGTTCGAGCGGCGCCTGCGCGAACGTCACGATGCGGAACGCTCCGCCCCACCCCTCGGGTTCGGAGGGGTCGTACAGCGCGATGAACCGGCCGGTGCCGAGGTCCGAGTCGATGCCGTGCGCGGCCCCCGACACGTCGGCCGCGAGCGCCATCGAGAACGGTGCGATCCGCGACGGGGACGGGATCTCGGTGATCGTCGTCTCGGTGCGGGTGCCGCCCGACGACACGAACGCGCGGAGGCGCTCGAAGGCGTCGGGCTCACGGGATTCGGACACGCTTGCAGACTAGGCTCCGGACCATGTCCCGATCCGCGCGACCCGCCGAGGACGCCGTCCAGGAGACCGCACGATCGGCCGGGTTGGTCGCCCTCGGGGCGGGCGTCGCGACGGCGGCCGTGGCCACCGCCGTGGTCGGGGGCTTCGTCGCCGCCGTCGCCCGTGCCGTGGTCACGCCCGACCGCAAGCGCGCCGAGCGTGTCCCGATCCACGCCGTCGACCCGGTCAGCGGCACCGTCACGCTGGAGCGCACCGCCGACACCGAGCTCCAGGGGCGGTACAGCCTCTGGTTCGGCGCCGGCACCGGCCACATGCGCGTCGGCGAGGTGCTCGGCACGACGGCCACCACCGTCACGCGCCGGATCATCGCGATCGACGCCGGCGACCCCACCGCCGCCCGCCGCGGTCGTTGGGGTGGCTGGTTCTACCTCACCCCGCAGGAGCTCGACGTGCCGGTCGAGGACGTCGACGTGCCGACCCCGAACGGCCCAGCGCCCGCCTGGGTCGTGCGCGCCGACGACCCCGCCGCGCCGTGGGCGGTGCTCGTGCACGGACGCGGCGTCACGCGCGCCGAGACGATCCGCGCCGTCCCGGTGTTCCGCGCCGCGGGCTACTCCGTCGTCCTCGCGAGCTGGCGGAACGACGGGGTCGCCCCGCGCAGCGCTGACGGTCGCTACGGCCTCGGCAGCACCGAGTGGGAGGACGTCGACGCGGTGCTCCGCTGGCTCGACGGCGAGGGTGCCTCGAGCGTCGTGCTGATGGGGTGGTCGATGGGCGGCGCGGTCGTGTTGCAGACCCTGGTGCGCTCGCACCTCGCGCACCTCGTCGACGGCGTGGTGCTCGAGTCGCCCGTCGTCGACTGGCAGGCGGTCCTCGAGTCCCAGAGCCAGCTGCTCCGCCTGCCGCGGCCGGTCCGGGAGGTCGCCCAGCGCCTGCTCCGCACGCCCGTCCTGCACCGGCTCACCGGGCTCCGCCAGCCGGTCGACCTGCGTGAGCTCGACATGGTCGCGCGCGCCGACGAGCTGCACGTCCCGATCCTCGTGCTGCACAGCGACGACGACGGCTTCGTGCCGTCCTCGGCGTCGCACCGCCTCGCGGCGGCCCGGCCCGACATCGTCCGCCTCGAGGTGCAGACCACGGCCCGGCACACCAAGCTGTGGAACCACGACGCCGACTGGTTCGACGCGCGCATCCTGGCGTGGCTCACCGAGGTGGTCCAGCGGCACGACGCGACCAGCGCGCGGTAGACGCGCCGCGGTTCGTACAGGAGGCGCGGTGCCAGCTGGCACCGCGCGTCCAGTCCGTGGAGCGAGTGGCGCTCAGACCGCGACGGCCGCGCGCACCTGACGCTGCACCCGGCCGAGCATCCCGACCATGCCGCGGATCCGCAGCGGGCTGACCGCCTCGGCGAGGCCGAGCGTCAGCGGGTAGTCGGCCGGGACCGCGAGGACCTGCTCCGCGGTCAGGCCGGAGAGCCCCTGCGCCAGGATCGACGCGAAGCCCCGCGTCGTGGGCGCCTCGCGCGGTGCGGTCGCGTGCATCCGGACCACGTCGGGCGCGTCGCCGTCGGCACCGACCGTCACCGTGATGAACACGGGCGACTGGCACTCCTCGACGCGTTCGAGCTCGTCCTCGTGCCCCCGCAGCCGCTCGGGGAGTGCGGGGAGCTCGTCGGAGAACTCGAGGAGGAGCTGCAGGCGGTCCTGCTGGCTCAGCTCGAGGAAGTCGTCGCGGATCTCGGCGAGGGAGGTGGGGAGCGGTGCGTCCGTCATCGGGAAGGAACGGTACCCGGTTCGGTGCCGACGGCGATCGGCACGCGGACGGCGCTGCCCCACTCGGTCCACGATCCGTCGTAGTTGCGGACGTTCTCGTAGCCGAGCAGGTGCTGCAGGACGAACCAGGTGTGGCTCGACCGCTCACCGATGCGGCAGTACGCGATGACCTCGTCGGCGTCGCCGATGCCGGCCCCGTCGCGGTACACGGCGTCCAGTTCCTCGCGGCTCCTGAACGTGCCATCCGGTGCCGCCGCGGTGGCCCAGGGGATGTTCACGGCGGTGGGGACGTGGCCGGCGCGCAGCGCGCCCTCCTCCGGGTAGTCGGGCGCGGTGGTGCGCTCGCCCGAGTACTCCGGGGCGCTGCGGACGTCGATCAGGGGCTTGCCGAGGTGCGCGAGCACGTCGTCCTTGAACGCGCGGACCTGCTCGTCGCGGCGCTCCACGACCGGGTACTCGACGGCCGCGACCTCGGTGCGGTCCCGCGTCAGCGCACGGTCCTCGGCGATCCACTTCGCCCGGCCGCCGTCGAGCAGACGGACGTCCTCGTGGCCGAACAGGGTGAAGACCCAGAGGGCGTACGCGGCCCACCAGTTGTTCTTGTCGCCGTAGATCACGACGGTCGTGTCGCGGCCGATGCCCTTGCCGCCGACGAGCGCAGCGAAGGCCTCGCCGTCGATGTAGTCGCGCTGCACCGGGTCGTTGAGGTCGGTGTGCCAGTCGATCTTCACCGCGCCGGGGACGTGCCCCGTCTCGTAGAGCAGGACGTCCTCGTCGGACTCGACCACGACGAGGTCCGGCGATCCGGCCCCGGCGTCGAGCTGCTCCTGGAGCCACTCGGTCGTCACCAGACGCTCGGGGTGGGCGTAGGCGGCGAACTTGTCGGACGGGTCGACCGGTGCGGTCATCGGGGGTACCTCCAGGGTGCGGGACGAGCGGGGCGGGCGAGGCATAGGATCGGTCCTCGGTGCCCGCGAGCAACGGTACGCGCTGCGTACCGACCGCCAGCTGCAACGTGACACCGCACGACATGCTTCCCGGAGGGCCCCACTTGCCTGCACACCTCGTCGACCGCGACCCGCAGGTGACCCCGGCGCAGATGGCCGCTGCGCTCGTGCCGCCGCCGCAGTTCGCCGACGCGTCCTTCGCCAGCTACCGGCCGGACCCGGAGTACCCGTCGCAGGCCGGCGTCCGCGACGCGGTGGAGGCGTTCGTCGCCACGCGCCCCGAGCCGGCGAGACGCGGGCTGTTCGGGCGACGTCGCGAACCCGTGCAGGCGGCCCGCTCGGGCGTGTACCTCGACGGCGGGTTCGGCGTCGGCAAGACCCACCTGCTCGCGGCGGCCTACCACGCGGAGCCCTCGCGCAAGACCTTCGGCACGTTCATCGAGTACACCGCCCTCGTCGGCGCGCTCGGCTTCCAGGGCACCGTCGAGCTGCTCCGCGGCACGTCGCTCGTCTGCATCGACGAGTTCGAGCTGGACGACCCGGGCGACACCATGGTGATGACCCGCCTCATCAAGGAGCTGGCCGAGTCCGGCACCCGGTTCGCCGCGACGTCGAACACGCCGCCCGGCGCTCTCGGCGAGGGTCGGTTCGCCGCGCAGGACTTCCTGCGGGAGATCCAGGCGATGTCGGACCGCTTCGACACGATGCGGATCGACGGGCTCGACTACCGACGCCGTGCCGTCGACGAGCACGCCCGTACCGTCGACGACGTGCCGGCAGCCCTCCCCGCGGGGGAGACGACGCTCGACGACTTCCGGGCGGTCGTCGGGCACCTCGCGTCGGTGCACCCGTCGAAGTACGTCGCGCTCGTCGAGGGGCTCGACGCGGTCGGCCTCACCGACGTGCAGGCCTTCTCCGACCAGACCGACGCGCTGCGCTGGGTGGCGCTCGTCGACCGGCTGTACGACGCCCAGGTGCGGATCGTCGCCTCGGGCACGCCGCTCGACCAGGTCTACCCGCAGACGATGCTCGACGGCGGCTACCGCAAGAAGTACCTGCGCGCCGCATCGCGCGTGGTCGCACTCAGCCGCGCCTGACGGCGCGCGTCGCGCATCGCGACGCAGCATCCGGGCCGTGCCCGGCCCGCGGTAACACGACGTTCACACACGGCGCCGTCTCGTTACACCCGCGAAACACGGCGTGCTCCGCCGTGAAACGTCGCCTCGCCAGACTCTGAACACCCGAGGCGGACCGAGAGCCGCACAGCATTCGCGAGAGGTGAACAGATGCTCGATCAGGGCCAAACCGGCTTCATCATGATCATGGCTGCACTGGTGTTGTTCATGACACCCGGCCTTGCCTTCTTCTACGGCGGACTCGTCAAGGCGAAGTCCGTCATCAGCATGATGATGATGTCGTTCGGCGCGATCGCGCTCGTCGGCGTCCTCTGGGTGCTCTACGGCTACGCGATCGCCTTCGCGAACACCGGCGACCACACCGCGGTATCCGGCATCGTGGGCTTCTTCAGCATCGACTGGAACCAGATCGGTCTCGGCCAGGCGTTCGAGCAGTCGCAGGCGACGAAGCTCGCCGCGACCTACCCGGACCTCGCGTTCGTCGGGTTCCAGGCCACGTTCGCCATCATCACGGTCGCCCTGATCTCCGGCGCGATCGCCGACCGTGCGAAGTTCGGCGCGTGGATGATCTTCGCCGGCGTCTGGGTCACCGTCGTCTACTTCCCGGTCGCCTCGTGGGTCTTCAACCTCACCTCGGGCTGGGCCGCCACCTGGGGCGTCATCGACTTCGCCGGTGGCACCGCGGTGCACATCAACGCCGGTGCCGCGGGCCTCGCGCTCGCCCTGGTGCTCGGCAAGCGCGTCGGCTTCGCCAAGGGCGCGCACAAGCCGCACAACCCGCCCTTCGTCCTGCTCGGTGCCGCGATCCTCTGGTTCGGCTGGTTCGGCTTCAACGCCGGTTCGGCCGGTGCCGCGAACAGCACCGCCGCCCTCGCCTGGGTGAACACCCTCGCCGCCCCGGCAGCGGCGGTCCTCGGCTGGCTGCTCATCGAGAAGATCAAGGACGGCAAGGCCACCTCCGTCGGTGCCGCCTCGGGCGCCGTCGCCGGCCTCGTCGCGATCACCCCGGCGTGCGCGAACCTGACCCCGGGCTGGGGCATCCTGCTCGGCTTCCTCGCCGGCATCGTCTGCTGCTTCGCGATCGACTGGAAGTACCGTCTCGGCTTCGACGACTCGCTCGACGTCGTGGGCGTCCACCTGGTCGGCGGCATCTTCGGCACGCTCTACCTGGGCATCTTCGCCAACACCACCGGCCTGATCTACTCCGGATCGCTCGTGCAGCTCGGCAAGCAGGCCGCAGCCGCCGGCGCGGTCGGCGCGTACTCGTTCGTCCTCGCACTCGTGATCGGCTTCGCCATCGAGAAGACCATCGGCTTCCGCGTGAAGACCGAGGACGAGGTCGCCGGCATCGACACCGCGGTCCACGGTGAAGAGGGCTACGTCCTCTACGAGGAGTCGGACAAGACCCCGGTCTCGGTCCGCTAGCCTTCGGCAGCACCGCTCGACGACGGGCCCCGCGCAGACAGCGCGGGGCCCGTCGTCGTCGTCATGGGTCCGGTGCACCGGACCCGGCCACGTGTCGTGGACCTGGCGGTGCACGGGAGGCGCGGTGCGGGTCCGACCGGCACCGCGCCTCCCGGCCGTGCTCGCGCCTGCGGCGCGTGGTGCGCCGACGGCTCAGCTCACCAGGCGTAGTCCTCGGGGGAGGTCTGGTGCCCCGGGAAGATCTCGTCGAGGCGCGCCAGCGCCGTGTCGTCGAGGCGGATGTCGACCGCGCCCACCGCGGACTCCCACTGCTCCATCGTGCGGGGACCGGTGATCGGCGCGGTGACGCCGGGCTGGTGCAGCAGCCATGCGAGGGCGAGCTCGCCCGGGGTGTGGCCGAGCTCCTTCGCGAACGACTCGTAGGCGGTGAGCTGGTCGCGGTGGTCCTCGACGTACTCGGCGCTCCGACCGGAGAGGCGGCGGGAGCCGTTCTCGGTCTTCTCGATCACGCCGCCGAGCAGCCCACCCTGCAACGGCGACCACGGGATGACGCCAAGGCCGTACTCGCGGGCGGCGGGCAGGACCTCGCGCTCGACGTCGCGCACCACCAGGTTGTAGATCGACTGCTCGCTGACCAGGCCGAGCGTGTTCCGGCGCGCAGCGGCCTCCTGCGCCTGGGCGATGTGCCAGCCGGCGAAGTTCGACGAGCCGACGTAGAGCACCTTGCCCTGCTGCACGGCGACGTCGATCGCCTGCCAGATCTCGTCCCACGGGGTCGCGCGGTCGATGTGGTGGAACTGGTACAGGTCGATGTGGTCCGTCTGCAGACGACGGAGGCTGGCGTCGAGCGACTGCCGGATGTTCAGCGCGCTGAGCTTGCCGCCGTTCGGCCAGTCGATCATCTCGCCGTAGACCTTCGTCGCGAGGACCGTCTTCTCGCGCCGCCCGCCGCCCTGCGCGAACCAGCGGCCGATGATCTCCTCGGTGGCGCCCTTGCCCACCGAACCGCCGTAGCCGTTCGCGGTGTCGAAGAAGTTCACGCCGAGCTCGTGGGCCCGGTCCATGATCGCGTGCGAGTCGTCCTCGCTGGTCTCCGGTCCGAAGTTCATGGTGCCGAGCACCGCTCGCGACACCGACAGCCCTGTCCGTCCGAGATGTGTGTAGTCCATGGGACCGGTCTACGCGGGAGGGGGTGTGCGAACCAGGCCCTGCGGGTACCGGTCATGGTGCTGGCGTAGAACGGGTCCGACGACGAACCCCCGACGGAAGGAATGCCTCATGCCCGCGAAGGACGAGATCCCGAGCACGCTGCAGCGGTCGCCGCAGCACGCGCAGGACGTGTACGCGGCGGCGCTCGACTCGGCGAACGAGACGTACGGGCCCGGGGAACGGGCGCACCGGACGGCGTTCGCGGCGGTCAAGCACGAGTACGAGAAGGTCGGGGACCACTGGGAGGAGAAGGAGTCCTCCGGACCGTCCGACTCCGGCGCCGCGGGGTCTCGTGGGTCGGGGAAGACCGAGGGTGGGGTCGATGCGAACGCCACGAAGGAGCACCTGCTCGAGGTCGCGCGGCGGCTCGACGTGCACGGCCGGTCGACGATGACGAAGGACGAACTCGTCGAGGCGATCCAGAAGGCCAACGACCGGGCGACCGCGGCGGCGCGGAAGTCCTCGTAGCCGAAGGGTGGCCGTGGCCGTGGCCGTCGCCGATGCCGTGGGCGGCATGTGTCGTCCACGTCCAGGAGTAGCGTGCCGTCCGTGAAGACCCCAGCACTGCGTGGCAGCCGGATCCTCGGGTTCGGCCACCACCAACCCGAACGCATCCTGACGAACGACGAGCTGTCGACGATGGTCGACACCGACGACGAGTGGATCCGCACCCGCACCGGCATCCAGACGCGCCGCATCGCCGGCCCCGAGGACTCCGTCGTGTCCATGGCCGTCGAGGCCGGACGGAACGCCATCGCCGACGCCGGCGTCGACCCCTCCGAGATCGGCCTGGTCATCGTCGCGTCCACCACGCACGTCGAACGCGCGCCGCACAGCGCCGGACGCGTCGTCGCTGCGCTCGGCCTCGGACCCGGCACGGCACCCATCGACATCAACACCGCGTGCAGCGGGTTCGAGTACGCGATGGCCCTCGCCGACCAGTCCGTCCGGACCGGCGCCGCTGACAAGGCGCTCGTGATCGGCTCGGAGGTGCTCTCGGGCATCGCCGACTGGACCGACCGGTCGACCTGCGTGCTCGTCGGCGACGGAGCCGGTGCCGCCGTCGTCGGCGCGTCCGACACGACCGAGATCGGTCCGGTGTCGTGGGGGAGCGTGCCGCACCTGCAGGAGGCGGTCCTGGTCACCCACGACCCGGAGACCTTCACGCAGCAGGGACGGTCGATCTACCGGTGGGCGATCACCGAAGCGGCGGACCACGCGCGAGCGGTCGTCGAGGCCGCGGGACTGTCGCTCGACGAGATCCAGGTCTTCGCGTTCCACCAGGCGAACCTGCGCATCATCGAGCCGCTCGTGACGGCGCTCGGCGGCGAGGAGAAGGTCGTCATCCGCGACGTCGTCGAATCGGGGAACACATCGGCCGCGAGTGTGCCGCTCGGGTTGTCGAAGGCGTGGCACCGGGGCGAGTTGCCCGAGGGGGTGCCGGCGCTGCTGTTCGGGTTCGGCGGCGGGTTCGCGCACGCGGGGCAGGTGGTGACGACGCCGGTGCGGGCACGGTGATCCGCGGGTCCGCGGGGTGCGTCGTTCCGTGGGTCGTGGGCACGGTGTCGTTCCGCGGGTCGTGGGCGCGGTGTGGGCCCGTGGACAGTGCTCAGGCCGTCGGCGTGGCGGACTGCTGGAGCGCGGACGGCCGTCGCAGCGCGAGGCCCCCCGCGTGGGTCAGGCCAGGCGGCCCGGCCCGTCCGTGCCCGCATCCGGGTCGTGCGGCGGGGTGTCGCTCCAGAGGTCCTCGTCGCGATCGGACTTCCGCCCCCACGGCAGGGCGCCGCGCTTCGCCGGAGCGGTCACCCGATCCGACTGCTTCGTCCGCTTCGACCGGCTCCCGCGGGAGCTCTTCACCGGCTCGAGCACGAGCGGGAAGTGCGTCGGCGGCAGCCCGAACCCGGTCCGGGACGCCTGGATGACCTTCCGCCCGAGGGCGTGATTCCCGAGGCCACCGACCGCGGCACCGATGCCGAACGGCAGGGCCCGGCCCATGATCGTCGTGCCCTGCCGTGCGGCGAAGCGCTTGATGAACTGGTCGCGGACCTGGCCGCCGAGGCCGCTGACGACCTGCTTCGGCAGCGAGGACGTCACCATCTCGCCCCAGAACGCCGACCGGACCTGTCCGCCGGCGAACTGCCCGGCGAGCTGGTTGATGAGCTGGGTGCCCGGGGTACCCAAGATCATCGCCATCACGAGCGTCCGAGCGCGCTCCGGGTCGTCGAGGGCGATGCCGTGCACCTCGGTCACGGACTGCGCGAACAGCGCCGTGGTCTCGAGGAAGCCCACCGTCTCGGCACCGCTGAGCCCGAGGGCCGCAGCCATGCCGACGCCGGGGATGACCGCACTCGCGCCGACGGCTGCACCGCCTGTCGTGACTGCGGTGAGGTACTGGCGCTCGAGGATCTGGATGATCTCGGCCGGGGAGGCCTTCGGGTGTCGGCGTCGGAGCGACTTGACGTGGGCGACGACGACCGGACGTTGGACCGCGATGACCCGGTCCAGCATCTTCACCCACCCAGGGGACTTCTCCGGCGTCTTCAGGTCCGCTCCGTCGAGTCGCACGGTGGTGGGGGCGGTCGGCAGCGGCACGATCGCCTGCTCCTTCTGCTGTCGGGCCATGCCGGAGAACCTACGCCCGGCGCATGGGAGCCTTGCTGGATGCATCCCGCACGCGCACTGGACGACGCCCGACGATCGGCCGGTTTCCGGACGGTCGACGAGGTGGCAGGCCTGCTGCCCGAGGTCCTGGTGTTCGATCCGACGTCAGTCCTGCTCGGCGACGGCGTGACGATCGAGGCGGGGGCGGTGCTGTTCCCCGGCACCACGCTCGAGACGCGCGACGGTGGGACGATCACCGTGCGTGCCGGAGCACGACTGGGGCCCGGCGCGGTGACGGTCGTCGCGGTCGCCGGACACGTCGAGGTCGGGAGGGACGCGACGCTCGGACCCGGCGCCGTCACCGTCGTCGCGACGGAGGCGGCGGTCACGATCGGCCGCACCGAGGTCGGACCGGGCCCGGTGACCGTCCTCGCCACGGGTGCGCCGGTCACGCTCGGCGACGACGCGCGGTTGTCGGGCGGCTGCTCGGTCGAGGGCCCGGCGGTGATCGGCGCCGGCGCGCAGGTGCTCGGGACCGTCACGGTCCGCGACGTCGTGCTCGCGGCGGGCGGTGGCCACGGCGAGCCCGACCCGGACCGACGGGGCGCGGTCGTCAAGGGCGCCGGCCGCGTGCACGGTGTCCGGCTCGGGGTCGGCGAGGTCCTCGTGGCGCGGACGGAAGTCTCGGCGCCGGAGCGGCAGCGCGCGCACCACCCGGACGCGCCGCAGACCTGACCCGCGTTCATCGGCACGGCACCCCCGCTCGGACGAGCTCCGCGCGGAGCCGATCGAGGTCCACGAGGTCCGCCCACGTCAACCGGACCACGGTCCGGACCTCGGGGAAGGAGCGGACGAAGTCCTCCCGCTGCTCCTCGCGCCAGTGCGCCTCGGCGGTGGTCAGCCCGTCGAGCATCGTCGGGTCCTCGGACGCCAGCGCGACCGGACCCGCCGGGCGGGCCGCCCGCGCTCTGGCTAGCGGCCGGCGGCGGCGAGCTCGGCGCGCAGCGGCAGGTCCTGGTCCTCGAGGATGAGCTGCGCCCCCGCGCCCGTGCGGGCGTTCACGACGATCGGCGCGAGCAGGTTCACGGTCGTGCCCGCGTCCCCGGGGTTCGCGACGACGAGCAGCATCGCGTCCGCGGCGGACACGAGGCCGAGCGCAGCGGCCTGCTCGTCGGTGAGCTCGGGCGCGTACGACGGCAGGTGCACGGCGGCGTCGAGCACGAACAGCCGGGCGTCGCCGCCGACGAGCGTGAACAGGCCGGTCGCGCCGTCGACGGGCGTCAGCGTGAAGACGGGGGCCGGGGCGAGGCCGAACGGCGGGAGGGCGAAGGTCAGGTCGATGCTCATCGGAGGTAGTCCATCAGGGTCGGCTGCAGGACCTTCGCGGTGACGGCGAGGGCTGCCTGGTACGAGGTCTGCTGCACCTGGAGGTCGAGCACGGCCTGCGCGAGGTCCTTGTCCTCGATGCCGGAGCGCCGGTTCTCGAGCGAGACGGTGGCGCTCTTCAGCGAGTTCTGGGCGGCGAGGGCGGCAGCGTGGCGGACGCCGACGTCCGCTTGCGCGCCCCGGACGGTGCTGAGCGCCGCGTCCACGTCGTTGATGCGGGGGTTCACGTTCGTCCCGTTCTGCAGGTCGCTGACGATGCTGTCGATCATGCCGAACACCGACGTCGCGCCGGAGCCGAAGACCTGGGTCCCCGCGGTGTCGACGCGGAGGGTCTCGCCGTCGCCGATCCGTCGCGTGACGGCGGTGCCGGCGGCCGCCCACCCGGTGGCCGGGTCGTGGGCGGCCGAGGCGGTCGAGGATCCCGCGAAGACCGAGCGCGTGCCGTAGGTGGTGTTCGCGCGGGCTTCGAGGTCGGTCTTCAGCGCCTGGAACTGCGTGACGAAGGCGTCGCGGTCAGTGTCGCTCATGGTGCCGGAGTTCGCGGCCTGCACGGTGAGGTCACGCACGCTGTTCAGCACCGAGTAGACGCTCGACAGCGCGCTGTCGGTCTGAGCGAGCCAGCCGACGGCGTCGTCCGCGTTGCGGGTGTACTGCGCGGTCGCGGCCTGCTCCTTGCGGACCTGCATGCTCGACGCGGTCCCGACCGGGTCGTCCGACGGGCGCTGGATCGCGGTGAGCGACGTCGCCTGCTCGGTGAGCTGGGCGACCTTCGCGGCCCCGGCCTGCAGCCGGGCCGAGGCGGCCGCCATCGACATCTGGGTGGTCACACGGGTGATCACGGTCAGCCCCTCCCGACGAGTCCGACGCGGTTGATGATGGTGTCGAGCATCTCGTCGACGGCGGTCAGGACGCGAGCGGCGCCCTGGTAGGCGTGCTGGTAGCTCAGCAGCGAGACGTTCTCCTCGTCGAGGTCGACGCCGGCGCCGGACTGCTGCTGCGTGCGCGCGTTGGTGAGCGCGAGTCCGGTCAGCGTCGCCTCCGACGTCGCCGTCCTGGAGGCGCTGCCCACCCCCGTCACGAACGTCGCCCAGGTGCGGTCGGGGCCGTCCACGGCCGCGCCGATCCGCGAGAGCGCGTCGGCGAACGAGTCGTCGAGCTGCCCCGCCGCGTTCCGCGTCGCCAGGCCGGTGCCGTCCGTCGGCACGACCGAGAGACCCTGTGCCGCCGGCACGCCGGCGGCGACCGTGAAGAAGGGTGCACCGGTCGCGCCGGTCGGCGTCGTGCCCTTCGCGTGCTCGGTGTTGACGACGGACGCCAGGCTGGTCGCGACGCGGTCGTAGGCCGCCGAGGCCTCGGCGAGGGCACCGCCCGTGCCGTTCGCCGTCGCGGGGGAGAGCAGGGAGAGCGCCCCGCCGATCGAACCGGAGAGGGAGATCGGGGTGGGGTCGCCGGAGGTCCAGGACACCGTGACCGCGGCGCCGTCGGCCAGGCGTGCACCGCCACCGAGCGCGACCGAACGCGCCTCGGTGCCCTGCACGAGCGGGTTCCCGCCGAGGAGCACGTCGACCGTGCCGTCGGCGTTCGCCCGGACCGTGCCGCCGGTGAGCGAGGCGATCTGCTCGGTGAGCTGGTCGCGCTGGTCGACGAGCTCGTTCGCGCCGCCGCCCGAAGCGATCGCGGTGCGGATGCGACCGTTCAGGTCGGCGACCCGGCTCGCGGCGTCGTTGAGCTGCGTGACCTGGGCCTCGGCCGTGCCGCGCGTCGCGGTCCACTGGGCGTCGACGGCCTGGGAGCCGCTGGCGAGGGTGCTGGCGACGGTGCCCGCGGCGGCGATGACGGAGCTGGCCGCACCCGGGTCGTCGGGGTGCGCAGCGAGCTGGCCCCACGCCGACCAGAACCCGTCGAGCTTCGTGGCGAGGCCGTTCGCCCCGGGTTCGTGCAGGCCGTCCTCCAGGGCACCGAGCGCGCTCGCGCGGGTGCCGGCGTAGGCCGAGGAGCCGGATGCGACCCGGACGCCGGCGTCGAGGGTGAGCGAGCCGAGCCGGGCGATGGCGTCGACCGAGACGCCCTGACCGGCGAGGGCGGCCGTGCCGCGCACGAAGCCGGCCTGCGCAGCCGGGACGGAGGACTGCGTGACGCGCTGGCGGGTGTACCCGGTGGTGTTCGCGTTCGCGATGTTCTGGCCGGTGACGTCGATGCCCGCGCGCGCGGCGGCGAGCCCGGAGTAGGCGGTGGCGAGGGAGCCGAAGGTGCTGACCACGGTGCTACAGGTTCCCCTCGAACAGGCGGGCGCCGTCGGTGCCCGCACCGGACGAGCCGGACGCGTCGTACGTCGAGGCGCCCGTGACGGTGCCGGCGAGGGTCTCCTCGGTCGCCTGCGCGGCGGTGCGGAGGAAGCGGTCGTTCTCGTCGCGCAGGGCGGCGATCCCGGTCGTCAGCTCGATCATCGCGGTCAGGTGGGCGGCGAGGATCTCGCCCCACGGACCGGAGGGGGCGGCGGCGACGACGTCACGCAGTGGTGCATCGGCGGAGACCCCCCACTCCTCGGCGACCTCGGCGCTCGACGCGGCCCGCTCGAGGCCGGTGCTGCGGAGGCGTTCGAGGACCTGCTCGACCTCGCGACTGGCGTGCGAGACCCAGCGGGAGCGCCCGGCGGCGAGCAGCAGCTGCTCCTCCTCGAGCTTGAAGGTGAGCAGCTCGAGCAGTTCGCGTTCGCGCCAGAGCACGGCAGACAGGTCGTTCACGCTCATCAGCTCCTCCCGGGTCGGTGTGTCGGTCATCCTGCGGACAGCCAGGTCTATCGGCGTTGGATCGCCGGACGTAAGCACGCGACGGGCCGGGCTGGCGAGGCGGCGGTGCGCCGCGCCTCCCGGCAGTCCCAGAGCGGGGGACAAGAACGACCGTTCCCAATCTCGTGTCCCCCCAAATGCCGACCGCTGGAACCCCGCCACACCCCCGCACTGGGGACGATCGGGGGAGTGTTCAGGACTCTGTCAGCCGATAGGTTCGATCTGCACCACGGGGGACACCCAGGTGCCCGCCCGGACGGATCCGGGTGGTTCTTCGGCGTACACACCGGCCAACCGAGGCCGGCGTCAGCCGTGCCCACGGACGGGTCAGGAACGTCAGATGACCAGGGGAACGACATGGACCGCAACGCACGCAACGCGATGATCGTGGAGCACCTGCCGCTCGTCGGCTACATCGTCGCGGACGTCCGGGCACGCGCCACGCACCTCGACCGGGACGAGCTGGCGGCCGTCGGCTCGCTCGCACTCGTGGCCGCCGCCGACGCGTTCGACCCCGACCTCGGCGTGCCGTTCGGTGCCTACGCCCGCACCCGGATCGCCGGTGCCCTCGCCGACGACATGCGCTCCGCCGACTGGGCGTCCCGCGGCACCCGGAAGCGCATCCGCGAGACCCTCGCCACGCAGGAGGCCCTCTCCGCGCGTCTCGGCCGGAGCGTCGGCGTGCAGGAGGTCGCGGACGCGATGGGCGTCGACCGCCAGACCGCCTCCGACGCGATGGCCGACGCGGCCCGCTCCGTCACCCCGATCGACGAGACCGTCCACGACGTGCTCGCCGCCGACGCCCCGCTGCCCGGCGAGGAGCTGTTGGAGGCCGAGAAGCGTCGGTACCTCCGCGCCGCCGTGGAGGCGCTGCCCGAGCGGATGCGACTCATCGTCGAGCAGGTCTACTTCGGTGACCGCACCGTCACCGACGTCGCCGTGGAGCTCGGCATCACGCACTCCGCCGTCTCGCAGCAGCGCTCCGAGGCGATGCGGCTGCTCCGCGACGGCCTCGCCGCGCACTACGGAGACGAGGGTGCGGCCGCTGCCGAACCGGCCTCGCGCACCACCGCCGCCCGCCGGAGCGCGTACCTGGCGCGGGTCGCCGCGAACGCCGCAGCCGGCGTGGCGCGCGCCGTGCAGGACGCCACGACCCCGGTGGTCGTCGCGAGCTGAGGCGTCGGCGGACACTCCTCGCGAAGTTTCTCCGCCGATCCACTAACGGCTCCGGTCGACCGGCCGAGAGTCATCCATGTCAGCCCACGGACGGGCAGACGCAGAGCCCAGACTTCACGGAGGAATTCACCATGGGTATGTCCATCAACACCAACCTCTCGGCACTCAACACGTACCGGAACCTCAACGCGACGCAGAACGACCTGTCGAAGTCCCTCGAGAAGCTCTCGAGCGGCCTCCGCATCAACCGTGCTGCCGACGATGCGGCCGGTCTGTCGATCTCCGAGGGGCTCAAGTCGCAGGTCGGTGGCCTCACGGTCGCCGCCCGCAACGCACAGGACGGCATCTCCGTCGTGCAGACCGCTGAAGGTGGCCTCACCGAGACCCACTCGATCCTCCAGCGCATGCGCGACCTGGCCGTCCAGGCCGGTAACGACTCGAACAACGCGGACTCGCGCACGGCGATCACCACCGAGGTCGGCGAGCTCACCAAGGAGCTCACCCGCATCTCGGCATCGACCAACTTCAACGGCATCAACCTGCTCGACGGCTCCGCCGGCACCGCGGGCGTGCTGCAGTTCCAGGTCGGCGCGAACGGTGACGCCGCGAGCCGCATCTCGGTCGACCTGTCGAAGTCCAACGTCGAGGACGTGGCGACCGCCGTCGGCGCGCTCACGTTCGACACCGCGGACAACGCGCAGGCCGCGATCACCGAGATCGACAAGCAGATCAAGTACGTCTCGTCTGCTCGTTCGAACATCGGTGCCATCCAGAACCGCTTCGACCACGCCATCAACGTGACGAACGTGGCCAAGGAGAACCTGACCGCGGCGAGCTCGCGCATCACCGACGTCGACATGGCGGAGGAGATGGTCAAGTACACGCGCGACAACATCCTCAGCCAGGCCGGCACCTCGATGCTCGCGCAGGCGAACCAGAGCACGCAGGGTGTGCTCTCGCTCCTCCGCTAGCACCGACTGACGCCGCCGTCCGGGATCGTTCAGGTCTCCCGGGCGGCGGCGTCGCCCTTCCCACGACCCCACGACCAGCACCACCGACGGCAGGGAGCCATCGATGTCCACGTCGTCCGTGTCCTCCGCGACCAGCCTCGCGATCGACGGTCTCGTCAGCGGCCTCAAGACGACCGACCTCATCAACTCCCTGATGTCGATCGAGCAGGTCCCGCAGACGCTGCTCAAGAACAAGCTCACCGACACGAACTCGTTCATCTCGTCACTGCAGACGATCAACGGGCTCGTGCAGTCGCTCGCCACCAAGGCGGCCGACGCCGCGAAGGCCACGTCGCTCGACGTCTTCGCCGGCACCTCGTCGTCCGCCGGCGTCACGGTCGCGACCGGCGCGACCGCGAGCACCGGGAGCGTCGCCTTCACCGTCGGCTCCACGGCCGCGGCGCACGTCGGGGTCACCGCGGCGAAGGCCACCTGGGCGGACGCGGCCGGACCGATCACGATCGTCGGCGCGGACGGCAAGCAGACCACCGTGACCCCCTCGTCCGGGTCGCTCGACGACGCCGTCTCCGCGATCAACAAGGCCGGCGCGGGCGTCAGCGCGACGAAGGTCGCCGCCGGCACCGCCGCCGACGGCAGCAAGCTCTACCGCCTGCAGTTCACCGCGGCGAAGACCGGCGCTGCCGGGGCCTTCGAGGTCTACCGGGGGACCGGGGCCGAGGTCACCGCGGGCACGGCGACGAACGTCCTCGGCGAGATCGGCGCCGCCGTCGTCACGCAGGGCCGCGACGCCAGCGTGACCCTCTGGGCCGGCACCGCCGCCGCGCAGACCGTCACGAGCGCCACGAACACCTTCGCCGACCTCCTGCCGGGTGTCTCCGTCACGGTGACGCAGACCACGACCGACCCCGTGACGGTGTCGGTCGCGCAGGACAGCACGAAGGCGCAGGCCGTCGCCTCGGGCCTGGTCGACGCGCTCAACGCCGTCACCAAGTACTACGGCTCGAACACCACGGTCACGAGCACCACCAGCGCGACGAGCGGCACCACGACGACGAACGCCGGGGTCCTGGTCGGGGACGCCACCACGCGGGACGCGGTGCAGCGGCTGACCAGCACGATGTCGCAGCCCGTGAACGGCAAGTCGCCGTCCTCGATCGGGATCGTCATCACGAAGGACGGCGACTTCACCTTCGACGCCGACGCGTTCCAGAAGGCCCTCGCCGCCGACCCGCAGGGGACGCAGGCGATCCTCTCCGGCGTCGCCACGAACGTCGGCGCGGCAGCCACCGCGGCGTCGGACAAGTACACCGGGTCGATCACGACCTCGGTCACGGGGCAGCAGTCGGTCGCGAAGGACCTCACGACGCAGATCGACAGCTGGACCGACCGCCTCACCACCCGACGTGCAACGCTGCAGCGCCAGTACTCCGCGCTCGAGACCAGCCTCAGCAAACTCCAGTCCCAGTCGAGCTGGCTCGCGAGCCAGCTCGCGTCGACCTCGAGCTGACGGGAACCACCGTGAACACCTTCGACCTGCAGGCCGCCGCCTTCCGCCAGGCCGCACAGCCCCGCACCGTCACCGACCAGCGGCGCGCGCAGTACACGAACGAGGCCGTCCTCTCCGCGACGCCCGCGCAGCTCGTCACGATGCTCTACGACCGGCTGCTGCTCGACCTGCACCGTGCCGAAGCCGCCCAGACGTCCGCCGACTGGGAAGCCGCGCGCGAGCAGCTCCTGCACGCACAGGCCATCGTCGGCGAGCTGTCCTCGACGCTGCGGATCGACGTCTGGGACGGCGGCGAGGGGCTGCTGGCGATCTACAACTACGCCTCGACCTCGCTCATCACGGCGAACGTGCACCGCGACGTGCAGGCGACGCGCGACTGCATCCGGATCCTCGAACCGCTCCGTCAGTCATGGCACGAGGCCGCCGCGGCGCTGCCGGCGACCACGGCGCAGCAGGGCGGCGCCGGGGGAGCACTCGGTGTCGCCTGAGGAGTCCCGGGACGCCTGGGAGGCGGTCCTGACCGCGCTGGAACAGGACACGGTCGACACGACCGGTGCGGCGTGGGTGGAGCCGACCGGACTCGGACCGGTGCCGCGCGAGCTGGTGGGGCGCGCCTCCCGGCTGGTGGCGGCACAGCGAGACCGGGCGGCCGCGCTCGAGGAGGAGCGTCGCGTGACGCTCGAGCACCTCGGTGCGCTGCGCGCGGTCGACGCGACACGTGAGCCGCGCGGCTCGGTGTACCTCGACGCCTCCGCGTAGCGGCCGAGCGGCGCGCCGCTGACCGTTCGGCCCTCCGGAGGGCCCGCCCGTCGCAACACGCGTGTACATGTTCCGACCCCGACTCCGCGACCGGGCCGGGGACCCGGGCCCGCGACCCGGCCCTGCGCGCTCGGCCCTGCGCGTCCGGCCCCCGTTCGGGGCGACGGCTAACGCGGGCCGACGGGCATCCGACAGCGCCCGGTGAGCACGGATCGCTCACCAGTTCGGCCATGGATCGGCCACCGCCATCGGCGACATCTCAACGACGTCGCACGACGAGGGGACGGGTCTCCCGTGTTCGATTCCGTGACGAGCGCCGCGCTGCAGAGCGCACTCGACGGGCTGTCCATGCGGCAGCGGGTCATCGCCGACAACGTCGCGAACATCAACACCCCCGGGTACCACGCCGAGAAGGTCCAGTTCGAGGACGCCCTCGCGAAGTCGATCGTCGACGGCAGCGGCCGGACCGCTCCCACGATCGCCCGGAGCCTCGAGCCGACGAACACGAACGGCAACAACGTCAACCTCGACGAGGAGACGCTGTCGAACGTGGACACCGTCCTGCGGTACCAGTTCGCCACGCAGGCGATGAACTCCGAGCTGACCAGCGTCCGTGCGGCGATGCGGACGAACTCGTGACGACCTTCGACGCGATCGGCATCGCGAGCACCGGCATGACCGTGCACCGGAAGTGGCTCGACGCCATCTCCGACAACATCGCCAACGTCAACACCGTCCGGTCGATGGACGACTCCGCGTTCCAGGCGCGCTACGTCGAGGTCCAGGAGGGCGCCGGCGTCTCCGGCGCCTACGTCAAGGGCGCCGCGTTCGGCAGCGCCGCCGGCCGCGTGACCTACGACCCGGACAACCCGCTCGCGAACGCGGAGGGCTACGTCCGCATGCCGGACATCGACCTCGGCACGCAGATGGCGGACCTCATCATGGCCCAGCGGGGCTACCAGGCGAACGCCGCCGTGGTGGACCGCGCCAAGACCGCCTACGAGGCGGCACTGCAGATCGGGAAGAACTGATGCCCATCGACGCCGTCAACGGTGTGACCACCAACGCGATGACCCGTGCCTTCTCGGGTGCCGCCGACGCCGCCTCCGGCGCGGGCGCGGTGACGAGCACCGACGGGCTGACCGGCGCGACCGGCGCAGGCGCAACGACCGGCACCGACGGCAGCGGCTTCGCCGCGAGCCTCGGCAACGCCGTCGACGGGCTGCAGTCGCTGCAGAGCGACTCGAAGACCCTCGCGCTCAAGGCCGTCACCGGCAACCTCGACGACATCCACGACGCCACGATCGCCGCCACCCGCGCGCAGGTCACGCTCGAGCTCGTCGCCGCCGTCCGCAACAAGGGCGTCGACGCCTTCAACGAGATCATGAGGATGCAGGCCTGATGCCCGTCGCCGTCAAGAACGTCCTCGGCCGCCTGGCCGACTACGTCAAGGGGTTCAGCGCCGCGCAGCGGACCATCGCGATCCTCGTCGTCGCCGCGCTCGTGCTCGGTGGCATCGCCCTCACGAGCTGGCTCGGCAAGGCGTCGTACGCGCCGCTGTTCACCGGCCTCGCCGCTGCGGACGCCTCGAGCGTGACCGACCAGCTCACCACCGACGGGGTGCCGTACCAGCTCACCGACGGCGGCGCGACGATCCTCGTGCCGCAGGGGTCGGTGTACTCCGAGCGTCTCAAGGCCGCGTCGAACGGTCTGCCGTCGTCCAACGAGGGCGGCTACTCGCTCCTCGACCAGATGGGCGTGACGAGCTCCGAGTTCCAGCAGAACGTCACCTACAAGCGCGCGATCGAGGGCGAGCTCGCCAAGACGATCAGCGCGATGGACGGCGTGCAGACCGCGACCGTGCAGCTCGCGATCCCGGAGAAGACCGTCTTCGTCGCCGAGGAGAAGGACCCGACCGCGTCGGTGTTCATCGCCACGAAGAACGGCGCGCAGCTCAGCACCGACCAGGTGCAGGCCATCGTGCACCTGACGAGCGCCGCGGTCGAGGGCATGCAGCCGACCGACGTCTCGGTCGTCGACCAGAAGGGCCAGACGCTCTCCGCCGTCGGCACCGGTGCGACCGGTTCCGGCGCGGACCAGGCCGCCGACTACGACGCCGCGACGAGCAAGAAGATCCAGGACCTGCTCGACACGACGCTCGGCGTCGGCAACGCGAGCGTCGTCGTCTCCGGGACGATGAACCAGAACTCCGGCACGCGCACCTCGGAGAGCTACACGACGCCGACGACCGGCCCGGTCGCGCTCAACGAGTCGAGCACCACCGAGCAGTACGGTTCCGGTTCGGGTGCCGGCGGCGCCGGGGCGACCGGTGTCCTCGGCCCGGACAACATCGCCGTGCCGAACGGCTCCGCGACCAGCGGCACCGGGAACGGCGGCTACACGAACGAGTCGGCGACGAAGAACAACGCCGTCGACCACACGACCGAGACCACGCAGATCCCGGCGGGCGCCCTCGACCGCCAGACGATCTCGGTCGCCCTGAACTCCAAGGCCACCGCGGTGCAGAACGCGAACCTGCAGAGCATCAACGACCTCGTGTCGGCGGCCGCGGGGGTCGACACGAACCGTGGCGACCAGGTGCGCGTCGCCATGATGGACTTCGACTCGAGCGCCGCCGACCGCGCGGCGAAGGCCCTCAAGGAGCAGCAGCAGGCCGACCAGCAGGAGGCGCTCTGGTCGACCATCCGCACGGCCGGCATCGTCGTCGCCGCCCTGCTGGCCCTGCTCGCGATCGTCTTCTTCCTGCTCCGCCGCAGCCGGAAGCAGGAGCGCGAAGCCGTGGACCTCGGCGAGCTCGACGCCTTCTCCGGCGAGACCTTCCAGCTCCCGCTCGCGGTCGACGGTGCGGACCGGAGCGCCCTCGACGGCGGGGACGCCCCGACCGTCGCGCTGCCCGCCATGCCGTACGACGACGCCCCGACGGAGGTGCTCACCACCGAGGAGGTCTCGGCCGAGCGCCGGCGCCAGGAGATCTCCGCCCTCGCCGAGCGGGACCCGAAGCGCACCGCCGAGCTCCTCCGTGGGCTCCTGGACGACCGGGCGTCGGTGTGAGCGCCCTGACGCCCGCGCCGGGCTCCGGCGGCACCGGGTCCGCATCCGACCGTCCGCTGACCGGAGCGCAGAAGGTCGCCCTCATCCTCATGCAGATGGAGACCGACCGCGCCGCCGAGGTGATGAAGCAGTTCACCGAGATGGAGGCGGAGGAGATCTCCGCCGAGATCGTCCGGATGCGCCGGGTCGAGGACACCGTCGTCGACCGCACCCTCACCGAGTTCCACCGGATGACGCTGAGCGGCCGCAGCCAGAAGCGCGGCGGCAAGGAGACCGCCCTCGGGCTCCTCGAGGCGTCGTTCGGCGCCGAGCGCGCCGCCGGCGTGATGGACCGCCTGGCCTCCAACCTCGCCGGGCAGTCGTTCGACTTCCTCGACGACGCGGAGCCCGGTCAGGTCGTCTCGCTCCTCGAGGGTGAGCTCCCGCAGACCATCGCCCTCGTGCTCGCGCACCTCAAGCCGGCGCAGGCCAGCGCCGTGCTCGCCGGGGTCGAGGAGCGTGCGCGCACCGACGTCGCCCAGGCCTTCGCCACGATGGGGACCGCCACGCCCGAGGCGGTCGGCATCGTCGCCGGGGTGCTCCGGCAGCGCGCCGGCGCCGTCGTCTCGCCGCGCGAGAGCATCGAGGTCGTCGGCGGTATCGCACCGCTCGTCGAGATCATCAACCGCTCCGACGTCGCCACCGAGAAGGCCGTCCTCGACGGTCTGGAGGCGCGTGACCCGGAACTCGCCGAGGACATCCGTTCGCGGATGCTCACCTTCGAGGACATCGTGAAGCTCGAGTCGCGCGACATCCAGCAGGTGCTCCGCGGTGTCGACTCCAAGCTCCTCGCGACCGCCATGAAGGGCGCTGCCGCCCCCGTCATCGAGACGATCCGCGCGAACGTGTCCGAGCGCAACCGCGAGCTCCTGGACGACGAGCTGCAGTCGATGGGCCCGGTCCGCGTCTCGCAGGTCGAGGAGGCGCGCGCCGAGGTGGTCCGTTCGGTCCGCGAGCTCGAGGCGCAGGGCGTCATCACCGTGCACCGCGCCGAGGAGGACGAGCTCGTTGACTGAGCAGACCGTCCAGCGCGTCGCGTTCCCGGTCATCGCCGGTGCCACCACGCGTGCACGCGACACCGCGGCCGACGTCCGCGGCCACGCCGCCGGCTACGCGGCCGGGCTGCGCGCCGCGCAGGCCGAGACGGACGCCCTCCGCGCCCGGCTCGAGGCGGAGCACGCCGCCGCGGTCGCGGCGCTCCGCGCGGACACCGTCCGTCGCATCGCCGTCGTCGACGCGGCGACGAACGCACTGCTCTCGCAGGTCGCACCGGTGCTGCGGGACGCCGAGGAGTCGGTGGTCGAGGCCGCGCTGGAACTCGCGGAGGCCGTCGTCGGGCACGTGATCCGTGCCTCCCGTGCGGACGCCGCGTCCGAGGTGGGCCAGGACGCTGGCCTGGAGGCGCGCCCCGCCACCGGCGCGGAGGCGACCGTCCGCCGGGCGCTCGCCTCGGTCGACCGCACGGTCGCGCTGGCGGTACGGCTCAGCCCCGCCGACGCGGCGCGGGTCGCCGACTGCGACCTCCCCGTGCCGGTGATCGCGGACCCGTCGCTGCGCGACGGCGACGCCGTCGTCGACCTGCCCGACGGGATGCTCGACGCCCGGATCGGTGCAGCCCTCGACCGGGCACGCGCCGCCCTGGGGGTCGCCTCGTGACCGCCACGCTGCTCCGCCCGCGCGCCCTCGACACCGCGCTCCGGCGCGCCGCCCCGGAGCGCGTCGGCGTCGTCACGAGCGCCGTCGGGCTCGGGCTGACCGTCGCCGGGCTCGACGCCCGGATCGGCGAGGTCGTCACGGTCGGCCACGAGGACGGGCCGCAGACCGCCGTCGAGGTCGTCGCGACCGATGCCGCCGGCGTGCGCTGCATGCCGCTCGGCCGGCTCACCGGCATCACCGCGGGCACACCGGCACGACCGACCGGCCAGCCGGTGACCGTGCCCACCGGCACCGGTCTCTTCGGGCGCGTGCTCGACGGGCTCGGTCGGCCGATCGACGGCCGCGGCCCGCTCGTCGCCGACGCCTGGGTGCCGCTCGACCACGAGACGCCGAACGCGATGGCGCGGACCCGGATCGACACGCCCCTGCAGCTCGGGGTGCGGGTGCTCGACACCCTGACCACCGTCGGCCGGGGGCAGCGCATGGGCCTGTTCGCCGGATCCGGCGTCGGCAAGTCCTCACTCCTGTCGATGATCGCCCGCGGCAGCGACGCCGCCGTGAACGTCATCGCGCTCGTCGGCGAACGCGGCCGCGAGGTGCGCGAGTTCCTCGAGGACGACCTCGGACCGGAGGGTCTCGCCCGCTCGATCGTCGTCGTCTCGACGTCCGACGAGCCGGCGCTGATGCGCCTCCGTGCCGCGTTCGTCGCCACCCGGATCGCGGAGTCCTTCCGCGACGCCGGGCAGGACGTCGTGTTGATGATGGACTCGCTCACCCGAGTCGCGATGGCGCAGCGTGAGATCGGCCTGTCGGTGGGGGAGCCGCCCGCGACCCGGGGTTACCCGCCGTCGACGTTCTCGGTGCTCGCCGGGCTGCTCGAACGCGCCGGCACGGACCGGGTCGGCAGCATCACCGGGATGTACACGGTGCTCGTCGACGGCGACGACCACAACGAGCCGATCGCCGACGCCGCGCGCAGCATCCTGGACGGGCACGTCGTGCTCGACCGGAAGCTGGCGGTCACGGGGCACTTCCCGTCCGTCGATGCCCTCGGTTCGGTGTCCCGTGTCGCCTCGAAGGTGACCACGTCCGCGCAAAGCGGAGCCGCCACGACCCTGCGGAGCGTGATGGCCGCCCGGAAGGCCGCGCAGGACCTGCTCGACGTCGGCGCGTACCAGCGCGGGTCGAACCCGCTCGTGGACGCCGCGGTCGACCACCAGGGTGCGATCGACGCGTTCCTCCGACAGGGCATGGACGAGCGTGCCACCGCGGCCGCGTCGTGGCAGGCACTCGAACGGCTCGCCGCCGTCCTCGCCCCCGGTGGGGCGCGCTGATGGCCCGCCGCTTCCCGCTCGCCGGGCTGCTCCGCCTCCGGCACACCGAGCAGGACCGGGCCGCCGCGGCCCTCGCCGCCGCGAACGAACGGCTCCGTGACGCCGCCGACGCGCGGATCGCCGCACGCCGCAGCCTCGCCGACACGGAGGACGCGCGTCCGATCGAGGACGCCGCCACCCTCAGCGCGGTCGCCGCGGCTCGGGCGGCCACGCGGGGGATGCTCGAGGAGCTCGACGCCGTCGTGCAGAACCGTCGCGCCGAGGCCGGGCAGGCGCAGCAGGAGCACACCGCCGCGCGCCGGGCCGCCCTCGGTCTCGAGAAGCTCGAGGCCCAGCACGTCGCGCAGGAGACCGCCCACGAGCTCCGCACCGAACAGAACGCCCTCGACGAGATCGCGGCCCGCAGCCGCACGGAAGGTGGTGCCCGATGAGCGTGGACGCCGTGCTCTCCCGGATCGCCGAGATCCGGACCCGCATCGACGCACTCCAGGCCGGCCCCGGGGCGACCGCCGCGGCGACCGACACCGCGGCGTCGTCGAGCGCGTTCGCGGACGCCCTCGCGACCGAGAGCACCGGCGCCGGGACCGGCACGTCGAGCGCCTCGTCGGCCCTCGCGGCCGCCCTCGGCGGGACCGGTGCGACCGACGCCACGACTGCGACGCCGAAGACCTCGGTCGACGCCGGGCGCGGGACCCTCGCCACCGGCAGCGGTGCGAGCGGGACGGACGTGGTGGCCGACGCGAAGAAGTACCTCGGCGTGCCCTACGTGTTCGGCGGCACCACCCGGAGCGGCATGGACTGCTCCGGCCTCGTGCAGACCGTGTTCAAGGACCTCGGCGTCACGATGCCGCGCGTCGTGCCGGACCAGGCGAAGATGGGCGTCGAGGTCGGCTCCCTGAAGGACGCGCAGCCCGGGGACCTCATCGTGCCGAAGGGCGAGCAGCACATCGTCATCTACGTCGGCGACGGCAAGGTGCTGCACGCCCCGCGTCCGGGCAAGGACGTCCGGATCGTCGACAACTGGTACCACGACTCCGACATCGCCACCATCCGCCGCATCGTCCCCGCGCAGGGGCAGACGGCCACGGCGTCCGCGTCGACGGCAGCGGGGGCGACCGACCTGCAGACCGCCGCGCTGCTCGCCGCCATGCAGAACGGGAGGGCAGCATGAGCACCTCGATCACCCAGCGCCTCGTCACTCCGGACACCTCGGTGTCGGCGGGGTCCTCGGCAGCGCGCGGCGCCGGCTCCGCGCAGTCGTTCGGGGCGGCCCTCGCAGCGGCGACCGACCGGCACGCAGCGGACCGTCCCGCCGCGACCGACCGGCGCCACGAGCGGCCGGCGTCGACCGACCGGCACGCGGACCGCGCCGCCACGTCCGACCGACGCGCGACCGGCCTCGGCACGCGCCCGGCAGGCCACGAGCAGCGCGGCGACGACCGGGACACGACGGTCGACCGGCGCACCGCGTCGGACCGGTCCGGCCGACCGCTCGATCACGCCGGACGGGCGGACGCCGACAGCACCACGACGGCCACGACGCCGGACGCTGCCGCCGACGCCGGGGACACGCCGACCCCGACGACGGTCGACGCCACGGTGACGCCGACCGACCCGTCCGTCTCCGCGATGCCTGCGCCCCTCGCACCCGCTCCGGCTCCCGGCCCCGTCGTCGAGCCGAGCGTCGTCGCGGCGAGCACGGTGCCGTCGACCGCCTCGGCCACGCCGGCCACGACGGCCGAGCGAGCCCCCCGGACGGAGGCGACGGCGGATCAGGCCGCCGTCCCCGGACCGGGCGCGCCCGTCGCGTCCGCCGTCGGGGCCGTCACGGCGGGTGTCGGCACGACCCCGCTCGGCGCCGCCGCCGACCGCACCGCCGTCACCGCACGACCGGTCGCGACGTCCCCGGACGCGGCCGTGCTCGCGACGCCCGCACCGACCCCGACGAGCACCGAGCCCGTGCGCTCGACCGCAGCTGCCGCCGGCACGACGGCACCGGTGCGCACAATGTCCGTGCCCGCGGCGTCGCTGGCCGCTGCGTCGGTCGCCGCAGCATCATCGGCTGCCGCTCCGACGTCCGCCACCGCGGCGATCGCGACACCGCACGCCGCGGACGCCACGACGACTGCGGCGGCAGCGACCGTGGCCACGGTCACCGCCTCCGCTCCTGCCTCCTCTGCGGCTGCATCGGCCACGCCCGCGCCCACGGGCGCCGCGACGCCGACCGCCACGACCTCCGCGGGGGAAGCGCCCGTCGTCGTCGCCGTGCCTGCCGCAGCGCTCGGCACGACGGGTGGTGCCGGTTCCCGGACCGGCCACGGGACGGACGGGAACGGTGCCGACCGGGGCGATCCGCGCCTCCAGACCGTCGCGGCACCGCGCGGTGGTGAGACCGCCTTCGTCGTCCCCACACCCGCGACGACCGCGGCGACCGCGCCGGCACCCACGTCCGGCGCCGCGACCGCGAACGCCCCCGCACCGCTCACCCAGCAGCTCGCACGCCCGCTCTTCACCCTCGCGCAGGCCGGCCCCGGTGACCACGTCGTGACCGTCCAGGTCACGCCCGACGCGCTCGGCCCGGTCACGGTCCGCGCACACGTGACGGCGTACGGCATGCACGTCGAGCTCTTCGCCGCCTCCGACGCGGGACGCGACGCGGTCCGTCAGGTCCTGCCGGAGCTGCGCCGCGACACCGCGGGCACCGGTCTGTCGACGACCCTCGACCTGTCCTCGCAGAACCACCCGGACACCCCGTCCGGGCAGCGGGACCGGCCCACCCCGGCGTTCGCCGGGCCCGGCCCCGGCCCGGAGGCGCGCCCCACCCCGCGCACGCCCGGCACCACCACCACGCCCACCGTCCGCACCGCCGGACTCGACGTCCTCGCCTGACGCGGACGGAAGAGAGAGGACCACACCATGCCCCTCGACGGCATCACCGGATCGGTGGACCAGGCCGCGCAGGCCGCCGCCCTCGCGCAGAACAGCGCGACCAAGAAGTCCCAGACGATGGACTCCGAGGTGTTCATGAAGCTGCTCGTCACGCAGCTGCGGAACCAGGACCCGTCCTCGCCGATGGACACCAACCAGATGATCAGCCAGCAGACGCAGCTCGCGATGATGGAGCAGGTCACGAACCAGACCACGACGGCGAACGAGAACTTCTCGCTGCAGATGCGGATCGCCGCCGCGAACCTCGTCGGGAAGCAGGTCAGCTACACCGACGCCACCTCGGGCAAACCCGTCACCGGGACCGCCTCCGCCGTGTCGTACGCCGACAGCGTCCCCACGGTCACGGTGAACGGGAAGGAGGTCGCACTCGACGTGATCTCCGGCATCACCACCACCGCCACCGCCTGACCCCCCCCTCCTTCTTCTTCACCGTTCTGCCTCCACGAAAGGACGCACCATGCTCCGCTCGCTCTACTCCGGCATCTCCGGCCTCCGCTCCCACCAGCAGATGCTCGACGTCACCGGCAACAACATCGCCAACGTCAACACCGTCGGCTTCAAGTCGTCCTCGACGGTCTTCCAGGACACCCTGTCGCAGATGACCCAGGGCGCCGGCGGACCGCAGACGGGCATCGGCGGCACGAACCCGGCGCAGATCGGCCTCGGCGTGCAGGTGGCCGGCGTCTCGACGAACTTCGCGCAGGGCTCGGCGCAGGCCACCGGCAAGGCGACCGACCTGATGATCTCGGGTGACGGCTTCTTCGTCACCCGCCTCGGCAACGACACCGTCTACTCGCGGGCCGGCGCGTTCGACTTCGACGCGAACGGCCGACTCGTCACGGCCGACGGAAAGATCGTGCAGGGCTACCCGGCCGCGAACGGCGTCGTGAACGAGGGCGGGCAGCTCTCCGACATCGTGCTGCCGATCGACGCCGCGGCCCCGGCCGTGCAGACCACCACGGCCGGCGTGACGGGCAACCTGCCATCCGAGACCGCGGTCGGCGGCACGCGGGTCCGCGAGGCGACCGTGTACGACGCCGCCGGTGCGAAGCACACCCTGTCGCTCACCTACACCCGCACCGCTGCCGGGTGGTCCGTCGCCGGCACCGACGGGCAGGGCGGCTCGGGCACGAGCACCCTCGCCTTCGGCGCCGACGGCAAGCTCACCGCGGGCGGCTCGATGAACGTCAACGGCATCGCCGTCGACATGACACAGCTCACCGGCTTCGCGTCGCTCGACACCGCGTCGATCGCGAAGCAGAACGGCAGCGCGGCCGGCTCGCTCCAGGGCTACTCGATCTCGAAGGACGGCACGGTCGTCGGCACGTTCTCGAACGGCGCCTCGTTGGCCGTCGGCCGGATCGCCCTCGCGACCTTCGCCAACCCGGCAGGCCTCGAGAAGACCGGGGCCTCGGGCTACCGTGCCACCGCGAACTCCGGCCAGGCCAGCGTCGGCGCCCCGGGGGACCCCGGCGTGGGGCAGCTCGCCTCGGGCACGCTCGAGATGTCGAACGTCGACCTGTCGCAGGAGTTCACGAACCTCATCGTGGCGCAGCGCGGGTTCCAGGCGAACGCGCGCATCATCACCACGAGCGACGAGGTGCTGCAGGAGCTCACGAACCTGAAGCGCTGATCCCGTCCACCAGGACGACTCAGGGGCCGTTCCCGCATCGCGCGGGGACGGCCCCTGCGCGGTCCGGCACGGTCAGGGTCGCTGGTCGCGCCCCGATCGCTCGATCGGCGCGTCCGCTCCCCACCGCTCCATGGACGCCACGAAGTCGTCGAGGAACTCCTGCAGGTCGAGTGATCCGTCCCACTGCTGCTCCTCGCTGGTCCCACCCATGCCCGGAACTGTACGAACGGGACCCCGCGCGCGGGCGGCATGTGCGGGAAGCGGCCAGCCGCTCGGTTCAGCGGCGCAGGGTGTCGCGCGGGTACTCGCCGAACGCCCGGTAGTAGGCCGCGGAGAACCGCCCGAGGTGCGCGAAGCCCCAGCGGCGCGCGACGTCCTGCACCGTCGTGGTCGAGGGCTCGGCGCGACGGAGCACCTCGCGGACGTGGCAGAGGCGGACCTGCTGCAGGTAGGTCATCGGCGTGATGCCGAGGTCGCGGACGAACCCCTCCTGCACCGAGCGCACGCTGAGGCCACCTGCACGGGCGATGTCGGAAACCGTGAGTGGTTCCGCCGCGTGTTCGTGCACGTACTCGACGGCGGCGCGGACCCGGGCGCGGCGCGGGGTGAGCAATGACGCCGGCATCGTCGCGACGGTCGGCGGGTAGAGGTCGAGGAAGGCGGACGCCGCCGAGCGGGTGAGCGTCTGCCAGAGCAGCGTGCCGACCCCGCCGCGTAGCTCACCGGCGAGCATCCCCATCTGTGCGCGCCAGCGGGCCAGGGCTGCCGGGTCGAGGCGACGCAGGTGGTCGAGCCCGAGGTCGGACGTCGGCAGGGTGTGGAACCGTTCCTCCGCGACCTCGTGCACGAGGTCGCGGGACAGGTGCACGAGCCGCTGGTCGTAGTCGCGGTACTCGAACACGAACTCGCGCGCGCTCGGGAAGAGCATCGGGACGCCGACGGCGAGCGGGACCCGGTCGCGGCGGACGTCCGGGACCGCCTGTCCCTCGGTGATCCACTGCAGGACGTAGTCGTCGGTGTGCGGGATCGCCCCGCGGATGGAGCCGGTGATCCGGGATCGGCGGAGGGTGATCCGATCGTCCCCGAGCGCGGTGTACCGGTAGGTGAAGGGCTGGTCCGTCGGCCGGGCCGCCCAGTCCTTGCCGTCGTACAGGCCACCGATCTCATGGACGACGGCAGCCGGCTCCGTGCCGCGTGCCTCGATACGGACCGCGCTGCGCTGCTCGGTCCCGGCCTCCGCAGGCACCGCGTCGACATCCGGCGCAGCTGCGTCGCGCGTCAGCACCGCGCGCTGGTCGTCGGTCATGGCCCACCCTCGTTCCGGAGACAGCTCGGTCACCGGTGTCCGGGGTCTCGGGGCACCGTCGTCAGGGTACCGCAGTGGCCTGCTCCGGGCGCTCCGGCAGTGTGGCGGGCGGACGGGTAGCGTCCACGGGGACCGGAGGGAGTGCGCGTGGTGCAGGATCGCGAAGCGGGGCTGATCGATGCGTTCGTCCGTGCGGCGGGCGCGGTGGTCGACGACTACGACGTCGTGCAGTCACTGCAAGGACTGATCGACGACGTTGTCGACCTCTTCGACGTCGACGCTGCGAACATCATGCTCGCCGCTGACGACGCCCTCGAGGTCGCGGTGGCCACCAGCGACGGGGCGCTGTCCTGCGCTCGCGCGCAGCTGCGCCTCGCCGAAGGACCGTGCATCGATGCCTCACGCTCCGGCGAGGTCGTGGCAGGAGCGGACCCCGACGCGATCCGTCGGCAGTGGGAACGGTTCGCGCCGTTCGCGGCGGAGGCGGGGTACACGTCCGTCCTGTCCGTGCCGATGCGGAGCCGGGGCCTGGTCATCGGGTCGCTCAACGTCTTCCGCGGTCCGGCCGGTGCGTTGCCGGCCGCGGACGTCGCTGCACTGCAGGGGCTCTCCGACGTCGCCACCATCACGATCCTGCAGCAGCGCAGCGCCGATCACGCGGCCCGCACGCAGGCGCAGCTGCAGCGGGCGCTCGACAGTCGGATCGCGATCGAGCAGGCCAAGGGCTTCATCGCGAACACGCACGGCGTCGACCTGGACACCGCGTTCGCGCTGCTCCGCGGGCACGCGCGTGCGCACAACATGCTGCTGCGCGAGGCCGCGCAGCACGTCACGGACCGCAGTCTCGTCATCCCGGCGGCCGACGCTCCGGACCGACGCTGACGACGGACTGGAGGCGCGGTGCCAGCTGGCACCGCGCCTCCAGACGGCACGTGGTCCCGCTCAGACCGGTGCTGCGGACAGCACCGCCTTCGGGACCCGGTGCAGGGTCACGGCGCCGACCGCCGCGAACGGGTGCAGCGGGTCCGGGTCGCCCGAGCCGGTCGGGCCGCCGAGCTTCGAGTCACCGACCGCGCTGAGGACGGCGTAGGCGTCCTCGGCCGTGAAACCGTGCTCGTCCACGAGGAACGCGAAGGCGTCCTCGTAGCCGCGGCGGACGCTCTCCTGCACGGGATCGCCGAGGCCGACGAAGAGCCACTCGTCGGCCGTCTCGATGCGCGGCGCCCGGAGCTCCGGACCGCCGCGCACCAGGTCGACGGACACGACCGCGGTGCCCTGCGCCTCGATCGCGACGAAGGAGGACTCGCCCTCGGCCATGATCGCGTGGACGTCGCCGATCGACAGCAGCGCGCCGGGGACCCGGACCGGCAGGTACACGGTCGAACCCGGGCGGGCCTCGGTCACGTCCATGTTCCCGCCCTCGGCGTACGCCGGCATGATCGTCGAGTTCGAACCCGCGGCCGGTGCGACGCCGATGCAGCCGATCATCGGACGCACGGGGAACGCGTGCCGGTCGGTGACCCGCACGACGCCGTCCTCGATGGGGCAGCGCCGCGCGAACACACCCTCGGGCATGACGTGCTGCAGCGCCCCGGAACCCGGGAGTGACACGGACCAGCCGTGCGTCGTGAGCTGGATGTCGTGGATCGTGACCGCGAGGGTGTCGCCGGGCTCGGCGCCCTCCACGTACACCGGGCCGGTGACCGGGTTGATCGGCGCCTGGAGCTGCGCGAGGTCGTGGTGCCGGTCGAGTTCGGCGTAGACGGCGTCCGTCGTCTCGAAGCCGATCGTCTCCCCGGTGCCGGGGCGGACGCGGAGGACGGGCTCGCGGTCGGGGGAGAAGCCCGGGACGCCGAGGGTGTTCGGCAGGAAGTGGTCGGGGGTCATGCGTGGTCTCCTTCCGAGCCGACCGCGGTGGATCGGCCCGTCGCACGGTAGTAGAGGAACACGCCGGCGCCCACGATCAGCCAGACGATGCCGCCGACCTTCGCCTCGACGGCGGCGTTGAGCAGCACGTACCCGATGATCAGGAACCCGATGAGCGGCACGACGAGGTGGAGCAGCCAGTTCCGGGACTTCCCCTTGAGCACGTGGTGCACGAACACCGAGACGTGCAGGAGCATGAAGCCGAACAGGGCGCCGAAGTTGACCAGGGACGAGATCGTGTCGATCTGCCCGACGAAGAACAGCACGAGGATCGCGGACAGCACCGAGACGACGATGATCGCGTTCTGCGGGACCTGGCGACCGTTGAGCCTGTGCAGGAACGCCGGGAGCTGGCGGTCACGGCTCATCGAGAACAGCAGTCGGCTGGTCGCGGCCTGCGCGGCCATCGCGTTCGCGATGCCGACCGCGAGGACGTTGACCGCGAAGAAGGCGGTCGCCCACCCGCTCGACGACGCCTGCTCGACGATCGAGAAGAAGGCGTTGCCGGCCTCGCTGTCCGAGAACGAGTCGCGACCCGCGGCCAGGGCGGATGCGAGCCAGGTCTGCAGGACGAAGAGGAACGCGACGATGACGAGTGCGAGGATCATCGCGAGCCCCGCGCCGCCGCGTCGGCCGGTGGACTCCTCGGACAGCGTCGAGATGCCGTCGAACCCGAGGAAGCTCAGCACCGCGATGGACAGCGCCGATGCGATGAGCGGCGCGGACACCTTCGACGGGTCCCAGACCTGGTCGGTGCTGAACGAGGCGCCGGGGACGGTGCCGCCGGTCAGGGCGACGATCGCGATGACGACGAAGATCGCCACGAACACGAGCTCGATGAGCAGGAAGACCCGGTTCGCGAGCTTGAGCGACGAGACGCCGAGGAGGTTGATGACGGTGTTGATCGCGACGAACACGAGCGCCCACAGCCAGCGCGGGGTGCCCGGGAAGATGCCGACCATGCTCTCCGCGGCGAACACGTAGAGCAGCGTCGGGACGAGCAGGTAGTCGAGCAGGATCGCCCAGCCCGCGAAGAAGCCGGCGGTCGGGTGGATGCCGCGCCCGACGTAGGAGAAGACACTGCCGGCGAGGGGGATGGACTTCGCCATCTGCGCGTAGGCGACCGCGGTGAAGATCATCGCGACGAGGCCGACGACGTACACGAGTGGGACCATCCCGCTCGAGGCGTTGTAGACGGTGCCGAAGATGGCCCAGGGGGCGATCGGCACCATGAAGACGAGCCCGTACACGAGCAGGTCGGTGGTGGAGACGGAGCGCTTGAGCTCCTGCTTGTAGCCGTAGGCCTCGAGCTGCTGCTGTGCGGAGAGCTCGCTGTGCTGCTGCGACATGGGGTTCCGTTCCGGGAGACGGGGCTGGACAGGGATGGTGGGGCGGGGTCAGTCGTCGTGTGCGGCGAGGAAGCCCGCGACGACGCGGCGGAACTCCTCGGGCTGTTCGAGGTGCGAACAGTGGCTCGCGCCCGGGAAGACGTGCTGGCGGACGTCGGCGATGCGCTCGACGAAGGGCTGCCAGGTGGCGGGGGTCGCCTCGTCGTGCTCACCGGCGACGACGAGCGTCGGGACGGTCACGCGGTCGAGGCGCTCGACGATCGTCCAGTCCCGCATGGTGCCGATGACGTGGAACTCGTTCGGCCCGTTCATGGTGTGGTAGACCGTCGGCTCGGCCTCCATCTGCTCCTCGGAGTCGACGAAGTCCGCGGGCATCGGGACGACGCGGCAGACGTGGCGCTCGTAGAACACCTGGGTGGCCGCGAGGTACTCGGGGTCGTCGACCGTGCCGGCCTCCTCGTGCCGGGTGAGCGCGTCCTGCACGTCCTGCGGCAGCTGCGCGCGGAGTTCGGCGGCGCCGTCCACCCAGAGCTGCATCGAGGCCGGGGAGTTGCAGATGGCGAGGGAGCGGAGGTGCTCGGGCTGCCGCACCGCGATCTCGGCGCCGAGCATGCCGCCCCAGGACTGGCCGAGGACGTGGTGGTCGCCGAGGCCGAGGTGCGCGACGAGTGCGGCGTACTCGTCGACGAAGAGCTCGGGCGTCCAGGTGTCGACGGGTGCGTCCGGACGGTGACTGCTCCGGCCGCAGCCGAACTGGTCGTGGTGCACGACCGTGCGGCCGGTCTCGTCGGCGAGGGCCGCGAGGTTCCGGAGGTAGTCGTGCGCCATGCCGGGCCCGCCGTGCAGGACGACGAGCGGCAGTGCGCCGGGGGTCGGGGTGTCCGGTTCGGTGGTCCGGAACCAGGTGTGGCCGTCGCGGAACGGCATCGTTCCTTCGGTGATGCGGGACATGGAGGAAGCATGGACCGGGCAATGGTTCGCTGCAAGACCATTACGTGTCCTTTAACGTGGACGAAACGAACGGGGGCCCGCGGTGGCGGAACGCACGACCGAGAGCCGGGTCGACGAGGTCGAGGACCGGCTCGTGACCGCGGTCGCCGTGGGGGAGTACCTGCCCGGTTCGCGGCTGCCTCCGGAGCGTGAGCTCGCCGGACTCCTCGGCGTCGCCCGGGTCACGGTCCGCGGCGCGCTGGCACGGCTCGTCGACCGCGGGCTGCTCGAGACCCGTCGCGGCCGTGGCGGCGGCACCTTCGTCCGGACCCAGTGGCCTGGTTCGTCCTCGGACGCCGTCGGGCGGACGCTGCTCGCCCGGTGGGCCGGCATCCGCGACACCGCCGACGCGATCGCGCTCCTGCACGGTGCCCTCGCGACCGCCGCCGCGGAGCGGATCGACGGCGGGCAGGCCGCTGCGCTCCGGGAGCGGCTCGACGCGTTCCGGATCGCCGCGTCCGGGTTCGCCAAGCAACAGGCCGACGCGGTCCTGCACCGCACGATCATCGACGCCGCGGGGAACGAGGTCCTCGCCGCGACGCTCGCCGGGCTCGAGGCGCAGGTGTCGATCGCCGCTCCGGCGCACCTCTGGGGCACCGCCGAGGGCATGGCGGCCATGGAGGCCCGGGCGCTCCGTGAGCACGAGGACCTCGTCACCGCGGTGTGCGAGGGGCGTGCGCTCGACGCCGGCACGATCGCCCGCCGACACGTCGGCATCGACCTCGAGCTGCTCGAACAGGCGATGCGCCGCGCGGGTCAGGTGCCGACGACCGACTAGCGTCAGCACCGTGCAGCCCGGAGCCGACCCCCTCGTCCCGCTCGACGTCGTCCCGGTGGGTGAGCACGTGGTCGTCCCGGACGTGTTCCGCCCCGTGGCGGCCGTCGTCCGCAGACGCGGCGGGCGCGGCGCCGTGCGGTGGCTCACCTGGCCAGACGCGCTGCTGCCGGAGCGGGCGATCGAGGAGGCGACGGCCTGGCCGACCCCGACGGGCGTCTGGGTCGTGTACAGCTCCGACGGGATCGACGACGAGACCCGGACGGCGGTCTTCGTCGCGCCGGACGGGGTCGGTGCCTCGGTCGACCTCGGGGACCGACTGCCGATCGGGGCGGACGCGACCGGGCTCTGGGTGGGTGACCCGCGGGACGCCTCGGTCTGGACACAACCGTTCGGCGGCGACGAGCCGTACGTGGAGCCCGACGTCGACGAGGAGTCGCTGGGCTGGGCGGACGCGGGCCCGTTCTGGCCGGACCCCGCGACGTGGACGGAGCCGGGTGCCGACGAGGACGAGGACGAGGACGAGGACGAGGACGAGGTCGGCGACGGCGGTCCGTACACCGCCTGGGGCGGTGCGGACGGCGAGTGGACCATCGGCTTCGCCGACGACGCCGACCCCGACGCGTGGCAGCCCGACGACGGCGAGGCCCCGGAACCCCTCCCGCCGGTCCCGACCGCGCCGACCGACGTCGAGCGGATCGCGCCCGACGGCACGCGCACGACCATCCACGTCGACCACCTCGTCGATCGCGTGGTGCTCGACGGCGACCGCCTGACCCTCCGCTTCCACCGCACCGGCCCGCGCAGTGATCCGCATGCGGAGCCCTTCTCCGGCGCCGTGTACGGACCGGAGACGGTGACGATCGACGTCGCCGCTGGCCTGCCGGAGACCGTCTCCACGGAGGAACTCGTCGCCAGCCCCGCAGACCCGGAGGACGACGACGCCTGGGAGCGCGAGGTCCTGGAGCGCGAGGGACGTCGGGCGCGCTGGTTCGACCGGCTCGACCTGACGGGGGTCCCCGGTGCCGACTGGCCCCGCCACGACCCCGGCGCGGCCGTCATCGCGAGGCACGTCGCCCGGCTCCGGTCGCAGTTCGTCGGCCTCGACCGGCCGCTGCTCTGGTGGTCGGCGGACGGCGGTGGGCCGATGCGCCGTCGGAGCGACCTCCGGAACGTCGAGGTCGCCGTCGAGGGCGCCTGGCCGGAGACCGAGGTCGTGGTGTCGTTCGAGCACACCGCGGTGCCGTTCCTCCGGCTCCGTCGCCGGTACCGGGTGTTCGACGAGACCGGGCGCCCGCGCGACTGGGGACTCGCGACGGCGCACCTCGAGGAGGACGTCGACAGCGGCCACATCCCACCGCGCAGCGCCGCCGTCGACGGCGTCCTCGACATCTGATCGACGCCGCGGCACGGCGTGGCCCGGCCCGGACCCGGCCACGGGGCGGGGTCAGGCCGGCGTCGATCCCTCGAGCCGCGCCTCCTCGGCGTCGTAGCCGGCGCGCACCTGCCGCAGCACCAGGTCGTCGATCTCGTCGGCGTCCCGCATCCGGAGCAGCGTCGCCGCCTTGTGCCGGACGAGCGCCAGCTCCAGCGCCACCGCGCTGTCGTGCCGCTGCAGGGCCGGGTGGTCCTCGTCCTCCTCGGCGCGGGCCTCGATGACGTCCAGGTGCGCCTCGTAGTCCTTCCGGATGCGCTCGACCGTCGCACGGTCGGCGCCGGCGGCGCGGGCGAGGCGGGGGAGCGCGGCGAGTGCCTCCTCGACCGCGGTGCGCTCGGCGTTCCGGCGCTCCTCGCCGACGGACTCGTCCTCGGGGAGGGCGGCCCGGCGGAGGACGGCGGGGAGCACGAGCGCCTGCCCGACGATGGTCACGACGACCACGCCCGCGGTGACGAACACGATGAGGTCGCGGTCGGGGAAGGCGTCGCCGGACTCGAGCATCCGCGGGACGGCGACGGCCATCGCCAGGGACACCGCCCCGCGGAACCCGGCGAAGCCGCTGACCAGTCGGTCGCGTCGACCCTCGCGGGGTTCGCTCCCGAGGCGTCGGGTGACCAGCCAGACGGTGCCGCCGATCGACCCCTCGAACGCGAACCGCACGAGCACGAGCACGACCGAGACGGCGAGCACGATGCCGATGCCGCGGACGATCTCGCTGCTGTCCAGCGCGCGGGCCGCGACCATCGCCTCGATGCCGACCAGCACGAACAGGGCGCCGTTGAGCAGGTAGGTGAGGAACGACCAGAAGGCCCGTACCTGCTGCCGGGTCTCGGCGCGGTCGAGCTTCGGCGCCACCTGGCTCACCACGATGCCGGCGGCGACGACCGCGAGCACGCCCGAGGCGCCGATCGCCTCGGCACCGAGGAACGCGGCGAACGGCACGAGCAGCGTGATCATGTTCTCGAGCACCACCGTGTCGACGCGCCGCAGCGCCACGGTGCCGAGCCATGCCGCGAGCAGTCCGGCCGCGACGCCGCCGACGTAGGACAGCACGAGCATGCCGGAGACGTTCCAGAAGGTGAGCTCCTGCGCGCCGGTCGTGACCGCGACCGCGATGCCGTAGACCACGAGGGTCGTGCCGTCGTTCACCAGGCTCTCGGCGCGGAGCACCGTCACGTTCCGCCGTGGCAGCATCTTCGTGAGCACGCCGACGGCCGTCGCGTCCGTCGGGGCCACCGCCGCACCGAGCACCCACGCCGGGCCCCACGGGAGCCCGAGCAGGTGCAGGAGCACCGCGACGACGCCGGCCGTCACGACCACGAGCACCGTGCCCATGAGCACGATGCCGCGCAGGTTCTTCCGGATCTCGCGGAGCGACGTGGTCAGGCTCTCCCAGTAGAGCAGCGCCGGCAGGAAGAGCAGGAGCACCGCGTCGGCGGGCAGCTGCACGCGGGAGAACTGCGGGACGAACGCGAGCAGGGCGCCGATCGCGAGCAGGAGCACCGGCGGCGCGATGCGGAGGCGGTCGGCCAGCCCCGCGGTCAGGGCGATCGCGAGGCCGAGCACGACCACCAGTTCAGGTCCGAGCACGAGGGTCCTTCCGTGGGGTCGACGCTCCAGTCAACCCGGCGTCCGCTGGGCCCCCTGGCGGGTTCGGGTCAGTCGTGGAACGTCTCGATGGAGGCACCGAGTGAGTTCAGGCGCTCCTGGAGCTGCTCGTACCCGCGGGCGATGATGCCCACGTTGCGCAGGACGCTCTCGCCCTTGGCCGCGAGCATCGCCAGCAGGATGACCACCGCGGGGCGCAGGGCCGGCGGGCAGCTGACCTCGGCACCGGAGAAGTGCGTCGGGCCGGTGACGTCGAGTCGGTGCGGGTCGCGCAGGGTGACGCTCGCGCCGAGACGGGTCAGGTCGAGCAGGTGGATCGCGCGGCCCTCGTAGACCCAGTCGTGCACGAGCGTCGTGCCCTCGGCCATCGCGGCGATCACCACGAAGAACGGCAGGTTGTCGATGTTCAGCCCGGGGAACGGCATCGCGTGGATCTTGTCGATCGGCGCGTGCAGCTCGGACGGGTGCACCGTGATGTCGACCAGACGGGTCCGACCGTTCGCCGCGGCGTACTCCTCGGACACGTCGAAGCGCAGGCCCATCTCGGCCAGGGTCGCGAGCTCGATCTCGAGGAACTCGATCGGCGCACGCGTGACCGTCAGCGTCGACGACGTCACGATGCCGGCGGTCAGCAGGCTCATCGCCTCCACCGGGTCCTCGCTCGGCCAGTAGTCGACGACCTCGTCGATGCGGCTCTTGCCGGTGATGCGGAGCGTCGTCGTGCCGATGCCCTCGATCGTCACGCCGAGCAGCTCGAGGAAGAAGCAGAGGTCCTGCACCATGTAGTTGGGGCTGGCGTTGCGGATGACCGTCTCACCGTCGCGCGCGGCGGCGGCGAGGATCGCGTTCTCCGTCACGGTGTCGCCCCGCTCGGTGAGGACGACGGACTTCGTCGGCACCGCGGTGTTCGCGACGTCGACCTCGTACCAGCCGGAGGTGGCCTCGACGTCGACGCCGAAGGGGCGGAGCGCGATGAGGTGCGGCTCGACCGTGCGGGTGCCGAGGTCGCAGCCGCCCGCGTAGGGGAGTCGGAAGGAGCCGTACCGGCCGCTGAGCGGGCCGAGGAACATCAGGACGCTGCGGGTCCGGCGGGCGGCGTCGGCGTCGATCGCGTCGAGGCGGAGGTCCGACGGCGCGACGATCTCGAGCACCTCGCCGTCCTCCGACCACGTGACCGTCGCGCCGAGGCTGCGCAGCACGTCGATGATCCGGTCGACCTCGACGATGCGCGCCACCTTGTGCAGCCGCGTGACGCCGCGGTTGAGCAGCGACGCGCAGAGCAGCGCGACGGCGGCGTTCTTGCTGGAGTTGACCGCGATCGAGCCGCTGAGCTTCCGCCCGCCCTGCACGCGGAGGTGCGAACGTTGCGGAGCGCCGCCACCGATCGACACGATCTGCTGGTCGAGCGCGTCGCTGATCCGGGTGAGCATCTCGAGCGACAGGTTCTGGCCGCCCTGCTCGATGCGGTTGATGGCGCTCTGACTCGTGCCGACCCGCTCGGCGAGCTGGGCCTGCGTCATGCTGCGTCCCTTGCGGGCGCCCCGGATGAGGGCGCCGACCTCGCGGAGGGGAGCTGGTGTGGCCGAAGTGGCCGGCGTGGCGACGGTGGTGGTGTCGGTCATGTCCGGCACGCTAACACGCTCATGAGATAAAACGGGTGACAATCGCGCCGTAACTCTCAGGAACGGATCGGGAATACCCCATCCGTGAGAAGTCAGCCGCCGGTCCGGTGCCAGGGGCCGGGATTCTGCGGGCGACGCCACCGCTCCGGCGCACCCTCGTGCGGGGCCGGGTCGGTCAGCCAGCAGGCGGTGTCCGGCGACCACCCGGCGACGACGCTCGCACGGTCGGCGTCCACCGGCACCGCGACGCCGGACGTGCGGAGCCACCCGGCCACGGTGAGGTGCACGACGTCGTACTCGGTGGCGACCCCTGACCAGTCCGGCACGACCCAGTCGCCGACGCGGTCCGTCGCCACCGACCAGTCGTACTGCCGCGAGGTCCGCCCGACGGGGAGCGGCCACCGGCGGCACAGCTCGGCCCAGTCCTGGCGCGTGTCGATCGTGTGGACACGGGGTCGGCGTCCGGTCGTCACCGGGCGGACGGTTGCGTCCTGCCAGCCGAACGAGTCCTCGACGGCCCAGAGGGCGAGCGGTCCCAGACCGGGCAGGGGTGCACCCGTGGTGGTCGTGCAGGGCCACGGCACACTCGTCCACCAGGACCCACTGACCGGTCCGCGGGTGCCCTCCCGCTGCTCGCCCCGTACGCCGTCCGCCCAGGTCCGCAGGACGTCGACCGCGGCGGGGCGCTCGCCCTCGACCCGCGACCAGTGCTCTGTCTCGATCGCCCAGCGGTCCGGCATCGGCGCGAAGAGCGCCCGCACCGCCGTGGCGGCGAGGACCCGTTCCGCCAGGCGTCCGAGCGCACCGCCCAGTGCCGGGTGTGCCAAGAGCACCTCTTCGTCGTGGGGCGGCTGCCACCACAGTGCGCTCTCGGCGGTCTCCTCGAGGGCGACGACGACCTGTTCGGCGCTCGGGTCGTCGACGGACGCGGCGTCGAGCGCCCGCGCGAGGTCGTCGGGATCGACGCCGGGTTCCGCCACGAGGGCACCGACCGCGTCTGCGACCCAGGAGGAGCCCGGGGACGTCACGAGCACGAGTTCCAACAGGAAGCGACGACCGCGCGGGCCCTCGAGCAGGTCCGCCGCGGTGATCACCCTGCGAACCTAGCGCTCCCACCGGGTCCGCACTAACGGGGACGCGCCCCGGACCGATAGTCCTCGGTGCAGGCCCACGGACGGGCCGCATCCCGCCCCACGGACGGCGGCGGGACGATCGAGAACCAGGACGGGCCATGATCGTCGTCACACGACTCAACGGCAGCGGATTCGCTGTCAACCCGGACCTCGTGGAGCGCATCCAGGAGACGCCGGACACGACCCTCATCATGGTCGACGGCGCGAAGTACATCGTGCGGGAGTCCATGGCCGAGGTCATCGACCTGATCGCCGCGTACCGCGCGCGGATCGTCGGCATGGCCTACGGCACCGACACGGGCAGCGCGAACCAGACCGGTCCGCAGCCCACCCTCGCCCCCGTCGCGCCGCTGCACGCCGCGCAGCACGGCCGGCTGCAGGACGGGGGGCGCTGACGTGGACATCGCAACGATCGTCGGCATCCTGCTCGCCTTCGGCGCCCTCTTCGGCATGGTGCAGATGGAGCACGTCGAACTCGGCGGCCTGTTCCTGCCGGCACCCATGATCCTCGTGTTCGGCGCCACCATCGGCTGTGGCATCGCGAGCACCACGCTGAAGGACGCCCTCGCTGCGTTCAAGGCGGTCCCGAAGGCCTTCACGGGCAAGGTCACGCCGCCGCAGGCCGTGATCGACGACGTGGTCGGCCTCGCCGAGACCGCCCGCGCCAACGGTCTGCTCGCGCTCGAGCAGGAGGCCGACAAGCACGACGACCCGTTCATGAAGAAGGCGCTGCAGAACATCGCCGACGGCACCGACGGCGACGAGCTCCGGATCCTGCTCGAGGACGAGATCGAGTCGAACGCGGCCCCGCAGCGGAGCGCCAGCGCGTTCTTCATGGGGCTCGGCGGCTTCGCACCGACGGTCGGCATCATCGGCACGGTCGTCTCGCTGACCCACGTCCTCGCGAACCTCGGCAAGCCGGACGAACTCGGTCCGCTCATCGCGAGCGCCTTCGTCGCGACGCTCTGGGGTCTGCTCACCGCCAACTTCCTCTGGCTGCCGATCGGCGGCAAGCTCCGCAAGCTCGCCCAGCTCGAGGCCGACCGGCAGACGCTCCTGATGGAGGGGCTGCTCGCCGTGCAGGCCGGCAGCCAGCCGCGCCTGCTGGGCGAACGCCTCACCGCGATGGTGCCGCCCGCCGCCCGGGGCGACAAGGGCAAGGCGAAGCCCACGAAGGCCGACGCCGACGACCAGCAGCTGGCGGCCTGACGATGAGCGCGAACCCCCGTGGCCGCGGTCGCGGTCGGGCGAAGAAGGGCCACGACGAGGCCGAGCACCCCGACGAGCGCTGGATGGCGTCGTACATGGACATGATCACGGTGCTCATGTGCATGTTCCTGGTGCTCTTCGCCATGTCGACGGTCGACCAGCAGAAGTACATCCAGCTGAAGCAGTCGCTCGCGACGGGCTTCGGCGAGGTGAAGTCGCAGAAGATCGACACCGCGTCCGGCACCGTCGTCACGAAGGACCAGGTCAAGGACGGCTCCGGCTACTCCACCGACAAGTCGCAGGCGGACCACTCGAGCGCGTCGAGCGGTCACGACGGCAGCGACGCCGAGGTCGCCGGCTCGACCTCGGCGAGTGCCGACCCGACGAACCCGGCCGTGCCGGCGACGGCGTCGAAGGCCGACGTCGCCGCCGCGAAGCGCGAGCTGGACGACCTGCAGGCGATCGAGAGCGCGATCAGGACGAACCTCGACAAGGCCGGACAGACCTCGAACGTGCAGTTCACCGTCGACGCCCGCGGGCTCACGGTCCGGCTGATCGGCAGCGAGACGTACTTCCGGACGAACAGCGCGGACCTGTCCGGCCAGGCGAAGCGGATCATGGACGCGATCGCCCCGGTCCTCAAGACCAGCGGGCACGACGTCAGCGTCGAGGGGCACGCCGACCAGCGGAACTCGACCGCGCCGTACGCCACGAACTGGGAGCTGAGCGCCGCCCGCGCGACCGGGGTGCTCCGCGACCTGGTGGAGCGCGGCGGGATGCCGTCGGCGCACGTGCAGAGCGTCGGCTTCGGGTCGAGCCGCCCGCTCGCGAAGGGGGTGAGCGACGCCGACAACACGCTGAACCGCCGGGTCGACATCGTGGTGCTGTCGAACCAGGACCAGGACGTCAGCGCCCTCATGCCCGCGCTCGCGAAGGCGCAGGACGGAGCGCGCCAGGGGTAGACCGACCACAGCCACCGCCGCCCCAGAAGGGGGCACAGCACTGACGGTGGGGGCACAGGGGACCGATAGCGCCACCCGTGACCGAGACCCTGCCCGCGCCCGAGGTGTACGACTTCGCGCGCCCGTCGACGCTCGCCCGCGAGCACGCCCGGGTCCTCGAGCTCGCCTTCGAGACCTTCGCGCGGCAGTGGGGCACGCAGCTCACCGCGAAGGTCCGTGCCGTCAGCCAGGTCACCTCCGAGCAGGTGCAGATGACGACGTACGACGAGTACGCCGCGTCGCTGCCCGCCCTCACCGGCATGGTCCTGCTGCCGATCGCCGGCGTCAACGCGAAGGGCGTGCTGCAGGTGCCGCTCGACGCCGCGCTGACCTGGGTGTCGCACGCGCTCGGCGCCCCCAAGCCGCTGCCCGCGCCGGAGCGCACCTTCACGCCCATCGAGCAGGCCCTCGTCCGCAAGATCGTCGAGGACGCCCTCGACGACCTCCGCTACTCGTTCGGCGGCCTGCTGGCGCACGACATCGGCGTCGGCGGCTTCCAGTTCAACAGCCAGTTCGCCCAGGCCGCGCAGAAGGGCGACCTGATGATCGTCGCCTCGTTCACGATCCGCGTCGGCGACCGCGTCTCGCCCGGCACGCTCGCGCTCCCGGCCGAGGCCGTGCTGCCCCAGCTCGGCGAGTCCGCCGAGACCGTGTCCGCCGCCGACGCGCAGGCGCTCCTCGACGCCCAGCTCGCCGGCGTCCCGGTCGGCGTCAGCCTGCGCTTCGCGCCCGCCACCGTGCTGCCGTCCCAGGTGCTGCGCCTCGCCGTCGGCGACGTGCTGCCCCTGCCGCACCCGCAGCACCGCCCCCTCACCATCGCGGTCGACGGCGAACCCGTCGGCACCGCCGCCGTCGGCGCGAACGGCTCGCGCCTCGCCGGCATCGTCGTCACCACCACCTCGGAGCAGCCCGCATGACCACGACCACCCTCCACACGCAGGCCGCGGAGGCACTCGCGGCGCAGCTCCCCACAGCGGCTCCGCTGAGCGCCGTCGCCCAGCCGGGAGGCGCGACCCCCGTCGCGCTGCAGGCCGCCGGTGACGCCGTGGTCGCCTCCTTCGTCGGGGGCCTCTCCGCCGACCTGGTCCTGGTCCTGACGGACCTCGACGCGGTCGCCGCCGCGGGCGGCACCGACCACGGCCTGGTCGACGTCACCGACGTGCTCCGCCCGTCGCTCGAGGCAGCGGCCGCCGTGCTCGGCGTCGGCGTCTTCGGGGACGCCCGCCGTGAGTCCGCGTCGACGCTCCTCGCCGACCCGGAGACGGTCGTCTTCGAGCTCACCGCCGGCGGCGTCCCCGGCGGCTGGTTCGCGCTCCGCGTCCGCGAGAACGGGACCGTGTCGGCTCCCGCCGTCACCCCCGCGGTGCACCTGCCGGCTGGCAACCTCGGCCGGATCAACAACGTCGAGATGACCCTGACGGTCGAGATCGGCCGCACCCGGATGTCCGTCCGCGACGTCCTCGGCATGGAGCCGGGCGCCGTCGTCGAACTCGACCGGAGCGCCGGTGCCCCCGCCGACGTGCTGCTCAACGGCCGGCTCATCGCGCACGGCGAGGTCGTCGTGGTGGACCAGGACTACGCGGTCCGCATCACGAAGATCCTCGACGTCGCCGAGAGCGTCTGAGCCCGACGGTGGACACGCTCCTCATCGCCCTCCGCGTCGCGCTCTCGCTCGGCGTCGTGCTCGCCCTCATGTGGGTGCTGCACCGCCGTGTCGCGAAGAGCGGCCTCGGCGGTGGGAAGGCACGCGGCCGTCGCTCGGCGTCCGTCGAGGTCGTCGGCCGCCAGGGCATCGGCGGCAAGGCGAGCGTCGTCGTCGTCGACGTCGAGGGGGAGCGGCTCGTGCTCGGCGTCTCGGAGCACGGTGTGTCCCTGCTCACGAGCGGGCAGGCGCCCGCGCCCGAGCTGACCATCGTGACCGGCCCCGTGCCGCTGCCCGCGCGTCCGACACCGTCGGCGGACGCGTTCCGTCGGGAACTGGACCTGCAGCAGGACGCGGCCCCGCGCCTCCAGACCGCCGCATCCGACGCGGTCGACACGACCGTCGCGGAGCCGCTGCCGATGCGCCCGCGCAACCGCCGTCCGCAGCGCACGGCGCTGCCCACCGCGCAGCAGCTGCAGGGCTCGATCCTGTCCGCCGACACCTGGCACCAGGCCGCCGCGGCGCTCCGGAACCGGCGGGCCGGGTGACCGCGGCGCGCACCGGACGCATCCTCGCCCTCCTGCTCCTGGGGGTGACGGTCGTGGCCGGCTTCCTCATGCTCACCGCGACCGGTGCCCACGCCGCCGGCGTCGTCCAGCCGACCGCCCCCGCGACCCCGACGGCGCCCTCGACCGGCGACTTCAGCGTCAGCGTGAACGGCCCGGACGGCACGCCGTCGTCGGCGGTCGTGACGCTCATCGGCATCACCCTGCTCAGCGTCGCCCCGGCACTCATGCTCATGATGACGTCGTTCACGAAGATCTTCGTGGTCCTCGCGATGACCCGGAACGCGCTCGCGCTGCAGTCGATCCCGCCGAACCAGGTGCTCGCCGGTCTGGCGCTGTTCCTGTCGCTGTTCGTCATGGCACCGGTCCTCGGGCACATCAACGACGACGCCCTGCAGCCGTACCTCGCCGGGCACATCGACTTCACCCAGGCGGTCGACATCGGCACGAAGCCGCTGCGGACGTTCATGCTGCACCAGACGCGCGAGGAGGACGTCGCGCTCATCACCCGGGCGGCCGGTCAGGCGAACCCGAAGTCGATGGCCGACGTGCCGATGACGACGGTGATCCCGGCGTTCGTGATCTCCGAGCTCCGCAGCGCGTTCATCATCGGGTTCGTCATCTTCATCCCGTTCCTCGTCATCGACCTCGTCGTCTCGGCGGCGCTCATGTCGATGGGCATGATGATGCTCCCGCCGGTGATGATCTCGCTGCCCTTCAAGATCCTGCTGTTCGTCCTCGTGGACGGCTGGGGGCTCATCATCAAGTCGCTCATCGAGAGCTACCACGTTGTCTAGCGCGGGGGGTCCGGCATGAACCAGCAGGCGGTCATCGACCTCGTGCTCCAGGCGCTCATGGTGTCCGCGAAGCTCGCCGCACCGGTCCTCGTGACCTCGCTCGTCGTCGGCTTCGCGATCTCGCTGTTCCAGTCGGTGACGCAGATCCAGGAGGTCACGCTCTCCTTCGTGCCGAAGGCCGTGGCCGTCGCGATCGCCCTCGTCGTCTGCGGCAACTGGATGATCTCGGAGATGGTCGGCTTCACGCACGCGGCCTTCGACATGATCCCGAAGCTCCTCGGGAGCGGTTGATGGACCTCGCGATCGACGCCGACCGGCTCGAGGCGACCATGCTCGCCGGGGTCCGGCTCGTCGCGTTCTTCGTCATCGCCCCGCCGTTCTCGTACAAGGCGTTCCCGCCGATGGTGAAGGTGATCCTCGGCATCGGTCTGGCGATCGGCGTCGCGCCCGGCGTCGCGGTCGGGTACACGTCGCTCGACACCGGCGCGTTCCTGCTCGCCCTGCTCACCCAGCTCGTGGTGGGGCTCGCCCTCGGCTTCCTCGTGTACCTGGTCTTCGCGGCCGTGCAGTCCGCGGGCGCGCTCGTCGACCTGTTCGGCGGCTTCACGCTCGCACAGGCCTACGACCCGCAGTCGCAGGTGAACGGCGCGCAGTTCACCCGGCTGTTCCAGATGGCGTCGCTCGCGCTCCTGTTCGCCTCCGGCGGCTACCAGCTCATCGTGGCCGGACTCGTCCGCTCGTTCGACGCGGTGCCCCTCGTCGGCGCCGACGGGGCGCCGGGCACGTTCGCGCTCGGCGGCTTCGCCTCGGTGCTCGTCGCGGCCGCGTCGCAGATGTTCCTCGCCGCGCTGCAGATCGCCGGTCCACTCGTCGTCGTGCTGTTCCTCGCCGACGTCGGGCTCGGCCTGCTGACCCGCGTCGCCCCCGCGCTGAACGCCTTCCAGATGGGCTTCCCGATCAAGATCGGCCTGACGGTGATCTTCGCCGGCGCGCTCTTCATGGCCCTGCCGTCGGTCGTGTCCTCCCTCACCGGGGACGCCGTCCAGGCCATCACGGGACGGGGGTGACCCGCGTGTCCGACAGTGGAGAGCGGTCCGAGAAGGCCACCCAGAAGCGGATGAAGGAGGTCCACGAGAAGGGTCAGATCGGCCGTTCGCAGGACCTCGGGGCGTGGGTCGGCATCGCCGTCGCCGCGCTCGTCATGCCGTCCGCCGTCGGGTCGGCCGCAGCAGCGGGGGAGCACCAGCTCCGTGCCGTGCAGCGGGTCGTCGCCGACCCCTCGATCCCGACCATGAACGCCGTCTTCCACGAGGCGCTCGGATCCCTCGGCGCGACCCTCGGTCCGATGCTCGGGCTCGTCGCCGTGGCCGTGCTCGCCGCCGCCGTCGCACAGGGCGGCATCCACTTCCGGAAGATGGCCCCGCAGCCGGACCACTTCGATCCCGTGGCCGGTCTGAAGCGCGTGTTCGGCACCCAGGCGATGTGGAACGGCCTGAAGGCACTGCTGAAGACCGCCGTCGTCGGCCTGGTGCTCTGGTTCGCGGTGCAGGCGCTCGTCCCCGTGCTCATGACCAGCGGTTCGCTCCCGCTGTCCGCGGTGCTCGACGCTGCCGCCGCGGGTACCGGCACCCTGCTCCGTGCCGCGATCGTCGCCGGGCTGCTGCTCGCCGCGCTCGACGTGTTCGTCGTGATCCGCCGCAACCGCAAGCGGACCATGATGACCAAGCGCGAGGTCAAGGACGAGGCCAAGCACAGCGAGGGCGACCCGCTCGTGAAGTCGCAGCGCCGGTCCCGCCAGCTCGCGATGAGCCGGAACCGCATGGTGCAGGCCATCGGCACCGCAGACGTGGTGATGACGAACCCGACGCACTACGCCGTCGCGCTGAAGTACGAACCGGGCAGGTCCGCGCCGAAGGTCGTCGCGAAGGGCGCCGGTCCGGTCGCCACGATGATCCGCGCACGTGCCGAGGAGGAACGGGTGCCGATCGTGCAGGACGTCCCGCTCACCCGTGCCCTGCACGCCGCCTGCGAGCTCGGGCAGGAGGTGCCCGTCGACCTCTACACGCCGGTGGCCCGCGTCCTGTCCTTCGTCATGGCGCTCAAGGCCAGGGGCGCGGCGGCCGGCACGCACGCACCGCCCAGGCCGACCACCCCCGACGAGGTCGCCAGCGTCCTCGACCCGGCAACGCTCACCGGGGACCTCCGCCCCCGCAGACTCCGCAAGCCCAGCCCCATGGAAGAGGTGCCCGCATGAACCGCAAGGACCTGCCGAAGCTCGTCGTCCCGGTCTTCATCGTCGGCATCATCCTGCTGCTGATCCTGCCGGTGCCGTCGTTCCTGCTCGACCTGCTCATCATCTGCAACATCCTGCTGGCGCTCGTGATCCTGCTCACGACGCTGTTCGTGAAGAAGCCGCTCGACTTCTCGGTGTTCCCGTCGCTGCTGCTCGTCGCGACGCTGTTCCGCCTCGGCCTCAACGTCGCGTCGACCCGGCTGGTGCTCGGCGAGGGGTTCGCCGGCGACGTCATCCAGGCGTTCGGCCACGTCGCGGTCTCCGGCTCGGTGATCATCGGCGCGGTGATCTTCCTCATCCTGGTGGTCATCCAGTTCGTCGTCGTGACGAAGGGCGCCGAGCGTGTCGCCGAGGTCGGGGCCCGCTTCACCCTCGACGCGATGCCCGGCAAGCAGATGGCGATCGACGCGGACCTCAACGCCGGCCTCATCACCGACGCGCAGGCGAAGGAGCGCCGGGCCGCGGTGTCCGCCGAGGCCGACTTCTACGGTGCGATGGACGGCGCGTCGAAGTTCGTCAAGGGCGACGCCATCGCCGGCATCCTCATCATCGTCATCAACCTGGTCGGCGGCATCGCGATCGGCATGCTGCAGAACGGGCTGTCGATCACGGACGCCCTGGCGAAGTACGGCATCCTGACGATCGGTGACGGCCTCGTCACGCAGATCCCGGCGCTCCTCATGGCCGTCTCGACGGGCATGATCGTGACCCGCTCGGGTGCGGAGACCGAGATCGGTGCCTCGGCGACCACCCAGCTCACGCAGTCCCGGAACGCGCTCGGCATCGCGGGCACGGCGGCGATCGCGATGGGCTTCATCCCCGGCATGCCGATCGTGCCGTTCCTGCTCATCGGCGCGACGCTCCTCGTGATCGCGTGGCGACTCGGCCAGCAGGCCAAGCGCGAGGCGGCCGAGGCGGCGCAGCAGGAGGCGCTCGGCGCCGCGGCGCCGTCGTCGGACACCACCGAGGACCTGCTCGAGCAGATGCGCGTGCACGCGCTCGAGATCCTCCTGGCCCCCGACCTCGTCGACATGGTCTCCGGCGCGTCCGACGACCTGCTCGGCCGGGTCCGGGCGCTCCGCCGCAAGGTGGCCGTCGACCTGGGCATCGTGGTGCCCCCGGTCCGGACCCGCGACAGCATCGAGCTGCCGCCGTCGACCTACGCGATCCGCATCGCCGGCGTCGAGGCCGGTCGGGGCACCGCCCCCGCGCGCAGCGTCCTCGCGCTCGGCGACCAGCTCGACGGGCTCCCCGGCACGACCACCGTGGAACCCGTCTTCGGCCTCGCCGGCAAGTGGGTGCCGGCGGAGCTCCGACACGCGGCCGAGATGACCGGTGCGACCGTGATCGACCGGGTCTCCGTGCTCGTCACGCACCTCCAGGCGATCATCGGTGACAACGCCGGACGACTCCTCACCCGCGAGGACGTCAAGGTCCTCACCGAGGGCGTCAAGCAGGTCAACCCCGCGGCCGTCGAGGAGCTCGTGCCCGGCATGCTGTCCCTCGGCGAGGTGCAGCGCGTGCTGCAGGGGCTGCTCGCCGAGCGCGTGCCGATCAACGACCTCGGCCGGATCTGCGAGGCGCTGACGCTCCGCGCGAAGGTCTCCACCGACCCCGAGGGCCTCGTCGAGGCGGCACGGGCGTCGCTCGGTCCGGCGCTGCCAGCCCGGTACGCCGACGCCGGCACGCTCCGGGTGATCATGATCGACCCGCTGCTCGAGCAGTCCATGCTCGAGGGCCTGCGCCCGTCGGAGCAGGGTACGCAGATCGTCCTCGACGCCCACCGCATCGAGCAGGTGCTCGGGTCGCTCCGGGACGCCGTCCGGAGCGTCGAGGACCAGGGCCTGTCGGCCGTGCTCGTCTGCGCGCCGCAGCTCCGTCCCGCGGTGCACCGCATGGTGTCGGCCCAGTCGAACGGCCTGCCGGTGCTCTCCTACCAGGAGGCGACCGCCGCGGGCTCCGCCATCGAGACCGTGGGAGTGGTCCGTGCCGCCGACCCGATTGCAGCGTAGCGGCGCCACGCTCGAGGAGCTCCGCGCCGCGGTCCGCGCCGAGTTCGGCCCGGGCGCGCGCCTCGTCGCAGCGGAGCGCGTCACCACCCCGGGCATCGGTGGGCTGTTCCGCCGCGCCCACGTCGAGGGCACCGTCGAGGTCCCCGCGCCCGACGACCAGGTCGTCGCCCGCGTCGCGATCGCCGACGGTCCGGTGCAGCGCATCGGGATCGCCGCGCTCCTGGCGGACGCGGACGCCGCGGAGGCCCGCATCGCCGGCCGCGACGGCACCGCGTCCACCCGGGCGGACACGTTCGCCTCGGTCCTCAACGGCTTCGTCGCCGACGGGATCGCGCGGCCTGCAGCACCGGCCGTCGCGGAGGACGTGCCGCCCGCGGCCCCTGCGCCTGCTGCGACGTCGGTGCCGGGTGCAGCGGACGACCTGGTCGGGGCGCTCGACGCGGTCGGTCCGCTCGAGACCGTCGGTCCGGTCGTCGCGGACCACCGGCCGGGAGGCGCGGTGCACCTGCTCGACGCCGCCCCGGGTCGCGATGCGGTCACCCCGACGGCACCCCGACGGCCCGCCCCGCCGGTCCGGTCCGCCGACGGGGACCTCGTGCTGCTCGTCGGCCGTGCTGGCGACGTCGACGCGGCCGCGGGCGTGTTCGCCGTGCGGCACGCGCTCCGGCAGACCGACGCCGCCGACCGGCGCACCGGGATCCTGGCGCGGGCCGAGGGGGTCCGCGACGGGCACGCCGTCCTCGCGGTCGCGGCATGGGACGACGCCGCCGCGATCGAGGGCCTCGCAGCGGACCAGGTGTGGCTCGTCGTCGACGCCGGCCGGAAGACCGAGGACGCGGCGGCGATGCTCGCGGCCGTCCGCGAGCGCGCGCCCGTCGGCGGGATCGTGTCGATCGGGGAGCGCGAGACCGCCACGCCGGAGTCCGTCCACCTGCTGGGCCTGCCCGTGGTGTCGCTAGGCTGAGCGGGTGCTGGTACTCACGCGGAAGGTCGGCGAGCGCATCCTCGTCGGTGACGACATCGTCATCACGGTCCTCGACGCCCGCGGGGACGGCGTGCGGATCGGCATCGACGCACCGCGCGGGGTGAAGATCCAGCGCGAGGAGGTCGTTCGCGCCGTGGCCGAGGCGAACGCCGAGGCGGCCGCTGCCGCCGGCGCCGCCGCCGCCGGGGGAGACGACGCCGAGGCGCGCCTCCGTGCCGCACTCGGCGACCTCGGGCGCCCCACCGACCAGGCCTAGTCCCGCGCTCCGCGCTCCCGCGCTCCGCGCTCCCGCGCGTGCGCTGACGCTTCGGGCGTACCTGACGTCTCCGGGCGTACCTGGCCTGTTCGCTCCACCGAGTACGCCCGGACACACGTGCCATCGCGCGCGTTCTGGGAAGGAACGGGTGCCGGACGCGGACGACGCGCCCCGTTCCTCCAGGGCGCGTCGTCCGCAGCGAGGTGCGTCGCTACGGTCGGGGCTTCTTCTCCTGCTCGGGGAGGCGACCCGCGGCGGCCTCGGCCGCGAACCAGGCACGAGCCTCGTCCTGCCGGGCCTGCTCCTCGCCGAGCGCGATCGGCGCGCGGACGTGCCCCGGCTCGTAGCCGAAGGACTCGAGGAGCTGCGGCACGATCGGACGGACGCGCGCCACCAGGCGGTCGATGTACGCCGAGACCGCTCGGGCCCGCTGCGCCGAGAGCCGACCGTGCACGAGGTGCCAGTCGAGGTGCTGCTCGAGCAGCCCGAGGGCGAACAGGTCGCGCAGCCAGACGAGCGCACGGCGGGTGTCGCCCTGCGGCACCTCGTCGATGGCGTCGGTGAAGGCGTCCCACTGCATGAGCTCGGCGTGGGCCTTCGCGGCCTCGATGAGCTCGTGCTGCGAGCGGTTCAGGAGCAGTGCCGCGCGGGCACGGTCCTTGCCGGCGGTCGCCAGGCGCATCCCGATCTCGGTCACCATCGTGTCGACGCGTCCGGCGAGGAGCTCGCGCTGCGTGCGCGGGTCCTGCAGGTCGGTGACGCTCGCCGCGAGGGAGCCTCGGTCGGCGACGGTCTGCCCGAGGCGCCGGAGGCCGGACGCGTCGGCGAGCTTGGTCGCGGCCTGCGCGGCGACGAACCGCGCGGTGGACGCCGCGTCCTTCGGTGCCTTCGCACGGAAGTCGGTGAGCAGGCGCTTGCCGACGAGCTGGAGCAGGACGGTGTTGTCGCCCTCGAAGGTCACGTAGACGTCGAGGTCGGCGCGCAGGCCGGTGAGACGGTTCTCGGCGAGGAAGCCCGCACCGCCGCACGCCTCGCGGCACTCCTGCAACGTCTCGAGCGCCGACCAGGTCGACATCGACTTGAACGCCGCCGCCTGGGTCTCGAGGTCCTCGCGACGCTCCGGGGTGTCCTGGCGTCCGCTGAACACGTCGTCGAAGGTCCGGAGCAGCTTCTCGTGTGCGAAGGACTGCGCGAAGACGGTCGCCAGGCGGGGGATGAGCCGTCGCTGGTGGCGGCCGTAGTCGAGCAGGACGCCCTCGGTGCCGTCGCCGGTCGGGAACTGCCGCCGCTGCGCCGCGTACGTCAGCGCGATCTGCAGACCGATCTTCTGCGCGACGACCGCGGCGCCGTCGAGCGACACCCGGCCCTGCACGAGCGTGCCGAGCATCGTGAAGAACCGTCGGCCGGGGGAGGCGATCGGGGAGGAGTACGTGCCGTCCTCGGCGACGTCGCCGTAGCGGTTGAGCAGGTTCGTGCGCGGGATCCGGACGTGGTCGAATTGCAGCCGTCCGTTGTCGATGCCGTTCAGGCCGCCCTTCACGCCGTCGTCCTCGCCGCCGACGCCGGGCAGGAAGGCACCGTCCGCGTCGCGGAGCGGCACGTAGAACGCGTGCACCCCGTGGTCGACGCCCTGTGTGACCAGTTTCGCGAAGACGACCGCGGCCTTGCCGTGCAGCGCCGCGTTGCCGATGTAGTCCTTCCACGCACCACGGAACGGTGTGTGGACGACGAACTCCTGCGTCTCCGGGTCGTAGGTCGCGCTCGTGGCGATGCTCTGCACGTCCGAGCCGTGACCCGTCTCGGTCATCGCGAAGCAGCCCGGGACGTCGAAGGCGATGATGCCGGGCAGGAACTCGCGGTGGTTCCGCTCGGTCCCGAGGTGGTGCACCGCGGAGGCGAACAGCCCCCACTGCACGCCGGCCTTGATCTGCATCGACGGGTCGGCGGTGACGAGTTCCTCGAACGCCGCGAGGTTGCCGCCGTGGTTGTCCTGCCCGCCGAACTCGACCGGGTACGGGCGCTGGATCGCACCGGCGTCGACGAGCACCTGGAGCTGGTCGAGCGTGCGGGCGCGGTGGTCGGCGAGCGACTGCCCCTCGATCTTGTGCATCGCGGGGTCGAGCGCGAGCTGCCGCGACAGGCGGCGGTCCTCGGCCCAGCGGCCGAGCAGGTGCTCGCCGAGGAGCGTCGTGTCGATGCGCACGTCGGTGTCCGTGCCGCCCGTCGGGGTGCCCGCTGCCGGGTCGCCGTGGGCATCGGCCTTCGGCGTCTCGCTGCTGTGCACGGGTGCGGTGTCGACCATGTCCGGGGTCCTCCTGAACTGCGATGTCCGGTGTTGCATCCCCCACCGTACGGCGCTGCCCCGAGCACTGGCGTGGATGCCGTCCGCGCGGCACAACGGTGCCCCGGGTCCGGCGGTTCCCCGTGGTGGGAACCCTCCAAAGCACCACGGTCAGGATTGCTGAGCACCCTGCAACGATTGGGCCCGTCCAGTGGTCGGCGGGCAGACTTGCGGCCATGTCAGGCACCACCGCACCACCACGCAAGCGCACCTTCTTCGGGCAGCCCTTCGAGCTGTCCACACCCTTCGCGGTGGAACTCTGGGAGCGGTTCTCGTTCTACGGGATGCAGGGCATCGTCCTCATCTACATGTACTACACGCTCTCGCAGGGCGGCCTGGGGATCGACAAGGGCATCGCGAGCGGGATCATGGGCGCCTACGGCGGCGCCGTCTACCTCTTCACCATCATCGGCGCGTGGATCGCCGACCGGCTGCTCGGCGCCGACCGCACGCTCTTCGGCAGCGCGATCGTCGTCATGCTCGGCCACGTCGCACTCGCGGTCCTGCCCGGGGTCACCGGCGTCGGGGTCGGTCTCGTGCTCATCGCACTCGGCTCCGGTGGGCTCAAGGCCACTGCGACCACCATCGTCGGCGGGCTCTACAGCCGCGACGACCCGCGCCGCGACGCCGGCTTCTCGCTGTACTACCTCGGCGTCAACCTCGGCGCTTTCTTCGGCCCGCTGCTCACCGGCGTGCTGCAGAGCGCGCTCGGCTTCCACTACGGCTTCGGGCTCGCCGCCGTCGGCATGGCAGCCGGCCTGGTGCAGTACGCCATCCGTCGTCGGCACCTGCCCGACCAGGTCCGGCACGTCACGAACCCCGTCGACCGTCGTCGGCTGCCGCTCGTCGGCGGGCTCGTCGCCGTCGTGCTCGTGGTGGTCGTCGTCGCCGTCACGACCGGGCTGCTGAACGTCGGCAACCTGCCCACCGTCGTCGTCGCCGTCGTCGTGCTCGCCACGATCGGCTACTTCGTCGTCATCCTGTCGAGCGGTCTCACCCGTGACGAGCGGTCGCGGGTCTTCGCCTTCATCCCGCTGTTCATCGGCAGTGCGGTGTTCTGGTCGCTGTACCAGCAGCAGTTCACCGTCGTCACCGTGTACTCCGACGAGCGGCTCAACCGGTCCCTCTTCGGCTGGGACATGCCGGTCTCCTGGGTCCAGTCGATCAACCCGGTCTTCATCATCGTGCTGTCCGGCGTGTTCGCCGCCGTCTGGACGAAGCTCGGCGACCGCCAGCCGTCCACCCCGACGAAGTTCGCCCTCGGCACCGGCATCATGGGCCTTGCGTTCCTGCTCTTCCTGCCGTTCACCGGCACCGGACGCAACGGCACGCCGCTGCTCGCCCTCGTCGGGATCCTGCTCGTGTTCACGATCGCCGAGCTCCTGCTCTCGCCCGTCGGGCAGTCCGTCGCGACGAAGCTCGCACCGCCGAAGTTCCAGACGCAGATGGTCGCGCTGTTCTTCCTGTCCGTCTCGCTCGGCACCGCCGTCACCGGGGTGCTCTCGCGTTCCTACGACCCGACGGACGAAGCGCCGTACTTCACCGTGCTCGGACTCGTCGCGGTCGTCGTCGGCGTCGTCCTGCTCCTCTGCGCGAAGCCCGTCCTGCGGCTCATGCGCGGCATCCGGTAGCCTGGCGACATGCTCGAACTCATCGCAGGAATCATCATCGGCGTCGGCGTGCTCGGCGGCGTCGGGCTCTGCATGGCGGTCGCCGCCATGATGAAGAGCGGTTCCGAGGAGTACTAGGAGCCTGCCGGCTCGACCGGCACCAACTGACGACTGAGGACGGTCGCGCGCTCGAACGGGCCGCGGCCGTCCTCCGTGTACACGGGGTCGTCGAACGCGACCGTCCACGAGAGCGGCTCGCCCACGCCCGGGTAGCCGACGAGCTGGTTGCCACCGGGAGCCACGATCACGCCGATCGGTTCGCCGGCCGAGCGTTCGCCGCCGCGATCGGTCGCGACGACCTGCACGAGGGCGCCGATGCCGAGGCCGGGGCGGGCGTCGTCGGGTTGCGGGCGGGGGGAGCGGCGGCGTCCGAACACGTGCTCACCGTAGCTGAGCGGCACGTCGTGCGACGAGGAGGCGCACCGGCGGCGTCGAGGCTTCCCGAGCGGGCACGACACGCCGCGCGCGCTGCGCCGTGCGGGCAGAGGACGTCGCCGTGAGCCGCCGAGCGTGACGGAGATCGCCCGCTCGGCGGCGGCGCAGTGTCAGGCGCGGGCGATCTCGGTGATCGAGGAGTGGCCCGTCTCGGGGTGCTTCCGCATGGACAGCAGTCGCTCCATCGAGGGTTCCAGGGCCGTCACCTTGTCGAGCGGCGCACTCACCACGAGCTGGAACCCGAGCCGGAGCCACGCGGTCACGGCACGCCCGGCGAACTCCGAGTCCGCCTTGATGAACGCCTCGTCGAGGAACACCGGGGCGAACCGCGGCCGGGGCCGGGTCTCGTCGCCGAGCTGGTAGCGCAGCGCCGCGCCGACGATGAACGCCACGAGCTCCTGCGTCTCGCCGCCGGACTTGTCCCCGAGGGACGAGTAGACGCCGAGGTCGTTGCCGTCGACGTCGTACCGCACGGCCGTGATCTCCATGTGCCGCCGGACGTCGAGCACGGCGTCGCGCTTGGTCGTGCGACCGCGGGGTGCGTCGGCCTCGGGGCGGATGACGTCCATGAAGCGGCGGAGCCGACGGAACCGGGTCTCGAGCACGTCGTCGGTCAGCTCGGTGTCGACCGAGGCCGACAGCGCGCGGAGCTCTCGCCGGAACGCCGAGACGTCCTCGCGGGTGACGCGGCGGATCTGGATCTTCAGCCGGTCGCGGTTCGCGCCGAAGGGCAGCTCACGCAGGATCTCGTTGACCGGTTCGAGGCGCTCCTCGATCTCGATCACCGCGCGGTCGAAGGCGCCGGCGAGCGGGACGAGGTCCTCGCCGCTCCACTGCGACAGCCGCCGACGCCACTCGGCTCGTCGGGCGTGCAACCCGGTCGCGACGATCTGGTCGAGGATGGCGCGGTAGTCCGGGTACGACGCGACGCCGGTGCCGAGGTTCGGGTCGTGCCACGCGTCCTGGTACCGCTGGAACGTCAGGGTGAGCGCGTTCGAGGCCGATGCCGCACCGTCGAGCGCCTGGGACAGCCGTTCCTCGAGCCGACGTCGCAGTCGTCGCGTGGCGTCGTCGAAGCCGTCGATGCCGTCGGGAGCGCCGACCTCGTCGAAGGTCTCGGCGAGCAGGCGCGACTGCTCGTCGTCGGGCAGGGACTCCGGGGTGTCGTCGAAGCGCGCCAGGATCTCCGCCGCGGCGTCCTGACCGTCGACGAGCACCGCGTGGCGCTCTTCGAGCCGGGTGACCGACAGCCGGGCGGCGGCACGCCGGTCGGCGGCCTCGTCGAGTGCGGTCCGGAGGCGGGCGACCGCGGCGCGGAGCGTCCGGAGGCCGTCGTCGGCGGCGAGCAGCGCCTGCCGCTCCTCCTCGAGCTGCGCGAGGGAGCGCTCGAGGCCCGTGACGTCGATCGCGTCCCACGTCACGTCGACCACGTGCTGGTGGGCGGTGCGGAGGACGTCGAGCGCGGCGAGGTCCTGGGCGACGTCGGTCCGACGGGCCTCCAGCGTCGCGAGGTCCTGCGCGATCGCGGCGAGCTCCTGCTCCACCGCGGCCACCCGCGCCTCGTTGGTGAAGCCGATGACGTTCGACTGCCGTCGGTCGCCGTGTGCGCCACGTCGACCGTCGCGGAGCTGTCCGGCCACCGTCACCCGACGACCGCCGCCGCCGAGTTCGTCGGCGGACGCGACACAGCGGGCGTCGATCCGGTCGGACTCGATCCGCTCGCGCACCCACGTGCTGAACGGTGACGCCTTGATGGCGAGCTTGCCGGAGACCATCGCCGGGTCGCCGTCGAGGTCGAGGTGCGGCCCGGTCGGGACGCCCTCGAACTGGATGCGGACGGGCAGGCGGAGCTCGTCGATCGCGGCGCTGAACGCGGCGAGCCGGTCCTCGTCGACGAGCAGCGTGCGTGCGACGGGTGCGAGCACGGACTCGATCGCTGGTCGCCAGCGGTCCTCGCCGGGCAGCACGTCGAGCAGCTCGGCGACGAAGGGCAGGTCGTCCGGGTCGATGCCAGCCGCACGGGCCATCGCGAGACGCGCCTCGTGCATCGGCAGCGGCATCGCGCCCTGCCGGTGTTCCAGCGACTGCCGCTCCTGCCGCAGGGTCCGCTCGCGGTCGAGGAGCGGGTACTCCTCGCGGGTCAGTGCGTCGCGACGCTCGTCGAGCTCGGTCCGTGACGCGGCGTACGCGCCGAGGAACTCGTGCGAGGTGCGCTGGGCGGCGGTGAACGCCTGCTCGGAGGACACCGCGAGCCCGAGCGGGGCGGTGCGCTCGTCGAACACCGTCCGGGTGCGGACGACCGCGTCGCGCTCCCGCGTCCGACGGTCGATGCGGTCCTCGAGCTGGGCGAGTGCGTTGCCGCCCTGGTCGCGGAGCCGCGCCTCGGCGTCGCGCAGCTCGATCTCGACCGCGGCGTGGCGGGCCTCGGCGGCGGCGACCTCACCGCGCGCGGCGGTCCGCTCGCGGCCGTTCCGTTCCACCTCGGCGTCGAGCAACGCCCGCTTGCGCGAGGCCGTCCAGTGCGCGAACGGCGAGACCTCGGCTCCGGTCGCGATCCCGTCGAGTGCCTCGGCCGCGGCGCGGGCGCGGGAGATCTCGAGGTGCAGCTCGGTGATGGGGGTGAGGATGCGGACCTTGCGCTCCTCGGTGTCCATCGCCTCGTAGGCGTCGTCGAGGGCCGCGAAGTGCGCGAGCGCCCGGTCCGCCGCCTCGTACGTGCCGGGGGTCTCGAGCACGAGGGACTTGTACAGCGCGTCGACGGTCGGCAGGTGCTGCCCGGCCTGGATGCGCGCGAGCAGCCGCATCGCCCGGTTGCCGCCGCCCGAGTCGCCGATCCCGAGCCGGGTCTGCAGCGTGTAGGCGAGTTCCTGGTAGGTGTCGCGGATGACGAGCCCGGGCACGCGTCCGGTCAGCTCGAGGTGGTGGAACCGCGTCGGTACGAACTCCTCGAGCCGGCGCAGATCGAACGTGTCGTCGACCGTCGCCATGGTCATCTGGATGTCGCCGACGCCCCGCGCGCGCTTCGGCACGATGTACGCGCGCAGCACCGTGAACCGGCGCTCGTCGTCGTTGCGGAAGGTCACCGCGGCGGCGCCCCAGGTCGCCTGGTCGTCGCCGCGCAGGTTGACGTCGCGCAGCCCGCCGGTGTCCGGGTCGCGCCGGGTGTCGACCTTGCCGCGCAGGTACGTGAGGAGGTTGCGCTGGTCGGCGCTCCGGGCCCGCCCCGTGGTCGCGTCGTTCGAGGCGCCGTTGAACGGCACGTCGGACGGCATCATCACCGCGAGGTAGGCGTCCATGAGGGTGGATTTGCCCGTGCCGGAGGCGCCGGAGATGAGGGTCGCCGTGCCGGAGAGCTCGACCTGGCGGTGGCCGTGGAAACCGCCCCAGTTCACGACCTGCATCGACTCCGCGCGCCACTGCGCGACGGTGTCGAAGAGCGCGGGGATGACGGATGAGTCGATCGCGGTGTCGGTCATGCTTCCGTCTCGCCTTCGTCGTCGGTGTCGGTCTCGTCGGCCGGGAGGCGCGGATCGCCGGCGTCGTCCGCGTCACCCGATCCCGGGGCCGCGTCCACCGACGCGCCGTCCTCCGGTCGGACGGTCGCGTCGTCGGACGCCCCGTCCTCCGATCGGAGGATGCCCTTCGTCTGCAGCCAGCGGTCGAGTTCGCGCAGGCGGTCGAGCGGCAGGAGCACCTCGACGACGCTCGCCACGCGGAAGCGGTCCGGGTCCGAGGTCTTCAGGAGGATGCGGGCGGTCACGAGCCGCTCGATCGCCTTCGTCACGCGGCCCTCGTCGCGCGTCCGGTCGGTGGACGTCGCCGGACGGAAACCGGCCACGTGTCCGAGGATCTCGCTCCGGTCGACGACGACCTGGTCCGGACCCGGTCGGGTGTCCGCGCGCAGGCGCATCCGGAGGTAGACGAGGACGATCGTCTCCTCGCGCGTGTACGGGACGTCACGGAGCAGCGTCGGGAAGGTACGGCGCTGGCTCTCCGACCGGGCCTGGCGCTTCCAGGCGACCTCGCGGTCGCGGTCCACATGCAGTTCGAGGAACACGTCGTTGAGTCGCGAGCGGAGCTGGTGCTCGGCGTCGAGCACGGCCCGCCACTCGTCGGCGTGCGTGCGGGCGCTGACGTACGGGCTGCGCAGCAGCGCCACCAGGGCGCGGCGCTGGCGGTCGTCGAGACGGCCCTCGTCGCCCTCGAAGAGGGCGAAGCTGCTCTCGTCGCGCTCGTCGTCCTGCGCGACGGCGGTGGGGTCGTCGTAGGGGACCGGCTCGTCGACCGGTGCCGGCGTCGTGTCGCTCACCGCGCCTCCTGTGCGTGTTCGTCGTTGGTCGTGTCGGGGGAGGACGGCTCGTCGGTGAGCACGGCCGTCGGCATGTGGAAGGTGACCGCGCTGCCGTCGGGCCGCACGGTGCGGTGCGCCGCCGTGGCCGCGGCGGACTCGAAGTCCTCGTGGCCGGTCAGCAGGTGCGCCAGGCCGAAGAGCTCGACCGGTCGTCGCTGCTCGTCCGGGAGGTCGTGGAAGGCGTCGACGCTCGACGCCTGCTCGCCGGTGCGCACCGCGGCGCCGAGGACCGCCCGGAGCTCGGCGAGCAGGGGACCGCCGTGTCGGCGGAGCGTGTCGACGTCGAGCTCCTCGAAGACGTCGTCGTCCGGTTCCTCGATGGGCGGCGGCACCGACTCGGCATCGGGGTCGTAGAAGCGCTCGCGGAACGTGCCGACGTCGGCCGTCGCGGGCAGGAGACCGATCGGCAGCCGGTCGCGCGCGGAGCCGCGGTCCATCCAGGTGGCGAGCCCGCGGTTGACCGATCGGAGGACCCCGTCGAGCTCACGGTCCCGCACGACGTCGTGCGCGACGATCTGGTCGCGCAGCGTCGCGGTGAGTTGTCGTCGTTGCGCGAGGACGTCCTCGATGCCCTGTCGGAGGATGCTGACCGTGTTCCGGAAGGCCCGCCGCTCGCCCGCGCCGAGCGAGTCCGCGAACGGGTGCGCCAGGATCGTCGCGATGTCGTCGCGGAGGCGCAGGAGCAGCGCGTCGTCGCGGAGCAGCTCGAAGGCACCCTCGAACGCCCGCCCCTCGGGGGTCGCCTGCATGAGGTCGTCCGTCCGGGCGAGGTAGTCGTCGAGGATCTCGCCGATCGGGCGGACCTCCTGCCGGAAGTCCTCGACGATCGAGCGGTGCATCGTCGCCACCGCTTCCTCGACGCGCTTGAAGTCGCTCGGCAGCTGCCGGATGAGGTCGGAGATGTTCGTGTAGCCGTCGCGCATCCGCGCGTCGTCGACCGTCGCGACGTCGCCGGCCTCCAGCCGGTCCCGCTCGGCCTGCAGCTCGGCGATCTGCGCGTCGATGCGGCGGACCTGCACCTCCGGGTCGGGTTCGGCGCGGGCAGCCCACCGGTGCACGGCGTCGACGATCATCGCGAGGCGGCTCTCGCTGATCAGGGCACGGTCGGCACTGAGGGCGTCGACCAGGCTGAGCGCCTCGAGCGCGTGACTCGTCAGGGAGTACTGCTCGTCGCCGTCGGGGGAGTTCGAACGGACGAGCCACTGCGCGGCGACCCATTCACGGCAGAGCGCCCGGCCGTTCGGGCGGTGCTCGGTGTCCGCGTCGGACTGTTCGCTGGCGGGGACGCGAGCGCCGGTGGCCTGCAGCCGGGCGACGTGCTCCTCGACCTGCAGGTGCATCCGGTCCGCGGGGACGTACTGGACGTCGCGGTCGAACACCGTGCGGAACACCGCGAGGACGGCGGCGCTCGTGGGACGCGACATCAGCCGGAGCGTGGGGCGCTCCAGGACGGAGCGGACCCGCGCGAACTCGAGGTCGACGTCGGTCATGCTGCCCTTGCGGTCGTGTTCGTTGCAGTACGGGAACAAGAAGAGCCCGACGCGACGGCGCCGGGCTCTTCTCGGGTGTTCTTCAGGCCCTGGATGGGCTCGTGGGCGATACCAGACTCGAACTGATGACCTCTTCGGTGTGAACGAAGCGCGCTACCAACTGCGCCAATCGCCCCCTGCACTGTGTGTGCGGATCGATAGTAGCGGATGTCGGGCGGTCCGCTGAACACGACGCGTCGCCCGGGTGTGGCGGAGATGCCGGACGCTGCCCGATCCGCATGAACCCGGGGGACACGCCCGGTGAACGGGAAGGATTTTGGTGGATGGTGCTGAGTTCGTATAGAGTTCTTCTCGTCGCCGCGACAGCGGAGAGACAGAAGCGGCCCCAGGGTCCTTCGAAATGCGGATGTGGCGCAGTGGTAGCGCATCACCTTGCCAAGGTGAGGGTCGCGAGTTCGAATCTCGTCATCCGCTCGAGTGTGGGAGTCTCCGGACCTCCACGACTCACCAGAGGGTATCCCACCGTTCGGGTACTCACGGAGACGTGAACTCCGATGGTGGGGTGGCCGAGAGGCTAGGCAGCGGCCTGCAAAGCCGTCCACGCGGGTTCGAATCCCGTCCCCACCTCCAGTTCAACTCCTCTGGGCGATTGGCGCAGCGGTAGCGCGCTTCCCTGACACGGAAGAGGTCACTGGTTCGATCCCAGTATCGCCCACCACGAGAAAACCCCCGGGAAACCGGGGGTTTTCGTGTTTCCCGACTGCCGCGGCAGTGGAGCGCGATGGTGCCGGTCGCCGACCGATTGTCGCGACCGGCGACTCGTAGGCTTGCTGGGTGATTGCCCGCGTTCTCGGTTCTGGTCGTCCTCTCGTCGCTCTCCACGGATTCGGTGTGGACCACCGCATCATGCTGCCTCTGGCGGACGCCGTGCAGGACCTGCCCTGGCGGATGGTGTTCCTCGACCTGCCATGGGCCGGAGCCGTCGCGGGGACCACGACCGCGAAGAGCGCGGTCGACGTGGCCGACGAGGTACTCGCCGAGATCGACGACCACCTCGGGGACGAGCCGTTCGCCGTCATCGGCAACTCGTTCGGCGGCATGATCGCCCGACACGTCGCGCACGAACGCCGAGACCACGTCCTCGGTGTCGCGACCCTGGCGGGTGTCGTGCATCCGGAGCACGCGGAGCGTTCCGTCCCGCCGCGGACGGTGCTGCACACCGACCCGTCCGTCCTCGATGCCGCCGGTGACGCGCGAGCAGCGTTCGAGGAGGTCAGCGTCATCCGGGACGCGGCCGCGTTCGCAGCGTTCGAGCGGTACGTGCTGCCCGGTCTCCGAGGCGCTGACGCGGCGGTGATGGACCGCATCGCCGCCGACTACGCACTGGACGCTGTGCCGGAGGAACTCCACCCGGAGCCGTTCACCGCGCCGGCGCTGCATCTGTTCGGGCGGCAGGACGACGTCGTCGGGTACGAGGACGGGCTCGCGCTCCGGGACCACTACCCGCGAGGGAGCTTCGTCGTCCTCGACGCCGCTGGACACAACGTGCACCTCGAGCAACCCGACATCACGACCGCCCTGGTTCGCGACTGGCTGGCGCGTATCGACCGGTAGCGAATCGTCAGCAGGGGACGGGGTCATCGCTGTGGCGGCCGCCGGTCGGGCGTCCGGACACGTTCTGGCATCCTTCCGACGACGGGCTGGGCCTCGGCGTCGGATCCGCCAGGTCCTAGCGCTCGCTGACCGTGGTGACTTCCCCCACCACCTGCTGCTGCACCGCGAACTGCGTCCGGTGCAGCTCCTCGTACCGACCACCGAGCGCCAGGAGCTCGTCGTGCGTGCCACGCTCCACGACGGAGCCGTCCTCGACCACCAGGATCTGGTCGGCGCTCCGGATCGTGGAGAGGCGGTGCGCGATCACCATCGCCGTCCGCCCCTCGAGCGCCTCGCTGAGCGCGGCCTGCACCGCCGCCTCGGAGGTCGAGTCGAGTGCCGCCGTCGCCTCGTCGAGGATGACGACGCGCGGCTGGGCGAGCAGGAGCCGCGCGATGGTCATCCGCTGGCGCTCCCCGCCGGACAGGCGGTAGCCGCGTTCCCCGACCATCGTCTCGAGCTGGTCCGGCAGGGACCGGATGAGCGGTTCGAGGCGGGCGCGGCGCACGGCGTCCCAGACCTGGTCGTCGGTGGCGTCCGGACGCGCGAGGCGCAGGTTCGAGCTGATGGTCTCGTGGAACAGGTGTCCGTCCTGCGTCACCATGCCCATCGTGTGGCGCAGTGACTCGAAGGTGACGTCGCGGACGTCCGTCCCGGCGAGGCGGACCGCACCGCTGTCGGCGTCGTAGAGGCGCGCGAGGAGCTGCGCGATCGTGGACTTGCCGGCGCCCGAGCTCCCGACGAGCGCCACCGTCTGACCGGGCTCGATCCGGAACGAGACGCCGTGCAGGACCTCGTCGCCGCCGCGGGTGTCGAGTGTGGAGACCTCCTCGAGCGAGGCCAGGGACACCTTGTCGGCGGACGGGTAGGCGAACCGCACGTCGTCGAACTCGACGGACACCGGGCCGTCGGGGACCGCCACGGCGTCGGTCTTCTCCTGGATGAGCGGCTGGAGGTCGAGCACCTCGAAGACCCGCTCGAAGCTGACGACCGCGCTCATGATCTCCACCCGTGCGTTCGCCAGGCTGGTCAGTGGCACGTACAGCCGCGTGAGGAGCAGCGCCAGCGTGACGACGTCGCCGGTGTTCAGCTGCCCGCCGAGTGCGAGCGCGCCGCCGAGGCCGTACACGAGGGCCAGGGCGAGCGCGGCGACGAGCGTCAGCGCGGTGACGAACACGAACTGGAGCATCGCTGTCCGGACACCGATGTCCCGGACCCGGGCTGCCCGGACGCGGAACTCCTCGGACTCGTCGGCCGGCCGCCCGAACAGCTTCACGAGCGTGGCGCCGGGGGCGGAGAACCGCTCGGTCATCTGCGTGCTCATCGCGGCGTTGTGGTCGGCGGCCTCACGGCGCAGCGCGGCGAGCCGACCGCCCATCCGCCTCGCGGGGACGAGGAAGAGCGGCAGCATGACGACCGCGAGGACCGTCACGAGCCACGACGTGCTCAGCATCACGATCAGGGTGAGCGTCAAGGCGACGACGTTCGTGACGACGCCGGACAGCGTGCCGCTGAAGGCCTGCTGCGCGCCGATCACGTCGTTGTTGAGTCGGCTCACGAGGGCGCCCGTGCGGGTCCGGGTGAAGAACGCGATCGGCATCTTCTGCACGTGGTCGAACACGGCGGTGCGGAGGTCCAGGATCACGCCCTCGCCGATCCGCGCCGAGTACCAGCGGGTCAGCAGCGACACCCCGGCGTCGGCGACCGCCACGAGGGCGATGACCACGGCCAGCCAGACGATCGTCCCGACGGCGCCGCGGGCCGCGATGACGTCGACCACCTGTCCGGCGAGCACCGGCGTCGCGACCGCGAGGAACGCGCCGACCACGGAGAGCGCGATGAAGAGCACGAGCTTCGCCCGGTACGGCACCGCGAAGGTCAGGATGCGCCGGAGCGTGGCGCGCGAGAACCCGCGCCCGTCCTTCGCGGTGGAGATCTTGTAGAGCGAGCTCCAGGCTGCGCCTTCCATGCTCATGGCGGTTCCTTCCGTCGGCGTCGAGCCGGCAGCCAGGATACGTGCGACCGTGGGGGAGCGGACGCGAGCCGGGAAGCAACGCCGGCTCGACCGGACCCTGGAGCACGGACGATCTGTCCGGCCTACGATCACCACCGTGGATACCGACGACGACGACCGCACCTGGACGGTGCGCTACCGATGGCAGATCGCGATCGGGACCGGCCTGCTCGCCCTGCTGTGCTTCGTCGGCGTGTGCTCCGACGATCCCACGATGCGCTGGGTCGGCGGCGTCGGGCTCCTGCTGCTCGTCGCGTGGGCGTTGACGTTCCAGGTCCTGTTCCGCCGCGGCTGGTAGGCCGACGTCTCGACTACGGCCTCCGCTGCTCCCCGCCGGAGAGGTCCGCCTCGACGTGCTCCCTCGGTTCGAGCGTCGACACGAAGTCGTCGAGGAACGACTGGAGGTCGAACGACTGTCCGTCGTCGGCCGCGGTCCGGCTGTGGTCGCTCATGCCACGAGCGTAGACGACTTCCCTAGACGACCTAGCGAAGTGCGTTTCCGGGAGTGTCAGCCGCGGACCGCACCAGCAGCGCGCAGCGACAGCGTCGACCGCATGCCGGGTGTCGCCCAGACCCGCCCGTCCACCCCGAACGCGAGGACGTCGACACGGCCGCCGGCTCCGCCGACCTCGGTACATCGGGCGAGGTCCTGCTCGTCGCCCGCCACGATCGCCGTCGCCAGGACGTCGGCGGTGACGATGTCGTCGGCGACGACCGTCGCCTGCCGGAAGGCGGGTGCCGCCCGCCGCCACACGTGCTCGCCGCGCTCTGCGGTGCCCGACGTGGCGACCGCCCGCCGGGGGTGGGCCAGCGGGACCACGGCGATGAGCGCCTCCCGGTCGTCCGGGTCCACGATGCCCACGGTCCACGGCCCGCCGACGCACCCACCCCGGACCAGCACGTCGCCGCCGGCGTCGAGGAGCCACGACCCGGTCGGCGCGGACCGGTCGAGGACCGCGCCGGCGTCGCGAGCGGCGAGGGCCTTGACCAGCCCGGAGAGGTCGACGACCCCGTCGGGGCGGTGCGGGGTGAACGCCCCGCCGGTGCGGTCACGCCACTCGAGGGCGAGTGCGTAGGTCTCGCGGACCTCCTCGGGCGTGTCGGCGAGGCGGAGGTCGCCCCGGGCGACCGCCCTGAGGGGCGATGCCGCGTCCCACAGGCTGTACGTGCGGTCGTAGGCGGCGAAGACACGCGACACCTCGCGGACGGCCGCTTCGTCAGCGCCGCGGAGCGAGACGACGGTCCCCATCGTCGCGACCGTGCGGGCGCTCACGACGCGGCCTGGTCGAGGGCGGACTGCAGCGAGGTCACGTACCCCTCGCTCGTGTAGGTGGCACCGCTGACCGCCTGGACGGACGCGGACTGCGCCTGCAGCGCCTCCTGGCGGAGGATCGGCGCGGCTTGCTGGCTGATCGCGACCGAGCGGCCGTCGCGGTCGGTGAGCTGCACGGCCTCGACGTCGGTGAGCTGCCCGCCGCTGACCGTGATCCGCACCTCGACCGGCCCGTACTGCGTCTGGGCGACCGTGCCGGTGTAGGTCCCGTCCTCCCGGCTGGTCGGACTGGAGGCGCTGCTCCCGCCCGACCCGCTGCTCGCGGAACCGTCGGTGCCGGTCGACCCCTCGGTGCCGGTCGAGCCGCCGGTGCCGGTTCCGCCGGTGCTGGTTCCGTCGGTACCGGCGGCGGACCCGGTACCGGCCGTGCCGGCGGTCCCGGTCGAGGTGGACGGCAGGGTGGTGGTCGGCTGGCCGCCGACCTGCCAGGCGATCACGAGGACCGCGGCGGACGAGAGCACGCCCGCGACGACCGCACGGGCCCTCACGAGCCGAACCGTTCCTGGTGGATGCGGTGCTCGGGGACCCCGGCGAGCCGGGCGTCCCGCACCACGAGGTCCGACCACGCCGGTGGTCCACAGACGTAGAGGTCGCTGTCGAGCAGGTCGGGGAACACCGACCGGAGGGTGACGCCCCGCTGGACGTCGTCCTCGGGCATCCAGCTCGTGACCGATCGGGCACGGGGTCCGACCATGGCGTACAGCCGACTCCCGGTGCGGGCGGCGAGGTCGGCGGTCTCGTGCCAGAGGTACTGCTGATCGGCGTCCGAGCCGCGGAGCAGGACCGTCGCCTCGCCGGGGCGGAGGTCGGTGTCCTCGAGGAGCGCGCGGACGGGGGTGATCCCGATGCCCGACGCGACGAGCGCGAGGTGCGGCGCCGAGCGCGCTGCGGTGGTGAACAGCCCGTAGGGGCCCTCCAGTGACACGGCGGCGCCGGGGCGGATCCGTCCGAGCCGAGCGGACCCGGCGCCGAGCTCACGCACGGTGATGCGGGCGCGGTCGGAGGTCGGGACGGCCGAGAACGAGACCGGATGCGCGTGCCACCAGGTGCTGCCGGTCCAGAAGCGCCACACGCCCCACTGCCCGCCGCGGACGCCGAGGCGGTCGAGGTCACGGCCGCTGAGGTGGATCGACACCACCTCGGGAGCGATCGGCTCGACGTCGACGACGCGGATCCGGTGCCGCAGACTGACGACGACGGGCGCGACGAACCGGTACCCGACGACGAGGCCGAACGCGGCGACGTACGACGCGATCCAGTACGCCCGCTGCCAGGTGCCCGCACCGAGGACGCTGCCGACGTTGAGCATGTGCGGGACGGCGACGAGCACGGCCGCGTAGCTGAGCAGGTGCACGACGTGCCAGGCCTCGTACGGCAGGCGCTTCCGGACGGCGACGAGCGAGGTGACGACGACCGCGACGAAGAGCCCCAGCGCGATGTACGCGAGCGGCACGTCCGGCGTGCCGAACAGCGACACGGTGGTGGCGAACAGGGTCGTCCGGTCGCTCGCGCCGTACCCGAGGGTCAGGAGCACCCCGTGCGCGAGCAGCAGGGACAGCACCGGCTTGCCGAGCGCCCGGTGCTGTTCGATCGCGCGGTCCTGTCCCACGAGCCGGTCGATCACCGGGACCCGTGCGGCGAGCACGAGCATGACGAGCACGAGGTCGGTCCCGACCAGCCCGGCGACGATGCCCGCGGCGGTGAGCCAGCCACCGGCACCCTGCACGTGGTGCGATCCCGGCGTGACGAACCAGAGCGCGACGGCGACCGCGGCGGAGGTCCAGGTGACGACGCCGAGGAGGTCCGCACCGACGAGCCGTCGGCGGGTGGCGCGGGCTCGTCGTCGTGCGGCCGTGGGCAGGGACTCCACCGCAGGAGCCGTCGGCAGCGCGGGCGGTCGTGGTGCCGGGCGAGCGGTCTCGATCATGACCTGTCCTGTTCAGCTGGGGTCCGGGTGGCCTCCAGCGTCGAGGCGGCTGCTTGGGCGGTGCTCGGAGCGCGACGAGTGTTCCGTTCGAGATCTCGAGCGTTCTGCCGCGTGGGGAGCCAGCGACGCCGGGAGCCGGACCTCGGCGACCGCGCCGTGCCCGTCGGCCCGGTTGCGGAGCGTGGCGGACCCACCGGCGCGCTCGGCGGTGCCCCGGACGAGCGCCAGTCCGAGTCCGCTGCTGCCGAGCACACTGCGGCGCGACGGGTCGGCGCGGGCGAAGCGCTCGAAGGCACGGGGCAGGAAGCCCTCGGGAACGCCCGCGCCTTCGTCGGTCACGATGAGCACGACCTCCCGGTCTCGTTGGTCGAACGTGAGCCGGACGGCGCCGCCCGGGCCGGTCGCGGCGACGGCGTTGGCCGCGAGGTTGTCGACGATGCGCGCGAACGCAGGAACGCCGATCGGGAGCTCGACGGTGTCGTCCGTGACCGTGGTCTGCAGGTCGACGTCTCGTCCGGCTGCCTCCGGCAGCGAGCGGATGCGGTCGACGGCGGCCATCACCTCGGTGACGAGCTCGGCGACCGTCGCCCGCTCCGAGTCGGTCGGTGCGTCGTCGAGGCGGGTCAGTTCGAGCAGCGAGGTCGCGAGTGCCGCGAGCCGCGCGGTGTCCCGCTCGGCGGCGGTGAGCTCGGCCTCGAGGGCCACTGCGTCGCCACGGTGGCGGTGCGCGAGCTCGAGTCGGGCGGTGAGGGCGGCCAACGGGGTGCGCAGTTCGTGGCTCGCGTCGGACACCATCCGGCGCCCCCGGGCGGCGTCCTCGCGCTGCCGGTCGACGAACCGGTTCAGCGTCCGGGCGAGGGCGGCGAGCTCGTCCTCGACCGGCCCGACCGGCAGGTGCCCGTCGCCGTCCGTGCCGAGGGTGTCGGCGGTCCGCTGCATGCGCTGCACCGGTCGGAGCGCGGCGCCGGTGAGCAGCCAGGCGGTGCCCGCGAAGGCGAGGGCGGCGAGCAGGGCGCCGACGACGAGCGTCCGGTCGATGCGACGCAGGGTCTCCGCACCGGCACGCGCGTCCCGCGCCGCCCACACGTCGACGTCGGCCACCCGTTCGCCGACGACCGTCCAGCGCTCGTCCCCGTCGCGGACCACGATCGTGTCGTCGCGGCCTGCGTCGTCCTCGGCACGTGCGGCGGTCGGCAGCGCGCGCCGCACCGCTCCGGGCAGCGTGTCGACGATCCACCGTCCGTCCCGCGCCCGGACCCCGACGAGGGCGCCCTCGGACGGACGGTCGGGCACCTCGTCGGGGTCCTGCCGGAGGTCCTGCACGAACGGAGCGACGTCCCCCGCGGCGAGCGACCGGTCCGTCGCCGCGATCGCGTGCGTGAACTGCACGTGCAGCGCCACGGACGCCCCGACCAGGACCACGAGGGCGACGAGCACGCTCCCGAGCGTGATCCGGGTCCGGATGCGCAACCGGCCCGGCCGGAGCGTCACGACGGGGTCACCTCGGCGGCGTAGCCGACCCCGCGGACCGTGCGGATGCCCACGTCGGCGCCCGCGGCCTGCAGCTTCTTCCGCACGTAGCTGACGTACTGGTCGACGATGGTCGGGTCGAAGTGCGCGCTGCTTCCCCAGACGTCCTCGAGCACCGATGCCCGGGTGCGGGGCTCCGGCGCGCCCTGGAGGAGGAAGCGGAGCAGCGAGAACTCCTTGACGCTGAGCGGCAGGTCTCGACCACGGACGGTCGCCCGCACCGCGACGGTGTCCAGCCGCACCGAGCCGGCACGCACCACCGTCGGGGTCCCCGCGGCGCGGCGTCGGAGGTGGGCGCGCAGCCGGGCGTTGAGCTCCGCGATCGCGAACGGCTTCGTGAGGTAGTCGTCCGCCCCGGAGTCGAGGCCGAAGACCCGGTCGTCGACGGCGTCGCGGGCGGTCACGAGCACGACCGGGAGGTCCTGGCCCATCTGCCGCAGCCGTCGGCACACCTCGAACCCGGTCATCTCCGGCAGCATGACGTCGATCGCGGCCGCGTCGAAGTCCTCCGCCCGGGCGCGGACGAGCGCCTCGACCCCGTCGGTGACGAGCGTCACGGTGTGTCCCTCGGCGCGCAGCCCCGCGGCGACGAGTGCGCCCATGTCGGGGTCGTCCTCCACCACCAGGATGTTGCCCATCGCCGACCTCCTCTCCGCCATCCTGCCGCGTCGCCCGGCGACCGGGTCGACGCGCACGCCGCGTCGGCTCGCGTGTGAGGTCTCGAGTGAATTCCGAGTGCGTCGAACGGCTGGTCGGGCGACGCCGACGCGGCGCAGGCGCTTGTCTGAGCAGACGTCGTCGGACCGGTCGGCGGTGACCAGGAAGGGCGTCATGCGCTGGCAGTTCGACGGGATCCCGCTCCACCCCCTCTTCGTGCACCTCACGACCGTCGCGGTGCCCGTCGCCGCCCTGACCGCGGTCGTCGTGGCCGTGTGGCCGACCGCGCGCCGGTGGCTGTCGCTGGGGGCACCGCTGATCGGACTCGTCGCACTCGTCTCCGTCCCGCTGGCGACGAGCTCGGGGGAGTGGCTGGAACACCGTGAGCGGGAGACCGCGTTGCTGGAGCGGCACACCGAGCTCGCGGACGGCCTGCTGCCCTGGTCGGTCGCGGTGTTCGCGCTGCTCGTGCTCTGGTGGGGCTGGCACCGGCTCGCTCGCGACCGGGTGACGAGTCGCGGAGTCGTCCGAGCGGTCGGGCTGGTCGGTCCCGTGCTGCTGGTCGCGGTCGGTGTCGTCTCGCTCGTCGAGGTCGTGGTCATCGGGGAGGCAGGGGCGGCCTCCGTCTGGAAGGGCTGAGCACGTCGGGACGGCGGTCGGCCCGACGACCGTGCGCCCCGGCGTGCTCTGGGGACCGCTCAGACGGGCCGGTAGATCGCGATCGGGGGAGCCGACGGGTCTCCGTCGTCATGCGATTCGCCCGACGCGAGCCAGGTCCGGCCCTCGTGCTCGATGGTCGTCGGCAGGTCGCCGTGCACCAGGATGCGGACCGCCGGGTCGTCGCCGTCGATCAGGTCGACGCCGTGCGCCTCGGTGCCGCCGGGGTTGTCGTGGACGTAGCTCATGGTCCGATCAAACCCCCGGAGCCTGGTAGGCTGGTCTCGTACGCGGATGTGGCGCAGTGGTAGCGCATCACCTTGCCAAGGTGAGGGTCGCGAGTTCGAATCTCGTCATCCGCTCGGACAGCAGGCCCCGGTCACTCGACCGGGGCCTTCGTCGTTCTCGCGCTCCGTCGAGCACGTGCCGGGCCGGTCGGTCGTCGGCGCGCCCGGGGTGCGCAGGCTTCGGGTCCCCGCGCACACCGGGCGCAGGGGCTGCACTGCCCCGCGGGCGCGGGATGGGTGGTCCCGCGCTCCGAGAGGACATCCGGAGAGCCCGCCCGATCGGATGGGTCAGACGACGGAAGTGGTGACGACCCGGGCACCCGGGAGTCCGATCCAGCGACGGCCGCCGCCGTCCACCACGGTGACCAGGACGGCGTCGCAGTCGCGGCAGCGTGCCACGGAACCCATGGGCGACATGTGCACGCGCGTCCGGCCCAGCGCACCGAGCGTCCCGCAGCCGGCGCACCGGAGCAGGGTCGTCGTGGGTTCGTCACCGAGCAGGTCGGTGAGGACCCCGGCGAGGGCGTTGCCGTCGACCACGGTCATCACGCACCCCCGAACCGTTCCGCTCGGACGTCCGTGAGGTCGTGCCCCAGCTCGCCGAGCCAGCGCAGGACCTGCTCGACGAAGGGCGTCGACCCGCACACGTAGACGAGGGCGCCGGCGTCGGGCGGGAACACGGCCTCGGCGAGGCGCTCCCGGGTGAGGCGCCCCGCCGGCACGGTCGCGTCCGGCGGAGCGACTCGGCTGTACACGGTCGTCACCTCGAGCGGCGCGTCCGCGGCCACGGCACGCTCGAGCTCGGGCCGGAAGAAGACGTCGGCGGGCGTGCGGACCGCGTACACCAACCGGAAGGGCGAGGCGTCGCCGGCGTCCGCGTGCGCTCCGGCGATCGCGGCCAGCGGCACGATCCCGGAACCGCCGGCGATGAGCTGCACGGGGCGTCCGGAGCCGTCCGGACGCCAGACGAACCACCCGCCGAGCGGGCCGTGCACCTCGACGGCGTCGCCGACCTCGACCGCGTCGACCAGGAACGGCGAGACCTCGCCGCCCTCGACCCGGTCGACGGCCAGCGTCACGCGCGAGCCGTCGCCGGACGACGCGATCGAGTACGAGCGGGACGCCTGGTAGCCGTCCTCGGCGGTGAGGCGCAGGTCGAGGTGCTGCCCGGCGTCGTTACCGGGCCAGGTCGGGACGTCGAGGACGATGCGGCGCGCGTCGGGCGTCTCCGGGGCGACCGACGCGACCGTCGCGGCGTGCCAGGCCGGCCGACGCCGGACGGGAGCCGGTGCGGCGGTGGCGGGGCGCGCCTCCAGGCCGACGCCGGTGGGGACGGGGGCGGGACCGCTCACCAGTACCGCTCCTCCTTCCACGGGTCGCCGTGCATGTTGTAGCCCGCGTTCTCCCAGAAGCCGGGCTCGTCGTCGGCCTGCATGACGATGCCGCGCACCCACTTCGCGCTCTTCCAGAAGTACAGGCCGGGAACGAGCAGTCGGGCGGGGCCGCCGTGCTCGGGGTCGAGCGGCTCGCCGTCGGCCTCGAACGCGATCCACGCCTTGCCGTCGAGGAGTTCGTCGAGCGGGACGTTGGTCGTGTAGCCGCCGTGGCTGTGCACCATGCAGTACTCGTACGAGGTCTCGACGTCGGCGAACAGCTTGTCGAGCGGAACCCCGCGCCAGGGCATGTCCAGCTTCGTCCAGTGCGTCACGCAGTGGATGTCGACCGTGACGTCCTCGACGCCGAGTGCCTGCACCTCGTCCCACGTCCACTCGTGCAGGCCGGACTCGGTGCGGATCGAGAACGTCCAATCGGCTGTGTCGAGGTCGGGCGTCGCCCCGGCGGAGAGCACCGGCCAGTCGCGGACCAGGGTCTGGCCGGGCGGGATGCGGGCGTCGTCGCGGTCGTCGCGTCGACCGCCGAACCCCCTCGTGAAGGTCGCCATCGGTGCTCCTCGTGTCGGTCCCTGCGGGTGGGTGCGGGACCGCTCGTGGTCCGCGCTGTCGTCAGCGTACCGACGCTCGGTGCGCTGCGGTCGGCGACGTCCGGGCCCTCCGAGGGCCCCCGTCGCCCGCGACGACCCTCGCTCGAGTCGACCGCGGCCCGGACGGCCTCGTCACCGCGACGGCGGGACGAGGCCGCTCTCGTGTGCGAGCACGACCGCGTGCACCCGGTCCCGGAGCTGCAGCTTCGCCAGGATCCGACCGACGTGCGTCTTCACGGTCTGTTCGGCGATGAAGAGCTCGGCGGCGATCTCGCCGTTGGACCGTCCGCGGGCGACGAGCAGGAACACGTCACGTTCCCGCTCGGTCAGTGCGTCGAGCACCTCGGTACGCGGGGCGGTCGGCGGCGGGGCGGCGACGAACGCCTCGACGAGGTGCCGGGTCACGCGGGGCGCGAGCAGGGCCTCGCCGGCCGCGACGGTCCGCACCGCGGCGACGAGCTCCTCGGCACTGGCGTCCTTGAGCAGGAAGCCGCTGGCACCGGCGCGGAGCGCGTCGAACACGTAGTCGTCGACGTCGAAGGTCGTGAGCATCACGATCCGGACGGGTCGGTCGGCAGGCGCCGCCGTGATCCGGCGGGTCGCCTCGATCCCGTCGAGGTGGGGCATGCGCACGTCCATCAGCACGACGTCGGGCTGCTCGCGCAGCACGACCGACACCGCCTCGGCTCCGTCCGCCGCCTCGCCGACGACGTCGAGGTCGTCCTGGGCCTGGAGGATCGCCCGCAGTCCCATGCGGAACATCTGCTGGTCGTCGACCACCACCACAGCCGTCATCGGTCTCCTCCGTCGGGTCGCGTGGTGCGCGTGGGGACCGCCGGCGGCGCCGTCGGCCCGGCCGTGGGCAGCGCGACCGTGACGCGGAAGCCGCCGTCCGGGGCCGGGCCGTGCTCGATCGTGCCGCGGAGCGCGGCGACGCGCTCGCGCATGCCCGCCAGTCCGAAGCCACCGTCGTCCGGCGGGACGGCGGCGAGTGCGCCGGACGGCGGTGCCGCGTTGGCGACCTCGACCACGAGGGCGACCCCGCGCCTGGCGACCGTCACGACCGTCTCCGCGCCGGGCGCGTGCCGGGCCACGTTGCCGAGCGCCTCCTGCACGACCCGGTACGCGGTGAGCTGCGCGAGCCGGTCGGCGTCGTCGTCACCGGCGTCGAGCGACAGGCTCACCGGGATGCCGGCGGAGCGCGTGCGCGCGACGAGGTCGGGCAGGTCCACGAGCCGCGGCTGCGGCGCACGTTCGGCGTCCGCCTCGCCGCGGAGCGTGCCGAGGAGCTGCCGCATCTCACGCAGGGCCGTCCGGGAGGTCCCGGCGATCGCGGCGAACTCAGCACGTGCATCAGGCGGCAACCCGGCGAGCCGGTAGGGCGCGGACTCCGCCTGCATGTGCACGACGGACATGCTGTGTGCGACGACGTCGTGGAGCTCGCGGGCGATCCGGGCACGTTCCTCGACGCTGCGGCGCCGCGCCTGCTCCAGTTCCGCGTCGCGGCGTGCCTCGGCGAGCTCGACGCGGACGGCTCGACGCTGCCCGATCGCGACCGCTGCGCCGGCCAGCAGCAGCGTCGACCCGGCGGAGACCACGAAGGTGGACGCCCACACGTCCGCCGGCTCCCACCGGGCCGGGACGACGGCGACGAGCGCGAGGGTGACGACGGTCGCAGCCGTCCACACCGCGGCGGTGATCCGCCAGTCGGTGCGGACACCGAGGACGACCACGAGCGCGCCGAGGCCGATGATCGCGGTCACGGGCAGCGGCCACGGCGCCACGTCGCCGCCGGCGGTGAGGAGCCCGAGCGCGGCGACCGCGACGAGGTGCACGGCCGAGGCCGTCCGGGGCAGGACGGGGGTCAGACCGAGCGAGACGGAGAGCACGGCGGTCACGAGGAGCGCGAGCGGTACCGGGACGTCGTACACGACGGCGGTGACCGGGGCGGCGACGGCGAAGAGCGTGCCGGCGACGACGACGAGGACCAGGCGGGCGACGACGACCGGCCACGTCGCCCACTCGCGTCGCGTCGACCAGGGCCGTCGACGGCGGGTCGTGGTCGGGTGGTCGGGTGTCACGGTCGGGCGGTCTCTCCGGTCGGCGCGGGGGTGCGGACGGTGCGCGGGCTGCGCGTCGGGGTCGTGCCGGGTCGGACGGTCCCGCCCGGTCGCTCGGCGGCTGCGGCGCGACGGACGGCTGCGGCGTCGCGCCTGCGCCCGATGGTACCGACGACCCGGTCCACGACGACGCCGAGCACGATCGCGACCATCATCGACACGAGGGCCGCGACGACCGGCTCGTGCAGGACCGACGACGTCGCGAGGGCGATCCCGACCGAGGTGGCCGCCCATGCGCCGCCGGCGAGGGCGCTGATGCCGAGGAACCGCCGGTAGGGCAGGCGCGTGGCACCCGCGGTCGTGTTCACCGCGACCCGCCCCACGGGGATGTACCGACCGACGAGGATGAGGCTGGCGGGACGACGCTGCATCTGCCGCTCGGCGAAGGCGAACGCCGCCGCGATCCTCGGCCGTCTCGACGAGGCCATCCGGGCGAGACCGATGCGTCGGCCGATCCAGTAGGCGACCGAGTCGCCAGCGACGGCGCCGGCCGCTGCGGCGGCGAGCACGCCCAGGAGGACCGGCTGACCGGAGGTCGCGGCGACCGCGGCGACCGCGACGAGGGCCGTCTCGCTCGGTACCGGCGGGAAGAAGCCGTCGAGCAGGCAGAGCGCGAAGAGCACGACGTACACGAGCGGACTCGCCGCCAGGTCCACGACGAACGGGGTGATCTGGTCGAACACGGTGCGCTCCCTCCGCCGACGACGTTCGTCGACGAGACCGACGCTACGGACGGAGCGTGCCGCTGCCATCCCACCGCGGGGTCGACCGCCCCCTACCGGGGTATGACCTCGTGGCGGTCGAACAGCACGTCCGGCGCGTCCACCCGTCGGTCGGTGACGGTCGTCGGCGCCTCGAGGTGGACGGCCCCGGACGGCATGATGCCCGCGCCGCCGAACCGCTCCATGACGCGCCACTGCGCGACGACGTCCTCGCCGGAGTGCTGCGGCGGGAGCAGGTCCCAGAACCGGAAGCCGCCGACCGCTTCGAGCGCCGCCCGGTCGTAGAGCACGCAGGCCCCGACCCAGGCGACGCGGTACGGCACCCAGGCGCCGGGTTCCACGTCGAGTCCGGCGGCGACGTGCGCCGGGTTCGCCGCGTTGTGCAGCGACAGCCGGTCGAACGCGGGCGTGCCGCGGCGGACCACCTCGGGGACGACGGGGCCGTCCCACGGCTCGAAGACCGCGGTCTCCGCCGGCCGGCGGTCGGCGAGGTAGGACAGGCCCTGGACGGCGCTGCCGACGAAGCCGCAGCCGAGCCGGCGGAGGGCGTCGAGCATCCGCGCGATCGAGCCCGGTTCGAGCCAGACGTCGTCGTCGAGGAAGAGCACGGCGGGGGCCTCGGCGTGCTCCAGCAGGAACTGCCGGTGCTCTGCCAGGCCACGCCGTTCCGGATGGGCGAGGACCGTGACGGACCTGCCCTGCGCCTCCAGGACGCGGAGCATGGCGGCGACCGCCGGCTCGGTGGCGGCGTCGGAACCCACGGACTGGTCGCTGAGGACCAGGCGCAGGTCGACGTCGGTCTGCGCGGCCAGGCCGGCGAGCGTCGTCGCCAGTTCGGCCGGACGGCCGACGGTGGGGACGAGGACGTCGACTTCGGCGGCCGGCCCGCTCGCGCGGGGCGCCGCCCAGGAGCCCGACCAGCGCGCGGTCACGATGCCGGGTCGGGCTCGGTCCGTGCTGCGGCCTCGCGGATGCGACGCACCACGGCGCTGGTGGAGTGCTCGGGCACGTAGTCGACCATGACGACCTCGCCGCCGTAGGCGCGCACGACCTCGGTCTCGCTGAGCATCTCGGGGGAGTAGTCGCCGCCCTTCACGTAGACCTCGGGCTGGATCCGCTCGATGAGGGGGATCGGGGTGTCCGTGGCGAACACGGTCACGAGGTCGACGCAGGCGAGCGCCGCGAGCACGCCCGCGCGGTCCTCGGCGGGGTTGATCGGCCGCTCCGGACCCTTCAGCCGACGGACGGAGTCGTCGTCGTTGAGCGCGACCACGAGCAGGTCGCCGAGGTCACGCGCCTGCCGCAGGTACGTCGTGTGCCCGCGGTGGACGACGTCGAAGCAGCCGTTCGTGAAGACGACGCGGCGACCGGCGTCACGGGCGCGGCGGACGGCCTCGGCGAGTTCGTCGTGGTCGACCACCGTCGCGGCGGGAGCGGTCACCGACTCGAGGAGCGCGGCTGCCGAGCAGACCGAGGTGCCGGCCTCACGCACGACCACGTCGGCGGCGGCCTGGGCGACCCCGACCGCGGTGCGCAGCGGCGCGCCGACGGCGAGGGCGACCGTCGCGGCGGCGCAGAAGGTGTCGCCCGCGCCGGAGGCCTGCTGCTCCGAGGCCGGGATCGCGCGTGTGCGGTGGTGGTCGTCGCCGACGGCCCCCGGTTCGAGCAGGACGGTGCCGTCGCGGTCGAGGGTCACCACGGCCGCACGGGCACCGGAGCGGGCCAGGACGTCGGCGCGGGCGTCGAGCACCGCGGCGACCCGGTCCGGACCCGTCACGATCTGCTTCACGCGGGCGGCCTGCTGCGCGGTCGCACCGCTGCTCAGCAGCGCCACGGTCTCGCCGGCGTTCGGCGTGACGAGGTCGGGGTGCAGTCCGGCCCAGCGCGTGAGGTCGTGCGCGTCGACGACGACCGCACCCGGGCGGTCGCGGTCGAGCATCGGGACGACGTCCTCCGGTCGGACGCCGAGCCCGTAGTCGCACACGACGGCGGCGTCGGCACAGCGGACCGCCCGCGCGACGGCGTCGGCGAGCAGCGCGCCGTGCTCGGCGGTCGGCGACTCGGCGAGCTCGTCGACGCGGACGACGACGCGGTCGCCGCCGACCACGCGCGACTTCGAGGTCGTGCGTGCGCCGGGGACCTCGACGAGGAACGTCGTGTCGACCCCCGCCGCCTCGAGTCGCTGTCGCAGGACGGCCCCGGCCTCGTCGTCGCCGATCAGCCCGACCATGCGGACGCGGGCACCGAGGGCGCGCGCGTTCACGGCGGTGTTGGCGGCGCCGCCGGGGACCGAGACGGTCTCGGTGACGCGGACGACGGGCGCGGCGGCCTCGCGCGACAGCCGCTCGGCCTCGCCCACCGTCCAGCGGTCGAGGATGACGTCGCCGATGACGACGACGAGGGGCTCGCGGTCGTCGACGGTCGCGACGAGGTCGCGCACCATCCGGACGTCGGCGGTCATCGGGTGCTCCCGGTGGTGTCGCGCGTCTCGGGCGTCTCGGGCGTCAGGGCGTGGGGCTCGGCCGTCGCCGCGCCGGGCGCCGCGGTGGCGGCGCTCGGTGCCGGCGGGGCGGCCTCGAGGTGGACGACCGTCGTGGTCGTCATCTCGTCGAGCAGGTGCGGACCGTAGCCGAAGCCGGCGCCCGAGGCACCACGCGGCTGGGCGCTGCCGCCCGGAGCACCACCGAAGACCGCGTTCACCTTGACGGTGCCGACGGGCAGCTCGGCGGCGGCTCGGAGCGCGCGGCCGGTGTCGTTCGTCAGCACGGTGGCGGCGAGGCCGTAGCGGTCCTGGGCGGCGAGTCGGACACCCTCGTCGAAGTCGTCCACGACCCGCACCGGGGCGATCGGCCCGAAGGTCTCCTCGGTGAGGACGAGCATGTCGTCCGTGCAGTCGGTGAGCACCGTCGCCGGGTAGAAGCTGCCCAGGCCACCCGGGGTGACCCCGCCGGTCCGGACCGTCGCTCCCTGTGCGACCGCGTCGTCGACGTGCGCCTGCACGAGTGTGCGGAGCCGGTCGTCCACGAGCGGGCCGTACTGCGCGGCGTCGGACGCGGTCCGGCGCTCGGCCTCGGCGACGAGGGCGGCGACGAAGGGCTCGGCGACGTCGCGGTGCACGTAGACGCGCTCGACGCTCGTGCAGATCTGGCCGGTGTTGGCGAACGCGCCGAGGGCGACCTGCGCGGCGGCCCACTCCGGGTCGACATCGGTGTCGACGATCACGGGGTCGTTGCCGCCGTTCTCACGGATGACGTGGGCACGGGTCGACGCGGCGACCTCGGTCAGCCGGTCGCCGGTCGCGGTGGAACCGACGTGCGCGTAGACGTCGATGCCCTCCTGTGCGAGGAGCAGCTCACCGGTGGCCCCGTCGCCGTCGACCCCGACGAGGACGCCGTCCGGCAGGACCTCGGCGAGCAGGGCGTTCAGCCGGGCGATGGTGGCGGGGGAGCGCTCGCTGCCCTTGTGCACCACGGTGTTGCCGGTGACGATCGCGGCACCGAGGATCCCGCACGCGACGGCCACCGGGTCGTTCCACGGGGTCAGGGCGAGCACGACGCCGCGCGGGTGCGGCAGCGACCAGTCAGCGGCACCGAACTGTCCGCGCAGGGCCTCGCCGCGGTGGACCGGACCGAGCTCCGCGTACTGCACGAGCGTGCCGATGCCGGCCTCGACCCCGCCGAGGGCGTCGCCGGGCACCTTGCCGGTCTCGCGGGTGTTCAGGTCGGCCAGCTCCTGCGCGTGCGCGCGCAGGTTCGCGGCTGCGGCGTGGAGCAGGGCACCGCGCTCCGCCGGTGCCGTCCGTGCCCACGCGGGCGCGGCGGCGCGGGCGCGCGCGACCGCGTTCCGGACGTCCTCCTCGGACGCGCGCCGCACCGTCGACGCGATCGAGCCGTCGACCGGGTTCGTGACCGTGATGACGTCGGCGGTGTCTCGCTGCACGTCGGTGTCGGTGGGGCGCGGGGCTTCGAGCGTCATGGGGTCCTTCCGGGACGGCGGGGTCGAACGGTGGTGGCCGGGAGTCGAACGCTGCTCCCTCGCGCCTGAGCACGCGTCCGGCTTCGCGCTCCGTGACCTTCCGTACCCCGGCCTGTGCCCCGCCCCCGACGCACCCGGTAGACGTGGAGTGTGCAGCAGATCGGTGTGGGCGGAGAACGGTTCGACGACGTGCGGGAGATCGCGGTGCTCCGCGGCGGGGGACTGGGCGACCTGATGTTCGCGGTCCCCGCCTTCGAGGCCCTCGCCGCCGCCTACCCCGACGCCCGCATCACCCTGCTCGGTGGGCCTTCCGCCCCGGCCGTCCTGCGCGGTCGAACGGACGCCGTGCACGCCTTCGAGGAGCTGCCCGTCGTCCCCGGGGTCCGTGACGCCGGCGACGACGCACCGTCCGAGGAGGACTTCTTCGCCCGGCTCGCGGGACGGTTCGACCTCGCGGTGCAGCTGCACGGCGGCGGTCGCAACTCGAACCCGTTCCTGCTCCGGCTCGGCGCCCGACACACCGTCGGAACCGCCACCGAGGACGCCGAGGTCCTGGAGCGCTGGGTGCGCTACGTCTACTACCAGCACGAGGTGGTCCGGGCGCTCGAGGTCGTCTCGCTCGCCGGGGCCGCCCCCGTGACCCTCGACCCCCGGATCGTCGTCGGCGACGACGAGCGGGCCGCGGTCCGCGAGCGGCTCGGCGTCTCCGGTCGACTGCTCGCGATCCACCCCGGTGCGACCGACCCGCGACGACGGTGGAGCCCGGAACGGTTCGCCGCCGTCGCCCTCGCCCGACTCGAGGCCGGCGACGACGTGGTGCTCGTCGGTGACGCGAGCGACGTCCCCGCTGCCCGCGCGATCCGGTCCGCGCTGCCGTCCGCGTTCGTCGACCGCGTGCACGACCTGACCGACGCACTGCCCCTCGCCGAGCTCCCGGCCGTCCTCGCCGCGGCGGACGTGCTGGTGGGCGACGACTCCGGGCCGCGACACCTCGCCGTCGCGGTGGGCACCCCCACGGTCGGGGTGTTCTGGTTCGGGAACGTGGTCAACGCCGGGCCGTTCGACCGCGGGCGGCACCGGGTGCACCTGTCCTTCGTGACGCGGTGCCCGGTGTGCGGCGTCGACGTCACCCAGGTCGGGTGGACCGCCGAGCGCTGCGCGCACGACCCGTCGTACGTCGACGAGGTGCTGCCCGAGCCAGTGCTGGCGGACGTCGCCGACCTCGCCGCGACGCTGCCGGCTCGGGCGGTCCCGGCCGTCCGCTAGTCGGCCGCGCGTGCCCGCGCCGAGCGGGCACCTGCCGCGTCGAGCGGGCAAGACGCGCCGCATGCGTGTCACCGAGCGGGCAGGACACGCCGTCCGGGTGCCGTGAGCGTGACGTATCGGCCACGCTCGGTGGGCAACGGCCGGGCGGGTCCGATCATCGTCATCGTCCGCGCCGAGCGGGCAGGAGACGCCGCGTGCGTGTCACCGGACGTTCAGGACACGCCGTCCGGCTCGGGTGAGCGTGACGGATCGTGCCCGCTCGGCGGGACCCGCTCGGCGGGACGTGCCCGGCGGGACCTGCCCGGACGCGCTGGAGGCGCGGTGCCCGCGGGCACCGCGCCTCCAGCGCACCGCGCGAGCGCGGCGGACAGCAGCCCCTACGGCCAGCTGGGCTCCGTCGCCGGCATGATCGACAGCTCTCGGATCTCGCACCCGGCCGGCTGCGACAGCGCGAACATGATCGAGTTCGCGACGTACTCCGGCTCGATGAGCTGCGCGTCCGGACCCGGCTTGTACTGCTCCGTCCGACCCTCGAAGAACGCGGTCCGCATGCCCGCCGGGATGATGTTCGTCACGCCGATGCGCCCGGCGGTCTCGGCCGCGAGGGCCTGCGAGAACCCGCGCACGCCGAACTTCGACGCCGAGTACGCGGTGCCGTCGCCCACGCCGCGGAGGGCGAGCGACGACGAGATCGTCACGACGCGCCCGTGCGTGGCCTCGAGCGCCGGCAGCGCCGCGCGCACGACGGCCGCCGTGCCGAGCAGGTTGACGCCGACGATCCGCTCCCACGCACCGGACGAGATGTCGCCGATCGGCGCGGGCGTGTCGATGCCCGCGGCGGTGACGACGGCGTCGAGGCCGCCGTGGCGCTCCGCGGCCTCGCGGACGGCTCGCTCGGTCGCCTCGGTGTCGGTCACGTCGACCGCGACGGCGTCGGTGCCCTCCGGCACGGCGTCGACGCGCAGGTCGAGGACGATCGGGGTGCCGCCGGCCTCGGCGACGGCGGCGACGACCGCCGCGCCGAGACCCGAGGCGCCGCCGGTGACGAGGACGCGGCCGATGGGGGTGGTGGGGACGGGCATGGACTTCCTTCCGTGGTGCCGGACCGGGCCGGCGTGGTCGCCGGTGGTGCCGGCTGGGCAGTGCGCGGGGACGGACCGGAGGCGCGGTGCGGACCCGCCCCGCGCCTCCCGTCCGTCAGGGGGTCTCGTCAGCCGACGCGCGCGATGGCGGCAGCGAGGCGGGTCGTGGAACGACCCGGGTGGAACGGGACGGTGACGACGCGGCCACCCCACTCGGCGAGCGTCGCCGTCTCCGGCAGCTCGCTCGCGGTGTAGTCGCCGCCCTTCGCCCAGACGTCCGGGCGGAAGCGGCGGAGCGCCTCGTCCGGGGTCTGCTCGTCGAACACGACGACGGCGTCGACGCAGTCGAGCGCGAGGAGGAGCTCCACGCGGTCGTCCTGGCTCATGATCGGCCGGTCCGGGCCCTTGAGCGTCCGGACCGAGTCGTCGGAGTTGAGGCACACGACGAGGCAGTCGCCGAGCGCGCGCGCCGCGGAGAGCGTCCGGGCGTGGCCGGCGTGCAGAAGGTCGAAGCACCCGCCGGTCGCGACCACGGTGCCGCCGGCGCTCCGGACGTCGTGCACGAGCCGCATGGCGTCGCGGTCGGCGCCGGGGACGGTGAGCGGCGCGGGCCCGGCGTCGGCGAACAGCGCGGTGACGCCGCCGGCGGCCAGGTACTCGGACGCGGCGGTGACGCCGGCGTCGACCGCCTCGGTCACGTCCGCTCCGGACGCCAGGGCGACGGCGACGCTCGCGGCGAGTCGGTCACCGGCACCGCACGGGTCGCCGGCGGTGACGGACGGGGCCGGGACGAAGCGGTTGCCCGTGCCGTCGGCGACGAGCGCACCGCGGTCGCCGAGGGTGACGGCGACGGCGCCGACGCCCCAGCGCTCGACGAGTGCGGCGGCGGCCCCGGTGACGAACGGGACGCCCTGGCCGCTCAGGCCGGTGACGCCGCGCGCCTCCGAGGCGTTCGGGGTGGCGACGGTGATCCCGGGAACGGGTTCGGCGCCCTTGGGGTGCGGGTCCCAGACGACCGGGATCCGCTCGGCGGCCCGCGCGATCGCGTCGCGCACGGCGTCGGCGGCGGCGACACCGCGGCCGTAGTCGGCGACGACGACGGCGTCGACGTCCTCGAGCGCGGCGGTCATCTCGGCGGTGGCCTCGGGGACCGGCGGGGTCGCACAGCCCTCGTCGATGCGGACGAGGGCGTGGTCGACGACGCGCACGCGGGTCTTCACCGGGGTCGGCGCCCCGGACGGTCCGGCGACGACCCGCACGTCGGGCAGGAGGTCGCGGATCTCCGCGCCACGGCCGTCGTCGCTGAGCACGGTGACGAGGGTGACCTCGTGGCCGTCCTTGGCGAGCATGGTCGCGACGAGACCGGCTCCGCCGGCACGACGGTCATCGGTGTGCACGTCGACGACGGGGACCGGGGCGTCCGGGCTGAGTCGTTCGCTCGTGCCGGACACGTCGACGTCGAGCAGCGTGTCGCCGATGACGGCGATGCGGAGACGGCGCGCGGCGGTGCCGTGGACAGCGGTGCCGTGCGCGGCGGCGCCGTGACCGGCGTCCGCGCTCATCGGCGCCCGCCGCGACGGAGGGCGGGTTCCATGGCCCGGCACAGCGCGTGCACGAGGACGAGCTGCGCCTCCTGCACGTTGGCCGACGGTCCGTCGATGCAGATGGCGTCGTCGACCGCGTCGGCGAGCGGGTTCGGCCGCGAGCCGGTCATCGCGATCGTCCGGGCGCCGACGGCACGGGCGGCCTCGGCGGCGCGGAGCAGGTTCGGGCTCTTGCCGCTGGTCGACAGCAGCACGACGACGTCACCGGCGCGGGCGTGTGCCGACACCTGGCGGGCGAACACCTGGTCGTACCCGTAGTCGTTGCCGATGGCGGTGACCGCGGAGCTCTCGGCGTGCAGGGAGATCGCCGAGTAGGCCGGGCGGTCCCCGTCGAACCGACCGGTCAGCTCCGAGGTGAGGTGCTGCGCCTCGGCGGCCGAGCCGCCGTTGCCCGCGGCGAGCAGCCGTCGTCCGGCGACGAGCCGGGCGGCGATGTCGTCCGCCCAGGCCGCGATGTGGTCCTTGTGGTCGACGAGGGACGCGATCACCGGCACGGAGGCCGCCACGTGGTCGACGACGACGCGCGCGCTGGCGGTGGTCGTCTCCTCGTCGAGCCCGGTCTGCTGGTCGATGGTCATCGTGCGTTCCTCTCCGGCTGTGCGGCGCGGGGGATCCGGGCCGCGCGGGTGGTACGGGTGCGGGTGGGCGTCGTCGGGGTGCCGGACGCGGCCGGGGCGACGGGTGCGGCGACGCCCGCGAGCACCCGCTCGTAGACGCGCTCGCTGTCGGCGGCGACCTTGTGCCACGTGTACCGGGTCTCCGCGCGTGCGCGTCCGGCGCGACCGTAGGCCTCGCGGCGCTCGGCGTCGTCCAGCAGGCCGCCGACGGCCGCGGCGACCGCGTCCTCGTCGCGCGGCGGGACGTGCAGGCCGGTGGCGTCCTCGACGACCGTGTCGATGAGGCCGCCGACGCTCGACGCGACGACCGGGCGGCCGCACGCCATCGCCTCGAGCGGCACGATCCCGAACGGTTCGTACCAGGGGGCGCAGACGACCACGTCGGCGCTGCGGTACACGGCGGGCATGTCGTGCTGGCCGAGCTGCCCGCGGAAGGTGACGTGGTCGCGGACGCCGAGCGAGCGGGCGAGCGTGTCGAGGCGCTGGTACTCCGGGTCGTCCGCCAGGTCCGCGCCCGCCGTGCCGGCGCCGCCCACGACGACGAGCTCGACGTCGCGGCCGGCGTCGACGAGCTGCGCGAGTGCGGCGATCGTGGTGCCGACGCCCTTCCGGCGGACCAGTCGCGACGCGGTGAGGACACGGAAGGGACGACCGCGCTCCTCGACGGGCCCGTCCGGGCGGAACAGCTCGGTGTCGACGCCGCAGGGCACCACCGAGATGCTGTGCAGCGGGACGCCGAGCGTCTTCAGCTCGAACGCCTCGTCCGAGCACGTCGCGATCACCTGGTCGACGCTGCGGCCGACGGCGGGTTCGATCCACTCGCGTTCGGCGGGGCTGGTGTCCGCGGATCCCTGGTGGCGACGCTTCACCACGCCGAGCGCGTGGAAGGTGTGCACGACCGGGATCCGGACGCCGCCGGTCCGCGCCTGCACCTGCTGCACGGCCTCGAGGGCCGCGTGCCCGGACATCCAGAAGTGCCCGTGCACGACGTCGGGTCGGTCGACGAACCACTCCGCGGCCATCACCGACGCGAACGTGCCCATGTACGGGAACAGCTCGTCCTTCGGCACGTGCCGTGCGGGTCCGGCGTCGACGTGCACGACCTCGACACCCTCGCGGAGCATCACGCGCACGGGCTGCGTCGGGTCGTCCCGACGCGTGTAGACGGTGACCTGGTGGCCGCGGTCGGCGAGCGCACCGGACAGTTCGGCGACGTGCACGTTCTGCCCACCGGCATCCACACCGCCGAGCACGGCGAGGGGGCTCGCGTGTTCGGAGACCATCGCGATCTTCATCGCACACTCCCTTCCAGGGCGGCGTCCGCCACCCGGTCACGTCGCGCGCCGCGGCTGACGGCGTCGTCGAGCAGGTCGTCCCAGTCCGCGGTGAACCGGGCCAGCGCGTGCCGCGCGAGCACCGCCTCCCGTGCCACGAGGCCGCGTCGTCGCGCTTCGTCGGGGTCCTCCAGGAGCGTCCTGGAGGCGCGCACCAGCTCCTCGACGTCCGTCGCGATCGCGCCGGCCTCGGCGGGCACGGTGCGCGACGCGTCGGTCGTCGCGAGGACGAGCACCGGCATGGCCATGTGCATCGCCTCGATGAGCGAGAGGCCGAGGGAGGTCCAGCGGTTCGGGTGCACGTAGGCGCGTCGTTCGGCGAGCGCGGCGTGCATCGGGTCGGCCTGCACGTCGCCGCGGGCGACGACCCGCTCGCCGAAGCCGAGCTCGGGGAGCCGCTCGGTTCCGATGCCCCAGACGTCGACGGGCGCGACGGCCGCGAAGCGGGGGAGCAGGTCGGTCCCGACGACGCGGTTGCGGCGGACGGGCTCGTTGATGACCACGCCGAGGCGCTCCAGGCTGCCGCTGTAGAGCGGGCCCGGGTCGACGACGCCGTGCTCGACCACCGTGGTCCGGGTCGTGCCGCAGTCCCACATCAGCGCGTTCCAGTGCGTCACGTGCGCGATGGTCAGGTCGTCACGGTCGCGGAAGGGGTGCAGGCTGTTCGGTACGTCGACGCGCGGGGCGTTGTGCTCGACGAACACGATCGGGACGTCGCGGCCGCCGAGCAGGCGCCGGGCCTCCTCGAGCTCCTCGGTGCGCTGCAGCACGACGACGTCGACCTCCGCCTCGGCGACGTCGGCCGGGTCGATCTCGATCGCCGAGTCCGGCCAGTCGCGACCGCCGCGGCCGAGCCCCCACGCGTCCCGAGCGGGAGTGGTCGGGATCAGGTACTCGTGCTGGCCGCGGACGAAGGCGTCCATCCAGCCGCCGTGGACGTGCCACACGAGGATCCGCATGCAGGGCCTTCCGTCGAGGTCGTGGTCGGGCTCCTCGGCCTCCGGGACCTCCGGGGAGGAGGAGAAGGAGGAGCAGTGGCGCACGCTACGCAGGACCCGCTGAACCGGGCCGCAGGCTTCTCCCCGTCATCCGCTGAACGCGGTCGAGGAGCCGTTCGTGCGCGTCGAGCACGTCTTCGACGCGGACCGTGGACAGGCACGGGTGCCCCGGGACCGGGCAGTCGCGGGCCCGGCTGAGGCGGCACGGCGCCTCCTGGTCGCCGAGCAGCTCGACGAACGGCGCGTACGGCGCCCACTTGATGGCGGGCACGACGGGGGAGAACAGGCTGACGATCGGTGCCCCGACGGCGGCCGCGAGGTGCGCCGGGCCGGTGTTGCCGACGACGACCACCTCGGCGTGCGCGAGCACCTCGGCGAGGCCGGCCGGGCTCGTCCGACCGCCGAGGTCGATGCCGGTGTCGCCTGCCACCTCGGCGGTGAGGTCGCGTTCGCCGGGCGACCCGGTGACGACCACGGGGACCCCGCGCGCGGCGTAGGCGGCGACGAGCGCGCGGTGGTGCGCCGGCGGCCATGAACGCGCCTCGACGCTCGCGCCCGGGTGGACGACCACGTAGCGGTCCAGACCGGCCACCTCGTCGGGGAGGTCGGCGTCACGACGCACGGCGAGCCTCCCGTCGTCCTCCGGCGGCAGCCGGAACCCGGCCGCCTCGGCGATCCGCAGCGCGCGCTCGGCCTCCGGGATCTCCTCGGGCAGGTCCTCGCCCGGTCGGAGCCGCACGTCGAGGAGCGACCCGGGGTGGTCGACGGACGCGCCCGTGATCGTCGCGACCCCGGCGAGGCGCAGGAGCAGGGCGACCGGCAGCGGGGACTGGTGGAACGACGTCAGGACGACCGCGACGTCGGGGCGCTCCTCGGTGACGAGCGCGCGGAACTCGCCGAGGACGGCGTCGTCGATCGGCCGTGCGGTCTCGGTGACCCACGGGGCGGCCCAGACGCGGACGCGGTCGACGCCGGGCAGGAGCGCGGCGGCGGGGGCGCCCTGGGGGCCGCAGAGCATCGTGACGTGCGAGGCACCGGCGGCGACGGCGCGCACCGCCGGGCCGGCGACGAGGACGTCACCGAAGGAGTCCAGGCGCACCACGAGGACGCGCGGGCCGGCGGGCACCGCTGCCGCTGCCACCCCCGACGCGTCCGTGGGGCCCTGCCGTTCCGCGCTCACGCCCGCGGCACCGCGACGCGGGCGAGCACGAGCGTGACGGCCTCGTCGAGGTCCGCCGCGACGGTGTCGGCGGCCTCGACCTCCTCGGTCCGGGTGCGCGGTGTCGGCACGAGGATCCCCTGGGCGCCCGCGGCTGCGGCAGCGCCCACGTCGGCACCGATGTCCCCGACGACCACCAGTTCCGTCGGTGACAGCCCGAGCCGCTCGGCCGCGTCGAGGACCATGCCCGGGCGGGGCTTCCGGCACGCGCATCCGTTGCCGGCGTCGTGCGGGCAGACGCACCACACGTCGAACGGGCCGACGAGCTCGTCCACCCGCGCGTTCGTCGCGTCGACCTGCTCGCGGGTCGCCAGGCCCTTCGCGATCGCGGACTGGTTCGTCACCACCCCGACAGCGAGCCCGGCAGCGCGGGCCCGCTCGACGGCCCGGTGTGCACCGGGGACCGGGACGACCTTGTGGGGGTCGGCGTTGTACGGGACGTCGATCACGAGGGTGTCGTCACGGTCGAAGAGCAGGCCGCGGATGACGCGGTCCGGTGCGAGAGCCATCCTCCAGTCGTACCGGTCCGCCGGTGTGGGCGTGACCGGAGCGGCGCGTCGCTGCGTTCAGCGGACGGGGCCGACGTCGCCAGGGTCCGCCCGGTACGTTCGGCGGGTGACCGCCGCCGACACCATGCCCCCGTCCGACGGGCGCCCCGAACTGCTCGTGCTCCGCGCCATCAAGCTCGGCGACGTCCTCGTCGCCGTGCCCGCGCTGCACGCCCTCCGCCGCGCCTTCCCGGACCACCGCATCTCCCTCGCCACCACCGCCTGGCTCGCCCCCGTGGTCGAACTGCTGCCCGGGGTCGAGGTGCACCTCGCCCAGCACGGCCTCGACCACCCGATCCACGCCGCCGCCGGCACCGTGGACGTCGCGGTCAACCTGCACGGTGCCGGTCCGGAGTCCTCGGACCTCGTCGCGGCACTGGGTGCCCGCCGCGTGATCGGCCACCACGACCCGGACCACGGGTACGACGGCCCCGAGTGGGCGCACGACGTCCACGAACGCGACCGATGGACCCGTCTGCTCGTTTGGCACTGCATCGAGGCCGACCCGGACGAGGTCACCATCGCACGCCCCGCTGCACCGCCCGCCGTGGACGGTGCTGCCGTCGTGCACATCGGCGCCTTCCACGGGGCGCGGCACTGGCCCACCGACCGCTTCGCCGCGGTGGTGCGTGGGCTGCGGGAGCGCGGTCTCGACGTGGTCCTCACGGGAGGCGCGGACGACGTCGTCCGGTCGCTGGAGGTCGCCGAGGCGGCCGGCCTGGCGCCGGAGGCGGTCCTGGCCGGCTCCCTGGGGCTGCAGGAGTTCGCGGGCGTCATCGCCGCCGCGCGACTCGTCGTCACGGTGGACACGGGCGCCGCGCACCTCGCCTCCGCGTACGGCATCCCCTCGGTCGTCGTCTTCGGACCGGCCCCGCCCGAGGCCTGGGGTCCGCCCGCCTCGGGGCCGCACATCGTGCTGACCGACGCCTCGGTCCGCCGCGGCGACGTGTTCGCCGAGGACCCGGACCCGGCGCTGCTCGCGGTCGGCGTGCAGGACGTCCTCGACGCGGTCGACTCGCTCGGCGTCACCGCGCCGCGGTCGGCGTGACCGGTCAGGCGGGGCGTCCGCGGTCGCTGTGACCGGTCGGGCGGGATGTCCGCGGTCGCTGTGACCGGTCGTCCGGTCGGTCGGTAGCGTCGCTCCGGAAGGCCCGGAGACTCCGGCGCCGACGAGGAGGCACACGTGTTCGAAGCCGCGAACATCCGGGACTGGATCGGCCTGCCGGTCGTCGACGAGACCGACGACAAGGTCGGCACGCTGGAGAGCATCTACTACGACACCGCGACCTCGGAGCCGGCGTTCGGCGCCGTCACGACCGGGCTCGTCGGCTTCCAGAAGATCGTGTTCGTGCCGCTGCAGGGCGCGCTCGTGGCGCCGAAGCACCTCCGGGTCCCGTACCCGAAGAAGGTCGTGAAGGAGGCTCCCACGATCGCCACCGACGGCGAGCTCGACGCCGCGACCGAGCCGGAGCTGTACCAGCACTACGGGCTCGAGTACCGCACGGGCACCGGGGGAGAGCGGCGGCTCGGACGGCGCTGACCGGGTCGTCCGGCGGGTTCCGGGTCAGCGACGGCGCGGACGCCGCTGACCGGTGCGTTCGGCGGGTTCCCGGTCGGGGGGCCGGTAGCCTGGTCCGCCCGACCCGACCCAGGAGGCATCCCTGTCCCACTCCGTCCGCTCGACGCTGCTCGCCGCCCTGGCCCTCGCCGGCCTGCTCGCCGGCGCGCTGAGCGGACCGGGGGCTGCGGAGGCTGCCCCGATGTGGCCGGTGCCCCAGCCGTTCCCGGCGACGACCGCACCGGCCGAGGCGCTGGCCGGTCTGCCGCCGGGCAGCGAGTACGTCGCCCTCGGTGACTCGTACTCGGCTGGCTTCGGGTTGTCGGACCCGACCCACCTGCCGACGAACGCGTGCGGCCAGTCCGCGCAGGACTACCCGCATCGCCTCGCAGCACGGTTCGGTCTGGCCCTGACCGACCGGACCTGCGGCGGGGCGACGAGCGCGGACGTGACGAGCGGGTTCCAGTTCAAGGGCGTGCCTCCGCAGATCCGCTCGTTGTCCGAGGACACCCGGCTCGTGACCCTCACGATCGGCGGGAACGACGCCGACCTGTTCGGCACCGCCGCGTCCTGTCTCGCCCTGTCCGCGGACGGTCCGGTGTTCTCCGGCCGCGACGCCCCGTCGTGCCGCAGCACCCTCGTCCACGACGGTGCGGACCAGCTCGCGACGAGGATCGAGTCCCGGGTGGCACTCGGCGTCGCGGACACGCTCGCGCAGGTGCGGGCCGCGGCCCCGAACGCCCTGGTCGTGCTGCTCGGGTACCCCGCGATCTTCCCCGACGCCGAGCACACCCCGAAGGGCGGCTGCTTCCGGTCGGCCATCGACCTCGCGACCCTCACCGGGTCCTTCCCGCGGAACTCCTTCCCGTTCACGAAGACCGACGTGCGGTACCTGCACGGCGTGCAGGAGCGGCTGAACGACGTCTCCCGCACCGCGGCTGCGGCCGCGGGCGTACGGTTCGTCGACGCCTTCGCGGCATCGCAGGCGCACTCGGCGTGTGCGACGAAGCGGCCGTACGTCTCCGGGGTGTCGCTCGACGGCTCCTCGAACCTGCGACAGATCGACCTCGAGCCCGGCGCGCTGCACCCGAACACGCGGGGTGTGGCCTGGCTGACGGACCGGGTCGCGGACGCGGTCCGCGACGAGGTCGGCTGACCTGTCGGGTCAGGCGGTGGCCGCCGCCGCGTGGGAGTGCGCCGCAGGCGGCACGACACACACTGGCGACACTGTCTCCCTGAGGACGTCGTGCAGGACGGAACCGGAGAGCGCCCGCACGTGACCGAGCCCGAGCACGACGAGGCAGGCGCGGCGGGTGTGCGACGCGATGGCGTGGCCGGGGTGCCCCTCCACCAGCAGCGGGCGGAAGCGCACGTCGGGGTACCGCGACGTCAGGTCGACCGTCGATCGTTCGAGCACCTCGGCGTTGCGGGAGCGCCACCGGAGCGGGTCCTCGGCGAAGTCGGTCAGCCCGGTGCGGGTGAGCACGGGCATCTCCCACGGGCGGAGCAGGGTCACCCGGCGGTGCCGCCGTCGGGCCTCGTCGACCGCGATCGTCACGGCCTCCTCGTCCAACGGGTCGTCGACCGCCAGGACGACGTCCCCGTCGATCGGGTGCGGGCCGTCCGGCACCAGGACGGTGGGCACGGCGGCACGTGCGGCCACCCGGGCGGGTGCTGCTCCGGCGGTCGAACCGCGGCGGCTCCGGAACGTGCCGATCACGAGCAGGTCGCCGTCGTCCGACTCCTCGACGAGCGCACTCGCGAAGGACCCCGCGTGCCGACGGATCTCGACCCGGGCGTCCGGGAGGGCCCGACGAGCAGCATCGGCGACGGCGTCAGCGACCCGGACGCCGTCCGGCCCGACCCGACCCTCGATCGCCGGGTCGACACCGATCACGCGCACCCGGTCCACCCCTGTCCCGGCGCGCCCCGCGAGCCAGTGGAGCGCCTCCTCGTGCGGATGCGCCGCGTCCGCCGCCACCGTGATCGTCCGCCATCGTCCGTCCATCCCGATCGACCTCCTCGTCGCGGGGTCCTCGGGGCGTCACACCGGCGCTCCGTGGCGTGCAGGCTACTCCGCCGGACCGCGCGCGTAGCCTGCTCGTGTGGATGTCCTCAGCGCCGGGCTGCTGCTCTGGAGACCGTCCGACGACGGCGTCGAGGTCTTCGTCGCGCACATGGGCGGACCGTTCTGGCGACGGCGGCCGCGTGCCTGGTCGATCCCGAAGGGCCTGGGCGAGTCGGGCGAGGAACCGCTCGCCACTGCTCGCCGCGAGTTCCACGAGGAGATCGGTGTGCCGGCGCCCGACGGGGACGTCCTCGACCTCGGCGAGGTGCGCCAGGCCTCCGGCAAGCGCGTCCGGGTGTTCGCCATCGCCGCGCCGGGCCTCGTCGTCGACGAGGTGCGGTCGAACACCGTGCGGCTCGAGCTCCCGCGCGGGTCCGGGCGCTTCGTCGAGGTGCCCGAGGTCGACGAGGCTCGATGGGTCTCGGTCGAGGCGGCGCGCGAGCTGCTCGTCGCCGGACAGGTCGCCGCACTCGATCGGCTGCTCGCGGCGCTGCGCGACGCCTGACGTCACGGATCGGTCACGGCACGACCCCCGTTCGCGGGACGCCGATACCCTGAGCAGACGTCGCGGCAGGGCGGCGTGGGTACAGGGGAGTACGCATGCAGCGCTGGCGTGTGGCCACGGCGGGATCGACCGCGATCGTCCTCGGGGTGGTGCTGGCGATCGGTGGGGCGACGAGCGCATCGGCTGCGCCGACCGGGCACTGGGGGACCTTCACGCTCAGCGGATCGAGCAGGGCGTACACGGGCACGATGACGCTGCCCGGTTTCCCGGACACCACCTTCACGTCCGACTCCCGGCAGTCGACCGTGATCAGCGGCGCATCGACGTGGCAGGGGCCGACGACGGGTCCGGGCGGAGCGTACGGCTCGAGCCGCGGCAGCACGTACCTCAACCAGCGACCGGTCGCCGACTCGCCCACGGCCGCCGGCGCCTCGACCACGACGTACACGTTCGACGGCCCGACGCCCGGGAACGGCAGCTGGTCGTTCGTGCTCGGCGACGTCGACGCCGATCAGGCAACGGTCTCCGCGACGGTGCAGGGCGGGGCCGCTGCCACCGCCGTCCAGCTCGGCCACCAGAGCACGTACAACTCGTGCTCGTCGGTGTCCCCGGGTGGATGGTCGTGCCCGGCCGACCCGGGGGGCGTCCCGCCCGGCCGTGACGTCCCGACCTGGGACCCGGCGACCCGGACCCTCACCGGCAACGCGGCGGCGAACGACACCGCCGGCGCCACGGCCTGGTTCACGCCCACGGTGCCGCTCGAGACGCTGACGATCACGTACCAGCAGCGAAGCGGTTTCCCGGTGTACCAGACCTGGTTCGCGAACCGGACCGCCGGGATCAGCGGCACCGCGACGCTGGACGGCACACCGGTCCTCGGAGCGACGGTCACGGTCACGGCACCGCGCGGCACGGTGTACGCCACGACGACGAACCCGGACGGCGCGTACTCGTTCCCGCAGCTCCCGGTCATCGGCGGCTACGAGGTCGCGATCACACCGCCGGTCGGAGCCACCGGCCCGGTGCAGCCGATCGTCGTCTCGTTGAACACCCCGCCGGGCGGGGCCGACGCCGTGGCGGACTTCCCGTTCGCGACGCCGGAGGAGACGACCTCGGTGATCGGCACCGTCACCGACTCCCGGGGCAACCCGGTCGCGAACGTGCCGGTGACGATCACCGACCCGACCGACCCGACCGCGCCGCCGCTCGTCGAGACCACCACGAACAGCGACGGGGTCTACACCGGCTCCGACCTGCCCGCGAACACCGCCCTCGACCTCTCGATCGCGGGCGGGACCCCGACGACGATCACGACCGGTGACGCCGGTGCCGCGCCGGCGGAGCCCGCCGCGATCGTCGTGTCGCCGGCGGTCGTCGCCACCGTCATCGGCGTCGTCACCCTCGACGGTGCAGCGGTCCCCGCCGGAACGGTGGTCGAGCTGCTCGACCAGACCGGCGCGGTCGTCGGCGCGGACACGACCGACGCCGCCGGCAGCTACACCTTCGCGACCGTCGCCGGCACCTACGCGGTCCGCACGACCGTGCCGATCCCGGGCGCGACCGGCGCCACGACGGCCTCGGTGTCCGCGGTCGCGGGCACCACGGTGCGGTCGGACCTGCCGTTCCTGACCCCCGCAGCCCCGGCGCTCGTCACCACGAGCCAGCCGGGCACGGTGAGCGACACCGCCGGCGCTCCTGTGGGTGGTGTCGTCGTCACGGCCACCCCGACCGATCCCGAGGCCGGCGCCACCGTCACGACGACGACCCGGGCGGACGGGGCCTTCGCCCTCACCGGCCTCCAGCCGACGACGGAGTACACCGTCGCCGTCGACGGAGCCGACCCGGTGACCGTCACGACGCCCGACACCGGCGCGGCCGCGGCCGTGTCGTTGCGGGTGGCGGCGGCGACCCCCGCCCCCACCCCAGGTCCGACGGCCACACCGTCGCCGAGCCCGACGGTGCCCGCTCCCGCGCCCGGCGGCTCGGACCCGGTGTCCTCGACGGGCGGCTCGTCGACCGCCGGGGCGCTGGCGTACACCGGCGTCGAGGTCACTCCGGGAATCATCGCTGTCGGGGTGCTGGTGCTCCTCGGTGCCGGACTGCTGACCTTCCGCGCGGTGCGCAACCGCCGGCGCACCTCCCACCTGCAGGACTGACGGCCGGGCGGGCAGCCGGGGCTCCCGGGCCGACCCTCCGGTCCCACGACCGGTCCGGGTACCACTCCGGTCGCACGACACGCCGCCGACACCTGCGCCCGACGACGCGTCGTGCGACCGGAACGCCCGCGCGGCACGTCGTGCGACCGGGACCGTGGGCGGGAGGTGTGCCACCGGCGCCCGAGCGTGCGGGACACGCCGCTCGCGTTCGCCCGACGCGCACGACCTGTCGCCATGCCGGTCCGAGTGTGACGGATCGTGCACGCTCGACGACGCGGAGGGCCGGCGGCACGTGCGCCCGCGGGCCTCAGCCGCGCTGCGTGCCGACCGACCCCGTCGCCGTGCTCGACCCGGACCGCGTCCGCACGGCCCCGGTCACGACGCCGATCGACCCCGTCATCGTCTGGATCGCCCGACCCACCACCGGCACCGACGTCGTGACGACCGCGAGCGAGGACGTGATCGCCTCGATCGACGACGTCGACAGGTGCTCCTGCACGTGGGAGTGCACCGGGAAGCCCCGACGGGCCAGGACCACGACGCTCAGCGCGCCGACGAGCACGACCGCCCCGGCCATCGGCAGGAACTGCAGCCCGACGATCCCGAGCGCCTGCCCACCGATCGCCGCGCCGCCCGCGATCCCGATGTTCGACGCTCCGTTGACGAGCGCGCCGGCGATGTCGGGGGAGACGCCGCCGGTCCGGATCGCCGCCGCCATGAAGAGCGTGCCCGTGGTGCCGTTGGCTGCCATCCACACCCCGGCGACGACCATCGTGCCGACGAGGGAGCCGTGCACGAACGGCATGACGCCGAGCGCGAGCGCCATCACGGCGACGGCGACGACGAGCGTCTGCCGCGGGGCCTTGTCGACGAAGACCCCGGCGAGCCAGAGCCCGACGACCCCGGTGCCGCCGAGCACCAGCAGTGCGCCGCTGACCATCCCGGCATCGAGTCCGGCGTCGATCGTGTACGGCCCGACGTAGGTGTAGACGACGTAGTGTCCGGCGAAGAGCAGGAGGTCGGCGACCACGACCGACAGCAGACCGGTCCGGGCCCAGGCGCGCGGCGAACCGATGTGCGGCGACGCGGTGCCGCGCACCGCCGGCAGGAAGAGCAGCGCGACGACCGCGAGCGCCGCAGCGGCGACGGCGACCGCGCCGACCGCCGGGCGCCAGCCGATGGACTGCGCGACCCAGGTTGCGACCGGCACGCCGATCACGAACCCGAGCGAGCTGCCCGAGTAGACGAACGCGATGGCTCGACCCGCGAGTCGCGGCGGGACGATGCGCGTGGCGTAGGCGGACGCGACGGAGAAGAAGAGGGCGTGCGCGACGCCGCCGACGACCCGACCGGCACACACGACGGCGAAGCTCGGCGCGACCGCGACCATGACGTTCGACAGCGTGTACCCGACCAGGGTCGCGACGAGCACGGTCTTGCGGGGGAGCCGTGCCGTGAACGAGGTCAGCGGCAACGCGAGGACCGCGACGGCCGCCGCGTACACGGTGACGACGATCCCCATCGTCGACTCGGACACGCCCAGGTCGGTGCTCATCGGACCGAGCAACCCGACGGGCATGAGCTCGGTCGTGATCGCGAAGAACGTGGCGAGACCGAGGACGGCGATGCCGACGATCGACCCGCTGGTGACGGTGATCGGCCGCGTGTGCGTGGACACGGCCGAGGTGGTGGTGTTGGTGGACACGCTGCTGACCTCCTCCGGGGAACGGTGGAGCGCGCGACGACGCCGTGACGGCGTGGTCGATCGGCCGGAGCCGGTCGTGCGGGGCGCGCTCGCTCGGGTCGAGGACCGGTTCTGCCCGGCTCGGACCCGCTGTGTGGATGATGTGGTGACGACTCCACGGCGAGTGCGCTCTTCCAGTGTTGCACGGCGCATCCGGATCGCGCGAGGCCTCGCAGGAGATTCTTCGGAGCGCTCCAACGGGCCACGATCGACGTGGCCGGTCAGTCCGCGTTCGTGACCGTCCCCTGCACCCCGCCGCCGCGGAGCGTCAACGTCAGCGTGCCGCTCATCGACTGCGCGGACAGCGACACCGAACCGTGCAGCGCGTCCTGCCGGGGGTAGCACGCCGACGTCGACTCGATGCGGTTCGCCGTCGCCACGAGGCAGATCGTCGACCGGTCCGTGCCGACCCCCGCCCAGACGCTCCACGGCGTGGCGAAGGTGCTGCCGTCGAGCGCCCGGTTCGAGAAGATCAGGCGGGTCGACCGCAGGCTGATCGGCGCTTCGACGGCTCCGGGCAGCTGGTCGGCGTACGTCTGCGGCGCATCGAGCACGTCCTCGAGCGTGATCGCGCCCGCCGTCGGGGTGACCGTGGGCGCTGCCGCCGGTTCCGCCCGCGTCGTCCCCACGAGCGTTCCCGCGGCGAACGCCACGGCGACCGCCGCGGCCGCCCCGACCACGGTCCACGCACCGCGACGCCCGGGGCCGACCAGTCCGGCGAGCCGCGTCCGCCAGCCCTGCGGACCGTCCTGGAGGCGCCCAGCACCTCCACCGTCACCGTGCTGTCCGTCGTCCACCGGCTCCAGGGCGCGTTCCGACTCGGCAGCACCACGCTCGTCCTCGCCCTGGTCGGCACCGTCCGTCGTCCGATCGGAGGACCCGGCGTGCGTCGCGGAACCGGTGCGCACCGGAGTCGCGCCCGCCCCGCCGTCCAGGCCAGCGCCTCCTGGCCGACCCGTCGGGACCGCACCGCCGCGGCCGACGCGCTCCGCGCCTCCCGGCCGCCCCACCGCACCGGGCGACCGTTGCGCGTCGGACCCGGCGAGCGCGAGCCGCGCCGCCGCCGCGTCCTCCGGTCGGACGTCCGCACCCCAGGCGAGCGCCTCGAGTCGTGCTCGTTCCGCTGCGACGTCGTCGTCGGCCATGCTGCGCTCCTCGTCCGATCGGTGCGGACCGCTCCATCGTCCCACCGTGCCGCTGCCCGCGTTCACCCAGTGCGAGGGGCGTAGACGGGGCGGATGAGCGACAAGCACGACACCGACCCGGAGACCCTCGAGCCGCTGAGCCACGACACCCAGTCGGGCGAGGCCGACTACGTCGCGACGAGCCCGGGCGGGAGCGGGACGGAGCGGCACGTCCCCCTCCCGGAGGAGGAGCAGGGCCGCGGCACCGAGTACGACCCGGTCGACCAGGGCCCACAGCAGGAGGGCCAGGGCGGCTGACCCCTCCGCTGGCGGTGCGGTCCGACGGCGCCGTCCGCGCTACCGCAGCACCCGCCGCAGCACCGCCCGCTCCCCGAGCGTCCACGCCGCACTCGTGACCACGTAGAGCGCTGCCGCGAGCGGTGCGATCGCCGCGAACACCACGGTGACGAACGGTGCCCACCGCCCGATCGCCGCACTCGCCGCCGCCCCCGGCACGGTCGGGTCCGGCGCGACCGCCGGCACCCACCGCGCGTTCGCCCGCCGTGAGAGCTCGACGAGGACGGCGAGCACCGCGAGCAGCAGCACGACCACCCAGGCGTGCAGCCAGAGCGGCGAGGTCACGACGGCGACGAGCGAGTGTCCGAGCGGGACTCCGGCGAGCGTCGCCGCGAGCAGGACGTTCGCGGCGCCGTCGATCGAGGCGTGCGAGAACAGGGCGTAGACGAGTGAGAGCACCGGTGCCTGCGCGAGCACCGGCAGGCACCCCGCGAAGGGGGAGACCCGCTCGTCGGTGTGGAGTTGCTGCAGCGCACGCTGCAGCCGCTCGGCGTCCTTGCCGTACCGCTCCCGGAGCTCGGCGATCCGGGGCGCGAGCCGTCGTCGGTCGCGCTCGGCCCGGACCTGGAGCACGGCGAGCGGCACGAGGACGGCGCGGACGGCGAGGGTGAGGAGCACGACCGCGGCGGCGGCCGCCAGGTCCCCGGCGACGGGGGAGAGCATCCCCGTGAGGGCGGTGAGCAGGTCGGCGCCGGCGTGCAGCAGCGGCCCGATGAGGGGCAGGGTGGAGAGGTCCATGGGGTTCCGATCGGTCGAGGTGGAGAGGTCGCTCGTGCGGCCTGCACCACCGATCGGTGGTCAGGCCGGCAGCGTCGCTCCCGGGGCCCGCGATCGCGTGTGCCCGTCCGCGTCGGGGTGGCTCCAGGCGATCCTCGTGACGAGGTCCTCCGGCCCGCGCTCCGGCGGCACCGCCCGCCCGGCGTCCAGACCGAGCACGACGGCGAGGAGCCGTGCGACGAGCACGGCGACCGCGACGGCGGTGAGCCCGAGGGTGGCGACGGCGACGAGCGGGAGCGCCCCGACCGAGGGGTCACCGAGCACCAGCACCGCGCAGCAGCGGAGGAGGAACTCGACGACGGTCATGGTCCGATCAGCGTAAGCCCCGCGCGCCGCGCTCGGGCGGCGCACCCGGCCGGGCAGGATCACAGGCATGACCGCAGGTTCGCCGAGCACCCCAGCGACCCTCGCCCTGGAGCGGGCGGGGATCCCGTTCACCCCGCACGTGTACGAGCACCACGAGACCGCCACGAACTTCGGTGAGGAGGCCGCCGCCGCGCTCGGCCTCCGCGAGGAGCAGGTCTTCAAGACCCTCGTGGTGTCGGTGGACGGCGCCCTCGCGGTGGCGATCGTGCCGGTGGCGAACCGGCTCGACCTCAAGGCGATCGCGGCGGCCCTCGGCGGCAAGAAGGCGACGCTCGCGCAGCCGGCCCTCGCCGAGAAGCGCACCGGGTACGTCGTGGGCGGCATCAGCCCGGTGGGGCAGAAGACCCGGCTGCGGACCGTGGTCGACGAGTCGGCGCTCGGCTACACGACGGTCTTCGTGTCCGGCGGCCGTCGCGGGTTCGACATCGAGGTGGCTCCGGTGGACCTCGTGCGCGTCACCGAGGCGGTCACCGCCCCGATCGCACGCACCTGACCCCCGCCCTCCGGACCTGAGTCAGGTCGCCGCAAGTTCTCCGCGCGGACGGGAATGGTCCCGCTCCTCCTGCGTTGCATTGAGTCGAAGGCACTCAAGTTCCCAGGAGGTCCCGTTGCCAGAGACGTTCGGCCCGACCAGCGGCAGTGACTCGTTCGACGAGTTCCTGGCGCGTCTCCTCGCGGCCCAGAACACCGGCGCCCAGCGATCCGTACCGCTGGGACGCCCGGTCGACATCACACGGCTGCTCAGCCGCCGTACCCACGACCTGCTGCAGCGCACGGCGGAGTACGCCGTCGAGCAGGGGCAGCACGAGGTCGACGCACTGCACATCCTGCACGTGCTCGTCCGCACCGAGCCCTTCACCGCCGTGCTCCGGCACGCCGGCGTCGACCCGGAGCAGTTCGCCGCCGAGGTCGAGCAGCGGCTGCCGATGGCTCGCGACACCGTGCCCGAGCCGACCGGCCGCCCCGCCCTGACCGGCACCGCTCAGCGGATCCTCGTCGAGGCCACGCAGGCCGCGCGCGGCTTCGGCAGCACGTACACCGACCCCGAGCACGTCTTCTTCGCGCTCGTCATGGACCAGGACACCGTCACCGGGCAGCTGCTCGCGAGTGCCGGGGTCACCCCGCAGGTCATGCAGGACCACGCCCAGCAGGCCGCGGCAGCAGCACGAGAGGGGCGCCCCATGCCGGGAACCACCGACGCCGCGACCGAGACGACGAGCGAGACCCCGACGCTCGACCAGTTCGGCACCGACCTCACCGAGCGCGCCCGCGAGGGCCGCATCGACCCGGTGGTCGGCCGCGCCGACGAGATCGAGCAGACCGTCGAGATCCTGCTCCGTCGCGCCAAGAACAACCCCGTCCTGATCGGCGAGCCCGGCGTCGGCAAGACGGCCATCGTCGAGGGCCTCGCCCAGCGCATCGCCGACGGTGACGTGCCCGTGCTGCTCCAGGGCAAGCGCGTGGTCGCGCTCGACCTCGCCGCCATGCTCTCCGGCACCCGGTACCGCGGCGACTTCGAGGAGCGCCTGACGAAGGCGATGGACGAGATCGCCGCGCACGCGGACGAGCTGATCGTCTTCGTCGACGAGCTCCACACGGTCGTCGGCGCCGGTGGCGGCGGCGAGGGCGGCTCGATGGACGCCGGCAACATCCTCAAGCCCCGCCTCGCTCGCGGCGAACTGCACCTCGTCGGCGCGACGACCCTCGCGGAGTACCGCCGGATCGAGAAGGACGCCGCACTCGAGCGCCGCTTCCAGCCGGTCACGGTCGGGGAGCCGAGCGTCGAGGACGCGGTCGCGATCCTCACCGGCCTCGCTCCTCGGTACGAGGAGCACCACGAGGTGACCTACACCGCCGAGGCCCTGCGGGCCGCGGTCGAGCTGTCGCACCGCTACGTCACCGACCGGCATCTGCCGGACAAGGCGATCGACCTGATCGACCAGGCCGGTGCCCGCCGCCGCCTCGCCCTGTCGGGCGATGTGGACGTCGAGGCGCTCCGTGCCCAGGTGGCGACGCTGAGCGCGTCCAAGGACGCGGCGGTCGCCGAGGAGCAGTACGAGGAGGCGTCGCGCCTGCGCGACGAGATCGACGGACTGGAGGCGCGGATCACCGCAGCCTCGGAGGGTGACGCCGGTCGCGCCTCCCGTCCGACGCCCGCCGACCGGGTGATCACCGAGGCCGACGTCGCGGAGGTGGTGGCACGCGCCACCGGCATCCCCGCCACCCGCCTGTCCCAGGGTGACCGCACGCGCCTCGCCTCCCTGGAGGACGAGCTCCACGAGCGCGTCGTCGGCCAGGACGAGGCGGTGCGCGCGATCGCGACCGCCGTCCGGCGCAGCCGGACCGGCATGGGCGACCCGCGTCGCCCGGTCGGCAGCTTCCTGTTCCTCGGCCCCACGGGCGTCGGCAAGACCGAGCTCGCGAAGGCCCTGGCGGGGTCGCTGTTCGGGGACGAGTCCGCGATGCTGCGCTTCGACATGAGCGAGTTCGGGGAGCGGCACACCGTCTCGCGGTTGGTCGGTGCCCCTCCGGGGTACGTCGGCTACGACGAGGCCGGGCAGCTGACCGAGCGCGTGCGCCGCAACCCGTACTCGGTCGTGCTGCTCGACGAGGTCGAGAAGGCGCACCCGGACGTCTTCAACCTGCTGCTGCAGGTGCTCGACGACGGTCGGCTCACCGACGGCCAGGGGCGGACGGTCGACTTCCGGAACACGGTCGTCATCATGACCTCGAACATCGGGTCCGAGTTCCTCGCGTCGCGCTCCGGTGCCCTCGGCTTCGCTCCGGTCGGGTCCGACGGCGGGTACGCGGAGGACGACCTGCGGGCCCGGGTGATGGGCAAGCTCCGCGAGTCGATGCGGCCGGAGTTCATCAACCGGATCGACGACATCGTCCTGTTCCGCAAGCTCGAGCGCTCGCAGCTCCGGTCGATCGTCGACCTGCTGCTGCAGGACACCGCGCTCCGCCTGCTCGCGCAGGACATGACGCTCTCGGTGTCGGACGCCGCGACGGACTGGCTCGCCGAGCACGGCTACGAGCCGGAGTACGGCGCCCGCCCGCTCCGCCGCCTGATCCAGCGTGAGGTCGACGACCGCATCGCGACCCTCGTGGTGGACGAGCAGGTGCACGGCGGCGACACCGTTCGGATCGACGTCGTCGACGACGCGCTCGTCGCCCGCGTCGAGGTGCCTGCGACGGTCTAGTCGGCGCATCGAGAACGGCCCCGGTACCGGATCGGTACCGGGGCCGTCCTGCGCGTGCAGGAATGCGCTCGGAACGGTTCCGAGAAATGGGTTGCGGGGGTGCTGGGAATGTGGATAGTGTTCACGAGCACACCACGTCAGCACGAGACCGAGAGAGGGGGCTGACCATGTTCATGACCACGACGACCCCGTTCCGTGGAACCCGTGGGACCAGCTGCACCTCGCTCCTGGTCCGCTGACCTCGGGCGTCCCGCACCGGTCGACACCTGCCGTCCCCGCTCCGTCGGGGTCCGCTGCCCCTGCTCGCGCTCCGCGTTCGATCCCGGCCCGTCCGGTCTGATCGGTCTGCGGAGAATGCGCGGTCCGGGTCGCATCGGAATCGGCTGACCCTGCGGCGCCTGCGTTCTCCGGCTGCTCGTTCTCCGTTCCGTTCCGGAACCGTTGCGGAATGCACCGCGCTGCATTCCTGCATTTCCCGTGCGCCCCTTCCCGGGCGTCTTCTTCCGTGCCCGCATCCCGGGTCGATCCGTCGCGCCCGTTCCCGGGCGTCCCGTCCGAAAGCGAACCACCGTGTCCTCGAAGACCACGTCCATCCGTCCGCCCGACACCGTCGCACCGCAGCGGCGCGTGTCCCTGGCCGACCGCATCGCCCTGCGTGTCGGCATGTCCCTGATCATCTGGAGTCGTCGGACGCACCGCGTGCGACCGTCGGTCGACTTCGCCACGCGGCAGCGGCTCGAGCGTGAGCTGCGCGAGCGCGAGCTCGCCGTCCTCGTGCAGGGCGCCGCCATGCGGATGTGGCGCTGACGCGCCGCAGCCGTTCCGGTCGGCCTGCCGCGGGCGCGGCAGCAACCCCTCCGTGAGGGCGACAGATCTCCCCGGTCCTCCCGGGCAGATCTGTCGCTCTCGCGTGCCAACCGCGCCAGCGCGACTCGCGCCGGTGCGACTCCCGCCAGCGCCACCCGCGGCGGCGCCACTCGCGATCCGGCCCGCGGGCGGGCCGGCCACCCGCGTGCCGCAGCCGGCGGGCACGATGCACCCCGCGCCTCCCGTACCGTTGTGTGGTGACCGAAACCGCTGCTGCACTCGTCGAACGCCTCACCGCCATCGTCCCGGACTTCCCGAAGCCGGGCATCCTGTTCCGCGACGTGACCCCGGTCTTCTCCGACCCGGTGGCGTTCGGGCGGGTGTGCGAGGCCCTCGCGGCGCCGTTCGCGATCGGCGGCGGGTTCCAGGCCGTCGCCGGGATCGAGGCGCGCGGGTTCGCCCTCGCCGGCGGGATCGCGGCGCAGCACCAGGTCGGCGTGCTGACCGTGCGGAAGGCCGGCAAGCTCCCCGGCGAGGTCCTCAGCGAGCAGTACGCGCTCGAGTACGGCGAGGCCGAGCTCGAACTGCGCCCGGGGCAGCTGCCGCAGGGCACGCGGGTGCTCGTCGTCGACGACGTCCTGGCGACCGGGGGGACCGCCGCGGCCACCGTCACCCTGCTCGAACGCGCCGGGTACGAGGCCATCGGCTTCGCGTCGCTGCTCGAGCTCGACGGCCTCGCCGGTCGGGAGCGCCTCGAGCCGCGTCTGCCCGTCACCACGCTCGGTCGCGTCCCCGCCTGAACGCCCGCGGCCGCGCACTAGTCTTGACCCACCCCTGAACCGACCGAGGAGCACCACGATCGTGACCGATGCAGTCGCACCCGAGCCCGCAGACCTGCCCCAGGCACCCGAGCCCCGCACCGCGACGACGACCACGACGGGCACCGAGCTCTTCGACGGTGAGCGCGGGGTCGTCGCCATCCGCGTCGGCGGCGTCCTCAAGGACCTGGCGGCCGACGTGCAGGCCGGCGAGACCGCCGAGGCCGTGACCCTGCAGGAGCAGGACGGGCTCGACATCCTCCGCCACTCGGCCGCACACGTGCTCGCGCAGGCCGTGCAGCAGATCAACCCCGACGCCAAGCTCGGCATCGGCCCGCCCGTCACCGACGGCTACTACTACGACTTCGACGTCGCCGAGCCCTTCACGCCCGAAGACCTCAAGGCGATCGAGAAGGGCATGGACCGCATCGTCAAGCAGGCCCAGCGCTTCCGTCGCGTCGTCGTGACCGACGACGAAGCACGCGAGCGCATGGCGGGGGAGCCCTACAAGCAGGAGCTCATCGGCCTGAAGGGCGCCGCCGAAGCCGGAGACTCCGGCGAGAGCGTCGAGGTCGGCGCCGGCGAGCTGACCGTGTACGAGAACGTCGACCCGAAGTCCGGCGAGGTCGTCTGGCAGGACCTCTGCCGCGGCCCGCACGTCCCGCACACCCGGTGGATCGGCAACGCCTCGAAGCTCATGCGCGTCGCGGCGGCGTACTGGCGCGGCTCTGAGAAGAACCCGCAGCTCCAGCGCATCTACGGCACCGCGTGGCCGGACAAGGACCACCTGAAGGCCTACCAGCTCCGTCTCGAAGAGGCAGCGAAGCGCGACCACCGCAAGCTCGGTGCCGAGCTCGACCTGTTCTCGTTCCCCGACGAGATCGGTTCCGGTCTGGCGATCTTCCACCCGAAGGGCGGCATCATCCGCCGCGAGATGGAGGACTACTCGCGCCGTCGGCACGAGCAGGAGGGCTACTCCTTCGTCTACACGCCGCACATCACCAAGGGCGACCTGTTCGAGCAGTCGGGCCACCTCGGCTGGTACAAGGACGGCATGTTCCCGGCCATGCACATGGACGAGGCGCACGACGAGGACGGCAACGTCACCCGGCAGGGGGCGGACTACTACCTCAAGCCGATGAACTGCCCGATGCACATCCTGGCGTACCGCTCGCAGGCCCGGTCCTACCGCGACCTGCCCCTGCGGATGTTCGAGTTCGGCACGGTCTACCGCAACGAGAAGTCCGGCGTGATCCACGGCCTGACCCGCGTGCGCGGCATGACCCAGGACGACGCCCACATCTTCACCACGCAGGAGAAGATGAAGGAGGAGCTCACCACGACGCTCCAGTTCGTGCTCTCGCTGCTGCGCGACTACGGCCTCGACGACTTCTACCTCGAGCTCTCCACGAAGGACCCGGAGAAGTACGTCGGCGACGACGACGTGTGGGAGGTCGCGACGAACACCCTCCGCGAGGTCGCCGAGGAGTCCGGCCTCGAGCTCGTCCCGGACCCGGCGGGTGCGGCCTTCTACGGCCCGAAGATCTCGGTGCAGGCGCGTGACGCGATCGGCCGCACCTGGCAGATGTCGACCGTGCAGCTCGACTTCAACCTGCCGGAGCGCTTCGAGCTCGAGTACACGGCCCCGGACGGCTCCCGGCAGCGCCCGGTGATGATCCACCGCGCCCTGTTCGGCTCGATCGAGCGCTTCTTCGGCGTCCTGACCGAGCACTACGCGGGTGCGTTCCCGGCGTGGCTGTCGCCGGTGCAGGTCGTCGCGATCCCGGTCGCGGCGGAGTACGGCGACTACCTCGACGAGGTCGTCGCGAAGCTGCGTTCGCACGGCGTCCGCGCCGAGGTCGACCACTCCGACGACCGGATGCAGAAGAAGATCCGCACGCACACCAAGGCGAAGGTGCCGTTCCAGCTCATCGCCGGTGGCGACGACCGCGACGCCGGGGCGGTCTCGTTCCGGTTCCGTGACGGTCGACAGGACAACGGCGTGCCGGTGGACGAGGCGGTCGACCGCATCCTCACCGCCATCCGCGAGCGCGCGCAGGTCTGATGGACCGCACGGGAGGCACGGACCCTGTCCCCGGGACCGGTCACGTCGTCGACGTGGCCGGCTCCGGGGCCCCCGGTGCGACCCACACGTCGGCTCCGGTCGGTGCTCCCGTCGGTGCCGCCGGGACCGGCGGCGCCGACGACCCGCTGGTGATCCGCGACGCCGCGACCGGCGCCGCGGTGCCGGACGCCTTCCAGCGCCTGTGGAACCCGCACCGGATGGCGTACATCGACGCCGGCCGCGACGGCGAAGGCCGCGGACACCGGGACGACTGCCCGTTCTGCGAGGCACCGCGGAAGTCGGACGAGGACGCCCTGATCGTCGCCCGTGGTGAACACGCGTACGTCCTGCTCAACCTGTACCCGTACAACAACGGCCACCTGCTCGTCTGCCCCTACCGCCACGTCCCGCTCTACGACGAGGCGACGGCGGACGAGACCCGCGAGATCGCCGAGCTGACCCAGACCGCGATGCGGGTACTCCGGGCGGTGTCGCACTGCGACGGCTTCAACATCGGCATGAACCAGGGCGAGGTCGCCGGCGCCGGGGTGGCCGCACACCTGCACCAGCACATCGTGCCGCGCTGGGCGTCGGACGCGAACTTCTTCCCGATCATCGCCCGGACGAAGTCGATGTCGCAGCTCCTCGGCGAGACCCGCCGACTCGTCGCCGAAGGGTGGCCCGCTGCGGACTAGGATGGTCCGCATCATGAGCGACAGCACCAGCACCTCGGGCACCAACGGCACCTCGATCACCGGCTCCGACCGCGTCAAGCGCGGCCTCGCGGAGATGCTCAAGGGCGGCGTCATCATGGACGTCGTCGACGCCGAGCAGGCCCGCATCGCCGAGGAAGCCGGCGCGACCGCCGTCATGGCCCTCGAGCGCGTCCCCGCCGACATCCGCGCGCAGGGCGGCGTCGCCCGCATGTCCGACCCGTCGATGATCGAGGAGATCATCGCCTCGGTGTCGATCCCCGTCATGGCCAAGGCCCGCATCGGCCACTTCGTCGAGGCCCAGGTCCTCCAGGAGCTCGGCGTCGACTACATCGACGAGTCCGAGGTCCTGTCGCCCGCCGACTACGTCAACCACATCGACAAGTGGAACTTCACGACCCCCTTCGTCTGCGGTGCCACGAACCTGGGCGAGGCGCTCCGTCGCATCACCGAGGGCGCGGCGATGATCCGTTCCAAGGGCGAGGCCGGCACCGGTGACGTGTCCGAGGCCACCAAGCACATCCGCACGATCTCGAAGGAGATCGCGGCCCTCCGCCACCTCAAGGAGGACGAGCTCTACGTCGCCGCGAAGGAACTGCAGGCCCCGTTCGACGTCGTGAAGGAGGTCGCGCAGACCGGCAAGCTCCCGGTCGTGCTCTTCACCGCCGGTGGTGTCGCCACCCCGGCCGACGCCGCGATGATGATGCAGCTCGGCGCGGACGGCGTGTTCGTCGGCTCCGGCATCTTCAAGTCGGGCGACCCGGCGAAGCGTGCGGCGGCGATCGTCAAGGCCGTCACGTTCCACGACGACCCGAAGGTCATCGCCGAGGTCTCCCGCGGTCTCGGCGAGGCGATGGTCGGCATCAACGTCGCCGACGTCCCCGCCCCGCACCGTCTCGCCGAGCGCGGCTGGTGAGCGCCCGACCCCGCATCGGGGTCCTCGCGCTGCAGGGCGACTTCCGCGAGCACATCGCCTCGCTGACGGAGCTCGGCGCCGACGTGGTGCCGCTCCGTCGTCCGGAGGAGATCGACGCCCTCGACGGCGTCGTGATCCCCGGCGGTGAGTCGAGCGTGATGGACAAGCTGTCCCGCACGTTCGGCGTCGCCGAGCCGCTCAGTGCCGCGATCCGCGGCGGGTTGCCCGCGTACGGCACCTGCGCCGGGATGATCATGCTGTCCTCCCGGATCGCCGCGGGCATCCCGGGGCAGCAGACCCTCGACGTGCTCGACACGACCGTGCGCCGGAACGCCTTCGGCAGCCAGAACGACTCCTTCGAGACCGACATCCCGATGCCGGCCCTCGGCGACGCCCCGGTGCACGCGGTCTTCATCCGCGCGCCCGTGGTGGAACAGCACGGCGAGGGCGTCGAGGTCCTCGGGGCGCTGGCCGACGGACAGGTCGTCGCGGTGCAGCAGCGGAACGTGCTCGCGAGTGCGTTCCACCCCGAGGTCGCGGGGGAGGACCGCTTCCACCGCCGGTTCCTCGACCTCGTCCGCTCCGCCTGACCCGACCGCGCGACGCGACCCGCGGGGCGGCGGCGTTCCGCGCCTGGCGGCCGGTAGACTGGACCGGATTTTCGGCTAGACGCAAGGAGCACCGTGTCCGGGCATTCCAAGTGGGCAACGACCAAGCACAAGAAGGCGGTCATCGACCAGCGCCGTGCGAAGTCGTTCGCCAAGCTCATCAAGAACATCGAGGTCGCCGCGAAGATGGGCGGCGCGGACCTGTCGGGCAACCCGACCCTGGTCGACGCCGTCCAGAAGGCCAAGAAGACCTCGGTGCCGAACGACAACATCGACCGCGCCATCAAGCGCGGCGCCGGCCTGACCGGTGAGTCGATCGAGTACACGACGATCATGTACGAGGGCTACGCCCCGAACGGCGTCGCGATGCTCATCGAGTGCCTCACCGACAACAAGAACCGCGCCGCGGCCGAGGTCCGGACGGCGATGTCCCGCAACGGCGGCACGATGGCCGACCCGGGCAGCGTCGCCTACAACTTCTCCCGCAAGGGCGTCATCTCGGTGACGAAGGTCGACGGCCTCGACGAGGACACCGTCATGACGGCCGTGCTCGACGCCGGTGTCGAGGACGTCATCGACCAGGGCGGCGGCTTCGAGGTCATCACCGAGGCGAGCGACCTCGTGGCGGCACGGACGGCGCTGCAGGACGCCGGCATCGACTACGACTCGGCCGACGCCGAGTTCGTGCCCGGCGTCAAGGTGCCGGTCGACGCCGACACCGCGCGCAAGGTCTTCAAGCTCATCGACGCGCTCGAGGACAGCGACGACGTGCAGAACGTCTACGCCAACTTCGACATCCCCGCCGACGTGCAGGCCGAGCTCGACGAGGACGAGGACTAGCCGATGCTGCGCGTGCTCGGGGTCGACCCCGGGCTCACGCGGTGCGGCGTCGGCGTGGTCGAGGTCGCACCGAACCGGCGCGCACGGCTCGTCCACGTGACCGTCGTGCGGACGCCCGCGGACATGGCGTTGGAGCAGCGGCTCCTGCGCATCGCCGACGGCATCGCGGCCGAGATCGACGAGCACCGTCCCGAGGCGGTCGCGGTCGAGCGCGTCTTCGCACAGGCCAACGTCCGGACCGTGATGGGGACCGCGCAGGCGGCCGGCCTGGCGCTGCACGCCGCCGCGGCGCGCGGCCTGCCGGTCGGGCTGCACACGCCGTCCGAGGTGAAGGCCGCCGTGACCGGGTACGGCAACGCCGACAAGCGGCAGGTGCAGACCATGATCGCGCGTGTCCTCGGACTCGACGAGGCACCGAAGCCAGCCGACGCCGCCGACGCGCTCGCCCTCGCCGTGTGCCATGCCTGGAGGCTCGGATCACCCGACACGCTCGGCACCCGTCCCACGAACCTCACCCCGGCACAGCGCGCGTGGCGCGACGCACAGGGCGGCACGGTCGACTCGCCGCTCGCGCGCGCGGCCGCTGCCGCGGCCCGCTCGCCGCGTGGCTCGTCGGCGCCGTCTGCGGTGCCCCGTAGGCTCGGGGCATGATCGCGAGTCTCCGGGGCACCTGCATCGACGTCGCCGGGTCGAGCGTCGTGATCGAGGTCGGGGGAGTCGGCTACGCCGTCACGGTGACGCCCGCTCACGCCCTGACCATGCGGCACGGGTCCGAGGTCTTCCTGCGCACGGCGATGATCGTGCGCGAGGACGAGCACCTGCTGTTCGGCTTCGAGACCGCCGAGGCGCTGCAGGTGTTCGACCTGCTCCGCGGTGTGTCCGGCGTCGGACCGAAGTCCGCACTCGGCGTGCTCGCCCACCTCGATCCCGCGCAGGTCGCCAACGCCGTCGCGCACGAGGACGACGGCGCCTTCCGCAAGGTCTCCGGCATCGGCCCGAAGACCGCCAAGCTCATCATCGTGGCCCTCTCCGGCAAGCTCGCCGCCTACGAGCAGGCAACCGTGCCCGTCTCGGCCGGCGGCGCATCCGCCCACCCCGCTGCAGAGGACGTCGTCACCGCGCTCGTCGGTCTCGGCTGGCGTGAGGACGCCGCCCGCCGCGCGGTCGAGGACACCGTGGCGAACGAGCCCGGCGTGGCAGCGATGGGCACCCAGGCGCTGCTGCGTGCGGCGCTCGGTGCGCTCCGTCCTGCGGGGGCCGGCCGGTGAGCGGGCTGACCGCGGCCGACCCCGAGTCGCAGGAGGAACTCGCCTTCGAGGGTGCTCTCCGCCCGAAGTCGCTCGACGAGTTCGTCGGGCAGCGCAAGGTCCGCGGCCAGCTCGACCTGCTCCTCAAGGCCGCTGCGATGCAGGACCGCACGCCCGACCACATCCTGATGGCGGGCCCGCCCGGGCTCGGCAAGACCACCCTCGCGATGATCGTGGCCCACGAGTCCGGTCGTCCGCTGCGGATGTCGAGCGGCCCGGCGATCCAGCACGCCGGCGACCTGGCGGCGGTGCTCTCCTCGCTCGTGCCCGGCGAGGTCCTGTTCATCGACGAGATCCACCGGATGGCGCGTTCCGCGGAGGAGATGCTCTACCTCGCGATGGAGGACTTCCGGATCGACGTCATGGTCGGCAAGGGTGCCGGCGCGACGAGCATCCCGCTCGACCTCGCCCCGTTCACCCTCGTGGGCGCGACCACCCGCGCCGGTCTGCTGCCGAACCCGCTCCGCGACCGCTTCGGCTTCACCGCGCACCTCGAGTTCTACGAGAAGGGCGAGCTCGAACAGGTCCTCATCCGGGCCGCGCACCTGCTCGAACTGCAGATGGACCGATCCGCCCTCCGCGAGATCGCCGGGCGCTCCCGTGGCACCCCGCGCATCGCGAACCGTCTCCTCCGGCGGGTCCGTGACTACGCCCTCGTGCACCGGACGACGGACGGCATGGCTGCGGTGCAGGGCGCGCTCGACCTGTACGACGTCGACGAACTCGGCCTCGACCGCCTCGACCGCGCCGTCGTCGAGACGATGCTGACGCGCTTCGACGGCGGACCGGTCGGCCTGAACACCCTCGCGGTGTCCGTCGGCGAGGAACCGGAGACCATCGAGTCGGTCGTCGAACCGTTCCTCGTGCGGGTCGGCCTCGTCACCCGCAGCCCGCGCGGGCGGATCGCGACCCCCCAGGCGTGGCGGCACTTCGGCATCACGCCGGGGCAGGGCGTCGGCGGGCTGCCGGGGCTGTTCGACGCGGACGACGCCGACTGACACCACCGCAGCGCTCAGGGTGACATGCCACGCACAGACGTGTGCCCTAGACTGCTACGGCCCGAAACCGAGCAAACAGAGAAGGCACCGCATCATGGGTCAAGAAACCATCCTCATCGTCATCGTCGTGGCGTTCGCTGCCTTCATGTTCTACAACAGCCGGAAGCGCAAGAAGCAGCAGGCCGAGCTCGCGGACAAGATGCTCCCGGGCGCCCGCGTCATGCTGTCCTTCGGCCTCTACGGCACCCTCCTCTCGGTCAACGAGGAGAAGGTCACCGCCGACGTCGAGATCGCTCCCGGCACCGTCGTGACCGTGCACCGGCAGACGCTCTCCCGCGTCGTAGACGACAACGCGTCGGACATCGAGACCACGGCCACTCCGGAGGATGAGACCGCCGCGCCGAAGCCCGTCGCCGAGCTCAACGGTGAGCCGATCTACGGCGAGCGTGTCGACGAGGTCGACCCGACGAAGCGCAAGACCGAAGACTGACCTCCCTGTGCCCCCGGGTCCACCGACCCGGGGGCCTGACCCTGCCGCCGGTCCTCTGCCGTCGGTCCTGACAGAAAGACGAGACGACCGGTGGCACGATCGACACCCGTCAAGAAGGCGATCCGCTCGCTCACCTGGTTGGTGGTCCTGATGGCCGTCCTCGCCGGGCTCAACACCGCTGCGTCGGTGCTGGCGGCGAACACCAAGGACGACACGGGCAAGTGGTTCGCCGGCGCGAGCTGGGTCCCAGAACTGGCGCTCGACCTCCAGGGCGGCACGCAGCTCACGCTCGCGGCGCAGAACACGGCCGGCGGTTCGGTGACGAGCCAGCAGCTCAACCAGGCCGTGAACATCATCCGGCAGCGCATCAACGCGACCGGCGTCTCGGAGTCGCAGATCAACACGCAGGGGACGAACAACATCGTCGTCTCCATCCCGGGCAAGCCGGACAAGGCGACGATCGACCGCATCGAAGCGGCGGCCAAGCTCACCTTCCGTCCGGTGCTCTACACGGAGGCCGCGACCAACACCGCGGTCGGTGGCACCGACGGCTCCTCGGCCTCGCCGACGCCGTACTCGCCGCCCGCCTCCCTGCAGGCCACCCCGAGCGCGAAGCCGACGAACGGCAGCGACCTCGCGCAGGTCACCCCGGCGCTGCAGGACCTCTACACGAACTACAACTGCAAGGCGCCGGACGACGTCACCACGGCGCCCGACGACCAGCCCCTCGTCACGTGTGACCAGGACGGTGCCGCGAAGTACATCCTCGGCCCGGTCGAGGTCAACGGCTCGGGCATCAGCAACGCGACGTCCGGCCTCGCGACCGACTCGCAGGGTGCGACGACCGGTCAGTGGGCCGTCAACCTGACGTTCAAGGGCAAGAGCTCGGACGACTTCCGCGACGTCACCAGCCGCCTCGTGAAGCTCCAGGCGCCGCAGAACCAGTTCGCCATCGTCCTCGACGGCACCGTCATCACGGCGCCGGCGTCGAACGCCGCGATCACCAACGGCAAGGCGCAGATCACCGGCAACTTCACCGCGGAGACCTCGAAGACCCTCGCCGACCAGCTCAAGTACGGTGCGCTGCCGATCAACTTCCAGGTGCAGTCGAACGAGAACATCTCGGCCACGCTCGGCACCGCCCAGCTCGTCGGCGGCCTCGTCGCCGGTCTGATCGGGCTGATCCTGGTGATCATCTACTCGATCATCCAGTACCGCGCGCTCGCGTTCGTGACGGTCCTGTCGCTGGGCGTCGCGGCGGCACTGACGTACCTCGTCATCGCGATCATGTCGTGGCGCGTGGACTACCGGCTCTCGTTGGCGGGCGTCGCGGGTCTGATCGTCGCGATCGGCATCACCGCGGACTCGTTCATCGTCTACTTCGAACGCATCCGCGACGAACTGCGCGACGGCCGCGGCCTCGAGAGCGCCGTCGAGTCCGGCTGGAAGCGTGCCCTCCGCACGATCCTCGCGTCCGACTCGATCAACTTCCTCGCCGCGGTCGTGCTCTACGTGCTCGCGGTCAGCGACGTGAAGGGCTTCGCGTTCACGCTGCTCCTCACCACCCTGATCGACGTCGTCGTGGTCGTGCTCTTCACGCACCCGATGATGCAGCTCATCGCCCGCAGCCGCTTCTTCGGCGAGGGCCACAGGTTCAGCGGGCTCGACCCGAACGCCCTCGGCGCCGTGTACCGCGGTCGTGCGCAGTTCCGCGCGCCCGTGGTCGACGGCAAGCGCCAGCAGCGCAGCGCGGGCGAGGCGCAGCGCCGCCAGACGATCGCCGAGCGGAAGGCCCAGCAGGCCGCCGCCGACAAGGGCACCACGACGGACGGGAAGGACGACTGATGGCCAGCTTCAGCCAGTTCGGCAGCGACCTCTACACGGGGAAGCGCTCGTACGACATCGTCGGCCGACGCAAGACCTGGTACCTCGTCGCCCTCGTGGTCATCGTGGTGTCGCTCGTGGTGCCGTGGCTCCGCGGCGGCTACCAGCTCGGCATCGAGTTCACCGGCGGGTCCGAGTTCACGATCTCGAACGCGAAGACCCTCGATCAGACCATCGCGACCCGCACCGTCGAGTCGATCGTCCCCGAGGGCGTCCCGCGGGTCTCCCAGGTCGGCCAGGACGGCATCCGGGTGCAGACCGAGCAGCTCACGGACCGCGAGACGACCGAGGTGCAGGACGCCCTGGCCAAGGCGTACGACGTGTCCGACGACCAGGTCGCCGCGACCTACATCGGTGCGACGTGGGGTGCCGACGTCCTGAACCAGGCCATCCGCGGCCTGGTGATCTTCCTCGCCCTCGCAGCGGTGGTCATGGCGCTGTACTTCCGCACCTGGAAGATGTCGCTCGCCGCGATGGCCGCGCTGCTGCACGACCTGCTCATCACCGCCGGTGTCTACGGCATCGTGGGGCTCGAGGTCACCCCGGCGGCCGTGATCGGCTTCCTGACGATCCTCGGCTACTCGCTGTACGACACCGTCGTCGTGTTCGACAAGGTGCGCGAGAACACCAGCCGCGAGTCCCACCGCACCTTCGTGCAGTCGGTCAACCTCGCGGTGAACCAGACGCTGGTCCGCTCGATCAACACCTCCGTGGTGGCCCTGCTGCCGGTCGCGGCGATCCTCTTCATCGGGTCGTACGTCCTCGGCGCGGGCACCCTGCGCGACATCTCGCTCGCGCTCTTCATCGGCATCATCGTCGGCACCTACTCGACGATCTTCATCGCATCGCCCATGTACGCCCACCTGCGCGAGAACGAGCCGAAGATCAAGGAAGCCGACGCCAAGAAGCGCGCGGCGGCGAAGAAGCTCGAGACCGAGCGGCAGCGCGAGGTCGACGCGACGGCGGGCGCCTGAGCATGGCGATCGAGGACATCGACGTCGCCGAGGCGCAGCGACGCATCGCGGCCGGGGCCAAGCTGTTCGACGTGCGCGAGCAGGGGGAGTGGGACGAGGTCCATGCGCCCCAGGCCACGCTCGTCCCGATGTCCGAGCTCGTCGCCCGGTGGCAGGAGATCGACGGGGGCGACCAGCCCGCGATCGTCGTCTGCCACTCGGGCGGTCGCTCGGCCCGGGTCGTGGCCGCGCTCGAGCAGTCGGGCGTCCCGGCGGTCAACCTCGTGGGCGGCATGACCGCGTGGGAGCAGGCCGGCGGGCCCGTGGTCCGGGGCAGCCAGGACGCCCCGGACGCCCAGGGCGAACCGCGTCACGAGCACTGACCGGACGCGCGTAGTCTTGTCGGAACGAGCTCGGACCGAGTCGGGAGGCGCTTCATGACGGACACGCGTGCATCCACGCCGCAGGACGCCACCGCGCCGAGTGCGCCCGGCCAGGCCGCAGGGCGACCCGGGTCCGCGCCGCGACCGACGAGTCCGCTCGGACCGAACACCACGGGCAACATCGGCTCGCTCCGCTCCCTGCTGCCCCGGCTGTTCTCGCGAGCCCAGCCGGCCGGCGCGGTCGACACGCTCATCCGCACGGTCCGCTCGCACCACCCGAAGGCCGACGTCACGCTCATCGAGCGCGCGTACTCGGTCGCCGAGCGGGCGCACGACGGCCAGAAGCGCAAGTCCGGCGAGCCGTACATCACGCACCCGGTCGCGGTCGCGCAGATCCTGGCCGACCTCGGCATCGGCACGATCACGATCGCCGCCGCGCTCCTGCACGACACCGTCGAGGACACCGACTACCAGCTCGACCAGCTGCGGCAGGACTTCGGCGACGAGATCGCGATGCTCGTCGACGGCGTCACGAAGCTCGACAAGGTCAAGTACGGCGACAGCGCCCAGGCCGAGACCGTCCGCAAGATGGTCATCGCGATGTCGAAGGACATCCGGGTCCTCGTCATCAAGCTCGCCGACCGGCTGCACAACGCGCGCACGTGGGGCTTCGTGGAGTCGGCCTCCGCCACGCGGAAGGCGAAGGAGACCCTCGAGATCTACGCGCCGCTCGCGCACCGGCTCGGCATCCAGATGATCAAGCTGGAGCTCGAGGACCTGTCGTTCGCGGTGCTGCACCCGAAGCTCTACGTCGAGATCGACAGCCTCGTGAAGGAGCGACAGCCGAAGCGCGAGCAGTTCGTGCAGAACGTCATCGGCACGCTCAAGAAGGACCTGAAGGCCGCCAAGGTGCGCGGCGAGGTGATGGGCCGGCCGAAGCAGTACTACTCGATCTACCAGAAGATGATCGTCCGCGGGCGTGAGTTCGACGAGATCTACGACCTCGTCGGCATCCGGGTCCTCGTGCCCACCGTCCGCGACTGCTACGCCATGCTCGGCTCGGTGCACGCGCGGTGGACGCCGCTGCCCGGTCGCTTCAAGGACTACATCGCCACACCGAAGTTCAACCTGTACCAGTCGCTGCACACCACGGTCCTCGGACCGCAGGGTCGCGCGGTCGAGATCCAGATCCGCACGCACGAGATGCACCAGCGTGCCGAGTTCGGTGTCGCGGCCCACTGGAAGTACAAGCAGCGCGCCGCCGGGCGGGACGTCGACACGGCGTCGACGACCGACGACCAGGACATGGCGTGGCTCGCCCACATCACCGACTGGCAGGCGGAGACCAGCGACCCGGGGGAGTTCCTCGACTCCCTACGCTACGAGATCGGCGCCAAGGAGACCTACGTCTTCACGCCCCAGGGCAAGGTGATCGGCCTGCCGGCCGGTGCGACCCCGGTGGACTTCGCGTACGCCGTGCACACCGAGATCGGCCACCGCACGATGGGCGCGAAGGTGAACGGGCGGCTCGTCCCGCTCGAGAGCCAGCTCTCCAGCGGTGACGTCGTCGAGATCTTCACGTCGAAGAACCCCGACTCCGGCCCGAGCCAAGACTGGCTGACCTTCGTGCGGAGCCCGCGGGCCCGCAACAAGATCAAGCAGTGGTTCACGAAGGAGCGCCGCGAAGAGGCCATCGAGCAGGGCCGTGACGCGATCGCCCGGGCGATGCGGAAGCAGAACCTGCCGCTCCAGCGGATCATGAGCCAGGACTCCATCTCCGAGGTCGCCTCGTCGATGCGCTACGACGACGTGTCGGCGCTCTACGCGGCGATCGGCGAGGGGCACGTCTCCACGCAGTCGGTGATCGAGAAGGTCCTCGGCAACGTGCAGGCGGAGACCGAGACCGACGAGCCCGAACTGGCGTTCCCGCGTCAGGTCACGAGCCGGCAGCTGCGCAACAGCGACAGCGGGGTGCTGGTCCGCGGCGCGCCGGACATCCTGGTGAAGCTCGCGAAGTGCTGCACGCCGGTGCCGGGCGACCAGATCGTCGGCTTCATCACCCGTGGTCAGGGCGTGTCGGTGCACCAGGCGTCGTGCACGAACGTGAAGTCGCTCATGAACGAGCCGGACCGGATGATCGAGGTCGAGTGGGCGCCGTCGTCCAAGTCGGTCTTCCTCGTGCAGATCCAGATCGAGGCGCTCGACCGTTCCGGGCTGCTCAGCGACGTCACGCGCGTCCTCACCGACCACCACGTGAACATCCTGTCCGCCACGGTGTCGACCTCGTCGGACCGCCTGGCGCTCAGCCGCTTCGTGTTCGAGATGGGTGACACCACGCACCTCGACCGGGTGCTCAACGCCGTCCGGCGCATCGACGCGGTCTACGACGTCTACCGCGTCAGCGCGGGCTAGCGCTCCGCGACGCCGGGGGCGACCCGGGCGTTGTCCTCGACGGCCCTGAGCCGTCGCTCCGCCTGACGCACCATCGGGACGACCCCGAGGGTCGCCAGGTGACGGTGGACCTCGTCGGCGCACACCCCGCCGACGGCGAGCAGCCCGGTCACGGCGAGGCGCTCCGGCGACGCGAACTCGACCGTCCGCAGCAGATCGACGGTCGTGCGCAGCGGCGTCGTCACGGGCAACGCGGCCAGCCGCTCGACCTCGTGCTCGGCGAGCCGCGCCTCGCGCAGCCGGAACGTCGGGTCCACGCGCCCCCGCACGTGGGGCGGGAAACAGACCTCGAGGGGCTCCGGTGGTCGCGACACCGCACCCCAGATCCACGCGGCCGTCAGCGCGCACGCCACGAGCTGCCGCTCGCCGAGCACCCACGCGATGGCCTCCGCACGGAGCGACGGCGTCTGCGGCTCAGCGGGGGAGGCCCAGCACGGTCCGACAGCGACGAGCTCCCCGGCGAGCACCGCGGCGCGGAGTTCCGCCTCCGGCCAGTCGTCGCTCGTCACGAGTCGCGGATGCACCTGGTCATCCTGCACCACGCGCCGGTCCGGCGGGTACCCCTGTGGAGAGGGCGGCGCCGTGGCGGTGACCGGACGTCGGACGCCAGGCGCGGCACCAGCCGGCACCGCGCCTCCCGTCCGTTGGGAGTCCGCTCAGCGGAGGACGTGCGCCCGGTGCACGAGCGCTGCCGCCCCGATGAGCGGGCCGTCCTGCGAGAGCCCGGTCGGCACGATCCGGACCTTCGTGACGAAGCCGAACTCGACGCGCTCCGCGACGGCCTGGCGGGCGTACTCGAACAGGTCGGGCGTGACGTGCGAGAAGCCCCCGCCGATCGCGACGACCTCGAGGTCGACGAGGCTCGTGGCGGCGGCGATCGCCTGGCCGAGCGCACGGCCGCTCCGCTGGACTGCTGCGACGGCGATCTCGTCGCCGGCGGCGTACGCGGCGGAGAGCTCCTCGCCGGTCGTACCGGCGAAGCCCTGGCGCTGCGCCCAGGCGACGGTCTTCGGGCCGCTCGCGACGGCCTCGAGGCAGCCGGTGCCGCCGCACGCGCACGGGTCGTCGAACCCGCCGCACTCGACGTGCCCGATGTGCCCGGCGTTCCCGGTGGGGCCGCTGACGGTGCGACCGTGCAGGATGAGGCCGCCGCCGACGCCCGTCGAGACGATCATGCCCATGACGTGGTCTGAGCCCTGTGCCGCGCCGATCCAGTGTTCGGCGAGCGTGATGGCCAGCCCGTCCATGCGCAGCGTCACCGGGATGCCCTCCGGCACGTGCGCGGCCACCCGGTCACGCAGCGGGTAGCCGCGCCAGACCGGCATGTTCAGCGGCGAGACGAGCCCGTGCTCCTCGTCCACCGGGCCGGCCGAGCCGATCCCGACACCGACGAGCGTCGCACCCCCCGGCAGTGCGGCGAGGGCGGCGGTGACGACCTCGTCGACGGCAGCCTGCAGCTCCTCCGAGGTGCGCTGCGGCCCGGTCGGGCTGCGGTGGCGTGACGGGGCCAGGACGACACCCTCGTCGGTGACGAGCGCGGCCTCGACCTTCGTGCCGCCGAGGTCGACGGCGAGGGCGAGCGGGGTGGACTGGCGTGCGGTGGTCGACATGCTCGCTCCGATGCGGCGGTCTGGAGGCGCGGTGCGGGTCCCGGCGCGCAGGTCGCGTCCGGCGGGCACCGGCCCGGTGCTGGTGGATCGGGTCAGTAGGACGAGGTGTCGTCGCCGAGGGCGGAGGCGGCGCCGGTCTCCACGCGGTGGGCGACCTCGTCGAGGATGCGCGCCGAGGCGCTCGTGCCGATCCGGTCCGCACCGGCCTCGACCATCTCGAGCAGGGTGTCGAGACCGCGGACGCCACCGGAGGCCTTCACGCCGGTGTCGGCGCCGACCGTCTCGCGCATGAGTCGGATGTGCGAGGCGGTCGCTCCGCCGCCGGCGAAGCCCGTCGACGTCTTCACGAACGCTGCGCCGGCGGTCTGCGCGGCACGCGAGGCGGCGACGATCTCGTCGTCGGTCAGGAAGGCGGTCTCGAGGATGACCTTCACCACGGTGGCGCCGGCAGCGTCGACGACGGCGCGGACGTCCTGCTCGACACGCTCCCAGTCGCCGGACTTCGCCGCGCCGATGTTCTGCACCATGTCGAGCTCGAAGGCGCCGTCGGCGAGGGCCTGCAGCGACTCGGCCACCTTGGCCGCGGTCGAGGTGGTGCCGTGCGGGAAGCCGATCACGGTGCCGACGCCGACCCCGGTGCCCTGCAGACGCTCGACGGCGTGCTGCACGTCACTCGGTCGGACGCACACGCTGAACACGCGGTACGCGGCCGCTTCGTCGAGCTGCGCGTCGACGTCGGAGCGGGTCAGCTCGGGCTTCAGGATCGCGTGGTCGATGAGACCACGGACGGCATCGACGGTGACGGGGAACGCTGCATTGTCCACTCGGCAAGCCTACCCGGAGCCGGGCGGCGTACCGTGCCCCGCATGCACGTGCTCGTCACCGGCGCCACCGGGTACATCGGCGGCCGCCTCGTCCCTCGTCTCCTCGAAGCCGGACACACCGTCCGGGTCTTCGTCCGCACCCCTCGGAAGCTGCAGGACGTCCCCTGGCATGACGACGTCGAGATCGCCGCGGGCGACCTGCAGGACGCCGAGGCCGTCCGCGCCGCGGTGCAGGACGTCGAGGCCGTCTACTACCTCGCGCACGCGATGGGCGCGGACGGCGACTTCGAGCGCGCCGAACGCGACGCCGTCGAGACGATGGCCCGCGAGGGCCGCGACGCCGGCGTCCGCCGGTTCGTCTACCTCGGTGGGCTGCACCCGGACGGCGAGCTCTCGAAGCACCTCCGCAGCCGCAAGGAGGTCGGGGACGTCCTGCTCCGTTCCGGCGTCCCGACCATCGCGTACCAGGCCGGTGTCGTCATCGGCTCCGGCAGCACCTCGTTCGAGATGATCCGCCACGTCACGGACGTGCTGCCCTGGATGCCCGCGCCGCGCTGGGTGCGCAACCGGATCCAGCCGATCGCCGTGCGCGACGTCCTGTACTACCTCGTCAAGGCACTCGACATCCCCGCCGACGTCAACCGCACGTTCGACATCGGCGGGCCGGACGTCCTGAAGTACGGGCAGATGCTCAACGGCTACGCGGTCGAGGCGAAGCTCCCGCAGCGTCGCTTCACGGTCCTGCCCGTGCTCACGCCCGGCCTGTCGGCGCACTGGTTCAACCTCGTCACGCCGATCCCGAAGAAGCTCGCGACGCCGATCATCGAGTCGCTGCAGTTCGAGTGCGTGCAGCGTGAGCACGACATCGACGAGGTCGTCCCGCGGCCCGAGGGCGGTCTGACCCCGTACCGCCGGGCGGTCCGTCTGGCGCTGTCCCGGATGCGGGAGGGCGAGGTCGAGACGAGCTGGCGGAGCGCCACCCTGTCGTCCACCCCGGCCGATCCGCTGCCGAGCGACCCGGACTGGGCCGGACACACCGTCTACGTGGACGACCGCAAGCGGCACACGTCCGCCTCGGCCGAGGACGTCTGGCGCGTCGTCGAGGGCATCGGCGGCGAGAACGGGTGGTACTCGTTCCCGCTCGCGTGGGTCGCCCGCGGCTGGATGGACAAGGTCGCCGGCGGCGTCGGGCTGAGTCGGGGCCGCCGCGACCCCCACCGCCTCGAGCAGGGCGACGCGCTCGACTGGTGGCGCGTCGAACAACTCGACCGCGGGCACTACCTGCGGCTGCGTGCGGAGTTCAAGTCCCCGGGCCGAGCGTGGCTCGAGATGACCGTGACGCCGAACCCGGAAGGCGGCAGCGACTACCACCAGCGGGCGATCTACTTCCCACAGGGGCTGCCCGGACGCCTGTACTGGTACGGCATCCTGCCGTTCCACGGCGTCATCTTCCCCGGCATGGTCGAGCGCATCACGGCGGCGGCGGAGCGCGAATCGCAGCACACCGAGTCGACGGGACGGAACTGGACCCAGCAGAATGGGCACACCGAACCGGCACACGAGGAGGCAGCATGACCGAGGGAAGCACGACCGTCCTGTTCCTGGGCGACAGCATCACGGCGCAGGGCTCCTGGGGTGACTGGCTGCCCGGGGAGCGCACGCTGAACCAGGGCATCAACGGCGACACCACCGACGGGGTGCTCGAGCGCCTCGACCGGGTGATCGCCGAGCAGCCCGAGGTGATCGTCCTGCTCATCGGCACGAACGACTTCGGCAACCACCGCTCCAGCGTGGAACACGTCGTCCGCGGCGTCGAGTCGATCCTCGTCCGGCTCCGGCGCGAGCTGCCGGGCGTCCGACTCCTGCTGGTGTCGATCCTCCCGCGTCAGGCCGAGTGGGCCGCGAAGATCGAGGAGGCGAACCGGCACCTCCGGCAGTTCGTCGCCACGTGCCACGCGCAGTACCTCGACGCGTGGCCGGCACTGGCCGACGGCGACCACCTCGACCAGCGGTTCACCGACGACGGACTGCACCTCACCGACGAGGGCTACCGCGCCTACGTGGCCGAACTGCTGCCGGCACTCGAGCGGGTCCGGGACCTCCCGCCGATGTCCCGCCCGATCCAGGCCATCGACCTCGAGGAGGCCGGTGCCTGATGGCGTCGCGCAAGGGCCGGCCCCCGGCGGGGTCGTCGCTGCGCGGGGTGCAGGCCCCGTCGGCGCGTCCCGCTGACCGGTCCGGGTCGGCGACGGCCGTGGGCGGTCGCACGACCCCGGGTTTCACACGGCCGGCACTCGCGCCGTCGTTGCTCGCGGCCGTCGTGTTGATCTCGTGCGTCGCCATCGTGGACTCGTCCGCGTTCGTCTTCGCACGGTGGGGCGTGACCGTGCTCGCGCTCATTGTGCTCGTGTTCGCGGTGCGCGGCCGGACCTGGTGGGCAGCGCTGCTCGTCGCGGCCGTCGCGGTGTGCTGGAACCCGGTCGTCGTCGTACCGATCCCGGGCCAGGTCTGGGCGGCCCTGCAGCTCCTGGCCGCCGCGCTCTTCGTGGCGGTCGGCATCGCGGTGAAGGTGCCGCGCGAGGCGGACGCGGGGCGCGCCTCCCGGCCGTGACCGAGGCGACCACGCGCGGACCGCAGCGTCCGCGCGGTGCTGCCTGACCGGTGGACGGACGGCTGCTGACCGGGCGTCCGCGTGGACGGTAGGATCGTCGAGGCGGACGCAGGGTCCGTCGATCGCACCCGAAGGGCCTGGATGAGCAACGAGACCGAGCCGGTGACCGAGAGTCCGCTGCTGACCCCTCGACCGTCGTCCGGCGGTCTCGAGCGGCCCGACGTCGTCGTGCGGAAGGGGCGCCTGACGCTCGTCAACGGGCACCTGACGCCGCAGCAGTCCATGATCGAGGACCTCCTGTTCCTCGACGACGCCCTCACCGCCGGTGACGTCGACCACCTGCTCATCCGCGGCAACGACCAGCGTCCGGTGATCGCGGTCGACGAGCGCGACCGCCAGCGTGCCGAGAGCGCCGTGATGGCCGCCGCCGCGAACGAGCCGTTCTACGCCAAGCCGCCCGGGCAGCCCGCGGTGCTCGTGATCGACGACGGCTTCGGCCACGCCGACGAGAACGTCCTGCGTGTCTTCCGGCCCCGCGTCGAGCCCCTCGGACGCCTCCGCTACGGTGCCGAGACCAGCGTGCAGCTCGAGTTCTGGCGTGTCACGGACACCGAGGTCCTGGCGCCGAAGGAGAACGCGCTCATGCGGCGCAGCCTGCCGATCGACGAGTTCGTCGTCGTCGACATCGAACGCTACGGCCGCACCTGGCGCACCGTCGAGCACATGTTCGACGACCACGTGTCCGACATCCGCTTCCCGATCGACATCGTCTTCTCGTGGGTGGACGGCAACGCGGTCGAGTACCAGCGCGCGCGTCAGGCCGCGCAGGCGGGCGCCGTCCTGGGGGAAGGCGACGACGCCCCGGCCCGGTTCCGGCAGATCGACGAGCTGAAGTACGCGCTCCGCTCGGTCCACACGTTCGCCCCGTGGATCCGCCAGATCTACATCGCGACGGACTCGCCCGCACCCGCCTGGCTCGCCGACCACCCGAAGGTCCGCATCGTCCGCAGCGAGGAGTTCTTCGCCGACCCGTCCGTCCTGCCGACGCACAACTCGCAGGCCGTCGAGTCGCAGCTCCACCACATCCCGGGCATCAGCGAGCACTTCATCTACTCGAACGACGACATGTTCTTCGGCCGCATGGTCGACCCGTCGGTGTTCTTCAGCCCGGGGTCGGTCACGAAGTTCATCCTCGCGACGACCCGGATCGGGCTCGGGTCGAACAACCCGGCACGCAGCGGGTTCGAGAACTCCGCACGGGTGAACCGACGGCTCCTGCAGCAGCGGTTCGGCGCGGTCACCACGCGCCACCTCGAGCACGCGCCGACGCCGCTGCGCGCGTCGATCATGACCGAGATGGAGCACGAGTTCGCCGATGAGTTCCGGGCCACGGCCGCGTCGCGGTTCCGTGCGGCGGACAACATCTCGGTGACGAACTCGCTCTACCACTACTACGCGCTGCTCACCGGTCGGGCGATCGTGCAGGAGAACGCTCCGGTGCGGTACATCGACACGACGATGCAGTCCGGGCTCCGGGCGCTCGAGGAGCTGCTCAAGAAGCGGAACGTCGACTTCTTCTGCCTGAACGACGGCAGCTTCCCCGAGGTGTCGGACGAAGAGCGGACGCAGCGGGTGACGGACTTCCTCGAGAAGTACTTCCCGTTCCCGGCCCCGTGGGAGCGCACAGCCGAGTAGGGCTGGCCCGGCGCGCCGAGTGTGCCAGATCTGGCACACTCGGCGCTCCCGCCCGACGACTTCTGCCCGCGCGGCGAGACGCTCGCGGCGTGTCCTGCACGCGCGGTGCGCCGGCTCGGGCGGGTGGGCTCCTGCGGCCGTCCGCAACCAGCCGGGCGCCGCGTGTGCCAGATCGGGCACGCTCGACGTTCTTCGGCGACGACTTCTGCCCGCTCGGCGATGTGCGCGCGGCAGGTCCTGCCCGGTCGGCGACGTGGTGCCCGGGCCCGGGCCCGAGCACGGGCCGACGTCGGAGGGGGCGGGTCAGCGTCGGACGGGGGAGGTGGGCACCGCGTCGAGCGTGAACACCGGGATGCTCGCGGTCACCGGGGCCGGTTCCACGGCTGCCGGGATCGTCACGCCCGCGGCGGCCAGGCGCGCCTCGGTCTCGTCCGCAGAGACCGGCTGTCCGACCGTGGCGTAGTGGCCGATCGGCACGACCGAGTGCACGACGTTGTTGCCGTACACGTGCACCAGGTTGTACGACTGGGCCCCGTCCCGCCCACGCGTTCCGCCCTGGAACTCGGTGAGGTCCTGCGTGTAGCACGTGGCGCTGGCCACCGAGACGGGGATGCCGGCGAACACGGCGCTCGTCGAGTAGTGCAGGTGTCCGGCGATGATCGCGATCACGTCGCTGCCCTCGACGACCTCGGCGAGGGCGTCCTGGTCGCGGAGCTCCACGAGCACGGCGAGGTCCTGCACGCTCGGCACCGGCGGGTGGTGCATGGCGAGGATCGTGCCGTGCGGCGCGGCCTCGGAGAGGACCTCGGCGAGCCAGTCGAGCTGCTCGGGGGAGACCTCGCCGTGGTGGGCACCGGGCACGCTCGTGTCGAGCGTGATGACCCGGAGCCCGTTCACGTCGTAGACGAAGTCCACGGGGCGATCCGTCGGTTGCAAGCCGAAGAGCTCCTGGCGGAACGCGCCACGCTCGTCGTGGTTGCCCATCGCCCAGATCACCTGGGCGCCGATGCGCTCGGCCGCCGGCTCGACGATCTGGCGGATCCGGGCGTACGCCCCGGCCTCGCCCTTGTCGGCCACGTCGCCGGTGACGACGATCGCCTCCGGCCGGGTACCCGACGCCTCGATGTCCGCGATGATCTCGCTGAGACGTGCTGCGGAGTCGACGTCGCCGTAGAGGTCGCCGTCACCCGCCACGAGGTGGGTGTCGCTGAGGTGGAGGAGGAAGTGGTTCGGCCTGGGGTGTTCGGCCGTCCGGCTGTCCATCGGTTTCTCATTCCGTTGGCGGGTGCGAGGTGCAACACAGTGCCACACCGTCCTGCACGAGTCCAGCACGCCGTTCTGAACCCGCGGTGAACGGCCACGGAGTGTCGGGCAAACGGAAGACCCCCATCGCGCGGTGCGCGATGGGGGTCTCCGGTCCAGCCGTGGATCAGTGGTCGCCGGGGCCGACCTGGGGAGCCGAGTGGCTGCCCGTCAGTTCCGGGCCGTGGTGCGCGGCGTGCGCGGCCTCGAGCTCGGCCTTCGTGACCGGCGCGATGCGGTCCTCGAAGAAGAAGCGCGAGACGTTCGCACGGAGCTTCTGCACCTGCGTGATCTTGCCCTGGGCGTTCGGGCGGATCATGAGCGGCTTGTACTCGTTGAACTGCAGGAGCTTCCAGCGCTCGTACTCGTCGAGCTGCTCGTGCACCTCGATGTACTCGCCGTGGGGGAGTCGGACGATACGGCCCGACTCGTAGCCGTGCAGGACGATCTCGCGGTCCTTCTTCTGCAGCGCGAGGCAGACGCGCTTCGTGATCCAGAAGGCGACGAACGGGCCGAGGACCGTCGTGGCCTGGATGACGTGGATCACGTGCTCGATCGACACCATGAAGTGCGTGGCGATGAGGTCCGACGAGGCCGCGAACATCAGGCTCAGGTAGAGCACGATGCCGGCGGCACCGATGCCGGTGCGGGTCGGGGCGTTGCGCGGACGGTCGGCGAGGTGGTGCTCACGCTTGTCGCCGGTCACCCAGCCCTCGAGGAACGGGTAGAGGAAGATCGCGAGGATCAGCCCGACCAGGACCGCGATGGGGGCGAGGATGTTGAACGACACGGTGTAGCCGAACCACACGACCTCCCAGTGCGGCGGCACCAGACGGAGCGCACCGTCGGCGAAGCCGATGTACCAGTCAGGCTGGGTACCGGCGGACACCGGGGACGGGTCGTACGGGCCGTAGTTCCAGATCGGGTTGATCGTGAACAGCGACGCGATGAGGGCGAGGATGCCCGCGACGATGAAGAAGAACCCACCGGCCTTCGCGGCGAACGCCGGGAGGATCGGGACACCGACGACGTTCTCGTTCGTCTTGCCCGGACCGGCGAACTGCGTGTGCTTGTTGATGACGACGAGCACGAGGTGGACACCGAGGACCGCCACGAGGATCGCCGGCAGCAGCAGGATGTGCAACGTGTACAGGCGGCCGACGATGTCGGTGCCCGGGAACTCGCCGCCGAACAGCAGGTAGGCGATCCAGACGCCGATCACCGGGACGCCCTCGATCATGCCGACGATGATGCGGAGACCGTTGCCGGAGAGCAGGTCGTCGGGGAGCGAGTAGCCCGTGAAGCCCTCACCCATGGCGAGGACCCAGAGGATGAAGCCGAAGACCCAGTTGAGCTCACGCGGCTTGCGGAACGCACCGGTGAAGAACACGCGGGCCATGTGCAGCATGATCGAGGCCACGAACAGCAGGGCTGCCCAGTGGTGGATCTGCCGGACGAAGAGACCGCCGCGGATGTCGAACGAGATGTTCAGCGTCGACTGGAGCGCGGTGGACATCTCGACGCCCTTGAGCGGGACGTACGAGCCGTTGTAGACGACCTCGGTCATCGACGCCTGGAAGAAGAACGTCAGGAACGTGCCGGAGAGCAGCACGACGACGAAGCTGTACAGGGCGACCTCGCCGAGCATGAAGCTCCAGTGGTCGGGGAAGATCTTGCGCCCGACCTCCTTCACCAGGCCCGAGATGCTCGTGCGCTCGTCGATGTAGTTGGCGACCCCGCCGATGATGCGGGATCCACGCTCCGGCGCGGCCTTGGCGGCCGACTCGGGGCGGGTGGTGGTTGTGCTGCTCATCAGCGTTCACGCTCCCAGAAGGACGGCCCGACCGGCTCGTGGAAGTCGCTCTTGGCGACCAGGTAGCCGTCGTCGTCGATCTCGATCGGAAGTTGGGGGAGGGGACGTGCGGCCGGTCCGAAGATGACGTCACAGTTGTTCGACACGTCGAACGTGGACTGGTGGCACGGGCACAGCAGGTGGTGCGTCTGCTGCTCGTAGAGCGCGACCGGGCAACCGACGTGGGTGCAGATCTTGGAGTACGCGACGATGCCGTCGTAGCCCCAGTTCTCACGGCCCTTGGCGGGGTTCAGGTCCTTGGGGTCGAGGCGCATGAGCAGGACGGAGGCCTTGGCCTTCTCCTCGAGCATGTGCTCCGAGTCGAGCATCCCGTCGGGGATGACGTGGAAGACCGAGCCGATCGTGACGTCGGACGCCTTGATCGGGAGACCGGTCGGGTCCTTGGTCAGGCGCATGCCCGACTTCCAGAACGTGTGGCGGAGCAGCTCGTTCGGGTCCTCGGCAGGGGCGAGGTCGCGGACCAGCACGATGCCGGGCAGCGGGAAGGCCGCCAGGGCGCCGATCATCGAGTTGCGGATCAGCTTGCGACGGCTGAACCCGGACTCCTTGTCGGCGAGCCGGAAGGCCTCGACCGCCTTCTCGCGGGTGGCGTCCGTGCCGCGGGTGCTGTGGCGGAGCTCGGAGATCTCGCGGTCGACCACGAGGGACTTCGACCAGTAGACGGCACCGAGACCGAGCGCGAGCAGGGCCAGGGCGATCGCCAGACCGAGCCAGAGGTTGCCGGTCCGGACGGTCCCGAAGTCCTCGGGGTCGATCGGGAAGGCCACGTAGGCGGCGATCGCGAGGACGCTGCCGACGATGGACAGGTAGAAGAACGTGGCGACCTGACGCTCGGCCAGGCGCTGCTTCTTCGGGTCGACGTCCGTGCGACGCGCGCGGTGCGGCGGCTCGCCCGGGTTCTCGAACGGGTCCGCGGGGACGACCGCGGTACCGGTCGCCGTGCTGGTCGTGCCGTGCTTCTCGACAGCCGAGGACGAGCTCAGTGTCTCGTCGCCGTGCTCTGCCATGGTGTTCCCTTCAGTGTCGTTCGACACGGACGATCAGTTGGACTTCGCGGTGAGCCAGACGGTCATCGCGACGACCGCGCCGAGCCCGAAGATCCAGATGAACAGACCCTCTGCCACCGGGCCGAGGGAGCCGAGGGCGAAGCCGCCGGGGGACTTGTTGTCCTGCACGTACTTGAGGTACGTGATGATGTCGGCCTTCTGCTCCGGGGTGAGGTTCAGGTCGTTGAACACCGGCATGTTCTGCGGGCCGGTGAGCATGGCCTCGTAGATGTGCTTGCCGGAGACCGTCTGCAGGTTCGGCGCGTACTTGCCCTCGGTCAGTGCGCCGCCGGCACCCGCCACGTTGTGGCACATGGCGCAGTTGATGCGGAAGAGCTCGGCGCCCTCTGCCGCGTCGCCCTTCTGGCCGTTGGTGAGCTCGGAGGACGGCACCGACGGGCCTGGGCCGAGCGACGCGACGTACTGCGCGAGCGCGTCGACCTGCTCGTCCGTGAACTGCGCCGGCTTCTCCTCGGCCTGCGGGCCCTGGGCGGCCATCGGCATGCGGCCGGTACCCACCTGGAAGTCGACCGACGCCGCACCCACACCGATGAGGGACGGGCCCTCGCTGGTGCCCTGCGCGGACAGACCGTGGCACGTGGCGCAGTTCGAGGCGAAGAGCTTCTGGCCCTCGTTCACCTGGGACTGGCTCGACGCGGCCACGGTGCTGGTGGTGCTGTCGTCGGCGTTCGCCGTGGAGCTGAACAGCGCGTACGCACCGCCGGTGGTCATGAGACCGACGACGATGAGCGACACGGTCGCCATCGGGGAACGGCGGCCCTTCTTGGACTTGCTTCTGTTGAACATGCGGTGGGGGCTATCCAGTTCCTACTTGAGAAGGTAGATGACGGCGAAGAGGCCGATCCAGACGACGTCGACGAAGTGCCAGTAGTACGACACGACGATCGCGGTGGTCGCTTCCTTGTGACCGAAGTTCTTGGCGGCGAAGCCGCGGCCCAGCGTCAGGAGGAAGGCGATGAGGCCGCCGGTGACGTGCAGACCGTGGAAGCCGGTCGTCATGTAGAAGGCGGAGCCGTAGGCGCTGGAGGAGAGCGTGATGCCCTCGTGCCAGAGGTTGGCGTACTCGAAGATCTGCCCGCAGACGAAGATCGCGCCCATGCAGTACGTGACGAAGAACCACTCCGTCATGCCCCACTTGGTCGGGTTCCAGCTCGTGCGGTGCACCTGGAAGCGCTCGGCGGCGAAGACCGCGAACTGGCAGGCGAAGCTGGACAGCACCAGGATGATCGTGTTCACCGTGGCGAACGGCACCTCGAGCTTCGACGTCTCGGTCGCCCAGAGCTCGGGCGAGGTGCTGCGCAGCGTGAAGTAGATCGCGAACAGGCCGGCGAAGAACATGACCTCGCTGCCCAGCCACACGATCGTCCCCACGGCAACGGCGTTCGGCCTGTTCAGGACCGGACCGCTGGCGGATCTGGAGAGAGGGGTGCTAGTCACGTCCTCCATTATGGCCGAAACCACTGACAGTGTTTTCGCAGGCGACTGGCGGGTCTTCCGAATTCACTACGATCGAGCCATGTCGCTCACACCCTCCTGGCCTTCGGTGATCAGCGCGCTCATGGCGCGCGAGGACCTCTCGATCAGCCAGTCCTCATGGGCCATGGAGGAGATCGTGCAGGGGCGCGCCACGGCCTCCCAGATCGCGGCGTTCGCCGTGGCTCTGCGGGCGAAGGGCGAGACCGTCGACGAGGTGGTGGGCTTCCGGGACGCGATCCTCGACGCCGCCGTCCCGCTCGACGTCGACCCGATGGCACTCGACATCGTGGGCACCGGCGGGGACGTGGTCGGCACCGTGAACGTCTCGACGATGGCGGCGATCGTCATCGCGGCGGCCGGCGTGCCGGTCGTCAAGCACGGCAACCGCGCCAGCTCGTCGAAGTCCGGATCGAGCGACGTGCTCGCCGCTCTCGGCCTCGACCTCACGATGGACGCCGCGCGTGTCGCGGAGACCTTCCGGCGTGTCGGGCTGACGTTCGCGTTCGCGAGCGCCTTCCACCCCGGGTTCGCCCACGCGGCGCCGGTCCGCCGCGAGATCGGCGTGCCGACGGTGTTCAACTTCCTCGGTCCGCTCGTGAACCCCGCCCGGTGCGAGGCGAACGCGGTCGGCGTCGCGCAGCTCGAGCTGGTACCGATCATCACGGGCGTGTTCCAGACCCGCGGGGCGACGGCGCTGGTGTTCCGCGGCGACGACGGCCTCGACGAACTCACCACGACGGGGCACTCGCACATCTGGGAGGTCACGGGTGGCCGCGTCATCGAGCACGACCTCGACCCGCGCGACCTCGGGATCGCCCGTGCCCGGACCGAGGACCTGCTCGGCGGCGACCCCGAGCACAACGCCGCCGTCGTGCACCGGGTGCTCGCGGGGGACACCGGACCGGTCCGGGACATCGTGCTGCTGAACGCCGCAGCCGGGCTGGTGTCGTTCCGGCTCGCCGAGGACCCGGAACAGGCGGACCGACCGATCCTGCAGCGCTTCCGCGAGCAGCTCGTCGTCGCAGCGGATGCGATCGACTCCGGCGCCGCAGCGCGCAAACTGGCCGACTGGGTGGGCGCGACCCCCGCCGACTGACCGCGCTCCGCACCGCAGTCGACCCGGACGGCGGCACCACGGTCGTCGGACGCACGCACAGGAGGCGCGGTGCCGGTCCGTCGGACCCGCACCGCGCCTCCAGGCGGACACCTCACACGCGCGTCAGCGCACGTCCTCGTCGACCCAGTCGAAGGTCTTCGTGACGGCCTTCTTCCAGAGGCGGATCTGGCGGTCCCGCTCGGCGTCGTCGAGCTGCGGCTCCCAGCGCCGGTCCTCCTGCCAGTTGGCACGGAGCTCGTCGAGGTTCGCCCAGAACCCGACGGCCAGGCCGGCGGCGTAGGCGGCACCGAGGGCGGTGGTCTCCGCGACGACCGGTCGGACGACCGGCACGTTGAGGATGTCCGCCTGGAACTGCATGAGCGCGTCGTTGGCGGTCATGCCGCCGTCGACCTTGAGCTCCGTCAGGTCCACGCCGGAGTCCGCGTTCACGGCGTCGAGGACCTCGCGGGTCTGCAGCGCCGTCGCCTCGAGGGCGGCACGGGCGATGTGGCCCTTGTTGACGTAGCGGGTCAGGCCGACGAGCGCACCGCGGGCGTCCGGACGCCAGTACGGCGCGAAGAGCCCCGAGAACGCCGGCACGAAGTACACGCCGCCGTTGTCCTCGACGGTCTTCGCGAGCGCCTCGACCTCGGGCGCGCTGCCGATGATGCCGAGGTTGTCGCGGAGCCACTGGATGAGCGAACCCGTGACGGCGATCGATCCCTCGAGGGCGTAGTGCGTCTCCTGGTCGCCGAGCTTGTAGCCGACGGTGGTGAGCAGGCCGTTCTCCGACCGGACGATCTCCGTGCCCGTGTTGAAGATGAGGAAGTTGCCGGTGCCGTAGGTGTTCTTCGACTCGCCCTGGTCGAACGCCGCCTGACCGAACGTCGCGGCCTGCTGGTCGCCCAGGATGCCGGCGATCGGGACCTCGCGGAGGAGGCTCGACGACTCGACGTGGCCGTAGACCTCCGAGGAGCTGACGATCTCGGGGAGCATCGCCTTCGGAACGCCGAAGTCCGCGAGGATGTCGTCGCGCCACTGCAGCGTCTCGAGGTCCATGAACAGCGTGCGCGAGGCGTTCGTGACGTCGGTCTTGTGCACGCCGCCGTCGGTGCCGCCGGTCAGGTTCCAGAGGACCCAGGTGTCGGTGGTGCCGAAGAGCAGGTCGCCCGCCTCGGCCTTCTCGCGTGCACCCTCGACGTTCTCGAGGATCCAGGCGATCTTGGTGCCGGCGAAGTACGTGGCGAGGGGGAGGCCCACGATCGCCTTGTAGCGGTCGGTGTCGCCGTCGGCCAGCTTGTCGACGATCGACTGGGTGCGGGTGTCCTGCCAAACGATGGCGTTGTAGACGGCCTTGCCGGTGTTCTTGTCCCAGACCACCGCGGTCTCGCGCTGGTTCGTGATGCCGACCGCCGCGACGTCGTGGCGGGTGATGTCGGCGCGGGACAGTGCCTGGCCGATGACCTCACGGGTGTTGTCCCAGATCTCCGCCGGGTCGTGCTCGACCCATCCGGCGCGCGGGAAGATCTGCTCGTGCTCCTTCTGTCCGACGGAGATGATCGAGCCGGAGTGGTCGAAGACGATCGCTCGGGTGGAGGTCGTGCCCTGGTCGATGGCGACGATGTAGTCGGCCATTGGTGCTCCTTTGCGGGTTCGTTCGGTGTGGGGGATCAGACGAGGGGGAGGAGTGCGTACGACAGGCCCGCGGCGAGTGCGCCACCGACGAGCGGGCCGACGACCGGCACCCATGCGTACGACCAGTCGCTCGTGCCCTTGCCCTTGATCGGCAGGAGGGCGTGCGCGATGCGCGGACCGAGGTCACGGGCCGGGTTGATGGCGTAGCCGGTCGGGCCACCGAGGGAGACACCGATCGCGATCACGAGGAAGGCGACGGGGATCGCGCCGAGCTCGGCCGGGGTCTTGCCGTTCGTGAACGCGATGACGACGAACACGAGGACGAACGTGCCGATGATCTCGGTGACGAGGTTCCAGCCGTAGGAGCGGATGGCCGGGCCGGTGGAGAAGACACCGAGCTTGGCGGCGGCGTCGGGTTCCTCGTCGAAGTGCTGCTTGTACGCCAGCCAGACGATCACGGCGCCGATGATCGCTCCGATGAGCTGCGCGAGCCAGAACAGCAGCATCGCACCGACGGTGATGTTGCCGAGGATGGCCTGCGCGAGGCTCACGGCGGGGTTGAGCTGACCGCCGGACTTGTACGACACGGTGACACCGGCGAAGACCGCGAAGCCCCAGCCGATCGTGACCATGAGGAAGCCGGCGCCGAAGCCCTTGGACTTCGTGAGGGAGACGGCGGCGACGACGCCACCACCGAGGATGATGAGCATCGCCGTGCCGACGAGCTCGGAGAGGAACTTGACGCCGATGTCTTCCATCGGAGACCTCCTGTGCTGTGAGAGGGGGTCCGGCGTGCTGATCCGGCACTCCCCGTCGAGTGATTGGCCCGAGCATACTGACGCGCATCGAGCCGGTGCGAGTGGATGGTGAGCGAACGGCGGGAAAGTGCACGAACGTGCAGGTGCGGTGTCCCCGCGGGGTCCCCGACCCGACGCGGGCGCCGCGGATGGATGCACGAACGTGCACCGCGGGGGAACGGGCGGCCGTTGTAGATTGGCGGCACTCCGGTCGACGACGCACGGTGTGCAGGGTGCGGCCGGTCCGACACGACAGTGGAGGCTCCGCATGAAGAAGCTCATCAACGACCCGCAGGCCGTGGTCACCGAGACCGTCCGTGGCTTCGCCCGCGCACACGCCGACCACGTCGTCCTGGTCGAGGACCCGATCCACCTGCACCGCGCGGACGCCCCGGTGCCGGGCAAGGTCGGCATCGTCAGCGGCGGCGGCAGCGGCCACGAGCCCCTGCACGCCGGGTTCGTCGGGTACGGGATGCTCGACGCCGCCGTCCCCGGCCCGGTGTTCACCAGCCCGACCCCGGACCCGATCGTCGCCGCCACCAAGGCCGTCGACGGGGGAGCGGGCGTGCTCCACATCGTGAAGAACTACACCGGCGACGTCCTCAACTTCGAGACGGCCGCCGAGCTCGCGGCGATGGACGACGTGCGCGTCGAGGCCGTGGTGGTCGACGACGACGTCGCCGTGCAGGACTCCCTCTACACGGCGGGCCGACGCGGTGTGGCCGGCACGGTCGTCGTCGAGAAGTGCGCCGGCGCGGCCGCTCAGCGCGGCGACGACCTCGACACGGTGGCCGCGGTCGCCCGGCACGTCAACGAGGTCACCCGATCGATGGGCCTGGCGCTGTCCTCGGGCACGGTGCCGCACGCGGGAGAGCCCTCGTTCACGCTGGCCGACGACGAGGTCGAGCTCGGCATCGGCATCCACGGCGAGCCCGGCCGTGAGCGCATCGCGATGGCCTCGGCCGACGAACTCGTCGACCGCGTCCTCGAACCCGTCCTCACCGACCTCGACGCTCCTGCGGGGTCGAAGCTGCTGCTGCTCGTGAACGGCATGGGCGGCACGCCGCTCTCCGAGCTCTACATCGTCTACCGACGCGCCGCCGAGGTGCTCACCGACCGCGGCCACGAGGTCGCGCGTAGCCTCGTGGGGGACTACGTCACGTCCCTCGAGATGCAGGGGTTCTCGCTCACCGTCACGGTGCTCGACGACGACCTCACCGCGCTCTGGGACGCTCCGGTGGAGACCCCGGCCCTGCGCTGGGGCCGCTGACCCACCGCACACACCGAGGAAGGGACATCCATTGGCGCTCGACACCGCATGGGCAATCGACTGGGTCCGTCGCACCGCCGCGACGATCGACGACCACCGGGCGGAGCTCGTCACGCTCGACCGCGAGATCGGCGACGGCGACCACGGCGAGAACCTCGACCGCGGCTTCCGGGCGGTGCTCGAGGCCGTCGACGGCGGGTCCTTCGAGACCCCGGGCGCGGTCCTCAAGGTCGTCGCGACGAAGCTCATCTCGACGGTGGGCGGTGCGGCCGGTCCGCTCTTCGGCACCGCGTACCTGAAGGCCGCGCAGGCGGCCGGCGACGCCGCCGAGCTGGACGCGCAGACCCTGGTCGCCGTGTTGGCCGCCGCGCGGGACGGCATCGTGTCACGCGGCAAGGCCGAGGTCGGCGACAAGACCATGGTCGACGCGTGGTCGCCCGCGGTGGACGCCGCTCGGGCAGCGGCCGAGGCCGGAGACGCACCCGAGCAGGTCCTCGCCGCTGCGGCCGACGCCGCCGCCGAGGGTGCCGCCTCGACCGACCCGCTCGTCGCACGGAAGGGCCGCGCCAGCTACCTCGGTGACCGCGCCGTCGGACACCGCGATCCGGGGGCGCAGTCCTCGGCCTACGTCCTGCGCGCCGCGGTGGACGCCGCGTGAGCGTCGGGGTCCTGGTCGTCTCGCACAGTGCGGCGATCGCCAGCGGCACGGTCGAGCTCGCCCGGCAGATGGCGGCCGACGTACCGATGGTGGCCGCCGGTGGAACGGACGACGGCGGCATCGGCACGTCGTTCGAGGCGATCACCGCGGGGATCGAGGAGCTCTCGTCGGCGGACGCCGTCGTCGTGCTCTGCGACCTCGGCTCGGCCTACCTGACGACCGGCACGGCGCTCGACTTCCACGACGACGACGTCAGGGCGCGCGTGCACGTCTCGCAGGCACCGCTCGTCGAGGGTGCGGTCGCGGCGGCCGTCGCAGCGCAGACCGGCGGCGACGTGGACGCGGTGCTGGCCGCCGCGGCCAGCGCCGCGGGGTCCGCAGCCGACGCGGACGACGCGAGCAGCGCCTCCCGTCCGGCCGACGACCCGACCGGAGGCGCGGTGCCGGACGCGCAGACCGGCCCGGTCAACGACGGGGCCGTCTCGACGACCGTCGAGCTCGTCAACGAGAGCGGGCTGCACGCCCGTCCGGCGGCCGAGTTCGTGAAGGCGGCCGCGAAGCACGAGGCCTCGGTCCGGGTGAACGGGGTCGACGCGAAGAGCCTGCTCGCGATCATGGCGCTCGCGCTGCCGAAGGGCGCGCACGTGACGATCGAGGCGACCGGCCCGGACGCACAGGGCGCAGTCGACACGCTCGCCGACCTCGTGCGGTCCGGCTTCGGGGAGTGACCCGGGTGTGACGACGGACCGATCCGGCGGGCGGCCGGGTCGGACCCGTCGGACCGGTCGGATCAGGGCGCGGCGAACTCCTGCACGCCGGTGACCCGGAGCAGGTCGAGCTTCGCCGCGTCCTCGCTGCCCGGCACCGCGGTGTAGACGACGATGCGCAGGTCGCTGCCGGGGACGCTCAGCACGTCGCAGTCGATCTCGATCGGCCCGACCGGGCTGTGCACGACCTTCCGACTCGTCCGGTGCTCGGCGATCCTGCCGCCGTGCCAGCGGCGCTCGAACTCCGGCGACTCGCGGCGGAGCCGGGCGACCAGGTCAGCCAGCCGTCGGTCGGCCGGGTAGCGGCCCACGGCGGAACGCAGGTCGGCCACCAGGTCGCTCGAGAAGTCCTCCTGGTGGGTGTCGTCCCACTCGACGCCGTCGTGCCCCTGGGTGAAGTGGCGCCACACGAGGTTGCCCTCGATGCCGGTCCACCGCCCGGGGTCGCCCGACACCGCGGCCCAGAGGTCGTTCCACAGCACGATGTCGTGCGCGGCCGTGAACACCGCGAGGGGCACGTCCCCCAACCGGTCGACCATGCGCTGGACACCCGGTGGCACGTGCCGCGGCACGATCCCGCGCGACGGCACCGCCGCGCCGCCGACCCGGTACAGGTGGTCGCGCTCGGCCTCCGTCAGCCGGAGGGCCGTGGCGAGGGCGCCGAGCATCTGCGGGGACGGGTTCGTGGCGCGGCCCTGCTCCAACCGGACGACGTAGTCGACACTCACCCCGGCGAGCGCCGCCAGTTCCTCGCGCCGGAGTCCGGCGGTCCGCCGACCCGGTCCGGCCGGCAACCCGACCTCCGCCGGGCGGACCCGGTCCCGCCAGGCGCGCAGCACCTCCGCGAACTCGCTCATGCCCCCATCATCACCCCGGACGCGGCGGCGTTCCTGGTACTGCCGGTCCCACCGTCGTCGGGTGCCTGGGAGTCCCGCGTCGGCCCGGGCATCGTGGACGGCATGACCACCACACTCATCACCGGGGCGGGCCGCGGCCTGGGCCTCGAGACCGCCCGCCGCCTCGTCGAGGCCGGCCACACCGTCTACGCCGGACTCCGCGACCCCGGCGCCGGCGACGGCGTCCGTGCACTCGGTGCCCACGTCGTGCAGCTCGACGTCGCCGACCAGGCGAGCGTCGACGCGGCGATCGCCTCGCTGCCCGAGCTCGACGTCCTCGTGAACAACGCCGGGGTCCTCGGCACCTCGTTCGGCGTGGACGACCTCGACGCCGCCGCGATGGCCGCCGTCCTCGACACGAACGTCGTCGGGGTGGTGCGGGTGACGCAGGCGGCGCTGCCGCTGCTCCGGGCTTCGTCGAACCCGGTCGTCGTGAACGTCGCCTCCGGCGTGGGGTTCGCCCGCTGGCTGACCACCCCCGGGCACGACGAGTACCCGGTGGCCGCCGTGCCCTACGCGGCGTCGAAGGCGGCGCTCATCGCGCTGACCGTGCAGTACGCGAAGAACCTGCCGGAGTTCCGGGTGAACGCGAGCGACCCGGGCTACACCGCCACCGAGTTCAACGGGTACGGCGGGCACCAGACCATGACCGAGGGCACCGACGCGACCGTGGCGCTCGCGACGATCGGGGCGGATGGTCCGACGGGGGAGTTCCACGACCGGACCGGGCGCATCGAGTACTGACCCGTCGGAGGGTGCGGGGTGCAGGGCGCGTGGCGGGATCGCCACGCGCCCTCCGTCCGTCCGCCGCTCGCTGCCCGCCGGGGTCGGCCGCCCGTCGGGCGGCCGCGCGTCGGGCGGCCGCGGCCGTGCGCGTCGAAGCCGCAGAACGCGGAGCCGACCGCGTGCCCAGGGTCACCGGAGTTGCGTCCCCGCTGACACCGACGTCGACCGGACCCGAGGAGGACACCATGACCGATCAGGACGGGCGAGAGCCCCGCCGCGACGCATCGCCCCTCCCGGGCGACCGGGACGACGCGACCACGGGGTCCGGCGACGCCCGCGCCGTGGCAGCCGACCGCGGCCCGACCCAGCGCGAGAGCGTGCTGGACCGCGAGCGCGAGGAGTTCGGCGGCATCAAGTGGGGGTCGGCCTTCTTCGGGTGGTTGACCGCCACCGGTACGGCGGTCCTGCTGACCGCGGTCCTCGGTGCCGTCGGCGCCGGGGTCGGACTGGGCGCGAACGGCGGCGACGCCGGCGCCGCGGCCGACGCTGCGAGCGGCAACGCGGACGTGGTCGGCATCGTCGGCGCGATCGCCCTCGCCGTGGTGCTGTTCGTCGCCTACTTCTGCGGCGGCTACGTCGCCGGTCGGATGGCCCGCTTCGCCGGACTGAAGCAGGGCGTCGCCGTCTGGATCTGGGCGCTCGTCATCGCGGTCGTGGTGGCGATCGTCACCGCGGTCGCCGGATCGCAGTTCAACGTCCTCGGCACGCTCAACGGCTTCCCCCGGATCCCGATCGACGAGGGCACGCTCACCGTCACCGGGATCGTCACGGCGGTCGTCGTCGCCGTCATCAGCCTGGTCGGCGCGATCCTCGGCGGCATCGCCGGGATGCGCTACCACCGCAAGGTCGACCGGGTCGGTCTCGGCCGCTGAGCCGGACCCTCCGACCGACCCACCACCTCACCCGAACAGGAGTCACCATGATCGACAACAGCACCGTGAACAGCCTCTTCGACGCCCGCGTCCAGGACCCGGACGGCGACAAGATCGGCACCGTCAAGCAGGTCTACCTCGACGACAACGACGGCCGTCCGCTCTTCGTGAGCGTCGCGACCGGACTCTTCGGCACCTCGGAGTCCTTCGTGCCGCTCGAGGGCGCCGACCTCGTCGGTGACGAGCTGCACGTCCGGTACGCGAAGGAGCAGGTCAAGGACGCGCCGCGGATCGAGGCCGACGGCGCGCTGAGCGAGGACGAGCAGGACACGCTGTTCCGCCACTACGGTCTGGCCGGGCACACGTCCGGCACGACCGGCGGCACGACCCTCGGGTCGGACGACACGGAGGGCGTCGGCACGGTCGACGGATCCGCCGCCGGCGTCGGTGGCGCCGACTTCTCCGGCCTCGACGGCGATGTCCGCCGCGACGACACCCTCGACCGGGACACCGTCGGTCGCGACACCTCCGGCCCGACCACGGACGACGCGATGACCCGCTCGGAGCAGCGCCTCGACGTCGGCACGGAGCGCGTGCAGACCGGCAAGGCGCGGCTGCGCAAGTACGTCGTCACCGAGCAGCAGGAGGTGACGGTGCCGGTGCAGCACGAGGAGGTCCGACTCGAGCGCGAGCCGATCACCGACGCGAACGTCGGTGCGGCGACCAGCGGTCCCGACCTGTCCGAGGAGGAGCACGAGGTGACCCTGAGCGAGGAGCGCGTGGTCGTCGACAAGGAGACCGTGCCGGTCGAGCGTGTCCGGCTGGACACCGAGACGGTCACCGAGCAGGAGCACGTCACCGAGGACGTCGCGCACGAGGAGATCACGCTCGACGAGGACGGCGACGGCCGCACCCGTCGCTGACGCGACCACCTGACGGACGGGAGGCGCGTGGCGGATCCGCCACGCGCCTCCCGTCCGTCGTCGGTCGCCCTCAGGGCGCCGTGTCGACCACCGACGTCGTCACCGACGTCGAGTCGGTCACGGTCCCGGCGGGCAGGGTGCGGGTGGCCTTCCCGACCAGGGAGCGGGTCCCGATGAAGTCGCCGGTGGTCGGGTCGACGACGACCTCGGTGTACGCGTCCTCGCGGCCGGCCTCGGTGCGGCCGATGCCGACGCCCTTCCGGCCGTCCAGTGTGACCGCGTCGTGCGTGACCGTCGCACCGGGGATCCGCGCGAGGACCCGGTACATGGCGCTGCGGAGGTCGGCCGGGACCATGCCGGTGGCGAGCCGGTCGGTGATGAGCACCGTCATCGCCTCCTCGTGGCTGACCGAGCCGGAGGCGTGCGCGGACACCCAGTCGTAGAGCGCATCGGGGTCGCGGGGCATCGTGGCGAGGTCCGCCGGAGTCCAAGGGTCCCCGTAGAAGGCGCCGTCGCGGGCCCGGAAGGTACCGGTCGGGTAGCCGTTCGAGGGGTCGGCCTTCCACGCCGCCTCGACCTCGGCCGCTCGCTCCGCCGGGAAGTACGCGGTGGGCGCGCCGGAGGTGCGGACGAGGGTCCACTCGGCGCTCGGGTCCGCCGGGCGCCAGACCGTCAGCGAGTACGGCACGAGCGCCGAGGAGTCCTCGGTGAAGAACGCCTGGCTCTGCTCCTGCACCTCGACCTCGAGGTACTGGCCCGGGCCGACGACCGGGTCGCTCGTGTGCTGCGTCGCGTCGGCCGCCCGCCGGAACAGCTCGGCGGCGGTGGCGGCCTGCGGAGCGGACCCGACCACCGGGACGTGCTCGCTGGCCCCGGTCAGGTCACCGGCGATCAGGACGGTCGCGAGTGCGGTCACGGCGACGACGGTGCCGACCGCGCCGATCGTCCAGCGGGACCGGACGTGGCGACGGCCAACGGTGCGGGCGAGCACCTCGCGGCGGATCGGTGCGACGGCGTCGTGGAGGGCGGCGCCCTCGGGCGGTGGGACGGTGATCATGAGGTCTGCTCCATCCCCTGCGCCGCTCGGCTGGAACGGAGCCGGGCGCGGGATCGTTGGATGCGCTTGCGCGCGTTGGCGGGGGAGAGGCCGAGCATGGCGGCGGCCTCGTCGTACGACCGGTCCTGCAGCAGGCAGAGCTCACAGAGCTCACGGTCAGGGGAGTCGAGCGCAGCGATCTCCTCGCGGACCCACCGCAGCTGCTGCACGGCCTCGTCGTGCGCGACCTGGCGGTACCAGGCCTCGTCGGCACCGCTGTGCTCGTCGAGCTCGTCCACCCGGTGCGTCCGGCGCTGCCGGTTGGCGTTCATGGCGACGTACCGCGCCGTGGTCAGCAGCCACGGCAGCGCCGAGCTCCCGACGATGCTGACGTCCTTCCGCCGCCGCCACGCGACGACGAAGGTCTCCTGCACGACGTCGTCGACGTCCGAACGCTGGTCGGCGAGTCCCCAGGCGTAGCGGAAGACCGCTCGCGTGTGCCGGTCCAGCAGCGTCGTGTACGCAGCCGCGTCGCCGCGAGCGATCGCCGCGACGAGGTCGACGTCCGTGGTCGTGGTCGTGGTCGTGGTTCCGTCCGGGATGGAGCCCGGCCCCCTCGGTCTGTTCACTGTTGCCTCCGATCATGGGGTGTCGGCGGCGGAGCACGTGTGACAAACCGGTGCGTGTCCGTCCGGCGTCGACCCCGTTCTGTCAGGATCGGGGCATGCGCGCAGTCCGGTACGAGCAGTTCGGGTCCGTCCCCGCGATCGTGGAGCTCCCGACCCCGGAGCCCCCTGCCGACGGCGTCGTCGTCACCGTCCGCGCCACCGGGGTCTGCCGGAGCGACTGGCACGCGTGGAAGGGGCACGACGACTCCGTGCACCTGCCGCACGTCCCCGGACACGAGTTCGCCGGGGTCGTCGCCGCCGTCGGGCGGGACGTGAGCGTCGTGACTGCGGGGGACCGGGTCACCGCGCCGTTCGTCTTCGCGTGCGGGACGTGCGAGCAGTGTCGCGCAGGTGCGACGCAGGTGTGCACCCGGCAGGAACAGCCCGGCTTCACGCTGCCCGGGTCGTGGGCAGAGTCCGTCGTGGTGCCGCACGCCGACGTCAACCTCGTGCCGCTGCCCGACGGCGTGGACTTCGCAGAGGCTGCGGGGCTCGGCTGCCGGTTCGGCACGGCGTACCACGCGCTGCATGCTCGCGGACGGGTCGCTGCAGGGGAGTGGGTCGTGGTCTTCGGGTGCGGCGGCGTCGGCCTGTCGGTGGTCATCGTCGCGATCGCAGCCGGCGCGCACGTGGTCGCGGTCGACGTGTCGACTGCCGCCCTGGCCCGCGCTGCCGAGCTCGGCGCGACGACCGTGCCGATGGACGAGCACGCGGTCGGAGCGGTGCGCTCGGTGACGGGCGGCGGCGCGCACCTGTCCGTCGACGCGTTCGGCAGCCGGGCCACCTCGGTCGCCGCGGTGGCCTCGCTCCGTCCGCGCGGACGACACGTGCAGGTCGGGCTGCTGCTCGACGACGAGGCCGCGCCGGCGATCCCGATGGGCCGGGTGATCGCGGACGAGCTCGAGCTGCTCGGCAGCCACGGCATCTCCGTCGGTGAGTACGCCGCGATGCTCGACGACGTCGTCACTGGCCGACTGCGTCCGGCGGAGTCGATCGGTCGCACGGTGGCGTTCGAGGACCTGCCGGGGGAGCTCGTCGCGATGGACGGGCCGCCGCGGTCGGCGGGGATGACGGTCGCGGTGCTGTGACGACGCCGTCCGGCGGGATGCGGGAGCGCTCGCCGATGCGAGTTGACATAAGAGCGGATGATCGCAGCGATCATTCGCTGGTAGCCGGTAGCCCTGCTAAACCGGTGGCTAGCCGTCGCAGTCTCCGCGGAGCGGGTCGTCGGGTATTCAGGTGAGGTTCACGCGCTGAAGTCCGGTGCTGGTCATGATGGCCAGGTGGAGGCCGACTGAGGCCACAAAACTTGCAAGGTCTTGCCCCGGGTGGGTAGGGAGAACCACAGTGGACCGGGCGGGGGGAGGGGTGATGTGGCGAGAATAATCAAGGAGTTGCGCAATCGCCATGCGGACATCTTCGCGGGTCGAGTTTCCTTTCACTTCGAACAGTTCTCGGTCCTCGTCGACCCAGGTGTCAGTGTAAAGTCGAGCGCTTTGTCCCTCTATCCGGATCTCTATCCTCGATCCGACCTTTCCGTTCTCGCCTAGCCAATCGATCAGCCTGTCCTCCAGGATACGTTCCCGGCGGGTACTCCCTGAGTCCTCGATGCCCGAGCGCGTGGACATGAGCGTGTTACTAGCCTCAGGTGGGATGACGCGGGTCCGAGTTTCCGTCGCGGGCGACTCGGCGATGGGATGAGCGTCGGCCGCAGGCAGGTCCTCGGAGTCGACCCGGTGGAGTGTGAATACGAACATCGGGCGTAGCTCTTTCTTTCTGAAACCGGGGCCCGTTTCCACCCGATAAGGCGCCGTCTCGTCGACCGCGAATTGTCCAAGATATTCATGAATGCGCGCCTGAGAGCCGGGCATTTTCCCAACGGCAATGAACAGGTGCACTTCGCGGCCCGTATCCACCGAGTCGGCGAGTATCTTATTGCGCCGGGTGAGGGCTTGAGGGCCGTCGGAACCCTCACCGGTGTAATAGAAAGTGCGGTCGGTTGCATCTGCCCAGCCGTCAAACGCGTACCCATACAGGGCGCCTGCGTCCGGGTCGGAGAAGAGGAATATGTGCTGGCCGCCCGCGGGAGTGAGCATCCCGCCTTGGATGCCGCCGCCGAAGCGAGAATTTAGTTCCTTGCGGGTCACCCGGTCGCCAGCATGCACTGTTAAGGCTGGATCGGACAGATGAAGGATCGTCATGAGTGCACCGTACTAGACCAGGGGCCATCGCCGTCCTATTAGGAGCCACGGAGAGGCGTTGACGCCCCGCTTTCCGTACCGGCGGAAGCTCACGCGTAGCGCTAGGTCATACCAGGGTGAATTCCTCATCCGCGCGGTGCGACGGGAGCCCAGTGAAAGACGCTCTTACCTATCTGTCCGCACAACCGGCGCGATCCTGCTTGCGCTCCCTCTCACGATTGAGCTACTGGCGGACTCGGCGCTCGGTTCGCAGCCCAGCGCCGCGTGGACACGGAACGGCGAGCGGGCCTTCGCCGGTCAGCATCCTGACATAATATGCATTATCGGCGCTCGTTCTGGCGCCCCAGAAGGGGCCGTACTGGCTCAGCGCGCGCTGTCGCTCCGCGGTGACGGGAACGCGGCGTCTGGCCGCAACCCGAATGCAGCCAGACCCGACATCGTCCCGACCAGATCGTCGGGCACCAGATGAGTACACCAGTGACCGCTGCGCCGTGCGACACCCACAACGTGGGGAGAACGCGCGTTCTCCGGCCGTCTGGCTGGTCCGCCAGTGCCGTCGGCCCATGTCCATCTACTTGCTCTCCATCGGCATCGGCTTCCAGTGCGTGTCGAGTGTGGTCCGCGGAGACCTCGGCGTCCTCCCGGAGGTGTTCCTCGCGCTGCAGGTCATGGTCCTCGCGGTGGTCGTGCCGCCTGGTTGACTCGGGGCATGCCCGCGGTCGACGTCCTGAACCTGGTCCTCGGGTCGGTGTTCCTGCTCTGGGGTGTGGCGCTCGTGGTGTTCTGCGACCCATTCACCCGCGGGGCGCGTCGCATGCAGGCGTTCCTCTTCGGTGAGCTCGGTCGGAAGACCGCTGCGCCGTTCTCCCCCGGGCTGACCGTCGCGTGCGGGAGCGTCTTCGCGCTCTTCGGCGGGTTCGTACTCGTGCGGCTCCTGCTCGGCGACCCGCTCGTGCCCGCCTTCCCGGGCTGAGTCGAGCCCGCCGGAACGTGACGGGTCGTCATCCGGCCGGCAGCGGCACTTCGGCCTCGGGGAGCATGCGCGTCATCCGCACGACGGATGGCCCCGCGCCGAGCCCCCGCCAGGCTCGACCCATGCACAACGAACGAACGACGAGCGGGGGCACGGTCCCCGAACTCGTCGTGCACGACGATGCGGTCCGTGCGAACACCGCCTGGTTCGCCGCACGCACCGGTGGTCGTCTCATGGCCGTCCTCAAGGCCGACTCCTTCGGGCACGGATCCGTCGCCCGCTCCGTGGTCGAGGCAGGGGCCGCCGCGATCGGCGTCACGAGCGTGACCGAGGCCCTCGCCGTCCGCGAGGTGGTCCCGGACGTCCCGGTCCTCAGCTGGCTGAACCCACTCGACGCCGACTTCGAGAGCGCCGTCCGCGCCGAGGTCGACCTCGCGGTCTCCGGACCCGAGCTGCTCGACGCCGTCAGTCGTGCCGCCGCTCGGGTGGGACGCCCAGCCCGGATCCACCTGCACGTCGACCTCGGTATGTCGCGGGACGGTGCATCGCCGGCGACGTGGCCGGCGCTGTGCGAGACCGCCGAGATGCTCGAACGGCACGGCACCGTCCGCGTGGTCGGCGTGATGGGACACATGTCCTGCGCGGACCGCCCGGAGGACCCGCAGAACGACCGGGAGCGCCTGCTCTTCGCCAACGCCGTCCGGACCGCACGACGGCGTGGCCTCACGCGGTTCACCGCGCACCTCGCGGCGACCGCGGCGACCATCACCGGCGTCGGTGCCGGTCACGGACTCCACCGGATCGGCGCGGGACTCTTCGGCATCGACCCGTCGTCCACCTCCGACGCGCTGCAGCCGACGCTCTCGCTGACCGCCCCGGTCGTCGGGAGCCGCACCGTCCCGGCAGGAACGGGGATCGGGTACGGGCACGATCACGTCGCGGACCGGGCGACGAACCTCGCGCTCCTCCCCCTCGGGTACGCCGACGGGCTGCCGCGCGCGGCGTCCGAGCGCGCCGAGGTGCAGGTGCGCGGACGCCGCCGCCCGGTCGTCGGCCGGTTCTCGATGGACATGATCGTCGTCGACACCGGTGCGGACCGTCTGCACCTGGGTGAGACGGTGACCCTGTTCGGCCGCGGGACCGCGGGTGAGCCCACCGTCGCCGACTGGGCCCGGTGGGCCGGGACGATCGAGCACGAGATCGTCACCCGGGTCGGCACCCGCGTCGCCCGCGTGCACCGGACCGCGACCACCACCGGAAGCGGGCCGACCGTGGCGACACCCACGACCACCACCACGTCCCACCGACCGGAGGCCGTCCGTGCCTGAACGCAACTCCCCCCGCCGCGTCGCCGTGATCGGCGGCGGCGCCAACGACGAGCACGAGGTCTCCCTCGCCTCCGCGGCCGCCGTCACCCGGGCGCTCCGCTCGCTCGGCGACGAGGCCGTGCCGCTGACCGTGTCGCGTGACGGCGGATGGCGGCACACCGACGGTGGGGCGCTCTCCCCCGCCGGAGCCGTCGCCGTCCTCACCGGGTGCGACGCCGCGTTCCCCGTCCTGCACGGCGTGCACGGCGAGGACGGTGCCGTCGCCGGACTGCTCACGATGATCGGGGTGCCGAACATCGGGTCCCCGGTGCGCGCGGGCGCACTCGGCATGGACAAGTGGGTGACGAAGACGATCGCCGAGGCGCTGGGGATCCGGACCGCCCCGGGCGCCCTGCTGCGAGTCGGCGAGCCGATCGGCGCACCGCCGGTCCCCCTGCCCGCGGTCGTGAAGCCCGCGACGGGCGGTTCGAGCAACGGCGTGACCGTCGTCCGTCAAGCGGCGGACTACGCGGATGCCGTCGACGTCGCGCGATCGGCCGGCGAGGACGTCGTCGTCGAGGGGTTCGTCACCGGGAGGGAGGTCGACATCGCCGTCCACCGCGACCCGGACGGTCACCTGTGCCACGGCGCGACGCTGGAGATCGGTGTGGCGGACGGCGCCGTCTTCGACCGCGACCAGAAGTACGACGGCAGCGCGGACTTCACGGTGCCCGCCCGCCTCGACGACGACGACCACGCGGCGCTGGTCGACGCCGCGACCACGCTCTACGCAGCGCTCGGTTGCGCGGGGGTCGCTCGGTTCGACTTCTTCGTCACCGCGGACGGCGTCGTGCTCAACGAGGTGAACACCGCGCCCGGGTTCACCGAGCAGTCGCAGGTCCCCCGGATGTACGAGGCGACCGGGACGAGCTACGCGGCCCTGGTGGACACGCTCGTCTCGGTCGCGCTCGTCGGTCGGTCAGGAGGCTGACGGGCTCTCGTCGCCGGTGGGGACGTCGTCGGCGTCGATCTCGAGCGCGGCTTGCTCGTCGCCGTGCTCCTCGAGGTCCGAGCGGTCCGTGTCGGGCTGCTCCGGAGCGTCGGCCTGGGTGGTCTCTTCTGCGGGGTCTGGCTGGCTGTAGGTCATGGCGCGGACGCTACGCGCGTCCTCCTGAGCAGGCGCGGCGCGGTCCGGTGGCCGCGTCCGTGCGGACGGGAGGCGCGTGGCGACCCCGCCACGCGCCTCCCGTCCGCTCGGTGCGGCTTGCTCGGACCTCAGCTCTGCGTCAGGAGGGCCGCCGTGAGGATGTACCCGACGATGCCGATCACGATGGCGATCGCCGAGAGGATGATCCCGGCCAGGACCATGCCGCGGTTCAGGCCGCGACGTCGGGCGAGGATGCCCAGGACGAGCCCGATGATGCCGGCGACGATGCCGATGATCGCGAGCACGAAGCCGCCGGCCACGCCGACGATGCCGAGGACGAGGGAAGCGACCGCGAGGCCGTTGCCGCCGCGTGCTGCGGGTGTGTTCGAGGGTGGGTAGGCGTTGTCGGACATGCGGGGCTCCTCGTGTCGGGAGGCCGAGCGCACGGGTTGCGCGCGGCCATCTCGTCAGAGGCTATGCGTTGGAAGCGAGGCTGGTTCAGTTCTCGACGATCAGGCCTCGACGTAGGCGGCCAGGTGCTCCCCCGTCACCGTGCCACGGGCGGCGACGAGGTCCGCCGGCGTGCCCTCGAAGACGATCCGCCCGCCGTCGTGCCCGGCGCCCGGCCCGAGGTCGATGATCCAGTCCGCGTGCGCCATCACCGCCTGGTGGTGCTCGATGACGACGACCGTCCGCCCGGCGTCCACCATCCGGTCGAGCAGCCCGAGCAGCTGGTCGACGTCGGCGAGGTGGAGCCCGGTGGTCGGTTCGTCGAGCACGATGGTGCCGCTGCGTTCGCCGAGGTGCATGGCGAGCTTCAGGCGCTGCCGCTCGCCACCGGACAGGGTGGTGAGCGGCTGTCCGATCGTCAGGTAGCCGAGCCCGACGTCCACGAGCCGAGCCGCGATCGCATGCGCCACCGGGATCCGGACCTCGGGCGAGGCGAAGAACTCGGAGGCCTGGGCGACGGGCATCGCGAGCACCTCGCTGATGTCCTTGCCGCCGAGCCGGTACTCGAGCACGGACTGGTCGAACCGCTTGCCGCCGCACTCCGAGCACGGCGTCGCGACCCCGGCCATCATGCCCAGGTCGGTGTAGATCACCCCGGCGCCGTTGCAGACCGGGCACGCGCCCTCGGAGTTCGCGCTGAACAGGGCGGGCTTCACCCCGTTCGCCTTCCCGAAGGCCTTCCGCACGGGTTCCAGCAGCCCCGTGTAGGTCGCCGGGTTGCTGCGCCGGGACCCGCGGATCGGACTCTGGTCGACGAGCACGACGTCGTCGAGCGGCGCGAGCGAGCCGTGCACGAGCGTGCTCTTGCCGGACCCCGCGACCCCGGTGACGACGGTGAGCACGCCGGTGGGCACGTCGACGTCCACGTCGTGCAGGTTGTGTGCCGAAGCCCCACGGACCGGGATCGAGCCGGTCCGCTCGCGCACGACGGACTTGCACCGGACGCGGTCGTCGAGGTGGCGGCCGGTCACGGTGTCGCTCGCGCGGAGGCCGGCCACCGACCCCTCGTAGCAGAGGCGTCCGCCTGCGGTGCCGGCACCCGGACCGAGGTCCACGACGTGGTCGGCGATCGCGATCACCTCGGGCTTGTGCTCGACGACGAGGACCGTGTTGCCCTTGTCGCGCAGCCGGAGCAGCAGGCGGTTCATCCGCTCGATGTCGTGCGGGTGGAGTCCGGTGCTCGGCTCGTCGAACACGTACGTGACGTCGCTCAGCGACGACCCGAGGTGCTTCACCATCTTCACGCGCTGCCCCTCGCCCCCGGACAGCGTGCCCGTCGGCCGATCGAGCGAGAGGTAGCCGAGGCCGATCTCGACGAAGGAGTCGACGGCGTCGCGCAGTCCGTCCAGCAGCGGCCCGACGGTCGGCGCGTCGAGGGCGTGCAACCACGTGGCGAGGTCGGTGATCTGCATGGCGCAGACCTCGGCGATGTCCTTGCCGTCGATGCGCGACGACCGCGCGGTGTCGTTCAGCCGGGTGCCGTCACAGGCCGGGCAGGTCGTGAACGTGACCGCCCGGTCGACGAAGGCGCGGACGTGGGGCTGCATCGCTTCGCGGTCCTTCTGCAGGAACGACCGGCGGACACGGAGGACCAGACCCTCGTACGTCATGTTGATGCCGGCGATCTTCAGCTTCGTCGGCTCGCGGTACAGCAGGTCGTGGCGCTCCTGCTCGGTGTAGTCGCGGATCGGACGGTCCTTGTCCACGTACCCGGACTCGGCGTACATCCGGACCATCCAGCCGTCCCCGCCCCACCCCGCGATCGTGATGGCGCCCGCCGCCAGCGACTTCGACTCGTCGAAGAGCTGCGTCAGGTCGATGTCGCTCACCGTGCCCCGGCCCTCGCACTCGGCGCACATGCCGCCGAGTCGCGAGAACGTGACGTGCTCGGCCTTGGCGTCCTTGCCCTTCTGCACCGTGATCGCCCCACCGGCGGTGACCGTGGCGAGGTTGAACGAGAACGCGTTCGGTCCGCCGACGTGCGGCTCGCCGAGCCGGCTGAAGAGCACGCGGAGCATGGCGTTGGCGTCGGTCACCGTGCCGACGGTGGAGCGCGGGTCGGCACCGATGCGTTCCTGGTCGACGACGATCGCGGTGGTCAGCCCGTCGAGCAGGTCGACGTCCGGTCGCGCCGCGGACGGCATGAAGCCCTGCACGAAGGCGCTGTACGTCTCGTTGATCATCCGCTGGGACTCGGCGGCGATCGTCGCGAACACGAGCGAGCTCTTGCCCGAACCGGACACGCCCGTGAAGACCGTGAGCCGCCGCTTCGGGAGGTCGACGTCGACGTCCTGGAGGGTGTTCTCACGCGCGCCACGGACCCGGATGCGGTCGTGGCCGTCGGCTGGGTGCTGCACGCTGTCCTGCATGCGATGACTGTAGCGACGGCGCCCCGCCGCCCGGGAGCCCCCGTCGCGAGCTGTGGAGAGCCCTGCGGTCAGCTCCGGCTGTGCAGACGGACGAGCGCGGGGAGCTCGGCGGGCTCGAAGTCCTCGTCGGTGGCGTCGAGCTCGTCGGCGGTCCACCAGTGCGAGGCGAGGATGTCGACGCGCTCGTCGTCCGTCCACTCGGCGTCGGACAGCTCGAAACCGGGGGTCCGCACGACGTAGAACTCGCTGTGGCCGCGGTCGTGGTCAGCCTGGTCCCAGGTGACCGCGAAGTCCCACGTCCAGACGGACTCGCCGGGGTCGTCGATGACGATGCCGGTCTCCTCGCGGAGCTCACGCACCGCTGCGTCGCGGTGGCTCTCGCCCGGGTCGACGCCGCCACCGGGGGTGATCCAACGGTGCTCTCCACCGGACGACGGCGACCGCGTGTCCATCAGGAACACGCGGTCGTCGGGGTCGAGCAGGATGATGCGGGAGGAACGGCGCAGTCCTTCGGTCGCGGTCACCCCGACGACGTTACTGCGTGAAGCCGCTGACGTCGCCGACGAGCTTGGTGTGGTCGGCCGGGATCGGCTCGACGGCCGCGAGGGCGATCTCGGCGGCGAACTCGGACACGCTGTAGAGCTTGCCGACCTCCTGCCGACGGCCCTCGATGGCGCCGGGGTTCAGACGGTTGAGCAGGGTCGCCGTGATGGTGCCCTCGATCATGTCGCCGGAGACCACCACGAACTCGATGCCGGCGGCCTCGAGCTGCGGGATGAACTCGCGGAGGGCGAGCTCGCCCGCGCGCTTGCTCTTGGCGACCGGGACGTACTCGTCCATCGTCTCGGCCGTCTCGACGAAGTGGGCCTGGTGGCTCGTCACGAACACGACACGGGAGCCGGCGGGCATGTGCGGCACGGCGGTCTGCAGCATGTCGACCTGCGCGTCGCGGTTCAGACGGAGCGCGTAGTCCTCGCCGAGCCCGGACTCCATGCCGCCGGAGGCGTTCAACACGAGGAGGTCGATGCCGCCCCACTCGGCGACGACGGTGTCGACCATCGCCTGGACGGAGTCGTGGTCGGTCAGGTCGGCGCCGACCGCGAGGGCGGAGCCGCCGGCCGCGACGACCTTCTCGGCGATCTGCTCGGCGCGCCTGGCCTTGTTCCGGTAGTTGACGACGACCTTCGCGCCGGCCTCGGCCAGGTAGCCGACGGTGTCGGCGCCGATTCCGCGGGAGGCCCCGGTGACGAGGGCCCGCTTGTCGGCGAGGGATCCGGGGGCGAGGGGGTTGGTCACGGTCGTGTCCTCCAGGTAGCGGTTCGGGCGCGCACGAGTCTAGCGACCGCTGGGTGGCGGCCGACACATGCCTGATATCTTGTACTGAGTTGGACCGGCCGTCGCGACGCAGCGACCCGCGTGCGCGACCGAGGGAGGGAGATCGCGTGAACGTCGACTGGATCCAGACGGTGGTCTGGGTCGGACTGGTGCTGTTGCTCGGGGTGGTGGAGGTCTTCACCCTCGACTTCATCTTCCTCATGCTCGCCGCGGGTGCCGCGGGCGGCCTCGTCGCCGCCCTGCTCGGCGCCCCGTGGTGGCTCTCGGCGATCATCTCCGCCGCCGCCGCGCTCGTGCTGCTCTCGCTCGTCCGGCCGCGCCTCGTCTCGGCGCTCGGCCGGAACGCCGACCCGCACCGCACCAACGTCGAGGGCCTCATCGGCCTGCCCGGCACGGTCGCGGTCGCGTTCACCACGTCGAGCCCCGGCCAGGTCCGCCTGGCGAACGGCGAGACGTGGAGCGCCCGCATCGCAGCCGGGTCCCCCGACCGCACACCGCCGCTCGGCACCCCCGTGGTCGTCGAGTCGATCGAGGGGTCGACCGCGGTCGTCCGCCTCGGAGAAAGGGCCACCTCGTGACCATCTCCCCCGGGACGATCGCACTGCTCGTCCTCATCCTCGTCGTCGTGATCTTCGTGATCGTCGTCCTGTCCCGCGCGATCCGCATCGTGCCCCAGGCGTCAGCGGGCATCGTCGAACGGCTCGGCAAGTACCACAAGACCCTCAACCCCGGGTTGAACCTGCTGGTGCCGTTCATCGACCGGCTCCGTCCGCTGATCGACATGCGCGAGCAGGTCGTCTCCTTCCCGCCACAGCCGGTGATCACCGAGGACAACCTCGTCGTCTCGATCGACACGGTCGTCTACTTCCAGGTGACCGACGCCCGCGCGGCGACCTACGAGATCGCGAACTACCTCGGGGCCGTCGAGCAGCTCACGACCACCACGCTCCGCAACGTCGTCGGTGGCCTCAACCTCGAAGAGGCCCTGACGAGCCGTGACAACATCAACGGCCAGCTCCGCGTCGTCCTCGACGAGGCCACGGGCAAGTGGGGCATCCGCGTCGGCCGTGTCGAGCTGAAGGCGATCGAGCCGCCCGTGTCGATCCAGGACGCCATGGAGCAGCAGCTCCGTGCCGAGCGCAGCCGTCGTGCTGCGATCCTGCAGGCCGAGGGCACGAAGCAGTCTCAGATCCTCGAGGCCGAGGGGCAGCGGCAGGCGGCGATCCTGCAGGCCGAGGGTGACGCGAAGGCCCAGGTCCTCCGAGCCGAGGGTGAGGCGCAAGCCATCGCCACGGTGTTCGAGGCGATCCACACCGGCGACCCGGACGAGAAGCTCCTCTCCTACCAGTACCTGCAGACCCTGCCGAAGATCGCCGAGGGCACCGCGAACAAGCTCTGGATGATCCCGAGCGAGTTCACCGAGGCGCTCTCCGGCATCGCGAAGGGCTTCACGGCCGGTCGTTCCGGTGGCGCTCCCGCTGCCGGTGGCCCGGCGGGCGGCGACTTCCTCTCGCGCATCTCGAAGCTCGCGAACGAGAGCCTCGCGAACACCGCCGCCGCGGACACCGCGACGGCCGCCACAGCACGCCCGGAGGCCACCGCCGCGGACATCGTGCCGGAGCCGGAGCTCGACGCGCGACTCGCCGAGTCGAACCGGAGCGTCGACGCTCACCTCCAAGCCAGCGACGCCGCAGCGCAGCAGCGGCTCGCCGACGACCAGCAGTAGTCCGGACACGACGACGCCCCCTCCGGTTCCGGAGGGGGCGTCGTCGTGTTCGTGGGGTGTCAGGCGCCGCGACGTGCGCGGAGGAACTGGAGGCGCTCCTGCAGGAGTTCCTCGAGCTCTTCGCGCGAGCGACGCTCCAACAGCATGTCCCAGTGGGTCCTCGGCGCCTTGACGTCCTCTGCCGCGACCTCGACGGGGATCCCGTCGTCACCGAGCAGTCGTCCCTCTCGCCCGGAGCGGGGGTCCGCCCAAGTTGCAGGGACGTCCGCCTCGGCCGCGAAGACCACGTCGAAGGTCTCGCCCGAGTCCGTCTGGAAGACCGCGCGCTTCCGGTCCGAGAGCTCGACGCCCTCCTCGCTCTGGAGACTCTGGCTCCCGAGCCGCATCCCGCGGAGACTCCGATCAGCCATGTGTGTGCTCCTCTCGCTCGTCTGCCCTCCTCAACACTGTCCCACGGGGCATCACTCCCGACGGGGCGCATTCACAGTGCGTTCCCAGTGGCCGCGCACGGCGAGCAAGCGCGGGGACGAACTGCACTCGCCCGACGCGTCCCGTCGGGCGCCACGGGCGCAGGCGGTCCGACCGGGTCAGCGGCGCGAGCGGCGGCGCGCCCACGGTGCGCAGGCGAGGAGCACGAGGAACCCGCCCAGCGTGAGCACGAGGGTGATCGACCCCGACGCGACCGTCGCGGGCGTCGTGGTCGTCCCGAGTGGCACGTCGGTCACCATCGACGTCGCGGTGTAGGCAGGGACGCGGTCGATCGTGCGCCCGCTGGGGTCGATCACCTGCGACGCTCCGACCGTGGAGATGTTCACGAGGGACCGCCCGGTCTCGATGGCGCGGAGCCGGGCGATCTCGAGCTGCTGCAGGTTCTCGTCCGTGCCGTCGAAGTCGGCGTTGTTCGTCTGCGCGAGGATCACCTGCGCTCCCCCGCGTGCCATGTCCCTGGTCAGGCCGTCGTCCACGATGTCGAAGCAGATCGCGATGCCCGCCCGGACTCCGGCGACTGACAAGACGTTCGGCTTCGTGCCGGGCGTGTAGTCGCGCTGCAGCAGGCCGATCAGCGAGGGCGCGAGCTTCGAGAAGAACCAGCGGTCGGGGACGTACTCACCGAAGGGCACGGGACGCTTCTTGTCGTACGACGACTGCCAGCCGTCCGCCGTCCACACGAAGGAGGTGTTGTGCAGCACGCCCGTCGACGTCTGGGTGATCGCCCCGGCGACGAGCGGTGCGCCGACCGAGTCGACGACGCTGTCGAGCGCGGAGGCGATCACGGGTTCGCGGCGGGGGTCGTACTCGGCGGACGCCTCCGGCCACACGACCAGGTCGACGTCCCGAGCCCCGACGTCGGTCGCCGCCACCTGCGCGTTCAGCACCTCGCCGGGCTGCGCGCCGTCGAAGTACCCGGCCGGGCCGTTGCCCTGCACGGACTCGATCCGGACGGTGCCGTCGACGTGCGTCGGCCACGCCGGCACCGCGAGCACCGCGGCGACGAGCAGTCCGGCGGTCGCGACGCGCATCGGCACGCGGACCGTCGCCCCCGGTGTCCGGGGCACCACGAGCGCGAGCGACACCACCACCGCCACGCAGTAGACGACGACGAAGCTCACGCCGAGCACGCCGACGTACGCCGCGAGGTGGGTGAAGGGCCCCTGTGACTGGGACAGGCCGACACGCCCCCAGGCGAAGCCGCCGTACGGCCAGCTCCCCGAGAACCACTCGCGCCCGGTCCAGAGTGCGGCGACGACGGCCGGGAGGCCCCACACCCGTCCGGCGGTCGAGGGCACCACGCGCGCGACCCAGCGGTACGCGAGGGCGATGGCCACGATGCCGAGGGCGGAGAACGCCGCTTCGAGGAGCGCGAGGGCGAACCACGGGACCGGACCGAGGTACCGCCCTGCCCAGGAGATCGCCGGCACCCAGAACGCGGCGCCCGCCACGTACCCGAGCCAGGCGGCACGTCGCGCGCGCTGCCCCATCGCCGCGAGCAGCATGCAGGCGACCGCGGGGTACGCGAGGAACCACCAGCCGGGCGACGGGAACGAGAGCGCGAAGAGCACGCCGCCGATCACCGCGAGCGGGAGCGCCTGCGCGACGGGCAGGGCCGCGAACGGGCTCGGCGCGGCGATCGCCGTGTGTCCGAGGCCGCGCGCCCGGCCGGCGCCGCGCGCCGCGCCCGTGCCGCGGGGCAGCACGGAGGCGCGTCGGGCGGCGGACCCAGCGCCCACCGGGCGCACGGGTGACTCGGGAACCGGCACCGTGCCTCCCGTCAGACCGCCGCGTAGGCGACGATGCCGCGGCGCACCGCGTCCGTCGCCCGCCGCGCGGTCTGGGCGAGGTCCTCGTCGCCGGCGTTCCGGAACTGGTCGAGCAGGTCGATGACCTGCTTCGACCACCGCACGAAGTCACCGGCGGGCATGTCGAGCGTCCGGAGGACGTCGTCGAGCGCCGAGCCGGACGCCCACCGGAACATGCCGACCGACATCGCCGGCGTCGGCGGCTGTGACCCGGCGAGCCGGGCTTCGCGCTCGACGTCGTCGAGGCGGGCCCAGATGGTCAGGGTCTCGTCGAGTGCGGGGCGGAACGCGCCGCGGGGCAGGGCGTGCTCCGTTCCCGGGGCGTCCTCACGGCGGGGCTGGTAGACGATCGTGGCCGCCATGGCCGCGAGCTGTGCGGGCGTGAGGTCCTTCCATACCCCGGCCTCGAGGCACTCAGCGACGAGGAGGTCCCGCTCGCCGTAGATGCGCTGCAGCCGTCGGCCACCCGGCGCGACCGTCGCCTCGCCGTCACCCGAGGGCACGAGGTACCCGAGCTGCAGGAGCACGTCCGTCACGCGGTCGAAGGTCGTGGCGACGGCACCCGTGCGGGAGCGGATCTGCTGCACGAGCTTGTCGTTCGAGCGCTTGAGCTTGTACCAGCGCTCGGCCCAACGGGCGTGGGCCTCGCGGTCCGGGCAGGCGTGGCAGGGGTGCCGCTGGAGGCGTCGACGGACGTCGGTGATCGCCGCCTGCCGCTCGGCGCGTGCGCCGTGGGACGCCTCGCGCCCGCCGGGCACGTTCGTCCGCTCGAGGTCGGAGAGCTCACGACGGAGGGCGGCGTACTCGGTGAAGTCCCCGAGGTGGCACTCCATCGCCTGCCGGTACCCGTCGAGCGACTCCTGCTGCGACCGGACCTTGCGGGCGAGGTCGACGACCGAGCGGTCGGCCTGGAACTGCGCGAACGAGGTCTCGAGGACCTCACGCGTGCGTTGCCGGCCGAACTGCTCGATGAGGTTGACGGCCATGTTGTACGTCGGCTTGAACGAAGAGTTGAGCGGGTAGGTGCGGCGGCTGGCGAGCGACGCGACGGCCTGCGGGTCGAGGCCGTCCGTCCACTGGATGACCGAGTGGCCCTCGACGTCGATGCCCCGGCGACCGGCGCGACCGGTGAGCTGGGTGTACTCCCCCGGCGTGATCGGCACCCGGGCCTCACCGTTGAACTTCTCGAGCTTCTCGAGCACGACGGTGCGCGCGGGCATGTTCACACCGAGCGCCAGGGTCTCCGTCGCGAAGACGACCTTGAGGAGCTTGCGCTGGAAGAGGTCCTCGACGACCTCCTTGAACGCGGGCAGCAGGCCGGCGTGGTGCGCCGCGACCCCGCGCTCGAGGCCCTCGAGCCACTCCCAGTACCCGAGGACGGCGAGGTCTTCGTCGAGCAGCGTGCGGCAGTGGTACTCCGCGGTCTCGCGGATCTCGTTGCGCTCGTCGGCCGTCGTGAGCGAGATGCCCGACCGGAGCACCTGACGGACGCCCTGGTCGCAGCCGTTGCGGCTGAACACGAAGAAGATCGCGGGCAGGAGCATGCGCTCGTCGAGCACCTTCGCGATCTGCTCGCGGTACATCTTCTCGGTGCGCGGACCACGGCGCTCCGGGTAGCCGCCGCGCCCGCGCCGGCCGCGGTGTCCGCCGCCGTTCCGTTCGCTGCGCGAGGCGCCGCCGACCAGGCGGAGGAGTTCCGGGTTGACGCGGTTCGTCGCCGCGGCGCCGCTCGAGTCGAACAGGTCGACCATCTTCGAGCCGACGAGCACGTGCTGGTCGAGCGGGACCGGGCGGTCCTCGGAGACGATGACGTCGGTGTCGCCGCGGACGGTCTGCAGCCAGTCGCCGAACTCCTCGGCGTTCGACACCGTCGCGCTCAGCGACACCAGGCGGACCTCGGTCGGGAGGTGCAGGATGACCTCTTCCCACACCGCGCCGCGGAAGCGGTCGGCGAGGTAGTGCACCTCGTCGAGCACGACCCACGCCAGGTCGTCGAGCAGGTCGGAGTCGGCGTAGATCATGTTCCGGAGCACCTCGGTGGTCATCACGACCACACGGGCACGCGGGTTCACGTTGGTGTCGCCGGTGAGCAGCCCGACCTCGGACTCGCCGTAGACCTGCACGAGCTCGCTGTACTTCTGGTTGCTCAGCGCCTTCATCGGCGTCGTGTAGAAGACCTTCGCCGTCGGCTGGCGCATCGCCAGCCAGATCGCGAACTCGGCGACGACCGTCTTGCCCGCGCCGGTCGGTGCCGCCACGAGGACGCTGCGGCCCTGGTCGAGCGCATCGCAGGCCGCGAACTGGAACGGATCGAGGTCGAACCGGAGGTCCGTCCGGAAGAGCTCGAGGTTGCGGGAACGGCTGCGGGCCTTGGCCGCCGCGAAGCGTTCCGCTGCACTCGGGCGCGCGTCGCCCGTCCGGGTGGGGGTCACAGGCCGTACTCCTCGTCGAGCTTCGCCTGGCGCTTGGCGGCCCGGCGGTCGTGCAGCCACGTCACGAAGCATGCCCCGAGGTAGAGCACCACCATCGGGACCGCGAGCAGGAACATGGAGATGACGTCGGCCGAGGGCGTGACGATCGCGCAGAACACCAGGATGCAGAGGATCGCGACGCGCCAGGACCGGATGATCGACGACGCCGAGAGCACCCCGACGAAGTTGAGCAGCACCAGGAACACCGGCAGGACGAACGCGATGCCGACCGCGACGATGAGCTTGATGACGAAGTCGTAGTAGGCCTTCGCATCGACGATCGACGTGTCCTGCGCCGACACGAAGCTGCCGAGGATCCCGACGACGTGCGGCAGGATGTACCACCCGAACCAGCAGCCGGCGAAGAACAGCGGGATCGCGGTGCCGAGGAAGCCGAACACGTACTGCTTCTCGCGCCGCACCAGGGCCGGGACGATGAACGCCCACACCTGGTACAGCCACACCGGGCTGGCGATGACGATGCCGATCGTGATCGCGATCTGCAGCCGCAGGTCGAAGGCGCCGGTGATCATCGGGAAGTTCAGCTCGGCGGTGTGGCCGCCGACCTCCGCCAGCTGTGCCACCGGAGCACGCAGGGAGTCGAGCACGAAGGGCGTCAGGAACCAGCCGCCGACCGCACACACCGCGATCGCGATGACTGCCTTGAACAGACGGTTCCGCAGCTCGAGGAGGTGCTGCCCGAGCGACATGCGGCCCTCGGTGTCCTTCGTCGGACGTCCGGTCCGCCTCGCTCGCCCGCGCGCGGTCGTCGAAGCCATGCCCCGATCCTACGGGGTCGGCGCCGACAGTCCGCCGCGCTCGCGCGCGCTGTCAGCGGGTCCTCGGACTGGAGGCGCGGTGCCGGCCCGACCCGCGCCCCCGGTCCCGGGGACGGTCGCGACCGGAGCCGCCGGCCCCGAGCCGAGCGATCAGTCGGCGGAGAGGGCTGCCGCCGCGAAGTCGCGGACCGCCGCGCGGGCCGCCGGCGGGTCGAGCACGACCGCGCGGCCCGGTAGCCCGGCCACGAGGCGGACGACCCCGTCGAAGCCGTTCGACGCCGCGAGCCGGATCCGGACCCGGCCGTCCTCGTCCATCGCGTCCGCGGTGTCGGCGAGGAAGTCGGCCACGAGTGGCAACGACGAGCAATCGAGTTCGACCGTGACGATGACGTCCTCGGTCGACTGCTGGAACAGGGTGTCCGGGATCACGACGTCGTCGATCGACTTCTCCACCGGGCGGTCGTCGACCCGGACGGCGGACATGCGGTCGAGCCGGAAGGTCCGGAGCGCCTGTCGGTCGAGGTCCCACGCGCGGAGGTACCAGTCGGTGTCGATCGACTCCACGCGGAGCGCGTCGACCCGGCGCGTGCTGCCCTGGGTGCGTGGTCCGGCGTACTCGAAGGCCAGGCCACGGCCTTCGGTCATCGCGTGCCGGATCGTCGCGAGCGCCGCGTCGTGGAGGTCCTGACCGACGGCGACGTTCGAGGCCGCTCCCCCGGCACCGCGGGACAGCTTCGCCATGAGTGCCCGGATCGCATCGCGGTCGGCCGCCTCGGGCAGCGCCGAGAGGTACTGCAGGCCGGCGATGAGCGCCGAGGCCTCGCGCGCGGAGAGTCGGGGTGAGTCGTCGATCGCGACGAGGTTCGTCAGCACGATCATGTCGTTCTGGTCGAAGTCGTCCCAGGCGATGTCGAAGAGGTCGCCGTGCTGGTACTGCATGGTCTCGCCGGGGACCCCCGACACGGCGATGAGCTCGACCGCCCGACGGATCCGGGTCTCCGGGACGCCGAAGTGCCGCGCGGCCTCGGCCACCGACACACGCTCGCGGTCGATCAGGTACGGCACGAGGGCGAGCAGGAACGCGAGCTTGTCCTGCGCCTGGAGGGGCTGCTGGTCAGCCACGGGAGACCTCCTCGGAGTGGTCGGCGACGAGGGCTCGGAGCCGCTCGGTCACCCGGTCGCGCAGGTCGGCCGGCTCGAGCACGTGCACCTCGGGCCCGTACGCGGCGAGCTCCTCGGCGAGGATCTGCGGGTCGACGTGGTGGAGCACGAGCACGCCGTCGCCCGTCGCCTCGGTGTCCCGCCGACGGCCGAGGCGGCGCTCGGCGTCGGAGCCCGGCTCGACGCGGATGCGTGCCGTGCGCTCGGCCCAGATGCGGTCGAGCTCGGCGAGGGCGCGTTCGCCAGCTCCGGCCGGCGCCGGGTGCTGCCCGACCTCGTACGTGGCGACCGGCCCGACGATCCGGGACAGCAGGTAGTTCTTCACCGAGTCGGTCGCGAACTCGTGCGCCGCGAGCATCCACCGGCCGCCGTGCTGCACGAGCGCGAGCGGTGCCAGCTCACGGCGACGGGCCTCGTGCTGGCCCGGGGTGATGTAGTCGAACCGCACCGCGGCGGCACGGTCGAGCGCGGCGCGGAGCGGTTCGAAGGCGGCATCGCGGGCACGGAGCCGCGGCGCGTAGATGTCGACACCCAGCGCACCGGGACCGTCGTCCTCGGACCCCGCTGCACGGACCTTGAGGAGACCGCGGCGGGAGTCGGCGGACAGCGCGCCCTCGCGCCACGCCATCGCCGCCAGGGAGAGCAGGGCGGACTCGTCCGGTGTGAAGCGGACGTCGAGGGGCAGGTCGTACTCGCCCTTCGGGATCCGGTAGCGCAGCGTCTGGTTGTTGCCGGCGGAACCCGGCGTCTCGATCGTCTCGAGCGGGATGCCGAGCTCGCGCACGTCGTCCTTGTCACGCTCGAACTGGCGCTCCAGCGACGCGTTGTCGCCACCCGTCGTCCAGCGCTGCCGGTACCCCTGCACGTTCGCGAGGATCTCGGCCTTGGTCAGCCCGGACTCCGTCGAGAGCAGTGCCAGGACGAGGCTGAAGAGCCGCTCCTCGGCAGGCACACGGGGGGCTCGGGTCGCTGGCACGAGCCGATCCTACGGCAGCACGGATGCACGGGAGTGCATCCGCGGCCGCTCCGTGGACGGACCGAGGAGGGTCAGGCCGGGACCTTGCCGAGCAGGTCGATCACGTAGGCGTAGGCCGCCCCCTGCTCGTGCACGATCGCGAGGACCTGGTCGCCGACGCGGTGACCGACGATGGCCTTGCGGATGCTCTCCGGCACCTGGCCCTCGGCCAGCGGCACGGTCTGCGCGCCGGCCCCGTCGGTCCAGGTCGAGCCGGCCACGGTGTCGTTGCCGCTCTCGCTGCCCCACGAGACGGCGGTGTACTTGATGAGCGCGGTGTCCTTGTCCGTGAACTCGGCGCCGGAGCCCTTGCGGAGCAGGTGGGTCTCGTCCCCGGAGGGCGCCTTCCACGACGGGATCGTGATGCCGGGCGCACCGTTCGGCGCGAGCACGACGGCGGGCATCCCGTCGCCGGCGAGCTGCGGGACGCCGGTCGCCCGGGCGTCGTAGGCGCGCTTCACGTCGATCACGGCCACGACGGCGTCCTCGGTCTTCCCCGAGGTGGTGTCGCCGCCCGAGCCCTGCGAGTTCAGGGCGCTCTGCGGCAGTGCGACGGCGAGGCGGTCCCCGACGTGGGCACACTCGAGCGATGCGCCGAGCGCGCCGAAGTTCGAGGCACCCGCGGTGATCGGCGGGGTCTGGCCCGCGTAGCCGCTGGTCTGCGCGACGGAACCGGTGGAGCCGTCGACGAGCGTGTACTCGATGAGGACGGGCGTGCCGTCCTCGATCTCGCGCCCGTCGCCCTGGCGCAGCACCGACACCTGCGTGCCCTTGACCTGCAGGCCCTTCGGCACCGAGACCTTGGGCTCCTTGCCGAACGTGCCCGTGGCGGTCACGGCCTCGGACGCGGCACCGGGTGCGGCACAGCTCGACGGCGTGGACCCCGCCCCGCTGGCGGCGCAGCCGGTGAGTGCTGCGGCGAGGCCGATGGTGACCAGGAGTGCGGGGATGGCGCGCACGGATCCTCTTTCCGTTCGATGCAGGACGGGCACGGTCGTCAGCCTACCGGTCGCCCTCGGCCGACCCGGACCCGGCAGGAGCCGCATCCGCTCCGGCCGGAGCCGCACCCGCTTCGGCTGCCGCGACCTTGCGCGCCTGGGCCGCCGCCTGCCGGGCGACCTTGCGGAGCTTCTTGTCGCTCGCGGACCGCTCGCCCACGGCGCCGGGGGTCCAGGCCTCGACGTCCTCGTCGGAGAACTCGGCCTTGCCGGCACGACGCTTGAGGTTCGGCAGCACGACGCCGTCGGCGAGGCGACGGGCGGTCACGAGGAAGCCGGTGTGTCCGACCATGCGGTGGTCCGGACGGACCGCGAGCCCCTCGACGTGCCAGGTCCGCACCAGGGTCTCGCTCGACTGCGGGTCGGTGAAGCGTCCGGTGTCGCGGAGCGCCTCGGCCGTGCGGGACAGCTGCGTGACCGTGGCGACGTAGCAGACGATGAGGCCGCCGGGGACCAGGGCGTCGGCGGCGGCGTCCACGCACTCCCACGGCGCGAGCATGTCGAGCACCACGCGGTCGACGCTCTGCGGCTCGGTGGCGTCGGGCAGTTCCTCGACGAGGTCCCCGACGGTCACCGACCAGTTGTCCGGGACGGCGCCGAGGAAGGTGCCAACGTTGCCGCGGGCGATGGCGGCGAACTCCTCGCGGCGCTCGAACGACTGCAGCTGCCCGGTCGGACCGATCGCGCGGAGCAGGAACAGGGAGAGCGCACCGGACCCGACGCCGGCCTCGACCACGCGGGCGCCCGGGAACACGTCGGCGAAGGCCACGATCTGCGCCGCGTCCTTCGGGTACACGATCGCCGCCCCGCGGGGCATCGACATCACGTAGTCGTTGAGGAGCGGCCGCAGCGCGAGGTACTCGTCACCCGTCGACGCCCGGATCACCGAGCCGTCGGGCTGCCCGATCACGTCGTCGTGCCGCAGGACGCCGCGGTGGGTGTGGTACTCGCCGCCGGTCTCGAGCGACAGCGTCGTGAGCTTGCCCTTCGGCCCGGTCAGCTGGACGCGGTCCCCGGCCCGGAACGGGCCGCGGGGCGGGGTGTGCGGGGCGCCGCCCGCGGTGTGCGGCAGGGCGTCGGTCATCGTGCGGTCTCCTCGACGTGGGCCGGCGTGGCGGACGGCTGCGCGCCTCCCGGCTGGTGGGTGGCGGCGCGGGCGGCCAGGGCCGGACCCGTCAGCTCGGCCAGGCGGTCGACGTCCACGCCCGCGAGGGAGGTGAGGTGCACGTCGCCGCCGTCGATCTCGGACAGCGGCACGATGTGCTCGACCGCGACGGTCACGGCGCCGGAGGCGACGGCCGAGGCGACGCCGGTGGCGGAGTCCTCGATCGCGACGCAGGCGGTCGGGTCGACGCCGAGCTGCGACGCGGCGGACAGGTAGGCGTCCGGGTACGGCTTCGGGCGGTCGACGTCGTCCCCGGCGACGACGACGCGGAAGCCACGCGCGCCGAGGGCCTCGGCAGCGACGAGGGCCATCTTGCGGCGGGACATCGTCACGAGCGCCGTCGGGACGCCGCGGTCGTGCAGCTCCTCGACGAGCTCACGCGCGCCGGGTCGCCACGGCAGGTCGCCCTGCTGCAGGCGCTCCATGACGTAGTCGGTCATCCACTGGATGATCTCCTCGACCTCCATGTCGACGCCCTTGTCGCGGAGGATCTCGCCGGAACGCTCGAGGCCGCTGCCGACGAGCGCGAGGCCGTCCGCGTGGGTCCACTCGGCGCCGTAGCGGTCGGTCAGCTCGACCTGGGACTGCTGCCAGATCGGCTCGGTGTCGATGATCGTGCCGTCCATGTCCCACAGCACCGCTGCGGGCAGGACTCGGTCGGGGCGCTGGGCGGTCACGGGCGACGAGTCTACCGGGGCGCAGGTCGTCGGGTCGGCCGCGCTGCTCCGTCCGCTGTTCCGCGCACGGCGTCCGCCGCTGCTCCGCCCCGACGTCCGCCGCTGCTCCGCCCCGGCGTCCGCCGCTGTTCCGCCCCGACGTCCACCGCTGTTCCGCTCGCCGCGGACGGTCGCACGCGCGGCCGGTGCCCGGCCCTATCCTGGGTGGTCAGTACCCTGCTCCGGTCGCGCGCGCCGCGTGGTGCGCGCGCCCCGCTCCACCACCAGGAGGCCCCTCCGTGCCACAGCACTCCCCCTTCAGCGACGGCCGACTGCTCGTCGTCGCGTTCGAGGGCTGGAACGACGCCGGCGAGGCGGCGAGCGGCCTCGCGCGACGCATCGTCGACGCCCTCGACCTCGACGAACTCCGGGAGCTGGACGGCGAACGGTACGTCGACTACCAGTTCAACCGTCCGACCGTCGGCAGCGACGACGACGGCGTCCGTGGGATCCAGTGGCCCCGCATCGTGCTGCACGGTCCCGCCGCCGGCGCCGAGGGACGCCCGGTGATGAGCGCGACCGGTGCCGAGTCCGAGCGCGACGTCTACGTGCTCGTCGGTCCGGAGCCCTCCCGGACGTGGCGCGGGTTCTGCGCCGAGATCATCGACCTCGCCGACGTCTACTCGATCGACGCGGTCGTCTTCGTGGGCGCGATGCTGGCGGACGTGCCGCACACCCGACCGATCTCGGTCTTCGTGTCGAGCGAGGACGCCGGCGTGCGGAGTGCCTTCGACGTCGACCGCTCCTCGTACGAGGGGCCGACCGGGATCCTCGGGGTGCTCGCCGACGCCATGGACAAGTCCGGGCTGACCACGCTGTCCCTCTGGGCCTCGGTGCCGCACTACGTGCACAACTCCCCCTCACCGAAGGCCACGCTGTCGCTGCTCGACAAGATCGAGGAGCTCACCGACGTCACCGTGCCGCGGGGCACCCTGCTCGACGAGGCCACCGAGTGGGAGGAGGGCATCGACGCCCTCGCCGCCGACGACGAGGACATGGCGACCTACATCGGGCAGCTCGAGCAGGCGCGGGACACCGTGGACTCCCCCGAGGCGTCGGGGGACGCCATCGCACAGGAGTTCGAGCAGTACCTGCGGCGCCGGGAGCGCAAGGACGGGAAGGACGGCGGCACCGCCGGGGGCGAGGGCCCTTGGCGGCCGCAGCCGCCGCAGTAGGCGGTCGCCACCGACGGACGGGAGGCGCGGTGCCGGCTGGCACCGCGCCTCCCGTCCGTGCTCGGCCCGCGCCGAGCGGGCCCGATCTGTCACCCTCGGCGCGTCTCGCCGACGGATCTCGTCCGCTCGGCGATCCGCGCGCGGCATGTCGTGCCCGCTCGGCGACGGCCGCCGCCAGACGCGTCCGGCGCCCGGCGCCCGCCGCCGGTCGCCCGGCGCCTCGGGGCTCAGCCCAGGCGGATGCCGAGCAGGGCGTCGACGAGGTCCACCAGCTCAGGCGTGACCGCGGTCCCGCCCGTGATCGCGGTGTCCACCGCCGCGACGGCACCCGGCGTGTCGAGGTCGTCCGCGACCCGGGCACGGATCCGCGCGACCACGGCGGCGGCGTCGTCCGCGTGCCCGGCCGAGGTGCCGGCGGCCCACGCGTCCCACGTCGCCAGCCGCGTCACGGCGCTCGTGAGCTCGTCGTCGAACCACTCCCAGTCGTCGGAGTACTTGTGCGACAGCAGCGCGAGGCGGATCGCCCGCGGGTCCGCCCCGTCGTCGAGCAGTCCCCGCACGGTGACCAGGTTGCCGAGCGACTTCGAGATCTTCGACCCCTGGTACGCGATCATCCCGGTGTGCACGAAGGCGTTCGCGAGCGGCTGGTGTGCGAGGGCCGCGGCGTGGCCGGCACTCATCTCGTGGTGCGGGAAGACGAGGTCGCTCCCGCCGCCCTGCACGCTGATCGGCAGGCCGAGTCGGTCCCCCGCGATCACGCTGCACTCGATGTGCCACCCCGGACGGCCCGGACCGACCTCGGTGTCCCAGCTCGGCTCCCCCGCACGGGCCGCGCGCCACAGCAGCGGGTCGAGCGGGTCGCGCTTGCCGACGCGTTCCGGGTCGCCGCCGCGTTCGGCGGAGAGGGCGAGCATCGTCTCGCGGTCGAGCCGGCTCTCGTCGCCGAGCACCCACGCCTCGGTCGGGCGGTTCACGTCGAAGTAGACGTCGTCGCCCTCGGCGTCGTCGGTCGGCACGTCGTAGGCGTACCCGGTCTCCTGCAGGTACGCGACCGCCTCGGCGATGCGCTCGACCTCGTCCGTGACGGCCACGAAGTCGTCGGGCGGGAGGATGCGCAGGGCCTCCATGTCGCGGCGGAACAGGTCGATCTGCGAGGCGGCGAGCTCACGCCAGTCGACACCGTCACGAGCGGCGCGTTCGAGCAGCGGATCGTCGACGTCGGTCGTGTTCTGGGCGTACTCCACCTCGAGCCCGGCGTCGCGCCAGACCCGGCCGAGCGTGTCGAACGCCAGGTACGTCGCGGCGTGCCCGAGGTGCGTCGCGTCGTACGGCGTGATGCCGCACACGTACAGCGCCGCGCGCTCCTCGCCCCTGGTCGGGTCGACGGGGCCGCCGGCGGCGGTGTCGTGCACCACGGGTCGGGGCGCGGCGCCGGGGACGGACGGGACGGACGGGACCTGCCAGGCCCTCACGGCTGGATCACTCCGAGCGACAGCAACACGATGAGCACGATACCGAGTGCGATCCGGTAGACCACGAAGGGCAGGAAGCTCCGCTTCGCGATGTAGTTCATGAACGCTGCGATCACGACGAAGCCGACGAGGAACGCCACGACCGTCGCGATGAGCGTGTCGGTGAGTCCGAACGGCGCCCCGGTGTCGCCGAGGCTCGTCGCTGCCTCGTACAGCCCGGAGAGGAAGACCGCGGGCACGGCGAGCAGGAACGCGAACCGGGCGGCGGCCGGACGCGTGTAGCCGAGTGCGAGGCCCATCGACACCGTGGCACCCGAACGGGAGACGCCGGGCACGAGCGCGAGCATCTGCGCGAGGCCGATCAGGATGCCGCCGCCGAACGTCATGTGCTCGATGCGCCGCACCTTCCGGCCGACGACGTCGAGCACACCGAGCACGATGCCGAACCCGATGAGGACGATCGCGACGATCCACAGCGACCGGAACGTGGTCTCGATGGAGTCCTTGAGCACCAGCCCGGCGACGCCGATCGGGATCGTGCCGAGGATGACGAGCCAGCCGAGGCGGGCGTCCGGGTCGTTCCGCGGGACGGTCCGGCCGGACAGCGACCGGAACCACCGACCGACGATCCGCGTGATGTCCCGCCAGAAGTAGATGAGCACCGCGGTCTCGGTGCCGAGCTGCGTGACGGCCGTGAAGGCCGCGCCGGGGTCCTTCGCGTCCGGCAGGAACAGGCCGACGATGCGCAGGTGCGCGCTCGACGAGACGGGCAGGAACTCGGTGAGTCCCTGGACGAAGCCGAGGAAGATCGCCTCGAGGATGTGCATCGAGCGGGGCCTTTCGGGAGCAGCGGGACGGTCACCGCCCGGAGGCGACCACCGAGAATATCAGTACGTGGCGAGGAGGTCGCCGAGGACGCGCCGCCCGAAGGCGAGCGAGTCGAGCGGCACCCGCTCGTCGACCCCGTGGAACATCGCCGGGAAGTCGACGCCCGCCGGCAGCTGCAGCGGCACGAACCCGTACCCGGCGATGCCGAGCGTCGAGAGCGCCTTGTTGTCGGTCCCGCCGGACAGCAGGTACGGCAGCACCGGGGCGCCCGGGTCGTGCCGACCGAGGACGTCGCGGACGGCGTCGACGAGCGGCCCGCCGAAGTCCTGTTCGAGCCCGATGTCGCGGAAGGACATCACGACCTCGACGTCGTCGCCCGCGAGCTCCCGGACACGCTCGAGCACGCGCTCCTCGTCCCCCGGCAGGCACCGGACGTCGACGAGCGCCTCGGCGTGGTCGGGGATCACGTTGTGCTTGTACCCGGCGGTCAGCACCGTCGGGTTCGAGGTGGTGTGCAGTGCGGCGTGGATGAACCGGGAGGCCGACCCGGTCGCCAGCGCGACCTCGTCGGGACCGGTCACGGTCGGGTCGACGCCGAGGAACCGCGCGACCTCGGCCACCATGGCCTCGGTCGTCGCCGACAGGCGGACCGGCCACTCCTCGCTGCCGATCCGCGCCACGGCGGCCGCGAGCGTCGTCACGGCGTTGTCCCGGATCACGTGCGAGCCGTGCGCCGCGGTGCCCCGCGCGACGAGCTTGATCCACATCAGGGCCTTCTCGCCGGTCTGCAGCAGGTAGGCGCGACGGTCGCCGAGCGTGATCGAGTAGCCGCCGACCTCGCTGATCGCCGCGCTCGCCCCCGCGAAGACCTCGGGGTGGTGCTCGACGACGTGGTGCGAGCCGAGCACGCCGCCCGCCTCCTCGTCCGCGAAGTACGCGATGACGAGGTCCCGCTCGGGAGCGCCCTGCCGCTCGATGACGTCGGCCAGGGACGTCAGCATCATCGCGTCCATGTTCTTCATGTCGACGGCGCCGCGTCCCCACAGCATGCCGTCGCGCACCTCGCCGCCGAACGGGTCCACCGACCAGTTCGCCGGGTCCGCCGGCACCACGTCGAGGTGGCCGTGCACGACCAGCGCCGACTTGTCACGGTTCCGCCCGGGCACCCGCGCGACGACGCTCACCCGGTCCGGTTCGGACTCGAACAGCTGCGGCTCGAGTCCGAGGTCGCGCAGCTTCGCCTCGACGTACTGCGCCGCCTCGGTCTCGCCGCGGGACTTCCCCTCGCCCCAGTTCGTCGTGTCGATGCGGATGAGGTCTCGCGCGATCGCGGCGGTGGCCTCGAGGTCCGGCTGGGCGTCGCTCATGCCGCCAACGCTACCGGTCCCCCGCTGCCCCGATCCCGGCGCCGTTCCGCGGGACTCGCCCGGGATGCACGCCCGTGTTCATCGTGCGTTCAGAGCCGTGCTAGTGTCTTCTCTCGGCAGGAACGCCGGGGAAACAGCCCGGAGCGACAGTCGAACACGTGGGATCGAGAGAGACCACACACCCTGTCCGGGTGGCGGAATTGGTAGACGCGCTAGCTTGAGGTGCTAGTGCCCGTATTAGGGCGTGGGGGTTCAAGTCCCCCCTCGGACACAAGAAATGCACTGCCCCCTGGCCTTTCGGCCCGGGGGCATTTCTTGTTGTGTCCCCCGGCGAGCATCGCCATCGCTGCGCTCAGGGCGACGCCGCCTTGCCAGTTCGCTTCGCTCACGGCAGCCCGAGACATCAGCCGCTTCGCTGCACTCGTGGCCGGGACGGGGGTCACCTCCGGTACGGCCGTCACTCCGGTAGGGCCGTCACTCCGTTCGGCCCGTCACTCAGGGAGGGCCGTCACTCCGGTCTGCCTGTCACGGCGGAGACCAAGGGCGGACGGGAGGCGCGGGGCGGGGATGCGCCGCGCCTCCCGTCCGGCCGTGGCCGGCACCAGGGCCTCGCTCAGCGGCTGCGCAGCCGCCGCACCACCAGCACCACCGCGACCAGCGCCGTCAGCCAGCCCCAGTTCGCCACCACGGGGTCGAGCAGTTGGTGCCGCCAGTCGGAACGGCTCGACCCCAGCCGCGACGCGATCGGGTGCTTCCCCCGCTCCGCGCGGATGCCGGTCTCGCGGATCACCCGGTCGGGCCGACCACGCACCGCATCCGTCACCCGGTGCGTCGCGACGTCGATCCGGTCGCCCAGCACGAGGAGCAGCCAGTGCGCGAGCCGCCCCTCGCTGAACCGGCTGTACGCGACGCGCTTGACCACACCGGCGAGCCCGGACAACGGCTGCGCCGTGCCGAACACCGGCGTGACGTGCGCGTGCTCGATCGACCGCTCACGGCCTTCGGCGCCGTCCTGCTGCTCGGGGACCTCCCAGTGCGCTCCGGTGGCGCTGCCGGCCTCGCGGGAGAGCTTCGGCACCGACGGACGGTCGGCGAGGTCGAGGTCGCTCCCCCACCCGGGGATGCGCGCGCGGAGCTCGTCGGCCGACGGCACGCGGCGCGGTGGATCGGCGATGTACGGCGTGTGATCGGCAACGGGCGGGGTCTGATCGGACACGGGTCCTCCTCCTGACGGGGTGCTCACGGCACGACGACCGTCTTGATGCAGTCGTCGAGCTTCGACGAGAACAGGTGGTAGCCCTCGGCGATGTGCTCCAAGGGGATGCGGTGGGTGATGATGTCGCTCGGCTTCAGGTGACCCGCCTGGATGTGCTCCAGCAGCCGCGGCCACTGCCGCTTCACCGGAGCCTGGTTCGTGTGGATCGTGATGCCCTTGTTCATGGCGTCGCCGAACTTCACGGCGCTCGGGATCGGTCCGTAGGCGCCGACCGCAGAGACGGTGCCGCCCTTCCGGACGCCGTCGATCGCCCAGTTCAGCGCCGTGGGCGATCCGCCCTGCAGCTTGAACTTCGAGGTCGTCACCTGCTGCGTGAAGTTGCCGTCCGCCTCGGCCCCGACCGCGTCGATCACGCTGTCCGCACCGAGGAAGTCGGTCTGCTTCTTCATCTCCAGCACGACGTCGTCGACCTCGGCGAAGTTGATCGTCTCGGCGTGCGCGAACTCCCGCGCCTTCGCCAGCCGGTACTCGAGCTGGTCGACGACGATCACGCGCCCGGCACCCATCAGCCAGGCGGACTTCGCCGCGAACAGCCCCACCGGACCCGCTCCGAGCACCACGACGGTGTCTCCCTGACGGATCGACGCGAGCTGCGCGCCGAAGTACCCGGTGCTCAGGGCGTCGGTCATGAGGAGGGCGTCCTCGGGGTCCAGCCACTCCGGGATCACCGACGGTCCGACGTCGGCGAACGGCACGCGGACGCGCTCCGCCTGCCCGCCGTCGTACCCACCCGTGGTGTGCGAGTACCCGTAGATCCCGCCGACGGCGGTGGCGTTCGGGTTCACGTTGTGGCAGTTCGAGAACAGGCCACGCGCGCAGAACCAGCACGACCCGCAGAACACGTTGAACGGGACCATCACCCGGTCTCCCACGCTCAGGTTCCGGACCGACGACCCGACCTGCTCGACGACACCGATGAACTCGTGCCCGAAGGTGTGGCCGACGCGGGTGTCCGGCATCATGCCGTGGTACAGGTGCAGGTCGGAGCCGCAGATCGCCGCCCGCTCGACGCGCACGACGGCGTCGTTCGGGTGCTCGATCCGGGGGTCCGGCTTCTCCTCGACGCGGACCCGGTACGGTCCGCGGTAGGTCATGGCGCGCATCCGCGCTCCTCTCGCTCGTGTCCCCACGCTGACGAGGGGCACGTGCGAGCCGACACAGGAAGGACGGGAGGCGCGGTGCCAGCTGGCACCGCGCCTCCCGTCCGTCAGGTGGTGACGCCTAGGACTTGGAGGCCTCGACGAAGTTGCGACGGGGGTCCGTCTCCTTGATGAGGCTGGTCGCGTCGCGACCGGACACCGCACCGGTGACCCAGCCGATGACGATGCGGACCTTCCGGTTCAGCGTCGGCATCGCGTACACGTGGTACGAGCGGTGCGCGAGCCACGCGAGGAGGTTCGTCATCTTGATGCCCTTGATGTTGCCAGCGCCCTTGCCGATGCCGTACGAGGCGACCGTGCCGATGGACGGGTGGCGGTACTCCTCGAGCGGCTTGCCGGTGATCGTGGCGACCACGTTGTCCGCGGCGACGACGGCCTGGCGGACGGCGTTCTGCGCGTTCGGCGGGTAGTACGCCGGCTGCTTCTCGGCCGTCAGGTCGGGGACCTGTGCGACGTCGCCGAGGCCCCAGACACCCGGGACGACCTCGTGCGTGTCCTCCGCCTCGACCTGGAGCTTCGCGTTGGCGGCGAGGTGCCCCTTCGGTCCGCGGGGCAGGTCGGTCGCGTCGAGGAGCGGGTTCGGCTTGACGCCGGCGGTCCAGACGATGAGGCCGGCCGCGAACTCGTCGCCGTCGGACAGCTTGACGACGCCGCCCTCGCAGCTCGGCATGGTGGTCTTCAGGCGGACGTCGATGCCGCGGGCACGGAGGGACTCGAGCGTCCACTTCGACAGCTCCGGCCCGACCTCGGGCGCGACGCGGTCGAGCGCGTCGATGAGGACCCAGCGCGGGTGCTCGCCGGCGAGCGACGGGTAGGTGCCGATCGCGGCCTGGGAGACGTCGAACAGCTCGCCGATGGCCTCGACGCCGGTGTAGCCACCGCCGATGAAGATGCTCGTGAGCAGGCGGCGACGCTCGTCCTCGTCGCGGGTGGCCGCGGCCTTCGCGATGTTGTCGAGCAGCTTCGCGCGGACGTAGGCCGCCTCTTCCACGGTCTTGAAGCCGACGCCGTGCTCCTCGAGCCCGGGGGTCGGGAACGTGCGCGTCACGGAGCCGAGCGCGACGACGAGCTGGTCGTAGCCGAGCGTGCGGTCGTCACCACCGGCGGTCGCGATCGAGACGGTCTTGTCCTTCGACGAGATCCCGGTCACCTTGCCCTGGATCACCCGGGTCTTGCGGAGCGCACGGCGCAGCTCGAAGGTGACGTCCTTCGGCGCGATGTGGCCGCCGGCGACCTCGGGCAGGAACGGCAGGTACGTGTAGTACGTGTTCTGGTCGACCAGCGTGATCCGCATCGGGACCGTCGCGGCGTGCTTCTGGAGCTGCTTGACGGTGGTGTAGCCAGCGGAACCGCCGCCGAGGACGAGGACGTGAGGGATCGAGTCTGCCATTCCTCCGGTCTACCGGACTTTCCCTTGCGGTGTCATGAGCCGCGCGGGTGGTCGCGCAGACGCCACCACGCGGTCTCGGCGAGTTCGGGGCCGGTGTAGACCCCGTGCGGGGTGCGCCGGGCCTCGGTGAGGGAGAACGTGCGCAGCCGGTACCCGCCGCCGAAACGGTCGACGATCGCCTCGGGCGAGGACTCCGCGTCGCGCTTGACGTACCAGGTGCGGTCGTCGACCGGGTCGAGCACGCCGAGCCCTACCGGCGCCCGCCGATGCGGGAGCGCAGCACGTCGATGCGCTTCTGGATCTGCTCGATGCTCGCCTGGGCGACGGCCGGACCGCCGCTGATCCGACGGAGCTCGGCGTGGATGGCGCCGTGCGGCTCGTTCGAGTGGCGCGACCAGATCGACACGAGTCGCGCGAGCTCGGTGCGCTGCTCCTTGATCGTCTGGTACATCGGCCGGTTCTCGTCCTCCTTCGGCTTCGGCAGGCCGTCCTTCGCGGTGCGTCCCTTGGAACGCTTCGCCTGGGTCGCCTGCCGGGCACGGAGGAGGTCGCGCACCTGGTCGGGTTCGAGGAGCCCCGGGATCCCGATGAAGTCGAGCTCCTCGAGCGAGCCGACCTCGCCGCCGGAACCGAACTCGCCGCCGTCGTAGAGCACACGGTCGAACGACGCCTGCGAGTCGAGGGCCTCGAAGGGCTGCACCTCGAGGAGGCTCTCCGAGGCGCGGTCCTCCTTGTTCGCCTCGGCGACCATGGCGTCCTCGGGGTTGTACATCCCGTCGTCGGCGTCCTTCGGTCGGTCGAGGGCGTGGTCGCGCTCGAGCTCGAGGGTCGCCGCGAGCGCCATGAGGTTCGGCACGCTCGGCAGGAACACGCTCGCGGTCTCCCCGCGACGACGGGCCCGGACGAAGCGGCCGATGACCTGTGCGAAGAACAGCGGCGTGCTCGCGCTCGTGGCGTACACGCCGACGCAGAGCCGCGGGACGTCGACGCCCTCGGACACCATGCGGACGGCGACCATCCAGCGGGAGGTGTCCTCGGCGTAGGCCTGGATGCGGCTCGACCCTGCGGCCTCGTCGGACAGGACGACGGTCGGCCGCTCCCCCGTGATGCGCTGCAGGATCCGGGCGTACGCGCGGGCGGTCGTGGTGTCGGTCGCGATGACCAGGCCACCGGCGTCGGGGACACCGCGACGCACCTCGGTGAGGCGCTTGTCGGCGGCGGACAGCACGGCGGGCATCCACTCGCCCTCGGGCGACAGGGCCGTGCGCCAGGCCTGCGCGGTGATGTCCTTCGTCACCTGCTCGCCGAGCGAGGCGGACATCTCGTCGCCCATGCGGGTCTTCCAGCGCATCTGGCCGGCGTACGCCATGAAGAGCACCGGTCGGACGACGCCGTCCTTGAGCGCGCGGCCGTAGCCGTAGTTGTAGTCGGAGATCGAGGTCCGGATGCCCTGCTCGTCGGGGGCGTACTGCACGAACGGGATCGGGGCCGTGTCCGAACGGAACGGGGTACCGGACAGGGACAACCGACGGGTGGCTTTCGTGAACGCCTCGCGGATGCCGTCGCCCCACGTGAGTGCGTCACCGCCGTGGTGGACCTCGTCGAGGATCACGAGCGTCTTGCCGCCCTCGGTGATCTTCTGGTGTACCTCGGGGTTCATGCCGACCTGGGCGTAGGTGATCGCGACGCCCTGGTAGTGGCGGCCGAACATGCCGTCGCCGTTCTTGAACATCGGGTCGATGCGGATGCCGACGCGGTCGGCGGAGTCGGCCCACTGGCGCTTGAGGTGCTCGGTCGGCGCGACGACGACGATCCGGTCGACGGTCCCGCGGGCGAGGAGCTCGGTCGCCAGCCGGAGGGCGAACGTGGTCTTGCCGGCGCCGGGGGTCGCGGCTGCGAGGAAGTCGCGCGGCTCGGTCTCGAAGTACTTCGTGAGGGCCTCGACCTGCCAGGCGCGGAGCTTCGACGCGGTCCCCCAGGCTGCGCGGTCGGGGAACGCGGGCGAGAGGTGCTGGACGGCGGCGTTGCCCGCGGTCTCGGCGGCAGCGGCGGCCTCGTCGTGCGAGGCGGCGGTGCCGTCGGGCGTGGTCTCCGACGGGGCGGCGGTCGCCGTGCTCGGCGCGGACGGACCGCTCGTCGCGGCGGGTTCGTCGCTCCAGAGGGCGGCGGGCTCGGACCCGGTCCCGGTTCGCCCGGAGCCCGGCTGATCGGTGTACTCGGCTGCGCTCACTCCGCGAGACTCTACCGCCACGGCGCCCGCTGCCGGTCGCGCGGGGCCGTCACCCGCGGTCCTGTCGGGCGTGCGGCACGTGCCCCTCGGGCGTGCCGCGCACCAGCGAAGCCGGACGGAGCACACCGGCTCCGAAGCGGGCAGCGACGGCGTCGACCGTGGTCTCCGTCTCGCGCCACGGCGCGTCGTCGTCCCACAGCGCGTTGCTCGCCGCCGCGGGGACGAGGTTCTCGCCGCGGACGCCGATCAGCCGGATCCGGTTGCCCGGCTGGTGCAGGGCGTCGTACAGCTCGACCGCCTCGCGGTGCAGGCGCTTCGCCACGTCGGTCGGCTCGGCGAGCGTGCGGGAACGGGTCAGGGTCGTGAAGTCGGTGTACCGGACCTTGAGCGCGACGGTCCGCGCCTGCACCTCGGCGCGCCGGAGCCGGACCGCCACCTTGTCGGCGAGCCGCAGGAGCTCGCGCGCCACGTCGTCGCGCTCGGTGAGGTCGTGGCCGAAGGTGACTTCGTGCCCGATCGACTTCTCGCCGACACCGGTCTCGACGGAACGGGGGTCGCGGCCCCACGCCAGGTCGTGCAGGCGTTGGCCGCCGGCGGGCCCGAGGGCGGACACGAGCGACCCGAGGGGCGTGTGCGCGAGGTCGCCGACGGTGCGGATGCCCCGGCGTTCGAGCTTCTCCTGCGTGGTGCCGCCGACGCCCCAGAGCGCGGACACCGGCTGCGGGTGCAGGAACGCCACCGTGTCGGCCGCGGGGACGACGAGCAGCCCGTCCGGCTTCGACCGGCTCGACGCGAGCTTCGCCACGAACTTCGTCGACGCGGCACCGACCGAGCAGCGCAGCCCCGTCTCGGCGTGGACCGCGGCGCGGATCGCCCGGCCGATCTCCCACGGGGTGCCGTACAGACGCAGGGCCCCCGCGACGTCGAGGAAGGCCTCGTCGATGCCGAGCTTCTCGACGCGCGGCGTGAAGCGCTCGAACACGGCCATCACGGTGGCGGACTTCGCGCTGTACTTCTGGAAGTGCGGCTCGACGATCACCGCGTTCGGGCACCGGCGCTTGGCGACCGCCATCGGCATCGCCGAGTTCACCCCGTACTTGCGGGCCTCGTACGTGGCGGCGGTGACGACGGAGCGGTCGGAGTCGTGCCCGACGATGACCGGGAGGCCGACGAGGTCGGGACGGTCGAGCAGCTCGACCGAGGCGAAGAAGGCGTCCATGTCGACGTGCAGCACCGTCGCGGTGACGTCGTCGACTGGCGCGTCGGACACCAGCCGGTTGCGACCGTCCTGCTTGCTCACACGGCGATGATGCCAGGCACCGCCGACATCGTGCGGCGCGGTGCACGGCGGCTGCGCTTGGCGTCGGCGCGCCCGAGCTCGGCCGGACGCGCGCCTCCCCCAGCGGGCCGCCGTCGGCCGGGCGCCCGTCTACCCCAGCGGGCCGAGCTCCGCCGCGGCGATCGTCCGCGCCGCCGAGTCCCGCGTGGACGGGTGGTACTGCCCCGCGCGCACGTCCCGCGCCAGGCGCGCGAGCTCGGACGACGCCCGGTAGGCGCTCCCGCCGACCACGCGCATCGCCTCGTCCACCACGTGCGCGGCCGTGTCGACCGCCCGCGCCTTCGTGCCGACGAGCAACGGGAACCACCGCGCGCCGAGGTCGTCCTGCTCGTCCACCGACCGGGCGAGGGACCCGACCTGCAACGCCACGGCGTCGACGGCGCCGCTGGCGTCCGCGATCGCCCGGCGCACGTCGGGGTCCTGCGACCGGAGGACCCCGTCACGCCCCGTGCGCGCGGAGACCGCCGCCACGGCCAGCGCCACGGCCCGCGAGGCGATCCCCAAGTACACCGACGCGACGAGCAGCTCGAACGCCGCGAAGATTCCGAACACGAGCGGGTCCTGCGTCGGACCGACCGGCAGCACGCGCACGATCCGCTCGGCGGGGACGTGCACGCCCTGCAGCAGCGTCGTCCGACTCTGGGTCGCGCGCATGCCGAGGGTGTCCCGGTCGTCCAGGTGCTCGACATCGCCGTCCGAGCGGACCACGAACCCGTGCACGAGACGCGGTTCCGGCCCGCTGGTGTCCTTCCCGAACACGCTCAGCACGTCCCACGCCGGCGCGAGCGACGTCGACACCTTCGTGCCGGTGAACCGGTACCCGCCGTCACCGTCGGGCTCCGCGGTCGTCGTCGAGTCGAACAGCACGGCGTCGTTGCCGGGCTCGCTCACCCCGAAGGCGAGCAGGTGGTCGTCGGACGCGTGGTCGGTGACGGTCTGGAGGAACGCACCGCCCCGCGCGGACACGCTGCGGGCCGCCTGCACCCAGACCTGGTGCATCCCGAGCCCCAGGGCCGTCGCCGGTGCGGCCTGCGCGAGCAGCCGCTGCACCTCGGCCGTCGCCGCGAGTCCGAGTCCCGCTCCGCCCTGCTCGACGGGCACACCGATCCGGAGGTAGCCCGCCGCGCGCAGCTCGTCGAGGTCCTCGGCGCAGAACGCGTTGTCCGCGTCGTACCCGGGCGCCCGTGCCGCGATCCGGGCGAGCAGGTCGTCGGGCAGGCTCCAGGCGGGGTTGGCCTTCGTCATGGCACGAGACTACGGTTCGGTGCGTGTCAGCTCGTCATCCGTGGTCCAGGTACGTCGCGATCGGTGACTCGTTCACCGAGGGGATCGGCGATCCGGACCCCACGGTGCCGGGCGGCAACCGCGGCTGGGCCGACCGGGTGGCCGAGGTCCTCGCGCACGGCGCGGACGACTTCGCCTACGCGAACCTCGCGATCCGCGGGCGGCTCCTGCAGCAGATCATCGACGAGCAGGTGGAGTCGGCGCTCGCGCTGCACCCCGACCTCGTCACGGTGTCGGCGGGCGGGAACGACATCATCCGGCCGGGCTCCGACCCGGACGAACTCGCCGAGCGGGTCGACGCGATGGTCGCGCGGCTCCGGAGCGACGGCGCCACGGTCGTGCTGTTCACCGGCCCCGATGTCGGCATGACCCCGGTGCTCGGCATGGTCCGCGGCAAGACGGCGATCTACAACGAGAACCTGCACGCGATCGCGCTGAAGCACGGGTCCCTCGTCGCGGACATGTGGGCGCTCCGGGTGCTCCGCGACCCGCGGATGTGGGCGCCCGACCGGCTCCACCACTCGCCGACCGGGCACGCCACCGTCGCCGCGGCGGTGCTCGATGTGCTCGGCGTCGAGCACGGCCTCGAGCCGTTCACCCCGGAGCCGCTCGAGGCCCGGCCCTGGCGCGAGGCCCGCGCCGAGGACCTCGGCTGGGCGCGCGAGTACCTCGTACCGTGGGTGGTGCGCCGCATCCGACACACGTCCTCCGGCGACGGTGTCTCGCCGAAGCGCCCCGAGCTGCAGGACGTCGTCGAGCACCGCTCCGACACGCCCTAGTCCGCGGATCGCTCAGTCGGCCGGGCGCCGGAGCGTGAGCGGTCCGTCGTGCAGCGGCTGCGTCGCCCACTCGCTGGTCGCGGTGCCCGTCGCCGGGTCGAGCCGCACGTGCGCGAGGTGCGGCGTCTCCACGAACCGGACGTCGAGCAGCACCGCTCCGTCGGTGGTCGCCGCCATGCTCGCCGCGAGGGGTCCCCCGACGGCCCACTCCCCCGTGCCGACCGGCACGACGAGCAGGCCGCCGTCGACCTCGATCGTGGCCCGCCAGCCGTCGGCGCCGTGGTCGAGCCGGACCGCGTCGAAGACGCCGGTCGTCTCGTAGGAGCCGGCCGAGGCTCCGGACGGGACCGCCCCGTCGACCGGAGGCAGCCCGAGTGCGGCGAGCCGTGCCTCCAGGGCGGTGTCGGCGGCCGTGTCGGTGTCCGCAGCGTCGATGGCGGGCAGCAGGTGCTGCCAGGCCGCGTCGAGGACCGCCTGCATGTCGACGGTCTGCCCGGTGAGCGCGAGGACGACGTCCTGCTCCGGCAGGACGACGCAGAACTGCCCGTACGCGCCGTCTCCGCGGAAGCCGTGCCGGGCCATCCAGAACTGGAATCCGTAGCCCTGGCTCCAGTCCGGGTTCTCCTCCTGCGGGTTCTCGACCTGACGGCTGGTGGCGAGGTCGACCCAGTCCTCGTGGAGGATGCGCTGCCCGTCCCAGACGCCGCGCTGCAGGTACAGCTGCCCGAGTGCCGCGACCGCGGAGGTGGTGGCGTGGCAGCCGCTGAAGCCGAGCTCGGCGCCGGTCTCGTCGCGCTTCCAGGCGAGGTCGTCGATGCCGAGCGGGTCGAGGAGCCGCGGGCGGAGCCACTCCACGAGCGAGCCTCCGGTCACGCGTCGGACGATGGCCGCGAGCGTGTACGTGCACGGCTGGTTGTAGGCGAAGACCGTGCCGGGTTCCTCGTCGGGCGGGGTGAGCAGGAAGCCGCGGACGAGGTTCTCGGGGTCGGCGGCGCGGGCACGCTCCAGCGTCTCCTCGCGGTGCCCGCTCGCCATCGCGAGGACGTGGCGCACGCGCATCCGGCGGCTCCGCTCGTCGGTGACGTCCGCGTCGAGCTCGGGGAAGTACGACAGGACGGTGGCGTCGAGGTCGACGAGCCCGTCGCGGACGGCGATCCCGACGCCCGCGGCGGTGAAGCTCTTGCTGAGCGAGTAGAGCAGGTGCACGCGGTCGGGGGCGTACGGCGCCCACCAACCCGCAGCGGCGAGCTGGCCGTGACGGAGCAGCACGATGCTGTGCGGCTCGACGTCGGGGGTGTTCTCGAGGGCGTCGAGGAACGCGGACACGCCGCGGGCGTCGATGCCGAGGGCGGACGGGGTGCTGCGGGGGAACGTCGTCGTCACACCGCCGACCCTACGCAGGCCGGGCCGACGCTGCGTCGCGGCGCGCGCAGGCGGGGGCTGCGGCGCGCGGCCCGTCGTGTCAGGCGCCCTGGAACGGGTTCGTCCAGCGCCACCACACACCGGGGTCGTCGATCGACCGCTCGAGCACGAGCGGCACCGTCACCGGGTCGTGGTGCGAGATCGTGAACCGCACCCGGCCGACCCGCTCGCCCGCGGTGCCGAACGTCACGTCCTCGAGCGTCGTCTTCGCCGTCACCGTGGTGTCGCCCCACACCAGGACCTGGGCGGCCTGACGGCTCACCGCGTCCACCTCGTCCTGCCAGGGCGTCGAGAACGTGCCGAAGGTCTGGCCCTCGTGCGTCAGGGTCACCACCTGGAAGTCGTCCGCCACCGACCGGAGCAGTCGCTGCACGTCGACGTCGAGCGACTCGTGGTCCACGCCGCCGAGCATCGCGCCGACGACGGTGACCTGCTGGCCGCCGCGCTCGTACGTCGCGGCGAAGAGCAAGCACGCCCCCGCCTCGTCGAGCGTGCCGGTCTTGATGCCCTCGACGCCGTCCAGTCCGAGGAGCTTGTTCGAGTTCTCGATCGGTCCGACCGTCGGGATCGTGACCTGCTTGGTGCCGACGACCTGCTTGACGACCGGGTTCGCCAGGGCGAGCTGCCCGAGCGACACGAGGTCCGTCGCCGTCGAGCGGTTGCCCGCGTCGAGGCCCGTCGGCTCCTCGATGGTGGTGTGGTCGAGGCCGTGCGCGTCGAGCCAGTCGTCCGCGGCGGCCCGGTAGGCGTCCATCGACCCGAACGCCCAGAGCGCGAGCGCCCCGGCGTAGTTGTTGGCCGACTTCATGAGCATGACCTGCAGCGTCTGGTACTCGGACAACTGCAGGCCCGCGGGCATCGGCGCGACCTCGCCGTTCACCGCCAGGTACTTCGCGTACAGCGCCTCCATCGCGGGCGTGAACCGGATCGAGGGCCCGGTCTCGCCCGTGCGCAGCGGCCGCTCGTCGAGCACCACGAGTGCCGTGACCACCTTCGAGATGCTCGCGATCGACCGTGGCGCCGTGTCACCGCTCGTCCGGAGGCTCTCCGGGAAGTCCGTCGCCTCGACCGCGGTCGCGCCGTAGGCCGGGAAGGTCAGGTCGGCGACCGCCGCCCGCGGAGCCGAGTAGGTCGCGGTCACCGCGCGAGCCGGGGCGAACGGCACGAGGGCCGCGGCCGCCAGGTAGCCGACGAGGAGCAGGAGGACCGCCACGACGGCGATCGTCACGGGCCTCCGGACGGCGGAACGGGGGCGGCGGACGACTCCTGACACGAGACCCGAGCGTACTGGAGGCGCGTGGCGGGGCCGCCGAGCCCGCCCGGCCCGGCGCATGGCCGGGTCCGGCGCGTCGTGCGACGGGAGCGGGGCGGTCGGGAGGCGCGTGGCGGGGTCCGTCAGCGGGTCGCGTCGAACGCTTCCTGGCACGCGGTGACCTCGTCACGGTGCTGCTCGGACCACGTCTTGAGCTGCCGCACCGTCTGGTGCAGCGACAACCCGAGACCGGTCAGCTCGTAGGTGACGGTGACCGGGACGGTTGCCATCGCGATCCGGGACACCAGGCCGTCCCGCTCGAGCGATCGCAGCGTCTGCTCCAGCATCTTGGGGCTGACGCCCGCGAGGACCCGAGCGAGTTCCGAGTACCGCATCGGTCGTGGGTCGCCGTCGCAGTCCGGACCGCTGCCGAGCGCGGACAGCACGAGCGTCACCCACTTCCCCGACACCCGGGCGAGCAGCTGCTGACTCGGGCACGCCGCGAGGAACGCGTTGTACTGCACCTTCGCCTCGGCCTTCTTCTCGGCCGCCGTCATCGTCGCCATCGCGCCCTCCCGGATACCTACGCACTTCTGGGTAACTCCTTCCCATCGGGAAGCAGTCCGTCAAGGCTGGACCACGTCATCACGTTCCACAAGCCCGGAAGGCAACCATGAACACCACACCCACCGACCTCCCCGGCGGCACCTGGACCCTCGGCGACCGCACCGTCGCCCGCTTCGGCTACGGCGCCATGCAGCTCGCCGGCCCCTGGGTCATGGGACCGCCGAAGGACCACGACGCCGCGATCGCCGTGCTCCGAGCTGCCGTCGCGAGCGGCATCACCCACATCGACACCGCCGAGACCTACGGCCCCCGCGTGGTCAACGGCCTCATCAAGGAGGCCCTGCATCCGTACGCCGAAGACCTGCTCATCGCGACGAAGGCCGGCGGACGACGGGATGCCGACGGGGGCTGGCCCGCGGCGAGGAAGCCCGACGAACTCCGCGCGCAGATCGACGACAACCTCGACCAACTCGGTGTCGACACACTCGATCTCGTCCACCTCCGCCTCGGCGACGCCGACGGCCCCGTCGCGGAGGACGTCACCGAGGCGATGGCCACGCTCGTCGACCTGCGAGAGCAGGGGCTCATCCGGCACCTCGGCGTCAGCAACGCCACCGCGGACCAGGTCGCCCAGGCGCGCGGCATCGCGCCGATCGTCTCCGTGCAGAACATGTACAACCTCGCCAACCGGTGGGACGACGACCTGATCGACGAACTCGCCGCGGACGGGGTCGCGTACATCCCGTTCTTCCCCCTCGGCGGCTTCAGCCCGCTCCAGACCGACGCACTCTCGGCCGTTGCGAGCCGGCTCGGCTCGACACCGATGTCCGTCGCCCTCGCCTGGCTGCTCCGGCGGTCGCCGAACATCCTCCTCATCCCCGGCACCTCGTCCACGCAGCACCTCCACGAGAACATCGCAGGTGCCGGAATCGAGCTGTCCGGAGACGACCTGCGCGATCTCGACAGCGTCGCGGGCTGACTCCTGGTCGACCCAGCGTGCGACACCGCCGGTGGCGCGTCGTGCAACCGGAGCGGGGCGGACGGGAGGGGCGCGCCGGCGCCGGGGCGCGCCTCCAGGACGGAGCGGCCGGAGCGGCCGAGCCGCGTCTACCGGGCGCGCTGGGCGTGGGCGACCGCCCACAGGCCGACGGCGCTCGCCGCGGCCACGTTGAGCGAGTCGACGCCGTGCGCCATCGGGATCCGGACGGTCGTGTCGGCGGCGGCGACGGCCTCGTCGGTGAGGCCCTGCCCCTCCGTGCCCATCACGAGCGCGACCTTCGCCGGGACGTCGGCGACGAAGGCGTCGAGGTCGACCGAGCGGTCGGTGAGCGCCATCGCCGTCAGGTGGAAGCCCTCGGCGCGCAGCTCGTCGGCCGCCGCGGGCCACTCGCCGATCCGGGTCCAAGGCACCTGCAGCACGGTGCCCATGCTCACGCGGACACTCCGGCGGTAGAGCGGGTCGGCGCACCGCGGGCTGACGAGCACCGCGTCGGCACCGAGGCCGGCGACGCTCCGGAACACCGCGCCGACGTTGGTGTGGTCGACGATGTCCTCGAGGACGACGACGAGCCGTGCGTCGCGCACGACCTCGGCGACCGAGGGCAGCTCCGGCCGGTGCATCGCCGCGAGGGCCCCGCGGTGCATCCGGAAGCCGGTGAGCTCCTGGAGCAGGGCGTCGGGACCGACGAAGACCGGGCCGTCGTGCTCGGCGACCAGCGGCAGCACGCTGTCCAGCCACTTCTCCTGCACCAGGACGCTGCGCGGGACGTGTCCGGCGCGGACGGCCCGCTCGATGACCGTGTTCGACTCCGCGATGTACAGACCGCCCTCGGGCTCCGAGACCCGACGCAGCGCGACGTCCGTCAACCGGGCGAAGTCGTCGAGGCGGGGGTCGTCGAGGGAGTCGATGCGGACGGCGTGCACGGGGCTCGATTCGATGGCGTGACAGGGGAAGTGACCGTGGCGGTCGGCTGTTGAGGGTACCGTGAAGCCGATGCCTCCGAGTGACGAGTCCACCACCGCGGTCGACCTCGACCGAGCCGTCGAGCTCCTCGCCGGCAAGCGCATCGCCGTGCTCTCCGGCGCCGGGCTGAGCACCGACTCCGGCATCCCCGACTACCGCGGCGAGGGCCGGGCCGTCCGCAAGCCGATGACCTTCCAGGAGTTCCGGTCCGACCCGGCGAAGCGGCAGCGCTACTGGGCCGGGTCGCACCTCGGCTGGCGCACCTTCGCCGCCGCACGACCGAACGCCGGCCACGAAGCGCTCGCCGCGCTCGAACGGGACGGCATCGTCACCGGCGTCGTCACGCAGAACGTCGACGGCCTGCACCTCCGGGCCGGGTCCCGACGGGTCGTCGAGATCCACGGGTCGATGGACCGCGCGGTGTGCCTGACGTGCGGACAGGTGTTCTCGCGTGCCGACCTGGCCGCCGTGCTCGACCGCCTCAACCCCTGGATCGACGAGCCCGGCTCCGTGCAGCTCCAGCCGGACGGCGACGTCGAGATCACCGAGGTCGAGCGCTTCCGGGTGCCGGACTGCTCGGTGTGCGGCGGTGTCCTGAAGCCCGACGTGGTGTTCTTCGGCGAGTTCGTGCCCGCCGAGAAGTTCCGCGAGGCCGTCTCCATCGTGGCCGAGGCCGACGCCTTCCTCGTGGTCGGGTCCTCGCTCACGGTGAACTCCGGCGTGCGGCTCGTCGACCACGCCACCCGACGCAAGCACCCGGTCGTGATCGTGAACCGTGGCACCACCCGGTCGGACCGACGCGCCGCGGTGAAGCTCGACGCGGGGACCACCGAGACGCTGCAGGCCCTGGCGGAGCGGCTCGACCCCGAGACGCTCACCGCGACCACGGAGGCCGCCGACTCCGGTCTGCGATGATCGACCGGTGACGACCCTCCTCTACCTCGTCCGGCACGGCGAGACCGACTGGAACGCGCAGCGACGCATCCAGGGCTCGACCGACATCCCCCTCAACGACACCGGACGCGCGCAGGCCGCAGCGACCGCGTCGCTCCTGACCCGGCGGTCGTTCGACGCCGTCGTGGCGTCGCCGCTGTCCCGGGCGTTCGAGACCGGCTCGATCATCGCCGAGCGGCTCGGGCTCGACGTCCCCGCGACGTACGCCGGCCTGGCGGAGCGCTCCTACGGCGAGGCCGAGGGCCTGACCGACGACGAGGTCGTCGCCCGCTACCCGCACGACGACGTCCCCGGTCGGGAGTCCCGCTCCGCGCTGCTCGCCCGCGCCACCGAGACACTCGCCGAGATCGCGGTCCGGTACGACGCCGGCACCGTGGTCGTCGCCACGCACGGCGCGGTGATCCGCAGCGTCGTGAACGCTGCCGCTCCCGGCACGGCCGACCGGCACAGCACGCTCATCCGCAACGGTTCGGTGCACTCCTTCCGCTGGGACCCCGAGCGGTTCCGGGCCGAGCTCGTGCGGTTCGACGACCCGATCGACGAGGTCTCGGACGAGCCGGGCAGTGCGGCGTTCGCGACGCAGAACCCGCTCGAGCGGCGCGGCTGACGCTCGCGCCCGGGTCGGCGCCGGCCGCGTCTGCCGGCCCGGACGCCGGAACCGTCGGCCCCGGGCAGTGACGCCGGACTAGGCTCCTGGACACCCGACGACCGGTCGGGCGAGGGAGCACCATGAGCATCGACGGAAGCGGCGGTCCGAGGCCCGGACGGCCCGGACGCCCCGAGGTCCAGGACGACGACGACCTCGACCGTGCCTTCGGCCACGACACCGCCTCCGTCGCGACGGCTCCCCCGCGACAGCGTGTGCGCCGAGGAGCGCTGGTCGGCGTGTTCGTCGTGGCCGCCGTCGGCCTGCTCGCCGTCGCGCTCCTCTCGATCGTCGGCAGCGTGCAGAACGGTGTCGGCGGGGTCTTCCCCCGCCCGGACGCGGCGCAGCAGCGGTTCGACACCGCGGCACGTGACGTCCGAGGTGTGCAGGACGTGCGGGCCGACGACCCGGTGAAGACCTCGTTCGCGAGCTACGACGTCGTGTCCACGGTCACGGTGGACCCGGCACTGGCGGACGGGCAGCGCGACGCCGTGGTCCGGGCCCTCGTCCGCGCGGCGCAGGAGACCAGCGGGAACGGCGTGCGGGTCTGGGCCGTGGTCGACCTCGGCCCGATCGAGGTCGGCGTCTCCGGCGACCGCGAGGTGACCGAGCGCCGACTCGACCTCGCCCGCGCCGTCGACGCGATCGGTGGGGTCCGCACGGTGCGCTGCTCGTGGGCTGCCACACCCTCGGACGACCCCGGGCAGCAGCGGGTGGCGCTCGGCTCGACCGGGCGGGGGCCGGCGCTCGGCGCCGTCGTCGCGAAGGCGACGCAGCAGGCGGAGGCCGCGTTCCCGGGCTCGGCCGTCACGGCGACCACCGTCCGCGGCTGACGGACGCCGCGGCTCACCAGCGCCGCGGCCGACGGGAGGCACGGTGCGGCCCCGCCATGCGCCTCCAGCCCGACCGTGTGGCGGACGGGAGGCGCGGCGCGGCCCCGCCACGCGCCTCCAGACCGACCGTGTGGCGGACGGGAGGCGCGGCGCGGCCCCGCCACGCGCCTCCAGTCCGATGGCGGCTCCGACCTACCGAGCCCGCCCGCGTGCCCGCCCGCGTGCCCGCGCCGCGACGGCCTGCTCGACGGCCTCGACGACCCGCGCCGCGGAGTCCGCCCAGCGGAACCGCGCGGCCTGGTGCAGGGACGCCGCCGATGCCTCGTCCCACCGCGCGTCCAGCCGCCGCACCGCTGCCGCGACGCCGGCCGGCGAGGACGGGTCGAAGTACTCCGCCGCGTCGCCACCGATCTCGCGGAAGATCGGGATGTCGCTGACCGCGACCGGAGTGCCGACGCCCATCGCCTCGACGAGCGGGATGCCGAAGCCCTCGTCGTGGGACGCCGTGACCAGCGCGGTGGCGGAGCGGAGGACGTCGAGGTACTCGTCGTCGGTCGCGCCGTCGTGGAAGACGATCGAGCCGGTCGGGGCGAGGCGCGTCAGGCGGCGGCGGTCGGCCTCGGACACCCGGGACATGCAGTGCAGCGTCCAGTCGGCCCCGAGCAGCGGGAGCGCCTCGGCGAGGGTCTCGACGTTCTTGTACGGCATGAAGGAGCCCATGTAGACGAGCGTCTGCTGCCGCGCTCCCCCGCTCGGCCGGGGCTCGGCCGGGTCGGCGGCGTTGTACGCGACCGTGACGGGACGCTTCGTGAGCCGGTGTTCGGCGATCAGGCCGGCAGTCGTACCGGACACCGTGACGACGCCGTCGGCGCCGTTCAGCAGCACCCGCTGCGGGACCCAGCTGAGGTGGAAGGCCCGCCAGCCGAGCCGGAGCGGCCACGAGAACTCGCGCGGCGGCGTCCGGTTGCGGTAGTAGATCAGGTCGTGGAGCGTCAGCACGAGGGCGTAGCGCCGGCCACGGGACCCCATCGTCTGCATCGGCGAGAAGACCGCGTCGAGGCCGAGCCGGTTGACGTGCCGGGCGACGAGCGGCTCGCCGGCGTCGGTCGGTGCCGGCAGGAGCGCCCACGGCATCCCCGGCGGCAGGGACTCGAGCTGGCGTTCGTCGTGCACGAGCAGGGTGTGGTCGTGCCGGTCGGGCAGGTGCGCGACGATGCCCGCGGTGAAGCGGCTGATCCCGTCGTGCCGACCGATCCGCACGTAGCGGCAGTCGATGCCGATCCGGAGCCGCGTCACGAGGCAGCCTCGTCGGTCGACGGGCCGGTGGCCGCGGGCCGGTCGGCCCCGTCGGTCGAGGGGCCGGCGGCCGTGGGTCTGGCCGCCGCGGGCTTGTGCTGGCGCCCGCGTCCTGGCCTCGTCGCGGGCGTGTCCGCCATCCGCCGGAGCACCGCGTCGGCAGCGGCACCCGGCGTCTCGTAGTGCACGAGGTGCCCGACGTCCGGGACGACGACGAGCTCGGCGTCGGTGAGCCGGTCGGCCAGGGCACGTTGCTCCGGGACCGCGGTGATGTCGTCGTGCTCGGCGGCGACCAGCAGCACCGGCACGGCGATCCGGTCGGCGTACTCGGAGACGTCGTGCGTGACGGAGGTGCGGAACGCCTCGAGGACGCTCCGTCGGTCGGCGAAGGCGGAGAAGTACCGGTCGTGCTGGTCGTGCACCCACCGGCGCAGGTCACGGTCGTGCGACTTGAGCATGGCGACGCTCATCGCCCGCACGATGCCGGCGTTGCGGAGCAGACCGAGGCCGAGCGGCTTCGGCAGGAGCGCTCCCGCGCGGTAGTAGCCGATGGCGACGGCGGTGGCGATCCCCCGCGGACCCTGCAGCGCCGGAGCGGCGATCGGGTTCACGAGCACGAGGAGGCGGGTGTCCAGTCCCCCGGCGACGGCCGCCGCGACGACGATCGACCCGAAGGAGTGGCCGAGCACCACCGCGGCGCGCGTCAGGCCGAGGGCCGCGTGGAAGGCGGTGAGCCAGCCGGCGTAGGCGTCGATGTCCGAGGTCGGCAGCGGGTCGGACACGCCGAAACCCGGCAGGTCCGGCACGACGACGCGGACCCCGGCGGCGTGGTCGGCGGCGCGCCCGGCGCGCCCGGCGCGCCCGGCGTGCCCGGCCCGCTCGGCGCGCCCGGTGTGCTCGGGGGCGACGAGGTGCGCCGCGATCGTCTCGAGCCCGTGGTGGTCGCCGCGGAACCCGTGCACCGCGAGGACGGTCTCGGCGGCGTCGGCCGGTCCGTACTCCCAGTAGTGGGTGGTGCGGCCGTCGACCTGCACGGCCCGGTGCACGACCGGGGTGGCGGCCATGAGCGACTGGTACGGGGAGAGCACGGGCGGTTGCATCCCGGCCAGTCTACGAACGGCGCGCGGGAACCCGCGGACAGTCGCAGGGTCACGCGCCTATCGTGTCCGGGGCGGGCCCTGCCGCCGGTCCGCCGTACATCGACGAGGAGCACGGTTGACCTTCACAGCCCCGATCCAGCTGCCCGGACTGACCCTCGACCCGCAGTGGCACAAGCGGTCGGTCTTCTACGAGTGCATGATCCGTTCGTTCGTCGACTCGAACGGCGACGGCATCGGCGACATCCAGGGCGTCATCGGCAAGCTCGACTACCTGCAGTGGCTCGGCGTCGACGCGCTCTGGCTGCCGCCGTTCTTCCAGTCGCCGATGCGCGACGGCGGCTACGACATCCAGGACTACAAGGCGATCCTGCCGGAGTTCGGCACGCTCGACGACTTCCGCGAGCTCGTCACGAAGTCGCACGAGCGCAACATGCGGATCGTCATCGACATGGTCCTCAACCACACGAGCGACCAGCACGAGTGGTTCCAGCAGTCCCGCGAGGACCCGGACGGCCCCTACGGCGACTTCTACGTCTGGCGCGACACCGACGAGCACTACCAGAACATCCGCATCATCTTCGTGGACACCGAGGAGTCGAACTGGACGTTCGACCCGGTCCGCCGGCAGTTCTTCTTCCACCGGTTCTTCTCGCACCAGCCCGACCTCAACTACGAGAACCCGGCCGTGGTCGAGGCCGTGTACGACGTCGTCCGGCACTGGCTCGACATGGGCGTCGACGGGCTCCGGCTCGACGCGATCCCCTACCTGTTCCAGTCCGAGGACGGCAACGGCGAGGGCGAGCCGGAGACGCACGAGTTCATCAAGAAGCTCCGTGCGATGGTCGACGACGAGTACCCGGGGCGCGTCCTCCTCGCCGAGGCGAACCAGTGGCCGCGCGAGACGGCGGCGTTCTTCGGCACCGACGAGGAGCCGGAGTGCCACATGGCGTTCGACTTCCCGGTGATGCCCCGCATCTTCTACTCGCTCCGCGCGCAGCACGCCGCCGAGCTCAAGGCGATCCTCTCCGAGACCCTCGACGTGCCCGAGAAGGCCGCCTGGGGCGTCTTCCTCCGCAACCACGACGAGCTGACGCTCGAGATGGTGAGCGAGGAGTACCGGCAGGCGATGTACGGCTGGTACGGCTACGACCCGCGGATGCGCTCGAACATCGGCATCCGTCGTCGGCTCGCGCCGCTGCTCGACAACTCCCGCGCGGAGCTCGAGCTCATCCACGCGCTGCTGTTCTCGCTGCCCGGGTCGCCGTTCCTCTACTACGGCGACGAGATCGGGATGGGCGACAACATCTGGCTGCCGGACCGCGACTCCTCGCGCACGCCGATGCAGTGGACGCCGGACCGCAACGCCGGGTTCTCGACCGCCGACCCGGGCAAGCTCTACCTGCCGGTCGTGCAGTCGCTCGTCTACAACTACGCGCAGGTGAACGTCGAGGCGCAGCTGGCGCAGTCCCGCTCGCTGCTGCACTGGGTCCGCAACGTCATCCACGTCCGCAAGGCCCACCCCGTCTTCGGCATGGGCACGCTCGCGGTCCAGGAGACGTCCAACGACTCGGTGCTCGCCTTCGTCCGTTCGTGGGAGGGGTCGGGGCAGCAGTTCGGTCCGTCCGCCGAGGACGTCCTCTGCGTCTTCTCGTTCGCCACGAACCCGACGTCGGTGACGATCACGGCACCGGAGTACGCGGGTCGGCCGCTGTACGACCTCTTCGGCGGCGGGTCCTTCCCGTCCTTCGACGAGGACGGCACCGTGACGCTCACGATGGGCACACAGTCCTTCTACTGGCTGCACATCGGGGCACCGACCGGCGCGTAGGCGGTCGCCCCGGTGCGGTCTGGAGGCGCGGCTCGCCCGGTGCAGGGCGGGTCGCGTCCGGCGTGTCGGTGCGTCCCGTTAGCGTGGGTCGCGTGACGTACTCCACTGCAGCGCTCGACACACCAGCCCCCGCCTCCGGCGCGGTGCAGGACCTGACCGGTCGCCCGTGGTGGCACGCGCTCGGCGTCTTCGACCTCGAGACCACCGGCGTCGACGTCGAGACCGCGCGGATCGTCACGGCCCACGTCGGGCTGATCGACATGACCGGCCGCTCCATCGTCGAGGGCGCGTGGATCGCCGACCCCGGGGTCGAGATCCCCGAGGGCGCGGCGGCCGTGCACGGGTACACCACCGAGCGCGCCCGGGCCGAGGGGCGTCCGGCCGGCGAGGTCGTGGCCGAGATCGTCGCCGCGGTCGAGGCCGTCTTCGCGCGCGGGATCCCGCTCGTGATCTACAACGCCCCGTACGACCTCACCGTCCTCGACCGAGAGGCGAAGCGCCACGGCATCGCCTCGCCGGTGATCGGCAACGTCGTCGACCCGCTCGTCATGGACAAGGCGCTCGACACCTACCGGAAGGGCAAGCGCACGCTCGAGGCGGCGTCCGCCCTGTACGGCGTCACGCTCGACGACGCACACGACGCCGGGGCCGACGCCGTGGCCGCCGGCCGCGTCGCGCAGGCAATCGCCGCCAAGTACCCGGACGAGCTCGGCGTGACGGCGGAGGAGCTGCACCGCAAGCAGGTCGCCTGGTGCGCCGACCAGGCCTCGTCGTTCCAGGACTACATGCGGAAGCAGCGCGACCCGTCGTTCACCGCGGACGGCCGCTGGCCGCACCGCGGGACAGCGTCGAGCATGTAGCATCGCGGCGGGGGCGCGTTCGACTGTGAGCGTCCTCATCCGCCGCTGGACGACGCACTGACCGGGAGACCGCACCACGTGTTCTTGAAGACCTTCGGATGGTCGCTCGCGATCACCGTCATCGCCCTCGCCACCGCCCTGGTCTACGGCGGGTGGAGCGCCGTCATCATCACGCTGATCCTCGGCGTGCTCGAGATCAGCCTGAGCTTCGACAACGCGGTCGTGAACGCGCGCATCCTCGAGCGGATGAACCCGTTCTGGCAGCGGATGTTCCTCACCGTGGGCATCGTCATCGCGGTGTTCGGCATGCGGGTGCTCTTCCCGCTGCTCATCGTCGGCGTCACGGCGCAGCTGAACCCGGTCGAGGCCGTGCAGCTCGCGCTCGAGAAGGGCCCGATCGACGAGCCGGGCACCTACGCGTACCTGCTGCACGAGGCGCACCCGCAGATCGCGGCCTTCGGCGGCATGTTCCTCCTGATGATCTTCCTCGACTTCATGTTCGAGGACCGCGACATCCTCTGGCTGAAGTGGCTCGAACGGCCGCTGCTGTTCGTCGGCAAGCTGCCGATGGTGAACGTCGTCATCGCGCTCGTGCTGCTCGCCGTCTTCGCCATCTCGTCCGGCGACCACCAGAGCGTGGTCCTCGTCGCGGGCATCGCCGGCCTCGTGACCTACTTCCTCGTCACCGGGCTCGGCGGCCTCTTCGACGTCGACGACCCCGAGGACGAGGGCGATGCGCTCGAGAGCAACGCGCACATGGTGGCCGAGGCCGACCGCATCGCGAAGAAGCGCCGCGTCGGGCACGTGGCCGGTCGCGCGGCCTTCCTGCTGTTCCTCTACCTCGAGGTCATCGACGCGTCGTTCTCGTTCGACGGCGTGATCGGCGCGTTCGCGATCACCGCAGACCCGATCATCATCGCGCTCGGCCTCGGCCTGATCGGCGCGATGTTCGTCCGCTCGCTCACGGTGTTCCTCGTCCGCCAGGGCACCCTCGACGAGTTCGAGTACCTCGACCACGGCGCGCACTGGGCGATCGGCGCCCTCGCGCTCATCCTGCTCGTGACGATCACGACCGAGGTCAACGAGGTCGTCACCGGTCTCATCGGCGTCGTGTTCATCCTCGCGGCGTTCGCCTCCTCGGTCGTCCGCAACCGGCGGAAGGCCGCCGAGCGCACGGACGAGCCGGCCGCCCTCGTCCACTGAGCCGCGTCGTACCGACTCCGCACCACGTTCCGCACCCCGCTCCGACGAAAGGTCACACCATGGGTCTCAGCCTCCAGAAGGGTCAGTCGCTCTCCCTGACGAAGCAGGACGGCAGCGCACTGTCGCGCGTCCGACTCGCACTCGGGTGGGACGCCGTCGCGACGAAGCGCGGGCTCTTCGGCGGTCGCAAGGAGGCCGAGGTCGACCTCGACGCGTCCGCGATCTTCTTCGACGCGCAGGGCACGCCGGTCGACTACGTCTGGTTCAACCAGCTCCGCAGCAAGGACGGCTCGGCGCAGCACACCGGTGACAACCTCACGGGGGCCGGCGAGGGCGACGACGAGACCATCCGCATCGACCTGGGCGCCGTGCACCCCGCGGTCGCGCAGATCGTGTTCGTGATCAGCAGCTACAGCCGGCAGACGTTCGACAACGTGCAGAACGCGTTCTGCCGGGTGGTCGACGACTCGACGCCCGGCGCCCCCGAGGTCGTCCGGTACCAGCTCACCGAGTCCGGGCCGCACACCGCGATGGTGATGGCCAAGGTCTCCCGCGGTACCGGCGGCTGGACCTTCGCCGCGATCGGCGAGCGGGCGAACGGGCGGACCGTGCAGGACCTCGTCGCGCCGGCCGCGGCCGCACTCTGAGCCGTCCGGAAGGAACCACCGCCATGGCGACGCTCTCCCTCTCCAAGGGCAACAACCTCTCCCTCACGAAGACCGACCCCGGCCTGCGCCGGGCGATGATCGGCCTCGGCTGGGACCCGCGCACGACCGCGGGCGAGCAGTTCGACCTCGACGCCTCCGCGCTGCTCGTCGGCGCGAACGGCCGGGTCCGCTCGAACGACGACTTCATCTTCTACAACCAGCTCCAGTCCGCCGACGGCGCGGTCGTCCACCAGGGCGACAACCGCACCGGCGAGGGCGAAGGCGACGACGAGCAGATCCTCATCGACCTCGACGCGGTCGCTCCGGACGTCGAGCGCGTCGTCATCGTCGTGACCATCGACCAGGCGGACGCCCGTCGGCAGAACTTCGGCCAGGTCCGCGGCGCGTTCTGCCGGGTCGTGAACGACGAGACCGGCAACGAGGTCGTCCGCTTCGACCTCACCGAGGACGCCGCCTCCGAGACCGGCATGATCTTCTCGGAGATCTACCGGTACAACGGGGAGTGGAAGTTCCGCGCCGTCGGGCAGGGCTACGCCACCGGACTCCGCGGCGTGGCGACCGACTTCGGCGTCGTCCTCGACTGACCCAGCTCGTCCCCGAGACAGCACCGACCGAACCACCTGGAAGGACCCGACCATGGCAGGACTCTCGCTCGCCAAGGGCAACAACCTCTCGCTCACCAAGACGAGCCCCGGCCTGACCGTCGCGACCGTCGGGCTCGGCTGGGACCCGCGCACGACGTCGGGCGAGCAGTTCGACCTCGACGCGTCGGCGCTCCTGCTCGGCGAGTCCGGCAAGGTCCGCTCGGACGCCGACTTCATCTTCTACAACCAGCCGCGCAGCGCCGACGGGGCCGTGGAGCACAAGGGTGACAACCGCACCGGCCAGGGCGACGGTGACGACGAGCAGATCTCGATCGACCTGCAAGCGCTCCCCGCCGACGTCGTCCGCGTCGTCATCGCCGTCTCGATCGACCAGGGCGAGGCCCGCCGCCAGAACTTCGGCCAGGTCCGCAGCGCCTACTCCCGCGTGCTCGACCAAGACGGCACCGAGATCGTGCGCTACGACCTCTCCGAGGACGCCGCGCCCGAGACCGCGATGATCTTCTCCGAGGTCTACCGCAACGGTGCCGAGTGGAAGTTCCGCGCCGTCGGTCAGGGCTACACGACCGGCCTCGCCGGCATCGCGACCGACTTCGGCGTCCAGCTCGGCTGAGCCGGGCACCACGACACGACCGCCCAGACGACACAGGAGACCACCGATGCCCGGACCCCTCGCTCCGCCGGAGCCCGCCGACTCGTCCGAGGACGCCCTCGTCCTCCGGCCCGCCGACGCGGCCGAGACGGTCACGCCCGACGACGCGCCCGGCATGGTCCCGGTCGACGCATCCCGTCAGGCTGCGATCGCGGCGCAGGCGCGCGAGTTCGTCGACGAGGTCGCGGCGCTCGACCCCCGCTCTCCGGAGTTCGGTCAGAAGGTCGACGGCATCAACCAGATCGCCGGCAGCGAGATCGCCCGCTCGGGCGGCTTCTCGTCGCGGATGCTCGAACGGTCGCAGTCCTCGGTGGCGGGCGCCCGTCGCACCGGGGACAGTGCCCAGGTCAAGGTGGCGACGACGCTCGGCGACCTCCGCTCCACCGTCGAGGACCTCACGCCGAACCAGGCTGACCTGAGCACCGGACGCAAGATCCTCGGCATGATCCCGGGCGGCAACAAGCTCGCGAAGTACTTCCAGCGCTACGAGTCCGCGCAGACCCAGCTCGACCGCATCATCAAGTCGCTCATGGCCGGGCAGGACGAGCTCCGCAAGGACAACGCCACTCTCGCCGACGAGAAGGTGCAGCTCTGGGAGACCATGCAGCAGCTGAGCGAGTACGCGGTGTTCGCGAAGGCCCTCGACCAGGCCACCGTCACCAAGGTCGAGTCGCTCCGGAACGCCGGCCGGGTCGACGAGGCACAGAAGCTCGAGTCGGACGTGCTCTTCCCGGTGCGGCAGCGGCACCAGGACATCCTCACCCAGCTCGCCGTGTCGGTGCAGGGCTACCTCGCGATGGACCTCGTCCGGAAGAACAATACCGAGCTCATCAAGGGCGTCGAGCGAGCCCGGACCACCACGATCGCGGCGCTCCGCACGGCCGTCGTCGTCGCGCAGGCGCTCGCGAACCAGCGGATGGTGCTCGACCAGATCGATGCCGTGAACAACACCACGAACGCGATGATCCTGCAGACCAGCGAGATGCTGCGCGACCAGACGACCCGCATCCACCAGCAGGCCACGAGCTCCGGCGTCAGCGTCGAGACGCTGCAGCGGGCCTTCGACAACGTCTTCCAGACGATGGACGCGATCGACTCGTTCCGCTCCGAGGCCGCCAAGAACATGTCCTCGACGGTGAGCGCGCTCGAGGCCGGCATCCAGCGGGCGAAGCCGTACCTCGAGCGCGCGGTGCAGTCCGACGACGACCCCCGGTCGGTCGGCCGATGACCCGGACGGTCGCGCACCGTGCGTGACCGACTCCGCGCGCTGTTCGGGCGCGACGACGACCGCGACGACGCGGAGCGGCACCAGGACCGGCCCGCCGCGACTCCCGAGGAAGCCGCCGCGGCCGCCGCGGCGCGCATCGACGTCCGTGGGGCCGGTGGCGCGGTGGACGACCATGCGGTGGCGGCCGGGCTCGACGACCTGCGGGCGTACGTGCGCGCCGCCGGCGCCGACCTGCCGACCGTGATCTCGTCGCGGATCCGACACGTCGAGGACCTCCTCCGCGAGGCCGCGGGCACGACCGTCGCCCGCGGGGCCTCCACCGAGCAGCGTTACCTCTTCCAGGCGGTCGTCGACGACTACCTGCCGACCCCGGTCCGGACCTACCGGTCCCTGCCGGCGTCCGACCGACAGGACGACACCCCGGCCACCCGGACCCTCGCGGAACAGCTCGACGTCGTCGCCGGGACCGTCGAGGACATGCACGAGCAGATCAGGAGCGGAGCCATCGCCGAACTCTCCACCCACGGGCGCTTCCTCCGTGACCGCCTCGGCGACGGCGACGCGGGTCTCCGTCTCCGCGGAGCGGACTCGTGAGCGGGCGGCTCGTCCCCGGCGCGAACGCGGCCCTCACCGCCGAGAACCCCGGGCTCGACGCCGTCGTCGTCGGGATCGCCTGGGACCAGATCGTCAGTCGCGGCCCCTCGGCAGAGCTCGTGCCGGTCGCCCTGGTGTGCGGCGCCGACGGCCTCGTGCTCTCCGACGAGGACCTCGTGTTCTTCAACCAGCTCGAGAGCGCCGACGCCTCGGTCCGGTACCTCGACGAGTCCGACGACGAGGAGATCGACGTCGACCTCGCGTCGGTCCCGGACGTGGTCGACAAGATCGTCTTCGCGGTCTACCTCGACCCGGACCGACGCTCCCCCACGAACTTCGGATCCGTACGGTCGATGTCGATCCGCGTCAGCACGACCGACGGCCGCGAACTCGTGTCCTTCGCGCTGCCGTCCGACCGCAACCACACCATCGACGCGGTGATCCTCGGCGAGCTCTACCGGCACCGCGCGGACTGGAAGTTCCGCGCAGTCGGGCAGGGCTACACCACGGGGCTCACCGGGTTGCGCAACGACCACGGCATCGGCCGTCGCCGATGACGTCCGCACACCCCTGGCTCCGGCGACGCGTCCGCCCAGTGCCGTCCGCGCTGGCTGCGCCGCCGTCCGCTGCGCCGCCGTCCGCTGCGCCGCCGTCCGCTGCTCCGCCGTCCGCTGCTCCGCGCCCCGCGGCTCCGGCTCCGGCGGCTCCGGCTCCCGGCACGCCAGCCGCGCCGGTGCCGACCGGCGGCGGCCTGCAGCTGTCGTTCGGTCGCGGTCCCACCGGCTCCGCCACCGCCTCGGCCCCCGCACGCAGCGCGTCGGTCGCGTCACCACCCGCCGCGGGAGCAGCGGGCGGCACGGCGGGCGTCCCCACGCCGCGCACGGCCAGCCCGTCGCCGCGCGTGGCCGCCCGGCTCGCGGACCGCCAGCGTCGGGTGCGCCCCTTCCCGGCGCCGGACCCCAGGGACGTCCGGGTGCTCGACGCCGACTCCCCCGTCGTCCGGGTCGACCGTCGACGCTCGGCGGTGGGCACCCTCGTCGTGTCCGGCTGCACGAGCACCGTCTGGGAGAGCGTCGACCACCTCGTCGGCGCGGCCACGGTCGACGGCGGGAGCGCCGGACGCGTCGTGACGACGCCGGGCAACCGTCCGCTCGTGGGCTTCGACGACGGCAGCGTCCTCGTCGCGCTCCGGCACGTCCGCAGCCTGCGCCGCGCGCTGTTCATCGCGCGCGGCCCCGATCGGCTCACGGTCGCACTCCACGACGGCACCGCCTTCGCGGTCGACCCGGGCACGCCGGACACGATGACGATCCTCGCGCTGTCCGTGGTCGACGGCGAGGTCGAACTGCGCGCCGAACCCTTCCCCCGGGCTCCCCACGACGGCGAGGTCTTCGCCGCCTTCGGCTTCACCCTCTCCGCACCCTCGATCGGAGCCTGACCCGTGCGCCACTTCGCCGAACTCGAACGGAGCGACCCCGAGGGGCATGCGGCGTTCTTCCGCCAGCCGCCCGAGGACGTCACCCGGACGAGCCCGCCCGAGCTGCGCGCGATGGCCCTCGGCGCGACGCTGTACACACCGGGCATCCGACCCGACCTCGTGCGCGACGTCCGACGGCAGCGCGCCCTCGGCGCCGCGTCCATCGTGCTCTGCTTCGAGGACTCGGTCGCGGACGGTGACCTCCCCCGCGCCGAGGACAACGTCGACGCAGCCCTGCGGGAGCTCGCCCGCGGCGAGGACAGCACCGACCTGCCGCAGCTCTTCGTCCGCGTCCGCAGCGCGGAGCACCTCACCCGGTTCGCAGACCGACTCGGCGACGTCGCCCTCGATGCGCTGAGCGGCATCGTGCTGCCGAAGTTCGAGGCCGAGGACGGAGCTGGCGCACGGTGGTTCGACGTCCTCGACGCGCTCAACGCCGACCGCGAGGACGACCGCCGCCTCACCGTGATGCCGATCCTCGAGTCGCCGTCGATCATCCACCGCGAGACCCGGACCGAGGCGCTCACCGCGATCCGCGACCTCCTCGTCGACCGGCGCCAGGACGTGCTCGCCGTCCGGATCGGTGCGACCGACCTCTCCAGCGTCTACGGGCTCCGCCGCCCGTCACACCTGACGGTGTACGACGTCCAGATGCTGGCCTCGGTGATCGGTGACGTCGTGAACGTCCTCGGCCGGGCGCGGGACGGGTTCGTGGTGGCCGGCCCGGTCTGGGAGCACTACCCCGACTCCGACCGTGTGTTCCGCACACAGCTCCGCTCGACGCCCTTCGAGCAGGCTGGCGACCTCGCGCTCCGCCGGGAGCTCCTGCTCAAGGGCTTCGACGGTCTCCTGCGCGAGGTGACCCTCGACCGCGCCAACGGGCTCACCGGCAAGACCGTGATCCACCCGCGGCACGTCCCGCTGGTGCACGCGATGTCGGTGGTGAGCGACGAGGAGTTCTCGGACGCCTCGGACGTCCTCGCGAACACGACCGGCGGAGCGGCCGCCTCCCGGTACGGCAACAAGATGAACGAGATGAAGCCCCACCACCAGTGGGCCGTACGGACGCACCTCCGCGCCCGGGCCTTCGGCGTGGCCGCCCCCGACGTGACCTTCGTCGACCTGCTCGAACGGAGCATCCCGTGACCGTCCCCACGCCCGCCGACCTCGGGGTCGTCCTCACGGATGCTCCCCCGGTCGACGCACCGCTCGTCCCGCTCGCCGATCTCGTCCACGTCGCGCTGCGTCGCAACCCGAAGCGCGCGCACCTGCTGGTCTCCACCGTGCTCGCGAAGCACGTGCCGACCGTCCCCGCGGTGGCCCTCGCCGCTGGCGAGGCCCTCGGTGCACGGGTGGCCGACGCCCTCGACGGCGGGCGCCGGCTCGACGCCGCAACCGTGGCCCGCTTCGTCGACGTCCTCCGGACGGCCGGGCTGGCGCGGACGACGGCCGACGTCGCCGCTGCCGCCCAGGACACCGTGCACCGCACCGCGACCACGCTCCGCACCGACCTCGCCGTCCACCGTCCCGACGAGCCGGACGTGCTCGTCCTGGGCTTCGCCGAGACCGCCACGGCCCTCGGCGCGATGGTGGCCGAGGTGCTCGGCTCCCGGTACCTCCACTCCACGCGGCACGACCCCGTCGGCGCGACCGCCGCAGCAGGGTTCGACGAGGCGCACTCGCACGCGACCGCGCACCGCCTGCTCCCCGTCGACGACGACTGGCTGCCGGACGCCGGCACGGTCGTCCTCGTCGACGACGAGCTGAGCACCGGGGCGACGGCGCGCGCCACCATCCGCGAGCTGCACGCCCTCGTTCCCCAGCGGCGGTGGGTCGTCGCCGCCCTCGTCGACCTCCGCACGCCCGCTGACGTCGCCGCGACCGACGACCTCGCGGCGGAACTCGGCGTCCCGGTGACCGTCGTCGCGCTCGGGCGGGGCGCGGTCGCCCTGCCCGCCGGACTCGCGGCGGCCGCCGCGGAGGTCGTCGTCGACCACGCGGCGGCGGTGACCGACGGGGCGGCGGCGCCCAGTGCCTCCAGGCCGGACCCGGTGACCGCCGTGCCGTCCGCAGCGACCGCCGTGGACCGCTTCGGCGTCTCCGCACGACGGGTCCGGCAGCCGCGGACCGACGTCGAGGGGCTCGCGGCCGACCTCCGCGTCGCACTGGGCGAGGAGCCGGGGCGGGTCCTCGTGCTCGGCGCCGAGGAGCACATGCACACGCCGCTCGCGACGGCCGACGCGCTGCGGCGGACCGGCGTCGACGCGACGTTCTCGACCACGACGCGGTCGCCGATCGCGGTGCTGGACGACCCGGCGTGGCCGGTGCGGTCGGGCGTGCGGTTCCGGTCTCGGGAGCGGACCGTCGACGGGCCGGGCGAACGGTTCGCCTACAACGTGCGCGGGTTCGACGCGATCGTCGTGCTGCCGGAGCCGGGCACGGAGCGAGCGCTCCTCGACGACGACGACGGACTGCTCGCGGCGCTCGCCTCGGTCACGTCGCGCGTGCTCCTCGTCGAGGCGCCACTCGCCGTCGCCGCTGCCGACGGAGCCGGCGGCCCGCGCCCGCTGACCGGACCGTCGTTCGGGTCATACGAGCCCGACGACGTCACGTGGCTGTTGCAGGACCTCGCGGACGTCGCGCTCGAGGCCGACACCGCCGACCGTGAGCGAGCCATCCAGCTCGAGGGGGCGAACTACGCCGAGTCACTGCCCGTCGAGTACGTGCCGTCCGAGGCCTACGAGCGGCTGTACGAGGACGCGCTGCACCGTTCCGCGGGCCGCATGGCCGAGGCCGTCGGCGTCGTCACCGAGCTCGTGCTCCGCGACCGTCGGCGCCCGGTCCTCGTGTCGCTGGCACGCGCCGGGACGCCGATCGGCATCCTGATGCGCCGATGGGCCCAGCGACGACACGGCGTCCTCCTGCCCCACCTGACCGCGAGCATCGTCCGCGGGGTCGGCATCGACGAGACCGCTCTCCGCTGGCTCGCCGCGCACCACGACCCCGACGACGTCGTGTTCGTCGACGGTTGGACCGGCAAGGGAGCGATCACCCGCGAACTCACCGCCGCCCTCGAACGCTTCGCCGAGACGGACGGCGTCCGGTTCAAGGACGACCTCGCCGTCCTCGCCGACCCCGCCGGGTGCACGCCGCTGCACGGGACGCGCGACGACTACCTCGTGCCGTCGGCCTGCCTCAACTCCACCGTTTCCGGGCTCGTCTCCCGCACCGTCTTCAACCGGGCCGTCACGCCGCTCGGCACCCTGCACGGAGCGAAGCAGTACCGGCAGCTCGGGGCGCGCGACCACTCCCGCGCCTTCGTGGCCGCGATCGAGGACCGCTTCGACGATGCGCTCCCGCGCGTGTCCGCGGCGCTCACCGTGTCGACGGCCGAGGACCGTGCGGTCGACTGGCGGGGAATGCGGACCGTCGAGGCGATCGGCACCGAGTACGGCATCGACGACCTGCACCTGGTCAAGCCCGGCGTCGGCGAGACCACCCGCGTGCTGCTCCGACGGGTGCCGTGGCAGGTGCTCGTCCGGGACCCGTCGGACGTCGACGTCGCGCACGTCGTCGCGCTGGCCCGCGAGCGGGGCGTCCCGGTGGTGACCCGACCCGACCTCGCGTACAGCTGCGTCGGACTCATCCACCCGCTGGGCAGCCGGGTGACGGAGGCCGCCACCGCTGGCGCCGCGCCGGCCGAGACGGCCGCACCGTGACCGCCGTCGTCGGGTTCGACCTCGACCGCACGCTCGTGTACTCCGCCGCCGCGCTGCTGCTCGACGGCCCCGACGCCGAAGCCCCGCCGCTCGTCGTCACCGAGGTGTACCAGGGCGCCCCGCTCTCCTTCATGACCCGGGCCTCCGAGGAGGCACTCGCCGACCTCGCCCGCGCCGCCACCGTGGTCCCCGTGACCACCCGCACCGTGGCGCAGTTCCGCCGGATCCGGCTGCCGCTCCCCACCGAGGGGTGGGCGGTCACGACGAACGGCGCCGTCATCCTCCGCGACGGCGCGCCGGACGCCGAGTGGACCGCGACCCTCAGCGCGGACATCGCCGCCAGCTCGTCCCCGCTGCCCGAAGCCGAGGCACGCTTCCTCGCGATGCTCCCGGAGGACGCCCTGCTCCGGAACCACCGCGCCGAGGAGCTGTTCGTCTACGCCGTCGTCGACCGCGCGGCGCTGCCCGACGGTGCGCTGTACGCGCTCACCGACGCCCTCGAGGAACTCGGCTGGGTCGTCTCGCTCCAGGGCCGCAAGCTGTACGCCGTGCCGCAGGCGATCCGGAAGGAGCGTGCACTCGCCGAGGTCGCCGCGCGCGTCGGCGCGACCACCTCGGTGGCGGCTGGCGACTCGCTGCTCGACCGGGACATGCTCGCGTGGGCGGACGTGGCGCTCCGTCCTGCGCACGGGGAGCTGCACGCGGCGGGCTGGACCGCGCCGCACTGCTCCGTGACCCGTGCATCGGGGGTCCTGGCAGGCGAGGAGCTCGTCCGCCTGGCTGCCGCTGCGGTCGCGGTCGAGCGCGCCTGAGGCGGGCGGGGGCTGCGCCGCGTCGCGGGGCACTGCGTCCGTCGGGAGGAACGGTGCCGCCCCGCCCCGCCCCGCGCCTCCCGCCCGTGACGCGCGGACGGGAGGCGCCGCGCCCGCCCGCCACGCGCCTCCCGCCCGTTCCTTCCCAGAGCGCCCGCGAGGGTAGGTGGTTCCGGGCGTACCTGGTCGGAAGTTCCCGCCCGCTCCGCCCGTTCCCGCCAGGTACGCCCGTTCCCACCGGGCGCCCCGCCCCGCCCGACGTCGCCCCGCCCCGGCGTCGCCGCGCCCGCCCCGGCCGCCACCGCCCGCACCCAGCAACGCAGAACGGGCGGCCCTCCCGAAGGAGGACCGCCCGTCCGAGCGCGAACGCGGACTTACTTGCTGAAGCCCTTGAAGCGCTGGTTGAACTTCTCGACGCGACCGGCCGAGTCGAGGATGCGCTGCTTGCCCGTGTAGAACGGGTGCGACGCGGACGAGATCTCGACGTCGATGACCGGGTAGGTCGCACCGTCGAGCTCGATGGTCTTGTCGCTGGTCGCGGTCGAACGCGTCAGGAACGTCTCACCGGAGGCCAGGTCGCGGAAGACGATGGCGTTGTACTCGGGGTGGGTGTCGGTCTTCATGGAGATTCCTCGGTTGCAGATGGGTCGGAGTGCGCAGGGACTCGAGTGAGCGCTGCACGGGAAGTCTGCGGCGTGCGCCAGCCGTCTACGTTACCAGAAGACCGGCCGGAACAGGAGCCGCGCCACACGGCGGGTCAGGCGGCGCGAGCGGTCCAGCGCCCGGCGTCCTTCGTGACCGTGAGCTCGACGCCGAACGCCTCGCTGAGCGTCGTCGCGGTGAGCACCTCGTCGATGGGCCCGGCCGCCTGCACGTGCCCGCCGGAGAGGACCAGCGCGTGGGTGAACCCGGCCGGGATCTCCTCGACGTGGTGCGTGACGATGACGATCGCGGGCGAGTCCCCGCTCTGGGCGTAGCCGCCGAGGGTGCGGACGAGGCTCTCGCGCGCGCCCAGGTCGAGCGACGCGGCCGGCTCGTCGAGGAACAGGATCTCGGGGTCGGTCATCACCGCCCGGGCGATCTGCACGCGCTTCTGCTCGCCGTCGCTGAGCTCGCCGAAGGTCCGCTCCGTGAAGTCCCCGAGGCCCCACTCGTCGAGCACGCGCTGGGCGCGCCGGACGTCGAGCTCCTCGTACTCCTCGTTCCAGCGACCGGTGACCGAGTACGCGGCGGTGAGCACCACGTCGACGACCTTCTCGGTCACCGGGATGCGGCGTGCGAGGGCGGTCGACGCGAACCCGATGCGCGGACGCAGCTCGAACAGGTCGGCCCCGCCGAGCTCGGTGCCGAGCACCTCGACGTCACCCGAGGTCGGGAACGTCTGGGCGCCCGCGACCTGCAGCAGCGTGGTCTTGCCGGCGCCGTTCGCACCGAGCACGACCCAGCGTTCGTCGTCCTGCACCTCCCACGAGATCCCGTCGAGGATGGTGGCCCCGTTGCGGACCACGGAGACGTCTGACAAGCGCACGACCGAGGGCATGCGACCAGCCTAGAGGTTCCGGCCGAGCACCTCGTCGTAGACCTGCCGCGTGCGCGTCGCGATCGCGTCCCAGGTGAACTCGGACTCGACGCGCAGGCGTCCGGCTCGGCCCATGAGCTTCGCGAGGCCCTCGTCCGCGAGCACCTCGTCGAGGGTCCGGGCGAGGTCGGCGACGAAGCGGTCCGGGTCGGTCGGCGTGCCCGTGCCGTCCTGGGCCTGGTCGATGGGGACGATGCGGCCGGTGAGGCCGTCGGCGACGACCTCGGGGATGCCCCCGGTGCCCGTGCCGACGACGGGGATCCCGCACGCCATCGCCTCGAGGTTCACGATGCCGAGCGGTTCGTAGACCGAGGGGCAGACGAACACGGTGCCGGAGGACAGCACGTTGACGATCTCCCGGTGCGAGAGCATCCGGTCGATCCAGACGACACCCTCGCGCTGTTCGCGCAGCGTCGAGACGAGGTCGGTGACCTCGGCCATGATCTCGGGGGTGTCGGGGGCTCCCGCGCACAGCACGATCTGCACGTCCGACGGCAGGGAGGCCACCGCGCGCAGCAGGTAGGGCAGGCCCTTCTGCCGCGTGATCCGGCCGACGAACACGACGCTGCGCTTGGACGGGTCGATCCCGAGGCCGCGCACGGCGTCCTCGTCGACCATCGGCTGCCACTCGTCGATGTCGATGCCGTTGTAGACGACGTGCACCTTCGCCGGGTCGATCGACGGGTACGACCGGAGGATGTCCGCCCGCATCGCCTTCGACACCGCGATCACGCCGTCAGCCGACTCGAACGCCTCGCGCTCCATCCAGCTCGACAGCCGGTAGCCCCCGCCGAGCTGCTCGGCCTTCCAGGGGCGGAGCGGCTCGAGGCTGTGGGCCGTGACGACGTGGGGGACGCCGTGCGTGAGCTGAGCGATGCGACCCGCCGCGTTGGCGTACCAGGTGTGCGAGTGCACCAGGTCGGCGCCCGCGACGTCGGCCGCGATGGCGACGTCGGTACCGAGCGCCTGCAGCGCGCCGTTCGCGTTCTCGAGCCCGTCCGGGGTGCGGTACGCCCACACGCCCTCTTCGTCGCGGAAGCCACCGAAGGCCCGCACCCGCACGTCCGTGTCCGTCCCCGACCGCAGCGCAGCCGTGAGCTCGGCCACGTGGACACCCGCTCCGCCGTAGACCTCCGGCGGATACTCCCTGGTCAGTAGATCGACTCGCACGGGTTCAACGTAACCGGTTCCCACTTCCACCGCATACTGTGAGCGACATGGCACCAAAGAAGGTCTTCGGCATCGTCCTCGCGGGTGGCGAGGGAAAACGGCTCATGCCGCTCACGGCCGACCGTGCGAAACCCGCCGTCCCGTTCGGCGGGAACTTCCGGCTCATCGACTTCGCGCTCTCGAACCTCGTCAACTCCGGTCTGCAGAAGATCGTCGTCCTGACGCAGTACAAGTCGCACAGCCTCGACCGCCACGTCGCGGAGACCTGGCGCATGGAGGGCCTGCTCGGGTCGTACGTCGCGTCGGTGCCGGCGCAGCAGCGACTCGGCAAGCGCTGGTTCGCGGGTTCGGCGGACGCCATCCTGCAGTCGCTCAACCTGCTGCGTGACGAGCGGCCCGACATCGTCGTCGTGGTCGGCGCGGACCACGTCTACCGGATGGACTTCCACCAGATGGTGGAGGCGCACATCGCTTCGGGCCGGAGTGCCACGGTCGCAGCGATCCGCCAGCCCATCGGTCTCGCCGACCAGTTCGGTGTGATCCAGGTCGACGCCGACGACCCGACGAAGATCGACGCGTTCCTCGAGAAGCCGAAGGACGCCGTCGGCCTCGCGGACTCCCCCGGCGAGATCCTCGCCTCGATGGGCAACTACGTCTTCGACGCCGACGCCCTCGTCGACGCGGTGCTCCGCGACGGCCAGGTCGAGGGGTCGAACCACGACATGGGCGGCGACATCGTGCCGGACTTCGTCGCGCGCGGCGACGCCGGCGTGTACGACCTCAAGCGCAACGACGTGCCCGGGTCGAACGAGCGCGACCGGTACTACTGGCGCGACGTGGGGACGATCGACTCGTTCTACGACGCCCACATGGACCTCATCGCCCCGGTGCCGGTCTTCAACCTGTACAACCAGGACTGGCCGATCTTCAACCAGCAGACGAACCTGCCCCCGGCGAAGTTCGTCCGCGACGCCAACGGCAACACCGGGTCGACGGTCGACTCGCTCGTGTCCCTCGGCTGCCTGGTGTCCGGCGCCCAGGTCGAGCGCAGCATGATCGGCCCCTGGTGCGCCATCGACTCGGGCGCGAAGGTGCTCGACTCGATCGTGTTCGAACGCGCCTCGATCGGCGCCGGCTCGATCGTGAACCGCGCGATCCTCGACAAGGACGTCGTCATCGCGCCCGGCGCGCAGGTGGGTGTCGACCGCGAGGCCGACGAGGCCCGCGGCTTCACGGTCACCGAGTCCGGCATCACCGTCGTCGGCAAGGGCGTCCGCGTCGACGCCTAGTCGCGGAGGCGCGGACCGCGTACCGGTCTGGAGGCGCGGCTGACGTCACACACGTCGGCCGCGCCTCCGTCAGTCGGTACCGTTGGTGCGTGCCGCGCTTCCTCGTCGTCCTCGATGCCGATTCCACCCTCCTCGAGGACGAGGTCATCGAACTGCTGGCCGACAGCGCCGGGACCCGGCCACGCGTCGAGGCGATCACGGAGCGCGCCATGCGCGGTGAGATCGACTTCGCGGAGAGCCTCCGGGAGCGTGTCGGGACCCTTGCGGGCCTCCAGACCGACGTGTTCCGTCGTGCACAGGAGGCGGTCCGTGTGACCCGGGGCGCCGATGAGCTCGTCCGCGGCGTGCACGCCGCCGGCGGCACCGTCGGCGTGGTTTCCGGCGGGTTCCACGAGGTGCTCGACCCGTTCGCCCGGCGACTCGGGCTGGACCACTGCCGGGCCAACCGGCTCGAGGTCGTCGACGGCGCCCTCACCGGGCGGGTGCTCGGCGACGTCGTCGACGCGCACGCGAAGGCGGCCGCGCTCCGGGAGTGGGCCGCCGCGGACGGCGTGGACGCTGCGCACACCGTGGCGGTCGGCGACGGCGCCAACGACCTCGAGATGATGCGCGTCGCGGCGCTGAGCGTGGCGTTCGACGCGAAGCCGCGGGTCCGCGAGCAGGCAGACGTCGCGGTCGTCGACCGCGACCTGTCGCCGGTGCTCGCCGCGCTCGGCCTGCGCGGCTGAGCGCGGACGGCCCGTCTCGGCTAGTGGCCCATCCCGAGGCCGCCGTCGACCGGGATGACCGCTCCGGAGACGTACCCGGCGCCGTCGCTCGCGAGGAAGAGCGTCGCGTCGGCCACGTCGTCCACGGTGCCGTACCGGCCTGCCGGGATCTGCTTCTTGAACTCGGCCTGCAGTTCCTCGGGGAGCGCGGCCGTCATGTCCGTCTGGATGAACCCCGGCGCCACGACGTTCGCCGTGATGCCGCGGGAACCGAGCTCGCGGGTGATCGAGCGCGCCATGCCGACGAGGGCCGCCTTCGACGACGCGTAGTTCACCTGGCCGACCTGGCCGTAGGCGCCGACCACGCTCGACATGAGCACGATGCGGCCGAACTTCGCCTTCATCATGCCCTTCGTCGCACGCTTCACGGCGCGGAAGGTGCCGGTGAGGTTGGTGTCGACGACGCTCGTGAAGTCCTCCTCCGACATGCGGAGCAAGAGCTGGTCGTTCGTGATGCCGGCGTTCGCGACGAGCACCTCGACCGGGCCGAGCTCGGCCTCGACCTGCGAGAACGCGGCATCGACCGAGGCGGAGTCGGTGATGTCCGCTGCGACAGTGAGCGCGCCCTCGGGCCCGCCCTGGCCGCTCCGCGAGGTGACGGCGACCCGGTGTCCGGCGGCGACGAACCGCACCGCGAGGGCGTGGCCGATGCCGCGGTTGCCGCCGGTGATCAGGACGGTACGGGGGGTGCTCATGGTCGCTCCGTTTCGGTGGGGACGGTGGTCGGCGTCGCCCAGGGAGGGCCGGACACGCCCGGACGAGCGTACCGGAGGGCGACACCGACGATCCGTCCCCCGCACTGTGCGGCGTCTGTCGGTGGCCGGGCTTAGGCTGGAGCCTGCGAAGAGGAAAGAAGCCGGATGAAGACCACCAGCGGCCGATCGTCATCGACCCGAACCACCCCGTTCCGAGCATCATCGCGCCGCTCGACCGGGTCGCAGAGCATCACTGCCCTGCCGGACTCCCCCGAGCAGGAACGCGCCCAGCGCCTCTCGAAGTACGTGTGGCAGATGGTCGTCCGTGTCGTCTGCTTCGTGGGGGCCGTGCTCGTCTACACGATCTGGCACTCCTGGCTCGCGGTCATCCCGATCGTCCTCGCCGCCGTGATCCCCTGGGTCGCGGTCATCGTCGCGAACGCCGGCAGCCGCACCGAGAACGAGGTCGTCCGGCCCGCGGGAGCGATCGAGCTCTACGACGCCGTCGACCCCCGCCTCCGTGAGCAGCAGGAGGACGCTCGGGCGCAGGCGTACCGCGACGAGCAAGAGCGTCTGCGCGAGGCTGCCCAGCACGCGCAGGAAGAGTGGCAACGCAACGGCGATCGGTCCCGTGTCTGGCCGGGCCGGAACGGCGGCCGCCGCTGATGGGTGCGACGTTCGACCTCTTCACCGAACCCGGCTCGACGCCGGTGTGCTCCCGCGCGGGCTGCTCGTCGACCGCCGAGTGGCGGGTGAACTGGCGCAACCCGCGCATCCACGCGATCGACCGCGTGAAGATCTGGGCGGCGTGCGAAGAGCACCGTGACTTCCTCGCCGACTACCTGCGCTCCCGCTCGTTCCCCGTGCGGGTCACGGGCATGCACGAGGACGTCGACCGCCTCGACGACCTGCGCGACCCGGCCGACGCCCCGAAGAACGACGTCGGTGTGCGTGCTGCCGGGGAGCGCCGGTGAGCTTCGACCCCGCTTCCCGGTACGGCCGTCGGCACGCGCAGAAGGTCGCGCGCGCCTCGGCTCGGGGCGGGTCGACCCCTGCTCCGCGCGACGAGCCGGACCGGGTCGACCGCGAACCCGACGAGCCCTTCGTCGGGTGGCGCTTCGTGCGCAGCCGACGGTGGCTCGGGTACTTCGCCATCGCGGTCGCGTTCGCGATCGTCTGCGCGCTGTTCGGCATGTGGCAGTGGGACCGCCGGAACGAGGCCGTCCGCCAGAACGAACAGGTCGCGCAGAACTACGACCACACGCCGGTCCCGGTGACCGAGGCCCTGCCGACGGCGTCGAGCTGGGACGACTCGCAGGAGTGGCTCCGGGTCAGCGTCACCGGCCGGTACGACGTCGCCGACCAGCTCCTCGTGCGCAACCGCGTGCACAACGGCCAGCCGGGCTTCGAGGTCCTCACGCCCCTCGTCACCGCGGACGGCCGCGCGTTCGTCGTCGACCGCGGCTGGGTGCCGACCGGCAACGCCCAGGACGCCCCCGACCACGTCCCCGCACCCCCGTCCGGTCAGGTCACGGTGACCGCTCGGCTGCAGCAGAGCGAGCCGCGGATCCCGGGCCGCACCGACCCGGCGCACACCGACCAGGTGCAGTCGGTCACACTCGCCGACGTCGCCGCGAAGGTCGACGCCCCCATCTGGACGGGTGCGTACGGTCAGCTCGCCGCCGAGTCCCCCGCGCCCACCGAGGCGAGGCCGCTCGGCTGGGACCGGCCGACGGCGGACACCGGCCTGCACCTCAGCTACTTCATCCAGTGGTTCCTCTTCGCCGCGGGCGGCTTCGGGTTCCTGGCCTACGTGATGGTGCAGGAGTACCGGAACCTCAACCAGGACGATCCTGACGAGCGCGAGCGCGCCCTCGAGCGGCAGCGCCGCAAGGACGCCAAGCCGAAGTCCGACGCCGAGGTCGAGGACGAGCTGCTGACCCGCTGAGCGGCGCGCGCCTGACGAGCACGCGCCACGCCAGCTCGACGAGCACGCGCCACGCCAGCTCGATGAGCGCGCGTCACGCCAGTTCGACGAGGCGCGCTACGCCAGCTCGATGAGCTCGGCGTAGTCCTTGTTCCAGTGGTCCTCGGTACCGTCCGGCAGCAGCAGGACGCGCTCCGGGTTGAGCGCCTCGACCGCGCCGGCGTCGTGCGACACCAGGACGACCGCACCTTCGTAGCCGGCCAGGGCGCCGAGGATCTCCTCACGCGACGCCGGGTCGAGGTTGTTCGTCGGCTCGTCGAGGAGGAGGACGTTCGCACCCGAGACGACGATCATCGCCAGCGAGAGCCGGGTCTTCTCGCCACCGGAGAGCACGCCGGCCTTCTTGTAGCCGTCGTCACCCGTGAAGAGGAACGACCCGAGGACACGGCGGGCCTCGGTCTCGGTGAGGTTCGGCGACGCGGACACCATGTTCTCGATCACCGAGCGGTTCACGTCGATGTTCTCGTGCTCCTGCGCGTAGTAGCCGATCCGCAGACCGTGGCCCGGCAGGATCTCGCCGGTGTCCGGCTGGTCGGCGCCCGCGAGGATCCGCAGGAGCGTGGTCTTGCCGGCGCCGTTGAAGCCGAGGATGACGACGCGCGAGCCGCGGTCGATCGCCAGGTCGAGTCCGGCGAAGATCTCCAGCGACCCGTACGACTTCGACAGACCCTCGGCCATGAGCGGCGTGCGACCACAGGCGACCGGCGTCGGGAAGCGCAGCTTCGCGACGCGGTCCACGGCGCGCTCGTCCTCGAGTCCGGCGAGGAGCTTCTCGGCACGCGCGACCATCTGGTGGGCAGCGGCGGCCTTCGTGGCCTTGGCGCCGAAGCGGGCGGCCTGGTCCTTGAGGGTCGCGGCCTTCTTCTCGGCGTTCGCGCGCTCCTTGCGGCGGCGCTCCTCGTCGGCAGCACGCTGCCGCTGGTAGAGCCGCCACCCCATGTTGTAGACGTCGATCGTCTGGCGGTTCGCGTCGAGGTAGAACACCCGGTTGACGACCTCGTCCACGAGCTCGACGTCGTGGGAGATCACGATGACGCCGCCAGGGTAGGTCTTGAGGTGCTCGCGCAGCCAGATGATCGAGTCGGCGTCGAGGTGGTTGGTCGGCTCGTCGAGGATCATCGTCTCGGCGTCCGAGAACAGGATGCGTGCCAGCTCGATGCGACGACGCTGACCACCGGAGAGCGTCTTGAGCTGCTGGTCGAGGATGCGGTCCGGCAGCTTGAGGTTCGACGCGATCGACGCAGCCTCGGCCTCGGCCGCGTAGCCGCCCAGGGCGTTGAACTGGTCGTCGAGGCGGCTGTAGCGGCGCATCGCCTTCTCGGCGACCGACGCGTCCTCGCTCGCCATGTCGAGCGTGGCCTGCCGGATGCCCTCGACGAGCTCGCCGAGGCCGCGGGCGTCGAGGATGCGCTTGCGGGCGGTGTCCTCCGGATTGCCCGAGCGCGGGTCCTGCGGCAGGTAGCCGATCTCGCCGGACCGCTCGATCTTGCCGTCGGTCGGCTGCGTCTCCCCCGCCAGGGCCTTCGTCATCGTGGTCTTGCCGGCGCCGTTGCGCCCGACGAGGCCGATCTTGTCGCCCTTCTCCACACGGAAGGAGACGTTCTCCATGAGGAGGCGAGCGCCTACGCGGATCTCGAGGTCGTGCACGGCAAGCACTAGAGGACGTCCAATCAGTTGGTGATGTGCACAACGACGTGTGCGGGAGGTGCACCGCTACGCTGACGGGACCGATGGTCCCGAACGGGACCAGCAGTCCATTCTAGGAGAATCCATGACGAACGCCACCGGGTTCGCTCCCCGCGCAGTCCTCGCCGACCGGCTGCGCACCTCCGGCCTGTCCACCGACGCCGTTCTGGTGGCCGGCGGCGCGCTGTTCACCGCCGCCCTCGCCCAGCTCGAGGTGCCGATGTGGCCGGTGCCGATCACGGGGCAGACCCTGGCGGTCGTACTCGTCGGCGCCACGCTCGGCGCCCGCCGCGGCATGCTCTCGTTGCTGGTGTACGCGGTCGCGGGCCTCGCCGGCGCCCCCTTCTTCGCCGACATGCAGGGCGGCCTGCAGGCCCTGGCGACCCCGAGCTTCGGCTACGTCGTCGGCTTCGTCCCGGCCGCCGGCCTGGTCGGCTGGCTCGCGCGCCGGAACTGGGACCGCGGCGTCGGCCGTGCGACGGTCGCGATGCTGCTCGCCAGCGCCATCCCGTTCGTCACGGGCCTGCCCTGGCTCGCCGTCGTGCTCGGCCAGCTCGGCGCGCCGAACGACCTGCAGTCGGTGCTCGCCGCCGGCCTGTACCCGTTCGTCATCGGTGGGGTCGCCAAGGCCCTCATCGCCGCGGGCGTCCTGCCCCTGGCCTGGAAGCTCGTCGGCCGCCGCTGACACGCTCGACACGAAGGGCCCCGCACCGTCCGGTGCGGGGCCCTTCGTCGTTGCGGGGCGGCGCGGCGAGCGGCGCGGCGCGGCGAGCGGGCAGGACACGCCGCGGGCGTTCCGTCGAGCGGGCAGGACACGCCGCGGGTGTTCCGTCGAGCGGACAGAATGCGCCGCGTGTGTCCCGCGAGCGTGACGTACATCGCCCGCTCGGCGGGGCGTCGCGCACCCGCACCGACGACGGACGGGAGGCGCGGTGCCAGCTGGCACCGCGCCTCCCGTCAGTTCTCTGGTTGCGTCTAGATCGAGAACCCGAGCGCGCGCATCATCTCGCGCCCGTCGTCGGTGATCCGCTCCGGACCCCACGGCGGCATCCAGACCCAGTTGATGCGGAACGCGTCGACGATGCCGTCGAGCGCGTTCGCGGTGTCGCCCTCGATGACGTCCGTCAGCGGGCAGCCCGCGCTCGTCAGCGTCATGCTGATCACGAGGGCGTTGGCCTCGTCGTCCATCGCGAGGTCGTAGATGAGCCCGAGGTCGACGATGTTGACGCCGAGTTCCGGGTCCTGGACCTCCTTGAGGCCCTCGACGACCTCGTCGAACTTCTCCGGGGAGAGTGCGGTGATCATCAGTTGCCCGCCGCCGCTGCCTGCACGTAGCGGTCGTAGCCCTCGTTCTCGAGGCGCTCGGCGAGCTCCGGGCCGCCCTGCTCCGCGACCTTGCCCGCGACGAACACGTGCACGAAGTCCGGCTTGATGTAGCGGAGGATGCGCGTGTAGTGCGTGATGAGCAGCACGCCGAGGCCGGTGGCGCCCTTCGCGCGGTTCACGCCCTCGGACACGATCTTCAGCGCGTCGACGTCGAGGCCGGAGTCGGTCTCGTCGAGGACGGCGAACTTCGGCTTGAGGAGCTCGAGCTGCATGATCTCGTGGCGCTTCTTCTCGCCGCCGGAGAAGCCCTCGTTGACGTTGCGCTCGGCGAACGACGAGTCCATCTTGAGGTCGGCCATCGACTGGCGGAGGTCCTTGACCCAGCCGCGCAGGGCCGGGGCCTCGCCGTCGATCGCGGTCTTCGCAGTGCGGAGGAAGTTCGACACCGTGACGCCCGGGATCTCGACCGGGTACTGCATCGCGAGGAACATGCCGGCACGAGCGCGCTCGTCGACGCTCATCGCGAGGACGTCCTCGCCGTCGAGGGTGATCGAGCCGCCGGTGACGTTGTACCGCGGGTGGCCGGCGATCGTGTAGGCGAGGGTCGACTTGCCGGAGCCGTTCGGCCCCATGATCGCGTGGATCTCGCCCTCGTTGATGGTGAGGTCGACGCCCTTCAGGATCTCCTTCGTGCCCTGGTCGGTGTCGATCGAGACCTGCAGGTCACGGATTTCGAGAGTGGACATGTACGTTCCTTCGGTTGCAGCTGGTGTGCGGCGTCAGCCGCGCGGGAAGTGTGTGAGAGGCGTGCGACGGAGGTCAGTCGACCGCGACGGGATCGTGCACGTCGACGTAGACGTCGCCCTCGCGGACCTCGACCCGGAAGACCGGGACCGGCTCGTAGGCCGGGAAGTTCTGCGGCTTGCCGGTCGCCAACGAGAAGCGTGACCCGTGGGCCCAGCACTCCAACGTGTCGCCTTCGACGAACCCCTCGGCCAGGGAGATGTCCCCGTGCGTGCAGGTGTCACCGATGGCGTGTACGACGCCGGCGGAGTCCTTCACGATCGCCACGGCGGTGCCGTCGACGACCACGCGCATCGGGCTGTCGACCGCGATGTCCGACTCGGCGCAGACCTTCTCGGCCATCAGGCGTCCGCCTGCTCGACCTCGGGGTCCGCTGCGGTGATCACGGTGCGACCCTCGGCGAGTTCCTGCTCGACCGCCGCGATGAGCCGCTCCTCGAGCTCGGGCGCGCCGATCTTCTGGATGACCTCGACGAGGAAGCCGAGCACGACGAGCCGTCGCGCCTCTTCCTCGGGGATGCCGCGGGCCTGCAGGTAGAACAGCTGCTCGTCGTCGAAGCGACCGGTCGCGCTCGCGTGGCCGGCGCCCTCGATGTTGCCCGTCTCGATCTCGAGGTTCGGGATGCTGTCCGCACGGGTGCCGTCGGTCAGCACGAGGTTGCGGTTCTGCTCGTACGAGTCGGTGCCGTCGCCGTCGCGCCCGATGAGCACGTCGCCGATCCAGACCGTGTGCGCGCCCTCGCCCTGCAGCGCGCCCTTGTAGTTGACGCGGCCACGGGTGTTCGGGGCGTCGTGGTTCACGTACACCTGCTGCTCGATGTACTGCCCGGCGTCGGCGAAGTACACGCCGTACATCTCGGTGTCGGCGCCCTGGGCACCGAGGTGCGTCGAGGGGTTGACGCGCACGACGTCGCCGCCGAGCGACACCACGACGTGCTTGAGGAAGGCGTCGCGGCCGACCTCGGCGAACTGCGTCGACACGTGCACCGCGTCGTCGTCCCAGTCCTGCAGGCTGACGACCGTCAGACGAGCGCCGTCACGGACGACGATCTCGACGTTCTCGCTGAGCAGCGCCGAGCCGCGGTTGTCGAGCACGACGATGCCCTGCGCGTGCTGCTCGGCGGTGATGACCGTGTGCGCTGCGCGGGCCTGCGTGCCGAAGTCCGAGCGGGTGATGCTGATCGACTCGAACGACTCGGTCGCCTTGACCGTCACGGCGAGCACGGCGTCACGGGCGGTCCACGCCGCCGCCGACGCGCGGTCCTCGGGCAGACCGGCGGAGCCGACGCGCGGGTCGTCGCTGCGGCCCCACTCGACGTCGGCACCCTCGGTCTGTCGGGCGAGGAACGGGTACGGCGACCCGTCGAGCCCACCGTCGAGCAGCGGCCGGAGCTTGGCGAGGGGGGCGAACTTCCAGTTCACCTCGCGGCCGGTGACCGACGGGAACGCGTCGACGTCACCGGAGCGGAACCGTTCGGAACGGGTCTGCACGGGCACGGACGTGTCGCGCGCGTCCCATCCGCCGTCGGAGTGTGCACGGGCACCGTGCTGCTCGGTCCCCTGCTGGGCGGCGGCGGACGGCTCGACCGGCTGGTCGATGTGCGGCGCCGGGTCGGTCTGTGTCGGGTTGGTGCTGGTGTTCGACATCTAGCCGACGGATCCTTCCATGCTCATCTCGATGAGCTTGTTGAGTTCGAGCGCGTACTCCATCGGGAGCTCGCGGGCGATCGGCTCGATGAAGCCGCGGACGATCATGGCCATCGCCTCGTCCTCGGGCATGCCGCGGGACATCAGGTAGAACAGCTGCTCCTCGCTGACGCGGGAGACCGTGGCCTCGTGACCGAGCTGCACGTCGTCCACCCGGATGTCGATCGCCGGGTAGGTGTCGCTGCGGCTCACGGTGTCCACGAGCAGCGCGTCACAGCGGACGGTGTTCGCGGCGTGGTGGGCGTTCGGGTCGACGCGGACCTCGCCGCGGTAGCCGGCGCGGCCGCCGCCACGGGCGATCGACTTCGAGACGATCGACGACGTCGTGTACGGCGCCATGTGGATCATCTTCGCGCCCGCGTCCTGGTGCTGGCCCGGGCCGGCGAACGCCACCGACAGGGTCTCGCCCTTGGCGTGCTCACCGGCGAGGTAGATCGACGGGTACTTCATCGTGACCTTCGACCCGATGTTGCCGTCGATCCACTCCATCGTCGCCCCCTCGTGCGCGATGGCACGCTTGGTGACGAGGTTGTAGACGTTGTTCGACCAGTTCTGGATCGTCGTGTAGCGCACGCGGGCGTTCTTCTTCACGATGATCTCGACGACCGCGGAGTGCAGCGAGTCCGACTTGTAGATCGGCGCCGTGCAGCCCTCGATGTAGTGGACGTAGGAGTCCTCGTCCGCGATGATCAGCGTCCGCTCGAACTGGCCCATGTTCTCGGTGTTGATCCGGAAGTAGGCCTGCAGGGGGATCTCGACGTGGACGCCCTTCGGCACGTAGACGAACGAGCCGCCGGACCACACGGCCGTGTTCAGCGCGGCGAACTTGTTGTCGCCGGCCGGGATCACGGTGCCGAAGTACTCCTCGAAGATCTCGGGGTGCTCACGGAGCGCCGTGTCGGTGTCCATGAAGATGACGCCCTGCTGCTCCAGGTCCTCGCGGATCTGGTGGTAGACGACCTCGGACTCGTACTGCGCCGCGACGCCGGCGACGAGGCGCTGGCGCTCCGCCTCGGGGATGCCGAGCTTCTCGTAGGTCGCGCGGATGTCCTCGGGGAGGTCCTCCCACGACTGCGCCTGCTTCTCGGTGGAGCGGACGAAGTACTTGATGTTGTCGAAGTCGATCCCGGTGAGGTCGGCGCCCCACGTCGGCATCGGCTTGCGTCCGAAGAGCTGCAGGCCCTTGAGGCGGTTCTTGAGCATCCACTCGGGCTCGTTCTTGAGGTTCGAGATGTCGGTGACGACCTCTTCCGAGATGCCACGACGAGCCGAGGCGCCGGCGGAGTCCGAGTCGGACCAGCCGAACTCGTATTGGCCGAGCCCTTCGAGCTCGGGACGGTCGATGAGCACGTCGGACATGGTCTCCTCGTTTCCTTCTTCGCGGCAGCGTCTCCGGGTGCAACCCGTGGCGTCCGGACGCCATTCCACCGCAGACCCCCGACAGGGGGTTCGGCGGCGTTGCTGCCTCGCAACGTCGATGGTTCCACGCAGTCGCCGACGTGATCGGCGATCTCGGCCCATTCGGAGCCGGCGCCTGCCTAGACTTGACTGCTGCTGAACCCTCGAATCCTACAGGTTCACCGCACGGAACAACAGGAAGGCACCACCCTCGTGACTCGCGTCGGATCCCCCGTCGACCAGGACGTCCGGACCACGCGGTGGTGGTCCCTCCCCCGCGTCGTCGACCAGCGCGTCGTGGTGCTCGCCTGGGCGTCCTTCGTGGTCGAGGTCGTGCTCATCGGCACGGGCGGCCTCGTCCGGCTCACGGCGTCCGGGCTGGGCTGCCCGACGTGGCCGAAGTGCACGGCCGACTCCCTCGTCTCGACGCCCGAGATGGGCGTCCACGGCGTCATCGAGTTCGGGAACCGGCTGCTCACGTTCGTGCTCGTCGTCGTCGCGATCGCCACCTTCCTCGCGGTCGTGCGCCTGCGCCGCACCCGCCCGGAGCTGTTCTGGCTGGCCTTCGCGCAGGGCGCGGCGATCCCGGTGCAGGCGGTCATCGGGGGCATGAGCGTCGTGACGAACCTCAACCCGTTCGTCGTCGGTCTGCACTTCGTGGTCTCCGCCGCGCTGACCGCGGTCACCGCGACCCTCGTGTACCGAGCCATGAACGGTCCGCGCACGGCGGACAGGCTCGTCCCCCGCTGGTACACCGGCGTCGTGCGCGGCACCGTCGCCGCGGTCGTCGTGACCGTGCTCGTCGGCATCCTCACCACCGGCAGCGGCCCGCACGCCGGCGCCGACGAGGCCGTGGACGGCGGCCGACTGCACCGCACCGGCTTCGACCCGGCGGTCATGGAGCACCTGCACGCCGTGCCCGCGTACGTCCTCTTCGCCCTCACCCTGGTGCTCGTCGTCGGGGCAGTGCGCCTGCGCTCGTCGAGCCGGTGGGCGCTGCTGCTCCTCGTGGTCGAGTTCGTGCAGATCGCCGTCGGCCTGACCCAGGCGCGCACGGGCCTGCCGGTCGGACTCGTCGGCACGCACATGGTCCTGGCCGGCCTGCTGGTCGGCGCGGTGACGGTCGTCGTGCTCTCGACCCGCGGGAGCGCCGGCCGCACGGCTCCGCGCGAGGCCCTGCGCGCCTGACGTCCCCAGCTGACGGGCCCCGCTCGGGTCGCCCCGTCCGCATCAACACCCCACGCGTCGATCGACGCGTGGGGTGTCGCTCGTTGCGCACACATCCGGTGCGTGCGCATCGTTCGACGATGTGCGCGTCGATCGACCGGTGCGCCGTCGGTCGATGCACACGCGAGCATCGCGCCGCCGGACGGCGCAGACGCAACCGTCCCGCGGTCGCGGTGACCGACCGCCGGACTGGAGGCGCGGGGCGGGCCGGCACCGCGCCTCCAGACCGGTGGACGGTCGCCCTGCAACGACGAAGGCCGTCGGCGGACCGGCGGCCTGTCCGTCGTGCGGCTACGACGAGAAGGTGAAGACCTGCGGGAGCAGCGGGTCGATCCCCACGGCGATGAACAGCAGCGTCAGGTACGTGATCGAGCTGTGGAAGACGCGCATGGGCTGGACGTGCTCGACGTGCTGGATGGCCCGCGAGTACAGCCGGTGGGACTCGACCACGAACCAGATGCCGCCGGCGAGGGCCACCACCGTGTAGAGCGGCCCCATGTGCGCCACCGGGATGAGCAGCAACGAGCAGACCAGCGTGGCCCAGGCGTAGAGGACGACCTGCAGCCCGACGACGGTCCGACCGCGGACGACCGCGAGCATCGGGACGTCGGCGGCGTCGTAGTCGTCGCGGTACTTCATCGACAGCGGCCAGTAGTGCGGTGGCGTCCAGAGGAAGATGACCATGAAGAGGATGACCGGCGCCCAGGTCAGCGAGCCGGTGACGCCCGCCCAGCCGATCAGCACCGGCATGCAGCCCGCGCTGCCGCCCCACACGATGTTCTGCGGCGTGCGGCGCTTGAGCCACAGCGTGTAGACGCACACGTAGATGAGGATCGCGACGACGCTCAGTGCGGCGGCGAGCCAGTTCACGAGGAAGCCGAGGACCGCCGTGGACAGGACGGCGAGGACCCACGAGAAGACCAGGGCCTCGCGGTCGGACAGCTCACCGGTCACGAGCGGGCGTGTGCTGGTCCGCTTCATGAGCCGGTCGATGTCGCGGTCGATGTAGCAGTTGAACGCCGACGCGGAGCCCGCGGACATCGCGCCACCGAGCATCGTCCAGAAGACGAGCCAGAGGTCCGGCACCCCGCGCTCCGCGAGGAACATCGTCGGCGCGGTGGTGACGAGCAGGAGCTCCATCACGCGCGGCTTCGTCAGCGAGACGTACGCACGGACCTTGCGGGACAGTGGCGATCGGGGTCGATCGGTGTCGGGCCTGGTCACGGTGGCAGTCGGCAAGGGAACCTCAGTCTGTTCGCGTCAGCTCGCACACTCGGTGGACGGCTCCGTCGTCGTCGGGGCGTGCGTCGACCCGGAATGCACACGGGTCCTCGACAGTTTAGGCCATCACGGCGCCGCGACGATGCCCCGCCCGCCATCCGGACCGAACTCGTCGCGTCCCGCCGTCCGTGCGGGAGCCCCGCGACAAGTCGACACGCCCGGCCGGTCGCCCTCCACAGCAGTCGCCCGAGCATCGCTCGTGCACAACCGTCGTCACCTGGACCCCTTCTGAGTGCTCGGTCACTATGCTGGACATGCCCTCCCGCAGTGCGTGCCCCGATGACGTCGGCCGCCAACGAGCCGGTCGGCCGCCGCATGTCGGCGACACGACGAACGGTCCCGGGACGGCGATCATGTCCGTGCGATGGCACGAGCCCTCGCACATGTCGCATCAAGAAGGGTCAACATCCAAGTGGCTGAATTCACCTGGGACGCCATCGACAGGAAGGCCGTCGACACGGCCCGCGTACTCGCCGCCGACTCGGTCGAGGCCGCCGGCAACGGTCACCCCGGCACCGCGATGAGCCTCGCGCCGGTCGCCCACCTGCTCTTCCAGAAGGTGATGCGTCGCGACCCCAGCGACTCCACCTGGATCGGCCGCGACCGCTTCATCCTCTCCGCGGGTCACGCCTCGATCCTGCAGTACGTGCAGTTCTACCTGCACGGCTACGGCCTCGAGATCGACGACCTGCAGCACCTCCGCAAGTGGGGCTCGAAGACCCCGGGTCACCCGGAGTACGGCCACACCGACGGTGTCGAGATCACCACCGGCCCGCTCGGCCAGGGCCTCGCCTCGGCGGTCGGCTTCGGCTACGCGCAGCGCTTCGAGCGCGGCCTGTTCGACCCGGAGACCGCCGACGGCGAGTCGCCGTTCGACCACTTCACCTACGTGATCGCCGGTGACGGCGACATGCAGGAGGGCGTCACGAACGAGGCCGCCAGCCTCGCCGGCCGCCAGCAGCTCGGTCGCCTGGTCGTCTTCTACGACTCGAACCAGATCTCGATCGAGGACGACACCGACATCGCGTTCTCCGAGGACGTCGCCGCGCGCTACGAGGCGCTCGGCTGGCACGTCCAGCACGTCGACTGGAAGAAGACCGGCGAGTACTCCGAGGACGTCGAGGAGCTGCACCGCGCGGTCGAGGCCGCCAAGGCCGAGTCGTCCAAGCCGTCGCTCATCGTCCTCAAGACGATCATCGGCTGGCCGTCTCCGACCAAGCAGAACTCCGGCAAGATCCACGGCTCGGCGCTCGGCGCCGACGAGCTGAAGGGCCTCAAGGAGGTCCTCGGCTTCGACCCGGAGAAGACCTTCGAGGTCGACCCCGAGGTGCTCGAGTACACCCGCGGCGCGGTCGCCAAGGGCCAGGAGCAGCACGCCGAGTGGCAGAAGACCTTCGACGCGTGGGCCGCGGCCAACCCGGAGAAGAAGGCGATGCTCGACCGCATCAACGCCGGCGAGCTCCCCGAGGGCCTCGAGGAGGCGCTGCCGGTCTTCCCGACCGACAAGGACGTCTCGACCCGCGCCGCCTCCGGCAAGGTCATCAACGCCATCGCGCCGCTCATGCCCGAGTTCTGGGGCGGTTCGGCGGACCTCGCCGAGTCGAACCTCACCACGATCGAGGGCGCGAAGTCCTTCGGTCCGGCCGAGGCCTCGACGAAGACCTGGAGCACCGACCCGTACGGCCGCGTGCTGCACTTCGGCATCCGCGAGCACGCGATGGGTTCGATCCTCAACGGCATCGTCCTGCACGGGAACACCCGCCCCTTCGGTGGCACGTTCCTCATCTTCAGCGACTACATGCGTCCGGCGGTCCGTCTCGCCGCGCTCATGAAGGCGCCGGCGATCTACGTCTGGACCCACGACTCCATCGCCCTCGGCGAGGACGGCCCGACGCACCAGCCGATCGAGCAGGTCACCGCGCTCCGTGCGATCCCGGGTCTCGACGTCGTCCGTCCGGCCGACGCCAACGAGGTCTCCTACGCCTGGCTCGAGATGCTCAAGCACAAGGACCGCCCGGCCGGCATCGCGCTGAGCCGTCAGAACCTGCCAGTGTTCGAGCGTGGCGAGGGCGACGCCTCCGGTGACACCTTCGCTTCCGCGAAGAACGTCGCCAAGGGCGCGTACGTGCTGGCCGAGGCGCCGAACGGCACCCCGGACGTCATCCTCGTCGCGACCGGTTCCGAGGTCCAGATCGCGGTGGACGCCCGCGAGCAGCTCAAGGGCGAGGGCATCAACGCCCGCGTCGTGAGCGCGCCGTCGCTCGAGTGGTTCTTCGAGCAGTCCGAGTCCTACCGCGAGCAGGTCCTGCCGAAGGCCGTCACCGCGCGCGTCTCGGTCGAGGCCGGCATCGCCATGAGCTGGCGCGACATCGTCGGCGACAAGGGCCGCAGCGTCTCGATCGAGCACTTCGGTGCCTCGGCCGACTACCAGACGCTGTTCAAGGAGTTCGGCTTCACGACGGAGCACGTCGTGGCCGCTGCCAAGGAATCGATCGCAGCTTCCTGACCCATCGGGGCCGGGTCCGGTACGCCGGACCCGGCCCCGCTGCCGGGAGGCGCGGTGCCTCTCGGCCCCGCGCCTCCCGGCCCACAGACCACGACACCACGGCACCGATCGCGGCATCCGCGCCGGGCCGGTCGACGAAAGAAGAAGAGAAACACATGGCTGACAACACCCCCACCGCCGCCCTCTCCGCGGTCGGCGTGAGCATCTGGCTCGACGACCTGTCGCGCGAGCTGCTCGAGACCGGCAAGCTGACCGAGCTCATCGAGCAGAAGAACGTCGTCGGTGTCACCACCAACCCGACGATCTTCGCCTCGGCCCTCGCCAAGGGCGAGCGCTACGACGCGCAGGTCAAGGAGCTCGCCGCCGCGGGCACCGACGTCACCGCCGCGATCTTCGAGATCACCACGCAGGACGTCGCCAACGCGTCGGACGTCTTCAAGCCGATCTACGACGAGACCAAGGGCTTCGACGGCCGCGTCTCGATCGAGGTCGAGCCGGGCCTCGCCCACGACACCGCGAAGACCATCGAGCAGGCCAAGTTCCTGTTCGAGAAGGTCGGCCGCGAGAACGTCCTCATCAAGATCCCGGCGACCGTCGAGGGCCTCGAGGCGATCACCGAGGTCATCGGCGCCGGCATCTCCGTCAACGTGACCCTGATCTTCTCGCTCGAGCGTTACCGCGCCGTCATCGACGCCTACCTCGGTGGCCTCGAGAAGGCCAAGGCCGCCGGCCACGACCTCTCGAAGATCCACTCGGTCGCGTCGTTCTTCGTGTCGCGCGTCGACTCCGAGATCGACAAGCGTCTCGACGCCGTCGGTACCGGCGAGGCCAAGGCCCTCAAGTCGAAGGCCGGCATCGCCAACGCGCAGCTCGCCTACCAGGTCTGGACCGAGGCGTTCGCGACCGAGCGTGCCCTGGGCCTGCTCGAGTCCGGCGCCAACACGCAGCGTCCGCTGTGGGCCTCGACCGGTGTCAAGGACCCGTCGCTGCCCGACACCCTGTACGTGACCGAGCTCGCCGCACCGAGCACGGTCAACACCATGCCGGGCAAGACGCTCGACGCCACGTTCGACCACGGCGAGATCCACGGCGACGCCATCGCCGGCTCGTTCGAGGGCGCGCAGCAGGTCATGGACCAGATCGCCGCCGCCGGCGTGGACTACGACGAGGTCGTCGCCCTGCTCGAGAAGGAGGGTGTCGACAAGTTCAACGTATCCTGGGGCGAGCTCGTCGACACGGTGAAGACCGCGCTCGAGAACGCGAAGTAAGTGACCGTCTCCATCGCCGCGAGCGGCGACGCTGCCCGGGCCGTCGAGACGGTCGTCCCGGGCCTCGTCGCCGACCTGGTCGCCTCCGGCATCACCGCGCAGGACCCCGAACTCTGGGGCCCGGCGGCTGAGGCCGAGGCGGCGAAGCGCCTGGGCTGGGTGGAGGCCGTCTCGGTCTCCACCCCGCTCGTCGCGGAGATCACCGCCCTGCGTGAGCAGCTCCGTGCCGACGGGGTCGACCACGTCGTCCTCGCCGGCATGGGCGGCTCCTCACTCGCACCGGAGGTGATCACCCGCACGTACGGCGTCCCGCTGACGGTCCTCGACTCGACGGACCCGGCGCAGGTCCGGGCGGCGGTGGAGCACGGCCTCGAGCGCACCGTGCTCGTGGTCTCGTCGAAGTCGGGCTCGACCCTCGAGACCGACTCGCAGCGACGCGTCTACGAGCAGGCGTTCCGCGATGCCGGCATCGACCCGGCGAAGCGCATCGTCGTCGTCACCGACCCGGGCTCCCCGCTCGAGGCCGAGGCGACAGCGTCCGGCTACCGCGTCTTCACCGCCGACCCGAACGTCGGCGGCCGCTACTCGGCGCTCACCGCCTTCGGTCTCGTGCCGTCCGGTCTGGCCGGTGCGGACGTGCAGGAGCTCCTCGACGAGGCCGACGCCATCTCGGCCCTGCTCGCCGTCGACACCGACGAGAACCCCGGGCTCGTGCTCGGTGCGGTCCTCGGCGGGACCGAGCCCCTCCGGGACAAGATCGCGATCGTGCCGGACGGCACCCACATCGTCGGCTTCGGCGACTGGGTGGAGCAGCTCATCGCGGAGTCGACCGGCAAGGACGGCCGCGGCCTGCTGCCCGTCGTCCTCGACGCCGACTCCCCCGAGGTCTCGGCCGGACTGGCCGACGTCCAGGTGATCCGACTCGTCGGGTCCCGCGACGACGAACGCCACGTCGAGCCGGGCGAGGTCGAGATCGCCGGCACGCTCGGCGGCCAGCTCCTCGTGTGGGAGTACGCCGTCGCCGTCGCCGGCCGCCTGCTCGGCATCGACCCGTTCGACCAGCCCGACGTCGAAGCCGCCAAGGTCGCGGCGCGGGCGCTGCTCGAGGACCGTCCGGAGCCGCAGGCTCCCGCCTTCGTCGAGGACGGCATCGCCGTGCACGCGACCCCGGGACTGACGGTCGGCACCACGATCGCGGACGCCGTGTCGCGCCTCCTGGCCGAGGTCGGCCCGAACGGCTACCTCGCCGTGCAGGCCTACGTGGACCGCACCGCGGACACCGGGCTCGCGACGCTGCGCGACGCCCTCGCCGCCCGCGCCGAGCGCCCCGTGACGTTCGGCTACGGCCCACGGTTCCTGCACTCGACCGGGCAGTACCACAAGGGCGGACCCGCGAACGGCGTCTTCCTGCAGATCGTGGCGGACGAGCCCGAGGACCTCGCGGTCCCGGGGCGGCCGTTCACCTTCGGTCAACTCATGCAGGCCCAGGCGGCCGGCGACGCGAGCGTGCTCGCGGAGCACGGGCGCCCGGTCCTGACCCTCACGACGTCGGACGTCGCCGCTGTCACCGCAGCCCTGCGCTCCGCCGTCTCCCTCTAAGACTCTCGAAGGAGTTCACCGACCCATGTCACCGGTGGCGATCACCCCGGAGCACAATCCGCTCCGGTTGCCGACGGACCGTCGACTGAACCGGATCGCGGGACCCAGCACCCTCATCATCTTCGGTGTGACGGGTGACCTGTCCCGCAAGAAGCTGATGCCCGCGGTCTACGACCTCGCGAACCGGGGGCTCCTGCCCCCGGGGTTCGCCCTCGTCGGTTTCGCCCGACGCGACTGGGAGGACCAAGACTTCTCCCAGCTCGTGCACGACGCCGTCAAGGAGCACTCCCGCACCCCGTTCGACGAGGACGTGTGGCGTCAGCTCGAACAGGGCATCCGCTTCGTCCAGGGATCGTTCGACGACCCGGAGGCGTTCCGTGAGCTCAAGCGCACGGTCGACGACCTCGATGCCGAGCGCGGCACCCTGGGCAACCACGCCTTCTACCTCTCCATCCCGCCGAAGATGTTCCCGGTCGTCACCGAGCAGCTGAAGCTGTCCGGGCTGACCGAGAAGCGCGAGGGCTCGTGGAGCCGCGTGGTGGTCGAGAAGCCCTTCGGCTCCGACCTCCGCACCGCGCGCGAGCTGAACGCCATCGTCGAGAGCGTCTTCGCTCCCGACGACGTGTTCCGCATCGACCACTACCTCGGCAAGGAGACCGTCCAGAACCTCCTGACGCTCCGGTTCGCGAACCAGATGTACGAACCCATCTGGAACTCGAACTACGTCGACCACGTGCAGATCACGATGGCCGAGGACATCGGCGTCGCCGGTCGTGCCGCGTACTACGACGGCATCGGCGCGGCTCGCGACGTCATCCAGAACCACCTGCTGCAGCTCCTCGCGCTCACCGCGATGGAGGAGCCGGTCTCGTTCAAGGCGTCGGACCTCCGCGCCGAGAAGGAGAAGGTCCTCTCCGCCGTCCGGCTCCCGGACGACCTCGCGACCGCCACCGCGCGCGGGCAGTACGCCGGCGGCTGGCAGGGCGGCGAGAAGGTGCTCGGCTTCCTCGACGAAGCGGGCATGAACCCCGAGTCCGGCACCGAGACGTACGCGGCCATCAAGCTCGACATCGCCACGCGGCGCTGGCAGGGCGTGCCGTTCTACCTCCGCGCCGGCAAGCGTCTCGGTCGCCGCGTGACCGAGATCGCCATCGTGTTCAAGCGCGTCCCCGAGGACGTCTACGGCAACACGCAGTCGCCGCTCGGTCAGAACGCACTCGTCATCCGCGTGCAGCCGGACGAGGGCGTCACGCTCCGCTTCGGCTCGAAGGTGCCGGGCGTCGGCACGCAGGTGCGCGACGTCACGATGGACTTCGGCTACGGCCACGCGTTCACCGAAGCATCGCCGGAGGCGTACGAGCGACTCATCCTCGACGTGCTCCTCGGCGACCCGCCGCTGTTCCCCCGTCACCAAGAGGTGGAACTGTCGTGGAAGATCCTCGACCCGATCGAGGAGTTCTGGGCCACGCAGGGCCAGCCCGAGCAGTACCGTCCCGGCACGTGGGGTCCGGCGTCCGCCGATGCCCTGCTCGCCCGTGACGGCCGGACCTGGAGGCGTCCATGAAGATCGACATGCCGAACACCACGGTCTCGAAGATCCAGAAGAAGCTCGTCCACATCCGCGAGGAAGGTGGCGCCGTCGCCCTCGGGCGCGTCCTCACCCTCATCATCTCGACGGCCCTCGGCCACGAGGAAGAGGCGATCGAGGCTGCGAACGAGGCCTCGCGCGAGCACCCGATGCGCGTGATCATCGTGTCGAAGAACGCCGGGGACACGAAGTCGCCCGGCCGCCTCGACGCGCAGATCCGCGTCGGCAGCGACGCGGGCGCCAGCGAGGTCATCGTCCTCCGCGCGTACGGCGAGACCGCGACCGACGAGGAGAGCCTGGTCACGGGCCTCCTCCTGCCGGACGCGCCCGTCGTGGCGTGGTGGCCCCAGACCGCACCGGACCAGCCCTCGGCATCCGCCCTCGGACGGATCGCCCAGCGCCGGATCACCGACGCTGCCGCGCAGAAGGACCCGAACGGTGCCATCGAGGCGCTCGGACGGAGCTACGTCCCCGGCGACACCGACTTCGCCTGGACACGGCTGACGCTCTGGCGGAATCAGCTCGCCGCGGCGCTCGACCAGCCGCCGTACGAGCCGATCACCGCAGTCGAGGTCTCCGGTGCCTCCGACAGCCCGTCGACGATCCTGCTGGCAGCCTGGCTGCAACTGCGACTCGAGGTGCCCGTCTCGGTCACCACGTCGCCGCGTGCGACCGGCTCGAGCGGCATCCACGGCGTCACGCTCGTCCGCGAGTCCGGCACCGTCGAACTCGAGCGCTCCCTCGTGGACGTCGCGACGCTCTCGATGCCCGGACAGCCGACGCACGACCTGTCGCTGCCGCGCCGCAACCTGCGTGACTGCCTGGCCGAGGAACTCCGTAGACTCGACCCGGACGTCCTCTTCGGAGACGTCGTCAAGCACGGGGTGCCCCAGCTGCGCGAGTCGATCGCCGGCTGATCGCCCCACACGGTCAGGACGTCCGGTCGTCGCCAGCCCCGCGCGGGCGACGACCGGACCACCGACCGGACCGAAGGCGGTCGCACCGGTCGGCCGCCATGAACACGGGAGTCACGTGACCAACGAACGGCGGGTGCTGGTGCACCCGGACAAGCAGGCCCTCGGCGCATCGGTCGCCGCACGCTTCATCACGAAGATCATCGACGTGCTCGACGAGCAGGAGCGAGCGGACATCGCGATCAGCGGTGGGTCCGTGTCCTCGCTGGTCCTCGCCGCGATCGGTCAGTCCCCGGCGCGCGAGAGCGTCGACTGGTCGAAGGTGCACGTGTGGTGGGTCGACGAGCGCTGGGTGCCCGCGGGCGACGCCGACCGCAACATCACCGGGACGCAGACCGACTTCTTCGACCACGTCGACATCCCCGAGTCGAACATCCACCCGATCGCGGCGTCGGACGCCGGCATCTCGATCGAGGACGCCGCGACGCAGTACGAACGCGAGCTGCAGGACGCCGCTCCCGAGGGCGCCGTCGCACCGCGCTTCGACATCACGCTCCTCGGCGTCGGCCCCGACGGCCACACCGCGTCGCTCTTCCCGGAGTTCCCGCAGCTCTCGGTCACCGACCGCGCCGTGCTCGCCGTCGACGACTCCCCCAAGCCGCCGCCGCAGCGCCTCACGCTGACCTACCCGGTCATCAACGCGTCGCAGCGTGTCTGGGTGATCCTGTCCGGTGCCGAGAAGGCGTCGGTGCTCGGTCTGGCTCTCGCCGGTGCCTCCGTGGACGAAGTCCCCGTCGGCGGCGTGCAGGGTCGGAAGCGCACGGTCTTCTTCGTCGACCAGGACGCCGCACGCGACGTGCCGGAGAACCTCATCGCATCGACGTACTGACGTCGCGACGCACGGACGGGAGGCGCGGTGCCGGTCGGCACCGCGCCTCCCGTCCGTGTCGGCGCAGGTTCCAGCGCTGAGAACGAGCGTCGCCGACGCGTGCCGAACGTGCACGACATGCCGCGCGCGTCTGCCGTGCGGGCCGGATCGGGCCCGATCGGCGCCGCCCGGCGACGGGAGTCGCCCGCCCGGCGACTGCGCCCGGGCGTGCCGCCGCGCTCCGGTCGCACGACCCGCGGCGCCGAGCGGAGTCGCGCGGCAGGTCGTGCGACGAGCACCCAGCCCGCCGAACCGACCCGCCTCCGACCCACGCCCGCACGACGGAGGCCCCCGCACCACGTGGTGCGGGGGCCTCCGGACGTCGGACGACGTCGACTACTTCGCGGTACCGCGGCGCTCCCGGAGCTGCTGCAGCGCGTCCTCGAGGAGCTGCGCGGCCTCTTCCTCGGTCCGGCGCTCCTTCACGTACGCGAGGTGCGTCTTGTAGGGCTCGGTCTTCGCGACCACCGGAGGGTTCTCCTTGTCGCGCCCGGCCGGGAGCCCGCTCGACGGCGAGTCGACCGTCTCGGGGATCTCCTCGTCGGGGAGGTTCGCGGCGAAGTACCGCACGACCTCGTTGCCGAGGGCGTCCCAGTACGAGATCGCCACACGCTCTGCCTGGACCCCGCGGTCCTGCTCCCCCATGGGGCCTGCGCCTACGCGCGACCCTCGAATCGCACTGCCTCCGCTTGCCATTGGATCAGCTCCCCGCCGTGAACTTGTTGATGAGACCGAGCACGATGATGGACACGATCCAGACCAGACCGAGGATCACCGTGATGCGGTTGAGGTTGCGCTCGGCGACGCCGGACGCCCCGAGGTTGCTCGTCACGCCGCCGCCGAACATGTCGGAGAGGCCGCCACCGCGGCCCTTGTGCAGCAGGATGAGGAGCGTGAGCAGGAGGCTCGTGATCGCGAGCAGGACCTGCAGCACGACGGAGAGAATCGCCACGACGTACCTTTCGTGTCAGTCAGCCTTGCAAGTGTACCGGGCCGCCGAAGCGACCGGGGCCACCGGCTCGGGCGTGGCCCGCGAGCACCGCGGGCCGGACGTGGCTCAGGCCGGTCACGCGGACGCGACCGGCCTGAGCGGGTGGATCAGAGTCCGACGTGCTGGCGGAAGCGCGCGATGGCCGCGAACTCCTGCACGTCGAGCGAGGCGCCACCGACGAGCGCGCCGTCGATGTCGGGCTCGCGGAGGAAGCCGGCGATGTTGCCCGACTTCACCGAGCCGCCGTAGAGCACGCGCGTGGCGGCAGCGACCTCGTCGCCCCACGCCGCGGCGATCGCGCGGCGGAGGGCGGCGCAGTCGTCCTGCGCCTGCTCGGACGTGGCGGCCTGGCCGGAGCCGATGGCCCAGACCGGCTCGTACGCCACGACGATCTCGGACGGCTTCACCGCGTCGAGGACGACCCGGAGCTGCTCGACCGGGACGACTCCCGCTCCGCGCTGTTCGCGCTCCTCGCCGGTCTCACCGACGCAGACCACCGGCACGATGCCGTGCTTGACGGCGGCAGCGGTCTTCGCGGCGACGACCTCGTCGGTCTCACCGTGCATCGTGCGACGCTCGGAGTGTCCGACGATGACGTACTGCGCGTCGAGCGCGGCGAGGAAGGCCCCCGAGACGTCACCGGTGTAGGCACCGGAGTCGTACTGCGAGAGGTCCTGGGCGCCGAACCGGATCGACAGCTTGTCTGCCGAGATGAGCGTCTGCACGCTGCGGAGGTCGGTGAAGGGCGGGAACACCGCGACCTCGACGTCGTCGTGGTCGTGGCGGGCGTCCTTCAACGTCCACGCGAGCTTCTGGACGGTCGCGATCGCCTGCAGGTGATCGAGGTTCATCTTCCAGTTGCCGGCGATGAACGGCGTGCGGGTCATCGGGACCACCCCAGCGCTTCGAGACCGGGCAGCGACTTGCCCTCGAGGAACTCGAGGCTCGCACCGCCGCCGGTCGAGATGTGCCCGAACCGGTCGTCCGAGAACCCGAGCGACCGGACGGCCGCCGCGGAGTCGCCGCCACCGACCACGCCGAGGCCGTCGACCTCGGTCAGGGCCTGCGCGACGGTCTTCGTGCCGGCCGCGAACGCCGGGAACTCGAACACGCCCATCGGGCCGTTCCAGAACACCGTCTTCGAGCCGGACACCGCCGCGGCGAACCGCTCGGCGGTCTCCGGGCCGATGTCGAGCCCGATGCCGTCTGCGCCGAACGAGGAGGACTCGATGGCGTCTGCCGCCACCGTCTCGTGGTCGGCGTCCGCAGCGAACCCGGAGGCCACCACGACGTCGGTCGGCAGGTCGATCGTCACGCCGAGTTCGTCGGCCTTCGCCAGGTAGGCGCGGACGGTGTCGAGCTGGTCCTGCTCGAGCAGCGACTTCGCCACCCCGTGGCCCTGGGCCGCGAGGAAGGTGAAGAGCATGCCGCCGCCGATGCAGAGCGTGTCGACCTGCGGGAGCAGGTGCTCGATGACGCCGAGCTTGTCACTGACCTTCGATCCACCGAGCACGACCGTGTACGGCCGTTCCGGGGTGGCGGTGAGCCGCTCGAGCACGCGGAGCTCGGACTCGATGAGCGAGCCGGCAGCGCTGGGGAGCGCGGCGGCGAGCTCGTAGACCGAGGCCTGCTTGCGGTGCACGACACCGAAGCCGTCCGACACGAACGCGTCGCCGAGGGCGGCGATCCGTTCGGCGAACTGCCCGCGCGAGGCAGCGTCCTTCGAGGTCTCCTCCGGGTTGAACCGGAGGTTCTCGAGCAGCAGGACGTCGCCGTCCTCGAGGGCCTCGGCCGCAGCGGTGGCCTCGTCGCCGACGGTCTCGCCGACGAACGTGACCTCCTTGCCGAGCAGCTCGGAGAGGCGCTGCCCCACGGGGGCGAGCGAGTACTCCGGTGCCGGCGACCCGTCGGGCCGACCGAGGTGCGAGATCACGATGACCCGCGCGCCGGCGTTCACCAGGGTGTTCAGCGTGCCCAGCGACGCCCGCACGCGGCCGTCGTCCGTGATCCGACCGTCCTTGAGCGGGACGTTCAGGTCGCAGCGGACGATGACACGCTTGCCGGCGAGGTCGCCGAGGTCCTCGAGGGTGCGCAGGCTCATGCCGAGAGTCGCTCGCCCACGTACTCGGTCAGGTCGACGAGGCGGTTCGAGTAGCCCCACTCGTTGTCGTACCACGAGGTGATCTTGACGAGCTTGCCGATGACCTTGGTCAGACCGGAGTCGTAGATCGAGGAGTGCGGGTCGGTCGTGATGTCGGTCGACACCAGCGGGTCCTCGCTGTAGAGCAGGATGCCCTTGAGCGGCCCCTCGGCGGCCTCCTTGTAGGCGGCGTTGATCTCGTCCACCGTGACCTCGGACGAGGTCTCGAGGGTGAGGTCGGTGATCGAACCGGTCGGCACCGGCACGCGCAGGGCGTAGCCGTCGAGCTTGCCGGCGAGCTCGGGCATGACGAGGCCGATGGCCTTCGCCGCACCGGTCGAGGTCGGGACGATGTTCAGGGCGGCGGCGCGGGCACGACGCGGGTCCTTGTGCGGGCCGTCCTGCAGGTTCTGGTCGGCGGTGTAGGCGTGCACCGTCGTCATGAGGCCACGCTCGATGCCGAACTTGTCGTGGAACACCTTGGCGAGCGGCGCGAGGCTGTTCGTGGTGCAGGACGCGTTCGAGATGATGTTGTGGTTCTCGGGGTCGTACTGGTCCTCGTTCACGCCGAGGACGATGGTGACGTCGTCACCCGTCGCCGGGGCGGAGATGATGACCTTCTTGGCACCGGCGTCGATGTGCTTCTGCGCATCGGCGGCCTTGGTGAAGAAACCGGTCGACTCGATGACGATGTCGACGCCCAGCTCGCCCCACGGGAGGTTGGCGGGGTCGCGCTCCGCCAGGACCTTGATCGGCTTGCCGTCGACGACGATGCTGTCGCCGTCGAGCTCGACGGACACACCGAGACGACCCGTGATGGAGTCGAACTTCAGCAGGTTCGCGAGGGCCGCGTTGTCGGTGAGGTCGTTCACCGCCACGATCTCGAGGTCGGAGCCCTTCGCGAGGGCGGCCCGGAAGAAGTTACGGCCGATGCGGCCGAAGCCGTTGATGCCGATCTTGACGGTCAATGGATCTCCTGTTGGGTGTGGAGCGCCCAGGGGGCGCTGCTTTCGGAGTCGGGGGCCCGTCGGGCCCGCGTGTGGTGGACGATACGCCCCGTAACGTCGCCGTAACGACCCTAGCAGTCGGACACTGCGCGACCGCGCCGGATGACGGTCCGTCCGGACGGTCCCGCGGGCGGCGGTGGACCCGCCCCGGAACGGACTGGAGGCGCGGTGCCAGCTGGCACCGCGCCTCCAGTCCGTCGGGCGGGAACGTGCGGGACTACGCCCCCTCGAGCTCCTCGGGCACGCTGGCCTCGGTGCCCGGCACGCCGGTGTCGACGGCCTTCTTGTCGGCCATCGCGAGCAGGCGGCGGATGCGACCGGCGATGGCGTCCTTCGTCATCGGCGGGTCGGCGTGCTGGCCGAGTTCGTCGAGCGAGGCGTCGCGGTGCTGCAGACGGAGGGAGCCGGCGTACTTGAGGTGGTCGGGGACCTCGTCGCCGAGGATCTCGAGCGCACGCTCGACCCGGGCGCACGCGGCGACGGCGGCCTGCGCCGAACGGCGGAGGTTGGCGTCGTCGAAGTTGACGAGGCGGTTCGCGGTCGCGCGGACCTCGCGGCGCTGGCGCATCTCCTCCCAGTCCGCGGTGGTGCGCGCGGCGCCCATCGCGGTGAGCATCTGGCCGATGGCCTCGCCGTCGCGGATGACGACGCGGTGCACGCCACGGACCTCGCGGCCCTTCGCCGCGATGCCGAGACGGGACGCGGCGCCCACGAGCGCCATCGCGGCCTCGTTGCCGGGGCAGGTGACCTCGAGCGCGGCCGCCCGGCCGGGGTCGGTCAGGGTGCCGGAGGCGAGGAAGGCACCGCGCCAGACGGCGGCGAGGTCCTCGCGGTTGCCGGTGGTGAGGCGGTTCGGCAGCCCGCGGACCGGGCGGCGGCGAGCGTCCATCAGCCCGGTCTGGCGCGCGAGGGTCTCCCCCGCCTCGAGCACGCGGACCAGGTAGCGAGTGCCACGTCGCGACGACGCCGAGGAGCCGACGCTCGCCTCGGAACGGACGCCGTAGAGCTCCGCGAGGTCCTTGCGCACGCGGTGCACGATGATCCGGGTGTCGAGCTCGACCTCGACGGCGATCCTGCCGGAGATGACGTGCAGGCCGCCCGCGAACCGCAGGATGGTCGCGAGTTCGGCGGCGCGGACCGTGTTGCGGTTCACGACGACCCTGGCCAGTTCGTCCTTGACCTCGGCAGTCAACGGCACAGCATCATTCCTAACGTTTCTTCTGGTGGGGTCCGCGGGTCCGGCGCACGTGGGAGGAGCGGCCGGAGGGACGGTCACTCCCGGCCGAGATCTCGGTTCTTCACACGCACGGCGACGCCTGGCATCCCCCGGAGGAGACTCGCCAACTCGGCGACGATGGCGACCGAGCGGTGCTTGCCGCCGGTACAGCCGATGGCGATCGTAGCGTGTCTTTTGTTCTCGCGCTGGTAGCCCTCGAACACCGGCTCGAGCACGGAGGCGTACCGGTCGACGAACGGACGGGCCCCGGCCTGGGCCAGCACGTAGTCCGAGACGGGCTGGTCGAGCCCCGTGTGCGCGCGGAGTTCGGGCACCCAGTAGGGGTTCGGCAGGAACCGCACGTCGGCCACCATGTCGGCGTCCGCGGGCAGCCCGTACTTGAAGCCGAAGCTCATCAGCGTGACCTGGACCCCGACGAAGTGGTCGTCGGCGAACCGCTCGGTGACGGTGTTCGCGAGTTGGTGGATGTTCAGGTCGGAGGTGTCGATGACGACGTCGGAGGCCTCGCGGAGACCGGACAGCCGGGCTCGCTCACGACCGATGCCGTCGAGGAGCGTGCCGTCCTCCTGGAGCGGGTGCGGTCGGCGGACCTGCTCGAAGCGTCGCACCAGGACGGCGTCGGTCGCCTCGAGGAAGAGCACCCGCACCCGGGCGGACGTGGTCGAGCGGACCTGCTCGACGGCCTGCTCCGGGTCGGTGAAGAACCGACCGCCGCGGACGTCGACCACGGTGGCGATCTTCGGGATCTTCTCCCCCGCACGGTCGGCGAGCTCGGTGAGCGGCCCGAGCATCTGCGTCGGGAGGTTGTCCACGACGTACCAGCCGAGGTCCTCCAGCGCCTTGCCGACGGTGGACCGGCCGGCACCGGACATGCCGGTGACGATGAGGATGTCGTGCTGCTGCGGCGATCGGGTCGTCGTCTGGGCGCTGTCGGTCATCTGGGAGTGGGCTCCGTCGTGGCGGCCCGGGCGCGTCGCCCGGGGAGGTCTCGGCTGCGGGTCCAGGCTATCGCCCGGACCGCTCGGGAGGCGCGGTGCACGTCAGGCCGGCAGGTGCGGACCGTCGCCGGTCACCGCGGGGACCGTGGCTGGGCCGTCTGCGCGGCTCGCCTCGTCCGTCGCGGGCTCGTCCGGAGACGCCGCGCTGGCGGGTTCCGGCGCGCTGGCGAGGTCGGGCGCACTGGCCGGGCTCGGCGCGCTCGGCGTGCTCGTCGGGACCTTCGCGAGCTTCGTCACGACGGCAGCCGCCGTCGCCGGACCGACACCGTTCACCTCGCCGATCTCCTCCGCGGTCGCCTCGCGCAGCCGGGCGACCGACCCGAAGTGCTTCAGCAGTGCGTTGACCCGCGTCGGGCCGAGTCCGGGGATCTCGGACAGCTGCGACCGCACGTCGCGCTTCCGCCGGGTGCGCTGGTGGGTGATCGCGAACCGGTGGGCCTCGTCGCGGATCCGCTGGATGAGGAACAGCGCCTCGGAGTTCCGCGGCAGGATCACCGGGAAGTCGTCGTCCGGCAGCCAGAGTTCCTCGAGCCGCTTCGCGATGCCCACCAGGGCGATGTCGTGCACCCCGGCCTCGTCGAACGCCCGCTTCGCCGCCTGCACCTGCGGCTGCCCGCCGTCGACGATGAGGAGCTGCGGGCGGTAGGCGAAGCGCTTCGTGGGCTTCGAGCCCTCGACGACGTCGTCGCTCGTGACGTCCGGGACATCCGGCATCGCCGCGTCCTCGTCGAGCCGGGCCAGCCGCCGCGAGAGGACCTGGTACATGCTGTCGGTGTCGTCGGTCGTCTCGGCGATCGTGTAGCGGCGGTACTGGTCCTTCCGGGGCAGTCCGTCCTCGAACACGACCATGGAGGCCACGACGTTCGTCCCCTGCAGGTGCGAGATGTCGTAGCACTCCATGCGCAGGGGTGCCTCGGTCATGCCGAGGGCGTCCTGGATGTCGGCCAGCGCCGCGGACCGCGTCGTGTAGTCGGCACTCCGCTTGGTCTTGTAGAGCATCAGCGCCTGGGCGGCGTTCTGCGCGGCCGTCCGGGCGAGCCCGGCGCGGTCGCCCCGCTGCGCGGTGCTGAGCTTCGTGCCCCGACCACCACGACGCTCGCTGAGCCACTGCTGCAGTGCCTCGGCGTCCTCCGGCAGCTCGGGCACGACGACCTCGCGCGGGATGTCGTCGCTCGTCGCGTAGTTGCCCTGCACGATCTGCTCGACGAGGTCGCCCGTGCTGATGTCGAGCTCCTTGTCGACCACCCAGCCGCGGACACCCCGGATGCGCCCGCCACGCACCGAGAAGAGCTGCACCGCGGCGGCGAGCTCGTCCTCCGCGACGCCGAACAGGTCGAGGTCGACCGAGTCGCGGAGCACCACGGCGGACTTCTCGAGCACCGCCTCGAGCGCGCCGACCTGGTCGCGGTACCTCGCGGCCTGCTCGTAGTCCATGGCGTCGGCAGCGGCACCCATGCGCTGGCGCAGGGTCGTGATCACGCGACGGTCGTAGCTGCCCATGAACCGGACGAACTCCTCGACGATCGCGCGGTGCTCGGCGATCGTGACCTTCTGCGAGCACGGCCCCCCGCACTTGCCGATCTGCCCCGGGAAGCACGGCTTGCCCGTCTGCATCGCTTTCTTGTAGGACGAGTCCGAGCAGGTGCGGATCGGGAACACCTTGATCATCAGGTCGATGGTGTCGTGGACCGCCCAGATCTTCGGGTACGGCCCGAAGTACTTCGCACCCTTGATCCTGCGGTTGCGCGTCACCATCACCCGGGGCGACTCCTCGCCGAGGGTGATCGCCATGTACGGGTACGACTTGTCGTCCCGGAACTTGACGTTGAAGGGCGGATCGAACTCCTTGATCCAGGTGTACTCGAGCTGCAGCGCCTCGATCTCGGAGCCGACCGTGGTCCACTCGACGCTGCGCGCGGTGAGCACCATGCGGCGGGTGCGCTCGTGCAGGGTGCGCAGCGGAGCGAAGTAGTTGCTCAGTCGGGCCCGGAGGTTCTTCGCCTTGCCGACGTAGAGCACCCGTCCGGCCTCGTCACGCCACCGGTAGACGCCCGGGTCGGTCGGGATCTCCCCCGCCTTCGGCCGCCACGGCACGGTGTCCGCCACCTACCGAGCACCCGCCTTCTGCTTCGCGCCCTGCTTCGGCGCGGCCGCGCCGTGCTGCCGCTCCTGCCTCGCCTGCCGGGCACCGACGGCCTGCTCCTTGCCGACCCGCGCGTCCTGCGCGTCGAAGATCTCGCGCAGGAACACGCCGGTGTGGCTCTCCGGGACGTCTGCGACGTGCTCCGGGGTGCCGGTCGCGAGCACGGTGCCGCCGCCGGAGCCGCCCTCGGGGCCCATGTCGACGAGCCAGTCGGCGGACTTGATCACGTCGAGGTTGTGCTCGATCGTGATGACCGTGTTGCCCTTGTCGACCAGGCTCTGCAGCACGAGCAGCAGCTTCCGGACGTCCTCGAAGTGCAGACCGGTGGTCGGCTCGTCGAGCACGTACACGGTGCGGCCGTTCGAGCGTCGCTGCAGCTCGGTCGCGAGCTTCACGCGCTGCGCCTCGCCACCGGAGAGCGTCGTGGCGCTCTGGCCGAGACGGACGTAGCCGAGCCCGACGTCGACGAGCGTCGCCATGTACCGGTGGATCGCCGAGATCGGCTCGAAGAACTCGGCCGCCTCGCTGATCGGCATGTCGAGGACCTCGGAGATGTCCTTGCCCTTGTAGTGCACCTGCAGGGTCTCGCGGTTGTACCGCGCACCACCACAGACCTCGCACGCGACGTAGACGTCGGGCAGGAAGTTCATCTCGATCTTGATCGTGCCGTCACCCGCGCAGTTCTCGCAGCGGCCGCCCTTGACGTTGAAGCTGAAGCGCCCGGGCTGGTAGCCACGCGCCTTCGCCTCGGGCGTCTCGGCGAAGAGCTGCCGGATCCGGTCGAACACGCCGGTGTACGTCGCCGGGTTGGACCGCGGGGTGCGGCCGATCGGCGCCTGGTCGACGTGCACGACCTTGTCGAGCTGGTCGAGGCCCTTCACACGGGTGTGCTTGCCGGCGATGTGCCGGGCACCGTTGAGCTGGTTGGCGAGCACCTTGTAGAGGATGTCGTTGACGAGCGTCGACTTGCCCGAGCCGCTGACCCCGGTGACCGCCGTGAACACGCCCAGGGGGAAGTCGACGTCCACGTTCTTCAGGTTGTTCGCCCGGGCACCCTGCACGCTGATCACCCGCTTGTGGTTCACCGTGCGGCGCTCGACGGGCACCTCGATCGCCCGACGACCGGCGAGGTAGTCACCGGTGATCGAGTCGTGGTTGGCGATGATGCCCTCGTACGAGCCGGAGTGCACGACGTTGCCGCCGTTCACACCCGCGCCCGGTCCGATGTCGACCACCCAGTCGGCCGTCCGGATGGTGTCCTCGTCGTGCTCGACGACGATGAGCGTGTTGCCGAGGTCCTTCAGCTTCACGAGGGTGTCGATCAGTCGGCGGTTGTCGCGCTGATGCAGTCCGATGCTCGGCTCGTCGAGGACGTAGAGCACGCCGGTCAGGCCGGAGCCGATCTGTGTCGCGAGTCGGATGCGCTGCGCTTCGCCGCCGGAGAGGCCGCCGGCCCCACGCGCCAGGGTGAGGTAGTTCAGGCCGACCTCGAGCAGGAACTCGAGCCGGGCGCGGATCTCGCGCAGGACCGCGGCGGCGATGTGCGCCTCGCGGTCGGTGAGGGTCAGCTCCTCCATGAAGCCGTAGGCCTCGTCGAGGGCCATGTCGGTGACGTCCGCGATGCTCCGGCCGTCGACCGTGACCGCGAGGACCTCGGGCTTCAGGCGCGTGCCGTCGCACACCGGGCAGGGCACCTCGCGCAGGTAGCCCTGGAAGCGCTGCCGCTGCGAGTCCGACTCGGCCTCGGCGAACTTGCGCTCGATGTAGGGCATGACGCCCTCGAAGCCGCTGGTGTACCGCATCTCGCGGCCGAAGCGGTTCCGCCACGACACCGAGACCTCGAAGTCCTTGCCGGTGAGGATCGCCGCCTGCACCTTCGGGTCGAGCTGGTTCCACGGGGTGTCCAGCGAGAAGCCGAGCTCCTTGCCGAGGCCACCGAGGAGCTTCTCGAAGTACGAGTACAGGCCGCTCGTGCCGGTCCACGGCAGGATCGCGCCGTCACGGAGGGACGCCTCGGGGTCACCGAGCACCAGGTCCGGATCGACCGACATGCGCGTGCCGAGGCCGGAGCACTCGGGGCAGGCGCCGAACGGGGCGTTGAACGAGAAGGTCCGCGGCTCGATCTCGGTGAGGGCGAGCGGGTGGTTGTTCGGGCACGAGAGGTTCTCGGAGTAGGTCCGGACCGCACCGGGGCCCTCGTGGTCGACGAGGTCGATGCCCACCGTGCCGTTCGTCAGGCGCAGGGCGGTCTCGAGCGAGTCCGTCAGGCGACCGAGGATGTCGTCGTTCGCGACGAGGCGGTCCACGATCACCGAGATGTCGTGCTTGACCTGCTTCTTGAGCTTCGGCGGGTCGCTGAGCTGCACACGCTCCCCGTCGACGATCGCGCGGGCGTAGCCGGACGCCGCGAGCTCCTGGAAGAGGTCGACGAACTCGCCCTTCTTCTTCGAGACCACGGGTGCCAGCACCTGGAAACGCGTGCCCGACTCGAACTCCATGAGCTGGTCGGCGATCTGCTGCACGCTCTGCTTGCTGATCACCTCGCCGCACACGGGGCAGTGCGGCACGCCGATGCGCGCCCAGAGCAGGCGCATGTAGTCGTAGACCTCGGTGATCGTGCCGACCGTCGACCGCGGGTTCCGGTTCGTCGACTTCTGGTCGATCGACACCGCGGGCGACAGCCCCTCGATGAAGTCGACGTCGGGTCGGTCGACCTGCCCGAGGAACTGGCGCGCGTACGCCGAGAGCGACTCCACGTAGCGGCGCTGGCCCTCGGCGAAGATCGTGTCGAACGCCAGCGAGGACTTGCCCGAACCGGAGAGCCCGGTGAACACGACGAGCGAGTCGCGCGGGATCTCGAGGTCGACGTCCCGCAGGTTGTGCACGCGAGCACCCCGCACGCTGAGCGTCGAGGTGCTGTGCGGCGCCGTGCCGCCGGGGAGGTGGAGGTCTGCGGGCTCGCCGAAGGCGTTCCGGCCCGAGGTCGAGGTACCGCGGTCAGAGGTGATGGTCATCGCTGTCGATTGTACGAAGCGACACCGACATTCAGCCGCGCTCGGCCGTCACCCGAGTGCGTCGAGAGCGAACGCGACCCCCGCCGCACGCTCGCTGGCCGCCCAGAGCCGTGCGGCCTCGGTCCGGTCGTGGGCCCGCGGCTCGGCCCGGACGACGCTCGCCGGACCGCGGAGCTGCATCCATCCGGACGGCCCCCAGTACTGCCCCGACCGGACGTCCGCGCCGACGGCGGCGTGCACGAGCGGCGCCGCGCCGGCGTCCTTGCCCTGCACCACCGGGCGGAGCAGGGGCGAGCGGGCCGGGCGTACCCAGGCGGGCTCACGACGCGATGCCGTGATCTCCGGTCGGGCCGGCGCGAGCACGTCGAGTGCGAAGCCCGGGTGCGCGACGACGCTCGTCACCGGCGACCCGGCATCGGCGAGGCGTTCGGCGAGCTCGAAGCCGAAGAGCATCACCGCGAGCTTGCTCCGGCCGTACTGGCGGTGGTCGGCGTAGACCGGGCCGGCGCCGAGCGGGTCGTGGCGGTCGAGCCGTGCCCAGCGGTGCGCGATCGACCCGAGGTGCACGACGCGTCCGGCGCGCCGTTCGAGCAGCGGGAGCGTCAGCGCGGTCCAGGCGAAGTGGCCGAGGTGGTTCGTGCCGATCTGCAGCTCGGTGCCCTGTGCCGTCCGGTGGAGCGTCCCCGCGCCGACCACCCCGGCGTTGTTGAGCAGCGCGTCCACGCCGTCGGGAGCGATCCGTGCGAGGGTGTCCGCGGCCTCGCGCACGACGTCGAGGTCGGCGAGGTCGAGGTGCAGCAGCACGGTGTCGGCGCCGGCGACGTGCCGGTGGATGCTGCGCTCGGCCGCCGCCGCACGGTGCGGGTCGCGCGTCGCCAGCACGACCCGGTGTCCCGCCGCGGCGAGCTGCTCGGCGGCGTGGTAGCCGAGGCCGGCGCTGGCACCGGTGACGACGACCGTCCGCCGACCGGCGGCGGCGTCAGCGGACATGCCCGGCCGACTCCATCTGGCGCAGCGCCTTCTTGAGGTCCTGCACCTCGTCGCGGAGTCGTGCCGCGAGTTCGAACTTCAGCTCGGCGGCGGCCTGCAGCATCTGCTCGTTGAGGTCGGCGATGGTGGCCTCCAGCTGGGTGGCGCCCTCGCCCGCGATCCCGCCGCGCTTCAGGTTCGGCGTCGGGGATCGGCGCCCGTCTGCACCAGGGCGACCCTCGAGCAGCGCCTTCGTGTCGTCGTTCTCGCGCTGCAGCACCTCGGTGATGTCGGCGATCTTCTTCCGCAGCGGCTGCGGGTCGATGCCGTGCTCGAGGTTGTACGCCACCTGCTTCTCGCGGCGGCGGTCGGTCTCGTCGATGGCCTGCCGCATCGAGTCGGTCATCTTGTCGGCGTACATCAACACCTGGCCCGAGACGTTGCGTGCGGCACGACCGATCGTCTGGATGAGCGACGTCGACGAGCGGAGGAAGCCCTCCTTGTCGGCGTCGAGGATCGCCACGAGCGACACCTCGGGCAGGTCGAGACCCTCGCGCAGCAGGTTGATGCCGACCAGCACGTCGTACACACCCTGGCGCAGCTCGGTGAGCAACTCGACGCGCTTGAGGGTGTCGACGTCGGAGTGCAGGTACCGCACGCGGACGCCGGCGTTGCCGAGGAAGTCGGTGAGCTCCTCCGCCATGCGCTTCGTCAGGGTCGTCACCAGGACACGCTCGTCCTTCTCGACGCGCAGCTGGATCTCCTCGAGCAGGTCGTCGATCTGGCCGTCGCTCGGCTTGACCACGATCTCCGGGTCGACGAGGCCCGTCGGACGGATGATCTGTTCGACCACGCTGTCGGTGACGCCGAGCTCGTACTTGCCCGGGGTGGCCGAGAGGTAGACCTTCTGCCCCACGCGGTCGAGGAACTCCTCCCACGTCAACGGGCGGTTGTCGAGTGCGCTCGGCAGACGGAACCCGTGCTCGACGAGCGTCCGCTTGCGGGAGGCGTCGCCCTCGTACATCGCGCCGATCTGCGGCACGGTGACGTGCGACTCGTCGATGACGATGAGGAAGTCGTCCGGGAAGTAGTCGAGCAGGCAGTGCGGCGCCTCACCCGCGACGCGGCCGTCCATGTGCCGCGAGTAGTTCTCGATGCCCGAGCAGAACCCGATCTGCTCCATCATCTCGATGTCGAAGGTGGTGCGCATGCGCAGGCGCTGGGCTTCGAGCAGCTTGCCCTGCCCCTCGAGTTCTCCGAGCCGCTCGGCCAGCTCGACCTTGATGTCGGCGATCGCACGGTGCATGACGTCGGTGTCGGCGACGTAGTGGGAGGCCGGGAAGATCGACACCGCCGGCAAGTCGTCGATGACGTTGCCGGTGAGCGGGTGCAGCGAGGACAGCGCCTCGATCTCGTCACCGAACATCTCGATGCGGATCGCGTGCTCCTCGTACATGGGGATGATCTCGAGGGTGTCGCCACGGACCCGGAAGGTGCCGCGGGCGAAGTCGACGTCGTTGCGCTGGTACTGCATCGAGACGAACTTGCGGACGAGCTGGTCGCGCGGGATCGTCTGACCGACGTGCAGCGCCACAGAGGCGTTCATGTACTGCTCGGGCGTGCCGAGGCCGTAGATGCAGGACACCGTCGAGACCACGACGGTGTCGCGACGGCTGAGCAGCGAGTTCGTCGTCGAGTGCCGGAGCCGCTCGACCTCGGCGTTCACCGAGGAGTCCTTCTCGATGAAGGTGTCCGTCTGCGGGACGTACGCCTCGGGCTGGTAGTAGTCGTAGTACGACACGAAGTACTCGACCGCGTTGTTCGGCATCAGGCCGCGGAACTCGTTCGCGAGCTGCGCGGCGAGGGTCTTGTTGTGCGCGAGCACGAGCGTCGGGCGCTGCACCTGCTCGATGAGCCACGCCGTCGTCGCCGACTTGCCGGTTCCGGTGGCGCCGAGCAGCACGACGTCGGTCTCACCCGCGTTGATGCGTCCGGCGAGTTCGGCGATCGCCGCGGGCTGGTCGCCGCTCGGCGAGTACTCGCTGATGACCTCGAACGGGCGGACCGCGCGCGTGGGCTCGATAGACACTGCCATGCCGACAACGGTAGTCGGGACCCCTGACACCGGCGGCCCGTGATCGCCGTGGGCAGAACGCCCGTCGCGCCGCCGTGGGACGGCTCAGCGCCGCCCGGCGACGATGCGCTCCCAGACCTCGTCCGCCGACCGGACCGTCTCGTCCAGCGTCCCCGTGGCGTCGACGACGTGGTCGGCCAGGGCCAGGCGGTCCGCATCGCTGGCCTGCGCCGCCACGCGCCGCTCGGCCTCGTCACGTGCCGTCCCCCGGTGCTCGACCAGCCGCTCGACCCGCTGCGCCGCCGGGGCGTCCACCACGACCACCGCGTCGAACCGGAGCGGCCGGCTCCCCCGTGCCTCGGCGAGCAGGGGCACGTCGTAGACCACGACCGCATCCGGGTCCGCTGCCTCGGCCGCGTCGAACGCCGCCTGCGCCAGGCGCCACACCTCGGGATGGGTGATGGCCTCGAGGTCCTTCCGAGCCGCCGGGTCCGCGAACACGATCGCGCCGAGGGCCGGACGGTCGAGCGACCCGTCGGCCGCGATCACGTCCGGGCCGAAGCGCTCCCGGACGGCCGCGAGCCCGGGGCTGCCCGGCGCGACGGCCTGCCGTGCGAGACGGTCCGCGTCCACGACGACGGCGCCGCGCTCGGCCCAGCGGGACGAGACGGTCGACTTCCCCGCGGCGATGCCGCCTGTGAGTCCGATGATCTGCACCGACCCAGCGTACCGACGCCCGTGCCCCGGACGGCCGGAAGCCCGGCACCCCTTCGCAGGGGTGCCGGGCTTCCGGTGGCGGTGATCAGCTCGATCAGTTGGAGGAGCTGAGCTTCTCGCGGAGCGCCGCGAGCGAGGCGTCGTCGGCCAGGGTGCCCTGACCGTTCGACTCGCTCGTGAAGGACGACGACGACGACGAGGAAGCGCTGGCCGGGAGGTCGAAGCCACCCTGCGCCTCGTCGGCGATGGTCTTCGCGACCTGCGCCTTGTGGGCCTCCCAGCGGGACTGGGCGGCAGCGTACTGACGCTCCCACTCCTCGCGCTGGGTGTCGAAGCCCTCGAGCCACTCGTTCGTCTCCGGGTCGAAGCCGTCCGGGTACTTGTAGTCGCCCTTCTCGTCGTACTCCGTCGGCATGCCGTAGAGCGCCGGGTCGAACTCGGTGCCCTCCGGGTCCACGCCCTCGTTCGCCTGCTTGAGGCTGAGCGAGATGCGGCGACGGTCGAGGTCGATGTCGATGATCTTGACGAAGACCTCGTCACCGACGGACACGACCTGCTCGGCGAGCTCGACGTGCTTGTTCGAGAGCTCCGAGATGTGCACGAGGCCCTCGATGCCGTCGGCAACGCGGACGAAGGCACCGAACGGCACGAGCTTCGTGACCTTGCCCGGCGCGATCTGACCGATCGCGTGGGTGCGGGCGAAGACCTGCCACGGGTCCTCCTGCGTGGCCTTGAGCGAGAGCGACACGCGCTCGCGGTCCAGGTCCACCTCGAGGATCTCGACGGTGACTTCCTGACCGACCTCGACGACCTCGCTGGCGTGCTCGATGTGCTTCCAGGAGAGCTCGGAGACGTGGACGAGACCGTCGACGCCACCCAGGTCGACGAACGCACCGAAGTTGACGATCGACGACACGACGCCCTTGCGGACCTGGCCCTTGTGGAGGTTGTTGAGGAAGGTGGTGCGCGACTCGGACTGCGTCTGCTCGAGCAGGGCGCGGCGCGAGAGGACCACGTTGTTGCGGTTCTTGTCGAGCTCGAGGATCTTCGCCTCGAGCTCCTGGCCCAGGTACGGGGTCAGGTCGCGGACGCGACGCAGCTCGATGAGCGAGGCCGGGAGGAAGCCGCGGAGACCGATGTCGACGATCAGGCCGCCCTTGACGACCTCGATGACCGTGCCGGTCACGACGCCGTCGGACTCCTTGATCTTCTCGACGTCGCCCCACGCGCGCTCGTACTGCGCACGCTTCTTCGACAGGATGAGGCGGCCTTCCTTGTCCTCCTTCTGGAGGACCAGGGCCTCGACCTCGTCGCCGACCTGGACGACCTCGTTGGGGTCGACGTCGTGCTTGATCGAGAGCTCGCGCGAGGGGATGACGCCCTCGGTCTTGTACCCGACGTCGAGGAGGACCTCGTCGCGGTCGATCTTCACGACGGTTCCGGAGATCAGATCGCCGTCGTTGAAGAACTTGAGGGTCTTCTCGACCTCGGCCAGGAAGTCATCAGCCGAGCCGATGTCGTTGATGGCGACCTGCTTGGGAGCCTTGGTCGTGGTGGTTGTCATGTAGAGATTGCTCCGAACGGACATGAGTCGGGCCGTGACGGCGAGGGAGCGACCCCCTGGTCCGTTCCCGATGCAGGAACGAGCCGTCGCAGCGATGTGATTGGTGGCGCGGATTGCGCCGCTCGAGTCTACCCACGCCGGAGGCGCGCCACAACCGGGCGTGTCCGCCCGTGTCGCGGAGTGGACGAGGTCACCCGAGCAGCGCGCTCCGGAGCGTGTCGAGGCCGACGCCGCCGAGCGCGAGCGCCCGGTGGTGGAAGGACTTCAGGTCGAAGGACGCGCCCTCGCGGGCGGCGAGCTCGTCGCGGATCGACTCCCACACGCGCTGCCCGACCTTGTACGACGGCGCCTGTCCGGGCCAGCCGAAGTAGCGGGCGACCTCGAAGCGCACGAACTCCGGCGCCATGTTGACGTTCTGCCCCATGAAGTCGAGCGCGTACTCCCACGTCCAGGCGCCGCCGTCGGGGTTCGTCTTCTGCAGGTGCACACCGATGTCGAGCACGACGCGGGCAGCGCGCATCCGCTGGCCGTCGAGCATGCCGAGGCGGTCGCCGTCGTCGTCGAGGAACCCGAGCTGCTCCATCAGGCGCTCGGCGTACAGCGCCCAGCCCTCGACGTGCCCCGACGGACCCGCGAGCTGTCGGCGCCAGGTGTTCAGCTCGCCCCGGTTGTAGACGGCCTGGCTGATCTGCAGGTGGTGGCCGGGGACGCCCTCGTGGTACACGGTCGTCTTCTCGCGCCAGGTGCCGAACTCGGTCACGCCCTGCGGCACCGACCACCACATCCGGCCGGCGCGCGAGAAGTCGTCGGACGGCCCGGTGTAGTAGATGCCGCCTTCCTGGGTGGGGGCGATCCGGCACTCGAGGCGCTTGATCGGGTCGGCGATGTCGAAGTACCTGCCGTCCATCGCCCGGATCGACTCGTCGCTCGTCTCCTGCATCCAGCGCCGCAGGGCGTCGGTGCCGTGCAGGATGCGGGACGGATCGGCGTCGAGGACCTCGATGGCGCGGGCGACCGACGCACCGGACTCGATGCGGTCGGCGATGCGCTCCTGTTCCTCGCGCATCCGGGCGAGCTCCTCGATGCCCCACTCGTACGTCTCGTCGAGGTCCACGGCGGCGCCGAGGAACCGACGTGAGTGCAGCTCGTAGTCCGCGCGCCCGACGGCGTCGACCGGGGTCGCGAGCGGGAGCAGCTCGTGCTCGAGGAACTGCCCGAACGAGCGGTAGGCGGCCGCCGCGACCTCGGCCCCGCGGGCGAGGTCGGCGCGCAGCGACTCGGGCAACGCCGTGCCGTCGTCGAGCGTCGCACCCTCGGCGAACTGCGCGAAGAAGCCGTCCTCGGCGCCGTTGCGCGCAGCCTGCTCGGCGATCAGCGCGACCTGGCGCTTCGCGGGGGTCACGTCCTCGCGCGTTCCTTCGAGCAGGGTCTCGCGGATCCCCTCGAGGGCGTCCGGCAGCGCCTGCAGCCGACCGGCGACGTCGCGCCAGTCGGTCTCCGTCGCGGTCGGCATCAGGTCGAGGACGTCGCGGACCTCCTGCGCCGGGCTGGCGATCACGTTGAGGTCGCGCAGGTGCAGCTTCCGGTCGTACGACTCGAGCACCAGGTCGAGCTCGGCGCCGAGGTCGGTCTTCGTGACACGGTCGACGTCGTCCACCGCCTCGGCGGCGTCGAGCGCGCGCTTGGCGGTGCGTGCGGCGTCGGCCTTTGCGGTCGCTCCCGCCGGCGAGGTGTCGCCGTACCCGTCCGTCCGGCCCGGCACGCCGATGTACGTGGCGACGGTCGGATCGAGGTCGACGAGGGTGGTCACCCAGTCCTCGGCGACCCGGTCGACGGCGGACGGCTGGCGGACGGGACGGTCTTCGCTCATGCTCCGACCCTACCGAGGTGCCGTCCGGACCTGTCTCGGCGGACCGGACCTGTGGACGCCGCCGCAGCGGGACGGACCGGAGACGCTGTCCTGTGGACGACGCGGTGCCCGGCCCGCACCGGGACGGACCGGAGGCGCGGTGCGGGCCCGCACCGCGCCTCCAGTCCGACAGCGGTGCTGCCCGGACCGATCGGCGTCAGTGCGCCGCGGCCTCCCAGTTCGGGCCGACGCCCACCGAGACGTCGAGCGGGACGCTGAGGTCGGCCGCGCCGCCCATCCGGGTGCGCAGGATCTCCTCGACGCGCTCCTGCTCCCCCGGAGCGACCTCGAGGATCAGTTCGTCGTGGACCTGCAGCAGCAGGTGCGAGCCCAGCTCGCCGTCGCGCAGGTCGGCCGCGACCCCGAGCATCGCGATCTTCATGATGTCCGCCGCGGACCCCTGGATCGGCGCGTTGAGGGCGGCCCGTTCCGCGTTCTCGCGGAGCACCCGGTTCGGGCTCTTCAGGTCCGGGAACGGGCGACGACGACCGAAGATGGTCTCGGTGTAGCCGTCCTCGCGCGCCTGCTCGACGACGCCGCGGAGGTAGTCGCGGACCGCGCCGAACCGGGCGAAGTACTCGTTCATGAGCGTCCGGGCCTCGGACTGCTCGATCCGGAGCTGCTTCGACAGGCCGAACGGGCTGAGGCCGTACGCGAGCCCGTACGACATCGCCTTGACCTTGGTCCGCATCTCGGGGCTGACGTCGGCCGGCTCGACGCCGAACACCCGCGCGCCGACGAAGCGGTGCAGGTCCTCGCCCGCGTTGAAGGCCTCGATCAGACCCGGGTCGCCGGAGAGGTGCGCCATGATCCGCATCTCGATCTGCGAGTAGTCGGCCGTGATGAGCGTCGTGTACGGCTCGGCGACGGCGAACGCCGACCGGACGCGGCGACCCACCGCGGTCTTCACCGGGATGTTCTGCAGGTTCGGGTCGGTGGACGAGATGCGACCGGTGCTGCTGCCGGTCTGCTCGTAGCTGGTGTGGATGCGGCCGTCCACCACCGCGGCGTCGAGCGTGTCGACGATCTGCCGGAGCTTCGTGGCGTCGCGGTGCTGCAGCAGCAGACCGAGGAACGGGTGCGGGTGCTGCTCCTGCAGGTCGGCGAGGCTCGCGGCGTCGGTCGAGAAGCCGGTCTTCGTCTTCCGGGTCTTCGGCATCGCGAGCTCGGTGAACAGGACCTCCTGCAGCTGCTTCGGCGAACCGAGGTTCACCTCGTGCCCGATCTCCGTGAAGGCCTGCTGCGCCAGTTCGGCGGCGCGCTCCCCCAGGTCGTGCGACAGTCCGGTGAGCACCGGGCGGTCGATGCCGACGCCGATGGTCTCCATGCCCGCGAGCACCGGGACGAGCGGCAGCTCGATCGTGTCGAGCACCCGGAGGGAGGAATCGTCGATGCGGGCGCGGAGCGCGGTGTCGACGCGGAGGACGTACCAGGCGTGCACCCCGACGTTGACCGGGTCCGTCTCCGGGACGAGCTGGTTCGGGTCGGCCGTCGGGAGTTCCTCGCCGAGCTCCTGGTACACGAGGTCGGCGAGCGGCTGCCCCTGCTTGCCGGGCTGCGCCAGCCACCCGCTGATCCGGGCGTCGCCGGCGATGCCGCCGACCGTGATGCCGACCGTCGCCAGCGCCTTGATCGCGGCCTTCGCGTCGTGGAAGTGCTTCGGTGCGTCGGAGGCGAACCACGCGGCGAGCTGCTCGTAGTCCTTCGCGCCGCTGCCGCCGGGCACCAAGACGGCGTCGTCGTGGGTCGCGATCCCGATCGCGCTGAGGCGCCCGTCGATGAGCTCGACCGTGACGCCGAACCCGTTCTCGGCGTCGTTCGCGCCCTTGCGCTCGAGCCAGTAGCCGAGTTCCTCGTCGATGATGGTCTGCACCGGCGGCGGGGTGGGCGCGCCGCTGTCCACCGAACCGGGAGCGTCGGACGCATCGGCCGGCTCGCCGGTGCCCGCGACCTTGAACACGCGGTCGAGCAGTGTGCGGAACTGCAGCTTGGCGAAGAGGTCGCGGACGGCCTGCTCGTCGAGCGGACGGAGCGCGACGTCAGCCGGACCGACGGGCAGCTCGACGTCGTTCACGAGCCGGTTCAGCTTCCGGTTCCGGATGGCCCGGTCCTTCTGCTCGCGCAGGTTGTTGCCGACGACGCCCTTGATCTCGTCGGCGTGCTCGAGCACGCCGTCGAGCGAGCCGTACGCCGTGACCCACTTCACCGCGGTCTTCTCGCCGACCTTGTCGATGCCGATCAGGTTGTCGCTCGTCTCGCCCACGAGCGCCGCGATGTCGGGGTACTGGTGCGGCTCGATGCCGTAGCGCTCGTACACCTTGTCGCGGTCGTACCGGGTGAGCTCCGAGACGCCGCGGACCGACGGGTACAGCAGCGTGACGTCGTCGTTCACGAGCTGGATCGAGTCGCGGTCGCCGGAGACGACGTACACCTGGTAGCCCTGCTCCGACCCCTGACGGGCGAAGGTCGCGAGGATGTCGTCGGCCTCGTAGTCCTCCTTCGTCACCGTGGTGATGCCCATCGCCTCGAGCGCCTGCTGCAGGAGCGGGATCTGGCCCTTGAACTCGGGGGGCGTCTCGGAACGGGTGCCCTTGTAGTCCTCGTACTCACGCGTGCGGAACGAGAACCGGGAGATGTCGAACGCGACCGCGAGGTGAGTCGGCTTCTCGCGCTGCAGGAGCATGAGCAGCATCGAGATGAAGCCGTGGATGGCGTTCGTGTGCTGCCCCTCGCGGTTCACGAAGCTGTCGACCGGCAGCGCGTAGAAGGCCCGGAAGGCGAGCGAATGGCCGTCGATGACCATGAGGGTAGGCTTTGCGGAGTCCGACACCCGGACAGCCTACCGACGGCCCCCGACAGGCCGGACACGTCCGGAAGGACCCGCGTGACCGACGAAGCGACCACCGCCCTGGACCCGAGGATCGCCCTCCGCGGGACGGGTGAACTCGCCGAGAAGATGGGCATGGTCATCACCGAGATGACCGCGGAGCACGCCGTCGGCACGATCCCCGTCGAGGGCAACCGGCAGCCGATCGGGCTCCTGCACGGCGGCGCGTACGTCGTCCTGGCCGAGAGCCTCGGGTCGATGGCGGCGAACGTGCACGCCGGCCCCGGCCGCTACGCCGTCGGCATCGAACTGAACGCCTCGCACTCCCGGAGCGCCACGAGCGGCCTGGTCACCGGCACCTGCACGGCGCTGCACCTCGGCAACACCCTCACCACGCACGAGATCGTCCTCACCGACGACCAGGGGCGGCGCTGCTCCACCGTCCGCATCACGAACATGATCCGCGACGCCCGCTGACACCTCCGTCCGACGGGCACATCACGAAGGAGTGACCGCCATGCCCGTGTCCGACTGGAAGATCGAACTCATCATGGTGCCGGTCGCCGACGTCGACCGCGCCCGCGACTTCTACGAGCGCATCGGCTTCTCGATCGACCACGACCAGCGTGTGTCCGACGAGGTCCGCTTCGTCCAGGCGACCCCGCCCGGCTCCGCCTGCTCCATCGCCTTCGGGCAGGGCATCATGTCGCCGGACGTGGTCCCGGGGTCGCTCAAGTCGATCCAGGTCGTCGTGCCGGACGCCGACGAGGCCCTCGCACACCTGCAGGACCTCGGCGTCGACGCGGTCGGTGTCGACGAGATGGCATGGGGCCGGTTCGTCTTCTTCACCGACCCGGACGGCAACGCCTGGACCCTGCAGCAGCTCCCGCCGCGGCGCTGAGCCGTCCGCGGTCAGTCCTCCGGCGGCCGCTGCAGCAGCAGTCGGGCGTCACCGAACCCGAGCCGTCGGTAGAGGGACTCCCCCGCCACGCTCGAGTGCACCGAGGTGCGTTCGACCCCGAGTCGGTCGGCGACGTCGAGCAACGCCGTGACCAGGCGTCCCGCGACGCCCGCGCCGCGCAGCTCGGGATGGACGTAGACGGTCTGCACGTCGCCGGTCAGGCGCAGCGCCGGCCGGTCGGGTGTCGGCGGCCGGGCCACCAGCCCGAGCCACGCCATGCCGAGCACCCGCCCGGCGCGTTCCGCGACGACGCACCGGTGGCTGTCGGGGTGGGCCGCAGCGAAGGCGGTCATCACGGCACGGTACTCGTCCGCGGTCGCGGCGGGCGCCGCCCCGCCCTCCTGCACGCTCCACCGCCACCGCAGGTCGGCCACCGCCGGCATGTCCTCCGGTCTGGAGGCACGGATCACCACGTCGTCCATCGCTCCACCCTGCCAGGTGGCCGGGCGGGGCGGGCGCACGCCGCGCCTCCAGACCGGCGTCGGTGCGGGAACGGCGAGAGCGCCGCCTCCCCGGAGGGAGACGGCGCTCTCGTGCGAGCGACGCGGCGCTACTTCTTGGCGCTCAGCTGCTCGATGATCGCCTTGGCGACGTCGTGCATGGTCAGCCGGCGGTCCATCGACGCCTTCTGGATCCAACGGAACGCCTCGGGCTCGGTCAGGCCCATCTTCTCGTTGAGCAGGCCCTTGGCGCGGTCGACGAGCTTGCGGGTCTCGAAGCGCTCGACGAGGTCCGCGACCTCGGCCTCGAGCGTGATGATCTGCTGGTGGCGCGAGAGAGCGATCTCGATCGCGGGGAGCAGGTCGTTCGGGGTGAAGGGCTTCACGACGTAGGCGAGAGCACCGGCCTCGGTCGCGCGCTCGACGAGGTCCTTCTGGCTGAAGGCCGTCAGGAGGACCACGGGGGCGATGTGGTTCTTCGACAGCTTCTCGGCCGCGGAGATGCCGTCGAGCTGCGGCATCTTGACGTCCATCACGACGAGGTCGGGGCGGAGGTCCGTGGCGAGCTGCACGGCGGTCTCGCCGTCGCCCGCTTCGCCGACCACTTCGAACCCGTTGTCGCGGAGGATCTCGACGATGTCGAGGCGGATGAGCGACTCGTCCTCGGCGACGACGACGCGACGGGGTGCTGTTGCAGTTGCTTCTGTGTCACTCACGCCCAGCAGCCTACTAGACAGACGGCTGCCGGTCCGTCAAGAGGTCTTGCTGTCCGTACGAGTGGCGGGACTCGAACCCGCACGCCGTGAGGCAGAGCATTTTGAGTGCCCCGTGTCTACCGTTCCACCACACTCGCGAGACCACCAGGCTAGCAGCGCACCGCCACCCTCACGTCGCGGCGCCGCTCCCGACCGTCCGCCCGCGTCGCCGGTCGAGCGTCAGCACGAGTGCCGCACCCGCGGCACCGATCACCGCCCCCACGGTGTTCATCAGCCAGTCGTTGGTGTCGCACGCGCGCCCGAGTGCGGGTGCGAGCGCCTGCACGACCTCCAGGAGCGCCGACAGTCCGGACACGCCGAGCCCCACCGCCACGGGGCGTCCGGACGCCAGCCCGGCGAAGAGGGCGAGCGGCAATAGCAGCGCGATGTTCGCCAGCGGCTCGACGCCCTGGAACGGCACCCTGAACTGGACGGTGCAGGTGACACCACCACCGCGTGCGCCGTCGGGTGCCATCGTCAGGACGAGCGGCGCGACGAGGGCGATCCCGGCGAGGACGAGCAGGCTCCGACGGGCCCGGGCGCGGTGCAGGACCCAGCCGAGGCCGAGCGCGACGACGACGGCCAGCCAGAACCCGAGCGGGACCAGCGACGCGTGGTCGACGAGGAAGGTGGAGATCACGTCCAAGCGTCCCACGGCCCGGCGGCCGGGACGATCAGGCCGGGCGGGCACGCCATGGTCGTCACGCCACGAGGGCACCCCTGGTGACGACCCACGGCGCTGTCCCCGACACCCGGAGGCGGCAGACGGAGCGCGAAGGCCGCTCCGCCGAGCAGCCCGTCGTCGGCGTACGTGAGGGTGCCTCCGTGGGCGGACGCGATCCCCCGCGCGATCGGCAGGCCGAGTCCCGCGCCGCCGGTCCTCGCGTCCCGCGCTGCCTCGAGCCGCACGAGCCGGTCGAACACCCGCTCGCGGTCCGCGCCGGGGACGCCGGGCCCGTCGTCGTCGACGCGGAGCACCACCCCGTCCGGACCGGACGACAGCGCGAGTCGGACGGTCCCGGTGCCACCGGTCGCCCGGGCCGCGTTGTCCACCAGGTTGCCGACGACCTGCGCCAGACGGTCGGCATCGACGTCCACGTGCACCGGTCCCCCTGGTAGGTCGAGCCGGAGGTCGAGGCCGGGCAGCCGGAGCTGCAACCGCTCGGCCTCGGTCCGCAACCACTCCGCGAGGTCGGTCCGGCGCCGGTCGAGCGCCAAGCCGCGGTCGAGTCGGGCCATGGTGAGCATGTCGTCGACGAGGCGCGCCGCACGGTCGGCCTGCTGGACGACGTGCACGGCGAGCACCTCACGCGTGGCCGGGTCGTCGTCGCCCGTCCGGACGAGGGTGTCGGCCGCCGCTCGGACACCGGCGACGGGGGTGCGCAGCTCGTGGGCGGCGTCGGACAGGAACGCGCGGACCCGCTCCTCGGCCGCGAGCGCCTTGCTCTCCGCACCCTCGACGGCGTCGAGCATCTCGTCGAGGGCAGCCGCGACCCGGCCGATCTCGGTGTCGGTGCGGGAGGGGCGCAGGCGTCGGCCCCGGTCCCCGCCGGCGATGGACCGCGCGGTCCGGGTCATCTCGTCGAGCGGGCGGAGCGAGCGTCGGACGACGAGCACGACGCCGACGACCGCGACGCCGAGGAAGGCCGCCGATGCGCCGCCCATCACCCAGCCGAGCTGCGCGAGGGTGTCCTGCACGTCGCGGGTGCCGGCGGTGAGCGTGATCCGCGTGCCGTCGTCGAGGTCGGAACGCAGCGTGAGCACGCCGTCGTCCTCGCGCACCGAGGACGATTCGACGGTCGCGCCGCCGGACCCGGTCGTGGCGGCCGCGGTGCCGTCGGCTTCGGCCTCCGGGCGAGGGGGCCCCGGCAGTCCGGTCGGGTCCTTCGGGCCCGCGCGGAGCTGCGCCGGGCTCGGTCCGGCCTCGACGGCGGCGCCGTCCGGTTGGACGATCCGCACCGACAGGCCCTGTGCGGAGAGCCGGTCGGCGAGGTCGTCGGCGTCGAGGACCCCGACGAGCGCGGCAGCCGCTGACGCCCGGTCCCGGAGCCGGTCCGCGACCTGACCCCGCAACCGGGCGCCGAGGACCGCCTCGACGGCGACGACGAGCCCGGCGAGCAGCACCGCGAGCAGCGCGATGATCGCCACGACGGTGCGGAGGCGGAGGGACGTGGTGCGCAGGTGCGCGTCGGCCGGTGTCATGCGGCGCCCCGGTCGACCGCGAGCCGGTAGCCGAGGCCGCGGACGGTGTGCACCAACCGGGGCCCGTGCACCTCCATCTTGCGGCGCAGGGCGCTGAGGTGGACCTCGACGAGGTTCGCAGCGACGTCGTCGTAGCCCCAGACCTGCGTCGTGATCTGTCCCTTCGACACCGTGCGGCCACGGCTCTCCGCGAGGAAGCGCAGCAGCCGGAACTCGGTTGCGGTCAGGTCGATCGCCACCCCGGCACGGCGGACCGTCGCGGCCTCGGGATCGAGCACGAGGTCGCCGACCTCGATCACCGACGGCACGCGGCCGCGACGTCGGAGGACGGCGGTGACCCGGGCGACGAGCTCGGCCATCGCGAAGGGCTTCACGACGTAGTCGTCGGCGCCCTCGGCGAACCCGCGGAGCCGGTCGTCGAGCTCGTCGCGCGCGGTCGTCATCACGACGGCGGCGTCCGACCGCGCCCGGATGCGGGCGGCGAGCAGGATGCCGCTCGGTCCGGGGAGCATCCAGTCGAGCAGGACGAGGTCGGGCGCACACCGGTCCAGCACGGCGGCGATGTCGCGGCCGTCGGGAGCCTCGGTCACGAGCCACCCCTCGGCACGGAGGGTCGTCGCGACGGCGGCGCGGAGGGAGTCGTCGTCCTCGACCACGAGGATACGTGCGGGTGCGGTCACGGCGGACACCGTAGGTCGGCTCCGCCATCACGGAGCATGGAACGGACTGGAGATCCCCTGTGCTTCAGTCCTGCTTCAGATTCGAGCTCGACCGTCGTCCTCGTCGCCGGACCGCCCGGGTCCGGCCAGACGAAGGAGACACACCATGCAGGACGAACGACACGACCACCGCCGCCGCACCCTCCGCCGCATCGGGATCGGATCGGCCGCGGCTGCCGCACTGCTGCTCGGCGGTCTCGGAGTGACCGCGGCGGTGGCTGACGGTGCGGGGACGACGCCCGCGGCGGCACCGTCCGGCGCGCCGAGCGGTGCACCGAGTGGCACGCCCACCGGAGCCCCGTCGGGTGCTCCCTCCGGCGGCCCGGCGGACGGCAAGGCGCCGGCGGACGGCAAGGGCCCCGCGGACGGCAAGGCCCCGACCGACGGGAAGGCCCCCGCTGGACCCGCTGCCGGAACGGCCCCGGGGTGTGTCGCCCTGCCGGCTCCCGGCGGCTCGGGACCCGCCGACGGATCCGCCCCGACGCCGCCGGCCCCGCCCGTGCCGCACGCCGACGGCAAGGACGGCAAGGACGGCAAGGACGGCAAGGACGACTCCGCTCCCACCCCGCCCGCAGCCCCGACCGACCGAGGCACCCCCACCCCGGCGCCGACGACCGGTTCCTGACGCGGGAGCGTCACCAGCACACCCCGTCGGGCCACGGACCCGGCGTCGAACCAGGCCCCCACGCTGGTTCGACGTCGGTCCGGTGGTTCGTCCCGGGTCTGCACGGAGGTGCCGAGTAGGTTGGTCGACACCGCGTCCCGCGCCACCAGCGCTCCACTGGACGACGGCGACCACCCTCCGCGCACGGGAGGGTCCGGCCGAGGATCAGGGTGCGCAGGTGACGGATGGACATCGACGACCGCGGCTCCGCACGGGCGGCCCTCGTCGCGGCGCTCGACGTGGTCGACGCGGCACCGGGGGAACGCTTCGAACGGATCGTCCGGATCGCCCGCGAGGTCTTCGGCGTGCCCTACGCCTACGTCAACGTCCTCGACGACGACCTGCTGCACACCCTGACGCCGAACCTCGCCGACGAGCAGACCACCGGGCCCGTCGAGTGGTCGTTCTGCCAGCTCACGGTGCAGCGACCGGAGCCGACCGTGGTCCCCGACACGACCCTCGACCCGCGCACCGCCGCCCTGCCCGGCGTGACGAGCCGCGGCATCCGGTTCTACGCCGGCGTCCCCCTGACGCTGCCGGGTGGGATCCCCGTCGGCACCCTCTGCCTGATGGACGACCGGCCACGCGCCTTCTCGCTGCAGGACGAGGCGGCTCTCATCGACTTCGGGCGGTGGGCGGAGCGTGCGCTCGCGCAGGGCCTCCGGAACGACCGTCTGCAGGACGTCGTCGCCGCGCTCGCCCCGGCACCGGTCGACCTCCGCGGCTACCGGATCGCGGCGGTCACGGTGCCGTACGGCGACGTGAGCGGCGACGTGCACGACTGGTCGGTCGTCGACGGACGCCTCTCGCTCACCCTCGCCGACGTGATGGGCAAGGAGCAGCCCGCGGGCCTCCTCGCCGCCGGGATCCGCGCCGCGCTCCGCCAACACCGCAGCTCCGACGTGCTCACCGCGGTCGCGCACGCCGAGCCGGCCCTCAGCGAGGACCTCGGGCGTGCGAACGCGTTCGCGACGCTCTTCCACGCGCGGCTGGCGACCGACACCGGCGCGGTCGAGACGGTCGACGCCGGGCACGGGCTCGCCGTGCACGTGACCGCCGGCGGCACGGCGCGCATGCTCCGGTCGCACGGGCTCCCGCTCGGCCTGCACCACGTCGGGACTCCCCGCTCGGCCGGGCACCTCGTGCTCGCCCCCGGCGACTCCCTGATCGTGGCGAGTGACGGTGTGCTCGACCTCGGCGACGGCACGGTCGACACCCTCCGGGACCTCGCACAGACCCTGCGCCGGGCACGGAGCACCGCGGCGTTCCTGGAGACGGTCCGGCTCCGGGCCGCCGAGCGCGCCGAGGACGACGTCACCGTCCTCGTGCTCACCCGCGACGCCGAGCCCGCCGAGCCAGCTGGACCGGCCGACTGACCGTCCGCGGGCGACCGGCGCGCACAACGGGCGCGCAGGACGGACGGCGTCCGGACCGCGGAGCGACCGCCAGGTAGCGTCGGGGACAGCAGGTCCGACAGGGAGGGGTACTCGTGGACTCTCGAGCCGTCCGGACGTTCCGTGTGTTCGTGGTCGTCACCGCCGTCGTCGCGATCGTCCTCGGCATCGTCGCGATCGCCTGGCCGCGCCCGTCGCTCGTCGTCGTCGCGCTGCTCTTCGGCGTGTACCTCGTCGTCGCCGGCGCACTGCGCGTCGTCGCAGCCGTCCGCGGGCACGGCACGCCGTCGCTGTGGCGCTGGACCTCGGGCGTGGTCGGCACACTCGTCGGTCTCGCCGGCCTCGTGGCCCTGCTCGATCCCGCCGTGCCGCTCGTCGTGTACGCCTTCCTGGCCGGCATCGGCTTCATCGTCGAGGGCATCGCGGCGCTCGTCGGCGGGTTCGTCGGGCACCCCGGGTCGTCGCGGGTCCCGACGGTCGTCAGTGGGATCCTGTCCGTGCTCGGCGGCATCGTGGTGCTCGTGGCACCCGGTCTCGCGCTGACCGTCTTCATGGTGTTCTCGGGCATCGCGCTGATCGTCGTCGGCGCGGCAGCGCTCCTGCTCCTGCCCCCGCGCGCAGCGGTCCGACGCTAGGTCACAGCGGAGCGGCCCGAGCGCACCGCCCCCGTGGAGCCACTCCGTCCGGCTACGCCGCGCCGGTCCCGAACAGCAGCCCCAGCCCGTAGGTCACGGCCGCGGCGCCGAACCCGATCGCGAGCTGCCGGAGCGCCCGACGGAGCGGCGACGCCCCACTCAGCACGCCCACGACCGCGCCCGTGCCGAGCAGCGCGATCCCGACGAGCAGGGCGGCCAGTGCGATCGCGGCCCACCCCTCGAGGCCGAACAGGTACGGCAGCACGGGGATGATCGCCCCCGAGGCGAAGAAGCAGAAGCTCGACACCGCCGCGCTCATGCCGTTGCCGATCGCCTCGTGGTCGTCCGCCTCCGCGGCTGCGGTCACCGCACGGCCGCCGAGGACCTCGTCGGCATGGGCTCGCGCCGCGTCCTCGTCCATGCCCCGCGCCCGGTAGACGAGTGCCAGCTCGTTCGCGTCGACGTCGAGGTCGGCGACGGCCCGTCCGGCCTCGGGGTGCGGTGCCGAGGCCGTGAGGAGCTCACGCTGCGACCGCACCGAGACGTACTCCCCCGCACCCATCGACAGCGCGCCGGCGAGCAGCCCGGCGATGCCGCTGAGCAGCACGAAGTGCCGGTCCGCCCCGGAGGCGCTGATGCCGATGATGAGCGCCAGGTTCGACACGAGGCCGTCGTTCGCCCCGAACACCGCCGCGCGGAACGTCCCCGACAGGCGCATCCGGCCGCGGTTCGCGAGCCCGCGGACGACCTCGCCGTGGATCCGCTCGTCGGCGGCCATCCGCGCGGTCGCGTCGGCGTCCTCGGCGTAGGGCGACCGGTCCTCGGCGCGCTGCATGAGCGCGAGCACGAAGACGGAGCCGAACCGCTTCGCGAGCCCGGCGAGCACCCGCGTGCGCAGGCTGCCCCGCAGGGGTCGCCCGACGTCCTTCCCGAGCAGGTCGACCCAGTGCTGCTCGTGTCGGCCCTCCGCCTCGGCGAGGGCCGCGAGGATCTCACGCTCCTCGCCCGACCGGCGTGCGGCGAGGTTCCGGTAGACGGCGGCTTCTGCGCGCTCGTCGGCGAGGTAGCGCCGCCACCGACGGACGTCGGCTGCGGTGGGAGCGGACCGGGTGTCGTCCTGGAGGTTCACACCGGTCATCCTGCCCGGTCACCACCCCGGGTGGCGACTCCACGGCGCGTGGTGCGCCGACCGGACCGGCGCGCGGACCGCACCGTGGGGGTGGAACGCGACGGGGCGCGGACGGGAGCCGACGGCGCGTGGTGCACCGTGCCTCCCGTCCGCGCCCCGTGGTGCGCAGACCGTACGGTCAGCTCCGGACGTAGGCCGGCGCTGCCTCGGCGTGGGCGTCGCCCACCCGGTGCACGCGCAGGTCGTTCGTCGAGCCCTCGAGCCCGGGAGGCGAGCCGGCCGTCACGATGACGCGGTCGCCGGGGGCGGCGAGACCGTTCGCGAGGAGCACGTCGTCCACCTGCGAGAAGAGCTCGTCGGTGTGCGTCTTGCGCTCGACGAGGAACGAGCGGACGCCCCAGGTCAGCGCCATGCGCCGGCGGGTCGCCTCGTTCGGGGTGAACGCGATGATCGGCAGGCCGTGGCGGAGGCGCGACATGCGGCGCGCCGAGTCCCCGGACTCGGTGAACACGCAGAGGTAGGACGCCTCGGTGAACTCCGCGATCTCCACCGCGGCGAGCGTGATCGCGCCGCCGAGGGTGCGCGGCTTGGTGCCGAGCGGCGCGATGCGCTCCAGGCCGTGGTCCTCGGTGGACTCGACGATGCGGGCCATGGTGCGGACGGTCTGCACGGGGTACTCGCCGACGCTGGTCTCGCCCGAGAGCATGACCGCGTCCGCACCGTCGAGGACGGCGTTCGCGACGTCGGAGGTCTCCGCGCGGGTCGGGATCGGGGACGAGATCATCGACTCGAGCATCTGCGTCGCGACGATGACCGGCTTCGCCATGCGGCGGGACAGCTCGACGGCGCGCTTCTGCACGATCGGCACGGCCTCGAGCGGGAGCTCCACACCGAGGTCACCACGGGCGACCATGATGCTGTCGAAGGCGTCGATGATCTCCTCGAGCGCGTCGACGGCCTGCGGCTTCTCGACCTTGGCGATGACGGGGAGGCGCTTGCCCTCCTCGTCCATGATCTCGTGGGCGCGGTCGACGTCGGCGGCGTTGCGCACGAACGACAGCGCGATGAGGTCGGCACCCTGGCGGATCGCCCAGCGGAGGTCCGCCTCGTCCTTCTCGCTCAGCGCGGGGACGTTGACGGCGACACCGGGCAGGTTGATGCCCTTGTTGTTCGACACGGTGCCGGCGACGACGACCTCGGTGCGGACCCGCACGCCGTCGGTGTCGAGCACGCGGAGGCGGACGCGGCCGTCGTCGATGAGCAGCGGGTCGCCGGGCTTGACGTCCTGCGGGAGGCCCTTGAACGTCGTGCCGCAGATCTCCTTCGAGCCGGGGACGTCCTCGGTCGTGATCGTGAAGACGTCACCGACCGCGAGCTCGTGCGGGCCGTCGGCGAACTTCGCCAGCCGGATCTTCGGACCCTGCAGGTCGACGAGGATCGCGACCGGCTTGCCGAGCTCCTCGGCGGCGCGACGGACGTTCTCGTAGTTGGCCTCGTGGACGCTGTAGTCACCGTGGCTGAGGTTGAGGCGGGCGACGTCGACGCCCGCTTCGATGATCTCCTTGACGGTCTCGTAGTCCGACGTTGCCGGTCCGAGCGTCGAAACGATCTTTGCGCGTCTCAATGGATTCCTTCGTGGTTTCGGATGGTGCTTGGGTTTCCGCGCCGTGGGGCCGCGCGGAACGAAGCGAGGCCACCAGCACCTTACCGAGTGCCGGTGGCCTCACGCTCACGAGTGGGTGGCCATCAGACGGCGATCGCGCGGTCGGTCGCCTTGACGGGAGCCGGGAGGATCGTGGAGCCCTCGAGGTACTCGTCGACCTTGGCGGCAGCGGCACGGCCCTCGGCGATCGCCCAGACGATCAGCGACTGGCCACGACCGGCGTCACCGGCGACGAAGACGCCCGGCTCGTTGGTCGAGTAGTCGGCCTGGCGCGCGACCGCGCCGGACACCGTCGACGGCAGGCCGAGCTGCGGCTCGAGCGTCTCGGTCTCCGGACCGGTGAAGCCCATCGCGATGAGGACGAGGTCCGCGGGGATCTCGCGCTCCGTGCCGCTCTTCGGGACACGCCGACCGTCGAGGTACTCGGTCTCCGCGACCCGGAGCGCCCGGACCTCGCCGGCCTCGTTGCCGAGGAACTCGACGGTGGAGGCGAGGTAGTGCCGCTCGCCGCCCTCCTCGTGCGCGCTCGTGACCTCGAACACCGTCGGGAACATCGGCCACGGCTGCTCGGTCGGACGCTCCAGCGGCGGCTGCTTGCCGATCGCCAGGTTCGTCACGCTCAGCGCGCCCTGCCGGTGCGCCGTACCGATGCAGTCCGCGCCGGTGTCGCCGCCGCCGATCACGACGACGTGCTTGCCCTCCGCGGTGATCTGGTTGTCGACCGTGGTGCCGGCGTTCGCCTTGTTCTGCTGGACGAGGTAGTCCATCGCGTAGTGCACGCCCACGAGGTCACGCCCGGGGATCGGCAGGTCGCGCGGCACCGTGGCGCCGGTCGCGACGACGACCGCGTCGTAGCGGGACTTCAGGTCGTCCCAGGTGATGTCCACGCCGATCTCGACGCCCGCACGGAAGCGGGTGCCCTCGGCCTGCATCTGGGCGAGGCGCGCGTCGATCTGGCGCTTCTCCATCTTGAAGTCCGGGATGCCGTAGCGCAGCAGGCCGCCGATCCGGTCGTCACGCTCGTAGACCGCGACGGTGTGCCCGGCGCGCGTGAGCTGCTGGGCGGCGGCGAGCCCGGCGGGGCCGGAGCCGACGACCGCGACGGTCTTGCCGGTGAGGCGCTCCGGCGGGTGCGGGGTGACCCAGCCGTTCTTGTAGGCGTCCTCGATGATCGAGACCTCGACCTGCTTGATGGTCACCGGCGGCTGGTTGATGCCCAGCACGCACGAGGCCTCGCACGGGGCGGGGCAGAGCTTGCCCGTGAACTCCGGGAAGTTGTTCGTCGCGTGGAGCCGCTCGATCGCCTGGCGGCCCTCACCGCGCCACGTCAGGTCGTTCCACTCCGGGATGAGGTTGCCGAGCGGGCAGCCCTGGTGGCAGAACGGCACGCCGCAGTCCATGCACCGGCCGGCCTGCCGCTTGAGCGCGCCGGACTCCTGCTGCTCGTAGACCTCTTTCCAGTCCATGAGCCGCACGGGCACGGGTCGGCGGGGCGGGAGCTCGCGCTCCTGCACCTTCAAGAAGCCCTTGGGGTCAGCCACCAGTTACCTCCAGGATCCTGTTCCAGACGACGGTCCCGTCGGGGTCGAGCCCCTCGTCCACCGCCTGCTGTCGGGTCTCGAGCACCGCCGCGTAGTCGCGCGGCAGCACCTTCACGAACTCGCCGAGGTCGCCCGAGGCGAGCAGGTCGCCCGCGAGGGTCGACCCCGTCTCGGCCTCGTGCTGCCGCAGCAGGTCCGTGACGATCTCGACGTCCGCGCTGTCGAGCGGCTCCAGGCGGAGCTCGCCGGACGCGAGGGCGTCGCTGTTCACGTGGTCCTCGCGCAGCCCGCGGACGTACGCCGTCCCGCCGGACATGCCGGCGCCGAGGTTCCGGCCGGTCTCGCCGAGGATCAGCGCGAGGCCGCCCGTCATGTACTCGAGCGCGTGGTCGCCCACGCCCTCGACCACGGCGGTGGCTCCGGAGTTGCGCACGAGGAACCGCTCGCCCACGATCCCGCGGATGAACATGCTGCCCTGCGTCGCCCCGTAGCCGATGACGTTGCCCGCGATGACGTTCTCGGCCGGGTCGAACGCCGACTCGGAGTCCGGGCGGACCACGATCGCGCCGCCGGACAGGCCCTTGCCGACGTAGTCGTTGCTGTCACCGACCAGGCGGAGCGTGATGCCCGCCGGCAGGAACGCTCCGAGCGACTGACCGGCGGAACCGCGCAGGGTGATGTCGATCGACCCGGCGGGCAGGCCGTTCTCGCCGTGGCGCAGGGTGACCTCGTGCCCGAGCATGGTGCCGACGGCGCGCTCGGTGTTGCGGATCGGGAGGTCGAGCGTCACCGAGCCGCCGTGCTCGAGCACGTCGGCGGTCTGCTGGATGAGCTGGACGTCGAAGTGCTCGTCGAGCTCGTGGTCCTGCTCGCGCACGTGGCGACGCGGCTCGTCGCGGTCGAACGTCGGGCCGGCGAGCACCGGGCCGAGGTCGAGCCCCGACGCCTTCCAGTGCTCCACCGCGCGGTCGACGTCGAGCGCGTCGGCCTGGCCGATCGCCTCGTCGAGGGTGCGGAAGCCGAGCTCGGCGAGGAGCTCACGGACCTCCTGTGCGATGAACTCGAAGAAGTTCACGACGAACTCGGGCTTGCCGGTGAAGCGCTTGCGGAGCTCCGGGTTCTGCGTCGCGACGCCGACCGGGCACGTGTCGAGGTGGCACACCCGCATGAGGATGCACCCCTCGACCACGAGCGGCGCGGTGGCGAAGCCGTACTCCTCGGCACCGAGCAGCGCGGCCACGACGACGTCGCGTCCGGTCTTCATCTGCCCGTCGACCTGCACGACCACACGGTCGCGCATGCCGTTCAGCATGAGGGTCTGCTGCGTCTCGGCCAGCCCGATCTCCCACGGGGTGCCGGCGTGCTTGAGCGAGTTCAGCGGGCTCGCGCCGGTGCCGCCGTCGTGGCCGGACACGAGCACCACGTCGGCGAGGGCCTTCGTGACGCCGGCCGCGACCGCACCGATGCCGGACTGGCTGACGAGCTTCACGTGGACGCGTGCCGACGGGTTCGCCCGCTTCACGTCGAAGATGAGCTGCTTGAGGTCCTCGATCGAGTAGATGTCGTGGTGCGGCGGCGGCGAGATGAGGCCGACGCCGGCGGTCGCGTGCCGGGTGCGCGCGACCCACGGGTACACCTTCTGCGGCGGGAGCTGGCCGCCCTCGCCCGGTTTCGCACCCTGCGCCATCTTCAGCTGGATGTCGGTGGCGTGCGTCAGGTACATGCTCGTCACGCCGAACCGACCAGAGGCCACCTGCTTGATCGCGCTGCGACGCTCGGGGTCGAGCAGCCGCTCGACGTCCTCACCGCCCTCGCCCGTGTTCGAGCGGGCGCCGAGCCGGTTCATCGCGATCGCGAGGGTCTCGTGCGCCTCCTGCGAGATCGAGCCGTAGGACATCGCGCCGGTGTTGAACCGCTTCACGATGGACTCGATCGACTCGACCTCGTCCAGCGGGACGGGCGTGCGGACGCCGTCGCGGAAGCGGAACAGCCCCCGGAGCGTCATGAGCTCCTCGGACTGGTCGTCCACGGCCTTCGAGTACTCGCGGAAGATGTCGTACCGGCGCGATCGCGTCGCGTGCTGCAGGCGGAACACCGTGTCCGGGTTGAACAGGTGCGGCGGGCCCTCGCGGCGCCACTGGTACTCGCCGCCGGTCTGCAGCCGCTCGTGGGACAGCACGGCACCGTCCTGCGGGTACGCCTGCGCGTGACGCTCGGCGTTCTCCTTCGCGATCACATCGATGTCGACGCCGCCGAGGATCGACGAGGTACCGGTGAAGTAGCGGTCGACGAACGCCTGACTCAGGCCGACGGCCTCGAACGCCTGCGCGCCGGCGTAGCTCGACACGGTCGAGATGCCCATCTTCGACATGATCTTCAGGACGCCCTTGCCGAGCGCCTTGATCACGTTCTTGACGGCCTGCTCCGGGGTGATCCCGCTGATCATGCCCTGGCGGACCAGGTTCTCGCAGGTCTCCATGGCCAGGTACGGGTTGATCGCGGACGCGCCGTACCCGATGAGGGTCGCCACGTGGTGGACCTCGCGCACATCGCCGGCCTCGACGATCAGGCCGACCTTCATCCGCTGCTCGGTGCGGATGAGGTGGTGGTGCACCGCAGCGAGGAGCAGGAGGCTCGGGACGGGTGCCTGCTCGGCGGTGCCGTCACGGTCGGACAGCACGATGAACTGCTTGCCCGACTCGATCGCGGCGTCGACCTCGTCGCACACGGCGGCGATGCGCTTCTGCATGGCCTTCTTGCCGGCGTCGACGCGGTACATGCCCTTGATCGTGACGGTCAGGTGCCGACCCGAAGCGGTCTCGAAGTGCTGGATCTTCGCGAGCTCGTCGTTGTCGATGACCGGGAAGTCGAGCGTGATCTGCTTCGCGTGCTCGGGGCCGGCCGACAGCAGGTTGCGCTCCGGACCGAGGCCCATTCCCATCGACGTGATGACCTGCTCGCGGATCGAGTCCAACGGCGGGTTCGTCACCTGGGCGAACTGCTGGGTGAAGTAGTCGAACAGCAGCCGCGGACGCTGGGACAGCACCGCGATCGGTGTGTCTGAGCCCATCGCACCGAGGGGCTCCGCACCGGTCTGCGCCATCGGACGCAGCAGGATGCGGACCTCTTCCTCGGTGTACCCGAAGGCACGCTGCCGACGGGTGACCGACGCGGGCGTGTGCACGACGTGCTCGCGCTCCGGCAGGTCGCCGAGGTTGATCCGGCCCTCCTCGAGCCACTCGGTCCAGGGGCCCGCGGTCGCGAGCTCGCGCTTGACCTCGTCGTCCTCGATGATGCGACCGGCCTCGGTGTCCACGACGAACATCCGGCCCGGACGCAGGCGGCCCTTGCGCACGACCTTGCCGGCCGGGACGTCGATGACGCCGGTCTCCGAGCCCATCACGATGAGGCCGTCGTCGGTGACCAGGAACCGACCGGGGCGCAGGCCGTTGCGGTCGAGCGTCGCACCGACCAGCGAGCCGTCGGTGAACGTGATCGCGGCCGGGCCGTCCCACGGCTCCATGAGCATGGAGTGGTACTCGTAGAAGGCCCGGAGCTGCGGGTCCATCCCGGTCTGGTTCTCCCACGCCTCCGGAACCATCATCGACACCGCGTGCGGCAGCGAGCGACCGGTCAGGGTGAGCAGCTCGAGGACCTCGTCGAACGAGGCCGAGTCACTCGCGCCCGGGCTGACGATCGGCAGCAGCGGCGTGACGTCGCCGAGCAGCTCGCTCTCGAGCTGGGACTGACGGGCACGCATCCAGTTGCGGTTGCCCCGCACGGTGTTGATCTCGCCGTTGTGCGCGAGCGTGCGGAACGGCTGCGCGAGCGGCCACGACGGGAACGTGTTCGTGGAGTAGCGCGAGTGCACGATCGCGAGCTTCGACGCGAAGCGCTCGTCGGAGAGGTCGGGGTAGAACGGCTCGAGCTGGAGCGTCGTGACCATGCCCTTGTAGACCATGGTCCGGCTCGACAGCGACATGAAGTAGACCTCGGTGTCGTGCTCCGCGCGCTTGCGGAGCCGGAAGGTCTGCCGGTCGAGGGCGATCCCGCTCCACGACGCGCCGTGCACGTCGTGACGCACCGAGGAGACGAACAGCTGCTCGAACGCGGGCATCGCCGCACGGGCCAGGGTGCCGAGCACCTCGGGGCGCACGGGCACCTCGCGCCAGCCGAGGACCTTGAGGCCCTCCTCGCGCGCCAGGCGCTCGACGGCGCCCTTGGCCGCGTGCCGGGCGTCGTCGTCGAGCGGCAGGTAGGCCGTGCCGACGGCGTACTCCCCCGCGGCGGGCAGCTCGAACGACACCTCGTCGCGCAGGAACGCGTCCGGCACCTGGCAGAGGATGCCCGCGCCGTCACCGGTGCCGGCGTCCGAACCGACGGCACCGCGGTGCTCGAGGTTGCGCAGGGCACCGAGCGCGGCGTCGACGATGTCGTGCCCGGCGGTGCCGCGGAGGGTCGCGACCATCGCGAGCCCGCAGGCGTCCTTCTCGTTCGCCGGGTCGTACATGCCGACGGCGTCCGGGACGGCCGAGAACCGACGGTGCGGCGGCACGAGCGGTGCCGGGGACTGGGGTGGCTGGAGCGCCATTGGGGAACCGTCCTCACGAGGAAGTGGAACAGGGACAGCGGTGGCCCGGTGGTGCGTTCCGCCCGAGCGGGCGGGACTGGTGCCCGTGCCCACCGTCGGGGAGTTGCCCCGTCGGCGTGCGAGGTGTCGGCCCGCTTGTGGCGGACCCGGAGGGAGGTGGTGCGGCTCTGGGCTGCTGGTCGTCGGCACCGGCGGAGACCGGCGACGCGGGAGGGGTGCTTCCCTAGGCTCGACCAGCGGCGGTCGGGACCGGATCGGAGCCCTCGACGGGCGCCGCGGCGTCGTCGTCGTGTTCCGACCAGGTGTCGTCCGAGTCTACATCGGACTTCGCGCGCGGCCCGCGACCCGGCAGGTACGGGCTCGGCTCGGCGCCGGTGTGCCGTCGCGTCTGCACGAGGAAGACGATGATGCCGATCAGGATCGCGGCGAAGGCCATCCAGACGTTCGTGCGGATGCCGGCGAAGGTCTCGCTCGTGTCGACGCGGATGGACTCGAGCACGGAGCGGCCGGTGCCGTACCAGATCAGGTACAGGGCCATGACCTTGCCCCACTGCAGCCGGAAGCGCTTGTCGAGCAGCAGGATCACCACGACGCCGCAGACGTTCCAGATGATCTCGTAGAGGAACGTCGGGTGGAACAGCGTGCCCTCCGGCAGGCCCTTCGGGAACGCCGCGTTCGACGACTCGATCTGCAGCCCCCACGGCAGGCTGGTCGGCATGCCGAACAGCTCGTGGTTGAAGTAGTTGCCGAGGCGACCGAACGCCTGTGCGAGCAGCACACCCGGCGCGATCGCGTCGATCAGCGAGGTGAAGCGGAGGCCGACCTGACGGCAGCCGATCCAGGCGCCGACGGAGCCGAGGATGAGCGCCCCGAAGATCGCGAGGCCGCCCTCCCAGACGTAGAGGAAGCTCAGCGGGTCGCGGCCCGGACCGAAGTAGTCGCTGACGTGGGTGAAGACGTGGAACAGCCGTCCACCGATGATGCCCAGCGGCACCGCCCAGATCGCGATGTCGATGATGATCCAGCGCTCGACCCCCCGGGCGTTGAGCCGACGGTTGGCGAGCACGACCGCCGCGACGATCCCGAGCAGGATGCAGATCGCGTAGGCGTGGATGCGGAAGTCGAGCGGCAACGACCAGCCGAACACGTCACGCAGCCACGCGGTCAGGTCGAAGTACTGCCACGCGGTGCTCGGGCTCGGGATGCTCAGGAGGGCCATTGCGGTGCTGTCGCCTTTCGGTGCTGGCTGGGCCGACGGCCGACGCACGCGTCGGCCCCGATCACTGTAGCGCGGGCAGAGGGGTGGGCAGGACCGCGGCGGACGGTCCTGTGGGAACCGTGACCCGACGGACGCCAGGCGCGGTGCAGGTGACCGGTGTCGGTCACCTGCACCGCGCCTCCTGTACGAGGCAGGTGGACCGTCAGCGGCGCTGCGCGCCGGCCGTGAGGTCTGCCGCCCGGTCCGCCACACCCTGCACGCCCAGGTCGGCGAGGGCGCGCACGAACGCGGAGCCGACGATCGCGCCGTCGGCGTACTCGAGCACCTCGGCCACCTGGTCGGCCGTCGAGATGCCGAGGCCGACACAGGTGCGCTCGACGCCCGCGTCCCGCAGGCGGGACACGACCGTGCGCGCGGCGGTGTCGACGCCGACCCGGGCGCCGGTGACGCCCATCGTGGAGACCGCGTAGACGAAGCCGCGGCTCGTCTCGACCGCCTGGCGCATCCGGGTGTCGGTGGAGGACGGGGCGGCGAGGAAGACCCGGTCGAGGCCGGTCCGCTCGGACGCGCTGATCCACGCGCCGCCCTCGTCCGGGATGAGGTCGGGCGTGATGAGGCCGGAGGCGCCCGCGGCGACGAGTTCGTCGGCGAACCGCTCGACGCCGTACCGGAGCACCGGGTTCCAGTACGTCATCACGAGGACGGGGACGTCGGCGCGGCTGGTGATCTCGTGCACCGCGTCGAAGACCTGCGCGACCTTGAACCCGTTCGCCAGGCTCTCCTCGGCCGCGCGCTGGATGACCGGGCCGTCCATCACCGGGTCCGAGTACGGCAGGCCGAGCTCGATGACGTCCACGCCGTTCTCGGCGAGGGCGACGGCGGCGTCGACGCTCGTCTGCACGTCGGGGAAGCCGGCCGGCAGGTAGCCGACGACGGCGCCGGCGCGCTCGGCGTTCGCCGCGTCGATGGTGGTCGCGACGGAGTGGCCCGTCGTCCGTTCGTCCGTGCTCACAGCTGCACCGCGTTCTCGTCGAGGATCCCGAAGTACCGGCTCGCGGACGCCACGTCCTTGTCGCCACGTCCGGAGAGGTTGACCAGGATGACGCCGTCGGGGCCGAGCTCCTTGCCGAGCTTGATCGCGCCCGCCAGGGCGTGCGACGACTCGATCGCGGGGAGGATGCCCTCGGTGCGGCTGAGGAGGCGGAAGGCCTCCATGGCCTCGGCGTCGGTGATCGGCTCGTAGGTCGCGCGGCCGATCGAGGCGAGGTAGGCGTGCTCCGGGCCGACGCTCGGGTAGTCGAGGCCGGCGGAGATGCTGTGGCTCTCGATCGTCTGGCCGTCCTCGTCCTGCATGAGGTACGACATCGTCCCCTGCAGCACGCCGGTGCGGCCGAGGGAGATGCTCGCGGCGTGGCGCCCGGTCTCGATGCCGTCCCCGCCCGCCTCGTACCCGTGCAGGCGGACGGACTCGTCGTCGAGGAACGCCTCGAAGATGCCCATCGCGTTCGACCCGCCGCCGACGCACGCGGCGACCGCGTCCGGCAGCCGACCGACCTTGTCGAGCACCTGCTGCCGGGCCTCTTCGCCGATCACCTTGTGGAACTCACGGACCATCTCCGGGAACGGGTGCGGGCCGGCGACCGTGCCGAGCAGGTAGTGCGTCGAGTCGACGTTCGCCACCCAGTCGCGGAGCGCGTCGTTGATCGCGTCCTTCAGGGTGCGCGAACCCGTCTCGACCGGGATCACCTCGGCGCCGAGCAGGCGCATCCGGGCGACGTTGAGGGCCTGGCGCTCGGTGTCGACCGCGCCCATGTAGACGACGCAGTCCATGCCGAACAGCGCCGCCGCGGTGGCGGTGGCGACACCGTGCTGACCGGCGCCGGTCTCGGCGATCAGGCGGGTCTTGCCGAGCCGCTTCGCCACGAGCGCCTGGCCCAGCACGTTGTTGATCTTGTGCGAGCCGGTGTGGTTGAGGTCCTCGCGCTTGAGGATCACCCGGGCGCCACCGGCGTGCTTCGCGAACCGCGGCACCTCGGTGATGATCGACGGACGACCGGTGTAGTCGCGCTGGAGGGTGTCGAGCTCCTCGCGGAAGGCCGGGTCGGCCCAGGCCTCGCGGAAGGCGGCTTCGAGTTCGTCGAGGGCGAGCACGAGCGACTCGGGGACGAAGCGTCCGCCGAAGTCGCCGAAGTACGGGCCCTGCAGGTCGCGGAGTGAGGTCACGATGGGTCTCCCGGGAGGTGCCGGACGCGGAGCGCGGGACGCGGTGCGGTCGGCGGGGACGGAGCCGTTCCGGCCGGCGGGGCCGGTGGACGACTGGTGGGCGTCGCTCAGCCGCGGGGACGGCCGAGGCCGTCCGCTGCGGCGACGAAGGACGCGAGGGTGGCGGCGGGGTCGTCGCCCGTGACGAGCGCCTCACCCACCAGGACGACGTCGGCACCCGCGCTGCGGTAGTGCGCGACGTCGGCGGGACCGGCGACGGCCGACTCGGCGACGCGGACGACCCCGTCGGGGATCCGGTCGGCGAGGGAGCCGAACAGGTCGCGGTCCAGCGAGAAGTCGGTCAGGTCGCGGGCGTTCACGCCGAGGATCCGCGCGCCGGCGTCGAGGCCACGTGCGACCTCGTCGGCGGAGTGTGCCTCGACGAGGACCCGCATGCCGAGTTCCTCGGCCAGGGCGTGCAGCTCGACGAGGCGGGCCTGGTCGAGCGCCGCGACGATCAGCAGCACGAGGTCGGCGCCGGACGCCCGCGCCTCGATCACCTGGTACGGGTCCGCGATGAAGTCCTTGCGGAGCACCGGCACGCCGACCCGGGCCTTCACGGCCTCGAGGTCGGCGAGGCTGCCGAGGAACTTCCGCCCCTCGGTGAGCACGCTGATCGTCGACGCCCCACCGCGCTCGTAGTCGGCGGCGAGGGCGGCCGGGTCCTCGATGGCGGCCATCGACCCGCGGGACGGGCTGGCGCGCTTGACCTCGGCGAGGATCTTCACCCGGTCGCCCGGTGCCAGGAAGTCGAGGGCGTCGAGCGGGGACGCGACGCGGTCGAGGTCACGCTCGACGTCCGCGTACGGACGGTCGAGGCGACGGGCCGCGGCGTCCTCGAGCGCACCGGCGACGAGGGTCTCGAGCACGTTCGCCATGCGGGACCTACTCGCCGTGGTGCTTGGGGACGAACTTCGGGCCGTCGACGCCGTAGCCCGCGCGCTTCATGACCGCGCCGACGACGAGGCCGATGACCACCACGGCAGCGGAGGCCCAGACGCCCCAGGCCTGGTCGAACCAGAAGAACAGCGTGCCGGCCGCGAATCCGATCAGCATGATCACGACGGCGGTCCAGGCTGCCGGCGAGTGGCCTTCGCCGAGTTCTGCGGGCTCAGTGTTGCTCACGGTGCTCCTCGTTCTGTTCCGGCGTCGTCGTCTGACCGGCGCCGATCCGATCCTACCGTGTCGTCCGGCGCGGCTCCCCCGGCCGCGCCGCCCGCGGCCGGCTCGACCTCGGTCGGGTCGACGCCGGCGCTGAGGTCGTCCCAGTCGACGACGGCGTCACGCTGCACGGGGGCCGCTGCACGGGCCTGCGCCTGCGCCCCGGCCGTCGCCGCGCCGTACTTCCGACTCGGGCCCGGCCACGAGCGCTGCACGACGAGCACCACGATCCCGAGCACGACCGCGAGGGCCCCGCCCACGATGCCGACCACCGGCCAGCCGGACACGTCCACACTCGACACCGCTCGGCGCACGGCACCGAGGTCGCTGACCCCGGCCACCTCACCCACCGCGCTCTTCGCCGCGGCCACCGGGTCGGTGAGCGCCACGATGCCGGTCGCGACCACCCCGAGGCCGAGCAGCACCTCGATGCAGGCGAGCACGACCCGGACGACGGGCCCGGCGATGGTCATCGCGAGGAACAGCGCGAGGCTGGCGATGGCGAGCGCGGTGTACTGCGGCACGACGGCGGCACCGTCGGCGTCCACCGTGGACCGGACGGCGGACCCGGTCTGCAGGTGCACGATGAACCAGGTCTGCGTCCACGCGAGCATGATCAGCCCGGCGACCGCGAGGCCCGCGACGACGACGAGCGGTCGGGAGCGGCGGGACGTCACGGGCGCACCTCGCGCATCCGGTTGGCGGTCGCCACCGCGCGCAGCGGCGCCGCGGCCTTGTTGACGGCCTCGGCGTGCTCGGTCGCGGGGTCCGAGTCGGCGACGAGCCCGGCACCGGCCTGCACCCGCGCGACCCCGTCCTGGATCAGGGCGGTCCGGATGGCGATCGCGAGGTCGGCGTCCCCGGCGAAGTCGAAGTACCCGACGACGCCCGCGTAGGCACCGCGGGTCGCCGGTTCGAGCTCGTCGATGATCTCGAGCGCGCGCGGCTTCGGCGCCCCGGAGAGCGTGCCGGCCGGGAACGTCGCCCGGAAGACGTCGATCGCGGTCGCGTCCGGACGGACGGCCCCCTCGACGCTCGACACGAGGTGCATGATGTGACTGAACCGCTCGACCGTCATGAACTCGGTCACGGCGACCGTGCCGGGCTCGCACACCTTCTGCAGGTCGTTGCGCGCCAGGTCGACGAGCATGAGGTGCTCGGCGCGCTCCTTCGGGTCCTCGAGCAGGTCCTCGCCGAACCGGACGTCCTCCTCCGGGGTGGCGCCGCGGGGCCGGGAACCTGCGATCGGGTGCGTGATGGCCCGTCCGGCCTGCACCTTCACGAGGGCCTCGGGCGAGGCGCCGACGATCCAGTAGGGGTCGCCCGCTGTGTCGGCGAGCGACAGGAAGTACATGTACGGGCTCGGGTTGAGCGTCCGCAGCACGCGGTAGACGTCGAGCGGTTCGGCGGTGACCTCGTGGTCGAAGCGCTGCGAGATGACGACCTGGAACACGTCGCCGTCGCGGATGAAGTCCTTCGACCGCGTGACGGCGGCCATGTACTCGTCCGGCGTCGAGCGGTGCGTCGGGGTCGGCTCGGCGATGTCGAACGCCTCGGCCACGGTGGCGACGGACGGCTGCACGAGGTCGCCCTGCATGCGGTCGAGCCGGGACTGGGCGTCCGCCCACATCGTGTCGGCGTCGTCGGTGCCGTCGGCGAGGACGCTCGCGACGAGCAGCACGAGTCCGGTGCGGTGGTCGAGCGCGGCGAGCTCGGACACGAACGCGAGTGCCTGCCCGGGCACGGTGAAGTCCGACGGCGGGACGTCGGGCAGGTGTTCGAGCTGCCGGACGGCCTCCCACCCGATGAAGCCGACGGTGCCGCCGACGAGCGGCGGCGTGCCGGGGATGCGCGGCGTCGCCCAGCGCTCGTGCAGGCGCCCGAGCACCTCGAGCGGGGCTCCGTCGAGCGAGTCCACGGCGCGCGACGCGGGGATCCCGGTGTCCACCCACACGGCGCGGTCGCCGTCCTGCGTGAGCACGCCGAAGCTGCGCACGCCCACGAACGACCAGCGCGACCAGAGTCCGCCCTGGCCCGCGGACTCGAGCAGGAAGGACCCGGGTCGGCCGTCGGCGAGCTTCCGGTAGACGCCGACCGGCGTCTCGCTGTCCGCGTAGAGCGCGCGCACGACGGGGACGACCCGGTGGTCACCGAGGAGCGCGTCGAACTCCGCTCGGGAGGTCGTGTGCGGCTGCTCCGAGCCGGTCGCGGCCGTCACGGGGTCTCCTCCACTGCCGTGCTCGCCCCGGTCGACGACGGTGCCGTCGACGACGGTGCACCGGACGTCGCCGGGGACGGCGCGGACGCCGTCACCGGGTCGAGCGGGTCGACGTCGAAGCAGCGGTGCGCGCCGGTGTGGCACGCCGCGCCGACCTGCTGCACGGTGACGAGCAGCGTGTCGTCGTCGCAGTCGAGCGCCGCAGCGCGGACGTACTGGGCGTGCCCGGAGGTGTCGCCCTTCCGCCAGTACTCCTGCCGGGATCGCGACCAGAAGGTCACCCGCCCCTCCGTGAGGGTGCGGCGGAGGGCTTCCCGGTCCATGTAGCCGAGCATGAGGACGTCCTTCGTGGACTCCTCCTGCACGACGGCGGGGAGCAACCCGTCGAGCCCGAACCGTGCGCGGTCGAGGACCGCGTCCGTGCTGGTGCTGGTGCTGTCGGTCATGAGGCTCCTAGCCTACGGCGGCGGGTCAGCGGACCGGGTGCCCGGCCGCGCGCAGCGCGGCCTTGACGTCCCCGATGGTCATCTCGCCGCGGTGGAAGACACTGGCGGCGAGGACCGCGTCGGCGCCCGCCTCGACGGCCGGGGCGAAGTGGTCGACGCGCCCCGCGCCTCCGGAGCCGATCACCGGCACCGAGGAGACCGCACGGACCGCGGCGATGAGGTCGAGGTCGAACCCCTCCTTCGTGCCGTCCGCGTCGATCGAGTTGACGAGCAGTTCGCCGGCGCCGCGCTCCACGCCCTCGCGGGCCCACGTGATGGCGTCGAGGTCGGATTCCGTGCGGCCGCCGTGCGTCGTGACGACGAAGCCCGAGGGCATCCGGTCACTGCGCTTGACGTCGAGCGACAGCACGACCGCCTGCGCGCCGAAGCGGTCCGCGATCTCGCCGACCAGGGCGGGGCGGGCGATCGCGGCGCTGTTCACGCCGATCTTGTCCGCGCCGCACTGCTGCAGCCGCGAGACGTCGTCGACGCTCCGCACGCCGCCGCCGACCGTGAGCGGGATGAAGACCTGCTCGGCGGTGCGGGTGACGGTCTCGTACATCGTGGCGCGGTTCTCGACCGTGGCCCCGACGTCGAGGAACGTCAGCTCGTCGGCGCCCTGCTCGTAGTAGCGGGCGGCGAGCTCGACGGGGTCGCCGGCGTCCTGCAGGTCGAGGAAGTTGACGCCCTTGACGACCCGGCCGCCTTGCACGTCGAGGCACGGCACGACCCGCACGGCCACGCCGCCCTGCGCCGCGGGGGTGCCCGTCGTCGGGGTGCTCACAGGCGCGCGGCGTGGATCGGGCTGACCAGGATCGCGCGGGCGCCGAGGTCGTAGAGCGCGTCCATGATGAGGTTGGCGTCCTCGCGCGGGATCATCACCCGCACGGCCGACCAGTCGCGGCCGTGCAGCGGGGAGACCGTCGGGGACTCGATGCCGGACGCCACCGCGGTCGCCTGCTCGAGCAGGTCGGTCGGGATGTCGTAGTCGAGCATCACGTAGCCGCGGGCGACCAGGACGCCCTGCAGCCGACGGCGGAGGACGTCGATGCCGGGGATGGTCTCGTCGGTCGAGATGAGCAGCGCCGTCGACTCCAGGATGACCGGGCCGAAGATCTCGAGGCCGGCCGCGCGGAGCGTGCTGCCGGTCGACACGACGTCGGCCACCGCGTCCGCGACGCCGAGCCGGACCGCGCTCTCCACGGCACCGTCGAGCTTCACGAGGGTCGCGGTGACGCCGTGCTGCGCGAGGAACTCCCCGACCAGGCCCGGGTAGCTCGTCGCCACCCGCACGCCGTCGAGGTCCTGCAGGTCGGTGAACCGGCCGGGTGTGCCGGCGAACCGGAACGTCGAGTCGGCGAACCCGAGCGCATCGACCTCGTGTGCCGCCGAGCCGGAGTCGAGCAGGAGGTCGCGGCCGGTGATGCCGACGTCGAGCGCACCCGAGCCGACGTACGTCGCGATGTCCCGCGGCCGCAGGAAGAAGAACTCGACGCCGTTGCGCTCGTCGAGCAGGTGGAGCGCCTTCGGGTCACGGCGACCGGCGTACCCGGCCTCCTTGAGCATCTCGGAGGCGGTCTCGGACAGCGAGCCCTTGTTGGGCACGGCGATGCGGAGCATCAGGTCTGCTTTCTGGTGGAGGTCGGTGACGGCTGGAGGTGGCTGCTGCGCCGATCGGCGCTGCCAGCGCTGCCTACAGATGTCGCCAGACGTCCGCCGGGGTGAGCCCCTTCGCGACCATGAGGACCTGCAGGTGGTAGATCAGCTGCGAGATCTCCTCCGAGGTGCGCTCGTCGCCCTCGTACTCCGCCGCCATCCAGACCTCGGCGGCCTCTTCCACGATCTTCTTGCCGATCTGGTGCACGCCGGCGTCCAGTTCGGCGACGGTGCCGGAGCCCTCGGGGCGCGTCCGCGCCTTCTCGGTCAGCTCCGCGAACAGGTCGTCGAACGTCTTCACGGGGACCAGGCTACCGTCCTGCGCGCCCGCGTCCGACGCACCGTCCGGACGGGAGGCACGCCCCGCCGCCGCCGCGTCGCTCGCCGCGGTCACGCGCGGGCCGCCGCGGCCGCTTCGCGCAGGTCCGCGATGCGCTGCGCCGGCTCGCCGCCGTAGACGGCGGAGCCCGCCACGAGCGTGTCGGCACCGCTCCGCACGGCCTCGGGCACGGTGTCCACCGCGATGCCGCCGTCGACCTCGAGCCAGACGTCGAGCCCGGAGGCGTCGACCGCGGCGCGGGCGTCGGCGAGCTTCGGCATCACCGACGGCATGAACGACTGGCCGCCGAAGCCCGGCTCGACCGTCATGAGCAGGATCATGTCGTAGGCGTCGAGGTGGTGCAGGACCTGCGTGATCGGCGTGCCCGGCTTCACCGCGACCGCCGCACGGGCGCCGTTCGAACGGATCGCGGCAGCGGTCGCCACCGGGTCGTCCGCCGTCTCGAAGTGGAACGTGACGCTCGACGCACCCGTCTCGGCGTACTTCGGTGCCTGCGTGTCGGCATCGGTGATCATGAGGTGCACGTCGAGCGGCACCGGGGAGACCTCCTGCAGGCGCTGCACGATCGGCAGGCCCAGCGTGAGGTTCGGCACGAAGTGGTTGTCCATCACGTCGACGTGCACGAGGTCGGCGCTCTCGATGCGGTGCAGCTCCCGCTCGAGGTTCGCGAAGTCGGCGGACAGGATGCTCGGCGAGATGCGGATGGTCACCCGCCAACCCTACCGAGCGCCGCTCGACCCCCGGCGTCAGGCCGAGCGGCGGAACAGGGCGACGAACATCGCGTCCGTGCCGATCCGGTGGGGCCAGAGCTGCGCGACCGGGCCGTCCGCCACCTGCGGGTCCCGAGCCGCAACGGCGCGCAGGACACCGGCGGTGTCGAGCTGCTCGAGGACGTCGCCGTGCCGTGCCATCAGCGCGTCGACCTGCCCACGCGTCTCCGCGAGGTGCGGCGAGCACGTCACGTAGGCGAGCGTGCCGCCCGGCGCGAGCGCGCGGACCGCGGCGTCGAGCAGCTCGGCCTGCAGCGCCGCGAGCTCGGGGACGTCCTCGGGCTGCTTCCGCCACCGTGCCTCGGGTCGACGCCGGAGTGCGCCGAGGCCGGTGCACGGCGCGTCGAGGAGGATCCGGTCGAAGCGCTCGTCCTCGGGCCGACCGAACCGCCGACCGTCGCCCTCGACGACGGTCACGGTCCGCTCGTACCCGGTGAGGGCCTTCCGCACCAGTCCGGCACGCGCCGGAACGAGTTCGTTCGCGACGAGGGTCGCGCCGCCCTGCTCGGCCTCGGCCGCGAGGAGCGCCGCCTTGCCGCCGGGTCCGGCACACATGTCGAGCCACCGCTCCCCCGCCCGCACGGCGGACGAGCGGCTCAGCGCGAGGGCCGCGAGCTGCGACCCCTCGTCCTGCACCCGCATCCGGCCGGCGGCCACCCCCGGCACCCGCGCGGGGTCGCCGACGATGCCGCGGACGCCGACCGGCGAGACCGGACTCGCGTCCGCCACCACGACGGTGGACGGAACGGGAGGCGCGGTGTCGGACGCGTCGTCCGCCGCGCTGCCGTCGTCGGTCGCGTCCGGGGCGTCGGTCCGGTCCGCCGCATCGGTGGTGGTGGCGGCGTCGTCGTCCGCCGCCTCGGCATCGGCATCGGCATCGGTCGAGGCGGCGGTCGCGGTCCGCACGTCCTCGTCGGTGGCGCGACCCGGCAGCGCCACGAGCTGCACCCGCGGCGCGACGTTGTCGGCGGCGAGCAGCGCGGCGAGCTCGTCGCGGGACCGCTCGGCCGCGAGGGCGTCCCGCAGTGCGGACACGACCCACGCGGGGTGGGACCAGCGCGTCGCGAGCAGGGCGTCTCCCCCGCGGCCCGCGGTGATCGGCTCGTCCCACTCGGCGTCGGTGCGGGCGGCGACCTTCCGGAGGACGGCGTTCACGAAGCCCGTCGCACGGGTGGCGCCGACCTCGCGGGCGAGCTCGACGGTCGCGGAGACGGCGGCGTGCGTGGCGGTCCGCATCCCGAGGAGCTGGTGCGTCCCGAGTCGGAGGACGTCGAGCACGTCGGACTCGATGTTGTCGAGGCGTCGGCCCGAGGCGAGGGCGATCACGGCGTCGTAGCGCCCGAGCATCCGGATCGTGCCGTAGGTCAGCTCGGTGGCGAACGCGGCGTCGCGGGCGGCGAGGCCAGCACGCCGGATGCGCGCCGGGAGGAGGAGGTTCGCGTAGGCGTCGTCGACCTGCACGGCACGCAGGACGTCGAAGGCGACGCGTCGGGCGCTCACCGCACGGGGGCGCTGGGGACCGCGACGGCCCTGCCCACCGGAGCGCTGTCCGCCACGCCGCTGACCTCCGCTGCGCTGTCCGTCGGGTCGCTGACCGGTCGCGCTCACGAGAGGACCTTCCCGTCGAGGGTGCCGAGGCCCCGGGCCCACGCAGCGGCGTCCATCGCCTTCTTCCCGGCCGGTTGCACCTCGGTGAGGACGAGCGGCTCGTCGGCGGTCCCGACGAGCAGCCGCCCGTCGACGAGCCCGAGCGCGCCGGGCGCGAGGGACGGGGCGGAGGAGGGCGCGCCTCCCGACCGGGCGCTGCGGAGCAGCTTCACGCGGGTCTCGCCGAGGTGGGCGTACGCGCCGGGCTCGGGCGTCACGCCGCGGAGGTGGGCGTGCACGGCGGCGGCGGGCGCGGCGAAGTCGGTCCGACCGTCCTCGATGGTGGTCTTCGGCGCGAGCGTCGGCTCGCCGGTCTGCTCGTGCGCGACCGCGGTGCCGGCCGCCAGGCCGTCGACGACCCGGAGGACCGTGTCGGCGCCGCGCTCGGCCATGTCCGCGAGGACCTCGCCGGCGGTCGCCTCGGGGTCGATGTCGTACGGGTCGCTCGCGAAGACCGGGCCGGCGTCGAGCGCCTCGACGAGCTGGAAGACCGTCGCAGCGGTGCGGGCGTCGCCGGCCATCACGGCACGCTGCACGGGTGCGGCACCGCGGTACGCCGGCAGGTCCGAGAAGTGGAGGTTGATCCAGCCGAGCCGCGGGGCGTCCAGCGCCGGGCGGCGGAGGAGCGCGCCGTAGGCGACGATGACGCCGAGGTCGACCTCGAGCGCGGCGATCCGCGCGGTGACCGCATCGTCCACGCGGACCGCCTCGATCACCGGGAGGCCGAGCTCGACGGCGGTCTGCGCCACCGGCGTCGGCGTCAGGACGCGCTTGCGGCCCTGCGGGGTGGGTGGCCGGGTGAGCACGGCGGCGATCTCGTGGTCGGACGCCGCGAGACGGCGGAGGGTGGGGACGGCCGCAGCGGGGCTGCCGGCGACGACGAGGCGCATGGGTTCCATCGTCCCACGGGTGCGGTGTCCCCCGTGCGCGGACACCGGACCGTACTGGGAACGCGCCGTGACGGTGCTGGGTAGCGTGCGGGACATGAGCGACGTCACCACCTCCACCAACCGCTACGCCGGTTCCTCCATCCAGAAGGTCGCGCTCGTCGTCGGGATCGTCTTCCTGCTCGTCGGGATCGCCGGGTTCATCCCGGGCCTGACGACCGGCGACCTGGCCGGGGCGGGACACGACTCGATGGCGATGCTGCTCGGTGTCTTCCAGGTGTCGGTCCTGCACAACATCGTGCACCTGCTGTTCGGCGTCGTCGGGCTCCTCGCGGCGAACCGGGCTTCGGGGTCGCGCATGTACCTCGTCATCGGCGGCGTCGTGTACTTCGTGCTCTGGATCTACGGCCTGTTCACCGCGGGCCACGACTCCGGCGCGAACTTCGTGCCGCTGAACAGCGCTGACAACTGGCTGCACCTCGTGCTCGCCGTCGGCATGGTCGCGCTCGGCATCGTCTTCCCGCGCGAGCGTCGACGTCCGGTCGGGGCCTGACGCCACGCCCGGTCCTCGACGACGAACGACGTCCCCGCTGTCGTACGACAGCGGGGACGTCGTTCTCCGTCTCCACGGCAGCGGGCCCGGGCGCGGTCAGACCTCGGTGAAGGGCTCGGCGTCGTCCAGACGCACCCGGAGCGCGGGTGCCGCACGACGGCGGTTGCCGCCCGGCAGCACGCGGCGGGTCGACGAGCGCCGGATCACCTCGGCCTTCAGCGTCGCCGCCACCTGCGCGCCGTGCGCGTACGGGAAGCGCACGATCGACCGGACGGTCCCGGGCAGGGCGTCGTCGGCCACCGGCACCGGCCCGAGCACCGCGCCGGCTGTCAGGCCGTCGAGGGCGTCCACCGCGGCGGTGACGGCCTCGTCGGTGCCGGTCAGGGTCGCGACGCGGACCGCCGGCGGGAAGTGCAGTTCGCGCCGGTCCGCGAGTTCGTCGTGCGCGGGGCCGTCCAGCCGCCAGAGGGCCATCGCGGTTGCGAGCTTGCCGCCGATGCCGACGAGGTAGACCTCCGCTCCCGGGGCGCCCTTCGCCGCGGCGTTCGTCCAGAAGCGCAGCACGTCCTCCTGCACGCGGAGCCCTTCGCGCGCGAGCATCCGCTCCCCGTCCAGCAGCAGCACGCAGGCGTAGCCCCCGGGTACGGACGGCTCCGCGCCGCGGGTCGCCACGACGACGGCGGGTCGGGCGGGTACCTCGTCGAGCGGGCGGGACCCGTCCGCGACGACGATGCGCGTGCCGGGGAACGCGCGCCCGAGTTCGTCGGCGGTCCGTTGCGCTCCCTGCCCGACGGGCTTCACGGTGCCGTTGCCGCACGTCGGGCACCGGAAGCCGACCGCCAGCGCCCCGCAGAACCGGCACTGCGGCGTCGCACCGCGGTGCGGTTGTCCCAGCGGCCCGCCGCAGATCCGGCAGTGCGCTCGTTCGCCGCACTCGGCACAGACCAGCCCGGTGCCGAAGCCTGGGCTCGCGACCTGCACGAGGACCGGTCCGTGCTGGCTGGCCTCCCGGGCGGCGCGCCACGCCGTGCTCGGGATGCGGGCCTGCGCGGCGAAGCCCTCTGCACCGACCTGCTGCACGGTGGGGATCACCTTCGGGGAGGGCACCCGGTGCGGGGCCACCTCCTGCAGCCAGTGCAGCTCGACGAGCCGCTGCACGTCCGTGCTCCGCGCGTGCGAGACGAACAGGAGCGCGGCTCCGGACTGCGCGGCGCGGACGAGGGCGACGTCGCGGGCGTGGACGTACGGGGCCCGGGGCTCGGCGAAGGAGGCGTCGCCGTCGTCCCACATGGCGATGAGCCCGAGGTCGGCGGCCGGCGCGTAGACGGCGGCGCGGTTGCCGATCGCGACGACGGCGTGCGTGCGCGCCTGCAGGAGGGCCTTCGCACGTTGCCCGTTCGTCTGCTTGGCATCGAACCGGACGACCCGCTCGGGCGGCAGCACCGCGAGCAGGGCGCGTTCGAGGTCGGTGACGTCGCGGAAGTCGGGGACGGCGACGACCGCGGAGCGCTCGGCGGCGACGGCGTGCGCTGCCGCCTGGGCGACGGTGGCTGCCCAACCCGGCACCCACACCGGTTCGGCGGCGGCATCGGCCGGGGTGCCCTGCGCGACCGGGGTGAGCGCCACCGGGTGCGGCACCGCGGCGACCGCAGCGCGCCCGCGGTCGGTGACCAGCGCCTCCAGGACGCCCTCGGCGTACCCGGTGACGGGCGGTGCGACGACCGACGGCGGCGACCACTCCGGGTCCCGCGCCAGCCAGGCCTTCTCGGCGCGCACCTGCCGGGGCGGCACCGCCAGTCGGAGCACGTCCGAGGCGACTCCGGCAGCGCGGTCGGCCACGGCGCGGGCGAGCCGCCAGACCTCCGGCGCGAGGACCGGGACGGGCGACACGACCTGCTCGACCGGGCTGAGCTCGCCCGGCCAGTCCCCTTCGGAGACCACCTCGACGACGTACGCGTCGGACATCCGTGCACCGGTGCGCAGCGGCACCTTCACCCGGACCCCCGGCACGCAGTCGTCCTCGAGCCCGGCCGGCACCCGGTAGTCGAACAGACGGTCCAACTGCGGGAGCGGCGAGTCGAGGACGACGCGCGCGACGGTGGTCACACGGTGCCTAGACGGCGGCGGCGACGAGTCCTGCGGCGGCGCGGAGTTCCTCGACGCGGTCGAGCTGCTCCCAGGTGAACCCGGGGAGCTCACGGCCGAAGTGGCCGTACGCGGCGGTCTGCGCGTAGCGCGGCTTGAGGAGGTCGAGATCGCGGATGATCGCGGCCGGACGCAGGTCGAACACCTGCAGGATCGCGGCCTCGATCGTGGCGTCGTCGACGTGCCCGGTGCCGAACGACTCGACGTACAGCCCGACCGGCTTCGCACGGCCGATCGCGTACGCGACCTGCACCTCGAGTCGGTCCGCGAGCCCCGCGGCGACCGCGTTCTTCGCGACCCAGCGCAGCGCGTACGCCGCCGAACGGTCGACCTTCGACGGGTCCTTGCCGCTGAACGCGCCACCACCGTGCCGGGAGGCCCCGCCGTACGTGTCGACGATCACCTTGCGGCCCGTGAGTCCGGCGTCGCCCTGCGGGCCACCGATCTCGAACCGGCCGGTGGGGTTCACGATCACGTCGACGTGCGAGGAGTCCAGTTCGACGAGGTCGAGCACCGGACGGATGACGTGCTCGGTGATCTGCGCGGTGAGCTCGTCGAGCGTCACCGCCGGCGAGTGCTGCGTGGAGAGCACGACGGTCTCGACGGTCTTCGGCACGACGCCGTCGTACCCCACCGTGACCTGCGTCTTGCCGTCCGGGCGGAGGAAGTCGAGCACGCCCGTCTTGCGGACCTCGGCCAGCCGCTCCGCGAGGCGGTGCGCGAGCCAGATCGCGACGGGCATGTACTCGGGCGTCTCGTTCGTCGCGAAGCCGAACATGATGCCCTGGTCACCCGCGCCCTGGCGGTCGAGCGGGTCCACCCCGGTGCCGGAACGGCTGTCGAGCGACTCGTCGACGCCCTGGGCGATGTCCGGCGACTGCGCGCCGATCGACACCTCGACACCGCAGGTGCGGCCGTCGAAGGAGACCTCGGACGAGTTGTAGCCGATCCCCGTGATGACGTCACGGACGAGCTTCGGGATCTCCACGTAGCCGGACGTCGTGACCTCGCCGGCGACGTGCACCAGGCCCGTCGTCACCATCGTCTCGACGGCGACGCGCGCGTGCGGGTCGACCGTGAGCAGTGCGTCGAGGATCGTGTCCGAGATCTGGTCACAGATCTTGTCGGGGTGCCCCTCCGTCACCGACTCGGACGTGAAGAGGCGCAGCTTGGTGCTCGTCACCGCGATCAGTCGGAGGGCTGCTGCTGCTTGGTGACCGTGAGCTTGTCCTCGTTGATCTCGTGCAGCGCGACGGACAGCGGCTTGTCGTCGATCGTCGAGTCGACCAGCGGGCCCACGTTGTCGAAGAGCGAACCCTCGTGCAGGTCGGCGTAGTAGTCGTTGATCTGGCGCGCGCGCTTGGAGGCGAAGATGACGAGCGCGTACTTCGACTCGACCTTGGCGAGCAGGTCGTCGATGGGCGGGTCGATGATGCCCTGGGGGTTGGCCATGGGGTTCTCCTCGGTCTTCGGGCGTCGGACCGCGCGAGTGCGCGGGACGCGGACGCGCCCGTCAGGGCGCAGTGAACAAGTCTACGACCTGCCGTGCCGCCGTGCCGACATCTGAGTTCACGATCCGCACGTCGAACTCGTCCTGGGCGGCCAGTTCGACCTTCGCGGTGTCGAGCCGGCGCGCCTGCTCCTCGGCGGACTCGGTGCCACGACCGATCAGGCGGCGGACCAGTTCCTCCCAGGTGGGGGGCAGCAGGAACACCAGGACGGCCTCGGGCATGGCGTCGCGCACCTGCCGCGCGCCCTGCAGATCGATCTCGAGCATGACCTTGTCGCCGGCGTCGAGCGCGCGGTCGATGGGCGGGCGCGGGGTGCCGTACCGGTAGGAGTTGTGGACGGTCGCGTACTCGAGGAGCTCACGGTCGCGGATCATCCGGTCGAACTCGGCGTCGTCCACGAAGTAGTAGTGCACGCCGTCGACCTCGCCGGGCCGGGGCTTCCGGGTGGTCGCGGAGACGCTGAGGTTCACGTCCGGGAAGTGCTCGCGGATGTACGCGCTCACGGTGCCCTTGCCGACGGCGGTCGGGCCGGCGAGCACGACGAGCTTCGAGGTGCTCCGCTTCCGGCCGCGCGCGGCGAGCCAGTCGGCCAGCACGGTGCGCTGCCGGGAGCCGAGACCGCCCAGGCGCTTCGACGGCGCGACGCGCAGCTCGCCCATCACGGCGTCGGCCCGCGCGGGACCGATGCCCGGCAGGCTCGTGAGCAGGTCGCGCACGCGCAGGGACTTCTCCGCCGGGGCGTCCTCGTCCGACCACGCCGCGCGGGCGACGTCGAGCGCCGAGCGCTCCCCCGACGCCACGTCGGCCTTCACGGCGGCGCGGGCGCGGCGAGCCGCGACGGCGGCGCGGGCCGCGGCGACCCGGTCGACCTCCGGCGGGTTGCGGTGGGCGGGCAGGTCGGCACGGTCGTCCGCGCCGCCGGTCGCTCCCGTCGTGTCCGCCGTCACGCGGCCGCCCCCAGTGCCGTGCGGATGCGGTCGGCACGGTCCTGCACGAGCGCGGCGACGCCCTCGGGGCCGTCGGTGAGCAGGCCGCGGGACTCGCTCACGAGCACCTGCTCGGCCCGTGCACCGTACAGCGCGCGGAGGTCCTCGATGCGGGCCCCCTGGGCGCCGAAGCCCGGCGCGAGCACCGGCGCGGAGCCGATCGCGTCTGCGTCGATGCCGAAGTCGGCGAGGTCGAGGGTGGCGCCGAGCACGAGCCCGACGTCACCGAGGGGCTGCTCGCCGGCGGTCCGGTTGTCGTCTGCCACATCCGAGACGATACCGGCCGCGACGGTCCGCCCGGCACGCGGGCCCTCGGCGAGCACCGCCGTCTGCAGCACCCGTGCCTCGGGGTTGCTCGTCGCGGCGAGCACGAACACACCGGCACCGTTCGCCCGCGCGACGTCGACCGTGCCCGCGAGGGAGCCGTACCCGAGGTACGGCGACACCGTCATGGCGTCCGCCCGGAACGGCCCGTCGCGGTCCAGCCACGCCAGCGCGTAGTCGTCGCCGGTGGACCCGATGTCGCCCCGCTTCACGTCGGCGACGACCAGGAGGCCCGCATCACGTGCACGACGCAGGGTCGCGTCGAGCGCACGGTAGCCCTCGACCCCCGCGGCCTCGAAGAAGGCGATCTGCGGCTTCACGATCGCGGCGCGGCCGGCGGCCGCGTCCACGAGGGTCGCGCCGAAGGCCGTCAGGCCGGCCTCGTCGCGGCCGAGCCCCCACGCCGCCAGGGTGTCGGCGTGGGGGTCGATGCCGACGCACAGGGGGGAACGCTCCCCCATGGCGGCGGCGAGCCGGACGCCGAAGGAGGGAGTGCCTCCAGACCGGGTCCCCGACACGTCCGCCGTCACCAGGTCGCGCGCTCGAGCGCGTAGTCCTGCAGACTGCGCACCGAGTGGGGCGTGCCGATCGTCTCGATCGCGGCGACCGCCGCACCGAGCTGCGCGATCGTCGTGAACAGCGGCTTGTCCGCCGCGACCGTCGCCGCGCGGATCTCGTATCCGTCCGCGCGACCGGCCGCACCGGACGGGGTGTTGATGACGATGTCGACCGCGTCGCGTGCGAGCAGGTCGACGACGCTCTCGCCGCCCTCGCTGTACTTGCCGACCAGGGTCACCTCGATGCCGTTGCGGCGGAGCACCTCGGCGGTGCCCTCGGTCGCGGTGATGGTGAACCCGAGCTGCTGCAGGCGGTGCACCGGCAGGACGACCTGGCGCTTGTCGGTGTCCGCGACGCTCACGAACACCGTGCCGCTCGTCGGCAGACCGCCGTACGCGGCGTCCTGCGACTTGAGGAACGCGCGCGGGAAGTCGCGGTCGATGCCCATGACCTCGCCGGTCGAGCGCATCTCCGGGCTGAGCACCGAGTCGACGACCTGGCCGTCGTGGGTGCGGAACCGGCGGAAGGGCAGCACGGCCTCCTTGACGGCGACCGGCGCCTGCGCGGGCACCGAGGAACCGTCGCGCTCGGGCAGCAGGCCCTCGGTGACGAGCGCGTCGATGGACGTGCCGGTCATGATGCGCGAGGCCGCCTTGGCGAGCGGGATGCCGAGCGCCTTCGACACGAACGGGACCGTCCGGCTGGCACGCGGGTTCGCCTCGAGGACGTAGAGCACGCCGGCGCCGATCGCGAACTGCACGTTGAGCAGCCCCCGGACACCGATGCCGCGGGCGATGCGCTCGGTCGCCTCGACGACGCCGCGGATCTCCGCCTTGCCGAGTCCGACCGGCGGGAGCGTGCAGGCCGAGTCGCCGGAGTGGATGCCGGCCTCCTCGATGTGCTCCATGATGCCGCCGATGTAGAGCCGGTCGCCGTCGAACAGCGCGTCGACGTCGATCTCCACGGCGTCGTCGAGGAACCGGTCGACGAGGAGCGGCAGGTCCGGGCCGATGATCGCCTGGTCCGCCATCCGGTCGAAGTAGTCGGCGAGGGCGGACGGGTCGTAGACGATCTCCATACCGCGGCCGCCGAGCACGAACGACGGGCGGACGAGGACCGGGTAGCCGATCTCCTCGGCCACCGCGGTCGCGCTCTCGAGGTCGTGCGCGGTGCCGTTGCGCGGCGCGAGCAGTCCGGCCTGCTCGAGGATCGCGGCGAACTGCCCGCGCTCCTCGGCCGAGTCGATCGCGCTCGGGGTCGTGCCGAGGATCGGGATGCCCGCGGCCTCGAGCGGCTTCGCCAGACCCAGTGCGGTCTGACCGCCGAGCTGCACCACGACGCCGACGAGCTCGCCGGACGCCGCCTCGGCCTCGATCACCTCGAGGACGTCCTCGGTGGTGAGCGGCTCGAAGTAGAGCCGGTCCGAGGTGTCGTAGTCGGTGCTCACCGTCTCGGGGTTGCAGTTGATCATGATGGTCTCGAACCCGGCGTCGCTCAGCGCGAAGGACGCGTGCACGCAGGAGTAGTCGAACTCGACGCCCTGGCCGATGCGGTTCGGGCCGGAGCCGAGGATGACGACCTTCCGGCGGTCGCTCGGGACGACCTCGGTCTCGGTGTCGTACGACGAGTAGTGGTACGGCGTGAGGGCCGGGAACTCGCCGGCGCAGGTGTCGACCGTCTTGAAGACCGGGCGGATGCCCTCGGCGTGCCGGGCGTCACGGGCCTCCTGCTCGGAGATGCCGCGCAGCGACGCGATCTGGGCGTCGCTGAAGCCGTGCTCCTTCGCCCTGCGCAAGGTGTCGGCGTCGAGCGTCTCGGCGGCGGCGACCTCGGACGCGACCTCGTTGATGAGGACGATCTGGTCGATGAACCACGGGTCGATCTTCGTGGCCTCGAAGACCTCGTCCGCGGTGGCGCCGGCGACGAGCGCCTGCTGCACCGTGACGATGCGGCCGTCGGTCGGGGTCTTCGACTTCTCGAGCAGGGCGGCCTTGTCGAGCTCGGCCGCCGGGGTGTCCCAGTGGAACGACGAGCCGCGCTTCTCGAGCGAGCGCAGCGACTTCTGCAGCGCCGTGGCGTAGTTGCGGCCGATGGCCATCGCCTCGCCGACGCTCTTCATGGTCGTGGTCAGCGTGGCGTCGGCGGCCGGGAACTTCTCGAACGCGAACCGCGGGGTCTTCACCACGACGTAGTCGAGCGTCGGCTCGAAGCTCGCCGGCGTCACCCGCGTGATGTCGTTCTCGATCTCGTCGAGGCGGTACCCGATCGCGAGCTTCGCGGCGATCTTGGCGATCGGGAACCCGGTGGCCTTCGACGCGAGCGCGGACGAGCGGGACACGCGCGGGTTCATCTCGATGACGATGAGCCGGCCGTTGGACGGGTCCACCGCGAACTGGATGTTGCAGCCACCGGTGTCGACCCCGACGCGACGGATGATGTCGATGCCGATGTTCCGCATGTTCTGGTACTCGCGGTCGGTCAGCGTCAGCGCGGGGGCGACGGTGATCGAGTCGCCGGTGTGCACGCCGACCGGGTCGACGTTCTCGATCGAGCAGATCACGACGGTGTTGTCGTAGTTGTCCCGCATCAGCTCGAGCTCGTACTCCTTCCACCCGAGGATCGACTCCTCGAGCAGGACCTCCGTCGTCGGCGACGACTGCAGGCCGTCGCCCACGAAGCGGACGAGTTCCTCCTCGTTGTAGGCGAAGCCGGAGCCGAGACCACCCATCGTGAAGGACGGCCGGACGACGAGCGGGTACCCGAGGTCCTGTGCGTACTCCTTGGCCTCGTCGAGCGTGTGCGCGATGTGGCTGCGGGCGACGTCGGCACCGGACTCGAGGACGAGCTCCTTGAAGAGCTGGCGGTCCTCACCGCGCTGGATGGCGTCGACCTTCGCGCCGATGAGCTCGACGTCGTACTTGTCGAGGATGCCCTCGGCGTCGAGCTTGATGGCGGCGTTCAGCGCCGTCTGCCCGCCGAGGGTCGGCAGCACGGCGTCGGGGCGCTCGATCTTGATGATCTCCTCGAGCGAGGCGCTCGTGATCGGCTCGATGTACGTCGCGTCGGCGAAGTCCGGGTCGGTCATGATCGTCGCCGGGTTCGGGTTGACGAGGATGACGCGGACGCCCTCGGAGCGGAGGACGCGGCACGCCTGGGTGCCGGAGTAGTCGAACTCGGCGGCCTGCCCGATGACGATCGGGCCGGAGCCGATGACGAGGACGGAGTTGATGTCTGCGCGCTTGGGCATCAGTTCGCTTCCTTGGTGATGTCTGCTGCGGGGGTCGTCGCGTCGGCGGTGGCCGCGTCGAGCGGCTCCCCGTCACGGCGCGACCGGACCAGGTCCGCGAACCGGTCGAACAGGTACATGGAGTCGTGCGGACCGGCGGCGGCCTCGGGGTGGTACTGCACGCTGAACGCGGGGACGTCGAGCGCGCGGAGGCCCTCGACGACCTGGTCGTTGAGTGAGTAGTGCGACACCTCGACCCGGCCGAAGCCGGCGGGCGACTCGAGGACCTCGCCGAGGGGCGCGTCGACCGCGAAGCCGTGGTTCTGGCTCGTGATCTCCACCTTGCCGGTCGTGGTGTCGAGCACCGGCTGGTTGATGCCGCGGTGGCCGAACGGCAGCTTGTACGTGCCGAAGCCGAGCGCACGGCCGAGCAGCTGGTTGCCGAAGCAGATGCCGAAGAACGGCCGGCCGGTCCTGAGCGACTCCTGCAGCAGCGACACCTGGTCGTCGCTCGCGGCCGGGTCACCGGGTCCGTTCGAGTAGAAGAGCGCGTCCGGGTCCAGCGCGGCCAGCTCGGCGGCGGTGATGTCCTGCGGCACGACGTGCACCTCGAACCCGCGCTCGGCGAGGTAGCGGGTGGTCGACGCCTTCACACCGAGGTCGAGCACGGCGAGCCGGCCGATCTGCTCGCCGACGGCCGGCACCACGTAGGTCTCCGGCGTCGACACGATCGACGAGAAGCTCGCGCCCGCCATCGCCGACTGCTCGCGGACGAGCAGCAGCTGCTCCTCGGGGTCGAGCGCCGCGTCCTCGCCGCTGAACACACCGCCCTTCATCGCACCCGCGTCGCGGATCCGACGGGTCAGCGCGCGGGTGTCGATGCCCGAGATGCCGACGATGCCGTCGCGCACCAGGTGGTCGTCGAGGGTCGCGTTCGCCCGGTGGTTCGACACCACGCGGCTGGGGTCGCGCACGACGTAGCCGGCGACCCAGATGCGACGGGACTCCGGGTCCTCGTCGTTCACCCCGGTGTTGCCGATGTGCGGCGCGGTCTGCACCACGATCTGCCCGGCGTAGGACGGGTCGGTGAGCGTCTCCTGGTACCCGGTCATGCCGGTGGCGAAGACGACCTCTCCCAGGGTGCGGCCTCGGGCGCCGTACGCCCGTCCGTCGTAGCGGGTGCCGTCCTCGAGGACCAGTACGGCCCGTTCGCGTGTCATCAGTTCGTCCCTTCGCCCGCTCGGTGCGGGTGCTCGTGCGTCGTCATCAGTCCCTGCAGGGCGTCGAGCGCTGCTCGGTCGCCCTCCGGGAACCGGAAGTAGGTGTCGAGGTCCGTCGCACCTGCGGCGCCGGTCGCCGTCCATCGCAGACGGACCAGTCCCCCGGGTTCGACCACCCGGTCGATGGCCGCGGTCGCCCGGTCGGCGCCGCGGACCTCGGTCGCGGCGATCCACCGGTCGGCGGCACCGGCGTGGTGCAGGACCACCCCGGCGTCGTACACGGTCACGCCGCCGCGGCCCCGGAAGCCGAGTCCACCCGCCGTGATCCGTTCGAGGGGCTCGTCGGCCCGGGTCGTCGCGACGGTGAAGCCGTCCCACGACCCGGCCGGCGGTCCCGGGTCGGCGGGCACCGGCACGGGAGGCACGGATTCCGCCTGGCGCCTGGCCCGCGTCCGCCAGGTGCGCGCCATCGCGACGAACAGCGCAGCCACCAGGACGAGGACCACTCCCCCGGTCAGCCAGCGCAGCACGTCACCGCTCATGCGGTCGCCGCCGTCCGTGCCGCGGCCGCGACCGTCTCGGCGTCGACGAGGGCGCCGTCCTGGAGCGTCGGGTACCCGTGGTGGAAGGTCGCGACGACCCGGCCGGGCAGCCGCATGCCGAGGTACGGCGAGTTCTGCGACTGGCCGTGGAGGTCGTCGACCGAGAACTCGCGCACCGCCGCCGGGTCGTACAGCGTGAGCTCGGCCGGGGCCCCCTCGACGACGCCCCGCCCGTGGCCCTCGACCTGCCCGATCCGCGCCGGCGCCTCGGACAGCACCCGGGCGACGTCAGCCCAGCCGAGCTGCCCGCTCTCGACCACGGCCGCGTGCACGACGCTCAGCGCGGACTCGAGCCCGACCATGCCGTTCGCGGCGGCGGGCCACTCGCAGCACTTCGCCTCGGCGGTGTGCGGCGCGTGGTCGGTGGCGACGATGTCGATCGTGCCGTCGGCGAGGGCGGCGCGCAGGGCGTCGACGTCCTCGCGGGAGCGCAGCGGCGGGTTCACCTTGTACCGGGCGTCGTACCCGGGCGCACCGTCGACCCCGGCGATGAGGTCCTCGGTCAGCACCAGGTGGTGCGGCGTGACCTCGGCGGTGACGTCGATGCCGCGGGACTTCGCCCACCGGATCACCTCGACGCTGCCGGCGGTCGAGACGTGGCAGACGTGCAGCCGGGCACCGACGTGGTCGGCGAGCAGGACGTCGCGGGCGATGATCGCCTCTTCCGCGACGGCGGGCCAGCCCGCGAGCCCGAGCTCCGACGACAGCCGGCCCTCGTTCATCTGCGCGCCGATCGTCAGGCGGGGCTCCTGCGCGTGCTGTGCGAGCACCCCGCCGAAGCCCTTGATGTACTCGAGCGCCCGTCGCATGAGCAGCGGGTCTGCGACGCACGAGCCGTCGTCCGAGAAGACCCGGACCTTCGCGCGGCTCGTCGCCATCGCCCCGATCTCGGAGAGGTGCGTGCCCTGCAGACCCTGCGAGACGGCGCCGATCGGCCGCACCGTGACGTACCCGGCGTCGTCCCCGAGCGCCTGGACCTGCTCGACCACGCCAGCGGTGTCGGCGACCGGTGACGAGTTCGCCATCGCGTTCACGGCGGTGAACCCGCCTGCGGCCGCGGCACGCGAGCCGGTGAGCACCGTCTCCGACTCCTCGGCGCCCGGCTCGCGCAGGTGGGTGTGGAGGTCCACGAGACCGGGGAGGGCGATGAGACCGTCCGCGTCGACGACCGTGGCGCCGGCCGCGTCGAGACCGGACCCGACCGCGGCGATGCGCCGTCCCTCCAGGCGGATGTCGGCACGCGTGCCGTCGACCAGCTGCGCGCCGCGGATGAGGTGGGCGGTCATGCGACGGACTCCTTCGGTTCGTGGTCACCGGTCAGGGCGAGGTAGAGGACGGCCATCCGGACGCTCACGCCGTTCGCGACCTGTTCGACGACCGTCGAGCGGGGGTCGTCGGCGGCGACGCCGGCGATCTCGAGCCCACGGTTCATCGGGCCGGGGTGCATGATCAGCGTGCGCTCGGCCAGCGCCGCCGCACGGGACGCCGTGAGCCCGAAGTGCCGCGTGTACTCGCGGGGGTTCGGGAAGAAGGCGTCGTTCATCCGCTCCTGCTGGATGCGGAGGAGCATCACGACGTCCGGGTCCTCGGCGAGGGCGACGTCGAGGTCGTGGTGCACGGCGGCACCGAACGGACGCTCGACCGCGGGCAGCAGGGTCGGCGGTGCCGCGAACGTGACCTCGGCGCCGAGGGTGCGGAGCAACCAGGCGTTGCTCCGGGCGACCCGGCTGTGCAGGACGTCGCCGACGATCGTCACGCGGACGCCGTCGAGGGCCTTCCCGCGGCTCGCGCTGCCGTGCAGCCGGCGGCGCATCGTGAAGGCGTCGAGGAGGGCCTGCGTCGGGTGCTCGTGCGTCCCGTCGCCGGCGTTCACCACGGGGACGTCGATCCAGTCCGCCTCGGCGAGGACGCGCGGGGCGCCCGAAGCCGGGTGGCGCATCACGATGCCGTCGATGCCCATCGCGCCGAGGGTCTGCACGGTGTCCTTGAGGGACTCGCCCTTGGACACGCTCGACCCCTTCGCGGCGAAGTTGATGACGTCCGCGGAGAGGCGCTTGGCGGCGGCCTCGAAGGAGATCCGGGTGCGGGTCGAGTCCTCGAAGAACAGGTTCACGACGGTCTTGCCGCGGAGGGCGGGGAGCTTCCGGACCTCGCGGGTGGCGACCTCGGCCATCTCCTCGGCGACGTCGAGCACGTGGACGGCCTCGTCGCGGGAGAGGTCCGCGGTGGAGAGGAGGTGCTTCACGCGTCCACCCCCGGTGCGGGCTGCTCGGACCGCGCGGACTGTTCGGGCTGCCCGGACTGTCCGGACTGCCCGGAGTGCTCGGGCTGCTCGGGCTGCTCGGGCTGCTCGATGACGACCTCGTCGGTGCCGTCGGTCTCGGTCAGGCGCAGCGTGACCCGCTCGTCGGACGCCGTCGGCAGGTTCTTGCCGACGTGGTCCGCGCGGATCGGCAGCTCGCGGTGCCCGCGGTCGACCAGGACCGCGAGCCGGACCGCCCGGGGCCGCCCGATGCCCTGCAGGGCGTCGAGCGCTGCCCGGACGGTACGACCGGAGTAGAGGACGTCGTCGACGAGCACCACGACCTTGCCGTCGATGCCGCTCGCGGGGATCGTCGTCCGGTGCGGAGCGCGACCGATGCCGTGCCCGAGGTCGTCCCGGTGCATCGTGACGTCGAGCGTGCCGACGCGTTCGCCGCCGGCCGTCCACCCGGGTTCGATGTCGGCCAGGACGCGGTCGAGCCGCTCCGCCAGGACGGCGCCACGTGTCGGGATGCCCAGGAGCACGAGGTCCGAGGCGCCGTGGTTGGCCTCGAGGATCTCGTGCGCGATGCGTGTCAGAGCACGCGTGATGTCGGTGTGTTGCAGGACCGTTCTGGTGCCCACGCCGACCTCCTTCCCCGCCTCACCGGACGGACTTAAAGGATGCTGACGTGGTCAACCCTACCGGGACTCCTGGTCTCCTGCGACCGTCCGACCGGACGGTGCACGGCCGCCCGCGACCGCGCCCAGGACGCCGTTCACGAAGCTCGCCGAGTCGTCGGTGGACAGCGACTGCGCCAGCTCGACGGCCTCGGCGATCGCCACGGCGTCGGGCACCTCCGGGTTGTACCGGAGCTCCCAGATCGCCATCCGCAGGATGCAGCGGTCGAGCACCGGCATGCGGGCGATGGACCACCCCTGCGCGTGCTCGACGATCGCCTCGTCGATGTCAGCGCGGTCGTCCTCCACGCCCGTGACGATCTGGCGCGCGTAGTCCCAGCTCGAGGCGCGCTCGGGCTGGTCGAGGTGACGGACGGTCTCGGTGGCGAGGACGTCCGCGATCGGCAGCTCGCGGACCTCCGCCACGTACAGCATGTCGAGGGCGCGCTTGCGGGCCTTCGATCGGGCACTCATACAGCGGCGCCCTAGGAGTTGACGCGGCCGAGGAAGCTGCCGTCACGCGTGTCGATCTTCACCGTGGTGCCGCTCTCGAGGTACAGCGGGACCTGGATCCGGTGACCGGTCGCGATGATGGTCGCGTCCTTGGTGCCGCCGGAGGAGCGGTCGCCCTGCAGGCCGGGCTCGGTCTCGACCTCGGTCACGATCGACGTCGGAAGCTCGATGTAGAGCGGGTTGCCCTCGTTCATGGCGATGGTGACCATGGCCGACTCGAGCAGGTAGTTCTTGGCGTCGCCGACGACGGTCTCGGAGACCGGGACCTGGTCGTAGGTGTCGGTGTCCATGAACACGTAGGACTCGCCGTCCTGGTACAGGTACTGGTAGTCACGACGGTCCACGGTCGCGGTGTCGATCTTCGCGCCGGCGTTGAAGGTGCGGTCGACGACCTTGCCCGAGACGACGTTCTTGAGCTTGGTGCGGACGAACGCGCCGCCCTTGCCCGGCTTGACGTGCTGGAACTCGACGACCGACCAGAGCTGCCCGTCGATGATGAGGACGGCGCCGTTCTTGATGTCCGTGGTACTGGCCATGAGGTTCGATGTCCCGTTCGTGTTGATGTGTGAAGGTCTCGCGGGGCGCTGGACCCCGGACGAGTGTAGCCGACGGGCTACTCCCGCCGTCGCGCAGCGGCCGCGTCGATCGCCGCCCAGACCAGCAGCACCACCGCCGTCCCGCCGAGCAGCCCGCCGGCCACCGCGGTCGAGATGACCGCGGTGGGTCGGGCCGGCATCGCCAGGTACACGACCGCGAGCACCCCGGCACCCGCCCCGAGCAACACGAGCAGCACGCGGCGGATCACGCCCGCGAGCGTCCGGCGGTCGCGCCGGTCCGAGAACAGCCGGATGTTGACCGTCAGCTTGCCGGTCTCCACGGCCTCGCCGATACGGTCCACCCGGCGCGGCAGACGACGGACCGTCGAGACGAGCCCGAACAGCTCACGCACCGCGAGGTCGCGCACAGCCCGTGGTCGGAGCTGGTCACGGATCTGCTGCCGGGCGAGCCCGCGGGACTCCTCGAGCAGGTCGAACGACGGTGCCAGCGTGCGCAGCGTCCCCTCGAAGATCGCGAGGGCCCGCGCAGCGGCGACGAAGTCCGGCGGCGGCTTCAGGCGGTACCGGCCGAACACCGCGACCGCGTCGTCGACGGTCTCCACGCCGATCCGCGCCCCCGGTCCGAGTTCGTCCGCGACGAACGCGGCGATGTCCCGGCGGAAGTCCGGCTCGTCCTCCGGAGCCCGCACCGGTGCCATCCGCAGCACGGCGTCCGCGATCCGTGCCGTGTCGTCCTGGATGTACCCGGCGAGGAGCTCCTGCACGAGCTCGCGCAGGCCGGGGTCGAGCCGGCCGACCGAACCGAAGTCGATGAGCGCCGGCCGGCCGTCGGCGAGGAGCACGACGTTCCCCGGATGCAGGTCCGCGTGGTAGATCCCGTCGAAGACGACCTGCCGGAGGAAGGCGTTCAGGACCGCCCGCATCGGGGTGTCGAGGTCGCGGTCGCTCCGGGCGGCGCGGAGCGCGCTGAGCGTGTCGCCCTCCAGGTACTCCATCACGAGCACGCGGCGTCCGGACAGGTCGCGGTACGGCTCCGGGAACACGACCTCGTCGGGCCGGGCGCTGCGGGCCTGCGCCGACCGGAGGGCCGCGAGGTTCCGCATCTCGGAGGTGAAGTCGACCTGCCGCACGAGGTCGTCGGCGTACTGCTGCGCGACGTCCGAGACGCCGACCTGCCGCGCCTCGAGGCTCGTCCGTGCCAGGAACCGCACGACGCGGAGCGCGATGTCCACGTCCCGACGGACGGCCGCGTCGATGCCCGGACGCTGCACCTTCACCGCGACGGACGTCCCGTCCTGCAGTGTCGCGCGGTGCACCTGGGCGATCGAGGCCGCGGCGACCGGCACCGGGTCGAAGGTCCGGAACACCTGGTCGACGGGTGCCCCGAGCTCCTCCTCGAGCATGACCGCGACGGCGTCGGCCGGAGCCGGGGCCACGCTGCGCTGCAGGTGTGCGAGCTGTTCGGTCCACTCCTCGGGGAGCAGGTCGTCCCGCGTCGAGAGCAGCTGCCCCATCTTCACGAACCCGCCGCCGGCCTCCTCGAGTGCCAGCCGGAGGTGATCGGCCTGGCGTGCACGGAGCGCCGAGGTGGCCGGGTCGTGCGTGAAGTCGAGCCGACGGAACGGCAGCAGCTCGTGCCGGCGGGCGATGCGGAGCAGTTCGGCGAAGCGGCGACCGCGGGAGCGGAGGGTCCCGGCGTCCGTCGGCGCGGAGCCGGCGAGGTCGCTCAGACGAGGCGGGGTGGGCACCGGGTCAGTCTGCTCCCCCGCCCTGGGACCCTGCGGGCGCCGGTACTCCTGCACCGACCGGGAGGCACGGCGCACCATCCACAGGTCGGGACGCGCACCGCCTCCGCTCGCCTCCACCGCGTCACGCTCGTGCCATGGAGACAGCAGTGATCGACGCCCTCATCGCCGCCCTCGCCGCGGTGTTCGCCGCGGTCATGAGCTGGACCGCCGCGCGTCGGGCGCGGCAGTCGAGCGACCGGACGCACGCCTGGACCCGGATCACCTGGGCCGTGGGTGTCGCGATTCAGGACCCTGCATACGACATCTCGAGAGCTGTGCTGCAGACGATGCGCGACCTACGGTGGGCGCCGGAGGACGATCGGGAGCTCGCCGGTCTGATCGCGCAGAACGACGCACGGGGAACGGAGGCACGATCGTGTTGAGACGCGGGCCCATCGAGGTTCCGGACGATCCGGATGCTCGGGTCGCGTTCCGGAACGGCGCGACGCTGACGGAGTGGTCGGAGTTCCGCCGCACCAACATCATCACGGTGTCGATGCACGTGAAGTGGTGGTGGCGCCGGACCTGGCGCGTCCTGCGCTGACCGGCGTCAGGCGGAGAGCAGATCGGCGAGCAACCTCCGGACGCGCGCCCGCACGTCGTCCCGGATCGCCCGGACCTCGTCGATCGGCTGCCCGGCCGGGTCCCGCAGCGCCCAGTCCTCGTACCGCTTCCCGGGGAACACCGGGCAGGCGTCCCCGCACCCCATCGTGACGACGGCGTCCGACGCACGGACGTCCTCGGTCAGCAGGAGCTGCGGGGTGGCGCCCGTGATGTCGATCCCGTCCTCGGCCATCACCGCGACCGCCGCCGGGTTGATCGCATCGCCGGGCTCGCTGCCGCCGGACAGCACCCGCACCCGGTCGCCGCCGATCGCCCGCGCGTAACCGGCAGCCATCTGCGACCGCCCGGCGTTGTGCACGCAGACGAACAGGATCGTCGTGACCTCAGACATCGGTTGGACCACCTAGACGCCGACCTCCTGGTAGGCGGTGAACAGCAGGTGGTCCTCCGGCCCCTCCAACGTGACCGGCTTGCCGACCCCGTCGAGGATGATGAACCGGAGCATGCCGGCGCGGGCCTTCTTGTCGCGCCGCATCGTCGCGAGCAGCCCCTCCCAGCGACCGATGCCGTAGGTCGTCGGCAACTCGAGTGAATCGAGGATCGACCGGTGCCGGTCGACCGTGGCGTCGTCGAGGTGTCCGGTCAGGCGAGCGAGTTCGGCGGCGAACACCATGCCGACCGCGACCGCCGCCCCGTGCCGCCACTGGTACCGCTCGGCGTGCTCGATGGCGTGCCCGAGCGTGTGGCCGTAGTTCAGGATCTCGCGACGGCCCTGCTCGGTGAAGTCGTCCGACACGACCTGGGCCTTGAGCTCGATCGCGAGTTCGACGACCCGGCGGAACTCCGGCGTCGTCGGGTCGGTCACGCGGGCGACGTCCGCCTCGACGATGTCCAGGATCTCGGGCACGGCGATGAAGCCGGCCTTCACGATCTCGGCGAAGCCGGTGAGGATCTCGTTGCGCGGGAGCGTCCGGACGAGGTCGAGGTCGGCGACCACGGCGCGGGGCGGGTAGAACGCCCCGACGAGGTTCTTGCCCTCGTTCGTGTTGATCCCGGTCTTCCCGCCGACGCTCGCGTCGACCATGCCGAGCACGCTCGTCGGGATCGCGAGGTACGGCACGCCGCGCAGCCACGTCGCGGCGACGAACCCGGCGAGGTCGGTCACGGCACCCCCGCCGAGGCCGATGACGGCGTCGGTGCGGGTGAAGTCGGACTGGCCCATGATCTGCCAGCAGAACGCGGCGACCTCGACGCGCTTGGCCCCCTCGGCGTCGGGGACCTCCGCGATGAGGGCCTCGAGCCCAGCGTCGACGAGCAGGGCGCGCAGCTCGTTCGCCCGCGCGCCGAGGGTCGGGGCGTGCACGACGAGCACCTTCGCGACGCGCGGTCCGAGCAACCCGGGCACGGCGCCGAGCAGGTCGTTGCCGACGGCCACGACGTACCCGTCGTCGCCGCCCACGCGGATCTCGGTGGTGCCGGCGGGCAGGGTCGTCTCGGTCACGGTGCTCCTTCAGTGGGGGTGTCCTGCTCGCCGCGGACCCAGGCGACGACCTCGTCGACGACGCGGGACATCGGACGGCGGGACGTGTCGAAGACGGCGTGCGCGAGTTCCGCGTAGGTGGCGGCACGCTCGTCGAGGATGGTCTGCCAGGCGTCGATCCCGCCGTCCGCGAGCAGGGGTCGGTCGCTCCCGGCGATGCGGTCGGCGACGGCCTCGGGCGAGACGGTCAGCAGGACGATCCGCGCCCCGGTCAGCGCGTCGCGGGTGTCCGCGTGCGTGACGGCGCCGCCGCCGACCGCGACGACGCCCCCGGTGGCCACGGCATCGCGGACCGCGCGAGCTTCGAGTGCACGGAAGGCGGGCTCGCCGCGCTCGGCGAAGATGCCGGGGATCGGACCGTGCTCGCGCGCGATCACCCGGTCGGTGTCGGTGAACGGCACGCCGAGGGCCTTGGCCACGCGCTTGCCGACGCTCGACTTGCCGGCACCCATCGGCCCGATGACGACGACTGGCGCGCTCACCACGCGGTGGAGTGCTCGGCGGCCTCGGTGCGGCGGGTGCGCAGGGTCTCCGGGATGGACGCGAGGTAGGCGTCGAGGTTGCGCTTCGTCTCGACGACGTTGTCGCCGCCGAACTTCTCGAGCACCGCGTCGGCGAGCACGAGCGCGACCATCGCCTCGGCGACGACGCCGGCAGCCGGCACCGCGCAGACGTCGGAGCGCTGGTGGTGCGCCGAGGCGTCCTCGCCCGTCGTCACGTCGATGGTGTGCAGCGCGTGCGGGACGGTCGCGATGGGCTTCATGCCCGCCCGGACGCGCAGCACGGTGCCGGTGGACATGCCGCCCTCGGTACCGCCGGCGCGGTCCGTCGAACGGACGATCTCGCCGTCCTCGCGGAACAGCTCGTCGTGCGCCTCGGAGCCCCGGCGAGCTGCAGTGGCGAAGCCGTCGCCGACCTCGACGCCCTTGATCGCCTGGATGCCCATGATCGCCGCCGCGAGACGGGCGTCGAGACGGCGGTCCCACTGCACGTGGGAGCCGAGCCCCGGCGGGACGCCGTAGAAGAGGACCTCGACGACGCCGCCGAGCGTGTCGCCGTCCTTCTTCGCGGCCTCGACCTCGGTGACCATGCGGGCGGAGGTCTCGGCGTCGAAGCAGCGGAGCTGGTCGTCGTCGAGGCGGTCGACGTCCTCGGGCACCGGCAGCGCGGTGCCGTCCGGCACGCGCACGGTGCCGACCTGCAGCGTGTGGGCGACCGAGCGGATGCCGAGTTCGGCGAGGAACGACTTCGCGACGGCGCCGAGCGCGACGCGGGCCGCGGTCTCGCGTGCGGATGCACGCTCGAGGATCGGACGCGCCTCGTCGAAGCCGTACTTCTGCATGCCGACCAGGTCGGCGTGCCCCGGACGCGGACGGGTGAGCGGCGCCGAACGGCCGCGGGACATCTCGGTCGCCTCGACGGGCTCCGGGCTCATCACCTCGACCCACTTCGGCCACTCCGTGTTGCCGATGCGGATCGCGATCGGGCTGCCGAGCGAGTACCCGTGCCGGACTCCGCCGGACACGTGCAGCTCGTCCTGCTCGAACTTCATCCGGGAACCCCGGCCGTAGCCGAGCTTGCGGCGGGCGAGGTCGGCGCGGATGGCCTCGAACGACACCGGCACGCCCGCGGGCAGACCCTCGAGCATCGCGATCAGTTCGGGGCCGTGGGACTCACCAGCGGTCAACCAACGAAGCATGGGCCCATCCTCCCACAGCCCCACGGCGTGCGACGTCTACTGGTAGTCGGGGTGCGCCCGCAGCCACGCCTGGAACTGGTCGACCGCGACGAGGTGCTGCTGGTACGTGTCGGAGAACACCGTCTCCCCCGTCTCCAGGTCCACGGTCACGAAGTACAGCCACTTGCCCGTCGCCTCGTGCGTGACCGCGTTGATCGCGATGTCGCCCGGGTTCGAGATCGGTGCCGGGGGCAGGCCCTTGTGCACGTAGGTGTTGTACTTGTTCCCCGCGTCGTTGCGTTCGGAGTCGGTGGTCGTCACCCGGTGGGTGTTGCCCGTCCCGTACGCCACGGTCGCGTCGGACTGCAGCGGCATGCCGATGTCGAGCCGGTTCTGGAACACCCGTGCGACCTTCGGGTAGTCGGCAGCGAGACCGGCCTCCTTCTGCACGAGCGAGGCGAACACGATGACCCGCTCCTGGTCGGCCTCGGCGACGCCGGCGGCCTGCAGGTGCTGCTTCATGGTGTCGACCATCGACTGGAAGTACTGCTTCGCGGTCCAGTCCGGGTTGATCGGGTACGTCGCCGGGAACAACCAGCCCTCGAGCGTCGTGACGCCGGCCGGCAGCCCGTACGCCGACACGTCCTGAGCGGCAGCCGACACCTCGGCCTGGGTGAGTCCGGCCTTCGAGACCATCCCGGCCTCGATGTCCTGCAGCGCCGTGCCCTCGGGAATCACGATCGACGCCTGCACACGGTTCGCCGGGTCCTGCAGCGCCTCGAGGGCCGCCTTCGACGACATCTTCTTCTTCAGGGCGTACGACCCGGGCTGGAACTGCAGGTCCGGCGACGCGAGCAGCAGCTTGTAGAAGACCTTCGAGTCCTTGACCACGCCGCTGCGCTGCATCGTCTTGGCGACGTCCTCGCCGATGTCCCCCTGCTTGATCGTGATGGTCACCTTCGAGGTGCCGTCGCCGGTGTAGTCGTCCGGCTCCTTCGCCCCGCTGAACATCCCGACGAGCTGCTGGACCTTCGGCGCCGCGAAGGCGTAGGCCGAGACACCGCCGACGAGCACGAGCGCCACGATGACGATCCCCGCGATCAGCGGTCCGCGACGTCGCTTCGGTCGCGGCTCGCGTGGCGGCCTGGAGGAACGCCCACCGCCGCCGCGACCCCCGCGTCCGTCGCCTCCCGCCCCCGCGGCACCGTCGTCGCCCCCGCCGGTCGTGGTCGCCGCCGCCTCGCCGGGCTGCTCGCGCAGCCCGGCACGGTCGGCGTCGTTGAGCTGGACCTCGCCGGTGAGGAGCGCGCGGACCTCGGGGTGGAGTTCGTCGGCGCTCGTCGCGACCGGGGCGTCAGCCGGAGAGACCGGGCGGGCACCGTCGTCCGACACGGGCCGGGGCTGTTCCCGATCCTGTTCCTGTCCACGAGCGGCGGCGGCGTCACGGGCCTGGCGTGCTTCGCGCCGCGACATCGGCCGCTCCGGCTCGGGGACGCGCTCCGTCGGGGCATCACCGTCGCGGTCCCCCGGAGGGTCCACAGGGTCGGTGGTCCGCCGGCGCTCGGCGTCGTTGCCGGGCGCGATGATCGCGTTCCAGTCCAGGTCGTCTGCCAACGGGTCCTCTGGTCTCTCAGATGGGACTCCGCCTGCGGCCGTCGCGTGGGCGACGGTGCCGGGCGGCCGCTCGGGGGCGGGCCGGTTCAGGGGAGCGTGGCCCCGGGAGGGGCACTGGACGCACGCTCGTGGTCGAGCGCGTGTTGCAGAATGATAACAGCGGCCGCTTGGTCGATCACGGCCCGGGACTTCTTCGTGTTCCGGCCGGCCTGGTGGAGCCCGCGCTGGGCCGTCACCGTGGACAGCCGCTCGTCGACCATCCGGACCGGGCGGTGCTCGGCGATCCGTGCCGCGAACGTCCGGGCGTCCTCGGTCGACGGGGTGTCCCCGCCGGACATCGACAGCGGGAGCCCGACGACGACCTCGAGTGCGTCGTACTCGTCCGCGAGCTCGACGATGCGTCGCAGGTCGGTGTCGTCGTCACGGCGGACGGTCTCGACCGGGGTGGCCAGCAGGCCGTCACGGTCGGAGACCGCGACGCCGATCCGAGCGCGCCCGACATCGATGCCGAGCCGGCGCCCGGACCGCATCCCCACGGTCAGCCCGCGAGCCGGTCGGTCACGGCGCGCAGTGCGGCCGGGAGCGCCGAGGCGTCCGTGCCACCGCCCTGGGCGAGGTCCGGCTTGCCGCCACCCCCACCACCGAGGACCGCTGCGGCCTCCTTCGCCAGCGGACCCGCCTGCACGCCGGCGGCCCGCGCGGCGTCGTTGGTCGCGACGATGACGACCGGCTTGTCCGCCACGACCGCGCCGAGGACGACCACGGCAGCGTCGTCACCGAGCTGGCCGCGGACGCCGGTCGCGAGCGCGCGGAGGTCGTCGCCGGACTGCAGCCCCTGGACGGTCTCCGCGACCACGGTCGTCGAACCGACGGTCCGCGCCTGGCGCGCGATCGTCGGGACGCGCTGCTGCAGGTTCGCGGACTCGAACTCGGCGATGCGCTTCTGCGCCGTGCGGAGGTCCTCCATCAGGGACTGCACGCGCGTCGGGAGGTCCTGGCGCGGGGCCTTCAGGGCGCTGGAGAGCTGCGACACGATCGTCCGCTCGACGGCGAGGTCACGGAAGCCCTCGAGTCCGACGAGTGCCTCGACGCGGCGGTTGGTCGAACCGACGCTCGACTCCCCCACCAGGTTGACGAGGCCGACCTGCGCGCTGGAGGCGACGTGGGTGCCACCGCAGAGCTCGCGGGACCACGGGCCGCCGATGTCGACCATGCGGACCTCGGCGCCGTACTTCTCGCCGAACAGCGCCTGCGCCCCGAGCGACTTCGCCTCGTCGAGCGGGAGCACGCGGGTCGAGACCTCGAGGTCGGAGCGGATCGCGGTGTTCACGACCTCCTCGATCTCGGAGCGGGTCTCGACGGACACGGGCTGCGACCACGAGAAGTCGAGTCGCATGTAGCCCGACTTGTTGTACGAACCGGCCTGCAGCGCCTCGGGGCCGAGGATGTCGCGGAGGGCGGCGTTCACGAGGTGCGTCGCCGAGTGCGCCTGGGTCGCGCCGCGCCGGTACTCGGCGTCGACGACGGTGGTCGCGGGTGCGCCGACCCCGACCTCGCCGCTGCGCACCTGCACGGTGTGGCTCCAGAGACCGGCGACCGGACGCTGGACGTCGAGCACCTCGAGGTCGAAGCCGTTGCCGACGATCGAGCCCTGGTCGGCGTCCTGGCCGCCGGACTCCGCGTACAGCGAGGTCTCGCCGAGGATCACCTCGGCGATGTCGCCGGCCACTGCCCGGTCGACGCTCACGCCGCCGACGATGATCCCGAGCACGTCGGTCTCGGCCTCGAGCGCGTCGTAGCCGAGGAAGACCGTCTCGCCCTTCGCGCGGAAGGCGCTGTAGACGCTGAGGTCGGCGAGGGCCGTCTTCTTGCTCTTGGCGTCCGCCTTCGCACGCGCACGCTGCTCGGACATGAGCGTCTCGAACGCGGAGCGGTCGACGTGCACGCCGGCCTCCTCCGCCATCTCCATCGTCAGGTCGATCGGGAAGCCGAACGTGTCGTGCAGGAGGAACGCGGTGTCGCCGCCGATGGCCGCGGCACCGTCCTGCTTGGCGCGCTCGACGGCGACGTCGAGGATCGTCGTGCCCTGCGCGAGCGTGCGGAGGAAGGTCTCCTCCTCCGCGTAGGCGATGCGCGCGATGCGGTCGTAGTCGCTCGCCACCTCCGGGTAGGCCTCGCGCATGGCGTCACGGGACGCCGGGAAGAGCTGCGGGAAGGTCGCGCCCTCGACGCCGAGCAGGCGCATCGCCCGGACGGTGCGGCGGAGCAGACGACGCAGGATGTAGCCGCGGCCCTCGTTCGACGGGCTGACACCGTCGGCGATGAGCATCAGCGAGGAGCGCACGTGGTCCGCGATGACACGCATCCGGACGTCGTCCTCGTGCACCGCGCCGTACTGCCGGCCCGAGATCACAGCGGCCTGGTCGAGGACGGGGCGCACCTGGTCGATCTCGTACATGTTGTCGACGCCCTGCTTGATGAAGGCGACGCGCTCGAGCCCCATGCCGGTGTCGATGTTCTTGTTCGGCAGCTCGCCGGTGATCTCGAAGTCGTACTTCGAGCGGACGTCGGCGATCTGGTACTGCATGAACACGAGGTTCCAGATCTCGACGTAGCGGTCGTCGTCGGTGGCGGGTCCGCCGTCGATGCCGTACTCCGGACCGCGGTCGAAGAAGATCTCCGAGCAGGGGCCGGCCGGACCGGGCTGGCCGGTCGACCAGTAGTTCGTGTCCTTGCCGAGCCGCTGGATGCGCTCGTCCGGCAGCGAGGAGTGCTGCTTCCAATAGGCGATCGCCTCGTCGTCGTCCTCGTAGACGGTCACCCAGAGGTCGTCCGCGGCGAAGCCGAGGCCGCCGTCGGCCTCGTCGCTCGTCAGGAACTCCCAGGCGTACCGGATCGCCTGCTCCTTGAAGTAGTCGCCGAACGAGAAGTTGCCGTTCATCTGGAAGAACGTGCCGTGTCGAGGGGTCTTGCCGACCTCCTCGATGTCGTTCGTGCGGATGCACTTCTGCACACTCGTCGCCCGGGGGTACGGCGCGGGGATCAGCCCCGTGAGGTACGGGATGAACGGCACCATGCCGGCCACCGTGAACAGGAGCGACGGGTCGTCCGAGACGAGCGAGGCGGACGGGACGACGGTGTGTCCACGGTCGCCGAAGAACTGGAGCCAACGGCGGCGGATCTCTGCGGTCTGCATGGTGCTTCCTGGTTTCGGTGTTCGGCGGGAGGGACGGGTCCGACCGACGTCAGGCGTCGGTGCGGAGCTCGGCCTCGCGGGAGCGGTAACCGTCGGCGACGGCACCGGTGAAGGCCTTCGTGCGGGCGTCCACGTCGGCGAAGAAGCGTGCTCCGCCGGGGGTGTCTGCGACCCGGTGCGCCACGGCGAACCCGATGACGACGCCGACGGCGACGAAGAACAGCTGCTTCACGGTGCCCCTCCCTCTGCGCACGCGAGCGGTGCGTGCCGGGACGATCTTACCGACGGCGCTGGGCGGGAACGCCGAACGGCGGGCCGTCCCTGAGAGGACGACCCGCCGTTCGTGGTGATCGCTGGATCAGCGAGCTGCGTAGTACTCGACGACGAGCTGCACTTCACAGGTCACGGGGACCTCGGCGCGCTTCGGGCGACGGACCAGGCGGGCCTGGAGCTTCTCGATCTCGACCTCGAGGTAGCCCGGGACCTTCGGCAGCACCTCGAGGTGACCACCGGCGGCGGCGACCTGGAGGGGCTCGAGCGACTCGGAGCGCTGCTTGACGTGGATCATCTGGCCCTCCTTGACGCGGAAGGAGGGGCGGTCGACGAGCTTGCCGTCGACGAGGATGTGGCGGTGCACGATCAGCTGACGCGCCTGCGCCGTGGTGCGGGCGAAGCCGGCACGGAGCACGAGGGCGTCGAGGCGCTGCTCGAGGAGCTCGACCAGGTTCTCACCGGTCAGGCCCTTCGTCTTGCGGGCCTCTTCGAAGACGATGCGGAGCTGCTTCTCGCGGATGCCGTACTGGGCGCGCAGACGCTGCTTCTCACGGAGGCGGACGGCGTAGTCGCTGTCCGCGCGACGGCGGGTGCGGCCGTGCTCACCGGGGCCGTAGGGGCGCTTCTCGAGGTAGCGGGCCGCCTTCGGCGTCAGCGGGATGCCGAGCGCGCGCGAGAGGCGGGTCTTGCTGCGGGTGCGTGACTTGGTAGACACAGGGTCCTTTTCTCTGTCTGAACTGAATGACTCGACGGGCACCGTTCGTCCGCGGGCACGAGGCACACGGGCGGGATCGGACCCGTCGACGGGATCCAGAGGGATGAGCCTGTGGGATCGGACGGCTACAGTCCGAACCTCTGTCCCCGTCCCGCCGGAGCGGGACTCTGTCCTCGGCGCAGCCGCACGCGAGGACCAGGACGTAGGCTCGGCAATGTTAGCAGGATCCGTGGCCCGGGTGAAGCACTACTCGCCGCGTGTGATCTTCCGGAGTCGCTCGAGCCGCGGCCCGACCTCGCGCTCGTACCCGTTGCCGGTCGGCGTGTAGTACTCGGTGCCCTCGAGGGCGTCCGGCAGGTACTGCTGCTGGGCGACCCCGTGCTCGGCGTCGTGCGAGTAGACGTAGCCCTTGCCGTGCCCGAGCCGCTTCGCCCCCGGGTAGTGCGCGTCACGCAGGTGCATCGGCACGACGCCCATCCGCCCGGCCTTGACGTCCGCCATCGCCGCGTTCACGCCGTTGTACGCCGCGTTCGACTTCGGCGCCGTGGCGAGGTAGACGACGGCCTCGGCCAGCGGGATGCGCCCCTCCGGCATGCCGATGAGCTGCACGGCCTGTGCCGCCGCGACCGCGATCGGCAGTGCCTGCGGATCGGCCATGCCGATGTCCTCGGACGCGGAGATGATGACGCGTCGTGCGATGAAGCGAGGGTCCTCACCGGCCTCGATCATGCGCGCCAGGTAGTGCAGCGCGGCGTCGACGTCGCTCCCCCGCACGGACTTGATGAAGGCACTGATGACGTCGTAGTGCTCGTCGCCCTGCCGGTCGTACCGGAGCAGGGCCCGGTCGACGGCCGCGGCGACGACGTCGGCGTCGACGAGCGGGACGGTGTCGACGCCGTCCAGCGGCGCGTCCTCGTCGGCGGCGTCGTCGCCCCGGGCGGCGATGGCGGAGGCGGCAGCCGCCTCGAGCGCGGTGAGGGCGCGACGTGCATCGCCCGAGGACAGCCGGACGATGGCGGAGCGGGCGTCGTCGCCGAGCACGACCGAGCCGCCGAGCCCGCGCGGGTCCTCGACCGCACGGTCGACGAGCATGCCGAGGTCCTCGTCGGTGAGGGGCTTGAGCGTCAGGAGGAGGGAGCGGGACAGCAGCGGCGAGATGACCGAGAACGAGGGGTTCTCGGTGGTCGCTGCGATGAGGATCACCCAGCCGTTCTCGACACCGGGGAGCAGGGCGTCCTGCTGCGCCTTGCTGAAGCGGTGGATCTCGTCGAGGAACAGGACGGTGGTGGAGCCGTAGAGGTCGCGGTGCGTGAGCGCCTTCTCCATGACCTCGCGCACGTCCTTGACGCCCGCCGTCACCGCGGAGAGCTCGACGAACTCGCGGCCGGACTGGCGGGCGATGGCCTGCGCGAGGGTGGTCTTGCCGGTGCCGGGCGGACCCCAGAGGATGACCGAGACCCCGCCCGGGTTCTCGCGTGTGCCGGTGGCGAGCTGCACGAGCGGGCTGCCCCGGCCGAGCAGGTGCTGCTGACCGGCGACCTCGTCGAGGCTGGTGGGCCGCATCCGGACCGCCAGCGGGACGGAGCCCTGCGCGAGCCCGGCGCGACCACCCGTGGTGGGTGCGCGCATGCCCGAACGGTCCGCTGCCATGCACCCAACTGTAGGCCGCTCCACCGACGTCGCCGCGCCTCCAGGCTGGACACCGCACCCCGTCGGATACGCTCGTCGCACACTCGACGAGAGGTCCGACCAGCACCGTGGCACCGAAGAACCAGGCCCGCGACAACCGCGAGGCACGTGAGCGTCTCCGTCTCTACCAGGCCCGCCAGGGCCTGCACGACCGGCAACGACGTCGGCGCGTGCGTGACAACGTGGTCGGTGTCGGCGTGCTCGTGGTGGTCGCCGCGCTGGCGACCGGCTCGCAGCTCGCGTTCGCGGGGGCCCACCGTGCAGCGGACCCGGATCCGAGCTCCACTGCGTCGCCGTCGACGAGCGCGACGCCGACCGCGGAAGCGACCGGCAACACGGGGAAGGTGCCGAGCAGGTCCATCGCCGACGGCGCGACGTGGACGGGCACGCTGACCCTGAACAAGGACGTCGACCTCGGCATCGAGCTCGACGGGGCGAAGGCGCCGCAGGCGGCCAGCGTCGAGATCCAGCTCATCCGCGACCAGTTCTACAACGGCACGACCTGCCACCGCCTCGCCGACAGCGACGGCTTCCGCTTCCTGCAGTGCGGGTCGGCGAACGGCGACGGCACCGGCGACGCCGGGTTCGAGTACGGCCCGCTCGAGAACGTGCCGAGCGACGGCGAGTACGAGGAGGGCACGATCGCGATCGCCCGCGGGTCGTCTCCGTCGTCGCAGAGCACGCAGTTCTTCATCGTCTACGGCGACACCACCCTCGACGGCTCGACGGGCGGCTACACGGTCGTCGGCAAGGTGACGAGCGGGCTCGACCGACTCGAGTCGCAGATCACCTCGAAGGGCATCGCCTCCCCCGGCTCCGACGGCACCGGGGAGCCCAAGGTGGCGACGACCATCACCGGCGCGACGATCGCGAGGGCGCAGTAGTCCACAGCGCGTCCGGTCAGACTGACCCGGGGCGCTCCCGTGCAATAGGCTGACGACCTGACCATGCCGACGGTGACGTCGGCGATGCACGACCACGATCGAGGCGAGACCTGTGGGATCTGACGAAGCAACGACCTGGGGGCGGGTCGACGAGAACGGGACGGTCTACGTCCGGTACGAGGACACCGAGCGGACCGTCGGTGAGTACCCGGACGCGACGCCGGACGAGGCACTCGCCTACTTCGCGCGGAAGTACGCCGACCTCGAGGGCCAGGTGAAGATCGCCGAGCAGCGCGTCCAGCGCGGGGCCTCGGCGAACGACGTCGCCCGGACCGTCGAGCACCTCCGCGCCCAGGTGACCGAGGCGCGGGTCGTCGGCGACCTCAAGTCGCTCGAGACCCGGGTGGACGCGCTCTCCGAGCAGGTCGGCTCGCTCACCAAGGAACAGGCGGAGCAGGCACAGCAGGCGTTGCAGGACGCGCTCGCGCACCGCACCGCCCTGGTCGAGGAGGCCGAGGCACTGGCCGCCGTCGACCCGGCGCGCGCGCAGTGGAAGCAGATCACCGCGCAGCTCGACGACGTCTTCGCCCGTTGGCAGCAGCACCAGCACGACGGCCCCCGCATCCCGAAGAACGACGCGAACGACCTCTGGAAGCGGTTCCGTGCGGCCCGCTCCACGGTCGACCAGCACCGTCGGGCCTTCTACTCGGAGCTCGACGCCCAGCACCGCGACGCCCGCACCCGCAAGCAGGAGCTCGTGCAGCGCGCCGAGGCCCTGGCGTCCCGCGGCTCCGACGCGATCCCGGCCTACCGCGAGCTCCTCGACGACTGGAAGCAGGCCGGTCGCGCCGGCAAGCGCCACGACGACGCACTCTGGGCACGGTTCAAGGCCGCCGGTGACGTGCTGTTCGAGCAGCGGCACGCCGACATGGCCGCCGAGAACGAGGAGTACGTCGGCAACCTCGAGGCGAAGCAGGCGCTCCTCACCGAGGCCGAGCCGCTGCTGCAGGCGACCGACCGGGTCTCGGCCCGCAGGACCCTGACCGGCATCCAGCGCCGCTGGGACGAGATCGGCAAGGTCCCCCGCGGTGACGTCCGTCGCATCGAGGACCGTCTCCGCGCGATCGAGGACCACGTCCGCAGCCTCGAGGACCAGCACTGGAAGGCGTCCGACCCGGAGCGCAAGGCGCGGCAGACCGGTCTCGCGAGCCAGCTCGAGGACGCCATCGGCAAGCTCGAGGCCGAGCTGACCGAGGCGCAGGCCTCCGGCGACGCCCGGAAGATCAAGGACGCGCAGGAAGCGCTCGACGCACGGCGCATCTGGCTCGACGCCCTCGGCAGCTGACCCGGGCGGTCCGGCAGCGGCGGCGACCGCTGCGGCACCGCCACCACGACGACGCCCCCCGGACCTGGTCCAGGGGGCGTCGTCGTGCACGGAGGTCGTCAGGAGCGGGCGTCGTCGTGCGCGAGGGCAGCGGGTCAGACCGGCGCGGGCAGCCCGAGCAGCAGTCGGATGTCGAGGTCGTCCTGCCGCATCTGGGTGGCGAGGTCGTCCATCGACGAGAACTTCACCATCCCCCGCACGTACGACACGAAGAGCACCGAGATGGTGTCACCGTAGAGGTCGATGTCGACGTCGAGCAGGTGCGCCTCGATCTGCTTCGCCGGCACGCCCTCGAAGGTCGGGTTGTTCCCCACCGACACGGCGGCTGGGTAGACCGTTCCCTCGTGCAGGACCCGCGCTGCGTACACGCCGTCGGCCGGGACGAAGCCCTCGCAGGACGGATCGAGGTTCGCCGTGGGGTACCCCATCGCCCGACCGCGCTGGTTACCGTGGACGACGGTGCTGCGCACCGCGTGCTCGCGACCGAGCAGTCGTGCCGCCTCGGCCACCCGGCCGACGCCGAGGAGCTCACGGATCCAGGTCGAAGAAACGCGTCGTTCGCCGTCGGGACGCACGTCGTCGATCAGGTCGACGTCGTCGATGAGCTCGACGGTGAAGCCGTGCTGCTCCCCCAGGGCGCGGAGCAGCGTCACGTCGCCCGCGCCCTTGGCGCCGAACCGGAAGTCACTGCCGACGAACACGAGCCGGGCGTGCAACGTGTCGACGAGGATCTCGGACACGAAGGCCTCGGGTGCCTTGGACTGCAGGTCCTGGTCGAACCGGAGCAGCAGCGTGGCGTCGACCCCCGCTGCGTCGAGGAGTTCCCGACGCTGCGCGGTGCTCGTCAGCGCCGGCGGGACGCGTTCGGGGTCGATGACGCTGAGCGGGTGCCGGTCGAACGTGACGACGGTCGACACGAGGCCCTGCTCACGCGCGGCGCGTTCGAGGTGCGCGATGACCGCGCGGTGGCCGACGTGCACGCCGTCGAACTTGCCGATCGTGACCGCGCTCGGGCCGAAGCCCTGCGCGACGTCGGCGACGTCGTCGTAGAACTGCACGGCTACGCCCCCTGGTCGGTCGCGGTGACGGACCGTGCGGGAGCGGCACCGGCGGCGACGCGGTGGTGCTTGCGGAGCCACCAGAGGCCGGCGATCGGCAGCACGAGCGGCGCGAAGGCGTACCCGAGGCCGTAGTACGACCAGATGGTGTCGTCTGGGAAGAGCTGGCGGTCGACGAGGGAGAGCGTGCCGATGACGAGCACGCCGGCCGTCTCGAAGCCGATGGTCACGCAGGCGACGCGGTACCAGGCACGGCCGGGGACGATCAGCGCGATCATCGCGACGATGTAGACGACGGCGGCGACGGCGCTCAGCGTGTAGGCGAACGGCGCGAAGGAGAACTTCTCGATGATCTGCACCACGCTGCGACCGGTCGCCGCCAGGGCGAGGATGCCGTAGACCGCGATGAGGACGCGGCCGATGCCGGTCGCGAGGGAGGATCTGTTCGCCATTGCAGAGAGTCTACCGACGCCCGGTGACGCCAGAGGACGGGTCAGTTCAGCGTGAACCAGATCTGGTACATGCGGTAGACCATCACCGCGACGGTGAACGCGCCGGTGCCGAGGACGACCGTGCTCCAGCGTGTGCGGTCGATGAGCGCCCAGACGATCGTCGCCGGGGGCACGAGCAACACCGACACCGCGTACACGCCGAACTCGAGCGCGTTGCCCTCGGGCGGGCTGCCCACTGCCGGCAGCACGAGCGAGACGACGCCCTGTGCGAGCAGGAGCACCTCGATGAGGGCGAGCGCCCCGACGGTGTAGTCGTTCGGCTTCCAGCCGATGAACCCGACGACCACGGCGAACAGCCCCACGAAGACGGCGAGGACCAGCTGCACCCACATGAACCACTCGATCACGAGCGCGCCCCCGTCTCGGCGGTCGGGAAGTTCGTGATCACCCGGAGCTGACCGCGTCGCACCGAGACGAGCCCGACCAACCGGTCGTCCGCGGCCGCGACGGCGGCGACGGGCCCGTCGGTGTCGGGGTGGTCGGCGGCGACGCGTTTGCCGTCCGAGAGGTCCTTCGCCGCGGCCGCATCGAGCGGGACCGACGGGAACAGCCGTCGGGCGACGTCCGCCGGTCGGAGCAGCGCCGCCCGGACGTCGACCGTGTCGTCCTCGAGGTCGATCGCATCGGCGACGTCGAAGGGGCCGACGTCGGTCCGGCGGAGCGCGGTGAGGTGCGCGCCGGTGCCCAGCGCGGCGCCGACGTCACGCGCGAGGGCACGGACGTAGGTGCCGGAGGAGCACGTCACGACGACGTCGAGGTCGACCACGGCGACGTCCGTGCCGTCGACCCCGACCGTGCGGTCGTTGCGGCCGGTGACGTCGAAGCGGGACACGGTCACCGTGCGGGACTTCAGGACGACCTCCTCGCCCTTGCGTGCGAGGTCGTAGGCGCGACGACCGTCGACCTTGATCGCGCTGACCGTCGAGGGCACCTGGTCGATCGTGCCGCGCTGTGCGGCGACGGCGGTCTCGACGGCGGCGTCGGACACGTCCGCTCCACCGGTCCCCGTCGCGGCGGTCGGTGTGCCGTCGGCGTCGTCGGAGTCGGTGGAGACCCCGAGACGGATGGTCGCGGTGTACGTCTTGCCGAGCCCGACGAGGTGTGTGAGCAGTCGCGTGGACGGGCCGACGCCGAGGAGCAGCAGCCCCGTCGCCATGGGATCGAGCGTACCGGCGTGCCCGACCTTCTTCAGGCCGAGGCGACGACGGGCGATCGAGACGACCCGGTGGCTGGAGATGCCCTGCGGCTTGTCGACGAGGAGGATGCCGTCGGGCGCGGTTTCGAGCACCAGAGGAGGCTACCAGCGCTCACCGTGGTCGGCGGGCACGAGTCGGCGGGCACGGGTCAGCAGGCGTCGTTCCACTCCCGGCGGGGGTGGTCGGGGTCGGTCACGTCCAGGATCGCCGACGCCGCGATCTTGACGTCAGCACGGCGCTCGAGCCGCCCGGCGTCCTGCTCCACCCACAGCGACCAGCGCCACAGGCCACGCGCTCCCGGCGCGAGGGTGCCGTGGCCGTGCACGACGAGCACGCCGTCGCCCGCCCCGGTCGTGCGGAACGGCGTCACGAGCCCGGAACGCAGCTCGTCCGCGTCCGCCGAGGGCGCTGCCGCGGCCATCGCCGAGACGCCGTGCTGTTCGAAGCCGGAGACCAGGCCCTGCGCGACGCGCTCGAGGTCGACGCCGTCCTGCCCGTCGACGCCCACGACCGTGCGGTTCGTCCCGACCTGGGCGATCACCTCCTGCGCGATCGCAGCCATCGTGTCGGTCTCCTGGGGTGCCCACCGTGTCATGCACCCACCGTAGGCTGTCGTGGTGAACGCGAGCGGAGCCTCCCGACCGTCTGTGGAGAACCCGACGGACGTGCGCCGTCCCGACATCGCGACCCCGCTGGTGGCCTGGTTCCGTTGCGAGGCACGCGACCTGCCGTGGCGCCGCCCCGGCTTCCCCGCCTGGGGCACGCTCGTCAGCGAGATCATGCTGCAGCAGACGCAGGTCGCGCGGGTGGTCCCCCGTCTGGAGGCATGGCTCACCCGGTGGCCGACCCCCGCGGACCTCGCCGCCTCGCCCCCGGCCGAGGCGGTGCGTGCCTGGGACCGGCTCGGCTACCCGAGACGCGCGCTCGCGCTGCACGCGGCGGCGACGGCCATCGCCGAGCAGCACGACAACGTCGTGCCGCGCGACGTCGACGCGCTGCTCGCCCTGCCCGGCATCGGCGACTACACGGCCCGGGCCGTCGCGGTGTTCGCGTACGGCGACCGCCACCCGGTCGTCGACGTCAACGTCCGCCGGGTCCTGGCGCGCGCGCTCCTCGGGCAGGGCGAGCCGGGACCGGCGAAGGCGAAGCAGGACCTCCCCCTGATGGAGTCCGTGCTCCCCGCGGACCGGACCGACGCCGCGGCGACGAACGCCGCGGTGATGGAGCTCGGCGCGCTCGTCTGCGTCGCGCGGGCACCGGCGTGCGACGCCTGCCCGATCGCGGACCGCTGCGCGTGGCGCGCCGCCGGGTACCCCGAGCACGACGGACCGCGTGCGCCGAAGCAGGCGCGGTTCGCGGGAAGCGACCGGCAGGTGCGCGGCCTGATCATGGCCGAGCTGCGGTCGAGCGACGTGCCGGTGCTGCAGAGCGAGATCGACCTCGTCTGGCCGGACGACGCACAGCGGGAGCGTGCCCTCGCCTCGCTCCTCCGCGACGGACTGGCCGTCGGCGACGAGGCGGGCGGGTACACGCTCCCGACCGCGTGACGACTACTCCTCGTCGTCCTCGTCGTCGTGCTTGTACGGGTCGGCCTCGCCCGCGTACTGGGCGCCGGCCGAGGCCGCACGCACCTGCGCGTCACGGACCTGCGCCTGGGCGAGCAGGTCCTCCATGTGGGCGGAGGTCTCCGGCAGGGCGTCGGCGATGAACTCGAGCGACGGGGTGAGCCGCGCCGTGATGTTCTTGCCGACCTCGCTGCGGAGCATGCCGGTCGCGGCCTTGAGCGCCGCAGCCGAGTCAGCGCGCTCCTCGTCGGAGCCGTAGACGGTGTAGAACACCGACGCGTGCTGCAGGTCGCCCGTGACACGGACGTCGGTGATCGTCACGAAGCCGAGACGGGGGTCGCGCAGACCCTTGTCGAGTCGACGGGCGACGACTTCCTTGATGCGGTCCGCCATCTTGCGCGCGCGCTGCGGATCGGCCATTGAGTGCCTCCTGGGGCAGGGGTTCTTCTGGTGGAACGGGACGGACCCCGCCCCTCCCGAGGGAGGAGCGGGGTCCAGACTAGCCGGGCGTCAGTCGCGCGGCTTCTCGACGAGCTCGGTGGTCTCGATCTCGTCACCGATCTGGATGTCGTTGTACTTGCCCAGACCGATACCGGCCTCGAAGTCCGTGCGGACCTCGGTGACGTCGTCCTTGAAGCGACGCAGCGACTCGATCGCCAGGCCGTCGGCGAGCACGACACCGTCACGGATGACGCGCGCCTTGGCGTTGCGCGTGATCGTGCCGGAGCGGACGATGACACCCGCGATGTTGCCGAACTTGGAGGATCGGAACACCTCGCGGATCTCGGCGACACCCGACTGGACCTCTTCGTACTCGGGCTTGAGCATGCCCTTGAGGGACTGCTCGATGTCCTCGAGTGCGTTGTAGATGACCGAGTAGAAGCGCACGTCGATGCCTTCGCGCGCCGCACGCTCACGGGCCTTGACGTCCGGACGGACGTTGAAGCCGATGACGATGGCGTTGTCGATCGTGGCCAGGTCGATGTCCGACTCCGTGATCGCACCCACACCGCGGTGCAGGATGCGGAGCTGGACGCTGTCGTCGACCTCGATGTCCAGGAGCGACTGCTCGAGTGCCTCGACGGCACCGGAGACGTCACCCTTGATGATGAGGTTGAGCGAGTCGACCTTGCCCTCTTCGAGCGCACGGGTGAAGTCCTCGAGCGAGATGCGCTTGCGGGCCTTGGCCAGCTGGGCGTTGCGCTCGGCGGCTTCACGCTTCTCGGCGATCTGACGGGCCGTACGGTCCTCCTCGGTGACGAGGAACGTGTCACCGGCGCGCGGCACCGACGACAGACCCTGCACCTGGACCGGACGGCTGGGCGTCGCCGCCTTGACCGCGACACCGTTCTCGTCCGTCATCGCACGGACGCGGCCGTAGGCCGTCCCCGCGACGATCGCGTCGCCGACGTGCAGCGTGCCGGACTGGATGAGCACGGTCGCGACCGCACCACGACCCTTGTCGAGTCGCGCTTCGATCGCCACGCCGCGGGCGTCCTTGTCGGGGTTCGCACGCAGGTCGAGCCCGGCGTCCGCCGTCAGCAGCACGGCGTCCAGGAGGTCCTGGATACCGATGTTCTGACGAGCCGACACGTCGACGAACATGACGTCGCCGCCGTACTCCTCGGCCACCAGGTTGTACTCGGTGAGCTGCTGGCGGACCTTGGCGGGGTTCGCGCCTTCCTTGTCGATCTTGTTCACCGCGACCACGATCGGCACACCGGCCGACTGGGCGTGGTTCAGCGCCTCGATCGTCTGGGGCATGATGCCGTCGTCCGCCGCGACCACGAGGATCGCGATGTCCGTCACCTGGGCACCACGGGCACGCATGGCGGTGAACGCCTCGTGACCCGGGGTGTCGATGAAGGTGATCGGGCGGTCGATGCCCTCGTGCTGCGCGACGATCTGGTACGCACCGATGTGCTGGGTGATGCCACCGGCCTCGCCCTCGACGACCTTCGAGTTGCGGATCGCGTCGAGGAGGCGGGTCTTGCCGTGGTCGACGTGACCCATGACGGTGACCACCGGGGGCCGCTGCTGCAGCACCGAGTCGTCCTCGTCCTCGAGCTCGGCATCGAGGTCGATGTCGAAGCCCTCGAGGAGCTCACGGTCCTCGTCCTCCGGCGAGACGATCTGGATCTTGTAGCCCAGCTCCTCGCCGAGGACCTCGAACGTGGCCTCGTCCAGCGACTCCGTCGCGGTCGCCATCTCACCGAGGTGGAACAGCACCGTCACGAGGTTGCCGGGGCTCGCGTCGATCTTGTCCGCGAAGTCCGAGATGCTCGCGCCACGACGCAGACGGACGACCGTGTTGCCGTCGCCGCGCGGGACCTGCACACCGCCGAGCGACGGCGCCTGCCGCATCTCGTACTCGGCGCGCTTCGTCCGCTTCGACTTGCGGGCACGGCTCTTGCCGCCGCCGCGACCGAACGCACCAGCGGTGCCACCACCGGGGCCACGACCGCGGCCACCGCCACCGGCGGGACGCGGGCCGCTGAAGGCCGGACGGGGGAAGCCGCCACCGGCACCCGGGGCACCGCCGGGACGACCACCGGGGCCACCACGACCGCCGCCCTGGCCCGGGCGCTGCCCGAAGCCGTTGGGTCGGTTCGCCTGACCGGGTCCACCCGGACGCGGCGCACCGGGACGCGGGACGCCCGGACGCGGCGGAGCCGGACGCGGGATCCCGTTGCCGCCACCGGCACCGCCGGCGGGGCGCTGACCCATGCCCTGGTTGGACGAGTACGGGTTGTTGCCCGGACGCGGCGGGCGCGAGCCCATGCCCTGGCTCGACGCGTAGGGGTTGTTGCCGGGACGTGCGCCCGGCTTCGGGCCACCCGGCTTCGGACCGGCAGCGGCACCCGGCTTCGGGGCGCCACCGGGCTTGACGGCGTCGCCCTTCGGCGCGGCGGACTCACCGGAGTCGCCGGTGGCCTTCTCGGCCTCGGCTGCCTTGCGAGCGGCCTCGGCCTCGGCCTGGCGCTGCGCGACGGACTTCGGGGCGGCCGGGGCCGGCACGTCGGCAGCGGGCGCTGCCTGGACCTCGGGCTCCGGCTGGGGTGCCGGTGCGGGACGCGCCGGACCCGGGCGGGGGCCGCCGGGCTTCGGGGCGCCCGACTTCGGGGCGCCGGTCTTGGCGGGCGCGCTGGGCGCCGCGCTCGCAGCGGGCTTCGCGGACGCCGAGGCGCCGTCAGCCTGCAGCGCAGCGCGGAGCTTGCGCGCGACGGGGGGTTCCACACTGGAACTCGGGCCCTTGACGAACTCGCCGAGCTCCTTGAGCTTCTCCATTGCGGTCTTGCTGTCGACACCGAGTTCGGATGCGATCTCGTGTACGCGTGGTTTTGCCACTGTTCTCCTTCACGGGTCCCACCCCGCGAAGGGGGCAGGACTCACTGGATGACGGGTCTCATTTCGAGCCGCTCATCAGTTGTCCATAAGCCGTTCAGCCTGTTCTGTCGTGTCCTGGTGTCCGCCCGACTGCTCGGCTGCGAGGCCGTGCAGGTGGTCGAGCACTGCGGACGTGTCGGGTTCGCGATCCAGCCGGAGCGCCCGGCGGAAGGCCCGGCGCTTGACGGCCAGTTCGTAGGCATCGACCGTCGGGGTGAGCCACGCTCCCCTGCCCGGCATGACTGCCTTCGGATCCGCCACGACACGGCCATCGCTCAGGGCGACGACACGGAGGAGGGAGGACCGGGGAGCACGGCGACGACTGCCGATGCACGTTCTGACGGGAACCACCTTACTCCTCACCTCCGACGACCGCGATCCGGCGCGCCCGTTCCGGCCACGCCACGGGCGAAAACATGCCGGGCGACGACGATCGCCCGGCTGCGACCACTACTCGTCGCCGTCGAGGATCGAGTCCGGCTGGATGTCGATGCGCGCCCCGGTCAGCTTCGCGGCGAGGCGGGCGTTCTGCCCCTCCTTGCCGATCGCGAGCGAGAGCTGGTAGTCCGGCACGAGTGCGCGGACGGCCTTCGTCGAGGCGTCGAGCACGAACGCGCTCGTCACCTTCGCGGGCGACAGCGCGCTCGCGACGAACGAGGCCAGGTCCGGCGACCAGTCGACGATGTCGACCTTCTCGGCGCCGAGCTCCGTCGTGACGGCCCGGACGCGCGCGCCCAGCTCGCCGATGCAGGCACCCTTGGCGTTCACGCCCGGCTCGTTGGCCTTCACCGCGAGCTTCGTGCGGTGCCCGGCCTCGCGGGCGATCGAGGTGATCTCGACGACGCCGGACGCGATCTCCGGGACCTCGAGCGCGAAGAGCTTCCGGACCAGGCCCGGATGCGTGCGCGAGACGGTGATCTGCGGGCCCTTGGCCCCGCGACCGACGCTCGTGACGTAGACGCGGATGCGGTTGCCGTGCTTGTACTCCTCGCCCGGCACCTGCTCCTCGGGCGGGAGGATCGCCTCGACGGCACCGAGGTCGACGTGCACCATCTTCGGGTTCGGACCCTGCTGGATCACGCCCGCGACGATGTCGCCCTCCTTGCCGCGGAACTGGCCGAGGATCTTGTCGTCGCCGATGTCGCGCAGGCGCTGGTTGATGACCTGCTTCGCGGCGAAGGCGGCGATGCGGCCGAAGTCGCTGGGCTGGTCGACGGACTCCCCCACGACGTTGTCGTCATCGTCGCGCTCCGGCACGTACACGGAGACCTCGCCCGACTTGCGGTCGAGCTCCACGCGCGCCTGCGGGTCGACGTGCTCCTCGTTCTCCGCGCGGTGCTTCTGGTACGCGGTCAGGATGGCCTGTTCGATGATCTGGACGAGTTCGTCGAACGGGATCTCCCGCTCGCGCTCCATGAGTCGCAGGACTGCGAGATCGATCTTCACCGAGGTGCCTCCGTATTCAGCTGAGTCGCTCCCGCGGATGGATCTGCGCGGAAGTCGGCGACCAGCGTACCCCAGAACGGACGGGAGGCACGTGGCGGGTCCGCCACGTGCCTCCCGTCCGGAAGAGGGTCGCGATCAGATCGCGCGGACCGCCTCGAGCAGCTCGGCGACCGGCACGTCGCGCCGCTCACCCGAGCGGCGGTCCCACAGCTCGACGATGCCGTCCGCGGCGTTCCGTCCGGCGACGACCACCACGGGCACACCGAGCAGCTCGGCGTCGCGCAGCTTCACGCCCGGCGAGACCTTCGGCCGGTCGTCGTAGACGACGTCGTACCGCTCGCCCTCGAGCGTGTCGATGAGCGACGACGCGAGGTCGTACGCGACCTGGTCCTTGCCGGTGGCGACCACGTGCACGTCGAACGGCGCGATCTCCTTCGGCCAGGCGAGGCCCTTCTCGTCGTTGTGGGCCTCGGCGAGGATGGCCATGATGCGCGTCACGCCGATGCCGTACGAACCCATCGTGACCGTGGCGAGCTTGCCGTTCTCGTCCTGCACCTTGAGGTCGAGGGCCTCGGCGTACTTGCGGCCGAGCTGGAACACGTGCCCGATCTCCATGCCGCGCGCGGTCTCCAGCGGGCCGGAGCCGTCCGGTGCGGGGTCGCCCGCGCGGACGTCGGCCACGTCGGCGACGCCGTCCGCGGTGAAGTCACGGCCCGCCACCAGACCGGAGACGTGCACGCCGCGCTCGTTCGCGCCGGTGACCCAGGCGGTGCCGTCGACGATCCGGGGGTCGACGAGGTAGCGGATGCCCGACGCGCTCTCCGCGCCGAGGACCTGCGGGCCGATGTAGCCCTTCACGAACACACCGGGGTGCTGCTTGAAGTCGTCGTCGCCGGCGGCCTCGACCTCGGCGGGAGCGAAGGCGACCTCCGCACGCTTGAGGTCGACGTCGCGGTCGCCGGGCAGTCCGACGACGACGACCTCGCGGGTGCCGTCGAGGTGCGTCAGTGCGAGCACCACGTTCTTGAGCGTGTCCGCTGCGGTCCACGCACGGTCGTCACGTGGGGCGGCCTCGTTCGCGTGGGCGACCAGCGTGTCAATGGTGGGGGTGTCCGCCGCGGGCAGGCGCACGGGCTCCGGCTGTCCGTCGATCGGCAGCGCGTCGGGGGCCGGCGTGACGTACGCCTCGACGTTCGCCGCGTAGCCGCCGGCGCTGCGGACGAAGGTGTCCTCGCCGACGCCGATGGGGTGCAGGAACTCCTCGGACTTCGACCCGCCCATCGCGCCGGCATCCGCCTTGACGATGACGTACTCGAGCCCGAGGCGCGTGAAGATCCGCTCGTAGGCGTCGCGCATCACCTGGTAGCTGCGCTCGAGCCCCTCGTCGGTGAGGTCGAACGAGTACGCGTCCTTCATGGTGAACTCGCGGCCGCGCAGGAGGCCGGCGCGCGGACGGGCCTCGTCGCGGTACTTGTCCTGGATCTGGAACAGCGTGACGGGGAGGTCCTTGTACGAGCCGTACAGGTCCTTCACGAGGAGCGCGAACATCTCCTCGTGCGTCGGCGCGAGCAGGTAGTCGGCGCCCTTGCGGTCCTGCAGGCGGAACATGCCGTCGCCGTACTCGGTCCACCGGTTCGTCGCCTCGTACGGGTCACGCGGCAGGAGCGCGGGCAGCAGGACCTCCTGTGCTCCGGCGGCGACCATCTCGGCGCGGACGATGTCCTCGATCTTCCGGCGGACGCGGAGGCCGAGCGGCAGCCACGCGAAGATCCCCGGGGACTGGCGACGGACGTACCCGGCGCGGACGAGCAGCTTGTGGCTCGTCACCTCGGCGTCGGAGGGGTCGTCGCGGAGCGTGCGGAGGAAGAGATGGGAGAGCCGTGTGACCACGGACGCAAGCCTAGCGGCGGTGGTCACGCGGCGACGACGAACGGGAGGCACGTGGCGGGACCGCCACGTGCCTGGCGTCCGGCAGGGGTCGGCCCCTAGGCCGTCGTGACGACCTGCGGGGAGCCGGTCGCGGCATCCGGGCCCATCTGGTCGGCGATCCGGTTCGCCTCGGCGATGAGGGTCTGCACGATCTCGTGCTCCGGGACGGTCTTGACGACCTCGCCCTTGACGAAGATCTGGCCCTTGCCGTTGCCGGACGCGACACCGAGGTCGGCCTCGCGGGCCTCACCGGGGCCGTTCACGACGCAGCCCATGACGGCGACGCGCAACGGGACGGTCATGCCCTCGAGCCCCTTCGTGACGTCGTTCGCGAGCTGGTAGACGTCGACCTGCGCCCGGCCGCAGCTCGGGCACGAGACGATCTCGAGCTTGCGCTCGCGGAGGTTCAGCGACTGCAGGATCTGCAGGCCGACCTTCACCTCTTGTGCCGGCGGCGCGGAGAGGGAGACGCGGATGGTGTCGCCGATGCCCTCGGCGAGCAGGATGCCGAACGCGGTCGCGCTCTTGATGGTGCCCTGGAACTCCGGGCCCGCCTCGGTCACGCCGAGGTGCAGCGGCCAGTCCCCCGCCGCGGCGAGCTGCCGGTAGGCCTTGACCATGACGATCGGGTCGTTGTGCTTGACCGAGATCTTGAAGTCGTGGAAGTCGTGCTCCTCGAACAGCGACGCCTCCCAGACGGCCGACTCGACGAGCGCCTCCGGCGTGGCCTTGCCGTACTTCTGCAGCAGGCTCGGCTCGAGCGACCCGGCGTTGACACCGATGCGCAGGCTCACGCCGGCGTCCTTCGCGGCCTTGGCGATCGCACCCACCTGGTCGTCGAACTTCCGGATGTTGCCCGGGTTCACGCGGACGGCGGCACACCCGGCGTCGATGGCCTGGAAGACGTACTTCGGCTGGAAGTGGATGTCGGCGATGACCGGGATCTGCGACTTCTTCGCGATGATCGGCAGCGCGTCGGCGTCGTCCTGGCTCGGCACGGCCACGCGCACGATGTCGCAGCCGGAGGCGGTGAGCTCGGCGATCTGCTGGAGGGTCGCGTTGATGTTCGTGGTCGGCGTCGTGGTCATCGACTGGACGGACACCGGAGCGTCACCGCCCACGAGGACCTTCCCCACCCGGATCTGCCGCGACCTGCGACGCGGGCTCAGGGTTTCGGGGACTTTCGGCAGACCGAGGTTCACTGCTGGCACGAGGTGCACTCTACGCGGTCGCCATGACGTCACACGGTGCTGGTCTCCAGGTCCGAGCCACGTTCCACGACCGTGATCAGCGGCGCGTACAGGCGCATCGCGTCGAGCGCTCGTCCGTGGTCGGCGTCGCTCGCACCGGCGCACGCGTCCGCGACGACCGTGACGGTCGCGCCGGCGTCGGCCGCGGCCAGCGCGGTGCTCAGCACGCAGCAGTCGGTGGAGACCCCGGCGAGCACGAGGTGCGGGTGGTCGCCGACGACGCTCCGGAGGCTCGTCCCCCACTTGCCGAAGGTCGTCTCGGTCACGACGGGGTCGCCACGATCCGCGGCCGCCGTCCGGAACGGCTCCGTCAGGTCCCAGAGCGGGTCCGTCTCGGGCGCGAGGGCGAACGGCCAGTCCCGGTAGTACGGCACCCAGGCACCCTGCGGCTCGGCGGGGGCGACGAAGCGGGTGAAGACCGTGCGGCCGGTGAACCGGGGCAGGAGCTGCTCGACCGCGTGCGCGGCGTGGTCGTAGCGCGGGGTCGACCAGGGGCTGTCGCCGGTGAAGACCTCCTGCATGTCGACGACGACGAGCCAGGCGTCGTCCGGCACAGCGACGGTCACGCCTCTCCCTTCCCGAGGGAGACGGACGGCGCGGCGGTGGCAGCCGGGTCGGCGGTCGTCGCTGCCGCGTCGGCGGACGTCGCTGCCGTGTCGGCGGGCAGCGGGATGCGCTCCTGACGCCGGACGCTCCGCCCCGCGGTGGCGAGCGTGCCGACGAAGCCGATGACGAGCGCGACGAGGACACCCAGGTTCGCGTAGGCCCACGCCCCCTCGCGGCCACCGAGACCGAGCGGCCCCAGCAGGTAGCCCTGCCAGTTCAGCCAGGCCGGCACACCAAGGGTGTTCGTGACGAGTCCCCAACCGAGCAGCGTCCCGAGCACGACCAGGCCGATCGCCGACCACCGCACGTCGCCGTAGCGCCCGCGGCGGTCGTGGAGCTCGGTCTCGGCGTAGGAGCGGCGTCGCAGGAGGACGTCGGCGACGAAGATGCCCGCCCAGGCCGCGATCGGGACGCCGAGCGTGATGAGGAACGCCTGGAACGGGGCGATGAAGCTCTGCGCGAAGAACGCGACGTAGACCGCGCCCGCCACCATGAAGACGCCGTCGACCCCGGCGGCGACCGGACGCGGGATGCGCACGCCGACGCTGAGGAGCGCCAGGCCCGACGAGTAGATGTCGAGGACGGCGCCGCCGACGAGGCCCAGGATCGCGACGATCGCGAACGGGATGAGGAACCACACCGGCAGGACCGAGGTCAACGCGCCGATCGGGTCGGCGGCGATGGCGGTGTTGAGGTCGGGCGAGGAGCCGGCGAGCAGCACTCCGACGACGACCAGGATCGCCGGCGCGAGGGCACCACCGAACGTCGTCCACCACACGACCCCACCAGTCGACGACGTCCGAGGCAGATACCGCGAGTAGTCGGCCGCTGCGTTCACCCAGCCGAGGCCGAACCCGGTCATCACGAGCACGAGCGCGCCGGTGACCTGCTGCGCGCTGCCGGAGGGCAGCGCGGTGACGGTGCCGAGGTCGATCGAGGGGGCCGCCAGGACGATGTACACGACGGTGAGCACGGCCGTGATGACGGTGATCCACGTCTGCAGCCGCATGATGACGTCGAACCCGGCCACTCCCTCGCCGATCACGAGGGCCGCGACGACGACGAGCGCGACGACCTTCGTCAGCACGCCACCGTCCCACCCGAGCTCGCGGAACACGGTCGAGGTCGCGAGCACGGCCGCTGCGGCGAGGGAGGTCTCCCAGCCGACGGTGAGCACCCAGCTGAGGAAGGACGGCACGCGGTTGCCGCGGATGCCGAACGCGGCGCGGCTCAGCACCATCGTCGGTGCCGACCCCCGCTTGCCGGCGATCGCGACGATCCCGCAGAGCAGGAAGGAGAACGCGACTCCGACGATCGAGACGACCGTCGCCTGCCAGAACGAGATGCCGAACCCGACGACGAAGGATCCGTAGGCCAGGCCGAGCACCGAGATGTTCGCGGCGAACCAGGGCCAGAAGAGCCCGCTCGGGCGCCCCTTCCGGTCCGACTCGGCGATGACGTCGAGGCCCTGCCGCTCGACCGTGCGGACCTCGGGCGCTGTGCTCATGCGCCGAGCGTAGCGCTACCCGAACAGGTTCACAGGACGGACCAGGTCCGCGTAGACGAGCAGGGCGCTCATGCCGGTCAGGAGCACCACGACGACCATCGTGAGCGGCATCGTCTTCGCGAGGTCGATCGGACCCGGGTCCGCCTTGCCGACGATCCGGAAGGCCCGACGCTTCACGGCCTCCCACAGCGCGCCCGCGATGTGCCCGCCGTCGAGCGGCAGCAGCGGCACCATGTTCAGCACGAACAGCCCGATGTTGAGCGAGGCGAGCAGCCCGAGGATCGTGTACGCCTTGTCGACCACGGGGACCCCGCTCATCGACGAGACCTCGCCGATGGCGCGGCCGACACCGACCACCGACACCGGGCTGTCCTGCGACCGTTCCTGCGAACCGAACGCCGCGTTCCACACCGCGACGAGCCGCTGCGGCAGGTCGATGATGAGGTGCGCCGACGCCGAGATCTGGGCGCCGGTCGCCGGGAGCACCGCGGCGGGCGACTGCCGGACGAGCGACTGCCCGATGCTGACACCGACCACGCCGACCTGCTGGGTCTTCGTCTGGCCGTCTGCGGTCTTGGCGACCGTGCCGTCGGCCGTGTAGACGTCGCGGGTCGCGAGCGCCGGCGTGACCTCGAGCGTCTTCCGCGCACCGCCCCGCTCCACGACGACCGAGACCGGCTCGCCGGCCGAACGCTGGAACGCCTCGGAGACCTGCGCGATGGTCGGGTCCTGTCGGCCGTCCACCGACAGCACGACGTCGCCGGAGCGGATGCCGGCCTGCTTCGCCGGCGACTCCGCGTCGCCCGGCGCGCAGGACGTGGCCTGGCTCGTCGGCAGGACGCAGTCGACGCTCGACGTGAAGGTGGTCGTCGGGGCGCCGAACCCGCAGAGCAGCACGCCGAACAGGAACACGCCGATCACGAGGTTCATCGCCGGGCCGGCGACCATCACGATGATGCGCTTCCACGGGGTCAGGCGGTAGAACGCCCGGGAGTCGTCACCGCCGGCGTCCGCGATCTGCTCGGCACTCGCCTGACGGGCGTCCTGCACGAACGCCCCGTACATGCCGGTGTTCGTGATCGCGCTCGGCTTCCCCGAGGCACGGGGCTTGAGCATGCCCACCATCGAGATGTAGCCCCCGAGCAGGATCGGGCGGATGCCGTACTCCGTCTCACCGCGACGGAAGGACCAGATCGCCTTGCCGAACCCGAGTGAGTACTGCGTGACCTTGACGCCGAAGAGCTTCGCGAAGGCGAGGTGCCCGAGTTCGTGGAGTCCGATCGAGACCAGCAGGCCGACGATGAAGACGACCACGCCGAGGACGAAGAGCAGGACGGATGCGACGGTCACCGGGAAAGGGTACGGGACCGTTGCCAGGACGGAGCCGAGCGCGCGCTGGGAGGTGATCCGCGCCTCCAGGCCGACCTGCGTCAGCAGGCTGCCACGACCCGGACGCGGCGTGGAGGCGCGGTGCCGGTCAGCGCGTCAGCGCGCGGTCCGCCGCGGCGCGGGCCCACCGCTCCGCCGCCAGCACGCCGTCCAGCGACTCCTCGCCGGGCGCGTGCTCCCCCACCACGCGCTCGACCGTGTCGACGATGTCGAGGAACCCGATCGCGCCGGCGTGGAACGCGGCGACCGCCTGCTCGTTGGCGGCGTTGAACACCGCCGGGTAGGTGCCGCCGAGCTCGCCGACGCGCTTCGCGAGCGCCACGGCACCGAACGCCTCGTCGTCGAGCGGCTCGAACGTCCACGTGCTCGCGGTCGTCCAATCGAGCGGGACGCCGACCTCGGGGACCCGGTCCGGCCACGCCAGCCCGAGCGCGATCGGCAGCCGCATGTCCGGCGGGGACGCCTGAGCGATCGTCGAGCCGTCGACGAACTCGACCATCGAGTGCACGATCGACTGCGCGTGCACCGTCACCGCGATGCGCTCGTACGGCACGTCGAAGAGCAGGTGCGCCTCGATCACCTCGAGGCCCTTGTTCACGAGCGTCGCGGAGTTCGTCGTCACGACGAGACCCATGTCCCACGTCGGGTGTGCGAGCGCCTGGGCCGGGGTCACGTCGCGCAGGCTCTCCCGGGAGCGACCGCGGAACGGGCCGCCACTCGCGGTGAGGACGAGCCGACGCACCTCGGTGTCGGCGCCCGCGCGGAGGGCCTGCGCGATCGCGGAGTGCTCGCTGTCCACCGGGACGATCTGCCCGGGTGCCGCGGCGGCCTGCACCAACGGACCGCCCACGATCAGGCTCTCCTTGTTCGCCAGCGCCAGCGACGCCCCGCTCTCGAGTGCGGCGAGCGTCGGGCCGAGGCCGACCGAGCCGGTGATGCCGTTCAGGACGACGTCGGCCTCGACCGTGCGGACGAGGCGCTCGGAGTCGGCGGCACCGAAGGCCGTGTCGCGGACGCCGTGGCGGGCGGCCTGCTCGGCGACGAGGGCGCGGTTGCTCCCGGCGGTGAGGCCGACGACCTCGAAGCGGTCCGGGTTGCGGGCGACGACGTCGAGGGCCTGGGTGCCGATGGAGCCGGTGCTGCCGAGGACGATGATGCGGCGCTTGGTGGTCGCCGCGGTCGTCGGCACGGGTCAGCCCTTGGCGAGGATGTCGACGACGAACACCAGGGTGGCGTTCTTCGGGATGCCGGAGCCCTCCGGCGGGTTCGCGCCGTAGCCGTCTTCCGGCGTCACCACGATGAGGACCTGCGAGCCGACCTTCTGCCCGACGAGCCCGGTGACGAAGCCCTTGATGAGCGATCCCTCGGAGATCGTGAACGTCGTGGGGACGCCCTTCTTCCAGGAGGAGTCGAACTCCTTGCCCGTGTCGTAGGCGACGCCCTTGTACTGCACGAGCGCGGTGTCACCCTCGACGATCGCGGCGCCGGTGCCCTGCTTGATGACCTCGGGCGTGGTCTTCGTCGGGGCGGTGACGCCCTTCGGGATCGTGATCTCCGGCTCGCCGTCCGACTTGTCGGTCACGGTCGGCAGTGCGGGGTCCTGCTGCTGGGCCTTGCCGGTGGCCTTGGTCGGCGTCTTGGCGACGATGTCCGCGAGGACCACGATCTCACCGCCGGTGTTGAAGCCGAGGGCGGACGACTGGCCGACCGCGACGACGCGGTCGCCGACGTTCGAGCATGCGAGGAGCTTGCCGAAGCCGGTCCCGCCGACGGAGAGCACCTGGGGGTTGCCCTGGTCGAAGCCCACCGTGCCGAGCTTCTTCGCGTCGGACGCCTGGTAGACGCTGTACGACACCTGGGCGTAGTCGCCGTCACCGAGCTTCGCGCCCGTGCCGTCGATCACGGTCGTCGCCTGCGGCTTCGACGCGGAGAGACCGGCGTCGAACGTCACCGTCGGCGCGGTCTTGCCGCCGAAGGCACCGGACGCCTCGACCGCATCGGACGACTTCCCCGGCTTCGGGCAGGTGGTGATCGCGGCCGCGCTGGCCGAGGCCGAGGCGCTCGGCGAGGACGAGGCTCCGCCCGACCCGGAACCGGAGCACGCGGCGAGTCCCAGCACGACGGCGGGGACGAGGGCGATCGGGAGGAGACGGAGACGCTTCACGAGGCCCTAGTCTGCCGCACGCACCTTGGTGACCGGCACGTGGTGGACGGGGAACGCCACCGAACGCACGATGAAGCACAGCTCGTTCGCCTTCGCGTGAGCGGCCTCGGCATCGGCGACCCGGTCGGCCTCGAGGATCGTCACCACCGGGTGCAGGGTCGTCTCGGTCAGTTCGCCGGTCCCGTCCGGGTGCGAGACGAGGGCGGCGACCGCGCGGTCCTCGTAGTCGACGACGGTGAAGCCCTGGGTCACCGCGACGTAGAGGTAGCTCATCATGTGGCACTGCGCGAGGGCGGCCACGACCATCTCCTCCGGGTTCCACCGGTCGCGGTCGCCGCGGAAGGTCGGGTCGGCCGATCCGGCGATCTCGTGCTTCCCGTCCGCGGACACGACGTGGTCGCGGCCGTAGTCGCGGTAGCCGCTCGTGCCGGTGCCGCGGTCGCCGGTCCAGCGGACGGAGACCTCGTAGGAGTGGTCGGTCACGTCGGGTCCTTCGGTCGTGGATGTGCCTGGATCCGTCGGCGCGCCGGGCGTCCTGTCGACCACCGGCTGCTCGCTACGATGGCGGCATGACGGTGAGCCCCGACGTCCGCACAGACCGCCATCCTCTCACCGCCGACGGGTCGGTCGAACTGGCGGTGCTCGACCGCAACGGCTTCGACGAGAGCCGGCACGTGGGTGCCGGGGTCGTCGTCTCGGCGGACGGCACCGTGCTCGACGCCGTCGGTGACGTCGGCGCGAGCATCTACCCGCGATCCACGATGAAGCCGTTCCAGGCCCTCGCCGTCCGCCGCGCCGGTGCGCGCTTCTCGGACGAGGAGCTCGTGCTCACGACGGCCAGCCACGCCGGCACCGCCGCGCACCAGGCGCTCGCGCTGCACATGCTCGAGTCCTTCGACCACGTCGAGGCCGACCTCGGTTGCCCGCCCGACCTGCCCTTCGACCGCGCCACCGCCCGGACGATGGACGGCCCCCGCCGCCTGGCGATGAACTGCTCCGGCAAGCACGCCGGCATGCTCGCCGCCTGCCGGGTGAACGGCTGGGACGAGGACACCTACCTCGAGATGGCGCACCCGATGCAGCAGCGGGTCGTGGCCACCGTCGAGGAGTTCACCCACGAGACGGTCGACGTGGTCGGCACGGACGGGTGCGGCGCCCCGGTCTTCCCCCTCACGCTGACGGGCCTCGCGCGCGGCTTCGCAGGTGTGGTCGCGCGAGCGGACACGGACTCCGCCGCCCTCGTCGACGCCGTGCTCGACCACCCGTGGGCGATCGACGGCATCGGCCGCGCGAACACCGTCACGATCGAGCGGCTCCGCGTGCTCGCGAAGTTCGGCGCCGAGGGCGTCATGGTGATGGGCCTGCCGAACGGTGCGGCCGTCGCGGTGAAGACGCTGGACGGAGCGCAGCGCGCGGGCACGCTCGCGGCGCTGACCCTGCTCGAACGGAACGGTCTCGTCGACGCGGCCGGGGTCGCGGACGTGATGGCGGCGACGGGCGAGCGGGTGCTCGGCGGCGGCGTGCCGGTCGGGTCGCTGCGAGCGGGGTCCGGCCTGCGCTGACGACGGCCACGACCGGTGGGCACGAGCGGCGGTCTCCCCGACCCGGTGCTCAGTGCTCAGCGCGCAGCGCTCAACGTTCGCGGAGCATCGGGAGGACCGGGTCGATCGGGACACAGATGCGCTCCCCCGGCAGGCTCACGGTGCAGCCGTAGCGGCTGACGTGGACCACGACGTCGGCACGGCGAGGTCGCTGTCCGTCGCCGGGCACGAGCACCGCACTCGCCCGGACGATCCCGTCCGTCCCGAGCGCGACCGCCACGGCCGTCCCTGCCGGAAGCGGAGGGACGGTGGACGGAGCGCAGACGTCGGCACCCGGCGCCTCGACGAGGTCCGGTGCGATGACCGAGCGGAGCTCGGCGCAGCCGTCGAGCGCGCCGAGTTGTGCGGCGACGGCGCGGTGGACCGCCAGAGCGAGGGCGCCGCTGCCGACGACGGCGACATGGGTACGGGCGAGCGTCGAGACGGCGACGCGCGCACCGTCGAGGGTCCGGCCGAGGTCGAGTTCGGTGCGCGCATCACCCGCGTCGGGCACGTCCGGTGGGTCGGATGGGTCGGGCGCCGGTCGCGACGGCACCGCGGCTTCGTCCCCGGTGGTCGGCGGTCCTTCCGGTGGCGGCACCACCACGACCGCGTCGGGGTCCGTCTCGAGGCGTGCGGATCGAGCCACGACGATGTCGAGCGCGGCGCAACAGGTGCCGGCTGCCAGCAGCGCGGCACGCCCGACCCCGGGCAGCGCGATGAGGGTCCCGCTCAGCACGAGGACGACCGCCGTGCCGACGAGGACCCAGCGCGCGACCGTCGTGCTCACGGAGCCAGGACACCAGCTGCCGGGACGCCGCAGACCCGGAGTCGCCGAGCCGTGGACGACCGCCCAGCCGCCCCCGCCTGTGCCGGACAGCTGCGGGCGCTGTCGCCGGCGCCGACTGAGGGTGCCCCTCCCGCTGCGGCGGGAGGGGCACCCTCTGAGCTCACTGCACGAGGAAGAACTGCTCCCCGATGTCGACCCGTGCGCCTCGTTCCACCCGGTAGCGTCGGCCGGGCTCGCATCGACGGATCGACCCGTCGATGTGCCGGACGACCGTGCCGTTGCCGGAGAACCGGTCGCTCACCCAGAGGTCCTCCCCGTCGCGTCCCAGTTCGAGGTGGGTCTTCGACACCGACTTGCCCGGGTCGTGGACGGTCACGAGGTCGTCGAAGCGCTCCCCCGGCTGCGGGCGCGGCAGACGCCCGAGCAGACCGGTGCCGTGCACGCCGAACCGCTCGCCGGTGCTGAAGTGCAGCACGAACGGCGCCTCGGTGGGCTGCTTGGCGACGATCCGGGTCTCGTCCACGTCCTCGTCCGAGTCGGCGTCGGCGCTGGTCGGCAGTTCGTCGGCGTCCGACGCAGGCAGGACCGGCCATGACGCACCGCCCGCACCGGGAGCCGTCGGAGCGGGGCGCGCGGCCGTACCGGGCAGCGGCGGCAGCGGAGCGACGAGCGGCACCGCAGCGGTGTCCGACGCGCGAGGCGCGGATGAGGGCACCGTCGCCGACCCGGGCATCGGCGGGATCACGAGGTCGCCGCCCGCGCTGGGGTGCTCGTCGGGGCCGGAGGGTGCGGCGTGCGCTCCCCGTGGTCGGATCGGCGTCCGCGGGGTCGCCTCCGTCGGGTGGTCGTCCCGCGTCTCCGCGTCGGTCATCGTCGTGCCCGCGCCGGCGCCGGCGGCGGCACCGGCGCCGGCGGCGGCACCGGCGTCGGCGGCGGCACCGGCGTCGGCGCCTGCATCGGAGCCGGCGGCGTCGGCCTCAGTCGACGCCGGGCCGCTCGTAGCCCGGTCGGTCGCATCGGCTCCGACCGTTGTCTCCTCTGCAGCAGCGGCGTTGGGCGCAGTGCGATCGGCTGGATCGCCTTCGCTCGCAGCCCCGTCGGCCACGGGGCCGTCCGATGCCGTCCCGTCGGTCCCTCGTCCGTCGCTCAGGGGGTCGCCCACCTCGTCGGACTCGTGCACCGCCGCCCAGTCGGGCCGGGCCATCGGCAGCGGCACGACCGGGCCCGTGAAGGCCGCGGTCACCGCGGGACGGACGGCGCCGCACTCGGCGCAGAAGATGTCGTCGGGTTCGAGCCGGTGCCCACACACGTGGCACGTCGTCGCCCCGGAGCCGGGCGTCACCAGCGGCGTCGGACGCGGCGGACGGCGGTCGACGAGCGGCTCCACGACCGCGGTGTCGCCGGGCTGCGGCGCGACCGGCGTCGCAGCCTGTGTCGGCCTGTCGCTGTCATCGGCCTGATCGTTCCCGACCGTGGCGTTGGCGCGTCCGATCCACCACGAGGGGCCGCTCGGTGTCGGCGGCTGCTGCTGCTCGGACGGCGGGCTCCACTGCGGCGCGGCGGCTGCGGCTGCTGGCGTCTCCTCGGTGACCGTCCGCTCGGCGACGCTGCGGTCGGCGACCCGCGTCACCTCCGGGTCGTCCTCGTCGTGGACGGCGGAGGCCGGGTAGGCGTTCGGGTCGAGCGGCGGCTCGGCGAGAGCATCGCGCTGATCGGCTTCCGGATGCCCGACAACGCGCTGGCCCGCGTCCGCCGGTCCGGCCTCGCCCTGGGCGGGTCCTGGTCGTGCGGAGTCCACCTGCAGGCGGTCGTGCTGCCGTCCACCCCCCTGTTCGGCGGGCCAGCCGTGCAGGCCGGAGTCCGAGCCGTGCACGTGGGACGGTGCACTGCGAGGGTCGAGCCCGTCCGGACCCTGGACGGGCACCGGGGCGGGTGACTCCTCGGTCCGGCGGTCGGCTCCGGTCAACCAGGCACGGGTCGCCGGGTCCAGCGTCGACTCGGGCAGCCATGCCTCGGCCGCGGGATCCGGACGCCGGCCGTGCGCGTCCGGCTGCTGCAGCGGCGGGGGCGGTGTCTGTTCGACGGGGGCGGCAGCTGCGGGACGCCGGTTCGCCGCGGCGGTCACCGCACGCCCGCACTCACCGCAGAAGATCGCCCCGTCCGGGAGCATCGATCCGCAGTGTTCGCATCTGATCACGGGGTCCTGTCCTCACTCGGCCGCCCACGGCGCTCGGCGGCCTGCAGGACATCGTAGTCACGCCGGGTCCCCGGACCCTGCGGACAGCGCCCGGTGCGACGCCCGCCGAGGGTCCGTACGGACTCGCCCGTCGACTGCGCGGCGTCCCGGAGGCGCAGGGAACGGAGCGACACCGCGGCACGGATGCGCTCCCGACGGTCACGGCCGATGCGGAGGCTCGCGACGGCCTCGTCGACCGCGGACCACATGCGGTCCGCAGCGGCGGGGTCCGCGTCGTCCGGGCCGAAGACCGAGCGATCGGCGAGGGCGGCCAGGCCGCTGCCGCCGTCGCCGGGCGCACCGGCGACGGCTTCGCGGCGGGTGGCGGAGCGGTCGACGTCGTGCCCGCGGTCGACGAGCGCGTCGCGGTACTCGTCCCACGCGCCGACGATCCGGGCGCGTGGCGTGCCGGCGCGGCGCCGACGACGGCGACGCACCCGCTTGACGAGCAGGATGCCGGCGAACGGAGCGAGCACGAGCGCGACGAAGCCGAGCGTCGCGATCACCCATGGCAGCGCCGCGAGGAGGATCTGGAGCCAGAGGGGCTGCACCGGCGGGGTCTCCCGGTCGCTCTGCGGCGGGGCCTGCTGGTCCTGGTCCTGCTGCTCGGCGGGGGGCGGCGGCACGACCGTCTCGGGCCGCGTCACCGGCTTCGGCGTCTGCAGCTGGTCGTCCGGGATCTCGCGGACCGTCGGGTTCGGGTCGATCATGACCCAGCCCCACTGCGCGGTGTCGACCTCGACCCGGGCCGTCGCGTCCGCGCCACGGAAGGTGGTCACGTCGCCGGTCGTGCGTCCGGCTCCGGCCGCACCACCCGCGTCGCCCCCGGCGGTGAACCCCATGACGACCCGTGCGGGGAAGCCCAGCTCGTCGGCCATCAGGGCGACCGCCGCCGCGTACTGCTCCTGGTCGCCGATCATCAGCGGGGCGGTGAGGAGCTCCTGGATCCGGTCGGCCCCGTGTCCGGAGCGGCTCACGCGGTCGTCGCCGACGCCGTGGCTGACGTAGCCGTCGCGCTTGATCGCCTGCACGACGGCGACGAGCTTCGCCCCGTCGGTGTCGGCGCCGCCGGACCAGCCCTCGACCCGCTCGCGGACGGCATCGGGCACGGACTGCGGCGTCGGCACCGTGGCGGTGCCCGGTCGTGCTGCGGCGAGCTGGTCGTCGCTCGGCTGGTCGGGCAGGACCGCGTCGAGGTCGTACCGCGATCCCTCGCCGACCCCGCCGACGACCGCGCCGGTCCCCGTGGAGGCGTTGTAGAAGAACGCGCCGCGCTCATCTTCGGCGTCGCGGCCGGTGAAGGCGACGCGTTCGAGGTCGCCGACCGTCGGCAGCCAGACCCCGCGGTAGCCCTCGACGGTCACGCCCACGTGGACGGACGTGCCGCGCACCCCGCGCACGTCGACCGACGTCGGCACCCGCTCGAACGTGCCCGATGCTGCGGAGCCGTCCGAGCCACCGACCCGGTAGACGACGCCGTCGTACGTGTCGAGCGTGGCCAGGCGCACGAAGCCGTCCTCGGGGAGCCCGGTGACACGGAGCTGCTCGGCGTCCGCCTGCGACTGCTCCTGGTACGCACGGAAGCCGCTGAGCGGGCTGACGTGGTCCCGCGGGTCGAAGGGCTTGACGACGTCCGTCCGTGCGACGGTCCGGGCCGTGTCCGGCGGGGCGACCAGCCCGAGCCCGGTCGCGACGACCGCGGCCGCCACGATCGTCCCGGTGCCGACCAGGGCCGGCCGGAGGACGGAGCGCCCGACGGCGACCGGTGCGCCGATGGTCGCGGCCACCGCCACCGCGCGTCGCGCGTGGCGGACGGTCAACGCCCACACGAGCGCGATGCCCGTGAGCACCACCGCGGTCGCCACCGACGTGTCGAGTCGCGTCGGCCCGACCACCACCCCGGCCGCGAACAGCACCAGTGCCGGGATGCTCGCGAGCTCCGGACGGGAGGCGCGGATCGCCGTGCTCACGGACGTCACGGTGGCGACGAGGAGCGTCACGAAGTACGGCACGAGCAGCGCCTCGTACGATCCGACCGGCAGGCTGATGGTCACCAGGCGCTTCCACCCCAGCGCCACGCCGGCGAAGAGGTCGACCAAGCCCGGCCCGGTCGGGAGGAGGCCGTTCGCCTCACCCGGCACCGCGGCCGGCACGCCGACGAGGGCGAACACCGCGACGGTCGCGACGGCGACCACCGGTGTCGGCAGTCGCGTCCACGCGCCGAGCAGCGCGACGACGGTCCCCGCGATCACGGCGGTGGCACCGGCGACGATCATCGCGTCGTCGCGGTGGACGGGCCACCAGGCGACGCTCGCGACCACGAGCAGGAGCCACACCACGAGGGTGCCGCCGACCAGACGTGACGGCGGCAGGCGTCGGGCCTGCCGCCGGGCGTCACGCCGGACGGTCCGACGCGCGCGGGTCTGCGGCGCCGCATCGACGCTCATGCGGCGGCCGATCGGTGGAGGGCGTGGCGGAGGTCGTCCAGGTAGCCGATGGTCATCACCGTCAGCCCGGCGACGCGCACGAAGCGCGGCTGGGCCTCGGGCTCGCAGATCACGGCGACCACCTCGACGCCGACCGGGAAGCGCGTGGCCGCGAGCCGCAGGGCGGGCAGTTCGACGGTCGACCCGACGACGAGGAAGGCCACCGAGATGCCGGCGGTGTCGTTCCCCGCGATGCGGGCCACCTCGGCGATCGGCAAGCAGGCGTCGGCGAGCCCGACGGAGGCGAACTCGTCGAGCAGCCGCGTCGGGGTCACCGTCGGCAGCGGGTGCACGGCGTACACCGGACGCTTGGCGAACTCCGGCGTCCGTTCCGACACGACGACGGTGACCTCGCGACCGTCGCGGATCGCCCGGGTGCCCAGTGATGCGGCGGCGCTCACCGCGAGCTCGAACTCCTCGTCGTCGGCGAACTCCGCACGCGCGACGCCGAGTGCGATCACGAGGTGCGACCGACGGGTGTCCTCGAACTGCCGCACCATGAGCGCTCCGGACTTCGCCGTCGACTTCCAGTGGATCGTGCGCGGGTCGTCGCCCGGCATGTACTCACGGATGGCGTGGAACGCGATGTCGGCGGGCGAGAGGTCGGTGGTGGCCTGCCCCTCGAGGTCGCGCACCAGGCCCGTGCTCGTGGACGGGATCGCGATGGTCCGCGGGTGCACGATGACCTGCTCGCGGGCCGTCCACACGATCTCGCGGCGCACGAGCCCGACCGGGTCCGCCCGCACGCCGGTGACCGGACCGACGTCGAGCACGCCGCGCCGTAGGGTCGGCACCGGGACCTCCTGCTCGAAGGTGCCGCGTGGCGCGACCGACGGCACCGCGACGTCGACGAGTCCGGAGCCGACCGGGACCTCGACCGTGACCGGCACCGAGGGCAGCCGGGCGGGGTTCTCGGCGGCGACCACGACACCGGCCGCGTCACCGACCGCGACGCGGTGCTGCGGCAACCGCATCCGGATCAGGAGCCGAGACCGACCGATCAGCGCGATCGCGGCGACCACAACGAGGAGGGCGCCGGCGAAGCCGACGACCACGATCTCGCGCAGGCCGAAGCGGTACCCCGCGACGAAGGCGACGAGCGTCAGGGCACCCACCGTCCAGCCCAGGCCGGTGACCACGGACGAGACCTCCGCCCACCCGCGCTTGACGAGCCTCCAGACCGTTGCCCAGCCACGCGCCAGGCCGACGAGCGCGTCGGCGGCGACCCCCTCGCGGTCCCCCACGAGCCGGGTGCGGACGTTCGTCAGGCCGGCGACCGTCCCGGTGCGCTCGTACGCCGTCGCACCGCGACGCGACCGCGTCGAGGTCGGGCGGCGTGAACGCGTCGAGACGGGCCGGCGGTCGGTCACGAGGCGGCCCGGTCCGCCGGCGGCGGCGTCTCGACGAGCAGCTGCGCGACGACGCTCGTCGCGGAGACGCCGTCGAACTCGGCCTCCGCGTCGAGGACGATCCGGTGGGCGAGGACCGGGACCGCGAGGGCCTTGACGTCGTCGGGCGTCACGTAGTGCCGGCCGCTGAGCGCCGCGAACACGCGCGATGCGCGCATCAGCCCCATCGCACCGCGCACGCTGACGCCGAGTCGGACCTCGCTCGCCGAGCGCGTGGCGTCCACCAGGCGGGCGACGTAGTCGGCGATGACGGCGTCGACGTGGACCGTACGGGCGAGCGCCGCCATCTCGGTGATCGTCGCGGCCGGCACGACGCTCGCGAGCGGCACCGAGGCCGAGGGCGCGGACGAGGTCTCGAGGATCTTGACCGTGGCGGCATGGTCCGGGTAGCCGATGGACGTCTTCATGAGGAAGCGGTCCAGCTGCGCCTCAGGGAGTCGGTACGTGCCGGCCTGCTCGACGGGGTTCTGGGTCGCGATGACCATGAAGGGCGGGGCCAGGCGGTGGTTGACGCCGTCGACGGTGATCGCGGCCTCCTCCATCGCCTCGAGCAGCGCCGACTGGGTCTTCGGACTCGCGCGGTTGATCTCGTCCGCGAGCACGATGTTGGCGAAGACCGGACCCCGGTGGAAGTCGAACTCCTGCGTGCGCTGGTCGTAGACGCTGATGCCGGTGATGTCGCCGGGGAGCAGGTCGGGCGTGAACTGGATGCGGTTCGTCGAGCCCTGCACGCTCTGCGCGAGCGCCCGGGCGAGACTCGTCTTGCCGGTGCCGGGGACGTCCTCGAGCAGGAGGTGGCCCTCGCTGAGCATCGCGGTGACCGCCAGGCGGATCACGAAGGTCTTCCCGAGGAGCACCTGCTCGACGTTGGTCACGATGCGGCCGGCGACGTCGGCGAACCAGGTGGCCTGCTCCGGGGTCATGCTCATGCGGGGTGTCTTCCTCGTGGTCGGGGACGGCGGTGTGGGCAGCGTACGGGCAGGGTCAGCCTGCGGGCGCCGGATCGGCGGGCGGGTCGGCGGGTGTGACCGTGAACGACGGCGAGCTGTCCCCGGTCGTCCGGAGGCTGCCGTTCGCCTTCGCGGTCACCGAGGCGCGGACCTCGACCGTCGCGGCGGCGTCCGGCGGCGTGGGCGGCGTGGTACCGGAGTCCCACGAGTCGGTGCCCCGGAACTGACCGGCGTCGTCGAACCAGAAGGCCGTGAACTGCACCGCGATGTCGTCCGACGCGGACGGGCCGGACACCGAGATGGCCTTGCCGTGCTGCGCGGTCTGGACCGTGGTCGTGGCGTCCAACGCGATCGCGGTCACCTGCTTCGACGCGCCGTCGTCCGTGCAGAACGAGCTGCCGGGGCCACCGCAAGCCCGCATGGTGACGCTGACCGGACGGTTGCGTCCTCCGTCGCCGGGCACGCCGCTCCAGGACTCGCCGGGCTGCAGGCTCACGACGTTCCCGTTGCCCAGTTCGAGCTGGTAGTGGTCGGCGGGCCAGCGCGACGCCGTGATCTCCGCGTTCGGCTGGTTGCCGGTCGTCGAGGTGAGTCCCACCGTCGGGTCGGCCGTCGCCCGCGGGGTCTCGTAGGCGACGGTCGAGGCGTACTGCACGTTGCAGAAGAGACCGTTGGAGACGACCACTGCGAAGGTCTGCTGGCCGCCTTCGACGCCGGTGACCGTCGTCGGGCTCGAGGTCCCGAGCGACGGGCCGTTGTCGGCCGCGCAGTCGAGGCCGCCGGACCGGTAGACGCGGTACGTGGGGCTCGCACCACCGGCGGGATCGGCCCCCCGCCAGCTGACGGTCACGACGGACCGGCCGTTGCCGTCCGACGTGGTGCTGGCGACCGCGGAGACGTTCACGGGTTTCCCCGGGGTGCCGACGGCCGAACCGGTGGCTGTGCCGGTGTTCCACTGCACGACGGTGCCGTTGCGGTCGGCGCCGTTCCGGGGCGAGACGGACACCGTGTACTTCGCGCCGCTGGCCGCGCCGGTGAACGACGTGCTCGTGGCCGTGCCGACGTTCCGGGTGGTGGAGAGCCCGGGTCCCTCGATCGAGACCACGTAGCTGTCCACCGGGGTGCCGTTGCTCGGCGCGGGGACGGCGGACCAGGCGACGTCGAGCTGGTTGGGCGTGGAGCCGCTCGGTGTGACCGTGATCGTCTTCGGCGGTGCCGGGACGAAGTCGGCGCTCACCGGGGTCGACTCCGGCGATGCCTTCGAGTCCCCCACGGTGTTCGAGGCGACGACCGAGAACCGGTACGACCCCTTCGGGTCGAGCCCGGTGATCGTGCAGACCGTCGCCGTGCCGCAGTCCTTCGCCACGCCGTTCGTGCCCTGCAGCCGGTAGCGGGTGATCGGCGAGTTGTTCGCCTGCGGAGTGGACCACGTCAGCGTCGCCTGGCCGCCCTCGTAGGAGCCGGTGCGGGTCGGTGCGCCCGGCGCGTCGGGGACGTCCTGGACCGAGATCGTGACGTCGCCCCAGACGGAGCGTTCGGGGTCGTCGGTGGCGTCCGCCACCTGGTACTGGAGGTGCGCGTCGACGGGCTTCGCGTTCGCCGCGACGCTCACCTGGAGGCGGGACCGGTCGGCGCTCGGGGTCACCGCGACGCCCGCGGGCAGGCCGCCGCCGAGACCGCGGATGGCCACGACGCGGAGCCGCTCCGACGGGAACGGGTTCGTCGGCTGGTCGTTCGCGAGCACGTCGATCGTGGTCGTGCCGCCACGCTTCGTCACTGCGGTGTCCGCACCCGGCTGCACGAGCGGTCTGGTGGAGGCGACGACGCTGACCTGCACCGTTCCGGAGCGTCCCGCGTTCGTGGCGTCCGCGACGCCGATCCCGATCGCTGCCGTGGTGTTCTTCCGCGCGGTGTCGGCCACGGCGATGGTGAGCTGCTGGCCGCTGATCGTCGCGGTCGTGCCCGCAGCAGGCTGGCTGACGACCGAGTACCGCAGCTCCGGGAGGTCGTCCGGGTACGGGTAGTCGGTGAGTCGGGCGAGGTCGATCTTGCGGGACTCACCCGGCTGCATGTCGACCGCCGAGCCCGTGAAGGCCGGCGGCTGGTTCGACCGCGGTGTGACCTTGATCGGCAGCACGAGCGTCGCGACGCGGCCCTTGCCCCCGTTCGCGCTGGACCCGTCGGTCACCTCGAAGGAGATCGAGGCGTTGCCGTAGTAGAGCTTGGAGGACGTGAACTGGAGCGTAGACCGGTCGACGACGAGGTCCTTGCCGTCGGCGTGGGTCGCCTTCACGGTGCCGTCGTCGGTGATCTGCGCGGTCTGCCCGTTCGCCGTCACCACGTAGTCCTCGAGCGGGATGCGGACCGTCGATTCACTCTTGACCGTGACGGCTCCGGCGGCCCGGTTGATCTGCGGCAGGGCGTCGTCGAAGCCCGGCACGTGGATGAACCCGTACGACACGATGTCCGGGTGGTCCTCCCGGGCGACCGAGAAGGGGATCACCTGGGACTCGTCGGTCAGTCGGACGACGATGCGCTGGTCCGTCGTCGTGCTGGCCGTGTCGCCGTACCCGTCCACCACACCGACCCGCAGGTCGGCCGCGGTGCCCTCGGCGAAGAAGACGTTCTCGAGGACGTCGACCGTGACGCTCTGCCGGTGCAGGATGTCCTGCAGGTCGAGCGTGGTGTCGTCGACCTCGGGTCGCAGGGGTCGGGCGTCCGGGTCCACCGTGACCGTGAGGAACGCCGTGCTCGAGCCTCCGTTGGTGTTCACGACGGTGTAGAGCACGGCGTAGTCGCCGGACTCCGCCGAGGCCGGCGGCGTGACCCGCACCTGCTGGCCACCGAGGACCTTCGCGCGCACGTCGGCTGCGGTCGGCTCGGCCTCCGTCACGGTGAGCTGACCGCCCTGCGGGTCGGAGTCGTTCTGCAGCACGCGGACGGTCACGGTGCCGCCGGGGCGGATCGTCACGTGGTCGGCCTCGGCGATCGGGTTCGACGCCTGTTCGGCCCGAGGGGCGATGCCCACCCGGACGGTGCCCGTCGCACGGGCGCCGAGGGCGTCGACGACCGTGTACGTGAACTCGTCCGTCCCCGCGGAGTAGTCCCCTGCCTCGTACGTCAGCGAGTCGGTGTCGATGTCGCTGACCGAGCCCTTGTCCGGGTTCGACGCGACGCCGACGAGCTGGACGGAGTCACCGTCCGGGTCGATGCCGTTCAGGGGGACGGACACCTGCACGGACTGCCCGGCGACGACCCGGGCCGTGACGGTCTGCGGCACCGGTGGGTTGTTCGTGGCGGCGTCGCGCTCGCGGACGGAGATGGACACCGCCGCGTCGGCGTACTGTCCGTCCGGGCCCGCGACGCGGTACACGGCCGTGTAGCTGCCGGGGGTCTCGGGCGCGAGGTAGCGCAGGTGGTCGCCCGACACGAAGAGCAGTCCGCCGTCGCCGGGGACGTTCTGCACCAGGTCCGGGAGCAGTGTCAGCGGCTCACCCTCGGGTTGCGTGTCGTTCGCGAGGACGTCGATGTTCGCCACGTCGCCGACGCGCACCGTGGCGCTGTCGGGCTGCGCGACCGGTGGCTGGATGCGGTCCGGCCGGGGGATCTCGACGACCGTGACCGTGCCGGTGGACGACGCGAGACCGTTCGTGACCGTGTAGCCGAACGAGACCGGGCCGTCGAGCGGAGCGGTCAGGGTGACGCGCACGGTGTGCTGGTCGAGCACGCTCGCCTGCACGCCGCTGCCGCGCCCTGGGCCGTCGAGCGCGGTCACGAGGAGCACGCCGCCCGCCGGGTCGATGTCGGTTGCGGTGACGTCGGTGTCCTTCGTCGACAGCGTCGTCACGAACACCGTCTTCGGCGTGGTGATCGGCGCCGTCGAGGCGTCCGGCGGCGCGAGGATCGTCACCCGGACGATGCCACTCGCAGTCTTCACGCCGTCGGTGACCGTGTACTCGAGCTGGTGGTCGCCCACGCTGGCTCCCTGCACCCGGAAGGTGCCGGCGTCGTAGCTCGGGGTGACGGTGAGCCCGGTCGCCGACGAGACGCTCGTGAGCGTCACCGTGCCGTTCCCGCCGCGGACGTGGTCCAGCGGGTCGACGGTGAACGCCTTGCCGGCGTAGCCCTGGACGGGGAACGGGTCGGCGTCGAGCGGGACCGCGCCTGGTCTGGCCACCCGGACCGTGACCGCGCCGCGGCCGTCGTCGCGGCCGTCGCTCACGACGAGCTGGACGGAGCGCTCCCCCGCCCGTCCACTCGCGTTGCGGAAGTCGAGCAGGCCGTCCGGCGTGGTCGACACCCGGTCGCCGTCGGAAGCGCTCGCGGACTTCAGGTACACCGGGTCGCCGTCCGGGTCCACCCAGTCCCCGAGCACGTTCGTCACGACGTGCCCGTTCTGCACGACGTCGGCCGAGGTGTCGCGCACCTGCCGGGGCGGCTCGTTCTCGGAGTCCGGCCGCACCGTGACCCGCACCGTGGCGGTGTCCGATCCGCCGTTGCCGTCCGTGATCGTGTACGGGAACGAGACCGTCCCGCTGGCCCGGCCGGACAGGGTGACCTGCAGCCGCTGGCCGTCGCCGACGATCGCGACCGACCCGAGGGCGCGGTCGATGGTCCCGACCTCGCTGATCACGAGCGGGTCGCCGTTCGGGTCGTAGTCGTTGAGCAGGACCGGGAGGCTCGTGGTGCGTCCGGGACGCGCGCCCAGCTGGTCGTCGACCGCCACCGGCGGTTTCTGGTCCTTGTCGATCTCGGGGTCGTCGTCGGAGACCTGCTCCTGCTGCTGGTCGTCGTCCTTCTTGACCAGGTCGGCCCAGTTGTCGATGAGCTGCCCACTGCGGTCGATCGCCCACGACCGACCGCTCTGCGGGTCGTTCGCCACGACCGTGCGGCCGTTGTGCACGATCTGCAGGTCGCCGGCGCCTCCGGTGCCGGCGAGGCGCTGCACCGCTCGGCCCCGGCAGGAGTCGACCGCCTGGCCACCGGCCCACGCGGCGTACGTGCAGCTCCCGACGACCGCGGGCCGCGCAGCCCGTCCGCCGACCTCGAGCGCGGTGGCCCGGACCGCACCCGACGCCGAGACGTGCACGAGCCCGGCGGTGCCGGCGACCACGAGGTCGTCGACGCCGTCGGCGGAGTGCTGCAGCGCTGGCGCCGACCCGACGCGGTCACCGAGCTCGACGGAGTCGCCGTCGACCGACAGCGCACCGGACGTCCGGTCGAGGACGGCGACGTGGTCTCCGAACGCCGCGACCTGCAGGTCGTCGGTACGATCCATCCGGACGGTCCAGCGCTTCGCGACGGACAGGGTCGTGCCGACGTCGACGAGCGACGCGGTCGAGGTCTTCGGTGAGTAGACGGCCACGTGCTGGTCGGAGGCGTCGAACACCGCGTCGGCGCCGAGCGTCAGGTCTGCCTTCGCGGACGAGTCGAAGTCGGCGAGGTCCTTCGCCGGGGTCCCCCAGAGTTCACCGGTGTCCGCGTTGCCGATCACGGCGGTCGACCCGGCGAAGAACACCTGCGGTGACCCCGCCGGCAGCGTGACGGCGTCGCCGACGGTGGCGTCCGCGACGTCGACCTTCGCGACCGTGCCCTTGGTCTCGTCGACGCTGTAGACGGTGGATCCACGCTGCAGCACGGCGAGCGCGTCGCTCGAGGTCTCGACCGCGGTGTTCAGTTGGAGGACCTCGGTGTTCGCCCGGCCGACGGCACCGTACTCGGCCGACGGCACCCAGACGGTCCCGTCGCCGAGGTCGATGCGCTGCGTGTGGTAGCCGGACGAGGTGATCGCCGCCGACGCCACGACCGCACCGACGACGATCGACGCCCCGACCGTGACCGCAGCGGAGCGGTGCTTCGCGAGGAACGCCCGGATCACCCGGGACCGCCGATCGTGGCGCACTCCTGTGCGCTCGCGACGCCGGTCTTGCCGTCGCGGTTCACGGCGACGGCGATGCACTGCTCTTCGCCCTTCGCGCCCGAGACGACGAAGGTGGTGCCGGACTGCTGGCTCGACGCACCGTTCGACGACACCACGTAGGTGTCCCCGGATCGCAGGCCCGGGTCCGACCAGGTGAAGGTCACCGACGAGGCCGTCGTCCGTGCCCGCAGGTCCGACACCACCGGGATCGCTCCCGTGCCGACTCGGCTCACGACGAGGACCGTCGCGACGGCGAGGGCGGCGACCACCACGACGGCGAGCGAGGACGCCCAGAGCAACGTGGAACGGGTCCGGCGACGGGCGCGGGTGACCGACCCCGTCCGTTGTACGGTGCCGACGCTGCCGAACGCAGCCGAGGCGGTGCCGCCCTGCACCGCTCTCCGGGTGCGGCGTCGACTGCCGACCCGGGTCGGCGGCTGGAGCTCGCGGACCATCGTGCGGTCGCCGTCCGGCATCGGTGTGGCGACCGCCCAGGCCTCGACCGCGACGTCGGCCGCGGTCTGCGGGATCCCGAGCTCCGCCTCGACCTGCTGCAGGCCGCGGACGAGCTCCATCACGGTCGCGGGACGCCCCGCGACCTTGCGGGACATCGCGGCGGCGAGCAGCCGTTCCAGCGACGGCGGGACGTCCGAGCGTCCCGTCGGCTTGGGACCACCCTTGTCGATGCGGCTCATCAGGTCGGCGGCGCCGTTCTTGCCGCCCCGGACCTCGAAGGGGCTGCGTCCGGCGAGGAGCGAGAAGACGGTGGCAGCGAGCGAGTAGACCTCGGACTGGATCGTTCCGCGGGACTCGTCGATGAGGACCTCGGGGGCGGACCACGGGATCGACATGCCGACGGGCTCGTCGGGGTCGGTCCCCCCGATGGTCGCCGCGATGCCGAAGTCCGACAGGACGGGGTTGCCGTAGGCGGTGACGAGGATGTTCGACGGCTTGATGTCGCGGTGCAGGACGCCTTCGCGGTGCGCGGTCTCGAGCGCCGACCCGATCCGGATGCCGATGGTCAGGACCTCGGACACCGGGATCGGTTCACGCCGGTACCGCTCGCTGAGCGACGACGAACAGAGCTCCATGACCAGGTAGGGACGTCCGTCGGAGGCCACGCTCGCCTGGAACACCGTGAGGATCGAGGGGTGCGTGCTCAGCCGTGCCATGAGGTTCGCCTCGGCCTGGAACATCTGACGGACACGGTCGTCGACGACCTCGTCGAGGAGCACCTTGACGGCGACCTGACGCCGGGGCATGTCCTGCTCGTAGAGGAACACGTCGGCGAAGCCACCGGAACCGAGCACGTGGACGGGGCTGAACCCGGGGATGACGGGCGGGGACGACGGCAGACGTCGCGCCATGGTCCCTCCCTCCCCGGCCGGTGGCCGGCTCTCTCGTGACGGCGCTGCAAGTCTACGAAACCGCGAGCAACCGACATTCCGCCCGTCGATCACCCGTGCGGTCCGGTTCCCCCCAGTTCGGGGGCCGGTCAGTGCCTCGGCAGCGTGTCCTCGACGTCGCCGTCGTCCGGCGCACCGTCGACCTGGACGACGACCACGGTCACGTTGTCGCGTCCACCTGCGACGACCGCGTCGCCGACGAGCCGCACGGCGAGGTCCTGCGCCGACGGTACGAGCGCCGCGATACGGGCGATGCCGGCGTCTCCGAGTTCCTTCGTGAGACCATCCGAACACATCAGGTACCGGTCCCCGGCACGCAACGGGAGGGTCCACCAGTCGGGCTCCGGCGGCTCGCCGAACCCGACGGCGCGGGTGATGACGTTGCTGTCCGGGTGCCGCTCGGCGTCCTCGGCACGGAGGAGCCCCGCATCGACCATCTCCTGCACCACCGAGTGGTCGACGGTCACCCGCCGCATCGTGCCGCCCTCGATCCGGTAGGTGCGCGAGTCGCCGACGTTGAACACCAGTGCCGCAGGCTGCCCCTGCGAGGCGACGAGGGCCAGGCCCGTGACCGTGGTACCGGCACCGATCGCGTTGCCGCCCGCGGCCCGTTCGATGTCGGCGGTGGCGAGCAGGAGCGCACGCTGGATCTGCTGCCGTGTCGCGAACGGCCCGGTCGTCGACTCCTCGAGCCGTCGCACGACGGCGTCGCTGGCGCGGTCACCCGCGAGGTGACCGCCCATCCCGTCGGCGACCACGAAGAACGGGGCGCCGACGACGTAGCTGTCCTCGTTGTGGTCACGGCGACGACCGACGTCGGTCGCGGCTCCCCAGGAGAGCGTCAGGGGGGTGCCGTCAGCACCCGGGACGTGGATGGCGTGCGCAGTCGCTGCGCGGCCGATTTCGGTCACGTGTCAGGGTCGCTCTCTGGGGTGTCGTGTGCCGGTGGTCGGTGGACCGGGCGGCGGAGCCGTGAAGGGATCGAGGTCGTCCGCCGTCGGTGCGGCCCGGAGGTGCGGCGAGAGGACCTCGATGACGTTGCCGTCACCGATCTCGACAACCGTACCCGTCAGCACGACGTTGGAGGCACCCGATCGCATCCGGAACGGCGCTGCACCCGGCGGACGGACCACCGTGCCGTTCGTCGACCGGAGGTCCTCGACCACGGCGGCCTCTCCCTCGGCGTGCACGAGGACGTGCGACGACGACACCTGGCCGCTCGGCGAGGGCACGGTCACGAGGACCGGTTCCGGTCCACGCAGGACACGCGGCAGGCCTGGCCGCCGGCCGATGACGACGGGCTGGTCGAGCCGGACGACACGACCGGCGACCCGCACGGACGGGACGCGCCGCGTCGGGGGCGCTGCGGGGCCGGGAGCCGCGCGGTGGTCGCCGCCGTCGGCACGGCGCACCTCCGTCGGGGTGGTCACTCCGGAGGTGTCCGACCGGTGCCGGACCACCGTGTCCTCGGGATCGCCTGCGGGCGGACCGCTCCGGAGCGCTCGGACGGCCGGCAGGATGACGGTGTCGCCGAGCGGGTCGTCCTCCGGGACCGGGACGTGCGTCCTCGCGCGGACGACCGTCGCGTCGGACGGATCGTCGCGCACGTCGGCGGTCGCGGGCGATTCCGGACGCGATGTCGGAACCGGTGGGATCGGCCGGATCACCGTGTCGCCGAGCGGGTCGGTTCCGCCCGACTCCCGCGAGCCGTCCGAGGAGCGCGGTCGCCGCACGATCGTGTCGTCGATGTCGTCGTCGCGCACCCGAGCCCTCCCAGCGTGGTCGTGACCACCGTAGACGATCCGGTCCGCCCTGCCTCACCGACGCTCCCACACCGGCTCGCTGCCGGCGCGTACCGTCCGCAGCACCAGGCCCGCGAGCGGATCGTCCGCGCACAGGTCGATCGCGTACCGCGCACGGGTCTGGGCGCGGGCGGACGACCCGAGCGCCCAGGAACACCACGCCGCGACAGCCAGGGCACCGGCGGCGCCGCTCGCCGAGTCGGCGTCCGGGTCGTCGACGCGCCACGCTCGCCATGTCTCGGCACAGCGGTCGCCGGCCATGCGGACGCGGTCGCGGTCCGGCGACGGCCCGATCCCGAGCAGCCCGTCCGGGATCGGGTCGGAGAAGGGGTCGAAGGGCCGCAGCGCACGTGCTGACGGACGACCGGGGGCGGCGAGGAAGGCGACGAGCGCCAGGCGCGAGGCGAGAGCGGCGCACGCCGTCGTGACCGCGATGCGACCGGGCCGCGTGAGCGGCCCGGCGCCGGGGGCGACGAGCGCGGCCGCCGCGGTGGGGAGGGTGACGGCGGCCGCGATCTCGCGGGGGTGGCGCACCAGGTGGTCAGCGGGGGAACGTGTCGTGACGGGGATCATGCACGACATCGAAACGCGCCCAGCGCCTCCAGGCCGTGACCGGCGGTCCGTCTGTGGACGGACGGCCGTCCTGCTCCCCCGGTGCAGGACGATCCGTCAGACCGCCGCGGGCTCCAGGCTCTCCGCGACGAGGTCGAGGCCGGGCGCCCCGGCGGCGGTGAGCGCGTCCGTCGGTTCGAGCACGACGCCGTTGGCCGCCGCCCACGCGAGCAGGTCCGCGAGGGACCCGATGTCTGCGCCGGTGCGTCCGAGCATCGCGACGAGACGACCCTTCGCGGTCTTGTTCCAGTGGTTCAGTGCCTTCCGGCGCCCGGACCCGTCGACGCTCACCACCCGCGGGGCCAGCGCACCCGGCACCGGCCCGAGCACCCGGTAGCCCTCCGATCGGAGGTCGAGCACCAGACCGGCACCCGCACGTGCGAGGAGCGCACGGGTCGACGGAGCAGGCCAGTGCGCAGCGAGGCGGAGGGTGCCGAGACGCGAATCGTGCGACAGGCGGTACGCGGGGATCACGTCGCCGGCACCGATCGGACCGAACATCGCCGACTGCACGACGACGTGGTCGAACCACCAGGCGCGCGTCGCAGCGTCGGCACCCAGCGCGTCCAGCGGGTCGTAGAGCACGCCCGTGTACCGGTCGATCGCAGCCATCGTGCCGGAGGTGCCGAGCACCAGGTTGCGGTGCCGCTCCTCGATCGACCGCGGGCCGAGCTTCAGTGCCGTCCGTGCGGTGGACTCCTCGGAACTGACGGAGCGGGCCGCGGTGATCACCGCGGCCCGCTCGTCGGCCAGTTCCGGGAAGGACAGCGCACCCAGGTCGAGGGTGCGCGCCGTGTCCCCGCCCTCCCGCTTCGTCTCCGAAGGCGGGAGGAGGACGGTCAGTCCGGTCAGGAGGCCAGCGCGGCCTGCCGCGCCACGATCGTGACCGTGTCGTGCTCGACCGACAGGAAGCCGTCCTCGGCGTCCGCGGCCACCGTCGAGCCGTCGGCCCGGGTGATGCGGACCTGGCCCTGCGCGAGGGTGGCGAGCAACGGCTCGTGCCCCGCGAGGATGCCGATCTGGCCCTCTGTCGTGCGTGCGACGACCATGGTGGCGTCGCCCGACCAGACCTCGCGGTCGGCCGAGACGACGCTCACGGTGAGTGCCGCCATGTCAGCGGTTCTCCTTCTGGATCTGCGCCCACTTCTCTTCCACGTCGTTGATGCCACCGACGTTGAAGAACGCCTGGGTCGCGACGTGGTCGAACTCGCCGTCGGCGATCGCGCGGAACGACTCGATGGTGTCCTTCAGCGGGACGGTCGAACCCTCGACGCCCGTGAACTTCTTCGCCATGTACGTGTTCTGCGAGAGGAACTGCTGGATCCGACGAGCGCGCTCGACCGTGATCTTGTCCTCTTCGGAGAGCTCGTCGACACCGAGGATCGCGATGATCTCCTGCAGCTCCTTGTTCTTCTGGAGGATCTGCTTGACGCGCGTCGCGGTCTCGTAGTGGTCGGCACCCAGGTAGCGGGGGTCCATGATCCGCGACGTGGAGGTCAGCGGGTCGATGGCCGGGTACAGGCCCTGCGACGCGATCTCACGGGAGAGCTCGGTCGTGGCGTCGAGGTGCGCGAACGTGGTCGCCGGGGCCGGGTCGGTGTAGTCGTCGGCCGGCACGTAGATCGCCTGCAGCGAGGTGATCGAGTGACCACGGGTCGAGGTGATGCGCTCCTGGAGCACACCCATCTCGTCCGCGAGGTTCGGCTGGTAGCCCACCGCGGAGGGCATGCGCCCGAGCAGCGTCGAGACCTCGGAACCGGCCTGCGTGAAGCGGAAGATGTTGTCGATGAAGAGGAGCACGTCCTGCTTCTGGACATCGCGGAAGTACTCCGCCATCGTCAGCGCCGACAGGGCCACGCGCAGGCGCGTTCCCGGCGGCTCGTCCATCTGGCCGAACACGAGGGCGGTCTTGTCGAAGACACCCGCCTCTTCCATCTCACCGATGAGGTCGTTGCCCTCACGGGTGCGCTCACCGACACCGGCGAACACCGAGACACCACCGTGGTCCTGCGCGACGCGCTGGATCATCTCCTGGATGAGGACCGTCTTGCCGACGCCCGCACCACCGAAGAGGCCGATCTTGCCACCCTGCACGTACGGGGTGAGGAGGTCGATCGACTTGATGCCGGTCTCGAACATGGTGGTCTTCGACTCGAGCTGGTCGAAGGCCGGCGCCTTGCGGTGGATCGGCCAGCGCTCGGTGATCTCGAGCTTCTCGTCGGTGTTGAGCACGTTGCCCAGCACGTCGAAGACCTTGCCCTTGGTGACGTCGCCGACGGGGACCGAGATCGGGGCGCCCGAGTCACGGACCTCCTGACCGCGGACGAGACCATCGGTCGGCTTCAGCGAGATGGCACGGATCAGGTCGTCGCCGAGGTGCTGCGCGACCTCGAGGCCGATCTCCTGCACGGAGTCACCGATGGTGATCGTCGTGTACAGGAGGTTGTACATCTCCGGGATCGCGTCGTGCGGGAACTCGATGTCGACGACGGGACCCGTGACACGGGCGATCCGGCCGACACCGGGCGCCGACGACGTCTCGACCGCGGTGGTTGCGGTGTCGGTCATGGCGTGTGCCTTCCTGAGGGGTTCTGTCCGCGAGCTTCGCGGACCACTACTTCTTCTTCGACGAGAGGGCGTCGGCGCCGCCGACGATCTCGGAGATCTGCTGGGTGATCTCGGCCTGACGCGCGTTGTTCGCGAGCCGGGTGAACTCACTGATCAGCGAGTCGGCGTTGTCGCTCGCGGACTTCATGGCCTTCTGACGGGCGGCGTGCTCGGAAGCAGCCGACTGCAGCATGGCGTTGAAGATGCGGCTCTCGATGTACACCGGGAGCAGCGCGTCGAGCACCGCGTCGGCGTCCGGCTCGAACTCGTACAGCGGGAGGGGCTCGCCGCTCGTCGGCTCGTCCACACCCTCGACGACCTCGAGCGGGAGGAGGCGCACGACCTGGGGCTCCTGCGTCGCGAGGCTGAGGAAGCGGTTGAAGACGATGTGGATCTCGTCCACACCACCCTCGGCCGTGTCCTGGAGGAACTTCGACACGACCGCGTCGCCGATCTCCTTCGCCGTCGAGAACTCGGGCTGGTCGGTGCCGCCGATCCACTGGCGCTCGGAGTCGCGCTCACGGAACGTGAAGTACCCGACGGCCTTCCGACCGACCAGGTAGAACACGACGTCCTTGCCCTCGCTGCGGAGCAGGGAGGCGAGCTCCTCACCCTGCTTGAGGACGTTCGAGCTGAACGCGCCGTTCAGGCCGCGGTCCGAGGTGAACAGCACGACGGCCGCGCGGGTCGAGGACTCGGGCTCGGTGGTCAGCACGTGGTCGACGTTCGAGAACGTCGCCACGGCCGACACGGCCCGCGTCACGGCCCGCGAGTACGGACCGGACGCGGCCATGCGCGCCTGTGCCTTCTGGATCCGCGACGCCGAGATCAGCTCCATCGCGCGGGTGACCTTCTTCGTGGTCTTCGCCGACTTGATGCGCTGTCGGTAGACCCGGACCTGTGCCGCCATCTAGCGCCGACCCTTGACGATCTGCTCCTGGTCGACGTCCTCGGCGTCCGCCGCGTCGAACGACTCCGAGCCGAGCGTCTTGCCGTCGCTCGTCTGGAAGCCCTTCTTGAAGGCGTCGATCTCGCGGTCCATCGCGGCGACGGTGTCGTCGCTGAGCTGGTTGGTCTCACGCAGGGTGGTCAGCACGTCCGAGTTGCGGCGGAGGTGCTCGAGCAGCTCCGACTCGAAGCGGAGCACGTCGGAGACGGGCACCTCGTCGAGCTTGCCGTTCGTGCCGGCCCAGATCGAGACGACCTGCTCCTCGACCGGGTACGGCGAGTACTGCGGCTGCTTGAGGAGCTCGGTCAGACGCGCACCACGGTCGAGCTGACGACGCGACGCCTGGTCGAGGTCGGACGCGAACATCGCGAACGCCTCGAGCGAGCGGTACTGCGCGAGCTCGAGCTTGAGCGTGCCGGAGACCTTCTTGATCGACTTGACCTGCGCGTCACCGCCGACGCGGGACACCGAGATGCCGACGTCCACGGCGGGACGCTGGTTCGCGTTGAACAGGTCCGACTGCAGGAAGATCTGGCCGTCGGTGATCGAGATCACGTTGGTCGGGATGTACGCCGAGACGTCGTTCGCCTTGGTCTCGATGATCGGGAGACCCGTCATCGAACCGGCGCCGAGCTCGTCGGACAGCTTCGCGCAACGCTCCAGCAGACGGGAGTGCAGGTAGAAGACGTCACCCGGGTAGGCCTCGCGGCCCGGCGGACGACGCAGGAGGAGCGACACCGCACGGTAGGCCTCGGCCTGCTTCGACAGGTCGTCGAAGATGATCAGGACGTGCTTGCCGCCGTACATCCAGTGCTGGCCGATGGCCGAACCGGTGTACGGAGCGAGGTACTTGAAGCCGGCGGGGTCGGAAGCCGGGGCGGCGACGATGGTGGTGTACTCCATCGCGCCGGCGTCCTCGAGCGCACCCTTGACGGAGGCGATCGTGGAGCCCTTCTGGCCGATGGCGACGTAGATGCAGCGGACCTGCTTGTCGGTGTCGCCCGACTCCCAGTTGGCCTTCTGGTTGATGATCGTGTCGATCGCGATCGCCGTCTTGCCGGTCTGGCGGTCACCGATGATCAGCTGACGCTGACCACGGCCGACGGGGATCATGGCGTCGATGGCCTTGATGCCGGTCTGCAGCGGCTCGTGGACCGACTTGCGGGACATGACGCCCGGAGCCTGGAGCTCGAGGGCACGACGGCCCTCCGCTGCGATCTCGCCGAGACCGTCGATCGGGTTGCCGAGCGGGTCGACCACGCGGCCGAGGAAGCCGTCGCCGACCGGGGCCGAGAGGACCTCGCCGGTGCGGGTGACTTCCTGGCCCTCTTCGATGCCGGCGAACTCGCCGAGCACGATGGCGCCGATCTCGTCCTCGTCGAGGTTCTGCGCGAGACCGAGGGTCCCGTCCTCGAAGCGGATGAGCTCGTTCGCCATGACGCCGGGGAGGCCCTCGACGTGCGCGATGCCGTCGCCCGCGTCGGTGACGTGCCCGACCTCGGCCGTGGAGGCCTTCGTCGGCTCGTAGTTCGAGACGAAGTCCTTCAGGGCATCACGGATCTCATCGGGGCTGATGGTGATGTCTGCCATGGGATTTTCCTTGTGGTTTTCCGGGGCCCTTCGGCTCCGAGAGGGTGATGCTGCCTCGTGAGGGGCAGTTCCCGTTGTGGACTTGGTGGAGTCGGCTTCGACGGTACGCTCAGCCGGCGAGCTGGAGCCGGAGCTCCGACAGGCGTGTGGACACCGTGCCGTCGATGACGTCGCCACCGACCTGCACGCGGACCCCGCCGACGACCGCGGGGTCGACGACTCGGTTCACGCTGACGTCCTTGCCGTAACGCTCCGCGATGCTCCGGGCGACACGAGCCGCCTGGCCGTCCGAGAGCGGCGTGGCGGTGAAGACCGTCGCGACGACCTTCCCGGCCTGGTCGGCCACGATGCGCGAGGCATCGCGGACGATCTCACCGATGCGACGACCGCGCGGCTGCTGCACGAGGTGCTGCAGGATCGCGGTGGTCTGCGGCGAGACCTTCGCACCGACGAGGCGCTGCACGAGCGCGCCCTTCTCCGACGGGCTGCCGAGCTTGGTGCCCAGCGCCAGTTCGAGCGCCGCGTCCGAACGGACGGCGGTCTCGAAGGAGAACGACTCGGCTTCGATCGACGTCTCCCCCGACGCGGTGCGGGCGACGGCGCGGATACCCGCGTCCTCGATGCCCGCGAGCAGGTCGGACTGCGACGACCAGCGGGAGCCGGCCACCGCGGTCAGGACCGCACGCGTCTCGTTGGACTGTCCGGCGAAGACGCGGTCGAGGACCGCCTTCTTGCCGACGACGTCCGCCGTCGGGTCTGCGAGCAGACCGAGCAGCTGGGGCGCCCCGGCGATCGCACGCCCTGCGGCGAGGATCTCCACACCCGTGTCGAGCGTGACGGACTCGCCGAGGTCGGCGAGGACCGCACGCGTCGACGCGAGTGCTTCCCTGGTGGCGCTGCGCATGCTCAGCGCTCCCCGGCGGCCGACTGGCCCTGCGAGGCCTCGAGGTCGGCGAGGAAGCGGTCGACGACCGCAGCCGACTTCGCGTCGTCCTTCAGGGACTCCCCGATCACGCCGGAAGCGAGGTCGAGGGCGAGGGTGCCCACCTCGCTGCGGAGCGACTGGAGCGCGCTCTGACGCTCGGCCTCGATCTGCGCCTGGGCGTTGGCGGTGATGCGTGCTGCATCGGCCGACGCCTGCTCGCGGACCTCGTTGCCGATCGCAGTGGCGTCCGCACGGGCCTGCTCACGGATGCGCGACGCCTCGGCGCGCGCCTCGGCGAGCTGCTTGTTGTACTCGTCGAGCGCAGCGGCGGCCTGCTCTTGAGCAGCCTCCGCCTTCTTGATGCCACCTTCGATGGCCTCGGTGCGCTCGTCGAGCATCTTCGTGATCCGGGGGATGATGACCCGCCAGAAGACCAGCAGGATGACGATGAACGCCACCGCGGACCACACGATGTCGTACAGCGGCGGAACGAGGGGACTGTGCGTCTCCTCGGCCGCGATGATGAGTGCGTTCGGCATCGAGGACCCTTAGTTGCCGGTGAAGATGAAGTACGTGGCGATGCCGATGAAGGCCAGGGCCTCGGTGAAGGCGATACCGATGTACATGAGGGTCGTCAGACGGCCCTGGAGCTCCGGCTGGCGAGCGACGGACTCGATCGTCTTGCCGACGACGATGCCCACGCCGATGGCCGGACCGATCGCTGCGAGGCCGTAGCCCACCGTCGCGATGTTGCCGTTGATCTCCGCGAGAACGGTCGTTGCGTCCACGTGTTTTCCTTTCGAGTGCGGCCCGGCTGGTGCCGTGCCGTAATGGGGGTCAGTACAGGTCGTTGGTCAGTGCTCGTCAGCCAGCGCGAGCTGGATGTACACAGCGGTCAGCAGCATGAAGACGTAGGCCTGCAGCAGCGCGACCAGGATCTCGAAGAAGCTGAACGCGATGCCGAACGCGAGCGTCCCGACGCCGAAGAGCTTGAACAGGCCTTCGCTGTCGAAGAAGAAGAACTGCGTGGCAGCGAAGAACAGGACGAGCAGCAGGTGGCCGACGACCATGTTCATCAGGAGTCGCAGCGTCAGCGTCACCGGACGGAGCACGAAGGTCGAGACGAGCTCGATCGGCGTCACGATGATGTAGAGCGGCCACGGCACGCCGGGCGGGAAGAGGGCGTTCCGGAGGAAGGCGCCCGGGTGCTTCCGCAGACCGGCGTAGATGAACGCGACGTACGCGACGATCGCGAGGATCATCGGGTAGGCGATGCGGCTGGTGCCCTGCAGGTTGAACCCCGGGATGAGACCGGTGAGGTTCAGGAACAGCACGGAGAAGAAGATCGTGGCGAGGATCGGCAGGAACCGCTTGCCGTCCTTCTCCCCCAGGTTGTCGAAGGTGTTCCGGCGGACGACGTCGAAGGCGTACTCGACGAGCGCCTGGCCACGACCGGGGACGAGCTTGAGCGAACGGGTCCCGATGATGCCGATCAGCAGCAGGACCGCGACGGCGACGAACCGGATGATGACGAGTCGGTCGATCTCGATGGGCGTCCCCGCGAAGAAGATCGCGTCCGGGAAGAACTCGTTGATCGACGGACCATGGAACTCGGCGGCCTGGCTGCTCCCCGCCGCGACGGGGTTACCCGCAGCGGTGAGGGACAGGGGAAGAGCGTGGGATAGCAGCGCTGTCTCCTGTGTCGGCGCGCGCACGCATGGCACGCGATGGTGGACGTTGTGGAGGCTCGCCCGCTCCGAGCTGAGGCTCCGGACGCGGACGACCAGAAGCCTATCAGGTGCGAGAGGCTTCTCGGGCTCTCAGGGGCGGGGGGTGTCGTTCCCAGGGGCGCCGGAGCCGCCCGGCGCGGACGGGCCGCCGTCCCCGGGCAGTGAGACCCCGATCGGGATCCGCGCCTTGGCCACCGCGACGACGTCGATCACGAGCGAGCCGACGACCCCGACGATGATCACGATCGCCAGGACCGGGAAGTCGATCCAGGTGCGGTCGCGCAGGAGCAGGAGCACCACGAGGAACAGCACGAACTTCAGGATCCAGGTGCCCATCACGATGCCGAAGAAGGCCCCGGAGATCATCTGGCCCTTGGACACCCGGAGCGCGACGAGGACGGAGAGCGCGGTGAGCCCGAGGAAGACGACGCTCAGCACGGCCCCGAGCAGCCCTCCGGCGAGTCCGGGGGTGCCGGCGACGAGCAGCCCGACGACTCCCCCGACGACGGCGAGGGCCACGGCGAGGACACCGGCCCAGACGAGGATGCGGCGGAACACCGGCCGGACGTGGTCGAGCGCGTTCGGTGCGGTCACGAGGGGTCTCCAGGGATCGTTCGGTCGTTGGCCGCCCGGTCGAGCGGGTCGAGGCTGGCGTCGACGACGGTGGTCGAGCGGGTCGCGGTCTGCGCGGCGAACTCCGCGCGCTTGCGGCCCAGTGGGGCGAAGGTGGCCACCGCGCAGACGGCGAAGCCGACCGAGACGAAGGCGACGACCCACCACCAGTCCACGAAGAGGAACAGCAGGCAGCCGAACGCCACGGTGGCCGTCCAGGCGTAGAAGATGAGCACCGCGTGGAAGTGCGAGTGCCCCATGTCGAGCAGACGGTGGTGCAGGTGCTTGCGGTCGGCGGAGAACGGCGACTTGCCCGCGCTGAGACGACGGGTGACCGCCAGCCCGAAGTCCAGGATCGGCACGATGAGGATCGCGAACGGCAGCAGGATCGGGATGAAGGCCGGCAGCAGTGCCGTCCGGCTCTGCACGGCTGCCGGGTCGATGTTGCCCGTGACCGAGACGGCACTCGTGGCCATCAGGAAGCCGACGAGCAGCGCGCCGGCGTCGCCCATGAACAACTTCGCCGGGTGCCAGTTCAGGATGAGGAACCCGAAGCACGCGCCGACGAGCACCGCGGTGAGCAGGGACGGCAGGTTGAAGAAGAACTCGGTCTGCACGACCACGCGGTTGATGAAGAACGTGTAGAGGAAGAACACGCCGCCCGCGATGATCGCCACACCGGCGACGAGGCCGTCGAGCCCGTCGATGAAGTTGACCGCGTTCATCACGAGCACCACCGCCAGCACGGTGAAGATCAGGCTCATGTAGGAGGAGCCGACGCCGAGCGTGTTGCCGATCGGCAGCGAGACGATCGCCACCCCCTGCCACGCGAGGATGCCCGCCGCGATGATCTGCCCTGCGAGCTTCGTCATCCAGTCGAGGTCCCAGATGTCGTCCGCGACGCCGAGCACCACGATGATCGTCGCGCCGCCGAGCACCGCCAGCACTCGCCCGGGCTCGCTGAACACCAGGCGGAAGTAGTCGGTGCCGGCGATCGACGGGAAGAGGAACCACGCCGCGAGCAGCGACACGATGACACCGATGTACATGGCGATGCCGCCCAGGCGCGGCGTGGGCGTCCGGTGGACGTCGCGCTCACGGACCTTCGGGTACCAGCCGTACCGCAGGCCGGCCTTCCAGACGAGCCAGCTGCAGCAGAAGCTCACGACCGCGGCGATGGCGCCCGCGAGCAGGTAGTACTTCACGCGATCAGGTCGGCTCCGACGACCCGTGCGATCTCGTCGTCGGGGATCACACCGTGCCGGACGATCCGGAGCTTCCCGCCGTCGGACAACCCGGTCGCGTCGACGATGGTCGACCCGGTCGAGGCCGCGAAGCCGTCGTGCACGTCGATCGCGCCGCCGTCGAGGTAGACCGAGACGCTGTCCCCGAGCATGGCCTCGGCCTGGTCGGCGTCCATCGCGGCCGGGTCACCCGTGGTGTTGGCCGAGGACACCGCGAGCGGCCCGACCTCCTGCAGCAGTTCGAGCGCGATGCGCGAGTCCGGCATCCGGAGCGCCACGGTCCCCCGGGTCTCGCCGAGGTCCCAGTCGAGCGACGGCTGCGCGCGGAGGATCACGGTCAGCCCGCCGGGCCAGAACTCGGCGACCAGGTCGCGCACCGCCTGCGGCACGTCGCTCGCGAGCGCCTCGAGCGTCGGCGGACCGGGGATGAGGACCGGCGGCGGCGACTGGCGGGTGCGGCCCTTCGCGTCGAGGAGGCGCTGCACCGCGGCCGCGCTGAAGGCGTCCGCGGCGACGCCGTAGACGGTGTCGGTGGGGACGACGACGAGCTCCCCGCGTCCGAGTGCGGCACGTGCGAGCCGCATCCCGGTCAGGAGCCCGTCGGAGTCGGTGCAGTCGTATCGGGATGCCATGACTCGACGATGATAGTGCGACACAATGGTGGACATCGTGAACGAGACGCCTGCGCCCCGACTCCTCTTCCTCTTCGACATGGACGAGGTCCTGGTCCGGTACGACTGGCAGGTCCGCATGGCCGCGCTCGCCGACCTGACCGGACACGACTTCACCGAGCTCCGGCGCCGCTGGTGGGACTGCGGGCAGGAGCAGCGCGCCGAGGCCGGCCACTTCGCGGACGGGGACGCCTACCTCGCCGCCTTCGCGGAGGCGATGGGGTGCGAGGTGCCCGAGGACGACTGGGCCCGGATCCGCGGTGCGGCGATGACCGAACTGCCCGACCGGATCGACGCCGTGCGCGCCGCGGCCGAGCACGGCCGCGTCGGCCTGCTCACGAACAACGGCCCGCTCGCCGGCCGTTGGATCGCGCGGTGGGCCCCGTCACTGCCACCGCTGTTCGGCGAGCACCTCGACACGACGAGCAACTTCGGCGCGCGGAAGCCCGAGCCCGAGGTGTTCGAGCGCGCGGTCGCGCACCACGGCGTGCCGGCCGAGCGCACGTTCTTCGCGGACGACATGCCCGTCAACGTCGAGGGCGCGCGGAGCGTCGGCATCCACGCGGTGCTCGTCGAGGAGCACACGGACCTACGCGCCGAGGTGCTCGCCTTCGTCGCCGCGCAGACGGCCGCCGTCGTCTGAGGACGGCTGACCGGTCACCGGTCTGGAGGCGCGGGGCGCGTCCGCCTAGCGGGTCGCGGTGGTCGTGCGGTCGCGTCCGGTCAGGTCGACGTGCGTCTCCGGGGACCGGAACCCCCGCCGCGCGAGCACGTCGCGCACGCCGGCGCCCTGCTGCTCGGCGTGCTCGATGACGAGCAGCCCGCCCGGCACGAGCAGGCGCCAGGCCGTCTCCGTGAGGGCCCGCACGGCGTCGAGGCCGTCCGCTCCCCCGTACAGCGCGAGCGCCGGATCGTGGTCGCGGACCTCGGGGTCCACGGGCACCATGTCGTCCGGCACGTACGGCGGGTTCGACACGACGACCGACACGGTGCCGTCGAGCTCGGGCAGCGCGTCCGCGAGGTCGCCCTCGACGAGCCGGACCGTCCCGCCGTGGGCCTCGACGTTGCGCTGGGTCCACGGGAGCGCATCGGGCGACCGCTCGACGGCGTAGACCAGCGCGTTCGACACCTCGGTGTCCATCGCGATCGCGATCGCGCCGCTGCCCGATCCGAGGTCGACGGCGATCGGCTGCGGCACCGCCACCGCCCGGAGCGCGTCGATGCCGAACTGGACGACGCCCTCGGTCTCCGGTCGCGGGACGAACACGCCGGGTCCGACGGCCAGGGTCAGCATCCGGAAGTGCGCCTCCCCCGTGATGTGCTGCAGCGGCTCACGCGTGACGCGACGCGCGACGGCGTGCCGGAAGCGCTCGACGTGCTCGGCGGCGATCGCTCCCCCGGTCAGCGCACGGGCCTGCACGGCACCACGCGAGGTGTCGGTCGCCCAGGCGAGCAGCAGCTCGGCGTCCACCCGAGGGGTGGGGACGCCGCGCGCGACCAGCGCAGCGGTCGCCTCGTCGAGGAGGCGATCCGCTGCGGACGTGGGTCGACCGTCGGAGGTGATCCGTGCCTCCCGGGCGGTGATCAGGCGTCCTGGTCGCCGATGGCGGCCAGTCGGGCTTCTTCGTCGGCGCGGATGGCCGACTCGATGACCGGCTCGAGCGCCCCGTTCATCACGCGGTCCAGGTCGTACGCCTTGTACCCGGTGCGGTGGTCCGCGATGCGGTTCTCCGGGAAGTTGTACGTGCGGATGCGCTCGGAACGGTCCATGCCGCGGATCTGCGACTTGCGCGCGTCCGAGGCGATGGCGTCGAGCTCCTCCTGCTGGCGCGCGAGGATGCGGGCGCGGAGGACGCGCATGCCGGCCTCGCGGTTCTGCAGCTGCGACTTCTCGTTCTGCATCGCCACCGTGATGCCGGTGGGCAGGTGGGTGATGCGGACCGCGGAGTCCGTCGTGTTGACGGACTGCCCGCCGGGGCCGGACGACCGGTACACGTCGATCTTGAGGTCGTTCTGGTTGATCTGGACCTCTTCGGGCTCGTCGACCTCGGGGAAGACGAGGACACCCGTCGTCGACGTGTGGATGCGCCCCTGCGACTCGGTCTGCGGCACGCGCTGCACGCGGTGCACGCCGCCCTCGTACTTCAGGTGCGCCCAGACGCCCTGCGAGGGGTCGGTCGCGTTCGACTTGATCGCGACCTGCACGTCCTTGTAGCCGCCGAGGTCGCTCTCGGTGCGTTCGAGGAGCTCGACCTTCCAGCCCTTCGACTCGGCGTAGTGCGAGTACATGCGCAGGAGGTCGGCCGCGAACAGGGCCGACTCCTCACCGCCCTCGCCGCCCTTGATCTCCATGATGACGTCACGACCGTCGTCCGGGTCCCGCGGGATGAGGAGCCGACGGAGCCGCTCCTGGCGCTCCGCGAGCTGCTCCTCGAGCCCGGGGACCTCGTCCGCGAACGCCTCGTCCTCGCGCGCGAGTTCCTGGGCGGCGGCGAGGTCGTCCCCCGCCGCCTGCCAGGACTCGTACGCGGCCTTGATCTGGCTGAGCTCGGCGTAGCGCCGGTTGACCTTCTTCGCACGGGCCGGATCGGCGTGCAGCGCGGGGTCCGACAGCTGGTGCGTCAGGTCCTCGTGCTCCGCCAGCAGCCCCGCCACCGACTCGAACACGCGTTACTCCTGGTGGCCGTTGTGGTGCCCGCCGGTCGTCGGGACCGACTTCTGCACCTGGACCAGGAACTCGACGTTCGACTGCGTCTCCTTGAGGTTCCGCAGCACGATCTCGAGCGCCTGCTGCGGGTCGAGCCCGGCGAGGGCACGACGCAGACGCCACGTGATCTTGACCTCGTCGGCGGAGAGCAGCTGCTCCTCGCGACGGGTGCCGGAGGCGTTGACGTCGACGGCCGGGAAGATCCGCTTGTCCGCCAGGTGGCGGTTGAGGCGGAGCTCCATGTTGCCGGTGCCCTTGAACTCCTCGAAGATCACCTCGTCCATCTTCGAACCGGTCTCGACGAGCGCGGTCGCGAGGATGGTCAGCGAGCCGCCGTCCTCGATGTTGCGCGCCGCGCCGAAGAAGCGCTTCGGCGGGTAGAGCGCCGCCGAGTCCACGCCGCCGGAGAGCACGCGGCCCGAGGCCGGCGTCGCCAGGTTGTAGGCGCGGCCGAGACGGGTGATCGAGTCGAGCAGCACGACGACGTCGTGGCCCAGCTCGACGAGGCGCTTCGCACGCTCGATGGCGAGCTCGGCGACCGTCGTGTGGTCCTCGGCGGGACGGTCGAAGGTCGAGGCGATGACCTCGCCCTTCACCGAGCGCTGCATGTCGGTGACCTCTTCGGGCCGCTCGTCGACGAGGACGACCATGAGGTGCGCCTCCGGGTTGTTCTTCGCGATCGCGTTCGCGATGGCCTGCAGCACGACGGTCTTGCCGGCCTTCGGCGGCGACACGATGAGGCCGCGCTGGCCCTTGCCGATCGGCGACACGAGGTCGATGATCCGCGTCGAGAGCTTCTGCGGCTCGGTCTCGAGGCGCAGGCGCTCGTTCGGGTACAGCGGCGTGAGGTCCTGGAAGTCGACGCGCGCGGCGGCCTCGTCGGCGGTCTGGCCGTTGACCGAGTCCACCTTGACGAGTGCGTTGTACTTCTGGCGGCTCTGCTGCTCGTTGTCGCGCGGCTGCTTGATCGCGCCGACGACGGCGTCTCCCTTGCGGAGGTGGTACTTCTTCACCTGACCGAGCGAGACGTAGACGTCGCTCGGGCCCGGGAGGTAGCCGGTGGTCCGGACGAAGGCGTAGTTGTCGAGGACGTCGAGGATGCCCGCGATCGGGATCAGGACGTCGTCCTCGGTGATCTCCGGCTCGAACTCGTCGTTCTGGCCGCCACGACCGCGCTTGCGGTCGCGCTGACGACGGCTGCGGCTGCCCTCGGCGTCGTCGGCGGGCTGCTGGCCGCCCTGCTGGACGTTCTGCTGCGCGTTCTGCTGCTGGCCGTTCTGCTGCTTCTGCTGGCCGTTCTGCTTCTGCTGCTGGCCGTTCTGCTGCTGGCCCTGCTTCTGGTCGGCGTCCTGCTTCTGCTGCGCGTTCTGCTGCTGGCCGTTCTGCTGCTGGCCCTGCTTCTGCTCGCCCTGCTCGGCCTGCTGCTCGCCGTTCTCGGCGTTCTGCCCACGACCGCGGCCACGACCACGGCTGCGACGACCGCGACGCGAACCGTTCTCGCCCTGCTGGTCGCCCTGGTCGCCGTTCTCGGCCTGCGCGTCCTGCCCGGACTGCTGCTCGGTCGCGTCGGACCGCTCCTGCTGCTCGTCCTGACCGCCGGCCTGCTGGGCCTCGTCCTGCTGCTGGCCGTTCTGCTGCTGGCCGTTCTGCTTCCCACGACCGCGGCGCTGACCGGACTGCGCGGCCTCCTGCGCGTCCTTCTCGGCGCGGACCTGGTCGAGCCCGGCGAGGAGGTCCTCGGTGCCGGTGTGCCCGTGGTTGGTGTGCTCGGCGGCCGAGGTCGGCGCCGCGCTGACGGTGCCGCCGGACGACGCACGGCGGGAACGACGGCCACGCGACGGCTGCTCCTGCTCGGGCTCGGCCTGCTCGGGCGCGGCGTCGGCGGCCGGGGACGTCGCCGGCGTGGCGAGCGTGGGCTGCTCGACCACCGGCGCCTCGGCGGTCGGTGCCTCGGCGGCGGGCGCCTCGGCGGCGGGCGCCTCGGCAGCCGGGGTCTCGTCGACGGCGGGACGCTTGTCCTCGATCGACGCGATGAGGTCGCCCTTGCGGAGCTTCGAGAGCCCGGTGATGCCGAGGGCGGAGGCGATGCGCTGGAGCTCCGGGAGACGGAGGGCGCGCAGGTCGCTGGGGATCTCCACCGGGGTGGAGTCGTTGACGTTCGTCAAGGTGGGTGATTCCTTTCGAACCGCAGAACGCGGAGATTTTCCACCGTCCCGGACGCATGGGAGTGCGACGACCGCCGTTCAGACGACGGACCGGGATCGGTGATCAGGAAGAGAGTGCCCCCGCGCACCGGACCCTGCGTGGCGAGGATCGTTCCTGGTGCCTACGCGGGTTCGGCTTGGAGCGCCGAGTGCGGCACCACTGTAGCACCACCGAGGTCGACGGCCAGCATGAGCGCCCGCCAGTCGGAGACACCGTGTCGCGACACCAGCTCCGCGGCGGTCAACCGCTGCGCCGGGTCGCTGCCGAGCACGAGGAGGCTCGGACCGGCACCGGACACGACGGCCGCGAGACCCTCCTGCCGCAGCAGCCCGATGAGCGCGTCCGTCTCCGGCATCGCACTCGCCCGGTACGCCTGGTGCAGTCGGTCCTCGGTCGCGGCGAGCAGCAGCTCCGGGCTCTGGATGAGCGCGGCGACCAGCAGGGCCGAACGGGAGACGTTGAACGCGGCGTCCTCGTGCGGGACGCTCGCCGGCTGCAGGGAGCGTGCGAGCTTGGTCGAGAGCGTCGACGTCGGCACGAACACCACGGGCGAGACGCCGCGGTGCACGAGGAGCCGCTTGTACGCCGGGCCGTCCGCGGTCATCCACGCGATCGTCAGGCCACCGAAGAGCGCCGGGGCGACGTTGTCCGGGTGCCCTTCCATCTCGGTCGCGAGCGCGAGCAGCGTCGTGGCGTCGAGGTCGACGACGCCGTCGAGGAGACCGCGGGCCGCCATCAGGCCGGCGACGATCGCCGCCGCGGAGGACCCCATGCCACGGCCGTGCGGGATGGCGTTCACGGCGTGCAGCTCGAGCCCGGGCTGGTCGGCGACGCCGGCGTGCTCGAGGCCGCGCCGCACCGCACGGACGACGAGGTTGTCGTCGTCGGTGGCGACCTCGCCCGCCCCGACACCCTCGACCGTGACGACGGCGCCGGGTTCTGGGCGGACGCGGACGACCACCTCGTCGTAGAGCGAGAGCGCGAGCCCCAGCGAGTCGAACCCCGGGCCGAGGTTCGCCGAGGTCGCCGGGACACGCACCCGGACCGCCCGTCCGGCCGGTACAGCGATGCGGGCGGGCGTGCCCTCCCCCGGTCCGGACGAGCGGTCGGCGCTCACTCGGCGCCGACCAGTCCGAGCACGTCGGCGACCGACTTCGTGTCGACCGGGACGCTCGTCGGCGCGACCTCGCCGCCGTCCGGCGTGCGGAGGGCCCACTGCGGGTCCTTCAGGCCGTGTCCGGTGACGGTGATGACGACCTTCGCACCCTTGGGCACGATGCCCGCGTCGGCACGCTCGAGCAGGCCGGCGACGCCGATCGCGGAGGCCGGCTCGACGAACACGCCGACCTCGGCCGACAGGATGCGGTGCGCGGCGAGGATCGCGTCGTCGGAGATCGCGCCGAAGTAGCCGTCGGTCTCGTCGCGGGCCTCGAGGGCGTACTGCCACGACGCGGGGTTGCCGATGCGGATCGCGGAGGCGATGGTGTCCGGGTTCGGGACGACCTCGCCGCGCACGATCGGGGCCGATCCGGCGGCCTGGAACCCGAACATGCGGGGCATCCGGGTCGAGCGACCGGCGGCGACGTCCTCGCGGTAGCCACGGGAGTACGCCGTGTAGTTGCCGGCGTTGCCGACCGGCAGGAAGTGGAAGTCCGGGGCGTCGCCGAGCACGTCGACGACCTCGAAGGCGGCGGTCTTCTGACCCTCGATGCGGTCGTTGTTCACCGAGTTGACGAGGTGCACCGGGTAGTTCGCCGCCAGGTCGCGGGCGATGTCGAGGCAGTCGTCGAAGTTGCCCTGCACCTGCAGGAGCTGGGCGTCGTGGGCGACGGCCTGGCTCAGCTTGCCCATCGCGATCTTGCCCTCGGGCACCAGGACCGCGGCGGTGATGCCCGCGTGCGTGGCGTACGCCGCAGCCGAGGCGCTCGTGTTGCCCGTCGAGGCGCAGATGACGGCCTTCGCACCGTGCTCGACGGCCTTCGAGATCGCCATGGTCATGCCGCGGTCCTTGAAGGACCCCGTCGGGTTCATGCCCTCGTACTTGACGTAGACCTCGGCGCCGGTGCGCTCGGAGAGCCGCCTGGCCGGGATGAGCGGGGTGCCGCCCTCGCCGAGGGTGACGACGGGCGTCGCCTCGGTGACGTCGAGACGGTCGGCGTACTCGCGCAGGACTCCCTGCCACTGGTGGGCCATCAGGCTCCCCTTCTTGTTCGGTCTTGGGTCTCGTGGGGTCGGGCGCCTCAGGCGCCGACCATCCGGAGGACGCTGGTGATCTCGACGACGACGTCCTCGTTGCGGAGCGCCACCACCGTCGCGGCGAGGTCGCTCTCACGCGCGAGGTGCGTGCCGATGACGAGGTTCGCGGTGCCGGCCGCGCCGTCGCCCGGGTCGGTCGCGGCGGACTGCTCGACGGTCTCGACGCTCACGCCGTGCTTCGCGAGCACGCCCGCGACCGTCGAGAGCACACCGGGGGCGTCCGCCACGTGCAGGGTGATCTGGTAGCGGGTGCGGACCGTGCCGATCGGGAAGACGGGCAGGTCGGCCTGCGTCGACTCCGCGATGCCGGGGCCGCCGATCACGTGGCGGCGGGCGGCGGACACGAGGTCGCCGAGCACGGCCGACGCGGTCTCGACCCCGCCGGCGCCGGCGCCGTAGAACATGAGGTCACCGGCTGCCTCGGCCTCCACGAACACGGCGTTCTTCGCGCCGTGCACGCTGGCGAGCGGGTGCGACTCGGGCACGAGCGCCGGGTACACACGGGCGCTGACGCCCTCGACACCGTCTGCGTCGGTCAGGCGCTCGGCCGTCGCGAGGATCTTCACGACGTACCCGGCCTTCCGGGCGGCGCGCACCTGCTCGATCGTGACCGAGGTGATGCCCTCGCGGTGCACGGCGGCCAGCGGCACCGAGGTGTGGAACGCGAGCGAGGCGAGGATCGCGGCCTTCTGCGCGGCGTCGTAGCCCTCGACGTCCGCGGTGGGGTCGGCCTCGGCGTACCCGAGGTCGGTCGCCGTGGCCAGGGCATCCTCGAAGGTCGCGCCCTCGCGGTCCATCAGGTCGAGGATGAAGTTCGTCGTGCCGTTGACGATGCCCATGATCCGCTCGATGCGGTCCCCCGCGAGCGAGTCGTGCAGCGGACGGATGATCGGGATCGCACCGGCGACCGCGGCCTCGTAGTAGAGCTGCGCGCCGACCTGCTCGGCGACCGCGAAGAGCTCGGGGCCGTGGGTCGCGAGGAGCGCCTTGTTGCCGGTGACGACGTCGGCGCCGGACTGCAGGGCCTGGAGGACGAGCGTGCGCGCGGGCTCGATGCCGCCGATCAGCTCGACGACGATGTCCGCGCCGAGGATGAGCGACGCCGCGTCCGTCGTGAAGAGCTCCTGCGGCAGGTCGACGTCACGCGACGCATCGACGTCCCGCACCGCGATGCCGACCAGCTCGAGTCCGGCCCCGGCGCGCGAGGCCAGCTCGTCGCCGTGTTCGAGGAGCAGGCGCGCGACCTGCGAGCCGACCGAGCCGGCTCCGAGCAGGGCGACGCGGACGTTGCGGTATTCGATCATCTGGTGCGGGTCCTGTCGGTCGGGGGTCAGCGGCCGGTGCCGGTGGCGGGCTCGGCTGCGACCCCGGTGTCGCGGGCGAGGAGGTCGTCGATCGACTCGCCTCGGACGAGGATACGGGCTGTGCCGTCCGCCACCGCGACGACCGGCGGGCGTCCGACGTGGTTGTAGTTGCTCGCGAGCGCCCAGCAGTAGGCACCGGTGGCCGCGACCGCGAGGAGGTCTCCGCGGTGCACGTCGCCGGGGAGGTACTCGTCGTGCACGACGACGTCACCGGACTCGCAGTGCTTGCCGACGACGCGGGTCAGCACCGCGTCGGCGTCCGAGCTCCGGGCGAGCCGCGCCGTGTACTCCGCGCCGTACAGGGCCGGACGGGCGTTGTCGCTCATGCCGCCGTCCACCGAGACGTACGTGCGGGTGGCCGACTCCCCCGTGGTGTCGTCCGCGATCACCACCGGCTTGATGGTGCCGACCCGGTACAGCGTGATGCCCGGCGGACCGACGATGTAGCGGCCGGGCTCGACCGCGATCTCGGGGACCGGGATGTCCCGCTCGGCGCAGGCCTCGGCGACGATGGTCGCGAGTGCGTCGGCGACGTCCTCGGGGGCGAAGGCGCTGTCCGCCTCGGTGTAGTCGATGCCCCAGCCGCCACCGAGGTTGAGCTCCGGCACGGGGCCGGTCGCCACGAGGGCGGCGTGGACGTCCATGAGCCGACGCGCGGCCTCGCGGAAGCCGCCCTCGTCGAAGATCTGCGAGCCGATGTGCGAGTGCAGCCCGACGAACGCGAGCGACGGCTCGGCACGCACCGCCTCGGCCGCGGCGACCGCCTCGGTCAGGGGGATGCCGAACTTCTGGTCCTCGCGCGCCGTCGCCAGGTACTCGTGCGTCGACGCGTGCACACCGCTGTTGATCCGGACGCGCACGCGCTGCACGACCCCGGCGTCGGCAGCGGCCCGGGCGACCCGGCCGATCTCCTCGTGGCTGTCGAGGACGATCGTGCCGAGGCCGACCTCGACCGCGCGGGCGATCTCGGCGTCGGACTTGTCGTTGCCGTGGAACCCGAGCATCGCCGGGTCGACCCCGCCCGCCAGCGCCACCGCCAGTTCACCCGCGGTGCAGACGTCGACCCGCAGCCCGGCCGCTGCCATCCACGCGGCGACCTGCGTCGTGAGGAACGCCTTGCCGGCGTAGTAGACGTGCGCCCGGCTGCCGATGCGCTCGAAGGCCTCGGCGAAGGCGTCGCGCACGCGGACGGCACGCGACTGCACGTCACGCTCGTCGACGACGTAGAGCGGGGAGCCGAAGCGGGCGACGAGGTCGTCCGCGGTGAGGCCGCCCACCGCGAGCTGCCCGTCGTCGGTGCGGGTCGCGGAGGCGGGCCAGATCCGCGGCTCGAGCGCGGAGGCGTCGGTCGGGAACCGCAGTCGCTCGGGGGCAAGGGGGTTGGCGCTCACGGGACCCGATCCTACCGAGCCGAGCAGCGCCTCCTGGCCGCGTTACGCAGGTCGTGGAGCACGCGACCAGCCAGTCGCGGAGCACGCGACCAGCCAGTCGCGGAGAACGCGACCGGGCAGTCGCGGAGAACGCGACCACGCGCCGCGCCGCCGGGCCTCAGCCGCAGCGCCCGACGGTCCGCAGCCCGGCCTCGTTGAGCGGCAGCGAGTCGGCCGTGACGCGCACCGAGGCCTTCGCCGAGGTGATGTCGAGCGAGCGGATCCGGAGTTGCTCCGGGAGGAACCGCGCGGTGCACACCTGCACCGGCACCTTCGTCACCCCGGGGATCGAGTCCACGTTCAGCCCGAGCGCGGTGTTGTCGATCTTCACCGTCTTCGGCGTGATCGTGATGCCCCGGCCGTCCGACTGCGCGACGACGGCGCCCTCGGCCGAGTAGGCGATCTCGTACCCGAGCACCGCCGTGGACCCGCGCAGCTCGACGCCGCCGTCCGCGAGCCGCACCCGGTCGAACAGCGGGCTGTACTTCGAGAGGTCCTTGACCGCCCCCGAGGCGAGGGTGACCGTGCCGTCGACGTCCTGCACCTCGCCCGTGCCGTCGACCGGCACGTCGTGCGCGGTGACGTCGGCGGCGAGGGGGACGCCCTCGACGGTGATCCGGTCGGACGCGATGTCGACCCGGTCGAGGGTGCCCCGGAGCAGCTGCGGGATCACGATCCCCTCGGCGTGCGCCTGCACCTCACCGGTGGTGCCGGCGGGCAGCGCCTCGTCGACCTGCTCGGCGATGATGCGGTCGACGACGCCGCGCAGCACGAACTCCGCGACGACGACGAGCGCGGCCAGCACGACCAGGACGACGAGGAGCACGATCGGCCAACGGCGGCGCCTGCGGTTCGGGGCGGGGGCGACGGACATGCGTCCCACCCTGCCAGGCTCCCCCGGCAGCCAGCCTGGAGGCGCGGTGGGCGTCCGCCCCGCGGGTCCGGTCGTGCGCGTGACCTGGTCCGGTGCCCACGCACGGAACCAGGTTCCGGACACAGCACCGGGGAAGAGCGCGGTGTGGTGTCCGGAACCTGGTTCCTGGAGGAAGGCAGCGACGTGTACCGCGAGGCGCTCGGCGCGAGGGGCAGCGCTACATGCGCTCGGGAGCGCTGACGCCGAGCAGGCCCAGGCCGTTGCGGACGACCTGGCCGGTGGCGTCGTTCAGCCAGAGGCGCGTGCGGTGCAGGTCGGTCACGGCCTCGTCGCCGAGCGGCGTCACGCGGCAGGCGTCGTACCAGCGGTGGTACAGCCCGGCGAGCTGCTCGATGTAGCGCGCGATGCGGTGCGGCTCGCGGAGCTCGGCGGCCTGCCGCACCACCCGCGGGTACTCGGCGAGGGCCCCGAGGAGCGCGCCCTCGGTGTCGTGGGTGAGCAGCGACGCGTCGAACGCCGAGCGGTCCACCCCGGAGGCGGCGGCGTTGCGCGCCACCGACTGCGTGCGGGCGTGGGCGTACTGCACGTAGAAGACCGGGTTGTCGTTGGTCCGCTTGGTGAGCAGGTCGAGGTCGATGTCGATCGCGGTGTCGCTGGCGAACCGGACGAGGGCGTACCGGCCGGCGTCCACGCCGACGGCCTCGACGAGGTCCTCCATCGACACGATCGTGCCGTTGCGCTTCGACATCCGGAACGGCTGGCCGTCCTTGAGCAGGTTCACCATCTGGCCGATGAGGATCTCGAGGTTCGTGCCCGGCTCGTCGCCGAACGCCGCGCACATCGCCATCATCCGGCCGACGTAGCCGTGGTGGTCGGCGCCGAGCATGATGAGGTTCCGCTCGAAGCCGCGCTCGCGCTTGTCGAGGTAGTACGCCAGGTCGCCCGCGATGTACGCCGGCTGCCCGTCGGACTTGATCACCACGCGGTCGCGGTCGTCGCCGAAGTCGGTGGTGCGGAGCCAGAGCGCGCCCTCGGCCTCGTACATCTTGCCGAGGGACTGCAGCCGCTCGATGGCGCGCTCGACGGCCTTGGACTCGTGCAGCGAGTTCTCGTGGAAGTAGACGTCGAAGTCCACGCCGAAGTCGTGCAGCGAGCGCTTGATGTCGGCGAACATGAAGTCGACGCCCTCGCGGCGGAACAGTTCCTGCGCCTCGTCGCGCGGGAGGTCGGTGACGTCTGTGCCGGCGGGCAGCGTCGCGATCACGCGGGCCGCGATCTCGGCGATGTACGCGCCGCCGTAGCCGTCCTCCGGCGTGGGCTCGCCGAGGGCGGACGCGACGAGGGACCGGGCGAAGCGGTCGATCTGCGCGCCGTGGTCGTTGAAGTAGTACTCACGGGTGACGAGCCCGCCCTGCGCCTCGAACACGCGGGCGAGGCTGTCACCCACGGCCGCCCAGCGGACGCCGCCCATGTGGATCGGTCCGGTCGGGTTCGCGGAGACGAACTCGAGGTCGATGCGGACGCCGTCGTACAGGTCGCCGTGCCCGAACGCCGAGCCGGAGTCGACGATCGTGCGGGCGATCTCGCCGGCGGCGGCCGCCTCGAGCGTGATGTTGATGAAGCCCGGGCCGGCGACGTCGACGGAGGCCACACCGTCGAGCTCGGTCAGCTCGCCGGCGATCTCGGTCGCGAGCTCGCGCGGGTTCGTGCCGAGGCGCTTCGCGAGCTGCATCGCGGCGTTCGAGGCCCAGTCGCCGTGCGCGCGGTTCTTCGGACGCTCGAGGGCCACGTGGGACTCCTGGATCGTCACGGTGTCGGACGCGCCTCGTCGCTCGACGATCCCGGTCAGGATCGACAGGTACGCGGCGGAGAGTTCGGCAGGAGTCACGAGGGTCGAGTCTACCGGGACACCCAGGCGGTCCCCGGCCGATGCACCATCATGGGCGGATGACCACCCGCAGCCGCGTCCGGGCGATCAGCGTCGCCGTGCTCTCCGTGACCGTGTCCGTCGCGCTCGCCGCGTGCTCGGGCGGCTCCGTCGGCGCGGGTCCGAGCCGGAGCGCGAGTCCGGCGCCGATCGGCGTGCGGGTCACCCAGACCTGCGCGGACCTGCTGCCGGCGACGGCGCTGTCGGTCTACGGGAAGACGTTCGAGGCCGTCGACGACTACCGGCCGGCGAAGGGCACCCCGGCCGCCCGCATCGTCGAGCAGCGCGGTCGCGCGTGCGCCTTCCGGGCGACCGACGACGCGTCGACGGAGATCGCCTTCGCCGTCGCCGACCTGCCTGAGAAGTCGCTCACGACGCTGAAGGACGCCCTGTACGAACGGGGCGGTTCGGTGCCGACCTACCGGGTGGAGGGGTACTTCGCGCTCGCCGACGACGGGGTCGGACGAGCCGACGCCTTCGCCGACCCGTACTGGATCACCGCGACCTCGACCCTCTTCACGGAGCCGGGTGGCGCGCAGCCCGTCGTGGACGCGGTGCGGACCGCACTCCTGCCCTCGGCGTCAGCGACCCCGGCGGGCTGACGGGGCGCCCACCCTGGTGGGCCGACCGCCGTGGACACGGGTGGCGACGGTCTGGAGGCGCGGGGCGGGCCGACACCGCGCCTCCCGTCCGGCGGGCGGGAGCGTCAGCGGCGGGAGCGTCGCGGACCGGCGGTGGGAACGGAGAAGGCCCGCACTCCGTGCGGGCCTTGGTGGTGCCCCCAGGAGGATTCGAACCTCCGCCCCTGCCTCCGGAGGGCAGTGCTCTATCCCCTGAGCTATGGGGGCCCGGGGTGTCACCAACCGTAGCAGGTCACCGGCCCCGTTCCGGACACGGGCGGTGTTTCCCGGCGCGTCACCTCGCTCCCCTATGATCACCGGCCGGTCGTCCCGCACACGACCGGGAAGAGGACTCGATGCCCACCGTCACCGGGAACCCCCAGCCGGAGCTCGCCCGCGCCGCCGCCGCCCCCGAGCCCCGCACGCTGCTCGACGTGCTCGCGGCGACGGCCGACCGGACCCCGGACGCGATCGCGCTCGAGGACCCGGCCGGCACGATCGACGCCGCGACGCTCCTGGCGACCGTCCGTGCCCAGGCGGACGACCTCGCCCGACGTGGCGTGCGCCGCGGCGACCGGGTCGGCATCCGGATCCCCTCCGGCGGGCGTGACCTGTACTGCTCGATCCTCGCGGTGCTCGCCGCCGGGGCCGCCTACGTGCCCGTCGACGCGGACGACCCGGAGGAGCGCGCGGCCCTGGTGTTCGGCGAGGCACGGGTGGTCGGCGTGGTCGGGGCCGGCGGCGTCCTCCGCACCTCGGGCGCGCCCGACGCTCCCGCTGCCCCCGTCGTCGACCCTGCGGCGAGCGCCGAGCCCCCGACACCGGAGGACGACGCGTGGGTGATCTTCACGTCCGGGTCGACCGGGGTGCCGAAGGGCGTCGCGGTGACGCACCGGTCGGCTGCGGCGTTCGTCGACGCCGAGGCGCGGATGTTCCTGCAGCGGGCGCCGATCGGGCCCGGGGACCGGGTGCTCGCCGGGTTGAGCGTGGCGTTCGACGCCTCGTGCGAGGAGATGTGGCTGGCGTGGGCGCACGGGGCGTGCCTGGTGCCGGCACCGCGGTCGCTGGTGAAGACCGGTGTGGACCTGGGCCCCTGGCTCATCGCGCACGGCATCACGATCGTGTCGACGGTGCCGACGCTCGCGGCGCTGTGGCCGGACGACGCGCTCGAGCAGGTCCGGTTGGTGATCTTCGGGGGTGAGGCGTGTCCGCCGGAGCTCGCGGCCCGCATCGCGAGCCGGGACCGGGAACTGTGGAACACCTACGGGCCGACCGAGGCCACCGTGGTGGCGTGCGGCGCGTTGCTGGAAGGGTCGCAGCCGGTCCGGATCGGGTTGCCGTTGGACGGGTGGGACCTGGCGGTCGTGGACGGGTCCGGGCAGCGGGTCGCGCCGGGTGGGGTCGGTGAGCTGGTCATCGGCGGTGTCGGGCTCGGCCGGTACCTGGACCCGGCGAAGGACGCCGAGAAGTACGCGCCGTTCCCGGAGCTCGGGTGGGACCGCGCGTACCGGAGCGGCGACCTGGTGCGGTACGAACCCGAGGGCCTGGTGTTCCAGGGGCGGGCGGACGACCAGGTGAAGCTCGGCGGGCGGCGGATCGAGCTCGGCGAGGTCGACGCGGCGCTGCAGGCGCTCGACGGTGTCGCGGGCGGTGCCGCGGTGGTGCAGCGGACCCCGGCGGGCAACCAGGTGCTCGTGGGCTACGTCGCCCCGGCGGCCGGGGTGACGCTCGACACGGCGGCGGCGAGCGCCCGACTGCGGGACGCGCTGCCCGCCGCGCTCGTGCCGCTGGTCGCGGTGGTGGACGCCCTGCCGACGCGGACGTCCGGCAAGGTGGACCGGGCGGCGTTGCCCTGGCCGCTGCCGGAGTCAGCGGAGGCGACGCTCCTGCCGGACACCGTGGCCTGGATCGCCGAGCGGTGGTCGGCGATCCTGGGCGTGCCGGTGTCGAGCGTCGACGACGACTTCTTCGCGCACGGCGGCGGGTCGTTGACCGCAGCGCAGCTCGTGTCCGCGATCCGGGAGCGCTTCCCGACGACGACCGTCGCAGACGTCTACGACCACCCGCGCATCGGGGCCCTCGCGGCGGCGCTCGACGAGTCCGGACCGGTCCTGCAGGTCCCGCGTGACGTGCGGCCGGTCCCGCCGGCCACGGGGTTGCTGCTGACGCTGCTCGGGCTGCCGGTGCAGGTGCTGCGCGGGCTGCGGGTCCTCACCTGGACGGCGCTCGTGGCCGGGGTCCTGCACGCGACCACCCTGCCGTTCCTGCCGGTGCTGCCGGTACCGGTGCTGGTGGTGGCGCTCGTGCTCTTCGTGACCCCGCTCGGCAAGATGGCGCTCACGGTGGTGCTCGCGCGGCTGCTGCTCGTCGGGGTCCGGCCGGGCGACCACCCCCGGGGCGGCTCGGTGCACGTGCGGGTGTGGCTCGCGGAGCGGATCGCCGAGGCGGTGGACGGGCCGTCGACGGCGGGAGCGCCGTGGATCAGCTACTACGCGAGGGCGCTCGGGGCACGGATCGGTCGCGACGTCGACCTGCACGCGCTGCCGCCGGTGACCGGGATGCTGTCGATCGGTCGGCAGGCGTCGATCGAGCCCGAGGTGGACCTGGCGGGGCACTGGGTGGACGGTGACGTCTTCCGGCTCGGGCGGGTGCGGGTGGACGCGGACGCCGTCGTGCACAGCCGGACGACCCTGCTGCCGGGGGCGCACGTCGGCGAGGGCGCCGAGGTCGAGGCGGGGTCCGCCGTGACCGGCACGGTGCCCGACGGCGAGCGGTGGGCGGGGTCGCCGGCGGAGCGCGTCGGGTCGGCCCGGCACGGTCGCCAGGCTCGACCGCCGGCGCGTCGTCGCTGGCTGGTCGCGTACGGGGCCGGGTCGGTGGCGGTCGCCGGACTGCCGGTGGCGGGCGTCGCTGCCGGGGTGGCGGTCGCGGCGGTCCTGGTGGGGCGGGCGCCGACCCTGGGCGAGGCGGTGCTGCGCGGTCTCGCGTGGACGCCGGTGGCGACGCTCGTCGCGGGCGCGGTGTACGCGGTGCTCGTGGTCGCGTCGGTCCGGCTGCTCGGGCTGGGGCTCGTCGAGGGGCGGCACCCGGTGCGGTCGCGGATCGGGTGGCAGGCGTGGACGACCGAGCGGGTGCTCGACGCGGCACGCACCTTGCTGTTCCCCCTGTACGCGAGCCTCGTCACCCCGGTGTGGCTCCGGCTGCTCGGTGCCCGGGTCGGACGGAACACCGAGATCTCGACCGTGCTGCTGATCCCGGCGCTCACGCAGATCGCCTCGGGGGCGTTCCTCGCCGACGACACGATGGTCGCCACGTACGAGCTGGGCGGCGGCCATCTGCGGATCGGTCGGTCGAAGGTCGGGCGGCGGGCGTTCCTCGGCAACAGCGGCATGACGGGTGCCGGGCGCTCGGTCCCCCGCGAGGCCCTGGTCGCGGTGCTGTCCGCCGTCCCGAAGAAGGCCAAGCGCGGCTCGTCGTGGCTCGGCTCGCCTCCCGTCCGGCTGCGTCGGGCGACGGCGGCGTTCGACGAGGAGCGCACCTTCCGCCCGCCCGCGCGGCTCAAGGTCGCCCGTGGCTGCTGGGAGCTGCTGCGGCTGCTCGCCCCGATGGTGTCGGCGGTGATCGCGCTCGGCGTCGTCGGGACGCTCCTCGCGCTGTGGACCGAGATCGGGCTCGGCTGGACGATCCTGCTGGCCGGCCCGGTCCTGATCGTCGCGGGTGCCGTCGCCGCGGTGGTGTCGACGGCTGCGAAGTGGGGCTTCGTCGGACGGATCACCGCACGGGAGCACCCGCTGTGGTCGTCGTTCGTGTGGCGGAACGAGGTGCAGGACACCTTCGTGGAGACCGTCGCGCGGCCGTGGTTCGCCGAGCAGGCGACCGGCACGCCGGCGCTCGCCGCGTGGCTGCGGAGCCTGGGGGCGAGGATCGGTCGCGGGACCTGGCTGGAGACGTACTGGCTGCCCGAGGCCGACCTCGTGTCGATCGGCGACGGGGCGTCGGTCGCGCGGGGCACCGTCGTGCAGACGCACCTCTTCCACGACCGGGTGATGCAGCTCGACGCCGTCAGCCTGGACGCCGGGGCGACGCTCGGGCCGCACAGCGTCGTGCTCCCCGCGGCCGGGCTCGGCCCGGGGTCGACGGTCGGGCCGGCGTCGCTCGTGATGCGCGGCGAGCAGGTGCCCGGCGGGACCCACTGGGCCGGCAACCCGATCGCCCCGTGGACCTCCGCGCCGCCGGTGCCGGAGCGCGTGGCAGACTGACCGGCACCGTGAAGCCGATCAACGCCGTGCACCCGATGTCCGCCGACGCCGACCCGTACACCCCGCACAGCGGCGACCGGCGGTGGAGCGCGCGGCACTACGACCTGCGCCTCGGCTACCGCGTCGCCACGAACCGGCTCGACGCCACCGCGACGGTCACCGGGGTCGTCGAGGCCGGGCCGGCCGCCGGGCCGCTCGACCGCGTGGTGCTCGACCTGCACGGCCTGCACGTCGACCGGGTGGACGTCGACGGGCGCCGCGCGAAGAAGGTGTCCTCGTCGGCCCACAAGCTGACCGTCACCCCGATCGAGCCCCTCGCTCCCGGTGCCGAGTTCTCCGTGCACGTGCGGTACCACGGCACCCCGCACCCGGTCCGGTCCCCGTGGGGACAGGTCGGCTGGGAGGAACTCACCGACGGCGTCATCGTCGCGGCGCAGCCGACCGGCGCCCCGTCCTGGTTCCCGTGCAACGACCGCCCGGACGACAAGGCGACGTACCGGTTCGAGGTGACGGCGGAGACGGGGTACGACGTCCTCGCGAACGGCGAGCTGCTCGGGCAGGAGCGGGCGCGGGGCGGCACCGCGTGGACCTACGCGACCACGGAACCGATGGCGACGTACCTCGCAACGGTGCAGATCGGCCGGTACCGCACCACGCGCCTCCGTGGCGGTGCAGTCCCGGTCACCCTGCACCACCCGGCGGACCTCACCGCGGCCGCGAAGACCGACTTCGGCCGGGTGCCGGACATGCTCGCCCTGTTCGCGGACCGGTTCGGGCCGTACCCGTTCACCGCGTACGGCGTCGTGGTGACGGACGACGAGCTGGAGATCCCGCTCGAGGCGCACGGCCTCGCGGTCTTCGGACGGAACCACGTCGACGGCGAGCACGGCACCGACCGGCTGATCGCGCACGAACTCGCGCACCAGTGGTTCGGCAACTCGGTGACCGTCGGCCGCTGGCGGGACATCTGGCTGCACGAGGGGTTCGCCTGCCACGCCGAGTGGCTGTGGTCGGAACACCGCGGCGGGGAGTCGGCGGACGTGCTGGCGGCGCGGTACCGCGCCGGGTTGCTCGCGCAGCCGCAGGACCTCGTCGTCGCGGACCCGGGTGCCGCGGACATGTTCGACGACCGGGTCTACAAGCGCGGAGCCCTGGCGCTGCACGCGGTCAGACGGACCTTCGGGGACGACGCGTTCTTCCGCGGGCTCCGGACGATCACCGCGGAACACCGGTACGGAACGGTCGCGCCGGAGGACGTGCTGGGCGCGTTCGCGGGCGCTGCGGGGGTCGTGGTGGAGCGGGTGCGGGCGGTCACCGGGCCGTGGATCGACGAACCGGGCGTCCCCGCGCTCCCCTGACACCGGGCGCGCCGCGTCGCCGGGCGCGGGCCGTGCGGCCGCGTCAGCCTGCGGCGTCGAGCTCGGCGGGTCCGGCGCTGACCTCTGCCCAGACAGCGTCGAGCGACAGGCCGACGACCCCGGCGACGGCGGCGATGGTCGAGAACGCCGGCGTCGCGATCCGCCCGGTCTCGATCTTGCGCAGGGTCTCGGGTGAGATCCCGGCGTCGAGCGCGGTGTCGACGATCGAGCGCGGACCCCGGGCCTGCCGCAGGAGCGCACCGAGCCGACGGCCCCGGTCGACCTCGTCGGGGCGGAGTGGGAGACGGACCATGCAGCCGATTGTAATACCGGTATGATCATCCCGTGATCGAGATCCTGACCCCTGCCGAGGTCGAGAAGGCCCGCGCGACCGGCGCCCTCGTCGGCACGATCCTGCAGACCCTCCGCGAGCGCACCCGCGTCGGCACGAACCTGCTCGAGATCGACCGGTGGGCGAAGGCGATGATCGAGGACGCCGGCGCCGAGTCGTGCTACGTCGACTACGCCCCCTCGTTCGGCCGCGGCCCCTTCGGGCACCACGTCTGCACCGCCGTGAACGACGCCGTGCTGCACGGCCTGCCGCACGACCGCGTGCTCGCCGACGGGGACCTCCTGACGCTCGACCTCGCGGTGTCGCTCGACGGGATCGCCGCCGACGCCGCGATCAGCTTCAGCGTCGGGACGCCCGACGCCGCGGACACCGCGCTCATCACCGCGACCGAGCGGGCACTCGCGGCGGCGATCGCCGTCGCTCGGCCCGGCGCGAAGACCGGCGACCTGTCGCACGCCATCGGCACCGTCCTCGAAGGGGCCGGGTACCCGGTCAACCTCGAGTTCGGCGGACACGGGATCGGCTCGACCATGCACCAGGACCCGCACGTGTCGAACGCCGGGCGCCCGGGCCGGGGCTACACGCTCCGACCGGGCCTGCTGCTCGCCCTGGAACCGTGGGTCATGGCGGACACCGACGTGCTCGTGACGGATGCGGACGGCTGGACGCTCCGCAGCGCCACGGGCGCGCGGACGGCCCACACCGAGCACACCGTCGCGATCACCGAGAGCGGGGCCGAGGTCCTGACGCTCCCCCGCTGAGCAGCACGAGGTCGTCGGCGACCGCGACGTGGACGACCGCCCCGCCCGCCGCGACCGCGAGGACCAGGTCCGGCGCCGGCCACCGGACCGTGACGTACTGGGCGACGCCGTCGAGCCGGGCGGTTCCCAGGGCGAGGTCGACGTCCACCGTCGCCGGGTCGACACGGAGCCCGCGGCCGTCCCGCTTGAGGACCGCCTCCTTCACGGCCCAGCACGCCGCGAGTGCGTCGTGGTCGCCACCGGCGCGCGCCAGCTCGCCGGGGGTGAAGGCGTCGAGGGGTGCCGCTGCGACCCGTGACGGTCGTTCGACGTCCACGCCCAACGACGCCGCCCCGACCGCGAGCGCGAGCACCCCGGTGGTGCGCGCCAGGCTGACGCCGACGGCCGTGCCGTGCGCGGCGACCCACGGGCGGCCGTGCGCCGTGCTGCCGCAGTGGTCACAGACGCGCCCCGCGCGCAGACGGGCCGCGTCGACGCCGGATGCCGCCGCGGCGGCGGCGACCAGCGCCTCCCGGTCGGACGCTCGGTCCGGAAGCGGGGCACGGAGCGTCACCGTCACGTCCCGGAGGCGCGCATCACCCATCCGGGCAGCCTACGGCCGGCGGACGGCCGGCTGGGTCTTCCGGCGTGCGCACACGCCTCGCGCGTGCGTGCCGCTCGGGCGTGCGTGCCGCTCGGGCGTACGTGCCGTTCAGGCGTGCGTGAGCGCGATGAGCGCGACGTTCATGGTGCTGTAGAGACCCTCGGAACGGGTCGCCTGGCGGACGCGTCCGCGGAGCACCTCGTAGCGGCCGTCGTGCTCGCGCACGAAGCCGATCACGCCGCTCGCGGGCGTCGACACCCGGTGGTAGCCGTCCTCGAGCGGGACGACCTCGGTACTCGTTGTTCGCTCCATCGCAGTTCCCCTTGCCTCGTTCGTCGTCGAACGGATACCGCGAGCATACCCCGGGTCGGGGGACAACTCGTCCACAGACCTCACGTTCCACAACGGTTCCCCAGGACTGGGTCCGTCGTACGCGTGCCCTGGATAGACTCCGGGCGACAGCGCTCCCGGAGGCGTGGTTCCGGGTATCTCGGACCCCGCCCCGATGACGGACGGAGGACGGATGCGAGCGGTCCACGACGGATCGAGCACGGACGGAACGGGCACGAGCAGGGGGACAGCAGGGCTCCTCGCACGGCTCGTGGTGGCCCTGCTCGCCGCACTGCTCGTCGTCGCTCCGGCCACCGGCGCACGGGCTGAGGCGCCGGTCGACCTCGGCGGCGCGTACGTCGTCGACCGTGCCGACGTCCTCACCGCCGCACAGCGATCCCGTGTCGAGCGAGCCGTGCAGGACCTCTACTCGTCCACGCAGACGCAGCTCTTCGTGGTGTTCGTGCCGACCTTCAGCGGCCCGGCGGACCACACCGCGTGGGGCGCCGAGACGATGCGTGCGAACCAGATCGACCGCGACAGCATCCTGCTCTCCGTCGCGGTGCAGGAACGCAACTACGACGTCCAGCAGACGAACGAGACCTCGTTGTCGAAGAGCGACGTCGAACAGGCCGTCGATGCGGACCTCCTGCCGGCGCTCAAGCGATCGGACTGGTCCGGTGCGGCCGTCGCCTTCGCGGACGGCCTCGCGCAGACGCAGGCGCCCGCCGACCTCACGTGGCTCTGGGTGGCCCTCGGGATCGCCGTGCTCGCCGCCCTCGTCGCGGTCCTCGTCATCCGCACACGGAACCGCCGCCGCACGGCGGCGGCCACCCGTGCGCAGGAGGCGTCGCTCGCCGAGCTCGAACGGCGGGCCGGCGGTGCCCTGGTCACCATCGACGACGAGCTCCGCACCGCGGAACAGGAGGTCGGGTTCGCCACCGCGCAGTTCGGCGAGGACGCGGCCGAGCCGTTCGCCGACGCCGTGGCCGCGGCGAAGCAGCACGTCCGCGAGGCCTTCACGCTCCAGCAGCAGCTCGACGACGAGGTCCCCGACGAGCCCGCACAGCGTGCCGACTGGGCGAACCGCATCGTCGCGATCTGCGAGCAGGCGCACGCCTCGATCGAGGAGCAGACCGACGCGTTCGACCGACTCCGGGCGCTCGAGGACGGCGTCGAGGACGCCGCAGCCACGCTCGCGACCACGGTCGCCGACGCGCCGACGGCGATCGCCGTGGCCGACGCTGCACTGGGCCGGGTGCGCAGCACCTACACGGGCCGCACCCTGGCGACCGTCTCCGACAACGTGGAGCAGGCACGGAAGGTCCTCGACTACGCGACCGAACGCTCCCGCGCCGCCACCGCAGCAGTCGCCGCCGGCGACAAGGGCGAGGCCGTCGTCGCCGTGCGGGACGCCCAGCACGCGCTCGCGCAGGTCCAGCAGCTCACCACGGGTGCGCAGCAGGCGGAAGCGTCCTTCCAGCAGGCGGCCGCCCGGGTCGAGGCCCTCCGCGCCGAGGTCGAGGGCGACGTCGCCGCGGCACGGACCCTGCCCGCCGGCCCCGACCTCGCAGCCGCGGTCACCCGCGCCGAGACCGTCCTCCGTCAGGCGACCGACCCGGCCGACCCGCTCACCGCGCTCGACGGTCTCACCGCCGCGAACACCGCGATCGACCAGGCGATCGCGGCTGCCCGCGGTGCCGAGGAGCAGCGGCAGCGCGCGGCGGCGGTGCTCGACGACGCCCTCCGCGACGCGCGGAACCGGATCAGCCAGGCGCGGGAGTACATCTCGCTGCACCGCGGCGGGGTCGGGCCGGCAGCGCGCACCCGGCTCTCGGAAGCCGAGCGAGCCCTCGACGACGCCGTCCAGCTCGCGACGACCGACCCCGGGCAGGCCGTCCGTGCCGCTCGGGCGGCCGAGCAGTACGCGGCGGCGGCGATGGACGCCGCGAACGACGACATGGGCGGGTGGCCCGGCTCGGGCGGCGGCGGGAACGGCGCGCAGCTCGGCGGACTCGTCACCGGTCTCGTCCTCGGCGGACTCCTCGGTGGGCGCGGCGGCAGCTACGGCGGCGGCTCGTTCGGCGGCGGCGGCTTCGGGGGCGGCGGCTTCGGTGGCGGCGGCGGGGGCGGCTTCGGCGGCGGGGGCGGCGGGGGCGGCGGCGGCTTCTCCGGCGGCGGCCGGTTCTGACCGCTCCCTCCTCCTCGGGCGCACCGCACACCACGACACGACCACCACGGACCACGACCTCCACGAAAGGGAACAGCAATGGCAAAGCAGACGATCTTCGGCCGGATCTCCACGCTCGTCCGAGCGAACATCAACCAGCTCATCGACAACGCCGAAGACCCGCAGAAGATGCTCGACCAGCTCGTGCGGGACTACACCAACAACATCGCGGACGCGAAGACCGCGATCGCGCAGACCATCGGCAACCTCCGCCTCCTCGAGCAGGACCACGAGGAGGACAAGCAGGCCGCCGTCGAGTGGGGCCAGAAGGCAGCGAACGCCTCCGCCGCCGCCGACAAGTACCGCGCCGAGGGCAAGTCCGCCGACGCCGACAAGTTCGACAACCTCGCCAAGATCGCCATCGGCAAGCAGATCGCTGCGGAGCAGGAAGTGAAGGACGCCGAGCCGTCGCTCGCGTCGCAGAACGAGGCGGTCGAGAAGCTCAAGACCGGACTCGCCGGCATGGAGCAGAAGCTCGAGGAGCTCCGGGCGAAGCGCGACAACCTCGTCGCACGCGCGAAGACCGCCGAGGCGCAGTCGAAGGTCAACGACGCGCTCGGCAACATCGACATCATGGACCCGACGAGCGACCTCGGCCGCTTCGAGGAGAAGGTCCGCCGCGAAGAGGCGAAGGTCCTCGGGCAGCAGGAGCTCCAGTCGTCCAGCCTCGACGCACAGTTCGAGAGCCTCGACGACGTCGGCCGTGACGCCGAGGTCGAGGCCCGGCTCGCCGCACTGAAGTCGGGCGGTTCGCCGAGCATCTGACCTCCGACGCACGGACGACGCCGGACCCGGCCTGACAGACTGGCACGATGCACTTCATCGTGGTCGGTCAGTGGCAGGGTTCGGCGTCGTCCCGTGCGATGCGGCTGGGCGACGGCGCTGCGGCGATCGCAGCCGACCTGCCCCGGGCGTCCACCACCGTGGTCGACGTACCGGCCGGTGCGGGCGACCGACTCGAGACCGCGGTCGCGCGGTACACCTCGGTGCTCGCCGTGGCCGACCGGGTCGCGGAGGAGACCGCCGTCGCGGCCGAGCCCGTGCTCGTGGTCGGCGGGGACGGGGCGAGCGTGCTCGGGGCCACCGTCGGCCTCGGTCCGGACACCGCCTTCGTCCGCATCTCCGGGTCGAGCGGCTTCCGCGCGTTGAACCGTGCGCAGCCCGTCGCCGCCGAGACCGCCGCCCTGCGCCTGCTCGTCGACCGCCCGGACGACCTGTTCCCGGCGCTCCCCCGACTCGCGGCCTCGTCGGTCGTCGTCGCGGGCGTGCGCGGCATCGAGGACGCCGAGGCGAACGCCCTCGCCCGCGCGGGCATCGTGCACCTGGACGTCGACGCCGCCACCCCGGAAGCGGTCGGCGCAGCCGTGGCCGCCACGGGAGCGGCGTCGGTGTTCGTGCACGTCGACCTCGACGTCCTCGACCCGTCCGAGATCGACGGGCTGCTCGAACCCGTGCCGTTCGGCCTCGACGGTGCCGCCCTCGTCGCACGCATCCAGGCGGCCACGCGTGGCCGTCGTCTCGCGGGAGCCGCACTGACCGGCTTCGCACCGGTCGACCCCGACCGGGCCGTCGACGACCTCGGCGTGATCCTCCGCGCAGTCGGGGCGCTGACGAGCGCCGCTCGCGAGGGCTGAACCGCATCGGTGCCGACGACGGCGTCGCAGGAGCCGTCGGCGTCACCGGCGGCGCTGCGGAGGACACGCGCGCACGGCGGGCGGGCGGCCGCGCCGAGTAGGTTCGGGAGCATGACGGACCATGACCTCATCGTGATCGGCGCCGGCGCAGTCGGCGAGAACGTGGCGGACTACGCCCGGAAGCGCGGCCTCTCGGTCGCGATCGTGGAGGCCGAGCTCGTCGGCGGCGAGTGCTCGTACTGGGCGTGCATGCCCTCGAAGGCCCTGCTCCGCAGCGGCCACGCCGTCGCCGCGGCGAAGCGTCTCGACGGTGCGGCGCAGGCCGTCACCGGGTCGCTCGACGCCGCGCACGTCCTGGCCCGGCGCAACTCGTTCACCTCGAACTGGACGGACGACAGCCAGGTGTCGTGGCTGGAGTCCGCCGACATCGCGCTCATCCGCGGCCACGCGCGCATCACCGGCCCGAAGACCATCGAGGTCGACGGCGAGACACACACCGCTCGCGCGGCGATCGCCGTCGTCACCGGATCCCTGCACACCCTCCCCGACGTGCCCGGGCTGGCCGACGCGAAGCCCTGGGGCACGCGCGAGGCGACGAGCGCGCAGGAGGTGCCCGAGAGCCTCCTGGTCATCGGTGGCGGCGTCTCCGGTTCCGAGCTCGCGACCGCCTGGGCGTCGCTCGGTGCGAAGGTGACCCTCGTCGCCCGTCACGGGCTGCTCGGCGGCATGGAGCCGTTCGCGGGAGAGCTCGTCGCCGATGCGATGCGCGACCTCGGCATCGACGTCCGGACCGGGGTGAGCCCCACCCGCGTCGACCGCGACGAGCACGGCCTCGTGACCACGACGCTCGACGACGGGACGACGGTCGTGACGAGCGAGGTGCTCGCCGCGACCGGCCGTGCCGCGCACACGAAGGACCTCGGTCTGGAGTCGGTCGGGCTGACCCCGGGCGACTGGCTCGACGTCGACGACACCATGCTCGTGCACGGCACCGACTGGCTGTACGCCGTGGGCGACGTCAACCACCGCGTCCTGCTCACCCACCAGGGCAAGTACCAGGCACGTGCCGCCGGCGAGGCCATCGCCGCCCGCTTCCAGGGAACCCCGCTGCACGCCGAGCCGTGGGGCGCGCACGTCGCGACGGCCGACCACGCCGCGGTGCCGCAGGTCACGTTCACCGACCCCGAGGTCGCGAGCGTCGGCCTGACCGAGGAGAAGGCGCGGCAGCAGGGGCTGAACGTGCGCGCGGTCGAGTACGACCTCGGCGCCGTCGCCGGCTCCGCGTTGCAGGCAGACGGCTACACCGGCCGGGCGAAGATGGTCGTCGACGAGGACCGGAAGGTCGTCGTCGGGGTGACCTTCGTCGGGCAGGACGTCGCCGAGATGCTGCACGCGGCGACGGTGGCCGTCGTCGGCGAGGTCCCGGTCGACCGGCTCTGGCACGCGGTCCCCGCGTACCCGACCATGAACGAGATCTGGCTCCGGCTGCTCGAGACCTACGGCCGGCCGGAGTAGGGGTGCGCAACCCGCTCCTCGACTCCCCGGTGTCACGGGCCGGCTGGTTGTTCGCGACGGCGGTCGGCCTCGCGGTCGGACTCCCGCTGTCGACCGGACCGGTCCGCGTGGTCGACGGGCTCGTGGTGTGCTCCGGACTCCCCCGCTGGGCGTTCCGTCGGGGCGGCACGTGCGTCGGCTCGGTCTACCTGACGCGGGACAACGACGGCGACCGGGTGCTCCGGCACGAGCGGGTGCACGTCGGGCAATGGCGGCGGTACGGCATGCTCATGCCGCTGCTCTACGCGTTCGCCGGGCGGGATCCCCTGCGCAACCGCTTCGAGGTCGAGGCCGGCCTGGAGGACGGCGGCTACCGCTGACCTGCCGCCAGCCGGCGGCGCCGGGGCGGCGTCGGCGCGGACGCCGCGAGCGGGCAACATCGGGCACGCTCGGCGCCGCCCGGCGACGACTTCTGCCCGCACGGCGGAACCGAGCGGCATGTCCTGCCCGCTCGCGACGAGCAGCTGTCGAGGTCGGCACGCGCGAGGTCCGTCACCGCGCGGGCAGGATCGGGCACGCTCGGTGCCACCCGGCGACGACTTCTGCCCGCACGGCGGAACTGAGCGGCAAGTCCTGCCCGCTCGCGACGAGCAGCTGCCGACGCCGGCACGCGCGAGGTTCCTCACCGACCGGGCAACATCGGGCACGCTCGGCGCCACCCGGCGACGACTTCTGCCCGCACGGCGGAACTGAGCGGCAAGTCCTGCCCGCTCGCGAAACCTGGCCGCCCGCCAGCCTGCCGGCAGCCGGACTCCGGCCGCCGCCAGCCCGCCGACCGCCGGCAGCCGGGCTACGCCGCGGCGCGGCGCCGCGGGACGACGAGGGGCGTCCCGGTCTCCGGGTCGGCGACGACCACGCACGGCAGGCCGAACACGTCCTCCACGAGGTCGGCCGTCAACACCGACTCCGGCGTCCCGGCAGCGACGATGGCCCCGTCCCGCATGGCGACCAGGTGCGTGGCGTACCGCGCCGCCTGGTTCAGGTCGTGCAGGACCGCGACGACGGTCCTCCCGGCGGCGTGCAGTGCGGCGGCGAGTTCGAGCACGTCGTACTGGTGCGCGATGTCGAGGAACGTGGTCGGTTCGTCGAGCAGGACGATGTCGGTCTCCTGCGCGAGCACCATCGCGATCCACACCCGCTGCCGCTGCCCGCCGGAGAGCTCGTCGACGCTGCGGTCCGCGAGCTCGACGGTCGACGTCTGCTCGAGCGCCGCCTGCACCGCCGCCCGGTCGGTGCCGGAGGTCGGGTGCAGCAGGTCCTGGTGCGGGAAGCGCCCGCGGGACACGAGGTCGCGCACGGTGATGCCGTCGGGCGCGATCGGCGTCTGCGGGAGCATGCCGACCCGGCGCGCGACGGCCTTCGGGCGGAGCGAGTCGATCGGCACCCCGTCGAGGTACACGATGCCCGCGGTGGGCTTGAGCGTCCGGGCGAACGACTTCAGCAGGGTCGACTTGCCGCAGGCGTTCGGGCCGACGATCACGGTGAGTTCACCGTCGGGGACGTCCACGTCGAGCGCGGACACCACGACGCGGTCGTCGTAGGCGAGGGTCAGCCCGCGTGCGCCGAGTGCGGTCGCCGGCGGCGTCGAGGGGGCGAGGACGTTCAGTGCTCGGCCTTGCCGTGTCGCCAGTACCCCATGAACGCGACCTGCTCGCGGTCGATGCCGACACCGCGGACGAGGTGCCGGCGGAGTTCCTTGACGCAGCCGGCCTCGCCCGCGATCCAGGCGTAGACGGGGCGCGAGTCGGCCGCGGCCGGGACGTCCCAGAGGACCTGGTGGTCGACGTCGACGTCCGCCAGCGCCACGTCGGCCGCCGCACCCACGGAACGAGCGCCCGCGCCACCGGCAGCACCCGCGCCACCGGCAGCGCCAGCACCGGCACCGGCAGCACCGGCACCACCGGCAGCACCGGCAGCACCGGCAGCACCGGCAGCACCGGCAGCACCGGCAGCACCGGTAGCACCGACCACCGTCGACGCCCACTGGTGCACGTGCGACGTCATGCGCTCCCCGTGCGAGGCGCCGTTCCGGGCGATCCACCGCACCTCGACCCCGGCGGGCGCCGAGACGGGCAGCCGGTCGGCGTCGGTCGGCACCTCGATGAACACGTGCCCGACCGTCGCGACGTCGAGCGCCTCGAGGATCGCGCAGATCGCGGGAGCCGCCGTCTCGTCGCCGGCGAGCAGGATGCGGTGGGCGTCCCCCGGGGCGAACTCGGCAGCCCCGGACGGCAGTTCCGCGGGCGACGACGGCACGGCCGGTCCGACGATCCGCAGCTCGTCGCCGACGCGGCACGACGAGACCCAGCGCGAGGCGGGCCCGGTGTCCCCGTGTGCGACGAAGTCGACGTCGAGCTCGCGGGCGTCGGGCCGGAACGACCGCACCGTGTAGGTCCGCAGCGGGTTCCGCGTCGCGTCGGGCAGCGCACGCCAGGCGGCGTACCAGTCCTCACCGTCGGGCAGGTCGGTGAAGCCGTGCCCGGGGATCGGCAGCACGAGCTTGATCCGCTGGTCGAGGCCGACGGCGGAGAACTCGGCGAGGGCGTCGCCGGTGAGGGTCACCCGGACGAAGTGCGGGGTGAGCGAGGACACGGCGGCGACGCGGACGGAGAAGACACGGTACCGGGCTGCCACGACTCGAAGTATGGCATGCCTTACCTAACGGTTCCAGGCACATCGGGCGATGGGATGATCGTCTCCGTGTCCGAAGCACCCCACGACGAGTTCGCCGACCTGGCCGACCTAGCCCATGCGAGTGGCCTGACGGAGCCGCTGCGCGCCTCCAGACAGGTGGTCCGCACCGACGACGGACAGGAGACCGCGGCGATCCGGTGGACCACGGCGGACGGCCGGGAGGCGCGGATCACCTACCTGCACGGGCTCGGCATCGACGCGCACAGCTTCGACCACACCGCGCTCGCCGTCGGTGAGCCGGCGGTCGCCCTCGACCTGCCCGGCCACGGCCGGTCCGGCTGGCGCGAGGACGCGGACTACGCCGCGTCCGCGACGGCGCCGAGCGTGCTGGCCGCGCTCGACGCCCTCGGCGTTCCGCCGGGCATCCTGGTGGGGCACTCGCTCGGGGCGATCCTCGCGGCACGCCTCGCCGCGACCGCTCCCGAGCGCGTCACCGGACTCGTGCTCGTCGACATGTCGCCGGACTTCGCGCAACGCGCGGTGGAGCGGATCGCCCGCGCCCTGGAGGCCGAGGAGCCGTTCACCGACCTCGAGCAGGTCGTCGACCGGGCCGTCGAGGCGCGCGTCGGCGACGACCGCGAGGTCCTCCGTCGGGAAGCGCGGCACACGACGGTGCTCGGCGCGGACGGCCGACTCGTGCGCCGGCACCACTTCCCGCACCTCCCCGCCGGCCGGACCTCGTCGGTGGGGCGGTTCGCGGACGCCTGGCCCGACCTCGATGCGCTCGACGTGCCGATCCTCCTCGTCCGCGGCGACCGGGGCTACGTCTCGCCGAAGCTCCTCGCGCAGTTCACCGAACGGCTGCCGGCGGCCGAGGTGGTCACGGTCGAGGCCCGCCACGCGGTGCAGAACCAGGCACCCCGCGAACTCGCTGCCGCGATCCGGGCATGGGCGGAGCGGCACGCGTTGTTGCACCCGATCGAAGAACCGTCGTCCGGAACCCCAGACGGCCGGTACCCTCGTGCGAGCACGCGAGCAGAACCCGCCTCGCGCCCGGAAGGAACCCACACCCCATGAGTCCGCTCCTCCCCCGCCGAACCACCCTCCGTCGGGCCGTGCTCGGCGCCACGGCCGTCGCCGTCGCGTCGGCCCTCGCGCTGACCGGGTGCTCCGGCTCGTCCGACCGCGAGGGTGGCGACGACGCCACCGTGCGCGTCGGCCTCGTGCTCGAACCGACGAGCCTCGACATCCGCACCCAGTCCGGCGCCGCGCTCGACCAGGTGCTGATCGACAACGTGTACCAGGGCCTGGTCGGGCGCACGCAGGACGGCGACGTCCGCGACGTCCTCGCCGCGTCGCACGAGGTCTCCGCGGACGGCAGGACGGTCACCTTCACGCTCCGCAATGGCATCACGTTCCAGGACGGCAAGCCGGTGACCGCGGACGACGTCGTGTGGTCACTACAGCAGGCGAAGGCGAACGACTCCTACGTCGACTCCGCCAAGCTCGCGACCGTGTCGGACATCTCGTCGCCGTCGGCCGGGGTCGTCCGACTCCAGCTGCCGAAGCCCGACTCCGATCTGCTCTGGAACCTGACGGGCCGCGCCGGCCTCGTGTTCGAGCGCGCGGCGAAGAACGACCTCGCCGACTCCGCGAACGGCACCGGTCCGTTCGAGGTCTCGTCGTGGAAGCAGGGCGACTCGCTGACGTTCAGCCGGAACCCCGACTACTGGGGCACGAAGCCGAAGGTCGGCAAGATCGTCTTCCGCTACATCACCGACCCGTCGACCGCGGTGAACGCGATGGCGGACGGCGACCTCGACGTCCTCAACCCCGTCGACGGCACGCTGAAGAGCCAGCTCGAGGGCAACGCCGACATCGCGCTGCACTCCGGCAAGACGACGGACAAGTACACGCTCGCGTTCAACGACGCCCAGGCGCCGATCACGGACAAGCGGGTGCGGCAGGCGATCCGGCAGGCGATCGACCCGAAGGCGCTCATCAAGGCGATCGGCGGGACCGGCGTCGAGCAGGGCGGCCCGATCCCGGAGCTCGACCCCGGGTACGAAGACCTGACGTCCATCGACGCGTACGACCCGGCGAACGCGAAGCAGCTGCTCGCTGCAGCGAACGCGAAGGACCTCGAGCTGACGCTGACCTACGCGAACGTCTACCCGGCGACGATCGGCGACGTGCTCAAGTCGCAGCTCGCCGACGTCGGCATCACGCTGCGCGTCGAGCGCGTCGACTTCACCACGTGGCTGGATCAGGTCTTCAAGAAGAAGGACTTCCAGCTCTCGATGGTCGACCACGTCGAGGCGCGCGACTTCGGCAACTGGGCGAACCCCGCTTACTACTTCGGGTACGACAACCCCGAGGTGCAGGCGCTGTACGCCGAGTCCATCGCCACGACCTCCGAGTCGGAGAAGGAGGCGGCGCTCCGCAAGGCCGCGAGGATCGTCAGCGAGGACGCCGCCGGCGAGTGGCTGTACACCGCGACCGAGATCACCGCGGTGCGGAAGGGCGTCACGGGCTTCCCGGTCGACGGCGGCAACTCCCGCCTCGACCTGGCGGGGCTCGCGGTCAAGTGATCCGCGGCGGGCGGACGCCGAGCCACGCTCCCGTAGCATCGGTGGCGTGACCCGGTTCCTGATCGGCCGCGTGCTGCTGCTCGCGGTCGGCCTGCTCGGCGCGAGCGTGATCATCTTCGCGACCCTGCGGGTCCTGCCCGGCGACGTCGCACAGGTCGTCGCCGGTACCCAGTCCACGCCCGCGCAGGTCGCCGAACTCCGACAGCAGCTCGGCCTCGACCGACCGGTGGTCGCCCAGTACCTCGACTGGATCGGCGGGCTCTTCCGCGGCGACCTCGGGACCTCGCTCGTGACCGGCGGACGGGTCGCCCCCGAGATCGCGCAGAAGCTCGCCGTGACGCTGCCGCTCGCGGGGCTCTCGCTCCTCGCGGCGCTGGTGCTCGGCGTCCCGCTCGGGGTGCTCGCCGCGGTGCTCCGGAAGCGTCCGGGCGGCGTCGTCATCACGTTCGTCGCCCAGGCCGTCGCCGCGGTGCCGGTCGTCTGGGCGGGCATGCTCCTGGTCGCCCTGTTCGCGGTGACGCTGCACTGGCTGCCGACCCAGGGCTTCCCGCTCGACGGGTGGGGCGAGCCGGGTCGGGCCTTCGCGGCGCTCGTGCTCCCGGCGCTGACGATCGGCGCGGTCGAGGGTGCGGTGATCCTCCGCTTCACCCGGTCCGCGACACTGTCCGTGCTCGACGCCGACCACGTCCGGACCGCCGCGGCCGTCGGGCTCACCCGGACGCAGGCGCTGCTCCGACACGGACTGCCCTCGGTGGCACTGACGGTGCTCGCCGTGCTCGGCGTGCAGATCGCCGGACTCCTCGTCGGGGCCGTCGTCGTCGAGCAGCTCTTCTCGCTGCCCGGCGTCGGTCGGATGCTCGTCACCGACGTCGGTCGCCGCGACGTCACGAAGGTGCAGTCCGAGCTGTTCGTGCTCACCGGCCTCGTGCTGCTCGTCGGCTTCGCGGTCGACGTGGTGCACCGAGTGCTCGACCCCCGACAGCGGGAGGCCGCCGCATGATCCGCCGTCTCCTCGCCCGTCCGACGGGGGTGTTCGCCGTGGTGGTCCTCGGCCTGCTCGTCGTCCTCGCCGCGGTGTCGCTCGTCTGGACACCGCAGGACCCCTTCCGCACCGACCCGTACCAGCAGTGGGCGACGCCGAGCCCCGCACACTGGTTCGGCACCGACGCCGCCGGCCGGGACATCGCGAGCTACCTGCTCGCCGGCACCCGGACGACCGTGCTCGTGGCGGTCGGCTCGGGTGTGATCGCGAGCGCGGTCGGCATCGTCCTCACCGCGATCGGCTCGCTCAGCGTCCGGTGGGTCCGCGAGGGCACCGCCGTGCTGCTCGACATCCTCGTGGCGTTCCCGACGCTGCTCACCGCGATGCTCCTCACCGCGATCGCCGGCGGGTCGCTCGGCGTGGTGGTCGTCAGCGTCGGCCTGTCCTTCGGCGTGACGATCGCCCGCGTCGCACGGGGTGAGATCCGTCGCATCGCCCGGAGCGACTACGTGACGGCAGCGCGGGCGTCCGGCGTCGGCGGGGCCGGCGTGCTGTTCCGCCACCTCGTGCCGAACGCTGCGCCGCTGTTCACCGTGCAGCTCTCGCTCGCGATGGCGACCGCGGTCCTGGCCGAGGCGGGTCTGTCCTACCTCGGGTACGGCGCCGGGTCGGACACGGCGTCGTGGGGCAGTCTGCTGAGCGACCTGCAGACGTACATCGGGGTGCACCCGTGGAGCGCGGCGTGGCCCGGTGCGGCGATCGCGCTCGTGGTGGCGGCGCTGTCGCTGCTCGGCGACGCGGTGCGGGACGCGACGGACCCGCGACTGACGACCGGCGACCGGACGGCATGCGGCCGCGCCGACGGCGACGACCGCGGCGCCGGCGGACCCGCCGCGCCGGGTGCCGGCGTCACCAGCACCAGCACCAGCACCAGCGGCGGCACCAGCACCGACCGCGCAGCAGCCGGACCCGGGGTGACCGCATGACGGACGCGACGGGCGGGCTCGAGGTCCGCGGTCTGACGGTCCGCACCACCCGCCGGACGATCCTCGACGACGTGACGTTCACCGTGCCTCCCGGCCGACGCCTCGGCGTCATCGGTGCCTCCGGCTCCGGCAAGTCGATGACCTCGCTCGCGCTCATGGGCCTCGAGCCGACCGGCACGACCGTCACGGGCAGCATCCGGCTCGACGGCACCCAGCTCGTCGGCCTGCCCGACCGCGAGCGCGCGCGGCACCGCGGGAGCGGCATCGCGATGGTCTTCCAGGAGCCCGCGACCGCCCTCGACCCGCTCCGGAGGGTGGGCGCGCAGATCGCCGAGCCGCTCCGGCTGCACCGCGCACTCGACCGCCGGGCCGCCAGGAGCGCCGCGATCGACCTTGCGACCTCGGTCGGGCTGCCCGATCCGGCGTCGCTGCTGCGGCAGTACCCGCACCAGCTCTCCGGCGGCCAGCGGCAGCGCATCTGCATCGCGATGGCGCTGGCCGGCGACCCGGCGTTCATCGTGGCGGACGAACCCACCACCGCGCTCGACGTCACCACCGAGGCGCGCGTGCTCGACCTGTTCGCCGGGCTCACCGCGGGCATGGTGTTCGTCACGCACGACCTCGCCGTGCTCGCCCGGATCGCCGACACCGCCGTCGTGCTCGACGCCGGCCGGGTCGTCGAGGAGGGCCCGGTCAGCGCGCTCCTCGCCGCCCCGCAGCACGCCGCCACGCGGGCCCTCGTCGAGGCCGCCCGCGCCACCGCCCGTCGTACCGGAGGCCACGCATGACCGACGCACTGCGCGCCAGCGGTCTCCACCGCACGTACCGCCTCCCGCGCCGCGGCCCCTTCGAGCCGGGCCCACTCCGCACGGCGGTCGACGGGGTCGACCTGACGGTCGCCGCCGGGTCACGGCTCGGCATCGTCGGCGAGTCCGGTTCCGGCAAGTCGACCCTGGTGCGGCTGCTCGCCGGACTGGAGGCGCCCAGCGCCGGGTCCGTGTCGGCCGGCGGTCGTCCCGTGGTCGCCACCACCTCCGCGCGCGCGATGCGGTGGTTCCGTCGCGAGACCGGGGTGGTGTTCCAGGACCCGTACGCCTCGCTCGACCCCCGGATGCGCGTGGGTGCGATCGTCGCCGAGCCGCTCCGCGCGCTCCGGGCGCCGGGGTCGCATCCCGACCTGGTCCGCGAGGTGCTGGCGCGGGTCGACCTCCCGGCGGACGCTGCCGAGCGGTACCCGCACGAGTTCTCCGGCGGGCAGCGGCAGCGCATCGCGATCGCACGAGCGGTGGTGCACTCGCCGCGGATCCTGTTCGGGGACGAGCCGATGAGCGCCCTCGACGTCGTGGTCCGCGCCCGCGTGATCGACCTGTTCCGCTCGCTCGCCGACGACCTCGGGCTGACACTCGTGCTCGTGTCGCACGACATCGGCGTGGTGCAGCGGCTGTGTGACACCGTCGCGGTGATGTCGGCGGGGCGGATCGTCGAACACGGGCCCGTGCGGCTGCTCGACGCGCCGCAGCACCCCGTCACGCAGGCGCTCGTCGCGGCGGCGCCGACGCTGCCGTAGGGGCGCGCGCCGCGGGGCCGCGGCTCGGCCTCGGCCTCCGCCTCGGCCTCGGCCTCGGCCTCGGCCGCACCCTCACCACATCGCGGGGTGCCGCCGCTGCCACCGCAGCCGCCGCTCGAGCTGCGCCCCGATGGCGAGCAGCACGCGCTCCCCGCCCGGTCGCCCGATCAGCTGCACCCCCATCGGCAGCCCCGCACCGTCGGGGTGCCCCTCGTCCGTGACCCCGACGGGCAGCGTGATCGCGGGCAGCCCCGCCACGTTCGCCATCGAGGTCCACGGCGAGTACGCGCACTGGCGCCGGAAGTCCTCCTCCGGGTCGTCGCCGTACCAGCCGAGCGGACGCGGGGTCAGCGCGAGCGTCGGCGTGAGCACGGCGTCGAACCGGCCGAACGCGCCGATGAGCGCCGCCGAGAACGTGTCGAGCGCCGTCATCGCGTCGAGGACCTGCGTGCCGCTGAGCGCCCGACCGCGCGACACGAGCCAGGCCACGAGCGGAGTCGCCCGGGTCAGGTCGATCCCGGGCACGAGGGGCAGCCGCGCGGCGCTCGACTCCCACGCGACCCGGAAGGCGTCGGCGTACGGCACCCGCGGCATCGCGAGCTCCTCGACGCCGTGGCCGACCTCGCCGAGCACCCGCACGGCGGTCTCGACGGCGGCACGGGCGGCCGGGTCGACCACGACGTCGACGGTGTCGTCCCACGGCGACCCGTCGAGCAGTCCGACGACGAAGCGTCCCTCGCCCCGGACGGCCGCCGCGGTGAAGGGTCCCTCGCCGACCTCGGGCGTGACGAGCGCGTACGGCTGCGGTTCGGCCAGCCCGGTCGGTGCGACGAGCGCGTCGAGGAGCATGCCGGCGTCGGCGACGTTCCGCGTGATCGGCCCGGCGACGCTCAGCCCGCCGACGCCGGAACGCCCGGGCATCGACGGCACACGGCCCCGACTCGGCTTCAGCCCGACGAGGCCGGTGGCCGCCGCGGGGATCCGCACCGATCCCCCGCCGTCCGTCCCGACCGCGGCGGGCACGAGTCCGGCCGCGACGGCCACCGCGGTACCGCTCGACGACCCGCCGGGTGCCCGCGAGGTGTCGTACGGGTTCCGGGTCACGCCGAAGCGGGTCTCGGACGACGAGGACATGCCGAACTCGGGCGTCGTCGTCTTGCCGAGGCTCACCGCGCCAGCCGCGTCGAGCGCGGCCACCAGGGGCGCGTCCGCCGTCGCGGGCGTCACCGGGAGCGTGGCGCTGCCGCTGCGCGTGGGGACGCCGGCGCGGTCGTACAGGTCCTTGTCGGCGGACGGGAGGCCCCACAGCGGTCGCGACGTCGGCACGCGGTCGCCGAGGTGGTCCGCTCGGTCGCGCGCGGACTCCGCGGTCACGGTCACGAAGGCGCCGAGGTCCGGGTCGAGCCGGGCGATCCGGTCGAGGTAGTGGTCGGTCGCCTCGCGCGCGGTCGCCTCACCGCGGCGGATCCAGTCCCAGAGTTCCTGTGCGGCGAGGTGGTGGAGTTCGAACACGACCCGAGCCTAACCACGCCCCGGTGGCAGCCCCGGGTCGTGATGCCGCCGTCGCGTCCTCCGGTCGAGCAGGGTGGTCACCGCCGCGGCGCCGAGCACGAACCCGACCGCCGCGGCGAGCAGCCGAGCCTCCGGGTACCCGTGCGCGACCAGGAAGCCGACCGTGGCGACGCCACCCCCGGCGAGCACCGCGGACGCGAGTCCGCGCAGCGCCGAGCGCTGCCAGCCGAGCCGGAGTGCCGCGACGACGACCACCACGCCCGCGACCGCCGAGACGGGCGCCGCGCCGAACCCGATGCCGTACCGGAGCGGCAGCGCCGGCACCGCGAAGCACGCGAGGAACCAGCCGAGCGACGCCATCGCCGACGCGGTCAGCGGTCCGGCCACACCGCCGTGAGCACGAGCAGCCGCCCAGCGGGCCACGGCGAGCGCCACGGCCGCGCAGCCCACCACCGGCAGCCAGCGGAGCAGGTGCGCGGTGTTGTAGAGCGTGGCCACGTCGTAGACGGCGAGCACGAGGCAGCCCAGCGCCGCCGTCGACACCGTCGCGCTGACCGGACCGGGCGCGAGGCGGTCCCCGGTGCCGAGCAGGGGCAGTGCGAGCGCCGTGCCGACGCCCGACACGATGCGGAGCACCACGTCCACGGTGGTCCAGGGGTTGTGCAGGTCGAGTTCGACGAGACAGAACACCGCGGTCCACGAGGCCGTGAGCCACCACCGCGCGGCGATCACCCGCGCGGCGGTCTCGGCGCTCCACCACCGGCAGACGAGCAGGTACGCGAGCACGACGAAGGGCAGCTCGAGCACGGCCTGCACGTGCAGCACGGTCCACGGCCAGGCGGGCAGGTGCTCGGCGAGGGGTCCGAGGTCGGCGAGGTCGAACCAGCCGGGTGGCAGCCAGCGGGTGACCCGCGAGGGGTCGCCGCCCCACCGCTGTGCGACGAACGCGGTGACGAGGACCTGGTTCACGCCGAACAGCGCGACGACGACCGCGAGCCACGTGCCCGGGTGGCGCAACGCGCCGCTGTGGCCCGGGACGACCGTCGGACGCAGGCGGGGCACGACGACCACGGCGACGATCGTCGTCGCGACGATGAGTGCTGCGAGCACGCGCGCCCCCTCCCCGGTGCCGGACCACCGTAGCGCGCGCCGCCCGGACCACCCACCGACGCCGCGGGTGGACCACCTGGGCCGTCGCCCCGGTCAGCCGCCGAGGTGCGCCGCGAGCACGTCCGCCACGGTGGTCCACTGCTGCTCGCCGTAGCGGTCGTTCCGGACGTGGTGTAGCTCGGCCTCGCCGCTGAACATGCTCACGAAGTACTGCATCCCCTGCCACGCCGGGAACGGCTCGCGGTCGTCCGCCTCGGACAGGGTCCGTCCGACGCGGGCCATCGCCGACAGGGTGCCCGCGGTCCCCGCCCACTGCAGCCGGAAGGCCGTGCCGGTGAGTCGCGACATGGTGTCCGCGATGCTCCGCGAGGTCACCCGGTCGCCGGCGACCTCGACGACCCGTGGGGCCGCCGGGTCGAGCGCCACGAGGGCGGTCGTCCGGGCGACGTCGTCCTTCGTGGTGAAGTCGAGGGTCTGGTCGGGCGACGACCAGTAGAGCACCCGTCGTCGGTCGAAGAGCACGAGCGGCGCCTGGCCGGTGAGCATGTCGGTGAAGGCGCCGTTCAGGACGCTCGTGGCCCGGACGGGTGCGGCGTCGAGGGTGGCCGCGAACTCGCGGCGCAGCTCGAAGTTCCGGTTCGTGCCCGGGGTGATGCTGCGGTAGTCGGCCGAGTAGTCGGAGGGGACGAACCTGGGGACGCCGGCCTCCACGGCGGCGGCGAGCAGCGCCTCCTGGGCGTCCACGATGACGGGACGGGTCCCGCTGACGGCGGAGACGACCACGTCGACGCCCGTCAGGGCGGCGACGAGCGCCCGTCGGTCCGTGTACGCGGCGGCGACCACCTCGACGCGGTCGTCGGTGGCGAGGCGCGCTGCGGCGGGTGACCCGGAGGAGCGGGTGAGGACGCGGATGCGGACGTCGTGGTCGAGGAGGGCACGGACGATGCGCGTGCCGAGGTCGCCGGTCGCGCCGGCGACGAGGACGGTGGTGGTCATGTCGTCCACGCTACGGACGGCGGTCGGGTGGTGACCGGGCGTCGGACGGGAGGCACGGTGCGGGTCGTGCGCCGCGCCTCCGGTCCGACCCGGCGCGGGTCCGGTGCCCGGGCCGGTCCCGCGGTCAGCGTGCGTCGAGTCGGCCGCGGCCGACCGGCAGCCACGGCGAGCGGTACGTGAGCCGGTCGGCGTCACCGACCGCGAGGGTGGCGTCGCCGGACCGCCAGACACGGTTGAAGCGGTAGACGCCGAGCACGGTGGCGCCGTCGGCCGGGACGGCCCACGTACCGGTCCCCCACTGTGCCGGGTGCCCGACCCCGTCGATCGTGACGGTGGGACGGGCGAACCACGTGCACGCGGGACGTTCGATGGTCAGCTCGATGCGTCGCTGGGTCGTGCCGGACGGCCGTGTCGGTTCCACGGTCGCAGCCTACGGGGCCGTGTCGGGCGCACCGGTCGCAGCGGCGTCGGCGTCAGGCCCGGTCGTGCAGCGTGATCCGGTACCCGTCCGGGTCGGCGAACGTGAAGGTGCGACCGAAGGGCCCGTCGAACGGATCGGTGACGATGGTGTGGCCGTCGGCGGCGAGGGCGTCGTGGATCGCCTGCACGTCGGTGGCGTGCAGCCAGACCGCGGTGCCGAGGCCGGGCTGCTCGACGCCGTCGAGGTCCGTGTCCGGTGCGAGGTCGCGCAGCGCGAAGGCGATCGGGGTGGTGGTGAACACGACGGCGTGCGGCGGGCCGGCGGGCGAGCGGACGAGGCCGAGGTAGCGCTCGTAGAACGCCTGCGAGGCGGCGAGGTCACGGGTCTGCAGGGAGACGAAGTCGGGGCCGGTGACGGGCATGGGGAGCTCCTTCGGTTGATGTCAGGTTCCTGACATGACGAGCGTATGTCAGACTGCTGACATGCGTCAAGACGACGGCATCGACCTCGACACCTCGCTCGGCTACCTCCTCAAGGAGGCCTCGAGCGCGCTCCGCACCGCGATGGAGGAGGTGCTCCGGCCCCTCGGCATGACCGTCACGCACTACTCCTGCCTCGAGCTCCTCGCGCAGCGCCCCGGCCTGTCGAACTCCGAGCTCGCCCGCGGCGCGTTCGTCACCCGGCAGACGATGAACGTGCTCCTGCAGGCGCTCGAGCGCGACGGCACGGTGACCCGCACGTCCGAGGCCGCCGTCGGTCGGGCGATCCCGACGCAGCTCACCGAGCAGGGGCGGCGGGACCTCGCCCGGGCGACGGCCGCGGTGCGGGGCGTCGAGGTGCGGATGCTCTCCGGCATGACGAGCACCGAGCAGACCGCGGCGTTCCGGAGCCTGCGGAGCATGATCGACGCCCTGCGGGGCTGACGCGGCGCGGTGCGGCTCACGGGGCTGACGCAGCGCGCCACCGCTCAGTCGAACATCTCGGCGAGGGCCGCGTGCGGGTCCCCCTCGACGACGTGCGCCGAGGGCGGTTCCGGCCAGTGCACCGTGCCGTCGTCCGGCCAGCACGGCAGGACGTGGAGGTGCAGGTGTCGCACGCTCTGCCCGGCGTCCGCGCCGGAGGCCTGGAGCACGACCACCCCGGTCGCACCGAGCGCCGCGCGCATCGCCCGCCCCACCCGTCGGGCGAGCGCCGTCGTCGCCGCGAGGGCGACCGGCCCGGCCTCGAGGAGGTCGTCGCTGTGCTCCACCGGCACGACGAGCGTGTGCCCGGGGGCGAGCGCCGACCCGGGCAGCGGGGCGAAGGCGACGGCGTGCTCCTCGCGCTCGACCCAGACGGCGGGCTCGTCGCCGGCGACGATGCGGCAGAAGACACAGGCGTCCATCCGACCAGTCTGCCCGGCCACAGGTGTCGGGCGGTCTGCTCGACACCTGCGGACGGACCGCTCTGCGCCCCGGCCGCGTCCGGCACGCGGTTCGGCGCATGGGACGATGGGCGGATGACCGCCACGCTCGTCGCCAAGGGCCTCGCCGGCGGGTACGCCGCCCGCACGCTGTTCGAGGGGCTCGACCTCACCGTCGCCCCCGGGGACGTCATCGGCCTCGTCGGCGTGAACGGTGCGGGCAAGTCGACCCTGCTCCGCCTGCTCGCCGGCGTCGACGAGCCCCTCGCGGGCACCGTCTCGCTCGCCCCGACCGACGCGTTCGTGGGCTGGCTGCCGCAGGAGCACGACCGCGTGCCGGGTGAGACCGTCGCGGGCTACGTCGGACGACGTACCGGGTGCGCCGAGGCCACCCGGGCGATGGACGAGGCCGCCGCGGCCCTCGGTGACCCCGACGCGGGCGACGCCGCCGCGGACCGGTACTCGGCGGCGCTCGAACGGTGGCTCGCGGCCGGGGCGGCGGACCTCGAGGAGCGGCTGCCCGCCGTGCTCGCCGACCTCGGCCTCGACAGCTCCGACGCTGTCGACGGATCGACGACGGTGGGGCCGGAGTCGCTCATGACGGGGCTCTCCGGTGGCCAGGCGGCCCGGGTCGGGCTCGCCGCCCTCCTGCTCTCCCGGTTCGACGTCGTGCTGCTCGACGAGCCGACGAACGACCTCGACCTCGACGGCCTGGAACGCCTCGAGGCCTTCGTGCGGAGCCTCCGCGGCGGTGCCGTGCTCGTCAGCCACGACCGCGAGTTCCTCGCCCGCTCCGTCACCGCCGTGCTCGAACTCGACCTCGCGCAGTCGTCCCACCGCCTGTTCGGCGGTGGCTACGACGCCTACCTCGAAGAGCGCGAGATCGCCCGGCAGCACAAGCGCGATGCGTACGACGAGTACGCGGCGACCAAGGCCGACCTGACCGCGCGTGCCCGCACGCAGCGGGAGTGGTCGAGCCAGGGCGTCCGGAACGCGATGAAGAAGAACCCGGACAACGACAAGATCCGCCGCCGCGCCGCCAGCGAGTCGAGCGAGAAGCAGGCGCAGAAGGTCCGGCAGATGGAGTCCCGGATCGCCCGGCTCGACGAGGTCGAGGAACCGCGCAAGGAGTGGCAGCTCGAGTTCACGATCGGGAGCGCCCCGCGGTCCTCCGCGGTCGTCGCCACCCTGGCGAACGCCGTCTTCACCCAGGGCGACTTCACCCTCGGCCCGGTGTCCCTGCAGGTCACCGGCGGGGACCGCATCGGCATCACCGGCCCGAACGGCGCCGGCAAGTCGACGCTGCTGCGCGCCCTGCTCGGTCGGCAGGAGCCCACGTCGGGCACGGCCTCCCTCGGGTCGAGCGTCGCGATCGGCGAGATCGACCAGGCTCGGGCGGCGTTCACGGGCGAGCAGCCCCTCGCGGCGGCCTTCGAGGACCTCGTGCCGGAGTACGCGACCGCCGACGTCCGGACCCTGCTCGCCAAGTTCGGGCTCAAGGCCGACCACGTGAACCGCCCCGCGAGCGCGCTCTCGCCGGGCGAGCGCACCCGAGCGGGGCTCGCGCTGCTGCAGGCCCGCGGGGTGAACGTGCTCGTGCTCGACGAGCCGACGAACCACCTCGACCTCGCCGCGATCACGCAGCTCGAACAGGCGCTGGACTCCTACGACGGCACGCTGCTGCTCGTGACGCACGACCGCCGGATGCTCGAGACGGTGCGCCTCGACCGGCAGTGGTCCGTCGAGGCGGGGCACGTCACCGAGCGCTGAGCCGGGCGGTCGGGCCGCTGCTCAGTGGAACGGGCAGCGGCGGACCTCCCCGCCCGACGCCGGCTTCGTCGGCAGGCGTCGGCGGTCGACCTCGAGCCCCTCGTCGGCGATCCGCACGCGCGGGTCGCTGAGTGCTGCGACCGCTGCCGCCAACGCAGCGATCGCGACCTTCTCGCCCGGGCACCGGTGGCCGGTCGCGACGTCCGCGCCGCCGTGCGGGACGAACGCGGTGATCGCCTCGTAGTCGTCGACGCCCACGAACCGGGAGGGGTCGAACGTGCCGGCGTCCGACCACGAGCGGTCGTCGGTGTCCGTCCCGAGCACGTCGAGCACCACCCGGCCCCCGGCGGGCAGCCGTTCGCCGTCGAGCTCGACGTCCCGCGTCGCCCACGCCGGGAGCATCGGCACGAACGGCGCCGTGCGGCGGATCTCCTGCGCGAAGGCCACGGCGAGCGGCCCGTCGACCAGGGTCCCGCGGGCCGCGGTCTCCTCGGCGATCCGCTCCCGCCACTCCGGGTGGTCGTGCAGCTCCTTCGCGGCGAACGCGACGAACCGGGCGACGGCGACCGCGGGACGGAAGCTGTTCTGCAGCTCGATGCCGGCGAGCCGAGGAGGGAGCAGCGCCCCCTCCGGGTCCCGGTGCCACGCCCACTCGTACAACGCGGTGTGCGGTGCCGGGGTGAGCCGCCCGGCACGGACCGCCTGCACGAGCCGTGCCGCGTGCCGGTCCGACCAGTGCCGGTTCAGCACCGCGAGCAGGTACTCCGGTGAGTACGGCACGCCGAAGCCGTCGACGATCTGGGCGAGCCGCGCCGCCCAGCAGGTCCGGGCATCCGCGGTGCCGGGCAACCCCGCCCAGCGCATGACGGCGCGGCCGATCGCGCCCACGCCGGCGTCGTACGCGGACCGCTCCCCGCCGGCGAGCCAGGCGTCGAGCTCGGCGCGCCACTCCGCGTCGAGGAGCGGCGTCAGGAGCCGGACCTGCTCGTCCTCATAGGCGACGTCGACGAAGGTGGCCTTGCGGTGGTGGTGCTCCGCGCCGTCCAGGCTGTGCACCGAGCCGACGCCGAACAGCGTCCGCTGCACGATGGACGGCATCGCCCCGTGCCGCGCGGTGCGGTCACCGTCGTAGAACAGCTCGACGCCGTCGCTCCCCCGGACGAGGAGTGCCCGGCGCCCGAGCAGCCGGAACGGGACCGCGCGCGCACCGGGCCGCGTCCGGCGCCAGAGGTGTGCGCCGAACCCGTAGCCGCGGGTCAGGAGCGAGAGGGAGTCGTCGATCGCCATGCGTCCATGCTGCCGACCGTCCCCCGATCAGGCTCTCGGGGTCGCCCGGAGCGCGAGACGCTCCACGACCTCGGCGCCCTCCTCGGCCGGTGACCGGTCGGCGGCGACCGTGATGTGCGCCTCGTCGTCCTGCGGCGGCTCGAGCGTGGCGAGCTGGGACGCGAGCAACGACGTCGGCATGAAGTGCCCCGACCGTGCGGCCATCCGACCGGCGATGAGCTCGCCGTCCCCCGCGACGTGGACGAAGACCACGCCGGGGGCCCGGAGGACGTCCCGGTAGGAGCGCGTCAGCGCCGAGCAGGTCACCACCCCGGGCACACCGCCGTCGAGGTGCTCGCGGATCCACCCCGCGACGACGTCGAGCCACGGCCAGCGGTCCTCGTCGGTGAGCGGGGTGCCAGCGTGCATCTTGTCGACGTTCGCCTGTGGGTGCATGGCGTCGCCCTCGGCGAAGTCCCACCCGAGCTCGTCGGCCACGAGCTCGGCGACGGTGGACTTCCCCGAGCCGGAGACGCCCATCACGACGAGCACGCGGGCGTCGAGCCCCGCGTCGTCGGCAGCTGCCGTGCTCATCGGATGAACACCCCGGCGAGCAGCACGCCGGCCAGCCCGAACACCGAGATGAGGCACTCGAGCACCGTCCACGTCTTGAAGGTCTGCCCGACGGTGGTGTTGAGGTAGCCCTTCACCAGCCAGAAGCCCGCGTCGTTGACGTGCGACAGGAAGACCGAGCCGGCACCGATCGCGAGCACGAGCAGCGAGGTCATCGGCGAGGACAGGTCGTGCGCGATCGGGGCCATGATGCCCGCGGCCGTCACGGTCGCGACCGTCGCGGAGCCGGTCGCCACACGGACGAGCGCCGAGACGACCCAGGCCACCAGCAGCACGGATATCCCGGAGTCCTTCACGGCGTCCGCGATCACCCCGCCGATGCCGGTGTCGATGAGGACCTGCTTGAACCCGCCGCCCGCGCCGACGATGAGCAGCACGCCGGCGACCGGCGGCAGGGCGCTCTCGAGCGACCTCGACACCGCGGCACGGTCCATGCCGCCGCCGATCGCGAAGAAGACCATCGCGTAGACGGCCGCGATCCCGATGGCGATCATCGGCGACCCGAGGAAGTCGAGCAGGCTGACCCAGGCACCCGCGGCGTCGGGGGCGGTGGCCTCGCGGATCGCCTGGGCGAGCATGAGCACGACGGGCAGCAGGATGCCGACGAGCGCGACGGCGAAGGTCGGGGTGCGCGGCTCGCTGATCACGCGCGTGAAGTCGCTCTTGCCGTTCGGCAGCGAGGCGGTGTCCTGCGTCGCGGGGCCGCGCCGCGCCTCCCGGCCGTCGTGGGCGGGGTCCTGCGGACCGGAGCCGCCGCGCGAGCCGAAGATGTCGGGTGCGGGGATGTCGACCCAGCGCGCGGCGAAGCGGGCGAACACCGGGCCGGCGAGGACGATGACCGGGATCGCCAGGACGATGCCGAAGGCGAGCGTCGTGCCGAGGTTCGCGCCGACCGTCGAGATCGCGACGAGCGGGCCGGGGTGCGGCGGGACGAAGGCGTGCATCGTCGACAGCCCGACGAGCGCCGGCACCGCGATCTTCATGATCGGCACCTGGCTGCGCTTGGCGACGAGGACGATGATCGGGATGAGCAGGACGAGGCCGACCTCGAAGAACATCGGCAGGCCGATCAGCGCGCCGATGAGCGCCATCGTCCACGGCAGGGCAGCCGCCGAGGAGCGCCGGACGAGCGTGTCGACGACGCGGTCCGCAGCGCCGGAGTCGACGAGCATCTTGCCGAACATCGAGCCGAGGCCGACGAGGATGCCGACGCTCGTCATGGTCGCGCCGAAGCCGTTGCCGAAGCTCGTGACCGCCTGCGGCGGGGCGAGTCCGGCGCCGATCCCGACCCCGAGCGCACCGATCGTCAGCGCGATGAAGGGGTGCACCTTCAGCCAGGTGATGAGCACGATGATGACGACGATGCCGAGCAGCGCCGCGGTGATGAGCTGCCCGACCGGACCGGACGGGTCGACCGTGTCGGTCCCGCCGCCGTCGGCCGCGAGGACCGCCCCGAGGTGCGGGTCCGTGGGTCCGGGGAACGTGGAGAGCGCGTGAGGCATCGGTGCCCCTTCCTGGAGCCGCTGCCGCGCGGCTCCGTCGCCTTCTGCTGGTGCGGTCGGTGCGTGTACACGGCGACCGCAATAATCTGATTAATCAGACTACACGTCCGATCGCCGCGCGTCGCGCACTCCCGAGGGCAGTCTGCCGATTCGATGGGTCCTGCGTCACGACCACGCGTGACACGTACTGCACGGAGGAACGATGCCGATCGGACGCGGACTGCACTCGCAGCTGCTCGACGCCCTCGGGCAGCGCATCGTCGACGGCGACGTGGAACCCGGTTCGGTGCTGCGCCCCGAGGTCGTCGCGGACGAGTTCGGCGTGTCCCGGTCGGTCGTCCGCGAGGCCCTCCGCGTCCTCCAGTCGCTCGGCCTCGTCGAACCCCGGCAGCGGGTCGGCACGCAGGTGCTCGGCATCGGCTCGTGGGAACTGCTCGCGCCGACGGTGATCCGGTGGCGGGGCGCCTCCCCCGCGTACTTCGTGCAGCAGCGGGAGCTCCTCGAACTCCGGCTCGGCGTCGAGCCCGTCGCGGCGACCCTCGGCGCCGGCACCCCGGCAGCGCAGACCGTGCTCGACGCGGCGCTGGACATGACGGCGGCGTGCGGGCGGGACGACAGCCGGGCGTACCTGGAGGCGGACGTGCGGTTCCACCGGGCACTCCTCGCCGCGTCGGGCAACGCCGTGTTCACGCACTTCGCGGGCACCGTCGAGGCGCTCCTGCGCACCCGGACCTCGGAGTCGCGGGACACCATCACGGGGTGGACGCGCGCGGCGGCGGCACGGCACGAGACCGTCGGGCACGCGCTCGTCGCGGGCGACGCGGCGACGGCGTCCGCCGCGACCGCGGAGCTCGTCCGGGTGACGCGCGACGAGTTCATCGCCGAGGCGCCCGAGCGCTGAGCGCACTGCGTCCAGCGCGGCCGTCGTGGCGAGGGTCGCTAGCCCCGCCCGCGCTGGAACAGCCGGGGCCCACGCAACCGCAGGCGCATCGTGACGGTGCCGAGCCACCGGTCGTACTTGTAGCCGACCTTCCCCATCCGGCCGACCTCCTCGAAGCCGAGCCGTTCGTGCAGGCGGATCGAGGCCTCGGCCTGCCGGTCGGCGATGACGGCGACGACCTCACGGACGCCGGCGGCGCGGCACTCGTCGAGGAGCGCCTCCATGAGTGCCCGGCCCAGGCCCTTGCCGCCCGAGGCGGCCCCGAGGTAGATCGAGTCCTCGACGACGCGGTTCGAGCGGTCGCGGGGGTTCCACGGGTCGACGAGGGCGTACCCGAGGATCTGCCCGGCGGGGTTCTCGGCCACGAGGAACGGCAGGCCCCGACGCCGGATCTCGTCGTAGCGGCGCTTCCACGCGGCGAACGTGAACGCGGACGGGTCGAACGTCACCGATGAGTTGCGGACGTAGTGCGTGTGGATCTCGCGGACGTCCGGGAGGTCCCGCGGCTCCGCGGCGCGGATCGTGTACGTGAACGCGGCCTCCTGCGGGACGGGCGCGCGCAGGTGCCGGGGCAGGACCCGTCGTCGCTGGTATTCCTCCTCGAGCACGGGTCGAGCCTACGGGCTGTGCCCGCGCCGTCGCCGCCGCCGCGCGCCGTCGCACGGGCACCCGTGCGCCGTCGCCGCCGCCGCGCGCCGCCGCACGGGCACCCGGCTCGGCGGATCAGGCGGGGAGGGTCCAGTCGATCGGCGCGGCACCCTGCTCGGCGAGGAGCGCGTCGACCTGCGAGAAGGGTCGGCTGCCGAAGAACCCGCGCGACGCGCTGAGCGGGGACGGGTGCGCCGACGCGACGACCGGCGTGTCCCCGAGCAGCGGCCGGACGGTCGCGGCCTGCGCACCCCAGAGCACGGCGACCAGGGGCTTCCCACGCGCGACGAGCGCACGGACGGCCTGGTCGGTCACGGTCTCCCAACCCTTCCCGCGGTGGCTGCCCGCGGCGCCGGCCTCGACCGTCAGCACGCGGTTGAGCAGCAGGACGCCCTGCGACGACCACGCCCGGAGGTCACCGTGCTGCGGCGGCGTCACCCCGAGGTCGTCGTGCAGCTCGCGGTAGATGTTCGCCAGGCTCCGCGGGACCGGGCGCACGTCCGGGCCGACCGCGAAGGACAGGCCGATCGGGTGTCCGGGGGTCGGGTACGGGTCCTGGCCGACGACGAGCACCCGCACGGCGTCGAACGGGTCGGTGAACGCGCGGAGGACGTGGTCGCCGGCGGGCAGGTAGTGCCGTCCGGCAGCGACCTCGCCGCGGAGCCAGTCGCCCATCCGGTGCACGTCGGCCTCGACCGGCGCGAGCGCCTCGGCCCAACCCGGGTCGACGAGGTCGGCGAGCGGTCGGGGCTGCACCACGCTGGCTACGCGCCCATCGTGGCGACGCTGACGGACTCGTCGCCCGCCACGACCCGCCAGACGCTGCCGGTCCCCCGGACCTCGAGCGCGCCCTCGCCGACGACGAGCGTGGTGTCCTCGTCGATCGCGAGGCCGGCCGTCACGAACTCGGCCTCAGCGCTCGCGATGAGCCTGGTCAGGGTGCCGGCCTGCACGGCGTGCACGTCGACGGTGAGGTCGACGAGCCCGAGGCCCTCGCGCAGCTCGACCTCGTCGAGCCCCTCGGAGGCCTCCTGCGGGCAGATCTCGACGCCCCCGATCCGCCAGCCGCCGACGAGGGCCCGGTCCGACGCGATCATCGCTCCGGCCGAGTAGCCGAGGTAGGGCAGGCCGTCGGAGACGAGCAGCCGGATCTGGTCGACGAGCGGGGCGATCGCGTCGAGGTAGTGCGGGGTGACCCCTCCGCCGACGACGAGCGCGTCGAGGTCACTGAGGACCGCGGTGCTGAACACGGCTCCGGGCGCGACCTCGGTGACGAGGACCTCGGCCTGGCGCGCGCCGCCGAGGACCTCGGCGATGTCGGCGGTCGACGACGGCGACTCCCCCGAGTCGCGGGCGACGGAGAGCAGGCCGATGCGGGGCACGGTGCGGCCGACGGCGGCGCCGCGGGCGGTCGCCTCGGCGAGGAAGGGCGCAGCGGCGTCCGAGGCGACGAGGGGCCCGCCGCCGACGAGGTGGATGCTCACGACTCGGCCGTCACCGGCGCGAGGGCGCTCCACGGGAACGTGATCCAGCCGTCGACGCGACGCCAGACGTGGTCGGGCTCGAGCACGGTGCCCGGCTTCGAGTAGAGGCAGGCGCTGCGGACGTCGCCGCCGGCGTTGCGGATGATGTCGACCACGAGCCGGAGCGTGCGGCCGGAGTCGGAGACGTCGTCGACCACGAGGACCCGCTTGCCCGCCAGGCTCGGGGCGTCGAGCGCCGGCGACAGGATGACGGGCTCCTCGAGGCGCTGCTCGACGTCGGTGTAGAACTCGACGTTGATCGAGCCGCACTCCTTCGTGCCGAGCGCGTAGGCCACGGCACCGGCGATGATGAGGCCGCCGCGCGCGACGGCGACGACGACCTCGGGCTCGAAGCCGGACGAGAGCACGTCCTTCGCGAGGAGGCGTGCGGCATCGCCGAACTCGAGCCACCCGAGCACCTCGGGCCCGCTCGTGACGGTCACGGTCGAGGGAGCCTGGGCGGGTGACCCGGAGTCGCTGCTGATCGGCATCCGACCACGGTACCGGCACCGAGCCCCTGCCCGCGACCCGTGCACGCCACACGGCAGCGCGGCCGCACGTCAGGCAGGCGCGTGCCTGCACGCCCTGCTGACGCGCGGCCGCCCGTCACGCAGGCGCGTGCCTGCCCGGTGCTCAGCCCCGCGGGGTGAGCGGCCCGCGCGCGAGCTTGTGCTGCGCCGACTGCGCCACCGGCCGGACCGTGACGAGGTCCAGGTTCACGTGCGGCGGCAGCTCCACCGCGTGCACGATCGCCTCGGCGACGTCGTCGGCCACGAGCGGGTCCGGCACGTCCGCGTACACGGCGGCGGCCTTCTCGGCGTCGCCGCGGAAGCGCGTGAGGGCGAACTCGTCGGTCTTCACCAGGCCGGGGGCGATCTCGACGACCCGGATCGGCTCGCCGTTCAGCTCGAGCCGCAGCGCCGCCACGAGGGCGTGCTCGGCGAACTTCGCGGCGTTGTACCCGCCGCCGTTCTCGTACGCGACGTGTCCGGCCGTGCTCGTCACGGTGACGACGTCCGCCGTGCCCGCGGTGGCGGCGCGGCGACGCAGGTGCGGCAGGAGCGCCGACACGACGCGCTTGGTGCCGATCACGTTCACCTCGAACATCGCGCGCCAGTCGTCCACGTCGGACTCCTCGACGCTCGCCGAACCGAACGCGCCGCCGGCGTTGTTGACGAGCACGTCGGCCCCGCCGAGCTCCTCGACCCGGGCGGCGAGCGCGGCCACGTCGTCGGCGCTCGTGACGTCGCCGACCAGGACGTCGGCGCCGGTCTCCGCGGCGAGCGCCTCGAGCTTCTCCCGGCGGCGGGCGACGGCGAGCACCTCCCACCCGTGGTCGCGGAAGCGGCGGACGGTGGCGGCGCCGATGCCCGAGCTGGCTCCGGTGACGACTGCGCGACGAGGCATGGGGACTCCAAGTGGGGAGGACGGGAGGGACCGGTCCCACCGTACCGATCCCCGGTACCGTGGCCCGCGATGACGACCGACGCCGCTGCCACCACGCGCCTCGAACCGGGCCGCGCGAAGCGCCGCATCCCGATGTGGGACACGGCCCGTTTCCTCGCGGTCACGCTCGTCGTCATCGGCCACGCGATCCAGCGGCAGACGCCGGGCAGTGAGCACGCGTTGGCGCTGTACACGTTCATCTACGCGTTCCACATGCCGGCGTTCGGCGTGATCAGCGGCTACTTCTCGTCGGCGGACACCCCGACGGCGCAGCGCATGCGTCGGACGATCACCGACATCGTGGTGCCGTACATCATCATGCAGACGATCTGGACCGTGGTGCAGGCGATCGTGGAGGGCGGCAAGACCTTCAACCCGACCCAGCCGACGTGGACGCTCTGGTTCCTGCTCGCCCTCGGGATCTTCCGGCTGATCCTGCCCTACCTCGCCCAGCTGCGGTGGCCGCTGTTCTGGGCGGTGGTCTTCAGCATCGGTGTCGGCTACTTCGACAACGTGGACTCGACGCTGTCCCTGTCGCGCGCGATCAGCCTGCTGCCGTTCTTCCTCGTCGGCTGGCAGGTCAAGCAGTGGGGGCTCTTCGAGCGCTGGTACGACGCGCCGCGCCGGGTGGTCGTCCGGGTGCGGGTGGTCGCGGCGGTGGTCTTCGCGGCGTGGGCGGCCTCGTGTGCGATCTGGATCCCGCAGTTCAAGGAGTTCGACCTGCACCACTGGTTCTTCTACGACGACTCGTACTCCGGGCTCGGCGAGGACACCTGGTGGGCCGGCGGCGTGCGCTTCGGGCTGATGCTGCTCGCGGCGCTCCTGACGACGTCGTTCCTGCTGCTCGTGCCCCGGCGGACCGTCTGGCTGACGCAGTTCGGCGCGGCGACGATGTACGTGTACCTGCTCCACACCTTCCTGCTCTACCCGATCCGCGAGAGCGGCATCCTCGCCGGGGAGCACTCGGCCTGGCCGTACGTGCTGCTGATGGTCGCGATCGCGTGCCTCGTCAGCCTGTTCCTCGCGCAGCCCTTCGTGCGGCGCGGGATGCGCTGGCTGCTCGAGCCGCGCGTCGATTGGCTGTTCCGGAGGGACGCCGCCTGACGGCGGTCCCGCTGCGCCGGTCGGTCGGACGGGAGGCGCGGATCGCCTGCGCGACGAGCGTTACGTCGTGAGGCGGCCGCGCTGGTGCCCGGCTGCCCACCTGGATACCGTGGCCTCCGACGTGCAGGTGCGCCGTTCCTCCGCAGCCGGCGCCGACCCGACACCCGCCGCACCGGACAGGAGAACCGCATGACCCAGAACGACGCCGCCACCTGGCGCTTCGAGACCGCGCAGGTCCACGCCGGTGCGCAGCCGGACCCGACGACGGGTGCCCGGGCCACGCCGATCTACAAGACGACGTCGTACGTCTTCGAGAACTCGGACCACGCCCGCGACCTGTTCGCGCTGGCGCAGCCGGGCAACATCTACTCGCGGATCATGAACCCGACGAACGACGTCGTCGAGCAGCGGATCGCGGCGCTCGAGGGCGGTTCGGGTGCGCTGCTGGTGTCCTCCGGGCAGGCCGCGGAGACGTACGCGGTGCTCAACATCGCCGGCGCGGGCGACCACATCGTCTCGTCGTCCTCGATCTACGGCGGCACGTACAACCTGTTCAAGTACACGCTCGCAAAGCTCGGCATCGAGACCACCTTCGTCGAGGACCAGGACGACCTCGAGGAGTGGCGCCGCGCGGTCCGCCCGAACACGAAGCTGTTCTTCGCGGAGACCATCGGCAACCCGAAGATCAACGTCCTCGACATCACCGGGGTGAGCGACGTCGCGCACGAGTCCGGTGTCCCGCTCATCGTCGACAACACGATCGCCACCCCGTACCTGATCCGTCCGTTCGAGCACGGCGCGGACATCGTGGTGCACTCGGCCACGAAGTTCCTCGGCGGCCACGGCACGGTGATCGGCGGCGTCATCGTGGACGGCGGCCGGTTCGCCTGGTCCGACCACGCCGAGCGCTTCCCGGAGTTCAACACCCCGGACCCCTCGTACCACGGCGCCGTCTTCGCGCAGGCCGTCGGCAACGAGCTGGCGTACGTCGTCAAGGCGCGCGTGCAGCTGCTCCGCGACCTCGGCGCCTCGAACTCCCCCGACACCGCGTTCGCGCTCCTGCAGGGCATCGAGACGCTCTCGCTCCGGATCGAGCGGCACGTGTCCAACGCGCAGGAGATCGCCGAGTGGCTCGACCGGCACCCGGACGTCGCGACCGTGGCGTACGCCGGACTGCCGACGTCGCCCTGGTACGCCGCGGCGAACCGGTACGCGCCGAAGGGCGTCGGCGCGGTGCTGTCGTTCGAGCTGAAGGGCGGCGTGCCCGCGGGCAAGGCGTTCGTCGACAACCTCCGGCTGTTCTCGCACCTGGCGAACATCGGCGACGTGCGCTCCCTCGTGATCCACCCGGCGTCGACGACGCACTCGCAGCTCACGCCCGAGCAGCAGCTCACGACCGGGGTCACGCCGGGGCTCGTGCGGCTCTCGGTGGGGATCGAGAACGTCGAGGACCTGCGGGCCGACCTCGAGGCGGGGCTCGCGGCGGCGCGTGCGGTCTCGCAGGAGGGCCTGCGCGCGTAGGTCATGTGCGTCCGTCGCGGTGCGTGTGCGGCCCTGCAGCCGGCGACGCGCCCGACGTGACGTAACACGGCGGTGGTGGGGCGCGCCTCCCGGCAGACTGGACGCACGATGGACTGGCAGACGACCCCCGAGGACTCCGTCCCGTCCACCCTCGTGCCCGGCGCCGAGCTCGGCACCATCGGCAAGCCGCCCGTGACCGGGGCCTGGCGCCCGGGCGACCCGCCCGGAGCGCGCCACTTCGCGACGATCGGCGAGCAGTGGGTGCGCGGGGGGCGCCTGCCGGCCGTCCGCATCGCGTACGAGACGTGGGGCGAGCTGAACGCCGCACGCGACAACGCCGTGCTGGTCTTCCACGCGCTCACCGGTGACTCCCACGTGGCCGGTCCCCCGGGGCCCGGCCACCGCACGGCCGGCTGGTGGGGCGACGTGGTCGGACCGGGACGGGCGATCGACACCGACCGGTGGTTCGTGGTCGCGCCGAACATGCTCGGCGGGTGCCAGGGGACGACCGGGCCCTCGTCGGTGGCGCCGGACGGCCACGAGTGGGGGTCTCGCTTCCCGTTCGTCACGGTGCGCGACCAGGTGGCCGCGCAGACGCAGCTCGCCGACGCCCTCGGGATCGACGTCTTCGCGGCGGTGGTCGGTGGCTCGATGGGCGGCATGCACGCGCTCGAGTTCGCGGTCACGCACCCCGCACGGGTGGAACGGCTGGCGGTGCTGGCGAGCACGGCGCAGACGACCGCCGACCAGATCGCGGCGAACTCGCTGCAGCGCGCCGCGATCCAGATGGACCCGGCGTTCGCGGGCGGCGACTACCACGAGGCCGACGCCGGCGACGGGCCGCACCGCGGGCTGGCGCTGGCACGGCGGATGGCGCTGATGACCTACCGCGCGTCCGACGAGCTGAACGGCCGGTTCGCCCGGTCCTGGCAGAGCGACGTCTCCCCCCTCGGCGACGACGGCCGGTTCTCCGTCGAGAGCTACCTCGACTTCCACGGCAACAAGTTCACCCGGCGGTTCGACGCCTCGTCCTACGTGACGCTGACGCACGCGATGGACTCGCACGACGTCGGGGCCGGGCGTGGCGGGGTGGACGCGGCGCTCGGTCTGGTGACGGCCCGGACGCTCGTGGTCGGGGTGTCGAGCGACCGGCTCTTCCCGGTCGAGGACCAGCACCGCATCGCCGCCGGCGTGCCCGACACCCTCGACGGCGACCGGGCGGCGGTCATCGAGAGCGAGTTCGGACACGACGGGTTCCTCATCGAGCACGAGGCCGTCGGGGCCCACCTGCGTCGTCTCCTCGAGGCCTGATCCAGGGCCGGACGGACCCCTCCGACCACCCTCCTCGTAACGATCCGAGACCCAACCGTTCCACCCCCGCGCGCCGAACACCCCCCAACGGGTGTCGCGCGTGGAATGATGGCGGGGAACTCGGCATGATCGAGGCTCGGTTTCCCTCCGGGTCGAACCACCACTCCGTCACCAACCAGGACATCGATGGACTTCATCGCACAGGAACGCGACCGCTTGCTGCGGTCGACCACCCGTGTCGTCGGCATCGTCTGCGCGCTGCTGTCGGTCATCGCCGTGCTCTGCGCCCTCGCCGTCCCGACGGTCCCGCTGCTCGGCGCGCTGGCCTGCATCGCCATCATGATCGCCGGCCTGCTCGCCACGGGCTACAACGCGTCGACGTGGTGGACCGTCCTCACGCTCGCCGGCGGCCTCGGCGCGGTCGCCCTGCTCCTCACGGGCGTCGAAGCGGACGTCCGCCCGGTCATCGCCTCGGCGATCGTGCCCCTCGCGTCGGGCGGCCTCTCGGCCCCGCTCATGGCGCAGCGCGGCAAGCCGATCGGACTCGGGCTCACCGTGCTCGCCGGAGCGGCAGCACTCGTCGCGGTCGTCTGGGCCAGTGGCAGCCCCGTGTCGGGCACCGCCGCCGCCGTCGCACTCGGCTGGATCCTCATCGCGGTCGTGACCGTCTGGATCTCCCGCAGCATCCCCCGGGTCGCCCGGCGGATCGCCAGCATCGGCACCGCGCACCGTGCCGAGCGGCAGGCGAGCGAGACCGAGGCGCAGCGCCGCCAGGGAGCGCGCCTGCTGCACGACACCGTGCTCGCGACCCTCACCCTCCTCGCGCACTCCGGCGTCGGCGTCTCCGAGCAGGCGATGCGCGAACAGGCCGCCGAGGACGCCCGGCTCCTGCGCCACCTCCGACTCGGCGCGACCCCGCAGCCGCAGCAGTCAGGCGACTACTCGCTCACCCGCGAAGAGGAGTCACCCCTCGGGCAGACCCTCGAGTCGGTGAAGCAGCGGTTCGGTCGGATGGGCCTCGAGGTCAGCTGGCACGGCACCGGCCAGGTCCTGCTGCCGTCGCACGTCCTCGACGCCTTCCTCCTGGCGCTCGGCGAGTGCCTCGAGAACGTCCGCCGGCACGCCGGGGTCGGCGAGGCCCACGTCACGATCGTCCACGACAACGAGATGGTCCGGGCGATGGTCACCGACTCCGGTGTCGGCTTCGACCTCGAGGGCATCAGCGCCGAACGCCTCGGCTTCAAGGAGAGCGTGGTGAACCGCCTCCGCGAGGTCGGCGGCGACGCCAAGCTCTTCTCCGCGCCGGGTTCCGGCACCACCGTCGTGCTGGAGGCACCGCGATGAGCCGCATCCCCGAGGACACCATCAGCCGTGGGCTCCCCGGCGAGACCGTGCAGCCCGCTCCGCGGACCAGACGGGAGGCGCGGGAGCGGTACCGGGGCAGCGAGCGTCGGCAGGCGCGCGGCCTCCCCTCCACCTCGACCGGTGCGCGCTCGCTGCGGCAGGCCGCCAAGCCCGGCGCGTCCCTCGGTGCCGGCTACCTCGGACTCGGCGCCGCGGTCCTCACCGCGATCCAGGGCGTGCTCGGCATCGCGTTCTTCATCAGCCGCTGGTCCGACCTCAGCCACCCGTGGTTGCCGGCGGCCGCGTGGGGGCTCTACGTCGTCGCTGCGATCGGCGTCACCCTCAGCCTCCTGACCTACGGGGAGCGGCTGACGGGCCTGGCCTTCGTGCTCATCTGCGTGGTGCTCGCGTGCGTGGTCACGCTCGACTTCGTCGGGATCTTCCCCGAGCACATGATCACGCGGACGGCGTCCGCCTCGGTCGCGGCGGGCTTCGCGCTGCTGCCGATCGCGACGCTCCGCCCCGTGCGCGAGGTCGCCGCCGCGATCGCCGTGCTCGGGCTGGCCTTCATCGGGATGGCCGCGGTGTCGACCCCGGTGACGACGGACACGCTCCCGGGCATGGTGTCCCTCATCGCCCTCGTGGTCGTGCCGCCGTCGGTCGCGCTGTACGTGGTGCACCGGTTCCGGCAGCTCGTGCAGCGCGAGCTCGACCGGGTCCTCGTGCAGAGCAACGTCGGGGCGCCGCAGTTCGCCGTCGGCATGCTCGCGTCGGACGAACTCGCTCGGCTCGACCTCGCCGCCGAGAAGCTCCTCGACGCGGTCGCGAACGGCAGCGACCCGCTGCCCCTCTCCGACGCCTCGGCCTCGGTCGCGGCGTCGCTCGCCACCGAGCTCCGGCTGCACCTCATCGAGGGCCGGCGTGAGACGTGGCTCTACCACGCGATCACGGAGTCCGACAACCTCGGCCGGTCCGTCAGCGTCGCGGACCCGCAGTCCCTCGCGGGGCACCTCTCCCCGAAGCAGCGCGACGGCCTCCTGCAGGCCCTCTGGCAGATGGTCGGCGACGGGCGCACGGCGCAGCCCGGCTCCCCCGTCGTGTCGGTCACGCTCGGGCCCGTGGGCTCCGACGGGCACCCGGTCACCGACGAGACGATGGACGTCCCGGTCGTCTTCGAGTCGCGCGGCGTCCCCCGCCGCCGACTCGGCCCGACCGCCTGGAGCGCCCTCCAGCGGATCGGTCCCTACACCGACACCGTGCGGGACGGTGTGCTCCACGTCACCGCGCACTGCGTCGTCGACCGGCATCCCTCGATGTAGCGGTCACGCGACCCCGGTCGACCCGAAGTGCCGGACACCCTGTCCCACCTGCCCGTGCGGACGCCCCGCTCCCCCTAGGATCGGCCGAGACCGCCCCGAGAAAGGACGCCAGCATGGCGACTCCAGAGGAACCCATCCGACTCGCCCTCGTCGACGACCACAGGATGCTCCTGGGCGCGCTCACCGAGTGGATCCGCAACGCGGCCGACGACATCACCCTCGTCGCCGCCGTGACGACCTGGCCCGAGCTGCTCACCAGCCCGGCGTTCCCGGTCGACGTGGTGCTCCTCGACCTCGACCTCAAGGACTCGATCCCGGTCTCGCTGAAGATCTCGACGCTCAAGACGGCCGGCGTGAAGACCGTCGTCATGAGCACCTACTCGGAGCCGAACGTCGTCCGTGAGGCCCTCGCGTCCGGCGCCCTCGGCTACCTCGTGAAGAGCGAGGACGCGGACATGATCGTCGAGGCGATCCGCTCGGCCCAGCGTGGCGAGCAGTACGTCTCCGCCGAGCTCGACCTCGCGATCAACAGCGGCGACGTCGGCGGTGTGCCGAAGCTCAGCGCCCAGGAGCGTCGCGTCATGGCGCTCTACGGCGGCGGTGAGCCGGTGAAGAGCGTGGCGTACCAGCTCGGCATCTCCGAGGAGACGGCGAAGAGCTACCTCAAGCGCATCCGCGAGAAGTACCGCGTCGCCGGCTTCGACGTCGGCACGAAGGTGGCGCTCCGGAAGCGGGCGATCACCGACGGCATCATCGTGCAGGACGGCAGCCCGCTGGGCCTGTAGCCCGCCCTGCCTCTCCTCTTCCGCGGGAGCGACAGATCACCGCGCTCCGGCCGCACCGATCTGTCGCTCCCGCGTTCCGTTCGGGCGCCCACAGCCCGGCCGGCCACCTGGCAGGCCCTCAGCCGAGCGGGACGGGCGCCGTGATCGGCCCCGTGGACGGCGCCGACGACCGCAGCTCGGCACGACGCCGGCTCCGCCGCTCGACGCCGTAGCTGATCGCCGTCACACCGACGCCGAGCAGCGCGAGCACGATGCCCAGCCAGCCCGGCGCACGGTAGCCGAAGCCCGCGGCGATGACCGCACCGCCGAGCGCCGCTCCGAGGGAGTTGCCGACGTTGAACGCGGAGTGGTTGAGCGCCGCCGCGATCGTGCGGGCGTCTCCGGCGACGTCCATCAGACGCGACTGCACCGCCGGCGGGATCGCCGACGAGGTCGCTCCGATGAGGAACGCGCTGACGAACATGCCGACGACCCACTGGGCCGTGAGCACCGTGATGACGAGCGCGACGATGAGGGCGAGCAGGCCGACGTAGATCGTCCGCTTGACGCTGTGGTCGGCGAGGTGGCCGCCGATGACGCCACCGACGACCATGCCGAGGCCGACGACGACGAGGACGAGCGGCACGGCGGCCTCGGGCAGCCCGGTGACGTTCTGCACGAGCGGGGAGATGTACGAGTAGACGGCGAAGAACCCGCCGAAGCCGATCGCGCCGAGGCCCATCACGATCCAGACCTGCGGGACGCGGAAGGCCCGGAGCTCGCGGCCGATCGTCGCGTGCTCGTCGCGCGGCGCCCGGGGCACGAAGGCGGCCACGGCGAGGAAGGTCGCGGCGAAGAGCGCGGTGACGACGCCGTACGCGATCCGCCAGCCGGCCACCTGGCCGACCCAGGTGATCGCCGGGACGCCGACGACGTTGGCGATCGACAGGCCGAGCATGACCATCGCGATGCCCTTGCCGCGCTTGCCGGGGCCCATCATGTCGCCGGCGACGATCGAGGCGATGCCGAAGTACGCGCCGTGCGGCAGCCCGGCGACGAAGCGCGCCACGAGCACGAGCCCGAACGACGGCAGCAGCGCCGAGGCGATCGTCGCGAGCACGAAGCCGACGAGCAGGACGAGCAGCAGGCCCTTCCGCGGGAACTTCGCGGACATCGCGGCGATGGTCGGCGCACCGACGACGACGCCGAGCGCGTAGGCGCTGATGAGCATCCCGGCGTGCGCCTCGGTGCCGGCGGGATCGGCGGCGTACTGCCCGGGCAGGAGCGCCTGGGCGATGTTCGGCAGGAGGCCCATCGCGACGAACTCGGTCGACCCGATGGCGAACCCGCCGAGGGCGAGGGCGACGAGCGCGAGGGTGCGTCGCGCCGGCGTGAGAGTGGTCATCGATCCTGATCTCGACGGGGCGAACGGAGAACGGGCGCACGAGGCACCCGCTCCGAGCAGTGTAGACCGCTCCAACGCCACCGTGGAAGTCGTGGCGCGAATCGATTCGACCGACTCAGGCCGCGCGACGCTCCGCGCCGGAGGGGGCGGGCTCGGCGAGTTCGGGCAGCTCGTCGCGGTGCACCCACCCGGAGCCGCACTCGCTGCACGTCGCCCAGGCGTGGTCGCCCTGCTCGTCGGTGTCGATGACGACCGTCCGCAGGTCGCAGTCGGGGCACCAGCCGTCGTGCATCATGACGCGCTCCTCGTCGTCCGGGAACCACCGCGTGTGGCTCGATGCGGACCATGAGACACCCGGCCACCGACATCCGAGGAACGTCCGCGGCGTGTCGGGCGAGGCCACAGGAAGGACCGAGGGACCCGCCGGTGGCGCGGCCCCTGGCCCGCCGTTCAGTCCCCCAGCGCCGCCTCGAGCCGCTCGAGCTTGCCGTCGATCTCGCCGGTGTGCCCCGGTCGGATGTCGGCCTTGAGCACGAGCGACACCCGCGTGCCGTACGCCCCGACCGCCTCGGTGGCGCGCTTGACGACGTCCATGACCTCGTCCCACTCCCCCTCGACCTCGGTGAACATCGACGACGTCCGGTTCGGCAGCCCGCTCTCGCGGACGATCCGCACGGCCGCGGCGACGGCATCGTGCACGGAGCCGTCCGAGGCCGCGGAGGGACCACCGGACGGAGCGACGGAGAAGGCGACGATCATGCGTCCATCCTGCCCCGGTCCGCCTCGGCCGGCGCAGACGGGACCGCACGCGCGCTCACCGGAGTCGACGGCGGAGCCTGCACTCCGAGCCGCGCGAGCCCGACCACGCTCCACACCAGCAGCACCACCTCGAGCAGGTTCCGCAGCGTCAGCACGACGAGGATCCCCGGCCGCACCGCGAGCACCTGGTCGTAGTACGCCGGGTAGATCGCCTGCGTCAGCGCCGCCGTCACGAGCGCAACGACCGCGATCGGCACGAAGCGCCGCGCACTCGACCGCCCCGCCGCGAGCCCCCACACCACCGGCACGGCGAACCACCCGATGTACTGCGGCGACCCGACCTTGTTCGCGGCGATGAGCGCGGCGACGAACAGCAGCGCGAGCAACGGCGCCGCCTCGGACCGGTGCGCGCCGCGCCGCACGGCCCAGAGCGCCAGGAGCGCGCCGCCGGCGACCGCGACGAGCATGAGCGGTGTCGACACGGCCGCGGCCGCGTGCGTCCCCGCCCCGGTCACCTCGAAGGTCAGGATCTCGTGGTCGTACGCGACCGCTGCCCCGCCGGTGCCGAGCGACGCCATCCACATGAACGGGGTCGCCAGCGGCGCCTCGATCTGCAGCGAGCGCCCGGTCTGCTGCCCGATGAACGAGAACAGGTGCGCGGCCCCGCCGTAGAGCACGTCGACGAGGACGATGAGCGCCGTGACGACGAGTGCCCCGGTGAGCACACCGGCCCGGTGACCGCGGCGGAGGAGCAGCAGCACCCCGACGAGCGCGGCCGGCCAGACCTTGGTCCAGGCACCGGCGGTGAACAGGGCGGAGGCGACCGCGGGACGCGTCGCGACGAAGGCCACGCCGACGAGGGCGAGCACGGTCGCGACGGAGTCGATCCGGCCGAGGGCGATCGGTCCGAGGGCGGCGAGGAACGCGAGCCACCACCAGACGACGCGGACGCCGAAGGCCCGGAGCCGCCAGAGGCACGCGCAGGCGACGGCGTCGAGCACGACCATGAGCGCGAGCCACCCGGTGCCGATCGAGGCGACGCCACCCGCTGCGGCAGCGGCCATCGGCACGATCGCGAGGATCGGGTACACCCAGTCGGAGTCGATGCCGACCCAGTAGTGGTCGGTGTGCCCGGTCTCGATCCACCGGCGGTAGGTGAGCAGCACGTCGCCGATCGGCTGGTTCGGCACGACCCGCGCCAGCCACCAGAGCAGCGCGTGCACGCCGACGAAGGCCACCACGAAGCCGACCGGACCGAGCCACCGCGTCGACCGCTTCCCCTGTTCCGAGACCACCGACCGAGCGTACCGGGGCGGTTCCGCCCCAGCCGCCGGAGGCCGGCTTCCCACGAGGAGTCACAGGGTCCCCCGAGCATGACGTGTCACCGTTCCCCCATGACCTCCGTACCGCCCCGTGGGCGCCGCAAGGCCGTCGTCTGGATCTCCGTCATCGCCGCCGTCGTCGTCCTCGGCGTGGTCGGGGCGGTGGTCGCGACGAACGTCTACACGTCGAGCGAGAACGCAAAGGCCTCCGCAGCACCGAGCGTCGCCGCGACCCGTGCTCCGTCGACGATCGACGCCGCGGACCTCTCCGGCGAGTGGTCGGTCGGCGGCGACTCCGAGGCCGGCTACCGCGTGCACGAGGTCCTCAACGGCTCGGGCGTCACGGTCACCGGTCGCACCGACAGCGTGACCGGCAGCGCCACGGTCGACGGCTCCTCGATCACGAAGGCCACGATCACGGTGCAGGTCGCCGACATCGCGACCGACTCGGCGCAGCGCGACTCCTACTTCCGCGACTCCGCGATGGACGCCTCGGCCTTCCCCACCGCGACCTTCGCCCTCGCCGAACCGGTCGCCGACGCCGTCCCGAGCGGCTCCGGCACGACGACCGTCCGGGCCACCGGCGACCTCACCCTGCACGGCGTCACGAAGCGGGTCACCGCCGAGCTGCAGGTCGGCCTGAACGGCGACGGCGTCGACATCTCCGGTACGGTCCCGGTCACCTTCTCCGACTACGGCGTGCAGGCACCGAACCTCGGCTTCGTGAAGGTCGACGACGCTGGCAGCGTCGAGTTCCTCGTGCACGCCGCCCCGCGCTCGTAGCGCCGGGCGCGACCACCCACCGGTCGGGAGGCGCGGTGCCGGCCCGCCCCGCGCCTCCAGACCGTTGTCGGTGCCGTCTACCCGCGTGCGTCGCCGTCGACGACGAGGTCGCGGACGACGCCGGGGAGCTGCTCGACCAGCATCGTCATGGTGAACGGGCCGCCGCGCGACGCGCGCCGCGCCGCGACACCGTGCACGACCGCCGCGGTCGCCGCGAGGTGCGCGAGGTCGGACGGCGTCAGCGTCGAAGCGGCGGCCTCGGCCGCCCCCTGCCGCGCGGCGACGAGGGCGCCGAGCACCCCGCCGAGCACGTCACCGGCACCGGCCGCGGCGAGCCAGGGGGTCGCCGACGAGGCGACGAGGCGCACCGCCCCGTCGGGTGTCGCGACGTGCGTCGCCGAGCCCTTGAGGAGCACGACGCTGCCGGTCCGTGCAGCGGCGCGGACGGCGGCCGCCGCCGGGTCCTGCTCGATCTCCTCACGAGGGACGTCGAGCACCGCGGCGAGCTCGCCCGCGTGCGGGGTGAGCACGGCGCGCGGTCCGAGGTCGACGAGCGGGATCGCCCCGGCGTCGACGACGACCGGCACGCCGTCGTCCGAGGCGTGTGCGAACGCCGCGGCCGTGGTCGGGTCGAGCTCACCGAGCGAGCCGGCCGAGATGCCCGAACCGACGAGCCAGGACTGGACGCGGCCGACGCCGGCGACCGCCTCGGGTCGTCGCTGCAGCACGTGGTCGGACGCCCGTGCCGGACCGACGTAGCGGACCATGCCGACCCCGGTGTGGACCGCGGCGTCGACGCCCATCACGGCCGCGCCGGGGTACTGGTCGGAACCGGTCGCGACGCCGAGCACCCCCCGCCGGTACTTGGTCGACTCCCCGTGCGGAGCGGTGGTCCAGGCGGCGGCGTCGGACGGGGCGAAGGGGACGAAGTCGTTCACGTGCGCCACGTTACGGTGGAGCGCATGAGCCTGTTCCTGCCCGGTCGTGTGGTGGTCTTCGACTACGGCGAGGTGATCAGCCGGACCCCGCACGCCTCGCGCGACGCCCTGGTCGCGGCGACGGGCGTCCCCGCGCCGGAGCTCTTCCCCGTCTACCAGGAGCTCCGCCACGACCTCGACCGGGGCGACCTCTCCGTCGTGGCGTACTGGCGCGCGATCGCCGACCGGACCGGACGGTCCTGGAGCCTGACCGACATCCACCGCTTCTGGGCGATCGACTTCACCGGGTGGTTCGAGGTCGAGCCGGAGACCCTCGCGATCGTCGAGGAGCTGCACGACGCCGGCACCCGCCTGGCCCTGCTCTCCAACGCGGGCTTCGACTTCGGCGACCCGTACCGCCGCTCCCCGATGGGCTCACTGTTCGAGACGGTCGTGGTGAGCGCCGAGGAGCACGTCCTCAAGCCCGACGCATCCGTCTACCGCGTCACGTGCGACCGACTGGGAATCGAGCCGGAGCAGATGGTGTTCGTCGACAACAGGGCCGAGAACGCCGCCGGCGCGGAAGCGATCGGGGCGCTCGGCCACCACTACACCGCACCGGCTGGCCTGCGGACCTTCCTGCAGGACCTGGCCGGGCGCGTCCCCGAAGGAGCCACCGCGTGACCCACGCCCTGTTCGAGCCGATCACCGTCCGCGACCTCACCGTCCGCAACCGCATCTGGGTGTCCCCGATGTGCCAGTACTCGGTCGAGCGGCAGGACGGCGTGCCGACGCCGTGGCACCTCGTGCACCTCGGCGGGTTCGCGAAGGGCGGTGCGGGCGCGGTCGTGGTCGAGGCCACGGGCGTCGTGCCCGAGGGTCGGATCAGCCCGCAGGACCTCGGCCTGTGGAACGACGAGCAGCGGGACGCCTTCCGGCCGATCGTCGACTTCATCCACGCGCAGGGCGCCGCGGCGGGTGTCCAGCTCGCACACGCCGGGCGCAAGGCGTCGACCTTCCGCCCGTGGGAGGACACGCACGGCACCGTCCCCGCCGAGCAGGGCGGTTGGTCCACGGTCGCCCCGTCGGCGGTCGCCTTCGACGGGTACGACACCCCTCGCGGCCTCGCCACCGAGGACATCCGCGTCGTCGCCCTGGCGTTCGCCGCCGCCGCGCGCCGGTCGATCGAGGCCGGGTTCGACCTCGTCGAGATCCACGCCGCGCACGGCTACCTGCTCCACCAGTTCCTCTCGCCGCTGAGCAACCACCGCACCGACTCCTACGGCGGGTCGCTCGAGAACCGCGCCCGCGCGCTGCTCGAGGTCCTCGACGCCGTGCGCGCCGAGGTCGGCGAGGGCTTCCCCGTCGTCGTCCGGTTCTCCGCGACGGACTGGGTCGACGGTGGTCTCACGCTCGACGAGACCACGCAGGTCGCCCGCTGGGCCGCCGAGCACGGCGCCGACCTGGCCGACGTGTCGACCGGCGGCAACGTCGCGAGGGCGTCGATCCCGGTCGGACCGGGCTACCAGGTGCCGTTCGCCGCGGCGGTCAAGCGCGACGCGGGCATCGGCACGATCGCCGTCGGCATGATCTCCGAGGCCTTCCAGGCCGAGCAGATCGTCGCGACCGGGCAGGCCGACGTCGTCATGGTGGGGCGCGAGTTCCTCCGCGACCCGGCGTTCCCGCTCCGCGCCGCCGTCGAACTCGGCGTCTCCGTCGACTACGAGCCGCAGCAGTACCACCGCGCCCGTGTCACGGCCTAGCGGCCTTCCTGTACGTCCTCTCGGTCAGGTCGGGCTCCAGCCGCTACCATGATCAGCACTGTGGACGATCCCCCGAATGCATCTTCGCCCTCCCACTCATCCGGCGCTCACACGGTGAGCTGCCCCTCCTCCCCTGCACCGGGGGGTGAGGAATGAGTCCCGTCGACGTCGTCATGCTGGTCGGCGGCATCCTGCTGACGCTCGGCACGGGCGTGTTCGTCGCGTCCGAGTTCGCGCTCGTCAACCTCGACCGCGCCGAGGTCGAGGCGCGTCGTGACCGCGGCGAGTCCGGCCTCGCGCCGGTCATCGGCGCGCTCAAGGTCACGTCGACGCACCTGTCGAGCGCGCAGCTCGGCATCACCCTGACCACGCTGCTCACCGGGTACCTGCTCGAACCGTCGATCGCGAAGCTGCTCGAGGCGCCGTTCCTCGCGCTCGACCTCCCCGAGGCCGTCGTCGAGACGGTGGGCTCGATCGTGGCGCTCGTCATCGCGACCCTGCTGTCGATGATCCTCGGCGAGCTCGTGCCGAAGAACTTCGCGCTCGCGCTGCCGCTGCAGACCGCGCGGCTCGTCGTGCCGCTGCAGGTCGCGTTCACGACGGTCTTCAAGCCGGCCGTCGCCGTGCTGAACGGCACCGCGAACGCCGTGCTGCGCGCGATGGGCATCGAGCCGCAGGAGGAGCTCTCCGGCGCCCGCAGCGCCGAGGAGCTCACCTCGCTGCTCCGCCGGTCCGCGTCCGAGGGGTCGCTCGAACAGGACACCGCGACGCTGCTCGAACGCACCATCTCGTTCTCCGAGCGCAGCGCCAGCGACGTCATGACGCCGCGCCCGCGCCTGTCGACGATCCGCGTCTCCGAGTCGGCGGAGGACGTCATCGCCCTCACCCGACGGACCGGGTACAGCCGCTTCCCCGTCATCGAGGAGGACGCGGACGACGTCGTCGGCATCGTGCACGTCAAGCAGGCGGTCGCCGTCCCGCGCGAGAAGCGCGCCGAGGTACCGGTCGGCGCGCTGATGACCGACGCCGAGCGCGTGCCCGAGACCATGCCCGGCGACACCCTGCTCGCCGAGGTCCGCAGCCGCGGCTACCAGATGGTCATCGTCGTCGACGAGTACGGCGGCACCGCCGGTGCGGTCACGCTCGAGGACCTCGTCGAGGAGCTCGTCGGCGAGGTGTCCGACGAGCACGACCGGGCGCGCATCGACGTGGTCCGCTCCCGCGGTTGGCTGACCTTCCCCGGGCTGCTCCGTCCCGACGAGCTCGAGGACCGCGCCGGTGTGACGGTGCCCGAGGACGGCCCGTACGAGACCGTCGGCGGGTTCCTGATGGCCCGGCTCGGTCGGCTCCCCGTCGTCGGCGACGAGGTCGCCCTCGAGGACGGCGTCTTCCGCGTCGAACGCCTCGACGGCCGCCGGATCGACCGCATCCGCTGGACGCCGACCCACCCCGACCCGACGCCGACCGGCAGCACCGCGACCACGCAGCGCCCGGCCACCGGCATCATCATCCCCGTGACGAAGGAAGGCAGCCGATGAGCGCCGCGTCCGTGCACGACGGCATCGTCCTCGCCGCCGGTGAGTCCGCCTCGACGGGCTCCGATTGGTGGGGCATCTTCTGGCTGTTCGTGCTGCTGCTCGGCAACGCCTTCTTCGTCGCAGCCGAGTTCGCCGTCATCTCCGCTCGTCGCTCGCAGATCGAGCCGCGGGCAGAGGCGGGCTCGAAGGCCGCGCAGATGACCCTGTGGGCGATGGAGCACGCCACCCGGATGCTCGCGACGACCCAGCTCGGCATCACGGTGTGCTCGCTGCTCATCCTCAACGTGTCCGAGCCGGCGATCCACCACCTGCTCGAGGTGCCGCTCGGTCTGACCGGGTGGAGCGTCGAGGTGATCGGCATCGTGGCGTTCGTGTTCACGCTGCTGCTCGTCTCGTTCCTGCACGTGGTCTTCGGCGAGATGGTCCCGAAGAACATCTCGTTCTCGATGCCGGACCGCGCCGCCCTGATGCTCGTCCCGACGCTCTGGTACATCGGCCACGGCCTGCACTGGGTGGTCGTCGGCCTGAACGAGGCGGCGAACGGTGTGCTGCGTCTGTTCAAGGTCGAGCCGAAGGACGAGGCGGTCAGCGCCTACACGGTCGAAGAGGTGCAGACCATCGTCGAGCAGTCCCGGCGCGAGGGCACGCTCACCGACGACGGCAAGCTCATGATGGCGTTCGAGTTCACGGAGAAGAAGGTCAAGGACGTCGCCGTGCCGATGTCCGACCTGGTCACCCTGCCCGAGGACGCCACCCCGGAGGACGTCGAGCGTGCCGTCGCCCAGCGCGGGTTCTCGCGGTACGTGCTCGTGGCCGACGGTGACCCGACGGGCTACGTGCACGTGAAGGACGTCATCGACCTGCGGCCGGACGAGTTCGACGTGCCCGTGCCGCCGAAGCGCATCCGCCAGCTCATCTCGCTCTACACGGAGATGGACCTCGAGGACGCCCTCGCGACGATGCGCGCCGCGGGTCGGCACGTGGCGCGGGCGTTCGACGCCGACGGCCGGACGGTGGGCGTGCTCTTCCTCGAGGACATCCTCGAGGAGCTCGTCGGCACCGTCGAGGACGCGACCCGGCGCCGGTAGACGGGAGCCCGCAACGGACGGAGGCGCGGTGCCAGCTGGCACCGCGCCTCCCGTCCGTCTGTCAGCGCGAGTCTCGCGCCGCCCGCGGCGCGCTACCAGCTGACCGGCAGCGGCTTGCCCTCCTCGTAGCCGGCGGCCGACTGGATGCCGACGAGGGCGCGCTCGGCGAACTCGCGCAGCGAGGACGCCCCCGCGTACGTCGCCGAGCTCCGGATGCCGGTCGTGATCATGTCGAGCAGGTCCTCGACGCTCGGCCGCTCCGGGTCGAGGTAGATCGTCGACGACGAGATGCCCTCGGCGAAGAGCGCCTTCCGCGCCCGCTCGTACGGGTCGAGCCGCTCGAAGCGCTCGCGGACGGCCTTGGCGGACGCCATCCCCCAGCTCTCCTTGTACGCCTTGCCCGCGGCGTCGCGACGGAGCACGCCGGGCGCCTCGAGCGTGCCCGCGAACCACGAGCCGATCATCACGGCGGACGCTCCGGCGGCGAGGGCGAGTGCCACGTCACGCGGGTACCGCACACCGCCGTCGGCCCAGACGTGGGCGCCGAGCGAGCGTGCCGCGGCGGCCGTCTCGAGCACGGCGGAGAACTGCGGGCGGCCGACGGCGGTCATCATCCGCGTGGTGCACATCGCACCGGGGCCGACGCCGACCTTGATGATCGAGGCCCCGGCGCCGACGAGGTGCGCGACCGCGTCGGCGGTGACGACGTTGCCCGCGACGATCGGCAGCCCGAGGTCCAGCGCGGAGACGGTGCGCAGGGCGCGGAGCATGCCCTCCTGGTGGCCGTGCGCGGTGTCGAGCACCAGGACGTCGACGCCGGCTGCGGCGAGGGCCTGCGCCTTCGCGGCGACGTCGCCGTTGATGCCGACCGCGGCGGCGACGCGCAGGCGGCCGGAGGCGTCGACGGCCGGCGTGTAGATGTCCGAGCGGATCGCGCTCGTCTGGCTCACCGTGCCGACGACCTTGCCGTGTCGCATCACCGGCGCGAAGTCGACCTCGGCCGCGCTGAGCACGTCGTACACGTGCCGCGGGGTGCCGGCGTCCTCGGCGTCGATCGCGGTGGACGGTCCGTGCAGCAGGTCGCGCAGCGTGGCATCGGGTCCGGCGGTGCCGAGCCGCGAGGCCGGGACGCAGCCGAGGTACTCCCCCGCCGCGTCGCGCACGACGACCCCGCGCCCGGCGACCGGCAGCAGCTGCTCGCTCGCCTCGGCCACGGTCGTCTGCTCGCCCATGTCGTACGCGGTGTCGAAGTCGACCGGCTGAGCCTTGACCCACCGGATCGCGGCGTCGAGGTCCTGCAGGTGCATGTCCTGCGGCAGCACGCCGAGGCCGCCCCGACGGGCGAGCGTGGCGGCGAGGCGCGGGCCGGTCACCGAGTTCATGTTCGCGCTGACGATCGGGATCGTCGCGCCGGTGCCGTCGTTCGTGGCGAGGTCCACGTCGAAGCGGCTCGTCACGTCCGAGCGGCTCGGGACGAGGAAGACGTCGGAGTAGGTCAGGTCGTGGGTCGGCCGCGTCTCGTAGAACCTCATGACCCCCACTGTACGGCTCCGCCGACGCCCCGGATCGGGCCCGCCGGGTCCGGTCCGACGTCGACACGCGCGGACATCCCGGGAGGCGCGACCCGCCTCCGCCTCGCACCGAACGGTCATCGCCGAGCGGCTAGGCTGGCGTGCAGTGCGGGGCAGGGCTGCCGCGCACGACACACACGAGCATCTATCGACGGAGAGTGGGCGATCGGCTGTGTCGAGCCATCTGACGGGTACGGACGAGACCGCTGGGGAATTCGGGGCGAACGAGTGGCTCGTCGACGAGCTGTACGAGCAGTTCGTCGCCGACAAGTCCTCGGTCGACGAGTCCTGGTGGCCCGTGCTCGAGAGCTACCACCGCTCGCAGGTCGGCAAGGCCGCCGCCGACGCCGCGCCCGCCGCCTCGTCGCCGACGTCCGCTCCGGCTCCCGCGCAGCCCGCGGCGACCGCTCCGGCCGACGGGAAGCCCGGCACGATCCAGGCGAAGACCACCTCGCGCCAGCCCACCCCGCAACCGATCCCCGCCGAGGCCAACGACGAGGCCGGTGAGCACGAGGAGACCCACGAGGACGTGGCGACCCCGCTCCGCGGCATGGCGAAGACCCTCGCGTCGAACATGGACGCCTCGCTCAGCGTGCCGACGGCGACGAGCGTCCGGACGATCCCGGCCAAGCTCATGATCGACAACCGGATCGTGGTGAACAACCACCTCCGCCGGGCCCGCGGCGGCAAGATCTCCTTCACGCACCTCATCGGGTGGGCGATGGTGCAGGCGCTGAAGGACTTCCCGAGCCAGAACGTCTCCTACGAGGAGCGCGACGGCAAGCCGTTCGTGGTCCAGCCCGCCCACGTCAACCTCGGCATCGCGATCGACGTCCCGAAGAAGGACGGCACCCGCTCGCTCCTCGTCCCGAGCATCAAGCGCGCCGAGACCCTGACGTTCGGCCAGTTCCTCTCCGCCTACGAGGACCTCGTCAAGCGCGCCCGCGACAACAAGCTCACGCCGGCGGACTTCCAGGGCACGACGATCTCGCTGACGAACCCGGGCGGCATCGGCACCGTGCACTCGGTGCCGCGCCTGACGAAGGGGCAGGGCTGCATCATCGGCGCCGGCGCGCTCGAGTACCCCGCGCAGTTCCAGGGCTCCGCGGAGAAGACCCTCGTCGAGCTCGGCATCGGCAAGACCATCACGCTCACGAGCACCTACGACCACCGCGTCATCCAGGGCGCCGGGTCGGGCGAGTACCTCAAGAAGGTGCACGAGCGCCTCATCGGCGGGCACGGCTTCTACGAGGGCATCTTCGCGGCGCTCCGGATCCCGTACAAGCCGATCCAGTGGGCGAACGACATCAACGTCGACCTGGCGCACCGCGTCAACAAGACCGCCCGCGTGCAGGAGCTCATCAACAGCTTCCGCGTCCGCGGTCACCTGATGGCGGACATCGACCCGCTCGAGTACCGGCAGCGCACCCACCCCGACCTCGAGATCGAGAGTCACGGGCTGACCTTCTGGGACCTCGACCGCGAGTTCGTCACAGGTGGTCTCGCCGGCACCACGAACGCCCCGCTGCGCGACGTGCTCGGCATCCTCCGCGACGCCTACTGCCGCACGACCGGCATCGAGTACATGCACATCCAGGACCCGGAGCAGCGCCGCTGGGTGCAGGCCCACATCGAGGTCCCCTACTCGAAGCCGTCGAAGGACGAGCAGCTCCGCGTCCTCGGCAAGCTGAACGAGGCCGAGGCCTTCGAGACCTTCCTGCAGACGAAGTACGTCGGTCAGAAGCGCTTCTCGCTCGAGGGCGGCGAGTCGACCATCGCGTTCCTCGACACCCTCATCCAGCACGCCGCGACCGCCGGACTCGACGAGGTCGCGATCGGCATGGCGCACCGTGGTCGCCTCAACGTCCTGACGAACATCGCGGGCAAGACCTACGGCCAGATCTTCCGCGAGTTCGAGGGCTCGTCACTGCCGGGCTCGGTCTCCGGGCAGGGCTCCGGCGACGTGAAGTACCACGTCGGCACCGAGGGCGTCTTCCGGGCGAGCGACGGCACGGCCATCCCGGTGACCATCGCCGCGAACCCGTCGCACCTCGAGGCCGTGGACGGCGTGCTCGAGGGCATCGTCCGCGCCAAGCAGGACCGCGAGGCCCCGGGGACGTTCGGCGTCCTGCCGGTCCTCGTGCACGGTGACGCGGCGATGGCCGGTCAGGGCGTCGTCGTCGAGACCCTGCAGATGTCGCAGCTGCGCGGTTACCGCACCGGCGGCACCGTGCACCTCGTGATCAACAACCAGGTCGGGTTCACCACCCCGCCGGAGTCCGCCCGCACCTCGGTGTACTCGACCGACGTCGCGAAGACGATCCAGGCGCCGATCTTCCACGTGAACGGCGACGACCCCGAGGCCGTGGCCCGCGTCGCCGAGCTCGCCTTCGCGTACCGCGAGGAGTTCCACCGCGACGTCGTCATCGACCTCATCTGCTACCGCCGTCGCGGGCACAACGAGGGCGACGACCCGTCGATGACGCAGCCGCTCATGTACAACCTCATCGAGGCGAAGCGCTCCGTCCGCACGCTGTACACCGAGGCCCTCGTCGGCCGCGGCGACATCACACAAGAGGAGTACGACGAGGCGCACCGCGACTTCCAGGACCGCCTCGAGCGTGCCTTCGCGGAGACACACGAGGCACAGACCGGCACGATCCCGGTGATCCCGGTCGACGACGACGGCGCCGTGCAGGACCTCGAGCGCCCGACCGCGCAGCGCGACGACTCCGAGCACGAGGTGCACGACACCGCGGTCTCCGAGGAGCTCGTGCGGAAGGTCGGTGACGCGCACAGCAACCCGCCCGCTGGCTTCCAGGTCCACCCGAAGCTCCAGCAGCTGCTGTCGAAGCGCACCGAGATGACGCGCAACGGCGGCATCGACTGGGCGATGGCCGAGCTCATGGCGATCGGGTCGGTGCTCGTCGAGGGCAAGCCGGTCCGACTCGCCGGGCAGGACGCCCGACGCGGCACGTTCGTCCAGCGGCAGGCGGTGTTCCACGACCGGGTGAACGGTCAGGAGTGGCTCCCGCTCGCCAACCTGACGGAGGACCAGGCACGCCTCTCCATCTACGACTCGCTGCTGAGCGAGTACGCGGCGATGGCGTTCGAGTACGGCTACTCCGTCGAGCGACCCGAGGCCCTCGTGCTCTGGGAGGCGCAGTTCGGCGACTTCGCCAACGGCGCGCAGACCGTCATCGACGAGTTCATCTCCTCCGCCGAGCAGAAGTGGGGACAGCGCTCCGGCCTCGTCCTCCTGTTGCCGCACGGCTACGAGGGCCAGGGGCCGGACCACTCGTCGGCGCGGATCGAGCGGTACCTACAGCTCTGCGCCGAGGACAACATGGTCGTCGCTCGTCCGTCGACGCCGGCGTCGTACTTCCACCTGCTCCGCCGTCAGGCATGGGCGAAGCCGCAGAAGCCGCTGATCGTGTTCTCCCCGAAGGCCATGCTGCGACTGCGCCAGGCGACGAGCCCGGTCGACGCGTTCACGAGCGGTTCCTTCCAGGAGGTCCTGGACGACGACCGCGTGGCCGACCGGTCCGCCGTGCGCCGCGTCGTGCTGCACTCGGGCAAGGTGCACCACGACCTGCGCGCCGAGGTCGAGAAGCGCGGGGCGACGGACATCGCCCTCGTCCGGCTGGAGCAGCTCGCGCCGCTCCCCCTCGAGCGTCTCCTCGAGGTCCTCGGCGGCTACCCGGGCGCCGAGGTCGTGTGGGCGCAGGAGGAGCCGGAGAACCAGGGTGCCTGGCCGTTCGTCTGCATGAACCTCTCGCCGCACCTCGGCGGTCGGGCGCTCTCGGTCGCCGCGCGTCCGGCGTCGGCGGCCCCGGCGACGGGCTCGTCGAAGCGTTCGGCGCTCGAGGCCGCCGACGTCATCCGCCGCGCGCTCGACTGAGCCGCAGCTCCCCCCGACGCACGAAGCGCCCCGCAGCAGCGGGGCGCTTCGCGCGTTGCGGGTCGTTGGCCCGCTACCTGAGCTTCGTGTAGCGGACGCCGGCCTCGTGGTACCCGCGCCGCTGGTAGAAGCGGTGGGCGGTGTCCGTCGCCGCTGCGCTGACCGCGCTGAGGCGACGTGCGCCCTGCTCGGCCGCCCACGTCTCGAACGTGTCGATGAGCGCGGAACCGGTGCCGTGCCTCCTGGCTGACGGGTCGACCACGAGCAGGAGGAGCTGCGCCGTCGGTTCGTCGCTGGCGTAGGACCAGGTGACCTGCGCGCCGGCGACTGCCACGGCGCGGCCGTCGGCGTCGCGGACGAGCCATGTGACGTGTCCGGCACCGGGTGTGAGCCGCTCGAGGCGCTGCCGCATGGCGGCGGCATCGACGTCGTGTCCGAGGAGGCGGACGAGGGCGGTGACGTCGGCGACGTCGGTGTCGGTCCAGGCGGTGGTCGGCTCGGCGACGAGGGGCATGGTCGGACCCTACCGGGTCCTCGCGGCGGTCCGCGTCGTGTGACACCGAGCGATCAGCAAGCGCTTGCCCTACGCGGTGATATGTCTTACTCTGCGTATGTCACATTCCTCCTCCGAAAGGGATCCCCATGCACATCTCCGCCGACCGCAGCCGACGCGCCGCCTGGATCGCCCTGCCCCTCGCGGTGGTCGCCAGCGGTGTCATCGTCGGCACCTCGTCGTACGCCGCCTTCTCGGCCACGACGGACAACGCCGGCAACGCCTGGCGCACCGGCGTCGTCGAGCTCACCGACGACGACCAGGGCGCAGCACTCTTCGACGTCGACGACCTCGTGCCCGGCGACTCCGGCTCGGACGTCGTCACCGTCACCGCGAGGACCTCGAAGCCGTCGACCGTGAAGCTCTACACGAAGGACTCCGACGACGCCGACGCGATCGCCCAGCACCTGCAGATGACGGTCGAGCGTGGCCACCTGTCCACCCCGGGCGACGACACCTCGTTCGTCGCCGACACCACGGTCATCGACGGCACCCTCGCCGACCTGCAGGCCGCGACGTCGTTCGGGACCGGTCTCGGGGCTTGGGACCCGACCACGGGCGACGAGTCCGCGACCTACCGGTTCTCGTACGAGCTCGACACCGCGACGCCGAACACCGCGCAGGACGCCGAGACCGGCACGACGTTCGTCTGGGAAGCCCAGAGCAACTAACCACCCGGAGCACCGGTACCGGCCCATGAGACGAGACGAGGAGCAGCTGTTGCCGACCACCCGCCGATCCCGATGCAGCAGTGACCTGTTCCGGCTGCTCCTCGCCCTGTCCGCCAGGACGGTCCTCGCCACCGCGGCCGCCCTCGTGCTCTGGTCGGTGCTGCCCGCCGCCCTCGGCTGGCACGTCACGACCGTCGTCTCGGACTCGATGTCCCCCGCGATCCGCACCGGTGACGTCGTCGCCGCCATGCCGACCGACGAGCCCGAACCGTCCGTCGGACACGTGCTCCTCGTGCACGACCCCGACCACGCCGACCGGCTGCGACTCCACCGGCTGGAGCGGATCGAGGACGACGGGACGCTCCGGCTCCGCGGCGACGCCAACCCGGTCGCCGACGCCACGACCGTCGAGCCGGAGCACGTCCTCGGGACCGGGGTCCTCCGGGTGCCCTGGATCGGCCTGCCTGGCACCTGGGTCCGATCCGGCGCCTGGGTCGACCTCGTCCTGGCGCTCGTGGTCGCGGGCGTCCTCGTCACCGCGACCCGTGCCGACCGTTCCCTCCGAGCGGGCGCTCCGTGTCCAGGGTGCGGCACGCCGCGGTGGACGATCCGGAGCCACGTCCGGCAGACCGGTTCCGGGCGCACCGGGACCCTCCGCCCCACGATCCGGACCGGCGCACTCGCAGCCGGTGCCGCGGTCCTCGCGTTGGCGCTGCTCGCCGACGCGGGCGCGACGTTCTCGGGGACGACGACCACGACCGCACGGCTCGCGGACAGCGATGCCTTCCCGTGCTTCGCCAAGCCCGTCGACGACGCCGTCCTCGCGTGGGACTTCGACGAGCGGGACACCCGGGTGCGCGACGACAGCGGCCACGGCAACACCGGTGCACCGTTCGGCACCGTCGGCGGTGTGGGCGGGCCGTGCGGGACCGACCCCTACGTGTCCTTCACCGACAGCAGCGGGGGCCCACGCATCGTCTCGGGTCTGCTCGTCCCGGGACCGTCGACCTACAGCGTCGAGGCCTGGTTCCGGACCGACCGGCCGCAGGGCAGCATCATGTCGTTCGGCAACAGCCGGTCCGCGGCGTCCGGACGGAAGGACCGCCGCTTCTACGTCAGCGAGTTCGGCGCCGCCGTGTTCGGCACGAGCAGCGCGTCGTTCAACTTCACCGTGACGTCCACCGGTCGTGTGGACGACGGCCGGTGGCACCACATCGTCGGCACGTCCCGCCCCGGGCTGATGACCCTGTACGTCGACGGGGTCGCGCAGCAGTCCCGGACCGACAACACCGCGCCGTACCTGTACGACGGGTACTGGCGGGTGGGACGGGAGTCGGTGGGTGGCTGGCCGCACCAGACCGACCCGGTGTTCATCGGCGACGTCGACTCGGCGCGCGTCTACGACCGTGTGCTCGACGAGGCCACCATCGCGGCACACGCGGCTCGCGGACGGTGAACACCGGCACCGCCGGAGGACGATCGTGTCCTCCGGCGGTGTCGTGCGTCAGTGGGTGGCCTGCTCCTGCCGGATGCGCGACAGGATCTCGCCGCGCAGCTCCTCGGGAGCGGTCTCCCTGCACGCGCGGCGCACCGTCTCGATGAGGACGACCCCGACACGGTGCTCGGACGTGCAGTCCTCGCAGTCCTCCATGTGCTGACGGATGTCCGCCGCGTCCTCGCGGCAGAGCTCCCCGTGCAGGAACTCCTCGAGCTCGGCCTTCGCCTTGGAGCAGTCGCAGCCGCTCATCGTGCTTCCTTCCCGTCGACGCGACCGGCGGTCGCAGCAGTCTTCCGGCTCCGCCCGCGCATCGTCGCCGTCGACGCTGCGTCCGGGACGATGCCGGTCTCACGTGCGTGGTCTGCCAGGAGCCCGCGGAGGAGCCGGCGGCCACGGTGGAGACGGCTCATGACCGTCCCCACGGGGGTCTTCATGATGTCCGCGATCTCCTGGTACGAGAAGCCCTCGACGTCGGCGAAGTACACCGCCATCCGGAAGTCCTCGGGGATCGCCTGCAGCGCGTCCTTCACGGCGGAGGACGGCAGGTGGTCGATCGCGTCGGCCTCGGCGGACCGCGCCGAGATCGACTGCGTGACGCTCTCCGCACCGCCGAGCTGCCAGTCCTCGAGCTCGTCGATGGTGCCCTGGTACGGGTTGCGCTGGTTCTTGCGGTACGTGTTGATGAACGTGTTCGTCAGGATCCGGTAGAGCCACGCCTTGAGGTTCGTGCCCTGTCGGAACTGCCGGAAGGCCGCGAACGCCTTGACGAAGGTCTCCTGCACGAGGTCGGACGCGTCGGCTGGGTTGCGGGTCATCCGCATCGCGGCACCGTAGAGCTGGTCCATGAACGGCAGCGCCTGCGTCTCGAACAGGTCGCGCAGCTCTGCCTCGGACACCGTGGTCTCGTCGGCGACCTCGAGCTCGTCGTCGTCCGACGACGCGGCCTCGGCCTCGGACTCCACCGCGTCGAGCTGCTCCTCGGTCTCCTCGACCAGGTGCTGGGGTACGGCGTGCGGTTCGTCGGTGGTCATCACCGACGAGTCTAGGCTGCGGCCCATCGTCGTCCGCACGGCCGGCAGGGCCGTCCGTGACCGCGCGAGTGTTGCTGTCGCCAATGATCCTCCCGGTGCGTTCAGTACCCTGGTGAACCGATGGCCGACACGACGCATTCCCACCAGTCCGATCCGTGGATCGCCCCCACCGCCCGCGGCCCGCTCCGCGGTGACGTCTCGCTGCCCGGGTCGAAGTCCCTGACGAACCGGGAGCTCGTGCTCGCCGCCCTCGCCGACGGCCCGTCCACCATCCGGCTCCCGCTGCACTCCCGCGACTCCGCCCTCATGATCGCCGGCCTCCGCCAGCTCGGCGTCGGCATCGAGGAGCTCGCCCCGGCGCCCGGTGCGGAGCCGAACCCCTACGGCCCGGACCTCCGGATCACCCCCGCGCCGATGCACGGCGGCGTGCGCGTCGACTGCGGGCTCGCCGGCACCGTGATGCGCTTCCTGCCGCCGCTCGCCGCACTGGCCACGGGCTCGGTGACGATCGACGGCGACCCGTACGCCCGGAAGCGCCCGATGCACGCGATCATCCGCGCGCTCGCCGACCTCGGCGTCGACGTGACGGACGACGGCGACGGCGCGATGCCGTTCTCCTTCACGGGCACCGGCTCGGTCCGCGGCGGCGCCCTCGCCATCGACGCCTCGGCCTCGTCGCAGTTCGTCTCCGGCCTGCTGCTGTCGGCCCCGCGCTTCGACGAGGGCCTGCACCTCACGCACGTCGGCGAGCGCCTGCCGAGCCTGCCGCACATCGAGATGACGGTCGCCGCCCTCCGTGCCCGCGGCGTGCGCGTCGACGAACCGGCCGTCGGCGAGTGGGTCGTGCACCCGGGGCCGATCGCGGCGCGCGACCTCACCATCGAACCCGACCTGTCGAACGCCGCACCCTTCGCGGCCGCCGCACTCGTCGCGGGCGGCACCGTCCGCATCCGCACCTGGCCCACCGAGACGACCCAGGTCGGTGCGGACCTCGAGACGCTCCTGCCCCTGTGGGGCGCGACCGTCACGCGGGACGGCGAGGACCTGGTCGTCGACGGCGGTCCCGGTGTCCGGGGCGGCGCCTCCCTGCCGGGTGTCACGCTCGACCTGAGCCGTGGCGGCGAACTCGCCCCGGCGCTCGTCGCGCTCGCCGCGCTCGCCGACGAGCCGAGCGAGATCACCGGCATCGGCCACCTGCGTGGCCACGAGACGGACCGTCTGGCGGCGCTCGCGACGGACCTGAACCGGTCTGGAGGCGCGGTGCAGGAACTCGACGACGGCCTGCGGATCGCGCCCACGCGCCTCCACGGCGGCCCGTGGGCCGCGTACGACGACCACCGGATGGCGACCGCGGGCGCGATCGTCGGCCTCGTCGTCGACGGCGTCGCCGTCGACGACATCGGCTCGACCGCGAAGACGCTCCCCCAGTTCCCCGAGCTCTGGGCCGCGCTCGTCGCGTCGGGCGCCCAGGTCGACGGCGACGGGGCGTGACCCGATGAGCTGGTGGGACGACGTCGACGGCGACGACTCCGACGCGGACGAGCCGTACGGGCAGTACGACGAGTCGAGCGTCCGGGTGCGCCCGAACCCGAAGGGCAACCGACCGCGGACGAAGACCCGGCCGACGTACGACGACGCCCCCGTCGGGTGGGTGACCAACGTCGACCGTGGCCGGTTCGGCGTGTTGATCGACGACCACGTCATCACCGCCACGAAGGCCCGCGAGCTCGGCAAGAAGTCCGTCGTCACGGGCGACCACGTGTCGCTCGTCGGGGACGTCTCGGGCGACCCCGGGTCGCTCGCGCGCATCGTGAAGGTCGCCGAACGCACCACGCTGCTGCGACGGAGCGCCGACGACACCGACGAGGTCGAGCGCGTCATCGTGGCGAACGCCGACCAGATGCTCATCGTGGTGGCCGCCGCCGACCCCGAGCCGCGCACCCGCCTGATCGACCGGTACCTGGTGGCGGCGTTCGACGCCGGCCTCGATCCGATCCTCTGCATCACGAAGACCGACCTGGCCGACCCGGCTGCGTTCCTGGCGCACTTCGCGTGCCTCGACCTGCGGATCGTGACGAGCCGTTCGGACGACGTCCCGTTCGCGGCGCTGCACGAGCTCCTGGACGACAAGGTGACCGTGACCGTCGGGCACTCAGGGGTCGGCAAGTCGACCCTGGTGAACGCCCTGACCGGGTCGACGCGGGCGATCGGCGTCGTGAACGCCGTGACGGGTCGCGGGCGGCACACGTCCTCGTCGTCGCTCGCACTGCGGGTGCGGGACGGCGGTTGGATCATCGACACCCCGGGCGTGCGGTCGTTCGGCCTCGGGCACGTCGACCCGGCGAACGTCTTCCGCGCCTTCGCGTCGCACGCGGTGCCCGTGCGGGAGCCCGTCGACGGCATCCCGTTGGACCAGGCCCACGACTGGGAGATCGTCGACCGGGTGCAGGACGGGGAGCTCGGGCCGACGGGCATCGAGCGGCTGGACTCGTTCCGGGCGCTGCTGACCGGCATGGGCGCCGACGACCCCGGCGCCGACTGAGCCGGCCCGCCGCTGACTGCGGCGGCGGCGGGCGGTGCGGCGGCGGCGGGCGCCGGTGCGGCGGCGGCGGGCGCCGGTGCGGCGGCGGCGGGCGCGCGGAGCCGGTTCGCCGCATCGAGCGTGCACGACGTGCCGCTCAGTTCCGGCGGGCGTGCCCGATGTTGCACGTCCGGCTCGTCCGGACGGCACGTTGCGCACGCTCGCCGTCAGGAGCCTCGCGCGTCGACAGTCGCACGGGACAGCACGGCGGACCTCGACAGGACTCCGACCCCGACCCACGAACGGGCACGACATGCCGCTCGTGTTCGCCGCCCGTGCAACACCCGTCAGGCTCGAGGCCGAGGGTGACGGAAAAGGCACACTCGGGGCGGCGGGTGACGGCGCGTCGCGCAACCGGAGCAGCGCGTATGCTTGCCGGGTGTCTGAAGTTGCAAAGTACAACTTTGCGCCGACGCCCGTCGTCGACGCCCCGTCCTCCCCCAGCACGACGACGACGTCGCACGCAGCCCCACCCCACCCCCACCACACGCACGCCGCACCCCGCGCGGCTCGGCGACCCGGCGGCCCGTCCGCCCTCCGCCCCGACCACCTCGCGAGCACCCTCCGCTCGTTCGGCTCGCACATCCTCGTGCCGCTGTTCCTCGCGGTCGGCATGGGCTTGGCCTACCTCGGCGCCTTCCACGCGCCGACCCCGCACGAGCTCCCGGTCGGCATCGTCGGTCAAGGTCCGACCGTGCAGGTCTTCGCCCAGACCGTGACGGACGAGTCCGACGGCAAGCTCGTCGCACACGTCGTCGCCTCGACGGCCGACGCCGAGCGGCAGGTGCGCGACCGCGACCTGGCCGCGGTGTACGCGCCGGGCACGACGGGTGCCACGCTCTACGTCTCCACGGCTGCGAGCGAGACGACCGCCACGGCGGCACAGAAGGTCTTCCTGCCCATCGCCTTCCGGCAGCACCTGCCGTTCACCGTGCAGGACGTCGTGCCAACCGGCAGGGAGGACCCGACCGGCCAGGGGCTGTTCTTCCTCCTCGTCGGCCTCAGCGTCGGCGGGTACGCCTCGGCCATCGCGGTCGCCGCGTTCGCCACCCGCCTGCGGGCGCTCTGGACCGTCGTCGTCGGGGCGGTCACGGCGGGCGTCGTCGCGGGGGTCGGCATCCTGATCGCCGGACCGCTCTACGGGGTCATCCCCGAGCACCGGTGGGAGGTCTTCCTCTTCGCCTGGCTCTACGACGCCGTGATCGTCGCGCTCGGGGTCGGGCTGCACCCGCTGCTCGGCCGGTGGACGACGCCGGTCCTCACGATGCTGTTCGTGATGCTCAACTTCACGAGCTCGGGCGGGATCTTCCAGCCGTCGTTCCAGCCCGGCTTCTTCGCGGCCCTCAACACGTTCTGGAGCGGTGCCGCCTGGCTCGAGGCGGCGCAGGACCTCGTCTACTTCCCGGGTGCCTCACTGGGGCGCGCGTCGCTCGTGCTCGCCCTCTGGCTCGCCGTCGCGGTGCTCCTCGGCGTCGTCGTGCACGGCCTCGCAGCCCGACGCACGCGGATCGCCCGCGAGCGCACGGTGACCCGGCTCGAGGAAGAGGAGGTCGTGGCGGCCTAGCCACTAACCTGGCCCCCGTGGACCTCAGCGCCGACCTCGACTTCGCCCGTTCCCTCGCCGACACCGCCGACGCGATCAGCCTGGAACGCTTCCGTGCTGCCGACCTGCACGTGTCGAAGAAGGCCGACAGCACGCACGTCACCGATGCCGACCAGGCGGTCGAGCGGGCGCTCCGCGAGCGGCTCGCCGCCGAGCGACCGGACGACGCCTTCCTCGGCGAGGAGACCACCGCGGAGGCCGGCGGCGACGCCGTGAGCGAGGGGCACCGGCAGTGGGTGGTCGACCCGATCGACGGCACCGCGAACTACCTCCGCGGCGTCCCGGTGTGGGCGACCCTCGTCGCGCTGGCCGTCGACGGCCGCCCGGTGCTCGGCGTGGTGAGCGCGCCGGCCCTCGGCAAGCGCTGGTGGGCCGCCGAGGGGCTCGGGGCGCACTCCCTCGACGGACCCCTGCGCGTGTCCGGCGTCGCCGAGCTGTCCGACGCGAGCCTCAGTTACAACAGCATCCAGCAGTGGGACGAGGACGACCGCCTCGACGCCCTCGTCGCGCTGTCCCGGAAGGTCTGGCGGACCCGGGCCTACGGCGACATGTGGTCGTACATGCTGGTCGCCGAGGGCGTCCTCGACGTCGCGGGCGAACCGGACCTCAAGCCGTGGGACATGGCCGCGCTGGTGCCGATCGTCGAGGAGGCCGGTGGCCGCTTCACCTCGCTCGACGGCGATCCCGGCCCCTGGCACGGCAGCGCACTCGCGTCCAACGGACTCGTGCACGATGCGGTCGTGGAGATCGTCCGACGGTGACGCTCCGCTCCGCGAGGGACGCTCGCGGAGTCGAGGCGTACCCCCGCGCGCAGCGGTTGCAGCACGGAACTCCGGACGGCTGCGCAGGCCGATGACCGGCCGTCTGGCCGCGGTGGACCGTTCTGTACCCCGAACCGTTCGGGCCGGCCCGAGCTGCCCCCCGAAGGGTGCACGCGTGTCCCCCCGTACTGGGGGCACGGATCGGGGACAGCGACACTAACGGGACCCCCGCACCGTGCAGAACCTGAGTTATCGTGCTGGGAGACGGCAGGTCAGGAGACGTCTCGGATTCCCTAGATCCGGGGTGTGCTCGGACCCGTCGTGTTCGTCCGAAGACCCTAACCCGAGGGGTGATACAGACGATGACCTCATCGTTCCCGAGCGGAACCGAGTGCACCCTCACTCGTTCTCCGCATTCCGCAACCTCCGATCGTTCCGCTGCGCTCCCTGGCGCCGCTTCCCCGGTCGAGCACGTGCTCCACGCCCGTGGCTCCTCCCGGATCTCCTCCGTCGCATCCGCTTCCGGGCCCGGAGGCCGGTGAGTCATGGCACTCACCGGTCGCCGTCTCGAGGTCGACCGGATCGCGACCCTCGCCGTACTCCCTCGGGAGTCCGCGATGGTCGTCGTCGGCGACCCTGGTTCCGGACGCAGCAGCGTCCTCGATGCGGTCGCTGACCGCGTCTCCCTCCCCGTCGTCCGCGTCGGCGTGAACGGCAGCGAGTCCCACTGGCCCCTGGCCGGCGTGACGTCGCTGTTCACCGCGCTCGACGACCCCCGTGCGACGGCACACATCGCCCACCTCCTGCAGGGAGGTGCCGCGTCCGCCCAGCAGACCGCCGGGCTGGCCGCAGCACACGACTTCCTCGACGCCGTGCACGCGCTGACGCTCCCGCCGACGCTCGTGCTCATCGACGACCTGGACCGCATGGACACGGAGAGCCAGGAGCTCATCGCGTTCCTGGCGAGCCGGCTCGCGGGCACCGCCCTGCGCGTCGTGTCGACGGTCCGCACCGTCCCGGCCGGGAGTCCGCTCGCGGCCCTCCCGACGCTCCGCATCGAGCCACTGCCCGCCGACGAGGCACTCGCCCTCGCCCGGGCGATGGCTCCGGAGGACGCGAACGACGGCGTCCTCGCGGTCCTCGCGGGCGAGACCGGCGGCAACCCCGGCGCGCTCCGCGAGCAGCTCGCGGTGCTCACCCGGGCGCAGCTCACCGGTGCGGAGCCGATCGTGCTCCCGCTCCGCCCCACCCCGACCACCGAGGCCATCGCGGCCCTGGCGATCGACTCCGTACCGGGACATGATCTGGACGTCCTGGCACGGTTGGCACTCGTCCCCGTGGCGAGGGTCGGCGGCTGGGACCGCGACGAGCTCGACGAGCTCGCCAACGCCGGGCTCACCACGGTCAAGGGGCAGACGGTCTCCGTCCGCGACCCCCTCGTCCGCTCGTCGCTGTACTGGCGGATGCCCGCACGCGACCGTCGGGCCGCCCACACCGAACTCGCCGAGGCGAGCGCCGAGACCGACCCGCGCGCCGCCGCGTGGCACCGCAGCTTCGTCGACGACGTCCCCGACGTCACGGCGCTGCTCCGCGCCGCGCGGTCCTACGTGCAGGACGGCAACGCCTCGGCGGCGATCGCGCTCACGGAACGCGCACTGCACGTCGGCGGCGGCACCGAGGACGAGCACCTGGCGCTCCTCGGCGTGGCCGAGGCGATGCTGGGCGGTCGCCTGCTCGGCTTCGCCGCACGGTACCTCGCGGCGATCCGGCCCTTCCGGGCCGTCCCCGACGAGGTCCGCCGGCTCCGCCTGCAGTACTCGGTGCAGTACCTCAGCGGCGACGCCGTGCACGCGGACGAGCTCCTCGTGCCGGTCGACCCGGAGGACGCGTCCGAGGCGGACGCCGTCGGCGGGCTCCTCGCGATGGTCGCCTGCTTCCGCGCCGAGGCGTGGGAGATCGACCAGGCGAAGGACCTGCTCGCCCGGGCGGAACCGCTGCGGGGTTCGGCATCGACGCACACGCTGGAGATCGCGGGCACCGCTCGCGACCTCATCGCCGCCGTCGACGGCAGTCTGCCGCCGGACAGCGAGCTGCACGACGGCCTCGCGACGAGCACCCTGCTCGGCATGTCCGACCCGGCCCTGCTGCTCCTCGCCCACGCACTGAGCATCGGTGAGCGGTACCGGAGCGCCAGGCGGGTGTTCGCACTCGTCCTCGCCCGGGGCACCGAGACGGCGGCGGTCTGGACCGAGGCCGCCCGTTACCTGTCCGCCGAGAACGAGGTGCGCTCCGGGAACTTCCGGCAGGCGCTCCGCGCGATCGACGTGTGGGAAGCGGGGTCGAGCACGGTGGAACGCCTGCGCGAGCCCTCGCGGGCCATCGCCCTCGCCTGGCGGCACTTCGCCGAGGGCCGGTCCGCCGAGGCGCTCGAGGTCGTCGACCGGTGCCTGCGGCAGCGGTCCACGAACCGGCTCTGGGGTGCCACGGCACGCCTGTACGCGCTCCGCGGCCGGGTGCTGCTCCTCGACGGTCGACTCGACGAGGCGGCCACGTCCCTCGAGGCGGCCGACGCGATCGGCCGTCCGCTCCGCAACCCGGCGGTGCTCCGGCACCTCGGCGACCTGGTCGAGGTGTACAGCCGCCTCGGTCGGATCGACGACGCCCGGACGGTCGCCGCGCGTCTGGCGGCGGACCACCACGCCCGTCCCTCGCGGTGGGGCGCCCTCGTGCTGGCGCGGAGCCTCGCCCTCGTCGCCGACGACACCACCCGTGAGCCGTCCCGTCGCCGCGCGCTGGAGCTGTTCCAGCCACACGACTCGCAGTTCGAACGAGCCCGGACGCTCGCGGCCCTGGCGGCCGTCGGCTCCCCCACCGAACGACCGCGTCTCGGTGCCGCCGCTGCGGCGGCGTACGAGGCGGCTGGCATCCGCCGTCCGCTCGCCACGCCGACCGCGACGGTCGCGATGCCCTCGGTGGGTGCCGTGGGCTCGCTCCGCTCCGGTCCGGTGCTGTCCGGGCCGATCCCCGGCACGCCGCGCAGCGCCCCGGACGCGTCCGCGGTGCTCACCTCGCTGACCGCCGAGGAGCGCGCCGTGGTGCAGAAGGTGACGGAGGGGTACCGCAACCGCGAGATCGCCTCGTCGCTGTTCATGTCACAGCGCACGGTGGAGCTGCGGCTGACGCAGATCTACCGCAAGGTGGGGGCGCGCTCGCGGTCCCACCTGGTCGCGCTGCTCACCTGATCGGGACGCGACCGACCGACGGACGGGAGGCACGGTGCCAGCTGGCACCGTGCCTCCCGTCCTTTCTGCGCGCACCCCGACGGCCGCAACCCGCTTGCGCGAGTCCGCACGCGTCGGGCCCGCCTCGCACGCTGCGCGCGGTGAACCGCAAGAGGGGGCCACGGCCGTTGCCGTGTCACCGACCGCCGGGGGATTCTTCTGGTGCACCGACCGCCGTGCCCCTCCGGGGGACCGCCCGTGGTACCCCGTCCGGTACCCGAACCGTCGGCCGAGAGCACCGTCGTCCGTCCCCGCCTGATCCGGGGACGGGCGCCGGCTCCCAGCTGGCGGACCGGACGCACGGCAGACCCGACGGCGGTCGGTGCCGTCCCGTCCTCCCCGGACACCTCCAGCTCCCAGCGCTGTCTCCCACCCGAAGGGACCCCGAATGTGCGGCATCATCGCGGCTCGCGTCAGTGACGACGCGACCCCCTACCTGCTCGACGGACTCGAACGACTCGAGTACCGCGGGTACGACTCGGCCGGTGTGGCCGTCCGGACCGCGTCCGGTGCGACCGAGACGCTGCGCTCGGTGTCGCGGGTCGGTGACCTGCGAGCGCTCGTCGCAGCCCGGTCCGGCGACGCGCTCACCGGCGTCGGCATCGGCCACACCCGCTGGGCCACGCACGGCGTCGTGCGTGAGGCGAACGCACACCCGCACGCGGACTGCTCGGGCCGCATCAGCATCGTGCACAACGGGATCATCGAGAACGCGGACCAGCTCCGCGCCACTCTGGAGCGCCAGGGCCACGTCTTCCGCTCCGACGTCGACTCCGAGGTCATCGCGCACCTCGTCGAGCGCGCCCTCGCGGTGGACCCGGACCTCATGCTCGCGGTGCAGATCGCGGCCGCGCAGCTCGAGGGGTCGTGGGCGATCGTGGTGCTCGACGCCCGCGACGGCCGCATGGTCGTGGCGGCGGACCGCTCCCCCCTCGTGGTGGCCCGCTCGGCCCGCGGCGACTTCGTGGCGAGCGACATCGGCGCGATCGCCGAGTGGTGCGAGACCTTCGTGGCGCTCCGCGACGGCGACGTGGTGGAGCTCGGTGAGGCGTGGTCGTGGTCCTCCGGCGGCATCTCGGTGCCGGTGCCGTTCCCGACGCCCTCGCCCTTCGCTGCGACCGCGCTCGACCTCGGCGACCACCCGGACCACATGGCCAAGGAGATCGAGGAGCAGCCCGCGGTGGTGTCCTCGATCCTCGACCGCATCGGGCGACGCGCGGCGGACGGCAGCATGTGGGTGGGCCTCGGGCTGCCCGGCTTCCACCGGCTCGCGGTGGTCGCGTGCGGGACCTCCCTGAACGCGGGGCAGGTCATCGCGACGGCGCTGCGCGGCATCGGCGGCGTGCCGACGGACATCGTCGTGGCGAGCGAGGCGGACCAGGCGGTGCTCGCACCGGGGACCCTGGTCGTCGCGATCAGCCAGTCCGGCGAGACCGCGGACGTGCTGCGCGCCCTCGACCGGTTCGAGGACCGGCACCCCGTGCTCGCCCTGACGAACAACGTGCACTCCTCGCTCGCCCGTCGCGCCGACGCCGTGCTGGACTGCCACGCCGGCCCGGAGATCGGGGTCGCGGCGACGAAGACGTTCACCGCGCAGGTCCTCGTCGGCGTCGCGGCGATGATCTCGGCGCTCGTCGCCTCCGGCCGGATCGACCCGGCCCGGGCGTCGGCGCTCGTCGGCGAGCTGTCGGACCTGCCGGAGCGCCTGGAGCACGCGGCGGCGATCGCCGCAGACCGCATCCCGCTGCTCGTGTCGAGCGTGAAGGACGCCTCCGGCTTCCTGTTCCTCGGCCGCGGCGTCGGGCTGCCCTACGCGGCCGAGGGCGCCCTGAAGCTCAAGGAGCTGAGCTACCGGTGGGCCGAGGCGTACCCGGCCGGCGAGCTGAAGCACGGCCCCCTGGCGCTCGTCGACGACGGAACCCCGGTCGTCGTCGTCGACCACGGCGAGCCCCGGCTGCAGGCCAACGTCGCCGAGGTCCGCGCCCGCGGCGGGTTCGTCATCACGATCGGCGGCGAGGGCTCCGACATCCCGGCGCTCGGGCAGCGCGCGCACGGCGACCTCGCCTGGGGGCGGGCGACGGCGCCGTGGGGACCGCTCGAAGCGGTCGTGCCGCTGCAGATGCTCGCCCGGGAGCTCGCGCTCCAGCTCGGGTGCGACGTCGACAAGCCCCGGAACCTCGCGAAGTCGGTGACGGTCGAATAGCCAGGCACACGCGCATGAACCGCCTGACGGTGTTCCTCGTCGTCCTCACCGGCCTGGCCGTGCTGGCGACGGCGTTCGCCGTCGCCCTGGCGCTCGTCCCGTCGATGCTGTCCACCCTGACCTCGACGTCGGTCGCGGTCGTCGGGCACGGCTCGTTCCTGGGTGGGGCTGCGATGCTGGTGGCTTGACCACCGCAGCCCCGCCCCTCGTCGTCGTCGCCCTCCTGGTGGGCGCCGTCCTGCCGTTCGTCCCGTTCCTCGGACGCGTGGCCCGGATCGCCGCCACGATCGTGCACGAGGTCGGCCACGCCGTCGTCGTCGTGCCGTTCGGCGGACGCATCCAGCGCATCGAGCTGCACGCCGACGGTTCCGGCGAGGCCTGGGTGCAGCTCGGTCGCGTGCCCGGCGCGATCCGGTGGGCGGTCCGCATCGCGAACCTGTTCGCTGGCTACAGCGCGCCGCTCTGGGCCGGGCTCCTGCTCGTCACCGGGGTGCTGCACGGGTCACGGTGGCTCCCGGTCGTCCTGCTCGGCGTCGTCGGGCTCGTGGCGCTCGCGTTCGTCCGGAACTGGTTCGGGCTGCTGGTCGTCGTCGGGTTCGACGCGCTGGCGCTGTGGGTGGCGCTCCGACCGTCCGAGGCGACGGTCCTCGTGGTGGCCGGGTTCGGCGCGGCCCTGGTCGTCGACGGGCTCCGGTCGGTGCTGCACGTGGCGCGGTGGCTGCTGACGGGGGCTCGGGTGCAGACCGACTTCCACATCGCGGCCGCGGAGCTGCGCCTGCCGGCCGTGCTGTGGTTCGTGCTGTTCGTCGCCGTGAACGCGCTGGCGGTGTGGCTCGCGCGGGCACCGCTGTCCGCGGTGTGGGAGACCATGGCGGACGGGGTGCCCGCGCTCGTCTGAGCGCTGCACGGGTGTCGGCGCAGCGTCACGCGGGCTTCGGTGCCGTGTCGCGCGGGCTCCGGTGCCGCGTCAGGCGGGCGTCGGCGTAACGCGGCGCCGCAGAACGCGGGTCCCTGTGCCGGGGGTGCGAGAGTACCGCTCATGACCCACGAGCAGCACGGTTTCGCGACCGAACAGGTGCACGGCGGCTTCCTGCCCGACACCGCACACGGCGCCCGGGTGCCCGCGATCCAGATGTCCTCGGGGTTCCTCTTCGACGACTTCGACCAGGCGCGCGACCGCTTCGCCGGCACCGACGACGGCTACACGTACACCCGGCTCGGCAACCCGACCAACGCGGACGTCGAGCGCCGGGTCGCGCTGCTCGAACGCGGCACCGAGGCGATCCTCGTCGGCAGCGGCCAGGCGGCGGTGACGATCGCGTTCCTCGGGCTCCTGCAGGCCGGAGACCACGTCGTCGCGGCACGGAGCATCTACGAGGGCACGAAGGGCCTGCTGCTGCAGAACCTCGGTCGGCTCGGCATCGCGGTGGACTTCGTCGCCGACCAGCGCGACCTCGACGAGTGGGCGCGGCTCGTCCGGCCGGAGACGAAGGCGTTCTTCGCGGAGACGATCCCGAACCCGAAGAACGACGTCCTCGACATCGGCGGTGTCGCGGGCGTCGCGCACCGGGCCGGGGTGCCGCTCGTGGTCGACAACACCCTCGCGACGCCGTACCTCGCCCGTCCGTTCGAACACGGCGCCGACATCGTGGTGCACTCCGCGTCGAAGTTCCTGTCCGGGCACGGTGCGGGGCTCGGCGGCGTGCTCGTCGACGGCGGCACGTTCGACTGGTCCGCCGCGCCGGAGCGCTGGACCCACCTCACCTCCCCGGAGCGTTCGCTCGGCGGGCAGAGCTACGTCGATCGGTACGGCTCGCGAGCGTTCGTGGTCTACACGCGGGACGTCGTCGCCTCGCGGATCGGACCGGCACCGTCGCCGTTCAACGCGTTCCTCATCCGCCAGGGCCTCGAGACGCTGAGCCTGCGCGTCGAGCGCCACGTCGCGAACGCGCTGGCGGTGGCGACGTGGCTGGAGCAGCAGGCGGAGGTGACGAGCGTCGACCACGCGGGGCTCGCCTCCAGTCCGTACCACGACCTCGCGGAACGGTACCTGCCCCGCGGAGCCGGGTCGGTGTTCGCCTTCACGCTCGCCGGCGGTGAAGCCGCCGCGCGGACCGTCGTCGACCACCTCCGCCTGTTCAGCCGGATGACCCACCTCGGCGACGTCCGCTCGCTCGTGTTGCACCCCGCCACCACGACCCACGCCGGCCGGACCGCCGCGGAGCGGGCCGAGCAGGGCATCGACGACGGCCTCCTCCGCCTGTCGGTCGGCATCGAGGACGTCGCGGACCTGGTCGCGGACCTCACGCAGGCGTTCGCCGCGCTGCGCGCCGGGGACGGTCTGGAGGCGCGGCACGCGCCCGCCACGGACGTCGCGGCCGGAGGGGCTTGAGATGGCGGACCTGCAGCACTTCGGGTACTTCTTCTCGCGCGGGTTCGGACCGCAGGCGTGGGGCCGGGCCGACTGGGACTGGGGCCACGACTGGACGAAGCCGGCCCTCTACCAGCAGTCGGTGCGGCTGCTCGAGGACGCCGGCATGGACCTGGTCATCGCGGAGGACGCCGTGTCGCTCGGCAACCCCGCGACGCTCGACCTCCGGATCCGGCAGGCGTACGGGGGCCCGAAGCACGACCCGCTGCTCCTCGCGCCCTACCTCTTCGCCGCGACGTCGCACATCGGCATCGCTCCGACCGTGAACGCGGGGATCACCCCGCCGTACCTCGCCGCCCGGCAGTTCGCCACCCTGGCGCACCTGTCGTCCGAGCGGCTCGGGATAAACGTCGTCACGGACACCGGCAGCGCCCGGCACGTCGGCCGTGAGCCGATCGGCCACGACGCCGCGTACGACCGCGCGGAGGAGTGGATCGGGCTCCTCCGTCGGCTCTGGGGTTCCTGGGGCGACGCGGGGTACGTCGGCGACCGGTCCTCCTGGCACTTCGCGGACGGCGACGCGCTCGACGCCTTCCACCACGAGGGACCGCACTTCACCGTCGACGGCCCGCTCAACGCGCTGCCGCTCGACGCCGACCCGGTGGTGGTCTCCCCCGGCGGCTCCGGCCGCGGACTCGCCTTCGCGGGCACGCACTCCGACGTGCAGCTCGCCCTCGCACCGCTGTCCGCCGCCGCCGTCCGGGACTACCGGGCCCGGGTGCACGCCGCAGCGGCCGAGGCAGGGCGCTCCCCCGCCGACCTCCGCGTGCTGTTCGTGCTCAAGCCCGTGATCGTGTCGTCGTCCGACGAGGCCGACCGTCTCGTCGCGGCGTCCGAGCACCCGTCCGACGCCGACCTGCGCGCCGCCGCGGTCGCATGGTCGAGCGACTCCGAGACCGACCTGCTCGCCCTCGACCTCGACGCGCCGATCCCCGACGGGACCTTCGGCGAGCACGTCTCCGCGGGGACCGTGCGCGGGCTCGTCGGCGACACGCCGGACGCACCGCTGCGCGAGCTCCTCACCCGCAAGGCCCGGCAGGGCCGGATCACGACGCGCTCCGGGTTCGTCGGCACCGCGGACGAGTTCGCCGACTTCATCGAGGAACTCGGCAGCGACGCGGGCAACGACGGGCTGATCTTCTCGGGTGACCTGCACCCCGCGCAGGTGTCCCGGATGTTCGGGGACCTCGTGCCGGTGCTCCGCCGCCGCGGCCTGCTCCGCTCCGGGTACGGGGACGGCGGGCTCCGGACGAACCTGTTCGACTTCTGACGTCACGAGGACGGGCCCCGGGCGACTGCCCGGGGCCCGTCCTCGTGACGCGCCGTGTCCTGTCTGTCTGCCGGGCCGTCGGACCGTCGGACCGTCGGACCGTCGGACCGTCGGACCGTCAGTGTGTGACGGGCTCGACCACGCCGGACTCCTCGGTCTCGCGGACGTCTTCGGCGGTGCGGAGGACCTCCTCGCGCGGGCTCGCCGAGTTCACCGCCCAGTAGTAGACGATCAGCGAGAACACCGCGACGACGACGATGTCGATCCACAGCGGGAACACCGGGTGCGCGAGCGGGCCGAAGTCGCTCAGGAACACGATGAGCCCCATCCCGACCAGGTACGGCAGGAGCCACTGCGCCGCCTTCCAGTCCCAGCGCGGCCGGACGCTCGAGGCCCCTCGGAACACGTTGTTGAGCACGATGACGACGGCGCCGAGGAGGATCGCGACGCCGAGCTTCCAGTCCGTGTCCCACCCGGTCCACAGGATGATGAGGTTCGCGACGATGAAGGCGAGCGGCGAGAGCACCGACGCGATCGGCAGCCGGTACGGTCGCTCCACCTCGGGGATGCGCTTCCGGAAGGCCCCGAGCGCGAGCGGCGCCCCGGCGTACATGAGCACCGACGCGCTCGTGATGAGGCTCACCAGGCCCTGCCAGGACGGGAACGGCGCGAAGCACGCGCAACCTACGACGAACGCCACGATCAGCCCGACCCACGGCACGCCCTGCTTCGTGGTCCACTCGAACGCCTTCGGGAAGTACCCGTTGCGGCTCAGCCCGTAGGAGATGCGGGACGTCGCCGTGACGTAGATGAGTCCGGTGCCGGCCGGCGAGACGATCGCGTCGATGAAGATGACGACCGCGAGCCAGCCGAGCCCGGCGGCCATCGCGAGGTCGGCGAACGGGCCGGTGTACTTCGTGAAGTCGGCGGTCGCCCAGTTGCCCTGGATCGCGTCCGAGCGCAGCACGCCGAGGAACACGACCTGCAGCAGCAGGTAGATCACCAGGCCGATCACCACGGAACCGATGACGGCGCGCGGGATGTCCCGCTTCGGGTTCTTCGCCTCGCCCGCGAGCTGGTCGGCCTGTTCGAACCCGAGGAACGCGAAGATGATGCCAGAGGTCGACACCGCGGCGAGCACGCCCTTGGCGCCTTCGGGCATGAAGCCGTTCGCGGCCGTGAAGTTGTCGCCGTGGAAGCCGCTGAACGCGAGCACGATGATGACGAGGAGCGGGATCGCCACCTTCCACCACGTGGCAGCGGAGTTCGTGTTCGCGAGGATCCGGACACTCAGCAGGTTGATGACCGTGACGACCGCCATGAGCACGATCGCCACGGCGATCCCCGCCCCGGTGAGCAGCTGCTGGGTCTCGCCGGCGACGACGACGGTGTGCAGCCACGGGTGGGCGAACTGCCAGTGCTGTGCGTACTTGATCATCGCTTCGACCTCGATCGGGGCGACCGTGACCGACTGGAGCCACGAGAACCAGCCGAACGAGGCACCGGCGATGCCGCCGAACGCGATGTGCGGGAACCGAGCGGTTCCGCCGGCGATGGGGAACATCCCGCCGAGCTCGGCGTGCACGAGCGCGAGCACGAGGATCGCGACGCCGCCGATCACCCACGAGATGATGGCGGAGGGGCCGGCGGTCTTCAGCGCCTCCTGCGAGCCGAACAGCCAGCCGGAGCCGATGATCGAGCCGGTGGAGGCCCAGATGAGCCCGATGAAGCCGACGTTGCGCTTGAGGCCGGAGTCCGGCAGCGCCTGGGTGCGGGTCGTTGTGTCCACGGTTGCTCCTGTCGATCGTCATGGCCCCGCGGACGGGGGCCACGCACGTCGATGCTGGCACCGGGACAGCACATTCGGTGGATTGTTTTACACGACTGAAACAAATGTGCTGTACAAGGACTCAGGCTACTTCTTCTTCGACTTCTTCTTCTTGTCGTCCTTCTTCTTGTCGTCCTTCTTCTTGTCGTCCTTCTTCTTGTCAGACTTCTTCTTCGCCTTCTTCTTGCCGTCGTCCTGCTGCTTCGACGTGGGCTCCGGCTTCGTCGCAGGCGCGGGTGCCGGCTCGGGCTCGGACTCGGGCTCGGGCTCGGGCTGCACGACGACCGTGCTGCCGGTGTCGCGCAGCACGTCGACCGGCTGTTCCTCGACCACCGTGGCGAGAGCGTCGTCCACCCGCTCGACCACGACCGACGCCCCCTCCTCGGCGAGCCGCAGGAGCGCCTGCGCCGCGCGGAGCCTCGTGCTCGAGCGCCGAGCGAGTGCGTCGGCACGAGCTCCTTCGAGGAACGTCCGCAGCGACCGTTCGACGACCGACCGGCCGCGAGGCGCCGCACGGTCGAGACGGTCGAGCCCGCCGGCGACGTCGTCCGCGACGCGCTCCTCGCGGATCGTCTCGACCAGAGCGGCGACGGCGGCGGCGGCGCGCTCGACGTCGGCGCTGCGCTGGTCGAGCACGACGAGCATCTCGACCGTCGTGCCGTACGTGGCGGTCTCGAGACGCACCGGCTCGGCCCCGCGACCCCGGACCACCAGCCGAGCATCGGGAGTCGGCAGCCAGGCGATCACCGCGGCGACCGTGGCGACGGCACCGACGAGCCGTTCGTACTCCGCGAGCCCCACCCGCTCCTGCTCGTCCAGACGGACTCGGATCGCGATCTCCTGCACCATGCAGCGCACCTCTCGTTCGGGTCGACGCGGGCGGGCCCCGCGTCTGCTCCGGAGCGTAGTCGCGGCGCGGTCGTGGAACAGCGAACGCCCCGGCAACGTCCAGGGACGATGACGGGGCGTTCAGGGCGACTCGGCGTGACAGCGGCTCGACGACCGGCGATGGTGGAGATGGGGGGAATCGAACCCCCGTCCATCGCTGCGGTTCGACGTCTTCTACGGGCGTATCCGGATGATGCGTTCTGCTCGGCCCCGTCCTTTGCTACCGGCTTCTAGGACGACGGGCCCAGTCTCAGTGCAAGTCCCGCACGGCCCTGAGGCGCAACCGTGCAGCAAGTCCTCTGGATGACGCCGGAACTCAGGTCAGAAGACGATCACCTGGCCGACGGACTTCATGTGCTGGGCTGCTTACGCAGCGAGAGCGAAGTCAGTGCGCTTGGAATTGGCACTTGTTGTTTTCCACGGATCGTTCACGAGATGACCGTGGGTCCTCGGCCCGCTTCCCGTCGGCACACAGGCAATGTCGAAACCGATCATCCCCGTACGGGCCGGAAGTGCGAGCCGCTGTCACGCTGTTGAGTTGCCAAGCTCCCGGAGGAACGTCCCCAAGACTAGCGGGGTGTCCTGGGCGATGCCACCAGCGTTCGCTGCAGGCTCACCCGCGGGTCACTCGCCGAGGCGGTTGCGGGAGCGCATGGCGCGTTCCGCCTCGCGCTTGTCGGTCTTCTCCCGCAGCGCCTGACGCTTGTCGAACTCGCGCTTGCCCTTGGCCACCGCGATCTCGACCTTCGCCCGGCCGTCGTGGAAGTAGATCTGGAGCGGGACGAGCGTGTACCCGCCCTGCGCCGTCTTGTGCGAGATCTTCACGATCTGCTGCTTGTGCAGCAGGAGCTTCCGCTTGCGCCGCGGCGCGTGGTTGTTCCACGTGCCCTCGGTGTACTCCGGGATGTGCACGGCGTCGAGCCAGGCCTCTCCCCCGTCGATGAAGGCGTAGCCGTCGACGAGCGACGCGCGGCCTTCGCGGAGGGACTTCACCTCGGTGCCCGAGAGCACCATGCCCGCCTCGTACGTGTCCTCGATGAGGTAGTCGTGGCGCGCACGGCGGTTCGTCGCCACGACCTTCTCGCCGCGTTCCTTCGCCATGACGGCTCCTCTCGCCTGTCCTGCGCCCCGGCCTGGTGCCCAGCGCAGCCTTACAGCCTAGCGGACGTCAGACCTTGAGGTAGCGACGGATGGCGACGAACGCCGAGAACCCGGCGAGCACGACGCCGATCACGATCACCGCGGGCACCACCACGGCCGCGTCACCCATCCCGATGAACGCCGTGCCCGAGAACCGCTGGGCCAGGTAGTTCCGGACGAAGAACCAGACGACGGCCACGATCGCACCACCCGCGAGGACCGCGCCGATGGCCGCAGCGATCACCCCCTCGAGCACGAAGGGTGTCTGGATGAACCGATTCGACGCCCCCACGAGCCGCATGATGCCGAGCTCGCGCCGTCGACTGAACGCCGAGAGGCGGATCGTCGTCGCGATGAGCAGCACCGCCGCGACGAGCATGAGCGAGGCGATGCCGATGGCGGTGTACGACGACGCGTTGAGCAGGTTGAAGATCGGCTGGAGGTAGCCGCGCTGGTCGACGACGCTCTGCACGCCGGCGACCTTCGACAGGCTCTCGACGAGGACGTCGGCCTGCGACGGGTTCTTCAGGTTCACCCAGAAGGTCTCGTTCAGGTACTCGGGCTTGACGAACTCGGTCGCCGGCGAGTCCTTGAACTGCTGCTTGAACCGGTCGTACGCCTGGTCCTGGTCCTCGTAGTACGTCTTCTCGATGTACGGCTTGAGGGTCGAGGACTGCAGCTGCTCCTGGACCTGCTTGCGCTGGTCCTCGGTGGCCTTCGCCCCCGTGCAGTTGCCGGTCGTGTCGGTGTCGGTGCAGAGGTAGACGGCCACCTGGGCCCGGTCGTACCAGTAGCCCTTCATCTGGTTGATCTGCATCTGGAGCAGGATCGCGGTGCCGACGAAGGTCAGGGAGATGAACGTCACCAGGACGACCGAGACCACCATCGACGCGTTGCGCCGCAGGCCCGAGCCGACCTCGGACATGACGAGCCCGAGCCTCATCGGATGATCCCCGGGATGGTCTGGATGCCCGTGGTGGTCGAGACGGCCTCACGCTGGATCGGGACCGCCTGGGTCTGGTACCCACCGGACTGCTCGTCCCGCAGGATCGTGCCGTTCGAGAGCTCGATGACGCGACGCTGCATCTGGTTGACGATGCTGGCGTCGTGGGTCGCCATGAGCACGGTGGTGCCTCCCTGGTTGATGCGCTCGAGGAGCGCCATGATGCCCGCGGAGGTCGTCGGGTCGAGGTTGCCGGTGGGCTCGTCGGCGAGCAGGATCGCCGGCTTGTTGACGACCGCACGCGCGATCGCGACACGCTGCTGCTCACCACCGGAGAGCTCGTGCGGCATGCGCGTGGCCTTGCCCGCGAGGCCGACGAGCTTGAGGACGTCCGTCACGGCCTCGCTGATGAAGCCCTTGCTCTTGCCGATCACCTGCAGCGAGAACGCGACGTTGTCGAAGACCGTCTTGTTCGGCAGGAGGCGGAAGTCCTGGAAGACGACGCCGAGGTTGCGGCGGAAGTACGGGACCTTCCGCGAGGACAGGGCACCGAGCCGCTGGCCGAGGACGTGGATCTGCCCGCGGGAGGGCTTCTCCTCCTTGAGCACGAGGCGCAGGAAGCTGGACTTGCCGGAACCGGAGGCGCCGACGAGGAAGACGAACTCGCCCTTCAGGATCTCGAGGGAGATCGCGTCGAGCGCGGGACTCGGGTTGCCCGAGTACACCTTGGTGACCTGGTCGAATTTGATCATGACCGGATCAGGGTAGGTCGAGCGGGCCGGAAGTCAACCGAGGCGCGCGGCTCAGGAGTCGTCGCCCTGCTTGCGCCACCGGATGCCGGCGTTGATGAAGCCGTCCAGGTCACCGTCGAACACGGCTGAGGGGTTGTTCACCTCGTGCTCGCTCCGGAGGTCCTTCACCATCTGGTACGGCGCGAGGACGTAGGAGCGGATCTGGTCGCCCCAGCTCGCCGTGATGTTGCCGGCGAGCTCCTTCTTCTTCGCGTTCTCCTCCTCCTTCTTCAGGAGCAGCAGGCGCGACTGCAGCACGCGCATCGCGGCCGCACGGTTCTGGATCTGCGACTTCTCGTTCTGCATCGAGACGACCGTGCCCGTGGGGATGTGGGTCAGTCGGACGGCCGAGTCGGTGGTGTTGACCGACTGACCACCGGGGCCGGACGACCGGAACACGTCGACGCGGATGTCGTTCTCGGGGATGTCGATGACCGCGGTCTCCGGCATGAGCGGGATGACCTCGACCGCAGCGAAGGACGTCTGGCGCTTGCCCGCAGCGCCGAACGGCGACATCCGGACGAGCCGGTGCGTGCCGGCCTCGACCGACAGGGTGCCGAAGGCGTAGGGCGCGTCGACCTCGAACGTCGCCGACTTGATGCCGGCTTCCTCCGCGTAGGAGGTGTCCATGACCGTGGTCTTGAAGCCGTGCTGCTCGGCGTAGCGGAGGTACATCCGGAGGAGCATCTCGGCGAAGTCCGCGGCGTCGACGCCACCGGCACCGGCGCGGATCGTGATGACGGCCGGGCGTTCGTCGTACTCGCCGTCGAGGAGCGTCTGCACCTCGAGGTCGCTCATCGTCTTCTGGATCGTCTTGAGCTCGGCGGCCGCCTCGTCGGCGGACTCCTGGTCGTCCGCCTCGTTCGCCATCTCGACCAGGACCTCGAGGTCGTCGATGCGCCGCTCGGTGTCGGTGATCTTGCGCAGTGCCGCCTGCCGGTGCGAGAGCGCGCTCGTGACCTGCTGCGCGTGCTCGACGTCGTCCCAGAGGTCCTGCGCACCCGCCTGCTCGCTGAGTTCGGCGATCTCCCGCTGCAGGCGGTCGACGTCGACCACCGAGCGGATGTTGCCGAAGGTCTCGCGGAGGGCGGAGATCTGCTCGGTGAAGTCCAGTTCGACCATGGTCCCCGAGTCTACCGACCGAGCAGCGGCTCCCGTGACGCCATCCCCGCGGCTCCGGCCCGAGCGACCGCGTCCGGCAGCGCCGCGAGGAAGGCGTCGACGTCGGCGTCGGTCGTCGACCGGCCGAGCGTGATGCGCAGCGCCCCGCGGGCGTCCTGCTCCGACAGGCCCATCGCGAGGAGCACGTGCGACGCCTCGGGCACACCGGCCTGGCACGCCGAGCCCGTGGAGACCGCCACCCCGGCGGCGTCGAGCAGGAAGAGCAGCGAGTCACCCTCGCACCCGGGGAACGTGAAGTGCGCGTTGCCGGGCAGCCGGTCGACGGGATCGCCCATCAGCTGCGCGGACGGCACGACCCGTCGCACGCCCGCGACGAGCCGGTCACGCAGGAGCGAGTGGTCGTGCAGCCCCGCTGCGGCCGCGACCCCGAAGGCGGCCGCAGCCGGGGCGTCCTGCGTGCCGCTCCGCACCTGCCGCTGCTGCCCGCCGCCGTGGATGAGCGGCTCGACCGTCGCCCGCCGTCCGAGCACGAGCGCCCCGATGCCGACCGGCCCGCCGATCTTGTGCGCCGACACGCTCAGCGCGTCGAGGCCGGACGCGCGGAACGAGACCGGGACCTGCCCGTACGCGGCGACGGCGTCGCTGTGCACGGGCACGCCGGCGGCGTGCGCGAGCTCGACGATCCGGGTGACCGGCTGCACGGTGCCGACCTCGTTGTTCGCCCACAGGAACGTGACCAGGGCGACGTCCGTCGGGTCGGCGAGTCGCGCCTCCAGACCGGCGAGGTCGACGCGACCCTGCGCGTCCAGCGGGACCACGTCGACGACCGCGCCCTCGTGGCGCTCGAGCCACTCGACGGTGTCGACCGTCGCGTGGTGCTCGCCCGCGGGGACCACGATGCGCGGCCGCGGCCGGTCCTGCTGCCGGGCCCAGAACAGCCCCTTGACCGCCAGGTTGATGCTCTCGGTGCCGCCGGAGGTGAAGACGACCTCGACTGGCTCGGCGTCGAGCGACGCGGCGACGGCGGCGCGGCCGTCCTCGAGCAGCATCTTGGCGCGCTGGCCGGCACTGTGGATCGACGAGGGGTTGCCGACGGTGCCGAGTGCCGCGGTGTACGCGGCGAGCGCCTCCGGCAGCATCGGCGTGGTCGCGGCGTGGTCGAGGTAGACCGGCATGGCTGCACCCCCTGTTCGAGCGTTTTCAGGATACCCGCCGGTCCTCGTACCCTGGTCTGCATGCAGGAGACCGCGATCGAGGAGACGCCCGGGTTCCGTCTCGGGGACGGCGACCCGCGGTTCTCGGCCAGGACGGCCTCCGCGACGAGCGTCGTGCTCGTCGTCGAGCGACCGGGTGAGGCGCCGCGGCGCTTCCCGTTGGAGCAGGTCACGGGGACCGACCGCTGGGTCGTGACGACCCCGGGTGTCGCCGTCGGCGACCGGTACCACCTGCTCGTCGACGGGCCGACGGGGCCGCGGCACGAGTTCGACGCGGCCCGGGCGCTGCTCGACCCCTACGCGCGCGGCATCGTCGCGCCGGACGCGCCGGTCGCACCCACCGCGCCGCGGTGGACCGCCGAGGTCGTCGACGACGCCTTCGACTGGGGCGGCGTCGGCAAGCCCGTCGTCCCCCTCGACCGCGCCGTCGTCTACGAGGCCAACGTCCGCACCCTGACCCAGGCGAACCCGCACGTCCCCGAGCACCTGCGCGGCACGTACGCGGGCGTCGCCCATCCGAGCACGATCGCGCACCTGCACCGGATCGGCGTCACGACGCTCGAGCTCCTGCCCGTGCACGCGTTCGACACCGAGGCGTGGCTGCGCGAGGCCGGACGCGAGAACGCGTGGGGGTACAACACGCTCGGGTTCTTCGCCCCGCACGCCGGCTACGCCTCGGCGGACGCCCGGGCCGCCGGAGCCTCCGGGGTGCTGCGGGAGTTCAAGGGGATGGTGCGGCTGCTGCACGAGGCCGGCATCCAGGTGCTGCTCGACGTCGTCTACAACCACACCGCCGAGGAGGGCCTCGGCGGCCCGACCTCGTCACTGCGCGGCCTCGACGGTGCGAACCGGTACCGCTGGACGACCGACGACACGGCGTACTACGACACGACCGGGTGCGGGAACACGCTCGACACCTCCGTGGAGGCGACCGCCGACCTCGTCGTCGACAGCCTCCGGTACTGGGCACGCCAGGTGCAGGTCGACGGCTTCCGGTTCGACCTGATGGCCGCGCTCGCCCGCGACGCGCAGCACGCCTTCGACCCGGCGCACCCGCTGCTCGACCGGATCCGCAACCACCCGGACCTGCAGGACGTCCTCGTCGTCGCCGAGCCGTGGGACGTCGGACCGGACGGGTGGAAGACCGGCTCCTTCGGCGCCCGGACGAGCGAGTGGAACGACGGCTTCCGGAACACGGTGCGGCAGTTCTGGCTGGCCGACATCGCCGACGAGCGACGCAACGGTGCCCCCGCGACCGGCATCGGCGGACTGGCCGAAGCCTTGACCGGGTCGCGGAGCGTGTTCGGCGCGGACCGTGGTCCCCTCGCCGGCGTGAACTTCGTCACCGCGCACGACGGCTTCACGCTCCTCGACCTGGTCTCCCACGACACGAAGCACAACGAGGCCAACGGCGAGGACAACCGCGACGGCTCGAACGACAACCGCTCGTTCAACCACGGCGTCGAGGGCGACACCGCCGACCGCGGGGTCCGTGCCGCCCGCGGCCGGTCGATGCGGAACCTCGTCGGGACGCTCATGCTCTCGGCGGGTGTGCCGATGCTCACCGCGGGCGACGAACGCAGCCGCACGCAGCACGGCAACAACAACGCCTACGTGGTGTCCGAGGACCTCACGCCGGTGGACTGGTCCGACGACGAGGACGCCGAGGCCATGACGAACGCCGTCGCTGCCCTCGCCCGGCTGCGCGCCGCGCACCCCGCGCTCCGGCCGACGCGTTTCGGCGTGGAGGGGACGGAAACGCCCGGAGCGTCGCGGATGTCCTGGTACGGGCCGGACGGGCAGCCGATGACGGCCGAGGGCTGGGACCAGCCGATCCACCGCGCGCTGCAGTACTTCGTCGAGTCCACGCCGGAGCACGAGCCGTTCGACCGTGTGCTCGTCGTGGTGCACGGCAGCGGGCGCACGCGCGACCTCACCCTGCCGGTGCGCCAGGACGTGCTCGGCTACCGCCTCGCGTGGTCGAGCGAGAAGCACCGGGACCACGAGCGGCTCCGCGCGGCCGGGCAGGTCTTCACCGCCTACGGCCCGGGCATCCACGTGTTCGAGGTCGCGTAGGGCGCACCGCCGCGCCGGGCGCTGGGCGCTGGGCGCTGGGCGCTGGGCGCTGGGCGCTGGGCGCTGGGCGCCGGGCGCTTTCGGGCGTGCCTGGTGCTTCCGGGCGTCCCTGGCGGTTCCTTCCGACCAGCTCCGCCCGGTCTCGCCTCCCATCGCGGCCGAGATGGAGAGGAACGTGCGCGACCATGCCGGGTGCGGCCCGGCCACGGGGCGGACGGGAGGCGCGGGGCGGCACCGCCACGCGCCTCCCGTCCGGCCCTCCACAGGTCCCGACAGGCCGTGGCGGGTCCACAGGACACGCCAACCGGAGAACGTCCGGGCGCTCGCCGGGTAGCGTCGGCTCCGTGGCCACTGCAGACCGACCTCGCCGACCCAAGATCGGGCGCATCCCGATCACCCAGCTCGCTCCGTCGACCCCGAACGGGTTCCCGGGCAAGGCCTTCGACGGCGAGGTGATCACGTTCGGCGCCACCGTCTTCCGCGAAGGGCACGGCGTGATCGGCGCCGACCTGGTGCTCGAGCGGCCGGACGGCGGCAGCCGCACCGTGCCGATGCTCCTCGCCGCACCGGGCACCGACCGGTACGAAGCGACCCTCCAGGTCGACCACGTCGGCGTCTGGACGTGGCACGTCGAGTCGTACGCCGACGACTGGGCCACCTGGATCCACGCGGCGCGACTCAAGATCGCGGCGGGCGTCGACACCGAGGCGACGCTCCTCGACGGCGCGCTGCTGCTCGACCGGCTCGCCACCGAGACCGACTCGCCCGCGGCCACCCGTGCCGCGGAGCGTGTCCGCGACACCGACCTCGACCCGGCGGAGCGCCTCGCGGCCGTCGACGACCCGCGCGTCCAGGCCGAGCTCGAGGAGGCCCCGCTCACCTCCCTCCGCACGCACTCCCCCACGCAGCTGCTCGACGTCGAGCGCACCCGTGCCGGCGTCGGCGCCTGGTACGAGTTCTTCCCCCGCAGCGAGGGTGCCAAGAAGAACCCCGACGGGTCGTGGAAGAGCGGCGACTTCCGCACCGCGGCGCGCCGACTGCCCGGTGTCGCCCGCATGGGCTTCGACGTCGTCTACCTCCCGCCGATCCACCCGATCGGCACCACCGCCCGCAAGGGCCCGAACAACACGCTGACCCCCGGGCCGTACGACCCGGGCAGCCCCTGGGCGATCGGATCGCCCGAGGGTGGTCACGACGCCATCCACCCGGACCTCGGCACCGAGGACGACTTCCGCGACTTCGTCGAGACGGCGAAGAACACCGGGATGGAGGTCGCGCTCGACTTCGCGCTGCAGTGCTCCCCCGACCACCCCTGGGTCGAGCAGCACCCGGAGTGGTTCACGGTCCGCGCGGACGGCTCGATCGCGACCGCCGAGAACCCGCCGAAGCGCTACCAGGACATCTACCCCATCCAGTTCGACTCCGACCCCGAGGGCATCGTCGCGGAGGTCCTCCGCGTGCTGCGCCACTGGATCGCGTTCGGCATCCGGATCTTCCGCGTCGACAACCCGCACACGAAGCCGCTCTGGTTCTGGGAGCGCGTCATCCGCGAGGTCCGTGACGAGCACCCGGACACGGTGTTCCTCGCCGAGGCCTTCACCCGTCCGGCGATGATGCGCGCCCTGGCCGAGGCCGGGTTCCAGCAGTCGTACTCGTACTTCACCTGGCGGAACACGAAGGAGGAGATCGAGGAGTACTTCACCGAGCTCTCCCACGAGACGAGCGACTACCTGCGCCCGAACCTCTTCGTGAACACGCCGGACATCCTCACCGAGTACCTGCAGTTCGGCGGCCGAGCCGGGTACAAGGTCCGAGCCGCCCTGGCCGCCACGGGTGCGCCGACGTGGGGGATGTACTCCGGCTACGAGCTCTTCGAGGACGTCGCCCGCCCGGGGTCCGAGGAGAACATCGACAACGAGAAGTACGAGTACAAGCCGCGCGACTTCGCCCTCGCCGAGGCCGAGGGAGCGTCGCTCGCCCCGTACGTGACGATGCTCAACCGGTTCCGCCAGGCGCACCCCGCGCTCCGGCAGCTCCGGAACCTGCACGTGCACCACGCCGAGGACCCGTCGATCGTCGTGTACTCGAAGCACCTGTCCGGCCGGTTCATCCGGTCCGGGCGCGACGACACCGTGATCGTCGTCGCCAACGTCGACCCGCACTCTGCCCGTGAGACCACCGTGCACCTCGACCTCGCCGCCCTGGGCCTGCCGACCGACCAGCCCTTCGACGTCCGCGACGTCGTGACCGGGCAGCGCTGGGTCTGGGGGTCGTCGAACTACGTCCGCCTGGATGCCTTCCAGGAACCCGTACACCTGCTCGTCGTGGAGGGACCGCACCGATGACCGACACCCGACCCGAGGACGACGGCCAGCAGCCGGACACCGAGCGTTCCGCCGAGACCCGACGCCCCCGTGGCGCGGGTCCCGCCGTGCCGCCCGTCCCGCCTCCGCCGCCGCCCGTCCTGCCCCGCCGGATGCCCGCGGACACGCCCCGACCGACCTTCCCGGCGCAGCACGTCGCACCGGGTGCGGACACCGGTGCCCCCGCGGCACCGGCCGCGGCGCCGCGCTACGAGCCGAACGTGTCCGCGCCCGGCGAGGACCTCCCCGGTGCCCCGCCGGCGAAGCGCGAGTCGCCCGACCGCGACGTGCCGGAGTCGGCGACGCTCGCCGGACACGCCGCGGGCGCCGAGCACCCGCGGCACGTCGCCGCCGAGGCCGCTCCCGGACGCACCGCTCCCGAGCGCCCCGCGGCCGACACCACCCCGTCCACCGCCGACGCCACCACGGCGGACGCCGCGTCCGCACCCGACGCCGGTCCCGGCGACGGCGCAGACGCCCCCACCAGCGAAGGCGGGTCCCCCATGGCCGCAGCAGCACCGACGGAGCCGGCCCGCGCCTCCGCCGCGACGACCGCGACGACCGCCGACGCCGACCCGCGTCCGGTGCCCCTCGAGGAGTGGCTCCGGCAGCAGGTCGCCGAGGCCCGCTGGTCGCAGCCGCACGACGTCCTCGGCCCGCACCCGGTCACCGGCGGTACGAGCATCCGCGTCGTCCGTCACCTCGCGACCGCGGTGCGGATCGTCCGCCCGGACGGCGACGACGTCGAGCTGACGCACGAAGGCGACGGTCTCTGGGCCGGTGCCACCCGCGGCGAGCTCGGCCGGTACCGCGTCGAGGCCGACTACGACCCGGACCCGTCGACCGACACCGACGACACCACCTGGACGACCGACGACGCCTACCGCTTCGCGCCCACGATCGGCGAGCTCGACCTGCACCTCTTCGGCGAGGGCCGCGACGAGCAGCTGTGGCACCACCTCGGCGCACGCCTCCGCACCGTCGACAGCGTCGACGGCGTTGCCTTCACGGTCTGGGCGCCGCGAGCGACCGCCGTCCGCGTGATCGGCGACTTCGAGGGCTGGGAGGGCCGCACCACCGCGATGCGCCGCCTGAACGACCTCGGCGTCTGGGAGCTGTTCTGGCCCGGCGCGCTCGTCGGCCAGCGCTACAAGTTCCAGCTCCTGACCGACTCCGGCTGGGTGGAGCGCGCCGACCCGTTCGCGCGCCGCACCGAGGTGCCGCCGCTGACCGCCTCGGTCATCGACGACGTGCACCACGAGTGGTCCGAGGGCGACGCAGCGTGGATGGAACGCCGTGCGCAGACCACCACGCACGACCAGCCGATGAGCGTCTACGAGGTGCACCTCGGCTCGTGGCGTCCCGGGCTCTCCTACCGTGAGGCCGCCGACCAGCTCATCGGTCACGTGCAGTACCTCGGCTTCACCCACGTGGAGTTCCTGCCGCTCGCCGAGCACCCGTTCGGCGGCTCGTGGGGCTACCAGGTCACCGGGTACTACGCACCGACGGCCCGGTTCGGCTCGCCGGACGACCTGCGGTACCTGATCGACCGCCTGCACTCCGCGGGCATCGGCGTGATCATGGACTGGGTGCCCGGGCACTTCCCGAAGGACGAGTGGGCACTCGCCAAGTTCGACGGCTACGCCCTCTTCGAGCACCCGGACCCCCGTCGCGGCGAGCAGCTCGACTGGGGCACCTACGTGTTCGACTTCGGGCAGCCGCAGGTGCGCAACTTCCTCGTCGCGAACGCGCTGTACTGGCTCGAGGAGTTCCACATCGACGGCCTCCGGGTCGACGCCGTGGCCTCGATGCTGTACCTCGACTACTCCCGCACCGAGTGGCTGCCGAACGTGCACGGCGGGCGCGAGAACCTCGAGGCGATCTCGCTCCTGCAGGAGACCAACGCCACGGCGTACAAGCGCTACCCCGGCATCGTCATGATCGCCGAGGAGAGCACCTCGTGGCCCGGCGTCACCCAGCCGACGAGCGCCGGCGGCCTCGGGTTCGGGCAGAAGTGGAACATGGGCTGGATGCACGACACGCTCCAGTACATCGAGCGTGACCCCGCGTACCGCAGCTACCACCACGACGAGATCACGTTCTCGTTCGTGTACGCGTTCAGCGAGCAGTTCACCCTGCCGATCAGCCACGACGAGGTCGTGCACGGCAAGGGCTCCCTGTACGGCAAGATGCCCGGCGACGAGTGGCAGAAGCTCGCGAACGTGCGCGCCTACCTGGCGTTCATGTGGGCGCACCCCGGCAAGCAGCTGCTCTTCATGGGCCAGGAGTTCGCGCAGCCCTCGGAGTGGAGCGAGGCCCGCGGGCTCGACTGGTGGCTCCTCGACGACCCGGGCCACCGGGGCGTGCAGGACCTCGTCGCGGAGCTGAACCGTGTCTACCGCGACTCCCCGGCGCTGTGGACGCACGACGCCAGCGCGGAGGGCTTCGAGTGGATCGAGGGCGGCGACGCCCCGCACTCCACGCTCGGCTTCCTCCGGAAGGACGGCGACGACCGCATCGCGGTGTTCACGAACTTCTCGGGCGTTCCGGTCGAGCGGCGCTTCGGCCTGCCGGCGGCGGGCACGTGGCACGAGGTGCTGAACACCGATGCCGTGCAGTACGGCGGGTCGGGTGTCGGCAACCTCGGTGCCGTGACGGCGGAGGAGACGCCGTGGGCGGGACGCCCGGCGTCCGCGCACTTCGTGGTGCCGCCGCTCGGCGCGGTCTGGCTGCGGCTGGAGGGCTGACCCGCCCCACGACGGACGGGAGGCGCGGTGCCGGCTGGCACCGCGCCTCCCGTCCGTTCGGGGTCAGGTCCACGCTTCGACGCGTTCGTGCTCGTGCAGACCGTCCGTCGAACCAAGAAAGCGACGTCGGACCAGGCCGAGAGCCTGGTTCGACGTCGCTTCCGTGGCGCGTCGCGCCGCGTCAGTACAGCGCGTTCGCGAGGCGGCGGCGCGCCGCCACGACCCGCGGGTCCTCGCTGCCGATCAGTTCGAAGTACTCGACGAGTCGGACGCGGATCGCGTCACGGTCCTCGCCGAACACGGTCGGCACGAGGTCGAGCAGCCGACCGAACGCGTCCTCGACGTGTCCACCGGAGACGTCGAGGTCGGCCACGGCGAGCTGCGCCTCGACGTCGGACGGCCCCGCTGCCGCGGCTGCCCGGACCTCGTCCGCCGTCCGGCCCTGCAGCCGGTCGAGGAGCGACACCTGCGCGAGCCCGGCGACCGCCATCTGGTCGTGCGGGTCCTGCGCGATGGCGGTCTTGTACTCCTGGATCGCCGTCGCGTAGTCGCCCTGCTCGATGGCGTCGTAGGCGGCCTGGTGGTGCGGCGGCAGGGGCTCCGATTCCGGTTCGCCCTGCGGCTCGCTCGGCGCGGCACCGTCGACGGTGACCCGGCCGGAGACGCCGTTCTGCTCCGCGGCCGCGAGGACCTGCTCGAAGACGTCGCGCACCTGCGCCTCGGGCAGCGCGCCGACGAAGAGCCCGAGGGGGCGCCCGCCGATCAGCGCGGCCACGGTCGGGATCGACTGCGCCTGGAACGCCTGGACGAGCTGGGGGTTCGTGTCGGCGTCGACCTTGGCGAGCAGCACGCGGCCGTCGTACTCGGCGGTGAGCTGCTCGAGGATCGGCGAGAGCTGCTTGCACGGCCCGCACCACTCGGCCCAGATGTCCACGATCACGGGGACGACGGTCGAGAGCTGCAGGACGTCCTGGAAGGTCTGGTCGGTGACGTCGAGGACGAGCGACGGGACGGACAGGTCACCATCGGTCTCGGAGCCGACGACGTCGGCACCGGGGCCCGGGGTCCCGGATCCGGGTCCGGCACCCGGAGCGGGCGGCTGCGGCCGCTGCGCGCGGTCGACGAGGGACGACAGGTCGACGGCTCCGCGGAGACCGGACGGTGTCGGGGGGACGTTGGTCATTGCACCTCACTCGCTGCGGTCAGGCCCTGCGTGAACCCGAGCAGGACCACCTTCTCATCACTGCCCACCGGGGGCACGGAGAAGAGCAGCTGCACGCTGTAGGTCGCGCTGATGCCCTTCTTGCTGGAGTCGACGCCGGACAGCGCCTTCACGGCGCCCTCGGTGTTCACCTCGGCACCGGCCGCGGTCGGCGTGACCTTCTCGATCTCGTCGAGGTCGGCGGAGACCAGCGCACCGGCTCCGTCCGTCGCGATCGCGACGGCGCCGTCCTCGGGCACCTCGGACGAGTACTCGATCTTCGCGGTGTCCGGCAGCCCGCTCGACTTCTTGTCCTTGTAGGACTTGCCGATCGTGGACCGCAGACCGTCGCCGTCCGCCTGGAACAGGTCGGCGTACTCGCTGTCGTCGTCCTTCGACAGGATGTCGCCGTACGCGGCGGCGATCTGGTCGGGCTGGATCGTCAGGAGCTTCGAGTTCGGGGCGAGCAGCGCGGCACCGATCGACGTCGGAGCGAGGCTCGGGATCGTCGCGGCGGCCTCGAGCGACACGTCGTAGGCCACCTTGTAGTCGTCACGAGCGGAGTCCTGCACGAGCGTGAGGGCCTGCGGAGCCGACTTCGCCTCGCAGTCCTCGGCGACCACCGCGAACACCGTGCGTGGCCACGAGTCGGTCTGCTGCGGCAGCGCCACGCACACCTGCTCGGACGAGATCGCCGGCGGGGCGTCGACGTCCGAGTCCTTGCCACGGATCGTGTAGTTGGCCTTGCGGAGCTGGAGCGCCGCACCGGTGAACCGCTCGGCGGCGGTCTTCGCGTCGCGCTTCTCGTCGGCCTGCTTCGCGACCTCGGCCACGCGGTCGACGATCCGCGCGATCTGCTGCTTGGTCGCCGCCGTCGGCTCGTCGGACTCAGCCGCCCCGGTGGCCGACGCGCTGGGGGTCGGCGTCGCCGCGGCACCGCCGCCCTGGGGCCAGTACTCCGAGGAGCACCCGGCGAGGACCAGCGTCCCGACCAGCACGACCGGGAGTGCGACGAACGCCCGGCGTCCGCGACGACCGCGGCTCGGCACCTGGGCGCCGGCGGCAGCGGCACGACGGGACGCCCGCACGCGCGGCGGTCGGGAACCCCCGCTGCGTCGACGCGGACCGCGCCCGCGACGCTGGTGCACGAACGCCCAGACGAGCAGGGCGACGCCGCCGACGAGGAAGAGCCCGCCCGCGACGAGCAGCGGTCCCACCGACGGGGTCGCCGTGTCGCGCGGCCAGGTCACGGAGACGTCGGACGGTGCCGCGGACTTGCCGTCGCCGACCACGATCATCGAGACGTCATCGGGCAGCCGCACGGTGAACTGCCCGGCGCCGTCGTACTCCTGGTACCAGAGGTCGCTGCCGGCGGGGTCGGGCACCGAGGTCTCGGAGCCGGTGGTGCGCCCGACGAGTCGGTCCTGCTCGGCGTCGAAACGCAGCGTGGTGTGCTTCGCGTCCCCGACCCAGGCGTCCACGTCGCTCGTCTTGCCGTAGGCGGCGAACACCTTGCCGGAGCCGGAGACGTTGATGCGCTGGTACCCGGGGTTCGCGTTGAGTGTCGAACCGGGGATGACCGTCACGGGCGCGGAGCTCGTCGAGGGGGCGGACGCCACCAGCGAGGACGGTGGCGCGAACACGGTGCGCTGTCCGACCGCGAGCGCCACGAGCAGCAGGCCGATGACGAAACTGACGATCGCCAGGACGAATCGCACGGATCTTCTCCCTACCGCGCCGGGGGTGGGGGTCGGCGCGCGAATGCAGCGCCCCAGGATAGCGAGGGAGCCTGGACGGCGCATCCCCGTCCGTCCGACGCGGTCACCACCACCGGCCGTCCACGGCCCCGTCGACCGCTCAGCCCGACGTCCGGACCCGCCGCTAGGATCGTGCCCGGGCCGGACCGGGCCCTCCGCCGAACACCAGGAGCGACACAGTGGCGAACGACGAGGCCGAGTTCGGGACCGAGCTGCGCGGGTACCGCCGCGACGACGTGGACCGCGCGCTGAACGACCTCCGCCGCGAACTCATCAAGTCGAACAACGACCGCGCGGACGCCGCGAAGGAGATCCGTCTCCTGCAGGGCCGCGTCTCGGAACTGCAGGGCGAGCTCGACGAGGCCGGCACCCCCACGTACAGCGGACTCGGCACCCGCCTCGAGTCCACCCTCCGCGTCGCCGAGGAGCAGTCGACGCGCCTGATCAGCCAGGCGGACATCGACGCCCAGCGCCTGCGTGCCTCCAGTCGCGCCGAGGCCGAGCGCACCCTGCGTGAAGCACGCGACGAGGCACGCGACACGCTCGAGGACGCCCGGACCCGCTCCACCGACGAGCTCACCCGTGCCCGGGCCGAGTCGGCCGACACCATCGAGCGCGCCCGCGCCGAGGCCGGCCTGCTCACCCAGGACGCCCGCAACGAAGCCGCGGCGATCCGCGGGGCCGCCGTCACCGAGGCCGCCGAGGTCCGGTCGATCGCGATCCGCGAGACGAACGCGCTCCGCGCCCGGGCCGACCACGAGGTCGCCGAGATGCGCGAGGTCGCCCAGCGCGAGTCCGCCGACGCCCGTGCGGCCGCCGCCGACCTGCAGCGCGAGACCGAGCACCGCCGCAGCGTGTTCGAGGCCGAGCACGCTCGACGCGTCGAGGACCTCGACCGAGACGAGACGACCCGTCGCGCCGCCCTCGAGCGCGAGATCGCCGAAGGGCGCGCCGCCTGGCACCGCGAGCGGGACGACCAGCGCCGCGAGCACGAACTCGCGCTCGAGACCGGCCGCGCCGACCTGGCGTCCGAAGTGGACCGCCGTCGTGCCGAACTCGACGCCGAGCTCACCGACCGCCGCCGCGTCCTCGACGAGGAGCTCGCCGCCGCCCGGGCCGGGTGGGAACGGGAACTCGCGAGCGTCCGCACCGCGCTCGACCAGGAGATCGAGGCCGCGCGCGCCCAGCTCCGCGTCGACGAGGAGCAGACGCGTGCCGAGAACGCGAGGCTCGTGCAGGAGACCGCCGACCGGGTCGCCCGTGAACTCGAGGAGCACCGGGCGCGCATCGAGCGCGAGCGCGACGAGGCCGATGCCGCCCACGAGCGGGCCGTCCGCGAGCACGAGGACGAGCTGGCCGCGCGCCGCGAGCGCGAGCACGCCGAGGTCGACACCGAGATCGCCGACCGTCGCGTCGCCGAGCTCGGCACGCTCGAGGCCGAGCGCACCACCCTCCGCGAGGAGATCGAGACCGCCCGCGCTGACCTCGCCCGCGAGCAGGACGCCGTGCGTACCGAGATCGTCCGCGAGCGAGAGGAGGCCCTCGCCGCCCTCGAATCAGAGCTGACCGCGCGCCGCGACGACGCCGAGCAGGACTACCTGCAGAAGCACCACGAGACCGTCACCGAGACACAGAAGTACCTCGACGAGGCGAACCTGCAGCTCGCCGAGGCGACACGCCGCGCGACCGAGGCCCGCGAACGTGCCGAGCGGCTCCAGCAGGAGGCCGACGACCTCGAGCGCACGAGCACGTCCCAGGCGCAGGAGCACGCGCGCACCATCGTCGCCGACGCCCAGGACCGGGTCCACCGCATGGTCGCCGAGGCCGAGGAGCGCACCGCAGGCGTCATCGCCGAGTCGGAGGACCGGCTCGCGGCGATCCGGACCGAGCGTGACGCCGTCGCCGGCTACCTCGAGAACCTGCGGGGGGTGCTGACGCACGCCACCGGCCTGCTCGGCACCGACCCCTCGCACGCACCCCGCGATGCGGACGTGGTCGAGGCGGAGTCCGTCACCGACGGCGAGGAGCCGGACCGAGGCTGACCGGCGACCGGTCTGGAGGCGCGTGGCGCGCCTCCAGGTCGGCCCGCGTCAGTCGGCGACGTGCGTCGGCAGCGGCGCCGAGCCCGGGACCACCAGGTCCGCGACGGCGTCGAGCACGGTGCGGACGTACCGCTCCCCCACCCACAGGTGCTTCGCACCCGCGACCGGGACGACCCGGACGGCCGGTGCGATCGCGAACCGACGCGCCGCCTCGTCCGGCTGCAGGAAGTCGTCGTGCTCGGGCACGAGCGCGACGACGGGGATCCCCACGTCCGCCCACCGTGCGAGCTCGTCGTCGGACGTGCGGTGCAGGGGCGGCGAGAGCAGGACGACGCCCGCGACGGTGCCGGCCTCGACGTGCTCGATCGCGTGCTTGAGGATCACCTCGGTGCCGAACGACCACCCGACCAGCCACGGCGTCGGCAGCCCGCGGTGCACGACCTCGGCCACTGCGGCGCGCAGGTCGAAGCCCTCGGAGACCCCATCGCCGAAGACCCCCTCGGACGTCCCGCGCGGGGAGCTCACGGACCGGAAGTTGAACCGCAGGACGGCGATGTCCGCCAGGGCGGGAAGACGCGCCGCCGCCTTCTTGAGGACGTGCGAGTCCATGAAGCCGTGCGCCGTGGGCAGCGGGTGGAGCGTGACGACGGTGCCGCGGGCCTGCCGGTCGACCGGCTCGGCGAGCTCCCCGACGAGCGTCAGGTGGTCGTCGGTGACGAGTTCGACGTCGGTGCGTCGGGCTGGCAGCTCGGTGTTCGATCGGATCTCGGTGCTCACGCGATGCTCCAGCAGTGGTTGTGCCAGTGACGGCGCGACGCCAGGTCGGCCTCGTCACCGAGGACGCCGTCGGTCCGCCAGACCACCACGTGCGCGATGCCCGGCATCACCGTCCCGCCGCAGCCCGGGCAGACGTACTCCTTCTGCGCGGAGGCGGCGGAGATCGGCTGCACGAGGTACTCACGGCCGCGACGCACCTCGGTGCGCTTCCACGAGCTCATCAGCCGGTCGAGGCCGGTCTCCTGGTCGACGGGCTCGACGTCACGACCGCGTGGGCGCCGCGGCCGGTTGCTGCGCGGCACGCGGGGCCCCGATCAGTACCAGTTGACGGACTGGCTGTGACCCCAGGCGGCGCACGGGGTGCCGTAGACGCCCGAGATGTAGTTCAGACCCCAGGTGATCTGCGTCGCCGGGTTGGTCTGCCAGTCCGCACCAGCGGTGGCCATCTTGCTGCCGGGGAGCGCCTGCGGGATGCCGTAGGCACCGCTCGGGTTGTAGGCGTTCACGCGCCAGCCCGACTCCTTGTTCCAGAGCGAGACGAGGCAGTTGTACTGGTCGCTCCCCCACCCGCGGGCGCTCACCAGCTGCTGCGCGATCGCCTGGGCGCTGCCCGGGTCGGGTGCAGCGGCGACGGCGGCGAGGGTGTTGGTCGGCGTCACCGTGGCGGTCGCGGAGTCCGCGGTCGCGGCGGTGTCGTCCGTCGGGGTCACGACCGGCTTGGGCTTCGGCTTGGGCTTCGGCAGCGTCACGCCGTACTCGTCACGGGAGACGTCGAACGCGGCGTAGGTGCCGTGCGCCGTGTACTGCTGCGGCGCGACCGGGGCCTTGACGAGCACCGGAGCGGTGACCGCGGCCTGCGCGACGTCGGGCTGCATCGGGTTGAACAACGAACCGCCCACGAACCCGAACACGGCGAAGAACGAGAGCGCGGGGATCGTCGCACGCTTGCGCATGAAGGAGTTGACGCTGTTGACCGGCCGGGGCTTCGCAGCCGCGGTGGCGCGCCCACGGCGGCGCTGCACGATGCGCGGGTCCGCCGGGGTGGCGGGCACGGCCGCTGCCTGCGCGAACTCGGCGTCCGAGACGCGGTTCGCGGCGACGGACTTCGGCGCGATCGCGGGCGCCTCGTGCGGTGCGACGTCGGACGGGAGCGCGTCGACGGCGCTGCTGTCGGGGACCGTCGCGACGGGAGCGGTGCGCGTCGTGACCGGACCGGTCGCGATCGCTGCCGTCACGGTCGCGGGGTTCGCGTGGAGGACCGAGTTCGCCGCCGTGCGGGTTCGGTTCAGTGCCGCGCGGCGCTCACCGCCGGCCGAGAGGCCGGGGTTGTCGCGGGTGTCGCGGTCGGAGCTGATGTCTGCCGTGTGCCTGCCCATGAGTCCGATCAGGATAACGGAACGATCACGGGATGAGAAGCACCCCCACCTCCGCGTGTCCGCGGCGGGTCGTCAACGGACCGCGAGCATGACCTCGACGACGGCGTCGAGCAGCGCGTCGACCTGCCCTTCGCGGTAGCCACCGTGCTTCGGGCGGAAGACGACGGAGCGCACCTCGGTGAGGCTGAGCGCCTTGCCCTCGCGGAAGTAGCCGCTCAACCGCTGGGCGAAGGCGTCGACGTCCTTCGGGTGGTAGCCGGTGCCGAGGACGCTCGTCCGGCTGAAGCGCTGCCCGTCCGGCCGCTCCAGACGTGCGACCACGTCGGAGGCCTTCTCGCGTGCCTCGGCGTACCAGGCCTTCTTCCCCGTCTCCGCGATCTCCCGCTCACGCTCGCGCGCGGCGAAGGCGTCCTCGAGCCGCTCGAGCGCCGCGTCGACGTGCGTCGTCGAGTAGCCGCCCTTCCGCATCGAGAAGGCCGTGGCGCGGATCTTCGCGGCCTCGAGGCCCGGAGCGGTGTCGTTCGCCGTGTACGCACGTCGGGCGTCCTCGAGGAAGCGCTCGACCTCGTCGACGTCGTAACCCAGGGCGGAGCGGTCTGCGTTCGGGAAGGTGGTGGCCACGGCGACATTCTGCCAGCACAGGACCCGGGCGTGACCTGGACGCGCGGTCGTGCGGTCCCGCCGGACTCCCGAGCCGGACGATCAGTGCACGACGACCAGGAACATCACGTACGCGACGGCCGACGACGGCAGGATGCTGTCGATGCGGTCGAGCAGACCGCCGTGCCCGGGCAGGAACGACGAGATGTCCTTGATGCCGAGGTCGCGCTTGATCATCGACTCGGTCAGGTCACCGAGGGTCGCCGAACCGGAGATGAGCACCCCCAGGACGACACCCGTCCACCACGGCAGACCGAGCATCAGCCAGGACACGATGATGCCGACGATGATGCTCGCCGCGACGGACCCGGCGAAGCCCTCCCACGTCTTCTTCGGACTGATCCGCGGTGCCATCGGGTGCTTGCCGAGGTTGAGCCCCGTGGCGTACGCCCCGGTGTCCACCGCGACCACCACGAGGATGAACGCGATCACCCACAGCTCGCCGCGTTCCTGCGCGGACAGGAGCACCACGCAGGCGCCGAGCAGCGAGATGTACGCCTGCACGAACAGGCCGTTCGTCAGGTCGCGGACCACGTGCCCCGCCGGTGGCTTCTCCCGCGACAGGGCGACCTCGACCAGCCGCCACACCGAGATGAGGACGATGCCGCCGAGCAGCGTGAACAGCGCGACTACCTGTCCGCCGAGGTACGCGGCCGGCACGACGCCGACCGCGACGGCGACGCTGGGGATCCGCGGGACGTCACGTCCGGCGAACCGCATCGCGCTCGAGAGCTCGTAGACGCCGACGCCGAGCAGGAACGCCGCCACCACCATGAACGACGGCTTCCAGATGAGCAGCGTGCCGAGCATCACCACCGCGAACGCCAACGCGATCGCGATGGCCGCCGGGAGGTTCCGGCCGGTCCGTGCCGTCAGCGCCTCGTTGCGCGCACCGAACTCCGCCTTGCGCTGCCGGAGCTGCGCCTCGAAGTCGGTGCGCGCAGCGCGGGCGCGCGCATCGAAGTCCTGCCGGAGGCCCTTCTTGGCGGAGGGTCGCGGTGCTGTGGGGCGGTCGTCGCCCTGGTCTGGGAGCCGCATCAGACCTCGAGGAGTTCGGCTTCCTTCTTCTTCAGCGCGTCGTCGATCTGGTCGACGTGCTTCTTCGTCAGGGCCTCGAGGTCCTTGTCGCCCCGCGAGATCTCGTCGTCCGAGATCTCACCCTTCAGCGCGTCGAGGTCGTCCTTGGCGCGGCGGCGGATGTTGCGGATGACGACCTTGTGGTCCTCGCCCTTGCTGCGGACGAGCTTCACGAACTCCTTGCGGCGGTCCTGCGTGAGCTCGGGGATCGTCACGCGGACGATCTCGCCGTCGTTCGACGGGCTCGCTCCGAGGTTGGGGAACGTCGCGATGGCGCGCTCGATCTCCTTCAGGGCCGACTTGTCGTACGGCGTGACGACGAGCGTGCGCGCCTCGGGCGTCTGCATGGACGCCAGCTGCGCGAGCGGCGTCGGCGTGCCGTAGTAGTCGACCGGGATCTTCTGGAAGAGCGCGGGGTTGATGCGTCCGGTGCGGACGGTCGCGAAGTCGTCCTTGGCGACGTCGACGGCCTTCGCCATCTTCTCGGTGGCTTCGGTCAGGACATCACTGATCACGGTGGTTCTCCTTCGGTACTGGCGTCGAGTCTAGCGAGCGGCGGGGGTCAGTTGCTGACCACCGTGCCGATGCGCTCGCCCCGGATGGCCGCGGCGACGTTCCCGTCGCCCTCCATCCCGAACACGTGCATCGGCATGCCGTTGTCCATGCAGAGCGAGAACGCGGTGGCGTCGACGACCTTGAGGCCCTTGAGCAGCGCGTCCTGGTAGGTCACGTGGTGCAGCTTCTCCGCGCTGGCGTCCTTCTTCGGGTCGGCCGTGTAGACGCCGTCGACACCGTTCTTCGCGACGAGGACCTCGTGCGCGTCGATCTCGAGGGCGCGCTGCGCGGCGACGGTGTCGGTCGAGAAGTAGGGCAGCCCGGCACCGGCGCCGAAGATGACGATGCGGCCCTTCTCGAGGTGCCGCTCGGCCCGCCGCGGGATGTACGGCTCGGCGACCTGGGTCATGTTGATGGCCGACTGCACCCGCGTCGCGGCCCCGGCCTGCTCGAGGAAGTCCTGCAGCGCGAGGGCGTTCATCACGGTGCCGAGCATGCCCATGTAGTCCGCTCGACCCCGGTCCATGCCGCGCTGCGAGAGCTCGGCGCCGCGGAAGAAGTTGCCGCCCCCGACGACGATGGCGACCTCCACGTCCTGCGCGGCGACCGCGATGTCCTTCGCGATCGCGCTGATGACGTCCGGGTTCACGCCGAGGGACCCGGCCCCGAACGCCTCCCCCGACAGCTTCAGCAGGACCCGGCGGCGTCCGGTCTTCTCGTTCGTCATCTGTCGCACCCTTCGTCGAATGTCCTCGTGGGAATGTACTCGCGGCCCGTCCGGCGCGCGAAAACGGGGCCCGGAACCGATGTGGTTCCGAGCCCCGTCACGGGTTCGTTACGCGCCGACCTTGACGCGGGCGAAGCCCTGGATCGTGATGCCGGCGTTCTCGGCGGCCTTCGCGACGGACAGCTTGTTGTCCTTCGCGTAGTCCTGCTCGAGGAGCGCGACCTGCTTACGGTAGGCGTTGAGGCGACCCTCGACGATCTTCGGGAGGGCGGCCTCGGGCTTGCCCTCCTCGCGCGTGATCGCCTCGACGGTCGCGCGCTCCTTCTCGATGGCCTCGGCCGGGATCTCGTCACGGGTGAGGTACGTCGGGTTGGCGAACGCGACGTGCTGCGCGATCGAGCGCGCCTCGGCGGCGTCGGAGCCCGAGTAGGCGATGACGACGGCGATCTGCGGCGGCAGGTCCTGGCTCGTCTTGTGGAGGTAGACCTCGAAGGCGTCGCCCTCGACACGGACGACCGTGCGGAGCGCGAGCTTCTCGCCGAGCGCAGCAGCGGCCTCGTCGATCGCCTCGGCGACCGTCTTGCCCTCGAGCGGCGCGGCGTTGCCCGACGCGACGTCGGCGGCACCGGCGGCAGCGACCGCGGCGACGACCTTGTCCGCGAGGGTCGTGAACTTCTCGTTCTTCGCGACGAAGTCGGTCTCGCTCGCGAGCTCGACGACGGTGGCGGCGCCACCCTCGGTCGACGCGACGACGACGCCCTCGGAGGTCGCACGGTCGTCGCGCTTGGCGACGGCCTTCGCGCCCTTGATGCGGAGGAGCTCGACGGCCTTGTCGTAGTCGCCGTCGGCCTCGACGAGGGCGTTCTTGGCGTCCATCATGCCGGCCCCGAGGTCCTCACGGAGCTTCTTCACGTCAGCAAGGCTGTAGTTGGCCATTGACTGGAGTCCTTTCTGGACTGAGGTTGTGGAGAGAGGAGGAAGGGGCGCCGAGCCGACCGGCCCGACGCCCCGACCGGTCACTCGGCGGGGGTGGTCTCCGCTGCGGCCTCGGCCTCGGCCGTCGGCTCGGCGTTCTTGTCGGCGTCGGCGATCGGCTCGCCGATCTCCTTCGCGGCGACCTGCGCGTCGGCGTCGTTCTCCTCGACCGTCGCGCCCTCGCCCTGCGTCTGGCCGGCGAGGAGCTCCTGCTCCCACTCGGCGAGCGGCTCGGCCTCGGCCTCGTCGCCACCGTTGTGGCGGGTCTTCAGGCCCTCGGCCGCGGCGTCGGCGACGATGCGGGTGAGCAGACCGACGGAGCGGATCGCGTCGTCGTTGCCCGGGATCGGGTAGGTGATCTCGTCCGGGTCGCAGTTGGTGTCGAGGATGCCGATGATCGGGATCCCGAGCTTCTGCGCCTCGTCGACCGCGAGGTGCTCCTTCTTGGTGTCGACGATCCAGAGCGCGCTCGGGGTCCGCGTGAGGTTGCGGATTCCACCGAGGGTCTTGTGGAGCTTGTCCAGCTCGCGCTTCTTGATGAGGAGCTCCTTCTTGGTGAAGCCCTTCGTCGTGTCGTCGAAGTCGATCTCCTCGAGCTCCTTCATGCGCGCGAGGCGCTTGGAGACCGTCTGGAAGTTCGTGAGCAGACCGCCGAGCCAACGCTGGTTGACGTACGGCTGGCCGACGCGGGTCGCCTGCTCGGCGATGGAGCCCTGCGCCTGCTTCTTGGTGCCCACGAAGAGGATCGTGCCACCGTGCGCGACCGTCTCCTTGACGAAGTCGTACGCACGGTCGATGAAGGCCAGCGACTGCTGCAGGTCGATGATGTGGATGCCCGAGCGCTCGGCGAGGATGAAGCGCTTCACCTTCGGGTTCCACCGACGGGTCTGGTGTCCGAAGTGGACGCCGCTGTCGAGCAGCTGGCGGATGGTGACGACGGCCATGCCGTCCCTCCTTGTTCTCGGCGCGCGGCTCTCTGGCCGCGTGCACGGTTGCGGTTGTGTCGGTCACGACCGGAGGTCGTGGCCCCTGGCGCCCTGTCCGCACGGCCGCCCGCTCGTGAGAGCGGGACCGATGGCCACGGGACGCGAGTGGACGCGCGAAGTCAGCGCGCGAGAGCGCGCTGCGGTCGCAATGGTAGCAGGTCGCGGACGCACAGGAGGCGCGGTGCGGGTCGGACCCGCACCGCGCCTCCCGGCTGGTGGTGACGCTGCGTCAGGACTTGGCGTTGACCGTCTCGCCCTCGGCGGTGATGCCCATCTCCTCGAGGGAGCGGCCCTTCGTCTCCGGGATCTTCGCGATGACGAAGAACAGGGACAGCAGGGCGAACAGCGCGTAGATGCCGTAGGTGACCGTCAGGTTGAAGCCGGACAGGACCGGGAAGGTGATCGTGACGACGAAGTTCGCGATCCAGTTCGCCGCGGAACCGACGCCCAACGCGGTCGCACGGATGCGGTTCGGGAACATCTCGCCGAGCAGCACCCACATGAGCGGGCCCCACGTGGCGCCGAAGGACACGACGAACAGGTTCGCGAAGACCAGCGCGATGACGCCCCAGGCACCGGGCAGCTGCGGCTGGCCGTTCACGATGGACGCCTGCGAGAACGCGATCGCGACCATGGTGAGCGAGACGAACATGCCCGACGAGCCCGCCACGAGCAGCGGCTTCCGGCCGAGCTTGTCGACCGTGAAGATCGCGATGAAGGTCACCGCGACGTTGACGATCGACGTGATCGTCGAGATGAGGAACGACTGCTCCTCCTTGAACCCGACCGCCTGCCAGAGCGTCGTCGAGTAGTAGAAGATCACGTTGATGCCGACGAACTGCTGCAGCACGGCGAGGATGATGCCGACCCAGACGATGGGCTGCAGGCCGAAGCGGTTGCCCCGGATGGAGCCCTTCTTCTCGTTCGCTTCCTTCTTGATGCCGTCCTGGATCTCCTCCAGGCTCGTGTTAACGGTGTCACGCGGCACGATCTTGCCCATCACGTCGCGGGCGTCGTCGGTGCGGCCCTTCGACAGCAGGAACCGCGGCGACTCCGGCAGCGTGATGGCCAGGACGCCGTAGACCACCGACGGGACCACGCCGACGAGGAACATCCAGCGCCAGGCTGCGAGCCCGAGGACCTGCTCCGAGGCGCCGCCGGCGGTCACCGCGAAGAGCTGGTCGGAGAGCAGCGCGGCGAAGATGCCGAGTGTGATGGCGAGCTGCTGGAACGAGGCCAGCCGGCCGCGGATCGCCTTCGGGGAGACCTCGGAGATGTACGCCGGCGCGATGACCGACGCGGTACCGATGCCGAGACCGCCGACGAGACGCCAGATGACCAGGTCCCAGGTGGCGAACGCGAAGGCGCTGCCGATCGAGCTGACGAAGAACAGCACGGCTGCCCAGAACATCACGCGGGTCCGACCCCAGCGGTCGGCGAGGCGACCGGCGAAGTAGGCGCCGAACGCGCAGCCGATGAGCGCGGAGGCGACCGCGAAGCCGCTGGCGGCCTCGGACAGGCCGAACTCGCCCTTGATCGCGTCGACGGCTCCGTTGATGACGGAGGAGTCGAATCCGAAGAGGAAGCCGCCGACTGCCGCCGCGATGGCGAACAGGGTGACCTTCCCCTTGAACGCACGGTCCTCGCCGTGCTGGGTGGACGTGTTCGACACGGTGCTCCAGGTTCTTGCCGCCGTGCTGGGTGGCGCACGGTGCCCCGGCGGTCGGCTGGTTCGCCGTCCGAGCGGCGTTGCGTGTTCCGGAGCGGCCCCGATGGTACTCGCTGGTCGCGCGTGGGGCACATCGGGGAGATCCACGTCGCCGTGCCGCTGCGGCAGCGCCGCCGGTTGGTCGTCCCTGCACCGTGCTCAGCGGACCCCGGTTCTCCACCGGGGTCGCTGTCCGGCATCGGGCCCGATCGGTGCGCGAGAGGCTCGAGACATGCGCTGCTTCGTCCTCGTCCTCGTGCTCGCCGGCGCGTTCCTGCCGGGCGTGCCGCTCGCCGGTGCGCCGGGCCCGGCGGCAGTGTCCGGCTCGACCGGCTCGACCGGCTCGACCGGCTCGACCGGCTCGACCGGCTCGACCGGCTCGACCGGCTCGACCGGAGCGTCCGGCTCGACGGCGGCGTCCGGGTGGACGGCAGCGTCTGGCTCGACAGCGCAGGCCACGCCGTGGGTCTGGCCGACCGGGTCCCGCGTCGTCAGCCGCCCCTGGGAGGCCCCGGAGCACGACCACGGCCGAGGGCACCGTGGCATCGACGTCGCGGCGTCGATCGGGGCCCAGGTCGTGGCCGTCGACGACGGCACCGTGGACTTCGCCGGCCAGGTCGCCGGGCGCGGCGTGGTGACGATCGACCACGGCGACGGGCTCGTCAGCACGCTCGACTCCGTCGTCCCGCTCGTGGCCGCCGGCACGGTCGTCGAGCAGGGCGACCCGGTCGGGACGGTCGCGGTGGGCCACTGCCCCGCGTCCTCGCCCTGCCTGCACGTCGGTGCGCGGCAGGACGATCGGTACGTCGACCCCCTGCCGTTCCTACCGCCGGCGGCGTGGCCGGTGCTGCTCCCCGAGGACGCCTGGACGGGGTGAGTGGACTCCGGGCGGAGCGCGCCGGGTCAGGCCCGCGGGTGTGCCGTCCGGTAGACCTCCCGCAACCGCGCCGAGGACACGTGCGTGTAGATCTGGGTCGTCCCGAGGCTCGCGTGCCCGAGCAACTCCTGCACCGCGCGCAGGTCGGCCCCGCCGTCGAGCAGGTGCGTCGCGGCCGTGTGTCGGAAGGTGTGCGGCCCGCTCGGTCCCTCACCCGGCAACTCGCGCAGCACGCGGGCAACGATCCGGTACACGCTGCGCACGCCGAGTCGTGCGCCCCGGTCGCCGAGGAACAGCGCATGGTTCGCGCGGTCGCGGTCCGCGCGGTCGCGGTTGCCCGGCGAGGCGCCTCCCGCATCGAGCGCCGACGTGGTGCTGCTCGCGGCGAGCGCCGACGCGGTGAGCGCCGACGCGGTGCCCCTCGCGGCGAGCGCCGGCCGACCGCGCTCGAGCCACGCCTCGAGCGCGTCCCGTGCCGGCACCCCGAACGGCACGACCCGCTCACGACCGCCCTTGCCGAGCACCCGCACGGTGAGCCGGCCGCGGTCGACGTCGGACTCGTCGATGCCGACGAGCTCGCTGACGCGGATGGCCGCCGCGTAGAGGAGTTCCACGACGGCGAGGTCGCGGAGTGCCCCGGGATCGTCGGTGCTCGCGCGGGCCGCGAGGCCGTCGAGGATCTCGCGCACCTGGTCCGAGGAGACCACCCGCGGCAGGTGCGCCGCGCCCTTCGGCGCCCGGAGCCGTGCGCCGGGGTCGTGGTCGAGCACCCCGTTCTCGCTCGCCCACCGTGTGAACGCCCGGACCGAGGAGGACCGCCGGGCGATCGTGGAGCGTGCGAGACCGCGGTGGTCGGCGTCCCAGAGCCAGTCCCGCAGCAGGTCCAGTCCGAGCGCTTGCACACGGATGAGGCCACGTGTCTCGGCGAAGGCGACCAGTTGCTCGAGGTCGCTCGCGTACGCGCGCACGGTCTGCGCGCTGAGGCCCCGATCGTGCGCCACGTGGCCGAGGAACACCGCCACCACCGCCACCAGCCGGTCGTCCGTCCGATCCGTCACGGGTCCAGCGTAGATCGGGCGGGCCGGCACCATCCGTCCGCCACCGAGTCTGCCGCTCCCGCGAGTTGCGCCAGCGCGAGCGCGTCCACGGTGTCGTCGATCGACAGACCGCTCCGCCGGGCGATCTCGCCGACCGGCCTCGGCCGACGGTCGAGCGCGTCGACGGCTCGCCGCACGTGCGGATCCGACGCCGTGTCGAGCGCGGTCCGCGACACCCGTGCGGTCGGGTCGGCGAGCGGGTCGGCCCCCTGCGTGAGCACGGCGGCCACCGGGTCGTGCGGCGTCACCACGATCTGCGCTCCCCCGTCGGCGATCAGCCGGTGACACCCGACGGACGCCGCCGATGCGAAGGCCCCGGGCACGGCGAACACCGGTCGCCCGAGCTGCAGTGCGTGGTGTGCGGTGTTGAGCGCCCCGGACCGCGCCGCCGCCTCGACGACGACGGTGGCTCCGGCGAGCGCCGCGATGAGCCGGTTCCGCGCGAGGAAGCGCCATCGCGTCGGCCGTGTCCCGGGCGGCGACTCGGCGAGCAGTCGTCCGCGACGGCTGACGTTGCGGAGCAGTTCGTGGTGACCGGCCGGGTACAGCTGGTCGACGCCGCCGGCGAGCACCGCCGTCGTCGGGGTGCCGGCGGCGATCGCGACCCGGTGTGCGACCGCGTCGATGCCGTACGCGCCCCCGGACACGATCTCGAGTCCGGCGTCAGCTGCGCCGGACGCGATCTCCGCCGTCGCCTCCGCTCCCGCGACCGTGTTCGCCCGGCACCCCACGACGGCGAGGGCACCGCGGGTCTCGTCCTTGACGACCGACTCGCGGCGGTCCGACCGCGACCAGAGGACCATCGGCCGGTGCGGACCGAGGTCGTCGAGGCCGCTCGGCCACTCGTCGTCCTCGGGCACGAGTGCCCGCGCGCCGACGGCCCGCGCGGCGGCGATCGCTCCGGCGGGGTCGAGGCCGCTCAGCCGCGGGCGCCACCGTTCGAGCGCCGTGCCGAGCTCGACGTGTACCCGCTCCTCGTCACCGGCGAAGGAGACGCCGGCGTCGAGGAGCCCGGTGAGCATGCCGGCCCCGCTCTGCCCTGCTCGGCGGACCAGGTCGAGCGCAGCCGCGGGCCCGCAGGCTGCCACGAGCTCTCCGGCGACGGCGTCCCCCGGCTCGGCCAGGATGCTCCAGGCGACCCGGGCCGCCCGGGCATCGCGCGCGCCGGGGTCGCCGTTGTCGGCCGCCCTGCCGGTCACAGTGCGCTCCGGAGCGCCAGCGCACGACCGACCTCGTGCGCGCCCGGGCGGTCGACGTCGCCGAGGTCCGCCATGGTCCATGCCAGGCGCATCACGCGGTCCCACCCACGCATCGTCAGCGTCCCGAGGTCGAGCGCCCGGTCGAGCGGGTCGGTGGCCCCGCGTTCGGCACGGCCCTCCGAGCGGAGCCACGGGCCGGCCACCTCGGCGTTCGCCGCCCACCCGGTCCCCCGCAGCCGCTCGTGCATGCGCCGGCGCGCGGCGCGCACGCGTCCGGCCGCCTCGGACGTCGTCGGTGCCGTGCCGTCCGCCGCCCGCAGCGACCCGACCGTCACGCGGGGTACGGCGACACGGATGTCGATCCGGTCGAGCAGCGGCCCGGACAGCCGGCCGAAGTACTGGCGGACGGCGTTCGGCGGGCAGCTGCACGCCGGCCCGCCCCGCGTGCCCGCCCAGCCGCAGGGACAGGGGTTCGCAGCGAGGACGATCTGGCAGTGTGCCGGGAACTCGGCGCTGCCGCCGCTGCGGTGGATCGTGATGCGCCCGGACTCCAGCGGTTGCCGGAGGGCGTCGAGGACGGCGCGGGGGAACTCCGTCGCCTCGACAACGGATCACAAAATACAATCCGTCTGTCGGAAGGACATCTGATGGCTGGCACCGCCGCGATCTACGCGCGCATCTCGAAGGATAAGGAAGGCCGCCAACACGGCGTTGACCGTCAGGAAGCGCTGTGCCGTGAGCTCGCGCAGCGTCTTGGGCTCGCCGTCGGAGCCGTCTTCGTCGACAACGACATCTCTGCTTCTACGAACTCGACGAAGCCCCGTCCCCAGTATGAGGACATGCTGCGTCGAGCCCGTCATGGCGAGTTCTCGACGCTCCTCTCTTACTCGAACAGCCGGCTGACCCGGCGGCCGAGGGAGTACATCGACCTGATCGACCTCTCTACGAAGCTCGGCGTAATCATCCGCACTGTGGCATCAGCCGATGTGGATCTGAGCCGCGCCGAAGGCCGAGCGCTCGGGATCACGGTTGCCGCATGGGACGCAGCGGAAGCCGAACGCGCTTCCGAGAGAGTGCGAGCCGCAGTAACTCAGCGAGCAGCCTCCGGCAGATGGCACGGAGGGACCGTCCCGTACGGCTTCACGATCGAGAACGGACAGCCCGTTCCGAACCCGGCTGAAGTCACTGTGATCGAGGAGGCGGCACGACGGCTGCTCAGCGGCGACACCCTCTACTCGCTCGTGCAGGAGTGGAACGAGAGCAGCAGGACAACTCGAACCGGCAAGCATTGGCGGCAGACCAACCTCCGATCGATCCTGACCAACCGATCACTTCTCGGGGAGACCAAGACAGGTGTTCAAGGATGGGAGCCAATCCTTGACCGACGGACCTTCGACCGTCTTGGACGGTTGTTCGGCCAGCAATCGAGGAAGATCACGCACTCCCCCGGCGTCAAAGGCGGAAAGTACGCGATGGGCGGCGGCGTTACGGTCTGCGGCAGGTGCGGACACCGCCTCATCACCACCTCTCACCACGGCAAGATCGGGCTTCGCTGCTCGAAGCAGGTCAACGGCCCGACCGCCTGCGGACGCCTGACGGTTCCACATGACGCGCTTGAGTCTTACGTACTTGACCTTGTTACGCGCTCCCTAGCCGAGAGCCCGCGGTGGCAGCAGCGCAGGTCGGAGCCAAACCCTTTCGCTGAGGACTCGGTTGACCGCCTCAGCGAGCAGAAGGCCGACCTTGACGAGCAGCGGAAGCGTGCCAACGACGCGTTCGTTCGGGGGCTGATGGACGATCGCGAACATCGGGAGCACGTCTCTCGCATCCAAGCGGAAGTGGATCAGGTCGAACGACAGCTTGGTGAGGCGCTCGGAACCACTCACCTGGTCAATGCGCTCGCCGACGGACTCGACTGGCGCGCCTGGACGTCCATGAAACGGCGGAACTTCCTCCGGCTAGCGATCCAGCGTGTCGAGGTCGATCCGTGGCCGACCGGTGTCGTCGTGACGCTCAACCGTCGGCGCGGCGAGACCGACCAGCAACTAGACCAGCGTCGAGCCGAGCACACTCATGCCGTGCTGACACGCCGCGTGCGCATCGTCACGTAGGGTCGTCGGCGGTCGACGTTAGCCTGAGCCTTGCTCGACGCTGACCCGAAGGACTTTCAATGCACACCTGGCTGCTTGCGGCTGCAACAACGGCACCCTCTCCGTCCGATGGTCCTGGTTGGACGGACATCGGCGGTTTCTGGGTCAGCGTGGGTGGCTTCGCCCTGGCGATCGTGTTGGCGATCGTGGGCTGGGTTCAGGCCTACGGCGCAAAGGCGGACGCGAAGGTCGCGAAGGAACATGCGGACGCAGCGTCGACGACCGCGGAAGAAGCTAAACGTCAGAGCACAGCGGCAGAGAAGGCGGCAGAGGCAGCGGAGGCACAAGCGCGATCCGCTCGCGAAGCGCTCGATCTGGAGCGGGAGGCGAAGCCCGCGATCCGAGCTACTCATCAAGGTGCAGACACGACTACCTGGTGGGTCGTCAATCTTGGTCGTGGGTGGGCTACTCAGGTGAACGTCTACCTCAAGTTCGATCCGTCTCAGCGAGAGTTTGGGTACTTCCAGCTCGGTGACATCGGACCGGGTGCACGCAAGGAGATGAAGCCCTTGACGGAGTTTCCTCTGCTGTCCGATCTGATTGCAACTGGCCCCGGGAGAACTTTGGTCGGCACCAACGAGGTTGTGATCGAGTGGACGGTGCCGAACGGTCCGCGACGTTCATTGACGACGACGCCTGACTACGAATAAGGCCGAGCCCTTGGACAAGGGAGGGCCTTGGTCCGTCGGTGTCGGTTGGGCAGTCGCACCTCCGCCGGGGACTGCCTCCGACTCCTACGTAGAAGACGACCAGACGGCCCTCGATCTGCCAGCCGGATCAATCAGCAGCCGGCCTGATTCGTCCTGTCTGACGCACTCCTGACGCACTCCTGACGCCCTCCGTACAACAGACCAGCGATCGTTGTACATTTCACACAACACCTGGTTCTATTCGATCGACGGCAGCAGGTAGCTGCCACTGACGATCGGATCGAACTGATGACTGACACGACTCCCACCCGCACCGCAACGGCTCCCACGCGCAAGGATCTGCTGGACTCCTTGGCTGAGCGCGGCTACGCCGGACCCACCAGCTTCACGGCTACCATCCTGCGTCGAGTCCTCGTCTGGGTTCGTGCAGGCAGTCCAGCAGACCAGGCCGACGGTATCCCGACCGGCGTCCTCTACGCCATCCACCCCGACCTTCGTCCCCAGCCCGTCAAGGCCAAGCGGATCAGCCATCGGCAGCAGGCCGTCCTCGAGGCGCTGGTGCAGGTCCAGTTTGTCCTGTCGAACGACGGCGCAGCGAAGGCCAAGACCTACCTGGCCGACAAGATCGACGAGCTGTCCGCCGCGTGAAGGTCATCGGCTACCTGCGCGTCTCGACGCAGGGCCAGGAGTACGGGATCGAGGCGCAACGCTCTGCGATTGCGTCCCGTGCCCAGCAGCAGGGCTGGGAGGTTGAATACGTCGAGGACGCTGGACGATCAGGCAAAGACATCAACCGCCCCGGAATCACCCGAGCCCTGGAACTCCTTCGCACCAAGCAGGCTGACGCGCTGGTGGTATCGAAGCTCGACCGGCTCAGCCGCAGCCTGGCCGACTTCGCTCGTCTGATGGAGACCGCGTCGAAGCAGGGGTGGGGCGTCGTGGCGATCGACCTCGGCATCGATACAACGACTCCAACTGGTCAGCTGGTGGTCAACATCATGGCGTCCGTCAGCCAATGGGAGCGTCAGATGATCGGCCTTCGAACCAAGGAGGGATTGGCTGAGGCTCGACGCAACGGAGTCCGGCTCGGCTCCCCCGTTCGGATGGATCCTGCCGTTGAGCAGCGCATCCTGCTTGAGCGCCAGGCCGGCCGATCGCTAGCGGCCATCGCGCGCGGGCTCAATGACGACCAGATGCCCACTCCAACCGGGAGCGGCAGCTACTACCCCAGCACAATCAAGGCGGTTCTGACGCGCCTCTGCGGCTAGAACGTGTCTGGGAGCTTCACTTCGGCATGCTGTGGGTCGCCATTGGCATCGTGCCACGTGACGATGAAGGGCACGCCGAATAGAGCGCCGTCGTTAGTGCGTTGGCCGGTGAAGCGGAGCGCCGTAACTCCCTCTACCTCTTCCCACCTCGCCGCGTCGTAGAAGTGGAAGAAGCGATCGGTCGTATGCAGCTCAATGAAGCGAGCCACTGCGTCTCCAGCGGTGTTCGCGAGGATGTAGGTGTTGGGGCCGCCTTCTCGAGCCTTCCCGACAGTCCAGCGAGGCCGAGGAACCGGTCGTGCCCGTTCCTCGTCAAGCTCCTGCTGACGTCGATCCCACCCCGTCTGCTCACGAGCGCGGAGGCGCCTTGTAGTCGTGAGTCGAACAGTGAAGGGCCACTTCACGGCCCGCCACAGCCCTGAGCGGAAGCGCTGGCTCTTGATCCCGGCCCATACCAGGCCGACGATGAACAGCGTGAGCGACACGGCAAGCGGCCAAAAGTAGTTCTCTGCCAGGGGGCCGAAGATGACGTCCGTATCGGGTGACGGGGAGGAAGTCATGCGTCACCCTCATTAGCGAACTTCTCGAGCTCGTCCACTGCCTGAACGGCCTTCTCGCGGTTGTAGCGATCGAGATCGGCCCGAGCATCCTTTCGAGCTCGCGCCAGCCAGTCCCAGACTGCTGTGTCGCCGCGCCCGTGGTAGCCAGCCTCCGTAACGTCGACGACCATCAGGCGACCAGTATCGATGCCGTTGTAAGGCTGGAGAGCATCCTCCGATACGTCGACTGCGGTGGAACGAACGCGCATCAGCACGATAGAACGTTGAACCCGAACCCAGCCCTCCCCTTCCTCCCCTGACCATCCCCGGATCCAGGTGCGCATCCAGGGGTGCTCGTCGGAGGGCAGGTCGTACATCACGAGGAAGACGCGCAGCGGAGGGTGGACGTAACTCGAGCTCATGTCCGCGAGAGTAGCGGCTGCCCTCCCACAGAAGGGAGTCCCCTTACTTGTGACGAAGGGCCCCGGCCGTAGCCGGAGCCCTTCAGGAATAGCTACGCCCCGAGGTAGTCCATGACTTCCATAGCGACGGCCGGTCCATGAGCTGTCGAGAGGTCGTTCTCCAGGTCAGTGGCGGCCTTCCCCCTCGCGAGGCTTTCTCGAACCCAGCCAGCTAGCGCCCCGATCAAGGGCTTCTGGGTCTTCTCGAACCACGGGAACGCCTCTGCGACGGTCGAGCTGCCCCCCGAGTACGACCGAACGTTGAGGTAGATCGTGCCGTCGTTGAAGAGATCGTCGGCAGGCACGAGGTACTGGTCCTGACGAACGACCGGCTGCACCCTGCCGCCCTTCTCGATCCAGCCGAGCACGGCACGCTCGATGACCTCCCCTCGAACGTTGAGATAGTAGGCGCTAGCCTCGGTGGGCTCGTTGCCCTCGATCTGGCTAATGCTGGCGGTGATTTGCATGTGTGTTGTCCTTTCGAGACTGTTCATGGTCGTCGCGACGAGTCTCGCAGCGACGGAAGGTGGCGTGCAGTTCGACAGTTCAGGCTCCATCTGCGGGGTTTGTAGCTCAATAGAATTCTTCTACGCGAACTTTGGTACAAAATCGTCTTGAACTGTCGAACTGCACTCCGAAGCGCCCGATTTGACGAGATTCGGCGCTGATGGGCCGCCGACAGATGGCGACGGTCCATCAGGTCGAGCGAAGCGGCTCAGCGCTCCCAGTGGAGCCCGGTTACGTCCGGATCCGTAAGGCGGAAGCCCTGGAACCTTCGAGCGTCCTTCGTTACGGGCTGGCCGAGTTGTGTGCAGCGCTCGATGATGCGCTGGAACAGCGCACGACCACCGAGGGACCCGTCGTTGACTCGATGTCGTTGGTACGCGCGCTTCACGTCGCTGGCGAGCACCGAGTACCCATCGCCGAAGTCCACGAACGCATTGACGAACTCAGCTACGTGGTCGTTGTCGGCTTCGAGCTGACCCGTGGCGGCCACGACTGCCGCAGGTAGGCGTGAGTAAGCGGAACCCTCCCGCTGCTGATGTGTCCACCATCGGTGAGCGCCCCGAACCAGACTCGCGATGACTCCTTCCCTCTCGTCGCGAAGGATGCGGTCCGCCAGGTGCAGGTCCTTCTCCCATTCTTGGAGGCTCGGTCCTGAGGGGATCACGATGAAGCGACGCTTCAACGCTTCATCCCACTTCTCGATGTTCGGCGCCTCGTTCGTGCCGACGAGGATCGTCCACGTTGTCGCAATCTGTTCCTCCTGGTGATGAAGTCGACGCACGTTCTGTACGGCCGACCCGACGAGGGACTTGGAACGGGCCTCGTCGAGATCCATCGCCGCTTCTGTTTCGGAGATGCCAACGAAGCGCATCCCCTTCAGCGCGTACATTTCGGCGTCGTGGTGGCCGAACCGTTGTCGCGTGATGAGCTTCGGCTGAGATGCGATGGCATAGTCCGTGCCGAGCACCTGAATGAGAATCTCGATGAGCTGTGACTTACCCGTGGCCTTCGGCCCAAGCAGCATGAAGAACCTCTGCTCAGGGTTGGCTCCGACGAGCGCCATGTACCCGAGTGACATGCGCAGGAACTCCGCGGTGTCGTGTGTTGGGTCGTTGGCCGTCGTTCGATCGATCAGCTTCTCGAAGCCCGGACTGAACGCCTGCGGGTTGTAGCTGACCGCGATCAGCTTCGTCAGGCCGTCACTGGTTCGATGCTCTCGAAGCTCGCCGGTACGGAGGTCGATCGTGCCGTTGAGCACGTTGACCAAGTAGGGCTGGCAGTCGTAGGTGCCGGCGTCTACCCAAATGTCCTTCTCCGAGCGGATCCCGCGTGCCACGGCCGAGATTCGCGCTTGCGCCTGTGAAGCGACGGCGAACTTGCGGAGGCGATCACGGCGTGCGTCATCCGGTTCCCTCGCCACCTCATCATCCAGCGTGAGTACCACCTTCTTGACAAGAGCCATGATCCGTTCGTCCGTCTGTTGGAGCGCGAAGCGGCGGCCGTCCCATAGATACATCTCGTCACGGTCTGGGTCGTACTGAACGTGACGACCCCACTGGTGAACGAAGCGACGGACGAGGCCGAAGTCCGTGAGTGGATAGCTTGGCTCAGTCATGGGTGCCTCCGAACAGATCCAGCCCACGCATGACGTGCGCGCGCCTCCGGCTCGATGAATTGACGGGCGCGCTCGATCTTCTGCTCGACTGCCGGCCACGGATAAGGATCAGCGGGAGTCATGTCGGTGTTCGACCAGACCTCCCGTAGCTTGCTGACGACAAGCTCGCCGTGGGGCCAGTGCTGCGACCAGAGACGGCACGCCAGACGATAAAACCCGTCGTCTCGCTTCCCCACGCGGAAGCCGTCGCGCATCAGCTCCGCGGTAGGGGGCAGGCTCGATGCGTTCTGAGACGACGAGCCACCTCCCGTGCGGAATCGACCACCGTTGGCGTGGATGTCCGCGAGTAGGGCGCCTGGAGCCTTTGGCAGTTCGTCGAAGGAGCCCGCCACGAGGCGATACGGCTGGAAGGTCGCATCGTTCCCAAGACGACCCTTGACCTTTCGCCTCGACGGAGGCGCGGCGACCATCGCACCGTCGGCGCGCACGTCTACGCCGGGAAGCCACCCAACCGGGGACGGGCAGACCCCGGCGGTTGCGAAGAACAGGTGCATTCCGCCCGAGGGCGTGATTACTCTCGGCGCGGGCGGAAGCTGCACCCCGGTCTGGAACTCCCACTCGATCAGCGAGCGCACACCGTCTACGCCGTGCTTCACATCGACGTCTAAGACGAGCAGTCTATGACCCGTCGCGATGCCGATATTGGCGAACGGATCCATCCCGTTCGGTCCCCACCACGTTCCAATCTGCCGCGGATCGCGGGATCCAACGTGCTCGAACGACCCGAACGCTCCAACCCCACGATGAGGCCGGTTGTCGAGGCGACCAAGAGGCACGAGGCGGAAGGCCGTGTGTTCAACGAGCCAAAGCGCCGCCTCAAGAAAGCCCAGTTCAGCGGTTGGTTCTGGGATACAATCGACCTGGCGAAACTGTTCATGCCGCTTCTCGGCTTCGGCGCACTCAACGGGTGCGCCGAAGTTGTCTTCAGGAGTCATCACTGCTGCCTCCTGTCTCCGTGGCGCGCACGAAGGCGGCGACTCGGTCGATGACCTCGTCTGAGAAGTGCAGGATCGGCGCGTCAGCCACGGCGCACCGCCTTGCGTCCGCGCGGTCCCGCGTAGTCAGTCGCGAGGAGTTCTTCGTCGAACATCGCCTCGATGGGTAGGCCGAGAAGCTCGGGGAGCTTGGCTCGAACGTCGGCGTTCGGATGCGTCTTTCCCTGTAGGGCGTTGACGAGGTGGGACCGTGAGCAACCGATGAAGGTCGCGGCGTCAACAACGGTGATCTCGCGAACTACCAACATGCGGCGCGCCGGCTGACGCCGTCTGGTGAGACTCATGGGAGGGCTTCCCGCGCTGCTTCCTACACGAGCGACATGACTAGTCGTGTAGTGCGGCTTCGCCGTCTACTTCGTTTGAGCAGATCGGCTGTCTGGCCCTCAGAACCCCTGAGCAGGACTAATTATATCCCGTTGACCTGGCGAGGTAAATAGATAGTTGACAGGACTTGTGTCAACTTTTGGGGAGCGGCAGCACGCAGCAGCGCGGGCACCACCAGCACAGCTTCGTCGGGTGCGATTCGGCCTGCTGCAGACACGGAGGGCAGTTCGGCGTCCGTTCGAGATCGTCCTCCATTACGTCAGTCTCCCCCGGTACATCATGACGATTTCGGGCAGCGTGTCGTGTGGGTCGCCAGGGCTCCGTAGGTCAACATGTGATCGATCATCAAACTTGAGAGGGAGCACATGGACCCGAACGACGTGCTGAAGAAGGCCTGGAACGCGGTAGAGGCGTCTGGAGTCCCAGAAAGCTTGTATGAGACAGCTTTTCAGACCGCGGTCAAGCTGCTCACTCCGGGCGAGAACCCCAAGCGCGGCGAGCAGGAGCGCCGCGCCGATGACTCGCTGGCTCACGAAGAGAGTGAGATCAAGCGCGTGGACGATGCCGACTTCTTCGACGCCTTCGATCGCGAGACATCTATTGGGCGGTCCGAACTGGAAGAAGTGTTCTTCCTCGACAGCTCCGGAGAGCCGGGCCTCAATCCATCCGCCCGCAAACTGGGGAGTTCGACAGCGGCGCAGATTCGATCAGTAGCGATCCTCATTGCTGGGGCGCATGTCTTCGGCCTCGATCGAGCGAGCGCTTCGGTCGAGGTGATTCGCCAAGAGTGCGTGCGGCTGAACTGCTACGACTCGAAAAACTTTAAGCGCTACATGCGAGAGGTCCCGGGCTGGAACGCGACGGGACCGGATGACAAGCGGGTCCTGAAGCCCAGGTCCGAAGCTCAGCAGGAGCTGGCACGGGTGGTTGACGCTGTGCGCGGCGTGTCTGGCGCGTGACCACGACGCGACAGCTCGTCGAGCAGGGCATGATCGCCCAGGGTGTTCCCTCCGAACTCGTTGGCGAAACACTCGACGCCTTCAGTGAGGCGAAACGACGCTTCCATCTGGGCGACTTCCGGCCCCAGGCCGTTGATGGTGGCCGATTCTCAGAAGCCGTCGGACGTATCTTCCAGTGGGCCACCACGGGCAGCTACACGCCGCTGAATTCGAGCACCTTCAAGATGGACCAAGCCATCAAGGCCGCCGAGAGCGCCGCTCCCTCCTCAACAGCAACGGACTCGATGCGGTTGCACATCCCCCGGGCCGTGCGAGTGATCTACGACATCCGCAACAGGCGGAACACAGCGCACCTGCGTGATGGCATCGATCCGAACATCCAGGACGCGTCGCTCATCGTCGCCAACATGAGTTGGGTCCTGGCCGAGCTGGTACGGCATTACCACAATGTGCCTCCGGCAGAAGCTCAGCGCCTCATCGAGGAGCTTGTCAGCCGCGACGTCCCGATGATCCAGGAGTTCGATGGGTTCCCTCGAATCTTGAAGGACGTGCAGGCGTCTGATCACTTCCTCGTCGTCCTCTACTGGGCGGGGAAGAAGCTTACGAAGAAGGAACTCGGCGCGCTGGTGCCACAGAAGATGCGCTCCAACCTCCCTCGAACGCTCCGTCAGTTGCATGATCGGCACTACGTTCACTTCGACGGGGAAGTGGCCGAAATCACCTGGGTCGGCCAGCGCCGAGTCGAGACGGAAGGGCTTATCGCTCCTGTCTAGCGCCGTCGGATTGGGTTGGCTGACCCGACGATGTACGGCCGGAACGGCGCGCGCGGCTCGTCGGATTCGATGCGCTGGTCAACAATCCGTGGTTCGCCCGGCGCGGGCTCAGCATCCTCGACAACCTCAGCGTCGATGATGTTTGGGTCCTCCGACTCTCCCCCCGCCGCCAGTTCGGCTTCCGGCCGTCGGATGATGATGCCTTCCATCAGCTTCTCGTACGGCTTGACCTCGACCTCAAGCTTCGCCTCTCGACCGTAGCCCGTCCGGTCGAGCACGATTGTGATGGCGCGGAGCTTGTCGGCGTCCGTGGTCGTGTCCTTCTCGAGGATGCGATGGAGCTGGACGATAGCCGGATCCACCATCTCCATCAGCCGTTCTCGCGCACGCTTCTGCGTCTGAGGCGCGGTGCCACCGTGCTTACGACACACGGTGGTCCCACGCATGGCGTAGTTCTTGCACTGCTCCCCATTTCGGCGCGTCCGTCCGCACTTCAGACGCTCGGGGAGCGTCGCCGCCCCGGGCAGAGCGCTGGTGGCAGCCCGCTGCCCTCCGTGACGTTCACAACGGGTCGTGCCGTGCACTGCCCGACGTTGGCACTGCTTGCCGAAGTTGGGTCGACCTGGCGTTGATGCCGTCGCTTCACACTGCATGGTGTCGTTCCTCCCACTTCACGGTCGGGAAAATGCGCTCGAAGTAGGGCACGCACACCGCTTCGCAGAAGTGGAACTCAGCGATGTAGACCCCCTTACCGATCCACAGGACGCGGTACGGCTGACGGCTGACCGAGCCAGGGTGCAGCGGATTCGCGCACCGCTGGCACACATCAAACGCGGGTCGGAACCGACCGCGATTGGTAGGCGGCGTCACCTCATCCACGTCCGCTGCCAGCACGGTGTGGGCTTCGAGCTCCCAGCCTCGGACGTCCTCCACGTGGTCAGCGCGAGTGACACGCGGCACCGAGCCCGGGTGAACGAGCTCACGATCGAGCCGTTCGTGATCGACCTCCGTCCACTGCCCATGCACGTTGGAGGCGAGTGATTCGATGATGTACGGATCACCGACCTGCGGGTCGGCGAGCAGACGATTGGCCTCAGTCAGACGGCGAACTGTCTGCATGGTTGCCTCCATCTGATCGACGGCAGCAGCTAGGGACGGGCTCACACTGTTCATGTTCTTGCTCCTTTGCGGCGGGGAGTAGCGGGGAACTGCGTGGCACCGACTCCCCGCCAGGACCGGTGCCACGCAGGCTTGTCAGATCACGGGGCTCGTGTAGGTCGTGTCAGTGGTGACCTGCACGACTGCGGCTGCACCGCGGTGGCGGACCGCGATGCCGAAGCCGAGTTCGTAGACCGAATCGATCAGCGGGTAACGGTCACTGCCCGGAATCAGTCGGAGTCCCTGCGACTCGACGTTCACGTGACGGCGCAGAGCCAGCGGGTTCCGGACAGAGCCAGGTCCGCTGGTGGCGAGAGCGATGACGTACCCGTTCGGTACGTAGTAGTCCTCGATGATGAGGGCCTTGCCGTAGGAGCCGATGACAGGCAGGTTGTTGAACACCGCTGGCGGCTGCGACCCGATCACGTTCTCGCTGCTGAGGAAGGCGGGGGCACCTTCTGCCGGAATGAAGTCGAAGGGCGAGTTCGCCCCGATGCGGAAGCCGCGGATCGCAGCGCCCTGGTTCGGGTGAACCAGGATCACGACCTGTTCGTTGGCCGCGGTACCGTAACCGTGCTCCGTGATGTGACGGATGAGGTCCGCCAGATCTTGACCGTCGACCTGCGTGGACTGCGTGGTCAGGTAGTGCTGGTGACCCCCGCTGAAGGTCTGGCCTGCGTAGGCGGGCGGGATTGAATCGGCTGCCCCGTCCCACAACGGGTAGATGACGGCACCCGTCTCGTTGACCGGACGAGCAGCCGGGTCAGTCCGAGTCAGGAGGGCGCGGAAGGTGGCCACGTATTGCAGCTTGTTCGCCGCGGCCATCTGCTGGTCGTGCTGTGCCTCAACCTGCGCGGCGGGCGCGTCACGCAGGAACTTCCGCGTGTAGCGGGTCGCGCTGTCGTACCACTCGAGCGGGAATCCCATCGAGAGCACGTCGGAAGTTGCGCGCAGCGCCTTCGGGGCGCCGAACTCCGACTGGCGCTCGAAGCCATCGCTGTCTACGGCCTGGAGGATCGAGTCGCCCGAGGCCGTGGTCGAGAACGTGAACAGGTTTGCGATCGCGACAGGACGCTCGTTGTACATGTTCAGCGTCTGAACGAACTCGGACCAGATCGAGTTGAGGTCGCGCCCGTCAGGGGTGCGAGTCAGGAAGTCCCCTGACGTGCTGAAGCCGCTTCTGCGGGCCATGGCAGTCTCCTAGGTAGGACGAAACGTCGATGCGAAGTCGTCACCGCTGGTGACCGACGAGCCGGTTCCTCGGTAGGAGACCCAGAAGTGGGCCCTGCAACTGCCGATCATGCCGTGCACGTGACGTGGCCGCTGGCCTACATCCTCAGCAACAACTCTAGCAGGACAAACGTGGGACGGACTGGTAAATCAAATTCGTTGACTCGTCGAGGAAGAGCACGCCCCGGGTCGCCCGCGAGACCGCTCCTGGTCGGAGCAGTCCGGTTCCGCCCCCGATGAGCGCGACGGCGGACGCCGAGTGGTGCGGGGCCTCCCACGGCGGGCGGACGCTCCACGAGCGGTCGCCGAGACCGCTCACCGACCGGACGGCTGCGACCTCGAGCGCCGCGTCCGGGTCGAGGTCGGGCAGCAGCCCCGGCAGCCGCTCAGCGAGCATCGTCTTGCCGGCGCCCGGAGGTCCGACGAGCAGCACGTGGTGTCCGCCGGCGGCCGCGGCGATCACGGCGCGCACCCCGACCGGGTTCCCGACGACGTCCGCGAGGTCCCGCGGCTCCGGCACGGTCTCGGCGACCGGTGGCAGCAGGACGGGTTCGGTCTCGACGGTCGGCAGCAGCGCCCCGGCGAGGACGGCGGCCTCGCGGAGCGACGTCACGCCGGTCACCGCGACGCCCGGTACGACCCGTGCCTCGGCGAGGTTCCCGACCGGCACGACGACCTGCCGCAACCCGGCGTCACGCGCGGCGCAGACCATCGGGATCACCCCCGGTACCGGTCGCACCCGCCCGTCGAGGCCGAGCTCGCCGATGTACGCCGTGGCGCGGTCGACGGCCGGCGCGAGTCCCTCGGCACCGAGCACTGCCATCGCGATCGCGAGGTCGAACCCCGACCCGCGCTTCGGGATGGACGCCGGGGTCAGGTTCACGGTGATCCGCCGCGCCGGCAGGGGGCAGTCGGCCACCGCCCGCGCCGATCGGACCCGCTCGCGGGCTTCGCCGAGCGAGGTGTCCGGCAACCCGATGATCGTGAAGCCCGGCAGCTGGCTCGTCAGGTGCGCCTCGACCTCGATCACCCGCCCCTGCACGCCGAGCAACGCGATCGCGGCGGCGCGCCCGATCTCGACCGTCACAGCACACCCGCCACGTGCTCGACGGCGACGCGGTCGTCGTCCAGGTGCACCGCGACGACGTCGATCCGGATCGCGCGCGCCGTCACGCGCGGGTGGTCCGCGAACCACGCCGGCACGAGCCGGCGGAGCCGTGCGACCTTCGTCGCGGTGACCGACTCGAAGGGATGCCCCGTCGCCGCCGCGGTCCGGGTCTTCACCTCGACGAAGACGAGGGTGCCCGCGTCCCACGCGACGACGTCGATCTCGCCCCGGGCGCATCGCCAGTTGCGCTCGACGATGCGGTACCCGTTCGCCTCGAGCCAGTCGGCAGCGTGGTCCTCCCCGATCCGACCGACCCGGGTGTTGTGCAGCGGTGTTCTCTCCATGTCGTTGCCCTCCGACGGCAACGATGCATTCCCGCTCCACCTCCTCGACGACGCAACCGCGCGTCTGTGGACGACGACCGGTCAGGTGACCGACGTGGAGGACGCACGAACGGCCCGGGTGATGTCCTCACCCGGGCCGTTCGGTGTCACGCTGCGGTCAGTGTGCGGCTGCGTAGGCTTCCTGCACCTGCGTGGAGATACGCCCGCGGCTCGAGACCTCGTAACCGTTCTCCTTCGCCCATTCCCGGATCTTCGCGAGTTCCTCGGAATTGCCGCGCTTCGGTGCCGACTTCGGCGCCGAGGAGCTCGCACCGCCCGAACGACGACCGGAGACCTTGCGTGCCGCCGCCACGTAGTCGGAGATGGCCTCTCGGAACTTGTCGACGTTGTCGTCGGACAGGTCGATCTCGTAGTTCGAGCCGTCGAATGCGAATTCGACCGTGCGACCCGCCCCGTCGGTGATGGGGGAATCGTCGAGGTCGTCGACGAGCTGGACGGTGACCTTCTGTGCCATTGTGCTGCTCCTGGGATCGGGGGCGGGAGGAAATCGCGTCCACGATATCGCGTGCAGCAATTCCGCGCGCAATTGCGTCGGCGATCCTCAGCAATGCCCGAAGAACATGAAGGTCACTCGTCGAGTGCGAGTTCCTTCGGGAGTTCGAGTTCGCGCGCGGTGAGTTCCTCGACATTGACGTCCTTGAACGTCAACACCCGGACCGACTTCACGAAGCGGTCGGAACGGTAGACGTCCCACACCCACACGTCGTTCATCGACAATTCGAAGTAGAAATCGTGTTCGGTGTCGCGGCGGGTCAGTTCCACCTCGTTCGCCAGGTAGAAGCGCCGCTCGGTCTCGACCACGTACCGGAACTGCGACACGACGTCGCGGTACTCGCGGTAGAGGGCAAGTTCGACCTCGCGGTCGTAGTCGTCGAATTCGTCGTCATCCATCTCGCCGCCAGTCTACGGCGAGCGGCCGGACGGGTTCACCCCGAGGCGTCCGCGAGCTCCTCGAAGCCGTCCAGGGCCACGCTCGACGCCTGGTGCAGCCAGCTCTTCCGGTGCAGCGCGTGCGCCCCCATCGACCGGATCCCGTCGTAGTGCGCGGTGGAGCCGTACCCCTTGTTCGACGCCCACGCGTAGTGCGGTGCGTCGTCGTGCGCGGCCACCATGAGCGCGTCGCGCTCCACCTTCGCGACGACCGAGGCCGCGGCCACCGACGCGCAGTCGCGGTCGGCCTTCACCCTGACCACCACGTCGAGCGGGGTCGACGGGCGCAGCGCCGCCGGCACCGCGCGACTCAGCCAGTCGAACGACCCGTCCAGCACGACCACGGCGCCGTCCAGTTCGAGCCCGTCCGCCACGAGGGCTCCGAGCGCCGCAGCGCCGGCCTGACCGAGCGCCGGGACGATCCCCTGCACGTCGACCACCTCTGCCGATGCCATGCCCACGGCCGTCCGCGCCCACCGTCGCACGACCGGCACGAGTTCGGTCCGCCGTGCCGCACTGAGGAGCTTCGAGTCCGCGAGGCCCTGCGGCACCCGCGCCACGTCGATCGTGACCGCGGCGACGCCGACCGCGACGGGACCGGCGATCGCGCCGCGGCCGACCTCGTCCATTCCGATCACCGTGACCCGTCCTGCGCCGAGCAGCTTCTTCTCGACGCGCAGGGAGGGACGGACCGCGGTCACTTGCCGCGCTCCTCCACGCCGGCGAACACCTCGGGGTGGTCGTCGAGCCAGGTCCACCGGCTGGACGGCCACGAGATGACGAAGGCGCGGCCGGTCACGTCGGACAGCGGCACGAAGCCCTTCGAGGGGGTGTCCCCGTTGTACCGGGAGTCCTTCGAGTCGTAGCGGTTGTCGCCCATCACCCAGATCGTCCCCTTCGGCACGGTGACGGAGAAGTCGGTGCCGGACGCGCGGGTCTCCCCCGGCGGCAGTTTGAGGTAGGGCTCCTTGATCGGCACGCCGTTGACGGACATCTGCCCGAGGTCGTTGCAGCAGGACACCTTGTCACCGGGCAGGCCGATGACACGCTTGATGAGGTGGTCGTCGCTGTCACCGGTGCCGAGGCCGACCTGCGTGAGCAACCAGTCGATCGCCTTGGCGGGCTGCGTCGTGGGCGCGACGTTCGGCACGTCCGCGCCGGTGAGCCATCCACCCGGGTCCTTGAAGACGACCACGTCGCCGCGCTTGAGCGCCACGGTGCCCGGCACGAGTTCGTTGACGATCACGCGGTCGTTGATCTGCAGCGTGTTCTCCATCGACGCCGACGGGATGTAGAACGACCGGATCAGGAACGTCTTCACGAGGAACGACACCAGGAGTGCCGCGACGAAGATGATGACGAGGTCCCGGAGGAATGTCAGGACGCCGTTCCGCCGCTTCTCGGGTCGAGGCCTGCGCCCCGGCTCCTCGGTGATGTCCGTCATTTCCACTCTCGTCCAGACCACGCTTCCCCGGGAACGGGAAAGCCCCCCGCCGATGCACAACCGTACATGGGCGAGGGGCCGACAGCGGCGTCCGGCTCGCGGACGCTCACTGTGAAGGCGATCAGGAGTCGCGCTTCTCCTTGATCTTGCGGCGGGCCGCCTTGCCGCGGAGTTCGCGGAGGTAGTAGAGCTTCGCACGACGGACGTCACCCTTGGTGACGATCTCGATGTGGTCGATGATCGGCGAGTGCACCGGGAACCAGCGCTCGACGCCGACCTGGAAGCTCACCTTGCGGACCTTGAAGGTCTCGCCGAGGCCGTGGCCCTGACGCCCGATGACGACGCCCTGGAACACCTGGACACGCGAGCGCGTGCCTTCGATGATGTTGACGTGCACCTTGATGGTGTCGCCGGGACGGAAGTCCGGGACGTCGCTGCGCAGGGACGCTGCGTCGACGTGGTCGAGGAGCTGCATGATCGTTCACTCTCTGCGGACGCGCACGGGTCGCCGCGGATCGGTGTTTTGAAAAGAAGTGTTCGTGCCCGGAATCGGCGACTCCCCCGTGGCAGAGTCCAGCCAGGGCACAGCGGTCCATCTTGCCACAGAGAACCCCGTGGGCAAAACGACCAGGATGGACGCATGATCGAACTGCGCACCCCCGCCGAGCTCGACGGACTCCGGGCAGCCGGGCGCTTCGTCGCCGACGTCCTCGACGAGCTCCTGGTCACGGTGGACGTGGGTGTGAACCTGCTCGACCTCGACCGGGTCGCCGCCCGCATGATCGCCGACCGCGGTGCCGTGAGCTGCTACGTCGACTACCACCCCTCCTTCGGCAACTCGCCCTTCGGTCGGAACCTCTGCACGTCCGTCAACGACGCGGCCCTGCACGGGCTGCCGTACGACCGCGTGCTGGCCGACGGCGACCTCGTCAGCCTCGACTTCGCCGCGAGCGTCGACGGCTGGGTCGCGGACTCCGCGGTCACCGTGCAGGTCGGCACCCCGCGCGAGGAGGACCAGCGCCTCGTCGACACCGTCGAGCGCGCCCTCGCGGCCGGGATCGAGCAGTTCCGGCCCGGCAACAAGCTCGGCGACGTCTCGTACGCCATCGGGCGGGTCGCGAAGGACGCGGGCTACGGCGTGAACACGCAGTTCGGCGGCCACGGCGTCGGCCGCACCATGCACGGCGAGCCGCACGTGGCGAACGACGGCCGTCCGGGTCGCGGCCTGAAGCTGCGCCCGGGCCTCGTCGTCGCGATCGAGCCGTGGCTGATGCAGGGCACCGACGAGCTGTACCAGGACGACGACGGCTGGACGCTGAAGAGCGTCGACGGCTCGCGTGCGGCGCACGTCGAGCACACCGTCGCGGTCACGGACGCGGGACCCGAGGTGCTCACCCTGCGACGCGCCGAGCGCACCGCGGCGACCGCCTGACGGACGGGGCCCACACCGCCGGTCCCGGACCGACGGGCCAGCGGCGGGCCGGCCGTGCCGCGGACTGGAGGCGCGCTGCGGGCCCGCCCCGCGCCTCCAGTCCGTCGGCCCGGGATGCTCACGCGGAAGCGACAGATCACGCCGGACGGTACGCGGCAGCCCGTCGCTCCCCCGGTCCGACAGACCGCCGCGCGAGCGCCAGGGAGCGCAGCGAGGCGGCGCTGCTACTCGGGCAGCAGGTCGGGTCGGACGCGCCGCGTCCGCTCCACCTGCTGCTCGTGCCGCCACGCGGCGACGCGGGCGTGGTGCCCGCTGAGCAGGACGTCCGGGACCTCGAGGTCACGCCAGACGGCCGGCTTCGTGTAGGACGGGTACTCGAGGAGGCCGTCCTCGTGGGACTCCTCGACGAGCGACTCCGGGTTGCCGACCACGCCGGGGACGAGCCGCCCCACGGCCTCGATCATGGCCATCGCCGCGACCTCGCCGCCGTTCAGCACGTAGTCGCCGAGGGACAGCTCGACGACCGAGCAGCGCGACGCGGCCCACTCGAACACCCGGGCGTCGATCCCCTCGTACCGCCCGCAGGCGAACACGAGGTGGTCGGTCGACGACGCGAGCGAGCGTGCGATGGACTGGCGGAACGGGGTCCCGGCCGGCGTCGGCACGACGAGCGTCGAGGACCCGTCCGGACGGAGGACCGCCGACAGCGCCTGCGCCCACGGCTCGGGCTTCATCACCATGCCGGCGCCACCACCGTACGGGGTGTCGTCGACGGTGCGGTGCCGGTCCGTCGTCCAGGAGCGGAGGTCGTGCACGTGCACGTCGAGCAGCCCGTCGACGCGCGCCTTGCCGAGCAGGGAGACGTCGAGGACCGAGAAGAACTCGGGGAAGATCGTGACGATGTCGATACGCACGACGTGCCTACGAGATCGTCTCGGGCCGCGAGGTGTCCTCGGGGTCCTCGAACAGCCCGGTCGGCGGCGTCACCGTGACGGTGCCCGCCTCGATGTCCACGGACGGGACGATCGCGGACACGAACGGCACGAGCACCTCGCCGCGCGAGGGTGTGTCGATCGCGAGCAGGTCCTGCGCGGGCAGGTGGTCGACGCGGGCGACCGTGCCGACCTCGACACCGTCGCGGAGGACGCGGAGCCCGACGAGCTGGTGGTCGTACCAGGCGTCGTCCTCACCGGTCTCGGCGTCGGCGTCCTGCTCGACCCACAGGATGGCTCGTGCGAGGGTCTCGGCGGCGGACCGGTCCGCGACGCCCTCGAAGAAGGCCACGGGGTGGCCGTTGTACCAGCGGAGTTCGTCCAGCGTGATCGTCTTGCCGGACCACGGGGACTCCGCGGGGACCTGGAGCGTGAAGACCGCTCCGCGCGTGAACCGACGATCCGGGTCGTCGGTGTAGAGCTCGAGCTTGATGCCGCCCTTGAGCCCGTGCGCCTTCGTGATTCGACCCACCCGGAGCTGGGTCGTCTCCCTAGGAATCGGTGTCGACCACGTCGACCCGCACCCGCTTGCCGTCGGCGAGAGCCGAGACGAGGGTGCGGAGCGCCTTCGCGGTCCGTCCGGCGCGACCGATCACGCGGCCGAGGTCCTCGGGGTGCACACGCACCTCGAGGACCTCGCCCCGCGCGGAGGTGGAACTGGCGACGCGCACGTCGTCGGGGTGATCGACGATCCCCTTGACGAGGTGCGTCAGCGCGGATTCGAGCAAGGAATCAGGCCTCGGTCGTCTCGGCGGCGTCGTCGGCCGTGTCGGCGGCGGGGGCCTCGGGGGCCTTCTTCTCCGACTTCGGCTTGAGGACCGGCTTCTTGGCCGAGTCGGCGACGAAGGCCTGCTTCGGCTCGCGGACCTTGACCGTGGACTCGGTGTTGCCCTCGCCCTTGAACTTGCCCCAGTCGCCCGTGAGCTTGAGGAGCGCCGCGACCTGCTCGGTCGGCTGCGCGCCGACGCCGAGCCAGTAGAGCGCACGCTCGGACTCGATCTTGATGACCGAGGGCTCCTCGGTGGGGTGGTACTGACCGATCTCCTCGATCACACGACCGTCGCGCTTGGTGCGCGAGTCGGCGACGACGATGCGGTAGTACGGCGCACGGATCTTGCCGAGGCGCTTGAGACGGATCTTGACAGCCACAATTACTCCTGTTGCGTGTTGTTGTGGTTGAACCGGAACCGCGGGCGTGGGGGCACGCGCGGTGGAAGCTCGATGAGACCGTGCACCGCTGGATAGAGGGTCGAGCGGACACGATTCGACCGTTCATTCTTGCAGGTTTCCCGCCGAGAAGCGAGTCGGGACGCGCCGTCAGGGGGCGAGTCGCCGCACGGCCTCGAGCGCTTCGGCCGTCGCGCGGACCGCGTCGACGCTCCGGGCGTCCCGGGCACCCCCGACCGCCGCGAACGGCACGCCGGACGCCCGGAGTGCCGTCGGCAGGTCGTCGGCGTCGTCGATCGCCCGCTCCTGGCCCGCACAGACCACGACGGTGTCCGCGGGGACCGCGCGCTCGACACCGTCCTCGTCGCGGATGCGGAGCACCCCGGGCTCGATCGCCAGGTACGCCTGCACCCCGCCGACCATCCGGACACCGGCATCGCGGAGCCGCCCGAGCGCGACCCAGCGCGAGGTCAGGCCGATGCCCTGGCCGAACTTCCCGCTGCGTCGGAGCACGGTGACCTGCTCCCCCGGCCGGGTGGTGCGCCGCGCCGTCGGCTGGCGCTGGGGCAGGTCGCCGACGACGTCCTCGGCGACCGGGACCGCCCACCGGGCGGCGAACTCGCCCGCGCGGACGGTCTCGTCGGGCGACTCGGTGAGGAACGCCGCCGTGTCGACGCCGATACCGCCGCCGCCGATGATCGCGACGGTCCCGTCGGGGACGCCCTCGCGCAGGGCCTGCTCGTAGCTCAGCACGTGCGGCAGGTCGGCGCCGGGCAGGGCGACCGTGCGCGGGACGACCCCGGAGGCGAGCACGACGGCGTCGCTGCCGAGCAGGTCGTCCGCGGTGGCGGGACGGCCGAGGTGGACCACGGCACCGCGCTGCTCGAGCTCGGCGCGCGCGGCACGGACCGTCGCGGCGTAGTCCTCCTTGCCGGGCACGAGCGCGGCGAGGTCGAACTGTCCGCCGAGCCGGTCGGACGCCTCCCAGACGGTGACGTCGTGCCCGCGCCTGGCCGCGTCCACCGCCGCGGCGAGCCCGGCCGGACCGCCCCCGACGACGGCGACGCGCTTCGGCTCCGCCGTCGGGCGCGCCGGGTAGGCGACCTCTCGGGCGGCCCGCGGGTTGACCAGGCACGACACCGGCTGCCCGACGATGGAGCGGTCGAGGCACGCCTGGTTGCACCCGATGCACGTGTTCACGAGGTCGAACCGACCGGCGAGCGAGCGCTGCACGATCGCCGGGTCCGCGAGGAACGGGCGCGCGAGGGCCACCGCGTCGACCAGACCGTCGGCGAGCACCGCCTCGCCGTCGCGGAGGTCCGTCATCCGGTTCGAGGCGATCACGCGGACCTCCGGGTGGTCGGACTCCCGCACCACCGCGGCGATCCGGTTCGCCGTCGCGATCCACGCGCCGTGCGGCACCGATGCCTGCACGGTCGGGGTCCGGGACTCGTGCCAGCCGATGCCGACCGAGATGCCGTCGAGGCCGGTCGGCAGCAGCTCGCGGACCAGTGCCTCCACGTCCTCGGGGGTGGACGACCCGGGCATGAGGTCGTCGCCGGAGAGCCGGATCGTCACGGCGAGGTCCGGCACCGCGGCCCGGACGGCGCGGACGACCTCGACCGCGAAGCGCCGCCGCTTCGCCGGGGTGCCGCCCCACTCGTCGTCGCGGTGGTTCGTCAGCGGCGACTGGAACTGGTTGACGAGGTACCCCTCCGACGCCATGATCTCGACGCCGTCGAAGCCGATCGCCCGAGCGCTGCGGGCTGCGGCGGCGAAGTCCGCGATCGTCCGCTCGACCTCGGCGCCGGAGAGCGCGACCGGGACGACCCCGCGCGCAGCCGCCCACGGCAGCGCGGACGGCGCGACGGCCCGCTGCGGGTCCCCGTTCCGGTCGAGCAGCCCGGACACGAGCGCGTACCGACCGGCGTGGAAGAGCTGTGCGAGGACCACGCCGCCCTCCTGGTGAACGGCGTCGACGGCCACCCGGAACCGCTCGTCCGCTCCCCCGACGCCGAACACCGCGAAGTCGGGTCCGCCGCGCGCCTCGTCGCTCACCGCGATGCCGCCGGTGATGATGCACGCCGCGCCGACGGCCGCGCGCTCCCGGTAGAACGCCGCCATGCCGGCCCCGCCGTCGTCCTGCACCTCGAGCCCGGTGTGCATCGAGCCCATCACCACCCGGTTGGGCAGGCGGAGGGGGCCGAGGGTCCACGGCGAGGCGACGGCCCGCAGGGACGCGGGCACGACGGGGGCGGAAGCGACGCTGCTCATGGTCCTACTCTGCCGCAGGCAGCACCGCGTCACGGAGCGGCGAGGTCGTGTCGGCCCAGTACGGCGGCGCGATCACGGTCAGTCCGCCGTCCACCGAGAGCGTCTGCCCGGTGATGTACGACGCCTTGTCGGACAGCAGGAAGTCGATGGCGTCGGCCATGTCGTCCGCCGTGCCCGGCCGCTGCAGCGGGAGCTTCTCGAGCACGGAGTCCATCGGCGCCATGCCCGGCACGGCGCCGTAGAAGTAGTCGAGCGAATCGGTGTCGATGAGCCCGCCGTTCACGGCGTTGACGGTGATCTGCCGCGGACCGTACTCGACCGCCATGTACTTCGTGTACGCCTCGGTCATCGCCTTCGCCGCGCCGAGCGCCGCGTACGTCGGGAACGCCCGGAGCGAGCCGTAGCTCGTCACGACGACGATGCGGCCGCCGCGGTCCATGAGCTCCGCGGCCCGCTGCGCGCCGAGCACGAACGAGCGCGCGTTCGTGGCGTAGCTGCGGTCGAGGTGGTGCAGCTTGAGGTCCCGCACCGGCTTGAACGCACTGGCAGCGGCGTTCGCGACGAACATGTCGAGTCGGCCGTAGGTGTCGCGCACGACGTCGAAGAGCGCGTCGATCGACTCCGGCTGCTCGATGTCGACCTGCGCGGTGATCCCGTCGCCGCCAGCGGCACGGACGTCGGCGAGCGACTGCTCCGCCAGTTCGGCGTTGCCCTTGTACGTCACGACGACGGTGACGCCGCGCTCGCCCAGCTTGCGGGCGAGCAGGCGGCCGATGCCGCGCGAGGCACCCGTGATGAGTGCGATGGGTGCGTTGGTGGGGTCGGTCACGACGGTCCTTCTGCTCACGATGGTTCGGACGGACTGGAGGCGCGGGGCGGGCCCGCCCCGCGCCTCCGGTCCGGTGGTGGGGTGCGGTTCAGAACCCGGCCTGGCCGGTCACGACGGCGCGGCCGACGACGAGCTTCTGGATCTCGTTGGTGCCCTCCTCGAAGCGCTGCGCGCGGGCGTCGCGGTACACGCGCTCGATGGCGTTGCGCTTCCAGTAGCCCTGCCCGCCGTGCACCTGGAGGGCCTTGTCGGTGACCCGCGCGAGCATGTCGACGGCGACCATCTTCGAGGCGCTGGAGAGTGTCCCGGCGTCGGGCCGACCCTCCTCGTAGGCGCGAGCGGCCTCGAGCACGAGGGCGCGGGCCGCTGCGATGTCGGCGTAGTTCTCGGCCAGGTAGAACTGGATCGCCTGACGATCGGAGAGCTTCTTGCCGAACGTCTCGCGCCGGTTCGCGTACGCGACGGCGAGCTCGTTCGCGCGCTCGGCGAGCCCCACGGCGCTCATCGCGACGGACACGCGGCTCGGCAGGAGGAACCCGCCGAGGGCGACCTCGAGGCCCTGGCCCTCCTCACCCAGGCGGGCGGAGGCGGGGACCGGCGTCTCGGTGAACCGGAGGATCGCGTGGTCGGTGCCGCGGATGCCCATGGTGTCGGAGTCGTCGATCACCTCGGCACCCGGCAGTCCGATGTTCGGCATCAGGAACGCGACCGTGCCGTCCTGGCCGCTCGTACCCTCGAGCCGCGCGGCGATGAGCCAGAAGTCGGCCTGCACGCCGAACGTTATGAGGTGCTTCTCACCGTTCATCACGTACGTGTCGCCCTCGCGGCGGACCGTCGTCCGGATGTCCGCGCCGGTGCCCGCCGTGGCCTCGGTCAGCGTGAAGGCGACGAGCGCGTCCCCGGCGACGCTCGGCTTCACGACCTGCTCGATCTGCTCCGCCGTGGCGTACGGCTGCATCGCGCGCCAGGTGCCGTTGATGACGTGCACGAGCATGCGGATCGAGGCGTGCGAACGCGAGATCACCTCCATCACCTCGAGGTAGCGCGAGAACGGGAGGCCGCGTCCGCCGAGCTCGGCGGGAGCCGCGAGCGACAGCCAGCCGTTGTCCTTGAGCTCCTGGAAGAGCTCCGGCGCGACCGTCCCGGTGCGCTCGATCTCCTCCGCCCACTCCTCGCCGCGACCGCGCACCCACGCGGTGACCTCGGCCTTGAGCTGCTGGAAGTCCTGCTCGGTGGCGGTTTCCGTGACCAGCGTCATCGTGTCTCGTTCTCCTTCGTCCCGACGAGTGCGGCTGCCTGCTCGCGCAGGACGTTCTTCTGGACCTTGCCGACCGCGTTGCGCGGCAGCTCGGCGATGTACTCGAGTCGTTCCGGCCAGTAGTACCTGCTCACGCCGGCGGTGTCGAGCGCCTGCTGCATGGCGGTGAACGAGAGACGTTCTCCACCGGCAGCCGGCACCACGAAGGCGCACGCCCGCTCCCCCAGGCGCTCGTCCGGCATCGCGACGATCGCGACGTCGGTGACGAGCGGGTGCTGGTAGAGCAGGTTCTCGATCTCGACGACCGGGATCTTCTCGCCGCCGCGGTTGATGACGTCCTTGACCCGGCCGGTGATGGACAGGAACCCCTGCTCGGACACCGTCGCCAGGTCGCCGGTTCGGTACCAGCCGTCCTCCGTGAAGACGTCGTCGGTGAGGTCGGGCCGGTCGAGGTACCCGTCGAACATCGTCGGCGAGGTCAGCTCGAAGTTCCCCTCGGTGCCGGCCGGCAGCTCGTGGCCCTCGTCGTCGACGATCCGGATCCGGATGCCCGGCAGCGCCCGGCCGTCGTGTCCGTACGCGTCGGCCGGGTCGTCGCTCGGGCTGGACAGCGCCCCGAGGCAGGTCTCGCTCGTGCCGAACGCCCCGAGGATCGCGCTGCCGAGGACGGCGCTCGCCCGCTGTGCCAGCGCTCGCGGCACCGCAGCCCCGGTCGGCACGAAGACCCGCAGGCTCGCTGGTGCCGGAGCACCGGCCTCGACGAGGTCGACGAGGTCGGTGAGGAACGGCGTCGCGCACTGGACGAAGGTCGCCCGCGCCGCGCCGAAGGCCTGCTCGAGCGCCACCCGACCGTCCCACACGGGCTGGATCACCTGCGCCACCCCGAGCCGGAACGCCAGCAGCATGCCGTAGAGGAAGCCCGTCTGGTGCGCCAGCGGGGACGGGACGTAGACCCGGTCGGTACCCGTCAGCCCGGACCGGGCGACGTGCATCGCCGTCGCGAGCCCGAGCGTCCGGTGCGGGTGCTGCACGCCCTTCGGCTCCCCCGTCGTGCCGCTCGTGAAGAGCAGTTGGCACACGTCGTCCGGGCCGGGCGCCCGCGCGGCGATCTCGTCCGGGTCCACCCGTACGGCGTCGAGTGCGGTGTCGTGGTAGTGCCAGTTCCAGTTGCTCGCCGCCACCCGGGCCGTGGCGTCCGTGGGCAGCGGAGGCTGGTTGGTCGGGGTGTCGCCACGCCCGCGTGCCTCGGAGCGGAGCACGACGACGTGCTCGACCGACAGCCGTCGGCGCTGCGACCGCGCCTCGTCCACCACGTCGAGCAGTTCGAGCGCGGGGCGCCGCTTCCGGAAGACGTTCGGCAGGAAGACCACGCGGGCCTTCGACCGGGCGAGGGTCATCGTCGTCTCGCGCGGTCCGAACACGGGCATGATCGGCGTCGCTACCGCGCCGATCTGGATCGTCCCCAGCGTGATCGCGACGAACTCGCGCCAGTTCGGCAGCTGCATCGCGACGGACTCGCCGGTGCGGACACCGAGTTCGAGCAGCAGGGCGGAGACCCGGTCGGCCTCGTCCTGCAGCTCGCGCCACGTCGTCTCGACGGGCTCGGCCCCGCCGACCTCGACGACAGCGACGGCGTCGGGCGTCTCCCGGGACAGGCGTCGGACCTGCTCGCTGAGCACGAGCGGATCGGCGTCCACGCCGAGGGCCCCATCGGCGGTGCCGACAGCACCGGCGGCGGTCGAGGCACCTGCCCCGACGCGGTCTCCGTCCGGAGACGCCGGCGAGGGCGACCCGAGGTGGGTGCGTGCAGACGCCGGGACCCCGTGCCGACCGACGCGCGGAGCGCCCGACGCACCGGCCGCCGCGCGCCGACCGACGCCACCGGCGGCACCCGAGCCGGCCGGCGCATCGCCCACCGAGAGGTCGAGCCCGACCGCGTTCATGGCCTCGAGGAACGTCGGGTAGGAGATCCGGTACGCGTGCGGGTAGGTCAGCGAGGACGTCCCCTCGGCGCCGGCCGCCGCGACCGCGAGCGACATGAGCACGCGGTGGTCGTTGAAGGAGGACATCGGTGAGCCGTGCAGCGCCCCGCGGGGCACGCCGGTCACGCGTAGCTCGTCGGCGCCCTGCTCGGCGCGGCCCCCCAGCCGGTTGAGCTGCAGCATCGCCGACACCCGGTCGGACTCCTTGAGCCGGATGTGCGCGACGTTCCAGAGGCGTGACGTGCCCTCGGCGGCGGTCGCCATCGTGGACAGGACGGGCAGCAGGTCGGGGATCGGACGGCAGTCGACGTCGAGCGCTCGGAGCGGAGAGCCGTCGTGCTGGATCCGGACGAAGCCCGTCGCCGCGTCGATGTGCATCGGGACGCCCATCGCGGTCGCCAGGTCGAGGAACTCGCTCTCCGGGTGGTCCGTCTCGGCCGTGGTGGTCGTGGTGAGGCCGCGGAGCAGCACGTCGGACGGACGGGTCGCGGCAGCGGCGATGCCGAAGGCGGCCGACCCGATGTCCGGCGGGATGACGACGTCGTGCGGGGTGGCCTGCTGGCCGGCCGGGATCCGGTACTCGAGCCAGTCGTCGGAGACCTCGACGACGAGGCCGAACTGCCGCATCATCCGGACCGTCAACTCGACGTAGGGCTGCTCGTTGAGCCGCTCGCCCGTGACGTGGACGCGCGTCTCCCGCTCGGCGAAGGGCGCCACGAGCAGCAGCCCGGAGATCCACTGCGACAGGGTGCCTGCGATCGTGACGTCGCCGCCACGCGGCCGCTTCGGCTGGACGGTCACCGGCGGGCAGTCGTCGGTGGCCTCGAGTTCGACGCCCATCTGGGTGAGCGAGGTGAGCAGCGCCTTGATCGGGCGGCGCTGGAAGTACTTCATGCCGGAGAGCGTCATCGGCCGGTCGGCGAGCGACGCCAGCCCGGTCATGAAGTAGAGCGTGGTGCCCGACGAGCCCATGTTGAGCACGCCGTCCGCGCCGCGCGAGCCGTGGTCGACGACGTCCGTCGCACGGTAACGCCCCCCGAGCCCGGTCACGTGGTACGCGTCGCCGCGTCGCTTGACGTCGACGCCGAGGGCACGGAGCGTGCCGATCGTCCACTCGACCTGGCGGGTGGCGCTGATCCCGGAGACGATGCTCGTCCCCTCGGCCAGCGAGGCGAGCACCAGCGCGCGGTGCGCGTGGTACTTGGAGACGGGGACGTCGAGTTCCCCGACGAGTGGTGCGGACGTGCCGCGCACGACCAACTGCATGCGTACCTCATTCCCTGTGAGCGGTTCCACGGTAGTACCGCAGTGGAACTTTCGCTGACGCGAGGTGCACGACCGGCCGTCGAGTTCGTTGTGCACCACCGACGACCGACCGGGCAGGATGGCCGCATGGACATCCGCTTCACAGAATCCCACCCGTCGACCATCGGCGTCGAGTGGGAGCTGCCGCTGGTCGACCGCGACACGGGCGACCTGACGCCGCGGGCGCCCGCCGTCATCCGGGCCGTGCAGGAACGCCTCGGCGACCACGACCGGGTGACCGAGGAACTCCTCACCAACACGGTCGAGGTGGTGACCGGCGTGCACGAACGGGTGCGGGACGCGACCGCCGAGCTGTCCGGCATCATCGGCGAGGTCGTGGACGCCGCCGAGCCGCTCGACGCGCAGGTGATGTGTTCCGGCACGCACCCCTTCGCGGTCTGGGACCAGCAGGAGATCACGCCGGACAGCGAGCACTACACGACGCTGATCGACCGGACGCGCTGGTGGGGTCGGCAGATGCTCATCTGGGGCGTGCACGTGCACGTCGGCATCGACGACCGCGACAAGGCCGTCCCGATCATGAACGCGATGCTCGCCTACGTCCCGCACCTGCAGGCGTTCACCGCGTCGAGTCCGTTCTGGGGCGGCACCGACACCGGGTACGCCTCGAACCGGGCCCTGATGTTCCAGCAGCTCCCCACCGGCGGGCTCCCGCCGCAGATCGAGGCCTGGTCCGGCTTCGAGGGCGTCGTCGACGACCTGACGAAGACCGGTGTCATCGACGGCTTCAAGGACCTCCGCTGGGACATCCGCCCGTCACCGGGCTGGGGCACGCTCGAGAACCGGGTCTCCGACGGCATCTCCACCCTGCACGAGGTCGGTGCGGTCACCGCGTTCGTGCAGTGCCTCGTCACCGCCCTGTCCGACCGACTCGACCGCGGTGAGACCCTGCCGAGCATGCAGCCGTGGTTCATCCGCGAGAACAAGTGGCGCGCGGCCCGGTACGGCATGGAGGCCGAGATCATCACGAACGCCGCGGGCGACGAGCGGCTCGTCACCGACGAGGTCCACGACCTCGTGCAGCGGCTCGACCCGATCGCGGAGCGCCTCGGCTGCCAGGACGAGCTGCACCACCTCGACCAGATGATCGCGGACGGAGCGTCGTACCAGCGCCAGCTCATCGTCGCCCAGGAGAACGGCGGCGACCTGCGCGCCGTGGTCCGCCACCTGGTGACGGAGCTGCGCGAGTCGCTCTAGACGCTGCGGTGGACGGACGAGAGGCGCGGTGCCAGCTGGCACCGCGCCTCCCGTCCGTCAGGGGGTCGCGTCTAGCGACCCAGGAACTTCTGCAGGGACTGCATCTCTTCCTCGGTGGGCGCCTTGGTGCCCTTGGCGCCGCCGAAGCCGAAGCCCGACCCGCTCGGCGCCTGCTGCTGCGGCTGCGCGGCCGCGCCGGACGCGAGCGCCGCGCGCTTGGCCGGGTTGCCGACCTTCTTCTTCTTCGCGCCGCCGGCCTGCTGCTGCTTCTTCTTGCCGCCGTGCATGCCCGGGATCGGTCCCATGCCCGGCATCTGCGGAACGCCGCCCCGTGCGACGGTCTTCATCATCTTCGCGGCCTGCTCGAACCGGTTCACGAGGGCGTTGACCTCGGTCACGGTCGTGCCAGAGCCCTTCGCGATGCGGAGGCGACGGGAGCCGTTGAGGAGCTTCGGGAGTTCGCGCTCCTGCTTCGTCATCGACTGGATGATCGCCTCGGTGCGGACGATCTCGCCCTCGTCGAAGTTGTCGAGCGCCTCGCGCATGCCCTTGGCGCCCGGGAGCATGCCGAGCATGCCCTTGATCGACCCGGCCTTGCGGAGCTGCTGCATCTGCTCGAGGAAGTCGTTCAGCGTGAAGGAGTCGGTCGCGATCTTCTCGGCGACCTTGCGGGCCTCGTCCTCGTCGAACGCCGACTGCGCCTGCTCGATGAGCGACAGGATGTCGCCGAGGTCGAGGATGCGGCTCGCCATGCGGTCCGGATGGAACGGCTCGAAGTCGTCGAGCCCCTCACCCGTGGACGCGAACATGATCGGACGACCGGTGATGCTCGCCACCGACAGCGCCGCACCACCGCGGGCGTCGCCGTCGAGCTTCGACAGGACGACGCCGGTGAAGTCGACGCCCTCCTGGAAGGCACGGGCGGTCACGACGGCGTCCTGACCGATCATCGCGTCGATGACGAAGAGGACCTCGTCCGGGTCGACGGCCTTGCGGATGTTCGCCGCCTGCTTCATCAGCTCGGCGTCGACGCCGAGACGACCGGCGGTGTCCACGATGACCGTGTCGTACTGCTGGTCGACGGCGGCCTTGATCGCGTTCTTGGCGACCTTGACCGGGTCGCCGACACCGTTGCCGGGCTCCGGCGCGAAGACGTGCACGCCGGCCTGTTCGCCGACGACCTGGAGCTGTTGCACCGCGTTCGGCCGCTGGAGGTCCGCGGCGACGAGCATCGGGGTGTGGCCGTCCTTCTTGAGCCACTTGCCGAGCTTGCCCGCGAGGGTGGTCTTGCCCGCGCCCTGGAGGCCGGCGAGCATGATGACCGTCGGCGGCCGCTTGGCGAACTCGAGGCGGCGCTGCTGCCCGCCGAGGATGCCGACGAGTTCCTCGTTGACGATCTGGACGACCTGCTGGGCCGGGTTGAGCGCCTTGTTGACCTCGTCGGAGAGCGCACGCTCCCGGACGGAGGCGGTGAAGGACTTGACGACCTCGAGCGCGACGTCCGCGTCGAGCAGGGCCCGGCGGATCTCGCGGACGGTGCCGTCGACGTCGGACGGAGTCAGCCGGCCCTTGCTCCGCAGGTTGCGGAAGGTCTCGGTCAGCCGATCGGAGAGTGAGCCGAATTGCGCCATGATCCGTCGATCCTACCGCCCCGGCCATGGCGGCCTCTGCGCTGGAGACCAGGGGTTGTTGGACGCCGTCCAACAACGGGGGTACGGTGCTGGCATGCCGGAACTGGAGATCATCCGCTGGCCCGGGGTCCTCGACTACCCGGACGGCCTGGCCGTACAGCGCGCGTTCCACGCCGACGTCGTCGCGGGGCGCTCCCCCGGTGCGGTCGTCCTCTGCGAGCACCCGTCCGTCTTCACCGCCGGCCGCCGCACCGAGCCGGGCGACCTGCCCACCGACGGCTCCCCCGTGGTCGAGGTGGACCGCGGCGGCCGCATCACGTGGCACGGGCCGGGGCAGCTCGTCGCCTACCCGGTCGTCCGGCTCGCCGAGCCGCTCGACGTCGTGGCCTGGGTGCGCGCCCTCGAGCAGGTCCTCATCGACGCGGCGGCCGCGCTCGGCGTGCACGCCGAGCGGGTGCCCGGTCGGAGCGGCGCCTGGGTCCCCCGCCCGGTCGGGACGGCCGCCGACGGCGGTGCCGACCCGACCGGCGCGGCGGGGGCCGCGCACGACAAGGTCGGCGCGATCGGGCTGCACGTCGCCGAGGGGGTGTCCAGCCACGGCATCGCCCTGAACTGCGACAACGCGCTCGACGCCTACGCCGCGATCGTTCCGTGCGGCATCGCCGACGCCGGCGTCACCACGCTCTCCCGCGCAGCCGCACGCACGGTCACCGTCGACGACGCCGCCGCGCTCGTCGGCCCCGGCATCCAGCGCGCGTACGACGCCATGCACGACCGCACACGACAGGAGGTCACCGCATGACCATCGCCCCCGAGGGCCGCCGCATGCTGCGCGTGGAGGCCCGCAACGCCGAGACCCCCATCGAGGTCAAGCCCGCGTGGATCAAGACACGCGCCACGCAGGGTCCGGCCTTCCGTGAGCTCTCCGGGCTGGTGCGCGAGCAGCAGTTGCACACCGTGTGCCAGGAGGCCGGCTGCCCGAACGTCTTCGAGTGCTGGGAGGACCGCGAGGCCACGTTCCTCATCGGCGGCTCGCAGTGCACCCGTCGGTGCGACTTCTGCCAGATCGACACCGGCAAGCCCGAGGACCTCGACCGCGACGAGCCCCGCCGCGTCGCGGACTCGGTCGTGTCGATGGGACTCAGGTACGCGACCGTGACCGGCGTCGCCCGCGACGACCTCGACGACGGCGGCGCCTGGCTCTACGCGGAGACCATCCGGCAGATCCACGAGCAGTCGCCCGGCACCGGCGTCGAGATCCTGGTGCCGGACTTCAACGGCCGACCGGACCAGCTCGGCCAGGTCTTCGACGCCCGCCCCGAGGTCTTCGCGCACAACGTCGAGACGGTCCCCCGGATCTTCAAGCGGATCCGACCGGCCTTCCGCTTCGACCGCTCGCTCGACGTCCTCACGCAGGGGCACGACGCGGGGCTCGTGACGAAGTCGAACCTCATCCTCGGCATGGGCGAGGAGCGGGCCGAGGTCGAGGACGCCCTGCACCAGCTGTTCGACGCCGGGACGGACATCATCACGCTGACGCAGTACCTCCGCCCGTCGCCCCGACACCTGCCCGTCGCCCGCTGGGTGAAGCCGGAGGAGTTCGTCGAGCTCCGCGAGGTCGCCGAACGGATCGGGTTCGCCGGGGTGCTCGCCGGGCCGCTGGTGCGCTCGTCCTACCGGGCCGGCCGCCTCTGGGCTCGCGCCACGGTGGCGCGCGGCGGGACCGTCCCGCCGCACCTGGCGCACCTGCTCGACGCGTCGCCCGGACGGCAGGCCGTGTGAGGCGGTGGAGACGGCCGACGACACACGGGAGGCGCGGTGCCAGCCGGCACCGCGCCTCCCGTGTGTCAGGTGGTCGCGTCGGGACGCGACGGTCGGTCGCTACGCGCGGCCGCGGATGCTCCGGAGGAGCCAGCCGATGACCGCCAGCAGGATGAGCACGATGCCCACCCAGAGCAGGAACTTCAGCGCACCGACGAAGATGCCGCTGAAGAGCAGGACGAGGCCGACGATGATCGCGATGATCAGCAGTGCGGGCATGAGGGTCTCCAATCCCTGGAACGAGACCGAGCGGGTGCCCGGGCCGTCCGAGACGCTACTCGCTGCGGGACGATCGCGTTCGCTCGGTCGCTAGCCGACCAGGTTCTGCACGAACACGTGCGGCGTGAAGCCGGTGAGGTCGTTGATGCCCTCGCCCTGTCCGATGAGCTTGATCGGGATGCCCGTCTTCTCCTGCACGCTGAGCACGAAGCCGGCCTTGGCGGACCCGTCGAGCTTCGTGATGACGAGCCCGGTGACGCCGGCGCCCTCGATGAAGGCCTGCGCCTGCGCGAGCCCGTTCTGCCCGGTGGTGGCGTCGAGCACGAGCAGGACCTCGGCGATCTCGGTCTGCTTCTCGACGACGCGCTTGATCTTCGACAGTTCGTCCATCAGCCCGGCCTTGGTGTGCAGCCGGCCGGCGGTGTCGATCACCACGATCTCGGTGCCGTCGCGCATGGCCTTCTCGACGGTCTGGTACGCCACGGACGCCGGGTCCTGGCCGGGCTGCGACGGCCGGACGACCTCGACTCCGGCACGCTCGGCCCACGTCGCGACCTGCTCGACGGCGGCCGCGCGGAACGTGTCCGCTGCGCCGACCACGACCGTGCGGTCGTACGTCTTGAGGAACTTCGCGAACTTGCCGATCGTGGTGGTCTTGCCCACGCCGTTCACGCCCACGACGAGCACGACGGCGGGCCGGTTGCTGAGCTTGAGCGTCGTGTCGAGCTTCGACAGGCGCTCCTCGAGGACCTCGCGGAGCATGCGCTGCAGGTCGGCCGGGTCGGTGGTGCCGTACCGGTCGACGCGCGCGTGCAGGTCCTCGACGACCTCCTCGGTGATGTCCGGGCCGAAGTCGGCGCCGATCAACGCGGTCTCGAGGTCGTCCCACGTGGTCTCGTCGATCGTCTTGCGCTGGAACAGCCCGCGCAGCCGGGAGGACAGTGACCAGGTACTCGCCATGTTCCCAGCTTAGAGCGCGGCGGATGGGTGCCGTGCCCGGTATCGTTGGGTGCTGAAGGGGAGTACTCCACTTCGGCGCACCCGTCAGTACGGTCTGGGACGATCCAGGCCCGGGACGCCGGTCGTGTCGGACCACTCGGTCGACACGGCGGAAGAGACCTTCAGGCATCGGCGTACCCGCTTCCCGCGGTGCGCCCCGAACCTGAAGGACCTCCGTTGGACGTTCCCCTCTATGTCTGGCTCCTCACGATCGCCGGCATCCTCGCGCTGCTCGTGTTCGACTTCTACTCGCACGTCCGCACGCCGCACGTGCCGCACATCCGCGAATCCGCGTTCTGGTCCGCGTTCTACATCGGCCTCGCGATCCTGTTCGGTGTCGGCGTGCTGGTGTTCGGCGGCGGCCAAGCCGGTGGTGAGTACTTCGCCGGGTGGTTGACCGAGAAGGCGTTGTCCGTCGACAACCTCTTCGTCTTCCTCATCATCATGTCGAGCTTCGCGGTGCCGAAGGAGTTCCAGCAGAAGGTCCTCCTCGTCGGTGTCGCGATCGCGCTCCTCGCCCGCGGCGTGTTCATCGCCCTCGGCGTCACGATCATCGAGAACTTCTCGTGGGTGTTCTACCTGTTCGGCGCGCTGCTGTTCTGGCTCGCGTGGTCGCAGGCCCGCGGCAGCGGTGAGCACGATGCGTCCGAGGGCGACTCGCGCCTCATCCGCATCCTGCGTCGCATCATCCCGACCTCGAAGGACTACGACGGCGACCGGCTGACGACCCGCGTCGACGGCAAGCGCCTGTTCACCCCGATGCTGCTCGTGATGGTCGCGATCGGCCTCACCGACGTGCTCTTCGCACTCGACTCCATCCCCGCGATCTTCGGCCTGACGCAGGACGCCTTCATCGTCTTCACCGCGAACGCGTTCTCGCTGCTCGGGCTCCGCCAGCTGTACTTCCTCATCGCGGGGCTGCTGGAACGCCTCATCTACCTCGGGCAGGGCCTGGCCGTCATCCTCGCCTTCATCGGCGTGAAGCTCGTGTTCCACGCGATGCACGTCAACGAGCTGCCGTTCATCAACGGCGGCGAGCACATCGAGTGGGCGCCGGAGATCCCGATCTGGTTCTCGCTGACGTTCATCGCGCTGACGATCACCGTGGCCACGATCGCCTCGCTCGTCGTGTCGAAGAAGCGGCAGGAGCGCGGGCTCACCCCGACGGGGCAGCCGCGCGAGGCGGCGGAGGCCGACGCGAAGTAGTCGTCGTCCGCAACGGACGGGAGGCGCGGTGCCAGCTGGCACCGCGCCTCCCGTCCGTGGCCCGGTTCGTCGGACTTCACGCGCTGAGCGACACGTCACGGCGCCGTGGGCGCGTGACGTGTCGCTCAGCGCGTGAGGTCGTGCCGCGCGCCGTGGCGCCCCGCGGCGGCGCGGCGCTACGCGACCGCCGCGTCCGCGTCCGCGTCGGCGACCGCGTCGGCCGGCTCCGCCTGCCGGCGCTGCACGCGCTGGCCGACCACCGCCGAGACCCCGTCCTGCCGCATCGACACCCCGTACAGCGCGTCGGCGATCTCCATCGTGCGCTTCTGGTGCGTGATCACGATGAGCTGCGACGACTCCCGGAGCCGCTCGAACACGGTCAGCAGGCGCCCGAGGTTGGCGTCGTCGAGCGCCGCCTCCACCTCGTCCATGATGTAGAACGGCGACGGGCGCGCGGTGAAGATCGCCACGAGCAACGCCACCGCCGCCAGGGACCGCTCGCCACCGGACAGCAGCGTGAGCCGGTCGATCTTCTTGCCGGCGGGCCTGACCTGCACCTCGATGCCGGTGTGCAGCAGGTCGTCCGGGTTCGTCAGCGCGATCGATCCGGAGCCGCCGGGGAACAGGATCGGGAAGATGACGTCGAACGCCTCGCGGGTGTCGTGGAACGCGGACTCGAAGATCGTCTGCATCTTCGTGTCGAGCTCGTCGATGATCGTCATGAGGTCGGTGCGGGTCTTCTGCAGGTCCTCGAGCTGCTCGGTGAGGAACGCGTGCCGCTGTTCGAGCGCCTGGAACTCCTCGAGCGCGAGCGGGTTCACCTTGCCGAGCCGGCCGAGGTCGCGCTCGGCCGCTGCGAGGCGCTGCTCCTGCTCGGCGCGGACGTAGGGCACGGTCTCGACGTCGGCGAGGTCGACATCGTCGGTGGCGTCGAACTCGGGCAGCGCGGGGCCGCCGGGCAGCGTGGACTCGGCGTCCACGAGGTCCGCGTCGGTGCCGTCGTCGGCGTCGAGGCCGATCGCTGCGGCGTCGTCCGCCGCGGCGTCGTCGACGTCGGTCGCGGTGTCCCCGGCGTCCGGGACGGTGCCGTCGCCGCCCGCCGCCGCGGCGGCTGCCCGCGCCCGCTCCGCCTCGCGGTGCCTCCGCGCGAGCACCCGCGGGTCGACGAGCACGTCCACCGGCACCGGCACGGTCGGCCCGTACTCGGCGACGAGCACCGACTCGACGAGCCCGAGCTCGCTCTGCGCGCGGTCGAGGATGCCCGACACGTGCAGCTTCTTCTCGTAGATCTCCATCTCGAGCGAGTGCACACCGTCCGTGACGGTCTGCAGCCGGTCCCGCAGCTCGCGCTCCTCGTTCCGGATCGTCTGCAGCTCGACGTTGCGCTTCGACCGCTCGGACTCCTCCGTGGCCAGTCGCACCCGCGCCTCGGCGAGCGACCGGTCCACCGCCGCGAGCAGCCCGGGCAGGTCGGCGAGGACGTGCTCCGCGACCCTGATCTGCCCACGCCGGACCACTGCGAGCCGTGCGGCTTCCTCGGCTGCGGCCCGCTCGGCCTCGAGCTGGCGCTGCAGCGCATCGGCGCGCCGTCGTTCGGAGCGGACCCGCTCGCGCACCGTCTCGACCTGGATGCGCTGCTCGATCTCGCTGGCACGCGCGGCCTCGAGCGCGTCCTGGAGCGCCGGGCGGCCGGAGGCGTCGACCGTCGGACGCGGACGCTCGGTGAACGCGCGGTGCGCCGCCTCGGCCTCGGTGAGGGCCGCGTCCGCGGCCTCGACCGCGCCGTCCGTCTCGGCCAGCGCGGCACGCAGGCGCGCCACCTCGGCGACGGCGTTCTCCGCCTTCGCCCGGGTGGAGGCGCTGGTCCGGTCGTACTCGGCGGTCGCGCGCGCGTGCGCGCGGGCAGCCGCGTCGGCGTCGTCCGCCGTCCGGCGCGCGTCCTCGACGGCGGTCCGAGCGGTCTGGAGGCGCGTGGCCGCGTCCGCCGCGTCCGTCGCGACCGCGTCGCGACGGACACGGGCCGCGTCGCGCTCCGCGGCGAGCTCGATGCGCGAAGTCACTCGCTCCCCGCCGCCGGTCATGCGGACCGCACGGACGAGGTCACCGGAGGTCGTGACCACGGTGGCGTGCGGGGCGGCGGTGAGCACCGCCTCCAGGTCGACCGCGTCGGACTCCGCGACCAGCGTGTCCCGCAGGACGGCCGCGAGGGCGGGCGGACCCTGCACCACGTCGAGCGCGCGTCGCACGCCGGCGGGGAGCTGTGCGGGCAGGGTCGGCGCCGGACCGGTGGCGTCGGCGACGACGACGTCGATGCGGCCGAGGTCCGCGGCGCGGGCGTGCGCGACCGCGTCGAACGCGACCCGGCGGTCCTCCGCGAGCACGGCGTCGGCGAGCCCGTCGAGGGCGACGGCGACGGCGGCCTCGAACCCGGGAGCGACCGTCAGCCGGTCCGCGAGACGACCGACGATGCCGTCGCGTCCGGCCTCGACCAGCGCCTGCGAGCCGTCGCGGACGTCGATGGACATGCCGAGCGCGGCGACCCGGGCGTCCAGCGCGTCGCGCTCGCGTTCGAGGGCGTGCAGTCGGTCGCGGATCTCGTCTCGCGCGGCCTGCGCGGACTCCTGCTCGGCGCGGGCGGTCTCGACGGCGGTGGCCAGCGCCTCCTCGTCGACGCCCTCGCCGGGGTCCGCGCCGAGTTCCGCCAGGGCCGCGGCGGCACGGTCGGCACGCTCCCCCGCTTCGGCGAGGGCGCGCTCGCGACGCTCCCGGTCGGCGACGGACGACCCGCGCTTCGACCGGGCGACGTCGACGGCGCTGGCGAGTCGCTGCGCCTCGAGGTCGTGCTGCGACACGAGCGCGGCCTGCGCGGCGATCTGCTCGTCGAGGGCGTCGAGCCCGGCACGGGCGTCACGGACGGTCTGCGCCGCAGCCGCCATGCCGCCGGCCATCTCCGTCGCGCGGGCGTCCAGCCGGTCGGCCTCGTCGCGGACGCCCTGCACGCGCTCCGGCGTGATCGTCGGGCCCTGCTGCGGGGCATCGGCCTGCTGCGCGAGGAACATCAGGCGCTGGTTCGCCAGACTCGACAGTCCGCGGAGCCGCTCCTGCACGCTCTCCAGTCGGTGCACCACGGTGCGTGCCCGGTCGACGTCGTCGCCGACCATGCTCTGCTCGACGTGCTGCTGCCGGACGCGCGTCTGTTCGAGGCGCTCCTGGAGCACGATCCGTTCGGACTTCCGGCCGGTCTCGATCTCCTGGTGCTCGTGCAGCTCGCGGCGCAGCCGGACCACGTCGTCCGCCAGGATGCGGGCCTTGGCGTCGCGAGCGACGGCGGCGACGGACTGCGCCTTCCGGGCCACCTCGGCCTGGCGTCCGAGCGGCTTGAGCTGCCGGCGGATCTCCCCCGCGAGGTCGGACAGGCGCGTCAGGTTCGTCTGCATCGCCTCGAGCTTGCGGAGCGTCTTCTCCTTGCGGCGGCGGTGCTTCAGGATGCCCGCAGCCTCCTCGATGAAGCCGCGGCGGTCCTCGGGGGTCGCGTGCAGGACCTTGTCGAGCTGCCCCTGCCCGACGATCACGTGCATCTCGCGGCCGAGGCCGGTGTCGCTGAGGAGCTCCTGCACGTCGAGCAGCCGGCAGTTCTCGCCGTTGATGGCGTACTCGCTGCCGCCGTTGCGGAACAGCGTGCGGGAGATCGTCACCTCGGAGTAGTCGATCGGCAGGAGTCCGTCGGTGTTGTCGATGGTGAGGAGCACCTGGGCGCGGCCGAGCGGACCGCGGGTGGAGGTGCCGGCGAAGATGACGTCCTCCATCTTGCCGCCGCGGAGCGTCTTCGCGCCCTGCTCCCCCATCACCCAGGCCAGGGCGTCGACCACGTTCGACTTGCCCGAGCCGTTCGGGCCGACGATGCAGGTGACACCGGGCTCGAACGCGAACGTCGTCGGCTGCGCGAAGGACTTGAACCCCTTGATGGTGAGGCTCTTCAAGTACATGCGGGGCTCCGGTCGCTCTGGTTGGCGTCAGGCTAACGCGAGCGACGCCGCGGAGCGGGTTGGCACACGGGGCAGATGTGGCTCGACCGGTTCATGAAGGCCTCGCGCACGATCGTCGTGCCACACCGTGGGCACGGCTTCCCCTGCTGCCCGTAGACGTTCAGGCGCTGCGAGAAGTACCCGGACTTCCCGTTCACGTTGACGTACTGGGCGTCGAAGCTCGTGCCGCCGTCCTCGAGCGCACGGCCCAGCACCGCACGGACCTCGGCCAGCAGCAGCTGGAGCGACGCGCGCGGCAGTCGGTCCGCCGGGCGGTCGTAGTGCAGCTTCGCCGCCCACAACGACTCGTCGGCGTAGATGTTGCCGATGCCGCTGATGACGCCCTGGTCGAGCAGGACGCGCTTGATGCCGCTCGAGCGCTTCCGGGCCATCGCGGCGAAGCGGTCGTCGTCGAAGGCGGGGTCGAGCGGGTCGCGGGCGATGTGCGACACCTGCTTCGGGATCCACCGGCGCCAGGGGGCGTCCGGGTCCGTGGTGTCCACCGACCCCGCCGAGCCGGCGGGTGCGCCGTCGACCGTCGGGAGCATGGCGTCGATCGCCATCGAGCCGAAGGTGCGCTGGTCGACGAACTCGAGGGCGACGGGGCGCTCGGGAGCGCCGGTGCGGTCGGTGCCCGCAGGCTGTACCTCGATGAGGATGCGGCGGTGGCGGGAGGGCTCGTGGGCGGTCCCGCCGTCGGAGTCCGTCACGGCGTCCGCCTCGGTCTGCGGGACCGTGGGTGCGACGTCGCTCCCGCGTCGGAGCAGGACCTGGCCGCTCATGCCGAGGTGGGTGACGAGTGCCTCGGGGCGCTCGCTGCCGTCGGCACCGGCTCCGGGCTCCAGCGGGAACCACATGAACTTCCCGCGGCGGACGGCGGCGGCGATCGTCCGACCGGTGAGCCGCTCGGCGAAGTCCTCGGCAGGACCGTCGTGCCGGGTCAGGGCGCGGTCGTCGACGACATCGACGTGCAGCACCCGGGCGCCGGCGACGGCGGGTTCGAGGCCGGCGCGGACGACCTCGACCTCGGGGAGTTCGGGCACGCGGTCAGGCCGCCCGGCCGGAGAGTCGAGTCCACGCCTGGAGCGCAGCGGCCATCTCGGCGGTCTTCTTGCTCGACCCGCTGCCCGTCGAGACGTCCTCACCCTGCAGCACGACCGTCGCGTGGAAGGTCTTGTCGTGGTCGGGGCCGTCCTCGGTCACCCGGTACGACGGGTTGCCGAGCGACAGGCTCGACGCGAGTTCCTGCAGACTCGTCTTCGGGTCCATCGCGGCACCGAAACGGTCCGGGTCGATCAGCAGCGGCTCGACGAGCCGGAGCACGAGCTCCGTCGCCGGGTCGGGGCCGGCGGACAGGTAGGTCGCGCCGATGACCGCCTCGACGGTGTCGGCCAGGATCGACGACTTGTCGCGGCCACCCGTCTGCTCCTCACCCTTGCCGAGCCGGAGGTACTGGCCGAGCCCGATCATGCGGGCGATCTCGGCGAGGGCGACCGTCGAGACGAGGCTGGCACGCCGCTTGGCGAGGTCGCCTTCGTCGAGGTCGGGGAAGGACCGGAAGAGCTTCACGGTCACGGCCTGGCCGAGGATGGAGTCCCCGAGGAACTCGAGGCGTTCGTTGTGCCCGATGCCACCGTGCTCGTACGCGTACGAGCGGTGGGTCAGGGCGAGCTGCAGCAGCTCGGGGTCGATGTCGACCCCGAGCATGCTCCGCAGACGAACGACGTCCGGCCCCACGGGGCGGGACCCCGCGGCGCCGGACGTCGATGCCATGCGTGCTGTCCGATCAGACGTCGGCGACCTTGCGGCCCTTGTACTCCATGTACAGGGGGGTGCCGGCCGAGTCCTCGACGACCTTCGCGCGGTGCGGGAGGCTGTAGGTGACCTTACCGCCCTCGATGGTCTTCACGAGCTGGACCGGCGCGGCCTTCCACTGCGAACGACGGGCGTGCGTGTTGGCACGGGACTGCTTGCGCTTGGGAACGGCCATGGTGGTTCTCTTTCGGTTGGTCGGTGGTCAGGGCGAGGGCGCGGCGGTCAGTCGGCCTGGTCGGCGTCGGACCGCACCTGACCCTCGGTGGTCTGGGTGTCGTCGGTGCTGTCGGGGGCGGAGTCGCTCGGGGTGAAGGCACCCAGTGCAGCCCACCGCGGGTCCACGACCTCGTGAGCGCGCTGCTCGCCGATGTCGGCCAGGCGCTCACCCGTCACCGGGTCGAGTCCTGGGCAGTCCGGTCGGCAGACCGGCTGGAACGGCAGCGCCAGCACCACCGCATCTCGAACGACCTGTTCACAATCCACGTGGTCATCGTGAACGAAGAAGTCGAAATCCTCCGAGGCATCATACGCGAACAGCTCGGCGAAATCGACCTCGACGGGCTCGCTGATCTCGATCAGGCAGCGCGAGCACTCCCCGACCGCCTCGGCGGACGCGTGACCGGAGACGAGCACACCCTCGTGCAGGCCCTCGAGCCGCACGTCGATCTGCATCTCGGCGCCCTCGCGCACGCTGATGACGCCGGCACCCATCGCGTCGGGCACCGTGATGTCGAGCGTGTGCTCGCGCATCTCGCCCGGCCGGTGCGCGAGATCGCGCACGCGCAGGGCGTAGGGGCTGTTCACGGGGGAAGACACGATCGTCAAGCCTAGCGCGCTCCGGCCCGCGAGTCGAGGCGGGCGGGTCCGGCGTGGCGTGGCGGACCGGCTCCTCGCCGACCGGTGGTCAGTGCGCGAGGTGCTCCTGCAGCGCCGTCGCGACCGCGGCCGGGACGTAGGGCGTCACGTCGCCCCCGAGCGTCGCGACCTGCCGGATGAGCGAGCTCGACACGTGCGCCCGGGACGCCTCCGGCAGCAGGAACACCGTCTCCACGTCGGCCAGGTGCCGGTTCATGATCGCCATCGGCGTCTCGTAGGCGACGTCCTCGCCCGACCGGACGCCCTTGACGAGCACCGAGGCGCCCACCTGACGGCAGTAGTCGACCAGGAGCCCGGCGGTCCACTCCCCCACGCGCACGGAGCCGGGCGCGCCCACCTCGGCCAGCGACTCCTGGATCAGCCGCACCCGGTCGGCGGCCTGGAACATCGCCGGCTTCTTGTCGGGGTTGTGCACGACGAGGACGTGCACCTCGTCGAACAGCTTCGCCGCCCGCCCGATCACGTCGAGGTGTCCGAGGGTGACGGGGTCGAAGGAACCGGGGACCACCGCGATCTGCGCCATGGCCGCCACGCTACCGGTGCCCCGCCGTCGGCGGCTGTGGTCAGTTCTTGCCGAGGAACGCCGCGTCGGAGTCGTCCAGCCGGCGCGCCAGGGCCTCACGCAGGGCCGGGTGCCCCTCGAGCTGCGGGTCGGGTCCGAGCACGCGCTCGGCCTCCTCGCGCGCGTCGACGATGAGGTCGGCGTGCTCGACCACGCGCAGCAGGTTGAGCGAGCTCCGGCCGCCTGACTGCCGCTCGCCGAGGACGTCGCCCTCGCGCCGGAGCTCGAGGTCCACGCGCGCGAGCTCGAAGCCGTCGTCCGATGCGGCCACGGCGTCGACCCGCTCGCGGGCGGTCGTCTCGGCCTCGGCCGTGGTCACGAGGAGGCACACGCCCGCGTACTGACCGCGACCGATGCGCCCCCGGAGCTGGTGAAGCTGGGAGACCCCGAAGCGGTCGGCGTCCAGGACCGCCATCATCGAGGCGTTCGGCACGTCCACGCCGACCTCGATCACCGTCGTGGCCACGAGGACGTCCACGTCCCCGGCGGCGAACGAGGTCATCACGCGGTCCTTCTCGTCCGCCGTCATCCGGCCGTGCAGGACCTCGATCCGGCGTCCGTCGAGCACCGGCATCGCGCGCATCCGCTCGGCGGTCGCGAGCACGGTCGCCGGGGCGCGCTTCGGTGTCTCGTCGTCGTCGGCGTCCGGGTCCGGCTCGCCGTCGTCCTCGGCGTGGGCGTCGTCGATCGCCGGGCACACCACGAACGCCTGCCGGCCGGCTGCGAGCTCCTCGGCCATCCGGCTCCAGATGCGGCCCTCCCACCCCGGGTGCTCGGCCAGGCCCACCGCGAACGTCTCCACCCCGGCGCGGCCGGACGGCAACCCGGTGATCGTCGAGACGTCGAGGTCGCCGAACACGGTCATCGCGACCGTGCGCGGGATCGGCGTCGCGGTGAGGACGAGCACGTGCGGCGGGGTCGAGCCCTTCGCCCGCAGGGCCTCGCGCTGCTCGACGCCGAACCGGTGCTGCTCGTCGACGACCACGAGGCCGAGCTCGGCGAAGTCGACCCGGTCCCCGAGCAGGGCGTGCGTGCCCACGACGAGCCGCGAGCTACCGGACGCCGCCGCGAGGAGGGCCCGGCGACGTTCGTCGGTCGACTGCGACCCGGTGAGGATCACCGGTCGGAGGTCGGCCGCGAGGTCCGGCCCGAGGAACTTCACGATGGAGCGGAGGTGCTGCGCGGCGAGGACCTCCGTCGGGGCGATCAGGGCGCTCTGCCCGCCGGACTCGGCGACCGTGAGCATCGCGCGGATCGCCACGAGGGTCTTGCCGGACCCGACCTCGCCCTGCACGAGCCGGTGCATCGGCCAGTCACCCGCGAGGTCGTGCGCGATCTCGTCCCCCACCGCGCGCTGGTCGTCCGTCAGCGTGAACGGCAACGAGGCGTCGAACCGTTCGAGCACCCCGCCGGGCGACGCCGTGCGCGGGGTCGCGGCGGTCGCTCGCGCCGCGATGCGGCGCTGGACCAGGGCCGTCTGCAGCACGAACGCCTCGCGGTAGCGGAGGGCGTCCTGCGCGCGCTTGAAGTCGGCGACCTTCTCGGGCCGGTGCAGCAGCTCGAGCGCGCGTCGGAACGGCACGAGGTCGAGCCGGGTGCGCACACGCGCCGGGATCGGGTCAGGGACGTCGGGCAGCGTGTCGAGCACGATGCCGATCGACTTGGCGATCTGCCACGAGGACAGCGATGCGGTCGCCGGGTAGATCGGGATCGGCTGCCGGGACCACCGGATCGCCTCTTCGTCCTCGGGGTCGGCGGTCGCGCGTGGGTCGTCGCGGTCGAACAGCTCGTAGTCGGGGTGCGCCAGCTGCCGCGCGCCCCGGTAGTCGCTGACCTTGCCCGCGAAGATGCCACGCGCACCGGGCACGAGGTCCTTCGTCCGCCACCCCTGGTTGAAGAAGGTCAGCGTGAGCAGCCCCTTGCCGTCACCGATCTTCGCTTCGAGGATCGAGCCACGGCGGGCGCGCATGGTCCGCTCGCGCACGTCGACGACCTCGGCCACGATGGTCACGGACTCGCCGATCGCGAGCGAGTCGAGTGCCGTCAGTGCGCCCCGCTCGGCGTAGCGGCGCGGCGCGTGCTCGAGGAACTCACCCACCGTCCGGTAGCCGAAGGCCTTCTCGATCGCGCTCGCCGTGCGTCCGCCGAGCACACCGCTGAGCCGGGCGTCGAGGGGCGCCGGACCGAGGTCCGGCGTCGCCGCCGGTGCGGGGCTCGCGGAGGTGACCACGCGTCAACGGTACCCGGCACGGCCGACGTGCCCCGCGCCTCCAGACCGGCCTGTGGAGAACCCAGACGAGGTCGCCATGCCCGCTACGGTGGCTGCATGACCCGCATCATCGCCGGTGCCGCCGGTTCCACGACGCTCCGGGTGCCGAAGTCCGGCACCCGCCCGACGAGCGACCGCGTGCGCGAGGCGCTGTTCTCGTCGCTGGAGTCGCGCGGGCTCGTGGACGGCACCTCGGTCGCCGACCTCTACGCGGGCACGGGCGCCCTCGGGCTCGAGGCGGCGTCGCGCGGTGCGGCCGAGATCGTGCTCGTCGACCGTGCATCGGCAGCGGCGCAGGCATGTCGGGCGAACGCGAAGGCCGTGCTCCAGCGGGTGCCCGGAGTCCGGATCGACGTGCAGCCGCAGCCCGTGCTCGGGTACCTGCGCGGGACCGTGCGGACCTTCGACCTCGTGTTCATCGACCCGCCGTACGACGTCACCGAGCACGAGCTCGGCGAGGTGCTCGAGGCGCTCGTGCCGAAGCTGACGCGGGACGCGGTCGTGGTGGTCGAGCGGAGCAAGCGCTCCCCCGAGCCGACGTGGCCGGCGGGGCTCGAGCCGTTCAGCAAGCGGAGCTACGGCGAGACCGTGGCGTGGGAGGCCGTGCCCGCGAGCGTGTAGCGCCCGCCGCCCGCCGCCCGCGGCGCGGGGCGCGGGGCGCGGGACGCGGGGCCGGGTCAGCCCGCGGCGCCGTCCCAGTCGGCGTAGGGGTCCCAGCCGGTGGTCGGGACGGCCTCGCCGCCCCGCACGAGGTCGGCCTCGGCGCGGTCGCGGACGACGCCGATGCGCCGGAAGCCTCCCGGCAGCGCCGTGCCGGCGGGGAACGTCGCGAGCAGCCCGTGGTCCTCGCCGCCGTGCAGCGCGAGCTGATCGAGCGCGACCTCGGCGACGTCCGGCGCGTCGAGCTCGAGGGTGACCCGGCTGGCCCGGGCGAGCCGTCCGGCGTCGATCGCGAGCCCGTCGGACAGGTCGAGCATCGCCGTGGCACCGGCACCGGCAGCGAGCGGCCCGTCGGCGATCGGCGGGACCGGACGCCGCTGCCGTGCCACGTCCGGGTCGGCGTCCGCTCCGCTCGCGACCACGGCCTCGCGGGACGGCTCCCCGTCCACGTCGACCCCCTCGCGGAAGAGCCGTCCGAGCCCCCGGGCAGCGGGCCCGAGCGCACCGGACACCGCGAGGACGTCGCCGACCCGTGCGCCCGACCGGAGCACCGGGGCACGACCGTCGAGGTCCCCGAAGGCGGTGACCGACACCGTGAACGTCGCGGAGGTGGACAGGTCGCCGCCGACGACTCCGCACCCGGGCGCCAGGGCATCGACCGCTTCGCGGACACCGTCGGCGAAGGCCTCCAGCACGGCGACCGGGGTGTCCTGCGGTGCGGCGAGGGCGATCACGAGGCCGCTCGGTTCCGCACCCATCGCCGCGACGTCCGAGAGGTTCGTGACCGCGGCCTTCCAGCCGACGTCGGCCGGCGACGACCAGGCCCAACGGAAGTCGGGGCCGTGCACCATCATGTCCGTCGTCACGACGAACCGGCCGTCCGGAGCAGCGACGACCGCGCAGTCGTCACCCGGTCCGACCAGCGGAGCACCAGCGGGCAGCCGCCGGACGATGCGGTCGAGCACCGCGAGCTCGCCCACCTGTCCCACGGTGGGTCCGGCCCAGGCGTCGTACGTCGCGTCCACACGAGAACGGTAGCCTGGACGTCGATGGACACCGTGCGCCGCCCCTCCCGGAAGATCGCGATCGCGGGCGTCGTCGTGGCCCTGGCCGCCGGCCTCACGGGGTGCACCAACGCCGTCGCCATGTCTCCCGCACCCTCCGCGAACGACGCCGCGTGTGCCTCCGCGCAGGTCAGGCTGCCCGCGGTCGTCGACTCGAAGTACGACCTGCGGAACACGAACGCGCAGTCCACCGCGGCCTGGGGCGACCCCGAGGCGGTGGTCTACCACTGCGGCGTCGCCGTACCGACGGTGTCGGACCTGCCGTGCTTCTCGCAGGGCGGGGTCGACTGGATCCGTGACGACCGCGGGAAGCAGATCGTCTACACGTCGTTCGGCCGGTCACCGGCCGTGCAGGTCGTCATCGACACGACCAAGGCGACGCCGTCGGTGGTGCAGGACCTCTCGGACGCCGTGTCGACGCTCCCGAAGGACGGGCACCGCTGCCTCGACCCCTCCGACGTGCAGGGCTGACGCCGCTGGGTCCTCCCGAGACCCGGGCGGCCGCCGTCGAGACTCGGGACCAGCGACAGGTCTCGGGCGACGGGGCGCGAGGAGTGTCGCTCAGGCCGAGACTCGGGTCGACCGAGGCGCACGCGCAGCGCACGCAGCGGCCGGCGCGCGTCAGCGGACCGCCGCGCGCCCCAGCTCGATCAACTCGGTCACGAGCTCGCCGTAGGACACCCCGGACGCCGCCCAGCACCGCGGGTACATCGACAGCGGCGTGAAGCCCGGCATCGTGTTCACCTCGTTGACGACGAACCCGTCGTCGGTGAGGAAGCAGTCCACGCGCGCGAGTCCCGCGCCGCCGATGGCCTCGAACGCGCGGGCCCCGATCGACCGGATCTCGTCCGTCTCGGCCTCGGTGAGGGGCGCCGGGCAGAGCAGCGACTCGTCCCCGCCGAGGTACTTGGACGCGAAGTCGTAGAAGCCGTCCTCGGCGACGACGATCTCGCCGGGCAGGCTCGTGCGCGGGACGCCGTCGCGACCCTCGAGCACGGCGACCTCGACCTCGCGGCCGATCACCCGGGGCTCGACGATCACCTTCGAGTCGTGCTCGAACGCCAGGTCCATCGCGGCCCCGAGCTGCGACGGGTCGTCGACGCGCGAGACGCCCATGCTCGACCCGGCGCGGGCGGGCTTCACGAACAGCGGCCACCCGTGTGCAGCGACGACCTCGGCGACGTCGACCGGGTCGGCCGCCCACTCGCGGCGGAGCACGGTGGTCCACGGGGCGACCCGGAGTCCGGCGTGCTCGAGGACGGCCTTCGCGACGTGCTTGTCCATGGCGAGGGCGCTCGCGAGGACCCCGTCGCCGACGTACGGCAACCCGGCGATCTCGAGCAGGCCCTGGATCGTGCCGTCCTCACCGAAGGGCCCGTGCAGGATCGGGAAGACCACGTCCACGTCGGGCACGGTGGTGATGGTGCCGTCCGGGTGGGAGACGACGAGGTCACGGGACGCCGGCGAGGTCGGGAACGCGACTCGTGTGCCGTTGTCCGGGACGGTCGGCAGCGCCCCCTCGCGGAGCTGCCACTGCGCCGGATCGTCCGACTGCAGGGTGAAGGCGCCGTCCTTGGTGATGCCGATGGGCACGATCTCGTACTCGGACCGGTCGACGACGTCCATGATGCCGCCGGCGGTCACGCAACTGATCTCGTGCTCGCTGGACCGTCCGCCGAACAGCACGGCGACCGTGGTCGTGGTCATGGGAGCGCCTTCGGCGATGGTCGGCACGGCAGGCCTCTCTCGGTTCGGGACCGGACCGTCACTCGCCCTGGGGCTCGTCGGTCTCGGTGAGGTGCGGCGCGATGTTGCGCGGGTCGAGCCTACCGGCGAGGACCTCGGCCACCTGACCGACGATGGGCATGTCGACGCCGTTCGCCGCCGCGAGTTCGAGGATCGGCGCGACCGAGGCGAGTCCTTCCGCGGTCTGGTTCATCTGGCGCACGACCTCGTCGAACCGGTACCCCTGCCCGAGCAGCCGACCGGCGGTGTTGTTCCGGGACAGCGGGGACTGGCACGTGGCGATGAGGTCGCCGAGGCCGGCGAGCCCCGACAGCGTGGACGGCTGCGCACCGAGCGACACCGCGAAGTCGGTCATCTCGGCGAGGCCACGGGTGATGATCGACGCCTTCGTGTTCTCGCCGTACCCGACGCCGTCGACGATGCCGATCGCGACGGCGATGAGGTTCTTCAGCACGCCGCCGAACTCGGTACCGATCACGTCGGTGTTCGTGAACGAACGGAAGTACGGGTTCGTCGCGACCGCGGCCACGGCGGTCGCGGTGTCGAGCGAGGTCGACGAGACGACCGCGGCGGTCGGCTGCCGACGGGCGATCTCGAGCGCGAGGTTCGGACCGCTGGCGACGGCGATGCGGTCGCGGTCGATGCCGAGCCCCTCGTGCAGGACCTCGCTCATCCGCAGGCCGGTGGCCTTCTCGACGCCCTTCATGAGGCTGACGACCGGCACACCCTCGGGCAGCAGCGGCGCTATGGCCGACAGGTTCGAGCGCAGCGACTGCGAGGGCACGGAGACGTACACCTGCTCCGCCCCGTCGAGCACCGCCGACAGCGAGGTCGAGGCCGTCAGGGTGCGCGGCAGGTTGATGCCGGGCAGGTAGTCGGAGTTCCGCTTCGTCTCGGTGATCTCGCGCGCGACCTCGGGCCGACGTGCCCAGAGGACCGTCGTGGCACCACCCTCGGCGAGCACCTTCGCGAAGGTCGTCCCCCAGCTGCCGGCACCGATCACGGCGACGCGCGGCTTGTCGGTCGACTGCATGACGACGCGGATGGCGGCGGTGTCGACGGCACCGGGGGCGGCGACGACGGGGTCCGGGTGGTCGTCGTGCGGGCGCAGGCCCGGGCGCTGGTCACTCAAACTTCCCGGTCTCCTTCTGGTTGTTGGCCGCCGGGTCCCAGCGGTTCGCGGGGGCCTGCTCACCGCGCAGCTCCTCGAGCAGCTCGGTGATGCGCTGCATGAGCACCGCGGTGGCGGCGACGAGGGTCTGCTGGTCGAGGGGGCGCCCACGGTAGGCGGACAGGTCGATCGGGTCGCCGACGATGACGTCGACGCGCGACGGCGGGAACAGCCGGAGCTTCTTGCCGTAGCGCGCCATGATGTTCTGCGTGCCCCAGTGGGCCATCGGGATGAGCGGCACGTCGTTCTCGAGCGCGATCCGCACCGCGCCCGTCTTGCCGCGCATCGGCCAGAGGTCGGGGTCACGCGTGAGGGTGCCCTCGGGGTAGACGATGATCGCGCCGCCCTGCTCGATGACGGACCTGCCACCGCCCAGCGGGTCGCTGATGCGCGTCCGCCCGGAGCGTTCCACCGGGATCTGCCCCATGCCGGACATGAGCTTGCCGAAGACCGGGACCGTGAACAGCGACGCCTTCGCGAGGAAGCGCGGCGCGCGGCGGGACAGCCAGACGGCGGTGCCCACCACGAGCGGGTCGATGTTCGTGAAGTGGTTCGGCGCGAGCACGAACGCCCCGCCCTCGGGCAGGCGCTTCGGTCCGTGCCAGTGGTACCGCGCGGTGAAGCGGAACACCGGGATCACGACCGATGCGGTGATGCGGAAGGCGGTGTTCAGCTCCTCGCGGCGCCACCGGCGCCCCGGGTTCGGCAGGCCCGTCGACACCTGCGAGGCGGACGCGCCACGCGCCTCCAGACCGTCACCGGAGCCGCCCGACGACGGAAGCGACGGGTCCGTCGGACCCGACGAACGCGACACGGGTCTAACCCGCGAAGTCGAAGTCGGCGCCGAGCTTGCGCAGCTTCGGGATGAAGTGCTCGTACCCGCGGCTGATGATGCCGACGTTCGTGATGTGCGACTCGCCCTCGGCGGTCAGCGCCGCGATGAGGTGGCTGAACCCGCCGCGCAGGTCGGGGACGCGGACGTTCGCGCCGTGCAGCTTCGTCGGGCCGGTGATGACCGCCGCCTGCTCGAAGGGACGACGCGCGACGCGACGGTCGTGACCGGGCAGCCCCTCCTTGTGCACGACGATGTCCGCGCCCATCTCGTTGAGGGCGTCCGTGAACCCGAAGCGGTTCTCGTACACGGTCTCGTGCACGGTGCTCTCGCCCTCGGCCTGGGTCAGCGCGACGATGAGCGGCTGCTGCCAGTCGGTCATGAAGCCCGGGTGCACGTCCGTCTCGATGACGACCGGCTTGAGCGTCTCGCGCTCCCGGTAGAAGCGGATGCCGTCCTCTTGGACGTCGAACCCGCCGCCGACCTTGCGGAACACGTTGAGGAACGTCATGAGCTCCTGCTGGTTCGCGCCCTCGACGAAGATGTCGCCGTTCGTGGCGAGCGCGGCGGAGGCCCAGCTGGCGGCCTCGTTGCGGTCGTTGATCGCACGGTGCGTGTAGCCGCGGAGCGACTCGACGCCCTCGATGAAGATGACGCGGTTCGGCTCGACCGAGACGATGGCGCCCATCTTCTGCAGGATCGCGATGAGGTCCATGATCTCGGGCTCGATCGCGGCGTTGCGGAGCTCGGTGACCCCCTCGGCGAGGACGGCCGAGAGCAGGACCTGCTCGGTGGCGCCGACGCTCGGGTACGGCAGCTCGATGTACGCGCCCTTGAGGCCGTTCGGCGCCGTGAGGTGGATGCCGTTGAGCTGCTTGTCGACGACCGCGCCCATGGCCCGGAGGGCGTCGAGGTGGAAGTCGATCGGTCGGTCGCCGATGCGGCAGCCGCCGAGGTCGGGGATGAACGCCTCACCGAGCTTGTGCAGCAGCGGCCCGCAGAACAGGATCGGGATACGGCTCGACCCGGCGTGCGCGTCGATCTCGGCGAAGTGCGCCGACTCGACGTTCGCGGGGTCGAGGATGAGCTCGCCTCGTGCAGGGTCGGTGATCCGCACGCCGTGCACCTCGAGCAGTCCGCGGACCACCTTGACGTCCGAGATGTCCGGGACGTCCCTGAGGATGGACGGGGTGTCGCCGAGCAGCGCCGCGACCATGGCCTTCGTCGCGAGGTTCTTCGCGCCGCGGACCTCGATGCGTCCGACCAGCGGCTTGCCGCCGCGGATGACGATCTCGTCCGACTTGAGCCCGACGCGGGCCCCTGCGGCTGCTGCGTCCTGTACGAGAGAGTTCACTACTTCACCGGCAATGTCTTCGGCCGCCAACGGGAGCGGCGTGATTCGAACTCCGTGATCGCGGTCTCGTCACGGAGGGTGAGCCCGATGTCGTCGAGCCCTTCCATCAACCGCCAACGAGTGTAAGCGTCGATCTCGAAGGGCACGTCCACCGCGCCGAGCGACACGCGCTGGGCCGCCAGGTCGACCGTCGCCTCGACCCCCGGGTTCCGCTCGATCTCGGCCCAGAGCCGCTCGACTTCCGATTCGGTCACGATCGCGGTGACCAGGCCCTGCTTGCCCGCGTTGCCCTTGAAGATGTCCGCGAAACGAGGCGAGACGACGACCCGGAACCCGAAGTCGCGGAGCGCCCAGACGGCGTGCTCACGGCTCGAGCCGGTGCCGAAGTCCGGACCGGCGACGAGCACCTGCGCGCCCTGGTACACGGGCTGGTTGAGCACGAAGTCGGGGTCCTGCCGCCAGCCCGCGAAGAGTGCGTCCTCGAAGCCGGTCTTCGTGACGCGCTTCAGGTAGACCGCCGGGATGATCTGGTCGGTGTCGACGTTCGAGCGCTGCAGCGGCGCGGCGATCCCGGTGACGGTGGTGATCTTGTCCATCAGAAGGTCCCCTCGGTGGTGGCGGTCTCGGTGTCCGTGACCGACGCCAGCGCGTCGTCGGTCTCCAGGTCCCACGGGCTCGAGAGCGTGCCCCGCACGGCGGTGGCGGCGGCGACGAGCGGCGACACGAGGTGGGTGCGGCCGCCCTTGCCCTGCCGGCCCTCGAAGTTGCGGTTCGAGGTGCTGGCGCAGCGCTCCCCCGGCGCGAGCTGGTCGGGGTTCATGCCGAGGCACATCGAGCAGCCGGCGAAGCGCCACTCGGCACCGAAGTCGGTGAACACCTTGTCGAGCCCCTCAGCCTCGGCCTCGAGCCGCACCCGGGCGGACCCCGGCACGACCATGACCCGGACGCCGTCGGCCTTCGTGCGCCCCCGGATGACCGACGCGAAGGCCCGGAGGTCCTCGATGCGCGAGTTCGTGCACGAGCCCATGAACACGGCGTCGACGGCGATGTCCTTCATCGGCGTGCCGGCGGCGAGGTCCATGTAGTCGAGCGCGCGCTGCGCCGCAGCCTGGTCGTTCGGGTCGTCGTAGGAGTCGGGCGACGGCACGGACTCGGACAGCGAGACGCCCTGGCCGGGGTTCGTGCCCCACGTGACGAAGGGCTCGAGCTCGTCGGCGTCGATGAACACCTCGGCGTCGAACACCGCGTCGTCGTCGGTCGACAGGGTGTCCCAGTAGGCGACGGCGTCGTCCCAATCCTGGCCCGTCGGGGCGTGGTCGCGGCCCTGCACGTAGTCGTAGGTGGTCTGGTCGGGGGCGACCATGCCCGCGCGGGCTCCGGCCTCGATCGACATGTTGCAGATCGTCATCCGGCCCTCCATCGAGAGCGCGCGGATCGCCGAACCGCGGTACTCGAGCACGTAGCCCTGCCCACCACCGGTGCCGATCTCCGCGATGACCGCGAGGATGATGTCCTTCGCCGTGACGCCCGGACGCAGGGTGCCCTCGACCGTGATCGCCATCGTCTTGAAGGGCTTGAGCGGCAGGGTCTGCGTCGCGAGGACGTGCTCGACCTCGCTCGTGCCGATCCCGAACGCCATCGCGCCGAACGCCCCGTGCGTCGAGGTGTGCGAGTCGCCGCACACGACCGTGATGCCGGGCATGGTCAGGCCGAGCTGCGGGCCGACCACGTGCACGATCCCCTGCTCCTTGTCACCCAGCGAGTGCAGGCGGACGCCGAACTCCGCACAGTTGCGACGCAGGGTCTCGATCTGCGTGCGGCTCGTCGGGTCGGCGATCGGGCGGTCGATCGCGAGCGTCGGGGTGTTGTGGTCCTCGGTCGCGATCGTCAGGTCGAGACGCCGCACCGGGCGCCCGGCCTGGCGGAGCCCGTCGAACGCCTGCGGGCTGGTCACCTCGTGCACGAGGTGGAGGTCGATGTAGAGGAGGTCGGGGTTCCCGTCCTCGCCCTTGACCACGACGTGGTCGTCCCACACCTTCTCGGCGAGCGTCTTTCCCATCGGCCCGGCCCTTCCTCGTTGACGTTGCGGCACCGCTGTCGCGGTCGGTCCGGCGAGTCTAGCAGGTTGGTATACCAAGGAGCGTCCCTGCGGAGGGAAGGCACGTGGCGGGCCCGCCGCGCGCCTCCAGACCGCCGGTGGCGAGCGCCTGGAGGCGCGACCCGGGTCGACGACACCCGTCGCGGTGGGAGGATGGTCGGGACATGACGACACCTGCGCACTCGACCCGGACCGTGAACCTCGAGGGCGCAGCACGCGCCGCGATCGCCGGCGGCGCACCGCTCGCCCTGCTCATCGCACTCGGCCTCCCCGGGTACGCGGCCTTCGCGATGTTCGCCGGGTTCACCGCGATCTTCGGCGCGACCGAGCCCTACCGGCAGCGTGCGACGACCACCGGGGTCGCCGGGGCACTGCAGGCGCTGTGCATGGCCGCGGGCATCGCCGTCTCGCTCGCGGGCTCCCCGCTCTGGCTGCAGGCGACCGGCCTCGTCGTCGTGCTCGTCGTCGCCGTGTGCACGCTCAGCGCCCTGCAGACCATCCCGGCGCAGCCGATCTTCCAGGTCTTCGCGTTCTGCGTCTCCGCGCTCGTGCCGATCCGGCCCGCCGACGTCCCGCTGGTGGCGACGATCATCGTCGGCTCGGTCGCCTGGGCGTGGCTCGTGGCGATGTCCGGCGGTGTCATCCGGCGTGTCCTGCACCCCCGAGCACCGCACGTCTTCCGACCGATCGCGCCCCGCAAGCACCGGTCGCTCGCGGTCCTGCGCACCCCGGCGGTCTGGGAGACGATCGCGCTCAACGTCGTCGGCGCGCTCGTCGCCGGCGGCATCGCCGAGACGATCCCGTGGCTCGGGCACCCGTACTGGGCGGTCGTCGCGCTCGTGTCCACGCTCCCGGCGATCCGGCAGCGGCACACGGTCGTCCGCGCCGTGCAGCGCTTCGTCGGCACGATCGGCGGCACCGTGATCGCCGTCGGGATCCTGCTGCTCGAACCGGGCGCCTGGTGGATCGTGCTCATCGCGGTCGTCGGGCAGTTCTTCGCGGAGATCTTCGTCGCGCGTCACTACGCGGTGACGCTGCTGTTCCTCACGCCGCTCGCGCTGGCGGTCTCGTGGCTGAGCCTGCCCGAGGCGCCGGAGCTCCTGGCGCTCGACCGCATCGCGCAGACGCTGCTCGGTGCCCTCGTCAGCGTGGCGCTGCTCGTCGTCGGCCGCGCGGTGGAGCGGCGCCGCGGGCGCGCGCTCGGTGCCACGAGCGCGATCCGCACCGTCTGACGGACGGGAGGCGCGTGGCGGGCCCGCACCGCGCCTCCCGTCCGCCCGTGGGCCGGGCGGGCGTCGCCGCTCGCCTCCCGCCCGCCCGTCCGTCCGCCGCGGGCTGGGCGGGCGTCGCCGCTCGGCGCGTTCGCACCCCGGTCACGACGTCGCACCCCGATGTGGCGGGGTGCGACGTCTCCGCCGGGGTGCGTGACGGATGCACCGGGCAGGCGCCGAGCCCGCGGGTCGGGCGCCGGGCTGCTCCGGTCCGGTTCCCGCCCGACGACGTCAGGCGCCGGGGGTCACGTTCCAGGAGTCGATGACCGGGCGGCCGTGCTCGTAGCCGAGCGTGCTCACCGTCGCGGTGCCGAGCTTCAGCACGGCGCCGTCCTGCGGTGCGAGCCGGATCCACGCGGCACCGAGCGCGCGCAGGACGTGGCCGTGCGCGACGACGATGGCGTCCTGGCCCTCGGCGAGCACGGGACGGGCGCGGTTGATCACGCGCTCGACACGGACACGGACCTCGGCCGCGTTCTCGCCCGGGGTGTCCCCGGCCGGCACACCGTCGGTCCAGAGGTCCCACGGACCGTGGCGCTGCACCTTGATCTGCGGGGTGGTCAGGCCCTCGTACGCGCCGTAGTCCCACTCGTACAGGTCCTCGTCGAGCTCCGGGTCGACCCCGACGAGCCGCGCGGTCTCGCGCGCGCGCTGCAGCGGGCTCGACAGCGCCAGCGCGAACGACCGGTCCGCCAGGTACCGACCGGCCCGCTCCGCCTGCTCCATGCCGTGGTCGGTGAGCGGGATGTCGGTGCGGCCGGTGTGCTGGCCGCTCTTCGACCACTCCGTCTCTCCGTGGCGGACGAGGACGAGTTCGCCGGGGCGTTCCGAGGTCATGTGTTCCTTCCGAGGTACAGGCCGAGCGCGGCTGCGCCGACCGAGACGACGAGCATCCCGAGGCCGGACAGGACGGCGGTCCGGGTCTTGCCGGAACGGAGGAGCTGCACGGTCTCGACGCTCGCCGTCGAGAACGTCGTGTACCCGCCCATCATGCCCGTCCCGAGCACCGCGACCGCCGAGGGGCCGAGCACGCCGGCCCCGCCGAGGCCGGTGACGAAGCCGAGCACGAGGGATCCGGAGACGTTGATGACGAGCGTGCCGAGCGGGAACCGGCTGACCCGCGCCTTGACCACGCCGTCGAGCCAGAGGCGCAACGCTGCCCCCACGCCGCCGCCGAGGGACACCAGGAGCAGTTGGAGCGGGTTCACCGGGGCTCCCCCGTCGCGTCGCTGTGGAGTGTGCTCCGTGCAGCCCCGACGTGTCGGCCACGGTGCGCCACCCAGATGCCCGCCGCCGCGGCCACCAGCCCGAGGACGACGGACAGCAGCGCGTACCCGGCGCCGGCGCCCCACCGCCCTCCGTCGAGCAGCTGTGCGGTGTCGTCGGCCAGGGTCGAGTAGGTCGTGAAGCCGCCGAGCACGCCGGTGCCGACGAACAACCGGAGCGAGCGACGTCGACCGGTGTCCGGGCCCGGCTGCGCCAGCGCCTCCAGGAGCAGGCCGAGGCAGAACGCCCCGGCGACGTTGATCGCGAGGATCGTCCAGCTGACCCCGTGGACCGCGGGGAGCGCGGCGGCGAGGAGCGCCCGGACGCCGGTGCCGATCGCGCCGCCCAGGGCGACGAGCGCGAGGAAGCGCCAGCGCAGGTGCGGGGGACGTTCGCCGGTGTCGCGGTGCACGGCGGTCAGTCCCGGACCGCGGCGATGCCCTCGACCTCGACGAGCTGGTCGTCGTAGCCGAGGACGGTGACGCCCATCAGGGTGCTCGGGACGTCGTGGTCCCCCATGGCTGCGCGGACGACCTGCCACGCGGCGACGAGGTCGGCCTGCTCGTCCGAGGCCACCAGCACCCGGGTGTGCACGAGGTCGGACAGGCTTGCCCCGGCCGCTGCGAGCGCCGTCTCGAGGTTCGCCATGCACTGCGCCGCCTGGGCCCGGTGGTCCCCGACGGCGACGGTGCGACCCTGGTCGTCGAGCGGGCATGCGCCGGCGAGGAAGACCAGGCGGGCGTCCGCGGGCGCGGTCGCGGCGTACGCGTACTCGGCGACGCCACTGAGGCGGGCGGAGCGGATGAGCTGCACGGCGCTGGTCACCCCGTCAGCCTGGCACAGCGAGCACGACGCAGGCCCGCTCGACCGGCGCCGCACTCGCGGCAGACTGGACGGATGACGATCTCCACGCTCGCCTGGGTGACCACCGCCGCCGCTCGCGGACTCGACGAGGACGAGACCGCCGCCCTCGCCGCGCTGGGTCGGACGGGGGTCGCGGTGCGGGTGGTCGACTGGGACGACCCCGCCGTGGACTGGTCGACCTTCGACCGGGTCGCACTGCGCTCGACCTGGGACTACGACGACCGTCTCGACGAGTTCGTCGCCTGGCTCGCCCGGGTCGACGCGGTCACCGAACTCGTGAACCCGCTGCCGGCCGTGCTGTGGAGCACGGACAAGCGGTACCTCGGCGAGCTCGAGGCGGCGGGCGTGCCCGTCACGCCGACACGGTTCGTGCCGCCCGGCACCGTGCCGGAGTTCCCACCGGGACGCTTCGTCGTGAAGCCCGCGGTCGGTGCGGGCAGCCGCGGTGCCGCCTCGTTCGGGCCGACGCAGCACACGGCGGCCGCAGCCCACGTCGCGTCCTTGCACGCGGACGGTCAGGTCGTGCTCGTGCAGCCGTTCGTCGCGTCGGTGCCGATCGAGGGCGAGTGGCCGCTCGTGTTCCTCGGCGGGCGGTACAGCCACGCCGCGAGCAAGCGCGTCGCCCTGCCCGAGGCCGCCGTCATCGAGGACCTGTTCGCGCCCGAGACCACCGCTCCACACCGTGCGTCCACGGAGCAGGTCGAGGTCGCCGGTGCCGCGATGCGGATCGTCACGGAGCGGTTCGGTGTGCTGCCGTACGCCCGTGTGGACCTCGTCCGCGCCGACGACGGTTCGTCGCTCGTGCTCGAGGTCGAACTCGTGGAGCCGTCGCTCTTCCTGGCCGAGGCCGACCCCGGCGCGGCCGACCGGCTCGCCGACGCGCTGACCGGACCGCTGGTCGAACGGACGACGCGCTGACCGGACCGCTGACGGGACGGCAGACGCGCTGACCGTCGCGCCGACCGCACGGACGTAGGGAGCGCCGGTCGTCAGCGCCAGTCGATACGGTCGAACTCCGCGCGCAGTCGCGCTGCGCGCGCCGGATGTGTCTGCCCGACCCAGCCGATCCGCCCGAGCAGGTGCGCGCGGAAGTCCGCATGGCCGACGCGGTCCTGCGATGCGGGGCCGGAGCGGACACAGTTGTGGAGCACCGCGTGCAGCCGGTCGACCTCGGCACGACCGGGCGAGAGCCGGTCGTTGACGACGATGCCGGTGACCGTCTGGCGGACCCCGCGACGCCGGACCCGCGTCTTGTGCGGGTTCACCGCGTACCCCTGGTCGCGCACGATGCGAGCGACTCCGGCGACGAAGGCGTCCATCCGTGCCGCCAGTGGCGTGCCCCCGCTGAACGTCAGGTCGTCGGCGTACCGCGTGTACGTCGCGCCGACCAAGGCGGCCCACCCGGCCAGCCGCGCGTCGAGGTGCCGGAGCACGAGGTTCGCGAGGGCCGGCGAGGTCGGGGCACCCTGTGGCAGGTGCGGTCGTGCCAGAGCCCGCCGCAGCGCGACCCGCTCGTCGAGCGAGCCGGCACCGTCGCTCGGCATCGCCCGGAGCACGTGGGCCGGCACGTCGTGGACGCACAACCCGGTGAGCACGTGTGCGATCGGCTCGGCCAGCCCCGCCCGGCGCAGGACCCCGTGGACGCTCGGTGCCCGGACCGAGGCGAAGAAGGACGTGAGGTCCATCGTCACGACGACCTCCGCGCCGACGTGCTGGGCCGCTCCCGTGACGACGCTCCGCCCCGGGACGAACGCGTGCGCCGCGTCGTGCACCGGCAGGGTCGCGAGCAGGTCGTCGAGCACCCGCCGCTGCGCCTGGCGGAGCAGGTGCATCGGAGCCTCGATCAGCCGCGGCGTCCGCCCGGGCCGCACGACCCAGGTCGTCCGGTAGTGGTGCAGCGGACCTTCGGGGTCGGCGTGACGGTTCCAGCCCCTCGTGTCGGCGAGCCAGAGCAGCCGGCCGACGGTGAGGTCGAGGGCGCGGGCGAGCTCCGGCAGCGTGTCGACGAGCAGCGGCCCCTCGACGTGGCGTCCGGCGCGGACCGCGACCACCGCCCGCGCGAGGACCCGGACGGGACGGGTCCGCGCTCGCCTCCGGTGCAGTGCGACGAGCTTCGGCGCGGCGCCGAGGACCGCGGCGAGCAGACGCGGCGCGTCGGACGGCGGGCGTGGGAAGGCACCGAGCGCGGCCTCGACCGCGTGGCCGACGAACGCCCGCTCGACACCGACGACGTCGTAGCCCGCTGCCCGCAGTGCTGGTTCCTCCCAGGACCCGGCGGCGAGGAAGGCGTCGGCCAGCGCGGCGACGACGACCGACAGGGGCGTGGGGTTCCCGGGGGACCTGTCGGTTCCTCCGTGAGGCGTGGCGCGCGGAGCGCGCGAGCCCTCTCGGGGCGTGGTGTCCTGCTGGTCCTGCGTTCCCCGGGGTGACCCCGGAGAGGACGACGTCGCTCGGACGTCGTCCGCCTCCCCCGGGAACTCCACGCCGGTCACCGTACCGGAGCGCGCGGACACCGGACCGCCGGACACGGGAACGACGAAGCCCCCGCTCCGTGCGGAGCGGGGGCTTCGTGGTGCTGGTGACCCCAGCGGGATTCGAACCCGCGTTACCGCCGTGAGAGGGCGACGTACTAGGCCGCTGTACGATGGGGCCGCATGTCCGTCGAGACGGAGCACACTCGTTGTCGGACTCGGAGGCGAGCCACCTGTGGTGACCCCAGCGGGATTCGAACCCGCGTTACCGCCGTGAGAGGGCGACGTACTAGGCCGCTGTACGATGGGGCCGTTCCGACAACTCGACAAGTATGGCACAGCCCTCGTGCTGCTGCCAAAACGAGGCGTGTCGCCCGGGTGTGCCGTCCCGGGGCGCGGGCGTACGGTGGGTCGATGACCGGGGACCAGCAGGCCGTCGCACACGCCTGGCGGGTCGACGAGGGGCATCCGGCGACGCTCAGGATCGGCCTCTCAGGGTGGCAGTACGACGGCTGGCGCGGTGACTTCTACCCGGAGCGGCTCGCGAAGCGCCGGTGGCTCGAGCACGTCGCGGCGCGGTTCCCGACGGTCGAGCTGAACGGGTCCTTCTACTCGCTGCAGCGGCCGGAGCGGTACCGGGCCTGGCGTGCGGCGACGGCCGGGCAGCCGTTCCGGTTCGCGGTCAAGGGCGGGCGCTACGTCACGCACATGCTCCGGCTGCGCAACGTCGACACGGCGCTCGCGAACTTCTTCGCCTCCGGGCCGCTCGAGCTCGGGGACGCCCTCGGCCCCGTGCTGTGGCAACTCCCGGAGACGCTGCTGCCCACCCCCGAGGTGCTCGACGCCTTCCTCGCCCGACTCCCCCGGACGCACGCCGCCGCGGCGGAGCTCGCCAGCCACCACGACGACAAGGTCGCGGAGCCCCCGGCGCTCGTCGGCGACGGGCACGACCGGATCGAGCACGTCCTCGAGGTGCGCTCGGCAGGCCTGGCGCCGGAGCACCTCGACGTGCTGCGGCGGCACCGGACGGCGCTGGTCGACTCGCACGCGGGCGACTTCCCGCGGCTCGTCCACGACACCGGTGCCCGCATCGCCTACCTCCGGTTGCACGGCGCACCGCGGACGTACCACGACGGGTACTCGCCGCAGGCGCTCGGTCGGTGGGCGACGACGGTCGTCGACCACCTCGTCGCCGGACGCGACACGTACGTGTACTTCGACAACGACGCCGAGCGGCACGCACCGTGGGACGCGCTCGCGCTCGACCGCATCGTCGGCGCTCGCCTCCGGCAGCGCCGTCGCGCCGTCGCGCCGTCGCGCTGAGCCGACCGTCCGACGGACGGGGACCCGGTCCGGAGGCCGTCACCGGCAACGCCGTCGCGCCGTCGCCCTGAGCCGACCGTCCGACGGACGGGGACCCGGTTCGGAGGCCGTCACCGGCAACGCTGTCGCGCCGTCGCCCAGAGCCGACCGTCCGACGGACGGGGACCCGGTCCGGAGGCCGTCACCGGCAACGCTGTCGCGCCGTCGCCCAGAGCCGACCGTCCGACAGACGGAGACCCGGTCCGGAGGCCGTCACCGGCAACGCCGTCGCGCCGTCGCCCTGAGCCGGCCGTCCGGCGGACCGCAGCACGGTCTGGAGGCCGTGGGGCGCGCCTCCAGACCGGCCGCGGTCCGTCAGACGGTCAGGCTGTCGCCGGGGGCGAGGACCACCAGCTCCCCGGAGGCCGCGACCGCCTCGCGGAGGCGACCGACGTGCATGTCGCGGCCGACGTCGGAGAGGGTCGCCTCGTGGATCGGGAAGGCGCGTCGCGGCGCGACCGCCGCGACGTAGTCCATCGCCTCGCCGATCTTGAGCCACGGCGCGCCCAGCGGTGCGGCGAGGACCTCCACCGGCACGCCCGGCACCGTGTACGAGTCACCGGGGTGGAAGAGGACGCCGTTCACGAGCACCCCGGTGTTGTCGACGACGGGGACGGACTCGTGGATGAGGTTGTGCCGGGTGCCGTGGAAGTCGAGCGCGAACGGCCCGACGCTGCGGTGGTCACCGTCGGTCACCACGTCGACCGTGATGCCGTCTGCGGCGAGCGCCCGGGCGACCCCGGCCGGACCGAGGACGACGACGTCGGGGTTCCGCTCGCCGATGCGGTGGAGCTGCTCGGCGGTGGCGTGGTCGGGGTGCTCGTGTGTGACCACGACGGCGGCGACGTCGGTGGTGTCGACGGGGCGGGTGAAGCCTCCCGGGTCGACGACGAGGCGGGAGCCGTCCACCGTGACGACCAGGCAGGCGTGTTCGAGCTTGGTGACCTCCATGCCGCGAGCGTACGCGCGGTGGGGCTGCGGGGACGTCGCGCAGGTCGAACCACGTTCCCGACGTCAACGTCGCATCTGGTTCGACACGGGGTGCGGCGTCGCTCCCGCCGCGCCGGCCCCGCTTCCGCTACCGCCGCGGCGGCCCCGTCGTCGCGCGCACGACGAGGTGCGCCGGCGCCGCGGGCAGCACCCCGGGCGACCCGCCGTCGACCTCGGCGAGCACGGCCCGCGCCGCCGCCCTCCCCTGGGCCTCGGGGTCCTGCGCCACGGTCGTGAGGCCCACCACCGCGCCGTACTCGTGCCCGTCGATGCCCATCACCGAGACGTCCTCGGGCACGGCGAGTCCGGCGCGGGACGCCGCGAGCAGCACCCCGAGCGCCATCTCGTCGGACGCGCAGAACACCGCCGATGGCCGGTCGCGGGCCGACGCGGGACCGAAGAGCACCGCCCCGGCGTCCGCTCCCCCGGCGAACGAGAACCGCCCGTCGAGAATCCATCCGTCCCGCACGGCGAGCCCCCGCGCGTGCATGGCGTCGACGAAACCGTCCCGCCGGAGCCACGGCACGGCGACGTTCATGCCGGCCTCGTCCTGCCCGCCGACGTAGGCGACGTCCCGGTGCCCGAGGTCCGCGAGGTGCTCGACCGCGATCCGCGCCACGGCGGCGTCGTCGACCCCGACGTGCCGGAGGCCAGGCGCCGGCCCGCCGATCACGATCATCGGGTGCTGCGAGAGCTCGAGCTCGGCACGCTCGGTCTCGTCGAGGACGAGCGACAGCAGCACGAGGGCGTCGACGCGGTGCCGGAGCATCGACCGCCGGAAGGCCCGGTCGCGGTCACCGCCCGGTCCGCCGAGGTTGTACAGCACGAGGTCGTGCCCGGCCCGCCGCAGCTCGGTGTCGATGCCGCCGAGTGCCTTCACGTAGAACCACCGGTCGATGACCGGGACGACGACCCCGACGGCCCGCTGCCGTCCGGTCGCGAGGCCGGCCGCCGCCGAGCTCGGGACGTACCCGAGTTCGTCGGCGACCCGGCGCACCTCGACGATGGTGGTGTCGGCGACGCTCGACATCCCGCGCAGCGCGCGTGAGACCGTGGACTTGGACAGGCCGGTGACGGACGCGATCTCCTGGATCCCCATGGATCGCCCTGGAGGCGCGTCAGCCGTCGACGGGACGGGTCCCGCGTCCGACGTGGCCGGCGCTCGCCGGCACCACCGGTGCGGTGCGCGGGGTCGGTGCGGCTGGCGTCCGCGCGGCCGCCGGACCGGCGGGAGCGCCGCCGATCCCGTCGGCCGAGCGGGTGCGCCGCAGCACGGACATCCGCCACCGGTCGAGCACGACGACCGCGAGGACGCACACCAGGAGCGTCAGGGCCCAACCGAGCGCGGGACGACCGGTGACCTCGCAGAACACCGTGGCGCCGAGGAAGAGGATGCCGAAGGTCCCGACGAAGCCGATGGCCTCCTCGATCCGCGTGGTCGGCCGCTGCGGAGCTCGCTGTGCCACGGGTCCTCAGCCCTTCACGCCGCCGGCGGTGAGGCCGGCCACGATGCGTCGCTGGAAGACGAGCACGAGGATGACGAGCGGGATCGTGACGATCGTGCCCGCCGCCATCACCGCGGTGTACGGCTCCTGGTGCGGCTGCGACCCGGCGAACGACGCGATGGCGACGGTGACCGGCTGGGTGGCGTCCGACGAGAGCTGGGACGAGATGAGGTACTCGTTCCAGGACGAGATGAACGCCAGGATCGCGGTCGTGAACACGGCGGGGGCGGCCAGCGGCATGATGATCCGCCGGAACGCCTGCACGCGGGTGCAGCCGTCGATGCGGGCCGCCTCCTCGAGGTCCCACGGCATCTCCCGGAAGAACGACGCGAGCGTGTAGACGGTCAGCGGCAGCACGAACGAGATGCTCGGCAGGATGAGCGCCTGGTACGTCCCCATCCACCCGATGTCCGTGAACAGCTGGAACAGCGGCGAGATGAGGGCGACCCCGGGGAACATCGACGCGGCGAGGATCGCGCCGGCGATGAGGGACTTCCCCTTGAACTCGAGGCGGGCCAGGGCGTACGCCGCGCTCGTCCCGACGAGCAGCGCGATGATCGTCACGACGCCGCCGATGAACACGCTGTTGAGCAGCGCCCGCCCGAGGTGGTTGCCGAGGGCGGTCGAGAACGCCGTCGTGTAGTTGTCGAGCGTGACGTGCGTGAACCACGGCGTCGGGTCGAAGGTGTAGCCGACGTCGCGGAAGCTCGTGACGACCATCCAGTAGAACGGCAGCAGGCACCAGACCGCGATGACGACGGCCTGCACGCCGGTGCGCAGGCGCTGTCCGGTGTGACGCTGGACGCGGACCTCGGAGCGGTCGACCTCGCGGTCACGGCTCCGGGCCCCGGCACGGGGTCGGTCGGCGGCGATGCTCATCGGAGTTCACCCTTCTGCTGGGCTGCCTGGGTCTGCACCACGTTCGCGCCGAGGAACCGGACGAAGACGAACGCGACGAGGAAGATCACCAGGAACGTGATGGTGGAGAGGGCCGACGCGGAGTTGAACCCCTGCCGGATCTGGTCGACGACGAGCACGGACAGCGACACCGTGGCGTTGCCGGAGCCGCCGCCACCGCCGGTCATGATCGCGATGAGGTCGTAGATGCGCAGGGCGTCGAGCACGCGGAAGAGGACCGCGACCATGAGCGCGGGCTTCACGAGCGGCAGCGTGATGTTCCAGAACCGCTGCATCGTCGATGCGCCGTCCATCTTGGCGGCCTCGTAGACCTCGTCCGGGATGAGCTGCAGGCCGGCCAGGATCAGCAGCGCCATGAACGGCGTGGTCTTCCAGGTGTCGGCGATGATGATCGCCCAGCGGGACGCCCACTCACCGGAGAACCAGAGGACCTGGTGCCCGATGACGTGGTTCAGCACGCCGTTCGCGTCGAAGATGAAGTACCAGAGCTTGGCGGTGACGGCGGTCGGGATCGCCCACGGCACGAGGATCGCGGCGCGGACCAGGGCACGGCCGCGGAAGTTGCGGTTCATGATGATGGCCATCCACACGCCGATGACGGTCTCGAGTGCGACGGTCACCACGGTGAAGAAGAACGTGTTGCCCATCGCGACCCAGAACTGTGAGCCCAGGCTGCCGGGCGGGCAGGTCGTCTCCCCGCACCGCTGGCCGAGCCAGTGCAGGTAGTTCGTGATGCCGGCGAAGCCGCCCTGCACGAACAGGCCGGTCGCCTTGTCGAGGCCCTGGTCGAGCTGGAAGGACTGGATGACGGCGCTGACGACGGGGTAGCCGATGACGATGGCGAGGAGCACGATCGTCGGGCCGATCAGGTACACGGCCCAGCGGCCGTGCTCGGCGTTCAGGCCGCCGCGCCGCCGCTTCGGCTCCATGCCGGTGGGGTTCGGGATCGCTGCGGGGATCTCGGTTGCTGCTGACACTTCGACGGCCTCCTCAGGCGGGTGTCGGGACGCAGGAAGGGGCGGACGGGAGGCGCGGGGCGGGGTCGCCACGCGCCTCCAGTCCGTCGGTGGGTCGCGACTAGTTGCCGCTGCTGGTGGCGGACTTCAGGGCCGCCTGCATGTCCTTCACGGCTTCGTCGACGCTCTTCGAGCCCTTGAGTGCCGCGTAGCTGTTGTCCTGGATCGCCTTCGTGACGGCCGGGTAGAACGGCGTCACGGGGCGCGGCTCGGCCGACTGGATCGACTTCAGCAGGGTGGGCAGGTAGGGCAGCTTCGCGGTGAGCTCCGAGTCGGTGTAGAGGTCACCGACGACCGGGGCGAGCGAACCCTGGGTCGCGAAGAACTTCTGCGTGTCGTTCGAGATCAGGAACTCGAGGAAGTCGTGCGCCGTCGCCTTGTGCTTCGAGTACACGCTGATGGCCGCGTTGTGTCCGCCGAGCGTCGAGGCGCCGGTGCCGTCCTTGCCGGGGATCGGAGCGATGCCGAAGGTGTCCTTGACCTTCGACGAGCCGTCGGTCTTGGCGAGGTTGTACACGTACGGCCAGTTGCGCAGGAACAGCAGCTTGCCGTCCTCGAACGCGGTGCGGCCCTGCTCCTCCTGGTAGGTGATCGCCTCGGCCGGGATGTTGCCGTCCTTGAACGCGTCGACCAGGTTCTGCAGCCCGGCCTTGGCGTCGGCGGTGTCGACGTCCGGCGAGCCGCTCTTGCCGAGGATCGAGCCACCCGAGCCGTTGATCGCCTCGGAGGCGTTCACGGTGAGGCCCTCGTACTTGGCGAACTGGCCCGCGTAGCAGCCGATGCCGGCCTGCTTGGCGATGTCGCAGTCCTTCATCATCTCGTCCCAGGTGGTCGGGGGCGTCTTGACGAGGTCCTTGCGGTAGTAGAGCAGCGCGCCGTCGGAGGTCTGCGGTGCCGCGTAGAGCGTGTCGTTGTAGGTGGCGGTCTTCACCGTCGCCGGCAGCAGCTTCGAGGTGTCGATCTTCATGTCACCGGTGAGCGGGGTGAGCCAGCTCTTCGCGGCGAACTCGGCGGTCCACACGACGTCGACGTCGACCACGTCGTAGCTGTCGTCCTTCGCCTGGAAGTGCTGCACGAGGTCGTCGTGCTGCTGGTCGGCCTGGTCGGACTGCTCCTTGAAGGTGACCTTCTCGTCCGGGTGGGCCTTGTTCCACTTCTCGATCAACGGGCGGACCACGTTGGAGTTGTCCTTGCCCTGCACGTACGTGATCGGGCCGCGGCTGTCCTGGCCCGACTTGGCGTCACCGCCGCCACCGGCCGATCCGCCGGACGAGCACCCGGTCAGCACGAGGCCGATCACGGCGACGCCGGCGACCGATGCGGCACGCACCTTGGCGCGAGTTGTCTTCACAGCGTTGTCTCCTCATCGAGATCACCAGGAGACGTCGGTCGGGATGCCGACGACGCTGCCTGGAGCAGGCGACGCTGCCTGCTGGAGGAGGAAGTTACGCCCGCCCCGGGGCGAACGCAACCGGTTGCATCGGATCCGTGACCTGAGCGTGACCTGCGGACTCACCCTGATTTCCTGGGTGAGCGCTCACTGCCCGACACCCGTCGACGCGTCCCGCACCGCGCCTCCCGACCGGGTCCGACCGCTCCACGGACCGACCCGCAGCGGTCCGGATGCGGGAGTCCGCACGAACCCCGCCACGGGTCCACCGGGCCGTTGTCGGGTGCCGCCGCGCGCCCGTAGCGTCGCGGTCATGGCCTTGCTCGCACCCGTATCCGTCCCCGGCCCGCGCCGGGTCGTCAGCGTCGACCTCGACGCTCCGCTCCCGCCGCTCGTCGCCGACGGGAGCGGAGACTCCGCCCTGGTCATCGGCTACCGCGACGGCTTCCCGGTGACCACGCTCGACGTGCTCCTCACCGCGGACCCGGCCGACGCCGAACGGGCCATCGCGCCCCTCGCCGAGCAGGTCGGTACCCCCGTCGGACCGGCCCCCGTGCCGGACGCGGACCTGCCCTTCATCTCGATCGTGGTGTCGACCATCGTCACGCGCATCCCGGACATCGAGAAGCTGCTCGAGTACCTCGCGGCGCTCGACTACCCGTCCTACGAGGTCGTCATCGTGGACAACCGCGTGACCGTCCCCGCGGACGACAGGCTGCCCGGCCTGCTCGCCGGTCGGGACGTGCGCCTCGTCGTCGAACGTCGCCCCGGCTGCTCGGCCGGTCGGAACGCCGGCGTCGCGGCGGCCTCGGGCGAGGTCATCGCGTTCACCGACGACGACGTCCGTGTCGACCCGCAGTGGCTCCGGATGATCGGCACCCGCTTCGTCCGCGAGCCCGAGGTGGACGCGGTCACCGGGATGATCCTGCCCGCCGAGCTCGAGACCCCCGCACAGATCTGGTACGAGGCGTACTACGGCGGCTTCAGCGGCGAGCGGACCTTCGACCCGGTGACGATCGTCCCGGACGACGTCCCCGGGGTGATGCGGCACGCGCAGGCCTCGGCGGTCTCGCCGGACGGCACGGTCAAGAAGCACTTCGCGGTCTACGGCATCGGCGGCTACGGCGCGGGCGCGAACTGGGCCGTCCGGCGCAGCGCGTTCGACCGCGTCGGCGGGTTCGACCCCGTGCTCGGCGCCGGCGTCCCCGCCCGTGGCGGCGAGGACCTGGCGATCTTCATCGACATCCTGTGGGGCGGCGGGCAGATCGGCTTCGAGCCGAAGGCCGTCGTGCACCACCGGCACCGCCCGGACCTCGAGGGGCTGCACGGGCAGCTGCACTCGAACGGCGTCGGCTTCACGGCGCTGATGTGCGAGCTCATCGCGAAGGACCGACGGCACGCACTCGTGCTCGGGCGTCTGCTCCCCCGTGCCGGGCGCATCAAGCTGAAGCAGCTCGTGTCCCGGCTCGCCGGACGCCGCGACGCCGCGCCCGAGACGCTGACCGAGGCCTCGACGACGACGATCCCGCGCTCGCTGGCGTACCACGAGTTCCGCGGGTTCCCGAAGGGCCCGGCGGCGTACTTCCGGAGCCGGCGCTTCTGGGCCGAGGTGGAGCGCCGCGGGGCGTAGGCGCCGCGGGCACACGCATGCAGCGACGTCCCACGTGTCGTTCGACACGTGGGACGTCGCTGCATGCGCAGGCATCCGGTACGCGTGCATCGAGCGACGATGCACGCGTCGATCGCCCGGTGTCGTGTCGGATCATGCACCCGCATCGAGCCACGCCGGCGCCGGACGCACGCACGCACGCATCGAGCCGCCCCGCGCCGCACCGCACCGCACGGCGACGCCCCACGGACCAGCGGGTCCGTGGGGCGTCCGACGTCAGAACGGCACTCGCCGCCCGGGCCCGCCTACCGCGTGCCGAGCCGCCCGTGCACGTACCGCAGCGGCCCGCCGAGCGCCGCCACGAGCTCCGCCCGCTTCAGCCCCGCCGTCGCCGCACGGAACTCGTCGTCCACGGGCCACCCGCCGACGGCGTCCACCGCCGCGGTGACTTGGTCAGCACCGGAAGCACCGGAACCGCTCCCCTGCCCGAGGGCGCCCAGCTGCCGGAGCGCCCCGACCGCACGCCGCAGCACGGCCACAGCGGTCCGCGGGTGCAGCATCAGCTTCGCGACCCACGCCCCGAGCCCCGTGCCGTACCCGAGCGCCTGCGACCGCAGCGCCGCCCGGTCCGACCGGTGCCGGTGCCACACGATGGCCGATGGCTCCACGGCGAGCGCCCCGCCGGAGAACAGCACACGCGTGAACAGGTCCGGGTCCTCCCCTGCGCGGGCAGGCGTGCCGGGGCCGAGCGCGACGTCGAACCCGCCGAGGGCGAGCACCGCCGTCCGCCGGAGCGACATGTTCGCGCCGGTGCCGAACGCGCCGACCGAGAACGGGAACAGCGGCAGGTCCGCGGGCGGCGCCGAGGTGCGGTACACCCGGCGCTCCGTGTTGCGCGCCCAGGTCACCCGCTCGTCGAAGTACCGCTGCGTGGGGGTCCGCAGCTCGCCACTCGGCACGAGCCCGGTGACGCAGACCACGTCCGCGTCCCGCTCGTACGCCGCCGCGATCGCCGCGGCCCAGTGTGTGTCGACGACGACGTCGTCGTCGATGAAGGCGACCACCTCGCCGGTGGCGAGGGCGGCGCCGGCGTTCCGTGCGCGCGAGACGCCGGGTCGCGCCTGGCGGACGTACCGGACCCGCGGGTCCGCGAACGAGGCGACCACCTCGCGCGTCGCGTCCGTGGTGGGTGCGTTGTCGACGACGAACACCTCGAGGTCGGCCCAGCTCGACGCGAGCACGGACGCGACGCAGCGGCGCACGTCCTCCGGCCGGTCGCGGGTCCCGATGACCACGGAGATGCGGCGGACGGTGTCACCACCGGACCCGGACGGGAGGCGCGTGGCGCTGAGGGCGCGCAGGGCCGGTCCCAGCTCGGCCGGGTCCACGGCACCGGTCGGGTCGACGGCGACGTCGACGGAGCCGGCGACCTCCAGGCCGTCGCGGACGAGCAGGCGGGCGCGGCGGAAGCCGGCGGCCCCGGCGAGGCGCACGCCGGCGGCGTCGAGGGCCTCCTGGCGGTCCACCGCCCCGACCCACGCGGCACCGGCCCAGGAGGGCTGGTCGGCTGACGGCATCGCGGGCGCGAGCGTGAGCACGCGGGTGGTCGTCGTGCTGGAGTCGGTCATGCTCCGATGCTCCGGTGCCCGGATGGGCGGGTCAACGCGGCTGCCGGGGGTTGCGGAGACCCCGTGTCGTCTTGCGGTTTGCCGCGAAACCGGGCCGCGCGCCCAATAGGATCGGACGGACGACCCGGCGGCAGCGCGCCGGGCACGAGGAGGACGCATGCCGGCTGGCCCCAGGACCGAGCTCGGCACCGTGCTCCCGTCCGAACGGACCGTCCTCTCCGTCGACGTCTCGACGTGCGTCTGCGGACACGTGCAGGAGGCGCACGAGCACTACCGGCCGGGCAGCGACTGCGCGCTCTGCGACTGCCCGAAGTTCCGCCGGAAGCGCTGAACCGGGGCTCCGACGACGACGCGCCCGGGGCGCCGAGGAGGCGGTCCGGGACGTGCCTCCGGGGCGGGGGTGCGGGAAACCGCCGCGAACCCGCAGAGGCCCCGGACCGACCTGTCGGCCCCGGACGGAGCCGGGTTAGCGTCCCGTCATGGCCACCTCTCCCGCGGCTCCCGCGTGCATCGTCCTCGCCCACGAGGACCCCACGCACGTGCGCCGACTCGTCGAGACGCTCGACCCGTTCCCGGTGTTCCTGCACTGCGACGACCGCACGCCGGACTCGGTGTACCGCGAGATGGTCGACGGCCTGCCCGGACGCGTCCGACTGCTGCCGCGCATCCGCACCGGATGGGCCCGTTGGGAGAACGTCGCCGCCGAGGTCGCCGGGTACCGGGCCGCACTCGAGACCACGGACGCGACGCACGTCGCCGTCCTGACCGGGAGCGACTACCCGCTCGCGAACCCCGCCGAGATCAGCGCCTTCCTCGAGGACCACCGCGAGGAGTCCTTCGTCGACGCGCACCCGCTGCCGCACCCGGAGTGGGGCCGTGACGGTGGACGAGCCCGGATCCGGTACCGGCACTGGGCCTGGCGCAAGCACATGCTGCGGCTGCCGGTCCCCCGTCGGCGCCCACAGGGCGTCGTGTTCGCGGGCGCCTCGCAGCTCAAGGTCCTCGCGCGGAAGCACGCGGCCGCGGTCGTGGCCACCGTCGACCAGCGCCCCGACCTGGTCCGGTTCTGGCAGCGCACCTGGGTCGCGGACGAGACGTTCGTGCCCTCGGTCCTCAGCACGCCGTCCCTCGCCCCCGGGTTCGCCGACGAGCACGTGGCGCACCCGCTGTGGTGGATCGGCTGGGACGGCTCGGCACGGAAGAGCCCGCCGTGGCTGACGACCCCGGACGCCGGACGACTGCTCGAGCAGCGCACGCACCCGGACGGCCTGCCGTTCCTCTTCGCGCGGAAGTTCTCGACCGGACGCAGCGGCGACCTGCTCGACTGCATCGACGCGGCCTTCGGGCTGCGGCCGGACGCCGTCGCTGCGTCGGTCGCCGCGGCGACGGACGTGGCGGGTCCCGCAGCGACCGCGGGGGTGGCAGCCCAGTGACGTTGCCCCCGCAGACCCGACGCGAGGCACGCGCGGCGCGACTCGCCGCCGAGGCCGCGACCGACGCGCCGAGCGACGACGCATCCGTATCCGCTTCCGCTCCTGCTCCGGTGGACACAGCCGCTCCGGCCGACGCCGCCGGCGGTCAGGGCGCCGTGAAGAAGGGCGCCTCCGCCCTGTTCGGCCGCGGCCTGCTGTACGTCGTCGTCTGGTCGATGCAGCTCGTCGTGTCGTCGCTCATCTCCCCCGTGCTGGCGCACCTCATGCCGCCGGCCGAGTTCGGCGTGCTCGCGTCGGCGATCGCGCTGTACCAGGCGCTCGTCGTCCTCGCCGTCGCCGGTCTCGACCAGGCCACGGTGCTGCAGCGTGCCGAGGACGGCGAGGACCGGAAGGCCCGCGGGCTCCTGACCGTCGGCATGACCACCGCGGTGGTCGTCACGATCGCCGCGCTGAGCACCATCCCGGTCTGGGGCGACGCCGCCGGCTTCGTCGGCAACCACCCGATCCTGCTCGTCGCGGTGCTCTGGGTCGGGCCGGCCGCGATCGTGCAGATGTCCCTCGCGCTCCTCGTCGCCCAGGACCGCATCCGGATCTTCGCCGTGACGAGCCTGCTGTCGAGCATCGGCGGGTCGATCATCGGCCTCGGGCTGCTCACCTGGGTGCAGGCCGACGCCACCACCTACGCCTGGGGCGGCGTGTTCGCGCAGGTCGCCGCGATGATCATCGGCCTCGCCGCGACCCGCCCCCGCATCGCCGGCCTGTTCGACCGGAAGACCGCAGCGCGTGCCTTCCGGCTCGGGATCCCGGTCGCGCTCGGCAACCTGTCGTACTTCGTGCTGAACGCCGGTGACCGCGTCGTGGTGCAGCGGCTGCTCGGCCCGGACGAGGTCGCCCGCTACCAGATCGCCTACGTCGTCGGCTCCGCCGTGATCCTGCTGCTGACCTTCACGAACCAGGCCTGGGCGCCGCACTTCGCCGCGCTCCGCGACGCCGTCGCCCGCCGCGAACTCGCGATGCACTCCCGCGACGAGCTCTACCGGATGCTGGCGCCCGTCCTCCTCGCCGTGACGCTCGTGTCGCCGGTCGCCCTGCCGATCCTCGCGCCGGCGTCGTACCGGGTGCAGGAGCTCAGCGTCGTCGTGTTCATCGTCGCCGTGACCGCCCTCCCCGTCGTGGCGAGCGGCGCGACCGGCCGGTTGCTGCTGGTGGAGCGACGTGGCGTCGCCGTCGGCGTGATCGCCGCGATCGCCGGCGTCGTGAACATCGGCGCCAACCTGGTGCTCGTCCCCCTGCTCGGCATCGCCGGCGCGGGCGTCTCGACGGTCTTCGCGTACGTCGTGCTCTCCGCGATGCAGCTCATCGCGCTGCCCGACCGCCGCGAGTGGCGGGGACCGCACTTCCGGGTCGTGCTGCCGCTCGTCCTCGCGCTCGCGGTGGCCGCCGGCTCCCTCCTGCTGCCGCAGGACCTGTTCTGGAACGTGGTGCGCGTCGTCGGCGTCGCCGCGTGCATCCCCTGGTTCTTCCGACGACTCGCGACCGCACGTGGAGGTGCGTCATGACCCGCCCGAAAGCCCCGACCGACCCCGACCGACCCCTGCGCATCGGCGCGCTGGTGAGCGGCCTCGCGATCACCGGCGGCCTGGAGCGCTGTGTCCTCGAGGACACCCGCGAACTCCTGGACGCCGGCCACGAGGTGGAGGTGTGGCACCGGGACCCGCATGGCCCCCGCGCCGGTGAGGGACGACCGGCCTACGAGCGGATGGGCGTCCGACTCGTCGAGGCCTCCGACTACCGCTTCGGCATCCGGACCGCGCTCCGCGACGTCGTGCGGTTCGCGAAGGACGGGCTGCGCCTGCGCCGCTCCGGCCTCGACGTGCTGTGGCTGAACCGCCCCGAGTACCTGCCGTACGGCCGGGTCGTCTCGGCGGTCTCGCGCATCCCCCTCGCCGTGCACCTGCACCACGCGCCGAACTACGGTCGGCTCCGGCCGCTCGCAGGCGGGCGCACCCGGTTCCTCGCCGTCTCACACGTGATGGCGCGTGCGTGGGCGGCTGCCGGGGCACCCGTCGACAAGATCACCGTCGTGCCGAACGGCGTCGACACCGCCGACTTCCCGGAGCGCTCGCCGGAGCAGGTCGCGGCGGCCCGGGCAGCGCTCGGGATCGCACCGGGGACCCCGGTCGTCCTGTACTACGGACGACTCAGCCGGTCGAAGGGCGTCGTCGCGCTGCTCGACGCGTGGCAGGGCGTGCTCGCCGCGATGCCGGCCCGGCAGACCGTGACCGTCACCGCCGGCGCAGTGGGGACGGTCGGTGCCGCCGGAGGGACCGCGGGGGCCGCCGGGACGGTCGTGGCGCCCGAGGTCGAGGTCGTCGACGCCGCTCCGGGCCGCCCCGCTCCCCTGCTCGTCCTCGCCGGTGCGCTTTACCCGGACGAGGTCCAGGCGGTCGGTGACGCCGTCGACCGTCTGCCCGAGGGTTCCGTGCTCGTGCTGCCCGAGCGGGACGACGTGGTCCCGCTCCTGCACGCCGCCGACCTCGTCGTGGCGCCGTCCATCGAGCCGGAGGGCTTCGGCCGCACCGTGGTCGAGGCGATGTCCACCGGCGTCCCGGCGGTGGCCGCGGCGTCCGGTGGCACCGGTGAGATCCTCTCCGGCGAGTGGGCGCGGTTCACGGTCGACCCGACGGACACCGAGGCCCTCGGCCGGACCATCGTCGACGCCCTCGACGAGACGGCGTACGACCCGACGCTCGGCGCACGCTGCCGGAGCTGGGTCCGCGAGCGCTACGGCCGCGAGCCGCACGTCCGGGCGCTCCTCGCCGCGCTGGAGTCGCTCGCGCGCTGACGCGCCGGCCGCCCGCGGGCGGACCCGGTCACCCGCGGGCCAGCTCCGGCCACCCGCGGGCCAGCTCCGGCCACCCGCGGGCCGCGCGCATCCGCACGACCCAGCCCCGCGCCTCCAGACCGACAGCGCACCACACCACACCGCAGCCACGCACACGAACGGCGGGGTCGACGTCGTCCGACGTCGACCCCGCCGTTCCAGCTCGCGCACTCGGCGGCCCGGGGCGTCCGGCTCAGTCCCCCACGGCCCCCGGCCCCGGCAGCGTCGCCGCCGGCTCGCCCCCGGGCGCCGGCACGTCGATCGTCATCCAGTCGATGAGGAGCGACCCCTCGGCGTCGCGCGGCGGCACGCCCTCGAGCGAGCCGGTCTGCACGACGAAGTGCATCTTGGCCGTCGGGATGTCCTTCGTGGTGCTCCCGACGACGACCCCGTCGACGAGGAACGACATCCGGACCGGGGTCCACTCGATCGTGTAGGTGTGCCAGTCGGCGAGCGAGGCCCGCGTCTCGTGGTGGATGCACTTCTCGGCGGGGTCGACCAGGCAGTGCACGTTGAGCCACGCCGGCGCACCGAGCGCCCCCTCGGGGAAGTCGATCTCGCCGTCCGCCCAGACGTTCTGGTCGCTCCAGAGCAGCACCGCGACGCCGTACCCGTCGACCGCGTCGCTCTTCATCCGGATGCTGTACCGCCCGGCGGTCTGGCCGCCCCACTGCCCGTCGACCAGCGGCACGATCCCGCCGGCGAGCGGCGTGCCGCCCTTCGTGGTCCGCATCCGCATGTCGAGCATGCCGTCGTGGGCGGTCAGCGCCGAGGCCGAGTACCGCCCCGTGCCCGCGGTGTCCGCGAAGCCGTGGTACACCGAGAACCGGTCGGAGTACGCGTCCTCGAAGCCGCCCGTCGGGGTGCCGGTGGCGAAGTCCTCCGAGAAGACGCGCTGCCAGCCGCCGCCGTCGCTCGTGGGCATGTGCACTCCGCTCGGGTCGACGGGGTCGGGGGGCGCGGAGGTGGTCGCCGCGGCGACGACACCGGCCGCGACGACGAGGGCACCGGCGGCGAGCGCGATGCGCCGTGCACGGACCCGCAGGGGCCCCCGGTGTCGCGAGCGCCCCTGCCCGTGCGCGGGCGGGGCGCCGTGCGCGGCGGACGATTCGGGACGCAGCGGTCGGGGGTGGTCCGTGGCCGGACGGGAGGCGCGGTGCCCGTCCTCCTGGTCGGCTGCGGTCGCGGCAGGTGGTCGCGGCCACCCCGTCGGCGCGGCGGACGGAGCGGGTGCCGGTGACGGGTCGGACCCGGCTGACGAGGCGGCTGCCGACGAGGCGGCGGGCCCGTCCGCTGGGGCGGGCGGGGCCCAGAAGCCCGCCAGCAGGTCGTCCGACCGCCCGGCGGGGTCCGCTCCTCCGTCCTGAGCCCTCGGGCCGGTGCGAGCTCCGGCGTCCGCCTCGGCGTCCGGCCAGGGCCACCACGGCAGCAGCGTGCCGTCGGTGTGCCCTGCCCGGTCGGCGCCGTCACGGTCGTCCCCGTGGCCTGGCGTCACGCGGTCCCCCACGCCCGGATCTCGGCGAGCCCGGCGTTCTGCGTGCCGCTCGCCACACCGGTCACCGAGAACCGCACCCAGGTGACCTTCCGGGCCGTGAAGTCCACGGTGAGCGGTGAGCCGTCGTTCGGCAGCGAGCCGACCGACACCGTCGAGCCGTCGGAGAACGTCAGCGTCCCCTTCGTGATCCGGTCGGTGGTGTTCGGGCGGTCGTACAGCACGATGCGCTGCAGCGCCGTGGAGGACGACCAGGTCAGGCGGATCCACGTGCCGGTCTTCCCGCCCGGAGCCACCCACTCGGCGGTCGGCGCCGCCGGGTAGCCGGAGATCACCCCGTCGACGGCCTTCGCGACGGTCTGCCCGTCGGCGGGGTTGTCCGCCGACGCGGTCGGGGTGGCGGTCGAGGTGACGTCGCGGAGCGTCGGCGTCGGGGTGGGGGTCGGCGTCGGGGTGGGGGTCGGCGTCGGCGTCGGGGTCGGGGTGGGAGTCGGGGTCGGCGAGGTACCACCGCCCGATCCACCGTCCGTCGAGACCGTACCGATCGCCCGGAGCTCGGCGAGCCCGACGTTCTTCGTCGACGCGCTCACGCCGGTCACCGTGAAGCGCACCCACGTGACCAGGCGCGGTGTGAACGTCACCGCCTGCACGGCACCGCCGTTCGGCAGGGACGGCACCGCGACGCTCGAACCGTCCGAGAACGTCAGCGTCCCGGCGGTGACCTGGTCGTCGGTGTTCGGCCGGTCCGCGAGCTCGACGGACTGCAGCGTGGCTCCCCCGGCCCACCCGAGCTGGATCCACGTGCCGGTGCGACCGTTCGGTGCCGCCCACTCGGCGGCGGCGTTCGCCGGGTAGCCCGAGACGATGCCGTCCACGGCCTTGGCGGCGGTCTGTCCGTCTGCCGGGTTGTCCGCGCTCGCCGTCACCGTGGCGACCCCGGCGATGTTCGTCGGCGTCGGGTTCGTCGGGTTCGTCGGTGTGGTCGTCCCCGTGGGTGCGATCGCGCGCATCTCGGCGAGCCCGACGTTCTTCGTCGACGCGCTCACCGAGGTGACCGTGAAGCGGACCCAGGTGACCTGCCGCGCCGTGAACGAGACGCGCTGCACGGCGCCGCCGTTCTGCAGGGCGGGCACCGTGACGCTCGAGCCGTCGGAGAACGTCAGGGTCCCGCCGGTGACCTGGTCGTCCCCGTTCGGGCGGTCCGCGAGCTCGACGGCCTGCAGGGTCGTCCCGCCGCTCCACCCGAGCTGGATCCAGGTGCCGGCGCGACCGTTCGGCGCGACCCACTCGGCGGTGGGGGCGTCGGGGTAGCCGCTGACGACGCCGTCGACGGCCTTGCGGGCGGTCTGCCCGTCGGCGGTGTTCTCGGCGCTGGCGGTCACGGTGGCACTCGCGGCGACGTTGACGCCGGTGGTGCCGGGGTCGGTCGGCTGGGTGGGCACGGTCGATCCCGCGGTGTACTGCCGGGTCAGCCATGCCTCCTCCCACCGCCCGGCGCACGCGGCGGTGGTGGCGCAGGTCTCGGAGTCGTGCACCGCGTAGGTGAAGAACGCGTCCGTCTTCGCCTGCGTCTGCGCGGCCGTGAGGTTGCTCGGCCGGTCGCTGATCGGGTAGCCCATGTAGCCCGTGAAGGTGTGCGACCCGGTGTAGGCCTTCTGCGCCTCGTCGGTCAGGTACGCGACGGTGTGGTGGTCGCTGTGGTCGCCGTCACCGTAGTGGCCGACGTTGTCGAGCGAGTGGACGTCCGTCGGCGCGGTGGCCTGCACCAGGCCGAGGAGCGTCGCGCGGAGCTGCGCGAGCGTGTACGTCGCGGGGTACGACGCGTCGGCGACGGTGCTGATCGTCGGGATGTACCCCTGGTAGAGCGCCTGGAGGCTCTGGTAGCCGTCCGCCCAGAAGCCGTTCCCCTCGACGTTGCCGTCCGGCAGCTCGAGGAAGACCATGCTGATCTTCGGGTCGGTCGTCAGCGTGGCGGTGTGCAGGGTGCGCCCGGCGACGACGGTCGAGCCGGTCGACCAGGTCGACGCCACGCCGGCGATCCGCGCGTAGGCGGCCATCAGCCCGACCTGCCGCTCCTCCCAGTACGAGCGCGGCTTGCCGGCGTCCCCGGCCGTCACGACGACCGAGCGGACGCACTCCCCGGCGTCGATGTCGGCCCGGAGGTCGGTGCCCTGGAAGAGCAGGTCGTCGTCGGGGTGCGCGACGACGTTGAGCACGCTGCCGGTGCTGCAGTCCGCGCCACCGGCTGCGGCGGCCGAGTCGGACCGACCCGGCGCGCCGACGAGCACGGCGACGACGGTCGCGGCGACCGCGAGCACCGCGACGAGCGGGAGCGCCCTCGTCGTCCGTGCCGCGGGTCGTGCGCTCGGATGGTCACTCGGTGGCATGGCGGAGTCCTTCTGGGGTGAGCTGGTACATCGCGGTGGTGCCGGACGACCAGATGCGCTCCCAGTACGGCGAGGACGCCATGGCTCGGGCGAGCCGCTGGTAGTCCGCGTCCGACTGGTAGCCGTACCGCTCGTCGTAGGCGCCGAAGGGTTCGGCGACGAGGGCGTAGTACTTGGTGGCCGTCCAGTTCGAGACGAGCTCGCTGGTGAGGTCGGACACGTCGGCGCGGGCGTCGTAGTCCGCCTCGGCCGGGTAGGGGCCGAGCGCCTCGCGGGACAGGTAGCCCACGTCGAAGTACCGGGCGCCGGTGTTGCTCGGCACGGCGTTCGCGGAGCCCGTGAGGAGCATGACGGACCCCTTCGGGGCGGTCGCGTCGTACAGCTGCGTGGCTGCCGACTGGCTGCGGGTCATCACGCGGTTCCAGTCGAGCGCGGTCTGGCCGAAGGCGCCGATCCCGACGAGCACCGCGACCCCGAGGCCGGCCACCGCGAAGCGCACCGCGGTGGGCCGGGTCGCCCGTGCCACCAGCCGACCGACCGGGGCGAGGCGACCTGCCGGTGCCGGCAGGGCCGCTGCGAGGACGGCGAGCCAGGGGGTGGCGAACAGGACGACGCGGAAGATGCCCTCCTGGCCGTAGTTCGTCGCGACGAGCAGCGAGATCGGGCTCGCCGAGGCCGCGAGCAGCCCCCAGTGCAGGCGGTCGCGTCGCAGCAGCACGGTGAGGACGGCTGCGATGCCGAGCAGCACGAGCGCGGCGGCGGGGACGTCGAAGGCGAGCTGGGTGACGAGCGGCTTCGGCAGCACGGTCATGTCGTGCGACGGCGGCTGGACGTTGTCGAGCACCCGGCCGACGGCGGCGAGCGACAGGAAGCGGTCGAGCACGCTGCCGTTCAGCGCCGCGAAGACCACCGCGGGGACGAGCACGACGAGCGACACCCACCACGGGCGGACGAGGCGGAACACCATCAGCGCGACGAGGGCCGCGACGGTCAGGTACGGCGAGATCTGGTGCGTGACGGCCAGCACGATGCTGATCGCGCCGATCGCGATGACGTTCGACAGCCGCACCGCGGTGGGTCGGAGCACCCGCACGGGCTCGCCGTCGGGTCCGGTCACGGTGACCCGACGCAGCGGTCCGGTGGCGAGCACGAGGACGACGACGGAGAGCAGGATGCCCGTGGACTGCGGCGAGAAGTACGTCGTGTTCAGCGAACCGGTCATCGCCGTGATCAGCGCCGCGATCCACGGTCGGCGGTCACCAGGGAGCCAGTGCCCGGCGAGCACGCCGACGCCGACCGTCGTGGCGAAGGCGAGCAGCACCGGCACCCAGGCCGCGATGGTCATCGCGTTCACGATGCCGCCCACGTCGGCGACCCAGGCGCCGCCGGCGAACAGGCCGGACCAGGTCTGGAAGATGTCGGCGGCGGGGTTCGTCGTGCCGTACTGGCGGATGAACTCGAGGACACCGATGTGCCGCGCGGCCGCGGTGACGGTCGGCATCCCGTAGGTGATCGCCTGGGCGAGCTGGACGGACCCGCCGAGCACGACGACGGGGACCGCGACGCCACGACCGCGGACGAGGGCGACGACGGCCGCCGCGACGACGATCCCGAGGCCGATCGGCAGCCCGACACCGAGCGAGCCGAACAGTCCGGCGGGTACCGGGTCGCCGACGTGCGTGATCGCGGTGACCACGATGATGCCGAGGCCGAGCACCGACGCGGCGGTGACGGCGCGGGTCGTCGTCCAGGTCCAGCCGCGACGCTCGGGGGCGGCGGCGCGGGCCAGCATGCGCAGGTGCAGCTCGCGGACGTCGCGCGGCACGGCGGTCGCGATCGCGGCCGCGGTGAGCAGGACGACGCCGACGAACGGCACCGCGGGTGCCCAGAGGCCGGCGGTCGCCATGGTGTACCCGATCGCGATCGTGCCGACCAGGGAGCCGGTGACCGAGAACAGCGCGAACCGGGCGAGCGGCATCGGGCGGACGAGCAGCATCGGCGCGACGCCGAGCAGGGCGAAGAGGAAGACGCCGATCGCGCTCCCCCGCAGCACCGGCACGTCGAGCACGGTGCCGAGGGCCGCGACGAGCAGCGTGGCGACGACGAGGCCGGCGGCGGTGAGCCGTGCGCCGGGTCCCATCACGGCGGTCCCGGCAGGACCGACGGGTGCTGCCGGGATCCCCGGCGTGGCCGCGGCCAGCTCGTGCCGTCCGTGCCGCGAGCGGTCGATCGTGCCGGAGCCCGCGATCCGCTCGGCGAACGCCAGGGCCGGGCCGGCGAGCACCGACCGGCGCTCGACCCGGCGCAGGCGACGCGAGGTCGCGCGGAACTCGTCGTCGACGGCGTCGGTGGAAGCGTGCGCCGCGGTGCCGGTCCGACCGTCCGCGGTGTCCGTGCCGACCGGTCCGCGGCCGCGCGGGGCCTCCACGGCGTCGTCCTCCTGCTCGAGGCCGAGTCGTGCGAAGGCGCCGAGCGCCTCGGGCGCGGCGTCGACCGCCGCGGTGAGGCTGTCGCGGTCGAGGGCGTTCTTGGTCATCCAGGCTCCGAGTCCGTGGCCGCGGGCGGCGGCGGCCCGGCGGAGCGACGCGACGTCGTCCGGGGTCCGCTGCCACGCCACCGCGGCCGGTTCGACGGCGATCGCGTGTCCCGCGAAGAGCAGTCGGGTGAAGAGGTCGAGGTCGTCGCCGGCGCCGACGCGCGTGCCGGGTCCGAAGGCGGTGTCGAACCCGCCGATCGCGAGCGCGGCGTCGCGGCGGACCGCCAGGTTCGCGCCGCTGCCGGAGGCCGCGACCGCGAAGGGGCGCAGCGGGGTGCCGTCCACGTCGTCGGCGCGCCGGTACACGGAGCGCCGCACGGTGCGGGCGCCGCGACGGTGCTCGTCGTGCCAGCGCTGCGCGGGCGTGCGGAGCTCGGCGCTCGGCGCGGGCCCGGAGACCGCGGCCACGTCGGCGTCGGTGAAGGCACCGGCGATCGCGGACGCCCAACCGGGGTCGACCACGGCGCCCTCGTCGACGAAGGCCACCACAGCCCCACGGGCCGCGAGCAGCCCGGCGTTCCGCGCGGCGGCGAGCCGGAGCGGCCCGGAACCGGACGAGTCCGACGTCTCCGGCACCTGGATCGTCGTCACGGTCCGGCCGGCGATCGTCGTCGTGCCCGCTCCGTCTGCACCCGCGGACACGACGAGCACGTCGAGGTCGACGCCGGTGCACGCGAGCACCGAGCGCATCGTGGAGCCTGCGGCCCCGTCGGTGCACAGCACCACGGTGACGGACGGCAACGCCTGATCAGCGGCCGGCCGTCGGACCGCGGCCGGCATGTGCCGGACCGCGCGTTCGAGCGCGCGCAGGTCGACGGACGCCCCGGTGCGTCGCCGCACCGTGACGTCGGTCTCGACGAACCCGACGGGCTCGCCGTGGTCCCGGACGAGGAGCCGGGCGCGTCGGTAGCCCGCGCCGCCCTCGAGTCCGAGGACGTCGCGGTGCCCCACGGCGTGCAGGTCCTGGCGGTCCACCTCGCCGACCCACAGCGCGCCGTCCCAGGTCGGGACGAGCGTGCTGTGGACGACGGGGCGGAGCGCCCGGGTCACGGTCGCGCGGGTCATCGTGTGCCGATCGGCTGGCGCGCCGTGCGCGGCGCGGGAGCGGAGACGACGACGCCGCCGAACACCCGGCCGACGGCGTAGCCCGTCACGGTCGAGACGACCGACGCGACGATCGCCCACGCGCGGAGGAGCCCACCGTGGCCGACGGCACGCAGCTCGCGGCCGATCGCCCCGGGGATGACGCGCGTGAGGTAGGTCGACTCGCTCGACAGCGAGTCGCCGGTGCCGACGCGACGGCTCAGGACGGCCTTGGAGATGCCCTCGTAGTAGCTGCGGCGGAGCAGGTAGCGCATCTCGACGCGGTCGGGCGACACCCGGTGCGAGACGTTCGAGCGCGGCTCGTGTCGGATCCGCGACCCCGGACGGACCTGGGCGATGCGGATGCACAGCTCGGTCTCCTCGCACCCGAGCGGCTGGTTGCCGACCCGGCCGATGCCGGAGCGGAACCCGCCGGCGAGCAGGATCGCGTCGCGGCGGAACGCCATGCTCGACCCGATCACGTTGCGCACGTCGCCGGCGGTCTCGGGCAGTCCGGCGTAGCTGCAGCCGACGATCCAGAGCAGTTCGTCGGAGTACGGTCCGGCGCCCGTGGCGGTCGGCCACGACGGGGTGGCCCGCCCGCCGACGCCGACCACGTCGGGGTCGTCGAGCGCGGCGAGGAGGTGTCCGAGCCAGTCGGGGTCGGCGGTGGCGTCGTCGTCGAGGAACGCGATCACGTCGGCCTCGGTGGCGGCGACGCCGGTGTTCCGGGCGCCGGAGAGTCCGCGGTCCTCGGTGTTCTCGATGACCCGGAGCTCGGGCCAGCGGGCCTGGGCGCGCAGGAGCAGCTCAGGCTCGTGGTCGATGACGACGATGACCTCGGGGTGCTCGGGCTGGCGGACCGCCGACTCGACGCTGTCCTGCAGGTCGCCCCAGCGCAGCTGCGTGTAGGCGCAGATGACGACCGCGACGGTCGTCACGCCAGGTCCCCGTCGAGCACGCGAGCGGACTCGACCGACGAGGCCGACGACGCCGACGCCGCGGACGAGCCGCCCGCGACCAGCCCGACGATCGGCGCGGTGGGGGCGTCCACCGGCGACACCGGCGCGACCCCACGGGCGAGACGGGCGGCGGCAGCCGCACGCGACTTCGCGGCACCGGCGCGACGGCGCTCGTGCATGATCGACTTCAGCACGCGGATGCCGTCGGTCACTGCGTTCAGGTTGCTGTGGCCGTGCACACGGAGCTTCTCGTGGCTCGGGACCTCGGTGATGCGCAGCTGGGCCGCGGACCAGCGGCACGTGAGGACGGTCTCGATCTCGAAGCCGTCGCCCCAGAGCATGGCGCCGTCCTCTCGCTTGGGGAGCTTCGAGGAGAGGAGCGCGATCTCCGGCAGGGTGTCCGCCCAGAAGGCGTTGTAGCCGTAGCAGAGGTCGCTGTAGCGCGTGCCGAGGATGAGGTTGCACAGCACGTTCAGGCCGCGGTTGCCGAGGTTGCGGATGATCGTGATGTCGTCGCTGCCGCCGCCGAGCGCGTAGCGGGTGCCCTTGGCGACGTCGGCGCCGTCGACGAGCGCCTGCACGAAGCGCGGGATCTCGTCGGGGTCGGCCGAGCAGTCGGCGTCGAACATGACGACGACGTCGCCGGTCACCGCCTCGAACCCGCAGGCGAGGGCGTTGCCCTTGCCCTTGCGGGTCTGGTGGACCACGCGGATGTCCGGCATGATCCGCTGCGCGGTGGCGATCGTGTCGTCGACGGAGTTCCCGTCGACGAGGATGACCTCGTACACGGGCGGGAGCTTCGGGAGGATGATCTCGAGGTTGCGGGCCTCGTTGCGAGCCGGGATGACGACGGAGACGCGGGGGTCTGCGGGTCGGACGGTGCTCACGGACATGGGTGTTGCTCCTGTCGGGTTCAGGGTGCAGATCGAACGGTCACGTCGGCGCGACCGCCCAGGGTGCGGCGGCGGTCGCGACGCGACCGCCGGAGTCCGGCAGGGGCGCGGGTACGACGCCACCGGGTTGTCGGAACGGGTTGGGTACTCCCCGTCCTGTGTCCCACCATCGCCGGGGCGCGGGTGGTGGTCAATGCGGTCTCCAGGGGCTTGCGGACCACCGGTTGCGGATACGGAAACCCGCAACCGGTGCGGTCCCTGCACCACGCGCGCGTGGCGGACCGCACCGCGGACGCACGGGAGGCGCGGTGCGGGCCCGCACCGCGCCTCCCGTCCGACGGCTGGTTCAGCCCACCGCCGCGTCCTCGGTCGCGAAGGCGGCGCGCAGGGCCGCCGCCAGCTCGGCGACGTGCGGTTCCCGCAGGAGCGAGGTGTGCTCGGCGTGGATGCGGATCGTCTGCCGGTCGCCGGCGAGGAACCGGGCCCAGCCGTCCGCGTCCGGGTTGGCGTCCGCGACGACGTAGGTCGCCCGACCCGTGTACGGCGTCGGGTGGTGCCGCCTGGTGGCGATCGAGGCCTGGTCGAAGAAGGCGTCGAAGTCCTTCTGCCCGCCGAAGCGCAGGACGCCGGCGGTGTAGGCGCGGAAGCGCTTCGCGGCCTGCTGCCCGTAGGGCACGCCGGCGGGCATGATCCGCCGCACGATCCGGTCGAGACCCCGGCGGACCGTGCCCCTCGTCGGCTCACGCTGCTCGATGCGCCCGAAGTGCAGGCGGGCCTGCTCGGCCTTCGACCGCGGTAGATAGGTGTCGAGCATCGCGACGTGCTCGACCTCCTCTCCCGCCTCGGTGAGGAGCCGGGCGACCTCGAGCGCGACGAGGCCGCCGAGCGAGTGGCCGACGAGCAGGTACGGGCCGCGCGGCTGCACGACGCGCATCAGCGCGAGGTACCGGCGGGCGCTGCGGGCGACCGACCAGTCCGGCAGTCCGCGGCGCTCCAGGGCGTGCTGCTGGAAGGCGTACACGTCGTGGTCCGGGAAGTAGCGCGACAGCGGCAGGAACGTCAGCGCGAGCGCGCCGGCCCCGGCGAAGCAGAAGACCGGCCGGGTTCCGCTGATGCGCGCCTCGGAGACCTTCACGACGTCCTGGTGGCTCGGGAGCGCGCTCGTGCCGACGCGGACGCGCCGGGCGAACGAGCGGAGGGTCGGGTGCTCGAGCAGGTCGGCGCCGACGAGGTCCACCCCGAGGCGGTCCTGCACGATGGCGAGCATCTCCTCGGCGGACAGCGAGTCGCCGCCGAGCGCGGAGAAGTCCTCGTCGAGGTGCACGCCGGGCAGCCCGAGCACCTCGGCCCAGATCTGTCCGACCACGAGCTCCCACTGGTCGTACTCGTCCTCGGTCATCTCGGCCTCGACCGCGGGGGCCGCCGGCAGGGCCGCGCGGTCGACCTTGCCGCGCTCGGTGCGGGGCAGTTCGGTCATCGGGACGATCGCGGCCGGCACCATGTACTCCGGCAGCCGGTCGCGGAGTGCGCGGCGGATCGCGGCGGGTGCGGGTGTGCGCTGACCGGCGTGCCCGACGACGTGTGCGACGAGCCGGGTGGCCGCGGGCGGTGCGACCTGTGCGGTGACGACGGCGTCGGCGACGTCGGGCAGGGCACGGAGGCCGGCCTCGACCTCGCTCGGTTCGACGAGGTACCCACGCACCTTCACGGCGTCGTCCGCACGGCCGACGAGCACGATCCGGCCCTCGGCGTCGAAGCGGGCGAGGTCGCCGGGGCGCCACGCGGGGAACGTGTCGGCCGTGCCCGGCGTGAGGCGCTCCGCGGTCTTCTCGTACGCGCCCCAGTAGCCGGAGGTCATGCCGCGCGACAGCACGACGAGCTGCCCGGTCTCCCCGGGGTCCGCCGTCGTGCCGTCGGGCCGTTCGACGTGGACGTGCTTGCCCGGCAGGGCCCACCCGGCGGGGACGACGCCCTCGGGGACCGGGTCGTGCGGACCCACCGGGCAGTACGAGATGGCACCGGTCTCGCTCGACCCGAGCCCGTTCCAGTACGTGGTGGACGACCCGAGGTGCGGGCGGAACGCGACGATGTCGGCGCCCGTGACCGGTTCACCCACCGTGACGAGCGTGTCGATCCCCGCGAGCACGGACTCCTCGGCGGCTCCGGACCGGGCGCGCACGATCGAGCGGACCAGGTGCGGCGTGCAGGCGAGTGCCTGCGCACCCGAGCCCGTGAGCCGTGCCCCGAACTGCTCGACCCCGAGGTCGCGCGCGTCGAGCAGGACGACCTCGGCCCCCGCGAGCAGTGCGTTCACGGTGAAGGAGAACCCCGCGGCGAACGCGATCGGCAGCGCGACGGCCAGCCGGATGCCGGGGCGGAACCCGAGCGCGAGCGCATCGTGCTCGACGTTCTCGACGGCCTGCCGGTGCGTCAGCACGACGCCCTTCGGCATGCCCGTGGAGCCCGAGGTGAAGACGATGACGAGCGGGTCGGTGCCGCCCGGGCGGGTGGCCACGTCGGCAGCTCCGGGCGTCGTCGCCCCGAGTGCGTCGGCCCGCTCGAGCATCGCGTCGAGGTCGTGCGTCCGGCCGCCCCGCTCCGCGACGACCGCCGCCGCGGTCTCCGCGCGCGCCGCGTCGACCAGGACCTCGTCGATGCCCGCCAGGCGGGCGACGTGGTCGAGCCGCGCCGACGGCAGGTGCTCGTCGAGCACCACGACGGTCCGGCCGACCATCGTGACCGCGAGGAGCGCGAGCACCGCCTCGGTGGTCTGGCCCGCCATGATCCCCACCGGCCGCGACGCACCGCCGGCGACCGGTCCGACGCCCGCCCCGCCGTGGTCATCCGGCGTCAGCTCCGCAGCGAGCACGGACGCGAGCCCGCGCACCAGCCGGTCCGCTTCGGCGAAGGTGAGCGAACGACCCTCGCCCGCGAACGCCGGCGCTGCGCCGTGGTCGGCGACGACACGGTCCCAGCGGTCGAGGACCGAGTGGTCCGCGGCGGCGGGCACGACGGGATCGTGGTCCCAGCGGTGGGTCTCGGTCAACGGTTCTGCAGCGGTCACAGGGTCCCCAGGTCGTTCGGTGGCTCGCCCGTCGCGCGCGCGGCGGTCTTCGGACGGTACGACCGCGGGGCCTGTCCTGGCGAGCGTCCGGCGATCCGGTGCGGTGAACCGCAACCCACGACCGGGTGCGGTGCGGTCTCCGGCGGCCGCGCCGGTCGCGGGGCGATCGCCTCCACCCGCGCTGCGTTGCAGGATGCACCGTGCGGGAGGCCGCAAGCGACTCGGGAGCCCGATCGCGGATCCGGCCGCTCCGCTGCAGGCGGGCGTGTCGCGGCCGAGCGACGGCATCACGCGGCAGGCGAAGGACGCGTCGGGCCGTGGAACGAGAACAGCCCCCGGGGATCTCCCGGGGGCTGTTCATCGAGTGCTGGGGTACCTGGACTCGAACCAAGAACGACGGTACCAGAAACCGCTGTGTTGCCAATTACACCATACCCCAAAGGCCTCGCGGCCTTCGTACGGCCCGGAGGCCGCCTGTCCCGGTTGCCCGGGGCACGATCAACTACTGTACAGCATCCTGGAGGCCCGTGAGACCACCCACGAGGTCGCGGTGCACCGCGGCCGCCGTGACGGCCCCGTGCCCGGCCGCCACGATGAGCTGCTCGGGCCCGGGCGGGGTGACGTCACCGACGGCGTAGAGCCGCGGGACGCCCGTCCGGCCGGCCCGGTCGACCACGACGAGCCCCTCGGCGTCACGCTCCACCGGAGCGTCGAGCCAGTCGAGGTCGACGTGCCACACCGGTCGCACGAACCCACCCGTGCGCGGCTCCACGTGGCCGTCAGCGAGCCGGACGCCCGTCATGCCCGAGCGGTCGCCCTCGAGGTCGGCCACGGGTCGCTCGTCCACGCGGACACCGGCCGCGACGAGGCGCATCCGCCCGGCGTCGTCGAGCACCTGAGCACCGTTCGTGTAGACGACCAGGTCGTCCGACCATGCTGCGATCACGAGCGCCCGCTCCACGACGTCCGGCGTCTCGCAGAGGAACGCGAGCGGCTCGCCCGCCTTCTCGTAGCCGTCGCACTCCACGCAGCTGTGCACGCTCGTGCCGTAGAAGGCGCGCAGCGTCGGCAGCGCAGGGAACTCCTCACGCAGCCCGGTCGCCACGACGACGGCGTCGGCGGTCGCCTGCACCGCACTCCCCCGCCAGGACGCCCGCACGGACCACCGGTCCCCGTTCCGCGTCACGTGCTCGACCACGGCCTGCACGACCGTCGCCTCCGGGTACTGCTCGACCTCGGCACGGCCGAGCTTCCGGAGCTCGAGCGGTGAGATGCCGTCCCGCGTCAGGAACCCGTGCGAGCGCAGCGTGGCGGCGTTCCGCGGCCGGTTCGCGTCGAGGAGCAGCACCGTGCGCTTCGCCCGCACGAGGTTGAGCGCAGCGCTCAGGCCAGCCGGGCCCGCACCGACGACGACCACGTCGACGTCGTGCACGTCGGGTGCCGTCGACGGTGCTGCGGTGCTCACCGTGCGCCCGTCAGCGGTCCGCGAGGCGACGGAGCCGCGCGACGGTGGAGTCCTTGCCGAGGATCTCCATCGACTCGAACAGCGGCGGGCTGATGCGGCGACCGGAGACCGCCACGCGCAGCGGGCCGAACGCGAGCCGGGGCTTGAGCCCGAGCCCGTCGATCAGCGCCGTCCGCAGCGCGGCCTCGATCGAGGCGGTGTCCCAGGTCGTGAGCGACTCGAGCACAGCGATGCCCGCGCGGAGCACGTCGTCGGCGTCGGCCTTGAGCGTCGCAGCTGCGTCGTCCTCGACCACGAGCTCGTCGTCAGCGGTGAACAGGAAGCCGAGCAGCGCCGGCGCCTCGCCGAGGAGCTGCATGCGCTCCTGCACGAGCGGGGCCGCCTTCGTCAGGACAGCGAGCTGCTCCGGCGTCGCCGGGTCGGACACCACGCCCGAGAGGTACGGCAGGAGGCGGTCACGGAAGTCGTCGGCGTCGAGCATGCGGATGTGGTCCCCGTTGATCGCCTCGGCCTTCTTGTGGTCGAAGCGTGCCGGGTTCGGGTTGACGTCCGTCACCTCGAACGCGGCCACCATCTCGTCGATCGAGAAGACGTCGCGGTCCGGGCCGATCGACCACCCGAGCAGCGCGAGGTAGTTGACGAGCCCCTCGGGGATCATGCCCGCGGCACGGTGGTGGAAGAGGTTCGACTCCGGGTCGCGCTTCGAGAGCTTCTTGTTGCCCTCGCCGGTGACGTACGGCAGGTGCCCGAACAACGGGATGGACTCGGCGAGGCCGATCTCGTACAGCGCCTCGTACAGGGCGATCTGCCGCGGGGTGGACGAGAGCAGGTCCTCGCCGCGCAGCACGTGGGTGATGCCCATCAGTGCGTCGTCGACCGGGTTGGTGAACGTGTACAGGGGCTTGCCGTTCGGGCGGACCACCACGAAGTCGGGGAAGGTGCCCTGCTTGAAGGTGATCTCCCCACGCACGAGGTCCTCGAAGCTGAGGTCCCGGTCCGGCACACGCAGGCGCAGTGCCGGCTCACGCCCCTGGTCACGGAACGCCTGACGCTCCTCGTCGGTGAGGTCACGCTCGTGGTTGTCGTAGCCCTGCTTCGGGTCACGGCCGGCGGCCTTGTTGCGCGCCTCCATCTCCTCCGGCGTGACGAAGGACTCGTACACGTGGCCGGAAGCCTTGAGCTTCGCGACGACGTCCTCGTAGATGCCCGAGCGCTCCGACTGCCGGTACGGGCCGTGCGGGCCACCGACGTCGACACCCTCGTCCCAGTCGAGGCGGAGCCAGCGGAGCGCGTCGAGGATCTGCTCGTACGACTCCTCGCTGTCGCGCGCCGCGTCGGTGTCCTCGATGCGGAAGACGAGCTTGCCGCCGGTGTGCCGCGCGTAGGCCCAGTTGAACAGCGCCGTACGGATGAGGCCGACGTGCGGCGTCCCCGTCGGACTCGGGCAGAAGCGGACTCGGACGTCGGAACCGGTGGCGGTGGTGAATGGCGCAGTCATGACACCGTCGATCCTACCGGCGCTCGGCCGCACGCCGCAGAACGCAGGAAACCCCTGACCGGTGCCGGTCAGGGGTTTCCTGGTGGTGCAATGTTTGAGTCCGGCGGCGTCCTACTCTCCCACAAGGTCCCCCTTGCAGTACCATCGGCGCTGAGAGGCTTAGCTTCCGGGTTCGGAATGTGACCGGGCGTTTCCCTCTCGCTATGACCACCGGAACACCTTCGACTTGACCCTTGGATCAAGAAAGCTGTTCCCGCATGCATTGCGGTGTTCAGTTCTCGTGTTCCCGATCGTCTGTCGGGAACCACAAAGTGGACGCGAGCCCCACACCACGGATGGTGTTGGTAAAAAGTGTGTTGTCAAGTCTTCGGCTTATTAGTACCGGTCAGCTCCACGGGTCGTTAGTCCCCGCTTCCACATCCGGCCTATCAACCCAGTAGTCTGCTGGGAGCCTCTCACACTCAAGGTGCATGGAAATCTCATCTCGAAGACGGCTTCCCGCTTAGATGCTTTCAGCGGTTATCCGGTCCGAACGTAGCTAATCAGCGGTGCCCTTGGCAGAACAACTGACACACCAGAGGTTCGTCCATCCCGGTCCTCTCGTACTAGGGATAGATCTTCTCAAATTTCCAACGCGCGCAGCGGATAGGGACCGAACTGTCTCACGACGTTCTAAACCCAGCTCGCGTACCGCTTTAATGGGCGAACAGCCCAACCCTTGGGACCTACTCCAGCCCCAGGATGCGACGAGCCGACATCGAGGTGCCAAACCATGCCGTCGATATGGACTCTTGGGCAAGATCAGCCTGTTATCCCCGAGGTACCTTTTATCCGTTGAGCGACAGCGCTTCCACAAGCCACTGCCGGATCACTAGTCCCGACTTTCGTCCCTGCTCGACCTGTCAGTCTCACAGTCAAGCTCCCTTGTGCACTTACACTCGCCACCTGATTGCCAACCAGGTTGAGGGAACCTTTGGGCGCCTCCGTTACTCTTTGGGAGGCAACCGCCCCAGTTAAACTACCCACCAGGCACTGTCCATGAACCCGATCAGGGTCCTACGTTAGACATCCAGAGTGACCAGAGTGGTATTTCAACAATGACTCCACGAACACTAGCGTGCCCGCTTCACAGTCTCCCACCTATCCTACACAAGCCACACCGAACACCAATACCAAGCTGTAGTAAAGGTCACGGGGTCTTTCCGTCCTGCTGCGCGTAACGAGCATCTTTACTCGTAGTGCAATTTCGCCGAGTTCGCGGTTGAGACAGCTGGGAAGTCGTTACGCCATTCGTGCAGGTCGGAACTTACCCGACAAGGAATTTCGCTACCTTAGGATGGTTATAGTTACCACCGCCGTTTACTGGGGCTTAAATTCAGAGCTTCGCCCAAAGGCTAACCCCTCCTCTTAACCTTCCAGCACCGGGCAGGCGTCAGTCCGTATACATCGTCTTGCGACTTCGCACGGACCTGTGTTTTTAGTAAACAGTCGCTTCCCACTGGTCTCTGCGGCCTTCAACGCTCCACAACGAGAAGTCGTGTCACGTGTCCGGCCCCCCTTCTCCCGAAGTTACGGGGGCATTTTGCCGAGTTCCTTAACCACGATTATCTCGATCTCCTTGGTATTCTCTACCTGACCACCTGAGTCGGTTTCGGGTACGGGCGGCTGCAACCTCGCGTCGATGCTTTTCTCGGCAGCATAGGATCACTGATTTCCCCTTACGGGTACGCGTCGGGTCTCAGGCATATAGACGACGGATTTGCCTATCGTCAGCCCTACATCCTTACACCAGGTTCACCTTACGGATACCATCGCCTGGCTCAGCTACCTTCCTGCGTCACACCTGTTCATACGCTAGCCGCACCAGCATGGGGTCGAGCGTTAGACCGGCCACCATCACCCCGAAGGGATCCGGACAGTCCGGGTTAGGACTCTTAGCACCACTGGATTAGCTTGGGCGGTTGTTCGCCGGTACGGGAATATCAACCCGTTGTCCATCGACTACGCCTGTCGGCCTCGCCTTAGGTCCCGACTTACCCAGGGCGGATTAACCTGGCCCTGGAACCCTTGGTCTTTCGGAGGACGGGTTTCTCACCCGTCTTTCGCTACTCATGCCTGCATTCTCACTCGTGTGGCGTCCACGGCTGGATTACTCCGCCGCTTCACTCGCCATACGACGCTCTCCTACCACTCCGCACGACTGAACCACGAAGGCTTGTCTGTGTGCGAAATCTACAACTTCGGCGGTGTGCTTGAGCCCCGTTACATTGTCGGCGCGGAATCACTTGACCAGTGAGCTATTACGCACTCTTTCAAGGGTGGCTGCTTCTAAGCCAACCTCCTGGTTGTCTGTGCAACTCCACATCCTTTCCCACTTAGCACACGCTTAGGGGCCTTAGTTGGTAGTCTGGGTTGTTTCCCTCTCGACGATGAAGCTTATCCCCCACCGTCTCACTGCTGCGCTCTCACTCACCGGCATTCGGAGTTTGGCTGACGTCAGTAACCTGTTGAGGCCCATCGGCCATCCAGTAGCTCTACCTCCGGCGAGAAACACGCAACGCTGCACCTAAATGCATTTCGGAGAGAACCAGCTATCACGAAGTTTGATTGGCCTTTCACCCCTATCCACAGCTCATCCCCTCCATTTTCAACTGAAGTGGGTTCGGTCCTCCACGACGTCTTACCGTCGCTTCAACCTGGCCATGGATAGATCACTTCGCTTCGGGTCTAGGACATGCGACTGAATCGCCCTATTCAGACTCGCTTTCGCTACGGCTGCCCCACACGGGTTAACCTCGCCACATATCACTAACTCGCAGGCTCATTCTTCAAAAGGCACGCCGTCACATCAACAAGGATGCTCCGACGGTTTGTAAGCAAACGGTTTCAGGTACTATTTCACTCCCCTCCCGGGGTACTTTTCACCTTTCCCTCACGGTACTTGTCCGCTATCGGTCATCTGGGAGTATTTAGGCTTATCAGGTGGTCCTGACAGATTCACACGGGATTTCTCGGGCCCCGTGCTACTTGGGATACACATCCGGCCATAACACCATTTCGTCTACGGGGCTGGCACCCACTACGGCCCGGCTTTCAAACCGGTTCGACTATGATGCGCTGTAACCGCCCCAGTCCGGCAGAACTGAGCGACGTGTCCCACAACCCCGACCATGCAACGCCCGCCGGCTATCACACATGATCGGTTTAGCCTCATCCGCTTTCGCTCGCCACTACTCACGGAATCACATGTTGTTTTCTCTTCCTGTGGGTACTGAGATGTTTCACTTCCCCACGTTCCCTCTACCCGCCCTATATATTCAGGCGGGAGTCACCAGGTCACAAAAGCGCCCAGCGGGGTTTCCCCATTCGGAAATCCTCGGCTCACAGCTCGATTATCAGCTCCCCGAGGCTTATCGCAGATTTCTACGTCCTTCTTCGGCTCCAGATGCCAAGGCATCCACCGTTTGCTCTTAGAAACTTGACCACAAAGATTAAAATTGCGATCGACTCGAACAACAACAACCACCCCGAAAGGCGTCATCATCGTCACGAGCGATCTAAGATGCTCGCGTCCACTGTGTAGTTCTCAACATACGATCGGCACCACACTCCCCCGACACACAACGCGTCAGCTTCATGCAGCCCACCGAAGAACCCGCCAGGAAGATCAACTCCCCAACACGGCTCAACCCTCCCACCAACCGGCAGGAGAAGCCTGGTCCCTCAGGACCCAACAACGTGCACCAGCCGACCCGCTCACCCCGACCCGTTCCAACCCACCCCCGAAGAAGCAGACGTACTCAGGCCAGAAGCTACGCTCCCGACTGCACTGTCAATGTTCCACCCATGAGCTACCGGCGAGAACGTTCGTCTCGATCCGGCGCCTGGACACCAAACGGTGCCAGATGCTCCTTAGAAAGGAGGTGATCCAGCCGCACCTTCCGGTACGGCTACCTTGTTACGACTTAGTCCTAATCACCGATCCCACCTTCGACGGCTCCTTCCACAAGGGTTAGGCCACCGGCTTCGGGTGTTACCGACTTTCATGACTTGACGGGCGGTGTGTACAAGGCCCGGGAACGTATTCACCGCAGCGTTGCTGATCTGCGATTACTAGCGACTCCGACTTCATGAGGTCGAGTTGCAGACCTCAATCCGAACTGAGACCGGCTTTTTGGGATTCGCTCCACCTTACGGTATCGCAGCCCTTTGTACCGGCCATTGTAGCATGCGTGAAGCCCAAGACATAAGGGGCATGATGATTTGACGTCATCCCCACCTTCCTCCGAGTTGACCCCGGCAGTCTCCTATGAGTCCCCGCCATAACGCGCTGGCAACATAGAACGAGGGTTGCGCTCGTTGCGGGACTTAACCCAACATCTCACGACACGAGCTGACGACAACCATGCACCACCTGTACACCGACCACAAGGGGGCGACCATCTCTGGCCGTTTCCGGTGTATGTCAAGCCTTGGTAAGGTTCTTCGCGTTGCATCGAATTAATCCGCATGCTCCGCCGCTTGTGCGGGCCCCCGTCAATTCCTTTGAGTTTTAGCCTTGCGGCCGTACTCCCCAGGCGGGGCGCTTAATGCGTTAGCTACGACACAGAAACCGTGGAAAGGTCCCTACATCTAGCGCCCAACGTTTACGGCGTGGACTACCAGGGTATCTAATCCTGTTCGCTCCCCACGCTTTCGCTCCTCAGCGTCAGTTACGGCCCAGAGATCTGCCTTCGCCATCGGTGTTCCTCCTGATATCTGCGCATTCCACCGCTACACCAGGAATTCCAATCTCCCCTACCGCACTCTAGTCTGCCCGTACCCACTGCAAGCCCGAGGTTGAGCCTCGGGATTTCACAGCAGACGCGACAAACCGCCTACGAGCTCTTTACGCCCAATAATTCCGGACAACGCTTGCACCCTACGTATTACCGCGGCTGCTGGCACGTAGTTAGCCGGTGCTTTTTCTGCAGGTACCGTCACTTTCGCTTCTTCCCTACTAAAAGAGGTTTACAACCCGAAGGCCGTCATCCCTCACGCGGCGTTGCTGCATCAGGCTTTCGCCCATTGTGCAATATTCCCCACTGCTGCCTCCCGTAGGAGTCTGGGCCGTGTCTCAGTCCCAGTGTGGCCGGTCACCCTCTCAGGCCGGCTACCCGTCGTCGCCTTGGTGAGCCATTACCTCACCAACAAGCTGATAGGCCGCGAGTCCATCCCCAACCAAAAAATCTTTCCACCACCAGACCATGCGGCCAGTAGTCATATCCAGTATTAGACGTCGTTTCCAACGCTTATCCCAGAGTCAGGGGCAGGTTACTCACGTGTTACTCACCCGTTCGCCACTAATCACAGGAGCAAGCTCCTGATCATCGTTCGACTTGCATGTGTTAAGCACGCCGCCAGCGTTCGTCCTGAGCCAGGATCAAACTCTCCGTAAAAAATTACAACCAACACCGAAGTGTCAGCGAGTTGAAACTGACTGTAAAGACTGTCTACTGACAATCAATTCAATCCAAAAGGAATTGTCTCCGACGACCACAACCGAAGCTGCGGTCGCACGGGGTCAATAAATTGGCATTGACAATGTGCACGCTGTTGAGTTCTCAAGGACCAGACGCACCCCCCACTCGAACCGACGAATCGGATTCCGCCAGAGGGGCTGGAGTTCCTGTTACCCGGGCGAGACTCGGACGACCAACCAGCCGTTCCGTTCTCCGCCGCCGGGGCAACGAGAGATAACCATACGCGGACACCCCCACCACCGCCAACCAACCCGACACCCGGGCGTGTCGCGTCCGTACGCCGCTGCTGGCGGAGGCGAGCCCAGACGCGGAACGGCCCGCTCCCCCGGTGGAGGAACGGGCCGTTCGACAGCGTGCGCAGTCGGTCAGTGGCGGGCGATGACCGGGTTCTTGAGCGAGCCGATGCCGGAGATCGTCACTTCGACGACCTCGCCGTCGCGGATCTCGCCGACACCGGCCGGTGTGCCGGTCAGGATGACGTCGCCGGGCAGGAGGGTCCAGATGGACGACACGAACTCGACGAGCGACGGGATGTCGTGCACCATCTCGCTCGTGGAACCGACCTGCCGCAGGTCGCCGTCCACGCGGGTCTCGATGCGGATGTCCGACGGGTCGATCTCCGTCTCGATCGCCGGCCCGAGCGGGCAGAACGTGTCGAAGCCCTTCGCACGGGCCCACTGGCCGTCGCGCGCCTGCAGGTCGCGGGCGGTGACGTCGTTCGCGATCGTGTAGCCGAGGACGACGCTCGCGAAGTCCTCGCGCCGCACGTTCTTGGCGAGTGAACCGATCACGATGGCGAGCTCGCCCTCGTGGTCGACACGACCGACGCCGGCGGGCAGGCGGATCGGGTCCTCGGGTCCGATGACCGCGGTGTTCGGCTTGAGGAACACCACCGGGTCGTCCCCGGCACGCTCGTCCATCTCGGACGCGTGCTCGGCGTAGTTGAGCCCGACGCCGATGACCTTCGAGCGCGGGATGACCGGTGCGAGGAGCTTCGCCTCGGTCAGGGGTACCCGCTCCCCCGTGGTCTCGAACCCCTGGTACATCGGGTCACCCGCCAGCACGACCAGGTCGCGCTCGTCGAGGATGCCGTACCGGGGGTCTTCGCCCTTGCTGCTGAACCGTGCGATCTTCACCGTTGGAGCCTACCGACGCGATCCGCGATCAGGCCGGGTCCGTCAGGCGCGTCATCCACCCGTGCGGGTCGGGACGGCGGCCGTACTGGATGTCGGTGAGCTCCTCGCGCAGGGACATGGTCAGCTCGCCCGCCCCCTCGGTCGGCGACCCGATCGCGAACCCGTCGCCGCGGAGTTCCGCGATCGGCGTGACCACCGCGGCGGTCCCACACGCGAAGGCCTCGGTGATCGACCCGTCCGCGACACCGTCGCGCCACTCGTCGAGGGTCACGCGGCGACGCTCGACCCGCAGGCCGCGGTCTTCGGCGAGCTGCAGGATCGAGTCGCGGGTGATGCCCTCGAGGATCGAGTCGGAGTCCGGCGTGACGAGGGTGCCGTCGGACCGCACGAGCACGACGTTCATGCCGCCGAGCTCCTCGAGGTACCTGCCCTCCTCGGAGTCGAGGAACATCACCTGCTGGCAGCCGTGCTCGTACGCCTCCTGCTGCGGCAGGAGCGACGAGGCGTAGTTGCCGCCGGTCTTCGCCGCACCCGTTCCGCCCCTGCCCGCGCGGGCGTAGGTGGTCGAGAGCCAGATCGACACCGGCTTCGGCCCGGAGGTGAAGTACGCGCCCGCCGGGCTCGCGATGCAGTGGTACGCCACCGCCTGGGCGGCACGCACACCGAGGAACGACTCGGTCGCGATCATGAACGGCCGGAGGTAGAGGCTGGTCTCGGGGGCCGACGGCACCCAGTCGACGTCGGCCCGGACGAGCTGCCGGATCGAGTCGACGAACGCCTCGACCGGGAGCTCCGGGAGCGCCAGGCGCCGGGCGGACCGCTGGAAGCGTCGGGCGTTGGCATCCGGGCGGAACGTCCACACCGAACCGTCCGCGTGCCGGTAGGCCTTCAGCCCCTCGAAGATCTCCTGGGCGTAGTGCAGGACGCTCGCGCTCGGGTCGAGCGCGAGCGGCCCGTACGGGTGGATGCTCGCGTCGTGCCAGCCGGCGTCGATCGTCCACTGCACGGAGGCCATGTGGTCGGTGAAGTGCTTGCCGAAGCCGGGGTCGGCGAGGATCTCCTCGCGCTCGGCGGCGGCGCGACGCTCGGCTGACGGCGTGTGGGCGAACTCGAGGTCGAAGGAGGTGTCGGTGCTCAAGGGGAGGACTCCTGTCAGGCGGTGGTGGTGCGTGCCGTGGCCGCAGCGGCGATGGCGTCGCCGATCTCGGACGTGCGACGCTGCGTGGTGCCCCGGTCGGCGAGGTCGGCCTCGACCGCCTGGGTGACCGCCGCCGCGAGGTCCGCACGACCGAGGTGGTCGAGCAGGAGCGCGACGGACAGGACCGCGGCCGTGGGGTCGGCCAGCTGCTGACCCGCGATGTCCGGCGCGGAACCGTGCACCGGCTCGAACATGCTGGGGAAGGTGCCGTCCGGGTTGATGTTGCCCGAGGCCGCCAGACCGATGCCGCCGCTGATCGCGCCGGCCAGGTCGGTGATGATGTCGCCGAAGAGGTTGTCCGTGACGATGACGTCGAACCTACCCGGTTCACGCACCATGTGGATGGTCACCGCGTCGACGTGCTGGTAGTCGACGGTCACGTCCGGGTACTCGGCCCCGACCGCGGCCACCGTGCGCTGCCAGAGGGCGCCGGCGTTCACGAGCACGTTGCTCTTGTGCACCAGCGTCAGGTGCCTGCGCGGCCGACGCGACGCCAGGTCGAAGGCGTACCGCACCACCCGCTCGACGCCGTGCGCCGTGTTGAGCGACACCTCGGTGGCGATCTCGTGCGGCGTGCCGACGCGGATCGCGCCGCCGTTGCCGACGTACGGGCCCTCGGTCCCCTCGCGGACGACGACGAAGTCGACCTCGCCCGGGTCCGCGAGCGGGCTGCCCACCGACGAGTAGACCTTCGTCGGACGCAGGTTCACGTAGTGGTCGAATGCGAAGCGGAGCTTCAGCAGGAGCCCGCGCTCGATGATGCCACCGGCGAGCCGGGGATCGCGGGGATCCCCACCGACGGCGCCGAGCAGGACCGCGTCGTGCTCGGCGATGGCGGACATGTCGTCGTCGGTCAAGATGTCGCCGGTCTCCAGGTACCGCCCGGCACCGAGGGAGAACGCGGTCTCCTCGACCACGAGGTCGTCCGGCAGCACCGCGTGCAGGACCTTCAAGGCCTCGTCGACGACCTCGGGGCCGATGCCGTCGCCGCGGATGACCGCCAGCTTCACCGTCTGCACGGGGTTCTCCTCCGCCATGTCCACCACCGTCCTAGAGCGTGATGTCGATCTCGCGGAGCGACGCCGCGTCGATCGTCGACCGGACGTGCTCGAGGATCTCGGCCGGGACGGGCGAGTCCACCGTGAGCACGCTCAGCGCCTGGCCGCCGGCCTCGCGCCGCGAGATCTGCATCGCCGCGATGTTGATGCCGGCCTCGCCGAACTCCTTGCCGTAGACGGCGACGATGCCGGGGCGGTCGGTGTAGACCATCACGACGTGGTGCGACTCGAGGGCGACCTCGACGTCGTGGCCGTTGATCTCGACGAGCTTCTCGACCTGCTTCGGACCGGTGAGCGTGCCCGAGACGCTGATCGCCGGGCCGTCGGACTGGGCCCCGCGGATCGTGAGCACGTTCCGGTACTCAGGGCTGTCCGCGTCGGTGATGAGCCGGACGGAGACGCCCCGCTGCTCCGCGATGAGCGGCGCGTTGACGTAGGAGACCTGGTCGCTCACGACGTCGGTGAAGACGCCCTTGAGCGCCGCGAGCCGGAGCACGCTGACGTCGTACTGCGCGAGCTCGCCGTGCACCTCGACGTCGATGCTGGTGACCGGGGAGGTCGCGAGGCCGGTGAACACCTGACCGAGCTTCTCCATGAGCGAGATGCCCGGACGGACGTACGGGTCGATGACGCCGCCGGCGACGTTGACCGCGTCCGGCACGAGCTCGCCGCCGAGGGCGAGCCGGACCGACTTCGCGACCGAGACGCCGGCCTTCTCCTGCGCCTCGTCGGTCGAGGCGCCGAGGTGCGGCGTCACGACGACGTTCGGCAGCGCGAGCAGCGGCGAGTCCTTCGGCGGCTCGGACACGAAGACGTCGAGCCCGGCGCCGGCGATGGTGCCGGCCGTCAGGGCGCGGTGCAGGGCGTCCTCGTCGATCAGGCCGCCACGGGCCACGTTGACGACGAAGGCGCTCGGCTTCATCAGCGCGAACTGCGCGTCGGAGATCATGCCGACCGTCTCCGGCGTCTTCGGCATGTGGATCGTGGTGAAGTCGGCGCGGCGGAGCAGGTCCTCCAACGAGACGAGCTCGACCCCGAGCTGCTGGGCGCGGGCCGTCGTGACGTACGGGTCGTACGCGATCACGGAGACGCCGAACGCCTGCAGCCGCTGCGTGATGAGCGCGCCGATGCGGCCGAGACCGATGATCCCGACGGTCTTCTCGTAGAGCTCGACACCCGTGTAGGAGGAGCGCTTCCACGCCCCGGCCGCCAGCGACGCGTGCGCCGCGGGGATGTGCCGCGCGAGCGACAGGATGTGGCCGACCGTGAGCTCGGCGGCGGAGATGATGTTCGACGTCGGCGCGTTCACGACCATCACCCCGGCCGTGGTGGCGGCCTTGATGTCGACGTTGTCGAGGCCGACGCCCGCGCGGGCGACCACCTTGAGCTGCGGGGCCGCGGCGATCGCCTCGGCGTCGATCTTGGTGGCGGAACGCACGAGCACGGCATGTGCGTCGGCGAGGGACTCCAGGAGCGCGGCGCGGTCGGTACCGTCCACGTTCCGGATCTCGAAGTCGGGCCCGAGGGCGTCGACGGTGGCGGGCGAGAGTTCTTCGGCGATCAGGACGACCGGCTTCGGCACAGCTGCGTTTCCTCACACGAGACGGGCGGTATCCCACCATCGTAACGACGCGCGCAGGTGGTTACGACCGCACCATCGGTCCGGTACCGGACCGCAAGAGGACAGGAGGCACGGTGCCAGCCGGCACCGTGCCTCCTGTCCGTCGTCTGGCCGGGTCAGAAGTCGAGCAGTCGCGGGACGAAGAGCTGCAGGTCGAGCCACAGTGCGCCGGCCGCCGCGAACGCGACCACGAAGACCGCGATCGTCAGCCGCATGCTCGACCGCCGCGTGATGACGAGCGCCGCGACGAAGGCGACCGGTGCGATCGCGATGTCGAGGACCAGCCACAGCCACGGCGTGCTCGTCTTGAGTGACGCACCGCCCGAGGTGGACTCGAGGAAGGCGTTGAACTCGTCCACGCGCTGCGAGACCTGCGACAGGTTGCCGACGGCCTGCACCGTCATGTAGCCGAAGAGCACCGCGAAGACCACCCACACGACGATGCGGCCGACCAGCGGCGCCGGCGAGCGGCGCGCGGTCGGGGCGGTCGGCGTCGCGGCGGTCACCCGAAGCTCCGCGTCATGAGGAACGGCCACGGGAACAGCACGGCGGCACCGAGGAGCATCCAGAGCAGTCGCGTCCGGGTACGGCTCCCCCGGCCGGCCCACAGCACGACGGCGAACCAGAGCGCCGGCGCGAGGATCGACAGGAACCGGAGCACCTCGACGAAGAGGGTCAGGACGGTGTCCACCCCGGCGACGTACGAGGTCGACGCGGTGAGCAGCCAGGCGACGGTGTAGAGCAGGTAGAGCCCGCCGAAGACGCCGAAGCCGACCAGCGCGCCCGACGTCTCCGGGGCGTCGGGGTCGCGCGGAGCACGGTCCGCCACGGGCACCGGGTTGTGTGCGGCGTCGACGTGCGAGGCGTCGTCGGCGTCGCCCCAGCTGAGGGCGTCGTCGTCGTGGTCGACGGAGCCGTCGGGCGGGGATGCTGCCGTGGTCATGCCCCGATTCTACGAGGGGCCGCGGGACGGCAGGACCACCAGGACCGCCCTGTGCACGACTCAGACGTCGGCGGGCTGGGCCTCGAGGACCTCGGCGACGACCTCACGCAGCGCGGGGAACAGCGGGTGGCTCTCCATGAGCCCGGTGAGGATCTCGGTGAGTGCGTGCGCCGTCGCACCGGAGCGGAGCAGGGCGTGCAGCTCGATCGACTCCGGGTCGTTCTCGTCGTCGAACGCCAGCGCCACGCGGACCGCGCCGACGAGGTGGTCGACCGGCAGCCCCCGTTCGGCGAGCTGCGCCGCGGGGCCGACGAAGCGCTCGCGGCGGCCGAGCTTGCGGAGCGGGTTCCGACCGACGCGCACGGTGGTGTCCGGCAGGTGCGGGTTCGCGATCCGGGAGAGGTTCGCCGCGACGTAGCGGGCGTGCTCCGCCGGGTCGAAGCCGTGCTTGGCGACGAGCAGCGCGGTGGTCTCGGCGAGCACGCCGTCGACCTCGGCGCGGACGTCGTGGTCCTCGAGTGCCTCGCGGATCAGGCGGATGCCTCGGACGTAGCCGTGGTAGGCCGCCGTCGCGTGCGCCGTGTTCACGGTGTAGAGCTTGCGCTCGACGAAGGGCTGCAGGTCGTCGACCCAGGTCACGCCGTCGATGGCGGGCGGCTCGGCGTCGGACGCGGCGAACGGGGTGCGCTCGATGACCCACTCGTAGAAGGGCTCGAGCACGACGTCGAGGCCGCCGGACTGACCGAGCACGCCGGACTGGTCCGGAACGATGCGGTCGATCGCGCAGTTCGCGAAGACCGCGGCGATGTCGCGGTCCTCGAGGATCGGCGCACGGCGGATGCTGGCGTGCAGTGAGTCGGTGGCGTTGAACGCGTTCTCGCACGCCACGATCGTGACGTCACCGCGGTCGAGGGGGCGCGCGGCGAGGCCCTCGGCGATGACCGGGGCGACGAGCGGCAGGGTGCGCGCACCCACGGCGGTCGTGACGACGTCGGCCTCGGCGATGGCACGGACGACGGCGTCGCGGTCGGTCTTGCTGTTCAACGCGCGGAAGCCGTACACCAGGTGCTCGACCGGCTTCTCGCCGACCTCGTGCACGACGAAGCGTCCGGCCTCGTTGAGCGCCGAGACGACACGGGCGTCGACGTCCACGAAGGTGAGCTCGTACCCGCTGGCGAGGAGGAACTGGCCGACGAACCCGCGCCCGATCTTGCCGGCGCCGATGTGCACCGCTCGCTTCGTCACCGCCATCCGACGATCCTCCCATGTCGCGCGCCGCCGACCGGACGCGACCCGCGCACAGCGGACGACAGGTGTCGCGCAACGGGTGCGGGGTCGCCGGGGGGACGCCGTTCGGCGTCGTCGGGCTGGTTCGAGTGCTGCTGCATAACGTTCGGGTCACATCGAGAGGCGGCGGTGCAGTCGCACCGCCGCCTCGTCATCGAGTGGTGTCCGCAGACTACCGCGCGGCCGAGCCGTCCACGTAGTCGGCGTCGTTCGACTTCCACGCGAACAGGGCACGGAGCTCGCGGCCCGTCGCCTCGATCGGGTGCTCCTCGCCCTTGGCGCGGAGGGCCTTGAACTCCGGCGCACCGGCGTCCTGGTCCTCGATGAAGCGCTTCGCGAAGGTGCCGTCCTGGATGTCCGCGAGGACCGCCTTCATGTTCTCCTTGACCTCGGGCGAGATCACGCGCGGGCCGGAGACGTAGTCACCGAACTCGGCGGTGTCGGAGATCGACCAGCGCTGCTTCGTGAGGCCGCCCTCCCAGATGAGGTCGACGATCAGCTTGAGCTCGTGCAGGACCTCGAAGTAGGCGATCTGCGGCTGGTACCCCGCCTCGGTCAGCGTCTCGAAGCCGTACTGGATGAGCTGCGAGGTGCCACCGCAGAGGACGGCCTGCTCACCGAACAGGTCGGTCTCGGTCTCCTCCGTGAAGGTCGTCTTGATGCCGCCGGAGCGCAGGCCGCCGATGGCCTTCGCGTACGACCAGGCGAGGTCCCAGGCGCTGCCCGAGGCGTCGACCTCGACCGCGACGATGACCGGCACGCCGCGGCCGGCCTCGTACTCACGGCGCACGGTGTGACCCGGGCCCTTCGGCGCGACGAGCGACACGTCGACGCCCTCGGGCGCCTCGATGTAGCCGTAGCGGATGTTGAAGCCGTGACCGAAGACGAGCGTCGCGCCGTCCTTGAGGTTCGGCTTGATGTCCTCGGCGTAGACGATGCGCTGGACCTGGTCCGGCGCGAGGATGACGACGACGTCGGCCCACGCGGTGGCGTCGGCCGGCGTGTGGACCTCGAAGCCCGCCTCTTCGGCCTTCTGGCGGCTCTTCGAGCCCTCCTTCAGGCCGATCTTGACCTCGACGCCGGAATCGCGGAGGTTGAGGGCGTGGGCGTGGCCCTGCGAGCCGTACCCGATGACGGCGACCTTCTTGCCCTGGATGAGCGTCAGGTCGGCGTCGGCGTCGTACACGATGTCAGTCACGAGGGTGTGTCTCCTTGGTAGTGGTCTGGTGGGGCGGCCGGCGTCCGGTCAGCGCACCCGGTCGGTGATGCTCTTCGGCCCCCGGCCCATGCCGAGCAGGCCGGCACGCGCGAGCTCCTTGATGCCGTAGGGCTCGAGCACCCGGAGGATCGCCTGGATCTTGCCGGGGTCTCCGGTTACCTCGACGACGAGGGAGTCGGTGGCCACGTCGACGACCTGGGCGCGGAACAGGGTCACCGCGTCGAGGACCGCCGAGCGCGTCTGGTTGTCGACCCGCACCTTCACGAGCATGTGCTCGCGCTGCACGGACTGCGAGTAGTCCAGTTCGACGATCTTGATGACGTTGACGAGCTTGTTGAGCTGCTTCGTCACCTGCTCCAGGGGCAGGTCCTCGACGTCGACGACGACCGTGATCCGGGACAGGCCCTCGACCTCGGTGTTGCCCACGGCGAGCGACTCGATGTTGAAGCCGCGACGGGCGAACAGCCCGGCGACGCGCGTCAGCAGACCCGGCTTGTCCTCGACGAGCAGGGAGAGGACGTGGCTCATGCGGGGTCTCCGGTCATGTCGGCGTCCTCGACGTCCCAGCTGGGCGCGTGGTCGCGGGCGTACTCGATCGAGGAGTTGCCGACGCCCTGCGGGACCATCGGCCACACCATGCTGTCGCGGCTCACCACGAAGTCGATGACCACCGGGCGGTCGTTCGTCTCGAGGGCGAGCTTGATCGCGTCGTCGACCTGGTCGGCGCGCTCGACCCGGATGCCGAGGGCACCGTAGGCGTCGGCGAGCTTCACGAAGTCCGGCACGCGACGGCTCTGGTGGCCCGTCTCGAGGTCGGTGAAGGAGTGGCGGCCGTCGTAGAAGAGGGTCTGCCACTGGCGCACCATGCCGAGCGACGAGTTGTTGATGATCGCGACCTTGATCGGGATGTCGTTGATGACGCAGGTCGCGAGTTCCTGGTTCGTCATCTGGAAGCAGCCGTCGCCGTCGATGGCCCACACCACGCGGTCCGGCTCGGCGACCTTGGCGCCCATCGCGGCGGGCACCGAGTAGCCCATCGTGCCGGCACCGCCGGAGTTCAGCCAGGCGTGCGGCCGCTCGTACTTGATGAACTGCGCGGACCACATCTGGTGCTGCCCGACACCCGACGCGTAGACGGCCTCGGGTCCGGTCAGCTCGCCGATGCGGCGGATGATCGCCTGCGGCGCGAGGAGCCCGTCGGTCGGCTCGGCGTACCCGAGCGGGAAGTCCTTCCGGAGCTGGTCGAGCTTCGCCCACCAGGCGCTCGTGTCGGCACGGTCGGCGGCGACGTCGTTCCACGCGTCGAGGAGGTCGACGAGGACCTCGCGCGCGTCGCCCACGATCGGCACGTCGGCGAAGCGGATCTTCGAGATCTCGGCGGGGTCGATGTCGACGTGCACGACCTTGGCGTGCGGCGCGAACTCGTCGGCCTTGCCGGTCACGCGGTCGTCGAACCGCGCGCCCAGCGCGATGATGAGGTCGCTGTCCTGCAGCCCGAGCACCGCGGGCACCGTGCCGTGCATGCCGGGCATGCCGAGGTGCTGCTGGTGCGAGTCCGGGAAGGCGCCGCGGGCCATCAGCGTCGTGACGACCGGCGCACCGGTGGCCTCGGCGAAGCGGAGCAGCTCGGCGGTCGCGCCGGAGCGGACCACGCCGCCACCCACGTAGAGCACCGGCCGCTCGGCCTCGGCGAGCAGCTGCGCCGCGGCGACGATCTGCTTGCCGTGCGCCTTGGTGACCGGACGGTAGCCGGGCAGGTCGATCTTCGGCGGCCAGACGTAGGGCGCCGACTTCTGCTGGGCGTCCTTCGTGATGTCGACGAGCACGGGGCCCGGACGGCCGGTCGTCGCGATCTGGTACGCCGCGGCGAGGGTCGCCGGGATGTCGGCCGGGTCGGTCACGAGGAACGAGTGCTTCGTGATCGGCATGGTGATGCCGACGATGTCGGCTTCCTGGAAGGCGTCCGTCCCCATCAGGGTCGAGAACACCTGCCCGGTGATCGCGATGAACGGCACCGAGTCCATGTAGGCGTCGGCGATGGCCGTGACGAGGTTCGTCGCACCGGGGCCGGACGTCGCGATGGCGACGCCGACCTTGCCGGACGCCGAGGCGTAGCCCTCGGCGGCGTGGCCGGCGCCCTGCTCGTGCCGGACGAGGATGTGCCGGATCGTGGTGGACGCCATGAGCTCGTCGTAGAACGGGATGATGGCGCCGCCGGGCAGGCCGAAGACGTCGGTGATCCCGAGGTGCTCGAGCGTCCGGAGGACGGCTCCCGAGCCGGTCAGGGTCTCCGGCGACCGGCGTGCACCGGCGGCCGCGGACAGCGGAGTGGCTTCCGTGGGCATGAGGTGGTCCTTGCCTGGAGGGATGGCGGTTCGAACGTGTCGACGCTAGCCCGTGACCGCGCCCTTGGCAGCGGACTGGACGAGCTTCGCGAACTTCGCGAGGACTCCGCGGGTGTAACGCGGGGGCAGCGGGGCCCAGCCTTCGCGGCGGGCCTCCAGCTCGGCCTCGTCGACCAGTAGGTCGAGCGAGCGAGCCGCGATGTCGACACGGATGCGGTCGCCATCGCGCACGAACGCCACTGGACCTGCGTCCACGGCTTCCGGTGCGATGTGGCCGATGCACAGGCCGGTTGTGCCGCCTGAGAATCGTCCGTCCGTCAACAGTAGTACATCCTTGCCGAGTCCAGCGCCCTTGATGGCCGCCGTGATGGCGAGCATCTCGCGCATGCCCGGGCCGCCCTTCGGACCCTCGTAGCGGATGACCACCACGTCGCCCTTCTGGATGCGGCCCTCGGTGAGGGCGTCCATCGCGGCACGCTCGCGGTCGAACACCCGCGCGGGGCCCTCGAACACCTCGGCGTCGAAGCCGGCTGTCTTCACGACGGCGCCCTCGGGCGCGAAGGAGCCCTGCAGGATCGTCAGGCCACCGGTCGCGTGGATCGGGTTGTCGAGCTTCCGGAAGACCTCGCCGTCGAGCTCCGGCGGGTCGATCTCGGCGAGGTTCTCGGCCAGGGTCTTGCCGGTGACCGTCATCACGTCGCCGTGCAGCAGACCGGCCTCGAGCAGCGCCTTCATGATCACGGGGATGCCGCCGTTGCGGTCGACGTCGACCATGACGTACTTGCCGAAGGGCTTCATGTCGGCGAGGTGCGGGACCTTCGAGCCGATGCGGTTGAAGTCGTCGAGGGTGAGCTCGACCTCGGCCTCGTGTGCGATCGCGAGGAGGTGCAGCACGACGTTGGTGGAGCCTCCGAGCGCCATCGCGACGGCGATGGCGTTCTCGAACGCCTCCTTCGTCAGGATCTGGCGGGCGGTGAGCCCGAGGCGCAGCATGTTGACCACGGCCTCGCCGGAGCGACGGGCGTAGTAGTCACGACGACGGTCGGCGCTCGGCGGCGCGGCGGAGCCCGGCAGCGACATGCCGAGGGCCTCGGCGACGCTCGCCATCGTGTTCGCCGTGTACATCCCGCCGCAGGCGCCCTCGCCGGGGACGATCGCACACTCGATCTCCTTGAGCTCCGCTTCGCTCATGGTGCCGGCCTTGCACGCACCGACACCCTCGAAGGAGTCGATGATCGTGACCTCCTTGAAGGAGCCGTCCGCCTGCTTCACGTAGCCCGGCATGACCGAGCCCGCGTAGAGGAAGACGCTCGCGAGGTCGAGGCGCGCGGCGGCCATGAGCATGCCGGGGAGCGACTTGTCGCAGCCCGCGAGCAGCACGGTGCCGTCCAGGCGCTCGGCGTTGACGACGGTCTCGACGCTGTCGGCGATGACCTCACGCGAGACGAGCGAGAAGTGCATGCCCTCGTGGCCCATCGAGATGCCGTCGGACACCGAGATGGTGCCGAACTGCAGGGGGTACCCACCGCCCGAGTGGACGCCTTCCTTGGCGCCCTGCGCGAGGCGGTCCAGCGAGAGGTTGCAGGGGGTGATCTCGTTCCAGGAGGACGCGATCCCGATCTGCGGCTTGTCCCAGTCCTCGTCACCCATGCCGACGGCCCGGAGCATGCCACGCGAGGTGGTCGCTTCGATCCCGTCGGTGACGACCCGGCTGCGGGGCTTCACGTCGATGTCAGGCATGGAGCGAGTCTAGGCGCAGTTGGGATACCAGACCGACAACCCCATGCATCCGCATGGAGAATCGGGTCGGGAGGCGCGGGGCCGGGTCCTCAGCGCGTGGCGCGCAGACGGGCCAGCTGCTTCAGGACGTCGGTGAGGGCCGCCGGGTCGGCGACACGGACCGACGCACGGGTCTCGCCCTCCCCCACCTTGACACCCACGTCGCCGTCGCGGAGCACCGCGAAGGCGTCCTCGTCGGTGACGTCGTCGCCCGCGAAGAACACCGCGTCCGCGCCCCGGAGCTCGCGGAGCCGGTCGATCGCGTCGCCCTTCGTGACGTGTCGCACGGCGAACTCGACGATGTCCTTCCCGCCGCGTTCGAGCACGTCCGCGTCTGCCTCGTGTGCGGCGCGGCTCGCCGCTGCGTTCGCATCGGCGGCGACCTCGGCGCTCACCCGGCGTGTGTGCACGCCGTGCCCCGCGGGCTTGTGCTCGATGACGACGCCGGGGAACCGCGCACCGACCTCGTCGAGCGCGGCACCGACCCGGGCGACCCGGGCGAGTTCGTCCTCGGTGAGCGCGGCCTCGTCGTGACCGTCGACGCGCCACTCCACGCCGTGCGAGCCGACGAGCGCCATGTCCTCGGGCGCGTAGGACACCCGGGCGAGACTGTCGAGCGGCCGACCGGAGACCAGCACGACCTCGGTGTCACGGGCTCGCTGCAGGGTGAGCACCGCCGCCCACGAGCCGGGCAGCGCGCCGACCTGCGAGGGGTCGTCGGCGAACGGGGCGAGCGTGCCGTCGAAGTCGAGGGCGACGAGCAGTCGCGGCGCAGCCGCGAGCGTCTCGAGGGCCGACGTGACGGCGGACTGGTCGGTGGTCTGCTCAGGCACCGCGCGCCTCCCGGGTGTCCTCGGCGGCCCGCGCGGTCTGCGCGTCCTGGTCGAAGATCGACGTCGTGTCCTGCAGTTCCTCGACGTGCTCGTCGCCCGGGTCGGCAGCGGCCGGGTCGAGCTGCGCGCGACGCGGCGCGTGCCGGTCGAGCGCCTCGAGGAAGGAGCGCGACCAGCGCGCCACGTCGTTGTCCCGCACCCGCTTGCGCAGCGCGCGCATCCGGGTGGAGCGTTCGCGGCGGGGCATCTCGACGGCGCGCTGGATGGCGTCCTTCAGGGCGCCGATGTCGTGCGGGTTGACGATGACCGCCTGCTTCAGCTCGTCGGCGGCACCGGCGAACTCGGAGAGGATGAGGACACCGTCGTTGTCGAACCGGGCGGCGACGTACTCCTTCGCGACGAGGTTCATGCCGTCGCGCAGTGCCGTCACGAGCATGATGTCGGCGGCGAGGTAGAGCGCCACCATCTCCTCGCGCGGGTACCCGTGGTGCAGGTAGGCGATCGGCTGGTGCCCGATGACGCCGAGGTCGCCGTTGATCCGACCGACCGTCAGCTCGATCTCGTCGCGCAGGGTCGCGTAGGTGTCGACGCGCTCGCGGCTCGGGCTGGCGACCTGCACGAGGGTCGCGTCCTCGACCGCGATCCGGCCGTCCTCGACGAGCTCGCCGAACGCCTTGATGCGGTGACGGATGCCCTTCGTGTAGTCGAGCCGGTCGACGCCGAGCAGCACGGTCTTCGGGTTGCCGAGGCTCTCGCGGATCTCGCGGGCGCGCTCCTGCACCTCGGGCCGGTGCGCGAGCGCCTCGAAGCTCTCGGCGTCGATCGAGATCGGGAAGTGTCGCGCCTCGACGTGCCGGACCGTGATGCCCCGGCGGCTCCGCGGGGCGGCCGGGTCGTCGACGGGGACGTCGATCGTCGAGCCCTTCGTCGTGTAGCCCTTGATGTGGCGCACCGCGCGGAGGAAGTCGCTCGCGTCGTCGTGGCGCTGGAAGCCGATCACGTCCGCCCCGAGCAGGCCGTCGAGGATCTGCGCACGCCACGGGAGCTGCGCGTAGATGCCGACGGGCGGGAACGGGATGTGGTTGAAGAAGCCGATCGTCAGGTCGGGGCGACGCTCCCGCAGCAGCGCCGGGAGGAGCTGCAGCTGGTAGTCCTGCACCCACACGACGCCGTCCTGCTCGACGATGTCGACGATCTGGTCGGCGAAGCGCTCGTTCACCCGCACGTAGGCGTTCCACCAGTCGCGGTGGTAGCTCGGGTGCTCGATGACGTCGTGGTAGAGCGGCCAGAGGGTGTCGTTCGAGAAGCCCTCGTAGTACTCCTCGACGTCGTCCGCGCTGAGCGGCACCGGCACGATGTGGATGCCCTCGTTGTCGAAGGGCGCGACCTCGACGTCGGGCTGCCCCACCCAGCCCACCCACGCGCCGTCGTTGGCACGCATGACCGGCTCGAGCGCGGTGACGAGGCCACCGGGCGAGTGCCGCCACCCCTCGTTGCCGTCCGCGTCGACGACGCGGTCGACCGGGAGGCGGTTCGAGGCGACGACGAAGGCGTAGCGGGTCTGGTCGGTGGGTGCTGCCATGGGGTGGTGGGGTCTCCGTCTCCCCCGGCAGGGTCGCCGGGTCCGGACCCGAAGTTACCAGCGTGCCGACAGGGGACTCACGGTGGATCGGCGGACTCCGCTACGATCGGCGCCGTGTCGGGGGGACACGAAGGGACCGACACGGCGTCGGCGCCGGCCTCTCGGCGAGAGAGGACCCGCGCCACCGTGAGCGACCAGCCACCCGTCCCGCCCGTCCCGCCCGAGGGCGGTCCCGCACAGCCGGGAGGCGCGCCGCAGTGGTCGACGCACCCCGCGCCCGTGGCGGGGTCGGCCTCCACCTCCGCGGTCGCGTCCGACCCGCTCGGTCGGGTGCTCCGTGCCGTCCCCGGCCGCGACTGGCTCGCCGCGGTCCTCGCGGCCGTCGGCGGCTGGGTCGCCGCCTACGTCGTCGCGGCACTGTCGCTCCTGCTCACGGTGCTCGTGCTCGCCGCCGGCAGCGACTCGTCCGGGTCGTCCTCCGGGCTCGGCTCCTCGGGCGACCTCGGCTCGACCGGCGCCACCGGCGCCCCGGACGTGCAGTCGCTCGTCTCGGGCGTCAGCGTGCTGCTCGGCGCACCCGCGCAGCTCGTCGTGCTCGCCGACCTCGGGCGGCTCCACCTGTCCGGTTCGGCCGGGCTGTTCGGCGTCTCCGGAGCGGCCTCCGTCGGGTTCGTCCCCGCCGTCGTGCTCGCCGCGCAGGTCGTGCTCGCGGTCGTCCTCACGCGTCGCATCCGGACGAGGACCACCGGGTTCGTCGGCCTGCTCGTGCCGGCGCTGCTCTCCGGCGTCGTGCTCACCGCCGTCACGACGGTCACCGGACTCGCGCTCGCGATCCGCTTCCCCGACGTCCCCGGCGTCTCGATCGACCCGGTGCACGGCGTCGGCATCGGCAGTGTGCTCGGCTCCTTCGTGATCGGGACGCTGTCCGTCCTGCTGGCCCGCCCGTCGTCGCTCGTGCGCGGCGTGCACCTCGGCCGGGTGCTCGGCACGGTCCGGATCGCCGCCACGCAGTTCGTCGTGCTCCTCGCCGTCGTGTTCCTGGTCGTCGTGGTCGGCGCGCTCGTCGCCCAGCCGTCGTGGGGCTCGGCACTGCCGCTCGTCATCGGCAACGCGGCCGTCGCGATCACGGCGCTCGGGTTCCTGGGCGGCGTCGGCGCCTCGGGCATCGGCGCGGGCGGCGGCACCGCGACCGTGTTCGGCGGGACGAGCGGACTCGTCTGGCTCGCCGTGCTCCTCGTGCTCGTGACGGCGTTCGTCGCCGGCCTCGCACTCGCGGTGCGCCGCAACGACCGGGTCCGCACCACGCTCGACTGGGTGGTGACGCCGGCGGTCTGGCTGGTGGCGGGGCTCGTGCTGCTCGTGCTCGGCACCGCCGTGGTGTCGTACTCGGCATCCGGCACGTCGGTCGTCGGCGGTGCCGGTTCGCTCGGCGTCACGCCGTGGACCCCGCTCGTGACGGCGCTGTGGGGCGCGGCGATCGAGGTCGTCGCACGGTTCGTCGCGCCGGTGCTGCTGCCGATGCTCGGCGGGCGCGTGCTCCTCGGGACCGCCCGGATCGTGGGGACGGACCCGCGGGCAGCGGCCGGTCCGGCCGCTGCCGACCGGGAGGACCCGGCGGACGTCGACGGCGTCGTGCCCGGGCAGACGGTGTCCGGTCCGGCGCCCGTCGGCGTGCCGGCGCGGGACGGTGGCGTGCCGACCGACGCGGACGCCGCCGCCCCGGCGTCCGCGTGGTCCGCGACGCCTGCCCCGCAGGACGGCGCGGCCGCGCAGCCGTTCCTCGGCTCCGGGGCACCCGCCCCCGCCCCGATGTCGCCGAGGGCCCGGAAGGTCCTCGTCCGCTCGCTCATCGCCGGCGGCGCCGTCGTCGTCCTCGTGATCGCGGGCGTCGTGACGACCTCGGTCCTCAGAGCGAACGTCTGGGGACCCGCGCCGACCGTGCGTGCCTACGTCGAGGCGATCGCCCGCGGTGACGCCGCCGCTGCCGAGCGACTCAGCGAGGTCCCCGGCGACGCACCGATGCTCGACCGCGCCGTGCTCCGCAGTGCCTCCGACCGCCCGGAGGACGTGCGCGTCGGCCGGGTCTCGGCGAGCGGTGACAACGCACTCGCGACCGTCTCGTACCGCCAGGACGGCAAGCAGCGCTCGGGCCAGGTCACGCTCCGCCGCACCGGCACGGCCTTCCTGGTGAAGGACGAGTGGCGCGTCACCGAGCCGCTCGCCGAGACCGTCTCGATCACCGCCTCCTCCGCGCTCGAGGGCGCGCCGATCTCCATCGGCGGCAAGCGCGTCGGCACGATCCAGGACGGCGCCTTCCGCTCGCTCGCCTACCCGGGCACCTACGAGGTCACGGTCGGCGGCGACGAGTACTTCACCGGCGGAGAGAAGAAGCTGTCGGTCGGGTCCTCCACCTCGTCGTCGTACGTCGACTTCGAGCCGAAGGCGACCGAGAAGCTCGAGCAGGACGCCGAGCAGTTCGTCACCGACCTCATCCAGGACTGCGCCGCGAAGACCGAGGTCCGTGCGCTCGACGGCTGCCCCTGGTACGGCCCCTACGACGCGGACGGCCCGGTGAAGTACTCGGTGAAGACCATGCCGAAGCTGCGGGTCGACGCGTCGCTGTCCGGCTCGATCCTCGTCGAGAGCACCTCCGACGGCGTCATCGGGTACGACTACACGTCGTACTTCGGCGGCTCCGGGCACGCCGAGGACACCTTCGACGTGAACGAGTACCTGAAGGTCGAGGACGGCAAGCTCGTCGCCGCCTACTGAGCGAGCGCGGGGTCTGCATCGCGCACACCGCGACCGTGCGACGGCCGGCCTGGGGTCCCCAGGCCGGCCGTCTCACTAGGCTCGGGCGCATGGTGATGACACGCTCCTGGCGGAACGGCGAGCCGGGTGAGCGGGACTTCCCCGTCGAGCGCATCTCGGACCTGGTGGCGGAAGACGGGGCCTTCGTGTGGGTGGACTACACCGACCCGGGGGCCTCGGACCTCGAACAGGTCGAGGAGGAGCTCGGCATCCACGCGCTCGCCGTCGAGGACGCGGTCGAACGCGGGCAGCGACCGAAGCTCGACCGCTACCGCGACAGCCTGTTCCTGGTCGTGTACGACGTGGGCGGCCTCGGTGACGACGGTGAGCTCGCCGTGCACGAGGTGAAGGCGTTCATCACGCACCACGCCCTGGTCACCGTGCACGCCGCCGACGTCGACCCCGCCACCGTCGAACGCCGGCTGCACGCGAACGCCGACCTCGCCGACCACGGTGTCCCCTGGCTGGTCTGGGGGCTCCTCGACACGGTCGTCGACCACGCCACCGCGGCGGTCGCGGACATCGAGCGACGCATCGACGACCTCGAGGACGACCTCTTCGAGCACGGCAACCCGCGCGAGCAGCAGATCCAACGCCGGTCGTTCCGGCTCCGGAAGGCCCTGGGCGTGCTCCGTCGGCAGGTCGTGCCGACCCGGGACAGCGTCGGCTCGATGCTGCACGGCGACGCCGACACCATCGTCGACGGCATCCGTCCCTACTACCGCGACGTCGAGGACCACCTGGTGTCCGTCGCGGACTCGGTGGACCAGCTCCGCGACGCCGTGTCCAGCGTGCTCGACACGAACCTGAACCTGGCGTCGAACCGGCAGAACGTCGTGATGAAGAAGGTGACGAGCTGGGCGGCGATCATCGCCGTGCCGACCGCCATCACGGGCGCGTTCGGCATGAACGTGACCTTCCCCGGCGAGGGGCACTGGTCGGGGCTGTTCGCCGCCGTCGGCCTGGCGACCGCGTCGTCGCTGCTGCTCTACGGGTCGTTCAAGAAGCGCGACTGGCTGTAGCGCGCCGCGGCGACCGACCCTGCGTCAGAGCTGCAGCGCGAGCACGCCGGCGACGACCGTGAGCGGCGCGACGACGCAACCGAGCGCCATGTACCGCCCCCACGACAGGTGCACGCCCTCGGACGACAGCCGTGCATGCCAGAGCAGCGTCGCGAGCGAGGCCCACGGCGTGATGAGGCAGCCGGCGTTGACCCCGACGAGCAGCGCCGCGTAGCGCAGGGCTTCGTGCCCCGCGGCGGGTTCGAGCACCAGGTAGGCGGGCAGGTTGTCGATCGCGTTGGCCGCGACGCCGCCGGCGCCGCCGAGCAGCAGGAGCGAGCCGGTGTCGGTGCCGCCGGACAGCGCCCGCACGACGGGGTCGGTGACGCCGGTCGCGTGCAGCGTCTCGACCACCACGAACAGCCCGGCCGCGAAGATGAGCGTCGACCAGGGCACGCGCGACGGCCGGAGCTCGCCCGGGGCCCGGAAGGCGGCGACGACGACGAGCAGCACGGCGGCCGCCACCGCGGCGATCCACACCGTCACGCCGGCGGTGAGCGCGACGACGAGGGCGACGAGCACCGCCGACGCCGACCAGAAGAACACCGGGTCGGTCGCCTGGCGCACGGACACCGGCGTGTACCGGCCGAAGAGCTTGCCGCGGAACACCACGAGGAGCACGGCGCACGGCACGACGACCCCGGCGAGCGCCGCCCACACCATCAACCCCGCGAACGGGATCGGCCCGTCGAGCCCGATCCGGTCGACGGCGAGCAGGTTCGTCAGGTTCGACACCGGCAGCAGCAGCGACGCCGTGTTCGCCAACCACACCGTCGTCAGGGCGAACGGCATCGGCGGCAGACCGACCCGTCGTGCGAGCGTGATCACGATCGGCGTGAGCAGCACCGCCGTGGTGTCGATGGACAGGAACACGGTGCAGACGACCGCGAGGACGACGACCGCGCCCCACAACCCGATCGTCCGGCCGCCGCCGACCTTGGCGGCGACGTCGGCGAGCCGGTCGAAGACACCGGCGTCGGCGGCGAGCTCGGCGACGACGGTCAGCCCGAGCACGAACGCCAGGACCGGGACGACCCGGTCGGCGAGCTCGGCGAGGTCGGACAGCGGCAGCAGCCCGAGGGCGACACACACCGCGCCGACGACGAGCAGGACTCCCCCGATGACGGCCTGGCGCACGGTGACTCCTCGATCTGCACGCCGGCAGGGCGACCGGCGGCGCTCCAATGTAGCGGCCGGTAGCGTGGCGGGGACGACCAAGAGGAGGAACCCGTGCGGAAGTTCATGTTCAGCGGTGCGGTGTGGAGTTCGATCATCAGCGGCTACAGCGTCCTGCAGACGACGCGGCAGGGTCCGCGCGACTGGCGACTGGCCCTCACCTGGGTCGCGTGGATCGCGACGACGATCGTCGCGGTCGGCACGGTCGTCGAGGACGACCGCGCGGTGAAGGCGCGCCAGCCGTAGCAGGCGGGTCGCGTCCCCGACGCGACCCGACGACACACGGGAGGCGCGGTGCCGGCTGGCACCGCGCCTCCCGTGTGTCCGGGGGTCACCGACGAGCGGTCAGCGCTGCGGTGGTCGGCGCTGCGGTGGTCAGCGCTGCGGTGGTCAGCGCTGCGGTGGTCGGCGCTGCGGTGATCAGCGCTGCGGTGGTCAGCGCGCCTCGGGCGGGATGGCCTCTGGTCGGATGCCGGAGGTCTGGATCGGACCGGTGAAGAGCGCTGCACGCTCGTCGCCCTCGCGGAAGAGGGCGGTGTCCTGCTCGTCGGTCCGCGGTCGGCGTCGGACCGCCGTCTCGTCCCCCTGGGCGACCTGCACGCGCTGGCGCGGCAGCGCGTCGGGGTGCTCGCGCTGCACCCACTCGACCATCTCCTCGCGGACGTAGCAGCGCAGGTCGAAGAGCCCGCCGGCGTCCGGTGCCGTCACCAGGATCCGCACGCGCACCATGCCGCCCACCGCGTCGGTGACCTGCAGCACCTTGGTGCGGCCGTCCCAGATGGACGACGTGGCGAGGATGCGGTCGAGCTCGGCGCGCATCTCGGAGGGGTTGACGCGCCAGTCGAGGTCGAACTCGACGGCGCCGAGCAGCTCGCTGTTCGTGCGCGTCCAGTTCTCGAACGGCGTGCTCGTGAAGTACGTCGACGGCAGCACGAAGCGTCGGTCGTCCCACAGGTGCACGACGACGTAGGTGAGGGTGATCTCCTCGATGCGCCCCCACTGCTGCTCCACCACGACGACGTCGTCGACGCGGATGGAGCCGGAGAAGGCGAGCTGCATGCCCGCGAAGACGTTGCCGAGCGTCGACTGCGCGGCGAGGCCGGCGATGACCGAGATGAGGCCCGCCGAGGCGAGGACGCTCGCGCCGGCGGCCTCGACGCCGGGGAAGGTGAGCAGGATCGCGCCGACGCCGATGATGACGAGCACGGCGACGGTCAACCGGCGGAGGATGAGCACCTGCGTGCGGATGCGGCGCGCGACCCGGTTGTCCGGCACGTCCACGCGGTAGCGGTAGAGCCCGAGGCTCTCGAGGAACACGGCGACCTCGCACGCGAGCCACGTGCCGACGCCGATCGTGGCGATGAGGAACGTGTGCGACACCTCGTCCCGCCACGGGTACGCGCGGGTGTCCGGGACCGAGGTCGAGAAGGCCGCCCACAGCAGGACGAGCAACAGCATGATCCGGGTCGGGTGCTTCGTCCGCCGGGACAGGACCGACGCCCACCGTTCCCGGCGGGACAGGACCCGGAAGACCAGGTGCAGGACGAGGGCCGCGGCGGCCGTCACGAGCAGGGCGAACCCGATCGCGACGAGGAGTCGGAGGAGGATGTCCATCCCCCCATGCAACCAGCGCCCGTGCCCCGCATCGGAGGTTCGCGCCGGATGTCCGCCCCGGAACCGATCGACTAGTAGCGTGTCGCGCATGACAGCGCAGAACGACACCGGGGTGGACCGCGCCCCCGCGAACGACTTCTCGCACGAGCAGGAGGGCTACCAGCACGGTCTGAAGCCCCGGCAACTGCAGATGATCGCGATCGGCGGGGCCATCGGCACCGGGCTCTTCCTGGGCGCCGGTGGGCGTCTGCACACCGCAGGGCCCGCCCTGGCGATCACGTACCTCATCGCCGGGGTCTTCGCGTTCTTCATCCTCCGGGCGCTCGGCGAACTCGTGCTCCACCGTCCGTCCTCGGGGTCGTTCATCTCCTACGCCCGCGAGTTCTACGGCGAGAAGTTCGCCTACGCCGCCGGCTGGATGTACTTCCTGAACTGGGCGATGACGTCGATCGTGGACACCACCGCGGTCGCGCTCTACCTGCAGTACTGGAAGGCGTTCACGGCCGCCCCGCAGTGGCTCCTGGCGCTCATCGCCCTCGTCGTCGTCCTCGCCGCGAACATGGTCGCGGTCAAGGTGTTCGGCGAGCTGGAGTTCTGGTTCGCCCTCATCAAGGTCGCCGCCCTCGTGGCCTTCCTCGTCGTCGCCATCATCTGGCTCGTCTTCGCCTTCCCGGTCGAGGCCGGCGGTGAAGCGGTCCGCACCGGGTTCTCGATCCTCGGCGACAACGGCGGGGTGTTCCCGAACGGTCTGCTGCCCGCGGTGCTCGTGATCCAGGGCGTCGTGTTCGCCTACGCCGCGATCGAGCTCGTCGGCACCGCGTCCGGCGAGACCCAGGACACCGAGAAGGTCATCCCCCGCGCCATCAACTCCGTCGTCTTCCGCATCGCGGTCTTCTACGTCGGGTCGATCGTCCTGCTGTCGCTCCTGCTGCCCTACACGGCGTACAAGGAGGGCCAGAGCCCCTTCGTGACGTTCTTCTCGTCGCTCGGCAACCCGCACGTCGGCACGATCGTCGGGTCGATCATGAACTTCGTCGTGCTCACGGCCGCACTGTCCTCCCTGAACGCCGGCCTCTACTCGACCGGACGCGCCCTCCACTCGATGGGCATGAACGGCTCCGCGCCGAAGTGGACCACGAAGATGTCGAAGGGCGGTGTGCCGTACGCCGGCATCCTCCTCACCGCGGCCTTCACCGTGCTCGGCGTCGGGCTGAACTACTTCGTGCCGAGCCAGGCGTTCGAGATCGCGCTGAACATCGCCAGCCTCGGCATCATCACCGCGTGGGGCACGATCATCCTCTGCCAGATGCGTCTGCGGCAGTGGGCGAAGCAGGGCCTCGCGAAGGAACCGACCTTCCGCTTGCCCGGTGCGCCCGTCACCTCGTGGCTGACGCTCGCGTTCCTGGCGTCGGTCGTCGTCCTGATGGCCATCGACTACCCGGTCGGCACGTACACGATCGCGTCGCTCGTGATCGTCATCCCGCTGCTGATCGTCGGGTGGTTCCTGCAGCGCGACCGGATCCTCCGCATCGCTGCCCTCCGCGAGGGCGTCACCGGACCGTTCCCCGTCACCGGCCGGGACCCGGCGAAGCAGGTCCGTCGGGGCAGCGACGGCGACGGCGGCAGGAGCGGCCGCTAGCGGGTCGGACGGGTCCGGCACTCCTTCGGTACGATCAGCGCGTGCCGGACCCTTCTTCCTCCCCCACGCTCGACCTGCAGCTCACGTGGCGTCGGACCTTCGGTCGCGTGCGCGTGTACGCCGACCGGGTGACGGCGGAGACGAGCTTCGAGCGCGACCGGCTGACCGAGGTCCCGATGGCGTCGGTGCGGGGCTGGCGGATCGAGCAGTGCGACTTCGACGCGGTGTGCGTGGAGTTCGTGACGGCCGCCGAGACCTACCGCGTGCTGCTCGCCCCGGACGACGAGCGGGTCGCGGCGTTGGCGCTGCGACGGGTGCTCGGGGCGCCGCTGCCGTCGGCGTCCTGAGCGCGGCGCCCGCTGCTGCCCCTGTGCTCGCGCTTGCGCGTGGGGCGCCTGGCACGGCCGGACGCCTCGCTGCGTCGGGAGGGTCGTGCGCCCGCGGCGCGCGACGCGTCAGACGAGCAGCAGGATCGCCGCCACGACCGAAGCCGCCGCGATCGCGAGCGCGATGAGCAGCAGCACGAAGTGCACGCGCCAGAACGTCGTCGGGCGCCCCGCGGCGTCGCGCGCCCGGGAGTCCTTCGCGACGCGCTGGAAGAAGCGCGGCCAGGCGACGACGTTGAACACGGCGCCGACGAACAGGACGATGGCTGCGAAGACGGTCACGCCTCCAGTGTAGGAGCCGGGTGCCGCGCGCCGGGTGCGACGCGTGCCGCTCGCCGGGGCGGGTGGTGCTCGGCCGCCCCCAACGCGACCGAGTCCCACCCCGCTGCGACACCGCGGGTGTAGCAGGTGCTACAGACCCTACACGGCGCCTCGGACCGCGTCGAGGACCGAGCCGCTGCGGTTCACGTGCCGTCGGCCGGCCCCGCCAGCGCCGACTCGGCCTCGGCGAGGACCGCGCGCTCGGCGGTGGTCAGGGGCTGCCGGCTCCGGCGCGCTCCGTCCTCGATCTCGACGACCAGGCGGCTCAACCGGGTCACCGGGTCCGTCGAGGCCGGGTAGGCGTTGTCCGTGCCGACCCGCTCGTGCACCGGCGCGAGACGCTGCAGCGCGAGGTCGACCCGGCGAGCACGACGACGGCGGGACACCCGGTGCCCGATCACCAGCAGCAGCATCCCCGACGCCACGCAGATGACGGCACCAGGGGTGGTCACGTCGTACGGGAGCCCGAGGGCGCGGGTGACGTCGAGCCGCCCGACGACGTGTGCGACGTCCATCACCACGACGACGACCATGCGGACGACGCCGAAGACCCCGCCGAGCACGAGGACCCACAGCCCGACGAGGTCCGTCGCCGTGCGGGCCTCGCGCACGTGCAGGACGCAGATGACCCCGGTCGCCCCGAGCGTCACCCCGAGCCACGCCGTCTGCGCGATCGAGTACACCGCCGCAGCAGGCTGCGACCCGGCGTCGAGCATGAAGGTGGTGGTCGTCGGTGGCCTGTCGAGCACCGTGAACGCCGCGATCACCACGACGAGCACGACCACGCACGCGACGACGATGGCGTTCCGCAGCCAGGGCCGCGCGACGCCGACGGCCTTCGCCACGCCCCACAGCAGGGTGCTCGTGCCGGCCACCATGAGGCCGTCGCTGACCACCGTCACCAGGTTGACGCCGCCCACGAGCGGGTCCAGCCAGCGGTACAGCGGGTCGACGTTCGTGACGATCGTCGCGGCGAACAGCAGGAACGTCACCGCGAGCGTGCGGTCCTGCCCGCGCTGCAGCACCGCGAGCACGAGCGTCCCGGCGACGAGCAGCAGCGCCTGGACGAGGGCGATCGTCACCCGAAGACCCCGCGGAACGCGCTCGGGCGTCCGCGGTGCTGCCGGATCGCCTCGGCCAGCCGGTCGGCGAAGACCTCTGCCTCGTGCTCGTACTCGTTCGCGAAGAGCCCGCGCGCCATCGCCCGCTCGACCTTGTACCCGGGCAGGTCCGGGATCACGTCGCGGATGTACGCCGACTGCGCCGCGTGCTCCTGGTGCCGGTGCAGGACGTGGCCGAGCTCGTGCCCGATGACGAAGGACCGGAAGGTCGGTGACGGCGTCGGCGAGATCATCACGAGGTGCGAGCGTTCGAGCGTCGCGACGAAGCCGCACACCGGTTCGTCGAGGAGGAACGCCTCCTCGCGCACCACGATCGGCTTGCCGACGACGCGGGCGGCGGCGTCGACGGCCTGGTCGACGTCCGACCAGCCCTCGGCGGCCGCCAGGAGCCAGAAGTCCTCGACGAAGGAGCCGCTCATGCCACGCTCCCCCGCTCGGACTCCTCCTCGAGCACCTCGGCGATGCGGCGGAGCGCCTCGGGCGAGAGCTCGCCGGGGAACGTCCGGGCAGCGAAGCCGCTGACCCGGGCCGAGCGGAGCGACCGGACGAGCGCGAGCTGCGCCCCGATCCGTTCGGGCACCTCGCTGTCCTCGAGCAGGAAGCGCTCGTCGACGGTGAAGAACCCGGCGAGGTGGCGCAGCAACGCGGTGTCGCGGTTCCGTCGGCCGTCCCCGGAGAGCATGTAGGTCCACTTCGCCCGCGACAGCGATGCTCCGCGCGAGGCCACGTACTCCTCGATCGTGGCGAACGGCACGGGGGCGCCGCGCTGGGCCTCCTCGAAGTCGAGGAGCAGGTTCAGCCGGCGTGCGAGTTCGGCGGCGTCGAGCGTCCCGCCCCGCTGTTCCACGGTCGCCATGTCGATCGGACTCCTCCCCAGCCGCTGGTGGACGTCATGGTAGCGCGGCCTCCTGCTCCGTCCACGTCGTTAGCCTCGGAGTGTGCCCACCGTCTTCCCGTCCACCGTCGCCGCCCCGGTCGAGCACGAGATCGTCGTCACGAAGTCGCGCTTCGTCACGACGATCGCCCCGGTGTCGAGCGTCGCCGACGCCGACCGGACGATCGCCGAGGTCCGCCGCCGGTACTGGGACGCCCGCCACAACTGCACCGCGATGGTGACCGGCGTCCGCGGCGACCAGGCTCGCTCGTCTGACGACGGCGAACCCTCCGGGACGGCGGGCGTCCCGATGCTCGAGGTGCTCCGTCGCCGCGGGCTGACCGACGTCGTCGCCGTCGTCACCCGGTACTTCGGCGGGGTGAAGCTCGGGGCCGGCGGGCTGGTGCGGGCCTACTCGACCTCGGTGTCCGAGGCGCTCGACCGCGCTGCGCTCGTGCACCGCCGATCGTTGACCCGCGTGACCGTCGAGGTCCCGCACGCCGACGCCGGCCGGGTCGACAACGTCCTGCGGGACTGGGTCCGACACCACGACGCCCGGCTCGGCGACCCGGCGTACGGCGCCGCCGCGACGTTCGAGCTCTGGGTGCCCCGGGACGCGCTCGGACCGCTGCGCGCCGACCTCGCGTCGGTGTCGGCGGGCTCGCTCGAGCCCGTCGTGGGTGAGGAGCGCGTGGTCGACGTCGTCGCGGACTGATTCCCAAGCCGGACGCACCTCGGGCGTGTCTCCTTGACCGCGCGGGATCGCCCAACGAAGAAGGCCCCGATCGCAGCTGCGATCGGGGCCTTGGCGGTGCACCCCCTCGGACTTGAACCGAGAACCCACTGATTAAGAGTCAGTTGCTCTGCCAATTGAGCTAGAGGTGCGTGCTGTTCAGTTGTCTGTCGCTGTCCGGAAGTCCGTCCTGCAACGGGAAACAACAATAGCATGGCTTTCAGGTGCTCACGACCACTCGGGCACCGGACACGAACAGGAGCACCATGACCGACCGTCTCGTCGCCGGCGACACCGCCCCCGACTTCACCCTCCCGGATCAGGACGGCGTGCAGCACTCCCTCGCCGACCTCCGTGGCCGGAAGGTCATCGTGTACTTCTACCCGGCGGCGTCCACCCCCGGGTGCACCACCGAGGCGTGCGACTTCCGCGACAACATGTCCTCGCTGCAGGCCGCCGGGTACGAGGTGCTCGGCGTCTCGAAGGACGAGCAGCCGGCGCTCAAGGAGTTCCAGCACGAGCAGGCCCTCACCTTCCCGCTGCTCAGCGACCCCGACCTCGCCGTGCACCGGGCGTACGCCGCCTGGGGCGAGAAGAACAACTACGGGAAGATCGTCACCGGCACGATTCGGTCCACGATCGTCGTGGACGAGGACGGCACCGTGCAGCTCCCCCTGTACAACGTGAAGGCCACGGGCCACGTGGCGAGCCTGCGGAAGAAGCTCGGCCTGGTCTGAGACCCGGCCATGGCACGGACTGGAGGCGCGGTGCCAGCTGGCACCGCGCCTCCGGTCCGTGCGGATGGTCGCGTCTACTCGTCGCGACGTGCGAGCGCGGCCGTCACCGTCCGCGACAGCACGAGCGTGATGCCGAGCAGGGCGGGGACGAGCAGCGCCCAACCGACCCACGCGACGCGGAAGACGCCCTGGAACGCGCCGATCGCCAGTGCACCCTGCAGGACCTGCCAGACGATGATGCCGGCGCGCACCCAGGGGCGACGGTTGCGGAGGCCGACGAACAGCGCGCCGAGCCAGAGCGCGGCGATGGCGGTGAGGACGGTCAGCGCGATGCCGGACGCGATGCTCGAGGCCGGCGCGACCAGCAGTTCGACGACGAGCACGACGGTCAGCACGACGAGGGCGGCGAACTCCAGGCCGACGACCACGAGGAGGGCGACGAACGCCGGGGAGCGCCGTTCGACGGCTCCGGGGTCGTTCGGGATGGTCTCGTGCACAGCGATCCTCCAGCGTCGGAACCCTTGATTTGGCCCTACCAGTATGGAACGATATTCGAGGTCGTTTGGACGGCACGATGTGGTGTGCGTCTCCCGTGGTTCAGCGCTCCTCCCCCGAGCGTCACATGGGCGTCAGACTCGCTTCCAGCGGACTCCTCCCCCACGGGTGTCCCTCGTGCTCGTGCACGCATGCGTTCCGATCCCCCGAACCACGGCCCCGGCCTGCCGTTCGAGCATCGATCACAAGGAGCACCACACATGGACTGGCGTGACCAGGCAGCCTGCCTCACCGCGGACCCCGAGCTCTTCTTCCCCGTCGGGAACACCGGACCGGCCGTCGACCAGATCGAGAAGGCGAAGTCCGTCTGCGCTCGCTGCACCGTCACCGAGATGTGCCTGCAGTACGCGCTCGAGAACAACCAGGACTCCGGCGTCTGGGGTGGCCTCAGCGAGGACGAGCGTCGCGCGCTGAAGCGCCGCGCCGCTCGCGCGCGCCGCGCCTCCTGACGAACCGCGCCCTGCGCGTCCGACGCCCGTCGCTCCTCCGGGAGCGACGGGCGTCGTCATGTGCGGGGCGCGGGTGGGGGGGTGCGGATGGTCGTGCGGGGGGTGGGCGCCGCTCGGGAACCAGGTTCCGGACACAGCACCGGGGATCTTCGCGGTGTCGTGTCCGGAACCTGGTTCCCCCGGGCGCGGGCGGCTAGGCGGCGCCGGCGGCGGTGAGCCAGCGGAAGGGGATCGTGATCGTGACCTCGGTACCGCTGCCCGTGAGCGTGTGCCAGTCGATCGTGCCGCTGAGCTCGCCCTGGATGAGCGTCCGGACGATCTGCGTGCCCAGACCCGATCCGACCTTGCCCTCCGGCAGCCCCCGGCCGTTGTCCCGCACCTGGATGTCGAGGTGGTCGTCGAATCGCTCGGCGACGATCTCGACCTCGCCGTCGCGTCCGTCGAGGCCGTGCTCCACCGCGTTCGTCACGAGCTCGGTCAGCCCGAGCGCGAGCGGCGTCGCCGCCTCGGACGGGAGCACGCCGAACTCACCCGTCTTCTTCGGCCGCACGGTGGTGTTGTGGGAGGCCGCGACCTCGGTCACGAGCTTGAGCACGGAGTCGAAGACCTCGTCGAAGTCGACGTTCTGGCTGAGACCCGTCGACAGGGTGTCGTGTACGACGGCGATCGCAGCGACGCGGCGCATCGCGTTCTGCAGCGACGTGCGGGCCTCGTCGGAGTGGGTCCGGCGCGCCTGGATGCGGAGCAGGGACGCCACCGTCTGGAGGTTGTTCTTCACCCGGTGGTGGATCTCGCGGATCGTCGCGTCCTTGGTGATGAGCTCGCGCTCCTGGTGCCGCAGCTCGGTGACGTCGCGGCAGAGCACGATCGCGCCGATGCGGTCACCCTGGTCGCGCAGCGGGATGGAGCGCAGCGAGACCGTGACGCCCTTCGCCTCGACGTCCGCACGCCACGGGGCCCGTCCGGTCACCACGAGCGGCAGGGACTCGTCGACGTCGAGCTGCGAGCCGATGAGCTCGGTCGTCACCTCGGCGAGGGACTTCCGCTCGAGCTCCCCTTCGAAGCCCATGCGGTTGAACGCACTGAGACCGTTCGGGCTCGCGAACGTGACGATGCCGTTCGTGTCGAGACGGAGCAGGCCGTCGCTCGCGCGCGGCGCACCACGGCGGGGACCAGCGGGGGCGCCGAGGTCCGGGAAGTCACCGGTCGCGATCATGCCGAACAGGTCGTTCGCGCTCGCGGTGAAGTTGAGCTCCTGCCGGCTCGGCGTCCGCATCTCGTCCTGGTTCGAGTGCCGCGTGACGACCGCGATCGGACGCTCGGTCGTCTCGGAGCTGTTGGCGCTGAGCCGCCGGAGGACCGGGATCGCCCGCACACGGGTCGGGGTGTCCTCGTACCAGTCCGGTTCAGCGGAGTCGACGACCCGCGACCCGGCGAAGCACTCCGTGACCTGCTCGCGCCACTCCTCGCGGATCTCCTGACCCACGATGTCGCGGTAGAACAGCGTCGCCGCGGAGCTCGGTCGGGCGTGTGCGACGGCCACGAACGAGCCGTCCTCGGCCGTCGGCACCCACAGCACCATGTCGGCGAACGAGAGGTCGGCGAGCAGCTGCCAGTCCCCGACGAGCAGGTGGAGCCACTCCACGTCCGCTGCGGAGGACCGGCCTTGTGCGAGGACGAGGTCACTGAGGGTCGACACCCGCTCAGTCTAGGTGCGGTGCCGTGGGGACGACGTCGCTTCTCCACAGGTCCGACCAAGTTGTATTCCTCATGTTGCGTTCCTTCTACGCTCGCCCCGACGGAAGGGGAACAGGTGGAGGAAGCACGACGGGTCGAGGCGACGACGCCCCGGCAGGGCCCGACGGCGACGGGGCCCACGGCGACGGCGACGTCAGCCGGACCGGTGCCCGTCGCGCCGCACGACGACGTCCGGCGCGAGGTGGACGGCACGGCCTGCCCACAGACCGCCGAGGCCGTGGCCGGCGCGCTCGGACTGTGCGTCGCCGAGATCCTCACCGGCGCCCGCGAGGTCGACAGCATCGCCCGCTGGATCACCGACGACGTGCACCGGCACCTGCAGCACCGTGCCGCCCTCGCCGCCCGGGCCCGGTCCCTCGGACGACGTGCGCGAGCGCGACCGCTCCTCCGCGTGGGCAGCGTGCTGGTGAGTCATCCCGCCGACGGGGTGGCCGAGGCGACCGTGGTCGTGCACACGCGGCACCGCGCGCGGGCGGTCGCCCTCCGGCTCGAGGCGCGGCACGGCCGGTGGCGCGCGACGGCGATCGGCGTGCTCTGAGGGAGCACCTCCGTCACGACGGCGGGGTGTGGGCCCGCCACAGGACGGACAGGAGGCGCGGTGCCAGCCGGCACCGCGCCTCCTGTCAGGACCGGGTCGGGTCAGCCCTTGCGCGCCGCCTGACGACGGTCCGCACGGTTGTTCGCCGCCTGCCCCGAGGCCGTGGCCGCGTTGCCGAACGCGGAGCCCTGCTCCGGACCGGCCGCCGCCTCGGCCTCTGCCTGCGCCTTCTGCGCGCGAGCCGTCGCGGCCTGCTCGAGGCGCCCGCGCTCGTCGCGGACCTCGACCTCGCCGTCGATCGACGGCGCCGAGTACTCGAGACCGGAGACCTCGTCCTCGCCGAGGCCCTTCGCCTCGACGATCGCGTTCTCGCCGTCCGACTGGACCTGCACCTCGAGGTTGAACAGGTAGCCCACCGACTCCTCGCGGATCTGGCCCATCATGCTCTGGAACAGGGCGTAGCCCTCGCGCTGGTACTCGACGAGCGGGTCGCGCTGGGCCATCGCACGGAGGCCGATGCCGTCCTTGAGGTAGTCCATCTCGTAGAGGTGGTCGCGCCAACGGCGGTCGATCACCGAGAGGACCACCCGACGCTCGAGCTCGCGCATCGCCTCGTCGCCGAGGAGCTCCTCGCGCTGCTGGTACGCGAGCTTGGCGTCGGAGAGGATCTCACGCGCCAGGAAGTCGCGCGATGCCTTGCCCTTCGAGCCCGCCTCGGTGATGACCTCGTCGATGGAGATCGAGATCGGGAAGAGCGTGCCGAGCTCGGTCCACATGGCGTCGAGGTCCCAGTCGTCCGGGGAGCCCTCGCCGGTGTGCGTGTCGATGACGTCGTCGACGACGCTCTTGAGGAAGCTCTGCGCGCGGTCGTGGATGTCGTCGCCCTCGAGGATGTGGCGGCGGTCGCTGTAGATCGCCTCGCGCTGCCGGTTCAGGACGTCGTCGTACTTGAGGACGTTCTTGCGGATCTCGGCGTTGCGGCCCTCGACCTGGGCCTGGGCGGAGCGGATCGCACGGCCGACGAGCTTGTTCTCGATCGCCAGGTCGTCGGGGACGTTGGAGCGGCCCATGAGGCTCTCCGCCGCACCCGAGTTGAACAGACGCATCAGGTCGTCGGTCAGCGACAGGTAGAAGCGGCTCTCGCCGGGGTCGCCCTGACGGCCCGATCGACCGCGGAGCTGGTTGTCGATGCGGCGCGACTCGTGGCGCTCGGTGCCGAGGACGTACAGTCCGCCGACCTCGCGGACCTTGTCGGCCTCTTCCTTGATCTCCGCCTTCACGCGGGCGAAGACGTCGTCCCACGCGGCCTCGTACTCGTCGGGCGTCTCCGTCGGGGACAGGCCCTTCGCGTGCATCTCCTGCACGGCGAGGAACTCGGAGTTGCCGCCGAGCATGATGTCCGTTCCGCGGCCGGCCATGTTCGTGGCGACCGTGACGGCACCGAGTCGACCGGCCTGGGCGACGATCGCGGCCTCACGCGCGTGGTTCTTCGCGTTGAGGACCTCGTGCTTGACGCCCTTCTTCGCGAGGAGCTTCGAGAGGTACTCGGACTTCTCGACGCTGGTGGTGCCGACGAGGACCGGCTGGCCCTTCTCGTGGCGCTCCGCGATGTCCTCGGCGACCTGCTCGAACTTCGCCTTCTCGTTCTTGTAGACGAGGTCGGTCTGGTCGATGCGCTGCATCGGCTTGTTCGTCGGGATCGGGACCACGCCGAGCTTGTACGTCGACATGAACTCGGCCGCTTCGGTCTCGGCGGTGCCGGTCATGCCGGAGAGCTTCTGGTACAGGCGGAAGTAGTTCTGCAGCGTGACCGTGGCGAGGGTCTGGTTCTCGGCCTTGACCTCGACCTTCTCCTTGGCCTCGATCGCCTGGTGGATGCCCTCGTTGTAGCGACGGCCCATCAGGATGCGGCCCGTGTGCTCGTCGACGATGAGCACCTCGCCGTTCATCACGACGTAGTCCTTGTCGCGCTTGAACAGGGCGACGGCCTTGATCGCGTTGTTCAGGAACGAGATCAGCGGGGTGTTCGCCGACTCGTAGAGGTTGTCGATGCCGAGGTAGTCCTCGACCTTCTCGATGCCGGGCTCGAGCACGCCGACGGTGCGCTTCTTCTCGTCGACCTCGTAGTCCTCACCCGGGGTCAGGCGGGTCGCGATGGACGCGAACTCGGTGAACCAGCGGTTCGCCTCGCCCGAGGACGGGCCGGAGATGATGAGCGGGGTGCGGGCCTCGTCGATGAGGATCGAGTCGACCTCGTCGACGATCGCGAAGAAGTGTCCGCGCTGCACCATGTCGGAGGACTGCCACGCCATGTTGTCGCGCAGGTAGTCGAAGCCGAACTCGTTGTTCGTGCCGTAGGTGATGTCCGCGGCGTACTGCTCGCGACGCTCGGCCGGGGACTGGTTGGCGATGATGCAGCCGGTGGTCATGCCGAGCGCGCGGAAGACACGGCCCATGATCTCGGACTGGTACGACGCGAGGAAGTCGTTGACCGTGATGACGTGCACGCCGCGCGACGGGATCGCGTTGAGGTAGGCGGCGGTCGTCGCGACGAGGGTCTTGCCCTCACCGGTCTTCATCTCGGCGATGTTGCCGAGGTGCAGCGCCGCGCCGCCCATGAGCTGGACGTCGAAGTGGCGCATGCCGAGCGTGCGCTTGGCGGCCTCGCGCACCGCGGCGAACGCCTCGGGCAGCAGGTCGTCGAGCGTCTCGCCGTTGGCGTACCGCTCACGGAGCTCGGTGGTCTCGTTCTGGAGTTCCTCGTCGGTCAGACTCGCGAAGTCGTCCTCGAGGTCGTTGACCGCCGAGGCGTACGCCTTCAGCCGACGGAGGGTGCGTCCTTCACCGATGCGGAGGACCTTCTCCAGCACGTTTGCCACGTGAGCTCCTTACGGGGTCGTCCCGCGCGACCTGCGCGATGCGATCAGCCAGTCATGCTAGCAACCTCTGTCGATCCGCCCGCTGGGAACGACACGGGTGTGCGCGGCCCGCGAACGGGACCGCGCACACCGGGGACCGCGTCGACGACCGGGCGACGGCTGCCACCCGACCGGCAGCGTCAGGCCAGGGCGGCCGTCGCCTCGGCGTCGGCCGGGGCCTGCTGGCCGGCCCCCTGTTCGTCGATGCCGATCACGCCGTAGTCCCAGCCCTTGCGGCGGTACACCACGCTCGGCCGGTGCGTCTCGGCGTCCACGAACAGGTAGAAGTCGTGTCCGACGAGCTCCATGAAGTAGAGCGCGTCGTCGACGGTCATCGGCGCGGCCTCGAACACCTTCTGCCGGATGACGACCGGGCTGTACGGCGGCTCCTCTTCCTCAGAGGTCTCGGTCACGACCGGCACCGCGCCGGTGGCCACCTCCTCGATGAGCTTGCCGTCGGCGGGCGTGACCCCCATCCGCTCGAACGCCGTGCCCGAGGCCTCGGCGACGGAGGTCGGGCGGTGCCGTCCGCGGTGCACCTTGCGGCGGTCACGCGCTCGGCGGAGCCGTTCCATGAGCCGCGCGAAGGCCAGGTCGAACGCCGCGTACTTGTCCGACGCGGCGGACTCCGCGCGGACGAGGGGGCCTGGGCCGATCAGGGTCAGTTCGACCCGGTCCTCGCCCTGGCCGCCAGCCTTCTCGTTGTGGCGGCTCATCCGCACCTCGAACGCGAGGGCGCGGTCGGCGAGCACGTCGATCTTCTCGGACTTCTGCTCGACGTAGGTGCGGAATCGGTCGGTGACCCCGACGTTCCGTCCCGTGATCGTCACGTCCATGTGGCGGCTCCCATCCGTCAGTCAGCGCGTCGCCTCCGTCCGGCGATCCTGAACGCCTTGCCGTCACGCTAGACCCGCGGGGAGCTCGACGTCACGGCGTGTCGTGCGGTGGGAGCGGTTCGGTGCGGACACCCACCGGACGCTCAGTGGTCACGGAGCGTTCACGGACAGGGTGGGAGTTCCGTGCTCAGTCCGGCACGCTCGCGACGCAGACGCAGCGGACCGCCCGGCCGCCGGCTGCGCGCACGGCGCGGACCGCCTCGGCCATCGTGACGCCGGTGGTGACGACGTCGTCGACGATCACGACCGAGCGGCCGCCGAGGTCGGACGCGGCCAGGGTGCCCACGGTGGCGTCGATGCGCTCGATCGCGGTCCGCTCCTTCTGCCCACGTGCGCCGCCGCCCGCGGCTGCCGCCCGGACCCGGCGGAGCCGCGCCGTCCGGGCGGCGCCGCGGACGCCTCCCCGGGCCAGCAGCAGCACGACCGGGTCGAACCCGCGCCGCCGCGACCCGGAGCGGGACGGCGGGACCCGGACGAGCACCGTGCCCGGTGGCGCCTCGGCGAGCGCCGTCCGCACGAGCACGCCGAACCGGACGCCGAGCGGCCCGGCCAGGTCGACCCGGCCGCGGAGCTTCAGCTCCAGCAGCAGCGTGCGGACGAGTCCGTCGTACACGGCGGCCGCGTCGAGCCGGACCCCCGCCACGAGCCGCACGTGCCGCGGGGCCGCGTCGAGCTCCGTTCGGCATGCCGGGCAGAGCGCGTGGTCCGGGCGGCCGCAGCCCGCGCAGGCGACCGGCAGCAGCAGGCCGAGCAGCGCGCGCAGCGCAGCTGCCCAGGGGCGGTCCGTCGTCGTCATGCTCACCATGCTGGGTGGCGACCGGACGACGGACCCGGGCCGACGAGCACGACGGTGGACGCGCCTCCAGACCGGACCGGCTGTGCAGGACGACGCGAAGCGACGCGCCGTCAGCGCTGTGTGCCGAGCACGTCCGCCGTGGTCCCCGTCTCGACCCAACCGCCCCCTGTGGACTGCAGCACCTGTCCGTCCGCCATGCGGAGCAGCATCGAGCCGCCGCTCCCCCCGGCGACCGACGCTGCGCGTCCGTCCGGCTTCGGGAGCGTGCTCGACTGCCCGCCGATGGTGGTGCGGACCACCTCGGGGCCGGTCGTCGTCTGGGCCATCGAGGCGACGTCCGAGTCGCTGATCCAGGTCGCGCCGAGGCCGATCCCGGTCGCCGCCTGCAGGCGGACCGGCGACCCGAAGGCCGTCGGGGTGCGGTCCGACCCGCGGATGATGCCCATCACGTAGAGGCTCGGCCCGTCGTTCGTCTCGACGAGGGCCAGGGCACGGGCGGAGTCGCGCGAGACCTGGAACGAGACGAGCCGTCCGCTCGGCAGCGTCGTGCCGACGGTGTGCGGGTCCCCGTTCAGGCCGTAGGCGGTGATCTTCCGCGGGTCCTTCGCGGACCCGACCCACGCGAATCCGAGGTCGTCGATCGACGGGGCGACGAGACCGTCGGTCTGGTCGATCCGCACGGCCTTCCGGCCGCGGACGACGAAGACGCCGTCGCCGTTGCCGACCACCGCCACGGTGCCCGAGGCGGAGAGCGAGAAGGAGGTCGGGCGCAGGCCTGCGACCAGGTCGCCGAGTCCGTTGCCGAGTTCCGCGACCCGACCTGACCCGGACGCGTACCCGGCTGTGCCCTTCCGGACGACGAGCGGGCGGGCGTCGACGTCGGGGTTCTGCTGCGCCTCCGAGCCGTTCGGGTCGGGCACCGAGAACGTGGTGCCCTCGACCGTGATCGACACCGAGGACACGGTCGCGACCGAGGCGAGCGACTTCGTGAGCTGTTCGCGCATCCGGAGCTTGTCCTGACCGCTCGCGCGCAGGGCGTCGATCGACAGGTCGACGAGGGCGGCGCCGTTCTCGACGGTGACGGCGTTCAGCGAGAGCTGCGTGCCTTCCGGGAAGGAGGACACCACGGCCCCCTTCAGCCAGTCCGCTGGTCCGGCGAGGAGCGCACTCGCGATGCGCGTGCTCGTCGAGGACCGCGCGAGGAACCAGCGCTCGTCGGGCACCAGGAACTTGTACGTCGGGTCGAAGAAGTACAGTGCGTGCTGCTGGAAGACCGAGTCGAAGCTCGGCGGGGTCAGGATGATGCCGTCCGGGGCGTACGAGATCCGCCACTCCCCGTCGACGCGGGTGAACTGGAACGTCAGGGTGGACGACGTCGGGCGGACCGCCTGGGTGTACTCGCCGTCGGAGTCGACCGTGGCGCTCGCGGTGAGCGTGTAGGTCAGCTCGCGTTCGCCCACCCGCTCGACCGTCGCCGGATCGGGGCGGATCGTCACGCTGCGCCGCGGGTTCCACTCCTGGGCGAACCCGGGCGCGAGGAACTCCCTGGCGATCGCGTAGTCGTCCGCCGCACCGGTACCCGCCGCGATGAACCCGCGCAGGATCGCCGTCTGGTCGGCACCGGCGACGGGCTTGTCCGGGCGGTAGTCCACCCCGGAGATCGACTCGTCCTTGATCGACTGCCCGGTGCGGACGGCACCGTCGGTGGGGATCGCGGCGCACGAGACGACCGCGAGGGCGGTGAGTGCAGCGAGCGCGGTGGCGACGACGGTCCGGAGGCGGGTACGCATCAGTCGTCCTCTCGGACGGCGCGGGGGCCGTCGTACGGTTCGTCGAGTTCGGGGAGCGGGATGGCCGAGGTGGCGTCGCCGACCTGACCGGTGCGGGGCAGGGTGAGCACGAAGGTCGACCCGTTCCCCGGCTGTGACCAGACGTCGATCCGGCCGCCGTGCAGGTTCGCGTCGCCGAGGGAGATGGCGAGGCCGAGGCCGGTGCCGCCGATGGTGCGCTTGCGGCTCGGGTCGGCACGCCAGAACCGGTCGAACACCCTGGCGGTGTCCTCGGGGGGCATGCCGACGCCCTGGTCGCGGACGGCGATCGCGACCGACCGGGCGTCGCTGTCCACGATGACCTGCACGGGCTTGGCGTCGCCGTGCTCGATGGCGTTGCCGACGAGGTTCCGGAGGATCCGCCGGACCCGCTTGGCGTCGAGCTGCATCGTCGTGTGCCCGCCCGGTGTGACGAGCTGCAGGTCGGTGCCGGCGCGCTCGGCCAGCGGCCGGAACTCGTCGACGATGTCGGTCGCGAGCGCGGCCGGGATCACCGGCTCGGGGTCGAGCTGCACGGCCTGCGCGTCGAAGCGGGAGATCTCGAGGAGGTCGGCGAGGAGCAGCTCGAAGCGCTCCACCTGCGCGTGCAGCAGCTCGGCGGACCGGCCGACGCTCGGCTCGAAGGCGTGCCGCGAGTCGAACAGCATGTCGCCGGCGAGCCGGATCGTGGTGAGCGGGGTGCGCAGCTCGTGGGAGACGTCGGACACGAAGCGCTGCTGCACGCGGGACAGCTCGGCGAGCTGCGTGATCTGTCGGCTGACGGCGTCCGCCATGTCGTTGAAGCTCCGCGCCAGGATCGCGATGTCGTCGTGTCCGCGCACCGGGATCCGCTCGTCGAGGCGGCCCGCGGCGATCTTGCGGCTCGTCTCGGCGGCGCCGCGGATCGGCAGCACGACGAGACGGACCACGAGGGAGGTGACGAGGGCGATGAGCACCATCAGCGCGACGCCGCCGATCGAGAGTGTCTGGGACACGAAGTCGAGGGTCTGCTGCGCGTCGGAGAGGTCGTACACGAGGTACAGCTCGTACTGGCCGGCGCTCGGGATCTGCAGCGTGGACCCCACCGCGAGGCCGGGCTCCCGACGCCCGTCGTCCACCAGCTGGACCGGCTGGAGGCTCAGCTTGCCGGTGTTCTTCGCGACCTCGGCCCGCAGCGCGTCGGTGATCACCGCGTCCGGGAACCGCTGGCTCGCAACCGTCTGCAGGATCTGTGGGGTGGACTGCCCCGGCGTCCGCTCGATGGCGATGCTCGTGCCGCCCGGGCTCGTGGTGTTCGACTGGATCGCCTGCTGCGCCTCGCTCTGCAGCGTCTCCAGTTCGGCCTGGTTGTTGTCCTCGCCGGCGGTCGCCGCGTCGAAGATGCCCTGCGCGACGATCGTCGCCCGCGCCGACTCGGCCTCGATCTGGTCGCGCCGCTGCGCGTACACGTTGTTCGAGATGCTGATCATGACGGCGGTGCCGATGATCGCGATGGCGAGGCCGGTGGTCATCACGGTGATGGCCACCGACCGGAACATCAGGGAGCGTCGCCAGAGGTAGGCGACGGCGTGCCACCCGCGCCGCACCCACTGGCGCAGGCGACGGCCGACCCTGCCGAGGGTCCCGGGGCCGGGAGCGGGGCCCGGCACGGTCTCAGGCTCCGCCGGCCCGGTACCCGACGCCGCGCACGGTGGTCACGATCTTCGGGTTGTCGGGGTCGTGCTCGATCTTCGCGCGGAGCCGCTGCACGTGCACGTTCACGAGCCGGGTGTCCGCCTTGTAGTGGTAGCCCCACACCTGCTCGAGCAGCATCTCGCGGGTGAACACCTGGTTCGGCTTCTCGGCGAGCGCCCGGAGCAGGTCGAACTCGAGCGGGGTCAGCGCGATGACGGCGTCGCCGCGACGGACCTCGTGGCCCGCGACGTCGACGGTCAGGTCGCCGGCGTGCAGCACCGACGCGTCCGCCGCGGTCGGGCGGAGCCGTGTCTTGATGCGGGCGACGAGCTCCTTGGGGTTGAACGGCTTCACGACGTAGTCGTCGGCACCGTTCTCGAGGCCCGCGACGACGTCGGCGGTGTCGCTCTTCGCCGTCAGCATGATGATCGGCGTCCCGCTCTCGGCGCGGATGCGCTTGCACACCTCGATGCCGTCGATGCCCGGCAGCATCACGTCGAGGAGCACGAGGTCGGGCTTCGAGCTGTGGAACGCGTCGACGGCGTCGTTGCCGTCGGCGCTGAACTCCGGCTCGTAGCCCTCGGAGCGGAGGACGATGCCGATCATCTCGGCGAGGGCCTGGTCGTCGTCGACGACGAGGATGCGCGGTGTCATGGGATTGGCGGACTCCGGGTGGCGTGCGGCGGGTGCCGAGCGGCACCTGACCCCTCACGATAGCCGAGGCCCCGTCGAGGACCGATCTGCGCCAGGATGGAGGTGGTCGCGTCCGCTGCGCGGCCGGACCACGAGGGGGCGGGCATGTCGGACTGGCAGACACCGGGTGCGGGGCACCAGCCGGGCGGGGACGGGCACCAGCAGGGTGCCGCGGGGCACCAGCACGGTGACGCCGGGCACCGGGCTGGAGGCGCGGGGCCGGGCTGGGGCGGACCGCAGCCGTCCGGCGCGTGGCCCGGTCCGGGCTCCGGGCAGGTCCCGAAGGCACCGCCCGTCGCGCAGGGCGCGCGTCCGGTCATCCCGTTGCGACCGCTCGGCCTCGGCGACGTCCTCGCCGGCGCGTTCACCGTCCTCCGTCGCAACGCGCGGGTGCTGCTCCTCTGGAGCCTGCTGCTCAGCGGTGTCCTCGGCCTGCTCTCCACCCTCGTGAGCACGCTCGGACGCCAGGCCGTGCAGTCGCGGATGTTCTCGGCCATCGACACCGACGGCGGCAACACCGACGACGTGCTCGCCGGGTCGATCACCCTCTTCTTCCTCGTCTCCGTCGGGCTGCCCTTCCTCGCCTACCTCGGCCGCGCGTTCCTCGTCGCGCCCGTCGCCGCCGACACCGGGCAGCGCGTGCTCGGCCGACGCGCGAGCTTCCGCGGACTGTGGGCGCTGCTCGCCGGACGGCGCTGGTCCGTCGTCGCGTGGATCCTCGTGCAGCTCGCCGCCGGTGCCGTGCTCGGCATCGCCCTGGTCGCCGTGGTCGTCGCCGCGGTCGCGGGGCTGGCGGCCGGCGGCTCCGGAGCGGGCGGGTTCGTCCTCGTGGTGATCCTGCTGTTCCTCGGCGCGGTCGTGCTCATCGCCTGGCTCGCGACGAGGTTCGCGTTCACCGTGCCGACCATCGCGCTCGAGGGCCGGGGCGCCTTCGCCGCGGCCGCCCAGTCGTGGCGGCTCACCCGCGGGGCGTTCTGGCGGACCTTCGGCATCCTCCTGCTCGTGCACGTCGCCTTCGCCGTCGCGGCGTCGATCGCGTCGATCCCGCTGACGCTCGGCGCGGTGTTCGCCACCGGGGCGCTCGACCCCCTCGGCCAGACCGGGGCGTCCTCGGGCGTCGGGCCGGGTGCGGTCGTCGCCATCGTCGTCGGTTCCCTGCTGACGATCGCAGTGCAGTGCCTGACGGACGTGGTGAGCGCGTCGGTCGTGACGTTCCTCGCGATCGACCGGCGGATCCGGACCGAGGCGCTCGACCAGCGGATCGTCGCGCACCTGGAGACCGGGCAGCCGTCCGACCCGTTCGCGCCGGCGCCCGTGGTGGACCGCGGGCCGTGGCCGGGGGCGCAGCCGTTCGGCGGGCAGCAGTGGCCGGGCGCGCAACCGGCTCCCCAGCAGTACGGCGGGCAGCAGTGGCCGGGCGCGCAGCCGATTGCCCAGCAGTACGGCGGGCGGCAGTGGCCGGGCGCGCAGCCGGTTCCCCAGCAGTACGGCGGGCAGTCCTGGCCGGCCGCCGAGCCGGGCCCGCAGCCGTCCGGCGGACAGCCCCGCGACGCGAACCCGTGGGCAGGCGGGCAGCCGGGCCCAGGACAGCAGCCGTCGGCAACGGAGCCCACCCGACCGGACGGCCAGGAGCCGTGGCCGGGGAAGCCCACACCGCAGGAACCGGGTGCGCCGCGTCGCTACCCGCCGGACGGCACCGCATGACCCTCGGCCCGGACGAGGCGCGACGGCTCCTGGAACGCGAGCTCGAGCGCTCCGCGTACGACGGCGCCCGCGTCACGTGGTGGGACCGTGCGTCGAAGCAGTTCCTCGACTGGCTCGGCTCCTTGCGGATCGACGGCCTCGACTCCCCCGGGGTGGCGCACGCCTTCCTCTGGATCGCGGTCGTCGTGCTCGTCGCGGTCGTGGTCCTCGTGCTCGTCGCCCGCGGACTCCCCCGCCGGCGCTCCCGCGTGCAGCAGGCGGTCGACGGCGGTGTGTTCGACGACGACGACCTCCGCTCCGCCCGGGAGCTCGCGGAGGCCGCCCGGGCCGCCCTGCGCAGCCGCGACTGGTCCGCCGCGGTGCTCGACGGGTACCGCGCACTCGCGCGCGGCCTCGGGGAACGCGACCTGGTGCGCGACGTCCCAGGCGTCACCGCCCGGGCCGTCGCCGGCCGCGCCGCGCCGTTCTTCCCGGACGAGGCCGACCGGGTCGACGCCGCCGCACGGTCCTTCGACGCGGTCCGGTACCTCGGGCGAGACGCCGACGAGGCGACCGCCCGTGCGGTCCTCGACACCGAGGCCGCCGTCCGCGCGGCTCGGCCCCGGACCCAGCCGGTGGTGCCCGCATGAGCACGGCGACCGTGGCCGCGCCGGTGCGCGGGCGGTCCGGCCGGACCGGCCGGACCGTGTTCTGGGTCGTCGTCGTCCTCGTCGGCGTGCTGCTCGCCGCGCTGACGGCCGCGGTGCAGTCCTCGTCCGGACCGACCCGCGAGCCGCTCGATCCGCGATCGGCGACCGCGAGCGGCGCCCGGGCGCTCGTCCGGGTCCTCGGGCAGCAGGGGACGCGGGTCGACGTGGTGGACCGGGCGGACGGCCTCGACGCCGACGACCTCCGCGACACCACGGTGCTCGTCGACGACTCGGCGGGCGCGCTCGACGCCACCGTCGCCCGGCTCCTCGCCCGCGCGGCCCCGCACGTCGTGCTCCTGACCACGGACGACACCGCGCTCGACGCCTTCGGCCTCGACGTCGTGGCCGCCGGCCCGGTCGACGACGACGCGACGATCGCCGTCAGCGACTGTGCGATCCCGGCGGCAGCCGCCGCGGAGCGGATCACCGGCACCGGCGAGGGCTACCGACCGCCCGATGGTGAGCGGGCACCGGCGGACACCGACTTCTGCGCGCCGACCGGCAGCGGTGCCGACCGCGTCGCCGGACTCGTCCGGACGCCCACCTCCGGCGGCGACGTCACGCTCGTCGGCACGACCGCCGCGTTCCGGAACGACACGATCGCCACGGCCGGCAACGCCGCGTTCGCCCTCGACCTGCTCGGCTCCGGGGACCGCCTCGTCTGGTACACGCCGACGAGCACCTCCCCCGACGCCGCCCCGACGCTGGGCTCCCTCGCCCCGCCGTGGGTACCCGGCGCCCTCCTGCTGCTCGTGCTCGTCGCGGTCGCCGCCGGTGTCTGGCGCGGCCGACGCCTCGGCCCGCTCGTCGTCGAGCGGATGCCGGTCGTCGTCCGCGCAGCGGAGACGACCGAGGGCCGTGCCCGCCTCTACGCGCGGACCCGCGACCGCACCCACGCGCTCGACACCCTGCGGATCGCGGCCGTCCGCCGCATCGGACGCCGCCTCGGCCTCCCCCGCAGCGCGCACGTCGACGAGGTCGTGCGTGCCGCGGCCCGCGCCACCGGGCGCCCCGACGCCGCGGTCGGTGCCGCCCTGGTCGGCGGCCCCACCGGCGACGACCGGGCGCTCGTCCAGGGTGCCGCCGCGCTCGACGACCTCGAACACGCCGTCCGCGCCGCGACCGGGGAACCGACAGCGACGCACATCCGCCCCACCACGACCCGCCGCAACCGACGAGGAGCACGACCGTGACCGATCCGTCACCCGCCCAGACCACCACGGACGCCGGCCAGGAGCCGCTCCGGGACGCCTTCGGTCGGCTCCGCGCCGAGGTCGGCAAGGCCGTCGTCGGCCAGGAGGGCGCCGTCTCCGGGATGATCGTCGGCATCCTCGCGCAGGGGCACGTGCTGCTCGAGGGCGTCCCCGGGGTCGCGAAGACCCTGCTCGTGCGGAGCCTCGCGGCCGCGATGTCGCTCGACACCAAGCGGATCCAGTTCACGCCGGACCTCATGCCCGGCGACGTCACCGGCTCGCTCGTGTACGACGCCTCGACCGGCACGTTCCCGTTCCGCGAGGGTCCGGTGTTCACGAACGTGCTCCTCGCCGACGAGGTCAACCGCACGCCCCCGAAGACGCAGTCCGCGCTCCTCGAGGCGATGGAGGAGCGCCAGGTCAGCGTCGACGGCGCAGCCCGACCGCTCCCCGACCCGTTCTTCGTGGCCGCGACGATGAACCCGATCGAGTTCGAGGGCACCTACACGCTCCCCGAGGCGCAGCTCGACCGCTTCCTCATGAAGCTCACGCTCGACGTCCCGCCGCGCGACGTGGAGTGGCAGGTGCTCCGCCGGCACGCGGACGGCTTCGTCCCGCGCGACGTCCGCTCGGCGGGCATCGAGCCGGTGCTCGGGGTCGACGAGGTCCTCGCGGCGCAGCGGGCGGTCCGCGCCGTGGGCGCCCGCGACGACGTCCTGGCCTACGTGGTCGACCTCGCCCGTGCCACCCGGCAGGCGCCGTCCGTGCGCGTCGGGGTGAGCCCGCGCGGTGCGACCGCGCTGCTCGCCGCCGCGAAGGCCTGGGCGTGGCTCACCGGCTACGACGCCATCACGCCGGACCACGTGCAGGCCATGCTCCTGCCCGTCTGGCGGCACCGCCTCCGGGTCGCGGCGGACGCCGAGCTCGAGGGCGTCGGTGCCGACGGGGTGCTGCAGCAGGTCGTCGAGCAGGTCCGGGTCCCGTTCTAGTGGCGATCTCCGGCCGGTTCGTCGCCCTCCTCGCGGTCGCGATCGTCCCCACGGTGCTCCTCGGCAGCGCCTGGGCCGGTGTGGCCTGGGCGGCGGTCGTGGTCCTTGCCGCGGCGCTCGACGTCCTGCTCGCCGCCGACCCCCGCTCGGTCCGCGTCGAGCGCCGGATGCCGCGCCTCGCGCGCCGCGGGACGACCACCGACGGCACGCTCGTGCTGGCCAACGACGGCCGCCGGACACTCCGCGCGGTCGTGCGGGACATGTGGGAACCCTCGGCCGGGCAGTCGCCACGACGGCTCAGCACGACGGTCCCCGCCGGGGAACGCCGAACCGCCCGGATGCGGTTCGAGCCGTTCCGGCGCGGCCGACGCTCGACCGCGGGCGTCGCCGTCCGGGCGTTCGGGCCGCTCGGGCTCGCCGCACGGCAGCGGGTCCTGGCGGCGCCCGGGGAGCTGGTCGTGACGCCGCCGTTCCGGTCGCGCCGACACCTGCCCTCGCGACTGGCGCGGCTGCGTGAACTCGACGGCGAGACCACCCTGCAGCTCCGCGGGCACGGCACCGAGTTCGACTCGCTGCGCGACTACGTCCGCGGCGACGACGTCCGGTCGATCGACTGGCGCGGGACCGCTCGGCGGCAGGACCTCGTCGTCCGCACCTGGCGGCCGGAGCGGGACCGACGCGTGATCGTGGTCGTCGACGCCGGCCGCGCCGGAGCCGGACGGATCGACGACGAGCCACGCCTCGACACCTCCATCGAGTCCGCGCTGCTCCTCGGCGCGCTCGCGACCGCCGCGGGCGACCGGGTGGACCTGGTCGTGCTCGACGACACCGTGCGCGACCGCGTGCACGGCGCCACCCGGACGGACGTCGTCCGACGCTTCGGCGAGACGCTCGCGCTGACGGAACCGGGCCTCGCGGCGACGGACTGGTCCGCCGTGCCGGGGGTCGTCGACTCGGTGACGACGTCGCGCGCGTTCGTGGTGCTCCTGTCGAGCCTCGACTCGGTGGGCGCCTCGGCAGACCTGCTCGCGGTGCTCCCGCGGCTGACCCGGCGGCATGCCGTCGTCGTCACGAGCGTGGCGGACCCGGCGGTCGAGCGGATGGCGAGCGGTGCCCCGGAGCCGGACGACGCCGGACCGGGCCGGCGAGGCGGACGTGCCCCGCGCCTCCAGACCGGGTCCGGGGCCGGGCGCGACGTCTACCGGCGCGCCGCCGCGACGCGGACGCTGCTCGACGCGGACGGGGTCGGCGACGTGGCCCGCCGGGCCGGTGCCGAAGTGGTGCGGGGCGAGCCCGACCAGGTGCCGCCCGCAGTGGCGGACGCGTACCTCCGCGCCAAGGCGGCCGGGCGGCTCTGACCGTCAGCCGGCGGTGAGTGCGGTCGCGCCGCGCTCGAACTCCTCGACGTCGCCGCGCTCCCCCGCGCGGTGGGCGCGGCCGCCGAGCACCCACTGGTACCAGAGGACGGCGGCCAGGGCGAGCGTGCCGATGCCGATCTTGACCGGCCACGGCCAGGCCTGCCGGGTGACGACGCCCTCGACGAGCCCGGACAGCAGGAGCGTGAGGACGAGGCCGACCGCGATCGTGATGAGGGCCCGGCCGTCCTCGGCGAGGGCCTGCGCGCGCGTCCGGGCACCCGGGGCGATCCACGACCAGAAGATCATCAGACCGGCCGCTGCCGCGAGGAAGACCGAGTAGAGCTCGAGCTGCCCGTGCGGGGCGATGTAGAGGAAGAAGTCGCCGAGTCGGCCCTGCGAGTGCATGATCGCCGCGGAGACGCCGAGGCCCACGGCGTTCTGCATGATCGAGAACGGCACGTAGAGCCCGGTGACGCCGAACGCCACCATCCGGGCCGCGATGAAGGCGTTGTTCGACCACACCTGCGCCGTGAAGGCGCCGAGGCCGTGGTCGGAGTAGTACGCCTGGAAGTCCTGGGTCGCGTACTGCCGCAGGGCCTCGGGGGTGCCGAAGGTCGCGGTGGCGCCGGGGGTCGTCGCGATCCACACCGCGACGATCGCCGCGATCGCCGCCGTCGCCGCGGCCAGCCACAGCGTCGCCCAACGGATGCGGTACAGGGCGGCGGGGAGCTGGCGCGCGAAGAACGTCGTGACGGCGGTGAGCGGATCGACCGGGGTGCCCGTGAAGCGGAGGCGTGCGCGGAAGACGGTGAGCGAGAGGCGGTCGCCGATCGCGGTCCGGGGAGCGGCACCGCGGATGCGCGCGAGGTCGGTCGCGGCCTCCTGGTAGCCGGCGACGAGGCGGTCGACGTCCGCTCCCGAGGCGTGGCGGGCCCGGGCCAGCCGGTCCAGCTCCTGCCAGCGGTCGCGGTGCACCGCGCTGTAGGCCTCCAGGTCCACGTGCTCCCCCGATCGTGCGCGCTCCGCCCGGCATGGCGGGAGATCCCACCCGCCCGGCGACGAGCTCCGACAGAATGATCCCATGTCGAAGACCCGCGTGCCGCGCGACCTTGCCGACGCCCGTTTCGGGGCGACCCTCGACGACACCGTCGAGGAACTCGTCGTGGGCGAGGCCGTGGCGCTCGACGTGCAGCCGGCGGGCATCGCGCTGCGGCTCGCGGCGGCACTGCTCGACGCCGTGTGCCTGCTCGCGCTGTTCCTCATGCTGCTGTGGGGGCTGTCCCGGGTCTGGCCGACCGGGGTGGACGACGCGTGGGCCGGCCCGCTGGTGATCGGCACCGTCGTCGTCGTGCTCGTGCTCGTGCCCGCCGCGGTCGAGACGGTCACGCGCGGCAAGAGCGTCGGCCGCTACGCCACCGGCACCCGGGTCGTGCGGCTCGACGGCGGGGCGATCGGGTTCCGGCACGCGTTCACCCGGGCGCTCGTCGGGTTCCTCGAACTGTGGATGACCTTCGGATCGCTGGCGTTCCTCGTCGCGCTGTTCGGGTCGCAGCCGCGGCGTCTCGGGGACCTGCTCGCGGGCACGTTCGTGCAGCACGAGCGCGCGGTGCGACGGCAGGAGGCACACGTGCTCCTGCCCGCCGAACTGGTCGGGTGGGCCGGTGTCGCGGACGTGTCGGCGCTCCCACAGCGGCTGGAGAACCGGCTCGGGGCGTTCTTCCGCGTCGCCGCCGACCTGCGGCCGGAGTCGCGGGAGGCGACCGCGCGCACGCTCGCGGCGGCCGTGGCGGAGTACGCGCACCCGGTGCCCGCCGTGCACCCGGAGACGTTCCTCGCGGGAGTGGTCGCCGTGCGCCGGGAGCGGGACGTGCGGGCGATGCGCTCCCGGGCCGCGCTGCTCGACCGCGCTGCCGGGGTCGCGGGGGCGCGGCCGCCGGGCTTCCCGCGCTGACGCGGCCCGCGGTGCCGGCGGCGCCGCGCGCTCAGTACCGGTAGTGCTCGGGCTTGTACGGCCCCTCGACCGGCACGCCGATGTACGCCGCCTGCTCCGGCCGGAGCTCGGTCAGCGCCACCCCGAGCGCGTCGAGGTGCAACCGGGCCACCTTCTCGTCGAGGTGCTTCGGCAGCACGTACACGCCGGTCGGGTAGGAGTCACGCCGGGTGTGCAGCTCGATCTGCGCCAGCACCTGATTCGTGAACGAGTTGCTCATCACGAACGACGGGTGCCCGGTCGCGTTGCCGAGGTTCATCAGGCGCCCCTCGCTCAGCACGAGGATCGAGCGGCCGTTCGGCAGGCGCCACTCGTGCACCTGCGGCTTGATCTCGACCTTCTCGACCCCGGCCAGGGCCTCGAGCCCGGCCATGTCGATCTCGTTGTCGAAGTGCCCGACGTTCGCCACGATCGCGAGGTGCTTCAGCGCGAGCATCTCGTCGACCCCGACGACACCGAGGTTGCCCGTGCAGGTGACCACCATGTCGACCTGGTCGGCGACGTCCGCGAGGCGAGCGACCTGGTACCCGTCCATCGCGGCCTGGAGCGCGCAGATCGGGTCGACCTCGGACACGATCACGCGGGCGCCCTGGCCGCGCAGCGCCTCGGCCGCACCCTTGCCCACGTCGCCGTAGCCCACCACGAACGCGACCTTGCCGCCGATGAGGACGTCGGTCGCGCGGTTCAGGCCGTCGGGCAGCGAGTGCCGGATGCCGTACTTGTTGTCGAACTTCGACTTGGTGACCGAGTCGTTGACGTTGATCGCCGGGAACCGCAGCTCGCCGCTCCGGGCCAGCTCGTACAGGCGGTGCACGCCCGTGGTGGTCTCCTCGGTGACCCCCTCGACGTCGGCGGCGATCCGGGTCCAGCGGTCGGTGGACTGCTCGAGCGACCGCGCGACGGTCGCGAGCACGATCCGCCACTCGGCGCTGGCGTCGTCGCCGGCCTCGGGCGCTCGGCCCGCCGCCTCGGCGTCCGCGCCGGTGTGCACGAGCATCGTCGCGTCACCGCCGTCGTCGAGGATCAGGTTCGGGCCGGTCCAGTCGGCACCGGCCGCGGCGGCCTCGGCGCTCCAGTCGAAGATGCGGTCGGTGCACCACCAGTACTCCTCGAGCGTCTCGCCCTTCCACGCGAACACCGGCACGCCGGCGGGCGACCCCGCGGTCCCCGTCGGTCCGACGGCGACGGCGGCCGCGGCCTCGTCCTGGGTGGAGAAGATGTTGCAGCTGGCCCACCGGACCTGCGCCCCGAGCGCGACGAGCGTCTCGATGAGGACGGCCGTCTGCACCGTCATGTGGAGGGAACCGGCGATGCGCGCGCCGGCGAGCGGCTGCAACGCGCCGAACTCCTCGCGCAGGGACATCAGGCCGGGCATCTCGTTCTCGGCGAGGCGGATCTGGTGGCGTCCCGCTTCGGCGAGGGAGAGGTCGGCGACGCGGAAGGGAACGACGGTGGTGGCTTCGGTCGGCATGCCGTCAGTCTCCCACGCAGCGGGCGCTGGCCCACAGGCGACGGGACACGTCCCGTCACGGTGGTCGACGCGGTCGGACGGGAGGCGCGGTGCGGGTGGGCCGACGTCGATGCGGTGCGCCGCGCCTCCAGACCGACCACCGTGGCCGACCGACCGGACCGGCGTCAGTCCGCGTCGCGGCGGAGCGGCTCGCGCCGCACCACGCGCCAGCCGCGCGGGACGCGCAGGCCGGCCGCGTGCCGGGCACAGAGGTCGTAGCCGTGGGGCTCGACGCGGGTCGAGAGCGGCCCGACGACGACCATCGAGTCCGCGTAGTCGTACGTCAGGGTCGACGCAGCGCTCGCGCCGCACGCGACCTTGCTGCAGATCCTCACGTCCATACCGGCACCGAGCCTATCGGAGCGAGGCGGGACGACCCGTCGCGCGTACGATGTGGGGATGCGCCGCAGGACTCGTCTCGTCACCCCCGTCGACCGGGCCAGGGGCCGGGGTCGACACGGTCGCGGCGGTCGGTCGAGCGTGACCGGGCCCGAACTCGCACCCGTCATCACGCGGGCCGAGGCGTTCGACCGGATCGTCGGCGACACGGCGCACTACCTGCTCGGGCTGTGGCCGGAGGAACTGTCCGGCGTGGTGTTCCAGGTCGCGGACATGCCGACCGACCAGGCGCTGCCGGAGCAGCTGCCGCGATGGCGGGTGGACCGCCCGGGTCGTCGCGTGACGCTCTTCCGGATCCCGGTCGAGCGGGTGACGCACAGCCCGGAGAAGGACGACACCGACCGCCGGGTGATCATCGAGACGGCGGTGTTCCGCGCCGTGGGCGAGCTGCTCGACAAGGACCCGTGGGACCTCGCCCCGGACCGCTACCGCCACTGGTGACGCGGCCCGCCGCAGCGACGGGCGCGCGCTGCGGTCGAGCCGGACGTCAGGGGTAGACGCGGATCGGCGACGAGACCTCGGTGGCCGGGCGGACCGGGAACCCCGCGATGCCGTCGGCGGCCATGTACGTCACGCCGGCCACGAGCCCCTCGGTGCCGGACAGTTCGAGCTGCGTGGTGAGCGGCACGATGAGGGTCGCCATGCCGCCGGAGACGACGTCGACCTCTTGTTCGGAGTCACCCGAGCGGATCGTCACCGTCGCGTCCGAGCGCGTCGGGTTGACGAAGGACATCCGCTGGTTCGCGCCGGACGCCAGTGCCGTGACGGTGCGCCCGCCGAGCGGCTCGGCGGACGCGAACCACCCCAGGTCGCTCCTGCCGTCCTCGGTCGCCATCGTGGTGCGGGCACCGGCGACGAGCGGCTCGGTCGAGGACACGGTGAACGAGTAGCGCCCGTCCGGGAAGTCGTCGAGCGTGACGTCGGTCACGACCCCGGGTTCCGCGGTGGCGTTGACGGTCGAGCCGCCGCCGTCCGAGGTGGTGATGCCGAGCGTGACCCGTGCCGCCTTCGTCCCGGGTACGAACAGCCGGACGATCGGCGCGGCGTCGGCGGTGTCGCTCCCCCGCTGCGCCTCGTCGGAGTTCTGCAGCACGACGGCCGGGATGATCTGGGTCCGCGAGGGCGCCGCCCCACCGGAGACGACGTCGAAGCCGCCGGGGGTCAGCGTGCGGACGACGGTCTCCTGCAGGTGCGCGACGATCTGGCCACCGGAGGACTCCACGTGCACGACCGTCGAGCCCTGCCCGGAGACGAAGCCGGACAGCGGCACGACCTTCTGCGTGTTCGGCGCGACGACGATGCCGTTCGTGCCGGGCGCGTTCACGGTGCCGGACGCGTCGTAGACGGACAAGTCGACGGTCGCGTTCACGTCGGTGGGGTTCGACAGCGTCACGAGGCTGGTGCGCCCGGTCTCGGTCGACCCGCCGACGAGCCAGGTCGACTGGCTCGGGTCGTCGCACGAGGCCGCGCCGACGCCGACGAGGTCGCCGTTCGAGACGTCCTGGTAGCTGCTCCCCGCCACCTGCGGCGTCCGCTCGCCCGCCGGTGCGGTCAGGAGGCGCGGGTCGCTGCCACCGGTCGTCGAACCCTGCAGGGCGGTCTGGTCCACGGTCGTGCCGGTGGTCGCGGTCGCGACGGTCGGCGAGCCGACCGTGCTCGCCTTCGTCGCGTCGTTGCCCGCGTCGTCGGACAGCCGGAGGGCACTGCCGGCGCAGACGCGCTCGGCCGCCGCCGGGACGGGCTGCACGGTCCGACCGGCGGGCCGACCGGGGTCCGAGGTGGTGCCGAGGGCGTGGGCCGCGGTCACGGCACCCGCGGCGACGACCACGGCCACGGCGGTCGCGGTCCCGCGGACGACCCAGCGGCGCACGGAGCCGGTGGTGGTGCTCATTCGTCGCGCTCCTCGTCGAAGGTGGTGGCGGGTTCCTCGGCCTCGATCACGTTCGAGGTGGCCCGGCGGCGGCGCGGCGCGGTCGGCACCGCGAGCAGGGCCGTCGCGCCGAAGACGATGCCGAGGACCACGAGGTACAGGACGTGCGTCGCTCGCGAGGCGGCGCTGCCGGTCCCCGGTCGGTCGACGTCGCCCTCGTAGTGGAAGAGCTGGCCGTTCGTCGTCTCGCCGATGCTCGTGAACAGGGCGTTCTGCCCGATCGCGCCCGCGGCACGGTCGTGCACGGCCCGGGCTCCGGCGGCGCCGTCGCCGTCCGAGGCGTCGTCGAGGAGCACGAACACGACGCCGAGCTCGCGGAGCGCGGGCTCCGGGTCGTAGCCGGATCGGCTGGCGAGGTTGCCGGCGAGCGTCGCCAGGCGGGTGCCCGAGCGGGTGAGGGACAGCGCCGTCGAGTCGAGCGTCGACTGGTCGTCGAGCGTCGAGCCCTGCCCGCGCTCGAGCGACACCGCGAGGGAGCCGTCCGGCTGCGGGTCCACGACCAGCGTGCCGACGTCCGGGTTCGCCTGTGCCTCGGCGTTCACGTACGCGCTCAGCACCCGACCGGTCGTCGGCTGGACGACCGCGTTGCCGAGCGGGAACGCGGCGAACGCCGGCGCGACCGCGACACCGGTGGCCACGGCGGCGACGAGCCCCGCGACCGGCGCCAGGCGCGGCAGCACGTCGATCCCGATGCACGCCGCCGCGACGATGCCGAGCCAGTACGCCGACAGGCCGCTGCCCGGCCAGACGATCGTGGTGGTCGAGCCGACGCCGGTCACGGTGACGTGGGTGGCGGCGAACGCGGTGGCGAAGCCGAGCAGCGCGACGACGAGCGAGGTGCCCGCGACGGCCCAGCGGTGCCCGAGCATCGCGCCGAGGGCGGACGCGGCGAGCGGGAGTGCGAGCACCGCCATCGCGACGGGCAGCAGGATCGCGACGGCCGTCAGGCCCGAGGTCGCCGGCAGCCACCCGCTCCAGTCCGGGAGCGGCTGTCCGATCGCGAGCTGCAGCGCCGACGGTGCCCGGGTGGCGGAGGGCACGCCCGGGTCGGCGAACACCGCGAGGACGTTGCCTCGTCCGATCTGGGCGAGCACGAGCGGCAGGAAGAGCACGGCTGCCGGCACCGGGATGAACACCCGACGGTGTGCGCGCCGCCAGCCGACGACGAGGGAGACGAGCCACGCGACCAGGAGCACCGGCAGGAGCGACGGCGCCGAGGCCGCGACGACGGCGAAGAGCAGCGCGGCACCCGAGGCCCAGGCCCAGGAGCGGTGCGCTTCGAGCAGTGCGAGGAACAGCCACGGCAGCAGCACGTGCGCGATCACGGCGCCGAGGTGTCCGGTCGTGACCGCGCCGACGAGGGCCGGGGCGATCGTGTACAGCGCGGCGCCGACGACCGGCACCCAGGCGCGCGTCGTGACCTTGCGCACGGCGAACCAGGCGCCGAGTGCGGCGAGCGGGAAGGCCAGCAGCATGACGAGCACGACCGAGGTGGACGGCGACCAGAAGGTGATCGAGCCGAGCACCGCGACCACGGCGGCGAACGGGTCCGACGGCCCGCTGAAGCCCGTGCCGATCGAGTGCCAGCCGTAGCCGACGTTCTGCCAGAGGCGCCCGACGTCGGTGCTGAGCGGCAGGAGTCCGCCGCCGGTGAGGGCCGGCGAGCCGAGCAGCGGGGCGAGCGTCACGACGCTGAGCACCGCGGCGGCGAGCACGACCCACACACCGCCGTCGCCGAGGAACGACGCGCGGGCGATCGGGGCGTCCTCGACGCGGGCCAGCTCGACGTCGCGCGACGTGGTCCGTCGTTCGTGCACTCGCCGCCAGCTCACCCGGAGGGGCTCGACGGCCGCCCAGCCGACCTTCCGGTTCCTGGCGAGGACCTTGCGGGCACGGCCGACGCCGCCGCCGAACGCCACCGCGAAGGCGGACGCGAGCTCGCCGCTGACAGCGGCCGGGTGCTTGGCGACGAGGTGTCCGATCGCACGCGCGACGGCCAGCGGCACCAGTGCGAGCCAGTGCAGCCAGACCAGGCCTGCCGGGGCGTAGGTGAGGCGACGGTGCAGCTGGGCCTGACGGTGCAGCCGGACCCGACGGGCCTCCGAGACGCGCTTGCGACCGAACTCCTCGATCGGACCGGCGGAGGTGACGCGGGCCTCGGGCACGAGCGCGACGCGGTGACCGGCGAGGCGGACGCGCACGCAGAAGTCGAGCGCGGCGTCGACGTCGGGCAGCGCCGGGTCGAAGCCGCCGAGCTGGTCCCAGACGCTCCGCCGGACGAGCATGCCGCCGGCGGCGACGCCGAGGACGTCGGTGTGTCGGTCGTGCTGCCCCTGGTCGAGCTCGTCCTGCACGAGGACGAGCGACCGACCGGTCCGCGTCATGCTCTCGCCGAACGCACGGATCGTGGCGGGGTCGTCGGTGGCGACGAGCTTCGGGCCGGCGACGACGACCGACGGTGCGATCTCGACGGCCGACAGCAGCTCGTCGAGGGCGGTCGGGGCCGGCGCGTTGTCGTGACCGAGCAACCAGAGCCACTCGTCGACGGGTTCGTCGGCGACCGCCGGAGGTGCCTCGCGCTCCCCTCGTGCGACGGCCTCGCCGAACGGACGACCAGCGGGCAGCCGGACGAGTTCGGCGGATCCGCCGAAGTGCAGGTCGGCCGTCGAGCCGTCGGTCGACCCGAGGTCGACCACAACGAGGTTCTCGGGATGGCGGGTCTGGGCCGCGAGGGCGTCCAGGGTCCGGTCGAGGTGGTCCGCCCCGTCGGCGGCGACGAGGATCGCGGTGACCCGGGGCTGAGCGGAACTGGGCTGCATGACGGGCGCCACTCTACGCAGCCCGGAGGCGCGGGCCGGGTCGTCGAGGCGGCGCGCCGGAAACCCGCGACGGGGAATCAGGACCGAGCGGTGCGCGCCGGACGCATCCCGCGCCTGCGGGAGGCGACGCCGCTACGCGCGGCGGCGGAGCTTGCGGCGTTCGCGCTCGGACAGGCCGCCCCAGATACCGAAGCGCTCGTCGTTCTCGAGGGCGTACTCGAGGCACTGGGACCGGACCTCGCACGACGTGCAGATCTTCTTCGCTTCGCGCGTCGAGCCGCCCTTCTCGGGGAAGAACGCCTCGGGGTCGGTCTGCGCGCACAGCGAGTCGGCCTGCCACGCGAGCGGGTTCTCCTCGTCGTCGGTCTCCGGACGTCGGACGCCCGGGACGCCCAGCGCCACGGGGTCGACGTGCCAGTCCTCCGGCACTCCGGCGTGGAAGTCGGAACCGTTCACCCTGATCACCCCTGACGTCTCGTTGACGGGACCCACGGCGTTCCGTGACGCCGCACACGTAATTACAGCGGTGTGATTCGCGAGAGTCAAGTCGCGGATCATAGAAGCCACCGACCGTCGCGGCGTGTCATGTCCCCCGTACGGGCGTGTCGCACCCGGTCTGTCGGGCTTCCGGGGGACACGACCCCGCACGGAACGGTATCGATCAGTGCACGCGGCGGCGAGCCTCCCACGCACTCGTGACCATCTCGTCCAGGGAGTGCCGCATCGCCCACTCGAGGTCGCGCGCCGCAGCCTCACCGGTCGCGACGATCCGCGCGGGGTCGCCCGGACGACGCGGAGCGACCTCCGGCTCGAACGCGATGCCCGTGCCGCGCGCCATCGCGTCCATGATCTGCCGGACGCTGACACCGTCACCGCTGCCCAGGTTGTAGGCACGCTCGAGCTGCTCCCCCGCCTCGAGCTTGCGGGCGGCCACGGCGTGCGAGTGCGCGAGGTCGGCGACGTGGATGTAGTCGCGGACGCAGGTGCCGTCGGGGGTCGCGTAGTCGTCGCCGTTGATCCGCGGCGTCCGCCCGGCCAGCAGGGCGTCAAACACCAGCGGGAAGAGGTTGTGCGGGCTGGCGTCGTAGAGGTCCGGCTCCCCCGACCCGACCACGTTGAAGTAGCGCAGGGACGTCGTCGTGAAGCCCGCGGCGACCTCCATGTCGCGCAGCAGCCACTCGCCGATCAGTTTCGACTCGCCGTAGGGCGACTCCGGCGCCTTCGGGGTGTCCTCGACCACGACGTCGACGTCCGGCGTGCCGTAGACGGCCGCGCTCGACGAGAACACCGCCTTGGTCACGCCGTTCTCCGCCATCGCCCGGAGCAGCGTCGCGGTGCCCGTGACGTTCTGCTCGTAGGTGTGCAGCGGCCGCTCGACGGACACGCCGGCGTACTTGAAGCCCGCGACGTGCACCACCCCTGTGACCGCGTGGTCGCGGAGGGTGCGGGCGAGCAGGTCCCCGTCGAGGATCGTGCCCTCGACGAAGGGGACGTCCTCGGGGACGAACCCGCGGAAGCCGCTCGACAGGTCGTCGAACGCGACGGTGTCGATGCCCGCTCCCCGCAGCGCTCTGACGACGTGGGACCCGATGTACCCGGCACCGCCGGTGACCAGCCAACTCATGCTCGTCACGCTAGCGGAACCGGGTGTCGTGGCCGTGCCCGCCGGGCCGCCCGTGCGGCTTCCCGCCGACGGCGCTGCTCAGGCGCCGGTGGCGATGAACACCGTCGAGGGCACGCCGCCGGTGACGTCCGCCTCGACCGTCACGTCGCCCTCGTCCGGGGTGATGTAGCAGGACTCCCCCTGCCGCAGCAGCGTGGCGGAGGTCGCGCCGACGAGCGTCACGGCGCCGGCCGTGCAGACGGCGATCGACGGCCCGGCCAGCGGTGCGACGCCGCCGGTGCCGAGCCCGACCGGCTTGCCGTCGCCGGTGACCCGGACCAGCGCGAAGCCGACGCCCTCCGGCGCGAAGCGGTCGACACCGGCGTCGAGGTGCTCGGGCGTGAGCAGCGGTGCCGGGTACGCCGTGAAGTCGAGCACCCGCAGCAGTTCCGGCACGTCGACGTGCTTCGGGGTGAGGCCGCCGCGCAGCACGTTGTCCGACGGCGCCATGAGCTCGATGCCGAGCCCGTCGAGGTAGGCGTGGATGTTGCCGGCCGGCAGGTACATCGACTCCCCCGCCGCCAGCGTCACCCGGTGCATCAGCAGCGACACCACGATGCCGGGGTCGGCCGGGTACGTCGCCGCGAGGTCCCGGACGGTCGCGGTGTTCGGGGTGTGCGCGTCACCGGCGAGCGCCGAGGCCAGGTCACCTGCCGCCTGCACGACGGCGAGCGCGGACGGGTCGGCCTCCTCGAGCCACCGCACGGTGTCCTCGAGTCCGTGCTGCAGGTGCACGGCGAGCGCGCCGAGCCGTCCGGTGCCGGCGTCGAGGAGCTCGACGTCCGCGAGGGTCTCGGCGACGGGCCGGAATCCGCTGAGCGCCTCGAAGCGCTCGCTGAGCGCAACGACGAGCTCGGGCTTCGGGAACGGGTCCTTGTAGTTGCGGGCCGGGTCGTCGAGCGGGACGCCCGCCGCCTCCTCGCGGTCGTGGCCCTCGCGCGCCTGCTCCGCCGTGGGGTGCGCCTGCAGCGACAGCGGTGCCGCCGCGGCGAGCAGCTTGAGGAGGAAGGGCAGACCGGTGCGCTCCTCGCCGAGGGCGGCCTGCGGCTCGGCCTCGATCCAGTCGAGCAGGGTGTCCGCGCCGCCCACCATCGCCGGGTTGACGACGACGCTCGGGCTGCCGGGGTGGGCACCGAGCCAGAGCTCCGCCTGGGGTGCGCCGGTGACGGTGCGGCCGAGGAGCTCCGGGATCGCGGTGACGGAGCCCCACGCGTAGTCGCGGGGCGTGTTCGTGATGCCGAGGAACATGGGGCCGAGCCTATCGGCGGCGACCGTAGACTGCTGCGCGATGGCGAGCACCACAGCTGACACGACGACCCGGCGGTCGATGCGCTCCGCGTCCCCCCGGTCCACCGACCCGAGCCGGTGGGACATCCAGGGCCTGCGCGCCTTCGCCGTCCTGGCGGTGGTGCTCTACCACCTCTGGCCGAACCGGCTGCCGGGCGGGTTCGTCGGCGTCGACGTGTTCTTCGTCATCTCCGGCTTCCTGATCACCGGGCACCTCCTGCGCGAGGTCGTCGCCACCGGGCGCATCGGCCTGGCGGGGTTCTGGGCCCGCCGGGCGAAGCGGCTGCTCCCGGGCGCGTTCCTGACGATCCTCGCGACCGGCACCGCCGTGCTGCTCTGGGTCCCGAGCACCCTGTGGGGACAGTACGGCCGCGAGCTGATCGCGTCGACCGTGTACGTGCAGAACTGGCAGCTCGCCGCAGACGCCGTCGATTACCTGGCCCAGGGCAACCAGGCGTCGCCGTTCCAGCACTTCTGGTCGCTGTCGGTCGAGGAGCAGTTCTACATCGCGCTCCCCCTGCTGCTCCTCGCGACGCTCTGGGCCGCCCGTCGGCTCCGGCACGGCGCGCTGACGCCGGTCGCTGCCGCCCGGGTGCTGCTGGCGGCCGTCGTGGTGCTGTCGCTCGCCTGGAGCGTGGTGCAGACCCACACGGCCTCGGGCATCGCCTACTTCTCGACCGGTACCCGCGCGTGGGAGTTCGCGCTCGGTGGTCTGGCGGCGACGCTGCCCCTCGGCACACCCCGCACCGCCCCGGCCCGCACGGTGCGGATCGTCGGGGCGTGGGTCGGTGCCGCCGGGCTGCTCGTGTCCCTGTTCGCGATCGGGCCGACGACGCCGTTCCCGGGCATCGCCGCCGCCCTGCCCGTGGTGTCCGCGTCCCTCGTCGTGCTGTTCGGCGGCCACTCCGGTCTCGAGCGCCTCGGCCGCGTCGCGCCGATCGCCTTCACCGGGCGGATCTCGTACGCGGTCTACCTCTGGCACTGGCCAGCCGTGGTCGTCCTGCCGTTCGTGCTCAAGCACGAGCTGACAACGAAGGACAAGGTCGCGATCCTCGTCGGGGCGTTCCTCGTCGCCTCGGTGACCACGCTCCTCATCGAGGAGCCGCTCCGGTTCTCGGCGTGGGTGAAGGCCCTCCGGCCCCGTCGCGTGGCCCTCTACGGCGCGCTGAGCACCGTGCTGGTGATCGGCCTCGGCGCCGCGTCGCTGACCGCCCTGCACGTGCAGCAGGTGCAGGCCGCGCAGTTCGCCGAGGACCTCAGCCGCGGAGACGTCGCGTGCTTCGGGGCCGCGGCCGAGATCTCCGCGGCGGACCCGTGTGTGAACCCGCAGCTCGCCGACGTCCGCGCGCCGGGAGCCACGAACGCCCCCGACGACGACTCGAACCGGGCGGCCTGCTGGTCGAACGACTCCGACGCGTTCAACGTCTGCGCGCTCGGGCCGCGCCGCGGGTACACGAAGCACCTCATCGCGATCGGCGACTCGCACAACAACGTGCTCGTCGACACCTACGAGCGGATAGCGAAGGCACGCAACTGGCGCATCGACGTCGCCGGGCACCAGAGCTGCTACCTGACCACCGCGGTGCAGTTCGCGAACACGCAGCAGCAGGTCGACGACTGCAACGGGTGGAAGCGGAACGCGATGGCGTACCTGCGGGACCACCCCGACCTGGACGGCGTGGTCGTCACGCACTCCACCGGCAACGGCCCGGTGACCGCGACCGACGGCAAGACCGCCGCGCAGACGGTCGACGACGGACTGGTCGAGGCGTGGCAGGCAGCGGCCGACGCCGGCATCCCGATCGTGGCGCTCCGCGACAACCCGACCGCGCGCGTCGACGTCGTGGCGTGCGTGGCCCAGATGACCGGCCCGACGACCGGCGCCTGCGACAGCACCCGACGGGACGCCCTCGCGCTGCACGACGGCAGCGCCGAGGCCGTCGAGCGCATGGGCGGCAAGGCCCGTCTCGTCGACCTCACCGACCTGTACTGCACGGCGACGGTGTGCCCCGCGGTGATCGGCGGCGTCATCGTGCACCGGGACCGCACGCACATGACGAACACCTTCGCGGTGACCCTCGCGCCGTACCTGGGGGACGACATCGCCGCGGCACTGCGATCCATGGGCCACTGATGCCGGCAGACACGACCGGGGACGCGGGCGGCGGCGGGTAGCCTGTCGTCGTGACGAACACCTGGCCGCTGTCCCGCGGGAGCGTCCCCGAGCGCGAGGCCTTCGCCCTGGGCGCGACGGTGCTGTTCGTGCTCTTCGCCGGCGACGCCGTCCCGAACACGCTCACCTGGTACGGCGCCGCCGCCGTGTGGGCGGGTCTCGCCGCGTGGGGCATCGCCGTCCTCGTCCGCGCCCGGCCGCCGATCGCGCGGACGCCCCGGTCGCTCTGGGCGTTCCTGGCCTGGTGCCTGGTGTCGGTCGTCTGGTCGCACTGGCGCGAGGCGACCCTCGCGAGCATCGCCGCGCAGGTGATCTGCGTCGCCGTGGCCTTCGCGATCGCGTCGACCCTCACGTGGCGCCGCATCCTCGACGCCCTGAGCCTCGCCATGCGGTGGGTGCTGATGGGCTCGCTCCTCTTCGAGGCCGTCGTCGCGGTCCTCGTGCGGCACCCGATCGCGCCGATCTGGACGCACTACGGCGACCGGCCGATCCCGGACGCGTTCTACTTCTCGCGCGCCGAGCTCTTCACCGGGGGGCGCATCCAGGGGCTCCCCGGCAACGCGAACCTCCTCGCGATGGTCGCGTTGCTCGCGGCGATCGCCGTCGCGCTGCAGTTCGCCGAGGGTCGGCTCCGCCGGAACCAGGCGATCGGCTGGCTCGTCGTCGCCGGCGTCGTCCTGCTGCTCACCCGCTCGTCGACGGTGCTCGCCGCCGCAGCGGTGGTCGTCGTCGCACTCGTCGTCGCGCTATGGATCCGCCGCGTCCCGACCGAGCGGCGCACCCCGCGCTACCTCGTGGTCCTCGTCGGCGCGGTCGCCGTCGGGGCGCTCGCGTTCGTCGCCCGCGGCGCCGTGTCGCAGCTGCTCGGCAAGGGCGCGGACGCCACCGGCCGCGGGGAGATCTGGCAGCGCGTGCTCGGGCTGATCGACCAGCACCCGGTCGTCGGCTGGGGCTGGATCGGCTACTGGTGGCCGAGCATCCCGACGCTCGCGGACCTGGCGCACCGCAAGGGCGTGACGTACCTGCAGGCGCACGACGCCTCCCTCGACGTCTGGATGCAGACGGGGATCATCGGTCTGGTGCTGTTCGCGGTCTACGTCCTCACGACGCTGAGCCGGTCGTGGTCCTCGGCCACCCGGATCGGCTACGACGCCGCGCTCGCCCCGCGGCCGTTCGACCCGGTGTCGCTCCTGCCGCTCCTCGTGGTCGTCGCGCTGCTCGTGCAGTCGGTCGCCGAGTCACGCCTGCTCTACCAGGGCAACTGGGTGCTCTTCGCACTCTTCGCGATCAAGAGCCGCAACGTGCTCGTCGGCGAGGAGCCCGTCTCGACCGGCGACGGCCCGCGCACGCCCCCCGCGCGACGCGAGTTCCGCCGTCCCCGCGCACGGACCACGACCACCACGCGCTGAGGCCGGTGTGCCGACCCGCCGCGGTGCCGGGTCCCGCCCGACGCGCCCTCAGCGGCGGAGCAGCCACGAGCACGCCACCGCGGCGTCCCAGGGCAGCTTGTGGACGAGCGCCGTCCGCGTCGGGTCGCCGTCGCACGACGCGACGGCCGCCGGGATCTGCGCCGCCCAGACCGGACCCTGGTCGCGCCGTGTCGGGCCGGGGCCGACGTTGCCCACGGTCGCGACGAGGACCAGGCCGACCAACGCCCATCCGGTGAGCGTCCGGAGGAGGCGAGCCGCGCCTCCCGACCGGTCCGCTGCGTCGGCGCCGGAACGACGCAGGAGGGCGCTGGCGGCGACGAGGACCGCGGCCACCAGGAGCATGCCGGAGGCCGGCGCGTAGCGCTGCGGCGGGAACGCGGCGAGCGCCGCGACCGGGTGCGCCCAGGCCTGTGTGGCGCCGTCGTTGGCGAGGAGCGCGGCCCACCACACACCGCCGGACACGACGGTCAGCGCGACCAGCGTCCACCGCGTGCGCTGGTCGGCGACCACGGTCGCCACCACCAGGGCGGCCAGGAGGAACGTGGCGGGGACCGCCACGACCGCCCAGCCGTGCGTGACGACGAGTCGCACCGCCGCCCCGACGTCCGGGTTCCACACGCCGGCGACGGGTTGCAGCAGGTACCCGGCGACGACGTCGGGGACGGAGGGCGAGCCGGGCCGGCCGGACCGGCTGTCGGTGAGCGCGGTCACCACCTGTGCCGCTCCCCCACCGAGCGCGACGACGGCGACCGGGAGGGCGCGCGGCCACGCCCGGGCGGTCCTCGTCGCGCCGTCCGCGTCGCGGCACGGCAGGAACGCCAGCAGGAGGAGCGGGAGGAAGAGCACCGTCTGCACCTCGGTGAGCACGACCGGCACCGTGGCGAGCGCGACGCCCGCGGCACCCCACCAGGTGCGCGCCCGGTACGAGAACAGCCAGGGGGCGGCGAAGAGCATCGTCCAGTGCACGTTCGCGGCGTTGCCGAGCACCTCGTAGGGCGCGAGCGGCAGGAGCGCGGGGACGGCGGCGAGCAGTCCGCGGAGGAGTGGCGACGGCACGACGTCGCGGGCCAGGAGGAACACCGTGGCCGCGACCGCGCCGACGACGAGGCAGGCGCCCCCGGCCAGGGCGTGGGCGTACTGCTCGACCGGGAGTGCCCGTCCGGCGTCGACCAGGAGACGCGGGACGAGGTGCAGGTAGCCGGCGTACGGGTGCAGGAGCGAGGCGACGGGGCCGAGGTCCTCGCGTTCGCGCAGGAAGATCCCGCCGTCCTCGGCCCAGACGGTGCTCCGCGTGACGGGACCGAGGCGCCACCATGCGAGTGCGGCGGTGGCGAGGCCGAGCAGGACGGCGACGACGGTGTGGGCGAGCACGCGGGCCCTCGTGCTCGGTGTGCGCTCCATCGTCCGCTGACGCTAGCCCAGGGATGCCGGATCGTCGATATCGACGCACCGCGATACGCAGGCGCCGTCGGGCGGCCGTCGCCGGGCCAGCCGTCGCCGGCGAGGCCGTCGTCGGGCCGGGCCGTCGTCGGGCCGGGCCGTCGCAGGCCAGGCCGTCGTCGGGCCGCGCCCGAGTAGGACAAGATGGACGGGTGACGGACGGACGGGTGACGAGACACGTGCTCGCGCGCCGCTACCTCTCCGCCTGGATCGGCTTCTCGGCCGGCGGCCGCTTCAGCCAGGCCCTCGCCACGGTCATCGTCCTGTTCGCCTTCGGTCGCCCCACCGTCACCGCCCTCGTCGGCGTCGCGGGCACGTGGGCTGTCCTCGTGTCGCTGTTCGTCCTGGCCGGGCTGAGCCTGCTCGGCCAGCGCTACCGGATCGAGTGGCACGGCGTGCTCCCGCTCTCCCTGCTCGCCTTCGTCGGCTACTGCGCGCTGAGCGTCCTGTGGAGCGAGTACTCCTGGGTGGCGCTCCGCGGCTTCGTGTCCACGGTCTGCTTCATCGGACTCGGGCTGTACCTGGCGCTCGGCCGCGACCTCGTGCAGGTGATCCGCGCCTCCGGTGACGCCTTCCGGATCCTCCTCGTCGCCGCCCTCGGCCTCGAGGTGCTGTCCGGCCTCGTGCTCGACCTCCCCATCCCCGCGTTCGGCATCCAGGGCAACATCGCGTACGGCGGCCCGATCCAGGGCATCGGCGGCACCCGCAACTTCATGGGGTTCATCGCCGCGATGGCCCTCGTGACCTTCGTCGTCGAGTTCCTCACCCGCTCCGTCAGCACCTGGCGCGCGATCGCGTCGACGGCGCTCGCGGTGATCGCACTCATGCTCGTGCAGTCCCCCATCACCGGGCTCGCGATGATCGCGCTGGCGATCACCGCCCTCGCCCTCTGGTCGCTCCGGCACGCCAGACCGAGGACGCGGCCGATCGTCAACGCCGTGCTCGGTGGCGCGGTCGTGCTCATGGCCGGCGTCGCGGTGCTCGGTCGGCAGCGGGTGCTCGCCGAGATCGGCGCCGCGGGCGGGACGGCGACCCGCATCGACCTCTGGTCACAGATCCGGGTCTTCATCGGGCAGTTCCCGATCCAGGGCTGGGGCTGGGTCGGCACCTGGCCGCACGAGGCGATCGTGCCCTTCGTCGCGTTCATCGACCCCTCGGGGAACCGGTTCACCTCGGCGCTGAACGCGTTCGTCGACGCCTGGCTGCAGATCGGGCTCGCCGGCACGATCCTGCTCGGGGTCACGGCGCTGCTCGCGTTCGCCCGGGCGTGGGTCACGGCGACCACGTTCCCCGGCGTGGCGTACGTGTGGCCGGCGGCGGTGCTCGTGCTGCTCGGTGTCACGAGCGCGGCCGAGAGCTACCTGCTGCACGGCGCGGGGCTGATGGTCTTCACGGCCGTGCTCGTCATCGCGGCGCGGCGGCGCTCGTGGCGGCGGCACCTCCCACGGGTCTGACGCGGGCGCGTCAGCGCGTCGGCGCCGACCGCGCGCCAGCCGCGAGCCGAGCGTCAGCGCCGACCGCCCGCCAGCGCCAGCCGCGCGTCAGCGCCGTCGGCGGAACCGCCGCGCGAGGCCCCACTGCGTCACCCGCACCATGGCCTCGACCACGATGGAGCGGCTCATCTTGGACACCCCGTGCACGCGGTCGCGGAAGCGGATCGGCACCTCGACGATGCGGCCGCCGAGCTCGTCGACGCGCAGGGTCATGTCGATCTGGAAGCAGTACCCCTTCGAGTCCACCGACCCGAGCTCCATCTGCTCGAGGACCGACGCCCGGTACGCCCGGAAGCCCGCGGTGACGTCGCGCACCCCGATGCCGAGCATCCAGCGGGCGTAGGTGTTCGCGCCGCGGCTGAGCGCCTGGCGCCGCAGCGGCCAGTCGACGACCGAGCCACCCGGCATCCAGCGCGAGCCGATGGACAGCGCGACGGTGTCGTCCCCGGTGACGGCGGCGACGAGGGCCGGCAGCCGGTCGGCGGGGTGCGAACCGTCCGCGTCCATCTCGACGAGCACCGGGTACCCGCGCTCCAGGCCCCAGCGGAACCCGGCGACGTAGGCAGTGCCGAGGCCGGCCTTGCCGCTGCGTTCGAGCAGGTGCACGCGGTCGTCGGCCGCCGCGAGTTCCCGCACGATGGCGGCGGTGCCGTCCGGGCTGGCGTCGTCCACCACGAGCAGGTGGGCGTCCGGCAGCGCGGCGGTCACGGCGGCGGTGATCGCACGGACGTTCTCGGCCTCGTCGTACGTCGGGACGATGACGAGCGCCGTGGGGCCTGCCGCGGTCACCGGTTCGCGATGCGGCGCTTGATCTTGCTCGCGACGCTGCGCGGCCCCTCCGTGCGGAAGTAGTGCACGGCACGGCCGACGTCGTGGCGCAGACCGTAGAGCTTCTTGCGGTCCGGCACGCGCACGCGCATCTGGTGCGCCTCGACCTGCGCGGCCGTCTCGCGGACCGACTTGTCGGCGGCGCGGACGGGGTTCCGGCAGAACTCGACGAGGGGCGCGAGGACGTTCTCCCACGTGAACTGCTCGCGCACCCGGTCGACGTTCGCGATGAACTGCTTCCGGGCCTTCGTGTCGAACAGCGCGGTCTCGAGGGCCTTCGCGAGGCCGTCGACGTCCTGCTCGTGCACCGCGACGCCGAGCTGCTCCTCGGCCACGAGGTCGCCGAACGAGTCGCCGACGGTGGTCACGATGGGCAGGCGAGCCCACAGGTAGTCGAGGATGCGGGTGCGGAACGAGAACGTCGTCTCGAGGTGCTCGTAGTGCGTCGAGACGCCCGCGTCGGCCTCGAGCAGGTAGGCGCCGCGCTCCTCGTAGGGGATCCAGGTGTCGTTGAAGAAGACGTTCGTGCCGGTGAGGCCGAGCGCGTCCGCCTCGGCGCGCACCTTGGCGACGATGTCCATCTCCGGCACGTCCGGGTTCGGGTGCTGCACGCCCATGAAGAACAGCTTCACGTTCGGCTTCGTCTCCGCGAGCTGCCCGATGGCGCGGACGAGGGTGATCGGGTCGAACCAGTCGTAGATGCCGCCGCCCCAGACGACGAGCTTGTCGTCCTTGCCGATGCCCGGCACGACGCCCTTCACGCGCTGCTGGTCGTGCACCGGCGGCGTCGAGGAGAGGCCGAACGGCACGACGCCGATGAGCGAGCGGAGGTCGGCGTCGCGCGAGTAGGTGCGGGCGTTCACGCGGCCGGACCCGGCGAGCTGCCCGAGCCAGAACATGCGCTGCCGCTCCGACGCGCAGATGAAGTAGTCGCCGAGCTCGAGCTGGTGGTTGAGCGTGTCCGAGGCGTCGAGGATCTGCCGGTTCCACTGGTCGACGTCGTCGCTGCGGCCCTGTTCGAGCTGCTCGAGGTGCAGCGGGTCGTAGACGTCGACGACGAGGATCTTGCGGGTCGACTCGAGCACCGGGAAGAGCCGGAGCGCGTGGCCCTGCACGACGATGACGTCCGCCCAGGCCTCGTGCTCGACCATCTGCCGCGGGTGACGGTGCGGGACGGTGAGGACCTCGTACGACGGGTCGATCGGCGAGGAGCGCGTGAGGCTGACGACGCGGACGTCGTGCTCGTTCGCGAGCTGCTTCGCCATCTGGGTCGCACGGATCGCCGGACCGGCCATCTTCTCGCCGATGGCGTCACCGGTGACGATGAGCACGCGGCGGCGGGTGCCGACCTCGAGCACGCCGAGCGAGTGCACGATCTTGTCGTAGCCGGCGAGGTAGTTCTCGATCGGGTACGCCGGCTCGTCGCGGTTGCCGAACAGCCGGAGGAGCTCGCGGTCGCTCCGGACGCGGGTGGCCTGGATCTCGCGGCGCGAGTCGGTCATCGACGGGAGCTGCTCGACGAACTGGTCGACGCCGTAGATGCCGGCCATGCTCGTCTTCGGCACCGGGATCGTCGGGACGCTGTCGTCGCCGGGATTGCGGAGGTCGAGCTCGGTCGAGTCGAGGTCACCGCGACCGACGGCACGCCGGACGGCGAGCGCGAGCGAGCCGGGCAGGGCGGCGGCGAGCTGCTCGTCTCCGAGGTTCTTGTAGAGCGTGAACAGGGCGTTGCGCTCGAGCAGGTAGGTCTCGCGGAAGTCGCCGAACTTGTTCATCGACGCGTGGTGCTTGTGGAACGCCACCGACTTCGGCTGGTAGCGGAACCGCCAGCCGAGCAGGTTGAGCCGCCACCCGAGGTCGACGTCCTCGTAGAACATGAAGTAGCGGTCGTCGAACCCGCCGAGCTGCTCGAAGAGCTCCGCCCGGATGAACATCGCGGCGCCGGTGCCGAACAGGACGTCGGTCTCGCTCTCCCAGCGGCCGGTGTCGGGCGACCCGGCGAAGGGCTTGTAGCCCATGCCGTACCAGGTCATCGCGGCCTCGGTGAAGTCGACGTTGACGCCCTCCCAGTCGAGGACCTTCGACGCCACGGCGCCGATGTCCGCGCCGGACGCGAACGTCGCCATCGCCTCGCGCACCCACGCGGGGTCGGGGCGGGCGTCGTTGTTCAGGAAGGCGACGATCTCGCCGGAGGCGTGCTCGACGCCGAGGTTGCAGCCGCCGGTGAAGCCGAGGTTGGCGTTCGCGTCGACCAGCGTGAAGTCGAGGTCGGAGGCCTTCAGGCGACCGAGGTGCTCGGGCCCCGAGCCGTTCTCGACGACGATGACCTCGAGCTTGTCCTGCGGCCAGTCCTGCTTGCGGAGCTCCGCGATGCTCGTCAGCGTGTCGTCGGTGCCCTTGTAGTTCACGAGGACGACGGACACGACTCCCGGCTTGCGCTCTGTCACGGCGAGTTCCTCCAGCGGCTGCCGCGCGCGCGGCAGGGTTCGGTGATCCGGCCGTCGGGGGCGCCCGCCGGCCGACAACACCCTACAAGGCACAGCACGGCGCTCCGCTGAGGTCACGCCCGGTTCGTGCACAATGGCTCTCGGTCGGCCGCCCCGGCCGATCCCTCCGGGGCCGTGCATCGGCCCCGGGACCCGCCCAGAGCCGGAGTCCACGTGCACCACGCCATCCCGACCTCCCCCGCCTCGTCGCCGCTCGCCGAGGAGTACGCCGCGATCGCCCGCGGCGACCACGCGACGGGCCCGCGCGGGACCGTCCGCTTCGCGGTGTCCACCGACGACCCGACCGAGGGCAAGGGCGACCTGTTCGTCGCGCTCGGGCTGGCGCGGGCACTGCGCGCGGACGGCTGGGGCGTCGACGTCTGGCCGATCCGTCGGTGGGCGGAGGACGTGCCCGAGGACACCGCCGTCCTCGTCAGCATGATCGAGTCGTTCGTCCCGGGGCTCGTGCCCGCCGGCACCGCGACGGTCGCGTGGGTGCGGAACTGGACGGCGCAGTGGGCCGCCGCGCCGTACCTGCGGGAGTTCGACGCGGTGTGGGCGTCGTCGGGGATCGCCCGCGACGCGCTCGCACGCGCGTACGACGGCCCGCTCGAGGTGGTGCCGATCGGCGTCGACACGGACCTGTTCACGACGGACGACACCCAGGAGCGCAGCGACCGCACCGTCACCACGGTGAACTTCTGGGGCGCCCGCCGTCGCGTGCAGGACGTGCTCGCCGAGGTCGCACCCGAGCAGCCGATCGTCTGGTTCGCCGCGAACGTCGAGCACGTCGAGGCGGCCCCCGGCGTCGAGCTCCGCCCCGCCGTCCCGTACCACGCCCTGCCCGAGGTCTACCGTGCGGCGGCGTTCGTCGTGGACGACGTCATCGAACCGGCAGCCGAGTACGGAACGCTCAACTCCCGCCTCTACGAGTCCCTCGCCTGCGGCGCGCTCCCGGTGACCGACTGTGCGCTCGGACTCGACGAGCTCGGTCTCGCCGACGTGCCGGTGTTCACCGACGCCGCGTCGCTCGAGCGTGCGATCGCCATGCCCGCCGCCGAGCGGGACGCGCTGGCCACCCGGCTCCGCGCCGTCGTGCTCGACCGGCACGGGTACCGCGCCCGCGCCGCCCAGGTGGGCCCGTCCCTCGACACGGCCGTCGCGACCGCGCGCACCCGCTCCGGGAGCCGCCACCCGCTCCTGCGCTTCGCAGCGCTGCAGCGCGAGGAACTCCGCGAGACGGCGCGGGAACGCGACGTGCACCGTTCCGGGGTCGAGGAGATCAACCGCCGGCTCATCGTCTCGGAGGAGGCGCTGGCGGTCATCGACCGGGCGCGCCGCGTCGCCGAGGAGGAGCGCGACGCGATCGCGCGCCGCTACGAGGACCTCACCGTCTCGGCCGAGTTCCGCCTCCTGCAGCGGGTCGGTGGGGTGGCGCGGATCCTGCGCCGCCAGCGCTGACGGCTGGTCACCACGAACGGACGGGAGGCGCGGTGCCAGCTGGCACCGCGCCTCCCGTCCGTCGTGGGGTGACCGTCTACTGCACGGTGACGGTCTTCGAACCCCAGTTGACGTAGTTGCCGCCGGGCAGGTCCTGGTACCACACGGTGATCGTGTGCTTCCCGGCCTTGATGCCCGTGAGCGTCTTCAGGAGCCCGACGTCCGAGCCCCACCCCGGGTACGCCCGCGCGACGTCCGTGCGGACCGCGTCCGCGCTGCCCGCGGCCGCGCCGACGCCGTCGACGTGCAGCTTGTACCTGACCGGGCCGGTCGTGTCCGGGTCGATGGCCCAGCCGCTGACCCCGACCGTGCCCTTGCCGCCCCCGGCCGAGTCGAACGAGCCCATCACGGGTCCGGTCTTGCCGGTGCCGGTGGTCGGCGGCTTCGTGGTGCCCGCGGCGGCGGTCACGGTGACCGTCTTGCTGCCCCAGTTCTTGTAGGCGCCGCCGGGCAGGTCCTGGTACCAGACCGTCACGGTGTGCGTGCCCGCCGCGACGCCCTTCAGCGTCGCGGTGAGCCCCACGTCCGCCCCCCAGGCCGGGTAGACCCGGGCGACGTCGGAACGCGCTGCGTCCGCGGTCCCGGCCGTCGCACCGACCCCGTCGAGGTGGATCTTGTACTTCACCGGGTCGTAGACGACCGGGTCGATCGCCCAGCCGCGGACGTCCACCGTGCCGGCGCCGCCGGTCGCGCTGTCGTAGTTGCCGAACACCGCGCCGGAGCCACCGGTGGGACCGCTCGTCGGGGCGGTCACGGTGGTGGTCCGCTCGGCGACCTTGACCCACGTGGCGGTGGGCTTGTCCTGCGTCCAGAGCGAGACCGTGCGGCTGCCGGCGGCCACGCCCTGCACGGTCTTCGAGAAGCCGAGCGTCGTGCCGACGCCGGGGTTGACCCGGGCGACGTCCGTGCGGAGCATGTCGGCGGTCGCGGCGACCACGCCGGCCCCGTCGACCTGCACCTTGTAGGTCGGGACGGCGGACGAGTCCGGGTCCAGCACCCACCCGGAGACCGCGATGGTGCCGGTGCCCCCGGTCACGGCGTCGAGGACGCCCTTCGGCGGGTTGCTCAGCACCGTGACGGTGCTGCAGCCGAGCAGGGCGTTCGCACCCGGTCCCTGGTTGATCGCGATGGCGCAGACCGATCGGGCGCCGGGACTGACGCCGGTCAGCGTCGTCGAGAAGCCGTGGTCGGTGTTGCCCGCCCCGAGGCGCGCGGCGAGGTCCGTCCTGCTGCCGTCGGCCGTGACGGTCTGCTTGCCGACGCCGTCGACGTAGAACGCGACGCGGAGCGGGTTCGTGGTGTCGGGGTCGGCCGCCCAGCCGCTGATCGTGATGCCCGAGGTGGTGGCGGCCACGGCGTCGAGGTGCCCGTCCGGCACACCGTTGCCCGTGGGCGAGCCGAACCAGTCGGTGTACATCCGCCAGAAGTTGCGGTTGCCGTACGCGGAGCAAGAGTCGCCGGTGCCGTAGAGGTTCGCCATCGCGGCGCTGTTCGGCGTGTACGGCGTGTAGATGTAGAGGCCGGCGGTCGCCTGGTTCTGGATGTAGACCGTCTTCCGACCGCACGCGGCGTTCGGGTTGTAGAGGATCGAGTTGTTGCGACCGGCCTGGTACGCCCACGAGCTCGGCGACGCCTGGTAGCGCTTGAACTGCAGCGCGGCCGCGTAGACCTGCTGGCCGAAGCCGTAGTAGGCCGGGTCGCAGGGCGCGGTGTCGGGGCAGGCGAAACCGGTGGCGTGCAGGTACATGTAGCTCGTCGGCGAGTTCGTCGCGACGATGCCCTGCTCCTTCTGCAGCAGGACGAGGAGCACCTTCTGGCTGATGCCGCACGCCGCGCCGACCTGGGCGATGACCGTCGCTGCCGACTTCACGCCGCCGCCGATCGCGGAGCACCGGCCGGACACGGCGGCGATGCCGCTCATGTTCTGCGTGAAGTCCTTCAGGCACGCGGGACCGCCGGACTTCGCCTTGCAGTTCGGCGCGACGCTGTTCAGGAAGGACTGCACCTCGGACCCGCCCATCGCGGACCCGTTGTAGAAGTTCTTGTCGCTGATGATGTAGCCCGGGTCGAACGACGACGCGGTCGCCGCCGCGGCGGTCTCCGTCGTGGTCCGCTCGGCCGCGAGGGTGCCGAAGGTCAGGCCGCTCACCGCGACGGCGAACGCCGCCACGAGGCCGAGGGTGGAGCGCAGCGGGCGCCGTCGCCCGTCGCGGGTCAGGATGGATCGCATCACGGCACCTCCGCCGTCATCGGTTCGGAGTCGGTCGACCGGCTGCCGACCGCGTACTCGAGGGTGATCGACCAGGTGCCGCTGGACACCTGTGCGGCCGGGAACGCCACCTGGGCGCAGTTCACGGAGGAGGCGCTCGCCTCGGCCGCGCTGGTGAGCGTGCGGGTGACGCCGCCCTTCCGCGCGGTGAAGGTGCAGGTCCCCTTCGTGTTCGTGGTGCCGGAGACGAGGCCGCCGGCCTGCAGGGTCCTCGACGCCGAGTCCCAGCCGGCGAAGGTGACGACCGCGGTCGCGGGGAAGTCCGACGGGTCGGCGTCGGGCTCGTTCGTCTGCCCGGTGCCGGGGAAGGCGGTGGGGACGTCGTCGTCCGTGCCGGCTCCGGTGCCGCCCTGGGTGGGGGTGGCGCTCGGGGCGGTGGTCGGGGTCGCGTTGGTCGGGGACGCACTCGTCGACGCCGTCCGGGTGGACGAGGCGCTCGGTGTCGGATCGGGGTCTCCGCCGGCGGAACACCCCGCCGCGAAGAGACTGAGGGCACCGACCACCGCGAACGCAGCGATCGGCCGTGGAGCAAGCTGCATGCTGACGGGCCGTCCTGTGGGAGTTGACAAGGGTCCGGGTTGCGTCAACGGTAACCCGAAAGTCAAGGTTGAGAGTTGTATCTGCGCACATTCACCCCCGCTCGGGGTGCACGACGTCCGTCGGGCAACCGGGCGGCCGGGGCCCTGCTGCCGGGCCCGGTGAGTATGCTGTTCCGGTCCTGCCCCCACGAACGAAGAGACGAATGGTCGATCAAGCCCGCATGGCGGCGCTCGCGAAGGAGCCCCTCGTCGTGGTCGGCGCTCCGACGAGCGCCTTCCGAGGTACCTGGCGTGAACTCCGCGACGTCTTCCGGCAGCGCGAGATGCTCGGGATGCTCATCCGCCGCGACCTCAAGGCGCGGTACAAGGACTCGGCGCTCGGGTTCGTGTGGACGCTCGTCCGCCCGCTCACCCAGCTCCTCATCTACTACTTCGTCATCGGTCAGGTCCTCGGGGCGGCGAAGGGCATCGACAACTTCGCCGTCTACGTCTTCACCGGGCTGACGGCGTACACGCTGTTCAGCGAGATCGTCGCCGGGTCCACGAGTTCCATCGTCGGCAACTCCGGCCTCATCAAGAAGGTCTACGTCCCGCGCGAGGTCTTCCCGCTCGCGAGCGTCGGGGCGGCACTGGTCAACTTCACCATCCAGTTCGCGATCCTGCTGGCGGCGACCCTGGTGATCGGTGTCTTCCCGCTGCACGCGGGGCTCGTCTACCTGGTCCCGTCGCTGCTCGTGATCCTGGTCTACGGCGCCGCGATCGGGCTCGTGCTCTCGGCGCTCAACGTCTACCTGCGGGACGTGCAGTTCGTGATCGACGTCGGTCTCATGGTCCTGCTCTGGGCGTCCCCGATCGTCTACTCGTACTCGATGGTGCTGACGAACATCAAGGTCGGCTGGCTGCTGACCCTCTACACGAACAACCCCCTGACCCTGTCGGTGCTCGGACTGCAGAACGCGATCTGGCTGCACGACCCGGCGGACGTCACCTACCCGTCCCACCTCATGCTGCGGCTGCTCATCGCGTTCGTGATCGGGCTGTTCCTGCTCGTCGGCGCGCAGCGGATCTTCTCCCGCCTGCAGGGCAACTTCGCGCAGGAGCTCTAGCACATGGCCATCAGCACCCCCGTCACCCCGACCACGGTCGACCGCGTCGAGGAGCGCCCGGACGTCATCGTGATCGACGACGTCCGGAAGCGCTTCACCGTCCGCAAGGACAACACGATCCGCGAGCGCATCGTCACGCTCGGCCGCGCCGGACGGAAGCACCGTCAGGACTTCTGGGCGCTCGACGGCGTCTCGACCACGATCCAGGCCGGCTCCACCGTCGGCCTGATCGGGCAGAACGGCTCCGGCAAGTCGACGCTGCTCAAGGCGATCGGCGGCATCATCCAGCCGACCTCCGGCACCGTCTCCCGCCGCGGGCGCCTCGCCGCGCTGCTCGAACTCGGCGCCGGCTTCCACCCGGACCTCTCCGGTCGCGAGAACGTCTTCCTCAACGCGAGCCTGCTCGGGCTGAGCCGCGCCGAGACCGAGGCCCGCTTCGACGACATCCTGGCGTTCTCGGGCATCGGCGACTTCATCGACACCCAGGTGAAGTTCTACTCGTCCGGCATGTACGTGCGACTCGCCTTCGCCGTCGCCGTGCACACCGACCCCGACGTGCTGCTCGTCGACGAGGTCCTCGCCGTCGGCGACGAGGCCTTCCAGCGCAAGTGCCTCGACCGGATCCGCTCCTTCCAGGAGCAGGGCAAGACGATCATCATCGTGACGCACTCGCTCAGCCAGGTGCAGGAGATGTGCGACCGCGTCGTCCTGCTCAACAAGGGCAAGGTCCTGCACGACGGCGACCCGATCGCCGCGGTCAGCATGTTCCGCGACGTGCTCGAAGAACGCCGGTCGGGCGAGCTCAGCGCGGACGTGGCCGTCGGCCGCGGCACGGTGCTCGGCGCGACCGTGCACGCCGAGGGCAAGGGCCCGCGCGACGGCATCACGCCCGGCGACGACCTCGTGGTGGACATGGAGTTCGAGCACCTCGACGGTGTTGCGGACTGGGAGGCCGCGGTGCAGATCAACAACACCGCCGGCCAGGTCGTCTACGGCACCACGACGGGGATCATGGGGCTCCACCTCGAGCCCCTGCACGGTCGCCGCAAGCTCCGCCTCCGCATCGCCGACACCGCCTTCGGCACCGGCAAGTACTTCATCAACGTCTCGATGATGGACTCCGCCGGACGGCACCTGCACGACCTGCCCGAGTGCGACTCCTTCGAGGTCCCCTCGTTCGGCGACGCCATCGGCAGCGTCTACGCGAAGCCCTCCATCGAGGAGCTGGACTGACCCGGAGCCGCGACGGCCTCCGCACGGCGGTCGTCGTCGTGAACTGGAACCGCGCGGACCTCACCACCCGCGCGGTGCGCGCCGTGCTCGACGACGGTGCAGCGGACGAGGTGGTCGTGGTCGACAACGGCTCGTCCGACGACTCCGTCGCGGTGCTCCGCCGCGATCTGCCCGACGCGACGGTGCTCGCGCGCCCGACGAACGGCGGGTTCGCCGCCGGTGCGAACGCGGGCATCCGGGCCACCGGCGCCGACGTCGTCGTGCTCCTCAACAACGACGCGGAACCCGCACCGGGCTTCGTCGCGACGCTCCGCGACCACCTGGCCGACGCACGCCCGGAGGTCGCCGCGGTGACCGGCCGCATCGTGCTCGCCGGCCGCTGGGCGCGCCTGGCGGACGGCGCGGCCCCGGCCGCCGACCAGCGCGTGCTGCGCGACCACGCCGGCCACGCGTGGACCCCCGCGCCGGACGGCGAGGAGCGGCTGAACTCGACCGGCGTGCTCGTCGACGCCGACGGCAACGGCATGGACCGCGACTGGTTCGCACCCGTCGACCGGGCCGCGGCGACCGACGTCTTCGGCTTCTCCGGCGGCGCGTCCGCACTCCGCCGCAGTGCCCTCGACGACGTCGGTCTGCTCGACGAGTCGCTCTTCATGTACTACGAGGACACCGAGCTCGCCTGGCGACTGCGCCGCCGCGGGTGGCGGGTGGAGTACACGGACGCCGTCGTCGTCCACGACCACTCGGCGTCCTCCGGCGTGCAGAGCGACCTGTTCGTCTTCCGCAACGCCCGCAACCGCTTGGTCGTCGCGCTCTGGCACGCTCCGTGGCGGACCGTCCTCCGCGCCGGCGTCCGGACCGCCGCGCGCGGCCTGCGCTCGTCGGTGCGACCGGGGACCGGTCGGGAGGCACGGCTCGTCCTGGCAGCGCTGGTCGACGTCGCGAGGCACCTCCCCGCGCACCTGGCGCGGCGCCGCCACGAGACCCGTGCGGCGTCCGTGCCGCGGCGAGCGGTGCACACCGGCACCGGCGGTGCCCTCGGTGGCGGCGTCGAGGGCCCTGGCGCATGAGCGCGCCGGGCTATCCTGGACACTCCCCCGTCGACGGTCCCGGCCGCGGCGTCCCCGCACGGAAGGAACGACGCGTGCCGCAGACCACCGTCCTCGTCGACGGGACCGCGGTACCGCGCGACCTCGGTGGTGTCGGACGCTACGTCGAAGGCGTCGTGTCGCACCTCGTCGGGGCGGACCCCGGCCTCGACGTGCACCTCGTGGTCCGGCCGGGCCACGCCGCGCACTTCGCCGCCGTCGCGCCCGACGTCACGGTGCACCGGGCACCGGCGTGGACGGACTCGGTGCCGCTGCGCTTCCTCTGGGAGCAGACCGGGCTCCCGGCCCTCGGTCGCCGTCTGGGCGCCGACGTGCTGCACTCGCCGCACTACACGTTCCCGTTCGGGTGGCGTCGCGGCTCGGTCGTCACCCTGCACGACGCCACGTTCTTCTCGAACCCGGAGTGGCACTCCCGCCTGAAGCGCACGTTCTTCACGTGGTGGAGCCGACGGTCCCTCCGCACCCGTCCGGTGGTGGTCGTCCCGAGCGCGGCCACCGCGACCGAGGCCGCGCGAGTGGTACCCGGCATCCGCGCCGACGTCCGGGTCGCGCCGCTCGGCGTCGACCGCGGCCGCTTCCACGAGCCGTCCGTGGCCGAGGTCGAGGACGCCCGCATCGCCGCCGGGCTCCCCGACGACGCCGAGTGGATCGCGTTCCTCGGCACGATCGAGCCGCGGAAGAACGTCACCGCGCTCCTCGACGCCTACGCCGCCGTCCGCGCCGCACGCACCGCGACCGGTTCGCCGACACCGTGGCTCGTGCTCTCCGGTGCGCGCGGCTGGGACGAGGACGCCATCGCACGACTCGACACGCTCCAGGACGACGACCACGTGGTCGAGGCCGGGTACCTGCCGCTCGAGGACCTCGCCGGGTTCCTCGGCGGTGCCGCGTTCGTCGTCTACCCGTCCCTCGGCGAGGGCTTCGGGCTCCCCGTGGTCGAGGCCATGGCGAGCGGCGCCTGCGTGCTCACCACCCGACGGCTCTCGTTGCCGGAGGTCGGCGGTGACGCCGCGGTCTACACCGAGCCGGACGCCGAGGCCCTCGCGACCGCGATGGCCGCGCTGCTCGACGACCCCGGACGCGTCGCGGCGCACCGGACCGCCGCCGTGGAGCGCGCCGCCGCGTTCACGTGGGACGCCACGGCCGCCGTGCACGCAGCCGCCTACCGCGAGGTCGCCCGGTGAGCGCGCCCCGCGTCGCCGTCCTCACGGTGACCTACAACACGGGAGAGACGATCCGGCCGTTCCTCGCGAGCATCGCCGCCGCGTCGACGGACGAGGTCGCCGTCGTCGTCGCCGACAACGGCTCGGACGACCTCGACCACCTGCGCGCGGTCGGCGAGTCCTACGGCGCGGTCGTGGTGTCCTCCGGCGGCAACCGCGGCTACGGCGGCGGCATCGACGCCGCCCTGGCCGCGCTCGACGACGTGCTGCCCGACGTCCGGCCCGAGTTCCTCCTCGTCACGAACCCCGACGTCGTCCTGCACCCGGGGTCGATCGACGCGCTCGTCGCCGCGGCCGACCGGTTGCCCGACGGCGGGTCGTTCGGACCTCGGATCCTCGACGAGCAGGGCGAGACGTACCCGTCCGCACGCCAGCTCCCCTCGCTCCGCACCGGCCTCGGGCACGCCGCGTTCTCCCGCTTCTGGCCGGCGAACCCCTGGAGCCAGCGCTACTGGTCGACCACCGAGGTCGTCGAGCGCGAGGCCGGCTGGCTCTCCGGCGCCTGCTTCCTCATCCGCACCGACCTCTTCCGGCAGCTCGGCGGCTTCGACGAGTCGTACTTCATGTACTTCGAGGACGTCGACCTCGGGCAGCGCGTCGGCCTCGCCGGGCGGGCGAACGTGTACGTGCCGACCGCGGTGGTCGTGCACACCGGAGCACACTCCACGTCGTCGAACCGGCGCCGCATGGAGGTCGAGCACCACCGCAGCGCCTACCGGTACCTCTCGCGGAAGTACCGGGCGTGGTGGCTGTGGCCGCTCCGCGTCGTGCTCCGCGCCGGCCTGTCGGCCCGTGCCCGCTGGGTCACCCGGAAGTAGCGGCGGCGAGGAACGCCGCGTCAGCGGCGCAGGCGGGCGCGCTCGGTGCGGGCGGCATCGAGCAGCACGCGGGCACGCGCGTCGAACGAGTGCTCCGCCGCGACCGTGGCGGCGACGGTGGCCCGCTCGGCCGCCGACGGCCACGGGCGTGCCGGGTCGAGCAGGGCGGCGAGGTCGTCCCGCGACCGTGCGACCGCGAGCGTCGGCACGTCGAGCACCTCCGCCAGCCCGGCGACCGGGTCGGTGACGACGACTCCCCCTGCGGCGAGCACGTCGAACACCCGGTTCGACACGAAGCCGCCCGCCGCCATGTCCGGCCAGTGGTCGTTGAGCACGACCCGGGCGGACGAGTAGGCCCGCGCGACCGACATCCGGTCGAGGGACGCCTCGCCGAGCGCCGCCGCCGGCACGACGTCGGACCATCCGGGCCCGTGCACGCGGAGATCGGCCCCGAGCGCCACGGCATCGCGGACGACGGCCCGCTCGGTCCCGCGCGTCGAGCCGACGAAGACCACGCGCCCGACGTCCGGTCCCGCGGCGGGCACGGGGTGGAACACCGACGGGTCGGTCGCCTGCAGCAGCGTCCGGACCGGCACCCCGGCTCGGCGCGTGGCGGCCTCGGCCCACACCGGCCCCGCGGCGAAGGCGGCGTCGAAGGACCGCAGCTCGGTGTCGGCGACGTCGTCGGGGTGGCTGATCACCCAGAGCAGGTTGACGGACGCCGGGTTCGGCGGCACCCGGTCGAGGCCGCGCACGACGAGCGTCACGTCGTCCTCGCCGTCGTCGGGACGGACGTGGGCGTCTCGGCGGTCGACCCGCACGCGCTGGCCGAGCCGGGTGAGCGCGGTCGCCAGTTCGTCGGCGAAGTGCACGTCGCCCCAGCCGTCACCCTCGGGGCCGGCCGGCGCGGCGATCTTCAGCGACCACGACAGGAGCTCGTCGTCACCACCGGCCACGCGGGCGGCAGGCGCCACGGGTCGCGCGCCCCACGGCGGCAGCGGCGGTCCGGCGACGACGGCCGCACCGCCGTTGCGGTCCCGCCACGCGGCGACGACGTCCACCACGGCCGCGTCCACCGTGCGTCCCGGCTCGACGGTCCGGACGACCGCACCGACGTCGCGCGTGCGCACGGTCGCGTCCGGTGTCCCCGCGCCGACGAGCGCGTCGGCCGCCGCGAGGGTCCAGGCCGTCAGGACGGTGCGTTCGTCCGGGAGGCACGGGGCCGGCACCACGGCACGCCGCGGCATCGAGACCACGGGTTGGTCCGCACCGACGACGCGGTCGTCCGGCGGGTCGGTCCGGTCGTCGGACCACGGCAGGGCACCGGGTCGGAGGAGACGAGCGCCGTTCCGCACGGCACCGTCCGCCGTCGTGACACGGGCCTGCACGGGCGCGTCCACGTCGTCCGCGAGGCCGCGGAGGGCGTCGGCGTCGAGGACGACCGACGTGTCCACGACCACGAGCGTCCGGCCGATCCCGACCGCCACGCCGGCGTTGACGGCGGAGCCGAAGCCGTCGACGTGATCGTGGCGGACCCAGGGCAGCGCCGGGTCGAACGCGTCACGTGGTGAAGCGTCCGCGACGAACGAGACCGCGCGGACGTCGACGTCGCCCCCGAACGCCTCGCGGGCGCGGGCGACGAGCCGGGCGACCTCGGCGTGCCGGTCCGAGCGGGTCGTGACGACCACCGTGACGGACGCGTCGAGGTGCGGCAGCGGGCCGTCCCAGCCGGCCACACGGACGACGGACGCCGCCGTCGCGGACGCGGGGCGCGCCTCCAGGCCGGGGCCGGAGGGCGTCGCGTCGCGACGGCGGCGTCTGCCGAACACCGTGCGTCAGGCGGCGAGGAGCCGCTGCAGGTAGACGCCGTAGCCGCCCTTGACGAGCGGGGCGGCGAGGTCGGCGAGCTGCGCGTCGTCGATCCAGCCGTTGCGCCAGGCGATCTCCTCGATGCAGCCGATCTTGAAGCCCTGACGGTCCTCGATGACCTTGACGTACTCGGAGGCCTGCATCATCGACTCGAAGGTGCCGGTGTCGAGCCAGGCGGTGCCGCGGTCGAGGACCTGGACGCCGAGCTCCCCCGCCTCGAGGTAGCGCTCGTTGACCGTCGAGATCTCGAGCTCGCCGCGGGCGCTCGGCTCGATCGTCTTCGCGATCTCGATGACCTTGTTGTCGTAGAAGTACAGGCCGGGGACGGCGTAGTTCGACTTCGGCTGCGCGGGCTTCTCCTCGATGGAGACCGCGGTGAAGGCGTCGTCGAACTCGACGACGCCGTAGGCCGTCGGGTCGGCGACGTGGTACGCGAAGATCGTCGCGCCGTCGACCTCGGTGTTCTTCCGCAGGTTCGTGCCGAGACCCGTGCCGTGGAAGATGTTGTCGCCGAGGACGAGCGCGACGCTGTCGTCGCCGATGAAGTCCTCGCCGATGACGAAGGCCTGTGCGAGGCCGTCCGGGCTCGGCTGCACGGCGTACTGGATCTCCATGCCGAGCGACGAGCCGTCACCGAGGAGCGCCTTGAACTGCTCGTTGTACTCCGGCGTCGTGATGACGAGGACCTCGCGGATGCCCGCCATCATCAGGGTGGACAGCGGGTAGTAGACCATCGGCTTGTCGTAGATCGGCATGAGCTGCTTGCTGATGCCCTTGGTGATCGGCCAGAGGCGCGTGCCGGAACCGCCGGCCAGGATGATGCCCTTCAACGTGCTCCCCTTACTTCTTCGTGCGGAGGGACTCGGTGTACGCGACCGCTTCCTCGTAGGTCGGCAGCAGCCCCTGCTCCGCGGCCTGCTCGAGCGTCGGCGCCGTCGTGTCCTTCTCGGAGAGCACGGGCTCGCCGATGCCGTCGGGCAGCGTCAGCCCCACGGTCGGGTCGAGGATCGTGATGCCCTTCTCACGCTCGGGGTCGTAGTGGGCGCTGACGAGGTAGCTGACCGTGGAGCGGTCCTCGAGCGCGACGATCGCGTGGCCGAGACCCTCGGACAGGTACACCGCCTTGCGGTCGACGTCGTCGATGCGGACGCTGTCCCACTGGCCGAACGTCGGGGACCCGACGCGGATGTCGACGATGTAGTCGATGAACGCCCCGCGCACGGCGGTCACGTACTTCGCCTGGCTCGGCGCGACGAGGGCGTAGTGGATGCCCCGGGCGACGCCGGCCGACGAGATCGACATGTTGACCTGCCGGAGGTCGAGCGCGTGGCCCACCGTCTCCTCGAGGACGTCGGCCCGGTACGCCTCGAGGAATGCTCCTCGTGCGTCGCCGTGCTGGACGGGCGTGAACTCCCACGCGCCGGGGATCTTCAGTTCGCGGATCTGCACCACGACAGCCTAGCGGACCGGGTGGTACACCACATTCGCGAACCGACACGACCTCACCTCGTTGGCCTCGTCGCCGCGCTCGTCGCATAGGCTGTCCTGGTTCCGCGCTGTGGCGACCTCAGCCGACCTCCCGAAACGAGACCAAGCGAGCCGTGAAGCTATTCGTCCAGATCCCCTGCCTCAACGAGGAGAACACCCTCGCCAGCGTCATCGACTCGATCCCGAAGCAGATCGACGGCATCGACGAGATCGAGATCCTGGTGATCAACGACGGCAGCACCGACCGGACCGTCGAGGTCGCGAAGGAGCACGGCGTCACGCACTTCGTGCACCACACCACGAACATGGGCCTCGCGCGGTCGTTCCGTGACGGCGTCGACTACGCGCTCCTGCACGGTGCCGACATCGTCGTGAACACCGACGGGGACAACCAGTACCCGCAGGCGCAGATCGCGGAGCTCGTCCAGCCGATCCTCCGCAAGGAGGCCGAGATCGTCATCGGCGACCGGCAGACCCGGACGATCGAGCACTTCTCCGGCTTCAAGAAGGTCATGCAGCGGTTCGGGTCGTGGGTGGCCTCGCGCGCCGCCGGACTCGACCTGCCCGACGCCGCGAGCGGCTTCCGCGCGTACTCGAAGTACTCGCTCATCCGTCTGAACATCGTGACGCGGTTCAGCTACTGCATGGAGACCATCGTGCAGGCCGGCTACAAGCGCCTCGCGATCGCGAGCGTCCCGATCACCACGAACCCGAAGACCCGCGAGTCCCGGCTCTTCAGCAACATCTTCCAGCACATGTTCGAGTCCGGCTCGGCGATCGCCCGCGTCTACCTCATGTACCGCCCGATGGCGCTGTTCCTCTGGGTCGCCGCGGTGCTCGGGCTGCTCGGGCTCTGGCCCCTCGTCCGGTACCTCGTGCTGCTCGCCACGGACTCCGGCGGCAACCACCTGCAGTCGATCATCCTGGGCGTCGTGCTGCTCATCACCGCGGTGCTCTCGATGGTGATCGGCGTCGTGGCGGACCTCACGAGGTTGAACCGGACGCTCACCGAGGAACAGCTCGACCTCCAGAAGCTGCAGCGGTACGGCGACTGATGCGGGCGACCGACACGGACGGGGGCGTGCCGATCGTCACCCGCGCCGAACGCACGACGGTGATCGCGATCACCGCGGCCTTCACGCTCCTGCTCACCCTGTGGGCGTTCCTGACGCCGATGTTCGCGGCGCCGGACGAGGCCGCGCACTACGACGCAGCCGAGCAGATCGCCATCGGGAACGGCTGGCCGGACCCGGGCACGATGGACCTGCTCGCCATCACCTACGCCGAGCAGGGGCAGCAGACCACGGTCGCGGCCGCGAACCGGCAGACCGTCGCCGAGCTCATCGCGACGAACCCGGGGTTCCACGGCTACACGAACCAGATGACCCAGCACCCGCCGACCTACTACGCGGTCGGCGCACTCGTGCTGAAGGCGGTCGGGTTCTTCCACCACTCGTGGGACGTCGGCGTGATGGCGCTCCGTCTCTTCGACGTGCTCCTCATGGTGCCGCTGCCGTTCCTCGTATGGAGCACCGTCCGCCGCGTGACCCGCTCCCCGCGCACCGCGGTCGTCGGGGCCCTCGCGCTCTTCGCCGTCCCGCAGCTCGCGCAGATCGGCTCCGCCGTCACGAACGACGCCCCCGTGATCCTGCTCGGGTCGGTGATCACCTGGCTCGTGGCGCGGACCATGACCGGTGACCACCGGTGGCGGACCCTCGGGTTCCTCGGCGTCGCCGTCGCCGCGATCTGCTCGGTGAAGGGGACCGGCCTGCCGACCGTGCCGTTCGTCGCGGTCGCGCTGCTCGTCGCCGGTCGGACCGTGCTCCCGCTGCGCACCCGTCTCGTGCGCTTCGCCCTGACCGGGGCGATCGTGGCCGTCCTCGGCAGCTGGTGGTGGATCCGCAACCTCGTCGTCTTCCACACCCTGCAGCCGAAGGGCGCCGGCGACCTGCGCATCACGAAGTCCTGGGGCGACCAGACCAGCGCCGACATCGGCGGCTTCCTCAACGTCGTCTGGGACCGGCTGAGCACGTCGTTCTGGGGGCAGTTCGGGGCGCTGCAGTTCCCGATGACCCCGATCCTGACCGACACGCTCACCGTGCTGTCCCTCGCCGTGATCGTCTTCTGGGCGTTCCGCCGCAGCCCGTACCGGGACGTCGCACTCGTGATGGCCCTCCTGCCGGCCCTCACCCTCGTGATCCAGGTGCAGGACAACTTCCAGTCCTACGACGACACCCAGCTCATCGCGGGCGTGCAGGGGCGCTACCTGTTCACGTCGCTCACCGCGCTGATCACCGTCGCGGCCATCGCCTGGCGCAACCTGCTCGCCGCCCAGGCGGACCGCGAGCGCTTCGGCACGATCGCCCGCTGGGCCTTCCCGGTCATCGGGCTCTACGGCCTGACCGTCGCCTACCGCGGGTTCTACGAGAACTTCCACCTGCAGGCGACCTTCGAGGGTCTCGGACGGCTCGCGAACCTCACGCCGGCGGGCAAGCCCGGCCTCGTGGTGCTCGTGGTCCTCGTCGCGCTCGGCGGCGTCTGGGCGTTCCTCGCGGTCCGCCGGTTCGTGCTGGCCGGGCGGGCGCCCCGGACCGTGGCCGAGCGCGCGACCGTCGAGGCCTGACACCCCGGCCGTCCACCGGACGGCCTCCCTCTACAATGGTGGCCGTCCGCAGCCGCCACGAGACCGACCGCCGTGCGGCGCTACGGGAAGGAACCCCACACGTGAAGATCCTCGTCACCGGAGGAGCCGGATTCATCGGCTCCAACTTCGTCCGCCGGACCCTGCAGGACGCCTACCCGGGCCTCGAGGGCGCGGACGTCGTCGTCTACGACGCCCTGACCTACTCCGGCAACCTCGAGAACCTCGCCCCGGTGGCGGACTCCCCGCGGTACTCCTTCGTGCAGGGCGACATCCGCGACGCGGCGAAGCTCGACGAGGTCGTCCCCGGCATCGACGCGATCGTGCACTTCGCCGCCGAGTCGCACGTCGACCGCTCGGTGCGCGACTCCGGCATCTTCGTCGAGACGAACGTCGTCGGCACCCAGCGCCTGCTCGACGCCGCGCTCCGCCACGGCACCGAGCGCTTCGTGCACGTCTCGACGGACGAGGTCTACGGCTCGATCAGCGAGGGCTCCTGGGCCGAGGACCGCCCGCTCGAGCCGAACTCGCCGTACTCGGCGTCGAAGGCCGGCAGCGACCTGCTCGCCCGCAGCTACCACCGCACGCACGGGCTGAACCTCTCGATCACGCGCTGCTCGAACAACTACGGGCCGTACCACTTCCCCGAGAAGGTCATCCCGCTCTTCGTGACGAACCTCATCGACGACCGGCACGTGCCGCTCTACGGCGAGGGCAACAACATCCGCGACTGGCTGCACGTCGACGACCACACCCGCGGCATCGCGATGGTCCTCACCAAGGGCCGCGCGGGCGAGATCTACAACATCGGCGGCGGCACCGAGCTCACGAACAAGGAGCTCACCGGCATGCTGCTCGAGGCGACCGGCAAGGACTGGTCGTACGTCGACCGCGTCGCCGACCGCCTCGGCCACGACCTCCGCTACTCGGTCGACATCTCGAAGATCCAGGCCGAGCTCGGCTACGAGCCGCAGGTCCCGTTCGAGCAGGGCCTCGCCGACGTCGTGCAGTGGTACCGCGACAACCGCTCGTGGTGGGAGCCCCTGAAGGAGCGCGCGGCCCTCGCCTGAGCGGTCCGGACACCATGACGCGCTACCTCATCACCGGCGCGAGCGGCATGCTCGGCCAGGACCTCCAGCACGCCCTCGCCGACGCCGACGTGACGGCCCTCGGCCGCGCCGAGCTCGACGTCACCGACGCCGACGCGGTCGACGCTGCGGTCGCGGGCCACGACGTCGTGATCAACTCCGCCGCCTACACGAAGGTCGACGACGCGGAGACGCACGAGGCCGAGGCGTACGCGGTGAACGCGACCGGGCCGGAGCTCCTGGCCCGGTCGGCCGTCCGTCACGGCGCGAAGCTCGTCACGATCTCGACCGACTACGTCTTCGACGGCCACGGCACCGCGCCGTACGCCGAGGACGCCCCGACCGACCCGATCAACGCCTACGGGCGCACGAAGGCGGCGGGCGAGGCCCTCGTCCGGCAGATCGCGCCGGACACCTCGTACGTGGTCCGCACCGCGTGGATCTACGGCGCGCACGGCCCGAACTTCGCGGCCACCATGCTCCGACTCGCCGCCTCGCACGACACCGTGAGCGTCGTCACCGACCAGGTCGGGCAGCCCACGTGGACCGGCGACCTGGCGCGGCGCATCGTCGAGCTCGTCGAGTCCGATGCTCCGGCGGGGACCTACCACGGCACGAACGCGGGCCAGGGCTCCTGGTACGACTTCACCCGGGCGATCTACTCGGAGGTCGGACTCGACCCGGAGCGCGTGCTCCCCACGGACAGCGCCGCCTTCGTCCGCCCGGCTCCGCGTCCGGCGTACAGCGTGCTCGGGCACGACGGCTGGTCGCGTGCCGGCCTCGCGCCGATGCGCGACTGGCGCGAGGCCCTCGCGGCCGCCGTCCGTGCCGGGGCGCTCACCGCGTGACCGACGCACCGGACGAGACGCGCCCCGACCCGGCTGCCCGTGCCACCGACGCCGTGACGACCGGGCCGGCCGACCGCCCGACCGACCCCGTGTCGGCCGGGTCGGTGGCCGAGCCGGTGGTCGCGACCGGGGGCTGGCGCCGCTGGGCCGTGAACGGCATCAAGATCCTGTTCATGGTCGCGGTCGTCGTGGCCGGTGCGTTCTACATCGCGGGCAAGTGGGACGAGGTCTCCGACGCCGTCCGGTCGATGGACCCGCTCTGGCTCGTCCTCGCGTTCCTGTCCGTCGTCGTCGCGCTCCTGCTGTCGATGCTCTCGTGGATCGTCGTGTGGCCGGCGTTCGGGATCCGACTGCCGTTGCTGCGCGGCGGCCGTGTGTTCTTCGTCAGCCAGCTCGGCAAGTACCTCCCGGGATCGGTGTGGCCGATCGCCGCACAGGCCCAGATGGCGGGCGAGGTCGGTCTGGCGAAGTCGTCGTCGATCGTCCTGTCGCTCATCGCGATGCTCGTGTCCATCGCGACGGGGCTCGGGGTCGGTGCCGTGCTCGTGCCCTTCATCGACGTGCACCTGCTCGAGGCCTACTGGTGGCTGCCGATCGTCGGCGTGGCCTTCCTGGTCTGCCTGACGCCGCCGGTGATGCGGTTCGGCGTGCGACTCGCGCTGCGGGTGCTCCGGCGGCCGGACGCGCCGTTCTCGTACGGCTGGCGGGTCGCCGGCGCGAGCTCGGGGCTGCAGGCGGCGAACTGGCTCTTCGCGGGCGTGCAGCTCTGGCTCGTGCTCATCGGGCTCGGCGCCGACCCGCTGCGGAGCCTCGTCCCGGCGGTCGCGGCCATGTCGCTCGCCTTCGCGCTCGGCGTGCTGCTCATCCCGTTCCCGGCCGGTCTCGGCGTGCGCGAGTTCGTGCTGACCGCGGTGCTCGCGACGGTGACGGGTCCGGGGGTCGCCGTGACGGCGGCCGTGCTGTCGCGGCTGCTCTACGCGGTCGCGGACTTCGCGATGGCCGGCATCGCGGTCGCGGTGCGGCAGCGGTCCGCACGCACGGCACGGGCTGGACTCAACTCCGAGCGGGGCTGACCCCCGTCACGCCCCGGAGCGGCCTCCGCTGCCGACGTCAGTCGCGGTCGGCGAAGGACGCGACCGTGTCGGTGTACGCCTCCCACATCCGGTCCGACCCGTGCGGGTCGACGCCGGCGCGGAGCCGCTCCAGCTCCCCCGGCAGCGTCAGCCGCTCCAGCGCGGCCGCGAGCGCGTCCACGTCGTCCGCGGGCACCACCAGGCCGTCCTCGCCGTCGTGCACGTCGAGCGCGAGCGTGCCGGCGTCGCTGACCAGCACGGGCGTGCCGAAGCGGTGCGCGAGGGCGACGTTGATCGACGACGACCCGGTCCGGTACGGCAGCGCGACGACGTCGAACCCGCGGATGAGCGCGGCCATGTCGGCCATCGCCACGTACCCGTCGACGATCTCGACGCGGTCCTCGATCCCGAGCGCGCGGACCTGCTCGCGGTACTCCTCGACCGGCTGCCAGAACTCGCCGCGGACGACGATCCGGACGCCCGGCACGCGGGCCGCGGCCTCGATGAGCTGGTCGACGCCCTTGTACCGGCGGACCATCCCGAAGAAGCCCACCGTGACCAGGTCGCCGCCCCGCTCCGGGCCCGACGCGACGTCGACCGCGGCGCCGGTCATGCCGTCGGCCGGCTCGTCGCCGAGCAGCAGGTCGGCGAGCGGCAGGCGGGTGACCCGCACGTCGACGGTCGCGTCGTCGCCGACGATCCCGCGCGCGAGGCCGGCCTGCTCGTCACTGTGCACGAGCACCGCGCCGTACTGGCGGTACATGAACCGGACGAGTGCCTCGTCGAACCGGCCGTGCTCGTGGGGCAGCACGTTGTGCGCGAGCACGACGCCACGGGGGCGACGCCCGGCTGCGACACGCATCACCGCGTAGGGCACGGCGTGGTACGGGGTGACCCCGGTGACGACGACGACGTCCGCGCGACGCATCGACAGACCGGCGCGGATCCACGAGGACGGGTCGTACCAGGCCAGTCGGGCGGTCGACCCGGCGAACGGCGCGACCTCGGGCTCGTCCTCGGGCACGCGGGTCGTCCCGCTGCGCAGGAACGACGGGTACTGCGCCTTCCACGACAGCAGGTGCACCCGGTGCCCGGCCGCACGCAGCCGGTGCGCGAGCGAGGTGGTGTGGGTGGCGATGCCCCCGGAGAACGGGTGGGTCGGTCCGACGATCGCGATGCGCAGCTGACGGGGCATCAGTCGAGCATACTGGCCGTCCCGCGCAGCCCCGGCCGGGCGCCCGGAGCTCCCGGCGCGCCCTGGTATGGTCGGGTCGCCCACGGACCGCTCCACCGTCCGTGCTCGACGGAAGGACCGGCCACCAGATGACGACGCTCCAGGTGATCGTGGACCAGATGGTCGCTCCGGTCCCGGGCGGCATCGGTCGCTACGCGGAGGAGCTGACCCGTCACCTCGTCGCCACGGCACCGGAGGGCTGCGACGTCGTCGGCATCGTGTCCGCCGTCGGCAAGGACCAGCTCGACCACCTGCGGACGCTCCTGCCCGGGCTCGCCGCCCTCGAGCGGATGACGCTCCCCCGTCGCGAGCTGTCCCTCGCGTGGCAGGCCGGCTTCGTCGGCTCGGTCGCCGACGGCATGGTGCACGCACCGAGCGTCCTCGCGCCCCTGGTGAAGCACGACCGCTTCCGTGACCCGGGCCGCCAGACCGTCGTCACCGTGCACGACGTCGTGCCGTGGACGCACCCGGAGACCCTGACCCCGCGCGGGGTGCAGTTCCACCGCGCGATGGTGAAGCGGGCGTGGAAGCACGCCGACGCCGTCGTGGTGCCGACGCACGCGGTCGCCGACGCCCTGAACCGCATCCACCGGTTCGACGACCGGCTCCGGGTCATCGGTGGTGCCCCGAGCGGACGGCTCCGCACCCCGGTCGACGCCGACCTCCGGGCGGAGCGGCTGGGGCTGCCCGAGCGGTACGTCCTCGCCGTGGGGACGCTCGAGCCCCGGAAGGGCCTGGCGCACCTCATCGAGGCGATGGCGCACCCGGACGCGCCGCAGGACGTCCCCCTCGTCATCGCCGGACCCGACGGCTGGGGCGACGTCGACGTGTACGGCACCGCCGAGCGCGCCGGGCTCGCCCGTGACCGGGTGAAGGTGCTCGGACGCATCGACGACGCAGACCTCGCCGTGGCCTACGACCGCGCCACCGTGTTCGTGTTCCCGAGCCTGGCCGAGGGCTTCGGGCTGCCCGTCGTCGAGGCGATGAGCTTCGGCACCCCGGTCATCCACTCCGACGACCCCGCCGTGCGCGAGGTCGCCTCGGACGCCGGCGTCACCGTGGCGAAGGACCCGCGGGAGTCGTACCCCGAGCGCCTGGCGCAGGCCGTCTACCAGGTCGTGCACGATCCGCTGCTCGCCGGACAGCTCGCCGTCGCGGGGCCGGACCGGGCGCGCATGTACGACTGGCACGACTCCGCCGTCGAGACCTGGCAGCTGCACGCCGACCTGTGAGCCGGGCGGCGTCGACCGCCCGCCTCAGAGCGAGTCGCGCAGCCGTGCCGCCTTCTCCTCGACGAGCTGCTCCAGCCCCTCGGCGTACTCCTGCAGCCGCGCCGCCACCGCCTGGTCGGCCGAACCGATGATCCGTGCCGCGAGCAGCCCGGCGTTGGCGGCACCGTTGATCGCCATCGTCGCGACCGGGATGCCGGCGGGCATCTGCACGATCGACAGGAGCGAGTCGAGGCCGTCGAGACGGGCGAGCTGCACGGGGACACCAATCACGGGCAACGTCGTCATCGACGCGACCATGCCCGGCAGGTGCGCGGCTCCCCCGGCCCCGGCGATGACGACGCGGATGCCGCGCGCCGCGGCGCCACGGGCGAAGCGGGTCATCTTGTCAGGGGTGCGATGGGCGGACACGACGTCCGCCTCGAACGGGATCCCGAGCTCGGCGAGCAGGTCGGCGGCCGCCCGCATGGTCGGCCAGTCGGAGTCCGACCCCATGATGATCGAGACGAGCGGCTGGGCGGGGGCTGCGGTGTCGGTCACCCGTCGAGCCTAGCCGAGCACCGCGTCCGGCCAGGCGTCCCCCGGACCCCCGATCATCCGCTCGGACCGCACCCACGCGGTCGCCTCGGGAGCGGCTGCCCCCTGCGCCACGGCGGCACGGAGCGCGGCGCGCCAGGCCTGCGGGTCGTCGGGCACGACGGTGACCCCGTGCTGGCCTGCGACGGCGTAGGACGGCCGGTCGGACACGACGGCCGGCAGGTCGAGCGCGACGTACTCGATCGCCTTGAGGTCGCTCTTCGCCCGGTTGAACTCCTCGTCCCGCAGCGGGGCGACCCCGGCGGACCAGCGGCCGCGGTGCTCGACGAGCCAGCGGGCGAACGCCGGGTAGTGGCCGTCCGGGACCTCGACGCGGCGGTACCAGTCGTCTGCGGCGGCCTCGTCGGTGACGCCGATGACCTCGAGCCGGATCGGCAGCCCGTCGTCCGCGACGAGCCCGTCGACGGCCGCGTGCAGGAGCGCGAGGTCAGCGCTGTGGGTCAGGGTGCCCATGTAGAGCACGCGGTGCTCGGCGGCCGACGACCCGTCACCGACGGACGGCCCGTCGGCGGCGCGCGGGGCGTCCGGGCTCCAGATCGCGGGGTCGAGCGCGTTCTCCACGACGACGACCCGACCGGCGAGCGGCCGGACGACGGCGGCGAGCTCCTCGGTGCTCACCACCACCCGGTCAGCACCCCGGACCAGGGCGTCGATCGAGGCGAGGCGGTCGGGGTCGTACTCGGCGCGGGCGAGCCGGGCTCGCCCGGACTCGGTGAAGAAGTCGTCGTCGACCTCGGCGACGACGGGGATCCCGCGCGCCGCCGCGGTGGCCAGGAACGGCTCGACGAGCGTCCGCGGCAGGACGTCCCGCTGGACGAGGAGCGACGTGTAGGGGGTACCGTCGGTGCCCGCGACGAAGGCTGCGGGCTCCACCTGCCGGGCATCGGCACGACCGCTGGCGACGAGGTGCTCGACGCGGCGGACGACCCGCACGTGTGCGGAGGCGGGGTGTGCACCACCGCCCCCGGCGACGACGTACCCGAGGACCGGACGTGGCCCGTGCGCGGACGTGCGCGACCCGTCGGTCGCCGGTGAAGGAGCGGTGCCGGCGACGGCACGGCGCAGCCGTCCCGCGGCACGGCGGAGGAGGTCACGGGGCACGGCACCATCCTGCCGCAGACACCGGCCCGACCGCGCACCGGCGACCGGACCGGCCGCCGGGCGACCGGACCGAGGACCGCGCGTGCCCGCCGACCGGTGCCCCGTCGACGACTCAGCGCACCCGCACCGACGAGCACCCCAGCGAGCGGTCCCCGCCGGCCCCGACGCCCACCGCGGTCACGCACACCGACCGGACGCCGCTCGGCACCGACACGGTCCCCGCGAAGCCGTGCGCGGCTCCACCACCGTGCGCCCGGTCGACGTCCGGACGCTTCCCGTTTGCCGTCAGGGTGCCGACGACCTTGCCGCCGACGACGACCCGCACGGCGAGCGCCTTCGCCACGTCGTCGCGGTCGAACGCCCACCCCTGCACGGTCACCCGACCGCGGGACGGCGACGACACCGTGTCCCGGTGCCCGACCGGCGGCGACGCCGCGACCGTCACGGTGCGGCAGGTCGAAGCGGCGTCCGCACCGGCGCCGACGTTGCGTGCGACCACGCACACGCTGTGTTTGCCGGCCCCGCCCGGCACCGTCCGGAGGAACCCGTGTCGGTCCCCAGCACCCCAGGTGGCGCCGATGTCCGAGCGCTGGACGTCGGCCGCGATCGTCGCGACGGTGCGGCCGTCGACCCGGACGAGCACGGTCGCCGGGCTCGCCGCGGCGTCGCCGTCGAACGCCCACCCGCGGACCGCGATGCCCGCGGTGGCGACCGTCGCGCTCTCCAGGGCGACGTACGGGTCGTGACGGTAGGCCCGTGCCGAGCGGCAGCCCAGTGCGGTGTCGCCGCCGCTGCCGATGTCCACCGCGGTCACGCAGACGCTGTGCACGCCCTCGGCGGTGGGGACGACGCCGTCGAAGCCGTGGGTGGCGCCGACGCCGTACGCGGAGTCGACGTCCGGTCGCTGCGCCGCGGCCGCGACGCTCCCGACCGTCGCGCCGTCGACGGTGACGCGGACGGTCACCGGCTGCGTGGGGTCGTCCTCGTCGAACGCCCACCCGGCGACGCGGAGGCCGCCACCCGTCCCCGCGACGACCTCCACCGCCCCGCGGGGTGCCGTGGACGGCGTCGGCGCGCCGAGCTGCGCGTTCGCGACCAGCGCCTGGGCGAAGGCGGACCACCACTTGCCCGCCGCGGGACCGCCGCCGCAGGTGCCGTCGCTCGCGCCGGGGATCTTCACCCAGAGCAGGGCGTCGAGGGCGGTGCCGTCCGACGCGACGCGGGGCGAGGTGCCGAGGCCGGAGCCTGTGGCGTTGCACCAGGTGCCCTTCCACCCCTGGCCGTTGCGCGAGGTGTCGATGACGTAGTGCGATCCGCCGGTGGCCGCCGAGACCTTCTGCGCGTAGGCCTGCTCCTGTGCGGTCGGGTAGTAGTTGGCGACGTTCGTGAAGAAGCCGCGCGCCTGCTGCACCCCGGCGCGGTTCAGCCGATCGGCCATCACGGCGGGCTGCACCCAGTTCGAGTTGCCCGCGTCGAGGTAGGCGGCGACACCGGCGGCGGTGAAGGCGGCGACCTCGCGGGAGAGGACGCGGTAGCGCTGGTCGTCGAGCGCCGCACTGCACGCCGTGTTGCTGAGCATGGCGAGCGAGTCCGGCTCGACGACGACGGCGGCCGGGTGCCCGGCGAGCCGCTGGGCGATCTGGTCGACCCAGGCGGCGTAGGTCGTCTCGTCGAACCCGCCGGCCGAGTAGCCGCCGCAGTCCCGGTCCGGGATCGCGTAGGTCACGAAGACGGCCGTCATCCCGGTCTGCTCGGCGCCGGCGACCGCGGTGTCGATCGTCTTCGTGAGCGTCGTGCCCTGGGTCCACTCGCCGAGCCACGTGGCGACGGGGTACTGCGCGATCGTCCGGGCGGCGGCAGCACCGGCCGGGTCGGTCGACGCCAGCGTGGTCGCGGCCTTCGCGGCCTCGCTCGTCGGGGACCGCCACGGTCCTGCACCGTAGAGCGACGCCGCCGAGGCCGACCGCATGGCGGGGGCGTCCGTCGGCCGGGTGGCGGCGGATGCGGCGACGGGCACGGCCGTCGCGGCGAGGACGCCGACGGCACCGAGGACGGCGGCCCACCGGACGAGGGCAGGACGGGACGGACGGCGACGCATGACGGACACTCCCTGGACGGCGGACCCCTGACCAGGACATGGCAACACGTGTGTGACCGCGCGGTCCAGACGCCAGAGCGGGTGGCACCCGAGCGGGTGTCCGCCGTTCGGCCGACGCGACCGGTGCCGGTCTGGAGGCACGCAGGCGGGCCCGCACCGCGCCTCCCGTCCGGCTCGTGGCCCGTCGCGGGCCGGGGATCAGTCGTCGAAGTGCGCTGCGGCCGCCCGTGCCCGGTAGGTCACGTCGTCGAGGTCGTCGCCGACGACCGTGACGTGCCCGACCTTGCGGCCCGCCCGCGGAGCCTTGCCGTAGAAGTGGTACTTCGCCTCGGGGAAGGCGGCGAGGGCGTCCGGGTACCGGCCGGCGAGGTCGCCGTCCGCGGGTCCGCCGAGCACGTTGACCATCACCGCGGCGGGGGCGTGCACGCCGGTCGCGCCGAGCGGCAGGTCGAGGACGGCGCGCAGGTGCTGTTCGAACTGGCTCGTCGTCGCGCCGTCGATGGTCCAGTGTCCGGTGTTGTGGGGGCGCATCGCGAGCTCGTTGACGAGGATGCGCTCGTCGGCGGTCTGGAAGAGCTCGACGGCGAGGACGCCCGTGACACCGAGTTCGGTCGCGATCCTGACCGCCAGCTCCTCGGCGGCGTCGGCGAGGCGGCCGGCGCTGACCGGTGCCGGGGCGAACACCTCGGCGCAGACGCCGTCACGCTGCACGGTCTCGACGAGCGGCCAGGCGACGACCTCGCCCGAGGGGCGGCGTGCCACGGACTGCGCCAGTTCGCGCGTGAAGGGGACGAGCTCCTCGACGAGCAGCGCCTGGTCGCCGCCGGTCTCGGCGACCGCGATGAACCAGTCCGCGACGTCGGCAGGGTCGGTGACGACGCGGACGCCCTTGCCGTCGTAGCCGCCGCGGGCGGTCTTGACGACGGCGCGGCCGCCGTGGTCGTCGAGGAACGCGCGGAGCTCGTCGGGGTCGTGCACCGCGGCCCAGTCCGGCACGGGCAGCCCGAGCTCGGTCAGACGGGCGCGCATCACGAGCTTGTCCTGCGCGACGGCGAGCGCCTCCGGCCCCGGGTGGACGGCGACCCCGGCCTCGACGAGCGCACGGAGGACGTCCTGGGGCACGTGCTCGTGGTCGAACGTGACGACGTCGACGTCGCGGGCGAACGCGAGGACGGTCTCGGCGTCGTGGTAGTCGCCCTCCGCGGTGGCGGCGATGCCCGCGGACATGCCCGGCCCCTCCGCCAGGACCCGGATGTCGAGCCCGAGTTCGACCGCGGCCGGCACCATCATCCGTGCCAGCTGTCCTCCACCGATGACCCCGACGCGCAACGCCATGCTGTGTGTTCCTTCCGTCGCTCCCACCGTCCGGTGAGCACGCCCCGCCTACAATCGTCCTCCGGGTCGCCGACCGGGCGACCGCTGTTCGATCGCGCATCGCACGACCAGCGACAACTCTACGGATGATGGAGGACCCGTGCGGCGACTCATTGCCCAGCTGGCCCGCTTCGGCGTCGTCGGCGCGGTCGGCTTCGTCGTCGACACCGCGATCTTCAACCTCCTGCGGGCGACGGTCTTCAACCCGGACGAGGTCCACTCGGGTCCGTTCTGGGCGAAGGTCGTGTCCACGGTCGTGGCGATCTTCGTGAACTGGATGGGCAACCGCTACTGGACGTTCCGCGACCAGCGCCGGTCGGTCGCGACGCGCGAGGGCGTCGAGTTCGTCGTGGTGTCCCTCGGCGGCATGCTCATCTCGCTCGGCTGCCTCGGCGTCTCGCACTACGTCCTCGGCCTCACCTCGGCGCTGGCGGACAACATCTCCGGCAACGTGATCGGCCTCGTGCTCGGCACGGTGTTCCGGTTCTGGCTCTACAAGGTGTGGGTCTACCACCCCGAGCGCGAACGCCGCAGCGACGAGGCCGAACCCGAGCGGGTGTCCACGGGCGTCTGACCCGCACGCCCTAGGATCGGTGAGGCCGCGCCGACCGATCCAGGAGTCCCCACATGCAGACGGAGCCCGTCGACGTCCACCCCCGGGTCGCGGTGTGGGAGCGGGTGACGGTCGCCGTCGTGACGCTCGCCTTCGCGGCATGGCTCGTGGCATGGGCACTCGTGGTCCCGGTCTTCCAGGCTCCCGACGAGCGCGCGCACGTGGACGCCACCGTGCAGGTCGCCCTCGGCAACGACTGGGCGGCCCCCGGCGACCTCAGGATCCTCGACGCGGTCATGGCCGCGCAGCAGGAGCAGGCGTCGCTACCCGCGCCCGAGTGGTCCACCGTGACGGAGCTGCTGCAGCGCTCCCCAGGCACCTCGGACACCGTCGACCAGATGACGCAGCACCCGCCGACGGCCTACCTCGTCGGCGCTGCGGCACTGCGCGTCGCGCACTACGGGGACCTGCGGTGGGACCGGGCGATCGAGGTGCTCCGACTCGTCGACGTGCTGTGGACCGCCGCGCTGCCGCTCCTCGCCTGGGCGACCGTCCGACGGCTGACCCGGTCGCCACGGGCCGCCGTCGTCGGTGCGGTCGCCGTGTTCGCCACCCCGCAGCTCGCCTCGATCGCGTCCTCGGTCTCGAACGACGCGCCGGTGATGCTGTTCGGTGCGGTCGTCGCCTGGTTGGCGACCCGGATGCTCACCGGTGACCTGCGCCGTCGCACGCTCCTCGGGCTCGGCGTCGCCCTCGGCGTGCTCATCTGGTTCAAGGGCACCGGACTGCCGGCGATCCCGTTCGTCGCGGTCGTCGTGCTCGTCGCCGGCGCGGGCGTGCTGCCGTTCGCCCGACGGGTCGGCCGGACGGTGACGGCGCTCGTCCTCGCCGCTCTGATCGGCGCGTGGTGGTGGTTGCACAACCTCGTCGCGTACCACCACCTCCAGCCGAACGGGTACGAGCAGTACCGACCGCCGATGCCGTTCCCGCCGGGCGAGGGCCCGAGCCTGCTGCACTTCCTCGACGTCAGCTGGGGCACGATCACGCGGACCTTCTGGGGCAGCCCCGGCGGCGGCGCACAGGTCACCATCGGGGCCGTGCTGACGGCGGTGCTCACGGTCGTGGCGCTCGGCGTCGTGCTCGTCTGGGGATTCCGTCGCGGACCGGAACGCCGCGCCGTGGTCTGTCTCGCGGTGTTCCCGGCGGTGCTGATCGCCGGGCAGACCTGGACGAGCGCCCACGCCTACCTGTCCACCACGTTCGTCGCGGCGACGCAGGGCCGCTACTACTTCCCGGCGATCGTCTGCCTGATCGCCCTGAGCGCCGTCGCGTGGCGCCGGATCCCGCGCACCGCACGGGGTCGCCGGGTGCTCGCGACGGTGCTCGCCGCCGGGTCCGTCGTGATCGGCTGGTACGGGCTCGGCGTGGTGGCCGCCTGGTTCTGGAACGCGGCGCGCGGGCCGCTCGGTCCGCAGGGTGCCGCACGGTGGGCGGCGTCCGGTCCGGTGCCGCTCTGGATCGTCGGTGTGCTGCTCGTGGTCGTGGCCGTGGCGCTCGTGGCCGCCGTCGTGCAGGTCTGGCGCGCGCCGGGTGCGCGACCGGAGGGCACCTCGAGGACGGACGGCGCCGACCCGATCGCGCCCGCGACGACGAACGGCGCCGCCCCCGTGCCGGAACACGAGGGCGACGCCGTCGAGGAGACGCGGACCGGCCCTAGCGGCCCATCCCGCGGTAGGTGAAGCCCGCGGCCGTCCACGCGTCGCGGTCGAGGCAGTTCCGCCCGTCGACCACGACCGGGTCCGCCACGAGTGCGGCCACCGCGGCCGGGTCGAGCGCGCGGAACTCGTTCCACTCGGTCAGCACGAGCACGAGTTCGGCGTCGCGCAGGGCGTCCTCGGCACGTTCGGCGTACTCGAGCTCGGGGTGCACCCGTCGGGCGGTGACGACGGCCTCGGGGTCGTAGGCGGCGACCTGGGCTCCGTTCGCGACCAGCCGCGCCGCGATGTCGAGTGCCGGGGAGTCGCGGACGTCGTCCGAGTTCGGCTTGAAGGCCAGGCCGAGCACTGCGATGCGCTTGCCCGCGACGGCGCCGCCGAGCAGCTCCTCCGCCAGCTCGACGACGTGTGCGCGACGGCGCAGGTTCGTGGCGTCGACGTCCGCGAGGAACGCCAGCGACTCACCCACGCCGAGTTCGTCGGCCCGCGCCTGGAACGCGCGGATGTCCTTCGGCAGGCAGCCGCCGCCGAAGCCGAGCCCGGCGTTCAGGAACTTCCGGCCGATGCGAGCGTCGTGCCCGATCGCGTCGGCGAGCGCGGTCACGTCGGCGCCGGCGACCTCGGAGATCTCGGCCATCGCGTTGATGAACGAGATCTTCGTCGCGAGGAACGCGTTCGCGCTGATCTTCACGAGTTCGGCGGTGGGGAGGTTCACCACGAGTCGAGGGGTGCCGGCGGCGAGCGCCTCGGCGTAGACCTCGTCGAGGGCGGCCACGGCGCGCTGGCCGTCCTCGCCGTCCGGGACGCCGTAGACGAAGCGGTCCGGCGAGATGGTGTCCTGCACCGCGAAGCCCTCGCGCAGGAACTCGGGGTTCCAGACGAGCGTCGCACCGGGAACGGCCGCGGAGACCTGCTCACCGAGGCGCGCCGCGGTGCCGACCGGGACGGTCGACTTGCCGACGACGAAGTCGCCGGCGGACAGGTGCGGCAGCAGGCCGGTGACCGCGGCGTCGACGTAGGTGAGGTCGGCAGCGCCGGACGGACCCTGGGGGGTGCCGACCGCGAGGAAGTGGACCTGCGCCCCGGCGACCTCGGCCATGTCGGTGGTGAAGCGGATGCGACCGGAGGCGAGCGCCTCGGCGAGGATCTCGGGGAGGCCGGGCTCGAAGAAGGGGGCCTCGCCCGCGGCGAGTCGCTGGATCTTCGCCGGGTCGACGTCGACCGCGACGACGTCGTGTCCGAGCTTGGCCATTGAGGCGGCGTGCACGGCACCGAGGTAACCGCAGCCGATGACAGAGATACGCACGGGAAGACGGTACCGGGTTCTCGCCGGACTTCCGCCGAGGGCGTCGGCGCGCGCCGACGCGGGCTCAGGACCGGACGTCGCCCCACCGTGGGCGCTCGGGGCCGCCGACGATCTCGTCCCAGTCGGGTTCGCGGTGCCGACGTCGGGCCTCGTACGCCTCGACCATGTCGTGCAGCACGGCCACCACGAGGTCGGCGTGCGGCACGTCGGCGAGCACGAGCGCGGGTTCGTCGCCCGGGAACACGAGGACGTCGCCGGAGCGGAACATCCCCTGCAGCCCTCTCCGGCGCACCGTCACGTCGTACCCCCGGGAGTGCAGGAGCTCACGCCGGGTGCGGGTGCCGAGACCGTGCACGACGACCAGCCGCCGCGTGGTGACGACGTACCGCTGCGACAGCCAGCGGAGCAGCGGTACGGCGCCGCCGAGCACGAGCAGCAGCAGCACGAGGACGGCCACCACGACGTTCAGCCACGCGAGCTGCGCCCGGAACACCCCGAAGCCGAAGCCGCCGGCCGCCGTCACGAGCACGACGAACACCGCCGGTCGCACGAGCCGACGGGCGTGCGGCCGGAGTCGTGCGACGACGCGCTCGGTCGGCGGCTCGTCGGTCATGGCCTCATGCATACCGCAGGTGGGTGAGGTCCCCCACCGCCACGCTCCGCTCGGCGCCCGGTCGGTCCCGGATCGTGATCCGGCCCTCGTCGTCGATGCCGGTCGCGTCGGCCTCGACGGCGGAGCCGTCGGGCAGCTCCACGCGGACGCGGCGACCGATCGTGCCGCAGACGTGGCGGACGTGGGACCGGACCGCCTCGGCGGCGGCACCGCCGTCGACCAGGGCGACCACGGCCTCCAGGACGGCGCGGTGGAAGGCGGCCAGCACCGTGTCGGCGAGGTCCGGTGCGCTGCCGGCGACGCCGGCGACGGCGAGCGAGGTCGCGGTCGGGGTGGGCAGCCGGTCCGCGGGGAGGGTGAGGTTGACGCCGGCGCCGACCACGACGCTGCCGTCGGCGGCGACCTGGCAGAGGATGCCGCAGACCTTGCGGCCGTCGACGAGGACGTCGTTGGGCCACTTCACCGCGACGCGCGTCACGTCGTCGTCGGTGGCGTCCGGCGTCGACCGGGAGGCACGGGGCGCGTCGTCCGTGTCCGTCCCGTCCGCAGGCGGCGGCACCAGGGCCGCGATCGGGTCCCGCATGGCGGCCCCCGCCACGAGCGGCAGCCACCCGCGGGCACGCTCGCCGAGGTCGGCCCGCACGAGCAGGCTCACCGCGAGCGTCTCGCCGGCCGGCGCCGACCACGAGCGGTCGAGTCGGCCGCGCCCCGCCGTCTGGTCGAGCGTCGCGACGACGCTGCCGTGCGGCAGGTCCGGGGCCGCGACGAGCAGGTCGGCGTTCGTCGAACCGGTGCGCTCCGGGGAGGTGAACGTGCCCCCGACCGCGGCGACGACCGCTCGACTGCTGGGGAAGGTCGACGGCGCGGGTGTGGACATGCACGCAAATGTACGGGCAGGAACCGTGGACGTCCTCCAACCGGCCCCCTCCGCGCCGCCGGTAGGGTGAGCGGGTGACCACAGGAGACACCCCCGATCTCTCGACGACGGCCGGTCGGCTCGCCGACCTCCGCACGCGGTACCACGAGGCCGTGACCGCTGCGGGCGAGGCCGCGATCGCGAAGCAGCACGCCAAGGGCAAGGGCACGGCGCGCGAGCGCATCGAGCAGCTGCTCGACGACAACTCGTTCGTCGAGTTCGACGAGTTCGTGCGGCACCGCACGACGTCGTTCGGCATGGACGCCAAGCGCCCCTACGGCGACGCCGTCGTCACCGGCGTCGGCACGATCCACGGCCGGAACGTCGCCGTGTACGCGCAGGACTTCACCGTCTTCGGCGGATCGCTCGGCGAGGTCGCCGGCGAGAAGATCGTCAAGGTGATGGAGCACGCGCTGAAGACGGGTGTGCCGATCATCGGCATCCTCGACTCCGGTGGCGCCCGCATCCAGGAGGGCGTCGTCGCGCTCGGCAAGTACGGCGAGATCTTCCGCCTGAACACCCGCGCCTCCGGCGTCATCCCGCAGATCTCGATCGTGATGGGCCCGGCGGCCGGCGGTGCGGTGTACTCCCCCGCCCTCACCGACTTCGTGATCATGGTCGACAAGACGAGCCACATGTTCGTCACCGGCCCGGACGTCATCAAGACGGTCACGGGCGAGGACGTCGGCTTCGAGGAGCTCGGCGGCGCACAGACCCACAACGCGGTCTCCGGCGTCGCGCACTACCTCGCCGAGGACGAGTCCGACGCACTCGACTACGCGCGGTCGCTCATCGGCTTCCTGCCGGACAACAACCTGTCCGACGCGCCGGCGTACGACGTGGCGCCCGAGCTCGAGACGACCGACGCCGACCACGAGCTCGACGTCGTGATCCCGGACTCGACGAACCAGCCGTACGACGTCACCACGATCATCGAGCACGTCGTCGACGACGGTGAGTTCCTCGAGGTCCAGCCGCTGTTCGCGCCGAACATCCTCATCGGCTTCGGCCGGGTCGAGGGCCGCACGGTCGGCATCATCGCGAACCAGCCGCAGGCGATGGCCGGCACGCTGAACATCGACGCCGGCGAGAAGGCCGCCCGCTTCGTCCGGTTCTGCGACGCGTTCGGCATCCCGATCCTCACGCTCGTCGACGTGCCCGGGTACCTGCCCGGCACGGACCAGGAGTGGACCGGCGTCATCCGACGCGGCGCGAAGCTGCTCTACGCGTACGCCGAGGCCACCGTGCCGCTCGTCACCGTCATCACGCGCAAGGCCTACGGCGGCGCGTACATCGTGATGGGGTCGAAGCAGCTCGGCGCGGACATCAACCTCGCCTGGCCGACGGCCGAGATCGCGGTCATGGGCGGACAGGGTGCGGTCAACATCCTCTACCGCGCGGAGATCAAGCGCGCCGAGGAGTCCGGCGAGGACGTCGCCGCGGTCCGGGCGAAGCTCGCGAACGAGTACACCTACAACGTGGCGTCGCCGTACCTGGCGGCGGAGCGCGGTGAGCTCGACGGCATCATCCAGCCGCACGCCACCCGCGTCTCGGTGATCAAGGCGCTCCGGGCACTCCGGGGCAAGCGAGCATCGCTGCCGCCGAAGAAGCACGGGAACATCCCGCTGTGACGACCGCCCACCGCACCGAGCACGCCGGGGGCGAGGCCTGATGGGCCGGCACGCCGCCGCCGTCCCCGCCGACGAGCCCACGCACGTCGGCGCCGACGTGCGCGTCGTCGCCGGTGATCCGTCACCCGAGGAACTCGCGGCCGTGATCGCCGTGCTGCAGCGCCAGGCCGACGAGGCCGCCGCAGCGGGTCGCGCCGAGGTCACCGTCTCGCCCCGGGCCGGATGGGACGCGTCGGCGCGCGGCGTCCGGCGACCGCTCGACCACGGGCACGGCGCCTGGAGCCGCTCGCTCCGCTGACGGTTCGGGTGTGCCCCGACGTGATCCAGATTCCGCGAGACCCCCGCCCTCCCGAGGGCGGGGGTCTTGTGTCGTCGGGGGCCGTCGCGCGACGATGTACCCCTGGGTATCGAGGCGACGAAGACGTTGCGCGGTGCACTTCCCGGTCGGTCTCCCCTCACTCGGGGGACACATCGGCGGGGAACCGCACGGAAGCCGCCGAATTTGTCCCCCATAATGACGACTGACATCCCTGTTGCGCCGAGGCATAGTAGTTCGTGTTCGGTGTCCTTCATTGAAGAGCATCGCGGGTCGGTGGCCGACTAGGGTACGAAGCCACTGGCCAGCTACGAGTCAGGGCGATATTCGGGTTGTCGCTCAGACTCGGGTCGTGAACGGGCCGGTCGGACTCCGACCGGCCCGTTCCCCGTTTCCGGGTCCGCCGTCGTGCGGCCCCGGGTGCGCCCGCACCGGATGCGTGCGCTGCGCTCAGACGGTCGCGTGCCGCGGGATCTCGAGCCAGACGACCACCGAGTCGTCGTCCTCGTCGTCCTCGTCGTCCTCGTCGTCCGACCCGGCGCCCAGCGCCGCGGACTCGCTCGCCGCCATGTCGAGCCGGAGCCCCACGACGGTCACGGCCGAGTCCGACCCCTCGGCCACCGTGCGCACGATGACGTTGTCGGCGTCCCGGGCACGGCGGAGCGCGTCGGCGATGCTGGCGTGCACGCGGCGCAGGTCGTCGATCTCGAGTTCGTCGAGCCCACCGTCGTCGTGCAACTGCACCGTGGCGCCCCGACGACGCAGCCGCATGACCTCCTCGCGGACGTCGTCGGAGAGCAGCGAGCGCCCGCGGATCTCGTCGCGGATCGCCTGCTCGAGGTGCAGGCACTCGGCACGTTCCTCGGCGGACAGGTCGCCGCCGGTCTCGATCACCCGCTGGAGCATCGGCAAGGCCATGCGCGTCGTCTGGCTCAGGCGGAACTGCCGCTCGAACACGTGGGCGTCCTGCGCCGCCTGCCAGTCCGCGGTCTCCTGCTCGGCGCGGACGAAGTCCCGGGTCACCCGGGTCGCGCGGTTCATCGCGGCGGTGAACCCTGCCGCGATCGCCACCCACGCCACACTGCCGACCACCCCGAGGGACCCGAGCGCGCCCAGGCCAGCCCACGCCACGGTGTGCACGAAGAGGAACCCGACGCCGATCCAGGCGAACGGCCCGCGCCCGCGGACGACGAGCACGACCATGAGCGTGCCGACGGCCGCGATCCACCACGTGGCGTAGGTGTCGTCGGTGTTGAGCTCGACGGCCGGCGCGGCGATGACCGGCATGACGATCGCGGTGGCCAGGGAGAACGAGGTCGCCCACACGGGCAGCACCCGGCCGGGGACGAACAGTGCGACACCGGTCGCGGCGACGTAGAGGACCATGCACGCCACGACCGGTCCGACGTCGAGCACCCGGGGCAGGGTCGTGAGGCCGAGGACCACGTGGTACACGGAGAAGAGCGCGGCCAGGCCGATCGCGATGCCCGCGGGGATGGAGACCCTCATCGTCGGACCTCCGACCCGGGCTGCCACGTCAGGTGGATCCGCGTCCCGTCGCCCGGCGCGGTCTCGATCTCGGCGTGTCCGCCCACCGCGCGCACGCGTTCGACGATCGACCGGCGGACGCCGAGCCGTTCCGCGGGGATGGTGTGGACGTCGAAGCCCGAGCCGGTGTCAGCGACCTCGATGTGGACGCCGCCGTCGCGCCGATCGACCGTCACCCAGCGCTCCACCGCCGCGTCGCCGGCGTGCTGCACGCTGTTCACCGCCGCCTGCATCGCTGCGGAGGCGAGGGCGTCCGCGACGTCGGCGGGCATGCTCGCGGCTCCCGCGGGCGCCGGGCGGACGTGCACGGGGGCGGCGAGGGTGCCCACCGCGGCGGCGATGCGCTCCCGCAGCTGGACGAGGGACACGGGCGCGCTGTTCCCCGGGCTGTCGGTCGCCGCCGCCTCGAGGTGGTCGATCGCGTTGCGAGCCATCCGCGCCGCGAGGGCCTCGGCTTCGGGGGTCTCGGCCCTGGCGGCGGACAGCAGCGTCGTGAGCACGCTGTCGTGCACGATGGCGTCCACCTGGACGCGCTCGACCTCGGTCGCGTGCTCCCGGATCGCGTGCGAGTACCGGCGGACGGCCGTCGCCTGCGCCACGTCGACCGCGGCAGCCGCACGCCGGAGCACGACCGCGATGACGAGCACCGCGCCGCTGAGGATCGCGGTGTACACCCCGTCGAGCAGTGCGCTCACCACGCCGGGGTCCCCGCCGCCCGGCGACAGGCGGATGACCACGTACACGATCGGCACGAGTGCGGTGTACACCGTCGCCCGCCAGACCGCGAAGCCCATCGCCGCGGCCGTCGAGGCGACCGTGCAGAACCACCACGGCCACGGGTGCTCCGACGCCGCGATCGGATCGCGGACGACGAGCGGCCAGGTCACGAGCGCGACGAGGAACAGCAGCGCGCAGACGATCTGCGCGACCTGCGCGACCCGCTGGAAGAACGCGGACGCGCCGACGAACAGGAAGGACGCGGCGACGGCACCGGTCGTGACCGGTCCCCACACCGGGTCGAGGTGCGGGAGCTGCCCGATCACGGCCGGGAGGTTCACCGCGCCGAAGCCGATCGCGGCGACGGCGATGAGGATCGCGAAGACCCGCTCGACGGACGACTGCGTGATCGATGCGCGGACGGACCGCGAGGGGTCGGCGCCGAACGGCGCGGGTTCGGAGACCGCGCCCTCGGTGCCGACGGCCGGCCCCGCCCCGGCAGCCCGTCCCGACCCCGTCGCGGGGACCGCGTCAGCGGCAGCCATCCGACTCAGCGGCCGTCGCTGTCGGGGTCGATCCCCGAGTCGAGACCCGGCAGGATGCCGTCCTCGACCGCACGGCGGAGCAGGTCGACCTTCGTCGGCGCCGGACGACCGACCTCGACGTACTTGACGCGGATCCGGTCGAGGTACTCGCGTGCGGTGGAGTACCCGATGCCGAGCTGCTGGGCGGCGAGCTTGAGCGGCAGGCCCGAGGCGTAGAGGTGCAGGATCTCGCGCTCCCGCCGGCCGAGCTGCGCCTTGGCGAAGTCGCGGTCCGCGTCGATCGCGCTCGCCCACTCGAGGTTGTTGAGGACGTCACCCCTGGCCACGGTCGCGACGGCGGCCATCACGGTCTTCGTCGCCGAGGACTTCGGGATCACCCCGGCCGCGCCGGCGGCGAGCGCCTCGCGGACGTTCGCGACGCGGTCGGCGATGGAGTGCACGAGCACGGCCGAGCCGGTGCCCTGCACGCCCTTGACGTTGCTCGTCACGGTCGAGCCGTCGCCGAGCGACAGGTCGAGGACGACGACGTCGACCTCACGCCCGTCGAGGTTCGCGATGTACTCGGGCACGCTCGCGGCGGTCAACACCACCTCGAAGCCCTCGTTCTGGCACGCCGCCTGGATCCCGAGTCGCACGGACTCGTGGTCGTCGACGATCGCGACGCGGACCGGCCTGGTGGCGAGTCCGGTCGTGCCGGTGGTGGTCGTGTCTGTAGCCACGGTGACCTCTCTCGTCGATGCGCTCCCCGGCCCCTGAAACCGGTTCGCCATCACCGACCAAGGATACCCAGGAACGACCCAGGTCGAGGCCTCCGGAGGCGGGGCGCGCCGGACGGTCAGCCGAGGGGCACCAGGCGCGCCACGGCCTCCAGGTGGTGGGTGTGCGGGAAGAGGTCGAACGCGCGCAGCGCCTCCAGGCGGTATCCGAGGTCGGCGAAGGTCGCGACGTCGCGGGCCAGCGCGACCGGGTCACAGGCGACGTAGACGACCTGCGCGGGCTGGAGGGCTGCGATCTGCACGACCACCTCGCGCCCGGCGCCGGAGCGGGGCGGGTCGAGCACGATCGTGCCGGCGCGGAACCGCTCGAGCTCCGGGCGCGACGCAGCAGCCGCGGTCCGCGCGAGCCACCGGTCGACGCGGCCGGTCTCGGCGCGGGCACCGATCCACTCGGCGAGGTTCTCCTGCGCGTGCTCGGTGGCACGGGGGGCGCTCTCGACGCTCGTGATGCGCGCCTTCGGGCCCACGACGTCGCCGAGTGCGGCGGCGAGGAGCCCGACGCCGCCGTAGAGGTCGAGGTGCTGCCCCTCCGGGTCGAGTCGCTCGCGGTCGACCAGGTCCTGCACCGCGGCGGTCAGCACGGCCGGCGCCTGGCGGTGGACCTGCCAGAAGCCGTTGTCGTCGACGGCGAAGGAGCGCTCGCCCACGACCTCGGTCACCACGGTCGGCTTCTGCTCGTCGACGACGAGTCGGGCGCCCTCGGCACCGCTCGGCGCGAGGACGTCGACGACCGCCGAGCCCGGCATCGCGCCGCGGCCGAGCGGTGCGCTGTCCTGCACCCGCTGCGAGGCGAGCGGCAGCGACGTCACCGGGACGACCGTGTGGGAGCGGGCGGCGAACGGGCCGGCCGTGCCGTCCTCGTCGACGTGCAGGCGGACGCGGGTGCGCCAGCCGAGACCGTTCGCGGCGTCGTCGCCGGGGGCCGCCTCGACCCGGACGTCGTGCCCGAGGACCTCGGCGAGGTCGGTGCGGGCGAACCGCGAGAACGCGTCGATCAGGACGTCGTGCTTCAGCGTGCGCTGGTGCGCCAACGCGATGTGCCCGAACTCCGCACCACCGGCGCGGACGGCCGGGTCGCGGTCGAGCGCGGCCTCGGGCCAGACGTGGTCGACGCGGTGCTCGCTCGGCGTCACGACGGACACCGTGTCCGCGCGCCAGAACGACTTCTTGCGGTCCTCGGTGACCCGCGCCACGACGCGCTCGCCCGGCACCGCGTCCGAGACGAAGACCACGCGCCCCTCGTGCCGTGCCACCGAGATGCCGCCGTGGGCGATCCCGGTGACGTCGAGTTCGAGCAGCGTTCCGACGGATTCACCCATGGTTCGATGTTCCCATGCGTCTGTACCTCGCGAGTACCTCCCCCGCCCGTCGTGCGCTCCTCGCCCAGACGGGCATCGAGCCGGTGCTCGTCGCGCCGGGGGTCGACGAGGACGCCGCGGTCGCGTCCGCGTCCACGGCGCTCGGGCGGGACCTCACCGGTCCGGAGCTGGTCGGCCTGCTCGCGGTCGCGAAGGCCGACGCCGTCGCCGACGCGCGGATCGCCGGCTCCCCCGTCGACGGCTTCGTGTTCGGCGGCGACTCCGCGTTCGAGGTGGACGGCGTCCTGTACGGCAAGCCGCACGACCCGTCGGTGGCCCGGGAGCGCTGGCGCCAGATGCTGGCCGCCGGCGGCGGCACGCTCTGGAGCGGTCACTGCGTCGTGGACCGGCGTCTGGACCGGGGGCCGGCCCCGGCCCTGGACGCGGCCACCGGCCGGACCGGAGGCGCGGGGCGGGCCGGTTCCGTGCCTCCCGTCCGACAGGTGGACGCCTCGGGCGGCGGGGCGCTCGGCGTGGCCGGGCACCTGGGCGACGTCGCGCCCGGCGGGTCGACGCTGGTCGCCGCCGGCGACCACGTCGTCGCGGTGGACAGCGCGGTGCTGACGTTCGCCGACGACATGTCCGCGGACGAGATCGACGCGTACGTGGCGACGGGCGAACCGCTCGAGGTCGCCGGGGCGTTCACGATCGACGGGCGCGCCGCGGCGTACATCACCCGCATCGACGGCGCCCCCTCGGCCGTCGTGGGCCTGTCGCTGCCGGTGCTGCGGTCGATGCTGCTGCGCGGGTTCGGCGTCGCCTGGCACGACCTCTGGGCACTGTAGACATCCACACTGCGCGGCCCTGTTTCTTTGTACGTGCCGGTCAAAACCGGCCGCCGTGGCACGAATAGGCTGACTCACCATGCCCCGTATCAGCAAGGTCCTCATCGCGAACCGCGGCGAGATCGCCGTCCGCATCATCCGCGCGGCCCGCGACGCAGGCAAGGCATCGGTCGCGGTCTACGCCGACCAGGAGCGTGACGCTCTCCACGCCCGCCTCGCCGACGAGGCGTACGCGCTGAACGGCACCACGAGCGCCGACACCTACCTCGTCATCGACAAGATCATCTCGGTGGCCCGCCGGTCCGGCGCGGACGCCGTGCACCCGGGCTACGGGTTCCTGGCCGAGAACGCCGACTTCGCGCGCGCCGTCATCGACGCCGGGCTGACGTGGATCGGTCCCTCGCCCGAGTCGATCGAGCGTCTCGGCGACAAGGTCTCCGCGCGCCACGTCGCCGAGAAGGTCGGTGCACCGCTCGCGCCGGGCACCATCGAGCCCGTGCAGGACGTGTCCGAGGTGTTCGATTTCGTCGACCAGGTGGGCCTGCCCGTCGCGATCAAGGCGGCGTTCGGCGGCGGCGGTCGCGGCCTGAAGGTCGTGCGCTCGCGTGACCAGGTGGCGGAGCTCTTCGAGAGCGCCACGCGCGAGGCGATCGCGGCGTTCGGTCGCGGCGAGTGCTTCGTCGAGAAGTACCTCGACAAGCCGCGCCACGTCGAGACCCAGTGCCTGGCCGACGAGCACGGCAACGTCGTCATCGTCTCCACGCGCGACTGCTCGCTGCAGCGTCGCCACCAGAAGCTCGTGGAAGAGGCACCCGCGCCGTACCTGACCGAGTCGCAGACCGAGCGCCTGTACGAGTCGTCGAAGGCGATCCTCCGCGAGGTCGGCTACGTCGGTGCCGGCACGTGCGAGTTCCTCATCGGTGCGGACGGCACCGTCTCGTTCCTCGAGGTGAACACCCGCCTGCAGGTCGAACACTGCGTCTCGGAAGAGGTCACCGGCATCGACCTGGTCCGCGAGCAGTTCCGCATCGCCGAGGGCGGCACGCTCGACTACGACGACCCGGCGCCGCGCGGGCACTCGTTCGAGTTCCGCATCAACGGCGAGGACCCTGGTCGCAACTTCTTCCCCGCGCCCGGCCCCGTGCACGCGTTCAACGCACCGTCCGGCCCCGGCGTCCGCGTCGACTCAGGTGTCGTGTCGGGCGACGTCGTGTCCGGCTCGTTCGACTCGATGCTCGCGAAGCTCATCGTCACCGGTGCCACCCGCTCCGAGGCGCTCGAGCGGTCGCGCCGTGCCCTCGCCGAGTTCGAGGTCACCGGCCTGCCGACCGTGCTCCCCTTCCACCGCGCGGTCGTGTCCGACCCGGCGTTCGCCACGTCGGACGACGAGCCGTTCAGCATCTACACGCAGTGGATCGAGACCGACTTCCAGAACGACATCCCGGCCTGGAGCGGTGCCACCGAGGACCTGCCCGCGCCGGCGTCGCGCGAGACCGTCGTCGTCGAGGTGCAGGGCAAGCGCGTCGAGGTCACCATGCCCGCGATCGTCGGCGGCGGTGCAGCCGGTCGTCGTCCGGCCGGCCCCTCCGCTCCCCCGAAGCGTCGGTCGTCCGGCGTTCGCGGGGGCCTCGCCTCCTCGGGTTCGGTGACGTCCCCGATGCAGGCCACCGTGGTGAAGCTCGCGGTCGCCGAGGGTGACACCGTGGTGAAGGGCGACCTGCTCGTCGTCCTCGAGGCGATGAAGATGGAGCAGCCCGTGCAGGCCCCGCGCGACGGCGTCGTCACCGGGCTGAACGCCCCCGTCGGCCAGACGATCTCGTCCGGCCACGTGCTGCTCGAGCTCGCGTAGCGCGGCGCCGCGGGCGCTCGTCCCGCGCCGCCTCCGCCGCACCCCGCCGCGAACGTCGCACCCCGTCACATCGGGGTGCGACGTTCGTTACAGGGTGCGTTGCGCGGCCGCTCGCCACGCAGTGGCCCACGCGCGGCCGAGCGGTACGCCGGCCTCGCTCAACCGCCGCGGAAGCTGACCACCGGGCATCGCGTCAGCCCACGTCACACGGGCCACACCGTGCACGTCCGGACGGCGCCGGAGCCGGTCTTCGCGGCGCTTCTCGTCGAACAGCACGTCATCGGGGCTCCTGCCCTGTCGGAGTTCCCGGTCTGCGTACTTCGACCGTCCGTCGAACTCGACGACGACCCCCTGCTCCGGGAACCAGAGGTCCACGCGGTCGACGAACACGCCGTCGTACCGGAACGGCTGCTGCAGGACGGGACGCGGCGCCCCGAGCACGTGCGCGCCCCACCGCGTGATGCTCTCCCCCGGTGACTCCGCGAGGGGGCTCGCACACTCGACGAGCTCGCGCGCCGCTCGGTGCCGCTGCGCCCGGCGTCGCCCCAGTTCATCGAGGATCGCTGCCGTCGGTACTCCTCGACGCAGGACGGCATCGAGCACGACGATCGCACGCCATGGGTGCTCCCGCACCGCGGCGTCCACCGCGGTCCCGACGAGATCCGTGACCGTCAGCCCGTCCAGGACGGTGCGCTCGGGCTGCCGACCTGCACTGCCGACGCGCTCCACGCTGCGCTTCGCCTGCCCGCGGTCCCGGCCCGGGTCGGTGACGACGACACGCTCCCCGAAGCTCCCGATCCACGGCAGGCCGTGCAGCGCGACCGCCGATCGGTGCGACACCACGGGCTCCCCCGCCAGCCGCGGCACGACGGACTCGAGGAGGAGGCGGTGCCGTTGGTGCTCGGGGGCCGATGCCCACGCCGCGCCGTCGACGTAGAGCCCTCGGTGCAGACGGTGCAGATCGCCCGCGGCGGCCTGGCGTCGCACGGAGGCGGTCACCGCAGGATCGTGGGCGAGACCGGCCGTGGAGATCACTTCGAGCGTCATGCCGAGAGCATCGCCGCCCGGTGCACGCGTCCGTGCTCGTGCCGGCCGATCGGTGGACGACGGCGCACGTCAGACTCACTGCGACGGATGCGCCGCGGTCGAGCCGCGGCGCGGGGACGGAACACGAACGCCGCACCCCGCCCCGAACGTCGCACCCCGGTGTAGCGGAGTGCGACGTTCGTGACGGGGTGCGGCGAGGGCGGGGCGCCGTGGGCGGGCGCGGCGCGCTAGGACACGCGGGGGCGCACGTCGGCGGCGAGGGCGTCGACGAGGGCCTGCGCCTCGGCCGGCGACGCCGCCACGGTGTCGATGTACACCTTCACCTTCGGCTCGGTGCCGCTCGGGCGGACGATGACCCGCGCGCCGCCGTCGAGGTCGTAGCGCAGGATGTCCGACGGCGGGAAGCCCTCGACCCCGTCCGAGTAGTCCGTCACGGCGACCACGTCGAGGCCGCCGAGCGACGTCGGCGTCGACGACCGCAGGGACGCCATGATCTCGCCGATGCGCGAGAGGTCGTCCACGCGGGTCGCGACCTGGCCCGAGGCGAACGCCCCGAACTCGGCCGCGAACGCGTCGAGCTGGTCGGCGATGGTCTTGCCGGAAGCGGCGAGCCCCACGGCGAGGTCGAGCAGCGCGAGCGCCGCCGAGATGCCGTCCTTGTCGCGCACGACGCCGGGGTCGACGAGGTACCCGAGCGCCTCTTCGTACCCGAACACGAGCGACGGCACGCGCGAGACCCACTTGAAGCCGGTCAGCGTGTCGCGGTACTCGAGGCCGTACCGCTCCGCCACCCGGGCGAGCGCGGGCGACGACACGATCGACGCCGCGAGCACCCCGTCCGACGAGCCCGCGGCCTGGGCGCGTGCGGCGGCGCGCCAGCCGAGCAGCCACCCGACCTCGTTGCCGGACAGCCGACGGAACGACCCGCGACCGTCGGGGATCGCGAGCGCCAGCCGGTCGGCGTCGGGGTCGTTCGCGATGACGAGGTCCGCGCCGACAGCGACACCCCGTGCGACGGACAGGTCCATCGCGCCGGGTTCCTCCGGGTTGGGGAACGACACCGTCGGGAACGCCCCGTCCGGCTCGATCTGCTCCGGCACCACGACCGGTTCGGCGAAGCCCGCCGCCGCGAACACGGCGCGGGCGGTCTCCCACCCGACCCCGTGCATGGCCGTGTAGACGACCTTCGGCTGCGCGTCGACCGGGAGGCGCGGGGTCGGCACGGTCGCGGCCGTCGCGTCCACGTACGCCTGCACCAGGGCGTCGCCCGCCACCGTGTAGTCCGTCGCCCGGACGAGGTCGCGGACGTCGCCCGCCGCGACCGCGTCGATCGCCGCGGCGATCTCGCCGTCGACCGGCGGCACGATCTGGGAACCGTCGTCCTCGCCGCCGAGGTACACCTTGTAGCCGTTGTCCCGCGGCGGGTTGTGGCTCGCGGTGACCATCACGCCCGCGCCGACCCGGAGGTGCCGGACGGTGAACGCGAGCACCGGCGTGGGCAGCGCCGACGGCAGCAGCGTGACGTCGAGCCCGAGGCCGCGCATGACCTCGGCCGAGTCGCGGGCGAAGACGTCCGAGTTCACCCGGCCGTCGTAGCCGATCACGACGCTGCGGTCGCGGCCGGTGTCGATCAGGAAGCGGGCGAGGCCGGCGGCGGCCTGCGTCACGACCACCCGGTTCATCCGCTGCGGGCCGGCGCCGAGCTCAGCGCGCAGCCCCGCCGTGCCGAAGGCCAGACGACCGGAGAAGCGCTCGCGGAGCGAGTCCGCCGCGGCGGCGTCCCCCGACGAGGCCGACGCGACGAGCGCGTCCAGCTCGGCGCGGGTCTCGTCGTCCGGGTCCTGGGACGACCAGTTCCTGGCGGTGGCGAGCAGGGCCTCCAGGCCGGAGCCGGCGGCGGTCTCGGTCCCCTCGCTCAGGTCGCCGTCCGCCATCGCGCCGTCCGAGGCGCCCTCGTGCCGGGTCACAGGGCCGCCACCACGCGGGCGAGCAGGTCGGCGATGACCGGCTCTGCCTCGCGACCGGCCTCGAGCACCTCGGCGTGCGACAGCGGCGTCTTCTGGATGCCGGCGGCGAGGTTCGTGATGAGGGAGAAGCCGAGGACCTCCATGCCCGCCTGACGGGCGGCGATGGCCTCGAGTGCGGTGGACATGCCGACGATGTGCCCGCCGATGGTCTTCGCCATCTGCACCTCGGCCGGGGTCTCGTAGTGCGGCCCGCGGAACTGCGTGTACACGCCCTCGTCGAGGGTCGGGTCGATCGACTTCGCGACCTCGCGCAGACGCGACGAGTACAGGTCGGTCAGGTCGACGAACGTCGCGCCCTCGAGCGGGCTGTCCGCCGTGAGGTTGATGTGGTCGCTGATCAGGACAGGGGTCCCCGGGGTCCAGGTCTCCTTGATGCCGCCGGCACCGTTGGTCAGCACCATGATCGACGCGCCGGTGGCGGCCGCGGTGCGGACGCTGTGCACGACGCGGCGGACGCCGTGGTTCTCGTAGTAGTGCGTGCGGGCACCGATGACGAGCGCGTGCCGACCGTCGGGCAGGCGGATCGAGCGGACGGTGCCGGAGTGGCCGGGGACGGCGGAGGCACTGAAGCCCGGGACCTCGGCCGCGGGGATCTCGGACACCGTCTCGCCCACGAGGTCGGCGGCCTTGCCCCAGCCGGAGCCGAGGGTCAGGGCGATGTCGTGCCGCTCGATGCCGGACCGGTCAGCGATGACGGCGGCGGCGTCGCGGGCGACCTCGAACGGGTCGGCGGCGGGGTCGTTCAGCGGGTTCTCCGTGCTCATGCCCCGATCCTAGGGCGACCCCGCCCCGGACCCGGCCGGGCACGCCAGCCTGTGGGCGCTCGCACGCGGGGTGCTCCGATGGAGGAGCACCGGACTGCTCAGTGCTCCCCGAGCGCCCGGTCGACCGCCGCGGTGATCTCGTCCTGGTCGAAGTGGTTGCGGATCACGATGACCTCGGCGTAGGTGTCGCCGATCGCCTCGACGAACTCCTGGCTCGTGAGGATGACGTTCGCGTCGTCGGACACCTCGCGCACCGAGGCGACGTCCGCCGCGACGACCTCGGCGTCGAGCGCGAGGGACTGCAACGCCTTCTCCGCGTTCACCTTGAGGATGCCGCTCGAACCGATGCCCGCACCGCAGATGGTCACGATCTTCACGCCGACACCCTCAGGATCGTCCGGACCTCGTTCGCCGAGGTCGCCGCCGCGAGCCGACCGGTGACCGTGGCGTCGTTGAACGTGTTCGCGATCTCCCCGATGGACTCGAGGTGCGTACCGACCTCGGCGACCGCGAGTCCGAGCACCACCCGGACCGGGTCGTTGTGCGGGTGCCCGAACGCCACCGGCTCGGCGAGCGTCACGACCGTGAGCCCGTCGTGCCGCACCGTCGGCCCCGGCCGGGCGTGCGCGAACGCCAGCCCGGGCGAGATGACGATGTACGGCCCGTGCTCTTCGACGAGCGCGGTCATCGCGTCGGTGTACGCGTCCGTCGTGGCGCCCGACGCCACCAGGGCGTCGCCGGCGAGCCGGAGTGCCTCGTGCCACGAGGTCGCGGTTGCCCCGAGCACGACGGCCTCGTCGGGCAGCGGTGGGAGCGGCATGCGTCAGACCCCCTGGTGACCGGCCGTGATCGTCGCGATGATCTCCTCGCGGTCCTCCAGCGGGAGGAAGGAGCCGAGCGCCGCGTTGATCTGGAAGGCCGCGAGGTCGTCGAGGTCGTAGCCGAACGTGCCGGCGAGGAGCGCGAGCTCCTTCGACAGCGAGGTGTTGCTCATCAGCCGGTTGTCGGTGTTCACCGTGACGCGGAAGCCGAGCTGGTAGAGCACGTCGAACGGGTGGTCGGCCAGGTCGTCGCCCCACGCCGCGATCGCACCGGTCTGCAGGTTCGACTGCGGGGCGACCTCGAGCGGGATCTCGCGGTCACGCACCCACGAGGCGACCTCGCCGAGCGACGCCAGGGTGGAGCCGTCACCCGCGTCGGACAGGGTGACGTCCTCGAAGATCCGGACACCGTGGCCGAGTCGGAGCGCACGGCCGTCGACGAGTGCCGAGCGGATCGAGGCCAGGCCGTCCGCTTCGCCGGCGTGCACGGTCACCGGGAAGAGCTCGGACGCCAGGTAGTCGAACGCCGCGCGGTGGTTCGCGGGCGGGAACCCGGCCTCGGCCCCGGCGATGTCGAAGCCGACGACGCCGCGGTCACGGTGCCGGACGGCGAGCTCGGCGATCTCCTGCGCACGGTCGGCGTGCCGCATCGCGGTGACGAGCTGCCCGACGCGGATCGATCCGCCCGCGGCGTCGACGGCCTCCTCGATGCCGGCCTGGACCGCCTCGACCGTCTCGTCGAGCGTCAGCCCGCCGCGCAGGTGCTGCTCCGGCGCCCAGCGGACCTCGCCGTAGACGACGCCGTCGGCGACCAGGTCCTCGACGAACTCCTTCGCGACGCGGTGCAGCTGCGGCGCGGTCTGCATCACCGAGGTGGTGACGTCGAAGGTCTTGAGGTACTCGACGAGCGAGCCGGAGTCGGACTGCTCGGCGAACCACGCGCGCAGCGACCCCGGGTCGGTCGTCGGCAGCTCCACCCCCGCCTCGGCCGCCAGCTCGACGATGGTCGCCGGCCGCAGACCGCCGTCGAGGTGGTCGTGCAGCGAGACCTTGGGGAGGTCGTTGATGACCGCTCCGGCGTCGGGCAGGCGGTAGGTGGGGGCGTCGGCGCTCATGCACCCAGGCTATCGGTGCCGACCGACGACGCGCAGGTCCCGCCTCAGCCCGTGATGCGCTCCCGCACGATCGGCCCGCGCTCCGGCGCCGTCGTCCCGATCGCCCACGCACCGTCGAGGGACTCGAGCGCCCGCTCGAACCGGGCCGGCTCGTCGGTGTGCAGCGTCCAGAGCGGCTGCCCCGCCGTGACGGTGTCGCCCGGCTTGACGTGCAGCTCGATGCCGGCACCGGCCTGCACCGGGTCCTGCGCCCGTGCCCGCCCGGCGCCGAGGCGCCACGCGGCGATGCCGAACGGCAACGCCTGTTGTTCGACCAGGACCCCGGACTCCGTCGCCGTGACGACGTGCTGCTCGCGGGCGACCGGCAGCGCGGCTGCGGGATCCCCGCCCTGCGCGGCGATCATCCGGCGCCAGGTGTCCATCGCCCGGCCGTCGGCCAGCGCGGCCGCGGGGTCGGCGTCCGGCAGCCCGGCCAGGCGCAGCATCTCCTCGGCCAGCGAGACGGTCAGCGAGACCACGTCCGCCGGACCGCCGCCGGCCAGGACGTCGACGGACTCGCGGACCTCGAGCGCGTTGCCGATGGTCAGGCCGAGCGGGACCTCCATGTCGGTGAGCAACGCCGAGGTCGCGACCCCGGCGTCGTTCCCGAGGTCGACCATCGTCTGCGCGAGCTCCTTCGACGCCTCGTACGTCGGCATGAACGCACCGGAGCCGAACTTCACGTCGAGCACGAGCGCGCCCGTGCCCTCGGCGATCTTCTTCGACATGATGCTCGACGCGATGAGCGGGATGCACTCGACGGTGCCGGTGATGTCCCGGAGCGCGTAGAGCTTCTTGTCCGCAGGAGCCAGGCCGGAACCGGCCGCGCAGATCACCGCCCCGACGTCCTCGAGCACCGAGAGCATGCGGTCGTTCGACAGCGCCGCCTGCCAGCCCGGGATCGACTCCAGCTTGTCGAGCGTGCCGCCCGTGTGGCCGAGCCCCCGGCCGGAGAGCTGCGGGACCGCGACGCCGAACGACGCCACGAGGGGCGCCAGGGGCAGCGTGATCTTGTCGCCGACGCCGCCGGTCGAGTGCTTGTCGACCGTGGTCTTGCCGAGCGAGCCGAACGACATGCGCTCCCCCGACGCGATCATCGCGAGGGTGAGGTCCTTGATCTCGCGGCGCTCCATGCCGTTCAGGAAGATCGCCATCGCGAGGGCCGCCATCTGCGGGTCCTCGACGTAGCCGCGCGTGTAGGCGTCGACCAGCCAGTCGATCTCGGGCGTGCTCAACGCGTCGCCGGAACGCTTCGTGCGGATGAGGTCGACGGTGTCGAAGGGCTCGACGGCCATGTGATCAGTGCTCCTGCTGGTAGGTGGCGAGGGTCCGCGGCCCGAAGGCGTCCGGGAGGACCTCGTCGATGGTGCGGATCCCGGAGACGGTCTCGAGCAGCATGCCCTCGGTCGAGTGCTCGAAGAGCAGCTGCCGGCAGCGTCCGCACGGCATGAGGGTCGCGCCGTCGCCGTCCACGCACGTGAACGCGACGAGCTTGCCGCCACCGGTCATGTGCAGCTGCGACACGAGCGAGCACTCCGCGCACAGGGTGACCCCGTACGAGGCGTTCTCGACGTTGCAGCCGGAGACGATCCGGCCGTCGTCGGTGAGCGCCGCGGCGCCCACCGGGAACGACGAGTACGGCGCGTAGGCGCGCCGCATCGCGGCCGTGGCAGCGTCCCGCAGGGCGCTCCAGTCGACCTCCGGTGCCGTCTCGCCGGACTGGAGGCGCGGGGCTGCGTCCCCCGCGTCCGTGGCGGTGACCTCCTGGTCACCGGATGCATCCATGTGGGTCATGTGCCGCGCCTCCAGGCCGTCAGCTCTTGATGTACGGCTTGCCGGCGGCCGCCGGTCCGCGCGACTGCCCGACCAGGCCGGCGACCGCGAAGATCGTGACGACGTAGGGCAGCATGAGCAGGAACTCGCTGGGGACCGGCGAGTTGATCGCGCCGAGCGTGTTCTGCAGGTTGGACGCGAAGCCGAACAGCAGCGCGGCCAGCGTCGCGCGGATCGGGTCCCAGCGGCCGAAGATGACGGCCGCGAGCGCGATGTAGCCCGCGCCGGCGGTCATGTCCTTCGTGAACGGTCCGACGGCGTCGAGCGTGAAGTACGCACCGCCGAGGCCGGCGATCGCACCGGCGAGCGCGACGTTCCAGAAGCGCGTCGTCGTCACGTTGATCCCGACCGTGTCCGCGGCCTGCGGGTGCTCGCCGACCGCGCGGAGGCGCAGGCCCCAGCGGGTCTTGAACAGCCCGAAGGTGACCGCGGCGACCGCGACGTAGGCCAGGTAGACCGTGACGCGCTGCTCGAAGAACACCGGACCGATGACCGGGATCTGGTGGAGCACCGGGATCGGGACGATCGGGAAGCGCACGCCGACGTTCAGCGTCGTCTCGTTCGGTGACAGCACCTGCGAGTACAGGAAGCCGGTGAGGCCCGAGATGAAGGCGTTGATCACGACACCGACGATGACCTGGTCGACGAGGTACTTGATGCTGAACGCCGCGAGGACGAACGACACGAGCATGCCGGCGACCAGGGCCGCGACGAGGCCGACCCACGGCGAACCAGTGATCGACGCGACCATCGCGGAGCTGAACGCGCCGGCGAGGAACTGTCCCTCGATGGCGATGTTCACGACACCGACCCGCTCCGAGATCACGCCGCCGAGGGCGCCGAACACGAGCGGGACGCTCAGGCTCAGCGCGCCGAGCAGCAGGCCGGGGATCGGCAGCGACTTGCCGGCGGCGGCCCAGGTCAGGAAGCCGACGACGAAGACGACCGCGAAGACCGCGGTCACCCAGAGCGGCACCCGGCGGAGCGCGCGCGTCTCGACGGCGGCGTACACGGTCAGGATCGCGAGCAGGACGACCACGACGATGCCCGTCGCGACGGCCGGCAGCGGGACGTCGGGCAGCCGGAAGAAGTCGCCGGCGTTGCTCAGGCGGAACGTCGTGGTGCCGCTGCCCGGGAGCAGCGTGAACAGCACGAGGGCCACGACGGTGAAGACCGCATACCCGATGGCGAGCTTCCAGCTGCGGGTGGTCTCGACCGCACGGTCGGTCAGGGGCGACGCGGACGCCGCGGTGGGGCTGAGGGTGCTCACGCGGCGACCGCCTTCTTGCTGTTCTTCGTGCTCACGCGACGGCGGGCACCCGGCTGCGGGATCCGGAAGATCGCGCGGACGAGCGGCGGCGCCGCGATGAACAGGACGATGAGCGCCTGGATCACGCCCACGATGTCGATCGGGATGCCGTTGGCGGCCTGCATGGCGTAGCCGCCGTTCTTCAGCACGCCGAACAGGATGGCGGCCCAGAACACGCCCCACGGCTTGGAGCGGCCGAGCAGCGCCACGGTGATCGCGTCGAAGCCGATGCCGGCGTCGATGCCCGAGGTGAAGCCCGAGGTGACCGCGCCCTGCACCTGGTACGCGCCGGCGATGCCGACGAGTGCGCCGGAGATGACGAGCACCCAGATGGTGAGCGACGGCACGCTCATGCCGGCGACACGGGCCGCGCGGGGGTTCTCGCCGATGGTGCGGAAACGGAAGCCGAGCGACGACTTGTTCACCAGCCACCAGACGACGACCACCGCGATGATCGCCACGACGAACCCGAGGTCGACCCCGTACCGGGCGCCGAACAGCGGCGGGAGCACCGCGCTGTCCTTCGTCGCGGGCGAGATCGGGTTCGTGCTGCCGGAGGCCTGCAGGAGGCCCGGGGTGCGGAGGAGGTAGCTCACGAGGTAGAGCGCGACGTAGTTCAGCATGATCGTCAGGACGACCTCGTTGGCGCCGGTCCGCGCCTTGAGCACGCCGACGATGCCACCCCACACGGCGCCGCCGACGATGCCGGCGACGATGGTGAGCGGGATGTGGATCGCCGCGGGCATGTCGAACGAGAATCCGACCCACCCGGCCGCAGCGGCGCCCATCAGGATCTGGCCCTGGCCGCCGATGTTGAACAGGCCCGCGCGGAAGGACAGCGCGATGCCGAGGCCCGCGGCGACGAGCGGCACGGCGTAGTCGATCGAGCGGGTGATCGGGACGATCGCCTGCTGCGCGGACTGGGCGCCGAAGTTGAAGACCGAGCCCTCGAACAGCGAGGCGTAGGCGCCGCCGACCGCGGTGCCGATCGCCTGCAGGGTGTCGGTGGGCCGGGCGAAGAAGTAGCCGGCCGCGGCGCGGACGTTCTCGTCGGTGACCGCGATGAGGACGCCGCACGCCACGAGGGCGAGGACGACGGCCAGGACCGTGACGAGCACGGAGCCGTCGACGATGCTCTGCACGGCGGCACGCCAGCGGTCGCCGCCGTCGCGTCGCTCGGTGTCGGTCGCCGAGTCGGTCATCAGGTGCGGGGTCGACTCGACGTCCTGCAGGCGGTCGTCGGTCGGGGCCTCGGTCTGCGGCTGCTGGGTCTGCGGCTGCTGCGTGCTGTCAGGGGTGGGGGTGCTCACGCCGCCAGCTCCGTTCCTTCTGGTAGTTCGCCGGCCATCATGAGGCCGAGGACGTCGCGGGGGGTGTCCGCGGGGACGATGCCGACGATGCCGCCGCGGTACATCACCGCGATCCGGTCGGCGAGCGCCACGACCTCGTCGAGCTCCGTGGAGACGACGATGACCGGGACGCCGGTGTCGCGGGTCGCGACGATGCGCTTGTGCACGAACTCGATCGAGCCGACGTCGATGCCGCGTGTGGGCTGCGCGGCGACGAAGAGCCGCAGCTCGCGGCTGAGCTCGCGGGCGAGGACGATCTTCTGCTGGTTGCCGCCGGACAGCCGACCGGCGGCGGTCGTGCGCGACGGCGTGCGGATGTCGAACTCCGCGATCTTCTCGTCGGCGAACGCGTCGCGCTCGGCGGACCGGATGGTGCCGGCGCGCACGAACTCGGCGTGGTCGGCGCGGTCGAGCATGAGGTTCTCGGCGATCGTGAACTCGCCGACCAGCCCGTCCTCCTTGCGGTCCTCGGGCACGAAGCCGACCCCGGCGTCGAGCACCTGCTTGACGGAACGGCCGGTGAGCTCCTTGCCGTCGAGGGTGACGCGACCGGCGTGCACGGGCTCGAGGCCGATGATCGCCTCGGTGAGCTCGGTCTGGCCGTTGCCCTGCACCCCGGCGATGGCCAGCACCTCGCCACGGCGGACCGTGAACGAGACGTCGTCGACGAGCACGATGCCCGACGGGTCGGTGACGCTGAGGTGCTCGACGACGAGGGCGTCCTCGCCGCCCTGGGCCGGGGTCTTGTCGACGACGAGCGACACCGCACGGCCGACCATGAGCGCCGCGAGCTCGTTGTTCGTCGCCGTCGGGGACGCCTCGCCGACGACCTTGCCGAGCCGGATGACGGTGATGCGGTCGGCGACCTCGCGGACCTCGCGGAGCTTGTGCGTGATGAACACGATCGCGGTGCCCGCCTCGCGGAGCTGCCGCATGATGCCCATCAGCTCGTCGGTCTCCTGCGGCGTGAGCACGGCGGTCGGCTCGTCGAACACGAGGACCTTCGCGTCGCGGGACAGCGCCTTGATGATCTCGACGCGCTGCTGCACGCCGACGGGCAGGTCCTCGACCTTGGCGTCCGGGTCGACGTCGAACCCGAAGCGGTCGGAGATCTCGCGGACCCGGGCACGGGCACCGGCGAGGTCGAGGCGGCCGCCGAACGAGGTCTGCTCCTGACCGAGCATCACGTTCTCGGCCACGGTGAAGACCGGGACGAGCATGAAGTGCTGGTGGACCATGCCGATCCCGGCGCGCATGGCGTCGCCGGGGCCGTCGAAGTCCTGGACGACGTCGTCGAGGAGGATTTCGCCCTCGTCCGCCTGGTACAGGCCGTAGAGGACGTTCATCAGCGTGGACTTGCCGGCACCGTTCTCACCGAGGAGACAGTGGACCTCACCGGGGGCGACGGTGAGCGAGATGTGGTCGTTGGCGACCAGCGGACCGAACCGCTTCGTGATGCCGCGGAGCTCGAGCTTCATGGGTGCAGAGTGTATTTCTGTGATGGGCGCACGGAAACGCGGGCGAGGGACCGATCCCCCGCCCGCGTCGCCCGGACTACTTGTTCGACTGGGTCTCGACCTTGATCGAGCCGTCGACGATGCCCGACTTGATCTTGTCCAGCTCGTCCTTCAGACCGGAGTCGACCTTCGACTCGTAGTCGTGGAACGGCGCGATGCCGACGCCGTCGTTCTCGAGCGTGCCGACGTACGGCTCCTTCGAGAACTTGTCGTCAGCGGCCTGCTCGACGACGTCCTTCACGGCGGGGCGCATGCCCTTCATGACGGACGTGAACGCGATGTCCTTGTAGCGGGGGTCGGCCTCGTACAGGTCGCTGTCCGCGCCGATGAGGACGGAGCCGTTGTTCGCGTCCTTGATCGCCTCGGCAGCCGACTGGTAGATCGGGCCGCCGACGGGGAGGATGACGTCCGCGTCCTGGTCGAGGAGCGTCTGCGCGACCGACTTGGCCTGCGTGCCGGCCTCGAACCCGCCGGTGAAGGAGCCCTTGCCGGAGTCGACGTTCCAGCCGACGACCTTGACGTCCTTCTTCTTCTGCTCGTTGTAGTACTTCACGCCGTCCGCGAAGCCGTCCATGAAGATCGTGACGGTCGGGATCTGCATGCCGCCGAAGGTGCCGACGACGCCGGTCTTCGAGTACGACGCCGCCGCGTAGCCGGCGAGGAACGCCGCCTGGGAGGTGTCGAACGTGATCGGCTTGACGTTCTTGGCGTCGATCGAGTTGTCGTCGATGATCGCGAACTCGGTGTCGGGGTTCGCCTTGGCCTGGCTCTTCGTGGCGTCGGCGAGGTTGAAGCCGACGGTGATCACGAGGTTGCAGTTCTGGCCGATGAGCTGCTCGATGTTCGAGTCGTAGACGGTGGCGTCCTTCGACTCGGCGGACTTGTAGGTCGCGCCGAGGTCGGCGGCGGCGTCCTTCATGCCCTCGAACCCGAGCTGGTTGAACGACTTGTCGTCGAAGCCACCGGCGTCGGAGACCATGCAGGGGCGGAAGTCGGTCTTCTTGGCCGTCGCGGAGTCGGACGGTGCGGCCGAGCAGCCGGTGAGGACGGCGACCAGGCCGGCGAGCGCGAGGCCGCTCAGGACGACCTGACGGGTACGGGATGTCACGGGTTGGTTCCTCCGGGGAGCAGTGCCCGGACCACGTGCGTTCCGGGCGATCGTGGCGACAGTACACGACCGTCGAGCCGGTACAGCACGCTCTCGGCGCTCCTGGCGGAGTGGTTACGCGATCGCGACCGCGACGAAACAGGCCCGTAACGCGCGCGGCACCGCGGACGCCCCGGATCCGGGGTCCGGAGCGATTTCGTGATGGAGCGCTACAGGACGTCGCCGCGGCCGCTGATCTTCAGTGCGTCCACCACACCCTTGACCCGCTGGGCGTTCGCGCTCGTGGTCACGAGCAGGGCGTCCGGGGTGTCCACGACGACGATGTCCTCGACCCCGATGAGCGAGATGAGTCGCTGGCTGTGCGAGACGACGATGCCGCTCGACGAGTCGGCCAGGATGCGTGCACCGTCGCCGAGGACGGCGAGGTTGTTCGCCCGTCCGCCGGACTGCAGCTTCGCGAGCGACGCGAAGTCGCCGACGTCGTCCCAGTCGAAGTCGCCGGGGACGACCGCCATCCGGCCGGCCGCGGCGGCGGGCTCGGCGACGGTGTAGTCGATGGCGATCTTCTCGAGGGTCGGCCAGATGGCGTCGACCACGGCGCCGCGGGACGAGGTGTCCCACGCGGCGGCGAGCTCCTCGATGCCGGCGAGCAGCTCGGGCTTGGTCCGGCCGATCTCGGCGAGGAGCACGTCGGCGCGGGCGATGAACATGCCGGCGTTCCAGAGGTAGTTGCCCTCGTCGAGGTACCCGCGGGCGGTGTCCAGGTCGGGCTTCTCGACGAAGGACTTCACCGCGTGCACCGTCGAGGCGCCCTCGACGTCGAGCGCCTCGCCGTCGGCGTGGATGTAGCCGAAGCCGATCGCCGGCTCGGTGGGCGTGATGCCGATGGTCGTGACGTAGCCCGCGCGGGCGGCGGCGACGGCCTCGCGCACCGAACGGCGGAAGCCACGGGCGTCGCCGATGACGTGGTCGGCGGCGAACGAGCCGATCACCACGTCCGGTTCGCGGCGGTGCAGGATCGCCGCGGCGAGCCCGATGGCCGCGGTCGAGTCCTTCGGCTCGCTCTCGAGCACGACGTTGTGGTCCGCGACGCCGGGGAGCTGCGACTCGACCGCGACGCGGTGTGCCCGCCCGGTGACGACCATGATCCGCTGGTCGCCGGCGAGCGGCGCGAGGCGGTCCCAGGTCTGCCGGAGCAGGGAGGTGCCGGAGCCGGTCAGGTCGTGCAGGAACTTGGGCGCGTCGGCGCGCGAGAGCGGCCAGAGCCGGGAGCCGATGCCGCCGGCCGGGATGATCGCGTAGAAGTCCTCGAGTGCGTCTGCCACCCGCTCACCGTACCGGTGCGGCCGGAGTCGACCTGGACGCTTCCCGCACGTTCCCCGCACGCAGCGTGCGGAAGGCCGCACGAGACGGACGCGAGCCGGCGGACGCGGCGTGCCCCGCGCCTCCCGGTCGGCTGTTCACCACCTGCGTGCCGGGCGTTCACGCGGACCGCCCCGCACGGCCACGCCACCCGCGGAGCATGGGACGCACCATGAGCGCACGCAGCGTGGAGCGCGGCACGGTCCAACGGACCGTCGCCGTCGTGACCGAGAGCTTCCTGCCCACCCTCAACGGCGTGACCACCAGCGTCCTCGCGGTCCTCGACCACCTGGAACGCCGTGGTCACCGCGCGGTCGTCATCGCGCCGGACACCCCGGGGCTCGCGCAGTTCCGCTCCCGCTCCCGCTCGCAGGTCGAGCGCTACCGCTCCTTCCCGGTGCACCGCGTCCCCGCGGTCGCGTACCGGCAGTTCCCGGTCGCGCTCCCCCACCCGGTCCTGGACACGATCCTCGCCGCCTCCGGCGCCGACGTGCTCCACGCCGCGAGCCCGTTCCTGCTGGGCGGACGCGCCATCACGGCGGCCGGGAGGCTCGGCATCCCCTCCGTCGCCGTCTTCCAGACCGACGTGGCCGGGTTCGCCCGCCGCAACGGCCTGACCGCGACCGTCCCGCTGGTGCGTCGCATCCTCGGGCGCATCCACGCCGGGGCGTCGCTGACGCTCGCCCCGTCGAGCGCCACCGCCGCGATGCTCGGCGAGGACGGCGTGCCGCGCGTCGCGCGCTGGGGCCGCGGGGTCGACACCGAGCTGTTCCACCCCGCGCGTCGGACGGGTGCGCGCGTCCGGGCGCTGCGGCGACGGCTCGCGCCGAACGGCGAGGCGATCGTCGGCTACGTCGGGCGGCTCGCGCCGGAGAAGGAGGTCGACCGGCTCGCAGAGCTCGGCGGTGTGCCCGGCATCCGGGTCGTCGTCGCCGGGGGCGGCCCGTCCCGCGCCCTCCTCGAACGACGGCTGCGGCACCTCGACGTGACCTTCACCGGGCCGTTGCGCGGCGAGGACCTCGCGGACGCCTACGCGATGCTCGACCTCTTCGTGCACACGGGCCCCGCCGAGACCTTCGGGCAGACCCTGCAGGAGGCGCACGCCAGCGGCCTGCCGGTCGTCGCGCCGGCGTCCGGCGGACCGCTCGACCTCGTCGCCCCGGGACTCGACGGCGAGCTCTACGACCCGGACGCCCCGCAGGCCCTGCGACGTGCGGTGCTCGGCGTGCTCGCGCAACCGGGCGCCGCCGCCCGGATGGGTTCGGCGGGACGGCTCCGCGTCGAGGGGACGACCTGGGAGGCCGTCGGCGACGAGCTCCTCGCGCACCACGACACGGCCCGCACGATCGGGGCGCCGCCGGCCGCGAACCGGGGCTCGCTGACCGCCCGGCACGAGAACGTCGGCGCCCGCGCATAGGATGGTGCGTGTTCCACACGAACACGAACGGCAAGGGCTCGCCGATCGGCGAGCCCGTCCTATGGGAGGACTTGCTCATGGCCGAGCAGACCGGAGCGGGTACGGCGACCGCCGCACCCGCAGTGTCCATCGACGGCGGGACGATCGAGGCGCCGCGCGCCGCTCGCACCCCGCAGGGGACCTTGTACCGCGGCTCGGTGGGCATGTGGTCGTGGGTGCTGCACCGCATCACCGGTGTCGCGATCTACTTCTTCCTGCTCGTACACATCCTCGACACCGCCCTGGTGCGGCTGTCCCCCGAGGCGTACAACGCCGTGATCGGCACCTACAAGACGCCGATCATGAACCTCGGTGAGACCGCGCTCGTGATGGCCATCGTGTTCCACGCGTTCAACGGGCTGCGGATCATCCTGATCGACTTCTGGTCGAAGGGGCCGAAGTACCAGCGCGCGATGTTCTGGGTCGTGCTCGTCCTCTGGGCGGTCGCGATCGCGGGCTTCCTGCCGCGCCAGCTCATGAACCTCGTCGCGGACTTCAACTAGGAGAGCGGACCGATGACCACGCAGACCGTCGAGCCTCCGCGCTCCGCCACAGCCGCCCGCCGCACCACCAACTGGGAGAAGTGGGGCTGGATCTACATGCGCGCGTCGGGCGTCCTGCTCGTCGTGCTCATCTTCGGGCACCTCTTCGTCAACATGGTGGCCGGCGAGGGCGTCAAGCAGATCGACTTCGCCTTCGTCGCCGGCAAGTGGGCCAGCCCGTTCTGGCAGGTGTGGGACTCCCTCATGCTCGTGCTCGCGATGGTGCACGGCTCGAACGGCATGCGGACGATCGTGAACGACTACGTCGCGAAGCCAGGCATCCGGAAGACCCTGCTCGGTGCGATCGCCGTCGCGTGCGTCGTGCTCGTCGTCCTCGGCCTGCTCGTGTGCTGGACGTTCGACCCGTGCCCCGCCGGCGCCGCCGCCGCGGACCTGCCGTCGTTCTGCCCGGCCCGCTAGCCGCTGCCGTCGCCCGCTCCACCCCCTGACCGAAAGACCCCTGTGCCTCAGAACACCCCGACCGACATCCCGGTCCATCACCACCAGTTCGACATCGTCATCATCGGCGCGGGCGGCGCCGGCATGCGCGCCGCCATCGAGGCCGGCCCGAAGGCGAAGACGGCCGTCATCTCGAAGCTGTACCCGACCCGCTCGCACACCGGCGCGGCGCAGGGCGGCATGGCGGCGGCCCTCGCGAACGTCGAAGAGGACTCGTGGGAGTGGCACACCTTCGACACGATCAAGGGCGGCGACTACCTGGTCGACCAGGACGCCGCCGAGATCCTCGCGAAGGAGGCCATCGACGCGGTCATCGACCTCGAGAACATGGGCCTGCCGTTCAACCGCACGCCCGAGGGCAAGATCGACCAGCGTCGCTTCGGCGGCCACACCCGCGACCACGGCAAGGCCCCGGTGCGCCGCGCCTGCTACGCCGCCGACCGCACCGGGCACATGATCCTGCAGACGCTGTTCCAGAACTGCGTGAAGCTCGGCGTCGAGTTCTACAACGAGTTCTACGCACTCGACCTCATCATGGTGGACGTCACGGGCGACGACGGCGTCACGCGCAAGCAGCCCGCCGGTGTCGTCGCGTACGAGCTGGCGACCGGCGAACTGCACGTCTTCCACGCGAAGGCGATGATCTTCGCGACCGGCGGCTTCGGCAAGATGTACAAGACCACCTCGAACGCGCACACCCTGACCGGCGACGGCGTCGGCATCGTCTGGCGCCAGGGGCTGCCGCTCGAGGACATGGAGTTCTTCCAGTTCCACCCGACCGGCCTCGCCGGCCTCGGCATCCTGCTCACCGAGGGAGCTCGCGGCGAGGGCGCGATCCTCCGCAACGCCTCGGGCGAGCGGTTCATGGAGCGCTACGCCCCGACGATCAAGGACCTCGCACCGCGCGACATCGTCGCCCGCTGCATGGTGCAGGAGGTCGCCGAGGGCCGGGGCGCCGGACCGAACAAGGACTACGTCCTCCTCGACTGCACGCACCTCGGTGCCGAGGTGCTCGAGACGAAGCTGCCGGACATCACCGAGTTCGCGCGCACCTACCTCGGCGTCGACCCCGTCGTCGAGCCGGTGCCCGTGATGCCGACCGCGCACTACGCGATGGGCGGCATCCCGACGAACACGAACGCCGAGGTCCTGTCCGACAACACCACCGTCGTGCCCGGCCTCTACGCCGCCGGCGAGTGCGCGTGCGTGTCGGTGCACGGCTCGAACCGCCTCGGCACGAACTCCCTGCTGGACATCAACGTGTTCGGCAAGCGCTCCGGCAACAACGCCGCCGAGTGGGTCAAGACGGCCGAGTTCCTCCCCCTGCCCGAGCACCCCGAGCAGGGCGTCCGCGACATGCTCGACCAGCTCCGCGCCTCCACCGGCACCGAGCGCATCGCCGTGCTGCGCAAGGAGCTGCAGGACGAGATGGACAAGAACGCGCAGGTGTTCCGCACCGACGAGTCGCTCGGCAAGATGACCGAGACCATCCACGGGCTGCGCGAGCGGTTCCTGCAGGTCTCCGTGCAGGACAAGGGCAAGCGGTTCAACACCGACCTGCTCGAGGCCGTCGAGCTCGGGTTCCTGCTCGACCTGGCCGAGGTCGTCGTCTTCTCCGCGCGGAACCGCAAGGAGTCCCGCGGCGGCCACATGCGCGACGACTACCCGAAGCGGGACGACGAGCACTACATGCAGCACACCATGGCGTACCTGACGGGCGATCCGCACTCGTCACTCGCCGACGACCACATCACGCTCGACTGGAAGCCCGTCGTCGTGACGCGCTACGAGCCGATGGAGAGGAAGTACTGATGACCGACACCCTGGTCTCCGACGCCCCCCGCACCGACACCGTGCAGGACGCCCCTCCCGGATCGTTCCCGGTCACGATCATCGTCCGCCGCTTCGACCCGGACGTCGACGACGAGCCGCGCTGGCAGGACTTCGACGTCATGATGCTGCCGACCGACCGCATCCTCGACGCCCTGCACCAGATCAAGTGGGAGCAGGACGGGTCGCTCACCTTCCGTCGCTCCTGCGCGCACGGTGTGTGCGGCTCGGACGCGATGCGGATCAACGGCCGCAACCGCCTGGCCTGCAAGACCCTGATCAAGGACCTCGACGTGTCGAAGCCGATCTACGTCGAGGCGATCAAGGGCCTGCCACTCGAGAAGGACCTCGTCGTCGACATGGAGCCGTTCTTCGCCTCCTACCGCGAGGTCCAGCCCTTCCTGCAGGCGTCGAGCGCGCCGGAGAAGGGCAAGGAGCGCGTGCAGTCCGTCGCCGACCGCGCCCGCTTCGACGACACCACGAAGTGCATCCTGTGCGCGGCGTGCACCTCGTCGTGCCCGGTGTTCTGGACCGACGGGCAGTACTTCGGCCCCGCCGCGATCGTGAACGCGCACCGCTTCATCTTCGACTCCCGCGACGACGCGGCGGACGTCCGCCTCGACATCCTCAACGACAAGGAGGGCGTCTGGCGCTGCCGCACGACCTTCAACTGCACCGACGCCTGCCCGCGTGGCATCCAGGTGACGAAGGCGATCGCCGAGGTGAAGCAGGCCGTGATGCGGGGGCGCGCCTGACGCTCGGCGTCGTCCGAGGTCCGCTGAAGACACCACCGATAGGCTCCGCTCCATGACGTTCGCGGCCACCCGCCCCATCCTCGACCAGCTCGGCTACACGGTCCGCTACGTGCAGCTCCCCGGAGAGACCCTGCAGGAACCGCCGGTCGAGGGCGCCCTGCGCATCGTGCCGGCCGAGCAGCCCGACGACTTCGCACTCGAGGTCGTCGACTACGGCACGGCCCGTCGCCTCGCCACCGCGCGCGGTGAGGAGGACGCGGTCGAGATGCTCCGTCGGTTCCTGAACCGTCCCTTCCCGGCGCCGCGGGACATCCCCCGGCACGAGCTCGACGGGCTCCGCGACCGTGCGGCCACGACGTACCCGCAGCTGGCTCAGCAGGTCGCGCAGGCCGGCGGACAGGGCCTCACCATCCAGGTCCCCGCCGGGGTGCCCGTCGACCGGATCGGTGGACCGGACGGCTACCTGCTGCACCCGCTCGACACACCGCTGCACACCCGGTCGCTCCCGCCCCACGTCGCGGCGTCGCCGGAGACGCACCGCTACCTGGTGGAGCGGCCGTTCCTGGTGAACGTCCGGTTCGTGCAGCCCTGGTTCGACCAGCCGGGTGGCGCGCTCCGCTTCCAGACCGCCGATCCGTCGGTCACGGTGCGGGACCTCGTCGTGGACGGCTCGCTCACGCGGCTCCGGGTGGTCTGACCGGTCTGCCCCCGGACGACGAAGCGGCCCTCCCCTGTCGGGGAGGGCCGCTTCGTCGTCCGGTGACCGGTGGTCCGGCTCAGCGTTCGTCGGGCTGGTCGTACCGCACACCAGCCGGGTTGGGTGGCAGGCAGGCGAACACGATCGCCGCCGGCCAGGCGACGATCGAGATCAGCCACAGCGCACCGGGCAGGTTGGCGTCGTGCATCCGTCGCCACGCGAGGGCGAGTGCCGGCACGAGCGTGCCGAGCCACCAGACGCCGTACAGCGCGAGGAGCAGGAACGCCCAGGACGGCGGCGCGCCCGTCGTCTGTGCGACGCCGTACTCGTCGACCGTCCGGTGCGACGCGCTCCAGCCGATGACCGTCGCGATGAAGCCGCCGTACAGGACGATCGTCACGATGGCGTTGGCGAGCAGGTAGTACCAGTACTCGCTGCGGCTGGCGCGACCGTCGAACCGGGCGTACTTCGTGAAGACGCGGGTGAAGGCGTCGAGGAAGCCGATGCCGTACCACGGCGCCCAGAGCGGCGGGACGCCGTCGGGACCGACGGGTGCGAGCTGCGCGGGTGTGACGTACGGCTGCTGCCCGTACGGCTGCTGCCCGTACGGCTGCTGCCCGTACGGCTGCTGCCCGTACGGCTGCTGCCCGTAGGGCTGCTGCCCGTACGGCTGCTGCCCGTCGGGCTGCGACCCCGGGCCCCACTGGGGCGTGTCCCCGTTCGTCATCGGGCGCCGACCGGTCGGTCGAAGCGGCTGCCGTCCGGGTTCGAGGGCAGGAACATCATGATGAACACTGCGATCGGTCCGAGGAACGGGATGAGCAGGAGCAGGGCGAACAACCCGCTGAGGTTCGCGTCGTGCAAGCGTCGGACGATGAGTGCCAGCGTCGGGATGATCAGCGCGAGGCCGAGGATCCAGAACGCGGTCCCCGCGAGCGGGTTCGTCGACATGCTCGAGAAACCGACGGACGTCGAGGTGGTGGTCGACGTCGTCGTGCCGGTCGCGGCGACCAGGATGCCCGTGAGGACCGAGGCGACCGCGCTGATGATGACGCTCCACAGGTACCACCACCAGTACTCGCTGCGGCTCGCTCGACCGCTGAAGGTCGCGTACTTCCTGAAGAAGCGCGAGAACGCCTTCCCGAACGAGATGCCGTGGTACGGCGCCCAGAGCGGCGGCTCACCCCCGGCTGTGGCGGGCGTCGGCTGCTTGCCGTACGGGTCCTGCGGCGGGTACTGGTCGGTCACGGTGCTCCCCCTGTGTCGTGTGTCGGATCCCGTTCGGATCCGTGTCGGAGTCAACCAGAACGACCACGCCCCCGTCCGCTCGGGACGGGGGCGTGGTCGGTGCGAGGTCTGCTGTGCTGCGGTCGAGCGGGTCAGTAGCCGCCGGTCGTGCTCATGTTCGCCGCTGCCGCGAAGAAGACGATGATCGAGATGACGCCGATGACGAGCGAGAGCGCCGAGATGATCACACCCGCGAGGGCGAGGCCACGGCCGCGCTCGCCGGTGCGCTTGATCTGCGTCAGCGCGATGATGCTGACGATGAGGCCCGCGATGTTCACGAAGAACGCCAGGACGAACCCGACGATGGCGAGGACGTTGTAGCGCTCGGACGCGGGCGCGGCGGACTGGTAGGGCTGTGCGTTGGTCATTCGGGTCTCCGGTTCGATGATCTGTGCGTGGATGTGCTGCAGGGCACGACCGACACGGCGCACGGTCGGTCGGCCCCGATCGTGGCAGACGCGGCGCTCCTGGGCGCGCAAGGAGTGCAGCGCGTCGCGGGAGCGGCCCGCCGGCAGTCGACACGACGCCCCGTCCGGGTCGGATCCGTCCCGGACCCTACGGCACGAGCGCGAGCTTGCCGCCCGGGTGCTGCGACTCGAGCACCTCCGCCGCAGCCCTGGCCTCGGCGAGCGGGAACGTCCGCGCCACCGGCACCTCCAGCTCCCCCGCCGCCGCGAGGTCGACGAGCCGCTGCCGCACCGAGTCGCGGAACGCCTTGCTCTCCGGCTGCGCACCGCCGACCGCGCGGATGCCCTCGGCACCGGCCCGGCCGAAGGCCGCGATGGTGACGATGCGGTCGCGGTCCGCGACGAGCGCGAGCGAGACGTCCACGGCCTCGTCGGTCCCGACGCAGTCCAGTGCCACGTCGACACCGGACGGTGCGAGGTCACGGACGCGCGCCTCCAGACCGTCGCCGTACGCCACCCACTCGCCACCGAAGCGGCGCACCGTGTCGGCGTTCCGCTCGGACGCGGTGCCGATGACGCGCGTGCCGAGCGGTCGGAGCAGCTGCAGGAGGGCGACGCCGACGGCGCCGGAGGCGCCGTGGACGAGCACGGTGTCGCGCCCCTCGGCGCGGGTCACGCGGATCATGTCGGCGGCCGTCGTGCCGGCGAGCAGGAGGTTCGCCGCCTGCGGGTGGTCGAGCGTGGCGGGCTTGGCGAACACGTCGGCAGCGGACACGGTGAGCCGTTCCGCCCAGCCGCCCTCGACACGGAAGGCGAGGACCTCGTCACCCACCGCTCCCCCGCCCGAGGCGATCTGCGTGTCCGGGCCGATCGCGCTGAGGACGCCGGAGACCTCGTAGCCGACCGGGATCGGCAGGTCGGACGCGTCTCCCTGGCGGGTGTGCTTCGTGTCGGCGGGGTTCATGCCGGCGGCGTGGACGTCGATCGTCACCTCGCCCGGCCCCGGCGCGGGGACGTCGGTCTCGACGTACTCGAGGACCTCGCTGCCGCCGAACCGAGGGGCGACCCAGTGCTTCGTCATGCCGGCGACGCTACGCCGGCCGGCCGGAGACAGACGGGAGGCGCGGTGCCAGCTGGCACCGCGCCTCCCGTCTCGGTCATGCCGCTACGAGCGCGCGGCCCGGACCCGCTCGACGAACGCCGCGTGCAGCGGGTGCTCCGCACCCAGCCCGGTGATCTCCGTCGCGACGTCCGCGTCGGACCGGTCGGAGCGCAGCAGCGACTGCAGTTCGACGCTCTGCTCGTCGTCCGGCACGTCGAAGCGGAGCGCGGCGCCCATCGCCTCGAGGAGCGCGGTCGGCTCGGTGCCGTCCTCGGCGAGGGCGGCGGCCGGCGACACGAAGCGCTCGTCGCGGGACAGCTTCCGGAGCGGCTGGCGACCGACACGCGTGACGGTGTCGGGCAGGTGCGGGTTCTCGAACCGGCCGATGATCGCCTGCACGTAGGCGCGGTGCACCTCGGGGTCGAGCTCGTGGCGACGGACCAACAGGTCGCTGGTCTCGGCGAGCACCGACTCGAGCGCGGACCGCACCGCGGGGATCGCGATCGCGTCGGAGATCTTGTCGGCACCGGCGAGGAAGCCGTGGTACGCGACGGTGGCGTGCCCGGTGTTCACCGTGAAGAGCTTCCGCTCGATCGAGGCGGCGAGCCCGTCGACGTAGTGCGCGCCGGGGATCTCCGGCTCGTTACCGCCGAAGGGCGTGCGGTCGATGGCCCACTCGTAGTAGGTCTCGACCGTGACGTCGAGGCCGGCGCCCTCGGGCTGCGCGGGCACGATGCGGTCGACCGCGGTGTTCGCGAAGACGGCCTTGGCGAGGGCGGCGTCGCGCTCCTCGGCGGGCAGGGCGTCGACGATGAACTCGCGGAGGCGGTCGGTCGCGTTGATCGCGTTCTCGCAGGCCATCACGGCGAGCGGGGCCGCGTCGGCGTCGCGCTGTCGGAGCGCGGCGGCGATGACGGGCGCGATGAACTTCAGGACCGTCGGGCCGACCGCGCAGGTCACGACGTCGGCGGCGGCGACCTCGGCGATGACGCCGGCTTCGTCCTGCGCGCTGTTGACGGCACGGAAGCCGGTGACGACGTGGTCCTGCGCGCCCGAACCGACCTCGTGCACGGTGTACGAGTCTGCGGCGGCCAGCGCGTCGATGAGCGGTGCGGCGACGTCCGCGAAGACGACCTCGTACCCGGCCTCGTGCAGGAGCAGGCCGACGAAGCCGCGGCCGATGTTGCCGGCGCCGAAGTGGACGGCGGTGCGCTCGCTCACTCGTTGACCTCGCCGAGGATCGACAGGATCGCGGCGGTGTCCGGCGCGTCGGTGAGCTTCTGGACCTCGTCCTCGTCCGAGAAGACGATCGCGATCTTGGACAGGATGTCGAGGTGCTCGTTGTTCACGCCGGCGATGCCGACGACGAAGCGTACGGGGTTGCCGTCCCAGTCGATCGGGGTGGCGTAGCGGATGAACGACAGGGCCGAGGACTTGATGGCGTCCTTCGCGTCGTTCGTGCCGTGCGGGATGGCGAGGAAGTTGCCCATGTACGTCGAGACGCTCTTCTCACGCTCGAGCATCGCCGGGTAGTAGTCCGCGGTGACCGCGCCTGCCGCCTCGAGGATCTCGGCCGCCTCCTTCATCGCCTCCGACTTGGTCGGGGCGGTGTCCTCGGTGTGGATGCGGATCTGGCTCTCCTGCAGGACGGGCATCGGGGGTTCTCCTTCTTCTGGCGGAACGTGATGGAGGGGACGGGCTGCACACCCGTCCCCTCCGATACTGCACTGTGTTACTGGTTCTTGAGCTGGTCGACGACCTGGTCGTACTGCGGCGCGTTCATGAAGTTGCCGACCGACACGTGCTGTGCGTTCGGGTTCTTCTGGCGGGCGCGGTCCGTCAGTTCCTCCTGGGTGATGATGAGGTCCTCGGTGCCGTCGAGGTTCGCGATCGCCTTGTTGACGACCGTGACGCCCTCGATGCCCGCCTTCTTCACCTTGTTGCGGAGGACGCTGGCACCCATCGCGCTCGAGCCCATGCCGGCGTCGCAGGCGAACACGACGTGCTCCACGCGGGTCGCCGTGGCGGTGGACGCCGAGCCGACGCCGCCGAGCGAGGCCTCGGCCTCCTCCTCGTTGGCCGGGGAGTTGTTGCCGAGCAGGCCGGCGGTCGCGGCGTTGACGTCGCGGCCCTTGTTGGCCTGGAGCTTCGCCATGGCGGCGCTCATGTCACCGCCGCCGTTCGCCAGGTCGCGCTTGCGGCTGGCGAGCAGGAAGAAGGACGCGACCGCGAAGGACACGGCGGCCGAGAGCACGACCGAGAGGATGACGCCCACGAAGCTGTCCTTCGCGGTCGAGCCGAGCACCGCGATGATCGATCCGGGGGACGCCGGAGCGACGAGGCCGGAGCGGAAGGCGACGTTGGTCGCGACACCGGTCGCACCACCGAGGATGACGGCGATGAACAGGACCGGCTTCTGCAGCACGTACGGGAAGTAGATCTCGTGGATGCCGCCGAGGAACTGGATGATGATCGCGCCGGGAGCGGTCGAGCGGGCGATGCCGACACCGAAGAAGGTGAAGGCGAGCAGGATGCCGAGACCGGGGCCGGGGTTCGCCTCGAGCAGGAACAGGATGCTCTTGCCCGACTCCTTCACCTGCGCGGCGCCGAGCTGGTCGAGCACGCCGTGGTTGATGGCGTTGTTCAGGAAGAAGACCTTCGCCGGCTCGATGATCACGCTGGCGACCGGCAGCAGCGAGTGGTTCACGAGGAACTCCACCGCGGAGCCGAGGCCGTTCGCGATCGCCTTGAAGATCGGGGCGAGCCAGAAGAAGCCGACCATGGCGAGACCGAAGGCCAGGATGCCCGCGGCGTAGTTGTTGACGAGCATCTCGAAGCCCGGGCGGATCTTGCCGTCCCAGATCTTGTCGACCTGCTTGATCAGCCACGCACCGAGCGGGCCGCAGATCATCGCGCCGAGGATCATGACCGTGCCGTTGGCGCCGATGATGACGCCCATCGCCATGACCGAGCCGACGACCGCGCCACGGGTGTCGTAGATCATCCGGCCGCCCTGGAAGGCGATCGCGAGCGGGATGAGGTAGGTCAGGATCGGGCTGACGAGACCGATGTTGGCGACACCGTTCGTCTCGCCCCATCCGCCGAGGATGCCGACGGGCGTCCAACCGGTCTGGATGAAGAAGGCGGTGATGATGCCCCACGCGATGAAGATCGCGATGTTCGGCATCACCATGCCGGAGAGGAACGTGCCGAACTTCTGGACGGCGACGCGTGCGCCGCCCCGCGACTTCGCGGGTGCGTCGGGCGCTGCAACGGACGACGTTGTCATGTGCCTGGCTTTCTGTGAGGGGTGCTGCTGCGGTGTGAAGGGGGTGCTGGGTGGTGCGGGGGTGGAGCTGGTCGGGTCAGACGGCGTGCGCCGCGGCCGCGGCGGACCTGGCGGCCGCCGCCGTGCTCGCGGCGAGCGCTGCCGTCGCCATCTCGCGGGCCTGGTCGAGGGTGTGCTTGCCGAGCTCGGCGCGCACGTCGGCCAGGGCCGCGGGGGTCATGGAGAGGGTCGTGGCGCCGAGGCCGACGAGGACCACGGCGAGCAGCGGGTCGGCCGCCGCCTCGCCGCAGATGCCGACGGCCTTGCCGGCGGTGGCGCCCGCGGTGCCCAGCTGGGCGACGAGGCGCAGGACGGCGGGGTGCCACGGGTCCTGGTAGGACGCGACGGTGCCGAGCATGCGGTCGGCAGCCATCGTGTACTGCGTGAGGTCGTTCGTGCCGATCGACACGAAGTCGGCGGAGGTGAAGACCTGGTCGGCCATCAGGGCGAGGGACGGGACCTCGGCCATCACGCCGGCGGTCCGGATGCCGAGCTCGCGGGCGAGGTCGACGAAGTACTGCGTCTCCTCGGCGTCGGCGACCATCGGGGCCATCACCCAGAGGTCCGCCTCGGTCTCGGCGTCGGCCTGTGCGAGGGCGGTGAGCTGGTCGCGCAGGACCTCCTCGTGGTTCCGGAGGGCACGGAGCCCGCGGCGCCCGAGCGCCGGGTTCTCCTCGTCCTTGTCGGTGAGGAACGGCAGCGGCTTGTCGGCACCGGCGTCGAGCGCGCGGACCACGACCTTCCTGCCCGGGAACGCGGCGAGGAGCTGGCGGTAGGACTCCTGCTGCTGCGCGACGGTCGGCGCCTTCGGCGAGTCGAGGAACAGGAACTCGGTGCGGAAGAGCCCCACGCCCTCCGCACCGAGAGCAACGGCGCCCGCGGCGTCGGCGGGGCTGCCGAGGTTCGCGAGCAGGGGGACGGTGTGGCCGTCGGCGAGGGCACCGGCGGTGAGGGGCGCGGCGGCCGCGGCGAGGCGGTCCGCGATGCGCTGGTCGACGTCGGCGACGAGCTCGGCGGACGGGTCGGTCACGACGGTGCCGGCTGCGGCGTCGACGACGACGTGCGTGCCGTCGGCCAGCCCGTCGGCGCCGGTGACGCCCACGATCGCCGTGATGCCCTTGGCGCGGGCGAGGATCGCGGTGTGCGAGGTCGGTCCGCCGTCACGGGTGACGAGCGCGAGCACCTTGTCGAGGTCGAGGAGTGCGGTGTCGGCGGGTGCGAGGTCGCGGGCGACGAGCACGAAGGGGGTGTCCGACTCGGGGACGCCGGGGGCCGCGACGCCACGGAGCTTGGCGATGATGCGCTGCGCGACGTCGTCGAGGTCGGCCGCGCGCTCCCCCATGTACCCGCCCATGCCGACGAGGAGGTCGCGGAACTGTCCGAACGCCTCGTACACCGCGCGCTCCGCGTTGGTGCCACCGTCGATGCGTGCGTGCACGTCGTCGAGCAGCGTCGGGTCCTGCGCCATGAGCGCCTGTGCCTCGAGCACGGCCTGGGCGTCGCCGCCCGCGAGCTGTCCGCGCTTGTTGAGGTCCTCCGCCACCGCGGCGAGGGCGTCGTGGACGGCCTGCTTCGCGTCGTCCGCCGTGCCCTGCAGCGCGTCCTTCGACGGCTCGCCGAGCGGGTCCGCCATGCGGAGCACGGGGCCGTGGGCGACGCCACGGCCGACGCCGGTGCCGAGCAGTTCGGACATTCGAGACTCCTTCATCTCACGCGCGATGGTGCGGTGGGTGGTGCGGTTGGCAGCACACTACCCCGAACCGCGTTGACAAACAAACACATCCGGGGATAAAAATGCAGAAACAGATGCCCGTTTGCGTCTGGCGGCTGACCGGTTCCGCTCAGCTCCGGCCAGGACGTGCCCGGTCATGTCCGTTCCGTTCCGACCGAGACGACGAGGTCCGATGTACGCACCAGAGCGCCACCAGCGCATCGTCGACCAGGCGCGCGCACAGGGCCGCGTCGACGTGAAGGACCTCGCCGAGCTGCTCGCGGTCACGCCGGAGACGATCCGCCGTGACCTGACGAGCCTCGAGCGCCGTGGCCTCGTGCGACGGGCGCACGGCGGCGCGATCCCGGTCGAGCGGATCACCCTGCACCCGGGTGTCGGCGACCGCGGCGGGATGAACCAGGCCGAGAAGATGGTCATCGCGCAGGCCGCCCTCGACGAGCTGCCCGAGAACGGCTCGATCATGATCGACGCCGGCACCTCCACCATCTGCCTCGCCGAGATGCTGCCGACCGACCGCGGCCTGACCGTCGTCACCCACTCGCTCCCCGTGGCGATGGCCGTCGCGAACCGGGCCGGACTCGACCTGCACCTGCTCGGCGGCAACATCCGCAGCGACTCGCTGGCCGGCGTCGGCACGTGGACGCACCAGCTCATCGGCATGGTGAGCGTCGACGTCGCGTTCATCAGCATCAACGGCATCACGCCCGAGCGCGGCCTGACGACGCACAACATGGCGGAGGCCGCCGTGAAGAGCGCCATGATCAAGTCGGCCCGGCGGAGCATCCTGCTCGCCGACCACACCAAGTTCGGGCGCGAGGAGTTCGGCCGCGTCGCGCCCCTCGCCGCGATCGACACGATCATCACCGACCCCGGCGTGAACGCCGACCTCGTGCGCGAGGTCGAGGCCGCCGGCACCGAGGTCTTCTGGCCCGGTCGTTCCTGACCGCGGCCCGGACCCGTCCCACCCGGCGCTCGCTACCATGAGCGCCACCACCCATCGACAGGAGTACATCGATGTCCGAAGCCACCCGTACCGTCACCGTCGCCAGCGCGTCCGGTCTGCACGCCCGTCCGGCGTCGCTGTTCGTCCAGACCGTGACCGCGTCCGGTCACCAGGTCACGATCGCGAAGGGCGACAAGTCCGGCAACGCGGGCAGCATCCTCGCGCTGCTCGGGCTCGGCATCGAGAACGGCGACGAGGTCACCCTCACCGTCTCGGGCGACGACGCCGAGACCACCGCCGACAGCCTGGTCGCGTTCCTCGAGACCGACCACGACGCGGCCTGACGCGATCCCCTGACGGACTGGAGGCGCGGTGCCGGCTGGCACCGCGCCTCCAGTCCGTCGTGGGTCCCCACCACCCCGTCGGTGACCGGACGGGGCTACGCGTACCAGCGGTCCAGGAAGCCGCCGGCGCCGAGGGCGGCGACCAGGGTCGCACCGCCCACGGCGGCGACCCAGCCGTCCGCAGCGTCCGGGGCACCGCACCCGACGAGCACGAGCAGCAGCCCGGCGGCCACGAGCGTCGCTGCCTGCAGCACCGGCAGGACCACGACGCCGCCGACGTGCCTGCGGACGAGCCGGACGAAGGGCGGCCAGCCCGTGCGCAGCGAACGGCCGAGCCGGCGGAGGACCGCCACCTCGGCCAGCACGATCGCGACCAGCAGGGCGACGCACCAGAGGCCCGCGGCGAGGGGCGCGTGCAGCGCCGTCCCGCCGAGCACCCCGCCGGTCGCGGCGAGCACGAGGCCGACCACGACGAGCGCCGTCCCGAACGACGCCAGGCGGACGGTCGCGCGGCGGAACGCACCGAGCGGACCGGCAGCCTCGGGATGCTCCGCGAGCACGAGCGACGCGTCCGCGAGCACCGCGATCGTGCCGCCCTGCCGCTCCCGAGCGCGGAGCAGCTGCCAGCGCGCCCACGGGTCGGCGGGCGATGCCGCGACGGCGGCGACGAGCGCACGGACCGCCGTGCCCGGGTAGCCCTCGCGATCGGCGAGCCACGCGAGGGCGAGGTGCACCTCGGTGTGCTGCGGGTGCGCCGCTGCCGCCCGGGCCGCCACGGCGTAGGTGGTCGTGTCGACTGCTCCGGACCGGAGGTCGAGGACGAGCTGTGCCGCCGCGAGGTCGCCGTCGTCCGGACGGAGCGCGACGGCCGCCGCCCAGGCCCCACGCGCCTCCGGCACGTCCCCCGCCGCCTCGGCGAGGTGCGCGGCGAGCCGGTACGCCTCGACGTCCTCGGGGTCGGTCGCGATCGCGCGGCGGACGGCGGTCCGGGCCGCGTCGAGGTCATCCGTCCACCAGAACACGACGGCGAGGACGCGCAGGACCTCGGCATCGTCGCCGTGCAGGGCGAGGGCACCCGTGAGCGGTTCGACGGCGTCCTCCGGCCACCCGTACCGGAGGAGCTCGGCCGCCGCGACGAGCGCACGCTCCACCTGCTCGTGCCGCTCGGCGGGCGGGTCGACGGCATCGGTCACGTCGCTCATGGTGGCGGAGTCGCCCGACCCTGTCGAGCCCGCGCACGAGGGGTGTCGGGACGCGCCGATAGGGTGTTGGGCATGACACGCCTGCGCCTCGCATCCGTCAACGTGAACGGCGTCCGCGCCGCGTTCCGGAAGGGCATGGGCGACTGGCTCGCCACGCGCGACGTCGACGTGCTGGCCCTGCAGGAGGTCCGCGCCTCGAGCGACGACCTGGCCGGGCTGCTCGGCGACGAGTGGGACATCGTGCACGACCCGGCGACGGCGAAGGGCCGCGCAGGGGTCGCGATCGCCTCGCGGCACCGGGCGCACATCCACCGCGTCGAGCTCGGGTCGAGCGACTTCGACTCGGCGGGGCGCTGGATCGAGGCCGACTACGAACTCGACGGCACCACCGTCACGGTCGTCTCCTGCTACGTCCACTCCGGCGAGGTCGACACCCCGAAGCAGGACGAGAAGTGGAAGTTCCTCGACGCGATGACCGAGCGGCTCCCCGCGCTCCGGGCGCACAACCCGCTCGCCGTCGTCGTCGGTGACCTCAACGTCGGACACGACCAGCGGGACATCAAGAACTGGAAGGGCAACGTCAAGCGTGCCGGCTTCCTGCCGCGCGAGCGTGCCTACTTCTCGCGGTTCTTCGGTGCCGAGGGCGAGCAGGTCGAGGGTGCCGACGGATCGACCGGACCGGGTCTCGGCTGGGTGGACGTCGGGCGCGAGCAGGCCGGCGACGTCGACGGCCCGTACACGTGGTGGTCATGGCGCGGCCAGGCGTTCGACAACGACTCCGGCTGGCGCATCGACTACCAGATGGCGACGCCGGACCTCGCCGCGAAGGTCGGCAGCTACACGGTCGACCGCGCCGCGGCGTACGACCAGCGATGGTCCGACCACGCCCCCGTGGTCGTCGACTACGAGCTCTGACACCCATCCACTCCCGCACCACCAGGACACACCCATGACCAAGACGCGCATCTTCTCCGGCATCCAGCCCTCGGCAGGGTCCCTCCACCTCGGCAACTACATCGGCGCGCTCATGCAGTGGCGGGACCTGCAGGACGACTTCGACGCGATCTACTGCGTCGTCGACATGCACGCCATCACCTCCCCGCAGGACCCGGCCGGACTCCGGGCGAGCACGCGGGCGACGGCGGCGCAGTACATCGCCTCGGGCATCGACCCGGAGAAGTCGACCCTGTTCGTGCAGTCGCACGTCCCGGCGCACGCCGAGCTTGCCTGGGTCCTCAACACCCTGACCGGTTTCGGCGAGGCCAGCCGGATGACCCAGTTCAAGGACAAGTCCGCTCGCCAGGGTGCCGAGGCCGCCTCGGTCGGCCTGTTCACCTACCCGGTCCTGATGGCGGCCGACATCCTGCTGTACGACACGAAGGTCGTGCCGGTCGGGGACGACCAGCGGCAGCACGTCGAGCTCACCCGCGACCTGGCCGGGCGCTTCAACTCCCGGTTCGGCGACACCTTCGTCGTGCCCGAGGCCCGGATCGGCACCGAGACCGCGCGCATCTACGACCTGCAGGACCCGACGAGCAAGATGAGCAAGTCGGCAGCGTCCGACAACGGTCTCATCCGCCTGCTCGACGACCCGAAGCGCACCGCGAAGAAGATCCGCTCCGCGGTGACCGACACCGAGCGCGAGATCCGGGCCGACCGCCAGGCGAAGCCGGGCGTGACGAACCTCCTCGCGATCCTGTCGGCGTTCAGCCGGACGCCGGTCGCCGCGCTCGAGGAGTCGTTCGCCGGCAAGGGGTACGGCGACCTCAAGGGGGCCGTCGCCGACGCCGTCGTCGCCGAGCTCGAGCCGGTGCGCGCCCGCACGCTCGAGCTCCTCGACGACCCGGCGGAGCTCGACCGCCTGCTCGCGGTCGGCGCCGACCGTGCCGAGGCCATCGCCGAGCAGACGCTCGCCCGGGTCTACGACCGCATCGGCTTCGTGCCGCGACGCCGGGGCTGACCGTGCGTCCCGTCGTCCTCGCCTCCGACCGACTGCGCCTCGACGTGCCGACGCGGTCGGACGCGGCAGCCATCACGTCGGGCTGCCAGGACCCTGACGTCGTCCGGTGGACCACCATCCCCACGCCGTACACCACGAAGGACGCCACCACGTTCGTGGACGCCCTCGTCGGCCCGGGGTGGGCGTCCGACCGCGAGTACACCTGGGCGATCCGGCGTGCCGGATCGACGTGGCTCGACGGTGTGATCAGCTGGCGGACGGCGCACCGCGACCTCGGCTTCTGGCTCGCACCGTCGGCTCGGGGGGCGGGTGTGATGCACGAGGCCGTGGAACTCGTCGTGCGGTGGGCCTTCGAACAGGGCGCACCGGACGTGTACTGGGAGTGCTACGCGGGCAACACCGGTTCGGCGTCCGTGGCCCGCGCCGCGGGTTTCTCCTTCACCGGCGTCGGCACGCCGCTCGTCCCCGGCCGGGACGGCACGACCGTCCAGGCGTGGAAGGGCCTGCGCCGTGCCGACGGCTCGCCCGCGTCCGACCTCCCCTGGCCCGCCGAGACCTTCCCCGGCACCGTCGGGGGACACGGCGATGACGCGTCACCGAACTCGCGCCGGTAGTCTCGCTCCGTGACCATCCCGCCCGTGCCGACCGCCAGCCCGGTCGAGCTCCGCGCGATGCGGCGCGCCCTCGAGCTCGCTGCGCTCGGCCCGGCCGTCGGCGACCACGCCCGCGTCGGTGCCGTCCTGCTCTCCCCCGACGGCGAGGTCCTCGCCGAGGGCTGGCACAAGGGTGCCGGCACGCCGCACGCCGAGGTCGACGCGATCAGCAAGGTCGCGCCCGAGCGGCTGCGCGGCGCGACCGCCGTCGTCACGCTCGAGCCCTGCAACCACTGGGGTCGGACGGGCCCGTGCGCGCTCGCGCTCCTCGAGGCCGGGGTCGCCCGGGTCGTCTACGCCGTGGACGACCCGGGCGAGCACGCCCGCGGCGGCGCAGACCGGCTCCGGGCCGCGGGCGTCGACGTGCAGTCCGGCGTCCTCGCCGACGAGGCGGAGGCGTTCCTCGAACGCTGGCTCCTCTCGGTCCGCCTCGGTCGGCCCTGGGTCACGGTGAAGTGGGCGTCGAGCCTCGACGGTCGTGCCGCCGCCGCCGACGGCACGAGCAAGTGGATCACCGGTGCAGCGGCCCGGCAGCACGTCCACGAGCAGCGCGCGGCCCACGACGCGATCCTCGTCGGGACCGGTACCGTGCTCGCCGACGACCCGTCGCTCACCGCCCGGGGGGACGCCGGTGAACTGCTCGCCGACCAGCCGCTGCCGGTCGTGCTCGGCGACCGTGTCGTCCCCGACGACGCCGCGGTCAGACGGCACCCGCGCGGCGTCGTCGTGCTGCCCGGCCACGACCTCCCCACCTCGCTCGCCGCGCTCCGTCAGCACGGGGTCCACTCGGTCCTCGTGGAGGGCGGACCGACCGTGGCCTCCGCCCTGATCGCCGCCGGGCTCGTCGACGAGTACCTCGTCTACCTCGCCCCCGTGCTGCTCGGCGGCCCGCGGGTCGCCCTCGACGACCTCGGCGTGGGAAGCATCGGCGAGCGCCGCAGGTTGGACGTAACATCGACCACCAGCCTCGGCCCCGACCTGCTGGTCCGGGCCCGACCGCACCGCTCCGGCGGCGCCCTCGGGCACGGGAACGCGGGGCCCCAGGACGACCGGAGCACCTCATGACCGACGCACTCACCTCCCCCACGCCCGGGAGCCCGGTCCAGTTCGAGGTGGCGACGAACGTGCCGACCACGCACGGGACCTTCGAGATGCGCGCCTACCGCGACCTCGTGACGAGTGCCGAGCACGTCGCGATCATCGCCGCCGACCCGTCCGGCGCAGCGCCCCGCGACGGGGCCCTCGTGCGCGTGCACTCGGAGTGCCTGACCGGCGAGGCGTTCGGTTCACTGAAGTGCGAGTGCGGGCCGCAGCTCGACGCCGCGCTCGACACCATCGCGGCCGAGGGCGGTGTCGTCGTCTACCTGCGCGGACAGGAGGGCCGGGGCATCGGCCTCATCAACAAGCTCAAGGCCTACCGGCTGCAGGAGGACGGGCTCGACACCCTCGACGCGAACCTCGCGCTCGGGCTGCCGGCGGACTCCCGCGAGTACGGCGGTGCCGCCGGGATCCTCGCCGACCTCGGCCTCACGCGCGTCCGCCTCCTGTCGAACAACCCGGAGAAGCGCCGGCAGCTCGAGGAGCACGGCATCACGGTCGAGGGGCTCGTCCCGCTCGTCGTCGGCATCTCGGCGCAGAACGCCGGCTACCTGGACACGAAGCGCGACCGGATGGGTCACCAGCTGCCCGCCCACCTGAGCACGGGCAGCACGACGCTCGGCTGATTCGCAGGTTCGCGACATCTGTCGTACGATGTGACCTCCGTCACGAGCGGTCCCACCACACACCAGACGCACCCGATCGAACCGCGCCCACCCGCGCGACCCGCGCCTCATCCTCGCGCGAACCGATCGGCGTCCGCCGTCCGGACCACCGCTGCGCTCGAGCCGAGCGCGCTCCACGGAGACCACCGACACATGTCCGCCGCACCGGCACCCGCACCACGACCGACCGCCACGACCCCCGGCAACCCGCGCTCCCGCGTGGTGATCGCCAGCCTGGTGGGCACGTCGATCGAGTTCTACGACTTCTACGTCTACGCGACGGCCGCCGTCCTCGTCTTCCCGACGCTGTTCTTCCCGAACGAGGACCCGACGGCCTCGCAGCTGTCGTCCTTCGTCACCTTCGCGCTGGCCTTCTTCGCCCGGCCCGTCGGGTCGATCGTCTTCGGGCACTTCGGTGACCGGGTCGGCCGCAAGACCACCCTCGTCGCGAGCCTGCTCGTGATGGGCACGGCGACGTTCCTCATCGGCTGCCTGCCGACCTTTTCCTCCATCGGCATCTGGGCACCCGTGCTCCTCGCGGTGATGCGCTTCGCCCAGGGCGTCGGCCTCGGCGGCGAGTGGTCCGGCGCTGCCCTGCTCGCGACCGAGAACGCCCCCGCCGGCAAGCGCGGCGTCTTCGGCTCGATGCCGCAGCTCGGTGCCCCGATCGGCTTCCTGCTCGCCAACGGCCTCTTCATCGCGATCAACGCCGCGATGCCCGCCGGTGCGGACGGCACCCCGAACGCCGACTTCCAGGCGTGGGGCTGGCGCATCCCCTTCCTGCTCTCCGCCGTGCTCGTGATCATCGGGCTCTACGTGCGCTTCAAGCTCGTCGAGTCCCCGGTGTTCCGCGGCGTGCAGGAGTCCGGCTCCGTCGCCAAGGTCCCGCTCGGCCGGGTGTTCCGCACGTCGTGGCGGGCCGTCATCGTCGGCACGTTCGGCATGGTCGCGACCTACGTGCTCTTCTACTTCATGACGACGTTCACCCTGTCGTACGGCACCACCGGCGCCGAGGCGGGTCCGCTCGTCCCGAAGATCGGCCTCGGCTACTCCCGTGGCGAGTTCCTCACGCTGCTGATGATCGGGGTCGTGTTCTTCGGCATCTTCACCCCGATCGCGGGCTTCCTGGCCGACAAGTACGGCCGGCGACGCACCCTCATCCCGACCACGATCGGCATCGCGCTCTTCGGCCTGACGTTCCAGCTGTGGTTCGCCGCGTCGACCGGTCCGCTCACCGTCGTGACGTTCCTCATCGTCGGCCTGTCGCTGATGGGCCTCACGTTCGGGCCGATGGGTGCGCTCCTGCCGGAGCTCTTCCCGACGAACGTGCGCTACACCGGCTCGGCGATCGCGTACAACGTCGCGTCGATCCTCGGCGCCTCGCTCGCGCCGACGATCGCGCTCGCCCTGTGGAAGCCGGACGGGAACATCTTCCTCGTCGGCCTCTACCTGACGATCGCCGCCGTGGTGACCCTCGTCGCGCTCCTGTTCGTGCGGGAGACCCGGACCGCCGCGCTCGACGCGGCGGACACCGCCGGCGAGCCGGACGCGCGCCCGGTGGACGCGCGCGCGTAGCCGCGACCACCTGCGTGCCCTGGAGGCGCGGTGCCAGCCGGCACCGCGCCTCCGGTCCGTCCGGGCGTCCGTCCACAGCCCGCCCCGGCCGCGCAGCGCGCGACCACCGGACGGTGCGAGACTGGTCCCCGGCCGCCAGCACTCCCCGCACGGGCGGCAGGAACCAGGAACGATGAGCCTCCCCTTCGCGCGCCCCAAGAAGACCGACGGACCCCGTGCCAGCTTCGGTCGGCTGCTGAGCTACCTGTTCGAGAACAAGCCGGCGATGGCCGTCATCATCGTCCTGAGCATCCTCGGGGCCGGGGCGTCGCTCGCGCAGCCGCTCCTCGTCAACCAGGTCGTCACCGCGGTGCAGCACGGCAACACCCTGGACACCCTCGTCTGGGTCCTGGTCGGGCTCGTCATCGTCTCCGGCCTGCTCAACGGCATCCAGCACTTCCTGCTCCAGCGAGCGGGCGAAGGCGTCGTGCTCTCCACCCGCCGCAAGCTCATCGCGCGCATCCTCAACCTCCCCATCTCGGAGTTCGACACCCGCCGCACCGGCGACCTCGTCTCCCGGGTCGGCAGCGACACGACGCTCCTCCGCGCGGTGCTGACGCAGGGCCTCATCGAGTCGATCGGCGGGGCGCTCACCTTCGTCGGGGCGATCGTCGCGATGGCGATCATCGATCCGCTGCTCCTCGGCATCACCGTCGTCATCGTGCTCGTCGCGATCGTCGTCGTCGGCGGCCTCAGTCGCCGCATCCGCATCGCGTCGAAGCGAGCGCAGGAGAAGGTCGGCGACCTCACCGCGGCGGTCGAGCGCGGCATCGGCGCCGTCCGCACCATCCGCGCCGCGGGCGCCACCGAGCGCGAGGTGCGAGAGGTCGACGGCCACGCGACCGAGGCCTACCGCCGCGGCCTCGACATCGCCAAGATGTCGGCGTTCGTCGTGCCGGTCGCGAGCATCGTCATGCAGGTCGCGTTCATCGCCGTCCTCGGCGTCGGCGGGGCACAGGTCGCCGCGGGCACGATCACCATCGCGACCCTCATCACGTTCATCCTGCTGCTCTTCATGATGATCATGCCGCTCGGCCAGGCGATGGGCGCCGCGGTCGCGGTCGCGCAGGCGCTCGGCGCGCTGGGTCGCATCGAGGAGATCCTGCACCTGCCGACCGAGGCGCAGGACGACGCTGCGGTCCGCACCGCCGCCGCGGTCGAGAGCGACGACGCGATCGCCTTCGAGCACGTCTCGTTCCGCTACGCGCGGTCCGCCGACGCGGCCGGCCCCGACGGCGCCGTCGCGTCCGACGCCACGCCGGGGACGGGAGGCGCGGTGCCGGTCGCCGACACCGCCTCCGCCCCCGACGTGGTGCTGCAGGACGTGTCGTTCCGCGTCCCGCGCGGCTCGCGCGTCGCGCTCGTCGGCCCCTCGGGTGCCGGCAAGTCGACGACCCTGGCGCTCATCGAGCGGTTCTACGACCCGACCGACGGCGTGATCCGGCTCGGCGGTGTCGACATCCGCGGCCTCGACCGCGACGCCCTGCGCGCCCAGATCGGGTACGTCGAGCAGGACGCCCCCGTGCTCGCCGGCACGATCCGCGCGAACCTGCTCCTCGGGTCGCCGGACGCCTCCGAGCAGGACTGCGTCCGGGTGCTCGAGGCGGTCAACCTCGGCGAGGTCCTGCACCGCGACCCCCGCGGCCTCGACGCCCAGGTCGGCGAGGACGGCGTGATGCTCTCCGGCGGCGAGCGGCAGCGGCTCGCGATCGCCCGGGCCCTGCTCGCCGCTCCCCCGATCCTCCTGCTCGACGAATCGACCTCGTCGCTGGACGGCGTGAACGAGCAGAAGATGCGACTGGCGATCGACGCCGTCGCCGAGGACCGCACCCTGCTCGTCATCGCACACCGACTGTCCACCGTGGTGGACTCGGACGTCATCGTCGTGCTCGAGCACGGGCGGGTCGTCGGGGTCGGGACCCACTCGGAACTCGTCGAGTCGACGCCGCTCTACCGCGACCTGGCGAAGCACCAGCTCCTGGTCTGACGCCCGCCCCCGCAGGTCAGGCGGCGAACGGGTCCGGCGTCAGGACGTACACGGTCTCCAGGTACTCCTCGATGCCCGCGTGCGACCCCTCGCGGCCCAGCCCGGACGCCTTCACGCCGCCGAACGGGAACGCCGCGTTCGACACCACACCCGTGTTCAGCCCGAGCATGCCCGTCTCGAGTCGCTCCGCGAGCCGCTGCCCGCGACGGAAGTCCGTCGTGAAGGCGTAGGCGACGAGGCCGTACTCGGTGTCGTTCGCGAGCCGGATGCCCTCCTCCTCGGTGGTGAACCGGGTGATCGACACCACGGGCCCGAAGATCTCGGTGGTGAGGATGTCCGACCCGGGCTGCACACCGTCGAGCACGGTCGGCGCGTAGAACGTGCCCGGCCGATCGACCCGCTCGCCACCCGTGACGAGGCGTGCACCGCGCTCGACCGCGTCGTCGACGAGCCGCGCCGCCTTGTCGACCGCTCGGTCGTCGATGAGCGGGCCGAGAGTGGTGCCGTCCTCGCTCCCCCGGCCGACGCGGAGGGCGTCGACCTTCGCGGTGAGCGCCGCCGCGAAGGCGTCGGCGATGCCCTCCTGCACGAAGAACCTGTTCGCGGCGGTGCAGGCCTCGCCGACGTTCCGGAACTTGGCCTGCATCGCGGCGGTCACGGCCGTGTCGAGGTCGGCGTCGTCGAACACCAGCAGCGGGGCGTTGCCGCCGAGCTCCATGCTCGTCTTGAGGACGTTGTCGGCTGCCTGCTTGAGCAGCGCCGAACCCACGGGGGTCGACCCCGTGAAGGTCAGCTTCCGGAGTCGTCGGTCGGCGAGCATCGGCTCGGACAGCCCCTTCGCGTCGCGGGACGGCACGACGTTGAGCACGCCGTCCGGCAGCCCCGCACGACGGAACAGCTCGGCGAGGAAGAGCGTCGTCAGCGGGGTGAGGTCGGCGGGCTTGAGCACGACCGTGCACCCGGCAGCAAGTGCCGGCCCGACCTTGCGGGTGGCCATCGCGAGGGGGAAGTTCCACGGCGTGATCGCGTACACCGGTCCGACCGGACGCTTCAGCACGATCCCGCGACCGGTGCCCTCCGGGTTGGTCCGGTAGTCGCCGGAGATCCGGACGGCCTCCTCCGAGAACCAGCGCAGGAACTCGGCGCCGTACACGACCTCGCCGCGAGCCTCGGCGAGGGGCTTGCCCATCTCGAGCGTCATCAGGGCGGCGAGGTCGTCCGCGTGCTCGTGCGCCAGGTCGAACGCTCGGCGCAGGATGTCCGACCGCTCGCGGGGTGCGGTCGCCGCCCAGTCGTCCTGCGCGGCGACCGCGGCGTCGAGCGCAGCCATGCCGTCCTCGGGTGTGGCGTCGGCGACCTCGGCGAGGACCTCGCCCGTGGACGGGTCGCGGACCGGGAAGGTCGTACCGCCGGAGGCCGCACGCCACGTGCCGCCGATGAAGAGGCCGGTGGGGACGCCCTCGACGCGGACGTGCTCGTCGGCGACCGTCGTCGTGGTGCCGGTCCTCGTGGTGTCGGCCGTCGTGGCCTCCGTGTCGGTCGTCGTTGCGTCCGTGTCGGTCGTCGTGGTGTCCGCGTCGGTCACAGTACTGCTCCTCCGGGGTTCGCGAGCCCCTCGTCCATGTCGCTGCGGTCGACGTGCCCGCCGACCGCCCGGATCTCGTCGAGCGCCTCGGCGCTCCGCTCGTCGTCGACGCCGGCCACCAGGTCCTCGTAGACCGCGACGTCGAAGCCCGCGGCCCGGGCGTCGAGCGCAGAGGCGCGGACACAGTGGTCCGTCGCGAGGCCGACCACGTCGACCGTCACGACCCGTCGCTCGGCCAGCAGCTCGGGCAACGGCGTACCGTCCTCCGTCGCCGCTTGGAACGCCGAGTAGTCCGGCCGTCCCTGGCCCTTGAACACGTCCACGTCGATGACGCTCGTGTCGAGGTCCGGGTGGTACGCCGCACCCGGCGTGTCGGCGACGCAGTGCACCGGCCAGGTGTCGACGAAGTCCGGTCCGCCCGGGCCGGCGAAGTGACCGCCGTTGTCGTCGTCGCCGTGGTGCCAGTCCCGCGAAGCGACGATCAGGTCGTACTCGTCGGCGTGCCGCGAGAGGAACGCGGAGATGCGCTTCGCGATCGCGGCACCGCCGGTCACGGGGAGCGCGCCCCCCTCGGTGAAGTCGTTCTGGACGTCGACGACGAGCAGTGCCCTGGCCATGGGGCCATCCAACACCCGGCGGCTCAGGACCCGGTGAGCTTGCTCCCGCACGAGTAGGTGGCGGCCGTCACGCGGTCGAGCGCGGGCAGGGCCGCCGCGCGGGAGGAACCGATGGCGTAGAACGCGAAGGTCAGCCGGGAGCCGTCCGCGGCGTCGATGTACCCACCGAGGGTGTTCGCGCTGTCGATCCACCCCGTCTTCGCGTGCACCTTGCCACGCGCGACGGCGTTCGCTCCGGTGAAGCGGCTCGCGAGCGTGCCGGACTGCCCGGAGACCGGCAGCGCGTTCGCGAGCGTGCCGAGGCCCTTCGCCCCGGAGGCGACCTGCACCATCAGGTGCGCGACGAAGTTCGGCGAGACGGCGTTCGACGCGCTCTCGCCCGAGCCGTCGCGGATGACGATGCCCGACGGGTCCACTCCGTACGACCGGAGCGCCGACTGGTACACCCCGGTCAGCGACGCGGCGGACCCGTTCGCGCCGGACTCCCGCGACGAGACCCGCGCGAGCATCTCGGCGAGGGTGTTGTCCGAGTTCGGGATCATCTGCCCGATGAGCGTCGAGACCGGCTGCGACGACACCGAGGCGATCGTGTCGGTGCTCGTCGTGGGGCGCTTGACGAGCTGCGCGTTCGCGGCACCCGCCACGCCGGCGTTCGCGAGTGCGGTCCGGAACAGCGAGCCCGCGCGTCCCACCGGGTCGGTGGAGCGCGGGGACGTCGCCGCCCCGGGGTTCGCGCGGTCGCCGTCGACCATGAGGGCGGTCACCCGGGGCTGGTACCCGATCGTCCGCTCGCTCTCCGGCCAGGTCGGGTCCCACGCGTCGGCGTCGCTCCAGTAGCTGTCGTCGGTGACGATCGTCGTGACCGGGGTCGATCCGAGCTTCGCCTTCACCTGCTGCGCGAGCTGCGCCAGGGTCGGTGCACCGGGGTAGACCGTGGCGCCGCCCGCCGAGAGCGTGGCGTCACCGTGCCCGACGAGGGCGATCGTGCCGCCTGCCTCGCGCGTGACCGTCGTCGGGATGCGGTGGTCACCGCCGAGGACCGCGAGCGCCGTGGCCGTCGTCAACGTCTTCATCACGCTGCCGGTCTGCGCGGGCTCGTCGCCGTTGCGCGAGAACAGCACCTCGCCGGTCTTCGCGTTCATCACGTACCCCTCGAAGGCGCCGAGCCCGGCGGCCGAGGCGGCCGACGTGATCGTGCAGGCCCGCAGTGCGGAGGGGCCGGCGACGTCGTCGGGGACGGCGCGTGCCGTGGGGGTCGGGGTCGGCGTGGGGGTGGCCGAACGGGTCGGCGTGGACGTCGACGTGGGAGCAGCGCTCTGCGCGACCGCCGGTTCGGACGACCGCGGGTCGGGCATCGTGGCCGCAGCGACCGCGACGGCGCCGCCGGAGCCGAGGACGAGCACGGCGGCGAGGCCGCCCGCGATCCACGGGACGGGGCGGCGGCTGACGGAGGCACGGGCGGACGCGACCGCGTCGCGGACGCGGGCCGGGACGCCGCGCGGTGCGGGCTGCTGGTCGGACATCGGTGACCAGCCTACGGAACTGCGGGAGGAGCCTCCAGACCGTCTTCCGCATCCGCCGTGTACCGGACGCCGACCTGCCGACGCGCCTCGTCCATCAGCGCCATGATCGCGATGGTCTCCTCGGGGTCCATCGGACCGCCCTCGTGGTTGCCCGACGTGACCATGGCCTCGAAGGCCCGAGCTTCGTGCGCGTAACCGGTCAGTTCCTCGCGACCGTCGAACTCCTCGACCACCGCCCCGTCGCGGTCGCGCAGGCGCCAGGTCGTCGGCGTGTACCAGGTGCCGTCGAGGTCGATCCGGCCGTCCTCGCCGACGATCGACGCCGTGTTCGGACTCCGGACGTCGAGGGCGAAGTGCAGGAGTGACTGCGCGCCGCCCTCGTGCGTCAGCACCAGGCCCATCTGGGTGTCGACGCCCTGGTCGCTCAGCGTGCCGGCCGCGACGACGTCCGTCGGGGCACCGAGCACGTCGACCGCGAACGACACCGGGTAGACGCCGAGGTCGAGGAGCGCGCCGCCACCGAGCGCGGGGTCGTTCAGCCGGTGTCCGGGGTCGGACGGCAGCGCCTGGTGGTGGGTCGCCTCGACGACGCGCGGCCGGCCGATGCGCCCCTCGGCCAGGAGCTCGCGGATCATCGCCATCTGCGGCAGGAAGCGCGTCCACATGGCCTCCATCACCGCGACGTCCGCGCGCCGGGCGGCGTCCACGACCGTCCTGGCCTCGGCAGCCGTGATCGTGAACGCCTTCTCGACGAGCACGTGCTTGCCCGCGTCGATGGCGAGCAGCGCGTCCGCCGCGTGCCGGGAGTGCGGCGTCGCGACGTAGACCGCGTCGACCTGCTCGTCGGACACGAGGTCCTCGTACGAGCCGTGCGCCGTGGGGATCCCGAACTCGTCCGCGAAGGCCCGTGCTGCCTCGGCGGTGCGGCTGCCGACCGCGACGAACTCGATCCCCGCGGCGGCGCAGTCGCCCACGAAGGAGCGTGCGATGCCGCCCGTGCCGATGACTCCCCAGCGAACCGTCATGCTCCCTGTGTACCAGCGCACCGACCCGACGCTCCGGCGCCTCCCCACAGCACTCCGGTGTGGACTTCACGGCTCGTTGCCAGCTAGCGTGCTGCTCGACCCCTGATCGAGGGTCGTCCCCCGAGTCGAAGGTGATCAGGTCTCCATGCGCCGATCCGTCCTCTCCGTCGTCGCCACGAGCGCGGCGATCGTCCTCACGACCACCCTCGTCGGCACCAGCCCGGCGGCCGCCCACGGCTGGGGCTCCCCCGACCACGGCGCACCCGGCCACGGCTGGACGCAGCCGGGCCACGGACACGGCGCCGACGCCGGACTCACACCGCGGACCCGGTTCACGATGGCGGCCGACGGCTCCTCGGGGACGACGCAGGGCGGCGAGGGCATCCCCAACATCGACTCGGTCAAGAAGACCATCGCGACCTACTACGGCGACCCCGGGACCGGCATCGCGAACACGACCGACTCGCCCTACATCCGTGAGATGCGGGGCATCGTCGCCCGCCAGAGCGCCGGCCTGCAGCGCATCCACGACGCCGCCGTCCGACGTGGCGAGAAGCCGGCGATCGTGCTCGACGCCGACGACACCACGCTCTGGACCTACGACATGGAGGTCGCGGACATGCACTTCGTCTTCGACCCCGCCCGCCAGGACGAGTGGGTGCAGGACGAGCGCTTCGCCGCCACCCCCTCGATGGTCGGCTTCGTGGACCGCGCCCAGGCGATGGGCTTCACGATCTTCGGTCTCACCGGCCGCAACGACGACCAGAAGACCGCGACCGTGCAGAACCTGTCGAAGGTCGGCTACACCGCGTTCACCGAAGACCGCTTCTTCACGAAGTGGACCGGCGTCGGCGCCTCGCAGCAGCCGTCGTACATCACCTGCGCCACCGCGAAGTGCACCACCGTCGAGTACAAGGCCCTCACGCGCAAGCACATCGAGCAGGACCTCGGCTACGACATCGCGCTCAACATCGGCGACCAGTGGAGCGACCTGCAGGGCGGGTACGCCGACCGTTCGGTGAAGCTCCCGAACCCCACCTACTACCTCCCCTCCGCCGACCTGCCCGGCGTCGACGAGCCCCGGCTCGCCCCGCGCACGCACTTCACGATGGCGGCCGACGGCTCCTCCGGCGCGACGCAGAGCGGCGAGGGCATCCCGAACATCGACTCCGTCAAGAAGACCATCGCGACCTACTACGGCGACCCCGGCACGGGCATCGCGAACACGACCGACTCGCCCTACATCCGCGAGATGCGCTCGATCGTCGCCCGCCAGGCCCCCGTCGTCGCCGCCCAGTGCGCCGTCGCCAGCCGCCAGCACCGCAACCCCGCGATCGTGCTCGACGCCGACGACACGACGCTCTGGACCTACGACATGGAGGTCGCGGACATGCACTTCGTCTTCGACCCCACGCTGCAGGACGAGTGGGTGCAGGACGAGCGCTTCCCCGCCACCCCGTCGATGACCTCGCTCGTGTCCGTCGCCGAGCGCTCCGGCTGCACGGTCATCGGGCTCACCGGTCGGAACGACGACCAGAAGACCGCGACCATCGCCAACCTCAACGAGGTCGGCTACCCGCAGTTCAGCGCCACGAAGCACGGCACGCAGACCTACTACACGAAGTGGACCGGCGTCGGTGCCTCGCAGCAGCCGTCGTACGTCACCTGCGCAGCCGCCAAGTGCACGACGATCGAGTACAAGTCGCAGACCCGTGCGCACATCGAGTCGCGCGCCGGCGGCCGGTACGACGTGGTCGCCAACTTCGGCGACCAGTACAGCGACCTGATCGGCGGTTCGGCGGACCGGAGCGTCAAGCTGCCGAACCCGACCTACTACCTGCCCTGATCGGGGTCGGATGACTGAGCGGCTGCCGGGGACGGTGGCCGCTCAGCCGTCCGTGGGGCCCGGCGGCCGCTCGACGCCGGGCGAGTGCTCGTAGGCGTACTGCTCGGCGTTGAGCTGATCGACGTCCCCGGGTGCGCAGGGCGTCTGCGCCTGGATCGCAGTACCGTGCCGGGTCGACCCCAACTCGATGAAGAACCCGCGGTCGTCCACCCCGGCCGCGGGGAAGCGGAGTTGCGTGCCCGGAGCGTCACCCCCGATCGCAGTCCGCTCAGGGGTCCAGCCGTTCGTCCTCCACAGCCGCTCGACCTGCTGAACGAGAACGTCTCGTTCGTCGACCGACGTCCCCCGCCCGGCCCGGGTGAGGCCCCATTGCGCTCCGCCGTCTCCGCAGGCACGCGCGCTCGAGTCCACGGGTTGCCATGTACCGCCGATGATCGCCTGCGTCTGCGCGACCAGAGCGCTGAGGTGGTCCCACTCGTCCCGCGCTGAGGCTCCAGCGTGTTCGATCATCGTGCTCTCCTCCTGTCCGTGTCCGTTCGACGCGCAGCCGGTGAGCACGAGTGCGGCAACAGCCACGACACCGGCCGGCCACTTCCGCTGTCGTCTCACGGGATCAGCTTCCCATCCGGCATGTAGCCGAGGCTCGTGTACGCGGTGCTCCGGAGCGACGACGTCCCACGGTCGAGGTACCCGTGCTGTTCGACGGCGCGACCGTTCTCGAGTGCCTCGGTCGCAGGCGTCGCTCCGTGGCCGTCCGACCCGTCGTAGTGCACGCCGTCGACCGTCTGGTCCTCCGAGGAGAACGTCCGCGCGCCCCAGCGCACACTGCCCGGATTGAGCGGGTGCTCACTCGGGAGCGCCGTCACCCACGAGCGGTTCCCCCATCGGAGCTCGGGCTGGGGGCCGCCGCCCGACGGACCCTGCGCCTCGACGACCCCTCGCCCGATGTTCGCGACGAGGTCGTCCTTCGCCTGGCTCGCCCAGGTGTGCCCCGGCGGCACGTGCAGCGCAGAGACGTCCGGCACCGAGCGGTCGACCCCCGCCGACGCGAGCAACGTCAGGTTGTCGACCGGTGTCTTCGCTGCCGCCAGCGTCGCCGTCGTCGTTCCGTACGAGTGCCCGACCAACGACAGGTGGTCCCCCGCCCGCCACCCGCGGGTGGCGGAGACGCCTGCGAGGAACGCCTCGAGCCGCACGGCGCCGGCCTTCGCCTTGGCCGACGACATCACCTCGAGCTGTGGCGGCATCTCCGGTGTGTCGTAGCCCACCCACGCGACCGTCGCCACGTTCCGGTCGACGCCGAGCGTCGTCGCTGCCGCGAACTGAGCCTCGCGGAGGTTCGCACCCGCTCCGGCCCAGCTCCGGAGGCCATCCTCGACCGTCGTGCCCATCCCCGGTACGGCAGTCGTCACTCGCGTCGCCGTGTCCAAGTCCCCCACGGCGATCGCGGCGAGCGGCGGACGTCCGAGTGTCAGCGAGATGATCGTGTACGGCTGATCCGCGGTCGAGTCCGCCATCGTCGCGCGGATCGCTTCGATCGCGCGCTTCCGGTCGGCCAGCGTCTCCAGCTCGGCGCGCTGCGCAGCCGAGAGCGATCCACCGCGATGCACGATCCCGATGAGCTCTGCTGTGCGCCGCTCGATGCGTCGGTACGCTCGATCGACCGTCCGGCAGTTCGCCTTCCCGCGGTCCGTGTACGCGACACCGTCGAGGTTGCCGATCACCGTCGGCAGCGCAGCGATCAGCGCGTCCTTCGACCCTCGCAGCAGGTTCTTCCACCAGGCAGCGACAGCCGTCGCGTCCATGCCTGCGAGACGGATGCCGACGTTCGGGTCGTCGACAGCCGCGGCGACGGTCTCCTCGTCCAACGTGCTGAGCCACGCCAGGAACCGTTCGTCGCTCATCGCCGTGATCGCCGCTGTGGACCGCAGGTTCCCGACCACCGCCGGCTCCTCGAGTGCCGACGCCGCCCGCCGGTCCGCAGCAGCACGCCGGGCGACCAGTTCCTCCCACTGCGCGTCCAGCCGGCCCTGCAGCCCCGCGATCCCGGCCGCGCCGTTCTGCAACTGGTGCAACCGGACCGTGTCGGCCTCGACGCCATCCGCGGACTGCACCGTCTCCGACACCTCGCGGATCGCCCGCTCGTTCGCAGCGGCGTCGTCGTCGGCGGCCTGCTGCGCCCGCCGTAGCCGGTCGGCTTCGTCCTGGATCTGCTGGACCTCACGTGCGTACTCGCGCAGTGCGGTGGCTCCGGCCTCGAGCCGCGATGCGACGCGCTGCGCACACGACGGGACGGTCGCGGCGACGGCGAGGAACTGCCCCTGCGCCTTCCCCGCCCACCCGGTGGACGCGGTCTCCGCAGCACCGACCACGTGTCGTGCTCCGGTGCGGACCGCATCGGCGTGCCGCTCGAGCAGGCGTGCGACGCCGCGGACCCCGGCTGGGTCCCCCACGGTCGGGTCGGTGGTCACTGCACGCTCCGTGCCAGGCCCGCGTCGATCTGGCTGATGGTCGACGCCGCCTCGATCACGTACTCGCTCAACGCGGCCGCGTTCTGCCCGAGCGAGCGGACCATCGCGTCGAGCGCCGCTGCCGCCGCGCGGAACGCCGTCGCGACCACGTCGGCGCCGAACGCCCCACTGTCCGCCGCCGACAGCGCCCGTTCCGAAGCGAACTCGGCTTCGGCGTCCTTCACCTGTGACGACACGGCGTGCATCACCGACAGGTCGATGGTCAGGTCCCCCACGATCGCCCCTCTCCGTTCCGATGCGACCACGATATACCAGAATACGAGTGGATCGGGCTGCAACAGGGAGGGCTGGGGACAACGAAGAACCCCCTTGTTCCCGGGGGAACAAGGGGGTTTCGGAGCCGCCTGTCGGAATCGAACCGACGACCTATTCATTACGAGTGAATCGCTCTACCGACTGAGCTAAGGCGGCGGACGCTCCGGAAGGCCGGAGCGGCACGAGAAACGACTATACAGGTTCACACCAACGAACGCGAAACCAGCACACCGAGCTCGCCGAACGAGCGTTCCAACTCATCCACCAGGTGCCCGTCCGCTCCCGACTCCGACCACTCCCACCACGCGTGCCGGAGGGTCGCCAGAGCCACCATCGATGCCAGTCGCGCGCGTCGGCGACGCACCTCGGCGTCCGCGGGCTCGCCGTGCTCCCCGAGCCGAGCGACCACCGCCCGCTCGATCGACGCCTGGAACTCCTTCATCGACTCCATGCGACGGCTGAACAACTCCGGCGCGGAGCGCAGCACCTGCTGCCGCTCCTCGATCAGAGCGCGCTCCTCGATGAGTTCCCGTGTCGAGTGCACGAGCAGCGCGCCGAGGTCGCCGAGCAGGTCTCCCGAGGGGCCGCCGGCGACGAACGCCGCGAGGTGCTCGTCGTCCGGCAGCGTCGGATCGTCGCCGAGGATCGCCGCTTCCTTGCTCGGGAAGTAGTTGAAGAAGGTGCGCGGCGACACGTCGGCCCGGCGGGAGACCTCGTCGATGGTGACCGCCTGCAGGCCGTCCTCGATCGCGATGCGCAGCGCTGCCTGCTGGATGGCGAGTCGGGTGGCGCGGCGCTTGCGCTCGCGCAGGCCGGGTGCTGCGTCGGACATGCGTGGATTGTCCCACGGCCGTCTGCGGACTGGAGGCGCGGTGCCGGCTGACACCGTTCCTCCCGTCCGACGGACCCACGGTCTGGAGGCGCGGTGCCGGCTGACACCGTTCCTCCCGTCCGACAGACCCACGGTCTGGAGGCGCGGTGCCGACTGGCACCGTTCCTGCCGTCCGGCAGGGACCGGGTCAGCGCGATGCGCGCGCCACCGTGACGAGGAGCGCCTCGAGGGCGAGGAGCGCCGCGACGTTCGCGGCGATCCGCTGCCGCGCGAGCGCCACGGCGTCGAGGACCTCGAGCGCCGCGGCCGGCGGCACCGTCTGCAGGGCACGATCGAGGTGGTCCCGCATCGACAGGTTCACCGGCTCTGCGGGTGCCCCGAGGCCCAGCAGCAGGAGGTCACGGTAGAGCGAGGCGATGTCGACGAGGATGCGGTCGAGACCGTCGCGCAGACTGCGGGTCGCGCGACGCTTCTGGTCGTCCTCGAGCGCGCGGAGCTGAGAGCGGAGCGCCGGCGGGATCGTGCCGCCCGGCTCGATCCCGAGGGAACGGAGGGCAGCATCGCGTTCCTCGGCATCGCGCTGCTGGGTGATGGCCTTGGCGTCCTCGTCGGCGACGGCCAGCAGTTCCGCTGCGGCCATCACCGCGTCGCCGACGGTCTGCACGCCGAGCACGGTCGTGAGGGTCCGGCGTCGGCGGTCGCGGGCGTCCTCGCTCGTGGCGAGCCGCTGTGCCATGCCGATGTGGCTCTGCGCCTGGCGTGCGGCGTCCATCGCGAGCGCCCGGTCGACGCCGGTGCGGGCGACGAGCAGGTCGGCGACCGACTCGATGCCCGGGACGCGGAGGCGCACCGAGCGGACGCGGGACCGGATCGTCGGCAGCAGGTCGGCCTCGCTCGGGGCGCAGAGGATCCACACGGTGCGCTCCGGCGGTTCCTCGAGCGCCTTGAGGAGCAGGTTCGACGTGCGTTCGGTCATCCGGTCGGCGTCCTCGATGATCACGACGCGGTAGCGCCCGACCGAGGGAGAGTAGTGCGACGACGTCACGAGCTGCCGGATCTCGTCGATCGTGATGATGACGCGCTGCGTGGTGAGGACCGAGACGTCCGGGTGGGTCCGTGCGGTGATCTGCCGCAGCGTGTGGTCGTCGTCCGGGCCGGAGCCGACGAGGGCCGCCGCGAACGCCGTGGCGACGTTCGACCGACCGGACCCCGGCGGGCCGGTGATGAGCCACGAATGTGTCATCCCGCCGGTGCCGTCGGGCGCCTCGGCCGCGTTCCGGAGGGACGCGACCGCCTCTTCCTGCCCGGTCAGGCCGTCCCAGACGCTCATGCCGCCATCCTGTCAGCCGCCACCGTCATGCCGACGCGACGCCGACGAGCGGACCGACGGCGGCACGGATCACTCGCTGGACCTCGTCGGTCGAGGCTGCGGCGTCGACGACGAGGAAGCGGTCCGGTTCGGCGGCCGCCATGTCGAGGAACGCCCGGCGGACGGTCTCGTGGAAGGCCTCGGCCTCGGCTTCGAGGCGGTCGAAGGTGTCGCCGCGCGCCGCAGCGACCCGGGCGCGACCGACCGTGACGTCGAGGTCGAGCAGGATCGTGAGGTCGGGGACGAGGCCCCCAGCTGCCCAGTCCGACACCTGGCGCACGTGCTCGGCCCCGAGACCCCGCGCGACGCCCTGGTAGGCGACCGACGAGTCGATGTAGCGGTCCTGCAGGACGACCTCGCCACGGTCGAGCGCCGGACGCACGAGCGTCTCGACGTGGTGCGCGCGATCTGCTGCGTAGAGCAGGGCCTCGGCGCGCGGAGCGACGTGCCCGCGCTCGTGCAACACGATGTCGCGGATCCGCACCCCGAGGTCGGTGCCCCCGGGCTCGCGGGTCCGCACCACGGTGCGGCCGTGCTCGGTCAGCCAGGCCGTCAAGAGCTCGGCCTGCGTGGTCTTGCCCGCTCCGTCGCCGCCCTCGAGCGTGAAGAACCGACCGGTCACTTCTTCTTGGCCGGCGCCTTCCGCGCCGGAGCCTTCTTCTTCACCGGGCCCTTGGCGCGCTTGTCGGCGATGAGCTGCACGGCGCGCGCATGGTCGACGGTCTCGATGTCCTCGCCACGCGGGATCGTCGCGTTCGTCTCACCGTCGGTGACGTACGGACCGAACCGGCCGTCCTTCATCTTGATCGGCTTGCCGGAGACCGGGTCGGCGTCGAACTCCTTGAGCGCGGCGCTCGCGGCTCGACGTCCGCCGTACTTCGGCTGGGCGAACAGCTCGATCGCGCCGGGGAGATCGACGTCGAAGATCGCGTCCTCGCTCGGCAGCGTCCGGGTGTCCGTGCCCTTCTTGATGTACGGGCCGTAGCGACCGTTCTGCGCCGTGATCTCCTCGCCGGACTCCGGGTCGTTCCCGACGACGCGGGGCAGGTCGAGCAGCTTGAGCGCGGTCTCGAGGTCCACGGTCTGCGGATCCATCGACTTGAAGAGCGACGCGGTGCGCTCCTTGGGCGCAGCAGCCTTCTTCGTGGTCTTCTTGGCCGGGGCCTTCTTCGCCGTCGTGCCCTTCGTGGCGCCCGTCACCCCGGCGTCGTCCGCCGCCGTCGCCGTGGTCTCGGCAGCCGGCGTCGCCGCCGCCTCGAGGACCTCGCCGGTGGCCTGGTCGACCTGCGGCTCGGGCTCGGGGGTGCGCTCGGTGACGTAGGGACCGAACCGGCCGTCCTTCGCGAGGACCTCCTTGCCGGTCTCCGGGTTGATGCCGACCACGCGGTCGCCGACGACGGGTGCCTCAACGAGCTCGCGCGCCTTCTCGGCAGTCAGCTCGTCGGGTGCGAGGTCCTCGGGCACGTTGACGCGCCGCGGCTTCTCCGGGTCGTCGCTCGGCACCTCGATGTACGGGCCGTAGCGGCCGATACGGAGGGTCAGACCGGGCGAGAGCTCGACCGAGTTGATGTCACGCGCGTCGATCTCGCCGAGGTTGTCGATGACGGTCCGGAGACCGCGGTGGTCGCCGCCGCCGAAGTAGAAGCCCTTGAGCCAGTCGATGCGGTCGGCCTCGCCGCTCGCGATCCGGTCGAGGTCCTCTTCCATGCCGGCCGTGAAGTCGTACTGCACGAGGTCGGCGAAGTGGTCCTCGAGGAGCCGGACCACGCTGAACGCGATCCAGTTCGGCACGAGGGCACTGCCGCGCTGGGTGACGTACCCGCGGTCCATGATCGTCGAGATGATCGCCGCGTACGTCGACGGCCGGCCGATGCCGAGCTCCTCGAGCGTCTTCACCAGGCTGGCCTCGGTGTACCGCGGCGGAGCAGAGGTGTCGTGGCCCTTGGCCTCGACGTCGCTGACACCGAGGTGGTCACCCTCGGTCATCTGCGGGAGCTTGGCGTCGCCGGAGCCGTCGCCGCCGCCCTCGTGGCGGTCCTCGTCGCGGCCTTCCTCGTACGCGTTGAGGAAGCCGCGGAACGTGATCACCGTGCCGGACGCGGTGAACTCGGCGTCCGTGCCGTTCGCCGTCACCGCGAGTCCCTCGACCGACTCGGTCGAGGTCAGGCCGAGGACGACCGACGCCGTCGAGCCCTTGGCGTCCGCCATCTGCGAGGCGACCGTGCGCTTCCAGATGAGGTCGTAGAGCTTCCAGTCGTTGCCGCGGAGCACACCGTTCATCTCGGACGGGGTGCGGAAGGTGTCGCCGGCGGGACGGATCGCCTCGTGCGCCTCCTGCGCGTTCTTGCTCTTGCCGGCGTAGGAGCGCGGCTTGTCCGGCACCGTCTCGGGACCGTAGAGCGCCGCGGCCTGCTTCCGTGCCGCCGTCAGGGCCTGCTGCGAGAGCGAGGCCGAGTCGGTCCGCATGTACGTGATGTGGCCGTTCTCGTAGAGCGACTGCGCGACGCTCATGGTCTGGCGCGCCGAGAAGCGGAGCTTGCGGGCGGCCTCCTGCTGCAACGTGGAGGTCGTGAACGGTGCCGCGGGCCGGCGCGTGTACGGCTTCGAGTCGACGCTGCGGACGACGGCGTCACCGGCACGTTCGAGCACGCCCGTCAGGGACGCGGCCGAGGCCTCGTCGAGACGGACGGCTTCGCCCTTCAGCGCGCCGCGGTCGTCGAAGTCACGACCGGAGGCGACACGGGTGCCGCCGATCCGTGCGAGACGGGCGCCGAACGCCGAGTCGCCCGCCTTCTCGAACCGGGCGCTGAGGTCCCAGTAGTTGGCGGAGACGAACGCCAGGCGCTCGCGTTCACGGTCGACCACGAGCCGGGTCGCCGCCGACTGCACGCGGCCGGCGGAGAGGCCGGGGCCGACCTTCCGCCAGAGGACCGGGGAGACCTCGTACCCGTAGAGGCGGTCGAGGATGCGCCGGGTCTCCTGGGCGTCGACGAGGGCGGTGTCGAGTTCACGGGTGGCCTCCTGCGCGCGCTGGATGGCCTCCTTCGTGATCTCGTGGAACACCATCCGCTTGACGGGCACCTTCGGCTTGAGGACCTGGAGCAGGTGCCACGCGATGGCCTCGCCCTCGCGGTCCTCATCAGTTGCGAGGTAGAGCTCGTCGGCGTCCTTGAGTGCTCGCTTGAGCTCGGAGACCGTCTTCTTCTTCGCGTCGGACACGACGTAGTAGGGCTCGAAGCCGTTGTCGACGTCCACCGAGAACTTGCCCAGCGAGCCCTTCTTGAGCTCAGCCGGGAGGTTCTTCGGCTCGACGAGGTCACGGATGTGTCCTACCGAGGCCTGGACCTCGTATCCGTCACCGAGGTATTGCGCGATCGTCTTCGCCTTCGCCGGGCTCTCGACGATCACGAGCTTCTTCGTGCCTGGCACGTGTCTCCTTGATCGATGGTGCTCGTCGGCCCGGGACCACTCGTGCGTCCGGATCGACCTGGACATCGATGACCGGGGCCGACGTGCACACCATACACATAGTGTTCGTGCTGGTCGTCCGCGGGACCGGCGACCGCGGCTGCGCCGACGGCGAACGGTGCGCGACCGACCACGACGCGCACCCTGGCGCACGAGGCAGCGGTGGTGCAGGCCGTCAGGGACACGCCGTTCGCCCGTGCGAGACGGTCGGCGACCGCGCAGGCCTCGCCCGGGAGCAGACCGTTGAGTGCGGCCGCCGCAGCCACCGCGGACGCGTCGGCAGCGCCCTGCGCCCGCACGGTGGCGGCCCGCGCTCCGGCCGCGGCGAGCGCGGCGGTCACGAGCAGCACCGCGACCCCGAGCACGGCGGCCATGACGACCGTGGCGCTCCCGCCGTCTCGCGCGTCGCCTCGCTGGGTGCGGTCGTCACCCGTCACCGGCCGTCCTCCCCCGCGCAGGCGGTCGCCCGCCGGGGCACGACCGCGAAGGGACCGGTCCCCACGGCGGACACCTCGGCGCAGACCATGCCGGGACGGTGTCGCACGGCGAGGACCACGTCCGCGCCCGCTCCGGCGACCGCGGCGCGGGCCGCGTCGTGATCGCCGCGCCCGAGTGCGCGTGCGGCCGTGGCCGCCGTGAGCTGCAGCCGTCCGACGCCGTCGACCACGAGGACGGCCGCGACGAGGGCGGTGAGCACGAGGGCGACGACGGGGAGCACGAGGGCGAACTCGACCGTCACGCTGCCGCGTTCCCCGTCGTGGCCGTCCACCCCGTCAGAGCGAGAGCGCACCACGGACGAGCTCCGAGAGCACGGTCTGGACCTCACCCGATCGCATCACCGCGACGAGCACGCCGGCGAACGCGACCGCCGCGAGGATGACGACGGCGTACTCGGCGGTCGCCGATCCGCGGTCGTCGCGCAGTCGTGCGACGACCGCGTTCCGCGTGCGAGCGCAGTCCGTCCGGTGCTGCTCCGTCGTCGGCAGCGTTCCGTCGGTCGTCGTGGTCTGGTCGGTCATGATCGGTTCCTCTCTGTCGGTGTGACTCCAGCGTCGCGATCCCCCTCGCCGCAGGCTGCCCGCCGACGGCATCTGTGGACGGGTCATCCGAGACCGGCGGTGGTGGAGGAGAGGACCCCGACGACCACGGGCACGACCCCGACGAGCACGAAGGCCGGGAGGACGCAGACGCCGAGCGGCAGGACGAGTCGCACCGCGAGCCGTTCCGCCGCCGCGAGCCCGGCAGCCGCCGCCTCGTCGCGCACGTCCTCCGCCGCGGCGCGGAGCAGCGCAGCGGCCGGCACGCCGGCGCGCTGGGCGAGCGAGAGCACCTCGCGGAGGCGCGCACCCTCGTCGGCCGGGTCGGCGTCGGTCGGGGGTCGATCGGCGAAGGCCGCCTCGACCGCCGCGCCCCCGGACGCCCACGAGCCGCCGCCCGTCACGGCGACGGCCCACGCGTCGAGCAGGACCCCGGGCACCCGCCCGTCCGGCGTGGCCGATCGCACGAGCGCCCTGGTCCACCGACGCGCCACGGCGACGAGGAGCGCTGCGGCGAGGGAGCAGCCCCATCCGACCGGCGTGCTGACGAGCACCTCGATCGCGCCGACACCCCATGCACTCCCCAGCGCCAGCCCGAAGAGCGGGAGGGCGAGGACGACCCTGGCGCTCTGCCTCGGGCCGGCGAGCGCGACCCGGACGGCACGGTCGGCGGCGGCGGAGCGGCGCAGGGCCCCGGCGAGCGCCCGGAGCGTGACGGCCGAGGGCGCACCGACGCGCTCGGCGACACGGAGCACGGCAGCGACGTCCCGCCAGGCGCGGTCGGGCGCGTCAGGGTCGCCGACACCGGGGGCTCCGACGTCGGGGAACCCACCGACGAGTTCCCACGCGCGCGGCGGCGGCAGTCCAGCGGACACCAGGGATGCGACCTGGTCGAGCAGCCGCGCCGCTGCGGCACCGTGGAGGCGCGCCGGAGGGCCACCGCCGGCGCACGATCGTGCGCGTCCGGTCCCGGCCACCGCCACGCACGGACCGGGGCTCACGCCCACCGCGCCGGGGCCGGACGCCGCTCCGCCCGCGAACGAGCCGGAGGTGCCGCGCGCTGCGCCTCGCCACCTCGCGAACGCAGCCCGCCCACCGGACGCACGTCGAGCGCCCCGCCACCTCACGGTCGCATCCCGCCCACCGGACGCACCTCGAGCCTCCCGTCCGGCCCGGTCCCCAGCGCACCGACGCCGGCGACCCGCCGCACCCCGTTCCGGCGCTCCAGGTGCACCACGAGGTGGACCGCGCTCTCCGCCTGCCGTGCAAGCGCCTCGGGCCCCAGGCCGGCGAGCACCCCGAGCGCCTCGAGCCGTGCCGGGACCTCGGCGAGGCCGTTGGCGTGCACGGTCCCGGCACCGCCCTCGTGGCCGGTGTTGAGCGCCGCGAGCAGGTCCCGCACCTCGGCGCCGCGGCACTCCCCCACGACGAGCCGGTCGGGCCGCATGCGCAGTGCCTCGCGCACGAGCCGTCCGAGGTCGATCCCCCCGACACCCTCCGCGTTGGGCTGTCGGGCTTCGAGTGCGACGACGTGCGGGTGGTGGATGCGGAGTTCGGCGACGTCCTCGACCGTGACGATCCGTTCGGCGTGCGGGACGGCCCCGAGCACCGCGGCGAGCAGTGTGGTCTTCCCGCTGCCGGTCGCTCCGGTGACGAGCAGGTTGCGCCTCGCGACGACGGCGTCCTCGAGCACGGAACGCGGGACCACCTCGAAGGCCCCGCTGCGCTCGAGGTCTGCCAGCGACGGCGGCGCGGACCGCGGCAGCCGGACGGACAGTGCGGTCCCGCCGACCGACACCGGCGCGAGCACCACGTGGACGCGGATGCCGTCGCCGTGCCGGACGTCGACGCACGGCGTGGTCTCGTCGACGTGCCGCCCGCCGCGGGCCACGAGCGCCGCGGCGAGCTCACGGACACGCTGCTCCGGCAGGTCAGGGCCCCGCCGTTCCAGCCCGCGACCGCGGTCGATCCAGGTCCCGAGGCCACCGACGACGAGCACGTCGGTGACGTCGGCGTCACCGACGAGTCCGGCGAGCTCCTCGAACTCGGCGGCGGCGATGCCGCGGCGTCTGGTGGCCGCGCGGACGCCGGGGAGGAAGGGCGTGTCGGCCCGGTGACGGTGCATGTCGGCGACCGTACGAGCGCCTGCAGCGCGTCAGCGATGGCCCGTGCGCAGCTGTGGACAGTTGATTTCCTCCTGAGCAACGGGAGGTTTTGTCCCCCGTTCCACAAACCCGTACCCCGCTCAGTGTTGCGGGAGGCCTCGGAGCGTGCGCGGTGCCTGGCGCCGAACAGTCGACGACACCCGTCGCGCAAGCCGATCCGAGCCGGAACGGGGACGGGGAGGGGGTCGATGCGCAAGCATGGACAGACCTGTCCACCGTTCCCCGATTCCATGCCGATCTGCGCCACCGACAGGTGTGCGCACGACGGCCTCGACGGGCCACGTGCCCGGAGAACAGAAGAGGCGGCACCGGTTGGGGGGAACTGGTGCCGCCTGGACATCGGTGGATTGGGGGGAATCCGAGCCGTTGCCACCGGAAACGAGTCCGGCAGGATCAACTGTACCCCATCACGGGTGCTCGTTGACAAGTCCCGGACGCGAAGTCGAGCAGCCCGTTCGAGGCCCGCCCGCGGGGTGCGGGTGTGCACCGCGTCACGGGTCCCGCGGGAGGGGTGACCCGGGGGTAGTCTCCGACTGCACGACGACCGCCGAGCGACCGCCCGACGACCGCCGAGCGACCGCCCGACGACCGCCGAGCGACCGCCGACCGCCCACCCGACGACCGGCCGATCGCCCGACGGGCCACCGCCACCGCCTCCGCCGCAACGACGCGAAAGGACACCGATGTCCACCCCGACCCAGACCGACTCCCGGCACGACGGCGCGGAGGAGACCTTCCCGCCCTCGCCCGAGTTCGTGGCCGACGCGATCGCGCACGAGGACCTGCACGACGCCGCGCGTGCCGACCGTGAGGCGTTCTGGGCGGAGCAGTCCCGCACCCTGCTCGACTGGCGGACGCCGTTCACCCAGACCCTCGACTGGTCGGACGCCCCCTTCGCGAAGTGGTTCGCCGACGGCACCCTCAACGTGGCCGAGAACTGCCTCGACCGCCACGTCCGCGCCGGTCTCGGCGACCGGGTGGCGATCCACTTCGAGGGCGCACGCGGGGACACCCGCACCATCACCTACGCCGAGCTGACCGCGGACGTGCAGCGCGCCGCCAACATGCTCGAGTCGCTCGGCGTCGGGCGCGGCGACCGCGTCGTGGTGTACCTCCCCCTGATCCCCGAGGCCGTGGTCACGATGCTCGCCGTCGCCCGGATCGGCGCCGTGCACTCCGTCGTGTTCGGCGGGTTCAGCGCGGAGAGCCTCCGTGCCCGCATCGAGGACGCCGGCGCGAAGCTCGTCGTCACCGCCGACGGCGGCTGGCGCCGCGGCGCGGTCTCACCCCTCAAGCCCGCGGTGGACGAGGCCCTCGAGGGCGAGGGCACGGACAGCGTCGAGCACGTGCTCGTCGTCCGGCGCGGCGAGAACGAGATCGCCTGGAACGACCGCGACCTGTGGTGGCACGACGAGCTCGCGAAGGCATCGGAGCAGCACGAGCCCGAGGCCTTCCCGGCCGAGACGCCGCTCTTCATCCTCTACACCTCGGGCACGACCGGGAAGCCGAAGGGCATCGTGCACACCTCCGGCGGCTACCTGACGCAGGCCGCGTACACGCACAAGAACGTCTTCGACATGCACCCGGAGAAGGACGTCTACTGGTGCACGGCCGACATCGGCTGGATCACCGGGCACACCTACGTCGTCTACGGCCCGCTCGCGAACGGCGTCACGCAGGTGCTCTACGAGGGCACGCCGGACGAGCCGCAGCCCGGCCGCTGGTGGGACCTCGTCGACGCCTACGGCGTCACGGTCCTCTACACCGCGCCGACCGCGGTGCGCGCCGCGATGAAGGCCGGCCGCCAGATCCCGGAGGCCCGCAGCCTCGAGACCCTGCGTCTGCTCGGCAGCGTCGGCGAGCCGATCAACCCCGAGGCCTGGCAGTGGTACCGGCAGGTCATCGGCCACGACCGCACCCCGATCGTGGACACCTGGTGGCAGACCGAGACCGGCGCGATCATGATCTCCGCGCTCCCCGGCGTGACGAAGCTCAAGCCGGGGGCGGCGCAGACCCCCCTCCCGGGCATCACCGCCGAGATCGTCGACGAGGACGGCCACCGCGCCGAACCGGGCGAGAGCGGCTACCTGACGATCACCGACCCGTGGCCGTCGATGGCGCGCGGCATCTGGAACGACCCGGACCGCTTCGTCGAGACGTACTGGAGCCGCTTCCCCGGTCGCTACTTCGCCGGCGACGGCGCGCGACTCGACGGACAGGGCGACATCTGGGTGCAGGGCCGCGTCGACGACGTCATGAACGTGTCCGGCCACCGGCTCTCGACGGCCGAGATCGAGTCCGCCCTGGTCGGGCACGAGGGCGTCGCCGAGGCCGCGGTCGTCGGTGCGGCGGACGAGACCACCGGGCAGGCCGTCGTCGCGTTCGTCATCCTCACCGCCGAGGCGGCAGAGGGCGTCGACCGCGACGCGACGGCCGCGGAGCTCCGGAACTGGGTCGGCCAGCGGATCGGTGCGATCGCGAAGCCGCGCCAGGTGGTGATCGTGCCGGAACTGCCGAAGACCCGCTCCGGCAAGATCATGCGTCGCCTCCTCCGCGACGCGGCCGAAGGCCGCCGCATCGGCGACACGACCACGCTGGCCGACCCGACGATCATGGCGACCATCGCGGAACTCATGTAGCCCGCACGACGCGAGCCGCGCCTCCCGACCGGGTCGGACGGGAGGCGCGGCTCGCGTGACGTGCGTCGGTGACGGTCCGTCAGTCGGTGAGCTCCACCACCAGCTCGACCTCGACGGGCGCGTCCAGCGGCAGCACGGCGACGCCCACCGCGCTGCGCGCGTGGACACCGGCGTCGCCGAAGACCTCGCCGACGAGCGTCGACGCGCCGTTCGCGACCCCGGGCTGCCCGGTGAAGGTCGGGTCGGAGGCGACGAAGACCGTGACCTTGACGACGCGTGCGACCCGGTCGAGCGAGCCGGCGACCGACTCGACGGCCGCGAGCGCGTTGAGCGCGGCGGTCCGCGCCTCGGCGGTCGCGGTGTCCGCGTCGACCGTGGCACCGACCTTGCCCGTCACGGGCAGCGCACCGTCGACGAAGGGCAGCTGCCCGGCCGTGTACACGCACCGACCGCTCAGCACCGCCGGGACGTACGCCGCGACCGGAGCCGCGACCGGGGGCAGGGTCAGCCCGAGCTCGTCGAGGCGGGCGGCGACGGTCACGCGTCGGCCTTGGGGCGCTTCAGGTAGGCCACCAGGCCGCCCTCCGGGCCGGTGACGACCTGCACGAGTTCCCAACCCTCGTCACCGAAGTTGTTGAGGATCGCGGTCGTGTTGTGGATGATCAGCGGCGTCGTGCGGTATTCCCAGCGCATCATGGAGTCCCTTGCCAGCCTTCCCGTCGGCGGTGTCGTTTAGGCTGCATCCTATGTCTGCCCAGAAGTCGTCTGCCTCGCGGACCAAGCCTGCCTCCGCGATCGGCGCCTTCGTCGGGTTCGTCGGCTTCAGCGCGCTGGCCGGTCTCCTCGTCACGATCGGTGTCACGCCGGCGATCGCGGTGGCCGGTGTGACCACGACCTCGACGATCGGCGTGTTCGAGTCGCTCCCGGAGTACATCGAGATCGGTGACCTCCCGCAGCGCAACGAGCTGTACGCCTACAAGGGCGGCAAGTCGGTCCACTTCGCGACGGTCTACGACCAGAACCGTCAGGAGCTGAAGTACGAGCAGATCAGCGACCAGCTGAAGAACGCCGCGATCGACGGCGAGGACAAGCGCTTCTACGACCACGGCGGCGTCGACATGACCTCGCTCGTCCGCGCCGGTGTGGGCAGCATCGCCGGCGGCCTGGGCGACTCCGGTGGCGGTTCGACGCTCACGATGCAGCTCGTCCGCAACATCAAGATGAACCAGGCGCTGGAGCTCCCCACGAAGGAGGAGCAGCAGAAGGCCTACGCCGACGCGACCGAGCAGACCATCCCCCGCAAGCTCGAGGAGATGAAGCTCGCGATCGGGCTCGCGAAGAAGTACTCGCACAAGGAGATCCTCACCGGGTACCTCAACATCGCGTACTTCGGCGACCAGACCTACGGCGTGCAGGCCGCCGCGCAGCACTACTACAACAAGAACGCGACCGACCTGAGCCCGGCCGAGGCGGCCTCGCTCATCGCGATCGTGCAGTACCCCGAGGCCCGCAACCTCTCGAACCCGTCGAAGTACGAGGCGAACGTCGCGCGCCGCAACGTCATCCTCAAGTCGATGTACGCGCAGAAGCACCTGACGAAGGCCGAGTACGACCAGGCCGTCGCGGCGAACCCGAAGGACTACGTCAAGCTGACCGCTCCGTCGCAGGGTTGCCGGGCATCGGTCGGCGACGGCTCCCAGTTCTTCTGCGACTACGCCGTCAAGGTCGTCAAGGAGATGTCGCAGCTCGGCGCGAGCCAGAAGGAACGCGACACCGCCTGGCGCAACGGTGGGTACCAGATCCAGACCACGCTCGACATCGGTCTGAACGCCGCGCAGAAGCAGATCCTCAACACGTACGACAACAAGGCGGAGACGCGCATCGCACTCGGTGCGACGCTCGACTCGGTCGAGGTCGGCACGGGCCGCATCCTGACCATGGCCCAGAACAAGGACTTCGACCAGTCGCTCAAGTCGGCGCCCACCTCGACGTCGCTGAACTACTCCGTGGACGAGAAGTACGGCAGCTCGAAGGGCTTCCAGACCGGGTCGACGTTCAAGGCGTTCACGCTGCTCGACTGGATCAAGTCCGGCCACGGTCTCAACGAGACCGTGAACGGCACCGCCCGCACCGTGTCCCCGTGGACGATCTGCGGCGCGACGGACTACACGCAGTTCAAGGTGTCGAACGACTCCCCCGGTGAGAACGGCAACTACAGCGTCATCGGCGCGACCGCCGGCTCCATCAACGGTGCCTTCGCCTCGATGGCCCAGAAGCTCGACCTCTGCGACATCAAGACGATGGCAGAGAACTTCGGCGTGCACCGCGCCGATGCCACCGAGCTGCGGAAGAACCCGTCGTTCATCCTCGGGACGAACGAGATCGCCCCGCTGACGATGGCCGCCGCTTACGCCGGCATCGCGAACAACGGCATCTTCTGCGCACCGACGGCGATCGACCAGGTGACCGACCCGGAGGGCAAGAAGCTCGGCGGCCAGACGAAGGACTGCAAGCAGGCTGTCGACCCGGCCGTCGCCCAGACCGCTGTCTACGCCATGAAGCGCACGATCACGAGCGGTACCGCCCGAGGCGCCCAGACCTACGACGGCACCCAGATGTTCGCCAAGACGGGAACCACCGACGAGGCCGAGCAGATCTGGCTCGTGGGCGCGAGCACCCGCGTCGCCACCGCGTACTGGCAGGGCAACACGAACGGCAAGAAGCTCAACCTCCGGCACTTCTCGAACGGTGTGAACGGTACCTACGCCGGCGTCCGTGCCGACGTGTGGCGCCAGGCGCAGACGCCGGTGAACGCGGCCTACCCGGGCGGCGTCTTCACCGACCCGGCCCCGACCGCGATCCGCGGCAACAGCCTCCAGGTCCCCGACGTGACCGGCAAGTCTGCCGCGGACGCCCGCTCGACCCTCGCCAACGCCGGCTTCAACTACGTCGACGGCGGGGCGCAGCCGGGTTCCGGGGCCGCCGGAACCGTGTCCTCGACGTCACCGACGCCCGGTTCGTTCCTGTCGCGGGGGGCGAGCGTCACGGTGTACACCTCGGACGGCTCGCAGACGAAGGTGCCGAACCTCCCGGGCAAGAGCCTGCAGGACGCCCGCTCGGAACTCGGCAACGCCGGCTTCACGAACGTCTCCGTGCTCGATGAGTACGCCAAGGGTGCCGACGAGGACCAGTGCAAGGTCGCCGCGGTCGCCCCGGCCCCGGGCACGGCCGCGACGAAGGACACCCCGGTGTCGCTGAAGCTCTACGGCGACAAGAACGGCAAGGCGCCGAAGGACTGCAAGTGAGTCGCGGCCGCGCCACGCTCGGGGTCCTCGCAGCTGGCGCGGCAGCCGGAGCGGCGACGGCGGCGTGGGGCTCCCTCGTCGAGCGTCGCCGCTTCGGTCTGCGCTGGGAGACCGTCCCCGTGCTGCCCGTCGGTTCGCGGGACATCACCGTCCTGCACCTGTCCGACATCCACATGGCACCGTGGCAGGCGGACAAGCAGCAGTGGCTGCGGGACCTCAGCCTCGTCGAGCCGGACTTCGTGGTGAACACCGGGGACAACCTCGGGCACGCCACGGCCAACTCGGCGGTCGAGTACGCCCTCGAGCCGTTCCGCGGCGTCCCCGGTGCGTTCGCCTACGGATCGAACGACTTCTACGGGCCCACCCCGCGCAACCCGCTGAAGTACTTCTCCGGTCCGAGTCGTGGCCACTCGGACCGCCGTCCCGTCGAGCTCGACATCGACCGGCAGACGGCGTTCTTCGAGTCCCTCGGCTGGCTCGACGTCAACGACCGGGCGCACGCGATCGAACTGCGTGGCTCGCGGCTCGAGCTCTTCGGCACGTCCGATGCCCACCGCGGCTGGGACCGCCTCGACCTCCTCCCGACGAACGTCGACGAGATGCGGAGCGACGTCCCCTGGTCGGAGGACGAGGACGGCCCGTCCCCGGTCGCGATCGGCATCACGCACGCGCCGTACCGACGGGTGCTCGATGCCTTCGTCACCCAGGGCGCCGACGTGGTCTTCGCCGGGCACACCCACGGTGGGCAGGTCGCCGTCCCGGGTGTGGGCGCACTGGTCACGAACTGCGACCTCCCGCGTCGGTACGCGAGCGGCCTGCACAAGTGGCAGCACCGTGGGCACTGGACCTGGCTCGAGGTCTCGGCCGGCCTCGGCACGTCGATCTACGCGCCCGTGCGGTTCGCCGTCCGTCCCGAAGCCGTCGTCGTCACGCTCACGGCTCGGACCGGCTGAGCCCCCTCGGGCGACGCGCCCGGGAGTTCGCCGGATGGTCACGAGCACCCCCGAACATCGGATAGACTTCTGGGGTTGCTCCGGTACGGAGTGACCACACCGCGGGGTGTGGCGCAGCTTGGTAGCGCGCCTCGTTCGGGACGAGGAGGTCGCAGGTTCAAATCCTGTCACCCCGACACTGTGTTGAGACAGTGAAGAAGCCCGGGTCCTCGGACCCGGGCTTCTGCTCTTCCCGCGTCGCCGCGCTGTGTCCACCGGCACACCAGCCGCACTCGGCTCGCACTCGCCGCTCGGTCGGCCGTACCGTCGCAGCGTGCCTCGTTCGATCCGCATCGTCCTCCGGGTCCTCGCCTCGGTGGTCGTCCTGGCACTCGTGCCCGCCGTGCTGGTCGCCGCGTACCTCTGGAACGTGCTGCTCCCGCTCAGCGTCGGTCCGTCGGCGGACCCCGGCCGGACCTACGCCGGGGCCGGTCTGCTCCTGCTCCCGCTCATCGTCCTCCCACCCGCCGCGGTCGCCGCACTCCGTCCGGTCCTCCCCCGGTCGGCAGGGCACGCCGCGCTGTGGATCGGGTGGCTCCTGCTCGGTCTCGCCGCTGTCCCGGTCCTGGCCCTGACGCTCCCCCAAGGCACACCATCGGGGCATGATGCCGTCTCGTTCCGGACCGGCGCGGCTCTCTGGGGGACGCACGTCGTCGTCGGCGCGGTGCTCGCGATGACGTCGGTCGTGCTGAGCGGACGATCCGTACGCACACGCTGGTCGTGGTCCGTGCTGATCGGGGCCGTGCCGCTCGGACTCCTGCTCGTGCTCTGGCTGACGGACCCGCGGCCGGCGTGACCGACCCCGTCGAGACTGTGTCCACCGGCACACCGTCCCCCTCGGGCACTCCTCCGGCGCCGCTCCCCCGCTACGCTCACAACCGTCATGACCATCCCCGCGCCGCTCGCCGCCGTCCTGCACGAGATCGGGACCCGCTTCCCGGACCTCGCCGACGACCCGGTGCTCGCACAGAGCCTGGTCGAGAACGTCACGTCGATGGTCGCCGACGCGCACGAGCGGTATGCCTCGGACGCCGGAGCGGACAGCATCGTCAGCGACCGGTACCTCGACCCCGACCACCTCGCGACCGGTGCCCTGCACGCCGAGCACGCCCAGCACCCGGCCGGTGCGATGCTCGCCGCCGAGATGCTCTTCGACGCCTACCTGCCGGTGTTCGTCGACGAGGTCGGTGCGCGCACGACGGAGGAGGTGCTCCGCGCGACCCGCGCCCTGCACGCCGGCGTCTGGAGCCGGTTCCCGGCGGGTGCCATCGCCTACACCGAGGCACTTCGGCAGCGGGTCACGACGACGAACCTCGACTCGCGGGCACAGATCGCCCGCGACCTGCACGACCGCGTCGCCCACGGCGTGCTGGCCGGCCTGCAGCGACTCGACCTCGTGCTGCTCACCGACCCCCCGGCTCCAGACCGGACACACCAGCTGGAGGCCGCCGGACGGCTCCTGCGCGCTGCACTGGCCGACGTGCAGGACCTCGCGGTCGCCCTGCACGCGCGGGTCGGCGACGACCGGCTGGACGACGCGCTGCGCCGCCACGTCGACGACCTCTTCCCCGGGGACGACCGACTCACGATCACGACCACCGGCGTCGCGGGCACGCTGCCGAACTGGAAGGCCGAGGAGGCGTTGACGATCCTGCTCGAGGCGCTCACCAACCGGCGCAAGCACGCACCCGGGTCGACCGCCACAGTCTCCTTCGTGTGGTCCGACACGGCGGTGGTCGTCACGGTGCACGACGACGGTCCGGGCTTCGTCACGGGCACCGACGCCGAGGGACGTCTCGGGCAGCACACCATGCGCGAGCGGGCGGGCGTGCTCGGCGCCCGCCTCGACGTACAGAGCGCTCCCGGCGCAGGCACGACCGTCCGTCTGACCCTTCCGAGGGGGTCCGCGTGACCGGCATCACCCACGTGGCGCTCGTCGACGACCACCGGCTCTTCCGCGAAGGCCTCGCGACGCTGCTCGCCGCCGTCCCGACGATCCGCGTGGTCGCGCACGGCGAGCGCCCGGCCGACGTGCTCGGCTCTCCCGAGGCTGCGGCGATCGACGTCCTGCTGCTCGACGTCGAACTGGACGGACCGCCGGCACGGACCACGATCGCGACCGTGCGCCGCACCCACCCGCACATCCGGGTCGTCGTGCTGACGATGCACCGCGACGCCGTCCTGCGCCGGGCGCTGCTCGACGCCGGCGCGGTCGACTTCGTGACGAAGGACACCCCGAGCCGCGAGCTCGTCGACCGCATCGTCCGGGCGACACGGAAGGACGCCGCGCCCGTGACGTTCCCGGTGGACCTGGTCACCGAGGCGCGGGCGGGCACCCCGCTCAGCGACCGCGAACTCGAGGTCCTGCGGCTCGTCGCGGCGGCCCGGTCGAACGCGCAGATCGCCGCGGACCTGGGGCTGGCCGTCGGCACGGTGAAGCGGCACGTGTACAACGTGTTCCGCAAGCTCGACGTCGGGTCCCGCGTCGGCGCGATCGCCGCCGCGAACCGCCTCGGGCTGCTCGGCTGACGCCCGCGGCTAGACCGCGGCGCCGGCGCGCACGAGCCGCCCCTCGGCGTGCAGCGCCGCGACGACGTCCAGCGCCTGGTGCCGGTAGCGCGCCTGCGCCGCCCCGGGCGACACGATCACGCCGTCCGCACCGGTGGACTCGACGAGGGCGTTGATCTTCGCCGCCACCTCGTCGCGGGACCCGTAGGCCTGCCGCTCGGTGCGCGCGGCGATGAACCGCCGTTCGAGGTCCGAGAACTCGTACGCCCGGGCCTCGTCCATCGACACCGGCTCGGGCTTCGCACCCTGGCGCATGCGGATGAAGGAGATCATGCCCGGCGCGCTCTGCTCCTCGATCACGGCCGGGTCCTCGTCGGTCACGACCTGCACGCCGATCAGCGCGTTCGGCTCGGACCGGAAGCGCGAGGGACGGAACGAGTCGCGGTAGAGCGCGAGCGCCGCCTCGGTGTTGTCCGAGGCGAAGTGGTGCGCGAACGCGAACGAGACGCCGAGTGCCCCGGCGACCTGTGCGCTGTACCCGGAGGACCCGAGCAGCCAGAACTCGGGCACGTCGCCGTACCCGGGTACGGCGCGGATCCGGGCCAGCGGGTCGTCCGCGGCCATGCCGGTGAAGAAGCCGATCAGGTCGGCGAGCTGCTGCGGGAAGTCGTCCACGTCGAGCCGGTCCGTCCGACGCAGCGCCATCGCGGTGGCTCCGTCGGTGCCGGGGGCTCGCCCGATCCCGAGGTCGACGCGGTCGCCGTACAGCGCCCGGAGCGTGCCGAACTGCTCCGCGATCACCAGCGGCGCGTGGTTCGGCAGCATCACGCCGCCCGACCCGATGCGGATCGTCGACGTCGCGGCCCCGACCGCGCTGAGCAGCACCGCCGGCGCGGACGAGGTGATGCCCGGCATGCCGTGGTGCTCGGCGACCCAGAACCGCTCGTACCCGAGCTGCTCGGCGTGCACCGCCATGTCGATGGACCCCTGCAGGGCCTCGGTGTTGGACTGGCCGTACTCACGGGTGGCCAGGTCGAGGACGGACAGGTGCACGGAAGCGTCGCTCATGTGGTCCCCAACCGCGGTCGGCGCACGCGCATTCCGCACCACCGGACGGACTGGAGGCGCGGTGCCAGCGGGCACCGCGCCTCCAGTCCGCCCAGGGTCGCGTCTCGGCGACGCGCGCCGTCAGTCGCCGTCCAGCCGTCCGCCGGACTCGGTGAGGTAGCAGTTCGCGCAGAGCGACTCGTAGGTGACGTCGACCCCGTCGATGGCGACCTGGGAGCCGTCGAAGACGAAGCGACCGTCGACCTTCCGGGCGTTGAACACGGCCTTCCGGCCGCACCGGCAGATGGTCTTGAGCTCCTCGAGCGAGTGCGCGACCTCGAGCAGGCGCGCGCTGCCGGGGAACGCCTCGGTGCGGAAGTCGGTCCGGATGCCGTAGGCGATCACCGGCACCTCGTCGAGGACCGCGATGCGGAGGAGGTCGTCGACCTGCTTCGGCGTGAGGAACTGCGCCTCGTCGACGAGCACGCAGCTCACCCGACGCACCATGCCGTCGAGCCGGTCGGACGCGGGGTCGACTGCGCCTGCTGCCGTGACGGCGTCGCGCACGTCGGCGTCCGGCCCGAAGACCAGGTCGACCGTCCGGGTGACGCCGAGGCGGGAGACGATCTCACGGTCGCCCTTGGTGTCGATCGCGGGCTTCGCGAGCAGGACCCGGTGCCCGCGCTCCTCGTAGTTGTACGCCGCCTGCAGCAGGCCCGTGCTCTTGCCGCTGTTCATCGCGCCGTAGCGGAAGTAGAGCTTCGCCACTACGCGAGGAACCCGTCCTCGGCTGCGCGGCGGATGAGGTCCGACTTCTTCGAGGCGGGGCGACCGACCTTGCTGTACTTCTCGCGGACGCGACGGAGGTAGGTCTTCGCGGTCTCGTACTGCACGTTCATCTGGGCGGCGACCTCGTTCGTCGAGTAGCCGGAGACGTAGAGCCGGAGCGCTTCCTCTTCGCCGTGGCTGAGCTTGGGCCGCTGGTGCGCGTTCGCCCCGGTCGGCAGCGGGCGCCAGTCGCGCTGCGGCGGCGTCTCGCGGGCCACGCCCATGATCTCGCGGGCGACGTCCATCACCTCGCGCATCGGGAGCGACTTCGACAGGAACGCCGCGGCGCCGGCTGCCAGCGCACGGTCGCGGGACTCGCGGCTGTCCACGCTGGACAGGACGATCACCTTCGCGCCCGCGGCACGGCAGGTGCGGACGCGCGCCTCGATCGACACCGGCTCCTTGAGCTGGAAGTCGAGGAAGACGAGGTCGGTCGGGAAGTTCTCGCTGTGCACCATCTCGAGCCACGTGTGCGCGGTCAGGGCGAGGTCGAAGTCGAACGCGTTCACCGCGATCCAGCTGGACAGGCTGTCCAGGAGCACCTCGTGGTCGTCGAGGATCGCCAACCGCACGCGTCGTGTCCCCGGGTTCGGGAGAGCCGGGCCGCCCTCCGTGATCCGGATCGGGTCAGTGCTGGTCATAGGAGAACCTTAGTGCGAGGGCCGACGGTCGGACCGCGACGTCGAGGTCGGGGAACGTCACGCGGAGGACGGCGAGGTACGGGTCGAAGGTGCGGTGGATGCCGACGTCGGAGTCCGCGACGGCGAGGTCGAGGTCGACCGTGACGCGGCGGTCGGCCTCCGGCGACCGGCGGACGACGGCGCGGAACCCCGCCGCGTCGACCGTGGAGGCACGCAGGGCAGCACGGAGGAACGTCCGGACGACGGTCCGCTGGTCGGCGTCCATCGTGGCGATGAGCCCGTCCGGGTCGTCGATCTCGGCGTCGGCGGCGCCCTCGGATGCGATCGCGTGCTCGAACCACGTCCGGTCGGCGTCGGCGACCATCGAGCGGCGGATGTCGTCGGCGATCGCCCGTGCTCGGGCACGGTCGGCGTCGGTCACCACCTCGCGCGTGCGGAGTTCGGCGAGGAACGGGGCGACGTCGCGGGACAGCACGGTCGAGCGGTCCTGCTGCACGCTCGCCGCGATGCCGTCCCGCTCGGCACGTGCCACCGAGTAGGAGCCGGCGCGGATCTGCACCCGCTCCGCGAGGCCGGCGAAGGTCCACGCGAACACCGCGGACGCGGCCGTGAGGACCAGGGTCGGCGCCGTTGCGATGAAGGCCGCGACGACGGCCGGCACCTGGTGCGGGAAGACGGCGGCCGCCGTGCCCCAGGCGACGGCCTGCACGACCGCGAGCACCGCACCGCCGACGGCCAGGTCACCCCAGGGGCGGTACGGAGCCACCATCACGATGCCGGTGGCGGTCAGCAGGGTCATGAAGTCGTTCAGGGCGTCGCGGTCCGGACCCCACTGCGCCGCGATGCTCGTCACCGTGGCGACGACGAGCAGCGCCACGTGGACGACGAACGCCCAGCGCGGGAACGGCGCACGGAACGGGCTCGACGCGACGAGGACCACTGCGCCGGATGCGGCGACGAGCAGCACCGTGAGCGCGCTGAGCGACGGGCTGCCGACGACGTCGCGGTCGAACAACGACACGAGGAGCGCCCAGAGCACCCCGCCGGCACCCAACACGACGGCCAGTGGGCGGGAGCCCATCGCGCCGAGCGGGTCGTACTGCTGCGCGGTGCGGCTCACCGACCCGTCCCCTGCTCGTCGTCCGCGCCGGCCACGACCGGGATCCCCTGGGTCGGGGCGGGGACGTACGGCACCGTCATCATGACGCTCGTGCCGGAGCCGGGCGACGACCAGACCTGCACGTCGCCGCCGACCCGGCCGATGCGCTCGCGCACCGAGCCGCGCAGCCCCATCCGGTCCGGGCTGGTCTCGCGCTCGTCGAACCCGCGGCCGTCGTCGACCACCATCACGGTGCACGAGGCGCCGTCGTCGAACACGCTCACCTCGGCGTGGTCCACCCCGGCGTGCTTGCGGACGTTCGCCAGGCACTGTCCGACCGCCCGGAGGACCGCGGTCATCGCGGACTGGTCGAGACGGTCCAGCGCCGCAGGATCGCCGGTCACCGCGACGTCGAGCCCGTGCGCGCGGTGGTCGTCGACCATCGCTCCGAACGCTCGTACCGCCGCCCCCTGTCCGGCAGCGGCGTCGCGCTCCTCCGCACCACCGGTGGGCGCGAGCCACTCCTTGCCGGTGAGCACGGCGAGATCGGCCTCGACGGTGCGGGCGAGCTCGGCGTCCATCGGGCCGTCAGGGGCGAGCACGATGGCCCCGAGGTGGTTCAGGACGGTGTCGTGCAGGATCGCCGCGGCCTCCGCCTCGACCCCCGCACGGTAGGCGGAGACGTGCTCCTCACGCGCGGAGCGCAGGAGCTCGGGCTGGACCCGCTGTGACCGCGCGGTGTTCCGGCTGGTGACGAGGACGAGGGCCACCACGAACGCGAGGGTGACCCATGCGAGCGCGAGGGGGTGCGGTGGACCGCCCGTCTGCATGACCGCGAGCGACGTGGCTCCGCGGCCGACGAGGAAGCCGGCGATCGACCAGAGCGCCACGCGCCCCGCGACCGCGCCGGCCCCGCCGACGAGGACCAGCGGGATGACGGCGAGCGACAGCAGGTAGGAGGTCACCCATCCGGTGGGCACCTCGCGCTGCACGACTGTCGCGAACCACCACGCGGATGCGCCACCGACGAGCAGGAAGGCCACGGCCGACCGCCACGTGCCGAACTGCACGTGCACGCCGATCATGCCGAGCATCGGCACGAGGGCGAGCACGGCACCGACCACCCGGACGTCGGGGTCCGCGAGGCGCCAGAGCCCGAGCGTGACCGCCGCGGCCACCACGGAGCCGATCGCAGCCGCGTGGAAGGCCCGCACCGTCGACCACGCGTTGACTCGCGGAGCGAGGTGCGTGGGGATGCCGAGCACGATCGGTGTGTCCTTCCGATGACGGGAACGCCGTTCACGATCCAACCACGGAAGGAACGATCGTGTACCCCGAACGGCGGGGCTGACGACGACCTCCCCGATGATACCGCTCCCCCGCCGAGAATCCCTGTCCCCCGAACGCGGACCCACGGGCCTCAGAACAACGTCGGGACCGCCGCGTCGACAGCGCCCGACGACGGTCGGTGGTCGAAATCCGGGGCGGCGCGCTTGAGCGGCGACCGCACCGGACGGGACTGCTCGAGCAGGTCGTCGGTCGGACGGCTCCCCGTCCGCACCACGGTGCCGGTCGACGGACGCTGCTGCGCCGGCCGGTCGGAGAAGCCCATCGACCCGGTCGCCGGATCGACCGTGCCGAGCCCGAGGCCGTGCGACCGCAGGATCGGTCGGATCCGCTCCGCGAGCCACCGCCGGTAGTCGGACGGTGCGTAGGTGTTGTCGAGGTACATCGACCGGTACCGGGCGACGAGGTCGGGACGGGCGCGCTGCAGCCAGGCGAACCACCACGGCTTGACCCCGGGGCGCAGGTGCAGCGCGGAGTACATGACGCTCGTCGCCCCGGCTGCGGCCGCGCGGCCGATCGCGTCGTCGAGGTGCGCGCGCGTGTCCGTGATGTACGGCAGGACCGGCATCAGGAAGACGGCGCAGTCGAGCCCGGCGTCGCGGATCGCCCGCACCGTCGCCAGACGCGCAGTGGTCGACGGCGTGCCCGACTCCACCTGCTGCTGCAGGTCGTCGTCGTAGACCGCGATCGACATCGCGAGGTCGACCGGCACCGACCGTGAAGCCTCGACCAGCAGCGGGAGGTCACGGCGGAGCAACGTGCCCTTCGTGAGGATGCTGAACGGGGTGCCCGACTCGGCCAGCGCCCGGATCACCCCCGGCATCAGTCGGTACCGGCCCTCGGCCCGCTGGTAGGGGTCGGTGTTCGTGCCGAGTGCGACCGGGTGGCGGTCCCAGCTCGGTCGCCCGAGCTCCCGCCGCAGGACGTCGGCGACGTTGGTCTTCACCACGATCTGCTGGTCGAAGTCGGCACCCCCGTCGAACTCGAGGTAGGTGTGGGTCGGACGGGCGAAGCAGTACACGCACGCATGACTGCAGCCGCGGTACGGGTTGATCGTCCACCCGTACGTCCCGCTGCCGTCCGCCGCGGGCACCCGGTTCAGCGCGCTCTTGGCGAGGACCTCGTGGAACGTGACGCCGTCGAACTCCGGCGTCGTGACGCTCCGGACGAGGCCACTGTTCGACTCGAGCCCCGGGAGCGCGTCGCTCCGCTCGGCGCTCAACGCCTGTCCACTCCATCGCATGCCGCCATTCGAACACACGTTCGAACAGCGCGCAAGCGGAGTCGCGTCAGTGGTGCAGACCGAGGACCGCGGCGGTGCGCTCGAGCGTCTCGTCGGCGAGCTGCGGGTCCGACCCGAGGTCCTGCCCGTAGGTCGGCACCATGACGCGGACGGCGGGCTCCCACGTCGCCCAGCGGTCCGGGAAGCACCGCCGCAGCATGGTGAGCATGATCGGCACCGCGGTCGAGGCGCCGGGGCTCGCGCCGAGCAGCCCGGCGATGGAACCGTCGGCCGCCGTGATGACCTCGGTCCCGAACTGCAGCACGCCGCCCTTCTCCGGGTCCGGCTTGATGACCTGCACGCGCTGCCCGGCGGTGATCCGGTGCCAGTGCTCCGGCTCCGCACTCGGCATGAAGTCCCGCAGCGCGTCGAACTTCGTCTGCTTCGACGCGAGGAGCTGCCCGACCAGGTACCGCACGAGGTCGAAGTTCGAGAACGCCACGCTCAGCATCGGGCGGAGGTTGTGCGGTCGGATCGAGGCGAACAGGTCGAGGAACGAGCCCTGCTTGAGGAACTTCGGGCTGAACCCGGCGTACGGCCCGAACATCAGGGACGCGTGACCGTCGACGATGCGGGTGTCGAGGTGCGGCACCGACATCGGCGGGGCGCCGACGCTCGCCTTGCCGTACACCTTCGCGGCGTGCTTCTGCACGACCTCGGGGTCGTCCGTGCGCAGGAACTCGCCGGACACCGGGAAGCCGCCGTAGCCGCGGATCTCCGGGATGCCGGACTTCTGGAGCAGCTGGAGCGCCCCGCCGCCCGCGCCGACGAAGACGAACTTCGCAGCGATGCGCTGTGTGGAACGGCCGATGTCGTTGCGGACGTCGAGGACCCAGCCCTCGGAGACCTTCGAGCGGGTGATCTTCCGGACCTGGTGGGACGGCTCGAACTCGACGCCGTCGATCTCGAGCTGGTCGAAGAGCTGTCGCGTCAGCGATCCGAAGTCGACGTCCGAGCCCGCGGCGGAGTAGGTCGCCGCGATGGGCTGGTCCTTCTTGCGCCCGGGGATGAGCGCGGGCGCCCACTGCCGGATCTGCTTCGGGTCGTCCGAGTACTGGATCCCCGCGAAGAGCGGGTGGTCCTTGAGCGCCTCGTACCGCTTGCGCATGTACTCGACGTTGTCGGCGCCCCAGACGAACGAGATGTGCGGCGTCGGGTTGATGAAGTTCGACGGCTCGGGCAGCGCACCGGTCTCGACGAGGTGTGCCCAGAACTGCCGCGACACCTGGAACTGCTCGTTGACCGTCACGGCCTTCGCGATGTCGACGCGCCCGTCCGGCAGCTCCGGCGTGTAGTTCAGCTCGCAGAGCGCCGAGTGCCCGGTGCCCGCGTTGTTCCACGGGTTCGAGCTCTCCTGCGCGACCGAACCGAGCCGCTCGTAGACGCGGATGCGCCAGGTGGGTTCCAGCCGGTGGATGATCGCGCCGAGGGTGGCGCTCATGATCCCTCCCCCGACCAGGACGACGTCGATGGGGTCCACCTGCTTCACTGCCACCCCGCGATCCTACCGGCGTCCGGTGTGCGTGGGGCCACCGTCCACAGACTGGAGGCGCGGTGCCAGCCGGCCCCGCGCCTCCAGTCCGTGGACTGGTCGACTACACCGCGACGGCGCGACGCGCGAGGATCGTCTCGGCGATCTGCACGGCGTTCAGGGCTGCGCCCTTCCGCAGGTTGTCGTTGCTCACGAAGAGGGCGAGCCCGTGCCCCTCCGGCGCGGACTGGTCGGCGCGGATGCGGCCCACGAACGACGGGTCCTGTCCCGCTGCCTGGAGCGGCGTCGGCACCTCGGCCAGCTCGACGCCGGGGGCGTCCGCCAGCAGCTCGGTGGCGCGCGCGGGCGAGAGCGGGCGGTCGAACTCGGCGTTGACCGAGATCGAGTGGCCGGTGAACACCGGCACCCGTACGCAGGTGCCCGCGACGAGCAGGTCGGGCAGTTCGAGGATCTTCCGGCTCTCGTTGCGGAGCTTCTTCTCCTCGTCGGTCTCACCGAGGCCGTCGTCGACGATGCTGCCGGCGAGTGGGATCACGTCGAAGGCGATCGGGCGGACGTACTTCACCGGTTCGGGGAAGCTGACGGCGGAACCGTCGTGCGTGAGCGCGGCGGCGTCCTGGTCGAGCGCTGCCTTCGCCTGGCCGAGGAGCTCCTCGACGCCCGCGAGCCCGGAACCGGAGACCGCCTGGTAGGTGGTCGCGACGAGGCGGCGCAACCCGGCCTCGGAGTCGAGCACCTTGAGCACGGGCATGATCGCCATCGTCGTGCAGTTCGGGTTCGCGATGATGCCCTTCGGGGCGTCCGCGATCGCATGCGGGTTGACCTCGCTCACGACGAGGGGCACCTCGGGGTCCATCCGCCAGGCGCTGGAGTTGTCCACCACGACCGCGCCCGCAGCCGCGAACTTCGGTGCGAGGTCACGCGAGGCGGTGGCGCCGGCGGAGAACAGTGCGATGTCGATGCCCGACGGGTCGGCGGTCTCGGAGTCCTCGACGACGATCTGCTCGCCGCGGAACGGCAGCGTCGTGCCGGCGGACCGGGCGCTCGCGAAGAAGCGCACGGAGTCGGCCGGGAAGGCGCGCTCCTCGAGGAGACGACGCATCACGGCGCCGACCTGGCCGGTGGCGCCGACGACGGCGACGGTGGTGCTCATGTGGTGCTCCTGCTCGTTCGCGGGACCGCGCTCAGCGGCCCGTGCCGGCGTAGACGACGGCTTCCTGGTCGGCGTCGAGGCCGAAGGCGCTGTGCACGACGCGCATCGCCTCGTTGAGGGTGTCGGCACGGGTGACGACCGAGATGCGGATCTCCGAGGTGGAGATCATCTCGATGTTGATCGAGGCCTCGTGCAGGGCGCGGAAGAGCGCGGCGGAGACACCGGCGTTCGTCCGCATGCCGGCGCCGACGAGCGCGAGCTTGCCGATCTGGTCGTCGTACTGGATGCCCTCGTACCCGATGTCCGCCTTCGCGACCTCGAGCGCGGTGAGCACGCCCTGGCCCTGGTCCTTCGGCAGCGTGAAGGAGATGTCGGTCCGGCCGGTGACGGCCTCGGACACGTTCTGCACGATCATGTCGATGTTCGCGCCGGCACGGGCGACGATCGTGAAGATCTCGGCGGCCTTGCCGGGCTGGTCGGGTACCCCGACGACGGTGATCTTGCCCTCGGAGAGGTCTCCGGCGATCCCGGTGATGATCGGTTCTTCCACGGTTTCCCCCTCTGCAGGGTTGTAGACGATGGTTCCCTCGGCGTTGCTGAAGGAGGAGCGGACGTGCAGGGTGACACCGTGCCGGCGGGCGTACTCGACGGCGCGGATGTAGAGGACCTTCGCACCGGAGGCTGCGAGTTCGAGCATCTCCTCGCTGGTGATGCGGTCGACCTTCTTCGCCTTCGGGACCACGCGGGGGTCGGCGGTGAAGATGCCGTCGACGTCGGTGTAGATCTCGCAGATGTCGGCGTCGAGCGCCGCGGCGAGGGCGACGGCCGTGGTGTCCGAACCGCCACGGCCGAGCGTCGTGATCTCGCCCGTCGTGCGGTTGAAGCCCTGGAACCCGGCCACGATCGCGACGTGGCCGGCGTCCAGCGCCTCGCGCACGCGCTTCGGCGTGACGTCGACGATGCGGGCCTTGCCGTGCTGGGCATCGGTGAGCATGCCGGCCTGGCTGCCCGTGTACGAGGACGCTTCGACCCCCAGGCTCTTGATCGCCATCGCGAGGAGCGCCATCGAGATGCGCTCCCCCGCGGTGAGGAGCATGTCGAGCTCGCGGCCGGCGGGGATCGGCGTGACGGAGTGCGCCAGGTCGACGAGCTCGTCGGTGGTGTCGCCCATCGCCGAGACGGCCACGACGACGTCGTTGCCGGCCTTCTTCGTCTCGACGATCCGCTTCGCCACGCGCTTGATGCTCTCGGCGTCCGCGACGGAGGATCCACCGAACTTCTGCACGATCAGGGCCACTGGCTGGTACTCCCGGGGACGACGGTTCCGCGACTGTGACGCGGCCTGACAATGCTAATCGGTGTTCCACGGATGTTGCGTCCGAGCCGAGCCGGACGCAACGATCCTGCGTGGCGGATCAGCCGCCGACGAGCCGACGGCCCTCGAAGGCCCGGCCGAGGGTCACTTCGTCCGCGTACTCCAGGTCGCCGCCGACCGGCAGACCGGAGGCGAGTCGCGTCGTGCGGATCCCCATCGGCACGAGCAGCCGGCTGAGGTACGTGGCCGTGGCCTCGCCCTCGAGGTTCGGGTCCGTCGCGATGATGACCTCGTCCACGGTGCCGTCGGCGAGCCGGGTCATGAGCTGTTGGATGCGGAGGTCGTCCGGGCCGACGCCGTCGATCGGGCTGATCGCGCCGCCGAGCACGTGGTACAGACCGCGGAACTCTCGGGTGCGTTCGATGGCCGCGACGTCCTTCGCCTCCTCGACGACGCAGATCACCGCCGGCGACCGGCGCGGGTCACGGCAGATGCTGCACTGCACGTTCTCGGTGACGTTCCCGCAGATCTCGCAGAAGCGCACCTTCTCCTTCACCTCGGCGAGCAGCTCGGCGAGGCGCGACGGGTCGAACGACTCCGTCTGCAGGATGTGGAACGCGATCCGCTGCGCGGACTTCGGGCCGATGCCCGGGAGCCGACCGAACTCGTCGATCAGGTCCTGCACGATGCCGTCGTACATCAGGCACCTTCCTCGTGGAGCGCGGTCTCCTCGATGAACTGGGCGTTCAGGATCTCGCGGACGACTGCCTCACCGTAGCGGCCGGCGACCGGGGTCCGGCGGACCTGGGGCGCCTGGCGGGGCGTTGACTGTGCCGGGGCCGACTGCTGCTGTCCCTGCTGCTGCCGGGGCTGCTGCTGTTGCTGTGGCGGCTGCTGCTGTTGCTGCCGGCCCGGGTCCGGGAACGGCGCCCCGTCGTCGTACGGCTCGTCGTCGAGCGGGTAGTCGTCGACCGGCACCTCGGGTCCGGACGTCGCCGGGCTCGGTGCGGGGGCGGACGTCGGCGCCTCGGGTGTCACAGCGGGATCGGGGGTCGTCGCTGCCGGACGGGTCGACCCGCCCGCGAGGCTCGACGCCGGCCGCAGGTGCGCCGCGAGAGCAGCGTCCACCGTCGGGTCGGACACGATCGGCGCGGGGGCGACCGGCTCGCCGGTGTCCGTCGTGCCGAACGGAGCGGACCACGAGGGTTGGACGTCCTCCGCGACCGCGCCGACGGTCGGGTCCGTCGCCGGGATCGTCGCGACGGCCCACTCGGTCACGGGAGCCGCCGGGGTGGTGTCCGCGGCGGCCGTCTGCTGGTCACGAGCCGGTGCGGGCTGCTGGCTCGACTGCTCCGGCTGCGGGCGTCCGGCCTGCGGTGCCGTCTGCCGCTGCCCCTGCGGCGCCTGGTCCGACGACGCTCCGCCAGGGGTCGCCCGATGTTCGGCCGACCGACCCTCCGACGACGAACGCTCCGACGACGAACGCTCCGACGGCCGATCTTGCGCGGACTGACCCTGTGCGGACCGGCCCTGCGCCTGCGTCTGCGGGGCCTCCGGCGCTGCCGCACGCGTCGCCGGTGACTCCGACGCCCGTCCCTGCGGCTCCGACGGCCGCTCCTGCGATCGCTGCGCACGCTCCTGCGGTTCCGGCGTCCGGCTCTGCGGCTGCTGCGCCTGGTCCTGACGCTCCGGCGCCCGCTCCTGCGACTGCTGCGCCTGCCCCTGCGGTTCCGCCCGCCGCTCCTGCGGCTGCTGCGTCTGCGGCTGCTGCGTCTGCTGCGTCTGTTGCGCCCGACCCTGCGCAGCACCAGCACCGGCACCAGCACCGGCACCAGGCCGCTGCCCTGCCGCGCCGGGCCCTCGCGCCACGAACTTCACCCGGAGCCCCAGCACGTCGACGATCGCCGCCCGGAGGAGTTCACTCACACTCGTCGACGGGTCGGACATCTCCTTGAACGACGCCACGTCCTGCTGGCTCGGGAACGTCAGCGTGAGGACGTCTTCCTTCAGGGCCGTGACCTGCGCCGTCACCACGACGGACCACGCGGAGCGTCGGGCACGCTGCACGTGCTCGACGATCTGCGGCCAGGAGTCCTTCAGCTGCTGGAACTCGACGACCCCGACCGGGCGGACGACCGGTTCGGTGCCGACCGCGGTCCCCTGCCCGGTGGACGAGGGGCTGGCCGTCCCCGCCTCGTGCGTGGCGTCGGCAGCGGCGGCCGGAGCGGGGTCGTCGCTCGGGGCGGGCGCACTCGGCACGGCCGCGGCCCATGAGGCGGCGGCGGCACGCGCGGCGGCCCCCGGATCGGCCGGAGCCGGGTCGGCAACGGCGGCCCCGTTCGACGCAGCGCCAGCAGCGGGCGCACCGGGGTCGGACGGAGCGGCTGCCCCGGCGCCCGGCGATGCAGCAGCCGGAGCTGCGGCGGCCGGAGCGGCAGCGGCCGGAGCGGCAGCGGGCGCAGGGGTGACGGGCGCTGCTGCCGAGGCAGGCGCTGCCGTCGCGCCACCCGTGGACACCGCACTGAACGGCACCGGCTCGGCCTGGTGCCCGCCGGCGTCGCCCACCCCGACGCGCCGCTCGAGCCGCTCGACCCGAGCGAGCGCCCCGCGCTGGGTGTCGTCCGACTCGGGGACGAGCATGCGTGCGGTCATGAGCTCGAGGTGCAGTCGTGGCGAGGTCGCGCCGGTCATCTCGGTGAGCGCCCGGTTCGCGATGTCCGCCGCCCGCGACAACCCGACCGCGCCGAAGACGCCGGCCTGCCGGGTCATCGTGTCGAGCTCCTCCGGCGAGATGCCGCGGAGCACGGCGGCCGCGCTCTCGTTCGTCGCCGCGACGACGATGAGGTCGCGGAGTCGTTCGAGCAGGTCCTCGACGAACCGCCGTGGGTCCTGCCCGGTCTGCACGACGCGGTCGATCGCCGCGAAGGCCGACGCCGGGTCGGCCACGGCGAGCGCGTCGACGACGTCGTCGAGCAGCGCAGCGTCGGTGTACCCGAGCAGCGCGACCGCACGGTCGTAGGCGATGCCGCCGTCTTCGCTGCCGGCCATGAGCTGGTCGAGCAGGGAGAGCGTGTCACGGACGGACCCGCCACCGGCGCGGACGACGAGCGGCAGCACGCCCGGGGCGACGGCCACCGACTCCTGCGCACACAGCTGCTCGACGTACTCGAGCATCGTCGCCGGGGGCACGAGGCGGAACGGGTAGTGGTGGGTCCGCGACCGGATGGTGCCGATGACCTTCTCGGGCTCGGTCGTCGCGAAGATGAACTTGACGTGCTCCGGCGGCTCCTCGACGAGCTTGAGCAGCGCGTTGAAGCCCTGCGGCGTCACCATGTGCGCCTCGTCGAGGATGAAGATCTTGAAGCGGTCGCGCGCCGGGGCGAACACGGCGCGGTCGCGGAGGTCACGGGCGTCGTCGACGCCGTTGTGGCTGGCCGCGTCGATCTCGATGACGTCGAGCGAGCCGCTGCCGCCACGGGCGAGCTCGACACAGCTCGGGCAGACGCCGCACGGGGTGTCGGTCGGCCCCTCGGCGCAGTTGAGGCAGCGCGCGAGGATGCGCGCCGACGTCGTCTTGCCGCAGCCACGCGGGCCGCTGAAGAGGTACGCGTGGTTCACGCGGTTGGTCCGCAGGGCGGTGCGCAGCGGGTCGGTGACCTGTGACTGCCCGATCAGCTCGGCGAAGTTCTCGGGCCGGTAACGGCGATACAGAGCGGTGACCACGCCCCAAGGGTAGCCGGGACGACCGACACCGCGAGCCCCTCGGTCGCACCGGTGGACGGATGTCGGAAGACCACGAAAAGACTCCCCACGCACCCGCCAGAGCCCGGTTACCCTTGCTGCGTTTCCGCCCTGGGGGAGTTGGCCTGGATGGCGTCACGTGAGGAGCCTCCGGAAGTCTACCGGACGCGACGGGCAGTATCGGACACATGAAGATCGCCATCGCCGGAGGACACGGCCAGATCGCCCTGCTCCTCGCACGCCTCGTCACCGACGCCGGTCACGACGCCGTCGCCATCGTCCGCAACCCCGCGCACGTCACGGACGTCGAGCAGCAGGGCGCGTCGGCGATCCTGGCGGACCTCGAGCAGCTCGACGACGACGAGCTCGGCCTCCGGCTGCGTGGGGTGGACGCCGTCGTGTTCGCCGCCGGCGCCGGGCCGGGCAGCGGCGCCGAGCGGAAGCTGTCGGTGGACCGCGACGCCGCGATCCTCCTCGCGAACGCCGCCGAGCGGGTGGGGATCGACCGGTACGTGATGGTGTCGGCGATGGCGGCCGACACGTACGACCCGGAGCGCGCCGTCGTGCCGGCCCGGACGGAGCAGGACGTCTTCCAGGTGTACCTGCGTGCGAAGGCCGAGGCGGACGCGAACATCCGGATGCGCAACCTCCGGTGGACCGTCGTGCGCCCCGGTGCGCTCCTCGACACGCCGCCGCAGGGCACCGTGCAGGTCGGCCGGACGGTGCCGCGCGGGTCGATCCCCCGCGCGGACGTCGCCGCCGTGGTGCTGCACGCGCTGCTCGACGACTCCGCGGTCGGCGTGCAGTTCGAGGTCACCAGCGGGAACACCCCGATCTCCGCAGCCCTGCACGCCCTCGGCTGAACGAGGACCGACGACGGGCCCCGTCGCGTGAGCGGCGGGGCCCGTCGGACAGCGGGGCCGGGGGCCGCGCGATCACCCGGCCGCGCTACAGCGCGACCGCAGCCGACTGCCGGGCGATCTCGAGCTCCTCGTTCGTCGGGATGACGAGCACCGCGACACGGGACGTGTCCGTGGAGATGCGTCGCGCCTCCCGGGATGCCAGCTCGTTGCGGTCGGCGTCGACCTCGATGCCGAGGTGCTCGAGCCCGGCGAGCACGCGCCGCCGCAGCAGCGCGTTGTTCTCGCCGACGCCCGCGGTGAAGACGACCGCGTCGAGCCCGCCGAGCTGTGCCGTGTAGGCGCCCACGTACCGACGGATGCGGTGGCGGTACACGGCCAGCGCCGCCTCTGCGGTCTCGTCGCCCCGGGACGCCGCGTCCTGCACGTCACGCATGTCCCCGTTGCCGGTCAGGCCGAGCAGCCCGGACTGCTTGTTGAGCATGGTGTCGAGGTCGTCGAAGGACATCCCCGCCTCGCGATGCAGGTGGATGAGCACGGCCGGGTCGAGGTCGCCGGACCGGGTCCCCATCACGAGGCCCTCGAGCGGGGTCAGGCCCATCGAGGTCTCGATCGACCGCCCGCCGTCGATCGCGGCTGCTGATGCCCCGTTGCCGAGGTGCAGGACGATCGTCTTCAGCTCGGACAACGGGCGGTCGAGGAACAGCGCCGCCTGCTCGGACACGTACTTGTGGCTCGTGCCGTGCATGCCGTAGCGCCGCACCTGGTACTGCTCGGCGAGGTCGGCCGGGATCGCGTACGTGTAGGCGTGCGGCGGCATGGTCTGGTGGAACGCGGTGTCGAACACGGCGACGTGCGGCACGTCCGAGAACACCTGCTTCGCCGCCCGGATGCCCTCGAGGTTCGCCGGGTTGTGCAGCGGCGCGAGGGTGTTCAGGGCCTCGATCTGGCGCTCGACCTCGTCCGTCACGACGGTCGCCCGGTCGAAGGTGGTGCCGCCGTGCACGACACGGTGCCCGACGACCGCGGGCGGGTGCTCGTCGAACGACGGCCCGACCTTGCCGAAGGCGTCAAGCATCGCCTGGAAGCCGGCGGCGTGGTCGGGCACGTCGGCGGCGTCGTTCGAGGACGACTCCCCCGTCAGCGCGTTGGTGTGCTTCCACGCCCCCGACGACTCACCGATGCGCTCCACGAGCCCGGAGGCGAGCGTGCGCTCGTCCTCGAGCTCGATGAGCTGGTACTTGAACGAACTCGAACCGGAGTTCACGACGAGGGCTGCGGTCACTGCTGTGGTCCCTTTCTCGGAACGGTCTGGAGGCGCGGTGCGGGTCGGTCGGTCAGGCCGCGTCGGTCGCGGTGCCGGCCTGGATCGCGGTGATCGCGACGGTGTTCACGATGTCGCCGACGAGGGCGCCGCGCGAGAGGTCGTTGATCGGCTTGCGCAGGCCCTGCAGGACCGGGCCGATGGCGACGGCACCGGCGGAGCGCTGGACGGCCTTGTAGGTGTTGTTGCCCGTGTTGAGGTCCGGGAAGACGAACACCGTCGCGCGTCCGGCGACCGGCGAGTCCGGCATCTTCGTGCTGGCGACGGTCGGGTCGGCGGCCGCGTCGTACTGGATCGGACCCTCGACGAGCAGGTCGGGCCGACGCTCGCGGACGAACGCGGTGCCGGCACGCACCTTGTCGACGTCCGCACCGGTCCCGCTGTCACCGGTCGAGTAGCTGAGCATCGCCACGCGCGGGTCGATGCCGAACTGCGTGGCGGTCTCGGCGGAGGAGATCGCGATGTCGGCGAGCTGCTCGCTCGTCGGGTCGGGGATGACCGCGCAGTCGCCGTAGACGAGCACCCGGTCGGCGAGCGCCATCAGGAAGACGCTCGACACGATGGACGTGTCCGGGCGGGTCTTGATGATCTCGAAGGACGGCCGGATGGTGTGCGCCGTGGTGTGCTTCGCGCCGGACACCATGCCGTCCGCCAGGCCGAGCTGCACCATGAGCGTGCCGAAGTACGACACGTCGGTGACCGTGTCGCGTGCGAGCTCGATCGACATCCCCTTGTGTGCCCGGAGCCGCGCGTACTCGGCGGCGAAGCGCTCCCGCAGCTCGGGGTCGAACGGGCTGACGAGCTGCGCGCCGTCGAGGTCGAGGCCGAGTTCGGTGGCCCGCGCTCGGATCGCAGCCGGGTCGCCGAGGATCGTGAGTTCGCAGACCTGCCGGGCGAGCAGCGTCGAGGCCGCGCGCAGGATGCGGTCGTCGTCGCCCTCGGGCAGGACGATGTGCTTGCCGTACCCGCGGGCCCGGTCGAGCAGCCCGTGCTCGAACATGAGCGGGGTGACGACGCCGGACGGGGTGAGCTGGAGCCGGTCGCGCAGGGCGTCGGCGTCGACGTGCTGTTCGAACAGCGCCAGCGCGAGGTCGGCCTTGCGCGGCGAGTCCGCGGCCAGTCGACCGCGGGTGTGCGTGATGCGCAGGGCGGTGTCGTAGGTGCCGAGGTCGTTCCGTGCGATCGGCAGCGGGCTCGACAGGCCGTCGAGCAGCCGGGTGATCTGCGGCGAGGTCTCGAACCCGCCGTTGAGGATCACGCCCGCGAGGCTCGGGAAGGTCTCGGACTGGTTCGCGAGCACCGTGGCGAGCAGCACGTCTCTGCGGTCCCCCGGCACGACGACGATCCCACCCTCGATGAGCCGCGGCAGCACGTTCTCCATGCTCATGCCGGCGACCACGGTGCCGAGGGCCTCGCGGTCGAGCAGTGCCTCGTCACCGCGGACCAGCGTCGCCCCCGTTGCCTGGAGCAGGGCGCGGACCGTCGGGGCCACGAGCACGCTGTCCTCGGGGATCGCCCACACCGGGGTGTCCGGGTGGTCGTCGCGCACCGCGTGCTCGACGCTCGACACGATCGCGTCGAGCGCGTCCGGGTCGGCGCGGTTGACGACGACGCCGAGCAGCTGCGCGTGTGCCGCCCGCAGCTCGCTCGTCGTCACGTCGGCGACCTGCGCCATCGCCTCGGGCGTCCGGGCGCCGCGTTCGGCGGAGTCGCGGCCGCCGAGCACGAGGAGCACCGGGGCGCCGAGGTTGGCGGCGACCTTGGCGTTGAAGGACAGCTCCGTCGGGCTGCCCACGTCGGTGTAGTCGGACCCGAGCACCACGACGGCGTCACACTGCCGCTCGACCTCGGCGAAGCGACTGAGGATCGTGCCGATGGCGGCGTCCGGATCGGCGTGCACGTCGTCGTAGGTCACGCCGACGGCCTCGTCGTAGGAGAGCCCGACCGCGGTGTGCTGGAGCAGGAGCTCGAGCACGTAGTCCGGCTCGTCCACCGATCGCGCGACGGGCCGGAACACGCCGACGCGGCCGACGGATCGGGCGAGGGTCTCGAGGACACCGAGGGCCACGGTGCTCTTGCCGGTGTGCCCCTCTGCTGACGTGATGTACATGCTGGTCGACACGTGTCCAGGGTAGCCGCGGCCGTCGGCGCCGTCTGGGAACGGACCGGGCTGTGGACGGACGTGGTCATCCACACCCCGGAAGACCTGTACCATGGGGTGTCGTCACCGCGAGGTGACACCGGGAGAATTCGCCTAGTGGCCTATGGCGCACGCTTGGAAAGCGTGTTGGGTGCAAGCCCTCGGGGGTTCGAATCCCCCATTCTCCGCCAGCACGAGGAGCACGACCACGACGGGCCCGCAGCACACGCTGCGGGCCCGTCCTCGTCCGCCCGGTCCTCCGGTCGGCGGACCGGCGTGCACCCCGTTCGGGGCATCCTGACCGGATTGCGTCCCTCCGGGGTGGAACGGGCTGTCCCCGGTCCCCTCCCGTCACCTAGACTGCCCGCACGGACGACCCCGGGACGGGTCGGACACGGTGCACGGAGCGGCAGGGGCGTCGCTCCCCGGGCGGACGTTCAGTGCTGCCCGGGCACCCGGAGGACGAGGAGTCCACGTGGGGGACCTGATCGCGCCGGCCGCGGCCAGCAGACGCACCACCGGGTACGACGTCGTGCTGCGACCGCGTCGTTCCCTGGTGCGCTCGACCATCCTGAGCGTCGCCTTCTCCGCCGTCCCGCTGGTCGTCGCGCTGGTCTGGGTCTCGCTGCCGATGCGCCTCTGGCCGCTCGTGACCGGTGCGGTGATCGCGATGGCGGTCGCCGTCGGCGTCGTGTTCGTCCGGCTCGGCACCGCCTACGTCGGACTCGACCAGCAGGCCGTCACGGTCCGCGGCGTCGTCACCCCGAACCGTCGCATCGACCGCGACCGTGTCCACCGGGTGGTGCTCGCGACGACGCACACCGGCTCGGTCGAGCGCACGTTCCGCGAACTCGTCGCCCTCGACGCCGACGGCATCCACCTCTTCCGGCTCCGCTCCGACGTCTGGGGGGACGCGGGCCTCGAACGGCTGGTGGACCGGCTCGGCGTGCAGGTCGTCGAGGAACCGCGCCCGATGTCGGCGCGGGAGTTCGTCCGGCGCTGGCCGGCCAGTCGCGCCTGGTACGAGCAGCGCGGCACGTTCCTCCTGGTGGGCGGCCTCGCGGTGCTCGTCGTCGGCGGGTTGCTCGTGCTCGAGACGGTCAGCCTCTTCGGCTGACTCCCCCGGGTCAGCGGCCCGGGTCAGCGGACCGGGCTCAGCGTCGGCGCCGCAGCGTCGAGAAGATCCCGCGCACGACCTCGCGTGCGATCGTCCCGCCGACGGCCGACCCGAGCAGGCCACCGAGCGGGTCCTCCTGCCGCCGCGCACTCGACGTCCTGGTGCTGCGCTTGCCGACCCGACGCCGTTCGGCCTCCTGCTCGGCCCGCTCGAACTCGCGCTGCGCGCGCTCGTACTCCGCCTGGGCCGACGCGTGCTCGCGGGCCTCGCGCTTCGCCGCCGACGCAGCCTCCTTCGCCGCGGCGGCCGATGCCCGGGCCCGCTCACGCTCCGCCCTCGCCGCTGCGGCAGCCGCGTCCTCGGCGGCATCGGCAGCCGCTGCCTGCGCGGCCGCTGCCTCCATCCGCCGCGCGAGGATCTCGTGCGCCGAGTCCGGGTCGATCCGGGTCCCGTAGGTCGCGGTCAACGGCGAGTCCGCGACCCGCGCGCCCAGGTCGGCCGCGGGCATCGGCGCCATCGAACCCTGCGGGGCGCGCAGCCGGGTCCATGCGACCGGGGTCGGCGCGCCGCGCTCGTCCATCACGGTGACGATCGCCTCGCCGGTCGCCAACGACGTGAGGACCGTCGCGAGGTCGTAGTCACTCGTGGGGTAGGTGGACACGGTGGCCCGGAGCGCCTTCGCGTCGTCCGGGGTGTGCGCGCGGAGCTGGTGCTGCACGCGCGACCCGAGCTGGGCGAGCACGTCGTCCGGCACGTCCTTCGGGGTCTGCGTGACGAACACGATGCCGACGCCCTTCGACCGGATGAGCCGGACGGTACGGACGATCTGCGCGGTGAAGTCCTTCGAGGCACCGTCGAACAGCAGGTGTGCCTCGTCGAAGAAGAACACGAGCTTCGGCTCGTCCTGGTCGCCGACCTCGGGGAGCTCGTTGAACAGGTCGGCGAGCAGCCACATCAGGAACGTCGAGAACACCTCGGGACGGTCCTGCACGCCGGGCACCTCGAGCAGGCTGACGATCCCCCGTCCGTCCGGCGCGGTCCGGAGGAAGACCTGCGTGTCGATCTCGGGCTCACCGAAGAACGTGTCCGCGCCCGCCTCGGCGAACGTGACGAGCTCGCGGAGGATCACACCGGCGGTCTGCTTCGACAACCCGCCGAGCTCGGCCAGCTCCGCCTTGCCGTCGTCGCTCACGAGGTACGTCAGCACGCTGCGCAGGTCGGTGAGGTCGACGAGCGGGAGCCCGGCACGCTCGGCCCAGTGGAACACCAGCGTCAGGGACGATTCCTGCGTCTCGTTCAGCCCGAGCACCTTCGCGAGCAGCAGCGGCCCGAACCCGGACACGGTCGCACGGACCGGCACGCCGGTGCCCTGCCCGCCGAGGGCGTAGAACTCCGCCTGGCTGGCGACGCCCCGCCAGTCCTGCCCGATGCCGGCGGTGCGGGCGAGGAGCTTGTCGTTCGGCTCCCCCGCGACGGCCAGGCCGGACAGGTCGCCCTTCACGTCGGCCGCGAACACCGGGACTCCGGCCGCGGCGATCTGCTCGGCGAGCACCTGGAGCGTGCGCGTCTTGCCGGTGCCGGTCGCCCCGGCAACGAGCCCGTGCCGGTTGAGCATGGCGAGCGGGATGCGGACCTGCACGTCGGGACGGGCGTCGCCGTTCACGAGGGCGCCGAGTTCGAGCGCCGTCCCCTCGACGGCGTAGCCGTCACGGACCGCCTGGACGGCGTCCTCGTCGAGTGGCCCGGCCGTCGGTGCCGACGTGGACGCCCCTCCGGGAGGCGCGGTGCCGACGGCAGCGTCGGCGACCGTCCCCGACGTGGTCGAGACGGGAGGCGCGGTGCCGACGGCAGCGTCGGCGACCGTCCCCGACGCGACCGCGTCAGCGGACACGGACACGGCCGCGCCGGCCGAGACCGGGCCGGCGCTCGCGGCGGGACCGGCGCCCTGGACCGCACCCGCGGCGGCGGCGGGTTCCGCGTCGGGCGCGAGGGGAGCCTCCAGGCCGGTGGGTGGCGGCGCCCCGACGGCCGCTGGTTCCGCGTTCGGCGTGAGCGGCTCGGCGCCCGCCTGCCGCAGTGCCGCGGCGAGCTCCTCGGCGCGCGCCACCGCCTCGTCGGCGAGGCGTCGCGCCTCGTCCGCCGCCGCCTGCGCCGCCGCTGCGGCCGCCCTCGCCTGCTCGACCGCGTCGCTCATGGCCTCAGCCTACGGACGCCCGCCGGTCGTGGTCCGGATGCGTCAGTGGCTGAGCGCCGGCACGGTCCGAGGCCGGACGACGAACCAGAGCACCAGGATCGCGACGGCCGAGGTCGACGCCATCACGGCGGCCATCGGCGTCGCGGTGGTGATGCCGAGCCAGCCGACGATCGGCGAGATGAGCCCGGCGACGCCGAAGTTCAGCGCACCGAGGAGCGACGCCGCGGTGCCGGCCTCCTTGCCGTGCGCGGCCAGACCGATCACCTGCACGAGCGGGAACGAGAACCCGCACGCTGCGATGAAGAACCAGAGCGGGACGAGCACGCCGACCAGGCCCGCGCCGAGCTGGTCGAGGACCATGATCGCGACCGCTGCCGTGAACAGCGTGGCGGTCGAACACGCCAGGATCCACTGCGGTCCGACGCGCTGCGCGAGTCGCGATGAGATCTGCACGCCGAGCACGACGCCCACCGAGTTCACCGCGAACAGCAGACCGTACTGCTGCGCGTTCAACCCGAAGAGGTCCTGGAACAGGAACGGTGACGCGCTGAGGTACGAGAACAGTCCGCTGAACACCATCGCCCCGATCAGCGCGACGCCGACGAAGATGCGGTCCGAGAACAGGGCCTTGTAGCGCTGCCCGATGGTGGAGTGTCCGGCCTCCTGCCGACGGGCCGGCGGCAGGGTCTCGACGATGAGCAGGATCGACGCGATGACGACCGCGAGGCCGTAGCAGGCGAGGAACACGAAGATGCCGCGCCAGCTCGTGAACCGGAGCATCTGCGAGCCGATGAGCGGGGCGAGGATCGGCGCGAGGCCGTTCACCATCGCCAGCCGGGACAGCATCCGGACGAGCGGCTTCCCGCCGAACAGGTCACGGACCGTGGCCATCGCGACGACACCGCCGGCCGAGGCGCCCATGCCCTGCAGCACGCGGAACAGCGCGAGTACCTCGACGTTCGGTGCGAGCGCGGCACCGATCGAGGCGCCGACGTGCACGCTGGTGGCGATGATGAGCGGGAGCCGCCGGCCCACCTTGTCGCTCCACGGCCCGACCAGCAGCTGTCCGGCGGCGAAGCCGAGCGTCGTCGCCGTGAGGGTGAGCTGGACGGCGCCCTCGGAGATGCCGAGCTCGTGCTCCAGCGACGGGAACGCCGGCAGGTAGAGGTCGATCGTGAACGGGCCGAGCGCGGTGAGCGCGCCGAGCACGAAGACGTAGACGAGGCGCTGGGACCGGGAGAGCGCGTCGCCCGGGTGCAGGACGACACGGAGCGATCCGGTGGTGGCGGGCGCGGTCACGAGAGGGTCCTTCGAGGAGAGGGCGGGAAGGGCGACTGATCGGTGCGGGTCGAATCGAATCGATTCGCCGATGGAACCAGTCTACGGCCGAGTGAGCGCTCCCGCAGCCGCTTCCGCCCCGATTGCTGCGTGTTGCCGCGCTCTCCGGCCCGAGCGGGCGCAGGCCATGCGGTACCGTCGGACTGCTCGGGAGGCCGGGCAGTACCGGACCGGAAGGGGAGCGCGTCATGGTGGACGCCCGCATCCTGCACACGACCGCCGCCCTGCGCGAGGCGATCCTCCGGCTGGCGGCCGCTCGACCGGTGTCCGGCATCACGGTCGCGGACGTCACGCGCGCAGCCGGCATCAACCGCGCCACCTTCTACTCGCACGCCGTCTCCCCCGGCTCGCTGCTCGCCGACGTCCTGACGCCTGAGCTCGACCGCATCCGCGAGGACGACGCCGAGGCCCGCCGCGTGGCCGCCGCGGACGGCGCCGGACCCGAGGAGCTCGCGGCGATCACCCGTCGCGGGATCAACGCCGTCGTCGAACACGTGGTCGCGCACCGGGACATCTACGGCAAGGCCCTCCCGGACCCCGAGGACGGGTCGCTGCACCGGCTCCTCGTCGAGCACTTCACGGTGTCCAGCGAGCAGCACATCGCCTCGCTCGCCCCGGACCAGCGTCCGGAGCTCCTCGACGACGTCGCGGCGGGCTTCGTCGCGCAGGGGTTCGTCGGGGCGATCGAGGCCTGGCTCGGCGGCCCGCGGCGCTCCCGGAAGGCGCTCGTCGACACGATCGTGCTGTCGTTCCCGGCGTGGTGGCGCTGAGCGTCCCGCTCAGTCCGTCGTCGGCTTCTCGCCCCGCTGCAGCGACCGCACGACGTCCACCGCGTCGGCGACCAGCGCGGACCGGTCGTCGTCCGCCGGCACCCGGTAGTCCGCCGAGACACCGTCCCCGCCGGTCCCGCTCGCCGGCAGCGGCCCGTCGAGCGACACCACGACGACCCCGGCGTCGTGCGCGGTCTGCACCGGCCCGCGCAGCGTCGCCCCCTCGACCGCGCGGACGAGGAGCGCCTTCGCGCCGGCACGGACCAGGCCGTCCACGGCCGTGCCCTGCGCTGCCGCCGATCCGCTCGCCGGCGCCACCCGGACGTCCGGCCGGAAGCCCGCGTCGGTCAACGCCGACCGGAGCTCCGTACCGAGGGCGGCCTCCCCCGGACCGAGCACCACGCCGACGACCGCGTGCCGGTCGAACCCGCCGTCCGAACTCGTCAGGTCGGTGCTCTGCACGGGCGTCGGCGCAGCCGACGTCGTGCCCTGGCACCCGGCCAGGGTCAACGCGGTGCCGACGGCGACCGTTGCGGCGACGATGCGGAGGAGCACGGCGGCCACGCTACCCGCCCGTCGAGGCCGCCGACGGACCGGTCGCGGACGGCTCCGGTGCCGCGGGGGCGTCTGCGGACGGCGCCGGGACCTGGCCGAGGCGACGGACCGCCGCGATGGCCAGGAGACCGATGACGGTCATCCCGGTGAACACGAGCGGGAAGCCGAGGGAGCCGTCCGCCCCGCCCGTCCCGACGAACAGCAGCCCGGTGACGGCGAGACCGATCACGCTGCCCGCGGCGTCGGCGATCGTCAGGGCCGAGCTGGCGAAGCCGTCGTCGCCCTCGCCGGAGAACCGGAGCGTCAGCATCGAGGTCCGTGGGTAGATCGCCCCCATGCCCGCGCCGCCGACGAACCACCCGACGACGAGCAGCCACCACGGCAGGGCGAACGCGGCGACGGCGAGCGCGGTCACCAGACTGACGAGCACGAGCGTCAGCCCGACGCCGAACGTGCGGGCCGCGGTGAGACGTTCTTCGCCGAGCCGGCCGTGCACCCAGCTCGCCCCGGCCCAGCTCAGCGCGGCGACGGTCAGCGCGAGCCCGGCGGTCGACGCGGAGAGCCCGTCCTCCGCCTGCAGCAGGAACGGCACGTAGGCCTCGCTGCCGAAGAACGCCGCCGCGACGAGCCCCCGGAGCAGCACCACCGAGGGCAGCCCCGGTCGTGCGCGGAAGGTCCCGGCCGGCAGCAGCGGCCGCAGCGCCGCCCAGGTGCCGACGAGCCCGACGACGACGGCCGCGACCCGGGGCCACGGGCCGAGGTCCGGCGCGACGTTGAGCAACAGGATCGCCACCGCCGCCCCCACCGACCATGCGATCCGGGAGCGCTGCCACGGGGCCCGCAACTCGGGGGCGGGCGGGCGCAGCCGTCGAAGGGTCGGTACGAGCAGGGCGAACGCGACGACGGCGATGACGAGCGCGCCCGCGAACACCCAGTGCCAGTTCCAGACGTCGGTCACGATGCCGGCGAGTGCCGGACCGACGAGCGCCGGCACCACCCACGCCGCCGCGAACCCGGCGAACACCGGTCCGTGCAGCGACGCCGGGAAGATGCGCGCCACCAGGACGTAGAGGACGACGTCGATCGCACCGGCGCCGAAGCCCTCGACGAGGCGTCCCACGAGGAACACCTCCATGGTCGGCGCGAGCATCACCACCGCCGTCCCGATCGCGAACAGGGCCGCCGACACCCAGGCGACGATCCGTCCGCCGGCACGGTCGGACCAGTTGCCGCCGAGCACCATGCCCGGCACCCCGGCGGCGAGCGGGGCGGCGAACGCCAGCGCGTAGAGCGTCTCGCCGTCGAGGTCGCGACTGATCTCCGGCATCACGGTGGTCATGGCGAGGTTCTGGAACGCAGCGAGCGCGACGATCGCGACCATGCCGACGGTGGCGAGCGCGTAGGGGCCGCTGAACAGGCTGGTGCGGCTGGTCGCGACGGTGCTCACCCGCTCCATCGTAGGGGCGGCGGCCGACGCCGCGGCCGGACGGGAGGCGCGGGGCGGGCCGGGTGGGCGGGGTGCAGCCCGCACCGGGGCGGACGCCAGGCGCGGGGCGGGTCCGCACCGTGCCTCCCGTCCGGCGCGTCAGCGCTGCAGTGCCTGCAGGACGTCCCCGACCAGGTCGCCGGCGTCCTCGATGCCCACCGACAGGCGGACGACGTTCTCCGGCACCGCGAGCTCCGTGCCCTTCACCGACGCGTGCGTCATCTCGCTCGGGTACCCGATGAGCGACTCGACACCGCCGAGCGACTCGGCGAGCGTGAACACCTCGGTGGACTCGACGAAGCGCTTCGCGGCCTCGGGACCGCCGGCGAGCGCGACCGACAGCATGCCGCCGAACCCGCGCATCTGCTTCGCGGCGACGTCGTGCCCCGGGTGGTCCGCGAGGCCCGGGTAGAAGACGCGCTCGACGCCGGGCGCCGGGACGAGCGCCTCGGCGACGGCCTGCGCGTTCGACGAGTGCCGCTCCATCCGGATCGGCAGCGTCTTGATGCCTCGGGTGGTGAGGAACGCGTCGAACGGCGAGGCGATCGCCCCCGCGCCGAACTGCAGGAACCCGACCCGCTCGGCGAACTCCTCGTCGCGGAGCACCACCGCGCCGCCGACGACGTCGGAGTGGCCACCGAGGTACTTCGTCGTGGAGTACGACACCGCGTCCGCGCCGAGGGCGAGCGGCTGCTGGAGGTACGGCGACGCGAAGGTGTTGTCGACGACCACGAGGGCGCCGGCAGCGTGCCCGACCTCGGACAGCAGGGCGATGTCGGCGATCTTCATGAGCGGGTTCGTCGGCGTCTCCACCCAGAGGACGGTCTTCGCGGGTGCGCCCTCGAGCGCGGCGCGGACCCGGTCGACATCGCTCATGTCCACGACGACGAGCTCGACGCCCCACGGCACGTGCAGTCGGTTCACCAGGCGGTGCGTGCCGCCGTACACGTCGTTCCCCATCACGACGCGGGCGCCGGGCTCGAGGTACGCGCGGAGCAGTGCGTCCTCGGCGGCGAGGCCGGAGGCGAACGAGAACGCCGCGACACCCCCGTCGAGGTCGGCGAGCAGCGTCTGCAGGGAGTCGCGCGTCGGGTTGCCGCCGCGGGAGTACTCGTAGCCGTTCCGCATGTTGCCGACGCCGTCCTGCACGTAGGTGCTCGTGACGTGGATGGGCGGGATGACGGCGCCGGTCGTGGCGTCGGGCTCCTGGCCGACGTGGACGGCGCGGGTGCTGAACTCGGTCATGCGTGCTTCGGTTCCTCGGGCTTCGGTGGTCACTCGGACAGGGAGGTGAGCAGGTCGTGCCGGGTGAGCACGGTGACGGGCTTGCCGTCGTCGACGACGAGCAGCGCGTCCACCGACTCGAGCGCTCGACGGGCCGCCGACAGCGACTCGCCGATCCCGATCAGCGGCAGCGGGTCGCCGACGGAGGAGCTGAGCGCGTCGGACATCGACGCGGCACCGGTGAACACGCGCTCGAGCAGGTCCTTCTCGGCGATCGCGCCGACGACCTCGCCGATCACGACCGGCGGCTCGGCGCTGAGGACGGGCATCTGCGAGACGCCGTACGTCGACATGATGTCCACGACGTCGCGGACGGTGTCGGACGGGTGCGCGTGCACGAGGTCGGGCAGCCGGCCGTCCTTGCCGGCGACGACGGATCCGACCGTGCGGGCGTCGTCGGTCTCGGCGAAGCCGTACGAGCGCATCCACCGGTCGTTGAAGATCTTGCCGAGGTACCCGCGGCCGCCGTCGGGCAGGAGCACCACCACGACGTCGTCCTCGGTGAGGTCGCGGGCGGCGCGCAGGGCGGCGACGACCGCCATCCCGCTCGACCCGCCGACGAGCAGCCCCTCCTCGCGTGCCAGGCGCCGGGTCATCGCGAACGACTCGGCGTCGGTCACGGCGATGATCTCGTCCGGTACACCGGCGTCGTACGCGCCCGGCCAGAAGTCCTCGCCGACGCCCTCCACCAGGTAGGGGCGTCCGGTGCCGCCGGAGTAGACCGATCCCTCCGGGTCCGCGCCGACGATCCGGACGCGGCCGTCCGAGGCCTCCTTGAGGAAGCGGCCGGTCCCCGAGATCGTGCCACCGGTGCCGACGCCCGCGACGAAGTGCGTGAGCTTCCCCTCGGTGTCGCGCCAGATCTCCGGACCGGTGGTCTCGTAGTGGCTGCGGGGCCCGTTCGGGTTCGCGTACTGGTTCGGCTTGTACGCGCCCGGGATCTCGCGGACGAGCCGGTCGGACACCGAGTAGTACGACTCCGGGTCCTCGGGCGCCACGGCGGTGGGGGTGACGACGATCTCGGCGCCGTAGGCCGTGAGGACGTTCCGCTTGTCCTCGCCCACCTTGTCCGGCAGCACGAACACGCACCGGTACCCGCGCTGCTGCGCGACGAGCGCGAGCCCGACGCCGGTGTTGCCCGAGGTCGGCTCGACGATCGTGCCGCCGGGCCGCAGGTCGCCGGACGCCTCGGCGGCGTCGATGATCCGCGTGGCGATCCGGTCCTTCGAGGAGCCGCCCGGGTTGAGGTACTCGACCTTGACCAGGACGGTCGCCCGGAGGCCCTCGGTGACCCGGTTCAGCCGGACGAGCGGGGTGTTGCCGACGAGGTCGACGACGGAGTTCGCGTAGCGCACGCCGTCGAGTCTAGGTCGCGCGCCTCACCGGACGTCAGCGGGCGCGTTCTGCTGGTGGTGCAGTTCCGCGTAGGTCCCGCCGAGGGCGAGGAGTTCATCGTGCGTGCCCTGCTCGACGATCTGCCCGTGGTCGAGCACGAAAATGACGTCGGCGTCGCGCACCGTGGACAGACGGTGGGCGATCGAGATCGTGGTCCGGCCCGCTGCGGCGGTGTCGAGCGCGGTCTGCACGACGCGTTCGGAGATCGAGTCGAGCGCGCTCGTCGCCTCGTCGAGCACGAGCACCGGCGGGTCCTTGAGCAGCACCCGGGCGATGGCGATGCGCTGCTTCTCCCCGCCGGAGAGCCGGTAGCCCCGCTCCCCCACGACGGTCTCGTACCCGTCCGGGAAGGACGCGATCGTGTCGTGGATGTTCGCCGCGCGGGCCGCCCGTTCGAGTTCCTCGTCGGTGGCGTCCGGCTTGGCGTACCGCAGGTTCGCGCCGATCGTGGCGTGGAAGAGGTAGGTCTCCTGGCTGACGATGCCGACGTGCCGCATGAGGTCCTCGTGCACCAGGTCGCGGACGTCCTCGCCCGCGAACCGCACCGAACCGCTCGTCGCCTCGTACAACCGCGGCACGAGGTACGACACGGTCGTCTTGCCCGCGCCGGACGGCCCGACGAACGCGGCGAACTGGCCGGGCCGGAGCGCGAACGACACCCCGCGGAGGGTCGGCTTGTCCTGCTCGCCGTCCGGGTAGGTGAACGTGACGTCGTCGAACGCGACGTGCCCGACGCGGGACGGGTCGACCGGCCGGGCCGTCGGGGCGTCCGTGATCGCCGGCTCGAGGTCGAGGTACTCGAAGATCCGGGCGAACAGCGCGCCGGAGGTCTGCAGGTCGAGGACGACCCGGAGCAGGCCGACCGTCGGGAAGAGCAGTCGGGACTGCACCGTCGTGAACGCGACGATCGTGCCGGCCGTGATCGGGACGTCCCCGAGGATCAACCACGCGGCGACGAGGTAGATCACCGCAGGGATGATCGACAGGAAGATCTGGACGATCGCGAAGAACCACTGGCCGGACATCTGCTGCCGGACCTGCAGCGTGATCTGGTTCCGGTTCTCCGCGCCGTAGCGCTGCGTCTCGCTGCGCTGCTGGTTGAAGCTCTTGGCGAGCAGGATGCCGGAGACGCTCAGCGCCTCCTGGGTGATCGCCGTCATGTCGGACAGCGACTCCTGCGTCTGGGCGGCGATGCGGGCGCGGACCTGGCCGACCCGGCGCTGGGCGATCACCAGGAGCGGCAGGAGCACGACCGCCACGAGCGTCATCTGCCAGCTCAGCAGGAGCATGGCGACCACCGCGGCGATGACCGTCACGGTGTTGCCGAGCACCGACGAGATCGTGTTGTTCAGCACGCTCGCGACGCCGCCGACGTCGTTCTGCAGGCGCGACTGGATCACGCCGGTCTTGGTCCGCGTGAAGAACGCGAGCTCCATCTGCTGCAGGTGCCCGAACAGCCGCATCCGCAGCGAGCCCATCACCTTGTTGCCGACCGTGGCGGTGAGGTACGTCTGCCAGACGCCGATGCCCGCGGACGCGATCCAGAGCAGGACCATGCCCACGACGAGCTCGACGAGGACGGGGACGTCCGGGCGACCGGCCGGCGGGAAGAGCCCGCGGTCGAACGCCTGCTGGGTGAGCAGCGGCGGCACGACGGACAGCGCGGCGCCGAGGAGCACGAGCGCGACGGTCAGGACGATCGCCGACCGGTGCGGCACGAACAGCCCGGAGATCCGACGGAGCAGGTGCGGGATCGTGGGCGCCTCGGCGTTCGCGGCCTTCTGCGCCGCGGTGTCGCCGCTCGAGATGCGTCCGCCGCCGCGTGGTCCCCCGCCGCCGCCCCCGCGCATCCCGTGGCCCATGCTCATACCGTCAACCTAGCGCCGCGCCCGGACATCGGCCGCCTCGGCGGCCGTGCGGCCGGTGCGCGGTGACGTGCGACGGGTGCGCGGTGACGTGCGACCGGTTTGACCCCGTTCAGGGGGCGTGCGACGATTCCGTGTCCCGTCCCCCGCACCACCTGAGGTCCCATGACGTCCGCGCCGGCCCGCCCCACGTCCCTCCGTACCCAGCTCGCCCGGCGCAAGCCGATCGAGCAGCTGCAGGCCGAGGCCGCGACGGGCGTGAACGGCGAGCCGCTCCGACGCTCGCTCGGGGTCTGGCACCTGACGATGATCAGCGTCGGGGCGACGCTCGGCACCGGCATCCTCGTGGTGCTCGGCACCGCCGTGCCGCTCGCCGGGCCCGCGGTCTGGATCTCGTTCGTGCTCGCCGGGGTCGCCGCGCTGCTGTCGGCGCTGTCCTACGCCGAGATGGCCGGAGCCGTGCCGACGTCCGGGTCGAGCTACTCCTACACGTACGCGACGATGGGTGAGGGCATCGCCTGGGTGTGCGGCTGGTGCCTCGTGCTCGAGTACGCGGTGTCCGTCGCCGCGGTCGCCGTCGGCGCGAGCGAGTACGTCGACGAGACCCTCCGTGTCTTCGGGCTGCACCTGCCCGCGGCGATCTCCGCGCCGCCCGGCGACGGCGGCGTCGTGAACCTGCCGGCCGCCGTGCTCGTCCTGCTGGCGACCGCGATCCTGCTGCCCGGTGCGAAGGAGAGCGCGTGGGTGAACACGCTCATGGTGCTCGTCAAGATCGCCCTGCTCGTGTTCTTCGTCGCCGTGGCGTTCACGGCGTTCCAGGCGCAGAACTTCGCACCGCTCGCCCCGATGGGCGCCGCGGGTGTGACGGCCGCCGCCTCCCGCCTGTTCTTCTCGTACATCGGGTTCGACGCCGCCTCGACCGCGGGGGAAGAGGCGAAGAACCCCCGTCGTGACCTCCCCCGGGCGATCATCGGCTCGATCGCGCTCATCACGGCGCTGTACATCCTCGTGGCGATCGCCGCGATCGGGGCCCGGTCGTGGACGGCGTTCTCGGCCGACGAGGCCTCGCTCGTCCGCATCGTCGTCGACGTCACCGGGCAGCCCGTCGTCGCGCTCGTGTTCTCGATCGGCGCGGTGATCGCCATCGCGAGCGTCGTGCTCACCGTCCTCTACGGCCAGACCCGCATCCTCCTGACGATGGCGCGCGACGGCCTCGTGCCCGCGGTCTTCGGCCGGGTGTCCGCCCGGACCGGTACCCCGGTGGCCAACACGCTCATCATCGGCCTCGTCGTGACGGTCGTCGCGGCGCTCGTGCCTCTCGGCGAACTCGCCGACGCGACGAGCATCGGCACGCTGGTGGCGTTCGCCCTCGTGAACGTGTCCGTGATCATCCTGCGCCGCACGCAGCCGGGGCTCGAGCGGTCGTACCGCGTGCCGCTGTTCCCCGTCGTGCCGGTCCTCGGGACGCTGAGCTGCGTGCTGCTCGCCGTGTTCCTCGGCGCCGGCACCTGGATCGCGTTCGGCGTGTGGATGCTCGTCGGCGCCGCGCTCTACCTGGCCTACGGCCGCCGCCACAGCACCCTGCGCTGACGCGCCCGCGGCGCCCGCCCGCGACTTCACGGGCTCAGCGACACGTCACGCCCCGTCAAGCCCGTGAAGTGTCGCTGAGCCCGTGAGGTCGATCGTCCCCACCTCTCGCAAGAGCGCCGGATCATCCACAGATCGGCGCCGAGCGCCCCGCAGCGCCGACTCCGGCACAACGCTCGGCAGGTGCATGATCACCGGCGACGACCGCCCATCCTCCGAGCGACCCCGACCGACCCTGCCGGTGCGAGGACACTGCAGCGTCGTCACGCCGCAGGGAACCTCGTGCGTCTGCTCCCGGGTGTGTTCATCGCGACCGACGTCTGGGATGCGCTGACGCCGCCAGAACAACACCTCGCCCGGGCCCGAGCGATCGCGCCGCACCTCCGAGACGGCTCGGTCTTCTCGCACGCCACTGCCGCGATGATCCACGGTTGGCCGTGGATCGGCGCCGCCGAGGAGCGGGTGCACGTCCTCGATCCGGCCGTCGCCGTGATCCAGCATCGCTCGGGAGTCGTACGGCACCCGGGCCGCCCGAGGTCACAGCCCGATCCCGTCGCCTTCGACGGAGTCCCGGTTGTTTCGGCCCTCGACACCGCTGTCACCCTGGCGACCACGGTCGACCACCACGTTGCAGTGGTGGCCGTCGACACAGTGGTCCGCAGCGGGACGTTGACGACCGACCAGCTCCGCCGCGCCGTACCCCCGCGCCCGGGCCGCGGGTCGGTCCGCGCAGCCGCGGTGATCGACGCGCTCGATCCGCACCATGAGTCCGTCGGCGAGTCCTTCGCGGCTGCCCGCTTCGTGCAACTCGGGCTCCCCCGGTGGACGAGCCAAGCCAGCGTGCGACACCACGACGGCACGGTCGACCGGGTCGACTTCTGGTTCCCGACGCTCGGGGTCGTCGTCGAGTTCGACGGGCGACAGAAGTACGTCGATCCCTCGATGCTGCAGGGCCGAGACCCAGCTGATGTCCTGTGGTCGGAGAAACGGCGCGAGGACCGCATCCGCGCGGTGCCCGGCGTCCGGACGGTCATCCGGGTGACGTGGTGGCACCTCGTCGAACTCGACCGCCTCCGAGCACTGTTCCGCGCGCACGGCGTGCGGATCTGAGCGCGGCCACACACGACGAAGGCCGCCACCCCGAGGGGCAGCGGCCTTCGTGACCAAGAGGTCGGAACTACGCGAGCTCGACCGTGGCGCCAGCAGCCTCGAGGGACTCCTTGGCCTTGTCGGCCGTCTCCTTGTTGACGCCCTCGAGCACCTTGGCGTCGGGGGTCTCAACGAGCGCCTTGGCCTCGCCGAGGCCGAGCGACGTGAGGCCACGGACCTCCTTGATGACCTGGATCTTCTTGTCACCGGCCGACTTGAGCACGACGTCGAACTCGGTCTTCTCCTCGACCTCCTCGGCGGGGGCAGCAGCGCCACCGGCCGCGGCGACCGCGACGGGGGCAGCAGCGGTGACCTCGAAGACCTCCTCGAACTTCTTCACGAAGTCCGAGAGCTCGATGAGCGTGAGCTCCTTGAAGGCCTCGATGAGCTCGTCCTGCGAAAGCTTCGCCATGATTTTCTCCTACTACTAGCTAGTACGTGTGGTTGATGAACGCGGGCCTGATCAGGCCGCGGACTCCTGCTTCTCGCGGAGGGCGTCCACGGTGCGGACGGCCTGCGAGAGGGGTGCCTGGAACAGGTACGCAGCACCGAACAGCGAGGCCTTGAAGGCGCCGGCGAGCTTGCCGAGCAGGACTTCACGGGACTCGAGGTCGGCGAGCTTGTCCACCTCGGTCGCGGTGAGCGGGTTACCGTCGAAGTAACCGCCCTTCACCACGAGCTGGGGGTTCGCCTTGGCGAATGCACGCAGCGACTTCGCGACGGCGACGGTGTCACCGTGGACGAAGGCGAGAGCGGACGGACCGGCGAGCTCGTCGTCGAACGACGTGATGCCGGCGTTGTTCGCCGCGATCTTGGTCAGCGTGTTCTTCACCACGGCGTACGTGGCGTGCTCACGGATCGAGTTACGGAGCTCCTTGAGCTGCGCGACCGTGAGACCGCGGTACTCGGTGAGCAGGACGGCGTTCGAGCTCTGGAATGCATCCGTGAGCTCGGCGACCGCAGCTTCCTTGTTCGCCATGGTTCTCCTTGGGGTTTCTTGCCGGCTAGCCCCAGGACCCCGTACATGGAAAAAGCTCCGGCGCAGAGGCTCGGAGCTGCTCCCTTCGCGAACGAGAGGAGAGGGTCTGAACACCTGCGCTGGCTGCCCCACGAGTGAGGACCTTCGGTCTGCGCGCAAGCGCACAGACGACCGGCGGTCTTTGGCTTCGAAGAAGGTACCACAGGATGCGGACCGCGACCAACCGCCGGCCTGGAGGAACGGGGCGGGCCCGCCACGTTCCTCCAGACCGTCAGGTGCTCGGCACCACCCCGCCGACCGTGGCCGCCGGTCTCGTGGCCGGCAGGTGCACCGTGAACACCGTGTCGCCCGGCACGCTCGCCACCTCGACGCTCCCGCCGTGCGCCTGCACGACCGCGTCGACGATCGCGAGCCCGAGGCCCGTCGAGCCGGCGGTCCTCGACCGCGAGCTGTCGGCGCGTGCGAACCGCTCGAACAGCTTCGGCAGGAACTCGGGGTCGATCCCCTGCCCCGTGTCGCGCACGGTCAGGTCCACGCCCGCCGGGGTCGGGGTCAGACCCACCGTGATCCGCGTGCCGTCGGGGGTGTGCGTCCGTGCGTTGGTGACGAGGTTGACCACGACCTGGTGGAGCCGGGCGGCGTCGCCGGGGACCTCGACGGGGACGTCGGGCACGTCGACCTCGATGGGGTGGTCCGGCGAGGCCGCGTGGGCGTCGTTCACGGCGTCGAGCACGAGGCCGGTGAGGTCGACGTCGGCGAACTGGATCTCGCGGCCCTCGTCGAGCCGGGCGAGCAGGAGCAGGTCCTCGACCATGCTGGTCATGCGCTTCGACTCCGACTCGATCCGGCCCATCGCGTAGACGACGTCCGGGGGCAGGTCGCCGCCCATCCGGCGGGTGAGCTCGGCGTAGCCGCGGACCGAGGCGAGCGGGGTGCGGAGTTCGTGCGAGGCGTCGGCGACGAACTGCCGGACCTTCTGCTCCGAGCGCTCCCGAGCCTGCATCGCACCGGCGATGTGCCCGAGCATGCGGTTGAACGCGGTGCCGACCCGGCCGACCTCGGTGCGGGGGTCGGCGTCGGGTACCCGCACGCCGTCGAGCGTCTCGCTGCGTTCCAAGGGCATCCGCGCGACGGCGGAGGCGGTCTCGGCGACGCGGTCGAGCGGTCGGAGCGACCGACGGACGGCTGCCGTGGCGACGCCCGACGCGGCGAGCAACGCGAGTGCCGTGACGACGAGGACGACGCCGAAGAGCTTCCAGACGCTCTCGTACACGGGCGCCATCGGGAGTCCGACGACGAGCACGGCGGGCCCGACGGGTGCCGCCGTGACCCGGTAGCGGCCGAGGTCGGTGCCGAGGTCGACGGTGTGCGCCAGTCCGTCGACCGTCACCCCGCCGAGCGGGCGCGTCTCGGTGCCCGAGATCCGTTCGATGTCCCCGTCGTTGTCGAGCACGCTGCCCACCGCGGCGTCCCCGTTGAGGAAGTAGACGGTGAGGGTGCCCGCGGCTTGTCCGGAGGGTCGACCGATCTCGAGGCTCGGGCCGTTCTGGCCCTGGTTCTGCAGGGACTTCTGCGCGCGGCTCGTGGCGTACTGCAGCTGCTGGTCGATCGCCGAGCGCTGGATGGAGAAGAGCGCGATGATGCTGCCGGCGCCGATCACCGCACTCACGGCGACGACGAGGGCGACGGTGCTCAGGACGAGCCGTCGGCGGAGCGTCACGACGGCGCCCCTCAGGACGTCGGCTTGATGACGTACCCGACACCGCGCACGGTGTGGATCATCGGGGTCTCCCCCGCGTCGATCTTCTTGCGCAGGTAGGAGATGTAGATCTCGACGACGCTCGACTTGCCGCCGAAGTCGTACGACCACACCCGGTCGAGGATCTGCGCCTTGCTCAGCACACGGCGGGGGTTGCGCATCAGGAAGCGGAGCAGCTCGAACTCGGTCGCGGTGAGCTCGATGGGTCGTCCGGCACGCGATACCTCGTACGACTCCTCGTCGAGCACGAGGTCCCCCACGACGATGCGCGAGTCCCCGGCCTCGGAGACCGAGATCTGCGATCGGCGGATGAGTCCGCGGAGCCGGGCCACGACCTCTTCGAGCGAGAACGGCTTCGTGACGTAGTCGTCGCCGCCCGCGGTCAGCCCGGTCACCCGGTCCTCGACGGAGTCCTTCGCGGTGAGGAACAGCACCGGGGTGTCGTCGTTGTTCTGCCGGAGCCGGCTGAGCACCTGGAGTCCGTCGAGGTCCGGCATCATCACGTCGAGGACCATGGCGTCCGGCTTCCACTCGCGCGCCGTGGCCAGGGCGTCCTGCCCGCCATTCGCGCTCTTCACGTCCCAGCCCTCGTACCGGAGCGCCATCGAGAGCAGGTCGGTGAGGCTGGCTTCGTCGTCGACGACGAGGATGCGCAACGGGGTTCCGTCGGCACGGGTGAGACGCGGGGCTGCGGCGGGCTGGGAGATGGTCACGTCATCGAGGATCGGTGGGGTTCCTATGAGCCGTCTGTGGGTGGACCCAGTGCGGTCTGAGGATCATCGTGATCCGGATTGCGCGCTTCCCGTAGCGTCGGCTCCATGCTCAGCAGTTCCGCGTGGCCCGCGTCGGCCCGCGACGTCGACACCGCCCGCATCGAAGGGTCGGTCGGGAGGGGCGGCTCGTCCCCGCAGGACCGCCTCGCGACCGCGCGGTGGGTCGCGTCCACCGCCCCGCTGCTGTCCGCCGGGTCGGCCGGCGGGACCTTCGCGGCCCTCGCGGCCGTCGCCGCGGGCGACGTCGCGACGGCCCGGACCGTCGAGCCGCACCTCGACGCGCTCGGCATCCTCGCCCAGGCGGGGCTGACCGCTCCGGCCGACAGCACATGGGGTGTGTTCGCTGCCGAGGGGCCGAGCGTCCGACTCGACGCGACCCCTGCCTCCGACGACGACGGCGGCGTGCGGCTCGACGGGACGAAGCCGTGGTGCTCGCTCGCCTCGACGCTCTCGCACGCCCTGGTGACCGCACACGTCGGAGAGGACCGACAGCTGTTCGCGGTCGACCTGCGCCAGGAGGGCATCACGACGCACGACGATGCCTGGGTCGCCCGCGGGATGCCCGACGTCCCGAGCGGCCCGGTCGACTTCTCGGGTGTCCGGGCGACCCCGGTCGGCGCTCCCGGCTGGTACCTCACCCGTCCGGGCTTCGCGTGGGGCGGCATCGGCGTCGCCGCGTGCTGGTGGGGTGGAGCGGTCGGCCTCGCGAGGATCCTGCGTGCAGCCGCGGCGCGCCGACCGGACTCCGAACTGCTGCTGGCCGCGCTCGGAGCGACCGTGGCCGACCTCGCCGACGCCGAGGACGCCCTCGCGGACGCTGCCGCGCGCATCGATGCCACGCACGGTCCGGACGACCGGACCGACTGGTCGCTCCTGGCGCAGATCGTGCGCTCCCGGGTCCGCCGTGCGGTAGACGCAGTGTCGCAGCGGGTGGTCGCGACGATCGGCCCCACGCCGCTCACCGCCGACCCGGCCGTCGCCGCCCGGGTCGCCGACCTCGCGCTGTACGTGCTCCAGGACCACGGGGAGCGCGACCTCGCCCGTATCGGTCGCAAGGTGCTCGAGCACGGCGGTGTCGCATGGTGAGCTTCGACCACCGCGAGCCCGGCACGGACCCCGCCGCGTGGACGACCCTCCTCGATGCCCTGCAGCCCGAGCGGGTGTCGCTCGACGGTGTCACCGCAGTGCTCGTGGTCGCCCCGCACCCCGACGACGAGACACTGGGGGCCGGCGGGATCATCGCCACCGCGGCCGCGGCCGGGCTGCCCGTCCACGTCCTGGTCGCGACCCTCGGCGAGCGCTCCCACCCCGACTCCCCCACGACGACGCCCGAGCAGCTCGCCGCACGTCGGGACGCCGAGGTGCGTGCCGCGGCGGCGCTCCTGCACCCCGCCGTGACCACCGAGGTGCTCGGCGTGCCCGACGGCGGCCTCCGTGAGCACCCCGACGTGCTCCGTGCCGCGCTGCGGGACGTCCTCACCGCCGCTGGGGGCCGCGTGCTCGTCGTCGCCCCGTGGCGTGGTGACGGGCACCGCGACCACCGCATCGCGGGCGAGGTGACCGAGGCCGTCGTCGCCGAGCACCCGGGGGCCGACCTCCTCGCCTACCCCGTGTGGGCGTGGCACTGGGACGACCCGGGCGCACCCGCCGCACCGTGGGCCCGTGCCGCAGCGCTCCCGCTCGACGCCGCCGTGCTCGACCGGAAGCGCACGGCGCTCGACGCCCACCGGTCACAGGTGCATCCGCTCTCCCCGGCTCCCGGCGACGAGGCCATCGTGGACGAACGGCACGCGGCACACCACCTCCGGTCCGAGGAGTGGTACTTCGTGCCGGAGCACTCCCGCTCGCGGGCGTCCTTCGACGCGCACTACGCCCGGAAGCCCGAGGGCTGGGACTTCGACGGGTCGTGGTACGAACGGCGCAAACGGGCGGTGACCCTGGCGGCGCTTCCCCGTGAGCGGTACCGGTCCGCACTCGAGCTCGGCTGCGCGACCGGCGTGCTGACGGCGGCCCTGACCGACCGGGCGGACGACGTGCTCGGCACCGACATCGCCGCGGCGCCGCTCGAACGTGCCAGGCTCCGGGCGCCGCGGGCCCGCTTCGTGCAGGCCGCGCTGCCGTCCGAGTGGCCCGCCGGACGCTGGGACCTCGTCGTGATGTCCGAGGTCGGCTACTACCTGTCCGCCGCCGACCTCGACGCCACGATCGACCGCGTGCTGGACTCGCTGGACGACGACGGCGTCCTGGTCGCCTGCCACTGGCGGCACCCGGACGACGAGGCGGTGTCGAGCGGCGACGCCGTCGACGCACGGCTCGCCGAGCGGTGGCCACGACCGCCCCTGCTCCGACACGTCGAGGAGGACTTCGTGCTCAGCGTGCTACCGGGCCCCGCCGTGCGGTCGGTGGCGCGCGCCGAGGGGCTCGTCCGGTGACGCTCCCCGAACGGGTCGACGTCGTCGTGCCCGCGCACGACGAGGAGGACGGCATCGCGCGGTGCGTCGAGGCGCTCGCGACCGCCGTCCGCCGGCTCCGCGTCGCGCGCCCGGGCGTCGCCGTCGGCGTCACCGTGGTGCTGGACGGCTGCACCGACCGCACCTCCCAGGAACTCGAGGACGCCGTCGCCGACGACGCCCTGTGGACCGTGGTGCCACTGGACGTCCTGACGACGGCACACGTCGGGGTCGGCCGGGCGCGCGCGGTGGGGACGGAGCACGCGTTCGCCGAGGGCACGGCCCCGGCCGCCCGGTGGACGGCGCACACCGACGCCGACTCACGCGTGCACCCGGACTGGCTCGTGCAGCAGGTCGACGCCTCCGCCGCGGGCGCGCACGTGCTCGTCGGCGCCGTCGTGCCCGACCCGGACGACCTCGACGCCGTGGTCCTCGCCCGGTGGACGCGCGCGCACCCGCCCGGGGCGACGCTCGGGCACGTGCACGGCGCGAACCTCGGGGTCCGCGGGGACGTGTCCCTGGCGCTCGGCGGCTTCGACCCGGTCCCGGAGCACGAGGACGTCCGACTCGTGGAGCGCGCCCGCGCCCTCGGTCTCGCCGTGCACGCGACCACGGAGCTGCCCGTGGTGACGAGCGGCCGCTTCACCGGTCGGACACCGGGCGGGTACGCCGAGCACCTGCGCCGGACCTACGGCGACGCGGGCTAGCCACAGCCGGTCACCGGGCGGACGACGTCGACCGTCAGGCCGTCATCGGGCGCCGGCTGGCGGCCCGCCGGGCCGCCGGACCGCCGGACCGCCGGGCCGCCGGGCGTCAGGCGTGGACCGGGTAGTCGCAGTACGCGAACCACGTCGCATCCGGCGCCCACGGCGGCACGTTCACGGTCCCCTGCCCGCCGTCGAGCGCGACGAGCGTCTCCGGCTGCACGGCGATGCGGGCTCCCCGCACGAGCGCGCCGGGCAGCAGCCGGAGTTCGACGCGCTGGTCCGCCGGGTGTCCCTGCACGCCGGGCTCGTACGACAGGTAGAGCAGGTGCGTGCCGTCCGGCGACAGGTGCGGGAACCAGTTCACCCGGTCGTCCGCGGTGAGCCGCACCGGGGCCGCCGGAGCGTCGGCGCCGCGGTCGTCGAGCCGCATCGCCGCGAGTTGTGCGGTCCCCGGCGTGAACCGCTCGGTGTTCCAGAGCAGCGTCCGGCCGTCCGGGGTCACGACGCAGCCGTCGTCCGGGTGCTCGTCGCGGGTCAGGAACGTCGTCTCCCCCGACGCCGGGTCCACCATGGCGACGTCGGTCGTCCAGACGCCCTCCTCGGACAGCTCCCCGACGATCGCGGTCAGCGCGGAGCCGTCCGGCGTGGTGCCGTGCAGGTAGTACTTGCGGACGACGGACAGGACGGCGGCGGCGTCGGTGATGCGCGTCGCCCGGCCGCCCTCGGGCAGCGGCACCCGGTACAGCTCGCCGTCGCGCGCGCTCACCACGATCGAGTCCCCCGTGGGGTCGAGCACGTGGTCGTTGTTGATCTCGTCGACCCCGGGCATCGGCACCGGCACGAGCGCGGTCTCGTCGAGCACGGTGTCGCTTCCCGGGGCCGGCGGGGTGAGCAGCCAGAGGTCCCCGTCGCCGTTCAGCACGAGGGTGCCGTCGTCGCGCACGTTCGGCGCCTCGACGAGCACCGTGTCCGACTCGAACACGAGCCGGCTCGTCCGGGCGTCCACGTCGTACACGTGCACCCGGCTGGTCTGTCCGGGCATGAGCTGTCGCCCGCGGGTCCCTGTCATGCGTCCATCCTGTCTGATCGGTCTCGTCACGCACGGAACGAGACTCGGGCTACGCGACGTCCCTCGGCCCGATCGCCGCGAGGAGTGTCGCCCAGCCCGAGTCTCGGGTCGGCCGGAACCGCCTACTTCACCGCGCCCGCGGTCAGGCCGGCCACGAACTGACGCTGCACGATGAGGAACGCCAGCACCACCGGGATCGACACCACGAGGGATGCCGCCATCACCTGGTTCCAGTAGACGTTGGTCTGCGTCGAGTACTGCTGCAGACCGACCGCCAGGGTGGACCCGAGGCCGTTCGTCATGACGGAGGCGAAGAGGACCTCACCCCAGGCCGTCATGAACGAGTAGATGCCGACCGCCACGAGACCCGGGCGGGCCGACGGCAGGATGACCCGGAACAGCGCGCCCATCGGGCCCGAGCCGTCCACCATCGCGGCCTCGTCGAGCTCCCGCGGGATGGTCTCGAAGTAACCCGCGAGCATCCAGATCGAGAACGGCAGCGTGAACGTCAGGTACGTGATGATCAGGCCGAGCCAGGACCCGACGAGCTGGACGCCGATCGCGTTCCCGAGGTTCGTGAAGATGAGGAACAGCGGGAGCAGGAACAGCACGCCCGGGAACATCTGGGTCGAGAGCACCGCGGTGGTGAAGGCGCTCTTGCCCTTGAAGTTCCAGCGCGAGACACCGTAGGCGGCGAAGGTCGCGATGATCAGCGAGAACACCGTCGCGACCGTGCAGACCACCAACGAGTTGATGAAGTACCGGCCGAGCGGCACGGTCGACCACATGTCGATGAACGGCTGGAAGGTGATGTTCGTCGGGATCCAGGTGAAGTTGTCCTGCACGTCGCCGAGCGGCTTGATCGCCGTGGTGACCATCACGTAGAGCGGGACGACCGTGAACAGGGTCAGGACGACCAGGGTGACGATCTTGAAGGACTTGGCGCCGACTGTCTCACGCACGGACGGACCTCCGGTTGGTCACGGCGAGGTACATGCCGGTGACGATGAGCAGGAAGATGAGGAGCAGGACGCTCATCGCGGCCCCGGAGCCGAAGTTCCAGGTGATGAACGACGCGTTGTAGATGTGGAAGCTGAGCAGGTCGGCTGCCGGGGGCTGCGCGGTCGAGCCAAAGAGCACGAACGGTGTGTTGAAGTCGTTGAAGGTCCAGAGGAACATCACGAGCACGAGCGTCACGTTCACCGGACGCACCATCGGCAGCGTGATCGAGCGCCACTGCCGGAAGGGCTTCGCACCGTCGACGGACGCTGCCTCGTACACGTCGTTCGGCACGGACTGCAGCCCGGCCATGAGCATGAGGAACGCGAACGGCCAGGTCTTCCAGATCGCCACGACGACGACCGCGACGAACGCGTTGTTGCCGATCAGCCAGAACGGCGCGTTCCCGCCGAACAAGCCGAGCTGGTCGACGAGCAGGTGGTTCAGCGCACCGGTGTCGCGCTGGAACATGAACTTCCAGGTGATCACACCCGCGTACATCGGGAGCGCGTACGGCACGAGGAAGAGCGTGCGGAAGAGACCGCGACCGGCGAACGGCTTCTGCAGCGCCACCGCGGCGGCCATGCCGAGCGTCCACGAGAGCCCGACGACGAGCACCGTGAAGGCGCAGGTGATGAGGAACGAGTTGAGGACGCCCTTGCCGATCGCCTGGTCGAAGTCGACCACGACGGAGTAGTTCCGGAACCCGGCGAAGGGGGCTGCACCCCAGTTCGCGATGAAGTACTTGGTGAGCTGGATGAACGAGATCCAGATGCCGACGAGCATCGGCACGATGTGGATGAGCAGCTCGAAGAGGATGGCCGGCGCGACCAGCGCGTACGGCAGCCAGTGGCGCTTCGGCTTCCGACCCGGCTGCGGCCCCGACAGGGTCGGCGCCTTCGTGTGGGTCAGGTCGATGCGCTCGGAGTCGGGCAGGACCGAGGTGGACATGGGTGGTGGCCTTTCGGCAGGAGGAGGATCGGGGCTTCGCGTCCGGGGACCGTGGCAGCGGTCGGGAGGCGCGGCATGCGTGAGCCGATGCGCTCACCCCCGGCGCGGGGCCGGGTGCGGGAGGTGGAGGCCCGGGCCGCGTCCTGCGGACGCGACCCGGGCCTCCAGGCGGGTCAACCGGCGGCCTGGGAGACCTGGTCCTGCGCGGTCTGCAGCGCCGACTTGATGTCGCTCTCGGACACCTTCGAGCCGGTGGCGATCTTGGCGAACATGTCGTTCATCGCCTTGCCGACCGTCGACTCGAACTGGTCCTCGGCGGGCACCAGCGGGAGCGGCTTCGCCTTGTTGTTGTAGATGTCGAGGAACGTCTTCGTCTGCTCGTCCGTCACGGAGTCAGCAGCCTCGGCGAGCACCGGCAGCGCCGAGTACGGCTTGTCCAGCGTCGTCTGCGTGTCCATGCTCGTCATGTACTTGACGAACTTGAGCGCGCCGTCCTTGTTCTTCGTGTTCTTGAAGATCGACAGGTTGATGCCGGCCGGGAAGCTGGCGATCTGCTCGCCGCCCTTGGGCGCCGGCAGCGCCACGACGCCGTACTCGTCCGACTTCATCCCGAGGGACTCGATCGTCGCGTTGGCGTTGTTCTGGTTGAGGATGAACGCGGCCTTCTTCTTCGCGAAGTCGGTCGTCGACTGCGTCGCGTTGTCGTACTGCGCGTTCGAGGGGTTGGCGACCTTCGCGTCCTGCATGAGGTCGAGGTAGCGCTTGATGCCGTCGACGTTCGCCTTCGACGTGAAGGTCGGCTTGCCGTCCTTGTCGAACCACTCGCCACCGTTCTGCGCCGAGTTGATGAACGCGAAGTGCGAGTTCTCGGTGTAGGAACCACCGGCGAGGCTGAAGCCGTACTTGCCGTCGGCGGTCAGCTTCTTCGCGTCCGCGACCATGTCCTCCCAGGTGGTGGGGGGCGTGAGTCCGGCGTCGGCGAGCATCTGCTTGTTGTAGTAGAGGCCGTACGCGAGGCCGTAGAGCGGGACGCTCGTGACGGTCTTGCCGGGCGCACCACCGGTGGAGAGCGCGACCTTGCCGAACTTGTCGGCACCGCCGATCGACTTCATCTCCGAGTCGCCGAACTCCTGGAAGGCGCCCGTCGCCTGGAGCGAGGTCGCCCAGGTGTTGCCGATGTTGACCACGTCCGGGCCCTGGCCCGAGGTGACGGCGGTCTGGATCTTGTTCTGCAGGTCGTTCCAACCGATGACCTGGAGGTTCACCTTGATCCCGGTCTCCTTGGTGAACTTCTCGAGGACGGGGGTGAGCACCTCCTTGTCGTTCTGCAGGGACGTGCCCTGGTTGGACGCCCAGTAGGTGAGCGTCTTCGAGTCGCCGGAGGAACCGGACGACCCGGAGGAGCAGGCTGCGAGGCCGGTCACGGTGAGTGCCGCGGCCGCGGTGATGGCCAGTGCGCGGATGGCAGTGCGCATGACTCTCTACTTTCTCGTCGTTGAGGTGGTGCAGGAGGTGGTGCGGTGGTGCTGTCGGGTGCTGCTGTGTGCTGCGGTGTCCTGCCCCCGGTCGGTGTCGGCCGGGGGCGCCGGCCGTCAGGCCAGGGTGGACGCCGCGGGGTCCCAGCCCTCCGGGAGGGTCGGGGAGGGTGCGACGGTGCTCTCCACGAGCACGGTCTCACCACGTTCGGCTGCCTCGGCGATGGAGACCATCACGTCGAGGACGTGGAAGGCGAGGGCACCGGGGACCCGGTTGTCCTCACCGGCACGCAGGGAGCGGGCGAGGTCGACCACGCCGGTGCCGCGCGAGTAGGTGGAGCCCACGGCGGGGATCGTCTCGGGCTCCTCGGCGCCGTGCGCGTAGAGCTCGGTGTCGCCGTCGAAGTTGTTCGGGTCCGGGAACACGACGGTGCCCTGCTCCCCCGCGATCTCGACGAAGCCGGTCCGGCCCCGGTCGGACTCGAACGAGAACACGCTCTGCGCGCTCGCGCCACTGGCGAACTGGATGAGCGCGGAGTGGTTCGTCGGCACGTCGACGGGGAACTCGGTGCCCGCCTTCGGGCCGGAGCCGATCGTGCGCGTGGCGCGGGACTTCGACGCGGTGGCCGTGACCTTCTCGACCGGACCGAAGACCTGCACGAGCGTGGTGATGTAGTACGGGCCGATGTCGAACAGCGGACCCGCGCCGTACGCGAACAGGAACTCGGGGCTCGGGTGCCACGACTCCGGGCCGGGGCTCTGGAAGAGCGTCAGGCCGTTGAGCGGGGCGCCGATCCGGCCGTCGCGGATCGTGCGGAGCGCGGTCTGCAGGCCGGCGCCGAGGAAGGTGTCCGGTGCGACGCTGACGGTCTTGCCGGCAGCGGCCGCGGCGTCGCGGAGCTGGGCGGCGCTCTCGCGGTCGAGTGCGTAGGGCTTCTCGCCCCACACGTGCTTGCCGGCGGCGAGGGCCTGCAGGGCGACCTCGACGTGGGCGGCGGGGATCGTCAGGTTGACGACGATCTCGATGTCGTCCTGGGCGAGGAGCTCGTCGACCGTGCCGGAGCCGGCGACGCCCCACTTCTCCGCCTGGGCCGCGGCGCGCTCGAGGTCGATGTCGGCGATGAAGCGGACGACGACGTCGGGGAACACCGTGAGGTTCGAGAGGTACTGGTCGGAGATGACCCCGGCGCCGATGACGCCGACGCCGACCGGGCCGGTCTTCGTCGTCCCGGCGGTCTGCTGGTCCACTGCGGTGTCGGTCATGCGCGGGCCCCCTGGAGGAACGTGTAGGAGTCGGCGACGGCCTGCATGACGTCGCCCTCGTGGTCGTCGAGCTCGACGACGTGCTGTGCGTCGGGCGCTGCCGCGACGATCTCGCGGATCGGCATGACGCCGTTGCCGACGGCGACCTGCTTCTTGTCGTCGTGCGAGCCGTCGCCGTCCTTGACGTGCAGGAACTGCACCTTGTCGCCGAGACGCTGGAGGACGGCCACCGGGTCGTCGCCGCCGACCTTCGCCCAGTAGGTGTCGAGCTCGAGCACGACGTCGTCGGACAGGGCGTCCGCGAAGACCTCGTACGCGGAGACGCCGTCGATGCGGTTCGAGAACTCGAACGCGTGGTTGTGGTAGCCGAGCACGAGTCCGTGGTCGGCGGCGCGCGGTGCGAGGGCGCTCAGTTCGCGAGCGATCGCCTCGACGTCCTCGCGTGTGGTCCACCGGGCCTCGTCGATGTGCGGGTCGATGAGCGTGCCGAGGCCGACCGTGACGCTGGCGTGGAAGATGCGCTCGAGGTCCTGCTCGCCCGCGTCGAGGAGCCGGGCGTGCCCGCTGGGGCTCTGCAGCCCGGCGGCGTCGAGGGCCTCGCGCAGCGCGTCGGCGCGGTCGACGAAGCCGAAGGCCTCGACGTCGGTGTAACCGATGTCGGCGAGACGCTGGAGCGTGCCGGGCAGATCGGCCGTCAGGGCGTCGCGGACCGTGTAGAGCTGGACCGAGAGGGGTTGGGTCACCAGGGGTTCTCCTCGTCGAGATGGTGCGGTCGTCTTCGACCGATCGTCACACTACGAGCACTTCTGTCGGCGGTCAAGCAGAAGTCCGAGGAACTTCGACGGACTTCATTGCGTGGCGTGTTCGATGTGTGCTTCACTCCCGACATGGTCGACTTGACTCGGACGGCAGCGTCGCCTCCGGTCGGGACGAGCGAGCTGTTCCAGATCCTGCGCGACGGTGTGCCGCGGACCCGGGCCGAACTCGCCGCCCTGACAGGACTCGCACGCTCGACGATCGGCGTGCGCCTCGATGCCCTGATCGAGGTCGGACTCGTCGGGCCCGTCGACACCGCCGCGTCCACCGGGGGCCGCCCGCCCGCGCAGGTCGCGCTCATGCCCCGCGCACGACTCGTGGTGGCGGCCGACCTCGGCGCCTCTCACGGCCGCGTCGCGGTCACCGACCTCGTCGCCGCGCCGCTCGCCACCCGCGAGGCGCGCATCGACATCGCCGCCGGCCCCGTCCCCACCCTGACCTGGCTCGTCGAGACCATCGACGCACTGCTCGACGAGGTCGGTCGCTCCCGCGCGGACGTCGTCGCGATCGGCATCGGCGTCCCCGGCCCGGTCGAGTTCTCCACCGGACGCCCCGCCAACCCGCCGATCATGCCCGGGTGGGACGGCTTCGACGTCCCCGGGTGGCTCCGGAACCACGTCGCCGCGCACGTCCTGCTCGACAACGACGTGAACATCGCCGCCCTCGGCGAGCGCGAGCACGGCTGGCCGGACGTCGACCACCTGCTGTTCGTCAAGGTCGCGACCGGCATCGGCTCCGGCATCGTCTCGGACGGCGAGCTCCAGCGCGGTGCACAGGGCACCGCGGGCGACATCGGCCACGTGCGGGTGTCCCGCGCCGGCGACGTCCCCTGCCACTGCGGCAACACCGGCTGCCTCGAGGCCGTCGCCTCCGGACCCGCCATCGCCCGCGCCCTGCGGACGAAGGGGCACGACGTGCACACGAGCGCCGACGTCATCGACCTCGTGAACCGCGCCGACCTCGACGCCATCTACGCCGTGCGCCAGGCCGGCCGCGACATCGGCGAGGTGCTCGCGACCTGCGTCTCGCTGATGAACCCGTCGGTGATCGCCCTCGGCGGCTCGATCACCCAGGCCGGGGAGCACCTGCTCGCCGGCGTCCGCGAGGTCGTCTACTCACGCTCGATGCCGCTCGCCACCGAGCACCTCGTCATCGCCCAGTCCCGTGCCGGGTCGGTCGCCGCACTGCAGGGCGCAGCCGCCCTCGCGATCGGCTACGCCCTCTCCCCCGCGGGCGTCGACGAGCTCGTTGCGTTCGCCGAGGGCCGACAGCTGGTGTCCTGACCGCGTGCCGGTTCGCGCGGTGTCGGCCCGAGGGGTGAGAATCGTCCGGTGACGATCGTGCAGCCCACCCTGTGGGGCGACCTGGACCCGGGCCTCGACGGCTCCGGTCTGGAGGCCCCGGGCGCGTCCGCCTCGTCGGCCCACGGCCGACGCACGGCCGGCTCCACCGCCCCCGGTCGCGCCGCGCACGACGCCTTCACCGCGCTCCGCGGCCACACCGAACGGATCGTGGCCCACTCGTCCGACCGCGTCTCCTGGCTCCGCGCCCGCGCGATGGGGATCACCGCGACCGACGTCGCCCGGCTCGCCTCGCTCCGCGCCGTCGACGCCGTGGTGACCGAGAAGCGGTACGGCTCCCGGTTCTCCGGAAACCCGTTCACCGAGCACGGCAAGGAGCGCGAGCCGGTCATCGCCGCCTGGGTGGCCGCGACGCACGGCATCCAGCCATCGGCGCACCTCTTCCACGCCGCGACCAACCGGGCACACCTCGCCACGCCGGACGGCGTCGGGGTGGACGCCACCGACCGCGTCGTCCTCGCCGAGATCAAGACCACCGGCAAGGCGTGGCGGAGCATCCCCCGGCACTACCTGCGACAGGTCTGGTGGCAGCAGTACGTCCTCGACGCCGATCGCACGCTGTTCGTGTGGGAACGGCACGACGGCTTCGTGCCGGTGGCCGACGAGCCGGAGTGCCGCTGGGTCGACCGCGACGACGACCAGATCCGCGGGCTCATCCAGCTCGCCGACCTCGTGCTCGACCGACTGCGCGACTTCCGGGTCTAGACCCGCACCAGTCGCAGGCGACTGATCCCGACGACGAGCACGCCCATCAACGCGATGAACACCGCGATGCCGAGGCAGTAGAGCGCCACGTCGCCGTACCCGAGGCCCGGGTCCAGGAACGGGTACGGCACCCAGCCGTCGGTGGCGCCGCGGACCAGGATCACGACCAGCCACACGGCGGGGTAGACCAGGAACCACCAGACGTCGCGCATGAGGAGCTTCGCCCGGTCGGAGAACAGCAGCCAGTCGAGCACCACGTACAGCGGGATCCACCGGTGCAGCGTGTCGTTCGACCACTGCACCGAGGTCTGCACGTCCACGTTCACGAGCAGCGTGTTGTACACGAGGCCCGTCGTGGCGATGTACACGGTGGCAGCCCCGCGGAGCAGGCTCACCACCCGGTCGCCCCGCTTCCGACGGGCCGCGGCGACCAGGGTCAGGGCGAGGGCGACGGCCACGAAGACGTTCGACTGGATCGTGAAGTAGCCGAAGAAGTTCCAGAACCGGTACTCCGGTGTCGTCGAGCTGACGAGCCACTGGGCGACGATCGCTGCGACGATCGCGATGACCGCGATCAGCCGGAGGGAGTTGACGAGGGTCCGCACGGTGCCACGCTAGCGGGACCGCGAGCCGACACGCAGGAAGGCCCGCACCAGAACCGGTGCGGGCCTTCCTGGAACGATCAGTGGATCAGATCGAGTTGACGTCGAGCGGGATGCCCGGGCCGAAGGTCGTCGAGACGGCGCCCTTCATGATGTAGCGGCCCTTCGAGGCGCTCGGCTTGAGGCGGTTGATCTCCTCGAGCGCGGTCGAGATGTTCTCGTCGAGCTGCTCCGGCGTGAACGAGGCCTTGCCGACGACGAAGTGCACGTTGGCGTGCTTGTCGACGCGGAACTCGATCTTACCGCCCTTGATGTCGTTGACGGCCTGCGCCACGTTCGGGGTCACGGTGCCGGTCTTCGGGTTCGGCATGAGGCCACGCGGGCCGAGCACCTTGCCGAGACGACCGACCTTGCCCATGAGCTCCGGCGTCGCGACGGCGGAGTCGAAGGCGGTGTAGCCCTCGGCGACCTTCGCGATGAGCTCGTCGCCGCCGACCTCGTCCGCACCGGCGGCGATGGCGGCCTCAGCCGCAGCGCCGACCGCGAAGACGATGACGCGGGCGGTCTTGCCCGTGCCGTGCGGCAGGATGACCGTGCCACGGACCATCTGGTCCGCCTTGCGCGGGTCGACGCCGAGCTTGAGCGCGACCTCGACCGTGGAGTCGGTCTTCGAGGAACCGGTCTCCTTAGCCAGGGCGACGGCCTCGGTCGGGGTGTAGAACTTGTCGGCCTCGATCTTCGCGGCCGCGGCCTGGTAGGCCTTGGACTTCTTCGCCATGGTGTTCTCCTTGGGAGCTACGTGGTTGACGAGCCGGCGAGGCTCTCCCACGGAAGGGTTGGGGTGTGTGCCTGAAGCGGTGAGGCTCAGGCCTCGACCGTGATGCCCATCGAGCGCGCGGTGCCGGCGATGATCTTCGCGGCCTGCTCGATGTCGTTGGCGTTCAGGTCGGCCTGCTTGGTCTCGGCGATCTGACGGACCTGGTCCATCGAGATCTTCGCGACCTTGACCGTGTGCGGGGTCGAGGACCCCTTCTGCACACCCGCTGCCTTCTTGATGAGCTCCGCGGCCGGCGGGGTCTTGAGGACGAACGTGAACGAACGGTCCTCGTAGACGGTGATCTCGACCGGGACGACGTTTCCGCGCTGCGACTCGGTCGCGGCGTTGTACGCCTTGCAGAACTCCATGATGTTCACGCCGTGCTGACCCAGCGCCGGACCGATCGGCGGGGCCGGGTTGGCGGCGCCCGCGTTGATCTGCAGCTTGATCAGGCCCGTGACCTTCTTCTTCGGTGCCATTCTTCGCTTTCCTCCTGGAATCGAACGCACGGGGACCCGTGCACTCTCCCGCTGGCCCGGCCGTTCCGGACCGCGGTGAAGCCCCGCATGCCGCAGCGTGCGGGGCCAAACCTCAGTAGTCTAGCCGATCCTCGGGATCGGTCTAGAGCTTGGTGACCTGGTCGAAGCTGAGCTCGACCGGCGTCTCGCGCTCGAACAGCGAGACGAGGACCGTGAGCTTGCCGCTCTCCGGCTTGATCTCGGAGATCGACCCCGGCAGACCCGCGAACGAGCCCTCCTTGATGGTGATCGTCTCGCCGATCTCGAAGTCGACCTCGGCCTGCGGCTGCGCCTGTGCGGCACCGCCGGACTTGCCCCCGCCCTTGGTCGGAGCGGCCTCGGCGACCTGCACGAGCGACTTCAGCATGCCGAACGCCTCGTCGAAACGGAGCGGCGTCGGGTTGTGGGCGTTGCCGACGAAGCCGGTGACACCCGGCGTGTGACGGACGACCGACCACGAGTCCTCGTCGAGGTCCATGCGGACGAGCACGTACGAGGGGATCCGGACGCGGGTGACCAGCTTGCGCTGCCCGTTCTTGATCTCGACGACGTCCTCCATCGGGACCTCGACCTGGTAGATGTAGTCCTCCATCGACATCGACACCATGCGGTTCTCGATGTTCGACTTCACGCGGCGCTCGAAGCCCGCGTAGGAGTGGATGACGTACCACTTGCCCGGCTTCATCCGCAGCTCGGCCTTGAAGGCCTCGTACGGGTCGACCTCGGCTTCCTCGGCGTCGTCGCCGAGCGCGTCCGCTGCCTCGTCGGCGGCGATCGTGGCGTTCGCCTCGGCGGCGGACTCGGCCTCGAGCTCGAGTTCCTCTTCGTCCTCGACCGCCTCGACGGCGGCCTCGGCCTCGTCGGCGGTGTCGATCTCGAGCGCGTCGTCGACGATCGCGTCGGCCTCGGGGTCGCGGGACTCGGCGAGGGCGGTGAGCGCCTCGTCGATGGAGGTGTCGACCGTGCCGTCGTCCGGCTCGTCGCTCAGCCCGAGGGACTCGTCGTCCTCGTCCTCGATCGAGATCGCACGCTCTTCAGCCGACTCGACCGAACGCCCCTCGGCCGTCTCGACGTCGCCTTCCTGGTTCTCCTCGACCTCGGAGGACTGCTCGGCAGCCGTGGCGAGATCGATGTCGTCGCGGGAGTTGTCAGACACTGTCGGTTCTTTCCGTTCGGTTGTGCGGGTCGGGTTGGCGGGCGGAGTGCTTCACGTCCGTCGCCGTCTCGGGCGACCGTACTCCTGTCCGCACGCGGACAGGACAGCCGAGGTCCGGGTCAGGCCGTGGGCCCGTTGCCGAAGACGTAGCCGACGCCGAGACCGAACACGAAGTCGAGGATCGAGACCAGGATCATCATCACGACGACGAAGACCAGGACGACACCGGTGTAGCTGAAGAGCTCCTTGCGGGTCGGCGTGACGACCTTGCGCAGTTCGCCGATGACCTGGCGGATGAAGAGCACGATGGCAGCGAAGGGACCACGGCGGTCAGCCCGGTCGCGCTTCGCCTTGGCGACGACGTCGTCCGCCGTCGTCTCCATGTCTTTGCTCGCCAACTTCTACCCTTCCAGATTTGCAGGGCGGACAGGACTCGAACCTGCAACCTGCGGTTTTGGAGACCGCTGCTCTACCAATTGAGCCACCGCCCTTCGCAACACGTTCCGTCACCGTTCCGTGTTCCGGTGGTCGAGTGTACGGGAGTCGATCACACGGTGTCCACTTGACGGATGCTCCGGCGTGCCGCGCCGATAGGCTGGGGGCCGTGAGCACCGAAGCCCCCGGCCCCGAGTCCACCGCCCACCTGCCGTCCAGCGCCGCCGCCGCCGCGCCCGCCGACCGGCCGCGGATCGCGTCGCGCATCGCCGCGATCGCCGAGTCTGCCACGCTCAAGGTCGATGCGAAGGCCAAGGCGCTGAAGGCCGCCGGGCGTCCCGTCGTCTCCTTCGCCGCGGGCGAGCCGGACTTCGCCACGCCGCCGCACGTCGTCGACGCCGCGGTGCAGGCCGCGCAGGACCCGGCGAACCACCGGTACACGCCGGCCACCGGCCTGCCCGAACTCAAGCGCGCGATCGCCGACAAGACGGCACGCGAGTCCGGCATCGCCGTCGACCCGTCGCAGGTCATCGTCACGAACGGCGGCAAGCAGGCCGTCTACCAGGCCTTCCAGACCATCGTCGACGCGGGTGACGAGGTCCTCCTCCCCGCCCCGTACTGGACCACGTACCCCGAGGCGATCGCCCTCGCGGGCGGTGTGCCGGTCGAGGTCTTCGCCGGCAGCGACCAGGACTACCTCGTCACGGTCGAGCAGCTCGAGGCCGCACGGACCCCGCGCACGAAGGCCCTGCTGTTCTGCTCCCCCTCGAACCCGACGGGCTCGGTGTACTCCGCCGAGCAGACGAAGGCGATCGGCGAGTGGGCGCTCGAGCACGGCATCTGGGTGATCAGCGACGAGATCTACCAGGACCTCGTCTACGACGGCGTCCGCTTCACGGGCATCCTCGAGGCGGTCCCGGCCCTCGCCGACACGACGATCCTCGTGAACGGCGTCGCGAAGACGTACGCGATGACCGGCTGGCGCGTCGGGTGGTTCATCGGCCCGGCCGACGCAGTGAAGGCAGCGTCCAACCTGCAGTCGCACCTGTCGTCGAACGTCTCGAACGTGTCGCAGCGCGCCGCGATCGCCGCCCTGACGGGCCCCCAAGAGCCCGTCGAGGCGATGCGCGAGGCCTTCGACCGCCGCCGCCGAGCGATCGTCGCCGGCCTCAACGCGATCCCGGGCGTCGTCACGCCCACCCCGCAGGGTGCCTTCTACGTCTACCCCGACGTGACGGCGCTGCTCGGCCGCGAGTGGGCCGGCTCGACCCCGACCACCACGCTCGAGCTCGCCGACCTGATCCTCGAGCACGCCGAGGTCGCGGTGGTGCCGGGCGAGGCCTTCGGCCCGTCGGGCTACCTCCGCCTGTCCTACGCGCTCGGCGACGACGACATCGCCGAGGGCGTCCGCCGCCTGACGGAGTTCTTCTCCGCCTGACCCGGTGACGACGGGCCCGTCTCCTGCAGGAGACGGGCCCGTCGTCGTTCCGGCACGACCGGTCTGGAGGCGCGTGGCGCGTCAGGCGAGCAGGTCGCCCACCACGACGGGTTCCGGCACGAGCGAGACCCCGAAGCGGTTGAGGACGGTCACCTGGACGTAGCGGGCGAGCTCCGCGACCTGCGCCGCGGTCGCGCCGCCTCGGTTCGTGAGCGCGAGCGTGTGCTTGGTCGAGATCCCCGCGCGGGAGCCCGGCACCGCGTAGCCGCGGTGCACCCCGGCGTGCTCGATGAGCCACGCAGCGCTGAGCTTGACGTCCCCGCCGGCGAGCCAGCGCGGCGCGTCAGCGGGCAGCGTGTCCGCGAAGGCGGCCGAGACGATCGGGTTCGTGAAGAACGACCCCGCGCTCCACGTGTCCGGGTCGGCGTCGTCGAGCACCATGCCCTTCGAGGACCGCAGCCGCAACACGGTCTCGCGGATCGTGGCCGGGTCGACCGGGGTGCCGAGCTCGACGCCGAGCGACCCGGCGAGCTGGGCGTACCGGACCGGCACGCCGGCCTCGGGCGCCGTGCCGAGCCGGAACTCCACCGTCAGGACCACGCCCCGGCGTCCGTGCTTCAGTGTCGAGGTGCGGTAGCCGAGCGCCAGCTCGGCCGCGTCCACCCACGCGCGCTCCCCCGTCGACGCGTCGAGGAACTCGACCCGGGTGAGCACGTCGGACAGTTCGACCCCGTAGGCGCCGATGTTCTGCACCGGGGACGCACCGACGGTGCCCGGGATGCCGCTGAGCGCCTCCAGGCCGGTCCATCCGTTGTCGACGGTCGTGGCGACGAACGCGTCCCACGGCTCACCGGCCGCGACGCGGACGGTGACGCCGTCGGCGGTCCCCTCGTGCTCGATGCCGCGCGTGCGGACGAGCACGACGGTGCCGGCGAAGCCGTCGTCTGCGGCGAGGAGGTTGCTGCCGCCGCCGAGGACGAGCCACTCGTCGTCGGACCATGCGTCGTGCGCCGCGGCGACCAGTTCGTCGGTCGTCGTGGCCGTGAGGACGCGGGTGGCCGGACCGCCGACGCGCAGCGTCGTGAGGTCGGCGAGCACGGGGTCCGACACGGTCAGCGGAACGCCACCGTGACCTGCGCCTTGCCGAGCACGGTCTGCCCGGCGGCGGTCACGGTGAGGTCGATGCGCTGCGGACGGCCGTCCTCGTCGACGGTGCCGACCTTCGCGACGACGCTGACGGTCGCGCCCTGCTCCGGGTCGACCACGACGGGCCGGGTGAAGCGCACGCCGTAGCGGACGACCCAGCCGCGGTCGCCGAGCCACTCGGAGACCGGCTGGACGGCGAGGCCCATCGTGAGCATGCCGTGCGCGAGGACACCGGGCAGCCCGACGGAGGCGGCCACGTCGTCGCGGTAGTGGATGGGGTTGAAGTCGCCCGAGGCGCCGGCGTACCGGACGAGCGAGTCACGGGTGAGGTGGACGTCGCGTTCGGCGACGACGGTGCCGACCTCGACGGTGGTGGCGGGTGCGGTGCTCATGCGTCTGCTCCTCGGACGACGAGGGTGGACGTGGCCGTGACGACGTGCTCGCCGTCGGCGTCGACCACGGCGGACTCGGCGGTGACCATGGCGTTGCCGCCGAGGGTCTTGACGCTCGTGACCGTCAGGGTCGCGGTGAGCTCGTCGCCGGCGACGATCGGGCGGTCGTAGGTGAACGCCTGCTCGCCGTGCACGACGCGCGAGAAGTCGATGCCGGCGTCCGGCTCGGCGAGGAGCTGGGCGAGCGTCGCCTCCTGCACCACGACGGCGAAGGTCGGGGGTGCGACGACGTCCGCGTACCCCGCGGCACGCGCGGCCTCGGGGTCGTGGTGGACCGGGTTCGTCGCGAAGACGGCACGGGAGAACTCGCGCACCTTCTCACGACCGACCAGGTAGGGCTGGGCCGGCGGGAACGTCCTGCCGACGAGCTCGGGGTTCACAGACACGTCCGGGAGTCTAACCGCTGGTCTTCCAGGTGTTCATGAGTTTGCATCGGTTATGCTGCGGGGACGCGGCACCGGGGGGCGCCGCGCCGTACCGACTCCGGGGATGGGGAGAGCAATGGAGACGACGACCGAGTTCGCGGTGCACACCGGCGACCGCTGCACGGCCATGGAGGTCGCGGGCGCGACCCTCCGGCAGGCGGGACACCGGGTGGAGTCCACCGGCGGGACGATCACCGCGACCCGGGGCAGCCGGGCGCTGACGATCCTGCTCGGGGCACTCGTCCACCCGACGCGGGAGTTCCGACGGTACGAGCTGTCGACGACCGTCACGGGGACCTCGACCACGATCACGCTGCGGCACTCGGGGCACGGCACCGCGGTGTCCGGCGGGGGCATCGGTGCGGGGCGTCGGCGCACGGCGTGGCACCAGGTCACGACGTCGATCGAGGGGTCGCTGCGCTCGGCCGGCGTGCTCGTCGCGCGGACGGACCGCCGCGCGTCCTGAGCCGCGAGGCGCTGGCGCGGGCGCGGGACGGGGCTGCGCGCGGGGCGTCCGGCGCGGGCGCCTGGCGCTTCCGGGCATGCCCGGCGTTCCCGGGCGTACCCGACGTCCCTGCGCACCAGGTACGCCCGATCACACTTCCCATCGCGCGCGCGACGGGAAACACCGGGCACGCACGAGCAGCACGGCGAACGTGGGCCGGGCTGGACCGGATCGACTCCGACACCGCACCACCGACGCCCGAGCGCGGCAGGCACGACCGGCGCACTCCCCCCGGGAACGACGAAAGCCCGGCGAAGAGATCGCCGGGCCCGTGGTAGCGAGGACGGGACTTGAACCCGTGACCCCACGATTATGAGTCGTGTGCTCTAACCAACTGAGCTACCCCGCCAGAGATCCGGAGCAACTACAGCTCCGGGTCGGAGCCCCGAGTCAGGATTGAACTGACGACCCCTTCCTTACCATGGAAGTGCTCTACCACTGAGCTATCGGGGCGAGTGCCGCTCGGCGGCACCACACGAGGATAGCAGACCCGCGACGGTGGTCAGGAACCGGACGTGACGCCCGGGCGTGCCGCGCGGATCCGCTAGTTCGCGTTGGCCCGGAGCCAGGTCAGCGGGTCCACCGGGACGCCGTCGACGTGGATCTCCAGGTGCAGGTGCGGCCCGGTCGAGTTGCCCGTCGAGCCGACCTCGCCGAGCTCGTCACCGACCTCGACCGTCTGACCCGAGACGACCTTGAAGGTGTCGTCCTTCATGTGGCCGTAGACGCTGACGAACTGCTTGCCGTCGACGTCGTGCTGGACCCAGACGTCGTTGCCGAAGCCGCCGTCGTGCGCCTGCACCTTGATGACGGTGCCCGCGGCGACCGACCGGATCGGGGTGCCCTCGCCGGGCGCGAAGTCGACGCCCATGTGGTTCGTGGAGCAGAACGAGCACCCCTCGACCTGACGGCCGCCGAAGCCGGACGTGATCGGGACGCCGGTGAGGAACGGCCACTGGATCGTGCCGGCGGGGTCGTTCGTGAAGCTCGAGGCGTCGACGTTCTTGTACTGCGTCGCCGCGGTCACCGAGTACTGGTCGCGGCCGGTCTCGGCGTCACCGGCTCCGGCCTCGACGCTGAGCGACTGGGTCGCGCCCGTGGCGCCGGAACGGACCGAGGAGCCGTCGGCACCCGGGGTCCAGAAGGCCTGCGCGGGCACGGACGTGGAGACGACGAGCCCCGCGGCGAAGAGCAGGGCACCGACCGCGGTCACCCGCGAGGCAGCACGGCGGAACGAGGCGCCCGCGGGTCGGGCGGGTGTCGCCGCGGCGCGCGCGGGGGCTGCCGGGATGTGGCGGGTGGCGCGGTCGGCGTGCACCGTGGCGGCGCTCCGGACCGGACGGCGACCCCGCGATGCGGGCACCTGGCCGATCACCCGGCGGGGCGAGGACGCAGCGGGCGCGGCTGCACGCACGCTGTCCACACCCGCCGAGCCGGCCTCGGTCACGGCAGCGGGCGCAGCGGCCACGGCCGACCCGACGACGGGCGACGTCGGCGCCGGCGGCGTGACCACGCCCGAGGTCGGCTCCGGCAGCACCGGCGAGGACGGTGCGAGGTCGATCGGGGAGACCGGGGCGGCCGGGGTCGTCGGCGCCGCGGCCTGGAGCACGTCCTCGAAGGACGCACCCGAGGCGGTCGCCGCCGCTCGTTCCGCTTCGCGCCGAGCCCGTCGGGTCAGGTGGACGACCGGTTCCGGTGCGTCGACGGTGCCGTTCGTGTGGCCGGACGTGAGAGAGGAGTGGGGCATGCGTTCGCGAGTGATCCTGATCGGGGCGTGGTGCGCTCGATGGTAACGAGCAGGTAACGGGACTGGAGCACGCTAGCAAACGTGCCGCCGCCCCGCCAGTCAGTCCCCGAGGACACCCAGCTCCAGGAAGCGCAGCAGGCCCTCGAGCTCGTCCGCCACGGCGGGGCTCGCGAAGAGGAACGAGCGGGTGCCGCCGGCCTCCCAGATCCGCACCGTCGCACCGGCTTCCGCGGCGACCATCGACCCGGCGGCGATGTCCCACGCGTTCACCCCGCGCTCGTAGTACGCGTCCACCGTGCCGACCCCGACCGCGCAGGAGTCGAGTGACGCCGACCCGCCCCGGCGGATGTCACGCACCTCGCCGATGAGCCCGGCGAGCACCGCGACCTGCTCACGGCGGCGGTCGGCGGTGTAGCCGAAGCCGGTGGCGACGAGGGTCTCGGCGAGCGACGCCGGCGTCCGGACGCGGAGCGGCACGCCGTCCCGGGTCGCGCCCTGCCCGGCGACCGCACGGTGGACGACGCCGGTGGCCGGGGCGACGACGACCCCCGCGATCGGCTCCCACGTCATCGGGTCGGCACTCCCCCGGACGACACCGATGCTCACGCCGTACTCGGCGCTGCCGTAGAGGTAGTTGACGGTGCCGTCGATCGGGTCGACCACCCACGTGATGCCCGAGGTCCCCGTGCCGCTGCCGGACTCCTCGCCGTGGAAGGCGTCCTCGGGCCGCGCCTCGGCGATGCGGGCACGGATGAGCGCCTCGACCTCGCGGTCGGCCGCGGTGACGACGTCGACGATGCTCGACTTCCGGTCGGCCACCTCGACCCCCTCGGCACGACGTCGGGCCGCGAGAGCGGCTGCTTCGAGCGCGATCGACTCGGCGAGGTCGGCGAACTGGACGGGGGTTGAGGACTCCGGCATGCCCCCAGCCTGCCGCACCACGACCCTGCCGGACCGCGAACGGCCCACGACGCGAACAGCGGACCGCGGACGACGCAGAACGCGGACGACCCGGAACGCGAACGGCCCCGACCAGTGAGGTCGGGGCCGTGTCCGTGGTGGCGAGTGAGGGATTCGAACCCCCGAAGGCTACGCCGGCTGATTTACAGTCAGATCCCTTTGGCCGCTTGGGTAACTCGCCATGCGCGCACCCGGCTCGTGTGATCACCAACCGAAGGCGCTCCAAGAGCATAGCGGATGGCGGAGGCTGCTCGTGACCACCCGCGGACCGGACCCCCTCCACAGGGGCCGCACCGCGTCCGGCGTGCCCGGATAGGCTGTCCGGCATGGCAGACAGCTCCTTCGACGTGGTCAGCAAGGTCGACAAGATGGAGGCGGAGAACGCCCTCAACCAGGCCGCCAAGGAGATCGAACAGCGGTACGACTTCAAGGGTGCCGACGCCTCGATCGCCTTCAGCGGCGAGGACGTCCTCATCAAGGCGAACTCCGAGGAGCGCGCCAAGGCCGTCCTCGACGTGCTGCAGAGCAAGGCGATCAAGCGGAACATCTCCTTGAAGAGCCTCGACGCCGGCGACCCCTACCCCTCGGGCAAGGAGTACCGCATCGAGGTGAAGTTCAAGAACGGCATCGAGCAGGACGTCGCCAAGAAGATCGGCGCGTTCCTCCGCGCGAACGCCCCGAAGACGGTGAAGAACCAGATCCAGGGCGACGAGCTCCGCGTCTCCTCGAAGAGCCGCGACGACCTGCAGAACACGATCCAGCTGCTCAAGGGCGAAGAGTTCGACGTGCCGCTCCAGTTCATCAACTTCCGCTAGCGCCGCCGTCTTGGAGCACTGGCTCACCGTCGCGGTCATCGTCCTGCTGGTCCTGCTGGACCTCGCGATCCGCGTCTTCTCGATCGTCTACGTCCCCTACAACCGGAAGCCCCAGACCGCGACGGCCTGGCTGCTCGCGATCTTCCTGATCCCCTACATCGGGTTCGTCGTCTTCCTGGTCATCGGCTCGACGAAGCTCCCCAGGGCCCGGCGCGAGAAGCAGACCGAGATCAACGCGTACATCCTCGAGCAGACCGAGGGCATCGAGCGGGTCCGCCGTGACCACCCGTGGCCGCCGTGGCTCGAGAGCATCACGAAGCTGAACCGTGAGCTCGGCGCGATGCCCCTGGTCGGCGGCAACTCCGCCGAGCTCTACCCGGACTCGCAGGAGAGCCTCGACGAGATGACCCGCGCGATCGACCAGTCGCGCCGGTTCGTCCACGTCGAGTTCTACATCGCGACCCTCGACGACACCACGCGCCCGTTCTTCGAGGCACTCGCCCGTGCGCAGGCACGTGGTGTCACGGTCCGGTTCCTGCTCGACCACTGGGCCAGCCGCGGGTACCCGGGCTACAAGGACACGCTGGCGTTCCTCGACCGCGCGAACATCGAGTGGCACCTCATGCTGCCGCTCAAGCCGCTGCAGGGGAAGTTCCAGCGACCGGACCTCCGGAACCACCGCAAGATCATGGTGATCGACGGCTGGGTGGCCTTCAGCGGGTCGCAGAACCTGATCGACCCGTCCTACGACCTGAAGTCGCACATCGAGCGCGGCATGGTCTACAAGGACCTGTTCGCACGCTTCGAGGGTCCGGTCGTCGCCGGTCTCAACGCCCTGTTCGTCACCGACTGGTACAGCGAGACCGACGAGCTCCTGCTCCGCGAGAGCGACCCCGTGCAGCGCGCGGACCGTGGCGACGCCCTCGACTGCCAGGTGGTGCCGAGTGGCCCGGGCTTCGACGGCGAGAACAACCTGCGCCTCTTCAACGCGCTGCTGTACGCGGCGCAGCAGAAGGTGTCGATCACCTCGCCGTACTTCGTGCCGGACGACTCGATGCTCTACGCGATCACGACGACCGCGCAGCGCGGGGTCGAGGTCGAGCTCTTCGTCGGCGAGATGGGCGACCACGCGATGACCTGGCACGCGCAGCGCTCGTACTACGAGGAGCTCATGCGGGCCGGCGTCCGGATCTGGCTGTACCGCGCGCCGACGATCCTGCACGCGAAGCACTTCACGATCGACGACGACGTGTCGGTCATCGGCTCGAGCAACATGGACATGCGCTCCTTCAGCCTCAACCTCGAGGTCTCCGTGATGATCCGCGGTCGCCGCTTCGTCGACGCCCTGCGCGACGTGCAGCAGGCGTACAAGGAGCACAGCTTCGAGCTGACCCTCGACGCGTGGCTGGAGCGGCCGCGCCGCTCGCAGGTCCTCGACAACGTGGCGCGACTCACGGCCGCCCTGCAGTAGCGCACCGGCCGGGAGGCGCGGTGCACGTCCGCCGCGTCGCCCCGGCCCGCCGCGACCCGGCACCACCACCGTGGCCGGTCAGCGGGGGTCCGGCACGACCCGGGTCACCGCCTGGGTGAGCCGTTCCAGGGGCCCTCGTCCGAGGAACCGCCGCCAGAGCACCGCGACGAGCACGGCCCCGATCACGAACCACGCCCACGCAGCGCCCGACTGCGGGTACGTGGGCAGGAACGCGAGCACGACCAGGTGCCCGGCGTAGACGGTCAACGGCATCGAGCCGACCGCAGCGAGCGGGAACGCGATCCGCGCGGCGGTCCGTCCGCGTCCGTCGAACACCAGCGTGCAGAGCGCGATGACCGCGACGGCGATCCCGGCCGTCCCGACGACGTCGACCACCGACGAGGAGTGGTCCCGCGGCGAGAGGAACTCCTGCGCGAGCGCCTGTCCCGGTGTGCTGCCCTCCCCGGCCCACGGGACGCCGGGGAACGCGAACGCCGCGTCCGCCGGGACCGGCGCCAGCACGTTCCCGATGACGTACGCGGTGGCGGCGACCAGTGCGCCGGACGCGAGGAGCGCGACCTGTCGGCCCCGTGCCTCCAGTCCGGCCCTGGCGACCGCGAGACCGACGAGCACGTACGCCAGGAAGGTGACCACGGGGTAGACCAGGCCGAGCTGCACCTCCCACATGCCGGCGTCCGCGTAGAACGGCACGATGCCGAGCGCGACGACGGGCGACGCGACCGCGCACGCCGCGGCGGCCACGAGCAACCAGCGGGCCCGGACCCGCAGCACGGGGACGACGAGCAGGAAGAGCGCGCCGTACGTCGGCAGGATGACGTACACCGGCGTCTGCAGGGCCATGAGCAGCAGGCCGACGGCGACCACGACGAGGGCCCGGACGGCGAGGCGCGCCCGCATCCGGGAGATCACCGGCGGGCCCGGGGGCGTCGTGCGGCCGGTGGTCAGTCCGACGGACACGCCCGCGAGGACCGCGAACAGCGACGACGAGCGGCCGTGCGCCACCGCGGCCCACGTGCCGGGGTCCGACCAGTCCACCGCGTCCGCGATCCCCCCGACGTGGGTGCCGATCATGCCGAGCAGGGCGATCGCACGGGCGACGTCCACCCCCTGCAGGCGTCCGGGCGGCACGACGACGCCCCGCATCGCGGCGGGCGGTGCGGGGCGTGCGGCGGTCATCGCTCGGTGGCCGGGGTCAGCTCGTCGGCGCGCCGGTGCGACCGAGGGACACGTCGACCATCTCGTCGCGCGGCACGACCTTGACCCGCTCGCGGCCCCGGGCCTCGCCGAGCGCGAGCTCGTGGGCGTCGAGGGCGTGCCAGCCGTCGAGGTCCGTGTAGGCGACGCCCCGCTCGCGGAGCAGCGCCGGGACGGCCTCGGCGGACGGGTCCTCCGGCGTCCACCAGCTGCCCTGGTCGTTGACGATGTGCTGGACGGTCTCCATCGCGTCGGACTTGGTGTGCCCGATGAGGCCGACGGGCCCGCGCTTGATCCAGCCCGTCGCGTAGACGCCGGGCACGCGGCTGCCGTCCTCGCCGAGGACCTGCCCCTCGTGGTTCGGGATCACGCCGTAGCGCTCGTCGAACGGCACGCCGGGCAGTGCCGAACCGAAGTAGCCGACCGCACGGTAGACCGCCTGGACGGGGAGCTCGCGGACCTCGCCCGTGCCTTCGACGCCGCCCTGGCCGTCCGGCCGGGTGCGCTCGTAGCGGATCGCGGCGACCTTGCCGTCCTCGCCGACGAGCTCGAGGGGCTTCGCGTAGAAGTGCAGGTGGAGTCGGCGGCTGGCCTGGCCGGTCTCGCGCGTGCGCCACTGCTCGAGCACGCGGTTCATGACCATGACCTGCTTGTTCGTGGCGATCGCGGTCTTCGAGGCCTCGTCGTGGTCGAAGTCCTCGTCGTAGACGATCATGTCGACGTCGCGGAGCTCGCCGAGTTCGCGGAGCTCGAGCGGCGTGAACTTCACCTGGGCCGGCCCCCGGCGGCCGAAGACGTGCACGTCGGTGACCGGCGACGCGGCGAGCCCCTCGTACACGTTGTCCGGGATCTCGGTCGGCAGCAGGTCGTCGGCGTGCTTGGCGAGGATGCGGGAGACGTCGAGCGCGACGTTGCCGTTGCCGATGACCGCGACGCTGGAGGCGTCCAGCGGCCAGGTGCGCGGGACGTCCGGGTGGCCGTCGAACCAGCTCACGAAGTCCGCGGCGCCGTACGAGCCGTCGAGTTCGATGCCGGGCAGGTCGAGGTCGGCGTCCTTGATCGCGCCCGTCGAGAACAGCACCGCGTGGTAGTGCTTCTTGAGGTCGTCGAGGGTGATGTCCTCGCCGAACCGGACGTTGCCGAACAGCCGGACGACCCCGCGGTCGAGCACGTCCCGGAGCGCGTTGACGATCCCCTTGATGCGCGGGTGGTCCGGCGCGACGCCGTAGCGGACGAGGCCGTAGGGCGCGGGGAGCTGCTCGAACAGGTCGATCGACACGTCGTAGCCGTGCGCCTCGCGCAGCAGGATGTCCGCGGCGTAGATGCCGGCGGGGCCGGCGCCGACGATGGCGAGTCGGAGGGTGGGCACGTCAGGTCTCCAGTTCGTTCGGGTGCGGCGGCGCCGGGTGGCGGCGCTACCGGCTGCGTTCGACGACGGACTCGGCGAAGCGCGTCAGTGCGCGCTTCACGGTGCCGTCGGGCAGCGGGGCGAGGGCGTCGACCGCTTCCTCCGCCCAGCGGACCGCGACGGCGCGCGTGGCCGTGGTGGCCTCGTGCTCGCGGAGTGCGGCGACGGCGGACTGGTACGGGCTGCCGTCGACGGCGTCGTCCGGCGCGTCCTTCACGTCGTGCTCGATCCGGGCGAGCAGCGCGGCCGCCTCGGGGTCACGCGCCGCGAGCCGACGGAGCTGCAGCAACGGCAGGGTGTCGACCCCGGCGCGCAGGTCGTTGCCGGCGATCTTGCCGGTCTTGTCCTTCGCGGGGGCGAGGTCGATGACGTCGTCGACGAGCTGGAAGGCCACGCCGACCTTCTCACCGAAGGTACCGACGGCGTCGAGGTAGGCACGGTCGGCGCCGGAGAACATCACGCCGGCGCGAGCGGCCGTCGCGATGAGCGAGCCGGTCTTGTCGCTGAGCACCTGGATGTAGTGCTCGACCGGGTCGTCCTCGGGCTGCGGGCCGGTGGTCTCGTGCAGCTGCCCCATGCACAGGCGCTGGAAGGTCTCGGCCTGCATCCGGATGCCCTCGGTGCCGAGGTCTGCCGTGATGAGGCTGGCCCGGGCGAAGAGCAGGTCGCCGGTGAGGATCGCGACGTTGTTGCCGTAGGTCACGTGCGCTGCGGGCACACCGCGTCGCACCGGTGCCTCGTCCATGACGTCGTCGTGGTACAGCGAGGCGAGGTGCGTGGTCTCGATGCTGACGGCGGCCTTCACGACCGCGTCGGTCACACCGTCGCCGAGCTGCGCGATGAGCAGCGTCAGGGTCGGCCGGATGCGCTTGCCGCCCGCGGCGAGCAGGTAGCGGCTCGTGGTGTCGGCCAGCGTGTCGGTCGACGCCATCGCCTGCTCGAGGCCCTGCTCGACGAGTTCGAGCCCGTCGTCGACGGCGGTGATGAACCGGCGCTCCGACGGCGTGGCGAAGAGTCGCTCGCCGATGCCCAACGACTTGCGGAGACTCGGTGCGCGACGTGCGACCGGGACGCTCGGGTTCAAGTGCTGCTCCGTGTTCGGGGGGGGTGTGCGGCGGGTCAGCCGTCGGTCGGGTCGACGTGCGGCTGCTCGCCGGTGTGCTGGTGCTCCCGGCGGGCCTTCGCCCGACGGGCGACGGACTCGCGGACCGTCCCCGCCACGGGCTTGCGACCGCGGTGCAGTGCGACGATACCGGCCGTGAGGTTCCGGTACGCCACCATCGTGAAGCCCACTCCGCGCAGCCACTGGCTGAGGACCTGCTGCTCGGGCCACGCCTCGATCGACTCGGCGAGGTAGCGGTAGGCCGCCGGGTTGCTCGAGGAGAGCTTGGCGACGCCGGGCAGCACGCGCTTGAGGTAGGCGCCGTAGCCGAAGCGCAGCAGCGCGAGCGGCGGCGTGGAGAACTCGCAGATGACGAGGCGACCGCCGGGCTTGAGCACGCGGAGCATCTCGCCCAGCGCCTGCATGGGGTCGTTCACGTTGCGCAGCCCGAACGAGATCGACACCGCGTCGAAGGTGTCGTCGTCGAACGGCAGGTGCTCGGCGTCGCCCTGCACGAAGGTGATCTCGGGGTGGCGCTCGCGTCCGACGGCGATCATGCCGGCGGACAGGTCGAGCGCGGTGACCTCCGCACCCTTCTTGGCGAAGGCGGCGGCGCTCGTGCCCGTGCCCGCGGCGATGTCGAGCACCTGCTCGCCGGGCTGGGGGTCGACCGCGCGGACCGTCGCGACACGCCACAGCGGGGCGTTGCCCGCGGAGAGGATGTCGTTCGTGAGGTCGTACTTCGCGGCGACGTCGTCGAACATGGCCGCCACCTCGTCCGGCCGCTTGTTCAGGTCCGCTCTGCTCACCCGACCAATCCTAGAGGTCCCACCCGCACGTCGCCCGGGGGTCCGGGCGCCCACCGGCGCGCCGCCCGACGCGTACGATCGGTCCGTGACCCGAACCACCACGGCGGCACCCCCGCTGACGGTCTCGACCCGGATCCTCGACGACCCGGGCGCCGTCCTCCGCCACACCCTCCGGGACAGCCCGCTCGCGTTCGTCCGGAATGGCGACGGGATCGTCGGGATCGGCGAGGCACTGCGGTTCACGTTCTCCGGGCCGGACCGGATGCGGGACGCCTCCGCCGTCTGGCGCACCCTGGTCGCGGGTGCCGAGGTCGACGACCCGGTGCAGCTCCGGGGCACCGGACTCGTCGCGTTCGGGTCCTTCACGTTCGCCGACGACTCCGCCGACACGAGCGTCCTCGTCGTGCCGCGCGTGGTGATCGGCCGCCGCCGCGGCAAGGCGTGGCTCACCGCGGTCGACACCACCCCGGACCCCGAGCCGCTGGCGTTCCGGCGCACCTCGGTGCCGGTCCCCCGGGTCGGCGGCCACGTCTCGGTCGCACTCGGCCCGGGGCGCATCGACGAGCAGGGCTACGCGGACCGCGTCGCCGAGGCCGTCCGACGGATCTCGGCGGGCGAGGCCGAGAAGGTCGTGCTCGCCCGTGACCTCGTCGGCTCCATGCCGCCCGACGCCGACCGGCGTGCCGTCCTGCTCGACCTCGCCGACGCGTACCCGCAGTGCGTCACGTTCGCGGTCGACGGGCTGTTCGGCGCCACCCCGGAGACCCTCGCCCGCACCGACGGCACCAGGCTGTCGGCCCGGGTGCTCGCCGGCAGCGCCGCCCGCGGCACCGACCCGGTGAGTGACCGCGCCGCCGCCGAGGCCCTCGCCACGAGTGCGAAGGACGTCGAGGAGCACCGCTTCGCCATCGAGAGCCTGCTCGCCGCGCTCCGACCGATCGCCTCCGACCTGCGTGCCGACCCCGAGCCGTTCCGACTGCAGCTGCCGAACCTGTGGCACCTCGCCACCGACGTGCAGGCGACGCTGCCGACCGGCACCACCTCGCTCGACGTCGCCGACGCGCTGCACCCGACCGCCGCGGTCGCCGGCACCCCGACCGACGTCGCGGTGCGCCTGGTGGCCGATCTGGAGGGCGTGGACCGTGGTCGCTACGCCGGCCCCGTCGGCTGGCTCGGTGCGAACGGCGACGGCGAGTGGATGCTCGCGCTCCGCAGCGCCACGGTCTCCCCCGAGGGCGAGGTGCGGGCCTGGGCCGGCGCCGGCATCGTCAGCGGCTCCGACCCGGCGCGCGAGGTCGCCGAGACGGCGCTCAAGTTCCGCCCCGTCGCCGACGCGCTCGCCTGACGCCACGGATCCGGCCCGGACACGGGACGGACGGGAGGCGCAGGGCGGCACCGCCACGCGCCTCCCGTCCGGCGGGTGCGTGCGTCACCGACGCGCGCCGCTCAGTCGGCCAGGGGCACCTCGACGACCACGCGCTGCGCGGGGTCGGTGAGGACCTGCTCGAGGTCCCCCCACGTCGTCGCCCGGCGGTACTCCCAGCCGAGACCGGTCACCACGCGCTCGACGTCGACGTCCTGCGGCGTCGTCATCATCCGGCGCATGTCGGCGTCCGGGGTCGTCGCCGCGACCTCGAGCCCGCGGAAGATCGCGCCGCCGTGGTCGTTTCCGACGACGACCTGCACGCGGTGCCGCGGTTCGTCCGACCCGGTGACGAGCGCCCCGAGGTCGTGCAGCAGCGTCAGGTCACCGAGCAGCACGCGCGTCGTGCCGATCGCCCCGGAGGTGCGTTCGAGCGCGGCGGCGATCCCGAGCGCGGTCGAGATCGTCCCGTCGATGCCGGCCAGCCCGCGGTTGGCGTGCACCCGGACGTTCTTCCCCGGGACCGACGCGTCGGCTTCGCGGATGAGCTGTGACGCGCCGAGCACGAGCCGGTCGTGCGGCCAGGTCGCACCCCACACCGCGTCCGCGAGCATCCGGCGGTCGACGGGTCGCCGACGCAGCGACACCTCGTCGCGGAGGAACTGGTTGCGCTCGGCGCGGTCGGCCGACCGCTTGGCGTCGAGGTCCGGCCCGGCGTCGCCGTCGCCGAGCAGCGCGCGGCTCGCCACCACCCAGCGACCCACCCAGGCGCGGTGCTCCGGCCGGGTGCGGCCGGTCACGCGGACGTCGGACACGAAGGTGGTCGCGGCGTCCGCCCGGGAGGCGCGGGCCGGGTCGTACGGGTCGGCTCCCGGTCCGCGGACCACCACCGTCTCGACGTCGGCGCGCTGCAGGAGCGCGGGGACCTCACGGCTGAGGGTCGGGTGCCCGAGGACGACCGCGCGGCGCACCGCGCCGCCGAACGCCGGGTCGCGGAGCAGCTCGCGGTAGGCCACGACGAGGTTGCGCCCGAAGTGCGCGCCGCTCGAGACCTCGGCGATCAGCGGCGCACCGAGCTCCCAGGCGATCCGTTCGGCGTCCGCGCCGGCGTCGTGTCCGGCGATGACGACCGTCGCTGCGTCGTCGTCCGGCGCAAGCTCGGCGACCGGCAGCCCGGAGTGCACCCGACGCGTCGCGAAGGCGGTGTCGACGTCCTCCTCGGCGACGGGGTCGACGTCCTCGGCGCGCAGTCCGGCCGACAGCGGTTCGCGGAAGGCCACGTCGAGCTGCACCGGCCCGGGTTGCCCCTCGTGTCCGGAGGCCGCCGCGACCGCGCGACGGGCGAGGGTCCGGACGGTGTCGACCGTCGTCGCGTCGATGCCGTGCGCGGCGGGCGCCTGCACGTCGAGCACGAGGTCGACCGCCGCACCGAAGATTCCCGGCTGCACGGTCGTCTGGTTGCTGCCGATGCCCCGGAGCTCGGCGGGCCGGTCGGCGCTCAGCACGATCATCGGCACACCGGAGTGGTGCGCCTCGAGCACGGCCGGGTGCAGGTTCGCGACGGCGGTGCCGGAGGTGGTGACCACGGCCGCGGGCCGACCGGTCTCGACCGCGAGGCCGAGCGCGAAGAAGCCGGCCGTGCGCTCGTCGAGCCGGACGTGCACCGTGGGGCCGCCGGCACGCTCGAGGGCGACCGCCGCGAGGGCGAGGGCCTGCGAGCGGGATCCGGGACTGACCACGACGTCGGTCACGCCGGCATGGGCGAGCTCCCGGAGGAGCGCGAGCGCGAAGTCGGTGGCGGGGCTGCCCGAGCCGACGCGGTCGTGCGGGCCGTCAGCGATCGGGGGTGCCGTCGTCGTCGTGTCGGCGGTCGCGGCGCTCGTCGCGTCGGGCTTCGCGGTCGCGGAACTGCTGCTCGAGGTCTCGGAGGGTCTCGTCGTCCTGGTCCTTGTCCGTGCGGGGCCGCTCGGGGCCGTGCGGTCCACCGAGGAAGTCCGGGTCGTCTTCGGGTCCACGGTACCGGGGCTGCGCGCCGCCGTTCGTCGCCGGCGCACGGCCGAGCAGGAACCACAGGACGCCGCCGAGCACGGGCAGGACGATCACGAGGAGGAGCCACACGCCGCGGCTGAGCGAACGCACGCGCTGGCGGGGCATGGTCGCGCAGTCGATGGCCGTGTACACCGTGAACGCCACGGCGGCGACGACGACGATCAACCAGAGCCGGACCATCACCGGAGTCTAGGTCGCGAGTCTGTGGGGTCCCTGCTCGTCGTGGCGTCCGTAGACTCATGGGGTGAAAGCGTGGCTCGTCTACACCCTGGCCCGACTCGGCATCTTCGCCGCGGCCCTCGCCGTCCTGCTCGTCATCGGGCTGAGGTGGTACTGGGCCACGATCCTCGCCGCGGTCGTCGGACTGCTGGTGTCCTACATCGCCCTGCCGAGGCTCCGCGGCCGCGTGACCGAGAGCCTGGCCTCCCGCCGGGGTCGTCCGGAGCGCGACGCGGACAGCGACTTCGAGGACGACTTCGTCGACGCGGCGGACTCGGACGCCCCGGCCACGACGCCTTCGCCGACGTCGGACGCCGACCGGCACGCGGACCTGCGGAAGCGCGACGAGGCCTGACCCGACCGGGCCCGCACGTCGCGCGGGCTACGGCGTGATCGCGAGCGTGATCGCCAACACGACGCCGAACGCGAGCGACGTGAACGAGGACAGCTGCAGCGCCGTGACGAGTTCGCGCGGCTTCCGGGACGTCACGCCGATCACCAGCGCCGGCAGCGCGAGCAGCAGCGAGAAGTACGTGAAGCCGGCGCGGAAGTACAGCACCACGAACCAGAGCAGCACGACGTACGGCAGCATCAGGAACAGCGCGTAGAGCACGCGTGCCACCGGGCGCCCGACCACGACGGCGAGGGTGCGCTTGCCGGCCAGACGGTCCTCGTCGATGTCGCGGATGTTGTTCACCATCAGCACCGCGCAGGCGAAGAAGCCCGCGGCCACGGCAGCCGCCCACCCGCTCGGGGTCACGGTGCCGATCTGCACGAACTGCGTGCCCAGCACGGCGACCAAGCCGAAGAACACGAAGACGAAGACCTCGCCGAGCGCGTTGTAGCCGTAGGGCCGCTTGCCGCCGGTGTAGAACCACGCGGCGACGATCGCGGCGGCACCGACGAGCAGCAGCCACCACGCCTGGGTGAGCACGACGATCACGATGCCGGCGACGGCGGCCAGGCCGAAGAAGGTCAGGGCGACGGTGAGGACCGTCCGCGGCTTCGCGATGCCGGCGCCCGTGAGGCGGGCCGGGCCGACGCGGTACTCGTCCGTGCCGCGGACCCCGTCGGAGTAGTCGTTGCTGTAGTTCACGCCGATCTGCAGGAACAGCGCGACCGCGAGGGCGAGCAGTGCCACCGCGAGGTGTCCGTCCTTGCCCAGGTAGTCACCGAACGATCCGGGCATCCGGCTGTCGACGTACGCGACGGCGGTGCCGAGGACCACCGGGACGACGCCGAGCGTCAGCGTCCGGAGGCGTGCCCCGCCGATCCAGTCGGCCGCGGTCGCCTTCCGGGCGCCACCGCGGACCGCGCCCGCGGCCTTCGCGGGGTTGCCGGAGCGGGTCTTCGAGCGGGTCGTGTTCTTCGAGCGTGCCACGACCCACCATCCTATTCGTGCGCGGGTCCTCCGGCGGCGAGCTCCTGCACCGCACGACGATCGGGCTTGCCGGAGGGCAGCATCGGCACGGCCTCGACGACCACCACCTCGGCGGGACGGGCCGCACGACCGAGGGCGCTGCCGACGTGGTCGCGGAGCACCGTGAGGTCGACCGGCACCGGCGTCACGACCACGGGCACCTCGCCCCACTCCCCCGACGCGCGCCGGGTCACCACGGCCTGGTCCTGGTCGGGCAGCTCGCGGACGAGCCGTTCGACCGCCCCGAGCGCGACCTTCTCGCCGCCGGAGATCACCACGTCGTCGAGCCGACCGGTCACCCGGACGACGCCGTCGACGACCTCGGCCGCGTCGCCCGTGCGGTACCAGCGCAGGCCGTCCCGCTCCACGAAGGTCGCAGCCGTGCGGCGCTCGTCGCCGAGGTACCCCTCGGCGAGCATCGGTCCGTGCAGCCAGAGCTCGCCGTCGACCGTCTCGGCACGGACGGGCCCGAGCGGCACCCCGTCGTACACGCAGCCGCCGCTCGTCTCGCTCGCGCCGTAGGTCGTGACGATCCGCACACCCGCCGACCGTGCCCGTTCACGCAGCGGCAGCGGAGTGGCCTGCCCGCCGACGAGCACCGCGTCGAAGCCGGCGAGGGCCCTCGCCGCGCGGGCGTCGTCGAGCACCCGGGCGAGCTGCACGGGGACGAGCGAGGTGTACCGACGCGGGGCTGCCGGGCCGGGGGCGATCCGGTCGGCGGCGTCCGCGAAGGCCGCCGGGTCGAAGTGGCCCGACGCCACCACCTCGGGCACGGTGCCGGCGGCGATCGACCGCGTCAGGACGTTGAGCCCGGCGATGTAGTGCGTCGGCAGCGCCAGGAGCCACGTGCCCGGGCCGCCGAGTGCCGCGTCGGCGGCGGCCGCGCCGGCCAGGAGCGCCTCCGAGGACAGCGCCACCCGCTTGCCGGTGCCGGTCGAGCCGCTCGTCTCGACCACCAGGGCGACCCGCTGCGGGACGTCGGCCGGCGGCGCGACCGGCAGCGCCGGCGAGCCCTCGGCGACGGGCAGCAGTGCGGGGCCGCCGGCGAGGGCCGCCTCCAGACCGCGCAGCACGGCCATCGGGTCCGACACGCCGAGCGCGACCAGCGGCCGGGGCATCAGTAGTGCCAGGGGAAGGCGGTCCACTCCGGCGCGCGCTTCTCGAGGAAGGAGTCGCGGCCCTCGACGGCCTCGTCGGTGCCGTAGGCGAGGCGCGTGGCCTCGCCCGCGAAGACCTGCTGGCCGACCAGGCCGTCGTCGACCGCGTTGAAGGCGTACTTGAGCATCCGGATCGCCGTCGGCGACTTGCCGAGGATCGTCTCGCCCCAGCGGATCGCCTCGCGCTCGAGGTCGGCGTGCGGCACGACCTTGTTCACCGCGCCCATCTCGTAGGCCCGCTGTGCCGAGTACTCCTCGGCGAGGAAGAACACCTCACGCGCGAGCTTCTGGCCGATCTGCTTCGCGTAGTAGGCGCTGCCGTACCCGCCGTCGAACGACCCGACGTCGGCGTCGGTCTGCTTGAAACGACCGTGCTCGGCGCTCGCGATGGTCAGGTCGCAGATCGCGTGCAGGGAGTGCCCTCCGCCCGCGGCCCAACCCGGGACGACCGCGACCACGACCTTCGGCATCATCCGGATGAGCCGCTGCACCTCGAGGATGTGCAGCCGTCCCATCGACGCCTGGGCCGCTGCGGGGTCGACGCCCTCGGGCGGGGCACCTTCGTCACCGACGTACTGGTAGCCGCTGCGTCCGCGGATGCGCTGGTCGCCGCCGGAGCAGAACGCCCAACCGCCGTCCTTCGGGCTCGGGCCGTTGCCGGTGAGCAGGACCACGCCGACCCTCGGGTCCTGCCGGGCGTCGTCGAGCGCACGGTACAGCTCGTCGACGGTGCGGGGACGGAAGGCGTTGCGCACCTCGGGACGGTCGAAGGCGACCCGGACGATGCCCTTCGACACGTGCTTGTGGTACGTGATGTCGGTGAAGCCCGCGGCGATCGGCGCCTCGGTCCAGACGTCGGGGTCGAACAGGTTGGAGACGGGTGCAGCCATGCTCCCCAACGTACCGTCCGGGTCGGCGGCACCGCGTCGGACCGTGTCTGCTGTGGAGAACGGTGTGGTCAGCTGCCGCTGGCCGCGCCGCCCATGCCCGTGAGCAGTTCGGGCGCGACGATGACGAGCAGGACGATGAGGATCACCGGGTTGGCGAAGAAGGCGATGACCACGCCGACGGCGCCGTACCACCGGCCGAACGACCCGACGGCCGCGACGAACCCGAGCACCGCCGCGATGAGCGTGAGGAACACGACGACGAAGCAGATGCCGAACGCGAAGTCGGTGTCACCGCCCATGAACACCGCGAAGGCGCTGGCGTCGACGGCGGCGGACACCACCGCGAGGCCGAGGGCGATCTTGCCGACGACGGGGTTCCGCTTCTTCCGGCCGCGGGGCTGGTCGCGCACGTCGACGGTGTTGCGCTGCATGAGCCGGGCGAACTCGTCGGTGTCGCGGCCGGGGGCCGGTCGGCCGGCGGTGGCACCGCGAGCGGATGCCTGCGCCGCTCGCGCCGGGGCGGGTCGCGCCTGCGGTGCTCGTGCCGGTGCTGCCGGGGTCTGCGCTGCTCGTGCCTGCGCCGCTCGGGCCTGCGCGGCTCGGGCTTGCGCTGCCGCGGAACCCTGCGTCGTCCGCGCGGGTGCGGCTGCGGCCTGACGCTGCGTGGGTCGCTGCGGTTCCGGCGCCACCGAGCCTCCCTCTCTCGCGGTCTGGTGCTGTCTCCACACGGGCGGTCCCCGGTTCCCGCGGCGGTGCCGACGGACGTGGGGCACGTGTGGATCGTGCGTGGATCGGCCAGTGACGACGGGACCTGGTGCCCCCGCCGGGCGAGGCCGACCGCTGCATGCTAGTGCGCTGCCCTGGCGGTCCGCTCCGAGGAACCGTCGGGTGCGCTGGATGTGCCGTGCGGGAGGATGGGTGCGTGCTCCCCGACCTCGAAGACCTCCTCGCCGACGCCCACGTGGTGGCCCTGCCGATGCGCGTGCGCTTCCGCGGGATCACCTCGCGCGAGGCCGTCGTCCTGCGCGGACCCCACGGCTGGACCGAGTTCTCGCCGTTCGTGGAGTACGACGACGCCGAGGCCACCGCATGGCTCCGAGCGGCGGTCGACTTCGGGTGGCACGCACACGAGCCTGCGGCGGACAGCGTGCCGGTCAACGCCACCGTGCCGGCGATCGCGCCGGACGCCGTCGCCGGGCTGCTCGAGCGCTTCCGAGGCTGCACGACCGCGAAGGTGAAGGTGGCCGAGCCGGGGACCACCCTCGACGACGACGTCGCGCGCGTGGCCGAGGTGCGACGGGTCATGGGCGCCGACGCATCCGTGCGGATCGACGCGAACGGCCTCTGGACCGTCGACCAGGCCGTCGCTGCACTCGAGCGCCTCGCACCGTACGACCTGCAGTACGCCGAGCAGCCCTGCCGGACCGTCGACGAGCTCGCCACGCTGCGGGCGCGGATCGACGGCCTCGGCGTGCCGATCGCCGCTGACGAGAGCGTCCGGAAGGCGGCCGACCCGCTGGCCGTCGCGCGCGCCGGAGCGGCCGACGTGCTCGTCGTGAAGGCGCAGCCGCTCGGAGGGGTCACCGCGGCGCGGGCCGTCGTGGCGGAGGCCGGACTGCCGGTCGTGGTCTCGAGTGCGCTCGACACGTCGGTCGGTCTCGGGATGGGGGCGTTCCTCGCCGCCGGTGCGATGACCCCCGGGTACGCGGCCGGACTCGGGACGGCGGCGATGTTCACGTCCGACGTCGCCGCGGAGCCGCTGCTGCCCGAAGCCGGGTCCGTGCCGGTGCGTCGGGTCGAGGTGTCGCGGGAGCTCCTGGAGCGGAACGCGGCCTCGCCCGAGCACACCGCGTGGTGGCGTGCCCGGGTCGAGCGCGTGCACGGGCTGCTCGCCCGCTGACGGCCGCGCACCGAGCTCGCCGACGGGCCGCGGCCGGACCTCGGCGTTGCGTTCCGGTCGCACGACGCGCCCCCGGCGCGACCGCACCCCGGACGGACCGGAGGCGCGGCGCCGACCGGCACCGCGCCTCCAGACCGGGCGTCGCGTCAGCGACTCACAGGCCCGAGTAGCTGTGCAGCCCCTTGAAGAACACGTTCACGACCGAGAAGTTGAACATGACGGCCGCGAAGCCGATGAGCGCCAGCCACGACGAGCGCGCACCACGCCACCCGCGCGTGGCACGAGCGTGGATGTACCCGGCGTAGACGACCCAGATGATGAAGGTCCAGACCTCCTTGGTGTCCCACCCCCAGTAGCGACCCCAGGCACGCTCGGCCCAGATCGCGCCCGCGATGAGCGTGAAGGTCCAGAGCACGAAGCCGACGAGGATCACGCGGTAGGTGAGGACCTCGAGGCGGTCGGCGTCCGGCAGGGTCTCCATGAAGCGGAGCTTGCTCGATGCGGAACGGCCCTGGCGGTGGGTCTGCACGAGCTGCGAGACCGCGAGGCCCGCACCGAGGGCGAAGAAGCCCGTGCCGGCGATGGCGACGAAGACGTGGATGACGAGCCAGTACGACTGGAGCGCCGGCTGCAGCGGGACGACGGGGACCCAGTAGTTCACGGTCGCGATGCCGAGCAGGATGATCGTCAGCCCGGTGATGAAGACGCCGAGGAACTTCAGGTTCTGCCAGAACTGCACGAGCAGGAAGATCAGGATGATCAGCGCCGTGCCGGTCAACGAGAACTCGAACATGTTGCCCCACGGCACACGATCGGCCGCGATGCCCCGGAGGACGACGGAGCCGACGTGCAGCACGAGCGCCAGGATCGTCATCGCCATGCCGACGCGCTCGAACTTCGTGCCGCGACGCACCGGGTCGACGGGGCCGGCGTCGACGCGCTCGAGCACGACGGTGCCGCCACGGACGGACGCGACGGTCTTCGCCTCGCCGGCCGGAGCAACGGCGGCGGTCTCGCCGGCCGCGGCCGCCACGTTGCCGGACCGCTTCGCGACGTCGAGCGCGAAGGAGATGAACGCGATGACGTAGACCGCCATCGCGGAGTACGTCAGCACGACCGAGTAGGTCGCGAGGTTCGTCGTCATGTCCGGGTTCACTGGGGCATCCTAACTCCGAGGTCCGACAGGTGCCGGCGGGCGATGTCGTCCACGGCCCGCTCCAGGTTGGGGTCCTCGCCACGGGCCAGACCCGCGTACTCGAGGTCGTAGCCGCCGTCCGGGTCGCCCGTGCGCGGCACGGCCTTCACCCACACGCGACGACGCGGGACGAACAGCGAGGTCAGCAGGCCGAGGACGCTCAGCACGGCGAAGCCGCCCACGAAGAGCTGCGACGGGTCGTGGTGCACGTCGAGGGACACGTACCGCTTCACCCCGTCGAAGGTGATCGAGCCGGCGCCGTCCGGCAGGGTCTTCGTCTGCCCCGGCTTCAGCTCGAGGCTGGCGGTCTTCGCGTCCGTGCCGGCGATCTGCTCGAGCCCGCCGGTGTTCAGCGTGTAGACGCTCTGCGGCACACCGCTGTCGAGCCCGAGGTCGCCGGTGTACACCTGCAGCGTCAGCAGGGGGTTCTCGTCGTCCGGGTAGCTGGACGTGAAGGCGCCGAGGCCGTTCTTCACCGCCGTCGGGTAGAAGAACCCGCGGATCCCGAGCTGGTCGGGCATCGCGTCCGGCACCTTGATGACGCCGAGCGAGGTGTAGTTCGCGTCCTGGGGCAGGAACGGCACGGTGTCCTTGTACGCGACGTTCCCCTCGCCGTCGCGGACGGTGACCTGCATCGCGTAGCCGTTGCCGAGCAGGTAGACGTTCGTCCCGCCGACGTGCAGCGGGTCGTTGACGCCGAGCCGGCTGGTCGTCGGCTGCCCGCCCTTCTCCTGGCTCGTCACGGTCGCGGAGTAGTCGAGCGCCTGCCCGAGCGCGTCGAGGTTCTTCTCCTCGTACTTCGTCACGAACTTGTCGAGGGTCAGGTTGTAGCCGTGCAGGTCCGTCTGTCGGAACCAGCGGCCCGGGTTGAACGAGTCGTAGGAGCCGAGCACGTTCGAGAACGTCTGGCCCTCGACGAGCAGGCGCTGCCCGGTGTAGCCGAACCCGCCGCCGACGCCGACCGCCAGGAGCACGCCGACCAGCGCGGCGTGGAAGACGAGGTTGCCGGTCTCGCGCAGGTAGCCCCGCTCCGCGCTGACCGAGTCGCCGAAGCGCTCGACGCGGTACCCGGACCGCTTGAGCAGGGCGGCGGCACGCGTCACGGCGTGGTCGACGGACGGGAGGCGCGTGGCGGCGTCCGCCCCGTCCCCCTCGGCGGCGACGCTGGTCGCGTCCACCGCGCCGGTCGCCTCATCGGCACCCGTCGCCTCGCGCGTGACGGGCACGCTGCGGTAGCCGGCCAGGCGCCCGAGGCGGACCGGGGTCTTCGGCGGACGGGTGCGGAGCGCCTGCCAGTGGTGCTTCGTCCGCGGGACGATGCACCCGATCAAGGACACGAAGAGGAGCAGGTAGATCGCCGAGAACCACACCGACGTGTAGGTGTCGAAGACCTGCAGCTTGTCGAGCACCGGGAAGAGCTGCGGATGGTCGCTCTGGTACTGCACCACGCCGTTCGGGTCCGCGGTGCGCTGCGGCACCAGGGACCCGGGGATCGCCGCGAGGGCGAGCAGCATGAGGAGGAACAGCGCCGTCCGCATGCTCGTGAGCTGTCGCCAGGCGAACCGGAGGGACCCGACGAGGCCGAGCTTCGGCTGCGTCACCCCGTCGCCGCGGTCCGGGCGCTCCTGGGTGCCGTCGACGTGGTCAGCGGGCCGCTGCGGGTCGGAGACGACGTCCGTTCCCTCGGCCTCGGTGGTGGTGTGATCGCTGTCAGACCGCGGGGACAAAGCTCTGGATCACCGCCCCGACGCTCGACATGACGGTCGACCAGATGCCGGTGACCATGAGCAGACCGATGACGATCAGGATCGCTCCTCCGATGATGTTGACGGTGCGCATGTGGCGCTTGACCGCACGGATCGCACCGGTCGCCCAGCCCGCGCCGAGCGCGACGAGGACGAACGGCACGCCGAGGCCGAGGCAGTACGCGACCCCGAGCCACATGCCCTGCCAGGCGCTGCCGGACTGCACGCTGAGCAGGTTGATCGCCGCGAGCGTCGGCCCGAGGCAGGGCGTCCAGCCCAGCCCGAACACGATGCCGAGCAGCGGGGCGCCGACGAGCCCGGTCGCCGGGGTCCAGCTCGGCTTGACGGTGCGCTGCAGGAACGTGAACCGTCCGACGAAGACGAGGCCCATCGCGATCACGACGACGCCGAGGACCTGGGTGATGAGGTCGCGCCAGCGCACGAGCCAGAAGCCGAGTGCCCCGAACACCGTGGTGTACGCGACGAACACGGCCGTGAAGCCGAGGATGAAGAGCACGACGCCGAGGACGACGCGGCCCTTCCGCTGCCCGCCCTCGGCCACCCCGCCCACGTACCCGAGGTAGCCGGGAACGAGCGGGAGGACGCAGGGCGAGAGGAACGAGACGAGCCCGGCGAGCGCCGCGACGGGCAGCGCCACGGCCATCTGACCGCTGAGGATCGCCTCGGCGAAGGGGTTGCCGGACACGGGTCAGGAGGCCTTGCCGCTGGTCGTGTCGGCGCTGAGCTCGTCGGAGACGAGGGTGCTCAGGATGCTCGGGCCGTCGACGGCACCGAGCACGCGGGCTGCGACCCGGCCCCGCTCGTCGAGGACGATCGTCGCGGGAACGGCGTTCGGAGCGATCTGCCCGGACAGTGCGAGCTGCATGGTGCCGGTCTTCGCATCGAGCACGGTCGGGTAGTCCACCTTGAAGTGCCGCTCGAAGGCGGCCGCGGTGTCGCGCTCGTCGCGGACGTTCACGCCGACGAAGGCGACGTCCTTGCCGGCGAACTGGTCGTGCACCTCGTTGAGGTACTTCGCCTCGGCGCGGCACGGGGGGCAGCTGGCGTACCAGTAGTTGAGGACGACGACCTTGCCACGGAGGTCCTCCGCCGACACGGTCTCGCCGTCGCTGTCCTCCGCCGTGAACTCGACCGGGTCGGTGCGCTTGTCCGCCGCCACCTCGGTCACCGCGCCGTCACCGGAGATGTAGTTCTGCGTGGTGCCCTTGCCGTACTGCTGTGCGAGTCCGCCGCTGTCCGACGAGCAGCCGCTCAGCGCCAGGGCGGCCACGACCGCCGTCGCCGCGAGCCCTGCGAGTCGCTTGCCGGTGGTGTTCATACTGCTCCCTCGTCGATCGCGGTCGCGCGCAGTTCCTGCGCGGGGTCCGCGTACCCGACCTCGGTGAAGCGGCCGGTCGGGGTGGCGGGCGCACGCTCGACGGTCGTGATGCTGGACAGGTCGCAGCGCCGCTTGCGCGGGTCGTGCCAGAGCGGCTCCCCCGCGAGCTTGCGGTGCACGGTCCAGATGGGGAGCTGGTGGCTGACGAGGACCACGTCGCCGTCGTCGACGCTGGCCCAGGCGGTCGCCATCGCGGCGAGCATCCGGTTGGCGATCGACTCGTACGCCTCGCCCCAGCTCGGACGGAACGGGTTCGCGATCCACGGCCACTCGGTCGGTCGACCCAGGCTGCGCTTGGTGAACCCGGGCGGCTGCCCCTCGTACCGGTTCGTCGGTTCGACGAGGCGCTCGTCGAGGGACACGTCGAGCCCGTACGCCTCGGCCCAGGGTGCGGCAGACTCCTGCGTGCGCTGCAGCGGCGAGGCGACGATCCGGCGCACGTCGACCCCGGCGTCCTTCCACGCGGTCGCGGAGGCGAGGGCCATCTGCGCGCCGAGTTCGCTCAGGCCGAAGCCCGGCAGTCGTCCGTAGAGCACACGGTCCGGGTTGTGCACTTCGCCGTGTCGGACGAGGTGGATCCGTTTCGCGGGCATGGCTTCCAGTGTAGGTCGCCCGGGCCTTCCCACCGCCCGCTCAGCGGATTCACGGATGTGCGACTGTTCAGCCGAGTTCCCCGGACAACCGCCCGTGCAGGGCCGTTGACGCCGTGTTCAGGTTGACGACCTCGACGGTCGACCCGTGCTTCGCGAACCGCTGCTCCACGCCGTCGAGCGCCGCCACCGTGCTCGCGTCGAAGACGTGCGCGTCGGACAGGTCGACGATCACGTGCTCCGGGTCGGCGGCGTAGGAGAACCGCGTCACGAGGTCGTTCGACGAGGCGAAGAACAGCGCGCCGCGGACCCGGTACCGGACGGTGTGCTCGTCGACCGGCTCCCGGACGACGGACACCACGTGCGCGGCGCGGCGGGCGAAGACGAGTGCGGCGACGACGACCCCGACGAGCACCCCGGTCGCGAGGTTGTCGGTCGCGACGACGACCACCACCGTGACCACCATGACCGCGGTCTCGCCGAACGGCATCCGGCGCAGGGTGCGCGGGCGGATGCTGTGCCAGTCGAACGTCGCCACGCACACCATGAGCATCACCGCGGTCAGCGCCGCCATCGGGATCTGCGCGACGACGTCGTGCAGCACGATCGTCAGCACGAGGACCGAGGCGCCGGCGGCGAAGGTCGACACCCGGGTGCGCGCCCCGGCGGTCTTCACGTTGATGACGGTCTGCCCGATCATGGCGCAGCCGCCCGTGCCGCCGAAGAACGCCGACGTGACGTTGGCGATCCCCTGCCCCCAGGACTCCCGCCACGCACTCGAGCGGGTCTCGGTGATCGCGTCGACGAGCTGCGCGGTCAGGAGGGTCTCGATGAGTCCGACGATCGCGACCCCGACGGCGTAGGGCGCCACGATCCGGAGCGTCTCGAACGAGATCGGGACGGTGATGCCGGAGAACCCGGGCAGCGCCGTCGGCAGGGCACCCTCGTCGCCCACGGTCGGGACGGCGATGCTGAACACGACCGTGATGAGCGTGATGACGACGACGGCGATGAGCGGCGCGGGGACGGCCTTCGTCAGGAACGGGAAGCCGACGATGATCGCGACGCCGAGCGCCGTGAGCGGCCACACCACGACGGGGACGTCCCCGCCGAACAGGTTCGGGAGCTGCGCGGTGAAGATCAGGATCGCGAGGGCGTTCACGAACGCGACGTTCACGCTGCGCGGGATGAAGCGCATCAGGCGCGCGACGCCGAGGAAGCCGAGCACGAGCTGCACCACGCCGCCGAGGACCACTGCCGGCACGAGGTACGCGACGCCGTGGTCGCGCACGAGCGGCGCGATCACGAGGGCGACCGAGCCCGCGGCGGCGGAGATCATCGCCGGACGGCCGCCGACGATCGAGATCACCACGGCGATCACCACGCTGGAGAACAGCCCCACGGCGGGGTCGACCCCCGCGACGACGGAGAAGGAGATCGCCTCGGGGATGAGGGCGAGCGCGGTGACGATGCCCGCCAGCACCTCCCGCGTCAGCAGGCGGGGCGAGCGGAGTGCGTGCAGGACGGTCGGAGCGGCCGGCGCGAGGGGTGCGATGGGCACGGTGGTCGAGGGCATCGGCAGCAACCCTACTCTCACGTGAGGGTAGGGTTGCCCGCGTGAGCACGAACGACGTCCCGGACACCATGCACATCGGCGAGCTCGCGGACCGAGCGGGCATGTCCCTCCGGACGATCCGCCACTACGACGAGGTCGGCCTGCTCGTGCCGAGCGGTCGCACGACCGGCGGGTTCCGGGTGTACACGGCGCAGGACCTCGACCGACTGCTCGTGATCCGACGCATGAAGCCGCTCGGGTACACCCTCGACGAGATGGCGGAGTTGCTCCGGGTGGTCGACGCCCTGCGGAACGGCGACCCCGAGGACTCCCCGGCACTCGCGGCACGGTTGGACGCGTCCCTCGAGGATGCCCGGACCCGGCACGCCAGGCTCGTCGAGCGTGCGGGCATGGCCGAGGAGTTCATCGGGACGCTCGGCTCACTCCGCGCCTCGCTCCCCTGAACCCGGGACGACCCGCTCCGGCAGGAGTCCGGCCTCGATCAGTCGTGCGCGTTCCTGCCGCGCGGCTCGGTTCTCCTCCAGGTGCCTGATCAGCCGGTCGTGGAGTTCGAGCATCCGCCGTGCACGCCAGGGGCGCAGGCGGTACTGCCGTCGGATCTGCTCCCGCAGTTCCTCGCGCCGACGCTGCACGAGCACCGCGACCGGGTCCTCCACCGTCACCTGCGACTTCCTTCCACGATCATGTCGAGCACGATGCTGCCCACGACCGCGTCCTGCTCGCGAAGAATCTGCATGTCGTACATCGCCGCAGCGCTCGCGGCTCCGAGTTCCGCACGCCCGACGTCATCGGCGCACGCCTGCTCGACGGTCCACACGAAGCGGCTCCACGCCCGGTCCCGCTCCTCGCGCGCCACGTCCCGCCGCCACCGCAGCACCGCCCACACGCCACCCACCAGCGCGACCACCATCGTCAGCGCCGCAGCCCCCAGGGCCGCGACCACCGTCGCCACCGCCAGGGGCGGCCAGGCCGCGAGCCCCTCGACCCCTGCCGTCACGCGGGGCCTCCCTCCAGCTCGCGACCCGACCACACCGAGGACGCTACGGACGCGGCGGACGCGGCGGACGCGCCCCGCGCCTCCCGGTCGGCACTGTGGACGACGATCACCGCGACCCGCCCTGTGCAGGAGGCCGTAGACTCGACCACCGTGATCGAACGCACCCGCATCGCCGACCTCGCCGCACTGCCCGACGGCCCCGTCTCCGTCGCCGGATGGGTCGAGACCGTCCGAGACCAGAAGAAGGTGCAGTTCGTCGTGCTCCGCGACGAGTCCGGCGCCGCCCAGCTCGTCAACCCCGCCACGCGCGAGGCCGAGGACGGCGACGACGCCGCACAGACCGCCCTCGGCATCACCAACGAGATCTCCGGTCTGGCGCACGGCACCTTCGTCCACGTGCAGGGCACGCTCAAGCACGACGAGCGCGTCAAGCTCGGCGGGCTCGAGGTCAAGGTCGGCTCGCTCGAGGTCGTCAGCGCGGCCATCCCGGAGACGCCGATCGCCGACGACTCCTCCCTCGACAAGCGCCTCGACTGGCGCTTCCTCGACCTGCGCAACCGCAAGCAGAACCTGATCTTCCGCATCCAGACGACGATGGAGCACGCGTTCCGCACCTACTGGGTGGAGCGCGACTACATCGAGGTGCACACCCCGAAGCTCATGGCGACGCCGTCCGAGTCGCGCGCCGAGCTCTTCCAGCTCGAGTACTTCGAGACGACGGCCTACCTGGCCCAGTCGCCGCAGAACTTCAAGCAGATGGCACAGCCGGCCGGCTTCGGCGCGGTGTTCGAGATCGCGGACGCCTTCCGCGCCGACCCGTCCTTCACGAGCCGCCACGCGACCGAGTTCACGAGCGTGGACGCCGAGTTCTCGTGGATCTCATCGCACGAGGACGTCATGGCCATGCAGGAGGAGCTCCTCGTCGCCGGCTTCACCGCAGTGCAGGAGAAGCACGGCAAGGACATCGAGGAGGTCTTCGGCTTCGAGTTCGTCGTGCCGACCGCCCCGTTCCCCCGCGTCACCCTCGCCGAGGCCCGGAAGATCGTGGCCGACAGCGGCTACGAGGTCGTCCGCGCCGACGGTGACCTCGACCCCGAGGGCGAGCGCCGCGTCGCCGCGTGGGCGAAGGAGACGCACGGCTCCGAGTTCGTCTTCGTGACCGACTACGACGCCTCGATCCGGCCGTACTACCACATGCGCCACGAGGACGACCCGACGCTCACCAAGAGCTACGACCTCATCTTCAACGGGGCCGAGATCTCCACCGGCGCGCAGCGCGAGCACCGCGTCGACACGCTCGAGGCGCAGGCCGTCGAGAAGGGCCTCGACCCGGCCGAGCTCGGCTGGTACCTGGACTTCTTCCGCTACGGCGTGCCGCCGCACGGCGGGTTCGGCATGGGCCTCGCGCGCGTGCTCATGCTCGCGCTGCACGAGCCGTCGATCCGCGAGGTCACCTACCTCTTCCGCGGCCCGACGCGCCTCACTCCGTAGTCACCCCGCGAACGACGGCGGCCACCCTCCAGCAGGAGGGTGGCCGCTTCGCGTCCCGGTCTGGAGGCGCGGATCACCGCTCCCAGTCGATGGCCGCCCGCCCCGTGACGAGTCCGCGGATCTCCGCTGCCGCCGCCTGGTGGTCCGGGTGCACCTGGTACTCGTCGAGTCCCGCCAGGTCGTCGAACGTGGCGACGACGGCGACGTCCTGGTTCTTCCCCGGGTAGGCGACGTTCTCGACGACCTCGAGCGAGCGGATCGACGCGATGGTGCCGACGAGCCCGGTGAGGAGCTCGCGGATGCGGTCGATCGACGCGGTGCGGTCGAGGTCCTCCCGCAGGGTCCAGGAGACGACGTGGTGGATCATGCGCGGGCCTCGGCCTTCTCGAGGGCACGGTGGAGCCGGTCGGCGTCGACGTGCCAGTTGCTGTGGACACGCCCGTCGACCAGGACCACGGGGATGTCCTCCGCGTACTCCTCGCGGAGGGCGTCGTCGTCGAGGATGGACCGCTCGGTGTACGTCGTGCCCGGGTGTTCCGCGACCACGCGCTCGACGACCGGTCGGGCATCGTCGCAGAGGTGGCAACCGGGCTTCGTCAGGAGGGTCACGGCGGGCATGCCCCCACCATAACCGCCCCCGGGAACACGAAAGCCCCGGCTGGACCGGGGCTTCGAGTGCAAGTACTGGACTTACTTCTTGTTGCGACGCTGGTGACGCGTCTTGCGAAGGAGCTTGCGGTGCTTCTTCTTCGCCATGCGCTTGCGACGCTTCTTGATGACAGAACCCATAGTGGACCTCGCTCGGAACGATGCTGTTGTGTGGACACCGGGCCCGAAGAGACCGCGGAAAATCAACCCGGCCGAGTCTAGCGGAGCCGGACGGTCATGTCGAACGGGGCTCAGCCGACGTCGGCCACGCCGCCGCGCAGGACGTCCGCGACGGCGGACTCCGGCACGCGGAACGAGCGTCCGAAACGGATCGCGGGGAGTTCCCCCGCGTGCACCATCCGGTAGACCGTCATCTTCGAGACGCGCATCATCTCGGCGACCTCAGCGACGGTGAGGAAGCGCACGTCGTCGAAACTGCCGGTCATGGTCCGCCTTCGGGGTCGATGTGACCAGTGTGGTCACCGGCAACTGTAGGGGCGCGTGCGACTCCGTGTCCAGATCCGCACTGCGGCGGGGATCCGGGCGGGTCTCAGTCCTCGTCGCCACGGCGCGTGAACCGCTTCCGACCGCGGTCGACGACGCGCTCCCAGCCCTGCTGCGCACCGGTCACGACGGCGGTCGCACGGTACGACGCCTCGGCCATCACGCGGCCGAGCTCGGTGCCGACCTCGACCGTCGCCTTGCCCGCCGTCCCGGAGCGCCGGACGGAGACGGGCTGGCCGTCCATCGTCCACGAGGTGGTGGCCGGGCTGCCGTCGGCGTCGACCGCGCCGGTGAACGGCATCACCCAGTCCTCGAGGGCGACCAGGGGCTCCGGGTCGAGGCGGTAGTAGCGGTGCTGGCCCTCCTCGCGGCTCGACACCAGGCCGATGTCGCGGAGGACGCGGAGGTGCTTCGACACGGTGGGCTGGCTCACGCCGAGCTTCGTGACGAGCTGGCCGACGCTGAGCTCCCCGCCGGTGACGTCCGATCCGTACGCGGCGAGCAGGGCGGCGAGCAGCTCGCGCCGGGTCGGGTCCGCCACGACGCTGAAGATGTCGGCCATGACGGCAAGGCTAGCCGGGGCCCGTGCGGATGTACCATGACGAACCGTCCCCGCCCGCGTCCCCGGAGGCTCACGATGCTCGACCGCACGGAGCCGCTGCCCGCGCACGTCGGGGGTTCCCGTCGGCGCGAGAACCGGCTGCTCACGGTCCTCCGGTCGTCGCCGTCGCGGCTGGCGATCCTGGTGTTCGTGGCCCTCGTGTTCCTCTTCACGCTGGCCTTCATGACCCCGCTGGCGTCGGCCGACGGATCCGTGACGCAATTCTCCGACGCGCTGTTCACGGCCGCCTCGGTGGTGTGCGTCACGGGCCTCGCCACGGTCGACATGGCCACCCACTGGTCCGTGTTCGGCAAGACCCTCGTGGTGATCGGGACCCAGATCGGCGCGGTCGGCGTGCTGACGTTCGCGTCGATCCTCGGGCTCGTCGTCACCAGGCGTCTGGGCCTGCGCGCGAAGCTCATCGCGGCGGGCGACTCGAACCCGTTGCGCACACACCACGGTGCGGTGCCCGAGGGGCAGGCCGTCCGGCTCGGCGAGGTCGGCACGCTGCTGCTCACGGTCGCGGTGAGCACCCTCACCATCGAGGTCGCGCTCGGGCTGCTCCTGCTGCCGTCGGTGCTCATCGCGGGCATCCCGTTCTGGCCGGCCGTGGGCGACTCGTTCTACTACGCGGCGATGGCGTTCACGAACACCGGCTTCGTGCCGAACGACACCGGGCTGACCCCGTTCGCGCACGACTACTGGTTCCTGACCCTCCTGATGATCGGCGTCGTGGCGGGGTCGATCGGCTTCCCGGTCATCCGCACACTCACGAAGCAGCTGCGCAACCCGCACCGCTGGCCGATCCACGTGAAGCTCACCCTGACCACGAGCGCCGTCCTGCTCGTCGGCGGTGCCGTCGTCTACATCGTGCTCGAGGCGTCCAACCCGGCGACCTTCGGTCGTGAGGGGGCCGGACGCACGGCGTTCCAGGCGTTGTTCCTCTCGACGATGACCCGCTCGGGCGGCTTCTCGCTCGTCGACTTCGACCAGCTCAACGGGTCGAGCCTCCTCGTCACCGACATGCTCATGTTCATCGGCGGCGGTTCGGCGTCCACCGCCGGCGGCATCAAGGTGACGACCCTCGCGGTGCTCTTCCTCGCCGCCGTGGCCGAGGCGCGTGGCCGCCGCAGCATGGAGGCGTTCGGCCGGCGCATCCCGAGCGACGTGCTCCGGGTCGCCGTCGCCGTCGTGCTCTGGGGCGCCACCATCGTCGCGGTCGCGACCATCGTCCTGCTGCAGATCACCGGTGACTCGCTCGACCGGGTGCTCTTCGAGGTGATCTCCGCCTTCGCCACGTGCGGACTGTCCTCCGGGGTGTCCGCGGACCTGCCGGAGTCCGGCAAGTACGTGCTCGCCGCCACCATGTTCCTCGGCCGGGTCGGTACAGTGACCATCGCCGCTGCCCTGGCCGCCAGCCAGAGCCGGCAGTTGTTCCGTCGCCCCGAGGAGAGGCCGATCGTTGGCTGACCGCCGCTCATCCCACCCGCTCGACGGGGCCATCAGCCACGACGCCCCCGTGCTCGTCATCGGCCTCGGTCGGTTCGGTGCCGCGACCGCCGGGCAGCTCGAACGGCAGCGGCGCGAGGTCCTGGTGGTCGACACCGACGCCGCCCTCGTGCAGAAGTGGTCCGACCGGGTGACGCACGCGGTGCAGGCGGACGCCACCGACACCGACGCGCTGCGGCAGATCGGCGCGCAGGACTTCGCGATCGCGGTCGTCGCGGTCGGGTCGGACCTCGAGTCGAGCGTCCTCATCACGGCGAACCTCGTCGACCTCGGCATCCCGCAGATCTGGGCGAAGGCCGTCAGCCGGTCGCACGGCACGATCCTCTCCCGCATCGGCGCGAACCACGTGGTCTACCCGGAGCGCGAGGCCGGCGAGCGCACGGCGCACCTGGTGTCCGGCCGGATGCTCGACTTCATCGAGTTCGACGACGACTTCGCCGTGGTGAAGATGTTCCCGCCGGCGGCCGTGCGCGGCAAGGACCTCGCGACGACGGTGATCCGGACCCGCTTCGGCCTGACGGTGCTCGGCATCAAGACGCCGGGCAAGGCGTTCGTCCCGGCGACCCCCGAGAGCGTCATCGGGCAGGACGACGTGATCATCGTCTCGGGGTCGGAGACCGACCTCGAGCGGTTCGCCGCGCTCGAGTAGCGCGCGGCCGGACGGCGAGCGCCGCCGACCGCGCCCCGTCAGGCCTGCGCCAGCTCCTCGGCCCGGGCGGTCGCCGCCCGCGACGCCCGCTCGAAGGTGCCCGCCAGGTCGGCCTCCTGCAGCACGGCGACCGCGCGTTCCGTGGTGCCCTTCGGGCTCGTCACCGCGCGGCGCAGGTCGGCCGGCTCCCGTCCGGACGCCGCGAGCAGCTCGACGGCGCCGCGGACGGTGCCCTGCACCATCACCTCGGCCTGCTCCGCGCTGAAGCCGAGCGACTGCGCGGCGCGCTGCCACTCCTCGACGAGCAGGAAGACGTAGGCGGGTCCCGAACCGGACACCGCCGAGAGCGCGTCGAGCTGCGACTCGGGGACCTCGAGCACGACGCCGGACGCCGCGAACACCGACCCGGCGAGCGCCACGGCCTCGGCGTCGGCGGACGCGCCTGCACTGATCCCGGTGACCCCGCGACCGACCCCGATCGGCGTGTTCGGCAGTGCGCGGACGACCCGGACCCCGGCGGGCACGTGTGCCTCCATCGTGGCGAGCGTCGTGCCCACGGCGACGCTGACGACCACCGTGCCGGGGCTCAGGGCCGCTGCGACCTCGTCCAGCAGCTCGGCCACCGCGTACGGCTTCACCCCGACGACGACGAGCCCCGCGCCCCGGACGGCGGCACGGTTCGCCTCGGGGTCCGTCTCGCTCGCCGCGGCCTCGAGGCCACGTTCCCGCAGCGCCGCGGCGGACGCCTCGGACCGGGTCGTGAGGGTCACGGTCGCCGGGTCGAGACCGGCGGCGAGCAGCCCGTCCAGGACCGCCCCGGACATGGAGCCGGTGCCGAGCAGGGCGGTACGGGGCAGTTCGATCGTCATGTCCCGACCCTACCCAGCGCCGACGTGCCAGGATCGTGGGGCAGACCTGGCAGAAGGGGACACGCAGTGAGCGCTTCCGGCGGTACGAAGGCGATCTTCGCCGCACTCGGTGCGAACGTCGGCATCGCGATCGTGAAGTTCATCGCGGCGGCCATCAGCGGCTCGGCGTCGATGCTCGCGGAGGGCGTGCACTCCCTCGCGGACTCGGCGAACCAGCTCCTCCTCCTGCTCGGTGGTCGGCGTGCCCGGCGCGCCGCCGACGAGGAGCACCCGTTCGGCCACGGCCGCGAGCGCTACGTGTACGCCTTCGTCGTCTCGATCATCCTGTTCTCGGTCGGTGGTGTCTTCTCGCTCTACGAGGGCATCGAGAAGCTCACCCACCCGCACCCGCTCGAGAGCTGGTGGCTCCCCCTCGTCGTGCTCGTCATCGCGATCGGGCTCGAGGGCTTCTCGCTCCGCACCGCCCTGCGCGAGGCACGACCGCACAAGGGCGGGCAGAGCTGGGTGCAGTTCGTCCGCCGGGCGAAGGCTCCGGAGCTCCCGGTGGTCATGCTCGAGGACACCGCGGCACTGCTCGGCCTCGTGTTCGCACTGTTCGGCGTCGGTCTGACCGCGATCACCGGCAACGGCGTGTTCGATGCCATCGGCACGATCCTCATCGCGGTGTTGCTCATCGCGGTCGCGGTGGTGCTCGGCATCGAGACGAAGAGCCTGCTGGTCGGCGAGGGCGCGAACCCCGGCGACGTGCAGCGCATCAAGGACGCCGTGCTCGACGGCCCCGAGGTCGACGCGATCATCCACCTGAAGACCCTGCACCTCGGCCCCGAAGAGCTCATGGTCGGCGTGAAGGTCGCGGTCGACGGCGACCGCCGGCTCGGCGACGTCGCCGCCGGCATCGACGCCGTCGAGCAGCGCGTCCGCGCCGCCGTCCCGGCCGCCCGGGTCATCTACGTCGAGCCGGACGTGCTCCGGACCGGTCCGCGCCCGCCGACCGAGGCGATCGTCCTCCGCGCAGCCGACTAGTCGTCGCCGTCGGAGGGCTGCCGACCGGCGCGGACTGAGGGCTGCCTTGCTGGCGACCGGCCCGGCCGGTCCGCCACGATGGTGGGCATGACGGCCCTCTTCGACATCCTGCTCATCCTGCACTTCCTCGGCCTCGCGGCCGTCATCGGCGCCTTCCTCGTGCAGGTGCGCCGCAAGGGCGGCTTCCAGACCGGCTGGGTGGTCATCGGCCTGGTCACGCAGCTCGTCACCGGCCTCGGCATGATGGGCATCATCGACGCCACCCACGACGGCGGAGCGAACCACGCCAAGCTCGGCGTCAAGCTCGTCATCGCCGCCGTCGCGCTGGTCCTCGCGCTCGTGGCGCGAGCGCGCCAGAAGCGCGCCGACGCCGGGCAGGCGAAGCAGAAGGCAGCCCTGCCGTTCTTCCACTCGGCCGGGGCGCTCGCGATCGTGAACGTGCTCATCGCGGTCCTCTGGAGCTGACGGACCGCACCACCCACCGGTCTGGAGGCACGTGACGGCGCCGCCACGCGCCTCCAGACCGGTGGGTGGTGACCGGGTCAGCGACGCGACGCGAAGAACGCGTCGAGGAGCGCCGCGCAGGCGTCCTCGAGGACGCCGCCGACCACCTCCGAGCGGTGCGGCAGCCGCCGGTCGCGCGCGATGTCGTAGACGCTCCCCGTCGCGCCCGCCTTCGGGTCCCACGCGCCGAACACGATCCGCGGGACCCGCGCGGCGAGGATCGCGCCCGCGCACATCGGGCACGGCTCGAGCGTCACGACGAGGGTGTGCTCGGACAGGTGCCAGTCGCCGGTGACGGCCGCCGCTGCGCGGAGGGCGAGCACCTCGGCGTGCGCGGTGGGGTCCTGCAGCGCCTCGCGCTCGTTCCGGCCCACCGCGACCACCGTGCCGTCCGGCCCGAGCACCACCGCGCCGACGGGGACGTCGCCGGTCGCGAGGCACGCCCGTGCCTCGTCGAGCGCACGCTCCATCGCGGGGACGAACGGGCGGGCGGCGGGGTCGGCCACGGGACCTCCAGGCTCGGTCGGCACGGTAGGCTCGACCCTATGCGAGTCCACGTCGCCGACCACCCGCTCATCACCCACAAGCTCTCGGTGCTCCGCGACCGGACCACACCCTCCCCCACGTTCCGCGCCCTCACCGAGGAGCTCGTCACGCTCCTCGCGTACGAGGCCACGCGCAACGTCCGGGTGACCGCGACGCCGATCGACACCCCGGTGGCACACACGATGGGTGTCGCGATCGCGAAGCCCCGCCCGCTCGTGGTCCCGATCCTCCGTGCCGGGCTCGGCATGCTCGAGGGCATGGTGAAGCTCGTCCCCACGGCCGAGGTCGGCTTCCTCGGCATGGCGCGCAACGAGGAGACCCTCGAGCCGCAGACCTACGCCGAGCGTCTGCCGGACGACCTGTCCGGGCGGCAGTGCTTCGTCCTCGACCCCATGCTCGCCACGGGCGGCACGCTCGCGGCGGCGATCGACTTCCTGTTCGACCGCGGCGCGGAGGAGGTCACCTGCGTGTGCATCCTCGGCGCGCCCGAGGGCCTGGCGATGGTCGAGCGGGCCGTCGGCGACCGCAACGTCTCGATCGTCCTCGGCGCCCTCGACGAGAAGCTCGACGAGAACGGCTACATCGTGCCGGGCCTCGGCGACGCCGGCGACCGTCTCTACGGGCTCGCCGAGTAGCGACACTCCCCACGCGCAGGCAGGAGGCGCGGTGCCGGTCGGCGCCGCGCCTCCCGTCGTCTCCGCGCCGCAGTCCACCAGGCGACGACCGTCCGCGCGGACGGTTGACACCGGGTTGGTATACCGCCGATACTCGACCCATGACTGCACTCGTTCCCACCCGCGTCCTCTCCGAGGCGTGCTCCTCCACAGGAGCAGTGGGGACCGCTGGCGTGATGATGCCGGCGATGGCCGTCATGCGTTGTCGAATGTGTGCCTGACCGGCACCCGTTCCAGCCGGATCCCCCGCGACACCACCCCCGTCGCGCGAGCGTGATCCCCGGGTGACGAGCACGTCGACGACACGCCCCACGTCGAGCGCTTTCGTCCCCGTACCCCCGGGTCTGCCCCGGTCCCGACGAGGACCGCAGGGCACCACGGCGCACCGCCGTACCCGGGCCGACGCATTCGACACGGCCACAGGTCGCCACCGGCACCACGGCCACATCGCCCGGAGAACCACCATGTCGCTCACCATCGCCCAGCCCCGCACCACGCTCCGCACGCCCGTCTCCGCGCCGACCGACCTCGGTACGGTGACGCCGATCCGGGCCCGACGCGAACCGGCCGTCACCCCCGCGCCGAGCACCGTCCCGACCAGCCCCGCCGTCGCCCCGCAGCGGAACCGCGCCCTGCCGGACGGCACCGAGGCGCGTGGTTTCGCCCTGTACGTCGGCATCGACGAGGAGAAGGCAGCCGCAGCGGGGACGACGCTCGCGGCCGTCGTCGAGCAACTCAAGGCCCTCACCGCCCAGCTCGTGCCGACCGCCGAGACCTACGCGGCCGTCGCCGTGGCGGCCGAGGGGTCCGGCGGGCGCGACGTCGACGTGGTCCGGCTCGCGCTGCAGGACCGCTCCGCCGTGGCCGCTCGCAAGCAGGCCGACAAGCCGGAGCCCGAGGAGACCGGGGTCGTCATCGACATCTCCCGCAAGCGTGTGACGCTCGACGGCGAGGCCGCACCCCTGACCTACAAGGAGTTCGAGCTCCTGCAGTTCCTGGTGCTCCGCGAGGGGCAGACGGTGGACCGTGCGGCGATCATCGGCGGGCTCTGGTCCGACGGCGACGACGAGACGCCGAACGAGCGCACGATCGACGTGCACGTGCGTCGGCTCCGGTCGAAGCTCGGCGCCTTCGAGGAGATCGTCCGCACCGTGCGCGGTGTCGGCTACCGGTTCGACCGGCACGCGGACGTCGCCGTGCGCTACGCATCGACGCCGTCGCCCGACCTGTTCTGAGCGGGGCCCGGCGTTCCCTGCGAACTCGCAGCGAACGACCGAGACGCACACTGGCGCGCCGTTACCGCTTCGTTATACAGTCGGTCGTGCAGACGGTGTTTGCTGTGGCACCGGCTGCGGAATGTGATTGCAGGAATCTCTTGGTGCAAGGGAGAGGGCCGGTCGTCCCCGTGACGACCGGCCCTCGTTCCGTCTCCGGAACGCACGCCCATCGGGGTACGCGGCCCGCATCCGTCGTCGGGGCCCGTCGGTAGTGTGGGCCTTCCGTACGACCGGAGGGAGCGGACCGTGGACGACGCACGCCGCAGCGAGAAGGCGACCGCCGTCGCCGCATGGGAAGCGCTCTTCCGCGCGCAGGTGACCGTGATGCGGGCGCTCAACACCGAGTTCCCCGGCGGCGAGATCTCGTTCAACGAGTACGACGTCTGCTTCAACCTCTCCACGCAACCCGGCCGACGCTGCCGGATGCGTGAGCTGACCGGCCACCTCCTGCTGACGCAGCCGAGCGTCAGTCGTCTCGTCGAGCGGCTCGCGTCGCGCGGCATCGTCGAGAAGCAGCCGGACCCGGCGGACGCGCGCGGCGTGATCGTCGCGCTGACCGCGCACGGCTTCGACGTCTACCGCGCAGTCGCCGTCCAGCACGCCCGCACGATCGCCGAGCAGGTCGGGGCGGGCCTCGACGACGCCGAGCTCCGGACCCTGACCGAGCTGTGCACGAAGCTCCGCGTCGCAGCGACGTCGGCACCGCATCGTCGGTCGGCCCGCGCGGACGAGGTGTCGGCGTGACCGGCGCGGTGGTCTGGCTGCGCGAGGACCTGCGCCTCGCCGACAACCCCGCCCTGCGCGCCGGCATCGACCACGGTGGGGACCTCACCGTCGTGGTCGTCCTCGACGACGAGTCGCCCGGCATCCGTCCGGTCGGCGCCGCGAGCCGCTGGTGGCTGCACCACTCCTTCGCCGCGCTCGACCATGCCCTCCGCGACCGCGGCTCCCGGCTCGTGCTCCGACGCGGTCCCGCGGCCGAGGTGGTCCCCGCCCTCGTCGACGAGGCGGGGGCGGACGCGGTCTACTGGAACCGACGGTACGGCAGGGTCGAGCGCGACCTCGACGCGGGCATCAAGCAGGGCCTGACCGACGCCGGCATCGAGGCGCACAGCTTCGCGGCGAACCTGCTCTGGGAACCGTGGACCGTGCTCACCGGGGCCGGCGAGCCGTTCAAGGTCTTCACGCCGTTCTGGCGTGCGGCGCAGGCCATGCCGGAACCACGGCACCCGCTGCCGGAACCCGGGCAGCTCCCCGCGCCGGCGGACGTCCGCTCCGACGACCTCGACGACTGGGGGCTCCTCCCGACGACGCCGGACTGGGCGGGCGGGCTGCGCGACGCCTGGGAGCCGGGCGAAGCCGGGGCGCACCGCGTGCTCGAGGAGTTCGTCCACGAGCGCCTCGAGGACTACGACCAGCGCGACGAACCGGCGATGGCCGCGACGAGCGACCTCTCGCCGCACCTGCGATGGGGTGAGGTCAGCCCGTACCAGGTGTGGCACCGGCTGCACGGCACGCTCGAGGCGCACCAGCGCCAGCAGGCCCCGGCGTTCCTCCGCCAGCTCGCCTGGCGCGAGTTCAACTGGAACGAGTACTTCCACTGCGACGACATCGCCACCGTGAACGTCCGACGCGAGTTCGACGCCTTCCCCTGGCGCGACGTGTCCGAGGACGAGATCGACCGCTGGCGGCACGGCACGACGGGCTTCGACCTGGTGGACGCCGGCATGCGCGAGCTGTGGACCTCCGGTGCGATGCACAACCGCGTCCGCCTGGCCACGGCGAGCTTCCTCGTGAAGAACATGCTCGTGGACTGGCGCATCGGTGAGCAGTGGTTCTGGGACACCCTGGTGGACGCCGACCCCGCGAACAACGCTGGCAACTGGCAGTGGGTCGCGGGCTCGGGCTTCGACGCCGCACCGTACTTCCGGGTGTTCAACCCCGACCGGCAGCTCGAGCGGTTCGACCCGCACCGCGTGTACGTGCGGCGGTGGGTCCCGGCCGACGAGGACCGGCCCGAGCCGATGCTCGACCTCAAGGCGACCCGGCAGCGGGCACTCGAGGCGTACGACCGGATGCGCCGGTCGTGACCGGACCGGACGCCGCCGTCCTCGCCGAGGTCGACGCACTCTTCCGTGACCGCGTCGCCGCCGGCACCGCGCCGAGCAGCGTCTGGGGCGTGTTCGACCGTTCCGGGCTCGTCGGCTCGGGCGGGCACGGCGACCGGGGCGACGGCACCGCGCCGGACGCGACCACCGCGTACCGGATCGCCTCCTGCACGAAGAGCGTCACCGCGGCGACCCTGCTCGCGCTCGTCGCCACCGGACGGGTGTCGCTCGACGCGCCCGTGACCGACTTCGTGCCCGCGTTCGCCGAGGTCGCGCTGCCGTCGCCGGACTCCCCCGTACCCACGCTCCGGATGCTGCTGACGATGTCCGCCGGCTTCCCGACCGACGACCCGTGGGCGGACCGGCAGGAGTCGATCACCGACGACGAGCTCGACGCCGTGCTGCGGGGCGGGCTGCTCTTCGACTCGGTGCCCGGCACCCGGTTCGCCTACTCCAACCTCGGCTACGCCCTGCTCGGACGGGTGGTGTCCGTCGTCGGCGGCGCACCGTACCCCGCGGTCGCGACGGACACCGTGCTCCGGCCCCTGGGGCTCGACGACACGGTCTTCCGCGCCGAGGACGCCCGCGGGTACGTGGTGACCGGCGTCCGCCCGCACGAGGGTGCCTGGGAACCGCTGCCGATGACGGGCCCCGGTGCCTTCTCGGCGATCGGTGGGCTGTTCTCGACCGTCAGCGACCTCGCCCGGTGGGCCGGGCACCTGGCCTCCGCGAACACCGATGCCCCGGAAGCCGGGCCGGTCTCCCCCGCGGACCGCCGGCTCATGCAGCAGGCGATGCGGGTGGTGCCGCCGTCGGTCGTCCCGTCCGCCACCCGGGCCACCGCGTACGGCTTCGGACTGTTCGTCGAACAAGACCTCCGCTTCGGCGAACTCGTGTCGCACTCCGGCGGCTACCCGGGCTTCTCGGCGCACATGCGCTGGTCGACGCGACACGGCCTCGGGGTCGTCGCCTTCGAGAACGCCACGCAGGCGAAGGTGTCCGTCGCTGCCGAGCGTGCGCTCGACCTCGTGCTCGAGCGCGGCGTCGGCTCCGGTACCGGACCGTCCCGCGGACCCGACCCGGTCGCCCCCGGCGTCGCGGCGACCGCCCGCGCGACGGCGGACGCGCGTCGGGCCGTCACGCGCCTCCTGTCCGACTGGAGCGACGAACTGGCGGACGCGACCTGCACGCCGAACGTGGCGATGGACGTACCGTACGAGCGTCGACGACGCGCGATCGCCGCCGCGGTGGCGGCGGTCGGCGCCGATCTCGACGCCGCACCGGTCGACGAGCTGTCGCTCGAGCCGTCGCACCTGCGCTGGTGGCTGCCCGGGACTGCCGGCCGGCTGCGCGTCGAGATCCGGCTGGCGCCGCTCGCGCCCGGCCGTGTGCAGACGCTCGTCGTCCGCGCCGAGCCCGTCGAGGCGTAGCGGCGGCGGCGCGAGCGCGGCTGCGGAAGCGGAGCCGGCGGCGGCGCGAGCGCGGTCAGGCCGGCGGGCGACCGCCGACGAAGCCGAGCGCACGCGCGGCGACCCGCGCGCCCTCGCGTGCGGCCGCACCCACCCGGACGGGGTCGGTCGCCCACGCCCGCAGGAAGCCGGCGGCGAAGGCGTCCCCGGCACCGAGCGTGTCCACGACCGTGGCGGGGGTCGCCGCGAAGGTCTGCGGGGACCTCCCGGGCCGACCGACCAGCACGCCGTCCGGGCCGAGCGTCACGACGACGAGCGGCACGCGGCCGACGAGGATCCGGACGGCGTCGTGGACCGACGCGGTGCCGGCGAGGGCGAGGGCCTCACGGGCGCTCGGGAAGAGGACGTGGACCCCCTCGAGCGCGTCGAGGAAGGCGGACGCGCCGACGGTGTGCACGACGGCTTCCGACGAGGGGTCGAGCGCCACGCGGCCGCCGCCGGACCGGGCGAGTGCCACGAGGTCCGCGATCCGGCCGGCACCGCGAGCGGGATCGACGGGCCCGCCGCTGCCGCCGCTCCCGCCGCCGAGCATCGCCGCGCCGGTCAGGTGCACGATGTCCGCACGGGCGACGAGGTCGACGGGGACGTCCGCCGCGGTCATGGCACCGGCCGCCCCGGGGTCCGTCATCCCGCTGCGACCCCGGCGGTTGCGCACCGAGACGACCGCCCCGGTGTCCGAACAGGCGTCGTACCCGATGTGTGCGCGCACCCCGGCGTCCGCGAGGGCGCGCTCGTGCCGGTACACGTCGTCGACGCCGACCCGCGCGACCAGGTCGACCTCGGCGCCGAGCCAGCCGAGCCAGGTCGCGGTGTTGCCGCCCGCCCCGACCGGGCGGTGCCGGATGACGGCGGCGGGGTCGTGCGTACCGGTCTGGGTCACCGTGGTCTGGACGAGCACGCCGTCGAGGACGTCGCCGACCACCAGGAAGCGCTTGCCCGCCCCGCGACGGCGTCCCGGGGCGCCCCGATCCGCGCGCGCCGGTCCACCGCGTGCGGACGCGGAGGCGGGACCGGAGGGGCTCGACATCGCCGTCAGTCTACGTCGAGCCGAGTATTTCTCCGGTTCACGCACGTCTGAGCACCTGTGAAGCGCGACTGACCCACTGATACACTGGTGGATCACATGTGACCGCCGCGTTGCGCCCGACTCCTGGAGAGACCATGCCCCGGAAGCCCGATCCGACCCTGCGCCCGGCGATCATCGCGAAGGTGGTTCAGCACCTCCGTGACACCAAGCTCGAGGACGTCTCCGTCCGCAGCCTCGGCCGGGTGCTCGGCACGAGCGCGTACCCGATCGTCTACCACTTCGGCTCGCGTGAGGCCCTGATCGAAGCGGTCCTCGAACACCTCGACGGCCCCCTCGCGCACGCCGAACTCGATCGCGACGCCGACGCCGACCGCCTGGCCGAGTGGTTCGTCAGCGTCTTCGGCGGCCTCGACGACCCGGACCGCGCCCTGGCCGCCCGCCTGGCGTTCGAACTCGGCTCGGTCGAGACCCTCGACGGCCGCGACCACGAACGGCGGTGTCAGCGCGACCGCACCGGGACGATCGCCGCGTGGTGCACCCACCACGGCTGGCACCCCGAGGCAGCCGAGCAGGCCGCCAGGGGTGCGGTGCTCGCCGCCCGCGGGGTGCAGGGGGGCGCGATCGTCGACGGCGATCGGACCTCGCCGGACGACGCGCTGCGCGACATCGGCGCGGCTCTCGCGTCCGGCCGGCGGCTCACCTCCGTCTGACGCCGGCCCCACGACCGACGGGAGGCACGGTGCCAGCTGGCACCGTGCCTCCCGTCTGTCGGTGTGGCCGCGGCGTACGCGACGCGCACCGTCGTGCTCAGGCCGTCACGGACGACTCAGAGCGTGACGAACGACTGCGACTTCGCGTTGGCGAAACGAGCTGCGACGTTCTCCCAGTCGACGATGTTCCAGACCGCCTTGACGTAGTCCGCCTTGACGTTGAGGTAGTCGAGGTAGAAGGCGTGCTCCCACATGTCCAGCATGAAGATCGGGACGACGCCGAGCGGGACGTTCGACTGCTGGTCGAAGAGCTGGAACGTGGTCAGCTTCTGGCCGACCTGGTCCCATCCGAGCACCGACCAGCCGGAGCCCTGGATGCCCGTGGCGACGGCGGTGAACTGCGCCTGGAACTTCTCGAACGAGCCGAAGAACTCGTCGATCGCGGCGGCGAGCTCGCCCTCCGGGACCTTCGTGTCCGGGCCGAGGTTGGTCCAGAAGACCGAGTGGTTGACGTGGCCGCCGAGGTTGAAGGCCAGGTCCTTCTCGAGCTTGTTGACGTTCGCCAGGTTGCCCGACTCGCGCGCCTCGGCGAGCTGCTCGAGCGCGGTGTTCGCACCCGTCACGTAGGTCTGGTGGTGCTTGTCGTGGTGCAGCTGCATGATCTTGCCGCTGATGTGCGGCTCGAGCGCGGCGTAGTCGTACGGCAGCTCCGGCAGGGTGTACTCAGCCATGTGAGTTCCTTTCGATCAGTGGTGGGCGGGCGGTGCTCCGCGGCTCGTCAGAGCCGGGAACGATCGGTGAGGGAGTGGAACTCCCGGTTGTGGTAGACCAGCGGCTCGCCGCGTTCCAGGCCGACCACGATGTCGAGCACCTCGGCGACGACCACGGTCGACGAGCCGATCGGCGTCGTCGAGAGCGGTCGGCAGCGCAGGGCCGATGCGGCACCCGGGAGGTAGTGCTCCCCCGAGGGCAGGCGGCTCCAGATCGGGTCGTCGGCGGCCGGGCTGCCGGTCGCGGCGAAGCGCTTCGCGAGGTCGACGCCGAGCGAGTCGACCAGGTGCACGACGAAGAGCGGTGCACCGAGGACGACCCCGGCGGACCCGGAGTTCGTGGACAACGAGAAGACGAGCACGGGCGGGTCGACCGCGACGCTCGCGACGCTCGAGGCCGTGAGGCCGGTCGGGCCGTCGGGGCCCTCGGCGGTGATGACGGCGACGCCGGCGGGGTGCCCGCGGAAGGCTGCCTTGTAGGCGTCCGCGATGGTCGCCGGTGCTTCGTCGGACGTGGGAGACGTGGTCGTGTTCCTTCGCGTGGCGGGGAGGGGTGCCGCTGGGTCGCTGGCACGTCCCAACGTATGACCTCAACCCTGGTTCAGGTCAACGATTCCCAGGTTCGTCCGATCCCGGGCGCGCCGTCCGCCTCCGGCGCCGTCCGATCGAACCACGAAGACGACGTCGAACCATGCGCGCGGCCTGGTTCGACGTCGGGAACGTGGTTCGACACGGGTGAGCGCGCCGGCCCCGGAGGGGTCAGCGCCGGCGCAGCATCACGAGGGCGCCGGCCGCCGCGACGACCATGAGCAGCGCCGCGACGCCCGCGGTCACGGTCACACCGGAGTCGAAGGCCGCACGCGCCGACTCGAGCAGGGCCGCACCGGCGGGTCCGCCGAGATCGCCCGCCGCCGTGACCGCACCGCCGAGGGTCTCCTGCGCCGCGGTGTGCGCCGTCGAGGACAACCCGCTCGGCACCACGACGTGCGCCCGGTAGGCGGTCGCGAGGATCGTGCCGAGCACCGCCGTCCCGAGCACCGCGCCGATCTCGTACGCGGTCTCGGACACGGCCGATGCGGCCCCGGCCTTGTCCGCCGGAGCGGTGGAGATGATGAGGTCGTTCGTGACCGTCTCGGAGGCGCCGATGCCGATGCCGAGCAGCACGAAGGCGAACGCCAGCGCGACGATCGTCGCGTGGTGTCCGAGCACGGCGACCATCGCGTACGCGGCCGCCGAGAAGAGCAGCGCGACGGCGACGACCCAGCGCGGCGCGACCCGGGCGACGACCGGCACGACGGCGAGACCCGCGACGATCGTCAGGACCGAACCGGGCACGAGCACCATGCCGGCGGCGAACGAGTCGAGCCCGGCGACGAGCTGCAGGTGCTGGGCGATGTAGAAGAGGAACCCGGTGAGCGAGAACATCGCCGCCATGTTCATGAGCACGCTGCCGGTGAAGGCCGTGCTGTGGAAGAGCCGCAGGTCGAGCATCGGCGTGCGGGAGCGCAGCTGCCGGCGGACGAACGCGATGCCGCAGAGCACACCGACGGCGAGCATCGCGATCGCGAGACCGCGCTCCTCGGGGTGCACGACGGACTTGATCGCCCAGGCCGTCGGTGCGAGGGCGCCGAGGGACAGGAACATGCTCGGCACGTCGACCGGCCCGGGCATCGGGTCGCGGGACTCCGGCACGCAGAACGGCACGCCAACGAGCATGAGCACGAGGATCGGGACGGCGACGAGGAACACCGCACCCCAGTGGAAGTGCGCCAGGAGCACGCCGCCGACGAGCGGACCGAGGGCGTTCCCCGCCGCGAACATCGTCGACCACACGGCGAGCGCCATCCGCCGCTCCCCCGCGTCGACGAAGACGTTGCGGATGATCGACAGGGTGGCCGGCATGAGCATCGCGCCGAACACGCCCATCGCGATGCGGGCCGCGACGAGCATCCACGCGTCGGTCGCGAACGCCGCGGCGACGGAGAACAGCGCGAACCCGCTGGCCCCGACGACGAGGATGCGACGGCGTCCGATGCGGTCGCCGATGCTGCCCATCACGACGAGCAGGCCGGCGAGGACGAGCGGGTACGCGTCGACGATCCAGAGCTGCGTGGTCGCGTCCGGCTGCAGGGCGCGCGCGATCGACGGCAGCGCGAAGCTCAGCACGGTGTTGTCGACCGAGATGAGCAGCACGGGCAGCATCAGGACGGCGAGCGCGGCGAACCGTCGGGGGCGGCTGGTGCGGACGGCGGTGGCGACGGGGCTGGTGAGCAGCGTGGACACGGTGACTCCCTGGGGACTTCGGGCCGGACCAGGTCGACGGCGGAGCAGACGAGACGGGACGCGGGATGGACACGCGCCCCGTCAGGACTCCGTTAGTGTACCGTCTGGACGGTCATGGTTGCAAATGCAACCAAAGCGGTCGGGAGGCGCGGTGCGGCGCCGCCCCGCGCCCCGCGCCGGATCGTCGTCCGGTCACACCCGCTACGCCGACTCGCGGAGCAGCAGTCGGTGTCGGACCGTGCGCTGCACGGCCGCGCCGGAGCGCGGCAGCGCACCGGCGAGCATGCCGAGGGCGAGCCCGACCGCCTCCCGTGCCACCTCCCCGAGGTCCACCGCGAGCGTCGTCAACGTCGGGGCGACGAGCGTCCCCGCGGCGAGCCCGTCCACCCCGACGACGCGGACGTCGCCGGGCACGTCGACCCCGGCACGACGGCAGCCGGCCAGCACGCCGAGGGCCATCACGTCGTTGAACGCCAGCACCGCGTCCACCGCCTCGTACCGTTCCAGGGCCCGCGCCACCATCGCAGCACCGTGCTCGGCGGTCGCGGCGTCGGCCACGGCGATGCCCGGCGACCACCCCCGTCGGCGGAGCGCGTCGACCATGAGGCGACCGCGGTGACTCGGCCGGCCGTCCCCGGATGCGTCGACGATCACCGGGTGCCGGACACCGGTCGCGAGGAGGTGGTCGGCGAGGTCCTCGACGGCGGCGGTCGGGTCGAGCCGGACCGCGGCGCGCAGGACCTCGCCCGCGGGGTCGAGCTCGACGACCGGCAACGTGCCGAGCCGCTCGATCCAGTCCGGCGCCCGCTCGCCGAGGTACCCGATCACCACGTCGGTCTGCACACCGAGGGCCTGTACCGCGCGGTCCGAGTCACCGGCGAGCCCGACGTCGGCGAGCATCACGTTCCACCCCTCGCCAGCGGCCAGCCGGAGCACGGCCGCGGCGAGCTCGGGCGAGTACGGGTTCCGCAGGTCGCTGACCACGAGCCCGAGCTGGTGCTCACCGCCGGTGACGAGCCCGCGACCGAAGCGCGACGGCCGGTAGTCGAGCGCGGCCGCTGCGGCGAGGACGCGTTCCTTCGTGGCGGGGCTGATGCCGTACAGGCCGTTCATCGCACGGGTGACGGTCTGGCGCGAGACGCCCGCCGCCGCCGCGACGTCGTGGATCGTGGCGCGCGACGACGCGGACCCGACCGTGGCGGCCGGGTCCGTGTCGGTCCGGACGGTGCTCAGGCGCGGAGGTCCAGCCACGCGACCTGCTCCGGGCTGAGCTCGACCGACAGCCCCGTCATCGAGGAGCGCGCCTCGGCGATCGTGCGCGGCCCGAACAGCGGGAAGGTCGGGAACGGCTGGTGCAGCACGTACGCCAGGGCGATCGCCGTCGCGGGCACGCCGTACCGCTCCCCCAGCTCGCGGGCTCGGCGCAACCGCTCGAAGTTGGCGTCGGAGTAGTAGCAGCGCACGAGTTCGGCGTCGCTCGTGTCGTCGGGCGCCGCACGTCCAGTGAAGAAGCCGCGGGCCTGCGACGACCACGGCAGCAGGGGAACCTGCCGTTCCTCCAGCCAGGCCTTCGACGCCGCGTCGGTGACGTGCTCGCAGCCGTCCCACGGCACGTCGTACGCCTCGGCGAGCCCGAAGTGGTTGCTCAGGACCTCGAAGCCGTGCCTGCCGTTCGCCGCTGCCCAGGCGTTGGCCTCGTCGAAGCGCGCCGGGGTCCAGTTCGAGCCGCCGAACACGCGGATGCGTCCGGCACGGCGGTGTTCGTCGAGGACGTCGACGAACTCCCCGACCGGGATGTCCGGGTTGTCGCGGTGCATCATGTAGACGTCCGCGTAGTCGGTGCCCTGGCGCTCGAGGCTCTCGAGGAGCTGGCGGCTGAGCGACTCCGGGTCGCAGTACGGCGTGTGGGCGCCCTTCGTGATGACGACCACGTCCTCGCGGACGCCGCGGTTCTGGATCCACCGGCCGAGCCGCCCCTCGAGCACCCCGCCGCCGTAGATGTAGCCGGTGTCGAAGACGTTGCCGCCCTGCTCGACGAACAGGTCGAAGAGCGCACTGGCGTGCGCGAGGTCGGGCTGGTTGTCGACGCCCATCACCAGGCGGGACATGCGCTTGCCGACGCCCGCGACCTCGCCGTAGGTCATCGGGGCGTCCGGCTGGACGGCGAGCGGACGGCCACTCACCGTGGGGATGTCGGCCGTCTCGGCCTCGAACGGGTAGCGGAGCCCGATGGCGGCGCGCCACCGGTCGAGGGTCCTCGCCGTGGCGAGGGACTCGTCGAGGGTCATCTGTGCCGCCTCGACCGACCCCGACGCGAGGGCGGCGGTGGTGGCGTCGGCCTCGCGGGCGTACGGGTGCTCGCCCGCGAAGGACAGCGTCCGTGGGTCCTCGTCGACCGTGCGGACCTGGATCGTCGGGTCGTCCGACAGGGTCCACGGGTCGGCCAGGACGATCCGGCCGCGGGAGCCGTACACGGTGACGGCGTTCTCGTCCTGCACGCGGACACCGGTGCGGACGCTCGCGGTGATGCCGGTGCGGTAGGTCAGGTGCGCGACGGTCCACTCGTCGACGCCCGTCGGACCGAGCGTCCCGGTGGCGGTCAGCTCGGTCGGCTCGGCGACGGCGACCCCGGTCGCGGCCTGCACGATCGCGGCCGTCATCGTCACCGGGTACCCGCCGACGTCGAGGATCCCGCCGCCGGCGGTCGCGACGTCGAACAGCCGGCCGGTGCGCTCGCCCGACCGGAACGCGAACGACGCGTCCACGTGGGTGACGGCGCCGATCGCGCCCTCGCGGACGAGGTCGAGCAGCGCCGCGGTCTGCGGGTGGAAGCGGTACATGAACGCCTCGACGAGCGGGAGCCCGGCCTGCCGCGCGGCGTCGACGAGGGCCATCGCCGTGCCGTGGTTCGGGGCGAGCGGCTTCTCGCAGAGCACGGCCTTGCCCGCGTCGAGCGCCGCCGTGACGAGGGCGGCGTGGCCGGTGTGCACCGTGGAGACGTACACGGCGTCGACCGCCGGGTCGGCGAGCACCGTGGCGTAGTCCGCCGCCGCGACGTCGTCGTAGCCGTGCTCGACCGCGTCGTCCGCGAAGGCCTGGGCCCGCTCGACCGACGAGCTCCCCGCGGCGACGAGGCGCCCCGTGCTCGAGGGCAGCTGGGAGAGGAAGCGGCGGGCGATGCCACCGGGGCCGAGGACGGCCCACCCGGGGCGGTCGGTGCCGTCGGACGGCGTGGTCGAGGGGGTCGCGGTCTGCGCTGACATGCGGATCCTGTTCGTCTCGTGGACCGTGGCGGTCACGGCGACGCTATCCGCGCGGCAGTGCCCCGGCAAGCGGTTCGTGAACGTTCACGAACTCGCTGCACGCGCCCGTCCGGACGGTTCCCTAGACTCTCCCCATGGCCAGTGCCCGCGACCGCGTCCTCGACAGCTTCGTCGCCATCGTGTGCGAGGAGGGCGAGCGCCCGGCCACGCTGGACGCCGTCGCCGCCCGTGCCGGCGTCTCGAAGGGCGGACTCCTCTACCACTTCGGCTCCAAGGCGGCCCTCGTCGAGGGCCTGTGCGAGCGGCTCTCCGACCTCTCCGCGATCGACGTCGACCGGATGCGGGACGCCGAGGACGGCGCCGCGCGCTACTTCGTGCGGAACTGCCTCTTCGTCGGCAGCGAGCTCGACCTCGCGCTCCTCGCCGCCAGCCGCCTGCAGCAAGCCGGCTACGAGGAGGCCGGTCGGACCCTCGACGAGACCGAGAACGCCTGGCTGAACACGCTCGTCGACGCCCTCGACGACGAGCCGACCGCGCAGGCCGTGAAGCTCCTCGGCGACGGCCTCTACCACCAGGCGTCCCTCGGGGCGGCGATCGCGACGGACGTCCGCCCGCACCGCAGCACCGTCGACATGGACGCGCTGCTCGCCGTCGTGGACCGGCTCATCGCCACCCGTCCCGCAGCCTGAGCGCCGGACCGTCCCGCGTCGGTGGACGGACTCCCCCGCTCCTGGGGATAGACTGCTCTCGATCCACCCGCTGAATCCCGGAGGTACCCCGTGGGCCGCGCCATCGCCGCTGTTTTCTCGATCCTGCTGCTGCTGGTGTCGATGTACCTGTTCGGGTTCGCGTTCCAGGTGCAGTCCGGCCAGGCCTTCGTCTTCATGGCCGGCCTGCTGCTGATGAGCATCTCGTTCTTCCTGCCGATCCACGTGTTCGGCAAGCGGTAGTCACTCCGCACACACGACGGGCCCCGCACCTCCTCGGTGCGGGGCCCGTCGTCGTCGTGCCCGTCGTCGTTGCGCCCGAGTTCGGGACGCGGATGCGGCTACTGCGTGACGCGGAGCTTCCGCAGCGTCACCGCGGTCGAGATCGCGGCGTGCGCGGCCTCGGCACCCTTGTCCTCCTTCGAGCCCTCGAGCCCGGCACGGTCGAGGCCCTGCTGCTCGTCGTCGAGGGTGAGCACGCCGAAGCCGACCGGGCGTCCGGTCTCGATCGCCACCTGCGTGAGGCCGCTCGTCGCCGCGGACGAGACGTACTCGAAGTGCGGCGTGCCACCGCGGATGATCACCCCGAGGGCGACGACCGCGTCGAACCCGGACAGCAGCGCCGTCTTCGCGACGACCGGCAGCTCGAAGCTCCCCGGCACCGGGACGACCTCGGCCGTCGCACCGAGTCGCTCGACCTCGCGCTGCGCCCCGGCCAGGAGGCCGCCGGCGATGGTGTCGTGCCACTGCCCGGCGACGATCGCCACCCGGATCCCCGTGCCGTCGACGTGGTCGCGTTCGGCCGCGCCAGCTCCGCTCATCGTGTCGTTCCTTCCGTGGGCGGGGTGTCCCCTGCCCGGTCGGCCGCGTCCAGCCACTCGGCGAGCGCGGCGATGGTGATGACGGGCACGCCCTCGCGGCGCCCCAGTTCGACGAGGCCCGGCAGGCGCATCATGCTGCCGTCCTCGCCGACGATCTCGCAGATCGCCGCCGCCGGGCGCAGACCCGCGGCGGTGACGAGGTCGATCGATGCCTCGGTGTGGCCCGCACGTTCGCGGACCCCGCCCGGTCGTGCGCGCAGGGGCACGACGTGGCCGGGGCGGTGCAGGTCGTCACGGCGGGACGCCGGGTCGGCGAGGACCCGGAGCGTGCGCGCGCGGTCGTGCGCGCTGATGCCGGTCGTCACACCCACGGCGGCGTCGACGGTGACCGTGTACGCAGTGCCGCGGACGTCCTCGTTGTGCGCCACCATCGGCGGGAGGTCGAGCGCGTCGGCGATCGCGGCGCTGACGGGGGCGCAGATGAACCCGGACGAGTGCGCGACGGTCCAGGCGATCCACTCCGGCGAGGCGAGCTCGGCGGCGAGGACGACGTCGCCCTCGTTCTCGCGGTGCTCGTCGTCGGCGACGATGACCGGGCGGCCGGCGGCGATCGCGGCGACGGCCTCGTCGACGGTGGAGAGTCCGGCGACGGTCTCCGGGGCGACGGGCGCGGCAGACCCGACCACCGGCTCTGGAGCCGTGGCGTCGGTCGCGTGGGGTGCTCCGGCGACCATCACCGTGCCTCCAGGACGGAGGCGGGGACCGCGGCGACCGCCGCGTCCAGCCGCAGCATCCGCCGGACGTGGCGTGCGAGCACGTCGGTCTCGACGTTCACCCGGTCGCCCGGGACACGCGCGCCGAGCGTCGTCGCCTCGAGCGTCTCCGGGATGAGACTGACCTCGAACCAGGCCTCGGTCGCGGGGACGTCCTCGGCGGAGACCGCGCTGACCGTCAGCGAGACGCCGTCGAGCGCGATCGAGCCCTTGTCGACGACGAGCGGGCTGAGCTCGGGCGCGAGTGAGAACCGCACGCGCCGCCAACCGTCGCCGTCTGCGGTCTCGAGGACGGTCGCGGTGCCGTCGACGTGCCCCTGCACGATGTGGCCACCGAGGCGGTCGCCCACCGAGGCGGCACGCTCGAGGTTCAGCCGGTCACCGACGCGGAGCGTGCCGTGCGCGCTCATGTCGAGCGTCTGCTTCATGACGAAGGCGGTGAAGGTCTCGGGGGTCTGCTCGACGACGGTCAGGCAGACGCCGCTCGTCGCGATCGAGTCGCCGTGTCGGGCGTCCGCGACCACCAGGGGGCCGTGGACGGTGAGCGCGACGGAGTCGCCGTGCTGCTCGACGGCGGTGACGGTGCCGAGTTCCTCGATGATGCCGGTGAACACTGGTGTCCTCTCAACGGGACTCCGGGGGTGCTCGACGATCGTCGGCATGCACGGACGGGGCGCGTCCGGGGTACGGACGTGTCCTGTCCGCCAGCGCTTCCTCCCGTCCGGACTCTCACCGTCGGTCCCGGAGTTCCGCCGGGTCAACATCGGCGGGGTCTGCACCCTGCGTCAGCTCGTGGACTGTCACCACCGGTTCGGAATTACACCGACCCCGGAGCGCTTGCGTACCCGGAACGATACTCCACCCGGGTGTCCGGCACGGTGTGCGGGTTGCGTCGCGTGACGCGGTGGTCGGGACCGACGTCGGACGGGAGGCACGGGGCGGGACGGGCGCCCGCCTCCCGCCCCGGTCCTTCCCATGACGCCCGTTCCTTCCCGTCACGCCCGCGGTGGGAACCAGGAACGGGCGTACCGAGTCCGAAGTCCCGACCGGGTACGCCCGTTCCGACCGAGCACGCCCGGTTCGACCAGCCCTGCCCGATCACGCCGGGCACGCTCGGCCACACCGAGCACGTCCGCTGCCGTCAGCCGCGACCGCGGGCGAGGGCGACGGCCTGCCGGAGCGAGAGGTCGGGCAGGTACGCCCGCACCACCGCGATCCCGATCGCCGGCAACGCGACCGGGTCCGGGTACGCGAGCACGAGCGGGTGCAGCTCCGGCCCGAACTTGAGCTTGAAGCGCAGCAGCGACCGGAAGCCGTACACCGGCTCGAGGACACCTCCCACGAGTTCCAGGAGATCCTGCGTCCCGCCGGCGACCGGCTCGGCGTCCGGCGACTGCGCGAGCGGCGCGGCGGAGAGGCTGAGCCGTTCCACCCCGTCCTCGCGCATCCGGTCGGCGGCACTCGCGACGAGGAACTCCATCACGCCGTTCGGAGCCGCGTCGGTGCGCCGCATCACATCGAGGGTCCACGCGACGACCCGGCCCTCGCGGTACCCGGGCAGCCAACTCGTCACCGCGAGCACCCGGCCCTCGACGTCCTGCGCGACCAGGATCCGGACGGCAGGGTCGCGCATCTCGTCGACGCCACCGAGGGTGAAGCCCATCTCCGGGAGCTCGCGCTCGGCGACCCACTCCTCCGAGATCGCCTCGATCTGCCCGCGGACCGAGGGCGGCAGCTCCTGCCAGCTCGCCCAGGTCGCGGTGGTCCCCTCGCGCTTGGCCTTGTTGACCGACGTGCGGACGTCCTGCTTCCGCTTGCCGCTCGTCGTCCAGGTGCGCGGGTCGAAGTCGGCGTCCTCCGCGACCGGCAGCGTGCCCCAGCCCTGCGCGGTGAGTGCCGCGGCGGCGTCGGCACCGATGCCGTAGAACGCCGCCGTCCACCCGTTGTCGTCGCAGTACCGGGCGAACGCGGTCATCGCGGCCTCGCGGGCGTCCGGCCAGCCGAAGGGTCCGCCGACCGTCACCGCGACGCGTCCGGTCCGCCGGTAGGCGACGCCGGAGCGACCGTCCCCGGCGAACCAGTACGAGTTGCCGCGCCAGGTGGTCATCCAGCCGAAACCGTCACCGCCGCCGGCCTCGAGCAGTGCGCGGGCCCGCTCGCGGTCACGCGCGGAGCGATCGGCGTCGGCGTCCGGCTCGACCGCACCGGTGGGCCGGATCGCGGCGATCGCGACGACCGCCCAGAGCAACGGCCCGGCGAGACCGAGGACCGTCCGCAGCGCGGGGTCGAGCGACGGCAGCCGGTCCCACAGCGTCACGGGGGCGAGCGGACCGAGGGCTGCGACGACGACGCGGAGCGGGTCCTCGACCGGCCTCGGGGACGATGCCGCCGTGACGAGCACGACCGTGAGGACGACGAGCAGGGCGATGCCGACCGTGGCCAGGAAGCCGAGCGACCGGCGGCGGGAAGGCAGCACGGTGAAGGACCCTCGGAGCAGCACGAGGACCGCCGCCGTCGCGAGCGGCACCAGGATCGACGCGGCGATCGAGACCCCCACGACGAAGCGGTCCTCGGCGCCGTGGAGCTGCTCGACCCGACCGGGGACCACGCCGTACGTCACCGCGGCGGCGATCGCCGTCACGAGGTCGACCGCGACGACGAGCCACACCGCGAAGCGGCTGCCACGGAACAGGCCGACGCCCCCGACCACCAGCACGAGGAGGGGTGCGACCGCGAGCACGAGCGTCCACGGGTCCGGCGCCCGGTAGGTGAGCAGCGCGTGCAGGCATTCCCCGGCAGCGACGTCCGTCCGACAGCCGCGCACGGGGGTCACCGGTCCGGCGCCGACCACCGCGGCGAGCGGTGCCAGGATGCCGACCCGGGCACGGGAGACCAGGGCGATCACCGGACCGACGGCCGACACGAGCACCACGGTGCCGAGCAGCACGCGGGTCTCGCGGTGCGAGCTCCTGGTCCAGCCCAGCCGCTTCGGCGTCCTGCGGAGGAGCTCTCCGAGGACGAGTCCGGCGGCCGCCGCGAGCACGGCGTACAGGTCGGAGACGTGTCCGGCGTAGAGGAGGAGTGCCGCGACGACCGCGAGCGCGTTCACGCGGATGCGGCGACGCCAGAGCGGACCGGCGAAGGCGCTCGCGGTGACGACCGTGCCGACCATCGCCGTCCACGGGTCGAACGCGGTGGCGCGCCCGAGCAGGAGGTGTCCGACGGCGTGACCGTCCGGGTCGGCGAAGGCGGTGAGGGCGCCGAGCCCGGTGCCCACGACGGTCGTCGTGACGAAGGCGACGACCGTGCGCCAGGAACCCATCAGCCGTTCGGAGGCGCCGACGAGGACGATCACGCCCGCCACGGTGAGCAGGACCGCGAGGATCCCGGTCGAGGCGGCGAACACCCGGAACGGACCCCACGGCACCTGGCCCCCGTCGTGCGTGACGCGGAGGACGATGCCGACCACGCTCGTGACGAGCACCAGGGCGGCGATGACGGTCGTGACCGGTCGGCGGCGGGCGGCGGTCAGCACGGCACCGACGGGGACCTTCCTGAGGGTGTCCAGGAGCCGCGCGGCACGGCCGGGCTGCGCGGAACGGCCGGGCTGCTCCGTCCGGCCGGGCTGCGCGGACGGCGGCTGGTGCGCGGACGATGCCGGCCGCGCGGACGGCGCCTGTTCCGCGGTCGTTCCTTCGTCTGCCGCGGCCTGCGCCGGGCGCTCGGGCTCGGTCACAGCGGACCCTCGGTCGTCGGCAGGCCCATGTGCGCCAGGGTGGCCGGGAGGCCGTGCGCCAGGACGTACCGCACCGTGTTCCAGTCGTGCGCCGACCCCGGCGAGACGAGGAGCTCGGTCTGCATGCCGACCTTCACGGCCTCCGCCCGGAGTGCGTCGGTCGAGGCCCGGTAAGGGGCGTCGTCCTGCCCGAACCCGAACACCGTGAGGTGGTTCCGGTAGCGACCGTGCGCCTGCATGATGCTGATCGGCGCCGCTGCCCGGTAGGCCGCCGCCGAGCCGCCGAACCCGAGGTCGATGCTCTGCTGGTAGCTGCCGGTGCGGGGCTGCAGCTCGCTCGAGATCGACAGCGCCGTGCCGAACACGTCGGGGTGCGCCGTGGAGAACTGCATCGCACAGGTCGCGCCCTCGGAGAACCCGACCACGCCCCAGCCGTTCGGCGCCGCGGCGACCGCGAAGTGTTGCTTGATCCAACGCACCGTGTCGGTCATCACGTAGGTGGCACTCCGGCCGAGTGCGCGTGAGTCGACGCACATCGGGTTCCGCTGCGGAGCACCGAGCTGGTCCGGTGCCACGACGATCGGCCCCAGCCCGTGGTGCGTGGCCGCGTAGTGGTCGAGGTAGACCCCGAGGTCACCGGTCTGGAACAGGTCGGCCGGCTCACCCGGCTGTCCGGAGAGGGAGACGAGGACGGGCAGCACCGGCGGGTGCGCGGTCTGCGCGGCCGGCGGCAGCCAGACGACGGCCTTCCGCGCGCGGAAGTGCGACACGGTGCCGGGGATCCGGACGCTGAGCGTCTCCCCCTCGGCGGGCATGTCCGCGGGCGGCTTCCAGTTCGCGGCGTCGACGACCGACGCCGTGTGGTGCGACGGCGTCCGTACCGCGAGCGACCTCGTCGGGTACGGGTTCGGCTTGATCGCCTGCTCGATGTTCTTGTAGAAGCCGAAGTCCACGTTCACGCCGAGGCCCGCCGCGAGGACCACCGACGCCGCGGCGGCGAGTGCGACGACGCGCAGCGCCCACCCGCCCTGCACCGCGACCACGAGGAGCAGCGCGATCGCGGCGAAGGCGAACGCGATCCACATGCGCGTGACCGGGGTGAACGCGACGCCGAACAGGTCGAGCTGGTCCCCCGTCCACCACACGGCGACGAGGCCGATGCCAGCGCCGACGACGAGTGCCGCGAGCCGGACCAGCACCCGCTGCACGGGACGCACCCGGCGCCCCGACGACGATCCGGGCGACCCGGGACCCCTGCGGTGGAGGAGCGGCGCGAAGACCGTCCAGGCGATCAGCACGGCGGCGGCGACGTCGACCGGGACGAGGACGTCGCGCGCCGTGACGGGGATGCGCAGGAGTTCGTGGAACACGCTCTCATCGTGGCGGCACCGCGCTGCTGGCGAGCCTCGGGACCGCTTCTGTAGCGCACAGGTTGAGCAACGTTCGCGTCCAGGAACGGTTCGGCTCGCTCACAGGAAGCAAGCCTCCGCGCACATGGGTCGGAGGGGCACCCCGATCCGGTGCCCCTCCGACCCTCGGTCATGCCGTCAGATGGTCAGTGCCGACGGCGCACCACCATGGTGCCGAGCCCCGCCAGCAGCAGGAGCAGTGCCGCCGCGGCAGGCAGGACCGGCGAGGTCGCACCCGTGTAGGCGAGCTGCGGCTGGCCGCTCGTCGTGGTCGCGGTACCGGCAGCGGCCGGCATCACCGATGCGGTGCCGGTGGTCGCGGCGGACGCCGCGGCCGGACGGGAGGCGCGGATCACGTCGACCGCGACGGTCGCGGCACCCGGGGTGGTCGCCGTGCCGGCGTCGGTGCCGTCCCCGGGGACCGTCCCGTCGCCGGAGCCGGTACCGGGAGTGGTGCCCTCACCGGGCGTCGTGCCGTCACCGGGGGTCGTGCCGTCACCAGGGGTCGTGCCGTCACCAGGGGTCGTGCCGTCACCCGAGGGGGTGCCGGTGGTGCTGGTGCTGGTGCCGTCACCGACGATGCCGATGCCGTTCCCGCCGACCGTGACCGGCAGGCTGATCACCGGGGTGACCTGCGTCCCCGAACCGATGCCGTCCTCACCCGAGGTCGATCCACCCGCGGCCGGGGTCGTGCCCGTCGTCGGGGTCGTGCCGGTGCCGGTGCCGGTGGTGCTGGTGCTGGTGCCGTCACCGACGATGCCGATGCCGTTCCCACCGACTGTCACCGGCAGGCTGATCACCGGGGTCACCTGCGTACCCGAACCGATGCCGTCCTCACCCGAGGTCGAGCCACCCGCGGCCGGGGTCGTACCCGTCGTCGGGGTCGTGCCGGTGCCGGTGCCGGTGGTGCTGGTGCCGTCACCGAGCAGCCCGATGCCGTTCCCACCGATCGTCACCGGAACCGACACCACCGGAGTCACCTGCGTACCCGAGGCCGTGCCGTCCGAACCGGACGTCGTGCCACCGGCGGCCGGGGTCGTACCCGTCGTCGGGGTCGTGCCCGTACCGGTGCTGGTGCCGTCACCGAGCAGCCCGATGCCGTTCCCACCGATGGTCACCGGAACCGAGACCACCGGAGTCACCTGCGTACCCGAACCGATGCCGTCCTCACCGGACGTCGTGCCACCGGCGGTCGGGGTCGCGCCCGTCGTCGGGGTCGTGCCCGTCGAACCGGTACCGGTGCTGGTGCCGTCACCGAGCAGCCCGATGCCGTTCCCCGACACCGTGACCGGAACCGACACCACCGGAGTCACCTGCGTACCCGAGGCCGTGCCGTCCGAACCGGACGTCGTGCCACCGGCGGAAGGGGTCGCGCCCGTCGTCGGGGTCGTGCCCGTCGAACCGGCACCGGTACCGGTGCTGGTGCTGGTGCCGTCACCGAGCAGCCCGATGCCGTTCCCCGACACCGTGACCGGAACCGACACCACCGGGGCGACCTGCGAGCCGGAGAGCAGCCCGTCGGAGCCCGACGTGGCCGGCGCCGACGACGTGGCCGGAGCAGAGGACGAGGGCGTCGCGGCAGCCGACGTCGAGGCCGACGTCGCGTCGCCCGCGACCCCGACGGCGTTCCCGCCGACGGTCACCGGTGCGGCGATGTCCCCGACGACCTGCGTGCCGGACACGGTTCCGTCAGCACCGGACGTGGTCGGCGCAGCAGCCGGGGCCGGAGCCGGAGCTGCCGGGGCGGGAGCGGCGGACGACGTCGAGACGGCGTCGCCACCGACCGCGATCGCGTTGCCGGTCGCGGTGACCGGGGCGGTGACGTCGGGCACGACCTGCGTGCCGGACACGATGCCGTCAGCGCCGGACGTGGTCGGCGCAGCAGCCGGAGCCGCGGAAGCGGAAGCCGGGGCGGCAGCGGGAGCGGGAGCGGACGACACCGCGTCGCCGAGCACCCCGAGGGCGTTGCCCGCCACCTGGACGGGAGCGCTGACGGACGGGGCCACCTGGGTCCCGGAGACGATGCCGTCCGCTCCGGAGGTCGTCGCCGCGTTCGCCGCGCACGTTCCTCCGAGGGTCAGCCCGCCGACGAAGAGGGTGAACCACAGCCCTCTCGAGACGTACTTGTTCATGGTCGTTTCCTCACTGATCGAGATCTGTCGGCGACCGCACGAAGCGGTCGAGGGTGCGTGCCTGCCGTGGTGGGCAGGTGCACCGATCTCAGTCAGGAGCGACGTCGTGCTCGCCGACGACCGACGCGGGAACGGCGTCGTCGGTGAGCGTGCCGCGGTACCCGGCGGCGAGGGAGAACTGGTCGTCGGCGGAACCGACGATGCCGACGGCGGGCGCCGATCCGGCGGAACCGGAGGCGCTGCCGCCGAGGACGCCGGCCACGGGGCCGTCGAGCGGCGCCTGCGGCAGGCCGCCCTGTCCGGCGGGGACGAGGAGCGCGTGCCCACCGACGGTCGCGTCCGCGGGGTCGGTGGCCACCGGCCCGGCGAGCACCGTGACCAGCGAACGGGTCACGGCCTCGGGGACAGCGACGGTCGACCGCGCTGTGGTCGTCGCGGACTGCGCGGCGGGCACGGCAGCGGTGCGGACCGCGCCGGACGCGACCGGCGCGCCGGAGTCGACGGGGGCCGTGGAGCCGGGGACCACCGGGAGTGCGGGGACGTCGATGCCGGGCACCGCGCCTCCAGGCAGGACGCCGCCGAGCACGGGCGGCAGACCGCCCACGGTGCCGGGGAGCGTGCCGACGGTGGTCCCGACACCGTCGAGCACGTCGTCGACGACACCGCTCACCGGACGCGTCACCGAGCCGAGCGTGTCGTCGCCGACGATCGTGCCGACGACCGGCAGGCAGCCGACGACGCCGTCGAGCGCGTCGACGACCGCCGTGACGGGGCGGGCGTCGGTGATCGACTGCACCGCCCCGGCGACCGGGCGGAGGACGGTGACGAGCGTGTCGGTGACCGGCCGGGAGGCGCTGGTCGCCTCGACCGGGTCGGCCGTCGGTGCGGCGGTGGTCGGGGTGGTGCCCGTGGCCGGCATAGCGGGCCGGGTGCCGTGGGCGACCGGCGCTGCCGGGACAGCGGCGACGGGCGACGTGACCGGGGCAGCGGGTGCGTGGGACGGCGCGGCGGGCGCAGCGGGGGTCGACGCGACCGGGGCGGCGGGGGCCGGACGCACCGGGGCGGGAGCCGCCGGTGCCGGGCGCGGAGCTGCGGGTGCCGGCGCTGCCGGAGCGGGCGCAGCCGGCGCCGGTGCGGGCGCGACGGCCTTCCGGACGGGGGCGACGACCTGGTCCACGGTCGATCCGACACCGCCGGCGACGCCCTGGACGAGGTTCCCGACGAGCCCGCGCTGGGCGGACGTCGCCGGTGCCGGGGAGGAGCCCGAGGTCGCGGCGGAAGCCGGACGGGCCCCGAGCAGCAGCGTGAGCAGCACGAGTGCCGCGGCGACCCCGACGCCCAACAGGGCGTACCGGAGGGTCGCGCGCCAGGGTGCACGCATCGACGCGTCCATGCGCTCACCTCCTGATCTCGGCTGCGCACGTAGAGTGGTTGACCGGCAATGTACGCCGCTCTGCACCGGAACGCATCCTGTTTCGGAAGAAAATGTCAGGAAAGGCCGGACGTGGTCCCGATCTTCAACGCCCCGACTCGCAACGTGGACATCGTGACGCTGCACGAGATCCTCCGACTGCGACAGGACGTCTTCGTCGTCGAGCAGGAGTGCGCGTACCCCGACATCGACGGACGCGACCTCGAACCGGGCACGATCCAGTTCTGGGCCGGGCAGGGGTCGGTCGACGCGACCGTCCGGCTGCTCCGTGAACCCGACGGCAGCGAGCGCATCGGTCGGGTCGCGACCGCCACCGCCTCCCGCGGTCAGGGGCTCGCCGGACGGCTCATCGAGGCCGCGATCGCCGAGGCCCGCTCCCCCGTCATCCACCTCGGGGCGCAGTCGCACCTCGAGGAGTGGTACGGCCGCTTCGGGTTCGTGCGGTCGGGCGAGGACTACTCCGAGGACCGCATCCCGCACGTCCCGATGACCCGCACCCGCTGAGGCCCAGCCGAGGAAGCCCTGTTCAGGCCCGCCAACGTCGGAGTTCGTCGAACGACCGGCCCTGGTGTTGTCGGTCCGCGACGAGCCGCTCGAACACGATGTTCGTCTGCGTCGTCGCGACCGACGGGTCCCCGCTGAGCTCGTCGGCGACGAAGTCGCGGAGCTGCTCCGTGGACGTGCACGCGATGTGCACGAGGAAGTCCTTGTCGCCCGCCAGGAACGACACGTCCTGCACGACGGGGACCGCGAGCAGGCGCTTGGCGAACTCCCGGAGCTCGTGGCGGGCGGCGGCGTGCACGCGGACGGACACCATCGCCTCGATCGCGAACCCGAGCCGGGCGACGTCGACCTCGGCGCGGTAGCCGCGGATCACGCCGGCGTCCTCGAGGGCACGGACGCGCGCGAGACACGTCGACGGTGCGATCCCGACCGCTGCGGCGAGCCGGTTGTTCGGCATCCGGGCATCGGCCGCCAGGGTCCAGAGGATCCGCTCGTCGACCTCGTCGAGGCGTGGGACGGCCGGGTCGGGGCGGCGAGGGGCACGATCGGACACAGCCCGACGCTACCGACTCGGCACGACTCGACGCCACCGGGTCGGCGGGCGGACGCCTACATCGCGAGGGTCATGCCGACGACCGCGACGGTCATCGCGAAGACCTCACCGCTGCGGATCGCTCGACGGTCCTCACCACCCCACTCGTACCGGAGCAGCCAACCGCTGAACGCGCAGTAGCCGATCACCCCGGCACCGAGCACGGCCATCAGGACGAGACCGTGCCCCGCGTGCGCGTCGGTGACCCCGGAAGCGTGCCCGGTCAGGAGCATCCCCGCCATCACGACCGCGGAGAGCGCTCGGTGCACGTCCATCGGCTCCGCGCGGCGACCGTCCGCACGGCGGCGGCGCATCACGGGCAGCGGTGCGAGCAGCAGCAGCACCGTCGAGGCGAGCAGCGTCCACACCGCGCCGACCTGCACGACCGGCAGGACCATCGCGACGAGCATCACCGCGGCCGGCACCACGACGCCCGGACGGGGCCGGTACCGATCGCCGACGATGCAGCACACCGACGCGAACTGCGGCACGACGAGCATGGCGTCGGCGACGGTCTCGTGCACGGTGCGGTCCCGGAGCGGTGGTGCGGGGTCAGTCCTCGGCGCGAGCAGCGGCCTTGGCGGCGCGCTCCTGCTTCACCCGGGCGTTCTCGGCGTGCACCGCGGCCTGCGTCTCCCGCTCACGGACCAGCCACTCGGGCTTCTCCTGCAGCAGCGTCTTGATCTCGGCGGTCGTCAGCGCTTCGTCGATGCCGGCGCGGGTGAGGCCGGAGATCGACACGCCGAGCTTCTGGGCCACGACCGGGCGTGGGTGCGGGCCGTCGCGTCGGAGGTCCTCGAGCCACGACGGGGGCTCGGTACGGAGCTCGTCGAAGGCCGTGCGGCTGATCGGCGTCTCCCGGAAGGACTCCGGGGCCGCCGCCAGCAGGATGCCGAGCTTCTTCGCGGCCGTCTCGGGCTTCATGGTCTGTTCCTGCGCCATGGTGACAAGGGTACGGCCCCTATGCTCGGTTGCATGACCGCGGCTCTCACCATCGCCTTCGTGCCCGGGGTCTCCCCCGCCAAGTGGGCGCGCGTCTGGCGGGAGCGCTTCCCCTCGATCGAGCTCCTCCTCCGCCCGATCGGGTCGGACGAGGTGGCCTCGGCGCTGGCCGGGGACGTGGACATGGCCTTCGTGCGGATGCCCGTCCCCGACGACCTCAACGCCATCCCGCTCTGGACCGAGACGGCCGTCGTCGCGACGCCGAAGGACTCCGCACTCGCCGACCGCACGACCGTGACCGCGGACGACCTCGCCGACCTGCACGTCGTCGACGCCGGGCCGGTCCCAGCCGACGTCGACGGCGCGCTCGACCTCGTCGAGGCGAACGTCGGTGTCGTCGTCCTGCCGCAGTCGCTGTTCCGCAAGGCGAGCCGGAAGGGCCTCGTCGCCCGCGAACTCGCCGACTCCCCGGGCACCCGCGTCGCGCTCGTCTGGCGGGACGAGGACGCGTCGGACGCGACGGCCGAGTTCATCGGCGTGGTGCGCGGGCGGACCGCCAACAGTTCACGGTCCGAGGCGGACCAGCCGGGAGGCGCAGATCGCTCCGATGCGGACGGGTCACGTCCGGCGGGCGGTGCGGGTTCCGGTGGCGGTGCCGGCTCCGGGAGTGGTGCCGGTTCCGGTGGCGGCTCCGGCTCCGGCTCCGCCGGTGGCAAGGCGAAGGCCGGGACGTCGTCGTCCGCAGCGAAGCGCGGTGCGACGAAGGGCACCGGCGGCAAGGGCGGCGGCGGCAAGAACTCCTCCGGCCGGGGTCGGGCGCAGCGCGGCATGAAGGGCAAGCCCCGCCGCGGCTCGAAGGGCAACCGATGACGACGACCCGGCTCGTGGACATGCCCGCCGACCGGCTGCCCGCCTGGCTCGACACCACGATGGCGGAGTACGTCGAGTCCCGGATGCAGGCCGGCGAGACGCGCGAGCAGGCCGAGGCGAACAAGCAGCGTTCCCTCGACCAGTGGTTCCCCGACGGTGCACCGCTGCCGGACCACCACGTGTGGGACGTCGTCGACGACGCCGGAGCCGTGGTCGGCTACCTGTGGATCGGAGCCTTCGCGGCCGGCAGCCCGGAGTGGTGGGTGTTCAACGTCGAGATCGACGAGGTGCACCGGCGCCGCGGCCACGCCCGCCGTGCGCTCGAGGCCGGGCACCGCGTCGCCCGCGCGGAGGGCGCGACGAGCATCGGTCTCAACGTCTTCGGCTACAACGACGGCGCGCGCGACCTGTACGAGCGACTCGGGTACGGGGTCACGGCCGTGCAGATGAAGCTGCCGCTCGACTGAAGGGCTTCCTGCCGCACGTCAGCGGATGACGGCTGCTGCCGCCCGCTGGACCCGGTCACCGCGGTCCCGCTCCGCCGCGGCACGGGCCTCGGCCACCACCCGGGCGTCCGCCCGTTCGGCCGACCCGGCGTCGAACGGCGGCTGCGGGTCGTACTCGATCTGCAGCTGGATGCGCTCCGCGACGGGCCGACCCGCGAGCTCGGCGCCGAGCCAGAGCGCCATGTCGATCCCCGCGCTCACGCCGGCCGCGGTGACCACGGCGCCGTCGTCCACCACGCGCGCGGCGACGGGCTGCGCACCGAACGCCTCGAGCATGGGCGCCGAGGCCCAGTGCGTCGTCGCCCGCTTCCCCGCCAGCAACCCGGCCGCCCCGAGGACGAACGCCCCCGTGCAGACCGACGTCACCCACGTGGCGCGCTCGGCCTCGCGGCGCACGAACGCCACGACGTCCGGGTCGAGCATCGCGTCGAAGGCACCCTCACCACCGGGGACGACGAGGACGTCCGCCGCGGTGACCTCGGCGAGCGTCGTCGTCGGCACCACGGGCAGACCGCAGTCCGTGCCGACGGGGGCGAGCGTCGACGCGGCGTACGCCACGCGGGCGCCGGGGACACGGGACAGCACCTGCGCCGGCCCGACGAGGTCGAGCAGCGTCAGACCGGGGAACACCAGGAACACGATCCGCACCGCAGCGGGGTCGTGCTCGGGTCGGACCGGGTCGTCCGTCGGTTCCGGATCCGGCACCGGCGCGTCCGCGGGGACCTCGACGACGCGGGCCTCGACGGGGTGCACGGGCCGGACGTGCGGGTTCGCGGAACTCATGTCGCGACCCTAGCCCTGCGCCGGGCGCCCGGACCGGGTGGCGGTGGTCAGCTCCAGACGCCGGAGCTCCCGCGCCGGTGACTGCCGACCAGGTGCGTGTCGACGATGCCGAGCGCCTCCATCAGGGCATGCATCGTCGTCGGGCCGACGAACGCGAACCCGCGCTTCCGCAGCGCCTTCGAGAGCGCGACCGACTCGTCGGAGGTCGTCGGGACCTCGGCCGCCGTCCGCGGCGCAGGCGTCGACGCCGGGCGGAACGACCAGACGAGGGCCGCGAGACCCCCGTCCCGCCGGAGGGTGACCGTCGCCGCCGCGTTCGTGATCGTCGCCGTGATCTTCGCCCGGTTCCGGACGATGCCCGCGTCGCCCATGAGCCGCTCGACGTCCTCCTCGCCGAACGCCGCGACGGTGTCCGGGTCGAAGTCCGCGAACGCGGCTCGGAACGCCGGGCGCTTCGCGAGGATCGTGCGCCACGACAGCCCGGACTGGAAGGCCTCGAGCGAGAGGCGCTCGAACACGCCGCGCTCGTCGCGCACCGGCATGCCCCACTCGGTGTCGTAGTACTCGCGGAGCATCGCGTCCTGCGCGGCCCACACCGGTCTGGCGAGCCCGTCCTCCCCCACGACGAGGTCGGAGACGGGCACGGCGGCGGGCTCGGAGGTCATCCCTCCATCTTGTCGGTCTCCCCGGACATCGCCTGCTGGTCCATCCACACGTACTCCCAGCGGTGCCCGTCCGGGTCTGTGAAGCTGCGCTGGAACATGAAGCCGAGGTCCATCTCCGGCCGGTCCTCGGTGCCGCCCGCGGCCACGGCGGCGTCGACGATCCGGTGGACGTCGTCCTTCGACGCGGCGCTCAGGGAGTTGATCACCTCGATGGTGTCCGGCGCCGCGATCGCCTTGTCCGTGAACTCGAGGAACTTCGCGTGCGTGAGGAGCATGACGTACACGGTGTCGCTCACCACGACGCACGCGGCGGTCTCGTCGGTGAAGTCCGGGTTGATCGAGTACCCGAGGGCCTCGTGGAAGCCCTTCGCGCGGTCGAGGTCGGCGACGGGGAGGTTGATGAAGACCATGGTGTCCATGGACGTCCAAGCTGCCCCTGCGCCGCTCGTCGCGCAACTGTTGCACGTCGGTACGATCTGATGTCCAATACACTACGGCGATGCGGGCGTACGTCGACGAGTCGGAGCCGGGCGGTGGGCTCGACCACACCGCCTACGTCCTCGCCGCCGTCGTGGTGGCCGTCACTGACGAGGACCGGATACGGGCCGAGATCCGGTCACGTACGCCGTCGCGGATGCGGAAGCTGCACTGGTACGAAGCGCTCACGACGCAGCGGTTCTCTTGGCTCGACCTGCTCGCTCGCGCCGTAGCGATCGTCGTCGTCCGGTACGAAGGCGCACCCGCTCGCGTCGAGCGTCGCCGACGCTCCTGCCTCGAGCGCCTCGTCTGGGAACTGGAACAGCGAGGTGTACCGGCCCTGGTCCTGGAGTCGCGCGGCAGAGCGGCGGATGATGCCGATCGCTCGATGTTCGACGCGCTCCGCCGACGCGGTGTCGGGCGCTCCGTCCGCCACGACCACGTCCGTGGGGCGGAGGAGCCGCTCGTCGCGCTCGCCGACCTCGCGTGCGGTGCACATCGCGCAGGCGTTGACGACCAGATCGGCAGCGACGTCGTCCTGGTGCACTGACGACCTGCGACGCGCGACCCCCGGACAGCGCGAAACCCCGGGCCCGCGCTGGCTGCAGGCGTATCCGGGGCTCACTTCCGACCGAGCAACACACGGTCGACATGTCAATACTACGGACGGGAGTTCCGTGCCGTCAACCCGCACCGCGGCGGGCAGGAGGCACGAGGCGGGGCAGCACCGCGCCTCCAGACCGGGACGGCCGCGGAGCGGGCGGAGACGACGAGGTCGCTGTCTCCGACAGAGACAGCGACCTCGTCGTTGCGACACGTGGGCGTCAGGCCAGCTCGCGCCCCTCGCCCGCGGCCTTCTGGTGCTCCTCCGCCTGAGCCTGGCCGAGGATGTCCTCCGCGGGGACCGGCGCGAGCCGGTCCCACAGGAAGAACAACAGTCCGCCGGCGAGCATCGACAACCCGACCCAGAGGTTGATGTGGATGCCGCCGGTCTTCTCGGGGTCGGTGTCCCAGTGCACGATGCCGACGATCGTGGTGATGACGCCGTAGACCACGAACAGGCCGCCGAGGATGCGGCGCAGGTCGAGCCGACGGGTGGAACGGACGAGGGCCTGCTGCTCCTCGGTCATCGCGGTGTTGTTGTCACGCATGAGCGATCTCCTTCGCGGATCAGAGGAACGGGAGGTAGAGGACGACGCACAGGACGAGCGCGACCGTGCCGAGCAGCGCGGGCGAGCGGTACCAGGCGGTGTCCGTCGCGACCGAGTCGCCGTGCAGGTCGATCTTGCCGATGCCGTAGACGAGCCCGCCGAGTTCCCGCTCGGGCTTCGGCTTCGTGAGCATCGACACGACGAACCCGACGACGAGGACGGTGACGAACGAGATGATCGCGCCGTAGAGGGTCTCGGCGGTGGCGGTCGCGAACAGGTCGGGGTTCACGAGGTACGCGACCCACGTGATGGTCGGCGTCACGATGCCGAGCACGTACCCCCAGAGCGCACCCTGCGTCGTCATCCGCTTCCAGAGCAGGCCGAGGATGAACACGGCGAACAGCGGCGCGTTGAAGAACGAGAACAGCGTCTGCATGTAGGTCATGATGTTCGACGCCTGCGCGGCGATGAACGCGGTGGCGATGCCGATCAGGACACCGGCGACCGTGACCCAGCGCCCGGTCTTCAGGTAGTGCAGGTCGGGCATGTTCGGCTTGATGTAGCGCTGCCAGATGTCGTAGGTGAAGACCGTGTTGAACGACGACACGTTCGCGGCCATGCCGGCCATGAACGAGGCGAGGAGACCGGTCACCGCGACGCCGAGCACACCGGTCGGCAGGTACATCTGGATGAGCTTCGGGATCGCGTCGTTGTAGTCGAGCGCGCCGGAGGCGAACTGGTTGCCGACGACCGCCGCAGCGATGAGGCCGGGGATCACCACGATCGCGGGGATGAAGAGCTTCGGGATCGCGGCGATGAGCGGGGTGCGGCGGGCGGCCGACATGTTCTTCGCCGAGAACGCGCGCTGGACCTCGGTGAAGTTCGTGGTCCAGTAGCCGAAGCCGAGCACGAAGCCCAGGCCGAGCACGATCGCGAGCCAGTTCGCACCGATCGGGTTCGTGACGTCACCGAAACCGGTGCCGGCCCAGGCCTGCAGGTGCTGCACGCCCTGGGTCTTCACGATGGCGGACGACAGCCCGTCCCAGCCGCCGACGCGGTGCAGGCCGACGATCGTCAGCGGGATGAGCCCGGCGATGATCACGAAGAACTGCATGACCTCGTTGTAGATTGCGCTGCTCAGGCCACCGAGGGTGATGTAGACGAGCACGAAGCCCGCGGAGACGATGATCGCGAGCCACTCCGGCCAGCCGAGCATGGCCTCGATGACGATCGCCATCGCGTAGAGGTTGATGCCGGCGATGAGCACGTTCGAGACCGCGAACGCGATGGCGTTCACGAGGTGCGGGGCCTTGCCGAAGCGGCGGAGCATGAACTCCGGCACCGAGCGGACCTTCGACCCGTAGTAGAACGGCATCATCACGAGGCCGAGGAACACCATCGCGGGCACGGCGCCCACGAGGTAGTAGTGCAGGGTCGCCATGCCGATCTGCGCACCGTTGGCGGCCATGCCGAGGATCTCGGTCGCACCGAGGTTCGCGGACACGAACGCCAGGCCCGTGATCCAGGCGGGCATCGAGCGGCCCGACAGGAAGAAGTCCATGCTCGTCCGGACCTGCCGGCGGGCGGTGAACCCGATGCCGATGACGACCGCGAAGTACACGATGATCATCAAGTAGTCGACCCAGCCCAAGTCGAGCCGGATCCCGTTGTTCGCTGCAGCGAGAACCATTCACACTCCACATCAATGTGTTGCAGTCAGCAACCGTGCCGACCCGGACGGGAACGCTACACCCGGATGTGACCGTTCACATAGCCGGGGTATGGGTACCGGCGGGTTCCGACCGTCTCGCGTGTGTCCGGGCTCGGTAGGCTCGGCGCATGACCGGCCCCGCGCGCATCCTCGTCCTCAACGGCCCGAACCTGGACATCCTCGGACGCCGCGACCCGACCCAGTACGGCACGGTGACGCTCGCCGAGATCGAGGCGATCGTGCACACCGAGGCGGCCGTGCACGAGCTCGAGGCGGACTTCCGCCAGACCAACCGTGAGGGCGAACTCGTCGAGTGGCTGCACGAGGCGCTCGACGACTTCGTCGGCGTGGTGATCAACCCCGCCGCCTACGCGCACACCTCGGTCGCGCTGCACGACGCGGTCGAGGCGCTGTCCGTCCCCGTGGTCGAGGTGCACCTGTCGAACACGTGGAAGCGCGAGCCGTTCCGGCACGTCGACCACGTGGCCACCGCGGCCACGGCGGTCATCGCCGGCGCGGGCGCCGACGGGTACCGCCTGGCGGTCGCGCACGTCGCGTCCCTGCTCGGCTGAGTCCCCCGGCCTGGAGGCGCGGGGCGCGCTCGCCCCCGAGCGGGCGAGATCCGTCGCGCTCGCGCCCGAGCGTGACGGATGTTGCCCGGGCGGCGACTCGCGCGCGGCGTGTCCTGCACGTTCGAGCGAGCACGGACAGCCGGGCCGGGCCGCGCCGAGTCACGGGCGTCGGGGGCGCGCGGCGGATCAGAAGTCGGCGGGGCGCCGGACGTCGTGCAGGCCCGCCGTCGCGAAGCCCCCGCGGATGATCGGCAGCGCCCGGGTGACGGCCTGGTCGATCCGCAGCTCGAGGTCGACACTCCCGATGTCGTACCCGCCCGCGCGCTTGACGAAGTCCCGCTCGTTGCCGAACACCCCGATCGGCAGCGTCGTCGACTGGAAGAACCCGAACAGCGGGCGCATCTGGTGCTCCACGAGCAGGGCGTGCCGATCGCTGCCGCCCGTCGCGGTGAGGAGCACGGGGGTGTCCACGAGGTCGTACTGCCCGACCCAGTCGAAGAAGAGCTTGAACGCGCCGGAGTACGCGGCGCGGAAGGCCGGGCTGCCGACGACGAGCACGTCGGCGGCCTCGACGGTCTCGAGCGCGCGGCGGGTGCGGTCGGACATCCCCTCTCGGGAGCCCGCGGCGCCGAGGTCGGCGAGCAGCGGGGCGATCTCGACCATCTCGGTCCGGGCGTCCTCGATCTCCTGCCCGAGCCGCGCCACGGTGGCCGCGACCAGGGTCGAGGTCCGGGACGGGTCGGACGGGCTGCCGCTGACGCCGACGACGAGTTCTCCGCTCATGGGTCCGATGCTCACACGCCCGGCGAGGACGCGTCCGGCGTGTGACGACATGTGTCGCATGCCCGCGCTCGGCGCCCGGCGCCCGGCGCCCGGCGCCCGGCGCCCGGCGCCCGGCGCCATGAGGAGCGTGCCAGCGGCGCGGCGTACCGTCCGCGGCATGCAGACGTTCCTGCCGTACCCGGACTTCCGCGCCTCGGCCGAGGTGCTCGACGACCGGCGACTCGGCAAGCAGCGGGTCGAGACGCTCCAGGTGATGCGCGCGCTGACCCTGCCGGACTACGGCTGGCAGCACCACCCGGTCGTCGCGATGTGGCGCGGGTTCCGTCCGGCACTGATGGCGTACCAGGACGCGACGTGCCGGGTCTGGCTGGAGCGCGGGCACGCCGACACCTGCCTGGAGAAGACCCTGGTCGACCTCGCGCGGGTCCCGGAGGACCTGGCGGCGTACGAGCGCGGCGACTACCCGGTGCCGGCGTGGAACAACGACCCCGCGGTGCACCGCTCCCACCGGTCGAAGCTCGTGCAGAAGGCACCGGAGCACTACCGACCGCTGTTCCCGGACGTGCCGGACGACCTCGACTACGTCTGGCCGGGCACGCAGGCACCGGTCGTCGACCGCGCCTGAGCCGTGACCCGCCGGGGGCGGAGGGGGGACGACCGCCGCTCAGGGGTACGGCGGCCACGCCCCCGACGGGTCACGGGGTCCGGCAGGGCGCGACGGATCAGGGGTGTCGCGCCCCGCGCCGGACGCCGATCAGGGACGGCGTCCGGCTCGTCGCACCACCGGGTCCGCAGGGGGTCGGTCCGCGGTGGTGCTGGTCCTCAAGGGTGTTCGGTGTCCTCTCGGTACCGGTCCGTCTCGGTCGGCGCGGGCATCGACCGACGGACCGCCGCGGGACGGACCATCGGGAGCAGGGCACTCCCGACGGTCGCGAGGGCTCCGACGACGGCGATCATCCCGAGGGGGACGCTGCCGAGGTCGTGCTGCGCGGCCAGGACCAACGCGGCCACCGTCGCGGGTGCGGGGAGGAGCTGGACCGCTCGGAAGTGGTCCTCCTGCCGGACCCGAGTCGTGATCGCGTTTGCCATGACTCCACTCTGGCGCACTTCGACTGTCCGCAGAAGGGGGGACACGACCCCAGTCATGGAGTAGAACGTCTAGTACACCTTCGGGGCGGTCATGCGAGGGCTCGGACGGCGTCGACGGCTGCGGAGACCGCGTCCACCACGACCGACACGTCGGCCTCGGTCAGGGATGCGTCGAAGGTCAGCCGCACGGCGGTCCGCGCCACTTCCTCCGGCAGGCCGAGTGCCGTGAGCACGTGCGACACCTCGGTGCTCCCCGCGGCGCAGGCGCTGCCCGACGACGACACGACGTCCCGTTGTTCCAGCTCGAGCAGGACGGTCTCGCCGTTCACCCCGGGGAAGCAGAACGACGCGTGCCCGGGGAGCCGGGCCGTCCGAGACCCGGTGACGAACGACCCCGGGACGGCGGCGAGCACGCCGTCGAGGACGGCGTCACGCGTGACGGTCGCGTGCGACGCCGCCGCAGCGCGTCCGGCGGCGACGAGCTCGAACGCGGTCGCCACGGCCACGGCACCGGCGACGTCCTCGGTGCCGGAGCGCCTCCCCCGCTCCTGCCCCCCGCCGTGCAGCAGCGGCTCCATCGGGACCCCGGCGCGGACCGCGAGCACGCCCGTGCCCTTCGGTGCGCCGAGCTTGTGCCCGGAGAGGGACACGGCGTCGACCCCGAGCACCGCGGGGCCGACGGCCAGCCACGGTGCCGACTGCACGGCGTCGGTGTGGAAGCGCGCGCCGACCTCGTGCGCGACCGCGGCGAGCGCCGGGACGTCCTGCACCGTGCCGATCTCGTTGTCCGCGTGGGCGACGGAGACGAGCGTGGTGTCCGGGCGCAGCGCCTCGCGCAGCCGCTGCGGGTCGAGGCGCCCGTCGGACTCGACTGGGAGCACCGTCACCGTGAAGCCGTGGAACCGCTCCAGGTAGGCGCAGCTCGCGAGCACCGCCTCGTGCTCGATCGCGCTCGTGACGACGTGTCGGCCGCGCGGCGTGGCGAGGGCGATGCCCTTGACCGCGGTGTTCGCACCCTCGGTGCCGCCGGTGGTGAAGACGACCTCGCCCGGTCGGCACCCGAGCACCGCGGCGACCCGCGCCCGGGCGTCTGCGAGGGCGCGTGCGGCGGCGTCCCCGAGGCCGTGCGTCGACGACGGGTTGCCGAAGGTCCCCGTGAGGTAGGGCCACATCGCCTCGAGGACCTCACGCCGCACGGGCGTGGTGGCCGCTCGGTCCAGGTAGAACACGGCTCAGGCGCCTGCCGCTGCCGTCACGTCGACGTCGATGTCGAGTCCGAGGTCCAGCGCGCGCGCCGAGTGCGTCAGCGCCCCGACCGAGATCACGTCCACCCCGGTCGCCGCGATCGCCGCGACCGTGGCCAGCGAGACCCCGCCCGACGCCTCGACGAGCGCCCGCCCGGCGACGAGCCGGACGCCCTCGACGAGCTGCTCCGGCGTGAAGTTGTCGAGCATGATCGTGTCGACGCCGGCCGCCACGACGGTCTCGACCTGGTCGAGCCGGTCGACCTCCACCTCGAGGTGCACGGTGTGCCCGAGCCGTTCCCGGGCGCCGCGGATCGCGTCGCCGAGGTCGGTCCCGCTGGCGAGGAGCACCGCGAGGTGGTTGTCCTTCGCGAGCACCGCGTCGGACAGTGACGTGCGGTGGTTGTGCCCGCCGCCGCACCGCACGGCGTAGCGCTCCAGTGCCCGCAGGCCCGGGGTCGTCTTCCGCGTGTCGACGATGCGCGCGCCGGTGTCGGCGACGGCTGCGACGTACGTCGCGGTCGCGGTCGCGACGCCGGACATCCGCTGCACCAGGTTGAGCGCGACCCGCTCGGCACGGAGCACCGCCCGGGCGTCGCCGCGCAGGGTCGCCAGGACGTCGCCGGGCGTGAACCGCTCGCCGTCGGCGCGGTGCAGCTCGACGTCGACGGTCGGGTCCACGGCGTGCACGACAGCCGTGACGACCGGGCCGCCGCTGAGGACGCCGGACTCGCGGGCCCCGAGCGTCGCCGTCGCGGTCGCCCCGGCGGGGACGAGGGTCTCGCTCGTGAGGTCGCCCCACGGCGCGTCCTCCTCGAGGGCGGTCTCGATGACGCGCCGGAGGGCGTGCGGCGGGATCGTGCCGGGTTCGATGGTCATGCGGGTACCTCCTGCGGGGCGAGGGCGTGCGTCGACGTGGGGACTGCGACCCAGGCGAGGGACGCGGGTGCCGACGGGTCGGTGTCGGGGTGGTCGGTCCGGGCGTGGGCCCCGCGGGACTCGGTGCGCGCCTCGGCGGCGCGGGTGACGAGGCGCGCGAGGTCGAGGAGGGCGCGGTCCTCGTGGTCGCGGACGGTCGTGGGCGCCCCGACCGCGAGGCGGTCGAGTCCGCGCCGGGCGGTGGCGAGCCCCGCGGCGTCGCGGAGCAGGCCGACGTGGTCGGTCATCAGACGCTGCACGACGCCGCGCACCTCCGGCTCGTGGCCGGTCCGGTCCGGACGGGAGGCGCGCCCCGCGTCGTCCAGGCGGCCGACGGTGTCGAGACCGGCGTCTCCGGCTCCGTGACCGGCGTCGTCGAGGTGGGGCGCGCCTCCCGGCCGACGCACGGTGCGGACGGCCAGCCCGGCGTCCCCGCGCAGCCGCAGCCGGTCCGGCCGGGGCGCGTCGAGCGCGTCGGCGGCGCGCACCGCGAAGACGAGTCCCTCGAGCAGCGAGTTCGACGCGAGCCGGTTCGCGCCGTGCACACCCGTGCACGCGACCTCGCCGACCGCGAGCAGCCCGGGCAGGCTCGTCCGGCCCTCGGCGTCGGTCGCAACCCCACCCATCCAGTAGTGGGCGGCCGGTGCGACCGGGACACCCTCACGGGTCCAGTCGAACCCGGCCGCCCGCGTCGCCCTGGTGAGCCCGGGGAACCGGCGGACGAGGAACGCCGGGTCGAGACCGGTGGCGTCGAGGAGCACGGGCTCCCCGCCCTGGTCGCGCATCGCGGCGGCGATCCCGCGGGCGACGACGTCCCGCGGGGCGAGCTCGGCGTCCGGGTGCACCGCCGGCATGAACCGCCGGCCGCGGGCGTCACGGAGGACGGCACCCTCGCCGCGGACGGCCTCGGAGACGAGGCCACCGTCGGGCACCGCGAGCCGGGTCGGGTGGAACTGGACGAACTCGACGTCGGCGAGGACGGCGCCGGCGCGCCAGGCGGCCGCGGCACCGTCGCCCGTCGCGACGAGCGGGTTCGTGGTCTCGCGGAACAGGTGTCCCGCTCCCCCGGACGCGAGCACCACGGCGTCGGCGTCGATGCGACGCGGCTCGCCGAGCAGGTCGAGCACGTCGACGCCGACGACGGCGCCGTCGCGGACCACGAGGTCGGTGAGGCAGGTGCGCTCGAGGATCGTCACGTGTCGGCGGTGCAGGGCGTCGACGAGCGTCCGTTCGATCGCGGCTCCCGTGGCGTCGCCGTCGGCGTGCACGACGCGCCAGCGACCGTGGGCCGCCTCGCGACCGCGGGCGAGGTCGTCGCCGTGGCGGTCGATGCTGTCCGGCGCCGTCGTGCGGTCGAACGGCACGCCGAGTGCGAGGAGGTCACGGACGCGCGCGGGGCCGTCGGTGCAGAGGACGTCGACGGCGCGACGGTCCGCGGTGCCGGCGGCCGCGACGTGGGTGTCCGCGGCGTGCAGCCCGGCGGAGTCGTCGGCACCGAGGGCGACGGCGACGCCGCCCTGCGCGTACCGGGTCGCTCCGTCGGTGAGGACGCCCTTGGTCACGAGGGTGACGTCGTGCCGGGCGCTGGACCGGATCGCAGCGGTGAGCCCGGCGATCCCGGAGCCGACGATGACGACGTGCACGGTGCCTCCTCGTCAGCCCCGGGGCTTCGCCGCGAGCATGCGCTCGAGCGCGACCCGGGCGTCCGCCTGCACGTCGGCCGGCACGACGATCTCGTTGAGGACCTCGCCGTCAACGAGCGCCTCGAGCACCCAGGCGAGGTAGCCGGGGTGGATCCGGTACATCGTCGAGCAGGGGCAGACCACGGGGTCGAGACAGGTGATCGTGTGCTGCGGGTACTCCGCCGCGAGCCGGTTCACCATGTTGATCTCGGTGCCGATCGCGAAGGCCGTCGGCTCGGTGGCGGCTGCGACAACCTTCCGGATGAAGTCGGTGCTGCCCGCGGCGTCCGCAGCGTCGACCACGGCCATCGGGCACTCCGGGTGCACGATGACCTGCACCCCCGGCTGCTCGCGGCGGGCCTGCTCGATCTGGTCGACGGTGAAGCGGCGGTGCACCGAGCAGAAGCCGTGCCAGAGGATGACCTGCGCGTCGAGCAGCTCGGCAGCCTCGTTCCCGCCGCCCGCCAGCCGCGGGTTCCACATCGGCATCCGGTCGGTGCTGATCCCCATCGCCTTCGCGGTGTTCCGGCCGAGGTGCTGGTCGGGGAAGAACAGCACGCGCTGTCCCCGCTCGAACGCCCACTCGAGGACGGTGGCGGCGTTCGACGAGGTGCAGACGATGCCGCCGTTCCGGCCGCAGAACGCCTTGAGGTCGGCGGCGGAGTTCATGTACGTGACGGGCACCACCGGCACACGGCCGTCGGCGTCCGGCTCGGTGCCGTACAGGGCGGTCAGCTCGGCCCAAGCGGCCTCGACGCTGTCGATGTCGGCCATGTCCGCCATGGAGCAGCCCGCCGCGAGGTTCGGCAGGATCACACGCTGGTCGTCACGGGCGAGGATGTCCGCGGTCTCCGCCATGAAGTGCACGCCGCAGAAGACGATCGCCTCGGCGTCCGGCTTGGTCAGGGCGGCGTTGGCGAGCTGGAACGAGTCGCCGAGGAAGTCGGCGTGCCGCACCACCTCGTCACGCTGGTAGAAGTGCCCGAGCACGACGACCCGGTCCCCCAGGGTGGCCTTCGCCCGTTCGATGCGCTCGTGCAGCTCGTCGACCGGCGCGGTCTTGTACTCGTCCGGGAGCACGCCCTGGCGCGGGGCGCTCGTCGGGATGACGTCCGACATCGACGAGCCGGGGCCGTACCCGGGCACCGCGTCGAAGTCCCACGTCGGCATCGCGAGGTCGGGCGTGCAGGTGCTGCCCGCGGCCTTGCCGTTGGAGATGAGGTCGATGGTGGTGGCGATGGACACTGCGGTTCCTACCGTTTCGTGCTGGCTCGGTGCTGGTGCTCGTGGGCCCCCGAGCCGAGCGGGCCGTTGTCCGCGTAGGCGAGGTCGGGGTTCGAGCGGTACAGCCGGGCCGGACGGTGCCGACCCCCGCTCGTGGTCTCGTCGGTCGGCAGCACGGCGTCGGACTGCGCCACCTGCCTCCGGAAGTTCGCGGGGTCGAGGGTGCGTCCGAGCACGGCCTCGTACACGCCGCGGAGCTCGGCGAGGGTGAAGCGGTCGCCGAGGAACGCCTGCGCGATCCGCGAGTACGACATCTTGTTCCGCAGACGCCAGAGGGCGTACTCGACGATGCGGTCGTGGTCGAAGGCGAGCGGCGGGTGCTCGTCCGCGAGGAACCACCGCACGTTCCAGTCCTCGGGGACCGTGCCGGCGTCGTCGGGGTGCACGAGCGCCCAGTACACGATCGACACCACGCGGGTCGGGGACCGGTCGACGTCGCCGAAGGCGTAGAGCTGCTCGAGGTAGCGCGGCTGCACGTTCGTCGTCTCGCGGAGGCGCGCCGCGGCCGAGTCCTCGAGCCCTTCGTCGGCCCGGACCCAACCGCCGGGCAGTGCCCACGAACCCTCGTACGGCTCGGTGACGCGCCGCACGAGCGGGGTCCACAGCGCAGGCGCGCCGGTGTCGGGGTGCGGGCGCAGCGCGACGATCACGGTGGAGACCGCGACGCGGACGGGAGGCTCAGGAGTAAGTGTCATGGTGACTCGATGTGTTCGGGTAGCGGTGACTCTAGCAGCGGGTTTCACGAACCGGAAACAGCGCCGAAAACTCCCGGTCCGACCGCGCGCCTAGGTTGGCCGGTATGACGACGGTGACGAGGATGCACGCCGTGGTGTCGGGGACGGTCCAAGGGGTCGGCTTCCGGTACTGGACCGCACGGAAGGCCGACGGGCTCGAGCTCGCCGGGTACGCCCGGAACCGCTTCGACGGTACCGTCGAGGTGGAGGCCGAGGGCCCCTCCCCGGCGGTGGACGCGCTGATGGAGTTCCTGCGGAAGGGGCCGCCGTCGGCGACGGTGACGGACGTCTCCCTGCGCACGGTCGTCCCCCACGGTGACAGCGAGGGCTTCGCGATCCTGCACTGAGCGACCGCGCTCCGTGGCCGGGCCGAGCCCGCGACGCGCCGATGTCGGCAGGAAGCGGAATGCTCGCATCCACTCAGGGAGTTGACCCGTCAGCGCCCGTCGCGCCCCCTCGTCCCACGATCGTGAGCCACCAGGAGCCCCGCATGACCCAGGCCGTCGAGTCCGCCCCCCGCACCGGGAGCGTCGCACAGCCCTCCCCCGGCGAGACCCGCCTCGTGATCGGGCTGCTGCTCGTCTCCGCGTTCGTGGTGATCCTCAACGAGACGATCATGGGCGTGGCGCTGCCGCGGCTCATGGACGACCTCGGCATCAGCGCCGCCACCGGGCAGTGGCTCACCACCGGCTTCCTGCTCACGATGGCCGTGGTGATCCCGGTCACCGGCTTCCTCCTGCAGCGCTTCGACACCCGACCGGTGTTCGTCTGGGCGATGAGCCTGTTCTCCGCCGGCACGCTGATCGCTCTGCTCGCGCCCGGGTTCGCGATGCTGCTCGTCGGCCGCATCGTGCAGGCCAGCGGCACCGCGATCATGATGCCGCTGCTGATGACCACCGTGCTGACCCTCATCGAGCCCGCCCACCGCGGGCGCATCATGGGCAACATCTCGATCGTCATCTCCGTCGCACCCGCGATCGGCCCGACGATCTCCGGCCTCATCCTCAACGCCTTCTCGTGGCGCTGGCTGTTCGGGTTCGTGCTGCCGATCGCGCTCGCCGCGCTCGTGCTCGGCATGGTCAAGGTGCGCAACGTCTCGACGCCGCGCAAGGCCCCGCTCGACGTGGTGTCCGTGGTGCTCTCCGCCTTCGCCTTCGGCGGCATCGTGTACGGCCTGTCGAGCATCGGTGAGGCCGGGTCCACCGGGCCGCTCGTGCCCGTCGCGTCGCTCGTCGTCGGTGCCGTGGCGCTCGCGCTGTTCATCGTCCGACAGGGCCGACTGCAGCGCTCCGACTCGGCACTGCTCGACCTCCGCACCTTCCGCACGAAGGGCTTCACGATCCCGATCGTCGCGATGGGGCTGAGCTTCATGGCGATGTTCGGCACGCTCATCCTGCTGCCGATCTACCTCGAGCGGGTGCTCGGGCTCGAGGTCCTGCAGGTCGGTCTGCTGCTCCTGCCCGGCGGCCTGATCATGGGCCTCCTCTCCCCCGTCGTCGGCCGGATCTACGACCGCCGGGGTCCGCGGGTGCTGCTCGTCCCGGGGTCGATCATCGTCAGTGCGGTGCTGTGGGCCCTCGCGACCGTCGGCACGGACACGAGCGTGTGGTTCGTCCTCGGTGCCCACGTCGTGCTGAGCATCGGGCTCGCACTGACCTTCACACCCCTGTTCACCGCGGCGCTCGGCGGGCTGCCGCCGAGGCTCTACTCGCACGGCAGCGCGGTCCTCGGCACCGCCCAGCAGCTGGCGGGCGCGGCCGGCACGGCGCTGTTCGTCACGCTGCTCACGATCGGGGCCGCCTCGGCCGCGACGGGTGCCGGTGCCGACGCGGTGGCGGCCGCGACCGCCTCGGGCGTCCGCACCGCGTTCCTGGTGGGCGCGTTCATCTCGCTCGCCGGCATCGTCACGTGCGCGCTCGTCCGCCGACCGGAGAACGCCGAGGGCACGCCCGCCCCGATGGCGCACTGAGCCGCCGCCGGGCGCAGCTGGCATCGTGGGCGACATGCGGTCGACGACGAGCGAGCTGAACTGGTCCGGCACGGTCACCTACACGGCCGAACGGGTCCTCCGCCCGGCGTCCGTCGCCGAGGCCGCCGAGATCGTCGCCCGCGAACGCCGCGTGCACGGCCTCGGCACACGGCACTCGTTCAACGACGTCGCGGACGGCGCCGGCGTGCTCCTCGACCTGACCGGCATCCCGACCGACCTCGTCGTGGACCCGGAGGCCCGGACCGCGACCATGGGCGCCGGCACCCGGTACGGCATCGTCGCGCCGGCGATCGACGCCGCAGGCTTCGCCCTGCACAACGAGGGCTCGCTGCCGCACATCTCGCTCGGTGGCGCGATCGCGACCGGCACGCACGGGTCCGGGACGACGCTCGGGTCCCTCGCGACCGCGGTCCGCTCGTTCGAGGTCATCGGTGCGGACGGCACGATCCGGACGATCGCACGCGACGACCCCGGCTTCGACGGCACCGTCCTGCACCTCGGACTGTTCGGCATCGTGTCGCGGGTCACCCTCGACGTCCAGCCGGCCTACCGGATGCGCCAGGACACCTACGGCCCGATCCCGTGGGACGTCTTCACCGCACACGTGGCCGAGGTGCACGCGAGCGCGTACTCCGTCTGCTCGTACACGGTCTTCGGCGACACGATCAGCGAGGTCCTGCTGAAGTCCCGCGTGCCGGACGGGGCCGACGACGTCGCGGTACCGGACGAGCTGCTCGGCGCCCCGCGGCTCCCCGGCGGCCCGGCGGACGGCCACCACACGGCGCGGGACGGTTCGGTCGGCCCGTGGTGGGACCGGCTGCCGCACTTCCCGATCGAGAGCGTCCCGAGCCACGGGTCCGAGGTGCAGAGCGAGCACTTCGTCCCGCTCCGGCACGCGGCCGCCGCGCTCGACGCGCTGCGCACCATCGCGGACCGGATCCAGCCGCACCTGCACGTGTGCGAGTTGCGCACGATGGCAGCCGACGGGTCCTGGCTCGGTGCGACCCAAGGCGAGGACGCGCTCTGCATCGCCTTCACCTGGCAGAAGCACCCGGAGCAGGTGGCCGCGCTGCTGCCCGACCTCGAGGCCCTGCTCGCCCCGTTCGCCGGCCGCCCGCACTGGGGCAAGATGAGCTCGCTCGACGCCGACGCCGTCGAGGACCTGTACCCGCGGCTGCCGGAGGTGCGCCGCCTCGTGGCGGCGGCCGACCCCGAGCGGACGTTCGCGTCCGCGTTCGGCGAGCGGGTCCTGCGGGTCTGAGCCGCGCCTCCCGAACGGCGTTCCGCACCACGGTGCGGTCCGGAGGCACGTGGCTCGTCCGCCCCGCGCGTCACGCGACCGGCGTGACCGTCTTCGTGACCCCGTCCCAGTGGCGGACGCCGCCGACGGTCAGCGTCTCGGGCAGGGGCGCGGTGCGGAGTGCCTGCACGGCGGCCGGCAGGTCCGCGTCCCGGACCCGCCGCGCGAAGGTGAGGTGTGGCGACCACGCGCCCGGCTGTGCGGTGTCGACGCCGCCCGGCGCCGCCAGGTGCACCGCACCGTGGAACGCCGCGAGCACCGGGTCGACCACCACGGCACGGACGAGCACCGACCGTCCCGGGCCGGCGGGGAAGAGCAGCACGCCGCCGAGCCGCACCACGGTCGGTACGGGCGCGTCGAGACCGCTCGGGACGGGCAGGTCGTCACCGGCCGTCAGGGTGACGTGCGGACTGTTCGTCCCCGAGCGGCCGAGGCTCGGCAGGTCGGCCGCGGTGAGGGCGTCCCACGCCGCCCGGACGGCCGCGTCCGACGCGGGGTCGAGGACGAGTTCGATGCTGCGCACCGGACCAGTCAACCAACGGCGGCACGTGACGGGCGGTGTAACACGACGGAACGCAACTCGCTCGGGCCACGGGTGCCGGGCACACTCGGACGCACGCCGCGCTCGTCCGCGGTCCCCACAGCACAGCACCGCCCGGTCCCACCGCGGACCGGAACGTCCCACGAGGAGCACGCATGTCCGCAGCACCCGCCCTGCCCGAGAAGCCGAAGGGCAAGCGCCCGATCGGCTGGATCGTCGCCGCCGCGGTCGTCGTCGTGGCGATCGTCGTGGCCGTCATCGTCGGAGCCGTCCGTTCGGGTGGCTCCGACACGACCGGTGCCGCCGCCGACAAGCCCGCGAAGACCGTCACCATCGGCGTCGCCGACAAGTCCCTCGGCTACTGGAGCACCTACACGGACCTCGCGAAGAAGCAGCTCAACGTCACCGTCAAGCTGACGAACTTCTCGGACTACTCGCTGCCGAACCCCGCCCTCAAGGACGGGCAGATCGACATCAACCAGTTCCAGCACATCCAGTACCTCGCGGACTACAACGTCACCTCGAACGACGACCTGCAGCCGATCGGCTCGACGGCCGTCTACCCGCTGCCGCTCTACGCGACGAAGTACGACGAGCCGTCCGCACTGCCGGAGAACGCCAAGGTCGCGATCCCGAACGACGCCATCAACCAGGCGCGCGCGCTCCTCATCCTGCAGGCCGCGAAGCTCGTCGAGCTCAAGGACGGCGGGTCCGCGTTCTCGACCACGACGGACATCGAGTCGTCGAAGGTCGACGTGCAGCCCCTCGACGCCTCGCAGACCGCGAACGCGCTGCAGCAGGGCTCCGTCGCCGCCGCCGTCGTGAACAACAACTTCGCCACCGCGGCGAACCTGCCGACGGGCGACATCATCTACCAGGACGACCCGTCCAGCGCGAGCGCCGCCCCCTACGTGAACGTCTTCGCCGTGCGCAAGGCCGACGAGGACGACAAGACGTACCTCGCCCTCGCGAAGCTGTTCCAGGACGACGCCGTGCAGAAGGCCTTCAAGAAGGACCTGCCCGAGGCCGTGGCCCGCGACGAGAGCGCGTCGAAGCTGCAGAGCGAGCTCGCGAAGGTGGAGCAGGACGCGAAGGCGGCCAAGCAGTAGTGCCCGCTCTCGTCGAACTCCGCGGCGTCTCGAAGCACTACCGCCGCGCCGACACCGGCGAGACCGTGGTGGCCGTCGAGGACGTCTCCCTGGACGTGCACCAGGGAGAGGTCCTCGGCGTCATCGGGTACTCCGGCGCCGGCAAGTCCACCCTGGTCCGTCTCGTCAACGCCCTCGAGCTGCCCTCCTCGGGCTCGGTGACCGTCGGCGGGCGGGAACTGACGGCGATCCCCGAGCGGGACCGCCGTCTCGCGCGTCGGAAGATCGGCATGATCTTCCAGCAGTTCAACCTGTTCCGCTCCCGCACCATCGCCGGCAACGTCGCGTACCCGCTCAAGGTCGCAGGCGTCGGCAAGGAGGAGCGCGACCGTCGCGTCGCCGAGCTCCTCGACTTCGTCGGGCTGCTCGACCGGGCGTACGCCTACCCCGAGCAGCTGTCCGGCGGGCAGAAGCAGCGCGTCGGCATCGCCCGGGCGCTCGCGGGCAACCCCGAGCTGCTGCTCGCCGACGAGGCCACCAGCGCGCTCGACCCGGAGACCACCGCGGAGGTGCTCGCCCTGCTCCGCCGGGTGAACCGGGAACTCGGCGTCACGATCATCGTCATCACGCACGAGATGGACGCCGTCCGGCAGATCGCGGACCGGGTCGCCGTGATGGAGAACGGCCGCGTCGTCGAGGTCGGCGACGTGTACGACGTCTTCGCGACCCCGCAGACCGGCGCGACGCAGCGGTTCGTCCGCACCGCGCTGCACGACCGGCCCTCCGCCGAGACCCTCGTGCGGTTGCGCGAACGGCACCCGGGGCGACTCGTCACGGTGCAGATCACCGACGAGGCCGGGCTGCAGAACCGGATCGACCAGGCCTTCCGGGCCGCCGGGGTCACCGCCGAGCTGGTCTACGGCGGCGTCGGCGAGATCCGGGAGCGCCGCATCGGATCGCTCACCTACGAGCTGTCCGCTGCCGATCCGGCCGCCGTCGACGCCGCGATCCGTTCGCTGCGCGCCGACGGGGTCACCACCGACGAGGAGGCCGCCGCGTGAACAACTCGTTCCAGAGCGTCATCGACACGTTCGACATCCTGGTCGGCGCGGTCCGCGACACCCTCGTCATGTCGATCATCTCGCTCGTCATCGCGGGCGTCATCGGCCTGGCGCTCGGCCTCGCGCTGTACGCCACCCGGCCGGGCAACCTGCTCGGCAGCCGGACCGCGTACACGATCCTGAACGTGGTCGTGAACCTCGTCCGGCCGATCCCGTTCGTGATCTTCCTCGCCGCGATCGCCCCGCTGTCCCGCGTCGTCGTGCAGACCACCATCGGGGTGCCCGCCGTGACGTTCGCGATCTCGCTCGCGGCGTCGTTCGCGGTCTCCCGGATCGTCGAGCAGAACCTGCTGGCGGTCGACCCCGGGGTCGTCGAGGCTGCTCGGGCATCCGGGGCGCACCCGGTGTCGATCCTGCTGACGGTGCTCATCCCCGAGGGCCTCGGCCCGCTCATCCTCGGCTACACGTTCATCTACATCGGCATCGTTGACATGACGGCGCAGGGGGCGCTCGTCGGCGGCGGCGGGCTCGGCGAGTACGCGATCCAGTACGGGTCGCAGCGCTACGACTGGTGGATCGTGTACGTCTCGGTGGCGCTCATCGTGGTGATCGTGCAGCTCGGGCAGTTCCTCGGCAACCGCCTGGCCCGGGCGACCCTGCGCCGCTGACCCGGCGGCCGGGCGACCGGGCGGCCGGCGGCGGCCGGGCGGGCGGCGCCGAGCGTGCAACATCTGTCACGCTCGGCGTCGCGCGCCGACGGATCCTGCCCGCCCGGCGTCACGCACGCGGCGTGTCCTGCACGCTCGGTACGCGCGTCTGCTGCGGTCCCACGCCCCGGAGGTGACCGCCTGGAGGCCCGGTGGCGGTCCACGAGACCGGCACCGGGCCTCCAGTGCGCGCGTCGAGCGCGGGGCGCCGCTCCACCGAGCGGGCAACATCCGTCACGCTCGGCGCGGCCCGCCGACGGATCCTGCCCAGGCGACGACACGCGCGCGGCGCGTCCTGCACACTCGGTTCGGACACTGACGCCGTCGCGCCGCGACGCGCGCGTCAGGCGGCGGGGGCCTCGACGGTCGTGACGGCGCCCGTCGCACCAGGGTGCTCGTAGTGCGCCCGGACGAGGATCGGCCGGTGGTCGGAGATGCCCGCGGGCAGGGTCTCCACGCCCGCGATGTGCAACCCAACGCTCGTGGCGAAGTCGAAGTGACCGGTGAACTTCCGGTAGCGCAGGTACGTCGGCTGGTCGGACAGCGACAGCGCGAAGCCGTGCTCCTCGATCTTCCGGCGCAGGTTCGTCTGGAACCACGGGTAGTTGAAGTCGCCGACCATGATCGCCGGGGCCTCGTTCGACAGGTCGCGGACGAACTGGTGCGCGGCCTCGATCTGCTTGCGACGGAGCGAGTTCGTGGCGGTCAGGGGCGAGGCGTGGAAGGACGCCACGATGACCTCGGCGTCGGCCTCGGTGTCGCGGAGGTGCATCGCGATGAGCCGCTCGTGCGCGGGCGCGAGGACCCGGTCGTGCAGCGACTTCTGCAGCGAGTGGATGCTGAAGTCCTGCACCTCGAAGCGTTCGGCACGCACGTAGATCGCGAGGCCGAGGCGGTTCGTCTTGGTGGACGCCGCGAGCTGCAGGCCCGCGATGCTCGGCGCGAGGTCGTTGCTGTCGCACTCCTGCACACAGAGGACGTCGGCCTGGGACGACTCGGCGAGGGCGGCGAGTTCACCGTTCGCGGTGTGCTCGCGGAGGTTGTAGCTGACGACGCGCAGGGCGGTCGGCTCCGCCGCCGTGCCGGCGGTGATCGTGCCCTGCTGTTCTGGCGCGGCCATGCTGCCTTCCTGTTCCGGGTGTTCCAGGTCCCCTGCCGCGGCAACGGTACTCGGCCACCGCAAGCGGTAGCTGAGACTGTAGCGCGGCGCGAGTTGCGTGCGTGTGACCGGGTCGGGAACGGATGACGGCCGGGTCAGACCCGGACGCGGCGCACCGGTCGCACGGTCTCGCCGGCGGTCCGGCTCATCAGCACGCCCTCGACGCACGCGACGACGAGCAGCACGGCGATCACCCAGAACGCGACGTCGTAGGGGCCCGTTCCGCCCAGCCCGGCGGCAGCCCGGATGGCCACGGCGGCGACCGCGACCCCGAAGCCCGCGGCGGTCTGCTGCAGCGTCGACGACAAGGTGTTCGCGGGAGTCATGTCCGCCTGCTCGACGTCGGCGAACGCGATGGTGTTGTAGGCCGTGAACCCGACCGACCGGGCGGCCCCGCTCACGACGAGCAGCGCGGCGAGGAGCCAGAACGGGGTGTCCTCGGTCATGAACACCATCGCGACGACGCTCAGCGCGGCGACGGCGCTCGACACGACGATCACCGGCCGGTACCCGAACCAGCGGAGGAACGGCGTCGTCATCGGCTTGATCCCGAGGTTGCCGACGAAGACCCAGAGCACGGCGGACCCGGCGAGTACGGCGCTCCAGCCCCAGGCGTCCTGGAAGAGCAGCGGCAGCACGAAGGGCACGGCGGAGACGGCGAGCCGGAAGAGGGAGCCGCCGGCGTGCGAGACACGGAAGGTCTCGAGGCGGAAGGCGTCGAGCCCCATGATCGGGTGCGGCGCGCGGCGGAAGTGCCACACCGCCGCCCAGCAGCACGCGGCTCCCACGATCCCGGCGACCACGACGGCGACCACGGGGATCGTGTCGAGTGCGAGCAGGGAGGCCATCACGACGAGGGCGCCGAGGCCGAAGCAGGCGAGCAACGAGCCGAACCAGTCGAACGGCACCCGCTCGGCCGCGCGCTCCTGCGGCACGAGGACCAGGGCGGCGACGAACGCGATGACGCCGAGCGGCAGGTTGACGAGGAAGATCCAGTGCCAGGTCAGGGTGTCGACGAGCACGCCACCGACGAACGGCGCGATGATCGGCGCCGCGAGCGCCGGCCAGGTCAGGATGGCGATCGCGGTGACGAGTTGGTCGCGCCCGGCGCCGCGGAGCACGACGAGCCGGCCGACGGGCACCATCAGCGCGCCGCCGAGCCCCTGCAGGATGCGCCAGACCGTGAGGTCGACGAGCCCGGTCGACAGGGCACACAGCCCGGACGCGACGGTGAACAGCGCGATCGCCCCCGCGAACACCGTCCGGGACCCGACCCGGTCCGTGAGCCAGCCGCTGACCGGGATGAAGACCGCGAGCGTGACGAGGTAGGCGGTGATCGCGACGCCGACGGCCGCGGAGTCCACCCCGAGGTCGCGTCCCATCGCCGGCGCCGCGGTCGCCAGGATCGTGCCGTCCAGGAGCTCCATGAAGAAGGTGCCCGCGACGAGCACGGCCACCGCCGTGCTGCCCCGCCGTCGTGTCGTCGCCGTCGTCGTCATCTCCCCCGAATGCTATGCCCGCTCGGTTTCCCCGGCGGCGGACCGGCACGACGAGCGACCCGCGGTCTGCGCTGCGCGGCTGAGGTTCTGCACCGCAGAATGGGCGTGACGAGGGCGTTGCCTCGCCCGACCACCCCGCGCGACCGTGGTGGCACCGCACGGAGCACAGGAGGCGCGATGACGACCACGACCGATCCGGGGACGGTCACCACGAAGGGCGCACCCCTGCCGGGCGCTCCCGCGGGCCGACACGTCCTCGAGCACGCGCTGCTCCCGGTGATGACCCTCCGGGAGTCCGCTCTTGCGCACAACACCGCGGTCATGCAGGACTGGATCGACCGGCACGGCTTCCTCCTCGCGCCGCACATGAAGACCCACATGGCCCCCGCACTCGCCGACCGCCAGGTCGCCGCCGGTGCCTGGGGCGTCACGGTCGCCTCCGTCCAGCAGGCGATGGTCGCGTGGGAGCACGGCATCCACCGGATCGTCGTCGCGAACGAGGTGCTCGACCCGGCCGGGCTCGCCTGGCTCGCCTCCCGCGGTGCAGCCGCTGCCGACGCGGACGTGGTCTGCTGGGTCGACTCCCCCGCCGGCGTCGCAGCCGCCCGTGCGGCGCAGGACGCCGTCGGGGGCCTGGTGCACGTGCTCGTCGAGGTCGGGTTCCCCGGCGGTCGCACCGGCGTCCGGTCGGCCGACGACGCCGTCGCGCTCGCCGGCACCGTCCACGACGCCGGACTCGTCCTCCGCGGGGTGGCCGGGTACGAGGGCGGTCTCCCTGGCGTCGACGCCGCGCGTGCCTACGTCGAGGGCGTGCTCGCCGTCGCGGTCGCCGTCCGGAGCCTCGTCGACACGCCACGGGTGCTCCTCAGCATGGGTGGCAGCGCCTGGTTCGACGCCGTCGCCGAGGCGGTCGCCGACCGCCCCGCCGATCTGGACGTCCTGGTCCGCTCGGGTGCGTACCTCACGCACGACGACGGCTTCTACGCGGCACGCACGCCGTTCGGGCGCCACCCCGACGAGGGCTCGCTCCGCCCCGCGATCGAGGTGTGGGGCCGCGTCACCTCGTGCCCCGAGCCCGGCCTGGCCCTCGCCGCGGTCGGCAAGCGGGACATCTCCTTCGACGAGGGACTCCCCGTGGTCCGGTCGGTCAGGTCTGCCTCCGCGACCGACCGGTCTGGAGGCGCGGCGCCGGTCACCGACGTCGTCCCACCACCCGGGGCGGTCACCGTCACCCGCCTCGACGACCAGCACGCGTACCTCGCGGTGATCGCCGACGGCCCCGTCCTGACGCCGGGCGACGTCGTGGTGTTCGGCGCCTCGCATCCGTGCACGGTGTTCGACAAGTGGCGCGAGGTCCTCGTCCTCGCCGACGACGACACCGTCCTCGACACGATCGGGACGTGGTTCTGATGCGCGCGACGACGCCGGTCACGCCCGCGGAACCCGATGCTCCCGTCCGGAACGCCGCCCTCTCGCTGCGCCGGGGTCTGCGGCTGCTCGACTGCATCGCCGACCGCACCCGGAACGGGGAACCCTCGGTGTCCCTCACCGCACTCGCCGCCGAACTCGGCACGGCGAAGTCCACGGTGCTCCGGCTCACCGCCCCGATGGTCGAGAACGACCTGCTGCGCCGGACCGCGGACGCCGGCTTCACGCTCGGGCTCGGAGCGCTGCTGCTCGGGCAGAGCTACCTCGAGGGGATCGACCTGCGCGCCGCCGCGGCCCCGTTCCTCCGACGCACGGCCGAGCAGACCGGCCTGACCTGCCACCTCGTCGTCCCCGACGGCACCGACATCGTCTACGTCGACAAGGTCGAGACCCGCGGCACCGTCCGGATGGGGTCGCGGATCGGCAACCGACTGCCGATGCGGAACACGGCCTCCGGCAAGGCGATCGTCGCGTTCGGCGAACCCGAGTTGCTCGACCGCGTCCTGGCCGAGCCGGCGGTGTCGATGACGGACCACACGATCGTCGACGACGACCGGTGGCGTGCCGAGGTCGAGCGCACCCACGGCCGTGGGTACGGCATCGACGACCGCGAGAACGAGCCCGACATCCGCTGCGTCGCCGCCCCGGTGTTCGACCACGCCAACCAGGTCGTCGGGGCGATGAGCATCTCCGGCCTCGCGTCCCGCTTCCCGGCGGCGGCCGTCCGCGAGCTCGGGGACGGCGTGGTCCGCACCGCGCGCGAGATCTCCGTCGCCCTGGGGTCGTCGTCCGCCCGGCTCGCACTCACACGGGGGAACCGATGACCGGGTCCGTGCTCACCCTCGGTGAGACGATGCTCCTCCTCACCGGAGGTGGCGTCGGCGCCCTCCCCGACCTCGAGCACCTGCGGATCGACAGCGGCGGTGCGGAGAGCAACGTCGCGGCGGGCCTGGTGCGTGCCGGCGTCCCGACCACCTGGGTCGGCCGTGTCGGCGCCGACCCCGCCGGTGACCGGGTGCTGCGTGACGTCGCGGGGGCCGGCGTCGACACCGTCGCGGTCCGTGACCCGGAGCGCTCGACCGGCCTGATGATGAAGGAACGACTGCCGGACGGTCGCACGCGCGTCACCTACCACCGCCGCGGTTCGGCCGGCTCGGCGCTCACCGCCGCCGACGTCCCGGTGGGTGCCGTGGAGCGGGCGGCCCTCGTGCACTGCTCGGGCATCACCCTCGCGCTCTCCGACACCGCACGGGCCGCCGTGCATGCCGTGCTCGATCGTGCCGACGCCGCCGGGGTGCCCGTGTCCTTCGACGTCAACCACCGCCCCAAGCTCCTCGCTGCCGAACGTGCCCGGGAGCGCTACCGCGAGGTCGCTGCCCGGGCAGCGATCCTGTTCGCCGGGGACGACGAAGCACGACTGGTCCTCGGGCGGGACGAGCCCGCTCCCGGTGACGACGGCGAGGAGGAGCGCCTGGCCCACGACCTCGCTGCGCTCGCCCAGGGGCGTGCGGTGGTGAAGCTCGGGTCGCGCGGAGCCGTCGCGTCGATCGACGGGGTCCTGCTGCGCCGACCGGCGACCCCGGTGCGCGTGGTCGACCCGGTCGGTGCCGGCGATGCCTTCGTCGCGGCCTGGCTGGCGGCGGTGCTGCACGGCGCGGACGCCCGGGCGGCGCTCGACCGCGCAGCCGACGCCGGAGCACTGGCCTGCACGGTCGAGGGCGACTGGCGATCGCCGGGCAGCGGGGGCCGACCCGCAGTGGCCGGCCCGACCGGGTCCGTCGGTGCGCCCGGTCGCGATGCCGCATCCGACCCCGATGCCCAGCCAGGGCGCGGTCGTGGTCCTGATGCCGATCCTGACCCCACCGTGCACGACCGGGTCGACCGATGACCCCGCACGGCGACCACCACGACGACGACCTCGATCTCGATCTCCGGAGGACGGACACCATGCCGGACACCACCACCAGCACGAGCGGCACGAGCAGCACGCCCTCCCGGGTCGCCGCCGGTACGGTCCGCCACCGGCACGCCGCGGGCCCCACGGTCGCGGTGCTCCGCGGCGGCACCGGTGAACACGTCGAGGGCGTCGTGGCCACCCTCGTCGAAGCCGGGGTCACCGCGATCGAGCTGACCACGAACACCCCGCGCTGGCGGGAGGGCATCGCCTGGGCTGCCGAGCGGTACGGCGCGCGTGCCGCGGTCGGCGTCGGCACGGTGCTCGACGTGCGACAGGTCGACGAGGCCGCCGCCGCGGGTGCCACCTTCGCGGTCAGCCCGCACCTCGACCCGGTGGTCGGGCAACGCGTGCACGAACGGGGACTCGGGTGGTACCCCGGCGCGGCGACGCCGACCGAGATCGTCACCGCCTGGCGGCTCGGGGCCCGCGCGGTGAAGGTGTTCCCCGTGGCCCAGCTCGGCGGCCCCGCCTACCTGCGCCAGGTGCTCGCGCCGCTCGACTTCGTGGACGTCGTGCCGACCGGGGGCATCGGGGTCGACGACGCCGCGGAGTACCTCGCAGCGGGAGCGATCGCGGTCGGGCTCGGCTCCCCGCTCGTCGGTGACGCGCTGACCTCCGGCGACCTCGACGGTCTGCGTACCCGGGCCGAACGACTCGTGGCGGGCCTCGCCCGATGACCCCGCCCGGGCTGGCAACCGGTCCGGTGCTGCTCCGTGGTGGCTCGGTCGTCACCGGGAGCGCTCCGGACCCCGAGCGCGCCGACGTGCTCGTCGTGGACGGCACGATCCGGGCCGTCGGCACCGGGCTCGACGTCCCGATCGGCACGAGGACCGTCGACTGCGGCGAGCGCCTCGTCCTGCCGGGCTTCGTCGACGCGCACTCGCACGCGGGCTCGCGCCTGTTCGACGAGGACGTGCAGACCGCCCTGCTCCGGCAGGGCGTCACGACCGTCGTCACCGGACAGGACGGGGTCGGACCGGCCCCGGGCGACGGCTCGTACGCCGACCGGTACTTCGCCGCGATCGACGGCGCCCACCCGAGGTGGACCGGAGGCGGTACCCGCGAGCTCCTGGGCACGTACGACGGCACGACCCCGCTCAACGTCGCGACGCTGGTACCCGCCGGTACCGTCCGCCACGAGGTGCTCGGCGACGACCCACGCCCCGCCTCCGCCGAGGAGCTCGCCGCGATGCGGTCGCTCGTCCGCCGGGGGCTCGCCGAGGGCGCCGCCGGGCTCGCCTCGGGCCTCGACTACGTGCCCGGGCTGTACGCCGACGCATCAGAGCTCGCGGAGCTGTGCCGGGAGGTCGCCGCGGTCGACGGGGTGTACGTCACCCACATGCGCGGCGGGTACGAGGGCAACGCCCGCGCCGGCCTCGACGAGGTCGCCGGCATCGTCCGCGCATCCGGCGTCCGCGCGCACGTCTCGCACCTGCACGGCCCGGTCGAGCTGCTCCTCGACGCGCTCGACGACCTGGCGAGCACGGGCGTCCCGCTCACCTTCGACGCCTACCCGTACTCGCGCGGGTGCACGATCCTGTCGATGCTGCTCCTGCCCGCCGAGCTCGCGCGTCCGGGGACGTCGGACCTCGAGCGGACGCTCGCCGACCCGGACGGCCGCGAGCGCGTCCGGGCCGCGGTGCTCGACCGGGTGCTCGGGCGCGCGGACCTCGGCACCGGATGGGCCGACCAGGTGACGCTGTCGCACGTGCCGGCCGCGGCCTTCCACGCGCTGCAGGGCCGGACCCTCGCCGAGGCCGCCCGTGCCGTCGGGACCGACCCGGTCGACCTCGCGCTCGACGTGCTCGTCGACTCGGCACTGCAGGTCACCGTGGTGATGCGGGTGCCCCGCCCCCGGACCGCGGACGACCTCGCGCCGCTGTTCCGCGCACCGGGACACACCGCCGGGTCGGACGGCATCTTCGTCGGCTCACACCCGCACCCGCGGGCGTACGGCACCTTCGCGCGGTACCTCGAGGAGTACGTCGTGCCCGGTCGCCTCGGTTGGGGGGAGGCCGCGCGGCACCTCTCCGGCACCGCGGTCGACGTGCTCCGGCTCGGCGATCGTGGTGTCGTCCGGCCCGGCGCCGTGGCCGACCTCGTGGTCGTGGACCCCGCGCGGGTCGCGGCGCGCTCGACCTACGCCGCACCGATGCAGCTCGCCGAGGGCATCGACGACGTCCTCGTCGCCGGGGCACCGGTGCTCGCAGACGGTGCACGAACGCACGCGACCCCCGGCACCGGTGTCCGTCGGGACGGTGCCGGCGCCGGGGGTCGGTGAGGTTCCGCTCAGGCTCCGGTGGTGGGGAGCACGGCGACGACGTCGATCTCGACGAGGATGCCCGCGAGGTGCGACTGCACGGTGGTGCGGACCGGGTACGGCTGCGTGAAGTGCTCGGCGTACTCCTCGTTGAAGGCCGGGAAGTCGCGGTCCGAGTGCTCGAGGTGCACGGTCGACTTGACGACGTCGTCCAGCGTCGCGCCGTGCTCGGCGAGCACCGCGCGGATGTTCGCGAGCACCTGGGCGGTCTGTCCCGCGACGTCGTCGGCCATCGCGCCCGTGGCCGGGTCCTGCGGGCCGAAGCCCGCGGTGTAGAGGAAGCCGTTCGCGACGATCCCCTGGCTGTAGGGGCCGGCGGGCTTCGGGGCGTTGTCGGTCACGATGGCGGTCTTCGGCACGGTGGGCTCCTCGAGGTCGGTGCTGGGCGCGTCCAGGCTAGGCGGGCCGACTGCCGTGGAACCGGCCACACGTCCTTCCGGTTCCGTCATGCACAACGTGCGGCGCGCCTCCCGGCCGGTCGGAGCGGGCCACGTCCGCGCCGCGCACTGCCCAGGCTGGCGCGGTTAGGGTCGTACCGTGCCCATCCCCCTGCCCGGACGTCGCGGAGCGCGCTGGTGAGCCGCCTGGACGGCACGGTCACCCGGCCGGTCGCCAGCAGCCGGCGGCGCATCGTCGACCTCGCCACGAGCCTGCCGGCCTGGGCCGCGGTGCTGCTCGTGTGGGCGGGCGGTCGTGTCCTCTCGTCGTTCTGGCTCGCGCTCGCGTTCCCCCTCATCGGACGCGCGCTGCCGGAGAACGCGATCTGGGGGAACGGCCACGGCTTCCTCAACTTCCTGACCGCGTGGGACGGCCAGTACTACGAGCAGATCTCAGTGCACGGCTACCCGACCACGCTGCCGCTCGACGCCGCGGGCAACGTGACGCAGAACGCCTGGGCGTTCCTGCCCGCCTTCCCGTTCGCGATCCGGGCGCTGACCGCCTCCACCGGGGTGCCGTTCGACGTCGGTGGACCGGCGATCGCGCTCGTCGCCGGCCTCGTCGCCGCGTTCCTGCTGCACCGGCTCGTCCGCGACCACGCCGGCCACGGTGCCGCGATGTGGGCCGTCTTCTTCTTCACCTGCGGGCCGCTGTCGTTCCTGCTGCAGGTCGGCTACGCCGAGAGCATGTTCCTCGCCCTGACCTTCGGTGCGCTGCTCGCGCTGGAGCACCGGCGCTACGGGCTCCTGACGCTCCTCGGGGTCGTCGCCGCGTTCACCCGACCGGGGGCGCTCGCCATCCCGCTCGTCCTCGGCTTCGTCGCGCTCGTGCGCTGGGTGCGCGCTCGTCGCGCGGTCGGGGACGGCACCCGGACCATCGACCCCTTCCCCGTGCTCGAGCGGGTGCAGGTCGTCGCCGCGGGGCTCGTCATGGTCGCGGCGGGGGTCGCGTGGCCCGTCATCGCGGCACACGTCACCGGGACGCCGGACGCCTACCTGCAGACCGAGATGTCCTGGTGGGTGAACTTCATCGGGCGGGTGGACTTCATGCCGCTCACGCCGTGGTTCCTCATCGCCGCGCGCTGGGTCGGCGTGGGCGGGGTGCTCATCGTCGTGTTCCTGCTCGTGGCCTACCCGGTGTGGCTGCTGCGCCGATCGACCCGGCAGCTCGGGTCGACCACGGTGCTGTTCTCGGCCGCGTACGCGCTGTACATCTTCGCGGTGTCCCTGCCGATGGCCTCGACCCCGCGGCTCCTCATGCCGCTCGCGCCGCTGTTCGGGTCGCCCGAGCTCGTCGCGAAGCCGTGGATGCGCTGGACCCTGGTCACCTGCGCGCTGCTCGGGCAGCCCGTGCTCGTCGCAGTGCTGTGGTTGCTCGGCCCGCCGTGAGCCGGGCCGAGCACCCAGGGGTCGCCCGCTAGAGCTCGACCGTGCCGTGGTGGCCGGTGTCGGGCTGCGACTGCTTGCCGAGCGCCGCCTTGAGCGTCTGCACGAGGCTGCCGACCGGGCCGGTGTCCTGCGTCCAGTACTCGACCGAGTCACCCTCGACCGTGAGCAGCCGGATCGAGGGGTCGTTCCGGCCTTCGGGGAACCAGGCCTCGGCGAACGGGGACCACAGCTCGTCGATGACGCCCTCGTCGCGGGTCACCGTCGCGGTGCCGGCGATGGACAGGTAGCCGCCCTGCGACTCGATCGCGACGTTCACGTGCGGGTTCCGGGCGATGTCGTCGACCTTCTCGCTGCCGTCCTGCACCAGGAAGCGCAGCGTCCCGTTGAACGCCTTGTCCTGGACCGCCAGCGGTCGGGCGTGCAGCTGCCCGTCCTCGCTGACCGTGGTGAGCAGGGCCGTTCGTGCCCCGTGGACGATGTCCGAGATGGCGGCGCGCTGGTCTGCGTCTGTGTCGGTCATGGTGCTCCTCTCGCGTCGTGCGCTCCGTTGTGCCCGACGTGCGGCCGGGTCTCCCCCGGGCGCGTTCCGTTCCCGCCAGTGTGCCCCTCGACGCTGGGCACGTCCAGGCGCGCCGCGCGGGGTGGGGCGCGGCGGCGGGACGTCGAGGCGGCACGGCGCGGCGCCGAGGCTCAGGCGGGCTCGTGGATCGTGGTCTCGACGTCGACGACCTGCGGGATGCGCGGCATCGACGCGAAGCCGAACTGCACGGGCGGGTCGAGCGGCGCCAGGGATCCGAGCGGCTCCCCCGCCCACGTCCCGCGCACGCCCGTGACGTCGTGCGCCCCGGTGACGCCGTAGTACTCGCGGCGGCCGTTGCCCGCTGAGCCGGCGGTGCCCGATCCCGGGGCGACCAACCGCGCGATCGGGTCGATCACGGCGAGCCACCGGGGGTCGCGGGCGATCGGCTTCGGGACGATGCGGAGCACCCGCCCGAGCGGCGAGATCGTCCCGACGTCGATCGATGCCTCGAGCGGGCCCGCGGAGAGTTCGAGTCCGCGCGCGGTCCGCCGTGCCGAGACGTCCACGACCGAGACGGTGTCGAAGCGGTAGGTGCCGGACACGTACGCGGCCACGATCTCGTCGGGGGCGAGGAGCACGCTCGTGCCGTCGGCGAGCTCGAGGAAGACGTCCGTGAACGCGCCGAAGGGCGAGTGCTCCCACATGCCGACGACGATCCGCACGCCGGAGGTCGTGCCCACGCCCATGATCCGGCCGCGGAAGCGACGTTCGAGGTGCGGGGGGACGGAGCGGCTCGCCATGCTGTGGACGGTACCCGGCGCTGCCGTGAGCCGTCGTCGGGAGGCGAGCCGCGCCTCCAGTCGGCGCCGCGCCGAGCCGAGCCGCACCCCTGCGACAGCACCGCGCACGCGGAGCGCGCAGCGCGCAACCGCCCCTACGGCACCGGCACCGGCTCCGCCAGGAGCTCCCGCACCCGCGGGGCCACCTGCGTGCCGTACAGCTCGATCGACCGCATCATGTCTGCGTGCGGCAGGCGGCCGGTCGCGTAGCGCATGTCGAACCGGGAGACGCCGAGGATCCGCATGTTCCGGGCGATCTTCCGCGCGACGGTCTCCGGCGACCCGACGTACAGCGAGCCCCCGGCGGACAGCGAGGCGCGGTAGCCGGCGACGTCGAGCGGGGGCCAGCCGCGCTCCCGGCCGAGCTGGTCGGTGACGGCCTTGTGGTACGGCCAGTAGCGCTCGGCGGCCTCCTCGTCGGTGGCGGCGACGAAGCCCGGCGAGTGCATCGCGATGGGCTGCTGCGGGAGCTCGAGCTGCGTCAGGGCCTGCCGGTAGAGGCGGGAGAACGGCGCGAACTGCGCGGGCTGCCCACCGATGATGGCGAGGAACAGCGGGAGCCCGTACGACGCCGCCCGGATGACGGACTGGGGCGAGCCGCCCACGCCGATCCAGGTCGGGATCGCACCGTGTTCGAGCTTCGGGAAGACGTCCTGCTCGGTGAGGGCCGCGCGCTTCGTGCCGGACCAGGTGACGCGGTCGCCGCTGCGCAGGGCGTTCCAGAGCTGCAGCTTCTCCTCGAAGAGGACCTCGTAGTCGGCGAGGTCGTACCCGAACAGCGGGAACGACTCGGTGAAGGACCCGCGGCCGAGGATGACCTCGGCACGACCGTTCGAGATCGCGTCGACGGTGGCGAAGCGCTCGTACACGCGGACCGGGTCGTCCGACGACAGCACCGTCACGGCGCTCCCGACGCGGATGCGCGAGGTCCGGGCGGCGACGGCGGCGAGGACGACCTCGGGCGCGCTGACGACGAAGTCGGCGCGGTGGTGCTCGCCGACGCCGATGAAGTCGATGCCCACCTGGTCGGCGAGGACGGCCTGGTCGACGACGTCGCGGATGCTCTGCGCGTCGGACTGCAGGGAGCCGTCGGCGAGCTCGGTGACGTCGCCGAAGGTGTCGAGGCCGAGCTGGACCGGGCCGACGCGGTCGGGCGCGGGCGGCGGGACGTCCGAGGGACGGTCGGTGCCGAATGCGTTGCTCATGCGAGGCTCCCTTTCAATGCGTTTGCATGAACAATAGCACCGGAGCAGCATCGACGCAGCCCCCGGGAGTACGGTCGCGCCATGCCGCAGATCCCCGACCAGACCGGCCGCCGCATCGTCGTCACCGGAGCCAACAGCGGCACCGGCAAGGAGGCCGCGACCCGACTCGCCGCCGCCGGCGCCAGCGTCGTGCTCGCCGTCCGCACCCCGTCGAAGGGCGAGCAGGCGGCCGCTGACATCCGTGCCGCGCACCCGTCCGCCGACGTCGAGGTGCGCGAGCTCGACCTCGCCGACCTCGCCAGCGTCCGCCGGTTCGCCGCGGGCATCGCCGCCGACGACCGGTCGCTCGACGTCCTCGTGAACAACGCGGGCGTGATGGCTCCCCCGACGCGCTTCGAGACCGTGGACGGCTTCGAGCTGCAGTTCGGCACGAACTTCCTCGGCCCGTTCGCGCTGACGAACCTGCTCCTGCCGACCCTCCTCCGCACGCCCGGCGCCCGCGTCGCGACGATGTCCAGCCTCGCCGCGGTCCCCGGCCGCATCCGGTTCGACGACCTGCAGTGGGAGCGCGGCTACAACGGCTGGCGCGCGTACGCGCAGTCGAAGCTCGCCGACCTGCTGCTCGCCCTGCAACTGCACCGTCTCACGGTCGAGCAGGACTGGGACCTCACGAGCACCGCGGCACACCCCGGCTACACCCGCACGAACCTGCAGTCGGCGGGCCGGTCGCTCGGTCGCTCGACCCCGGTCCGCTCGAACGATCGCGCCCTGCCCTTCACGCAGGCGGTCGAGCAGGGCACCGAGCCGCTGCTCTACGCCGCCGTCGGCCGGAACGCGACGGGCGGCGCGTACTACGGACCGGCCGGCTTCCTGGGGCTCACCGGCCCGACGACGAACGCGTCCGTCCCGCGGTCCGCGCGGAGCGCCGACCTCGCGCGGTCGCTCTGGGCGGTCGCCGAGGACCTCACCGACACGCGCCCGCCCGCCTGACGGGTCACCTCCGGTCTGGAGGCGCGCAGCACCCTGCACGGCCGGCCGCCGGTCCGCCACGCGCCGGCTCCACCGCGCGCGCCGGGTCCGTCGGACCCGCCGGGTCCGGTCCGTCGGACCCGGCGGGTCCAGGACACCCTCGTCCGTGACGGACCCGGCCGGAGCCCCGGTCAGAGGCGCACGTGGTCCTTCGCGAACGCCGACCGGACGGACGCCTCGATCGCCTGCTGCCCGCGCTCCGTCGGGTGCACGTCGTCGGACTGCATCCAGTCCGGGTGTCCGCGCAACGGGTCGCCGATGTCGACGTACGTGCCGCCGTCGTCGCGGATCGCCGTCCGCAGTGCCGCCGAGATCGTGCCCAGCTCGGCGGGCGGAGCGTCCTCGTTCCAGATCGCGCTCAGCCCGATGACGTGCGCCTCGGGGACGAGCCGGTGCACGAGCGCCACGGTCTGGTCGGTGGCGCTGGTCACCGCGGCGGCGTCCTGCCCGAGGTCGTTCGAGCTCGCCTGCACGATCACGACCTGCGGCCGCAGGTCCACGGCGCGCCGGACGAGTCCCGGGTACGCACTGGCGCACTGGTCCGGGTCACCCTGTGCGACGACCCCCGCACCGTCGCAGGACAGGTTCGTGAGCTGCCAGTGCTCGGCCCGGGCGAGGAGGGACGGCCACGCCTGCTCGGGCGTGAGCCCGTGCCCGCCGCTGATCGAGTCGCCGACGACCACGACGCGTTCCCCGCGCGCGTGGTCCCAGGCGCGCCCGGTGGCGGTGGGGGTCGGGTCCGGTTGCGAGGCCGCGGACGGGTCCTCGGCGCAGGCGACGAGTGCGAGCGCGGCGACGGCGGCGAGGCCGGTGGCGAGCAGGGAGCGTGTGGTGGGGGTCACGTGGCGTGACCGTACCCGCGGAGTCTCGGTCTGCGCCGCCATCGGTGCTGCCGCTGCTCTCAGGAAGCCCCGGGGCTCCGGACGGCGTCGCGGTCAGGCCCGGTGCAGCTCGACCGAGCCGTCCAGGCGGCCCGGCTCGACCAGGCGCGCGTGCTGCAGCACCGTGCGACCCGGTCCGACGGCCGCGGCGACGATGGACAGCGTCGCGACGTGCCCCTCGGCCTCGTGTGCGTCGCGGAGGATCGCGTCGGGGTCGTCGGTCGGCAGCGCGGCCGACGCGGCGAGCACCCCGAACCAGCCTCCCCAGCCGTCCCCGGGCTCCTCGCCGGCGTCCGCGGCCCGGAGTTCGTCGAACGGGGCGAGTGCGGGCGGTCCGGTCGGCGCCGGGGCGTCGCGGAAGTCGCCGAGCCAGCGGGCGATGCGCGGGGCCTCCGGATCGTCGGGTTCGCCGTGCGTCACCATGTGCACACCGGGGCCGAGCGGGGTCGTCCGGACCTCGGCGCCGTCCCAGGTCAGGACCTCGGCGCCGTCGGCGGTCGCCCGGACGAGGTTGAACGCCCGCGTGGTCGGCAGCTCGCCGCCGTCGCCGGGCAGGTGCCCGTCCGCCACGGCGTCGAGCGGCAGCACGCCCCGGGTCGTCCAGGTGCCGTCCACGGTCGCGACCGGTTCGGAGCGGTTCAGCACCACCGCGAGCCCGGCGTCGTCGGAGGCTGCGAGCCACGCGCCGCCGGCGGAGCGGTCCCGCACGCCGCGCACCCCCGGGTCGCGGTCGGGCCACCACGCCGCCGGTGGGTCCCACGGCCGCTCGGGCGACTCGTCGCGGAGGGCGAGGACCGTGACCGGCCAGGCCGTACCGGGTTCGACGCGGACGACGACGGTGCACATGGGCTCGATCCTCCCACGGCGCCCCGGGTAGCGTGACCGGCGTGAACGCAGCACCAGAGCGCCGTCTGACCGTCGTCGTCGGGATCACCGGGGGCATCGCCGCCTACAAGGCCGTCGGGGTCGTCCGCGACCTCGTCAAGCGTGGCCACGACGTGCACGTCGTCCCGACCGAGGGCGCACTGCGCTTCGTCGGGCTGCCGACGCTCGAGGCCCTGAGCCGGAACCCCGTCACGACGAGCGTCTGGGACGACGTCGCCGAGGTGCGCCACGTCGCGCTCGGGCGTCGCGCCGACCTCGTGGTGATCGCGCCCGCGACCGCGGACTCGCTCGCCCGGATGGCCGCCGGCCTCGCGGGCGACCTGCTCGGAACCACGCTGCTCGCGACCGAGGCACCCGTCGTCGTGGCGCCCGCGATGCACCCGCAGATGTGGGAGCACCCGGCCACCCGGGCGAACGTCGCGCTGCTCCGCGAGCGCGGGGTCCGGTTCGTGGGCCCCGTGGTCGGGGCGCTGACCGGGGACGACGCCGGGATCGGCCGGATGGCGGAACCCGAGGACATCGTGACGGCCGCGCTGTCGGTGCCGGTGCGGACGACCGGGGCGGGCCGACCCGCGCAGGGCGAGCCGCGCCTCCAGGACGGGACGACCGACGCGAGCGACGCGACCGGCGCGTCCGGCGCGACCGGCACGCCCGTCGGCCGCACCGACGCCGCGGGCACCGGTGCCCGCGGCGAGCAGGGCGACCTCGCCGGGGTCCGCGTCCTCGTCAGCGCCGGCGGCACCCGGGAGCCCTTCGACCCGGTCCGCTTCGTCGGCAACCGGTCCAGCGGCCGCCAGGGCGTCGCGATCGCCACCGACGCCGCACGCCGCGGGGCGGAGGTGACCCTCGTGGCCGCCAACCTGGACGGCTCGCTGACCGCCGGGCTGGACGCGCGGATCGTGCCCGTCGGCTCCGCGCTCGAGCTCGCCGAGGCGGTGCACGCCGCCGCCGCCGAGTCGGACGTCGTCGTGATGACCGCCGCGGTCGCCGACTACCGCCCGGCCGAGGTGCTCGCCGAGAAGCTCAAGAAGGACGCGCAGGGCGACCGGATGACGCTCGAGCTCGTGCGCAACCCCGACGTGCTCGCGGACCTCGTGGCCGCGCGGCGGACGGGGCAGATCGTGGTGGGGTTCGCGGCCGAGACCGAGCCGGACCGCGACGCGCGGATCGAACTCGGCCGGCAGAAGATCACCAGGAAGCCCGCCGACCTGCTCGTCGTGAACCACGTCGGGTGGTCGCAGGGGTTCGAGCGCGAGGAGAACGCGATCGAGGTGCTCGTGCCGGGCGGCGAGGTCGTGCGGGAGACGTCGGGCAGCAAGGCCGAGGTCGCCGCGGCCGTGCTCGACCTCGTGGCGACCGCGCTGACCTGAGCGAGGTGCGCCACGGCCGCGCTGACCCGAGCGACGTGCCGTCGGCCGCACGCGGGGCCCGGCACCTGGACGGCCGCCGAGCGCGCCGGGGCCACCGCGGGCACGATGGGTCCATGCGACGACGCGAGCGCGCCCGCCGCGCCACCCGCACCGCCGGCTTGCTGGCCGTGCTGCTGGGCGGCGCCGGGGTGACCCACTTCCTCCGCCCACGCGGCTACGACCGCATCGTCCCCGACGGTCTGCCACCGCGCCTGACGACGGTCGTCTCGGGTGTCGCCGAGCTGGGCATCGCCGTGGGCCTCGCCCTCCCGGCCACCCGCCGGACCGCCGGCTGGGCCGCCGCGGCGCTCTTCCTCGCGGTGTTCCCCGCGAACGTGAAGATGGCGCAGGACGTGCTCGACAGCCCGCGGACCGGGCGCGCGATGCGCCTCGTGTCCGTGCTGCGGTTGCCGCTGCAGGCACCGCTCGTCGCCTGGGCCGTGCGCGTCGGCCGGCACGCGCCGAAGCCGTGACCGACCCCGAACGGACGCGGGCCACGGTGCCGCTGGTGCACCGGCCCGTCACCGTGCACGCGTGGGAGGACATCGTGTTCGCGCACTGGCGCCGCGAGCCCGCTGCGCTCGCCGGCCTCGTCCCGCCCGGCACCCGACCCGACGTGGTCGACGGCAGCGCGTGGATCGGCCTGAGCGCGTACGTCTTCCGCGAGACGCGCGTCCCGCCCTTCCCGCCGTCGCGTCGACTCGGCTCGATGACCGAGGTCACCATCGAGGTCCTGACGGTGGACGACGCCGGTCGGCGTGGTGTCGCCTACCGCACGGTCGACACCGCGAACGTGCCCGCGATCGTCGCCGCGCATGCGCTGCTGGGTGTGCCGTACACGTTCGCGCACGCTCGCGCTCGACGGCGCGGCGACACGATCGAGCACCGGTCCGTCCGGCATCCGGCCCGGAAGGCGCTCGCCCTGGCCCGCACGGGTGCCGGCTTGGGCCGGTCGGGAGGCGCGGTGCGGCCCCGGCACGACGCCACCGTGCGCGTCGTGGCCGGAGCGGTCGTCGAGTCCCCGCTGGCGGCGGACCTCACCACCCGACAGGGCATCCACGCCCGCCTGCTCGCGCAGACGCTGTTCTGGCAACGCCAGCACCCGCCGCTCACCGTCCGGTCGGCGACGCTCGAGCGGCTCGGAGGCGACCTGCCCTCGGCGGTCGGGGTGCCCGGGCTGTTCGACCGTGTGCCGGACTCGCTCCTCGTGGTGGACGGCACGACGGTCCGGTACGGCTTCGGGGACGTGGTCCGGTGAGCGGGCGCGGCGGCCTGCCGGACGGTGACGGCACGGACCGCGACGGCTCAGGCGACCACTCGGGCCGCGGCCGCGGGGGACGCGACCGGTTCGACCTCGACCGCTTCGTCCGTGCCCAGGAGGGGGTGCTCGACACCGCGCTCGACGAACTGCGCCGTGGCCGGAAGTCCTCGCACTGGATGTGGTTCGTGTTCCCCCAGCTCGCCGGCCTCGGGCGCAGCAGCACCGCCCAGCACTACGGCGTGCAGGGACTCGCCGAGGCCCGGGCGTACCTCGCCCACCCGGTCCTCGGACCCCGGCTCGTGACGGCGGCCGAGGTGGCCGCCGCCGCTCCCGCGCCCTCCGCCGACGCCCTGCTCGGCGGGATCGACGCCATGAAGCTGCGCTCCTCGATGACGCTGTTCGCCCGTGCCGCCGACGACCCGGGCCCGTTCCGCGCCGTGCTCGACCGGTGGTTCGACGGCACCGAGGACCCGGTCACCGTGCGACTCCTGGACGACCTCGAGTGACGAGTACACGACCGGTGGTACATCAGGTACGGTGAGCGGTGCGTCCGCGCGCGGGTCGGCGGGCGCCCACCCGACCGTCCCCGGTCCCGACGCAGGAAGCAGCAGCATGCCGGTCCCCACCAGTGCACCGACGGAGCACCAGCTCCTCCGCGACACCGTCCGCCACAAGATCCACGCGGCGATCATGGACGGCACGCTCGAACCAGGGGAACGGCTCAACGACGACGAGCTCATCGCCTGGCTCGGCGTCTCGCGCACCCCGATCCGCGAGGCCCTGAGCCAGCTCGCCCGGGCGGGACTCATCGAGATGGCGCCGAACCGGTACACCCGGGTCACGACGCCCGACCCCGACGACGTCGTCGAGGCGCTGCAGACCCTCGGCGTGCTCTTCGGCGGGGTCGTCCGGCTCGCGGTGCCCCGGCTCGGCGAGCGCGCGAAGCAGGAGATCCTCGACCAGCTCGACGTCACGATCGCCGAGCTCGAGGCGCACGACGTCGCCGCGGTGAACCGCGACGCACTCGCCGTGTTCGGCCGGTACGTCGCCGAGTGCGGCAACGAGAACCTGCAGCGCGTGTGCCGTGACACCACCGACGGCCTGGCGTTCCGCCTCCGGTTGCCGAACCTCGACCAACTCGTCGACTGGGACCGGATGACCGCCGACTTCCGCCGCCTGCGCGAGGCCACGGCCGCCGGAGACAACGTCGCGGCGGAGCTCGCGACCGAGTCCATCCACCTGCTCCCCGGCGAGAAGCACTGAGCCGCCTGTCACTCCGTACAGGAACCGCCCGTCCCGCGCTGTCGGGGCGGGCGGTGGTCGTCCACGGAGGCTCCCCGCCGGGCTCGTGACCACGCCGCGCTCGGCGCGTTCGACGCTCGGCGTGACCCGGTAGCATCGGCCGGACCCGACCCGAGAGACGACCCGGAGCAACCATGACCGACCGCCAGCCGGACCGGCCCGAGATCGCCGCACGACTGGCTGCGGCCGTCGGCAGGATCAACCGACGAGCGCGCTCCGACTCGGCCTCGCTCGGGTACGGCATCGTGTCCGCACTCGCGACGATCCAACGCGAGGGCCCCCTGCGCCCGGGCGACCTGTCGCGGATCGAGGTCGTCACGAAGCCGACCATGACGCGCATCCTCACGGAGCTCGAGCAGCGCGGGTTCATCGAACGCGAGGCTGATCCGCGCGACGGTCGTGCCTTCATGGTGAGCGCGACTCCTGCGGGCATCGCGGCGGTCGAGCAGGCCCGCTCGAACCGGACCGGCATCGTCGCTGCCCTGATCGCCGACCTGTCCGCGGCGGACGTCGCCGCCATCGCCGCCGCGCTCGACGCACTCGAGCGGGTCGCCCAGGTCGAGCCCTCCCAGGGAACGCACACCTCGGGGTCCTGATCCGGGCGTTACCGAACCGTTACCGAGGGGTGGACGGACGGTTCTGCCAGCGACCCCGGACGCGGTGCCCAGGCTGACGCGTCATCGTGTCGGCTTCGCCCCGCGACGACCACCCCACGGTCGTCACCGGCGGACGGACGGGCCCCACACCACCGTCCGGTCCTCCCCCGGTTCGCAGGCTCGAGGTCCCTCCACCCGCACGCTCCCCCACACCCGCGTGCCGACGGACCGAGCCCGCACCACGAACCGGCCGACCACCGGAACCGATGACAGGACGCAACACCGACCTCCCCACCACCACCGCATCGACCCGCCGCGAGGCGCTCGACTCCCCCGCACGCCGGGTCCGTCGAGCCCTGCGGCACCGCACGGCCCTCCTCGTCGGCGGCGCGACCGTCGTCGCCCTGGCCGGCGGCATCGCGACCGTCGGCACCCAGCCCGCGATCGGCGAGGCGATCGGCCTGCCCTCCGCGAGCGCCACGAGCGGCCCGGCCCTCGACGGCGTCGCCCTCGACCGGGCCCAGGCCGCTGCGACGATCGCCACGGCGAAGGACGTCATGTCGACCGCGAACGACAAGACCGACACCCGCGTGCTCGAGCGTCGCGTCGACGCCCTCGCCGACTACGGGCAGCTGTCCGGCGGTGCCATCTCGGCGCGGATCTCCTCCACCGTCGACGCCACCGCTGCCGTCGCGGACGCCAGTGCCACGCAGGACAAGCGGGACGCCGACGCGGAGGCCGCCGCGGCAGCCGCCGCCCAGCGTGCCGCCGCCGCAGCGAAGCGCGCCGCCGCCGAGCGCGCCGCCGCCGCCGAGGCAGCCCGTGCGCTGGCCGCCGGCAACACCGTCGCCGGGGCGAAGGCCACCGCGTCGCGGCTCGCCGCCTCGCAGTACGGCTGGGGCGCCGACCAGTTCGGGTGCCTGAGCAGCCTGTGGACCAAGGAGTCGGGCTGGGACTACCGGGCCGTGAACGCGAACGGCGGCGCGACCGGCATCCCGCAGGCGCTGCCCGGGTCGAAGATGTCCACGATGGGTTCGGACTGGCAGTCGAACGCCACGACGCAGATCCGCTGGGGCCTGCAGTACATCAGCGACGCGTACGGCACCCCGTGCGCGGCATGGGCGCACTCGCAGGCGTCGAACTTCTACTGATCGACGTGGACCACGCACGACGACGGCCCCGAGCGACTCGCTCGGGGCCGTCGTCGTGCGGTAGGCATACCGGGTGACCACCATCGGACTGCGCCGCATGGCCCCGCGGGACCCCGCCGAGGGGCACCGTGCCGCGAGCCCCCTCGAACTGCTCTTCGACCTGGTGTTCGTCGTCGCGGTGGGCTTCGCGGCGTCGAACCTGCACGAGATCGAGGCGGAGGGGCACATCGCCTCCGCCGTCGTCGCCTACGCGTTCGTGTTCTTCGCGATCTGGTGGGCGTGGATCAACTTCACCTGGTTCGCCACGTCGTTCGACACCGACGACTGGTTGTACCGGGTGATGACCCTCGTCCAGATGGCGGGCGTGCTCGTGCTCGCCGCGGGCGTCCACGCGCTCATGGTCGACGGCGACCCGGGCGTCGTCGTGTTCGGCTACGTGGTGATGCGCCTCGCCCTCGTCGGCCAGTGGCTGCGCGTCGCGGCCTCATCGCCGCAGTTCCGCCGCACCGCGCTCCGGTACGCCGTCGGGATCGTCGTCGTCCAGGCGCTCTGGTGTGCCGCGCTGCTGCTGCCGCACGGCCTCCTGCAGACCGCGATCCCGGTGCTCATCCTGCTCGAGGTCCTCGTCCCGCCCATCGCCGAGAGCGGCAGGGCGCGCACGACGCCGTGGCACACCCGGCACATCGCCGAGCGCTACTCCCTGTTCACGCTCATCGTCCTCGGCGAGGGCCTCGTGGCGTCGGCGAACGCGGTCATCGACGGCATCGCGCACGCGGAGCACCTCGGCTCGCTGCTCGTCCTCGCGGCGGGCGGGCTCGTGGTCGTCGCCGGCCTGTGGTGGATCTACTTCTCCCGCGAGCAGCACGCGCACATCCACTCGCTCCCCACCGCGCTCGTCTTCGGCTACGGCCACTACCTCGTGTTCGCCGCCGCCGGAGCGCTGCCGGCCGGCATCGAGGTGGCGGTGAGTGCAGACGCGGGCGAAGCCGAGCTCGGCCACGCGACCGTCGCGGCGACGATCGCGGTACCGGTCGCCCTGTTCGTGCTGTCGATCTGGGCGCTCGCGCTGCGACCGTCACTGTCGCTCGGACAGAACGTCGCCGTCGTGGCGCTCGCCCTCGCGGTGCTCGGCACGATCGCGCTGCCGGAGGCGTCGCTCGTGCTCACGGCGCTGCTCGTCGCGGCGATCGTGGTGCTCCTGGAGGTCGCCGACCGCAGGCGGTGACCACCCGTCGGGCTGAAGGCACGGGGCGGGCCCGCCCCGCGCCTCCAGCCCGACAGGAGGTCCGTCAGCCGATCCGCGCGACGCGCACGTCGACACGGGACAGCACCAGACCGCGCGACCCGGCGACGGCGAGCGCGGCGACGTGCGCCGCGCGCGCGGTCTCCGGGGCCGGCCGCGACCCGTCCGTCCCGATCACGACCCGGAGCACGTCGTCGTCGAGGACGACCCGCGGCACGGCCGCGTGGCCCACGAGGCTGCGCGCGGCGGCGACCGCGCTGCCGAGCGTCGGCCTGGCGCGGTACAGCTCCGCGACCCCGGGCACCGCGAGCACGGCGTCCTCCACGGCGGTCAGGGTCTCGTCGTCGGGGGTCATGCGCCCTCCTCACCCTCGGTCGTCGGCTCGTGCATCGGCAGCAGGTCCTTCACGACCACGTCCACACGCTCCACGACGAGGTGGGTCTGCGTGGCCAGCTCCTCGGCGACCGCCTGTCGCAACGCGTCGGCGACCGCGTGGACCGTCGACCCGGCACGCACCGCGATCTCCACCACGACGCGGACCGGGGCGCCGAGCACGGTGACGTCGCCCTCCAGTCGGCAGCGGGCGACCAGCGCGTCCGGGACGGCGTCACCGGCGCTGCGGACGAGCGAACGGATCGCCCCCTCGGTGAGCACCGGGCGCTCGGTCGGCGCCTCCGGGCGGAGCGGGACGTCGCGGCCGGCGCGGGCCTCGAGCGAGATGTTCGCGAGCACGCCGCCGATCCAGGACTCGTCCGCGGGCGGCTCCGCGGCCGCTGCGACGTCGAGGGAACCGAGGGTGGACTGCCGGAGCCGGACGATCGCCGCGAGGGCGTTCTGACACGCTGCGGAGTCGTCGATGCTCGGGTCCGGCGGGGTCATTCCGGCGTCGAGGTAGTCCGCGAGCTCGTCGATCGTGTGCCCGTCCAGGTCCTCGGGCTCGAGGGCGTCCAGCCGGACGTCGTCGGGTTCGGTCATCGCCAGGCCTCCATGAGACGGATCATGTTCTTCCTCGCCCGCGACAGCAGGCCCCGCACGGTCGACACCGGGAGGTCCAACTCCTCCGCGATGTCCTCGTAGCGGTACTCGAGCACTTCCTTCATCAGCCAGCAGCGCCGCTGCGCCTCGGGCAGTTCCGCGAGGGCCGTCTCGACCGCCTCCTCGCGCGAGCGGGCCTCCGCCACGCGCTCCGGAGCGTCGTCCGACGGCGCCGCCACCTCGAGCTCGGTGACGTCGTCGTGGTCGCGGCGCGCCCGGATCCGGTCGATGCACTTCCGGCTGAGGATCCGCATGAGCCACGACTTCACGCGGGCACGGTCCTCGAGCCCGTCGAGGCGGCTCCACGCGGTGATGAAGGTCTCCTGGACGACGTCGTCGAGCTCGTCCGTCGATCCCAGCGTCCGGCGCGCGTACGCCCGGAGCAGCGGTGTGTACCGCCGGATGAGGACCTCGAACGCACGGACGTCACCGTCAGACGAGCGGTCCGCGAGGACGGCGTCGTCGAGGTCGGCGAGGGGCTGGTGCACGCGTTCCTTCTACCGGTGACGGGTGAGCGGTGCCTGGGACGGGTGCACGCGGAACGGTCCGACCGGGCGGGTGGTGAGGGCGAGGATGCGGGCCCGCGCGAGCAGGAGGTGCTCGTTCGCGCGGTGGGGTGCACGGGTGGTGCTCGTCGTGTCGGTCATGGTGGCCGTCGTCCTCTCGGTCGTCACGTCTGTGACGGGTCCGAGCGGCCGATCGTCACGCGCGTCGTCGGACGTGGGGCTCAGCACGCCGCCGTCGGACGTCGTGCTCCGCACGTCGCCGTCGGACGTCGTGCTCAGCACGTCGCCGTCGGACGTCGTGCTCCGCGGTCGGGTACGACAGAGTGGACCCATGCCGCTCGTGACCGCCGTCTGCCGCGTCGACCGTCTGCTGCCCGACTCCGGCATCATCGGCGTCACCGCGATCGACAAGCGCCCCGTCGACGGCCCCGTCCGTGTCCGCCCCCTCGGCCTGTACGCCGACGTGCAGGCGGACCGGAAGCACCACGGCGGGCAGGACCAGGCCGTGTACGCCTACGCCGACGAGGACGCCGAGTACTTCGCGGCAGTGCTCGGCCGCGAGGTCACGCCGGGGCTCTTCGGCGAGAACCTCCGCACGAGCGGGATCGACGTCACCGGCGCCGTCACGGGTGAGCGTTGGCGTGTCGGCACCACGCTCGAACTCGAGGTGACGATCCCCCGGATCCCGTGCGGGACCTTCGCCCGACGCCTGGGGATCCCGGGATGGGTGAAGCGGTTCGCGGCCGAGGGGCGACCCGGTGCGTACCTGCGCGTCCGGCGGTCGGGCCCGGTCGCCGCGGGCGACGCGGTCGAGGTGCTGTACCGGCCCACGCACGGCGTGACCATCGGGCAGCTGTTCACCGGACCCTCGCCCGACCAGGCGCGCGCCGTGCTCGACTCCGGGGAGCGGCTGGCGCCGACGGTCGTCCGAGACCTCTCGAAGGTGCTCGGGCGGGGGTCCACGGCGCGCTGACCGCCACCGCGCGGCCCGGGCGGGGCGGGGGCCGCTCAGTCCCGGCAGCGGGTCGGGTCGTACGGCCGCTTCGCCCGCGGCAGGGCGGCGACGACCAGGTCGTAAGCGTTGGCCACCAGGTCCTCGACGAGGGCTTCGTCGAGACCGTCGCCCGGCGCGAGGGTGATCCAGTGGCGCTTGTTCATGTGCCACCCCGGCGTGATCTCGTCGTGGTCCCGGACGAGGGCGGCAGCGTGCGGCGGGGCGCACTTCGTGTTGACGATCGGGACGCCGCGGAGCTCGGTCACCATCACGAACATCTTCCCGACGACCTTGTAGACGAGGGCGCCCTCGCCGAACGGCTGGGTCTCCTCGACGGCGGGCAGGGCGAGGGCCGTCCGCACCGCGACCTCGTGCAGCACCCGACCGTCCATGCCCCCAGTGTGCCGCACCGATCGCGCACCTCGTTCTGGGGGCGAGGACTCCTCACCGTTCTCGTCGTACGATCACACCGTCACGTACCCGACGTGACCACGATCACCCTCCAGGAGCACCCGTGCGCATCATCCGCACCGTCGGCATCGCCGCCGCGTCGACCGTCCTCGCCGCCTCCGTCGTCCTCGGCGGCACCGCCACCGCGCAGGCGGCACCGACCGTCTACAAGAACTGCACCGCCGTGCAGAAGGTGTACTCCGGCGGCATCGCGAAGAAGGCCGTCACGAAGAACCGTGTCAAGACGAAGACCGGCAAGGTCGAGTACCGCGCGCTCAAGGGCGTCGTCAAGAAGGACGACGCGCTCTACACCGCGAACCGCGGGCTCGACGCGGACGGCGACGGGATCGCCTGCGAGAAGAGCTGACGCGACCGCGTCCGTCCGCCACGCGACCGCGTCCGTCCGCCACGCGACCGCGTCCGTCCGCCACGCGACCGGATGACGGACCGGAGGCACGGTGCCAGCTGGCACCGTGCCTCCGGTCGGTCGTCGGGACGGCGCGCGCCGCGTCAGAGCGGCGGCACGCCCTCGTGCCCGGACCGCGGCCGTGCGGTGCCGGCCACGCCGGTGACGACCGACCCCGCCGGCACGTCCTTGGTGACGACCGTGTTGGCCCCGACGACGGAGTCCGGCCCGACGGTGATGGCGCCGATGAGCGACGACCCCGCACCGAGCACGACACGGTCCCCCACCGCCGGGTGCCGGCGGACCCCGGGGCCGTGCTCGCCCCCACGCCCGCCGAGGGTCACGCCGTGGAAGAGCACGACGTCGTCGCCGATCACGGCGGTCTCCCCGATGACCACACCCATGCCGTGGTCGATGAAGAACCGGCGACCGATGCGCGCTCCCGGGTGGATCTCGATGCCCGTGAGCGACCGCGCGACCTGTGCGACGACGCGCGCCGCGGCACGCGAACCGGGCAGCCCGCGCGCGAGCCAGAGCCGGTGGGTCAGCCGGTAGGTCCAGATGGCGTGCAACCCCGAGTAGACGATCGCGTTCTCGAGGTCGCCCCGAGCCGCGGGGTCACCGCGGCGTGCTGCGGCGAGGTCCTCGCGGACCGTCCGCAGCACGCCGCGTCGGACGGCTCGCGTCACGCAGTGAGCCCCTCGAAGAGGACCGTGGACAGGTAGCGCTCACCGGTGTCGCACACGATCGCGACGACGCGCTTGCCCGCGTTCTCCGGACGCGCCGCGATCTCCACTGCGGCGTGGATGATCGCTCCCGAGGAGATGCCGGCGAGGATGCCCTCCTGCGTGCCGAGATCGCGCGCGACCCGGAGGGCGTCGTCGAGCTCGACGTCGAACACCTCGTCGATCACGTCGCGGTCGAGGACCTCGGGCACGAAGTTCGCGCCGATCCCCTGGATCTTGTGCGGGCCGGCCTTGCCCTCGGTGAGCAGGGGCGAGTCCTTCGGCTCCACCGCGACGATGTGCACGCCGGGCACCCGCTCCTTGAGCACCTGGCCGACGCCCGTGATGGTGCCGCCGGTCCCGACGCCCGCGACGAACACGTCGACGTGGCCCTCGGTGTCGCGCAGGATCTCCTCCGCGGTCGTCTTCCGGTGGATCGCGGCGTTCGCCGGGGTCTCGAACTGGTGTGCGAGGACGGCGCCGGGCGTCTCCTCGACGATCTGGGCGGCCTTCGCGACCGCGCCCTTCATGCCCTCGGAGCCCGGCGTCAGGACGATCTCGGCGCCGAACGCGCGGATCAGGGCCCGACGCTCGACGCTCATCGTCTCCGGCATCGTGATGACGACCCGGTAGCCGCGGGCCGCACCGACCAGCGCGAGCGCGATGCCGGTGTTGCCGGAGGACCCCTCGACGATCGTGCCGCCGGGGCGCAGCTCGCCGGACTGTTCGGCCGCGTCGACGATCGCGACGCCGAGCCGGTCCTTCACGCTGGAGCCCGGGTTGTAGAACTCGAGCTTCGCGAGGACCTCGGCGCCGTCCGCCTTCGGCAGGCGGTTGAGGCGGACCAGGGGCGTGTTGCCGAACGCCTGCGAGATGTTGTCGTAGATGGTGCCGCTCATCCGTTCCGTCCTCTTCGGGTCAGGGTCCGCGCCCCCGCCGTCGGGGGCACGCTGCGCGCCTGCGATCCTACCGAGCGCGCCCGGTCGGGCCCTGTCCGATGACGCTTCGTCTCCGGGTCAGGTGCCGAGGAGCGCGCGGCGCAGCTGGGCTTCGGTGGGGTCCTCGTCCATCGTCCGATCGTGGACGCCGGTGCACGCTCGGGACGAGTCCCACGTCCGCACGGCGCCCGCGAGCGGAACCGCGCCTACCCCGCCGTCGCCCGGAGGAACCGCTCGTCGGTCGCCTCGAGCACCCGCAGCACGTTCCCGCCCGCCAGCGCACGCAGGTCCGCCTCGCCCCACCCCCGACGTCGCAGCTCCTCCGCCAGCACCGGGTACCGGGACACGTCGACGAGGTCCGGCGGGAGCACGGGGGTGCCGTCGTAGTCGCCGCCGAGCCCGAGGTGCGCGACCCCGGCGACCTGGCGGGCGTGGTCGACGTGGTCGGCGACGTCGCCGACGGTCACGAGCGGGGGCTCCCCCTCCGAGCCGGCCTCCTCCCAGTGCGCCCACGCCCGCGAGACGAACTTCGGGACGAACGTGACCATGACGACGCCCCCGTTGTCGGCGAGGCGTGCGAGCACGTCGTCGGGCACGTTGCGGGGGTGGTCGTCGATCGCGACGGTCGACGAGTGGCTGAACACGACCGGGGCCGTGGCGATGTCGAGGGTGTCGCGCATGGTGGTGGGCGCGGTGTGGGACAGGTCGACGAGCATGCCGAGGCGCTCCATCTCGGCGACGACCTGGCGTCCGCGGTCGGCGAGTCCGCCGTGCGCGCGGGCGCCCGTTGCCGAGTCGGCCCAGGAGGTGTCGTCGTTGTGGGTGAGCGTCATGTACCGGACGCCGAGCCGGGCGAAGGAGCGCAGGACGGCGAGGTCGTCGCCGATCGCATGCCCGCCCTCGGCACCGAGCAGCGAGGCGATGCGGCCGTCGGCCACGGCAGCCCGCACGTCGGCGGCGGTCCGGGCGAACGCGAGGTCCTCCGGGTAGCGGGCGACGATCCGGCGGGCGGTGTCGATCTGCTGCAGGGTCGTCCGCACCGGGTCCGGGTCGTCGGAGGGCACGAACACCGACCAGAACTGCCCGACGACCCCGCCCCGCCGGAGCTTCGGCAGGTCGGTGTGCAGCGAGCCCTCCTCGGAGTCGATCCCCTCGACACCGGAGTCGTGGGTCTCGCGGCGCTCCCAGGGCAGGTCGTTGTGGCCGTCGATGACCGGGAAGGCGAGGGAGTCGAACGTCATGCCACCGACGGTACCGGCCGGGGCGCCGCTCACTAGGCTCGGCATGTGCACCCCGTCACGCTCCGCACCGACCGTCTCGTGCTCTCCGTCCCCACCGCCGCGGACGCCGACGACGTGGTGGCCTACGCGAACGACCCCGACGTCATCGCCTTCACCCCGGTGCCGGTGCCGTACGGACACGCCGAGGCACGGCACTGGATCGAGGAGGTCGTGGCCACCGGCTGGCGGGACGACACCCGCTACGAGTTCGGCGTCCGCCGGGCCGACGACCTCCGGCTGCTCGGCACGATCGGCTTGTTCGGACTCTCGGACGGCACCGCCGAGATCGGCTACGCCGTGCACCCCGACGGTCGCGGTCACGGCTACGTCACCGAGGCGGCCGACCGTGTCCTCGCGTGGGCCTTCGCGCCTCCGCCCGAGGGGCTCGGTCTGGTGCGCGTCCAGTGGCGCGCGCTCGCCGACAACCCCGCCTCCGCCGCCGTCGCGCAGCGCCTCGGCATGACCTACGAGGGCACACGGCGCTCCGGCAGCCTGCACCGCGGTCGTCGGCACGACGAGTTGACCGCGGCCGTCCTCCGTGACGACGACCGCTCGCGTCCGACCGTCTGGCCCGCGTCGTGACCGTCTCGTTCCGCGTCGTCACCGCGCTGCCCGTCCCGCCCGAGCGGGCCTTCGCCCTGTCGCTCGACATCGGCGCGCACGAGCGCTCGATGGCCGCGTCCGGCGAGCGCGCGGTCGCCGGCACGACGACCGGAACCATCGGCCTCGGCGAGACGGTGACGTGGCGCGCGCGGCACTTCGGCATCGTCTGGCGGATGACGAGTGCGGTCACCGCACTGGAGGCGCCCCACCGGTTCGTCGACGAACAGGTGCGTGGACCGTTCGCCCGGTTCCACCACGAGCACCGCTTCGAGCGATCGGCCGGCGGGACGCGCATGGTCGACGACATCACGTTCCGTGCGCCGTTCGGCCCGCTGGGCCGGCTCGCCGAGCGGGTCGCGCTGGCGCGCTACCTGCCGCGGCTCATCGCGGAGCGCAACGCGTCGCTGCGCGACGAGCTCACCGCGACGCGCTGACCGGCAGGCTGGCGGGCCGTTCGGCCCGGGGCAGCCCCCGTCAGGGGACGAGGGCGAACCCGGCGAGCAGCCCGGCCATCGGCTTCGGCGGCGGCGGCGCGTACTCCCCCGCCGTGCTCGTCGCGAGGCCGAGGCGCACGAGCGACTCGGCGAGCACCGTCGCCGCGGCGACGCCGTCGACCACCGGCACCCCGACCGCCCGCGACACCTCGGCGCAGAAGTCCGCCATGCCGGCGCAGCCGAGGACGATCGCTTCGGCGCCCCCGGTGACGGCCGCGTGGCACTCGGCGACGACGAGCGCCCGAGCGTCGGACCCCCGGTCGTCGAGGTCGAGGACCGGCACCTCGCACGCCCGGACCTCGGTCAGCCGGGCCGCGAACCCGGCCCGTTCCGCCAGCTCCCACGCGCGCCCGGTCGTCCGGCCGAGGGTCGTGACGACGGCGAAGCGCCGGGCGACGAGGGCGGCCGCGTGGTACCCGGCCTCCGCGATCCCGACGACGGGCCCGCGGGCGAGCTCCCGGGCCGCGTCGAGGCCCGGGTCACCGAAGCACGCCACGACGTACGCGTCGACGCCCGCCTGCTCCCCCGCCGCGATCTGCTCGAGCAACCCGGGTACGGCGAGCGCCTCCTCGTAGTGGCTCTCGATCGAAGCGGGCCCCATCGTGGGGTTGACCGCCTCGACGACCGTCCCGGGCCCGGCGACGAGGGCTGCAGCTCGCCCGATCGCCGCCGTCATCGACGCACTCGTGTTGGGGTTCACGACCCGGATGTGCACGGCGACGCTCCCGTTCAGGCGCGGCCGGCAGCGGCGCCGTCGTCCACGGTCGGGTCGTCGGCGGCGAGCACGGGCATCGACGGCGAACGGCGCTCGAGGGCCCAGAACACCACCAGGCCGAGGCCACAGCCGATGAACCAGCTGTAGTTGCTGAGCCACGGCACCACGCCGGTCGCCGAGGGCAGGACGGCGCTGGCGACCGAGACGACGCCGGTGAGCAGGAGCGTCCAGAGGGCGTTCGGGTTCCAGCCGCCGCGGTACCAGTACCGGGCGGTCGGGGTCGTCGTGTACAGGTCGTCGACCGCGACCCGCTGCTTCGCGACGAGGTAGTACCCGGCGATCAGGATGCCGAACAGCGGGCCGATGAGCGCCCCGAGGATGCCGAGCGTGTACAGGATCGCCTGGTCGTTGCCGTACCAGTTCCACGGGGTCAGGAGCACGGACCCGACAGCGGCGATCATCCCGCCGGCGCGCCAGCTGATCTTCCGCGGGGCGACGTTCGAGAAGTCGAACGCGGGGCTGATGAAGTTCGCGACGATGTTGATGCCGACCGTCGCGGTCACGAAGGTCAGGCCACCGAGCAGGATCGCGAAGGGGGCGTCGATCGCCTGCACGGTCTGGATCGGGTCGGTGATGAGCTTGCCGAAGACGGGCACGGTGGCGCTCGCGCACAGCACCGTCAGGATCGAGAAGAACAGGAAGTTGACCGGCAGCCCCCAGAAGTTGCCGCGCTTGACTGCCCGGAACGAGCGGCCGTAGCGGGAGAAGTCGCCGAAGTTGAGCATCGGGCCGGAGAAGTAGCTGACCACGATCGCGACCGCGGACAGCATCACCGGGATCGAGGCGCCGAACGACATCGGCTCGCCGGTGTGCAGCGTGAGCGAGATGTTGCCGATGCCCGCCTTCGCGACGAGGTACACGGTGAGCGCGATCATCACGACGTAGACGGCGGGTCCGGCCCAGTCGATGAACCGTCGGATGGCCTCCATGCCCATCGAGAACAGGGCGGCCTGCGCCACCCAGAGGATCGCGTAGGAGATCCAGCCGAGCGCCGACAGCCCGAGGAAAGAGTGGTCGAGCAGCGCGGCCGACCCCGGCACGAACTTCAGGAAGACGATGTTGAGCGACTGCGCCGCGAGGAAGGTCTGCACGCCGTACCAGGCCATGGCGATGAGCCCGCGGATGACGGCGGGGACGTTCGCGCCGATCACGCCGAAGACCGCGCGGTTGATGACCGGGTAGGGCACACCCGTGCGCTGGGACGGCTTCGCCACGAGGTTCGCGAACACCTGGACGACGAGGATGCCGACCACGAGGGCGACGAGCACCTGCCAGCTCGCGATGCCGAGCGCGAAGAGGGATCCGGCGGTGACGTACCCACCGACCGAGTGCACGTCCGACATCCAGAACGCGAAGATGTTGTAGCTCGTCCAGCGCTGTTCGCGCAGGGGTGCGAGGTCCTCGTTCGTCAGGGCCGGGTCGTACCCGGGCTTGACGAGCCCGGCACCGGCCCGGGCGGTGGACCCGTGGGGCGGCGTGTCGGGTGTGGCGACCGGCGTCGGGGTTGCTGTGACCAAGGCGTCCTCCGTGGGTGACCGGCGGGCGTTCCCCCGCTCGGGTCCGACGCTAGGGAGGCCGTTCGCCCCCACCGTTTCCCTCGTGTGACGAGTGTGTGACGCGACCGAGGACTCGGAACGATCGTTCCGGGACCGATGTCTGACGAGGCGAGCGACGGCTCCCAGCGAACCGTGACTGTGGGCCGTCACAGGGTCTGCGGCTTGCCGCACCGATGTCGCACCGGGCGCAGGATCGGGGCCACGCCTCCTCGGACACCTGGATCATCGACATCATGAACAGGGGCATCAGGATCGACCACGTCGGCGTCACGGTTCCGGACGTCGACGCGGCCACGAAGTTCTTCGAGGCGGCGTTCGACGCCGTCGTCCTGTACGACATGCGCTGCCGGACGGAGACCCCGAACGGCACCGCTGAGGCGCACGGGTACCTGGGGATCCCCGGGTCGATGGCGCAGGGCGCGATACGGATGCTGGCACTGCCGGAGGGTCCGGGACTCGAGTTGTTCGAGTACCTCGGGCCGGACCAGCGCGATGCCGCTCATCCGTCCGATCTGGGATGGCAGCACCTGGCGATCTACGTCGACGACCTCGACGAGATGCTCGCACGGGTCGAGGCTGCCGGCGGCACGAGGAACTCGGAGCCCCGTGACCTCCGTGGGCTCGAGGCCGGCGCGGGCAACCGGTTCGTCTACACGCGGACGCCGTGGGGCTCGACGCTCGAACTCGTCAGCTACCCGACACCGCAGCCGTACCTCCTCGTCGCGCCGCGTGCCAAGTGGGCGCCGTGGCCCGACGTCGACCAGGTCGAACTGCTGACCCCCTCGTCCTGACGTGGCAGGGGCGTCCGGATCTCGTCCGGGCGCCCCTGCACGTCACGCTCGGCCGCGGGGTCAGATCGCGTGTGCGCCGAGCAGGGCGCCCGCGACGTAGGTCGCTGCGAGCGCAAGTGCGCCGCCGAGGACCACCCGGACCGCGGCCCGCCCGCGCCGAGCGCCACCGAGCACCGCGCCGGTCGTGCCGGTCGCGGCGAGCGCCACGAGCACCGCGCCCACCGTGACGACCACGCGCACGGACTCCGGCGCGAGCAGCATCGCGAGGAACGGCAGCAGAGCACCCACGGTGAAGGTCGCCGCGGAGACCCAGGCGGCTCGCCACGGGCTGACCACCTCGTCCTCGGCGTCGCGGAGCGCGGCCTCGGCCCGGCGCTGCCGGACCTCGGGGCGCGTGAGCTCGTGGGCGACGGCCTCGGCGACGCCCGGGTCCACGCCGAGCGACCGGTAGTGCTGCGCGAGGGCCGGGGCGTCCTCGGCGTCCGCTTCGAGCTTCGCCTGCTCCGCCGCCTGCCCGGTGCGCTGCGCGTCGCGGGCCCCGCTCACCGAGATGTACTCGCCGAGTGCCATCGAGATCGCGCCACCCACGAGGGCGGCGGTGCCTGCGGCGACGACCGGGCCGGTGCCCGCGCCGGCACCCGCGACGCCGACGAGCACGGCGGCGACGGACACGATGCCGTCGTTCGCGCCGAGCAGCCCGGCGCGGAGCCAGTTGAGCCGGGCGGCGCTTGCGGCGTCGTCGTGCTCGGAGACGGGCAGGGAGAGGTCCGATGCAGTCGACATGACGGCGATCGAACCACACCACGGCCGGTCGCGCCAGCAAGGGAAGGCTGACCTGACCGGGGGTTTCCAGGTGAGGGAAGCCTCACCTCACGCGCTCGCGGCGGCCACCCACGTCCGGGTCGGTCGGCCGCTCAGTGCGTGCGGGAACGCATCGCCGACCGGCCGGAAGCCGGCACTCCGGTACAGGGCGAGCGCCGCCTCGTTGTCGTCGAGGGCATGCAGCTCGCAGGCCGCATGTCCGGCCTGGGCCGCCGCGGCGACCCCGGCGGCGAGCAGCCGGCGACCGACCCCGTGCCCCTGGGCATCGGGCGCGACCGCGAGGAGGCTCAGGTAGGCGGGATGGCCGTCGATCCCGACCGCCGCCGGACCACCACCCGTCCCGGGTGCGGTCACGAGCACGAAGCCCGCCGTCGACCCGTCGGACGTGGTCGCGACGACGAGTGCCACCCGCGGCGCAGCGGTCTTCGCGCGTGCCCGGTCGCGGACCGACGGCGACGCCGGGCTGCCGTCGCGCGCGGCGACCGCTCGCACCCACAGGTCGACGCAGGACGCGTCGAGCTCCGGGTCCACGGTCGCGCCGGCGTTCCGCACGACGAAGGACCCGATCACCCCTCCACCCTAGGGCGACGGGGCCGGGAACCCGCCCGGCTCCGCCGGCACAGTCAGCACAGCCCGCCCGGCTCCGCCGACACAGTCAGCACAGCCCGCCCGGCTCCGCCGGCACGGCTCGCTCAGACCGCCGAGCGCTCCCCCACGCGGAACCCCGCCCCGCGGTGCTCCGCCGGCAGCCGGTCGCCCCGACCGTGCAGCTTGTGCCGCAACGACCCCTCCACGTAGCCCTCCGGGTAGACGCCCCGTGCTCGGAGCTCCGGCACGACGAACTCGATGACGTCCTCCCACGTGCCGGGGGTCACGGCGTAGGCGAGGTTGAACCCGTCGACGTCGGTCTGCTCCTGGATCGCCACGAGCCGGTCCGCGATCGTCGCGCCGCTGCCGACCGTCACCGGACCGAGCCCGCCGATCGCGGTGTGCCGGGCGAGGTCGCGGATGGTCCACGCCGACCCGTCCTCACCGGTGGCGGCGGCGATGTTCGCGGCGGCGGACTGGATCGCGTTCGACTCGACGTCCCCGAGTGGCTCGTCGAGGTCCCACTGCGACAGGTCGACGCCCATCCAGCCGGAGTTGAGCACGAGCGCCCCCTCCTCGGACGCGTACGACAGGTGGTCGCGGTACTTCTCCTGCGCCAGTTCGTCGGTGGCGTCCGTGATCACGGTGAGCAGCGAGTAGACGCGGGCGGCGTACCGGTCGCGACCGGCAGCCTCCAGAGCGTCCCGGACCTTGCGGACCGTCACCGCGAGCTGCTCGACGGTCGGTGCGCCGACGAAGACCGCCTCGGCGTTCTCGCCCGCAAAACGGAGCCCGCGCGGCGAGGCACCCGCCTGGTAGACGACCGGGGTGCGCTGCACGGACGGCTCGGCGAGGTGGATGCCCGGCACGTCGAAGTGCCGGCCGTGGTGCTCGATCGGGTGCACCTTCGTCGGGTCGGTGAAGACGCCGGTCTCGCGGTCCTCGACGACCGCGTCGTCCTCCCACGAGCCCTCCCACAGCTTGTAGAGGACCTCGAGGTACTCGTCGGCGACGTCGTACCGGTCGTCGTGCGACAGCTGGTCGGTCTGTCCCATGTTCCGCGCGGCGCTCGGCAGGTACCCGGTCACGACGTTCCATCCGACGCGCCCCTTCGTCAGGTGGTCGAGCGTCGACATGCGGCGGGCGAACGGGTACGGGTGCTCGTACGCCGTGCCGGCGGTGATCCCGAACCCGAGATGCTCCGTCACCGCGGCCATCGCCGACACGAGCAGGATCGGGTCGTTCACCGGCACCTGCGACCCGGTGCGCAGCGCTGCCTCGTCCGTGCCGCCGTACACGTCGTACGTCCCGAGGACGTCCGCGATGAAGATGCCGTCGAAGGCCCCCCGCTCGAGCAGCTTCGCGAGGTCGGTCCAGTAGGACAGGTCGTTGTAGTGCCGCGACCGGTCGCGCGGGTGCCGCCACAACCCGGAGGACTGGTGCGCGACGCAGTTCATGTCGAACGCGTTGAAGCGGATCTGCCGGGGCTGGTCGGTCGTGTCGGTCACGGCGGCGACGCTACGGCGGCCACAGGCGTCCGTCACGCACCGTGACGATCCGTGACGGTGGGTGCGCGGTGCGGCGACCCGGTCTGGAGGCGCGGCTCGCCGCCGCCCCGGAGGTCGCGTCCCCGGTCGGGGGCTCACGGGCCATGCCCGGCTCCGCCAGGATCGAGGGATGCACCGCACCACCACCGTCGTCCGCGCCGCCCTGGCGGGCACCGCCGCCGGGACCGCCGCCGCGGTCCTCCTCTGGGCCCTGGTGACGGTGGTCACCGTGATCGGCGACGAGTGGACGGCCGCGGAGTCCGCCGCGGCCTCGCTCGCGGTCGCCCCCGTGCTCGTCGTCGGTGCCGGGCTGCTCGGGGCCGGTGTCGGACTCGTCCTCGCCGTGGCCGCTCCGGTCCTGCGCCGCGGCGGTGCACCGGGCGCCCTGGCGCTCGTGGTCGTCGTCCTGCTGGCGTTCGTCGGGTGGGGCACCGCCACGAGCCGGCTCGTGTCGAAGGAGGCGTTCTTCGTGGACCCGGTGGTCTCGTTCGACACCACCGTGCTCGTCGCCGGACTGCTCGGTGCGGTCGCCGGGGCCGGCGTGACCGTCGTCGCAGCGCGGGGTCGTCTGCCGTTGCCGGACGCTCGTGCGGGTCGGACCGTCCTGCTCTGGGTCGTCGTCGGCGCCGTCGTCGGGCTCGCCGCCTGGGAGGTGCGACGGTCCGGCGTCCCGCTGGCGACCGGCATGCCCGCCGACGGGTCGTTCGCCGGCTCGGGCTTCGGCGATCCGGAGCTCTGGCTCGACGTGGAATGGGTGTGGGCGGTCGTCACCGGGGCCTTCGCCGGGTACCTCGTCGCGGTGGTCCAGGTACTGAGCCGCCGGCGCTGGGTCGCCGTGGTCGCCGCTGCCGTCGTCGCCGCGGTCGCCGCCTTCGTCTCGGCACGGACCGGACTCATGTTCCCCGCGCTCGACGCGCAGGCCTTCACGGGGAGGTCCCCGTTCGTGGGCGGGTTCGCGACCTCGGTCGGCCACCTGCCCCTCGGCGCGGTCCTCGTGACCGTCGCGCTCTGGGCGGCCGTGGCCGCGGTCGTCGCCGGAGCCGTGACGACGGCGGCGGCGCGGCTGCGGGACCGCGGAGGGCGCGCCTCCAGACCGGTGTGACGCGAGCCGACGACCGGACTCAGCCGCCGTACTCGGCGCAGCTGTCGGTGCCGCTGTAGCAGGGGTGGTAGTCCGCTGGCAGTGGCCCCGAGCCGCCGTCCTGGTGCCAGCGGCCCTGCGGGACGGAGAACAGGTACCCCGCGACGAGGAGCACCGGCACCATCGTCAGCGCGGTGAAGGCGACCCAGCGGACGCCGGTCCGCACGGCGAGCACGACCGACGCGACCAGCAGCACGCCGGCCGCGACGAGCAGCGCCTCGTAGGTGTGGACGGACGCCGGGGTCTCGTCGGGTCCACCCCAGAGGCGGAACGTCGAGACGAGGTTGGCGAACATCGCCACCGGGACGGCCAGCAGGAGCAGCACGGCGGTGACGGCGAACCGGCGCTCCACCCGGCCGCCGCGGCCACGACGGCGCTCTTCCTGGTGTCGCGCGTACTCCGCGGCGACGCGATCCCCCGCGGTCGTCATGGCGCCAGTGTCACACGCGGGCGCGGCACGGAGGGGGCGCGGCGGCGGTCGTCGCCGGATCGTGACCAGCGAGCACCGGCGGCGGTCAGCCGGCGGTGGCCTCGCGCGTGGCGGCCTCTGCGGCGACCCAGGCGAGCATGCCGCACTTGACGCGCATGACGAACTTCGAGACGCCGTGGAAGGCCACGAGGTCCTCGAGGACGTCCTCGTCGGGCTCGCCCGCACCACGGGAGCGCATCATCTCGCGGAACGCCGCCGTGAGCTCGAGGAGCTCGGGGACCGTCCGGCCCGGGGCCATGTCGGTCAGGACCGACGCCGAGGCCATCGAGATCGAGCAGCCGTCGCCCTGCCAGGCGAGTTCGGCGATGCGATCGGTGCCGGGTTCGAGGCGCACACGCACGGTGATCTCGTCACCGCACGTCGGGTTGCGCTCGAAGTGCTCCGCGTCGGCGTGCTCGAGCGGGCCGTCGCCGTGGCGGGCCTTGGCGTGGTCGAGGATGACCTGCTGGTACAGGGAGTCGAGGGCGTTCACGCGCGGGCCTCCCCGGTACCGGTCTCCGTCGCGCCGGTCTCCTTCGCGCCGGTCTCCGTCGCGCCGAAGTAGCCGCGGATCTCGGCGACGGCCGCGAGGAAACGGTCGACGTCCTCCTCGGTCGTGTACACGTAGGTGCTCGCCCGGCTCGTCGCGACCAGCCCGAGGCGACGGTGCAGCGGTTGCGCGCAGTGGTGCCCGGACCGCACGGCGATGCCCTGCGCGTCGAGGTACTGCGACACGTCGTGCGCGTGCACGCCCTCCACGTCGAAGGACACCAGACCCGAGCGCGGGACCCCGGCGGGCGGGCCGACCACGCGCACGCCGGGCACCGCCGCCAGACCGTCGAGCAGCCGCTGCGCGAGGTGCTCCTCGTGGGCTCGGACCCGTTCCATGCCGATGCCCTGCAGGTACCGCACCGCCACGGCGAGCGCGACGGCCTGCGACACCGGCTGCGTCCCCGCCTCGAAGCGCTCGGGTGCGGGCATGAACTCGGAGGACTCCATCGTGACCGTCGTGATCATCGAGCCACCGGTCCGGAACGGCGGCAGGGCGTCGAGGAGCTCGGCGCGGCCCCAGAGCACACCGATGCCGTTCGGCCCGAGCATCTTGTGCCCGGAGAACGCGGCGAAGTCCACGCCGAGCCGACGCACGTCGAGGGGACGGTGCGGTGCGGACTGGCATGCGTCGAGGACCACGAGCGCACCCACGGCGCGTGCGAGGCCGACGACCTGCTCCACGGGGGCGACCATGCCGGTGACGTTCGAGACGTGGGCGAACGCGACGACCTTGGTGCGCTCGGTGATCAGGGCGGCGGCGTCCTCGGCGGTCCAAGTGCCGTCGTCGGCGACCGGGACCCATCGGAGGGTCGCACCGGTCGACGCTGCGAGCTCCTGCCAGGGGACGAGGTTCGCGTGGTGCTCTGCCTCGGTGACCAGGATCTCGTCGCCGGGCCCGACACGGAAGCGCTCGGCCGCCGCTCCCCCGCGACCGCGGCTGGCGTTCGCGATGCCGTACGCCACGAGGTTCAGCGCGTCGGTCGCGTTGGCGGTCCAGACCACCTCGGACGGCGATGCCGCGCCGATGAAGCCGGCGACCGTGGCGCGCGCGTCCTCGTACGCGTCGGTGCTGAGCGCGGCGAGGGTGTGCGCGCCACGGTGGACGGCTGCGTTGTCGTGCTCGAGGAACCGCCGCTCGGCGTCGAGCACCTGGCGCGGTCGTTCAGCGGTCGCACCCGAGTCGAGGTAGGCGAGTGGTTGCCCGTTCACCTCCTGCTGGAGGATCGGGAAGTCCCGCTTGATCGCGGCGACCTCGGACTCGGTCAGCGGCTGGTTCGGTGCGAGGACGGTCACCCCACAATGGTGGTCCGTGTCGTCGGCCCCGTCCAATCGCTGAGAGCGGAAGCGCTACTCGTTGCCGATGTGCTTGTCGGCCTGCTCGCGCGCGCCGTCGATCTTGTCGTCGTACTTGCCGCCGGTGGCCTTCTTCACCGCGTCGGCCACGCCGCCGAGGATCTTGTCGCTGACGTCCTCGGCCTTCTCGCTCTTCAGGGCGTCCTGGACCTTGCCGTCCTTCAGGAACTCCTGCGCCTTCTTGGTGATGTCGTCGAACCCCGCCATGGACGGCTCCTCGTGTCGTGCGGGACCCGGTGTCCCGACCTGCCGCCGATGGTAGGCGCGGGCGCACCCGGTGTCCGGCTCACGCCATCTGTGCGCTGCGACGGCGGGCGAGCACGTACCCGACCGCGACGGAACCGGAGACGGCGAGGATGGACGGCACGAGGATGTCGGTGCCCTCCTGCGTGAACTCCACGACGAGCACGAGCGCGGTGAACGGCGCCCGCATCGTGGTCGCCAGGAACGCCGCCGCGCCGATGAACGCGAAGGCAGCGAGCCCGGGCCCGTCCGCCGGCCAGAGCAGCAACCAGAGCCCGCCGAGGCCACCACCGACGGCGGATCCGATGGCGATGGAGGGGGTCAGTGTGCCGCCGACCGCGCCCGCGCCGATCGTGGCCGACGTGGTGATCGTCCGGATGACACCGAGCGCGAGCAGAAGGACGATCGGAACGAGACCGGCGACCGAGGCGTCGTCCAGCGAGGCGTTCATCGCGACGAGCCCGAGCGCACGTCCGTTGCCGAGGATCTGCGGGAACGGCACCGCGATGAGTCCCACCATCGCGAACACCACGGGCAGCACCACGAGCAGGCGCCACCCCTTCGGCGCGATCCCCTGCAGCCGGTTCGTCAGCTTCACGAAGCCGACCCCGGCGAAGCCGAGCACGGGCCCGACGACGACCGCCCAGACGAGCAGCGACGGCGAGAGGTGCATCGCAGGCACGTGGTAGAGCACCTCGTCCGGGATCACGAGCCGGGCGATGCCGGCGGCGATCGCACTCGTGGCGAACGCGGGCACGGCGGTCGCGAAGGTGAGCTCGCCGAGCAGCACCTCGACCGCGAACAGGGCACCGCCGAGCGGGACGTCGTACACGGCGGCGAGACCGGCAGCGGCACCGCACGCCACGAGGATCTTCGTCTCGCGCTCGGTCAGCCCCGCACGTGCCGTGATCCGCTGGGACAGCCAGGCGCCCAGTTCGCGGGGCGCGACCTCCTTGCCGATCGAGGCACCGAGGCCGACGGCGAGGATCTGCACGCCGGCGTTCGCGACCGTGGCGAGGGCGGGCATGCGCTTCCCCGTCACCGCCGCGGTCACCGAGACGACGGGCCGTGCCCAGCGCCGGAGTGCCCACCACGCCACACCCGTCAGGACACCGGCCGCGGCGAGCGCCAGGAACCGGTTCCACCCGGACGGGGCGTCCGCGGCTTCGAGGTGTCCGCCGAACGGGTACCCGAACGCGACGAACTGGATGAGCTGCAGCGCGAGCCAGACCGAGACGCCGGCGACGCCGCCCGCGACCCCGACCAGGGCGGTGACGACGGCGAGCCGGATGGCCCAGACCGGCGTGGAACGTGTCGCGGGTCCGGGGTGCGGCATGGTCGCAACCCTACCGGGAGCGCTCCATCCCGCGCGGACGCCGAAGCGACCGGCGGAACGGGTGCCGGCGGGACGGGCGCGCAGGCGCGACGGGCGCGCCGGCGAGACGGGCGCGCCGGCCCGGCGTCACACGGCGGTGAGGCGGAACGGCACGACGCAGTCGGCGGGGACGAGCGGCGGTTGCACGCCGACGGTCCCGAGCGTCCGGCCGGTGAACGTGCGCGGACCGGACCACCACGCCGGTGCCTGCACGTCCGGCTGCTCCCCCTCGATGAGCGGGTCCACGCGGTACACCGTGTCCGGGTCGAGGTCGCGGAACAGCAGCCGGCCGGTGCCGGAGACCTCGGACCGCCCGATGCTCGCGAGGAAGAACACCGCCGACCGACGGTCCGGCGCGACCGTCCCGTACACCAGCCGTGACGCGTCGACCTCGTCCGAGCGCACCAGGTCGCCGCCGTGCAGGAGCGGGCGCAGTTCCTTGTGCAGGGCGATCCAGGCGGCGAGCGCCGTCTCCTCCGCGGCGGTCGCCTCGGCGAGGTCCCACTCGATGCCGAAGTGACCGACGAGGGCCGTCGCGGCGCGGAAGGCGAGATCGTGCACGCGGCCCGTGGTGTGGTTCCGGCCGCTCGCGACGTGCGCACCGAGCAGCTCCGGCGGGAGGAGCTGCTGCGTCCAGCGGTGCATCTGCTGTCGTTCGAGCGGGTCGATGTCGTCGGACACCCACACCCGGTCGGTGTGCTCGAGCACGCCGAGGTCGACGCGCGCACCACCGGACGAGCACGACTCGATCTCGAGCCTCGGGAACCGCTCCTTCAGCGTCGCCATCAGCCGGTAGGCGGCCAGGGTCTGCTCGTGCACCGCCGCGCCGCCACCGGGGCGTCCGGCCTCGACCAGGTCGCGGTTGTGGTCCCACTTGACGTACTCGATCGCGTACTCGCCGATGATCGCCGTCATCCGCTCGAGGACGTACGCGAAGGCCTCGGGGATCGCGAGGTTCAGCACCTGCTGGTCCCGCGACCGCACCGGCAGACGGCCGTCGGCCTGCATGATCCACTCCGGGTGCGCCCGCGCGAGGTCGCTGTCCTCGTTCACCATCTCCGGCTCGAACCACAGGCCGAACTGCATGCCGAGGGCACGGACGCGGTCGACGATCGGACCGAGGCCGTCCGGCCAGACGTCCTCGTCGACGTACCAGTCGCCGAGGCCGGCGTGGTCGTCGCGACGGTGTCGGAACCACCCGTCGTCGAGGACGTACCGCTCGACGCCGAGGCGGGCGGCGCGCTCGGCGAGGTCGGTGAGCCGGGCGAGGTCGTGGTCGAAGTACACGGCCTCCCAGACGTTGATCGTGACCGGGCGGGGCGTCGCCGGATGCTGGGGGCGTGCACGCAGCCAGCGGTGGAAGCGGCGCGCCTGGTCGTCGAGACCGTCGCCGTACGCGGCGAAGACCCAGGGCCCCTCGTACGTCGCTCCGGTGCCGAGCCTGACCTCGCCGGGCAGCAGGAGCTCGCCGCCGCCGACGACCTGTCGTCCGGTCGCGGTCCGCTCCGCGAGGTGCCGGTGGTTGCCGCTCCATGCGGTGTGCACGCCCCAGACCTCGCCGCGCGCGAAGCCGAAGCCGGGCGTGCCGACGCTCAGCACCGTCGCGGCGTCCGAGCCCGTGCGGCCCTTGCGGCCCTCGCGCAGGTGGGTGCCGACGACGAGCTCCCGGCGCTGCGGCGTGCGTTCCTTGCCCCAGCGTCCGGCGAAGTCCAGGATCTCGCGAGCGTGCGACGGCACCGGGAACGCCACCGTGAGCTCCTCGACGGTGTAGGTCCCCGGCGCGGTGTTCGTGACCGCCGCCCGCGCTCGGACGAGGCCGGAGGCGGTGAGCTCGACGGTGACGCGGACCGCGAGGCCCGCGGTGGCGTCCTCACCGGTCGCGACGACCGTCCCGCCCTCCGGCCCCGACGTGACGTCGAGGTCGGTCACGGTGAAGGCCGGCGACCAGTCGCGGCCGTCGCGGTGACCGGCGAGCCCGGGACGCCCGATCCAGCCACGGTGCGGCTCCGGCAGCAGCGCGAGGCGCACGGGCACGTCGGCCTCGTTCGGGGCGACCGGTGCCACGTCCGCGTCGGCGAGGCCGAGGAGCGCGTCGTCGTCGAGCTGCCCGAGCGCCGCACCCCAGTGCACGACGGCGGGCAGGGCCTGGTCGCGGCAGTCGAGGACGAGGGAGACGCCCCCTGCGGACAGGTGCACCACGGCCGGAGCGGCGGGCGCCCCGGGGTTCGTGGGCGTCGCGGGGTCGATCGGCATGGTCGGCATCGGTGCTCCAGGTCGGCGTCGTTGACGGGACGAGCCTGACCGGTCTGGGAGCGCTCCCGCAACCCGACGCGCGGGTCCGCTCAGAACCAGCGCTTGACCTTGAACACCACCCACAGCGCCGCCGCGAAGAGCACCATCGCGACGAGTGCCAGCGGGTAGCCCCAGCGCCACTGCAGCTCGGGCATGTGCGTGAAGTTCATCCCGTAGACCGCGGCGATGAGCGTCGGGGCGAACAGGATCGCCGCCCAGCCCGAGATCCGCTTCGTGTCGTCGTTCTGCTTCTGCGCGGCGATCGTCGCGTCCACCGTCAGGGCGTTCTGCAGGAGCTGCCGGAACGTGTCGAGGCGTTCCACGATGCGGATCGCGTGGTCGAGCACGTCCCGGAACCGGCGCTGCATCTCGATCGGCAGGTGGTACTTGTCCGCGCCGCGGTGCAGGTTCTCGATGATCGTGACGAGCGGACGCGCCGCCCGCTGGAACTCCACGACCTCGCCGAACAGCTCGTAGATGCGCCGCGAGACCCCGGCCTCGCCCGCGAAGAGCTGGTCCTCGATCTGGTCGATGTCCTCCTCGAGCCCGTCGATGACCGGCAGGTAGCCGTCGACGATCGAGTCCATCAGCGCCCACAGCTCGGCCTGCGGTCCGACGGTGACCAGGGCCGGCTTGCCGCTCATCCGCTGCAGCGCCCGCGGGACCGCACCGGGACCACGGGGGTCGGACTTCACGACCGAGAGGAAGAAGTGCTCGCCGACGAAGGCGTGCACCTCGCCGAACGCCACCTCCTCGGCGCGGTCGTTGTAGAGCGCCGGCCGGAGCACCACGAACAGCGTCGACCCGTAGCGCTCGAGCTTCGGCCGCTGGTGCCCCTCGGCGGAGTCCTCGACCGCGAGCTCGTGCAGCCCGAGCGCGACCGCGACGTCGCCGAGCTCCTCCGCGTCGGGCTCGTGCAGGACCATGCACGCGCTCGCCCCCTGCTCGTCGAGCATGCGGAAGGTGTCGTCCAACGAGGGACTCACGATCGGGGCGATGCGATCCACGTAGACGGTGTTGAGCTCGACGGACACCGCACCAACCTACGCAGGTGTCGGACGCCAGGCGCGTGGCGGCTCCGCCACGCGCCTCCAGTCTGGACGCGCGCTGCGCGCCGGACCCCGCCACGCGCCTACCGTGCAGTCATCAGCATGCTGACGACAGGAGACGTCATGAAGAGGATCTGGAAGCGGATCGCGGTCGCGGTGAGTGCGGTCGTCGCCGTGGTCGGGGCGTTCGTCGGGTCGGGCGCGGCCGGCGGGACCCCGATCCAGGACGCGGCGGGCGGGGCGCTCTCGGCGTCCGCGACGGCCATCGCCCCGGCGGGGCCGGCGTTCTCGATCTGGAGCGTCGTCTACGTCGGCCTCATCGCCTACGCGGTCCGGCAGTGCTTCCGCACCGCCGACGACGCGCGTCACGCGGCGCTGACGGTTCCGGCGATCCTGTCGCTGCTGCTCAACGCGGCGTGGATCCTGTCCGTGCAGTTCGGGTTCCTGTGGGCGAGCGAGCCGATCATCGTCGCGCTGCTCGCCGTGCTCGTCTGGACGTTCGCGATCCTCCGGCGGACGCGGCCGTCCGGCGTGGTCGAGGCGGTCGTCACCGACGGGACCTTCGGGCTCTACCTCGGCTGGGTGTGCGTCGCGACGGCGGCGAACACGGCGGCGGTCCTCGCCGCAGCGGGCTTCGGGGGCTTCGGACTCGGGCAGGACGTCTGGGGCGTGGTGGTGGCCGCGGTCGCCGGCCTCGTCGGGGTCCTGCTCGCAGTGTGGGGTCGCGGGCGCCTGGCCCCGACGGCCGCCCTCGCGTGGGGCTTGGCGTGGGTCGCGGTCGGGCGGCTCGACGGGCCCCTCGTGTCCGTGCCGACCGCGGTGACCGCCGTCGTGGCCGCGGGTGCGGCGGTCGTCGTGACGCTCGTGGTGCGTGGCCGGGCCGGCTGGGCCGCCCGGCGGGCGGTGCCGCGCGCGGCGTAGCAGCACCGTCCTGGAGGCGCGGCGCACCCCCGGTGGGTGGGTCGCGCCTCCAGGACGGTCGGCGGGCGGCGCGGCCTCACGTGCTCAGCGACACCTCACGCGGCCGGTGACCCGTGACGTGTCGCTGAGCGCGTGAGGTCAGGCACGCCGCGCGCACCGCGCGGCGCCGCGCGGCCGCCCGCCGCGCGCTAGCGCGCGGCGACGAGGCCGTGCGCGGCCGCGACGGCCTCGTTCACCACGCGGCCGGCGTGCACGTTCACCCCGAGGGCGAGCGCCGGGTCGGCCTCCGTCGCGGCCTCCCACCCGCGGTCGGCGATCGCCACGGCGTACGGCAGCGTCGCGTTCGTCAGCGAGATCGTGCTCGTGCGGGGCACCGCACCGGGCATGTTCGCCACGCAGTAGTACAGCGTGTCGTGCACCGCGAAGGTCGGGTCGTCGTGCGTCGTCGGGTGCGATCCCTCGAAGCACCCGCCCTGGTCGATGGCGATGTCGACGAGCACCGACCCCGGCCGCATGTCCGCGACCATCGCGTCGGTGACGAGCTTCGGCGCCGACGCCCCGGGCACGAGCACCGACCCGATGACGAGGTCGGCGTCGCGCAGCGCCGTGGCGATGGCGTGGGACGAGGAGCGCAGGGTCGTGATGCGGCCGTCGAACCGGGCGTCGAGCGCGCGGAGCCGCGGCAGGCTGATGTCGAACACGGTGACGTCGGCCCCCATGCCGAGCGCCATCGTCGCCGCGTGCTCCCCGGCGACGCCGCCGCCGATGACGACCACTCGGCCCTTCGGGGTGCCGGGCACGCCACCGAGCAGGAGCCCTCGCCCGCCGTTCGCCCGCATGAGGTGGTGCGCGCCGACCTGGGCGGACAGTCGCCCGGCGATCTCGGACATCGGGGACAACAGCGGCAGGGAGCGGTCGGGCAGCTGCACGGTCTCGTAGGCGATCGCGGTCGCACCCGAGTCGACCAGCGCGTCGGTGAGCGGCCGGTCGGCGGCGAGGTGCAGGTAGGTGAAGAGCACCTGGCCCGGGCGGATCGATGCGTACTCCGACGCGACCGGCTCCTTCACCTTGAGGATCATCTCGGCCCGCGCCCACACCTCGGCGGCGTCGGGGACGATCGTCGCGCCGGCCTCGGCGTACTCGCTGTCCGGGAACGAGGACCCGTCGCCGGCTCCGGTCTGCACGAGCACCTCGTGCCCGTGCGCGGTCAACTCCACGACCCCGGCGGGCGTGAGGGCGACGCGGAACTCGTTGTTCTTGATCTCGGTGGGGACGCCGATCAGCATTGCGGACTCCTTCGTGGGCGGTGCTCGGTGGGACCACGATGCGCCGGAGTTCGTCCCAGCAGCGTTTCCACCGAACATCTGCGCACCGGAGGCCGATTCCGTGCGACGCGATTCGGCGTCAGAACACCTTCCCCGGGTTCAGGATCCCGGCCGGGTCGAACACGCGACGGATCCCCCGCTGCAGCTCGAGCACGTCGTCACCGAGCTCGTCGCCGATCCACCGCCGCTTCAACACCCCGACACCGTGTTCGCCGGTGAGCGTCCCGCCGAGCTCGATCGCGGCCCGGAACACCGCGTCCGCCGCCTCCCACACGTGCGGCGGCACCTCGTCGCCGTCGAACACGAAGTTCGGGTGCAGGTTGCCGTCCCCGGCGTGCGCGACGGTCGGGATCGCGACGCCGTGCTCGACGCCGATCGCCTCGACCCGGGCGAACATCTCGGCGAGCCGGCTGCGCGGTACCGCGACGTCCTCGATGAGCACCCGGCCCCGTGCCTCCATCGCCGGGTGGAAGGAACGACGGATCGTCAGCAGGCGCTCGCGTTCCGCCGCCGACCCGGCCGGGTGGACGGAGCCTCCGGCGGCCTGGAGGCGCGGTGCGGCGACCAGCGCCGCCGCGGCCGCGCCCGGTCCGTCGTACTCGACGAGGAGGAACACCTGGCCGGCCGACGTGCTCCCCACCGTCTCGGCGATCACCTGCGGCCCGAGGTACGCCGCGATCCCCTCGAGGGCCGCCGCGTCGAGGAGCTCGACGGTCGCGGGTCGCTCCCCGCCGGTGACGACGTCCGCCGCTGCCGCCGCAGCCGAGGCGACGTCCGGGAACACTGCACCGAGCGTGGCCGGCTCCCCCGCCGGCACCGGCACGAGTCGGACGGTCGCGCCGACGATGACGCCGAGCGTGCCCTCGGAGCCGACGAGCAGCGCCGTGAGGTCGAGCCCGGTGACGCCCTTGACCGTCCGGTGCCCGGTGGACACGAGCCGACCGTCCGCGAGAACGACGTCGAGCCCGAGCACCGCCTCGCGCGTCACGCCGTACTTCACGCAGCGCAGGCCGCCCGCGTTCGTGGCGATGTTCCCGCCGATGCTCGCGATCGCCGCACTCGCCGGGTCCGGCGCGAACCGCAGGCCGTGCTGCGCGACCGCCGCGTCCAGGGCGCCGTTGAGCACCCCGGGCTCGACGACCGCGTACTCGTCCTCGGTCGACACCTGGAGGATCCGGTCCATCCGGGCGACGCTGAGCACGACGCTGCCGGCCGTGCCGTTCGCCCCGCCGGCCAGTCCGGTGCCGGCACCCCGCGGCACCACCGGCACCCCGAGCGCCGAGCACGTGCGGAGGGCCGCCTGCACGTGCTCGACCGTCCGGGCCTCGACCACGGCGACCGGCCCGCCCGGAGCGATCCAACCGGACTTGTCGGTCCGTGCGGCTCCGAGCACCTCGGCGTCGGTCCGCACGACCACGCCGTCCGGGTCGTCGAGGGCGGAACGGAGTGCGGCGACGACGGTGTCCATGCCGTCACGGTACGGCAGCGTCGGACTCGGGCGGGAGTGCCCGTCAGCGCGAGCGGAGCGACTCGCTCGGCAGCTCGCCGAACCGGGAGCGGTAGGTCGCCGAGAACCGTCCGAGGTGCCCGAAGCCCCAGGCCCTGGCGACGTCGGCGACCGAGGTGGCGTCGCGGTCGGCGCGGAGGAGCTCCTGCCGCGCACCGTCGAGCCGGACGCTGCGCAGCAGGTCGCCCGGCGTCTGGTCGAGGTGCCGGCGGAGGGACTGCTGCAGGCCGCGGGCGCTGAGCCCGGCCGCCTCTGCGATCTCGGCCGTGCCGATCGGTTCGCGGGCGTGTGCGTGCACGTACTCGAGCGCGCGCCGGAGCCGCGCGTGCTCGGGACCGCTGCCGGTGACGCTGGCGACCCAGCGGTCGCGCCGGGGGAAGGCCTCGAGCGCCGCGGACGCGAAGGCCTCGGCGACGTCGCGACGGCCGATGGCGGTCATGGGGTGCTCGACGTCGAGCCACGTCGACGAGTACGCCTTGACGACCGACTGCCAGGCCCGGAGTCCGGCGGGCGACGGGCGCTGCAGCGGCTCGAAGGCGAAGTCGTCGTCGCCCGCCACCGACCGGAGGAAGTCACGGTCGAGGTGCACGAGGTTGAGCCCGATGTCGCGGTGGTGCAGGCGGTAGGTGTCCGCGAACGGGAGCACGACCGGCACGCCGGGCAGCAGGTCGACGCTGTGTCCGGCGTAGGAGATGGTGCTCGTGCCGCTGCGCAACCAGGCCACCAGGAACGCGTCGTCCACCCGGCTGTCGCTGCGCAGGTCGACGAGGAACCGCGAGGACCGCAGCGACATCCGCTCGTCCCCGACGCCGGCGAAGTCCCAGTGGGTCTCGCGGCGCGTCCGGCGGACCGACGGTTCGCGGAAGTCGTAGCCGCTGCCGAAGAAGGCCATCGCCTCGTCGAGGTCACGGCCGACGAGGCGGCGGAAGGAACGCGTGTCGCCGTTGGTCTCGCTGATGGGCACCATGGTCGAGAGCGTACGACGCACCACCGACAATCTCAGTCAGGACCTGACGCAGTCCGCGAGCGGACCCCCGGGTCAGGGCTGCAGGATCGCCTGCCCGACGCTCTCGTCGAGGATGAGGTCCGTCACGAGCCCCGCCGCGAGCGCCCCGCGCAGCGACGCCGCCTTCGACCGGCCGGCCACCACGCACACCCGACGCGGCGCCCGCTTGATCGTGTCGAGGTCGGGCGCTCCGGCTCGGGCGTTCACGCCGATGTCCTTCCACGAGCCGTCGGCGCGGTAGAACACCGTGGAGACGTCGCCCACGACCTCCGCCTGGGTCAGTTCGTCGCGGTCGGACGGGTCGAGGTAGCCGCCCGAGTAGACGTGCGAGGGCACCGGCGCCTGCGGGGCGCCGACGCCGAACACGACGAGGTCCATCCGCTCGTGCAGGTCGAGCACGCGGCGGATCGACCGCTCGCGGAACAGCGCCTGCTTCGTCGCCGGGTCGTCGAAGAACGCCGGCACCGGGAACTGCTGGACGAACGCCCCGTACGCCTCGCCGAACCGGCGGAGGATCTCGGACGCGTAGACGATGCCGGTGGTCCGGGTGTTCGCGGCGCCGTTGATCTGCACGACCGTGGACCCGTGCGTGGTCTTCGGCACGAGGTACCGGCTCACCGCGCTCACCGTCGAGCCCCACGAGATCCCGATCACCATGTTCGACTCGACGTACTGCGTCAGGATCCGCGCGGCGGACAGCGCGACCCGTTCGAGCCGGTCGACGTCGCTCGTGTGGTCCGGCACCGGCACCACGTGCGCGTGCACGCCGAACCGTGACCGGATGCTGCGGCTCAGCGCCGCAGCCTGGTCGAGGGGCGACCGGATCTGGATGTCGACGAGGCCGGTGTCGCGCGCGTACTTGAGAAGTCGGGAGACCGAGGACCGGGACGTCCCGAGCTCGTCGGCGATGGCGTCCATGGTGAGGTCCTGCAGGTAGTACAGGTGCGCGGCGCGCAGCGCCTGCTGCGTTCGCATCGGCTGCGCTGCATCACTCATGAGAACCGAGCATGCACGGACGTGCACGGCCTCTGCAACCCCTGTCGCGCCTCCAGACCGCTTTCCGGCACTCCCCGACACCTGTGCTGCACGTCTGTGCACGCGAGTTGCCCGACCTCCCACGCAGGCGCACCATCGAAGGCGACCACGGAACCGACCAAGGAAGCGACGCACCATGTCGAAGAAGACGCAGCCCCGGAACACGGTCGAGGCACTCACCGCACGCCCCCACGCCCAGGTCCTCGTCGTCGGTGGCGGCATCAACGGCATCGCCACCTTCCGCGACCTCGCCCTGCAGGGCGTCGACGTCGCACTCGTGGAGCGCGGCGACTACGCCTCCGGCGCCTCCGCGGCGTCCAGCCACATGATCCACGGCGGCATCCGCTACCTCGAGAACGGCGAGTTCCGCCTCGTCCGCGAGAGCGTGCAGGAGCGCAACGGTCTCATCCGCATCGCCCCGCACTACGTGAAGCCGCTGCAGACGACGATGCCGATCTTCTCGACGTTCTCCGGCATCATGAACGCCCCGCTGCGCATGCTCACGCACAAGCAGCGCTCCACGAAGGAGCGCGGCGCGATGCTCATCAAGATCGGCATGACGATCTACGACTCCTTCTCGCGTGACGGCGGCTCGGTGCCGAAGCACGTGTTCCGCACGAAGAAGGCGGCGCTGGCGGACATGCCGGCGCTCAACGAGGACCTGAAGTACACGGGCACCTACTACGACGCGTCGGTGCACGAGCCCGAGCGTCTGGCCCTGGACGTCCTCAAGGACGGCCTCGCGGCCGGCACCGGGACCGGCTCCGCCGCGACCGCCCGCGCCGTGAACTACGTCGAGGCAGCCGGGACCCGCGACGGCGGCGTGCTGCTGCGCGACCGTGAGACCGGTGACGAGTTCGTCTTCACCGCCGACGTCGTCGTGAACGCCTCCGGCCCCTGGACCGACCTGACGAACCAGGCCTTCGGCGGCGAGACGAAGTACATGGGCGGCACCAAGGGCTCCCACATCGTCGTGCGCAACGACGAGCTCCTCGAGGCGACCAAGGGCCGCGAGCTGTTCTTCGAGAACAACGACGGCCGCATCGTCCTCATCTACCCGCTCAAGGGCCGCGTGCTCATCGGCACCACCGACATCGACGCCGACCCGTCGAAGCCGGTCACCACGACCGAGGAGGAGATCGACTACTTCTTCGGGCTCGTCAAGCACGTCTTCCCGCAGATCGAGGTCACCCGCGACCACATCGTCTACAGCTACTCGGGCATCCGTCCGCTCCCCCGTCACGAGGACACCGCCCCCGGCTTCGTGTCCCGCGACTACCGGATCGTGGACACCCCGATCGCCGGCCTGCCGAGCACCACGGTGCTGAGCCTGGTCGGCGGCAAGTGGACGACGTTCCGTGCCCTCGCCGCGCACCTGTCGAGCGACGTCACCACCAAGCTCGGCGTCGCCCGCAAGGTCGACACGACCGGCATGCCGATCGGCGGCGGCAAGGACTTCCCGACCACCGACGCGCAGCGCGCGCTCTGGATCAAGTCGCACCGCGACGGTCTGGACGAGTCGCTCGTCGAGGGCCTGCTCGAGCGCTACGGCACCCGCGCGGCCGAGGTCGTCGACGTCATCACCGACGGCCCGGTCGAACCGCTCGACTCCGACCCGTCGCTCACCCGTGCCGAGGTCGCGTACTTCGCCGAGCACGAGCAGGCCGTGCACCTGGTCGACGTGGTGCTCCGGCGCACCAACCTCGCGTTCGTGGGCGGTGTGACCATCGACCTGCTCGACGAGCTGGCCGACGTCCTGGCCGGGAGCCTCGGCTGGACGGCCGAGGAGCGCGCGGACGAGGTCCAGCGCACGCTCGACGTGCTGCGCGAGTCGCACGGCGTGATCGTGCCGCTGCACACGGCGGCGCAGCCCGCGTAGTCCGCGACACGGGCCGGACAGGAGGCGCGGTGCCGGCTGGCACCGCGCCTCCTGTGCGTCGACCGCGAGGAGCGCGCGCGAGGAGCGCTCGCTAGAAGCGCTCGCCGGTCGGGTCCTGCGCGGTCCGGTCGATCAGCTCCTCGCCGCCCACCGGCTCGCCCTCCCAGTCGACGAGGCGCCAGCCGTCCTCGGACGACCCCTCGAGCTCGACGATGCCGGTGTTCTCGAGGTGCCGCTTCGTGCCGAACTCGTCCGGGGTGTTCCGGGCGACGGCGCTCGCCCACGTGCGGATCGCCGCGCCGTGGCTGACCACCGCGGCGACGTCGACGCCCGAGTCCTCGACCTGCCGGATCGCGTCCCGGTAGCGCGCGAAGAACTCCTCGCCGCTCTCGGCGCCACCGGGCATGCGGCTGCTGCGGTCCCCTGCGCTCCACCCGTGCACGGTCGAGATGTACAGCTGCACCGAGACCTGGTCGCGCTTGCCCTGGGTCGCGCCGGCCTCGATCTCGCGCAGCCCCGGCAGCACCGTCGGCTCGAGTCCGAGCGCCGCCGCGAGCGGTGCGGCGGTCAGCTGCGTCCGGAGCATCGACGAGACGAACAGCCGCTCGATCCCGCGGTCCGCGAGGGCGGCCGGCAGCGCCTCGGCCTGGCGCTGCCCGAGTTCCGTCAGGCCGGGGCCGGGCACCTCGGCGTCGAGGACGCCGTGCACGTTCGCGGGGGTCTGGCCGTGTCGGATGAGCAGCAGTCGCATGACCTCACCCTACGGACGCCCGGTGACGTCCCCGCCCGCTGCGCGCCACGCACGACCGGTGCGCCACCGGTGGAGCGCGCGACGCGTCGCAGGAGCGACCGCCTGCGGTCCGGGGCGACCGTCTGCGGTCCGGGGGCGACCGCCAGGGGTCTGGAGGCGCGGTGCCGGCCCGCCCCGCGCCTCCAGACCGCCGCGGTGCCGGCCTCGGCCCCCTCAGGCCAGGGCGTCGAGGAGGGCGCGCGCGGTCGCGGCGTCGGTGACGAGCTCGCGCACGAGGCCGCCACGGACCGCGCCGAGGATGCTCGGCACCTTGGCCTCGCCGACGGCGACGCCGACCGCGTGCGGCACGGCGGCGAGGACCTCGCGCGAGGTCCGCACCATCCGGTCGCTGCCCGGGAACTCGACCGCCGAGCCGTCGGCGGCGTAGAAGTTCAGGCAGACGTCGCCGGCGGCCCGGTCGAACACCGCGTCCTCGAACGGGATGCCCCGGGCCAGGGCGTCGCGTGCCGCCGTGGGCGCACCGATGCCGAGGATCGCCCCCTTCGCCCGACCCCAGAGACCGACGACGTGCTGGAACGCCGGGTCCTCGTCGAGCGAGCAACGCATCGCGGGCGACGGCAGCGCCTGGGCGAACAGGAACGCCGGGATCGCACCGGAGGCCACGGCTGCCGCGCGCGTGATCTCGTTCGTCTGGAACCACGGCGTCGGGTCGGCCTGCCCACCCACGGTCGGCACGAGCTGGACGCCCGGCATCCGCGGCATCCCGGCGTGCGCGACGTCGGAGACGGTCCGGCCCGAGGACATCAGCACGGCGTCGCCGGGGACGAGTCCCATCCCCTCGACGGCGGCCGCGATCGGCGCGGCGAGGTCGGCGCCGAGGGTGGCGGCGTGCGTGACCGCGGCGAGGTGCACGGCGCGGAGCCCGAGCACCACCTGCAGCCGCTCGGCGAGCGCGACGGTCTCGTCCTGGAACGGGTCGACGACCTCGATGCGGACGAGTCCGGCCCGGCGTGCCTCGGCGACGAGTCGGCTCACCGTCGGCCGCGAGACGCCGAGCCGGTCCGCGATCTCGGCCTGCGTCGCGTCCTCGAGGTAGTACATCCGTGCGGCCTGGTACACGGTGTCGAGCGGGAACCGGGTGCGGGGGCCCTCCGCGCCGGCGGTGCTCTCGGAGGACATGGAGCGCAGGTCCCTTCGGCTCGGTCGGACAGGCCGATCGTAGCGCGGGTGCCGGTGCGGTCCCGGGCCCGACGCACAGCCGGCTGTCGGCGGACGGACGTACGGTTCTCGCGTCTCGAGACGCTCCACCGAGGGGAAACCGATGAAGAAGTCAGCATGGCTGCCCGCCGTCATCGCTCCGGTCGTCGTGGCCGGCGCGGTCGCCGCCCCGGTGATCGCGAACGCCGCGGACACGCCGATCGCCGGGTCCGACCCGACCGCGGCCCAGGTGATCGCGAGCATCGCGCAGTCGGAGCACGCGCAGTACTCCGGCCGCCTCGCGCAGACGAGCGACCTCGGTCTGCCCGAGCTGCCGACCGGATCGGGCGGATCGTCGCTCGAGGGCGACGCCTCGGACGCACTCGACCTCCTGACGCAGTCGCACACCGCACGGATCTACGTCGACGGTGCCGACAAGCAGCGTGTCCAGGTGCTCCAGCAGCTCGCCGAGCAGGACGTCGTCCGCAACGGCTCCGACGTCTGGACGTGGGACTCGAAGGAACGCACCGCCACGCACGTGACCCTGCCGTCCGACGCGGCGCACGACGCCACCGGCGCCACCACCCCGGCGGACGTCGCCGAGCGCGCGGTCGACGCGATCACCCCGTCGACGACGGTCTCGAAGCCGACCGAGGTCCGGGTGGCCGGGCACGACGCCTGGCAGATCACCCTGACGCCGAAGTCCTCCGGCACGCTGGTCGGCGCCGTCCGGCTCGCGGTCGACCAGCAGACCGGGCTCCCGCTCCGCGCCACCATCACGGCGAAGGGGCAGTCCGACCCGGCCGTGCAGGTCGGTTTCACGAGCCTCGACTACGGCGCGCCCGCGGCCCGACTGTTCGACTTCACCCCGCCGGCCGGTGCCGAGGTGACCACGAAGGACCTCTCCGACGCCACGGCACACGAGGGCGCGACGGCACACCGCGGCGAGCACGCGGGTCGGACCGGCAACGAGCCGACCCTCACCGGCTCTGGCTGGAGCACCGTCGCCGAGCTGCCCGCCGGGACGGTCGACCGCTCCTCGCTCGGTGCCGACGGCACGGGCCTGCTCGACCAGCTCACCCGTGCGGTGGACGGTGGGCGTGCGCTCCAGACCTCGCTCGTCTCGGTGTACCTGACCGACGACGGCCGGGTCCTCGCGGGTGCGGTGCCGGTCGACGCCCTGGTCCGGGCCGCCGCCGACAGCGCGAAGTGAGCGGAACCGACGAGGACCTCGCGATCCGCACCGTCGGACTCGCGAAGGTCTTCCGGCGGCAGCGTGCCGTGGACGGCATCGACCTCGCGGTCCCCCGCGGGTCGGTGTTCGGCTTCCTCGGCCCGAACGGCTCCGGCAAGACGACCACGATCCGGATGCTCCTCGGGCTGTCGAGCGCGACGGCCGGCACGATCGAGGTGCTCGGCCGTCCGATGCCGGGTGCGCTGCACGAGGTCCTGCCGCGCGTCGGCGCCCTCGTCGAGGGTCCGGCGTTCTACCCGTACCTCTCCGGCCGGGCGAACCTGCTCCGCTTCGACGCCGCAGACCCGACGTCCGACCCGAGGACCCGGAAGGACCGCGTCGCCCGGGCGCTCGAGCGGGTCGGGCTCACCCACGCAGCCGACAAGAAAGCGCACGCCTACTCGCTCGGCATGAAGCAGCGACTCGGGCTCGCGAACGCCCTGCTCGCGCCGCGCGACCTGCTCGTGCTCGACGAACCGACGAACGGCCTCGACCCGCAGGGCACGCGCGAGGTCCGGAACCTCATCCACTCCCTCGCCGACGACGGCACGACGGTGTTCGTGTCGAGCCACCTCCTCGCCGAGATCGAACAGGTGTGCACGCACGCCGCCGTGATGCGCACGGGCCGGATCGTCGCGCAGGGCCCGCTCGACGAGCTGCGCGCCGCCGGAGCCCGCACGGTGACCGTCCGCACCCCCGACCGCGGACAGGCCGGCGCGGTGCTCACCCGACTCGGACTGGTCCCCCGGCACGAGGGCGGGGCGGACGTGCTCGTCGCGGACCTGCCGGCCGACGTCCTGCCGGAGACCATCACGGCCGAGCTCGTCGCGGCCGACGTCCGCGTTCGCGGGTTGTCCGTCGGCGGCGGCACGCTCGAGGACCTGTTCGTCGCACTCACCGGGGAGGGGTTCGATGTCGCAGCCTGACCCGACGACCGCAGCACCGGTCGTCGACGCACCGACGGGGACGGCAGCCGTGACGCACCCCGCGACCGCGCGCCGTCGGCCCTTCGCCCTGCTCGGCTCCGAGCTCGCCCTCGTGTTCCGACGTCGCCGCACCTGGGCGATGCTCGGCGCGCTCGCCCTCGTCCCGATCCTGATCGCCGTCGCGGTCCGCCTCACCACCGACCGTGACGGCGGTGGCCCGGCGTTCCTCGGCGACATCACGAACAACGGCCTGTTCGTGGCGTTCACCGCGCTGACGGTCTCGATCCCGCTGTTCCTGCCGCTCACGGTCGGGGTCGTGGCGGGTGACACCGTGGCGGGCGAGGCCAGCCACGGCACGATCCGCTACCTGCTCGTCGCCCCGACCGGCCGCGTGCGGTTCATCCTCGTGAAGTACGCCGGCACGGTCGCGTTCTGCCTGGCGGCGACGCTGCTCGTCGTCCTCGTGGGCGCGGCGATCGGCGCGCTGCTGTTCCCGATCGGCCCGGTGACGCTGCTGTCGGGCACGCAGGTCGACGGGTGGTCGTACGCCGGCCGGACGCTGCTGCTCGCGCTGTACGTCACGCTGTCGATGCTCGGGCTCGCGGCGATCGGTCTGTTCGCGTCCACGCTGACCACGGTGCCGGTCGGCGCGATGGCGGGCACCGTGGTCCTCGCCGGGGCGTCCCAGGTGCTCGACCAGCTCCCGCAGCTCGACTGGCTGCACCCGTACCTGTTCTCACACCTGTGGCTCGGGTTCGGCGACCTGCTCCGCGACCCGATCGCCTTCGACTCGTTCGGGTCGAACGCGGTGCTGCAGCTGGGTTACGTCGTGGTGTTCGGGGCGCTCGCGTACAGCCGGTTCGCCAGCAAGGACGTCCTGAGCTGACCACACGGAACGAGCCGGTCCGGAGTGGTCCGGACCGGCTCGTTCGCGACCGGAGATCAGGCCGGGGTCGCCGACCCGCCGGCCATCGTCGGCTCGTCCTTCCCACGTTCGTCGGCGTAGCGGTCGCGCAGGTCGCGGGCCTTCTCCGAGCGGTACCAGTCCAGCCGGGCGCCGGTCTCGACGGGCTGCATGCCGACGACGACCTTGCCGCGCGAGTGCATCTCCGCGAGGTCCTCGTACGCGTCCACGATGAACTCGAACGGGTAGAAGCCCGAGATGAGCACCTGCACGCGGCGGGCCTCGACCGCCTTCGTCAGCAGCGTGAGGTCCTCGATGGCCGCCTGGTCGCCCGCCGGTGCGCGCAGGAAGTGCAGCTCGGCGTCGCGACGGTCCTCGCTCGACACGAAGCGCCCCTCGGGCACGCCGAGCGCCGCCGCCAGTTCCTCGGCCGCCGATTCGCCGTGGTTGTCGATGAACGCGGTGATCGGGCGGCCGTCCGCGATGTGACGGATCCGCGCCTCTTCCCCGTCGCCGTAGACGACCGGCAGGGTGCCGATCTGCCGCAGGTAGTCGTGGTTCCGGGCGCTCCCGAGCGCGATCACGGTTGCGCCCGCGTCGTGCGCGAGCTGACACTGGATGTGCCCGACGCCACCCGCTGCGGCGCTGATCACCACGGTGTCCGCGGGACCGAGCTTCAGGCTGCGGACGATCGACACGGCCGTGCACCCGGCGAGGTAGAGGCCCCCGGCGACCTCCCACCCCACGTGCTCGGGCTTCTGGATCACGGCCTCGCGCGGCACCCGGATCCAGGTGGCGTGCGCGCCGCCCTCGGGCGCGTGGCCGAGGACCTCGTCGCCGACCCGGACGCCCCGCACCTCGGCGCCCTTCGCCCGGACGATGCCGGCGAAGTCGACGCCCTGGTGGGCCGGGAACGTGAGGTCGATGTGGTCCTTGAGCCGTCCCTCGCGGAGGAACCGCTCGATGTGGTTGAGGCCGGCCGCGACGATCTCGACGACGACGTCGCCCGGGCCGGGCTCGGGCTGTTCCTGGTCGACGAGCTCGACGACGTCGAAGTCGCCGTAGTGGTCGTACTGCACTGCCTTGCCCTTGCGCATGAGGTGCTCCTTCACTCCATCTGTGTCCGGCGTACTCGTCGTTCCCGACGAGCGCCCGAACGCGCGGGGTACCGGAACCGGGCTGCGCGGTCTGGAGGCGCGTGGCGGGCCCGCCCCGCGCCTCCCGTCGGTCGTCAGCGCAGCCTGGTCAGCGCGGCGGTCCGGCCGCCGCGATGATCCGGCGGACCGTCTCCGCGTCGTACGCGAACGCGCGCTGCGCCGCGGTCGACACGCGCACCGGCGTCGACCAGACCGACCCGTCCGTCGCCACGTCGACGACGAGGGCGCCGGACTCCACGACGGCGGACTCCTCGTCGTACCGGCCCGCGACCTCGGTGTCGTTCGCGACGCCCGGCGCGACCAGGACCGGCACACCCGCGAGGGTGCCCGCCGAGTGGTGGTGCTGGTGCCCGGCGAGGACGACCCGGACGTCCGACCCGCGCAGGACCGCGGCGAGGGCCTCCGGGTTCTGCAGCCGGAGCGCCTCATGCAGCGCGGTCGGGGCGGGCAGCGGCGGGTGGTGCAGGACGACGACGGACCCGTGCGGTGCCGAGTCGGCGGCGAGGGCCGCGCGGAGCCGTTCGAGCGCCTCGTCCGAGACCAGGCCGTAGCCCGCGCCGGGCACCCCGGTGTCGACCGTGACGACCCGGAAGCCGCCGACCAGGGACTGCCCGGAGACGGGGACGGTCGGCGGCAGGTACTCCATGGTGTGCGCGAGCGGTGCACCGCCCTCGCCGAGGACGTGGCCGTTCGCGAGCACCTGGCGGAACCCCTCGCGGAGGTCGTGGTTGCCGGGGACCGCGACGAACGCGGCGGCGTGCCGGGCCGCCCAGCCGCCGACGCGGTCGCGCACGGCGGCGTACGACTCGGGGCTGCCGTCCTCGGACACGTCGCCGGACACGACCACGAGACCGACGCCGGGCAGGTCGTCGACCAGGGCGAGCACGGCGTCGAGCGCTGCCGTGGTGTCGACGACGCCCTGGTGGAGGGCGCCGTCGCCGGTGAGGTGCGTGTCGGAGAGGTGGAGGACGCGGAGGGTCCCCGGTGCGGGCGGCTGCATGGGCGCCACGGTAGCCCGACGGCCCTGCCGGGGACCGTGCGGGAAGCCGTTCGACGAGCAGGTCCCCACCCGATCGGTGGCAGCGTGTCAGGATGACCACATGGCGGTCAGCGTGCGGGAGGTGGCGGCGCTCGCGGGCGTGTCGCTCGGCACCGTCTCGAACGTGCTAAACCGCCCCGACAAGGTCGCACCGACGACGGTCGACCGGGTGCAGCGTGCCATCGCCGAACTCGGCTTCGTGCGCAACGACTCGGCCCGGCAGCTCAGGGCCGGCCGCAGCTCGACAGTCGGCCTGATCGTGCTCGACGGCGGCAACCCGTTCTTCACCGACGTCGCGCGCGGCGCCGAGGACGCCGCGATGACGAAGGGCCTCGCGGTGCTGGTCGGCAACTCCGACGAGTCCACCGACCGTGAGCGCACCTACATCGGCCTGTTCGAGGAGCGTCGGGTCGCGGGCCTGCTCATCTCACCGGCCGGCGACGACCTCAGCCGGCTCGAACGGCTCCGCGACCAGGGCACGGCCGTCGTGCTCGTCGACCGCCGAGCCGACGACGAGCACTTCGCCTCGGTCTCCGTGGACGACGTCGCGGGCGGGCGGCTCGCGGTCGCCCACCTCGCCGACATCGGACGGCGGCGGGTCGCCTTCGTCGGCGGCCCGTTCTCGATCCGGCAGGTCGCCGACCGGCACGCCGGTGCACTCGCGGCGGCCCAGGCAGCCGGCATCGACCTCGAGGTCCTGCCGACCGCGTCGTTGTCCGTCCTCGAGGGACGGCGCATCGGCGAGGAACTGCACGCGCGCCCGGCTGCCGAGCGCCCCGACGCCGTGTTCGCCGCGAACGACCTGCTCGCCGTCGGGCTCGAGCAGGCGTTCATCATGCGGGGGTCGATCGCCGTCCCCGAGGAGATCGCGATCGTGGGCTACGACGACATCGCGTTCGCCGAGGCGGCCGTGGTCCCGCTGACCTCGGTGCGGCAGCCGGCACAGGACCTCGGGCGCCGGGCGATCGAGTTGCTGATCGCCCAGCTGGACGAGGGCGAGGGCAGCAGCGCCCGGCACGTCGAGTTCACGCCGGAGCTCATCGTGCGGCAGTCCACCGTCGCCGACCGCTGACGCCCGCGGGCGCCGCCTGCCGCCCGAGCCTTCCGCCCGAGCCCTCCGCCCGCCGCCCGCCGCCCGCCGCCGGAGTTTTGCGCTGAGCGACACCTCACGGGGCGATCGACCCGTGAGATTTCGCTGAGTCCGGAACTCGGCTTCGCCGCGCCGCACGAACGCCGCACCCGCACACCCGCGCCGCACCACTCCGTAACGAAATCGGCGCGACCGATTGACACGGTTCAACGGCCGTGGTTCCATTCCGATTGAAACGTTCTAAACAGCATCACCGGACGCCGCACCGCAGCGGCGCACGGGTCCGTTTCACCCGGGGAACCCCTGCCCCGGGCCTTACGAGGAGGTAAGGAATGTCAGCTCGTCCCCTGACCACCAGGCTGGTCGCCATCGGTGGCGCCGTGGTCCTCATCGGCGGCCTGGCCGCGTGCTCGTCCGGCGGCTCCGCCGAGACCGGCGGCAGCGGTGGCAAGGTCCAGATCACGTACCAGGCCGACAACTCGCCCGCGACGGCAGCCACCGCAAAGCCGCTCATCGCCGCGTTCGAGAAGGCCAACCCGGACATCACCGTCAAGTTCGACACCCGCCCGCAGGGCACCGACGGCGACAACCTCGTGAAGACGCAGCTCTCCACGGGCGAGATGGCCGACGTGTTCAACTACAACTCGGGCTCACTGATGCAGGCCCTCAACCCCGACAACACCCTCGTCGACCTGCAGGACGAGAGCTGGGCGAAGGACGTCGACAAGCAGTTCACGAAGGTCGTCAGCACCGACAAGGGCATGTACGGCGCCCCGATCGGCACGAGCTTCGGCGGCGCGGTCATGTACAACAAGAAGGTCTACGAGAAGCTCGGCCTCAGCGTGCCGACCACGTGGGACGAGTTCATCGCCAACAGCGAGAAGATCAAGGACGCCGGTGACGTCGCCCCGATCATCCAGACCTACGGCGACACCTGGACGAGCCAGCTCTTCGTGCTCGGCGACTTCGCGAACATCTCGGCGCAGCAGGACGACTGGGCGTCGCAGTACACGAAGCACAAGGAGTCCTACGCCAAGCAGCCTGCACTCGCCGGTTTCGAGCACCTCGCCGAAGGCAAGGACAAGGACCTCTACAACGAGGACTTCGCCTCGGCCACGCAGGCGAACGGCCTGAAGATGCTCGCCGACGGCACCGGGGCCCAGTACCCGATGCTGACGAACGCCATCGCCACGCTCCAGCAGGACACCCCGGACGCGGTGAACGACATCGGCGCGTTCGCGCTCCCGGCCGAGAACGCCGACGACACCCGCCTGACCATCTGGGAGCCGAACGGCCTCTACATCCCCAAGACGACTGAGGGCGAGAAGCTCGCCGCGGCGAAGAAGTTCATCGCCTTCGTGAACTCGTCTGACGGGTGCGGCATCCAGAACGACACGGGCACGCCCGGTGGCCCGTACGTCATCTCGACCTGCACCCTGCCGGACAGTGTCCCGCCCATGATCGGTGACCTGCAGAAGTACCTCGACGACGGCAAGGCGAGCCCGGCGCTCGAGTTCCTCTCGCCGATCAAGGGGCCGAACCTCGAGAAGATCTGCGTGCAGGTCGGCTCGGGCATCAGCTCGGCGTCGACCGGGGCGAAGCAGTACGACCAGGACGTCGTGCAGCAGGCCCAGCAGCTCGGCATCAAGGGCTGGTGAGGTCGGTGACCGCGACGCTCACGACGGCGGTGGCTCCGCCGCAGACCATCAAGGACGGGCCGGGGCCCGCCCGGAAGCGGATGCGCTCCTTCTACCCGGCGTGGTTCTTCATCCCGGCGATCGCGCTCTACGTCGTGTTCTTCGCGGTCCCGACCTTCGCGGGGTTCTACTTCTCGCTCACCCGCTGGACGCTGTTCGACCAGACCTTCATCGGTTTCGGCAACTTCACGCGGTTCTTCCAGGACCCGCAGCTGGTCTCCGGCTTCGTCCACACGTTCGAGTACGGGTTCGTGACGAGCGCGGCGAAGGTGGTCCTCGGACTCGCCCTCGCCCTGCTCCTCACGAGCCCGGTGCTCGGGCGGGGCTACCTCCGGGCGGTCGTGTTCTTCCCGGTGCTCGTGTCGACGATCGGCATCGGCATCACCTTCAAGGCGCTGATGGACCCGTTCCACGGGATCATCAACAGCGCCCTCGGAGCCGTCGGCATGCCGACCCCGGGGTGGCTGACCGACCCGGCACTCGCCCTGTGGAGCGTCGCGGCGGTGGACGTCTGGAAGGGCGTCGGCATCGCGACGCTCATCTTCATCGCCGGCATCGTGGCGATCCCGCAGGAGTACTTCGAGGCGGCCCGGGTCGACGGCGCGAGCGCCTGGACGATCTTCCGGAACATCACCCTCCCGCTCTCGCGTCCGGCGATGGGGACCGTCATCATCCTGTCGCTCATCGGCGGTCTGCGGTCCTTCGACCTCATCTGGGCGATGACCGGTGGCGGTCCAGGCTTCACGAGCGACGTCATCGCGAGTGTGATCTACAAGCAGTACCAGGCGGGGTTCTACGGTCTGTCCACTGCGGGCAACGTCGTCCTGTTCATCGTCGTCACCGCGATCATGGTGCCGATCTCGTGGCTCATCAACCGCAAGGAGGCGGACCTGTGACCACCATCGCAGACCGGCGGCTCACCGCCGCCGCCCCGCGTCGGAACACCCGCGAGACGACCCGCAAGTGGGTCATCGGCAGCATCGCGATCATCGTCAGCTGCGTGGTGTTCCTCGTGCCGTTCGTGTTCGTCCTGCTGCAGGCGGCGAAGAGCCCGGCCGAGGCGAACCAGCTCGGCTTCTCACTACCGACCCAGTGGCAGCTGTGGCAGAACCTCGTCGCGGTCCTGCAGACCGGTGACGGCGGGATCCTCCGGGCGTTCATGAACAGCGCCGTCCTGACCGTCGGCAGCGTCATCATCATGGTGGTGTTCTCGGCGATGGTCGGGTACGTCCTCCAGCGCCGTCCGAGCCGGTGGAACGGGGTCATCAACTTCTTCGTCCTGGCCGGCCTCATCGTCCCGCCCGCGATCGTGCCGACGATCTGGGTCCTGCAGGGGCTCAACCTGTTCAAGACCATGGGCGGGATGATCCTCATCGAGGCGACCTTCGGCCTGTCGTTCTGCATCCTGCTCTTCCGCGCCTTCGTCGCCACCATCCCGAAGGAGCTCGACGAGGCCGCGGTCCTCGACGGCGCCGGTCCGATCCGCCTGTTCTTCGGGGTCGTGCTGCCGCTGCTCAAGCCGGTGATCATCACGGTCGTGCTCGTGCAGTCGGTGACGGTGTTCAACGACTTCACGAACCCGCTGTACTTCCTGCCGGGCTCCGAGAACGCCACGGTGCAGCAGACGCTCTACTCGTTCCAGAGTCAGTCGGTCAGCCAGCTCAACCTGCTGTTCACCGACGTGCTGCTCATCACGATCCCCCCGCTGATCCTCTACGTCTTCTTCAACCGTCAGATCGTCGCCGGCATGACCAGCGGCGCCGTCAAGGGCTGAACCCGGTCGACGACGACCGGTCGCCTGGAAGGACCACCACATGACCACCTGGACCGTACCGTTCATCGCGAGCGACGACGACCTCGGGAGCGCACCGATCCTGCGCCGGGAGTTCACCCTCGACGACGGCCACGGCGCCGTCACGAGCGCCACCCTCGACGTCAGCGCCCTGGGCGTCGTCGAGGCGTGGCTCGGCGGACAGCGTGTCTCCGACCACCTGCTCGAGCCGGGGTGGACCAGTTACGAGTGGCGCATCCGCGTCGTCTCCCACGACGTCACCGACCACCTCGCCGGCACCGAGCCGGGCGGCGCCGCCGTCCTCGCACTCGTCGTCGGCAACGGCTGGGCCGCCGGCCGGCTCGCGTGGGGCGGTGGCGGCGGGTGGTACACGGACGAGCGCGCCGGGTTCGCCGAGCTCCGCGTCACGTTCGCGGACGGCCACGAGCAGCGCATCGCGACGGACACCGACTGGCAGGCCCTGTCGAGCGCGATCACCGCCGATCAGCTCTACGACGGCGAGGACGTCGACGCCCGCCTGCGGGACGGCAGCTTCCTCACGCCCGGCGAGGTCTCCGTCCCGAGCGTCGCGGGACACGAGGGCCGCACGAGCACCGTGCACGCGGTCGACCTCGGTGAGCGGGAGCTCGTCGCGGACACCGTGCCGCCCGTCCGGCCCCTCGCCGAGATCGCCCCGGCCGACGTCTGGACGAGCCCGTCCGGCGCCACCCTGGTCGACTTCGGCGTGAACCTCGTCGGCTGGCTCCGGGTGCGGGCGAGCGGTCCGGCGGGCACCGTGCTCACACTGCGGCACGCCGAGGTCCTCGAGCACGACGAGCTCGGCGTCCGTCCCCTGCGCTCCGCCGCCGCGACCGACCGGTTCACGCTGAGCGGCGGGGACGAGCCCGACGTGTTCGAACCGCGCTTCACGTTCCACGGCTTCCGGTACGCCTCGGTCGACGGTTGGCCCGGCACACCGGAGGAGCTCCGGACGGCGCTCACCGCGGTGCAGGTCGGCTCCGACCTCACCCGGACGGGCACGTTCGCGTCGAGCCACGACCTGCTGAACACCTTCCACGACAACGTCGTGCGGGGCATGCAGGGCAACTTCCTCAGCGTCCCGACCGACTGCCCGCAGCGCGACGAGCGCCTCGGCTGGACCGGTGACATCGCCGCCTTCGCCCCGACGGCCTCGTTCCTGTTCGACACCCGCACGTTCCTGGCCGACTGGCTCCGCGACGTCTGGCTCGAACAGCAGCACGCCGAGGGCGTCATCCCGTTCGTGGTCCCCGACGTGCTGAAGTACTCCCCCGCCGAGGACTTCGGCAAGCCCGACGCCACCGCCATCTGGTCCGATGCCGGAGTCTGGGTGCCGTGGACGCTCTACCAGGCGTACGGCGACACGGCGGTGCTCGAGGAGCAGTTCGACTCGATGGCCGCGCACCTCCGCCGGGTCCGCGACCACCTCTCGCCGCAGGACCTCTGGGACACCGTGTTCCAGTTCGGCGACTGGCTCGACCCGGACGCTCCGCCGGAGGCCCCCGCCGACGCGAAGGCGGACAAGGGCGTCGTGGCGACCATCTGCGCCTTCCGGTCCGCCACGATCGTGGCGGAGGCGGCCGAGCTCCTGGGCGGCCACGAGGCGGAAGCGGCCGAGTTCCGTGAACTCGCTGCGCGCCTCCAGGCCGGCTTCCGGACCCACTACCTGCTGGACGACGGCCGGATCCTGTCCGATGCAACCACCGTCTACACGCTCGCGATCGTGTTCGGCATCCTCGACGAGTTGCAGGAGCGACGGGCCGGCGACCGGCTGGCAGAGCTGGCCGAGCAATCCGGGTACCGGATCTCGACGGGCTTCGCGGGGACGCCGTTCATCACCGACGCGCTCACGAGGACGGGCCACCTGGAGGACGCGTACCGGCTGCTGCTGCAGACGGAGTGCCCCTCGTGGCTGTACCCGGTGACGATGGGCGCGACCACCGTCTGGGAGCGGTGGGACTCGATGCTGCCGGACGGCACCATCAACCCGGGTGAGATGACCTCGTTCAACCACTACGCGCTCGGTGCCGTCGCGGACTGGATGCACCGCGTCGTCGGTGGCCTCGCGCCGCTGACCCCCGGGTACGAGACCGTGCTGGTGGCACCGCGGCCCGGCGGTGGCCTGACCTGGGCGGAGACCTCGCTCGACACCGTGCACGGCCACGTCGCCGTGCGGTGGGAGCTCGTCGACGGGGAGCTGCACGTCCGGGTGACCGTGCCGGAGAGCGTGACCGCGGTCGTGCGCCTGCCCGGGCTCGACGAGCAGCGGCTCGGCGGCGGGACGCACGAGGTGCGGGCGCCAGCGCCGGTGGCGGCCGCGTAGCGGCCCGGCGGCCCGGCGGCCCGGCGGCTCGGCGGCCCGGCGGCCCGGCGGCCCGGCGGCTCGGCGGCTCGGCGGAACCAGGTTCCGGACACAGCACCACGAAGAAGCACGGTGTTGTGTCCGGAACCTGGTTCCCGGGGCCACCCCGGGGCCACCCGGCGCCACCACCGCCACCACCACCGCGCCGCCGCCACGCCGCCGCCGCCCGCCCGACCACCGCTTGCGCGCACCACGCCCACCACGTACCGTATGAAACGATTCAATCAGCCACGAGGAAGTGCACGATGACATCGACCCCGACCTTCGCCGGCATCGCCGACCAGCTCGCCCGCCAGCAGATCGAGCTGCCGAGCTGGGCCTTCGGCAACTCCGGCACCCGCTTCAAGGTGTTCTCGACGCCCGGCACCCCTCGTGACCCCTACGAGAAGATCGCCGACGCCGCGCAGGTGCACCGGTACACGGGGCTGGCGCCCACCGTCGCCCTGCACATCCCGTGGGACCTCGTCGACGACTTCGACGACCTCCGCCGTCACGCCGAGGAGCACGGCGTGCGGCTCGGCACGATCAACTCGAACACGTTCCAGGACGACGACTACAAGTTCGGCGCCCTGACCCACGTCGACGAGAAGACCCGCCAGAAGGCGATCGACCACCACCTGCAGTGCATCGACGTCATGCACGCCACCGGCAGTCGCGACCTGAAGATCTGGCTCGCCGAGGGCTCGAACTACCCCGGACAGGAGGACATGCGCTCCCGCCAGGACCGCCTGCACGACTCGCTCTCGACGATCTACGACCGGCTCGGCGACGACCAGCGGCTCGTGCTCGAGTACAAGTTCTTCGAGCCGTCGTTCTACCACACGGACGTCCCCGACTGGGGCACGAGCTACGTGCAGACCGCCGCACTCGGGCCGAAGGCGATGGTCTGCCTCGACACCGGTCACCACGCGCCCGGCACGAACATCGAGTTCATCGTCATGCAGCTGCTCCGGCTCGGCAAGCTCGGCAGCTTCGACTTCAACTCGCGCTTCTACGCCGACGACGACCTCATCGTGGGCGCCGCCGACCCGTTCCAGCTGTTCCGGATCCTCGTCGAGGTCGTCCGCGGAGGCGGCTACGACAACCCGGACGTCGCCTTCATGCTCGACCAGTGCCACAACGTCGAGGACAAGATCCCCGGCCAGATCCGCTCCGTGCTCAACGTGCAGGAGATGACCGCCCGCGCACTGCTCCTCGACCGCGTCGCACTCACGGCGGCGCAGGAGGCGCACGACGTCCTCGGTGCGAACGAGATCTTCATGGACGCGTTCCAGACAGACGTCCGCGCCGACCTCGCCGCGTGGCGCGAGTCCCGCGGACTGCCCGCGAACCCGATGCGCGCCTACCTCGACTCCGGGTACCAGCAGCAGATCGCCGAGGACCGTGTCGGCGGCGTCCAGGCCGGCTGGGGTGCGTAGACACATGACGATCGACGACCTGGAGGCACGGGTGGACCCCGCAACGCACGGCACCACCGCGGACGAGACGGTCAGGGCCCTCATCGCGCGTTCGAATGCGCTCGGCTCGGACCCGAGGATCACGAACTACGCGGGCGGCAACACGTCCGCCAAGGGCACCGACACCGACCCGGTCACCGGCGAGCCCGTCGAACTGCTGTGGGTGAAGGGCTCCGGCGGTGACCTCGGCACGCTGACGCCGTCGGGCCTGGCCGTCCTCCGGGTCGACCGGGTCCGCGCGCTGCGGAACGTCTACCCGGGCGTGGAGCGCGAGGACGAGATGGTCGCCGCGTTCGACCACACCCTGTTCGGCAAGGGCGGTGCGGCACCGTCGATCGACACCGCCATGCACGCCCTCGTCGACGCTGCGCACGTGGACCACCTGCACCCCGACGCCGGCATCGCGATCGCCACGGCGGCGGACGGGCCGGAGCTCACCGAGCAGATCTTCGGCGACCGGGTCGTCTGGGTGCCGTGGCGCCGTCCGGGATTCCAACTCGGGCTCGACATCGCCGCGATCAAGGACCAGCACCCCGAGGCGATCGGCACGATCCTCGGCGGACACGGCATCACCGCATGGGGCGACACCTCCGACGAGGCCGAGACGAACTCGCGGTGGATCATCGACACCGCCGAGCAGTACATCCGCGAGCACGGCAAGGACCAGCCGTTCGGCGCCGTCCGCCCCGGCTTCGACGCGCTGCCCGACATCGAACGCCGTGCCCGTGCAGCCGCACTCGCGCCGACGGTCCGCGGGATCGCCGGCCACGACAAGCCCGTCGTCGGGCACTTCGTCGACAGCGACGTCGTCCTCGACTTCCTGTCCAGCGCGGACGCGCCCCGGCTCGCCGAGCTCGGGACGAGCTGCCCGGACCACTTCCTCCGCACCAAGGTGAAGCCGCTGATCCTCGACCTGCCGGCGACGGCGAACGTCGACGAGCAGGTTGCCCGCCTCCACGAACTGCACGAGCAGTACCGCGCCGACTACCAGGCGTACTACGACCGCCACGCCACGGCGGACAGTCCGGCCATCCGGGGTGCCGACCCGCTCATCGTGCTCGTCCCCGGCGTCGGCATGTTCTCCTACGGCAAGGACGCCCAGACCGCCCGCGTCGCCGGCGAGTTCTACGTCAACGCGATCAACGTGATGCGCGGCGCCGAGGCGCTGAGCACCTACGCCCCGATCGACGAGGCCGAGAAGTTCCGCATCGAGTACTGGGCGCTCGAAGAGGCGAAGCTCCAGCGCATGCCGAAGCCCAAGCAGCTGGCGACCCGCATCGCGCTGGTCACCGGAGCGGCGAGCGGCATCGGCAAGGCGATCGCGAAGCGCCTCGCCGCCGAGGGTGCCGCCGTCGTCATCGCGGACCTCGACCTCGCCAAGGCGCAGGACGCGGCGGCCGAGATCGGCGGCCCGGACCAGGCCATCGGTGTCGCCGCGAACGTCACGAGCGCGGACGCCATCGACCAGGCGATCCAGGCGACACTGCTGCACTTCGGCGGCCTCGACCTCGTCGTCAACAACGCCGGACTCTCGCTGAGCAAGAGCCTGCTCGAGACCACCGAGCAGGACTGGGACCTGCAGCACGACGTCATGGCGAAGGGCTCGTTCCTCGTGTCCAAGGCGGCCGCGAAGGTCCTCATCGAGCAGGGCCTCGGCGGCGACATCGTCTACATCTCCTCGAAGAACTCCGTCTTCGCCGGGCCGAACAACATCGCGTACTCCGCCACCAAGGCGGACCAGGCGCACCAGGTCCGGCTGCTCGCGGCCGAACTCGGCGAGCACGGCATCCGCGTCAACGGCATCAACCCCGACGGGGTCGTCCGCGGCTCCGGCATCTTCGCGAGCGGCTGGGGCGCGAACCGGGCGAAGACCTACGGCATCGACGAGCAGGACCTCGGGGCGTTCTACGCGCAGCGCACCATCCTGAAGCGCGAGGTCGTGCCGGAGAACGTCGCGAACGCCGTGTACGCCATCTGCACCGCCGACTTCTCGCACACCACGGGGTTGCACGTACCGGTCGACGCCGGTGTCGCCGCGGCCTTCCTGAGGTAGCGCGATGCACACCAGCGGCAGCGTCGCCGCGGTCGACCTCGGCGCGACGAGCGGCCGGGTCGTCCTCGCGCACGTGGGCCGGGACGGCATCAGGACGGAGCAGGTCGCACGCTTCCCGAACGGTCCGGTCGCCCTGTACGAGGACGGCCGCGAGGCCCTGCACTGGGACGTCGTCGAGCTCCACCGGCAGGTCACGGCCGGGCTCCGCGACGCGCTCCACCGCTCCCCCGACCTGGCGAGCATCGGCGTCGACTCCTGGGCCGTCGACTACGCACTCCTGCGCGAGGGACGCCTGCTCGGCCTGCCGTCCCACTACCGCGACCCTCGGCACACGGCGGGCGTCGCCCCCGTGCACGAGCGGGTCCCCGCAGCCGAGCTGTACGCCCGGAACGGTCTGCAGCACCTGCCGTTCAACACCGTGTTCCAACTCGCGGCCGACCCGGACGCCCACCTCGCGGACCGCGCCCTCCTCGTGCCGGACCTGCTCGGGTACTGGCTCACCGGCGTCGCGGCCACCGAGCGGACGAACGCGTCGACCACGGGGCTCGTGAACGCGACCACGCGCGGATGGGACCAGACCCTGCTCGCTGCCACGGGCCTCCAGGACGACCTGTTCCCCGACCTGCGCGACCCGGGCGACCGACTCGGCACGCTCCTGCCGTCCCTCGGCGGCGGCGTCCCCGTGACGCTGGTCGGCTCGCACGACACGGCGTCCGCGGTGGTCGCGGTCCCCGCGACCGACGACGACTTCGCCTACGTCTCGTCCGGCACCTGGTCGCTGGTCGGCGTCGAGCTCGACGCGCCGGTCCTGACGGACGCGGCACGCGCCGCGAACTGCACGAACGAGGGCGGCGTCGACGGTCGCGTCCGGTTCCTCAAGAACGTGTCCGGGTTGTGGTTGCTCTCCGAGAGCGTCCGCACCTGGGAGCGCGGTGGCGACCGCGTCGACCTGGAGGCGCTGCTCGCCGCCGCCGCGGAGGTCACCAGCCCGGTCACCGTCTTCGACGTCGCCGACGACGTCTTCACCGCGCCCGGCGACCTGCCCGCGCGCATCGCGACGTGGTGCACCGCGCACGGACTCGCTGCGCCGTCCTCCCCCGCCGAGGTCGTGCGCTCGATCCTGGAGTCCCTCGCCGCGGCGTACGCCCAGACGCTGCGCACGATCACCGAGGTGACCGGCAAGGACGTCCGCGTCGTGCACGTCGTCGGCGGCGGGTCCCAGAACCGGCTGCTCTGTCAGCTCACCGCCGACCGGACCGGCCTGCCCGTCCTCGCCGGTCCCGTCGAGGCGACCGCGCTCGGCAACGTGCTCGTGCAGGCCCGCGCGAACGGGCTGGCCGGACTCGGAGGAGCATCGCTCGCAGCACTCCGCGACCGCGTCGCCCGGACCGTCGAACCGGTCCGCTACACCCCCGCTCCGGGCTCGGACGCCCGCGGCCACCGCACCACCGTCAGGAGCCACGCATGACCACGACCGACGACCAGCACCGCGTCGACCCCGCGACCGGCGCCCCCGCCGTATCGAGCGGGCCCGCGTCCTCGGCGCGCACCCGTATGCCACGACAGCTGCCGACGGTGCGGGACCTCGCCCCGCTCATGCAGTTCAGGAAGCCCTCCTTGGACGCCCGGAAGCGCCGACTCGAGTCCGCGCTGACCGTCTGGGACCTCCGTGCGATCGCCGCACGACGAACGCCCCGGGCGGCGTTCGACTACACCGAGGGCGCGGCGGAGGCGGAGATCTCGCTCGCTCGGGCGCGCCAGGCGTTCGAGGACATCGAGTTCACCCCCGCGATCCTGCGCGACGTGTCCCGGGTCGACACCACCCGCGAGGTCCTCGGTGCGCCGGTGGCCCGCCCGTTCGGCATCGCCCCGACCGGCTTCACCCGGATGATGCAGACCGAGGGCGAGCGCGCCGGGGCCAGGGCCGCCGGCCGCGCGGGCATCCCGTTCTCGCTGTCGACGATGGGCACGACCGCGATCGAGGACGTCCGCGACGCCAACCCGCACGGACGGAACTGGTTCCAGCTGTACATGTGGAAGGACCGCGACAAGTCGATGGCGCTCGTCGAGCGGGCCGCGAAGGCGGGCTTCGACACGCTGCTCGTCACGGTCGACGTGCCCGTCGCCGGCGCCCGCCTGCGCGACAAGCGGAACGGCTTCTCGATCCCGCCGCAGCTCGGGGTGAAGACGATCCTGAACGCGATCCCGCGGCCGTGGTGGTGGTTCGACTTCCTCACGACGGAGCCGCTCGCGTTCGCGTCCCTCGACCGGTGGTCGGGCACCGTCGGCGAACTGCTCGACCACATGTTCGACCCGACCGTCACCTACGAGGACCTCGCCTGGATCCGCGACCAGTGGCCCGGCAAGGTCGTCGTCAAGGGCGTCCAGTCCCTCGCCGACGCGAAGCGCCTGGCCTCGATGGGCGTCGACGGCATCACCCTGTCGAACCACGGCGGCCGCCAGCTCGACCGCGCCCCCGTCCCGTTCCACCTGCTGCCCGAGGTCGTCAAGGAGGTCGGGAAGGACACCGAGGTGCACCTCGACACGGGCATCATGTCCGGCGCGGACATCGTCGCCGCGGTGGCGCTCGGCGCACGGTTCACGATGGTCGGGCGGGCGTACCTCTACGGGTTGATGGCGGGCGGCGAGGCAGGGGTGGACCGGATGATCCAGATCCTGTCCGAGCAGATCGAGCGCACGATGCGGCTGCTCGGGGTGGCGTCGCTCGACGAGCTCGAGCCGGGTCACGTGACGCAGTTGCAGCGGCTCGCACCGATCCCCCGGTAGCGCACGCCCGACGGGTGTCCCCGTCCGGGCCTCGCGGGCTACGGTGTGGCGCATGAGCGCACGGGAGTTCGTCGACGAGGACCTGCGGGGGGCCCGGTTCGTCCGGACGCTCCTCGGCGGGGCGGTGCTGCGCGGGGTCGACGTGGCCGGGGTGGAGATCGACTCCCCCTGGGTGCTCGAACCCGGCGGCACGCTGTTCGTGAACGGCGTCGACGTGGTGCCCCTCGTCGACGCCGAGCTCGACCGTCGCTTCCCCGGCCGGTCGCTCCGCCGCGCCCGCGACCCGGAGGGGCTCCGGGCGGCGTGGGCCGCGGTGCAGCGGACCTGGGACGCCACCGTCGCCCGCGCGGTGGCGATGCCGGCCGGAACGGTCGACCGGTCGGTCGACGGGGAGTGGTCGTTCGCCGAGACCCTGCGGCACCTCGTCACCGCCACCGACGTCTGGCTCCGCGGCGCCGTCCTCCGCATCGAACGGCCGTACCACCCGCTCGGTCGTCCGCACACGGAGTACGCGACCGACGGGTACGACACGAGCGTCTTCACTCCGGGGACGCCGCCGTTCGGGGACGTGCTCGCCGTTCGTGCGGACCGGGTCGACGCCATGACGACGTTCCTCGCCGCGGTGACGCCCGAGCAGCTCGACGAACCGCGGCCGAACCCGTGGGCGCCGTCGCACACCGAGACGGTGCTCGCCTGCGTGCACACCGTCCTCGAGGAGGAGTGGGAGCACCACCGGTACGCCGTGCGCGACCTCGACGTGCTCGACCGCGACGAGCTCGGCAGGGGTGGATCGACGGGCCGTGGTCCCGTCGGCCGGGATCCGGTAGGAACGGACGGGTGACCGCGATCGACCGTCCAGGCCTGGCCGAGTTCCTCCGACACCGCCGCGCGGCGTTGCAGCCCGAGGACGTCGGCCTCCCCCGCGGACGGCGTCGTCGCACCGAGGGGCTCCGCCGCGAGGAGGTCGCCGCGCTCTGCAGCATGTCGGCCGACTACTACGCCCGGCTCGAACGCGGGACCGGGCCGCACCCCTCGGAGCAGCTCGTCTCCGCGATCGCCCAGGGGCTGCACCTGTCCCTCGACGAACGCGACCACGTCTTCCGCCTCGCCGGACACCGACCGCCGGTCCGCGGCAGCGACGGCGAGCACGTCGGTCCGGGCATGCTCCGCATCCTCGACCGCCTCGTCGACACCCCCGCAGAGATCGTCACCGAACTCGGCGAGACCCTCCGGCAGACGGTGCTCGGTCGGGCGCTGACGGGCGACCCGGACGACCGCGTCGGACCGGCGCGCAGCCTCGGCTACCGCTGGTTCACCGACCCCGCGGCGCGGACCGCGTACCCACCGGACGAGCAACACCGGCTCGACCGGGTGTACGCCGCGGGACTCCGCGAGCTCGTCGCCCTCCGCGGACCGCACTCCCGAGCCGCCGCGCTGGCCGGCCTGCTCCGCCGGGACGAGCGGTTCCGTGCGGTGTGGGACCTGCACGAGGTCGGTGTCCGACCTCCCGACGTGAAGCGCTTCGCGCACCCCGAGGTCGGGACGCTCGAGCTGTCCTGCCAGACCCTGCTCGATCCGGAGCAGTCGCACCGCCTGCTCGTCTACACGGCGGTGCCGGGCAGCGTCAGTCACGAACGGCTCGTCCGGCTCGCCGACCGGCTCGCCGCGGAGCCGTCGCCGTCCGTCGCCGCGGGCTGACGGGACACGACCCCGGCACGGCCCGGGCAGCCGTGGACCGACGGGCCCTGGTTGCGGACCCGGCAGCGGCGCACGATGGGTCCGCCGCCGATCGGCGGCCAGTCGCGGAAGGTCCCCCATGCCCCAGCAACCCACCACGTTCCCCGTCCGGCCGGGCACCCTCGCCGTGGTCACCGGAGCGAGCGACGGCATCGGCCGTGTGATCGCCGGACGACTCGCCGCCGCCGGCGCCTCGGTCGTCCTGCCGGTCCGCTCCGCCGAGAAGGGCGCCCGCGCCGCCGCGGGCATCCGCTCCGAGGTGCCCGGCGCCGACGTCCGGACCGCGCGCCTCGACCTGTCGTCACTCGCGTCGGTGCGGGCGTTCGTCGACGAGACGCTCGCCGACGGCCGTCCGGTCGGGATCCTCGTGAACAACGCCGGTGTGATGCGGCCCCCGCACCGGCAGGAGACCGTCGACGGATCCGAGCTGCAGATGGGCACGAACCACCTCGGTCACTTCGCCCTGACGCTCGGTCTCCTGCCGCTGCTCCGCGCCGGTCGGGCACGGGTCACGCACCAGACGAGCATCGCGGCCCGGAGCGGCAGCATCGACCTGGACGACCTCGACGCCCGGGTGGACCACGACCCGATGCGCGCGTACACGGCGTCGAAGATCGCCGTCGGGCTGTTCGCGCGCGAGCTCGACCGACGCAGCCGCGCGGCGGGGTGGGACATCACGAGCAACCTGGCGCATCCGGGGATCTCCCCGACGAACCTGCTCGCCGCACAGCCCGGGATGGGCCGAGAGCGCGCGGGCGCCGAGCGGCGGATCGTCGTGCTGCTCGCCCGGCTCGGGATCGCCGGCACCGTGGCGAGTGCCGCCGGACCGGCACTCCTCGCCGCGACCGACCCCGACGGCGCGGACACCTTCTCCGGACCACGCCGGACCATCGGCGGCCCGCCCGCTCGTCTCGGATTCTGGAAGCCCTTCACGGACGACGCGGCCGCCCGGCGACTGTGGGACGTCTCCGAGGAGCGCACCGGGGTCCGGGTCAGCGGCTGACGGGCTCCGGCCGCGGGAGGGCCGCGCGATCCGGCTCGCCGGGGGTGACGTCCCACCCCGACGGGGGTCGACTGGGTCCATGCGGACGATCGGTGTCGAGGAAGAACTGCTCCTGGTGGACGGACGGACCGGACTGCCGACACCCATCGCGGGGCGGCTGCTCGCCCGCGCGGCCGAACGGGGCGAGGACGCGACGCTGACCGGTGAACTCCACCGCGAGATGCTCGAGGTGATCACGAGCCCGCACCGTTCCCTGCGCGCACTCGGTGCCGAGGTCGTCGCCAACCGCGCGCTCGCCGACCGACTCGCCAGGACCTTCTGCAGCCGCGCCGCCCCGGTCGCGACGTCGCCCACCAGGGTGGTCCCGCACCCGACCGACGACGAGCGCTACCGTCGGATGATCGCGCGCTACGGCAGCCTCCCCCGCCGCATCCTCTCCTGCGGACTGCACGTGCACGTCGCCATCGCCGACGCGGAGGAGGGCGTGGCCGTCCTCGACCGCATCCGGACGTGGACGCCGGTGCTGCTCGCGCTCGCCGCCAACTCGCCGATCCACGACGGGGTCGACACCGGGCACGCGAGCTGGCGGTCGGTCGCCTGGAGCCAGTGGCCGTCCGCCGGTCCGATGGAGTGCTACGGCAGCGCCGCTCGCTACCGGGCCGTGACCGAGACCCTGCTCGGTACCGGTGCCCTCCTCGACCCCGGGATGCTGTACTTCGACGCACGGCTCTCGCACCACCACCCGACCGTCGAGGTCCGGGTCGCGGACGTGCCGCTCGACCCCGGGACGACCGTGGCCCTCGCCGGCCTCGTCCGGGCACTCGCGGACACGGCGGTGGCCGACTGGCACGACGGACGCCCCGCGCCCGACGGTGCCGCGTGCTCGGTCCGGCTCGCGAACTGGTGCGCTGCCGTGAGCGGACTCGACGGCACGCTCGTCGACCCGACCACCTGGGAGCCGGCGCCCGCCCGCGAGGTGGTCGCGACGCTCCTCGCGAAGGTGATGCCCGCGCTCGTCGCGAACGGGGACGACCAGCTCGTCGAACGTGGCGTCGCCGACCTGTTCCGACTCGGCACCGGGGCCGCCCGGCAGCGCGCGGTCCTGGAGCGGACGGGCGACCCCGCACAGGTCACGCTCGCCGCTGCCGGCGAGACGACCGGGGAGCACGGGCTCCGCACGTCGAGCGCTGGCTGACCCGGACGTACCCCGGTCCACCGGCCGCCGTCGGTAGTGTCCGCCGGGACGGGAAGAGGTGCCGCATGGCGCAGGACAAGACGTACGACGAGTCGGGGTACTGGTACCCGGACCGCGCGTCCAACGGCGGGGTCCGCCTGCTCAACGCGATGCGTCGGTACCGCTCGGCCGAGGTCGAGATGCGGCAGCGCACCCGTTCGAACATGGGGATGAACGGCACCGACATGGAGGCCGTCCGGTTCCTCCTCCGCGCGGGCAAGCACGGCGAGACCGTCAGCCCGACCGGACTCGCGACGCACCTCGGCATCACGACCGCCTCGACGACGGCGCTCGTGAAACGGCTCGTCGGCTCCGGGCACGTCGAGCGCCGCGCCGACCCGGACGACCGGCGTGGCGTGCTGCTCACCGCGACGGCGAGCGGTGACGACCGGGTGCGGACCGAGCTCACCGACGTGCACGCCCGGATGATCGCCGCCGCGGACCGGCTCTCCCCGCAGACGGTCGCGGAGATGAGCGCGTTCTTCGAGGAGATGACCGAGGCGATGCACGCGGACGACGCACCGTCGGACGCCTCAGTCGAGGCGGTCCGGTCGGCTCCGGCGATGCTGCGGAAGGGCGTCTGACCCGCGGTCGTCCGATATGCGAACGCATCGAACTACTAGTTAGACGAACTAGGTACTTCCGCGGGATGCTGGTCTCGTCGCCGTCGGGCGGCGCGCCCGACCGAGGAAGGACCGGCCATGACCACCATCGAGACGCACTCGCAGTTCTCCGAGGTCCGCGAGGCATCCCGCGCGCGGCTGCTCGCCGTCGTGGCCACCGGTACCGGCATCGTCGCGGTGACCATCGCCTCCATCGCCATGACCGTCGTCACCCTCGGGGCGTGACCGCATGTCCGCGAACCACCTCTCCGAGCTCCGCCGCCAGCCCACCGAGTGGCACCGCCGCGGCATGCGCCACCCCGACGAGATCGACGCACTCGTGCACGCTCGGATCCACGGCGGGGTCCCGCCGGAGCCGAGCTACGACGACTTCTTCCGCCGGGGCTGACCGGGTCCTCCGTCCGGTACGGTCGCAGCGTGCGAGACGACCGAGGAGCCGACCGACCCGACAGCCGCGGGCGGACCGGACTCCACCTGACCGGCCGTGACCTGCGGCGCAACCCGGACGTGGTCGTGCGTGACGTCGAGGTGACGTCGGACGGCTGGCATGTCCTGCGCCGGACCACCTTCGACGTCCGCGGACGCGACGGCCGCTGGACGACGCAGCAGCGCGAGACCTACGACCGCGGCAACGGCGCGACCGTGCTGCCCTACGACCCGGAACGCGGCACCGTCCTGCTCACGCGGCAGTTCCGGTACCCGGCGTACGTCAACGGCCACCCGGACGGGATGCTCGTCGAGACGGCCGCGGGGCTGCTCGACGACGACGACCCCGAGACCGCGGTCCGCCGCGAGGCACGCGAGGAGCTCGGCGTCGAACTCGGCCCGCTGACGCTCGTGTTCGACGCGTTCATGAGCCCCGGTTCGGTCACGGAGCGCGTGCTCTGCTACGTCGGCGCCTACTCCCCCGCCGACCGGGTCGAGTCCGGCGGCGGACTGGCCGGGGAGGGCGAGGACATCGAGGTGCTCGAGCTCCCCGGGGCGGACGCGATCGCGATGCTCGACGACGGTCGGATCACCGACGGCAAGACGATCATGCTGCTGCAGTGGGCGGCCCTGCACGGCCTGGTGCCGACCGCGCACTGACCCGGCGGTGCACGCACGAACGGCGCCGTCCCGGAGGGGACGACGCCGTTCGACGGGAGCGGGAGTTACTTGATCTGCGCCGTGATGGTCGCGGTGCCGACCAGCATGCCGCGCTTGACGGCGTCGGTGCTGAACGTCTTGTTCAGCAGGTCCGCGGCGTCCTGCGAGATGTGCACGGTGGTGCCGGTGAGGACCGCGTTGTCGCCCTCGAGCTGCAGCGGCTTGAGCGAGCCACCCCAGAGCTCGAAGAGGTAGGCGTTCGACGCGACGACCTTGCCGTTCAGGGCGACGTCACCGTAGAGCTTCGAGGAGCCCGGGTTCACGACGAAGTTCTCGAGCGTGACCTTCGTCGAGCCAGCGGTCAGCGTGAGGCCGGAGTCGCCGTGGTCGAGCAGGCCCTGCACGTAGGGACGGTAGTCGCCGTCCGGGGACCAGTAGGTGACCGAGCCGGCCGTGATCGGGAAGGACACCGAACCGTTGTCGAGCTTCGCGTTGCCCGAGACACCCGGGGTGAGCTTCAGCGAGGTGAGCGCGTCGGTGAAGCTCTTGTCGAGCGCGACGGCGGTGTTGCCGCCCTTGACCTCGGGGACCGACGCGACCGGGGCCGGGATCTTCGAGGAGGACGAGGAGACGGTGTGGATCGCCGGGGTCGAGGCCTGGGCGGCCGAGACGCCGAACGCCGCGCCACCGAGGACGAGGGCGCCGGTGGTGGCGAGGGTGATCGAGGTCTTGAGGCTCTTGCGCATGTCTTCGTTCCTTTGCTGTGTCGCGCTCGGCGCGGTCTGCTGTGTGCGCGCCGAACACACCCCGGAACGGGGTGGAGAACCAGCTCCGTGCGGCTGGTGAGCGCTCCGGGTGTTTCCCGGTCGTTGCAGGTGATTCGACGCCCGCCCCGCATCGGTTTGGTCGGGTTCGTGTCGGGTTCGCCCGTGACGTTCCGTGACGCCGACGGGGCTGCCGGTCGCCACCCGTGCCTAGGCTCCGGACGTCGACAGCCGTCGACCACACCCGGTGGTCACCGATGCCCAACCCGTCCATCGCAGAACAGGTCGACACCTTCAACGAGGGCTTCACCGGACAGATCGGCCCCGAGCTGTCCGCGGTCTTCGACGGCGAACAGGCCGACCTGCGGGCCGCCGGCCTCCCCGGATCGGTCGCACGTGTCGGGGACCGCTTCCCCGACGCCGAGCTGCTCACCCCGACCGGCGGGACGACGACGCTCGCCGAGACGATCGGCGACGGTCCGGCCGTCCTCGTCTTCTACCGCGGCGCATGGTGCCCGTACTGCAACCTCACCCTCCGCACCTACCAGCAGGAGCTCCTCCCCGGACTCGACGCGCTCGGGGCGCGTCTGGTCGCGGTGTCGCCACAGACCCCCGAGGGCTCCGAGGCGGCGATCGCGAACGGCGAGCTCGCGTTCCCGGTGCGCTCGGACCCGGGCAACGCCCTCGCGGGTCGGCTCGGCATCGTCACCGAGCCGAGCCCGGAGGCCCGGGAGGCGCACACGACCCTCGGGTTCGACGTCGCGGACAGCAACGCCGACGACAGTGCTCGCATCCCCTTCCCGTCCGTGTTCGTGGTCGACGCCGACCGGGTGATCCGATTCGCGGACGTCCAGGTCGACTACACCGCGCGGACCGAGGTGGCGACGATCATCGAGGCCGTCCACACGCTGACGGCCTGACCGGTGACGGTCAGCGGACCGGCGCCGGGCTGACCGCTCGCCCGGCCCGCGGCCGGTCCGCCCGCACCGAGAACGAGAGCGGGTCCGCGCGCACGGCGTCGAGGGCGTGCGCCACCGCCCCGAGCACGACGACGTCGCCGCCGAGCGCCGACGCGACGATCTCGGGTACCGGGTCGTAGTCCCACTCGTCGAGCAGCGAGCGCGCCCGGTCGATCACGGCCGACGCCGGCTCGGCGATCGCACCGGCGACGACCACGCGGTCGATGTCGAGCAGGCTCGCCAGCAGGACGCACACCCGGGCGAGCCGGTCCCCCAGGCGGTCCACAACCACGGCCGCGAGGGGATCGCCCGCCCGCGCCGCGGCGAACACGTCCGCCGCGGAGGACGCCGGCGTCAGCGCCCCGGACCGGGTGGACGTGTCCGTCGGGACGAGTTCGGCCACGAGCGTCCGGGCCGCGGCTCCGATGCCGTCCGACGACCCGACGCCGTCGACCAGTCCGAGGACCCGCATCTCCCCGGCGCCGCCGTGTGCCCCGCGGAGCAGGACACCGTCGACGACGAGCCCCGCACCGAACCGCTCGCCGGACAGCAGCGCCGCGAAGGACGCCGCACCGGAGTTCGGCCGTTCCGCGATCGCCGCCAGGTTCGCGTCGTTCTCGACCACCACCCGAGCACCCGGAACGGCCCCGGCGAAGCCCGGGTTCATCCGGTCCCAGAACCCGCCGTCGCCGGGCGAGGCCCCACCGACGTCGACCGGGGCGGGGATGCCGAGCGCCGTGACGAGGACGCGCTCGGGCAGGGCGTCGACCGCGGCGAGCGCCGACGCGACGGTGTCCGCGACGACGCCGAGGCGGACGGGGACGTCGAGGCCGGACGCGCCGAGGGACTCCTCGGCGCGGGCGAGCACCCGGCCGCGGAGGTCGGCGACGAGGACCGTGACGCGGTGTTGCCCGGCATCGACGCCGACGACGACCCCGGCGCGCTCCTCGAGTTCGTAGCGGCGGGCGGGCCGGCCCATCCGGTACTCCCCCGCGGCACGCGCGTCGTCGAGTTCGCGCAGCCAGCCGAGCCGGACGAGCTCCTCGCAGGCGGCCAGCACGGTGGAGCGGGTGAGCCCGGTGCCGTCGATGGCCTCGGTCGCGGTGAAGGCGCCGACGGAGAAGGCGTGTGCGAGCAGCGTCCCTGCGCTCGTTCCCCGGTGCGGCGGCATGTCGTGACCCTATCGCGGGAGGACTTGCTTGCGTGATTAGATTTTCTCGCTACATTTAGTCGTGCGGGCGGCACCGGAGCCGGACCGCGGACGGAACGGCAGGGACGCCGGGTCCGCCACGGACGGAGACGACGTGACACGACACGCCACCACGGGGAGCGCAGCGGTCAGCCGCCGCGGGTTCCTGCTCGGCGCGGGCGGGATCGGAGCGGGCTTGGCCCTCGCCGGATGCGCCCCGCTCGGTTCCTCCGGCAGCCGCCCCGAGACGATCACCTTCTACGTCTCGAAGCCCGAGGTCATCGGCTACTTCGACGACGTCATCGCCCGGTTCCACGCCAGCCAGTCACGGATCCGGGTGATCCGAGACTCGACGTCGAGCATGTCCGCGAACTTCGTCCGGAACCGGCCGCCGGACCTCGGCTGCTGGAACTACAACTTCTCGGTCGCACCGTTCGTCGAACACGGGGCCCTCACGGACCTGTCCGACCTGCCCGAGGCGGACACGATCAACCCGGACCTCTGGCCGCTGCTCGAGCAGACCGCCGACCACCCGGGCCGGAAGAGCGCTCTGCCGTACTCGGTCACCGCCGCGTCCGTGATCTACGACAAGCGGCGCTTCGCGCAGCAGGGTCTGGACGTCCCGACGACGTGGAGCGAGTTCACCGACGTCTGCGAACGGCTGACGAAGGCCGGCATCGCGCCGATCTACGGCACGTTCAAGGACAACTGGACGATCGCCCAGGGCATGTTCGACTACTCGGTCGGCGGCATGGTCGACCTCCCCCGGTTCTTCGATGCGCTCCGGCGCGAGGGCACGGCCGTCGGGAAGGGCTCGTCGGTCTCCTTCGAGCGGGACTTCCGAGCGCCGATGGAACGCATGACGCAACTGCTGCGGTGGCACCAGCAGGGTGCCGCGAGCCGTGGGTACGGCGACGGCAACACCGCCTTCGCCCAGGGGAAGGCCGCGATGTACCTGCAGGGGCCGTGGGCGCTCGGCGAGATCGCGAAGACGAACCCGGACACGGACCTCGGCACGTTCCCGCTGCCCGTCACGGACGACCCCGCCGACAACAAGGTGCGCGTCAACGTCGACCTCGCGCTCTGGATCCCCGAAGCGTCGCGCAAGCAGGAGGCCGCACGCGAGTTCCTCCGCTACCTGATGACCCCGGCGGTGAACGACCGCTACAACGCGGACAACAACGGCTTCGGGGTGCGTAAGGACGCTCCCCCGGCCGCGAACCCCGCCCTCGCCGGCATGCAGTCGTACTACGACGACGCCGCCTTCTCCCTCGGCGCCTCACAGCTCGTGCCCGCCGAGATCCCCGTCGCGAACTACGCGCAGTCGATCGCCTTCGGCGGCGACCCGCAGCGACAGCTCCGCACCCTCGACGCCGACTGGGCGCGCCTGGCGCTCCGCACGGCCGCGTAAGGAGACCCGCATGGCAACCACGACCACCGAAGCCGTGACGACGGCGGGCCGACGCCGACGGGGCGGTGCCGCACCGCGCCTCCAGTCCGGGGCGACGAGGACGCGACGCCGCGGCGGGCGGCTCGATCCGCTGTTCCTCGCCTTCCTGCTGCCCACGCTCCTGCTCTTCACGCTCGCGATCACGCTCCCCGCGGTGATGGGCATCGTGCTGAGCTTCACGAACTCCGTCGGCTTCGGCGAGTTCCGGTTCATCGGCCTGACGAACTACGTCGCCGTATTCTCCGACCCCGCGATCCTGCAGGCCTACCTGTTCACGATCGGCTTCTCGTTCGTGACGGTGCTCGTCGTCAACGCGGTGGCGTTCCTGCTCGCGATCGCGCTCACGTCGAAGGTGCGCGGCAAGATCGCCCTCCGCGCGGTGTTCGTCCTGCCGATGGTGATCTCCGGCATCGTCATCGCCTACGTGTTCTCGTTCCTGTTCGCGAACTCGCTGCCGGCCATCGCGACCGCGCTCGGCTTCGCACCGCTGGAACAGAGCATCCTGGCGAACCCCGACCTGGCCTGGGTCGCGATCGTCATCGTGACCGCCTGGCAGGCGATCCCGTCGACGCTCCTCATCTACATCGCCGGGGTCCTGTCGATCCCCGGCGAGGTGTACGAGGCGGCGGCGCTCGACGGTGCGAGTTCGTGGCGACAGCTCGTCTCGATCACCGCGCCGCTGACGGCCGGCTACATCCTGATCAACCTGGTGATCGGGTTCAAGAACTTCCTCAACTCCTACGACATCATCGTCGGCCTGACCGACGGCGGCCCCGGCACCTCGACGACGAGCGTCGCGATGAGCATCTTCAAGGGCTTCAACGGCGGCGACTACGCCTACCAGATGGCGAACGCCACGATCTTCTTCGTCATCGCGGTCGTGATCGCCGTGATCCAGCTGCGGGCCACCCGCGGGAAGGCAGCGCTCTGATGACCCTGCAAGCACCCCTCCGCCCGGGCACGACCGCCACGGGCACCATCCGGTCGGTGGACGCGGACCGCACCTCGGGCCGCCGTGGCGCGCGGGCGAACTGGCCCGTCACCGTCGTCCTCGTGCTCTGCGCCCTGTCCGTGCTCGTACCGCTGTACGTGACCGTGACGATGGCGTTCAAGACCACCCCGCAGGCGGTCGACGGCAACGCCTTCTCGTTGCCCGCGCCGTTCAGCGTCGACGGTTTCGTGCAGGCGTGGGAGCTGACCGACTTCCCGCGGGCCTTCGGCATCTCGGTGTTCGTCGCCGCGATCACCGTCGTGGGCACGATCCTGCTCGCCTCGTTCACCGCCTACGCCATCGCGCGCAACTGGGACCGTCGGCTGTTCCGCTGGTCGTTCTTCTACCTGCTCGCCGCGATGTTCCTGCCGTTCCCGGTGCTCGCGCTGTCCCAGGTGAAGCTCACCGGCCTCGCGCACCTCGACAACCCGCTCGGCGTCGCGGTCCTGCACGTCATGTTCCAGCTGTCCTTCAGCGTGCTGCTCTTCACCGCGTTCCTGCGGTCGATCCCGGCGGAGCTGGAGGAGAGTGCACGCATCGACGGTGCGAGCACGGGCCAGGTGTTCTGGCGGCTGGTGTTCCCGCTCCTCGCACCGATGAGCGCCACCGTCGGCATCTTCGCGTTCCTCGCGTCCTGGAACGACTTCGTGATGCCGTCCCTGATCACCTCCGACCCGGCGCTGCAGACCCTGCCCGTGCTGCAGCAGATGTTCCAGACGCAGTTCAGCAACAACTACAACGTGTCCTTCGCCTCGTACCTGATGGCGATGGCACCGGCGATCGTCGTCTACCTCGTCACCCAGCGCTGGGTGATGGCCGGGGTGACGCAGGGCGCCATCAAGTGATGACCACCACGAACAACGGAAGGCCCGTCGTGACCGACACCCTCGCCCAGCCCGCTGCGACCACCACCGACGAGACCTGGTGGCGCCAGGCGAGCGTCTACCAGATCTACCCCCGCTCGTTCGCCGACGCGGACGGCGACGGCATCGGCGACCTGCCCGGCGTCACCTCGCGCGTGCCGTACCTGGCGTCGCTCGGCATCGAGGCGGTCTGGCTCAGCCCGTTCTACCCGTCCGCCCTCGCCGACGGCGGCTACGACGTCGACGACTACCGCGACGTCGACCCCCGACTCGGTACGCTCGACGACTTCGACGACATGGTCGCGGCGTTGCACGGCGCGGGCATCCGGGTGATCGTCGACGTGGTGCCGAACCACACGAGCGACCGGCACGCCTGGTTCCGCGAGGCAATCGCGTCGCCGCCCGGCAGCCCGGCCCGCGACCGCTACGTCTTCCGCGACGGCACCGGCCCGGACGGCACGGAGCCGCCCGCCGACTGGGTGTCGATCTTCGGCGGCCCGGCCTGGACCGCCGTCGGCGACGGCCAGTGGTACCTGCACAACTTCGCGAAGGAGCAGCCCGACCTGAACTGGGCGAATCGCGAGGTCCGCGACGACTTCCTGCACACGCTGCGCTTCTGGTCGGACCGCGGGGTCGACGGATTCCGCATCGACGTCGCGCACGGCCTGGCGAAGGACCTGCCGGCCGGGCCCCTGCCGAGCTGGGCCGAGGTGCTCGCGGCGCCGAAGGACGGTTCGCACATCCTGTGGGACCGCGACGACGTGCACGAGATCTACGCCGAGTGGCGGAAGGTCTTCGACGAGTACACCCCGGCCCGCACGGCCGTGGCGGAGGCGTGGGTCGCCGCCGACCGGCGCGCCCGCTACGCGAGTGCCGAGGGACTGGGTCAGGCGTTCAACTTCGACCTGCTCGAGGCCGACTTCGACGCCGGGCAGTTCCGGAGCATCATCGAGTTCAACCTCGGCCTCGCCGAGCAGTCCGGGTCCTCGACCACGTGGGTGTTCTCGAACCACGACGTCGTCCGGCACGCCACCCGCTACGCCCTGCCCGCACGGAACGGCGACGAGCAGAAGCAGGGTGCCGCGTGGCTCCTGGCCGGCGGGTCGCAGGACGACCTCGACCGGTCGCTCGGACTCCGGCGGGCGCAGGCGGCGACGCTCCTCGAGCTCGCGCTCCCCGGGTCGGCGTACCTGTACCAGGGCGAGGAGCTCGGCCTGCACGAGGTCGGTGACGTCCCGGACGCCGAGCGGCAGGACCCGGCGTTCTTCCGGAACCCGGGCGTCGACGTCGGCCGCGACGGCTGCCGCGTACCGCTCCCGTGGACGCGCCAGGGCCCGTCGTTCGGCTTCGGCGACGGCGGCTCGCACCTGCCGCAGCCGTCCTGGTTCGGCGACTCCTCGGTCGAGGCGGAGGACGCCGACCCCGACTCGACGCTGAACCTGTACCGGAAGGCGCTGGGCCTGCGCGGGCAGCTGCAGTCCGAGGAGCACCTCGAGTGGCTCGAGACCGGCCGCGACGACGTGCTGGCGTTCCGTCGGCCGAACGGATGGACGAGCGTGACCGTGTTCGGCGACGAGCCGTACGCACTCCCCGCCGGCGAGCTCCTGCTCGCCTCCGCGCCGGTGGCAGACGGCGCACTGTCGGGTGTGGGGACCGCCTGGTTGCGTTCCTGACGGAACGCGTCACGTCCTCGACGTGACCAGCAGGCGGACTGGAGGCGCGGTGCGGGCAGGCACCGCGCCTCCAGCCCGTCCCGGTGCGGCGCCACGGCCATCGCGCGGCCGGGGCCGTCAGGCGCGGCCGGTAGGGTCGCCCCATGAGCGGTGCGGCCATCGACGTGCGGGACTTCGTGATGCGTTTCGGCGACCGGAACGTGGTCGACGGTCTGTCGTTCGACGTCGCCCCAGGCGAGACCTTCGGCCTGCTCGGCAGCAACGGCTCCGGCAAGACCACGACGATCCGAGCCCTGCTCGGCATCACCACGCCCACGGCCGGCACCCTGACCATCGACGGCGCCGACTACCGTCCGGCCACCGGCGGCATCGGGTACCTGCCCGAGGAACGAGGGCTGTACCGCAAGGAGAGCGTCATCGACGTGATGACGTACTTCGGCACGTTGCGCGGGCTGCGTCGGCCGGAGGCGACGGCGTGGAGCCTCGACTACCTCGCCCGTGTGGGCCTCGCCGACCGCGCCAAGCTCCGCGTCGACAAGCTCTCCGGCGGCCAGCAGCAGAAGGTGCAGCTCGGCATCACGATCATGGACCGCCCGCGGCTGCTCATCCTCGACGAGCCGACCAAGGGCCTCGACCCGGTGAACCGTCGCCTGCTCCTCGACCTCGTCGCGGAGCGCAAGGCCGACGGCGCGACGGTGGTCCTCGTCACGCACCACATGGACGAGGTCGAACGGCTCTGCGACCGGATCCTCCTGCTGAAGGACGGCCGGGCCGCCGCCTACGGCACCATCCCGGACGTGCAGGACGCCTTCGGCGGCGCGGTCGCGAAGGTGCTCCTCGACGGCACCGTCCCGCGGTCGCCGCTCTACCGGCTCGCCCGACACGAGGGCCACGTCGCGTACCTCGTGCCGACGTCGGCCGCGGCTGCGGACGGTTCGGACATCCTGGCGTCCCTCGTGTCCGCCGGCGTGCACGTGAGCGGGTTCGAGATGCGTCGGATCCCGCTCGACGAGATCTTCGTGCAGGTGTACGGCCACGACGCCGGGGCGGACGACGGAGCAGCCGGGTCCGCCTGGTCCGCTGCGCCGGCGCCTGCTGGGGCCGCGGCGTGAGCCGGCTCGGGACGGTCGTCCGGTTCGAGTTCGTCCGCGCGGTCAAGAAGCCCGCGTTCTGGATCGGCACCCTCGCGCTGCCGGTCGTGATCGTCGTCGTCTCCCTGCTCGTCGGGCTCGGTCAGGCCGCCGGGTCGGACTCCGTCGTGTCGAGCGCCGCGGCGTCGAAAGTGCCGTTCCACTACGTCGACCGCTCCGGCCTCGTGTCCGAGACGATCGCGAAGCGCTGGGGCGGGACCCCCTCGGACGACCCCGCTGCCGACCGGGCGGCCGTCCGGGCGGGCACGCTCGACGCCTTCATCACGTTCCCGTCCTCCCCCGCGACGACGGCGATCCGGGTCGAGGGCGCGGACCGCGGCCTCTTCGAGAACGGCGGCTACTCGACGCTCGCCGAGCGGGTGCTCGAGCAGAGCGTCGCGGCCTCGGTCGGCGACGACGAGGCGGTCGAGCTGCTCCGGTCCCCGCCGCAGACCGACCTGACGACGTACGCCGACGGCCAGGTGGCACCGGGCTGGCTGTCGATCGTGCCGCCGTTCCTCTACGTCGCCGCGTTCTTCGGGCTGGTCGTCCTGCTCGCCACGCGCATGGTGACGGTCGTCGTCGAGGAGAAGGAGAACCGCATCTCCGAGATGATCCTCACCACGGTCACCGCCGGGGACCTCATCCGCGGCAAGGTCGTCGCGATGCTGCTCGTCGGGTTCGTGCAGGTCGGGGTCTTCGTCGTGCCCGGACTGCTCGTCGCCCTCGCGGCCCTCCCGCTGGTGGCCTCGCGGCTGGGCGGGCTCGCGGTCGACCCGTGGCGGATGGTCGTCGGGGCGCTGCTGCTCGTCGGCGGCGTGCTGCTCGCCTCCGGCCTGTTCGTGGCCGTCGGGGCCGCGGTGCCCTCGATCAAGGACGCGTCGGCACTGCAGTCGGCGGCGATCTTCGCGCTGATCATCCCGCTCTACGCGGCGTTCTTCGTGATGACGACGCCCTCGTCCCCCGTGGCGCAGTTCTTCACGTACTTCCCGACCTTCACGCCGATCACGGCGATGGTGCGGAACGCCGTCGGCTCGCTCAGCGTGACGGAGTCGGTGGTGTGCATCGTCGAGGTCTTCGTCGCCGCGGGGCTGCTGCTCTGGTTCGCCGAGTACCTGTTCCGGCACTCGGTGGCCCAGTACGGGTCGAAGGTGACGCTGCGGCAGATCGCCTCGTGGCGGCGCCGGAAGCGCGCCTGACGCGCTCCTGACGGTGCGCCACGCAGGTGCCGGCGGGGGCCTGCCATCGCGAGGCCCGCTCTCAGCTCGTGAGGACGGCCTCGTCGAGGTCCCAGGCCGGCACCTCGCGCTCGCGCCAGCCCTGACGGAGCGTCCGCACGGCGCGGTCGAACTCGACGAGGACGTCGACGTGCGGCCGGACGAGCATCTGGATCTGCAGTCCCTCCTGCACGGCGAGGAGCTGCGTGGCCGCTTGGTACGCCGGGATCGCGAGGTCCTCGTGTCCGGCGTCCGCGTCGCGCTGGAGTCCGGTGGTGACCTCCTCGACGTGCTCCTCGAACCGCTTCCGGAAGAGCTCCGCGAACTCGTTGTCCGAGGACGCGATGGTCACGACACCGGCGAGCACCCGGACCAGCCCCGGGTCGGCGACGTCCTCGGCCAGCGTCATCCGGAGGTGCTCGATCGTGCACGACGGGGGCTTCTGGCGACGGGTGCCGCGGAGCTGCGTCCACCGGTCGTAGGTCACGAGGAGCAGCGCGTCCCAGGTCGGGAAGAGCCGCTCGACGACGAGCGGGTCGACGCCGGTGACCTCGGCGACCACCGAGGCGTCCACGTCGTCGAAGGGGTGCAGGCGGTAGGCCCGGATCGCGCCGCGGACGATGCGCTCGGCGAGGGACTGCTCGTCCTCGAGTCGACCCTCGTGCTCGTGTGCCATCCGACCATCCCAGCGGACCGGACGTCCGCTGTCTGCTCCCCGGAAGGGGGTACCCGCGCTCTGCGGTTCCCCGGAGCCTAGCCGACCGTGATCGGAGCTGCGCTCGGCTTCCGGCGCTGCGCCGCCCAGACGAAGAAGCCGGTCAGCGTGAAGACCCCGTAGAAGACGTACATCGCGCCGGAGGCGTAGTACCCGGCGGAGAACAGCAGGGGCACGCCGACCAGGTCGACCGCCACCCAGATCAGCCAGAACTCGACCCAGCCCTTCGCCATGCCGTAGGTCGCCAGGACCGAGCCGACGAAGATCCAGGCGTCGCTCCACACCGGCTCGTACGAGCCGAGCGCGCGGAACACCGGGGTCAGGACGGCGGTGCCGCCGACCAGCGCGAGCACGAGCAGCCCGCGGGTCCGCCAAGAGGCCCACCGCGGTTCGATCACGGTCGTGGCCTCGTCCGGACGGTGCGTCCAGCGGTACCAGCCGTAGACGCTCACGACGACGAACATCACCTGGCGGCCGGCCTGGCCGAGCAGGTTGACCGGGTTCGGGGTGTCGAAGAGCGCGCCCATGAAGACGGTGAAGAGCAACGCGTTCCCGAGGATGCCGACCGGCCACGCCCAGACCTTGCGTCGCATGCCGCCCAGGGCGCTGAGCAGGCCGAAGACGTTGCCGATCACCTCGCGCCAGAGCACCGTCTGGTCGCCGATGACGAGCTGCGCGTCGAACAACCACCGCACGATGCCCACGTGACCCTCCTCGTTCCGGTCCGTGCAACCGTAGGGGGCGCACCGGCATTCCGAGCGGTCGTGCGACGCCGGACTACGCTCGGGGACCGTGACGGACGGGGTGCAGGGCGCGCAGCGGCTCATCGACGAGGCCGCCCACCGGTTGCGCGACGCGGGCGTGCACGACGAGGCGCTCGGCGAGTACGTCGAGCCACGGCCGGTGCTCGGCATCCGCCGCGAGCCGACGATCCGGTCACTGGGTCGGGTGTGGCGCGTGGGAGCGCTGCTGATCGGGTCGTCGGACGAGACCGCGGGACGGGTGTGGGCGACGGGGTCGATCACACGCGTCACGGACCCGGGCCGGGCGCAGTACCAGTCCGTGTCCGCCGAGGTCCGGCGCGCCTACCGTGCGGCGGCGGCGAAGGGGCACTTCGCGCCCGGCGACACCGTGAACCACGGCGCGACGCCGATCCCGCTCGACGGGTCCCTGGTCGACGGCGTCGGCGTGCTCTCGATCGTCGGCGGGGTGCCGCTCGTCCGCTGGTCGGCGGCGGCCGGTGCGACCGTGCCGCTCGCGGACTACCTGGCCGACCGTGTGGGCCTGCTCGTCGATCCGCCGCGGGGCGCGACGGACTGATCCGTGTCAGGCGGCGAGGAACGCGTCGCTCGACACCACGGTCGCGAAGCTGCCGTCGAGCGCCGCCATGAACGCCGCGTGCACGGCCGCTCCCGGCACGGTCACGTCGCCGAACGCCAGGTCCGGTGCAGCGCAGGCGTCGGCCACGACGGTGCAGCGGTACCCGAGCTCGTGCGCCGCCCGGGTGGTCGAGTCGACGCACATGCTGCTCATCATCCCGACGACGACGAGTTCGTCGACGTCCGCGGCGTCGAGGACCTCGCGCAGGTCGGTGCCGACGAAGCTGTTCGGGGCGTGCTTCTCGACGACCGCCTCGCCGTCGCGCGGGGCGACCGCCGGGTGGAACGCCAGCCCCTCGGTGCCCGGGCGGAAGAAGGTGGCGTCCGGGCCGGTGGCGACGTGGAACACGTGCACGACCGGCTCCTCCGCGGCACGGAATTGGGCGAGGACCCGCGCCGCCGTCTCCGCGGCGGCCTCGGGGTCGACGAGCGGGAACGCTCCGCCGGGGAAGTAGTCGCGTTGGACGTCGACGATCAGGAGCGCGCGGGTCATGCCCCCAGTCTGGCCCCGTCCGCCGCGTGCTGCCGACGGGCGAGCAGCCACTCCGCGATGCGGTCGACCCCCTGCGAGAACGCGTCGGTCCCGGGGTGGTTCAGGAAGGCGTGCCGGCTGCCCGCGAGGACGTGGTGCTCGACGGCGGTCCCGGCCTCCGCGAGCTCGGTGGCGAACCGGTCCCCCGAGGCGCGCATGTTGTCGTGTTCGGCGTGCACCAGGAGCGACGGCGGGAACCCCGCCAGGTCGTGCCCGCCCGGGAACGCGTCGCGCGCAGTCAGGGCCCGTCGGGAGCCGGCGTAGTTCCGGTTCATCACGTCGAGCGCCCAGCGCGCGTGGGTCACCCGCCGGTGCCGGCGGGACCGTGCCCGGGCGTCGACGGTGCGCGGGTGCACCGCGTGGAAGAAGCCGTACGCGAGCACCGCGCCCACGGTCGGCGTGCCGGCGTCGGACGCCCGCAGCGCTGCCGCCGCAGCGAGGCACGCGCCCGCGCTGGCACCCCCGAGGACGACGCCGTCGCCGACCGCGTCCCGCACCTCGCGGAGTGCCTCGAGCACGTCGTGGAGCGGCAGCGGGTAGCGGACCCGTCCTCGTCCCGCACGAACGGGCAGCCAGGCCGTGCCCGGGACGGGCGCGAGGCGGTAGTCCGCGGTCACCACCGTGACGCCCCGCCGCGCGAGCGCGGCGGCGACGGCGTGCGCCTCGGGCTGGTCGGGGCCGCCGCGGAAGAAGCCCCCGCCGTGCAGCCAGAGCAGCACCGGTGTCCCCGCCGTCGCGCTGCCCGGATCCGGTCGGTACCAGCGGAGCGGCTCCGTCACGCCCACGGCTCACGCAACGGCGTCACTCCGCCGCGGTCCGCGTGCGCCGCAGCGTCGCGCTCGGTGGCTCGCCGAACCGCTCGGCGTACGTGGCCGAGAAGCGCCCCTGGTGCTGGAACCGCCACCGCCGTGCGACCTCCCCGACCGAGGTGGTCTCGTCCTCGGCGAGGTCCTGGTTCGCACCGTCCAGACGCGCGTCCCGGAGGTACTGCGTCGGGGTCGTCCCGAGGTGCTTCGCGAAGGCGTTCTGCAGCCCACGGGCGCTCAACCCGCCGGCGGCGGCGATCTCGTCGACGCCGATGTCCTCCTGCGCGTGCTCCCGGACGAAGGCGCACGCACGAGCCACGCTCGTCGACGCGACGCGGCCGTTCTCCCGCAGCGCGAAGGCGTCCACGACGGTCTCGGCGAGGCGCTGGTTCGCCTCGGCGCGCTCGTCCGGAGCGGTCGTCGCGGCCGTGAGGACCGGGGTCTCCCGCTGCAGCACGGCACGGAGCCGTCGGAGCGCCTCGTCGTCCTGTGCCGACTCGACGAACACGAGCGGGCCGCGCACCCGGACGTCGCGGGCGGCCAGCGCGGCGCGGAGCACCCGGTCGGACAGGTGCAGCATCGTCACGACCGACATGTCCGCGGTGAAGGCGTACTCCACGCTGCCGGACAGCAGGTACGGCCGGCCCGGCACCGCCGTCAGCGGCTCGCCGTCAGAGGGCGTCACGACGGCCGAGCCGTTGCCGATCCAGAACAGGATGTGGTCGGTCCGACGGCGCATCGTGCCCGCGCGCGTGCCCTCGACCTGCGCACCGCGGATCGAGACGTCGGCGTCCCCCGCGCCCGCGTACCGGAACTGGTCGAGCGCGCTGTCGATGCCGTCGGCCGTGCCGTAGATCGCGTCGAGCTCGGCGCCGCGTTCCTCGCTGATGGCCGCCACGTCGTAGCGGCGGAACGAGGGCGGTCGTCCGTCGGTTCCGGGGGCCGTCACCCGTCCATCTTGTCAGGTCGGCACGACCGGACCCCGCGACCCGCTGGCACCGGTGCCGGACTGGAGGCGCGGTGCCGGCCCGCACCGCGCCTCCGGTCCGCCGGCCGCTGCGGTCCTCTCTGAGCGCTCTGGCAGCAAGATGCGCGGCTCCGTCCACCGAGCAACCGGCATGATGAGCGGCATGGGGGACGACTCGACACCGCAGCACGACACCACCACCGGCTCCGGCGGTGCGGTCCGGCACGGCCGGCTGCGCCGCCGCAGCCCACTCGCGCTGGGCGCGCAGATCGTCGCCGCGGTCGCGGCCGTCGCCCTCGTGAGCAGCGGCTCCGTCGCCGCGATCGCGAGCTGGCAGGTGCTCAGCCACGCCAAGCCGACGGTGTCGCTCGCGATGCCCGGCGGCGACGGGAAGCCCGCGAAGGCCGCCCCGGAGCTGACGGCGCAGTCGGGCGAGGTGAACATGCTCCTCGTCGCGACCGACACCCGTGACGGGCAGGGCAGCGGCTTCGACGACGCGGCGAACCGACGCGCGAGCTCCGGCGTCGGCAACAACGACACGAACCTCCTGGTGCACATCAGCGCCGACCACACGAACATGGCCGTGGTGAGCTTCCCGCGCGACCTGGTGGTGTCGATCCCGGCGTGCACGAACGACCACGGGTCGGTCACGCCGGCGTCCTCGGCCGCGATGCTCAACACCGCGCTCTCCCGCGGCGGCGAACGGCACGGGCTGGCGTGCGTGGCGAGCACGATCAGCGCGCTCACCGGCCTGCAGATCCCGTACGCCGGCAAGATCACCTTCGACGGGGTCGTGCAGATGGCCGATGCGGTCGGTGGCGTGCCGGTGTGCTTGGCGACGCCGGTGCACGACGACGACGTCACCCCCGCACTCGACCTGCAGGCGGGCGTGCAGAAGCTGTCCGGGGCCGAGGCCGCCGCGTTCCTGCGGTCCCGCCACGGCGTCGGCGACGGCAGCGACCTCGGCCGGATCAGCAACCAGCAGACCTTCATGTCCGCGCTCGCCCGGCAGACCGTGTCGGCGGGGACCCTGACGAACCCGGCGAAGGTGCTCCGGCTCGCGGACACCGCTTTCCGGAACATGACCCTGTCGGACACCCTCTCCGACCCGGGGACCCTGGCGCGGATCGCCCTCGCGGTGAACTCCGTCGGTCTGTCGAACATGGTGTTCGTGCAGTACCCGGTGGTCGACGACCCGGACGCTCCGGGTCGGGTGCTCGTGGCGGAGGCCGCTGCGACGCAGCTGAACGGGGTCCTGAAGGCGAACGAGCCGGTCGTGCTCGGGGCCGGGAGCCTCGGTCGGTCGGCGGTGCGGGACCCGTCGGCACCGGCGTCGCCCGCTGCCGGTGCGGGCGCGGGGTCGGCTCCGGCCGGGTCGACTCCGACCGGGTCCGGGTCCGCTCCGGCCGGGTCCGGGTCGGCGCCGGCTGGGTCCGGGTCGGCTCCGGCCGGCACCCCGAGCACCCCGGCGGCACTGCCGGACATCGCGACCGGCCAGACCGCCGACACCGTGACCTGCGCATCGCGGGACTAGCCCGGGTCGGCGCCGCGCTCAGTCCCCGAGGGCGTCCGTGACCGCAGCCCGCCGCATGCAGTCCTCCGCTGCCTCGAGCTCCCCGCGGGCCACGTGCCACGACGCCGCCTCGACGGACCGCGCCGTGCACCACGCTGCGACACGCTCCCCCGACAGCCCGGTCGCGTCGGCCAGCAGCCCGATCCGCTCCCGCACGAGGGGCGCCGGCCGAGCGGAGGCGAACGGGTCGTCGACCTGGTGCAGCAACGGCGGGAGGTCGTAGGCCGGGTCCCCGACCATCGGCTTCGGGTCGATCACGAGCCACGGTTCCCGTGCCGCAGCCAGGACGTTCCCCGGGTTCGCGTCCCCGTGCACCACGACGCTCCGCTCCACCCCGACGGGCAGGCTGCGCAGCAGGTCCACGCCCCGCCGCACGAGCCCGGGGTCGAGCGGCGGCCGGGCGGTCCGCATCCGCTCCTCGACCAGGTCCGCCCACTCCGCCGTGACGTCGACCACGTGCTCGAAGTCGTGCGTCGCGGGGACCCCGTGCGCCCAGAGCCGCACGAGCAGCGACGCCCCGATCGTCAGGCGTTCTGCCGCTGGCTGCGCGCTCGGGTCGCCGAGCGTCGTCCCCGGGGCACACCGTTCGAGCAGCAGGACGAACGGGTCCTCCGGGTCCTCCGCCAGCAGCCGCACGCTGCCGTCGCCGTCCCACCAACGGAGTGCCGCGGCCTCGTGCCGGGCCTCGCGGTGTGGGAACGAGAGCTTGAGGACGGCGTCGCGGCCGTCGGGCGTCCGGACGGGCAGCACGTGCGAGACGCTGCCGCCGGGGTAGGGCGAGCCGGGTTCGAGGCCCCACCGCTCGACGGCGAGCTCGAGCCGGGACGGGACGCTCGCGCGCCACTGCTCCTCCGTCGGCCACACCCCGCCACCGTACGCCCTGGCCGGCGGCGCCCCCGCCCCGTCGGGGCACACGCGGCGTCAGCCTGCCGTCACACGTCGCCGGTACCGTCCCCGGCATGACCACCGAACGGCGCCGACTCGTCCTCCCCGGGCAGTACGGCCCGCTGTTCGACGACGGCGGCCCCGCCCTCGTCGTCGAGGCCCGCGAGTTCTTCGCCGCTCGGCCCGTGCACCGCGCCAAGGCCCACCTCTGGTTGAGCGCCCTCCGGCACCGCGTCCACGAGCTCGGCGACCGCGCCGAACACGCTCGGGTCGACAGCCTGCGGGACGCGCTCGCCGGCCGCGACGACCTCGAGGCGATCGACCCGCCCTCCCGGACCCTCCGCGCCCAGGTCCGGCACTGGGGTCGTGGCATCGAGATCCTGCCGAGCCGCGGCTTCATCACCGACGAGGCCGAGTTCGCCGAGTGGGCAGCCGAGCGCACCGGCCGTTTCCGGATGGAGACCCACTACGAGCGGGTCCGACGCCGCGAGGGCTGGCTCATGCACTCCGATGCACCGGTCGGCGGCAGGTTCAGCCTCGACGAGCAGAACCGCGAGCCACCGCCCAGGGGCGCGACGACGCTCGGGCTGCCGGACCCGTGGTGGCCGACCGAGGACGACATCGACGCCGAGGTCCGGCACGACCTGGACCGCTGGGAGCGCGACGGTCTGGTGCACTTCGTCGGCCGCGACGACACCCGCCGGTTCGCCGTCACCGCGGACGAGGCCCGGCAGGCGCTCGACGACTTCGTGCAGGTCCGCCTCGGCGACTTCGGGCCGTTCGAGGACGCCACGCTCACCAACGACTGGACGATGGCGCACTCGCTGCTCAGCGTCCCGATGAACCTCGGCGTGCTCGACCCGTCCGAGGTCGTCGAGGCCGCACTCGTCGCGCACCGCGACCACGACGCCCCGCTCGCGAGCGTCGAGGGCTTCGTCCGCCAGGTCGCCGGCTGGCGCGACTACGTCTGGCACCTCTACTGGTGGTTCGGCGACGACTACGGCGCCGATGAGAACGCCCTCGGTGCCCACGAACGACTCCCCCGCTGGTGGCAGGAGCTCGACGCCTCGGAGATCGACGCCGTCTGCCTGAGCACCGCGATGGAGGGGCTGCACGACCACGGCTGGCTGCACCACATCCAGCGCCTGATGGTGCTCGGCAACTGGGCCCTGCAGCGCGGCTACGACCCGGTCCACCTCACCGAATGGTTCACCGACGTGTTCGTGGACGGCACCGACTGGGTGATGCCCGCGAACATCATCGGCATGTCGCAGCACGCCGACGGCGGCATGGTGGCGACGAAGCCGTACGCGTCCGGGGGCCGGTACATCGACCGGATGTCGGACCACTGCGGCGGCTGCCGGTACGACCCGACCAAGCGCGTCGGCGAGGACGCCGGCCCCTTCACGGCCGGCTACTGGGCGTTCCTGTCGCGAACGGAACCGGCGCTGCGGGACAACGCCCGCATGATGCGGCCGCTCCAGCAGATGCGCCGTCTGACGGACCTCGACGAGGTCGTCGCCCAGGAGGCGCGCCGCACCATGCCCTGACGGCGCACCACGGGCGGTGGTCACGACCACCGCGGGACGCACGGCGCGGGGCGGCCCCGCACCGTGCCTCCCGGTCCGGCCCGCGCCCCGCTAGGGTCGGTCGGGTGAGCAACGGAGCATTCGACGACCGGTACGACCTGCGCGAGTTCGCGCCCGCCACCGACGCCGAGGGGGGCCCCGACGCCGCGACCGACGCGTGGATGCACGCCGTCGAACTCGGCTTCCACGAGACGCACCCCTCGCCCGAGAACGCGGCACGGATGGTGGCGCACTTCATCGAGGACGAGGAGACGTTCCTCGGTGTGCACGTGCGGGAACCGCTGCCCGGCTCGGTCGACGAGACCTGGCCTGCCGGCACGTTCGCCTGGTTCCGCAAGGCGCTGAGCTGGGGCGACGGGTCGTCGATCGACACGCAGGCCATCTCCGCCGTCACCGTGCGGCCGACCGAGCGACGCCGGGGCATCCTCCGCGCGATGATGACCCACGCGCTCGAGCGCGGCGTCGCCGACGGGTACGCCATCGCGTCCCTGACCGCCTCCGAGGGCACGATCTACCGACGCTTCGGCTTCGGCTGCGCGATCCGCGAGCGGGCCGTGCGCGTCCGTCGGACCCGGGCGCTGCCGTTCACCGCGCCGACCAGCGGCACGGTCACCGTGGTGACGCCGGAGTGGCTCGCGGGCGGTGTCGGTCGGGCCGTGTTCGACCGCTTCGACGCGCGCACGCCCGGCTCGATGGTGCGGAACGCGGGCACCTGGCCGGTCGCCTTCGGTCTGCGGAACGGCGAGGGCGAGCCGGCGAAGGACGTCCGCGCGGCGGTCCACCGTCCGGAGGGCGCCGGGACCGGGACGGGCGCGATCGACGGCTACGTGACCTGGCGCGTCAAGGAGGGCAAGGGCGAGACCGAGCTCCAGATCGTCGACCTCGTCTACGCGACCGACGAGGCCTACCTGTCGCTCTGGGAGTTCCTGCTCTCGATCGACCTCAACGACGTCGTGACGTACAACCGGTCGCGGCTGGACGACCCGATCGTCGCGGCGCTCGGCGACAACCGGGCGTACGACGTCGACCACGAGGAGGACCACGTCTGGCTGCGGGTGCTCGACGTGCCGGCGGTGCTGTCCTCGCGGCCGTACGCCGTCGACGGGTCCCTCGTGCTGGCGGTGTCCGACGCCCTCGGGCACGCCACGGGCAGCTACCGGCTCGACGTCGTCGACGGCCGAGGCACGGTCACCCGGACGGCAGACGACGCGGAGCCGGGGCAGGCCGACCTGTCGCTCGACGTCGCCGAGCTCGGGGCCGTGCTCATCGGCTCGGTGTCCCCGGTGACCCTCGCCGCAGCCGGGCTCGTGCGTGCGGCGGACCCGGCCGCGCCGGCGCTCCTCCGCGCGATGCTGACCCCGCCGCGGGCGCCGCACGGCATCACGTACTTCTGATGAGCGACGACGACCTCGCCACGACCGTCGGACGTGCCCGGCAGGCCGTGGCGGTCCTCGCATCGCCCACGTTGCGGGCGGTGGTCGTCGGCGACGGCGGTCCCGACGCCGTCGACGAGCGGACACGGTCGGCCGTGTCCGCGTTCGACTGGCTCGGCGACGACGGCCGTCCCGACCAGGCGCTCCTCGGGCGGACCGCGAAGGACCTCCAGCGGCTCCAGGCACCGACCGCGCTGCTCGAGTTCGATCGGATCGAACGGCTGCCCGCGTCAGACGAGCAGCGGCATCCGGTCTCCGTGCGGATCGTCCGGCTGGTGTCCGCACGCCTCGGGGCCGCGCGTGCCGTGCCCGAGGCCGTGCTGAACGCCGCGATCGCGATGTTCTGCGCGGACGTCGCGGTCGTCCGCCGGGACGCGGTGGACCTCGGCGTGCTCGTGCGGACCGACGACGGTTCGTCCTACCGCTTCACCGGCTGACCGCCCGCAGGGTCGACGCGCGGACAACACCCGCTCTCGCGGACAGGGCACGGAGGCGCACGACGGCGGTGGCCGCCCGGGCCCCTACGCCCGACGGCGCACCCGGGGGTCGACGAACGCGTAGACCACGTCGACGACGACGTTCGCCGTGACGATGAGCAGCGCCGAGAACACCGTGAACCCGACCACCACCTGCAGGTCGAGGGTGTGGACCGCGTCGATGAGCAGCGCACCGAGACCCTGCATCGAGAACACCTTCTCGGTGATGACGGCACCACCGAGCAGCGACCCGAGGTCGAGTCCGAAGAGCGTCACGACGGGCAGGATCGCCGTCCGCAGCCCGTGCCGCACGACGACCTGCCGCTCGCGGAGCCCCTTCGCGCGTGCCGTCCGGACGAAGTCCTGCGACAGCGACTCGAGCATCTCGCCGCGGGTGAGTCGGGCGTAGATCGCCGCGCTGATGAACGCGAGCACGCACCACGGCAGGAGCAGGTGCGTCAGCCACCCGACGGGGTCGTCGCTGAACGCGACGTACCCGCTCGTCGGCAGCCACCCGAGGGTGAAGCCGAACAACAGGATGCCGAGCAGCCCCACCAGGTACGCCGGTGACGACACGCCGGCGACCGCGACGGTCATCACGGCCCGGTCGACGAACGTGCCGCGCTTGAGTGCGGACGCCGTCCCCCCGGCGACGCCGGCGACGAGCCACAGCAGGGCGGCTCCGACGGCGATCGACGCGGTGACGGGGAGCCGCGAGGTGATGAGGTTCGTCACGCTGTCGTGCAGCTGGAACGAGTACCCGAAGCACGGCGCCGCGCACGTGACGGTCGAGGCGCCGGAGCCGAACGTCCGGCCGGTGAAGATGCCGGCGAGGTAGGCGCCGAACTGCGCGAACCACGGCTTGTCGGTGCCGAGGAACGCCTGCACGTCGGCCAGACGCTCGGGCGTGCACGGCTTGTCGCAGATCGCCCGGGCCGGGTTCGTCGGCAGGAGCATGAACAGCGCGTAGGTGATCGCCGCCACGACGAACAGCACGACGACGGCCCCGAGGATCCGGACGGCCAGGAAGCGGAAGGTGTTCACCGGTCGCTCCCTCGCGGGTCGAGGGCGTCGCGCAGGGCGTCACCGAGCACGTTGAAGGCCAGGGTGATGAGGAACAGTGCGGCTCCGGGGAAGACGAGGTACATCGGGTCGGTCTGCACCCAGCCGATGGCGTCGCCGATGCTGCGGCCCCACGAGGGCGTCGGCGGGTTGACCCCGACGGCCAGGAAGGACAGCGCGGCCTCGGCGCCGATCATCGACGGGATCGAGATGGTCGCGTAGACGGTGATCGTCGCGGCGAGGTTCGGCAGGAGCTGCCGACGGATCACGTGCCAGCGCCCGGCGCCCATCGCGGTGGAGGCCACCACGTAGTCCCGGCTGACGAGCGAGAGCGTCTGCCCGCGCACCACCCGGGCGACGGACGGCCATCCGAAGAAGCCGATCACCAGGACGACGAGCACCGGCTTGGGGAACGACGTCGGCACGACCGCGGTGAGCGCGATCATGAACACCAGCGACGGGAACCCGAAGATGACGTCGACCACGCGCGAGAGCACGCGGTCGTACCACCCGCCGAGGAACCCGGTCGTGACGCCGACGAGCACGCCGATCATGATCGACAGCACGGTCGCGGCGAGCCCGATGCCGAGCGAGGTCCGCGCACCGTACGTGACGATGGCGAACAGGTCGCGGCCGGTCAGGGGTTCGACCCCGAACCAGTGCTCGGCGCTGATCCCGCCGCCGGGGCCCCGGGGCGCGCCGAAGTCGTTGAGCGCGTCGACGTGGTAGCCGTACGGATCCTGCCCGGTCACGGCGGCGATGAGCGGTGCGGCGACCGCCACGACCACGAACACGGCGATGACGACCGCGGCACCGACGGCCCACCGGTCCTGCCGGACCCGGCGCACGACCGCGCGGAACCCGGTGGTCCGTCCGGCCGACGCAGGCACCGGCCGGTCGACGACGTTCGCGGTCACGATGCGACTCCTTCCCAGGCACGCCACGCGGCCCGGCGCTCGGCCTGTCGGGCCGGGTCGGCGACGGGCGCCGCCGCGAGCAGCATGCGCGTGTAGTCCTGCTGCGGGTCGTCGAGCACCGCGGCGGTCGTGCCGCGCTCGACGACGCGCCCCTCGTGCAGCACCACGACGTCGTCGGCGAGCTGCCGGACGACGGCGAGGTCGTGGCTGATGAGCAGCATGCCGAAGCCGAACTCGTCCTGCAGTCCGGCGAGCAGGTCGAGCACCGCGGCCTGCACGGTGACGTCGAGGGCGCTGGTGGGCTCGTCGGCGATCACGAGGGCGGGCCGCAGCGCCAGCGCCCGGGCGACCGCGACACGCTGCCGCTGCCCGCCGGAGAGCTGGTGCGGGAACCGCTCGGCCCACGTCGGGTCGAGCTGCACGGCGGTCAGGAGCGCACGGACTCGCTCTGCTCGAGACGAGGGGCTGCCCTCGCCGTGCACGAGCAGCGGCTCGGCGATGCTCCACCCGATGGTCTGCCGCGGGTTGAGCGACGACGCCGGGTCCTGGAAGACGATGCCGACCCGGCTGCGGAGCTCGCGGAGCCGCTTCCCGCGCGCAGTGCGCAGGTCGCTGCCGTCGACCTCGACCGTGCCGCCGACGACGGGGACGAGCCCGGCGAGCGCACGGCCGATCGTGGACTTGCCGGAGCCGGACTCCCCCACGAGGCCGAGGGTCTCGCCCGCGTGCAGCTCGAGGTCGATGCCCGACACCGTCGGGTCGCCGCGGCGCGCGTAGCGCACGGCGACGTCGCGCAGCGACGCCACCACCGGACGGGAGGCGCGGCGCGCGTCCGTCCCGTCGGCACCGCCCGCCGGGGCGGGCTCGCGAGATTCCGCGCTGAGCGACAGTTCACGCGCTTCCGAGCCCGTGAGGTGTCGCTCAGCGCGTGAGGTCGCACCGTCCCCGGCCGCCGCAGCGGGCGTGGCGGAGGCGCCCCGCGCCTCCAGGACGGGGACCGCGGCCAGGAGCTCGCGCGTGTAGTCGGCGCGCGGGTGCGCGAAGACCTCGGTCACGGAACCGTGCTCGACCGGGTCGCCCCGGCGCATCACGAGCACCTCGTCCGCGACGTCCGCCACCACGCCCATGTCGTGCGTGATGAGCAGGACGGCCAGGTCGCGCTCACGACCGAGCCGGCGGAGCAGGTCGAGGATGCCGGCCTGCACGGTGACGTCGAGCGCGGTCGTCGGCTCGTCGGCGAACAGCGCGACCGGGTCGCCGGCGAGTGCCATCGCGATCATCGCCCGCTGGAGCTGGCCGCCGGACAGCTCGTGCGGGTACGCCTTCCGGATCCGCCGCGGCTCGCGGAGCCCCGCGGCGCCCAGCAGCTCGTCCACGCGCGCCGAGACGCCCGCGCGGTCGAGGTCGGTGGGGTGTGCCCGGACCGCCTCGGCGATCTGCGTCCCGATCGAGAGGACGGGCGTGAACGAGTTCATCGGCTCTTGGAACACCACGCCGATGCCCGCGCCGCGGACCGCTCGGAGCTCGTCGGGGCTCGCGCCGATGAGCTCCGTGCCCCGGAACCGTGCGCTGCCGGAGACGTGCGCGCCGGTGGGCAGGAGTCCGAGCACGCTCATCGCGCTCACGGACTTGCCCGATCCGGACTCGCCGACGAGCGCGAGCACCCGTCCGGGCGTCAGGGTGAAGGAGACGTCACGGACGACGGGCTCCGCATCGCCGAACGCGACGCGGAGCCCCTCGACCTCGAGCAGTGGTGCGGTCACTGGGCGAGCGAGACCTTGAGGTAGTTCGGGTACGCCGGGAAGTCCGCGATCCGGAAGTTCTCGACGTTCGAGCCGGCCAGGAACGACTGCTTCGCGTAGATCAGCGGGACGACGGGAGCGTCCTCCATGATGCGGCGGTCGGCCTGCGCCCAGGTCTTCTGCGCTTCGGACTGGTCCACGGTGCCGGTCGCCTTCGCGATGAGGGCGTCGACCTCGGGGTTGCTGTACTTCGAGACGTTGTAGCCGCCCCCGCCGATCTGCGACGAGTCGTACAGCGGCTGGAGGTTGGCGTTCGCGCTCGGGAAGTCCGGCTGCCAGCTCGACAGCGACAGATCGAAGTCGGTGCCGTTCGTCGTCGCCTGGGTGAACGAGTCGTAGTCGAGCGGCTTGAGCGTGACGGTGATGCCGGCACGCTTCAGCCCGGCCTGCAGGGCCTGCGCCTGGGACAGGTACGTCGGGTCGTTCTGGGTCACCAGCGTGAGCTTGAGGTCCTCGGCGCCGGCCTCCTTGAGGAGCGCCTTCGCCTTGTCGACGTCACCGGTGGCGCTCGTCTCGTACAGGTCGTAGTCCTTGCGACCGGCGATGCCGGGGGTGATCAGCGTCGAGGCGTACTCGCCGGCCAGGGCGCCGCCCGCCGCGATGCGGAACGACTTGCGGTCGACGGCGTACTGCAGCGCCTGGCGGACCTTGAGGTCCTTCAGCTGGCCGCGCTGCGTGTTGATCGCCATGTACGTGATCGGGCCGGCCTTGCTCGTCGCGAGGCGGTCCTGGGCGGACGGGTTCGCACGGACCTGGTTGAGCTCCGCGGCACCGAGGTAGATCGCGCCGAAGGAGTCCTTCGCGTCACCGTTGTCGGCGATCAGGCTCTGCGTCGTGGTCGATGCGTCCTGGCTCTCCTTGAAGACGATCTTCGACGGGCCGGCGGTGCGGATCGCGTCGGTCTTCGCGCTCCACTCCTTGTTGCGGACGAGCGTCACCTGCGAGCCCTGCGTGTTCGACTCGACCTGGTAAGGGCCGGAGGAGACGGGCTTCGCGTCGTAGGCGCCGGTGTCCTTGCCGTCACCCTCGGGGACCGGGGCGAACGCCGGCATCGAGGCGAGCCAGGGCCAGTCGCCGTAGGGGGCGTCGAGCTTGAAGACGATCGTCTTGTCGTCCGGCGTCTCGATGCTGTCGAGGGTCTTCCCCTCGAAGGGGCCCTGGTACGTGCTGCCGCCCACGAGGAGCGACTTGTGGTAGCTCAGGCCACCGGTGAGGTTCGGCGCGAAGGAGCGCTCGATCCCCCACTTGATGTCCTTGGTGGTGATCGGGGTGCCGTCCTGGAACTTCAGCCCGTCCTTGAGCGTGTAGGTCCAGGTCTTGCCGCCGTCGCTCGACTTGCCCGTGGTGGTCGCGAGGTCGGGGACCACCTTCGCCGTCTTGCCGGGCTGGACGTCCCACGTCGTGAGGCGCCGGGCGACCAGGCCCATGGACGTGATGCCGAGGCTCTGACTCGTCGCCGGGTCGAAGTGCAGCGCGGTCTGCGGCGTGAGGATGTTCAGCGTGCCGCCCTTGTCCGTGCCGGAGGAGGCGCTGTCCGAGGAGGCCCCGCCGCCCGAGCAGCCGGTGAGCACCAGTGCTGCTGCTGCGGCGACGGCCGCGGTGATGGTCAGGCGCTTGGGGCGTCTCATGACGGTGCTGCTCCTCGTGGGGGGGGTGGGGTTCGTGTCCGCCGGTGGGCGGTCGTGCGCGCGCCTGGGAGACCGGGCGGTCCATCCTGACACCGGGCGGGCCGCGCGTCCGAACCCCGCGGGGTCCGGACGACACGCAACGCAACATTGCAGGACGCAACAGGTCAACGCGGCGGTCCGGCGGGTATTCCCGGTCGGGAGGCGCGGGGCGGCGCCGTCAGGCGGCTGCCGTCGTGCGGGCGGCACGTCCCGCGCGCGGGGTGGCGCCGTCAGGCGGCGGTCGTCGGGCGGGCGGCACGTCCGGCGATCGCACCGACGCCGAGGGCGGCGCCGAGGAACACGACGGCGAGGATCCCCCAACCGACGGTCCCGAGGTCGACGGCCGTGAGCGTCACGACCGTCGGCGCGATCATCGCCGCGACCGCGTACCCGGTGCCGTAGACGCCCTGGTAGGCCCCGACCCGGTCGGCCGGAGCCAGCTCGAAGCTCAGCGCCCAGCCCGCCGCGCTCGAGGTGATCTCGGCGAGCGAGTGCGCGACCGCCGCGACGACGAGCACCGCGGCCGCGGTCGCCGCCGGGAGCCAGTCACCGCCGCGGACCCAGCCCGCGGCGGCCCACAGCCCGCATGCGAGCGCCATGATCCACCCGGCGTGCCGCATGACCCGCGCGGCGCCGGCGACGGTGTCGGTCCCCCGGCTGAGCCGGACCTGCAGCAGGACGACGATCACGGTGTTCACCAGCAGCAGCGGCGACACCAGCACGTCCGGCGCGACCGTGTGCTGCACGACCCAGATCGGCACGCCGATCTCGAACAGGCCGAACTGCATGCCGAACAGGCCGGTGAGGGCGGTGACGGCGAGGAAGCGCAGGTCGCGGTACGGGCTCCGGCCTGCGGGCTCGCGCCGGACGATCGTGCCGGTGTCCGTGCGGTCGGCGGGCGGCGCGTCGACGCGGTCCGCCGACAGCCCGGCGACGAGCAGCGCCGACGCGAGGAACAGCGCGCCGGAGAGCACCATCGTGACCCGGTAGGCCTCGCCCGTGCCGATCGCGAGTGGGATCGCGGCGAGGGCGGTGCCGACGCCGATGCCGACGTTCGTGACCGTCCGCATCGTGGCGCGCACCCGGACGCGCTCGGAACCGGGGAACGCCCGGCCGACCGCGGCGCCGCGGACCGAGCCGCCGCCCTGCTGCGCCAGCGTCACGACCGAGGCGGTGACGACGAGTGTGGCGAGGTCGTGCACGAGGACGTAGCTGATGAGTGCCAGCCCCTGCACGAGATGCAGCCACACGAGCATCCGTCGGGCACTGACGCGGTCCGCGAGGTGGCCGAACACGAGCGAGGACGCGACGCCGACCGCCCCGGCCACCGTGAGCCCGAGCCCGACCGCGACGGCCGGGATGCCGACGATCGTGATGAGGTAGAGCGAGGTCAGCGTGAAGAAGGCGCCACGGCCGAGTGTGTCGACGAGCGTGACCGTGAGCAGGCGTCGCAGGGTCGCGTCCCGCCGGACGAGGGTGCGGAGGGGGACCTGCTGCGCGGTGGTGCTCACCCAGCTGTTCTCCCACCCCTCCGGTGCCGGGTCGAACGGATGTAGCGTTGGGCTTCATGATCCGGTACCGCCTCGACCCGGCAGACGTGTCCGCGGTGCGGTTCGGGATCTCGCCGCTGTCCGAGCTCGGTCTGGGGCTCCGGGCGTTCCGTTCGCCGGACCGGTACCCCCTGCAGCGCCCCTGGCTCCAGCGCATCGCCGGGGTGCTCCCCCTGCTCGACCGGCCGGTACTCGCCGGGCTCGTCGACGAGCGCCGGTGGGTGGCCGACTTCGTCAACCCGCGGCCGGCGTCACCGCTGACCTCCTTCGACGACGAGCTCCGCACGCTCGGGCGGATCCGGCCCGAGCGGCTCCGCACGGACCTCGAACGGGTGCACGGCAGCGTCCCGGATGCGTTCGTCGGCAGGCACGAGGACGTCGTCGAACGGCTGCAACGGGCACTGGCGACGACCTGGGACCTGTGCTTCGCGCCCTACTGGCCGCGCATGCGCCGGGTGCTGCAGGCCGACGTGACGCACCGCGGCCGGATCGCCGCGCACGAGGGCGTCGGCGCGGTGCTGGACGGCCTGTCCGAGTCGGTGCGCTTCGACGGCGCCCACCTCGACGTCCGGTTGCACAGCCCGATCGCCCGCGACCGTCCCGTGCAGGGCGAGGGGGTGACCCTCGTGCCGTCGGTGTTCGTCGTGCGGGCGTCGACGCCGATCGACGACGACCTGCCGCCGACCGTGATGTACCCGGCCCGCGGGCAGGGCGCGATGTGGGCCACGGCCTCGCACCCGGACGCGGGCGCCGTGCGGGGACTGCTCGGTGCCACCCGCGCGGCGCTCCTCGAGGCGCTCGGCGAACCGGCGTCGTCGACCGACCTCGCGATGCGGTTCGGGGTGACGACGTCGGCGGTCAACCAGCACCTCCGCGTGATGGAGCGGGGCGGGCTGCTCAACCGGACCCGGTACGGCCGTGCGGTGCTGTACTACCGCAGCACCGTCGGCGACGCACTCGTCCGCCGGGAGTGAGCGCGCCGCCGACCGGAGGTCAGGCGCGGACGGTGGGCCGGATCGTGACCGTCTCGAACTGCGCCTCGTGCGGGGCGTCCACGGCGACCCGGACCCCCGCCGCGATCGTCTCCGGGCGGACGTAGGACTCGTCGGGGCCCTCGCGGCCGGCCTCCCGACGGATCGTCCGCGCCATGTCGGTGTCGACGAACCCGGGGTGCACGGACACGATCCGCACGCCGGCGTCCCGCTCCTCCTCGCGGAGGCAGTCGGCCATCGTCCGGAGTGCGAACTTCGTCCCGGAGTAGACCGCCCCGTCCGGGTACGAGAACATCCCCGACCCGGAGTTCAGGAACACGACGGTCCCCCGCGCCGCCCGGAGCGCCGGGAGCAGTCGCGCCGTCAGGTCCGCGACGCCGAAGACGTTGACCTCGAACGACCGGCGCCAGTCGTCGCGGGTGAAGGTGTCGAACGGGCGCTCGTCGGCGATCCCCGCGGAGTGCACGAGCACGTCGATCCGGTCCGGGGCGAGGGCCCCCACGGCCGCCGCGACCGAGTCCGCATCGCCGACGTCGCACACGAACAGCTCGAGGTCGGGCACCTCCGACCGGAGGACGGCGAGCGCCTCGGCGGTCCGTGCCCCCGCGACCACCCGGTGGGTCCGGGCGAGGTCACGGGCGATCGCGAGGCCGATGCCCCGCGACGCGCCCGTGACCAGCGCGACCGGCCGGTCCGTGCTCACGCGGGCACCGGCGCGGCCGACCCGACGTGCATGGTCCCCTCGGCCGAGACGGTGCCGTTCGTGAAGCGGTCCGGGTCGAGGAAGTCGACGTCCGTGTAGGGCGTCTCGCCGACGGTGATCTGCGCGAGCAGTTCGCCCACGCCGGCCGCGTGCTTGAAGCCGTGTCCGTGGTCGCCGCCGGCCACCACGAGCCGGGGGTCGCCGTCCGGGCGGCCGACCAGGAACTGCCCGTCCGGCGAGTTCGTCACCATGCACGGGATCGCGGCGACCGGGACGGGGTCGAGCTGCGGGAAGGCGTCCGCGACCCACGCCGAGAGCTGCTCGATGTCGTCGCGCGGGTGGATGTAGCGGTCGACGGTGTCGGCGTCGGTGTCGGAGAAGTTCGCCCCGGAGTCCTCCATGCCGATCTTCACGAGGTAGTCCTCGTCCGAGCCGTGGCCCCAGAGGTGCCGGCCGTCGGGCAGCTCGTGGATGAACGCCGGGAAGTCGGCGAGGTCGAACGAGACGTCGGCGTCGGCCCGGGGTGCGAACCAGTACAGCGGCGTGCGGCGCGGCCGGAGCGGTAGCCCCGGCAGGAGCTTGCCGTTCCAGGCACCGGCGGCGACGACGGCCTGCGCCGCCTCGATGACGACGGTCGGGGTGATGACCCGGACGCCGCCGTCGACCAGGTCGATCCCGGTCACACGGGTGTCGGTGAGGACCCGGGCGCCGAGCGCGATCGCGGCCTCGCCCTGGGCACGGACGTTCTTCTCGGGGTAGCAGATGCCCGCGCCGGGGTCGAGCACGCCGACGGTCTCGGGTGCGGTGCCGCCGTACTGCGGGTACGCGGCGAGGAGCGCGTCGTGGTCGAGGTGCCGGACGTCCAGGCCGGCGCGGGCGGCGGCCTCGGTGACGCCCGCCACCGGACGGGAGGTCGGCGAACCGCTCGACAGGCACCCGGTCTGCCGGACGTAGGTCTCGCCGTCCGCTGCGCCGAGTGCGGTCCACAGCTCGAGCGACTTCTGGGCGATCGGGGTCAGGCCGGGGTGCTCCTGGCAGGCGATGCGGAACAGGCGGGTGGCGCCGTGCGACGAGCCCATGTGGTGGCCGAGCCCGTACCGGTCCACGCCGACGACGTCGACCCCCCTCGCGGCGAGACGCCAGAGCGCGGCGGACCCGAAGGCGCCGAGTCCGACGACGACGACGTCGGTGGTGATGGTGTCCATGGTGGTTCCTCTCGAGGGGTGCGGTCAGCGGAGCGGGCGACGGCCGAAGCGCAGGCGGTCGGCGGCCGTCTCGTTGGTGGCGAAGCGGGACGGGCGGAGGAAGTCGACGGGCAGGTCCGTCCGTCCGGTGGTGGCGAGGTCGGCGGCGACGGTGCCCACGGCCGGCGCGAGCTTGAACCCGTGGCCGGAGAAGCCGCCGAGCACGGTCACACGGTCGTCCCGGTCGAGCGGTCCGACGAAGGCGTCGTGGTCGGCGGTGTAGGCGTCCATGTACACGCCGGCGCGGACGACCTCCGGCACGACCCCGGGCACGAGGGTGCGGACGGCCTCGCGGACCTCGTCGAACAAGCCGTCGGGGACGGTCCGGTCGAGGTGGTCGGCATCGACGACGCGGTCCCAGCCGTTGTTGAGGCCGATCTTGACGGTCGCGCCGTCGACGGAGGGCCAGCCGGAGACGTCGAAGCCGTCGGACTGTCGGACGAAGACCGGGAACACGTCCTCGGTGAAGCGCTCGGGCGTCCGGGTCGCGAACCAGGTCATCACGATCCGGATGACCTCGTGCAGCGGGGTGATGCCGGGCAGGAGCGCGGACGTCCAGGCACCGGCGGCGACGACGAGCTTCGGGAAGCGGAACACCCGCGCCCCGGTGTGCACCTCGACGGCGGCGTCGGTCATCCGGACCTCGGTGACGCGCGCCCGCCGGTGGATCGTGCCGCCGGCGCGCTCGGCCTCGCTGGCGGCCAGGGCGACGGCGACCTCGGGCCGCAGGTAGCCCGACTCGTGGTCGAGGTAGGCCACGTCCCCGGCGCGCACCGCGTGCTGCGGGTACCGGCTCCGGAGCGCGTCGGTGTCGAGCAGCTCGTGGTCGATGTCGTGCTCGGCGACAGAGCGGCCGACGGCCTGGAGGAAGGCGGAGCCCTCCGACCCGATCATGAGTCCCCCGGTCATGTGCAGCAGGCGCACGCCGGTGTCCGCTCCGAGTCGTTCCCAGAGCCGGCGGGAGTGACGGAGCAGGGGGACGTAGTGGCTGCCCTCGAGGTACGCCGTCCGGAACAGCCGCGACTCGCCCCCGGCGCCGGACCGGTCGTGGCCCGGGGCGAACTGCTCGAAGCCGATCGCCGGGACGCCACGGCGGGCGAGCTCCCACATGGTCAGCGCCCCCATCGTCCCGACCCCGACCACGCCGACCTCGGCGTCGAACCGGGTCATCGGAGGGTCGGGTTCCGGGCGAAGCGGTCGGCGCGGAACCGCGCGACCGGCAGCGACGTGGCACCGTCGAGGGCCAGGTCGGTGGCGGCACGTCCGATCACGGGCGACATCTTGAACCCGTGGCCGGAGAACCCGGCGAGCACGACGACCCGGTCGTCGTCGGCGGTGTCCACGATGAAGTCGTGGTCGGCGGTCCAGGCGTCGACCTGCACGGCGTGCCGCACGGCCGCGGGTACGGCGTCGGGCACGTAGCGTCGGACGTACTCGTCGACGACGGGCACCAGGTCGTCGGGCATGCGCTGGTCGAGGTCGTCGGCACTGGCGAGGTGCTCGAGGCCCGCCGCGAGCCCGACCTTGACGGTGGCGCCGTCGGTGGTCGGCCAGACGCAGAAGTCGACGCCGGCGTCGCGGCAGACGAAGGGGAACCGGTCCGCCGTGAAGCGCTCCGGGTGCCGGACTGGGTACCAGTGCACGGCGATGGACTGCACGTCGAGGCGCGGCAGGTCGATGCCGTCCATCCGGTTCGACCAGGCGCCGGCGGCCACCACGACCCGGTCGAACCGGTCACGGTCACCGCTCGCGGTGACGACGGTGACGCCGTCCGCGCCCGGTTCGACCGCGACCACCCGATCGCCGGTCCGGAGCTCCGCGCCCCGGTCGACCGCCGCCCGCGCCGCGGCCGAGACGGACACCTCCGCGCGCAGGACGCCGGAGCGTTCGTCGAGCACGGCGATCTCGTCGTCGGTCAGGACCGTCTCCGGGAACCGGCCACGCGCCTCCTGGGCGGTGAGCACCTCGTGGGGCAGGTCGTTCTCGGTGACGGACGCGAGGACCCCGCGCATGAAGCGGCCGTCGGGACGGCCGACCATGAGCCCGCGCGTCAGGTCGAGCAGGCCGAGGCCGGACTCGGCCTCGAGCGCGCGCCACTCGAGCAGCGACGCCGCCAGGAGCGGCACGTACTCGGGACCCTCCGCGTACGCACTGCGGAACAGTCGCGTCTCGCCGCCGGCACCGCCGAAGGCGTGCCCGGGTGCCCAGCGGTCGTACCCGACGGCGGCGACGCCGCGGCGGGCGAGCTGCCAGAGCGTCATCGCGCCCATGGTGCCCGTGCCGACGACCGCGACCCGTGGCGCCGCCGACATCAGAGGACCTTCGAGAGGAACCCGGCGAGCCGGTCCGAGGAGGGGTGCTCGAACAGCGTCGCCGCCTCGCCCTGCTCCACGATCCGCCCCTCGTCCATGAACACGACGTGGTCCGCGGCCTGCCGGGCGAAGCCCATCTCGTGGGTCACGACCACCATGGTCATGCCGGCCTTCGCCAGCCCCGCCATGAGGTCGAGGACCTCCTTCACGAGCTCCGGGTCGAGCGCGCTGGTGGCCTCGTCGAAGAGCATGACCTCCGGTCGCATCGCCAGGGCTCGCGCGATCGCGACCCGTTGCTGCTGGCCGCCGGACAGGCTCGACGGCCGGAAGTCCCGCTTGTGGGCGAGCCCGACGTCCGCCAACGACCGCACGGCGCGGTCGCGGGCCTCGGCCGCGTCGAGCCCACGGACCTTCCGGAGCGGCAGGACGAGGTTGTCGAGCACGGTGCGGTGCGGGAAGAGGTTGAAGTGCTGGAAGACCATGCCGACGCGACCACGGAGACGGTCGGGGTCGGCGGTGGTCATGTCCTCGCCGTCGAGCAGGATCGTGCCGGAGGTCGGCTCCTCCAGGCGGTTGACGCAGCGCAGGAGGGTGGACTTGCCCGAGCCCGACGGCCCGATGATGCAGACGGTGTGTCCGGGCCGGACGCTGAGGTCGACGCCGTGCAGGACCTCGTTGCGGCCGAACCGCTTCGTGATGCCCTGCAGCTCGAGTCCGGCACCGCGGACGTCGCCGACGAGGTCGGTCACCCCGGTGTCGAGGCCGGGGGTGGTGGCACCCGGCTGGTTGGTGGTCATCGTCATCCGTCCTGTCCGATCGTGACGGCTCCGGCGGGAGCGGTTGTTGGGGTCGCCGAGGAGCCGGCCGGGCCGGCGCCGCGGCCGTCGTCGTTGTCCACGGCGGCCCGCCCGGTGCGGAGGCGACGGTCGATGACGTTCACCAGGTGGGTGAGCGGCACGGTGATGAGCAGGTAGAAGACGCCCGCGGTGACCAGCGGCGAGAGGTTGGCGTAGGTCACCGCCGCGTCCTGGCCGACGCGGAACAGCTCGCGCTGTGAGGTCACGAGACCGAGGAAGTAGACCAGCGAGGAGTCCTTGACGATCGCGATGAACTGGTTCACCAGCGCCGGGAGCACCCGGCGGATGCCCTGCGGGATCACGACGAGGCGCATCGCCGGTCCGTAGCCCATGCCGAGCGCGCGGGCCGCCTCGAGCTGCCCCTTGTCGATGCTCTGGATGCCCGAGCGGAAGATCTCACCGATGTACGCGCCGGCGATGAGCCCCAGGGCGAGGATGCCGAGCGGGTACGGGTTGCCCTTGGTCACGGTGTTGAACAGCGGTGCCAGTCCCTGACCGAGCACGAGGATCGTCAGGATCGCCGGGAGTCCGCGGAAGACGTCGGTGTAGATGCCGGCGAGGACGCGGAGCACCCGGCTCCGCGACACCGCCATGGCGGCGAGCACCAGGCCGATCACGATGCCCACGACCGTTGCCGCGGCGGCGAGGAGGAGGGTGTTCCAGAGGCCGTACCCGAGGATGTCGGGCAGGACCACGAGCATGTCCGGGACGTTGAAGAAGGACTTCAGGAGCGTCTGCAGCTGGTCCACGACGGGCTACTTCGCAGTCGGCTGGAACCGGTCTGGGACCGGTGCGTCCGGGTAGTACTTCTGCTCGATCTCGAGCCATTCGCCCGAGGCGATGATCTCCTTGATCGCCGCGTTGATCCCCTTCTTCAGCGCGGGCTTGTCCTTGTGCATGCTCATCGCCACCGGGTACTCGGGGAGCTCGATGTTGATCGGCATCTGGATCGAGGAGTCCTTGTCCACGAAGTCCTGCCCGATCGGGTAGTCGAGGAACACGGCGTCGATGCTGCCGGCCTGCATGGCGGCCTTCGCGGCGTTGTTGTCGGGGTACCGGACGATCTGCACGCCCGGGAAGTGGTCCTGCGCGTACTGGTCCTCGAGCGTGCCCTGCATGAGCCCGAGGCGCTTGCCCTTCAGGGACGAGGCCTTCTTCGTGATGGTCGAGCCGGAGGGCGTGATGATCGAGATGTAGCCGATGAAGTAGGTGTCGGAGAAGTCGACCGACTTCTTCCGCTCCGGGGTCACCGAGGTGCTCGCGGCTGCGACGTCGAGCGATCCGGCGGCGACGGCCGGCAGGAGCGTCGAGAACTCCTGCTGGACGAACACCGGCTTGAGGTCGAGGTGCTTCGCGATCGCGGTCGCCATGTCCACCTCGAAGCCGGTGAGCTTGCCGTTCTCGGTGTAGGCGTACGGCTTGGCGTCGCTCAGCGTCCCGATCTTCAGGGTGCCGGCGGTGAGGGTGCCGTAGTCGTCGCCGGACGACGAGGAGCTGGCCGAAGAGGTGGCGGAACAGGCGCTGAGGCCGAGGGCGAGGGTCGCCACGACCGCGACGAGGGCGGTCTTCCGAGAGGTGCTGCGTCGCATGGGGTCTCCTGTGTCGGGGAGGGAGTCGGGGTGGGAGGTGGTGCGGCAAAATCACCGTAAGCGACACAACAGCCAGAAAAACCATTCGTAATAACTTAGTAACGCGAGGTTTACGCGCCGGAATCGCAATTCCGTGGATGCAACGTGCAACGATCGACCCATGGAACTGCGCGATCTCCGGGCCTTCACCGCCGTGGCCGAGGACCTCTCCTTCAAGGACGCGGCCGCGCGCCTCGGCGTCAGCCAGTCCGCGCTGAGTCAGTCCGTGTCGCGGTTCGAGCGGGACCTCGGCGTCTCGCTCTTCGAGCGCGGGCAGCGACGCGCCCCCGAGCTCACCCCGCAGGGCCGGGTGCTGATCGCCCAGGCGAAGGCGCTCCTCGACCACGCCGAGCAGGTGGAGGCCTCGGTGGTCGACGAGCCGACCGCCGTCGTGCCGCTCCGCGTCTCGTCGATCTCGTCGACGTTCGCCGGCCTGGTCCCCCGCGTCGTGCCCCGGCTCATGGCAGAACGCCCCGAGGTCCGCGTCTCGCTGATGACACTGTTCGACACGCACGTGCAGCGTGCCGTGGTCGAACAGCGGGTCGACTTCGCGTTCGGCCGTCTCGCCGAGGCGCCGGACGGTGTCGACTTCACCCTTGTCGCGCACGAGCCGCTCGTCGCCGCGGTGCCGTCGGCGCACCCGCTCGCCGCACGGGAGCGGATCGACCTCGTCGAACTGCGGAACGAGCCGTTCGTGCTGTTCCACCGCGACGAGGGCATCACCGGGTACGACGCCATCGTCACCGCCTGCACCCGCGCCGGGTTCTCACCGCAGGTGAGGACCTACTCGCTCGACGACGTCGCGATGCTGTCGTCCATCGCGTGTGGGCTCGGGGTGTCCCTCATGCCCTACGTCTCCACGCTGCACGCCTTCGACGGGGTCACCTACGTGCCCGTGACCGACGAGCACGCGACGACGCCGCTGTCCGTCGTGCGGCGCCCGCACGACGGACTGACCTCGGCCGACCGGCTGCTCGCGCTCGTGCAGGAGGAGATGGCCGTGTTCGCGACGGCGGAGCGGGTGAAGGGGAACCGGCCGCCGGTCCTGTCCGACTGAGGCAGGGCGGGGAAGAGGGGGCGTGCCCGTGGCCGGCGCACCGACCACCCCGGATCGGTCAGCGGTCGAAGAGCCCGCCGAGGAGGTCGTTGCCGAGGCCCGACACCTGCTCGCCCAGGCCCGACGCCTGCTCCCCGAGCCCGGAGGCCTGCTCGCCGAGCCCGCCGAGGACCTGCTCCCCCTCGCCGAGGAACCCCTCCGCGCCCCCGGCCAGGTCGCCGACCCCCAGGTCACCCATGCCCGACGCGATCCCCTCGAAGTCGACCCCGAGGTCCGCGGCACCCGCGAGGACCGGCGCCGCAGCAGCGCTGAGCACCGCACCCCCGGCGACCGCAGCGGCCAGCCCACCGACCGCCATCGCGCCGACGCCGACGGCCGCACCGCCGGCGAACGCTCCGCCCCGACCAGCCGATCGGCCGTCGTCGGACCGGCCGGAACCGCCGAGCACCCGGCGGATCAGCCCCGGGCGGGACACCTCGCCGCGGGTCATCGCGCGGGCCATGCCGCCCGCGGAGTCGTAGTGCACGAAGTCGTGCGGCGGGAGCTCGCTGTTGAGCCGGTCGCGGACCTGCTGCCGCTGCGCCGGGGTCAGACGCGCGAAGGCGTCGTGGTGGACCTGCTCGAGCCGCTCCGGCGGCGCGGTACGGAGCAGGTAGTCGTACTTCGCCAGGGCGACCGCGTCCGGATCGGCATGCCCGTGCTGGGCCGCGAGGCGACCGTGGTGCTCGGGGTACGGGCGCTGCTGCTGCGGGTACGGGCGCTGCTGCTGCGCCAGCGGCTGCCGGCCGGGCCGCTTCGTCCGGTCGTCGCCGGTCAGCTTGTCCGCCGCCGTCCGGACGACGTCGCGCCAGTCGTTCCCGCCCGCGGACCGCTGGTTCGTGGCGGCGCCGTTCCCCTGCGCGCGCTGCTTCTGCATCTGCTTGTCGATGACCTTCGAGGCCATGCCGAGGATCCGGTTGAGGTTCGCCATGACCCAACCTTTGTGATCACACATGTGAGCACTCGGCGACGGGGCAGTGCGTCAGCCGCCGAACAGGTCGGAGAGCGCTGGGAGCGCCCGGACCGCTGGTGACGCCGGGGTGCTCAGCGCAGCAGCCGCGCCAGGAACGCGTTGCGGAACCGCCCCGTCGGGTCGAGGTCCCGCGCGAGTGCCGCGAAGTCGTCGAGCCGCGGGTACGCCTCGCGCAGCCGCTCCACGGTCGCCACCGACACCTTGCCCCAGTGCGGGCGCGGGTCGAACGGCGCGAGCACCTCCTCGATGCGCTCGACCGCCGCCGCGACGGCCACGGCGTCCCGTCGGAACGTGAAGTGCAGCCCGACCGACTGCCGTCCGGACGAGGGCGCGAGCCAGGCGGTGTCGGCCGCGATCGTCCGGACCTCGGCCGCGATGAGCAGCGGTGCGAAGAACGGCTCCAGCGGTCGCAGCGCCTCGAGGGCGGCGACGGCGTGTGCCGCCGGGATCAGGTACTCCGCCTGGATCTCCGCGCCGGTCGACGGCGAGAAGGAGGACCGGAAGTGCGGCAGCCGCTCGGCCCAGGGCCCGGGGACGCCGCCCTGCTCGGTCACGCTGGCCGGTTCGTTCTCCCCCGGGTGCACCGGCCCGTCGGCACGACGCGCACCGAGCGCGACGAGGTCGACGGACGGCGCCGGTTCGTCGGTGCGGTGCTTCGTCCAGACCTGGCGGGCGCCACGGTCGTCGAAGGACGTGAACATCGACACCGAGTAGGCGTCCGACATCACCGCGTCGAAGTGTGCGGTCACCGCGTCCCACGGCAGGTCGAGGTGCACGGTCGTGGCGACCTGGTACGTCGGTTCGATCGCGAGCTCGACGGCGGTGACGACCCCGAGCGCGCCGAGCGCCACCCGGTGCGCGTCGAGGGTGCCGTCCGGCGACGAGGCGTCGACGACCGCGAGCGAACCGTCGGCGCGGACGATCTCCAGGCCGACCACCGCCTGCGCGAGCGACGGGTTGCGGACGCCGGAGCCGTGCGTGCCGGTGGCGACCGCGCCGGCGGTGGAGATGTGCGGCAGGGAGGCGAGGTTCCCGAGTGCCCAGCCCCGCGCCTCCAGACCGGTGGCCACCTGCGCGTGCGTCATGCCGGCCGCGACCCGGACCACCTGTCGGTCGGCGTCGATCTCGAGCACCGGCGGCAGGCCGGCCAGGGTGACCTGGACGGCGTCGGTGTCGGCGATCTCGTTGAACGAGTGCGTCGACCCGAGCGCCGTGAGGCGCGGCGTGGCCGCGACGAGCTGCTGCAGGTCCGCCACCGAGGTGGGGCGTTCCAGCGCGGAGGCACGGTAGGTGACGTTCCCCGCCCAGTTGGTGCGCGTCGTCGCGGCCACGGTCACGGTCCTAGAACCCGCGGTCCAGACGGTGCCACGCCTGCTGGAGGCGGAGCTCGTCGCGGAAGCCGCGTGCCGTGGTGTGCTCGTCGATGACGAGGAACTCGGTGCCGACCATCGTCGCGAGGTCCTCGACCACCTGCAGGCCGACGGCCGTCGTCATCACGGTGTGGTGCGCGGCGCCGGCGGTGAGCCAGGCCTCCGCGGCGACCGGGAACGACGGACGCGGCTCCCAGACCGCGCGGCCGACGGGGAGCTTCGGCAGCGCCTCGGTCGGGGGCACGACGTCGACGACGTTCGCGGTCAGGCGGAAGCCGTCGCGGGTGTCGGACAGCGCGACGACCACGGCCTCACCGGCGTCGGCGGTGAAGACCAGGCGGACCGGGTCGTCCTTGCCGCCGATGCCGAGCGGGTGGATCTCCAGCGTCGGCTTCGTCGTGGTGAGCGTCGGCGAGACCTCGAGCATGTGCGCGCCGAGGATCTTCTCCGCCCCCGGGGTGAGGTCGTACGTGTAGTCCTCCATCAGCGAGGCACCACCGGGGAGCCCCGCGCCGGCGACGTTCATGGCGCGGACGAGGACGGCGGTCTTCCAGTCGCCCTCGGCGCCGAAGCCGTAGCCGTCCGCCATCAGCCGCTGGACCGCGAGACCGGGCAGCTGCTTGAGCGTGCCGAGGTCCTCGAAGTTCGTGGTGAACGCGGCGGAGTCGTTCTGCTCGAGCAGCGCGCGGAGCCCGAGCTCGATCGCGGCACCGTCGCGGAGCGCCTGGCGACGGGCGCCGCCGTCCTGCAGCTCGGGCACGAGGTCGTAGGAATCGTCGTACGACGCGACGAGCGCGTCGACCGCCGCGGTGTCCGCTTCCGCTTCCGCGACCGCCGCCGCCAGCTCGTTCACGGCCCAGGTGTTCACCTGCACGCCGAGCTCGATCTCCGCCTCGGTCTTGTCGCCCTCGGTGACGGCGACGTAGCGCATGTTGTCGCCGAAGCGCGTCAGCTTGAGCTCACGCACGGCCGCGGCACCGGCAGCCGCACGGGTCCAGTTCGCGACCCGCTGCTGCACACGCTCGTCGGAGACGTGCCCGACCGCCGTCGCGTGCCGGACCCCGAGACGCGCCAGCGCGTACCCGAACTCGCGGTCGCCGTGCGCGGCCTGGTTGAGGTTCATGAAGTCGAAGTCGATGTCGCCCCACGGCAGCGCCACGTTCGCCTGCGTGTGCAGGTGCAGCAGCGGCTTCGTCAGCGCCTGCAGCCCACCGATCCACATCTTCGCCGGGCTGAACGTGTGCATCCACGTCGTGACGCCGATGACCTTGTCGTCCGCGCTGGCCTCGATGAGGGCGCGTCGGATGCCGTCGGCGTCCTTGAGCACGGGCTTCCAGACGAGCTTCACCGGCAGCGCACCCGCGAGCTCCGCGTGCACGGCCTTGCTCTGCTCCTCGACCTGGCGGAGGGTCTCCTCGCCGTAGAGGCCCTGCGAGCCGGTGAGGAACCAGACCTCGTAGCCCGCCATCGTCTCGGCGGGATCGACGGCGTGCGTCATGAGAGTGCTCCTTCGGGGTTCTGTCCGTAGACGTTCTGGTAGCGATCGAAGAGTCGATCGATGTTCTCCTGGGCGATCGGCACGAGCTCGCCGCCCTGCTTGGCGATGTGCACCGTCCGCGCGACGTCCTCGCACATGACCGCTGCCTTCACGGCGTCGCGCGCATCGCGCCCGATCGTGAAGACGCCGTGGTTCTGCATGAGCACCGCGCGGGAGCGGTGGCCGCTGAGCGTGTCGACGATGCCGTGACCGATCGAGTCGTCGCCGATGATCGCGAACGGGCCGACCGGGATCGGTCCGCCGAACTCGTCCGCCATCGCCGTGATGACGCACGGGATCGCCTCGGCCCGTGCGGCCCACGCCGTCGCGTAGGTGGAGTGGGTGTGCACGACGCCGCCGACCTCGGGCATGTTCCGGTACACGTAGGCGTGCGCGGCGGTGTCGGAGGACGGGCCGTGGGCGTTGCCCCACCCGTCGGCGGGCACGCCGTCGAGGGTGCAGACGACCTGGTTCCCGGGCGTCAGGTCGTCGCTCGACACGCCGCTCGGCTTGATCACGAAGAGGTCGGTGCCGGGAACGCGCTCGGAGACGTTGCCGCCGGTCCAGATGACGAGGCCGTAGCGGACGAGCTCGCCGTGCAGGGCGGCGACGCGCTCGCGCGCGCGGGCGACGGCCGCCTTCGTCTCGTCGGTGGTCGCTTCGGTCATCGGGTCGGCTCCTTCTGTTCGGCCTGGAGGCGCGGCTCGCCCCCGTCGATCGGCTCGCCCTGGTCGCCCGGCTCGGCCTGGTCGCCCGACTCTGGGTCGCCGACCGGCTCGGCCCGGTCGCTGCTCGCGCTGGTCGGGGTGGCCGCTGCCGCCACGTCCTGCACGGGCAGGGCTGCTCGGTAGCGGGCGAGGTAGTCCTGGAAGCCCTGGACGTCGCGGTCCTCGGGCTCGGCGACGTGCACGGCGTCGCCGCCGAACACGGTCTCGGCGAGGAAGTCGGCGAGCGAACGGTCGGTGTGCTCGAGGTAGGCGGCGAGCACCGCGATGCCCCAGGCTCCGCCCTCGCCCGCGGTCTCCTCGAGCGCGACCGGCACGCGGAGCGCGGCGGCGAGCAGGCGCTGCGGGGCACCGGGGGTCCGGAAGAGTCCGCCGTGTGCGGTCATCCGGTCGACGGCGACCTGTTCACCGTGCAGCACGTCCATGCCGATCGCGAGGGTCGCGAACGCGCCGTGCACCTCGGACCGGACGAGGTTGCCGAGGGTGAACCGGGCACCGGGGGTGCGCAGGAGCAGGGGTCGGCCGTCGACGACGCCGGTCACGGGCTCGCCGGCCAGGTAGTTGAACGACAGCAGGCCGCCGGCGTCCGGGTCGGCGTCCGCCGCCTCGGCGAGGAGCGTCGCGTAGACGTCGTCGACGTCCACCGAGGTGCCGCCGGTGCGCTCCGCGGCGGCGTCGGCGAAGCGACCGAACACGCGCGCCCAGGCCGCGATCTCGCTCGCACCGTTGTTGCAGTGCACCATCGCGACGGCGTCACCGGCCGGCGTGGTCACGACGTCGAGCTCCTCGTGCGGCGTGCCGAGGGCGCGTTCGAGGACGACCATCGCGAAGATGCTCGTGCCGACGCTGACGTTGCCGGTGCGGGGTGCGACGGCGTTCGTCGCGACCATGCCGGTACCCGCGTCGCCCTCCGGCGGGCAGAACGGGACCCCGGGCCGCAGCGTGCCGGTCGGGTCCAGCCACGCGGCACCCTCGGGGGTGAGCGCACCGGCGTCCTCGCCCGCCACGAGCACCTCGGGCAGCAGCGTCCGGAGGTCGGGCACGGCGTCGCCGAGCAGGTCCTGCGCGGTGGCCAGCATCGCCCCGTCCCAGGTGCGGCGCCCGGGCTCCCCCGGGCCGCTGTCGACGGGACCGGAGTCGATCGGGAACATGCCGCTCGCGTCGCCGACACCGAGCACGTCGCGGCCGGTGAGCTTGCGGTGCACGTACCCGGCGAGGGTCGTCACACCGGCGAGCTGCGCCACGTGCGGCTCGTCGTCGAGGACGGCCTGGTACAGGTGCGCGACCGACCAGCGGAGCGGCACGTTGAAGTCGAGCGCGGCGCTGAGTCGCTCGGCAGCGGGGCCGGTCGAGGTGTTGCGCCAGGTGCGGAACGGCACGAGCAGCTCGTCCTCGGCGTCGAACGCGAGGTAGCCGTGCATCATCGCGGAGACGCCGGCGGCGCGGAACCTCGACGGCCGGACGCCGTACTGGCGCTCGACGTCCGCCACGAGGGCGGCGTAGGCGGCGCGGAGGCCGGTCTCGACCGCCTCGAGGGAGTAGGTCCAGCGGCCGTCGAGGTACTCGTTCTCCCACTCGTGGCTGCCCGCGGCGATCGGGACGAGGTCCTCGTCGATCAGGCAGGCCTTGATGCGGGTGGAGCCGAGTTCGACACCGAGAGTGGTGCGGCCGTCCTCGATCTGCCGGCGGCGGTCGTCGCTCATGTGTCCTCCCGAGACCTCGTCGTCGTCCGTGAGCGCTCACATCCTGGCACGTGAGCGCTCACGCACGCAACGCGGCGGCGCGCCGCGGGCGGGCCGGTGCGTCGAGCGGGCCTTCTCCGTCACGCCCGGTCGCGCCAGCCGACGACTTCCGCCCGCCCGCCGAACGCGAGCGGCATGTCGTGCCCGTTCACGAGGCGCGCCGGCGGGCGTTCCGGTTGACGACGTGCCGTCGGGCCGCCGGCCGGGCCCCCGGACCCCGGGCCGCCGCGCTTAGGCCCCGACCGTGCTCTCGCGGACGACCAGCGACGGGGTCACGGAGGACGACGCCGGGGCGCCGCCCGCGATGAGCTCGAGCAACGCCCTCCCGGCCACCCGGCCGAGCTCATCGAGCCGCATGTCCACGCTCGTCAACGGCGGGCGGCTCGCCAGCGCCAGGACGTCCCAGTCGTCGTACCCGGTCACGGCCACGTCGTCCGGCACGCGCTGTCCGGTCTCACGGAGCCGATCGCACACCCCGCGGGCGATCTGGTCGTTGCCGCACAGCACCGCATCCACGGCGACCGGCCCGCGGGCGAGCAGGTCGACGGCCTGCCGACCCCACCGCTCGGACCACTCGCCGTGCAGGGGCTCGCCGACCATCCGGTCCCCGAGCACCGAACGGGCACCGTCCGCCCGAGCCACGGCCGAGCGGGCGTCGGCCGGCCCGGTGACGACGGCCACCCGCTGCCGACCGAGTCCGAGCAGGTGCGACGCGGCCGCGGCGGCCCCACCGGCGTCGTCGAGGGTGACCGACACGTCCTCGGCCGTCGTCGAGGGCGTCAGCGCGTAGACGACGGGGACCGGGACGGACACCTCGATGGGTGGCCGGGCGTCGGCGGACCGTCCGGTCACGATGATGCCGTCGACCCCGCGGGCGACGAGCGACCGGAGGTAGTGCGCCTCGCGGACGTGGTCGTCGCGGGTGTCGCAGACCAGGACCATCACCTCGCCGGCGGAGAGCGCGTCCTCGGCGCCGAGGAGCACCGGCATCGTGAAGCGGCCGAACGAGTCGGTGGTGATCATTCCGACCGTGTAGGTCCGACCGGACGACAGCGCGCGGGCCCGGGCGTCGCCGACGAACCCGAGCTTCTCGGCGGCGTCCTTCACCCGGGCGCGGGTCTCGTCCCGCAGCTGCCCGGTGCCGTTCAACGCCTTCGAGGCCGTGCCGATCGACACCCCGGCGAGCGCCGCGACGTCGGTGATCCGAACGGCGCGCCCGGTGCGTTCCAGCGTCACGGCAAACCCCTTTCCGGATCGTCGAACCGGCCACCAGCATACGCAAGCTGCGGTTCCGGACTCTTGCGCGCCTCCAGGCCGTGCCGTAGCGTCGGCCACAGAAAGCGTTTTCCGCCACCCGTTCACCCAGCGGCGGACCCGCAGTCAGATCGCAAGGAGGCGACATGACCACCACGCTCGCGACCGAGAGCGGAGCGCAGACCGCGACGCCGGTCCTGCCGACCGCCGACGCGCATCTGGCGCTCCGCCCCCTGCCGACCGGCGACGCCCGGATCACCGGCGGCTTCTGGGCACTCCGGCAGGAGCGCAACGGCCGCGACGCGATCCGCGGCGGGTACGCCCTGCTCGAGACGGCGGGCAACTTCCGGAACCTGCGGATCGCCGCCGGGGACGAGGAGGGCGAGGTGGTCGGCCCGATCTTCATGGACTCGGACGTGACGAAGTGGCTCGAGGCAGTGGCGTGGGAGTACGGCCGTGCGCCGTCCGACGACCTGCTCGACCTCCAGCGCGAGGTCACCGCGCTGTACGCCCGCGCCCAGGCCGACGACGGTTACCTCGACTCCGTCCAGCAGGTCCGTGGGAACGGCGAGCGGTACACGGACCTCAAGTGGAGCCACGAGCTGTACTGCGCCGGCCACCTGTACCAGGCCGCCGTGGCACAGCACCGTGCGACGGGCGACACCGGCCTGCTCGACGTCGCGACGAAGAACGCCGACCACCTGGTCCGCACCTTCGGCGACGGCACGGCGCCGGACGGCACACCGAAGCGACACGACGTCGACGGCCACCCCGTCGTCGAGATGGGCCTCGTCGAGCTCTACCGCGAGACCGGCACCCGCGCGTACCTCGACCTGGCGCACTGGTTCGTCGACGCCCGCGGGCACGGCATCATCGAGCGCGCCGGCGGCGAGCCGACGTACTTCTCCGACCGCGTCCCCGCACGCGAGGCCGTGACGGTCGAGGGGCACGCGGTCCGCGCGGTGTACCTCGCCGCGGGCGCCGTGGACGTCGCGATCGAGACCGGCGACGACGAGCTCCTCGCGGCGAGCGAGCGCCAGTTCGCGGACATGATGGCGACGAAGGCCTTCATCACCGGCGGTCTCGGCGCGCGCTGGGACTGGGAGGCGTTCGGCGACCCGTACGAGCTCCCCACCGATCGCGGCTACGCCGAGACCTGCGCGGCGATCGGCGGCATCCAGTGGGCCTGGCGCCTGCTGCTCGCGACCGGCAAGCCGGTGTACGCGGACGCGATCGAGCGCCTGCTGTACAACGCGTTCCTCGCGGGCGTGAGCCTCGCGGGCACCGAGTACTTCTACGTCAACCCGCTGCAGCACCGCGACGGCGCGCACCAGGACGAGAACCGCTCCCCCGCCCACGGCCGCCGCGGCTGGTTCGACTGCGCGTGCTGCCCGCCGAACATCATGCGGACCTTCGCGAGCCTCGACGGCTACCTCGCCACCGCGACCGACGGCGGCCTGCAGGTCCACCAGTACGCCACCGCGGACCTCGGTCCGGTGCGCGTCGAGACCGGCTACCCGCACGACGGCCGCGTGGTCGTCACCATCACCCAGGACGGTCCGCTCGCCCTCGGCCTGCGCATCCCCGCCTGGTCGGACACCACGACGGTCACCGGCGCGGGCGGCGAGGCGAGCCCGGCTCCCGGCACGCTGCACGTCGTCGAGCGCGAGTGGACGGCGGGCGACACCGTCGAGCTGGTCTTCGACACGACGCCGCACCGGTACGTGGCCGACTCCCGCATCGACGCCGCCCGCGGCCAGGTCGCGATCGAGCGCGGCCCGCTCGTCTACGCCGTCGAGCAGGCCGACCAGCAGGGCTTCACGGTCGACGACCTGGCGGTCGACCCGTCGGCGCCGATCACCGAGGAACGTCGCGACGACCTCCTCGACGGCGTCGTCACGCTGCGCGTGCCCGGGCACGCCCCGGCGCAGCACGCCCAGGCAGCGTGGCCGTACCAGCGGCTCGACGCGACCGGGCCGGGAGGCGCGGATCACGTCGTGGACGCGACCAGCGTCGACGACGTGGCCGGGTCCGACGACCGCGCCCCGCGCCTCCAGGCGGTCACCGCGACCGCGGTGCCGTACTACGCCTGGGCCAACCGCGGAGCCGCGCCGATGCGCGTCTGGCTCCCGCTGGCGCGCTGACACGGGGGCCGCTCTCGTCGACCGGGGCCGCGCGCTACGTGCTCCGCCGCACCACGAGCTCGGGTGCCAGCAGCGCCTCGTCCCGGGGCTCCCCCTCGACGAGCGCCCGCACGGTCTCGAGCACCCGCTGCCCCATCGCGACGAAGTCCTGCCGCACGGTGGTGAGCGGCGGCGTGAAGTGCGCGGCCTCGGGCACGTCGTCGAACCCCACCACGGCGATGTCGTCCGGCACGCGGATCCCGTCGTCGGCGAAGGCGTGCAGGACGCCGAGGGCCATCTGGTCGTTCCCGGCGAAGACCGCGTCGACCACGGTGACGTCGATGTGCCGTGCGGCCGCGAACCCGCTGCCCGGGGTCCAGTCACCGTCGAGCACGACCGGGTCGAGCCCGGCCTCGTGCATGATCCGGGTGTAGGTCGCCCGACGCACCTCGGACTCCTGCGACAGCGCGGGCCCGGCGATGTGCACGATCCGCCGGTGTCCGCGGTCGAGCAGGTGCTGCATGACGAGGGTCGTGCCCTCGGCCTGGTCGATGGCGACCGCTGCGACGCTCGGCGCGACCGGCACCCGCGCGGCGTCCCGCTGCACGGCGTTCGCGACGACGACCGGCACGGCGACCGGCACGGTCAGCGAGGCGAGGGCGTCGAGCACGCGGTTGTCCGCCGCGACCAGGACGATCGCGGCGACGTCCTGGGCGAGCAGCGTGGTGAGCGCGCCGGAGAGGTCGCCGGGTCGCGGGTCGTCCGGCAGCGTCGAGAGCAGGACGTGGTACCCGGCCGAGCGCGCGGCGCGTTCGAACCCGATCGCGGTGCTCGACGGGCCGTAGAGCGCGTCACCTGCGGTGATGATGCCGAGCGCTTTGCTGCGTCCTCCGGCGAGCGCCCGGGCTGCCGCTCGGGGGCGGTAGCCGAGCTCGGCGACGGCGTCGACGACCTGCGACCGGAAGGCGTCGCGGACGGTCGGGTCGCCGTTGATCACGCGGGAGACCGTCTGGTGCGAGACCCCCGCGCGCTCGGCGACGTCGAAGATCGTGGGGGCCTTCCGGCGCTTGCCGTCGGTGCCCCCGCGGGCGGTCGGAGTGGTCACGCGCCAACCGTACCGCTCGCCCGGACCGGCCTGGCAAGATCCCGAAACGGTCACGCGAGTTGACACCCCGTGACGGAACCGTTCATTATGTGAGCGCTCACACGAGCAGTTCATCCCCCAGGGGCACAGCAGCCCCAGCACCCGAGCGTGTCGACGTCGACGCGCAGGAACAGAGGAACTTCGATGATGAAGCGCAAGATCGTCGCGGGCGTTGCCGCCTTCGGCATCGCCATCGCACTGGCCGGCTGCTCCGCAGGCGGACGCGGCGACACCGGCAGCGCCGGCGGAAGCGGCGACAATAAGGGCGCCCTCGTCGGCGTCGCCATGCCCACCAAGGTCTCCGAGCGGTGGATCAAGGACGGCGACGCGGTCAAGAGCGACCTCGAGAAGGCCGGCTACAAGGTCGACCTCGAGTACGGCGACAACAAGGTCCAGCAGCAGGCCCAGCAGGTCAGCAACATGATCACGAAGGGCGCGAAGGTCCTCATCATCGCGTCCATCGACGGTGGTGCCCTCTCCGACCAGCTCGACGCCGCCGCCAAGGCCGGCATCAAGGTGATCTCCTACGACCGCCTGCTCACCGGCAACAAGAACGTCGACTACTACGTGTCGTTCGACAACTACAAGGTCGGTGTCGACCAGGCCACGTCGCTCCTCACCGGTCTCGGCGTCCTCGACGACAAGGGCGAGAAGACCGACAAGAAGGGCCCCTTCAACATCGAGGTCTTCGCCGGTTCGCTCGACGACAACAACGCGGGCTTCTTCTTCAACGGTGCGATGGACACGCTCAAGCCGTACCTCGAGGACGGCACGCTGAAGATCCAGTCCGGCCAGGACAAGCTCTCGCAGGCCGCGACGCAGCAGTGGGACCCGGCGACCGCCAAGGCCCGCATGCAGAACCTCATCGCGAAGTCGTACTCCGGCGGCACCACGCTGAACGGCGTGCTCTCGCCCTACGACGGCATCTCGATCGGCATCATCTCGGCCCTCCAGGGCGCCGGCTACGGCACCTCGGACCGCCCGCTCCCGACCGTGACCGGTCAGGACGCCGAGGCCGCCTCGGTCAAGTCGATCATCGCCGACCAGCAGTACTCCACCATCTACAAGGACACGCGCAAGCTCGCGAAGCAGTCCGTCACGATGGCCGAGGACCTGCTCACCGGCAAGAAGCCCGAGGTGAACGACACCAAGAGCTACGACAACAAGGTGAAGGTCGTCCCGACCTACCTGTTCCAGCCGACGGTCGTCACGAAGGACAACTACAAGGAAGTCCTCGTCGACTCGGGCTACTACACGGAAGCAGACCTCAAGTAGGTCCGGACCACCCGTCGGACGCCAGGCGCGGTGCCAGACCGCACCGTGCCTGGCGTCCGCCACCCCTCTCGGACGCCAGGCGCGGTGCCGCACCGCACCGCACCTGGCGTCCGTCTCCACCCGCGCGCCCGACGGCGCGCACGACGGAAAGGGGTCCGCATGGCGGACACCATCCTCGAGATGCGGGACATCACCAAGACGTTCCCCGGCGTCAAGGCCCTGCAGGGCGTCTCCATCGAGGTCGAACGCGGCCAGGTGCACGCCATCTGCGGTGAGAACGGCGCCGGCAAGTCCACCCTCATGAAGGTGCTGTCGGGTGTGTACCCGCACGGCTCCTTCGAGGGCGAGATCCTCGTCGACGGCAAGTCCGTGCAGTTCGGCGACATCAACGACTCCGAGGCAGCGGGCGTGGTGATCATCCACCAGGAGCTCGCACTCAGCCCGTTCCTCTCGATCGCCGAGAACATCTTCCTCGGCAACGAGCGCGCCAAGGGCGGGCTCATCGACTGGAACAAGACGAACCTCGAGGCGGCCGCGCTCCTGCAGCGCGTCGGCCTCAAGGACAACCCGGTCACCAAGATCGTGGACATCGGCGTCGGCAAGCAGCAGCTCGTCGAGATCGCCAAGGCGCTGTCGAAGGAGGTGAAGCTCCTCATCCTCGACGAGCCCACCGCCGCGCTGAACGACGACGACTCCGCGCACCTGCTCGAGCTCATCCGCTCGCTGCAGGCCGAAGGCATGACGGCGATCATCATCAGCCACAAGCTCAACGAGATCAAGGCGATCGCGGACAAGGTCACGATCATCCGCGACGGCAAGACCATCGAGACGCTCGACATGCACGCCGACGAGGTCTCCGAGGACCGGATCATCCGCGGCATGGTCGGCCGAGACCTGTCCAGCCGCTACCCCGAGCGCGAGAACCCCGTCATCGGCGAGGAGCTCCTGCGCATCGAGGACTGGACCGTCCACCACCCGCTCGACGGCTCCCGCGAGATCATCCACCAGGCGAACCTCAACGTCCGCGCCGGCGAGGTCGTCGGCATCGCCGGGCTGATGGGCGCCGGGCGCACCGAGCTCGCGATGAGCGTGTTCGGTCACTCGTACGGCACCGGGATCTCGGGCACCGTCTACAAGCGCGGCGTGCCGATCAAGACGAACACGGTGACGCAGGCGATCGACAACGGCATCGCCTACGCCACCGAGGACCGCAAGCGGTACGGCCTCAACCTCATCGACGACATCAAGCGGAACATCTCCGGCTCGGCGCTCGGCAAGCTCGCCGACTGGGGCTTCGTGAACGCGTCGAAGGAGACCACGGTCGCCACCGGCTTCCTGAAGAGCATGAACATCAAGGCGCCGAACGTCGACGTCGTGACCGGCAAGCTCTCCGGCGGCAACCAGCAGAAGGTCGTGCTGTCCAAGTGGATGTACGCCGACCCCGACGTGCTCATCCTCGACGAGCCCACCCGCGGCATCGACGTGGGTGCGAAGTACGAGATCTACACGATCATCAACCAGCTCGCGGACCAGGGGAAGGCGATCATCGTGATCTCCTCCGAGCTGCCGGAGCTGCTCGGCATCTGCGACCGCATCTACACGCTCTCCGAGGGCACCATCACGGCTGACGTGCCCCGCTCCGAGGCCACACCCGAGGTCCTCATGCAGTACATGACCCAGGAACGGGAGACCCCTGTCAATGAACGCGCTTAAGTCCGCCGCCAGCTACCTCACCGGGCAGCTCCGACAGATCGGCCTGTTCATCGCGCTGATCGTCATCGTCATCTTCTTCCAGGTGACGACGAACGGCATCACGCTGGCCCCGATCAACGTCTCGAACCTGATCGTCCAGAACAGCTACATCCTCATCCTCGCCATCGGCATGGTGATGGTCATCATCGCCGGCCACATCGACCTGTCCGTCGGGTCGGTCGTCGCCTTCACCGGTGCGATGGCGGGCGTGATGATCACCCAGTGGGGCATCCCGTGGCCGATCGCGGTCGTCCTCTGCCTCGTCGTCGGCGCCCTCGTCGGCGCGTGGCAGGGCTTCTGGATCGCCTACTTCGGCATCCCGGCGTTCATCGTGACGCTGGCCGGCATGCTGGCCTTCCGCGGTGCCGCCCAGATCGTGCTGCAGAACCAGCAGATCTCGCCGTTCCCGACCGGCTTCCGGTCGCTCGGCTCGGGCTTCCTGCCGTCGTTCGGCTCCACCGGCTACGAGCCGCTCACGATGATCCTCGGCTTCGCGGCCGCCGCCGTCATGGTGATCACCGCGTTCCGTGGTCGCATCACCCGCCGCAAGTACCAGCTCGAGAGCGAGCCGTTCGCCTGGTTCATCGTGAAGACGGCGTTCGGCGCCGTGCTCGTGATCTACGTGGCGCTCCTCCTCGCCAGCTACAACGGCACCCCGATCGTGCTCGTCGTGCTCGGCGCCCTCGTGGTGATCTACTCGGTCGTCATGCGGAGCGCGGTGTTCGGCCGTCACGTCTACGCCATCGGCGGCAACGCCCTCGCGGCGCAGCTGTCCGGCGTGAAGACGAAGCGCGTCACGTTCCTGCTGTTCGTGAACATGGGCGTCATCTCGGCACTGGCGGGCGTGGTCTTCACCGGCCAGCTCAACCTCGCCGCCCCGGGTGCCGGCAACGGCTTCGAGCTCGACGCCATCGCGGCCGTGTTCATCGGCGGCGCGGCGGTCACGGGCGGCATCGGCACGGTGCCGGGCGCGATCGTCGGTGGTCTCATCATCGGTCTGCTGAACAACGGCATGTCGATCCTCGGTGTCGGCACGGAGTTCCAGTCGCTCATCAAGGGCCTGGTGCTGCTCGCCGCCGTCGCGTTCGACGTGTTCAACAAGCGCCGGGCGGCGTCCGCGCGCAAGTAGCGGCTGTCCCCTCCCTGCCCCGAGACTCGGGCTGGGCGACACAACTCGCGCCGATCGGCGCGAGAACGGTCGCCCAGCCCGAGTCTCGTTCTGTCGGGACCGAGTGTCAGGCCGTCAGGACGGCCCAGCCGGCGGCCGGGAGGCGCAGGGTCCCGTCGCGCAGGTCGCCCCCGCCCGCCTCCACCTGCGTCGCGTCGGCCGCGGGCACCTCCACGGGGTCCTGGGCCAGGTTCAGCGCGGTCACCACCGCCGCGTCCGCTGTCGCGGTCCGCAGCACGACCGCGGTGTTCGTCAGGTGCACGACGTCGGTGTGCGCCCGGTGCAGCCAGGGGTGCCGACGCCGGAGGGCGACGAGCGCCTGGTACGTGCGGGTCAGGTCGGTCGCCGCCGGCGGGACCTCCGGGAGCGCCGGGCGCACCGCGTCGTCGCCGCCCTCGCGCTCCTCCTTCATCCCGGTCCAGCCGTACTCGTCGCCGGCGTACACCACGGGGGTGCCGGCGACGGTGAAGAGCACGGCCGCGGCGTGCCCGGCGAACCGCTCCCCCACCGCGCTCGCGATCCGGGTGACGTCGTGGTTGCCGACGAAGGTGGTCGGGACGAGCGTCTCGAGCAGGGCGTCGTGCCGTTCGATCGCGTGCGCGAGCTCGAAGCAGTTCCGGTCCGCGATGCCGTGCCAGACGCCCTGCCACAGTTCGTACTGCGTCACCGAGTCCATCGTCGAGGCGCGGACGATCCCGGCGGTGTCGCCGTGGATGACCTCCCCGCTCGTCCACACCTCCGGGAAGCGTTCCCGCACGCGGGGCAGCACCCGCGCCCAGAACGCCGGCGGGACCGCGTAGGCCGCGTCCAGCCGCCACCCGTCGACCCCGCGGCCGAGCCAGTACGTCATCACCTCGACGACGAGGTCCTCGGCGGCCCGTCCGCCGTGGTCGAGCGTGACGAGGATGTCGTGGCCCTCGAAGTGCTCGACCGGCACCGGCCCGGCCGACTGCCACGCGCTCCGGTCCACCGCGAAGAGGTCAGCCGTGGGCGCGTCCGGCCCTTGTTCCTCGAGCGCTCGGAACGCCGGGTGCTCGCGGCCGACGTGGTTGAAGACCCCGTCGAGCACGACGCGGACGCCCCGCTCGTGTGCGGCGGCGACGAGGGCGTCGAAGTCGGCGTCGTCCCCGAGTCGCGGGTCGATCCGGAAGTGGTCCACCGTGTCGTACCCGTGGGTCGAGGCCGCGGTGACCGGCCCGAGCAGCAGCCCGTTCAGCCCGATGTCCACGACGTGGTCGAGCCACGGGACGAGCCGACCGAGGCGGTGGTCCACCGGGCGCTCGTCGACGGGGGTCGTCGGGCGGACGTCCGCGCCGACGGCTCCGAGCGGGTAGACGTGCCACCACATCGCGTGTTCGACCCACGCGGGTTCGTCGGGACGGGCAGGGGTGGCTTCCTCGGCGTTCACCGCTCCGATGCTGCCAGCCGTGCCTGGGCTGAGCGCGGGAGCGGACAGCGGGACGATGATGGACGGCATGGGACGGGCGATCAGGACCGCGGCGGACGCGTCGGCGTCGGAGGAGGCCCACGCCGAGCGCACGTGCGCGTCCTGCGGTCGGCGGATGCCGTCGTCGGCCGGCCCCGAGGCGAAGTGGTGCTCGGCCGCGTGTCGGAAGCACGGCCTCGACGACACCGACCACGCGCTCGAACGACGCATCGACGAGCTGCTCGCCGCGCGTGCACGGACGGCGAGCATCTGCCCGTCCGAGGTCGCCCGGTCGATCGCCCCCGACGACTGGCGGCCGCTCATGGAGCCGGCTCGCCGCGCCGCACGTCGGATGGTCGCCCGCGGCGAGGTCGAGATCACGCAGCACGGCAGCGTCGTGGACCCGTCGACCGCCAAGGGCCCGATCCGCATCCGACGCCCTCGGTAGGGAACACCTGTCGCCCTCGTGCGTTGCACCAGGCGATGACGATCTCCACCGAACCGACCTCAGCCCGACCCAGCGCCCTCGTCGTGGGGGCCAGCGGCATCACCGGCTCCGCACTCGTCGACCACCTGCTGCGCCTCGACTGGGACGTGACCGCGCTGTCCCGCAGGCCCCTCGCCCGCGACGGTGTCCGCTCGGTGTCCGCCGACCTGCGGGACCCGGAGTCGCTCCGGATCGCGCTGACCGACGAGCGGCCGACGCACGTGTTCTTCACCGCGTGGCAGCGGCAGGACACCGAGGCGGAGAACATCCGCGTGAACGGCGGCATGGTCCGCGACCTGCTCGCCGCCCTCGCGCACGCGCCGCTCGCACACGTCGCCCTGGTCACCGGTCTGAAGCACTACCTCGGGCCGTTCGAGGCCTACGCCGCCGGCGAGATGCCGGACACGCCCTTCCACGAGGAGGAGCCGCGTCTGGACACCCCGAACTTCTACTACGCCCAGGAGGACGAGCTGTTCGCCGCCGCCGAGCGGCAGGGCTTCACCTGGTCGGTGCACCGCTCGCACACGGTCATCGGACACGCGGTCGGCAACGCGATGAACATGGGCCTGACCCTCGCGGTGCAGGCGACCCTCGCGAAGGAGCTCGACCTCGACTTCGTCTTCCCGGGCAGCGAGGCGCAGTGGAACGGCCTCACCGACATGACCGACGCCGGCCTCCTCGCCGAGCACATGGTCTGGGCGGCGACGAACCCCGAGGGCGCCGACGAGCCGTTCAACGTCGTGAACGGCGACGTCTTCCGCTGGCGGTGGATGTGGCCGCGACTCGCCGCGCACCTCGGCGTCGACCCCTCGCGGGTCGTGGGGTTCGCGGAGCGTGCACGGCCGCTCGAGGAACAGATGGCCCCGCACGAGTCCGCGTGGGCGGCCATCGCTGAGCGGCACGGCCTCGCAGAGTCGGACATCGGCCGGCTCGCCTCCTGGTGGCACACCGACGCCGACCTCGGCCGTGGGATGGAGGTCGTCACCGACATGGGGAAGAGCCGCGACGCCGGCTTCACCGGGTACCGACGCACCGAGCACGCCTTCGCCGAACTGTTCGACCGCTACCGGGCCGACCGACTGGTCCCCTGACCGCCGCCGCGCGTCCTGTCCATCCTGTCCCCCTCCCCAGGTCTGCCGGGGTACAGGAACCTCCGCTCGTCCCGTGAGCGGTGCGCTCCCGCCTGGTTCAGTCGGGAGCACAGGCGCCGGGGACCCTCGGCGGACCCCGGACGAGAGGAAGACACCATGTCGCTCGCAGACAAGGCCAAGGACGTCACGCAGAAGGTCGTCGGCAAGGTCGAGGAGGCCGTCGGCAAGCACACCGACGACGCCGAGCTCACGCACCAGGGCCAGAAGGACCAGGTCATGGGCGAGGGCCGTCTCGACAAGGAGAAGGCCAAGGACGCGTTCGACGGCAAGTGAGCCTCGCGCTCTGACGCCCGTACCGCTCGAGCGGTGCGGGCGTTCGTCGTTCCGCGGGTGTCCGTCGGCCCGCGGGCGTCCGCCGGGTCGTCAGGGCGTTCGTCTGCTCCGCGTCAGAACGCGTAGCGGATGGTGCACGACGGCAGGTGCTCGGCGACGAGCTCCCGGAAACGCTCCACCAGCTGCCCCTTCATGCCGGACCGGTAGCGGACGTTCACGGCGCCGTTCTGCGACACCTTCTGCTCCTGCAGGTCCGGGCGCCACAGCAGGTCCTCGGCCCTGGGGTGCCAGCCGAGGTTCACCTGGTGCAGGGGCTCGTTGTGGGTGAGGAAGATCACCTCGGCCGCGAGCTGTGCCTTGGCCGCGGGCGAGAGCACGTCGTCCACCTGTCGCAGGAGCTCCGCCCAGTCGGACTCCCACGTCGGGGTGAGGATCACCGGCGAGAAGTTGAGGTGCACCTCGTACCCGGCGTCGACGAAGTCGTTGACCGCCGCGATCCGCTCGGCGATCGGCGAGGTGCGGATGTCGGTGACCTTCGCGGTCTCGTGCGGCATGAGCGAGAAGCGGACGCGGGTGCGCCCCATCGGGTCCCAGTCGAGCAGGTCGCGGTTGACGTACTTCGTCGCGAAGGACGCCTTGGCCGTCGGGCTCATCCGGAACAGGTCGCAGAGATCGCGCACGTTGTCGCTGATCATCGCGTCCACCGAGCAGTCGCTGTTCTCGCCGATGTCGTACACCCACGACTCCGGGTCACACTGGTTCGGCTCGGTCTTCGGCCCCTGCTTCGCGATGTTCCGCGCCACGTGCTTCGTGATCTGCTCGATGTTCGCGAACACCGTCACCGGGTTCGAGTACCCCTTGCGCCGGGGCACGTAGCAGTACGCGCACGCCATCGCGCAGCCGTTCGCCGTCGACGGAGCGATGAAGTCGGCGGAGCGTCCGTTCGGCCGGGTGACGAGCGACTTCTTCACGCCCAGCACCAGGGCCTCGGTCTTGATCCGGACCCAGCGCTGCACGTTGCGTTCGTCGCCGTGCACCTCGGGGATGTTCCAGTGCGAGGCGACCGGCACGATCTCGGCGTCCGGCCAGCGGCCGACGACCTCCTGCCCACGGGGCAGTTCGAGGGCCGCGGCCTCGGCGTAGATGCGGCGGACGTCGAGCATCGGACGGGTGCGCGCTTCGGTCATCGGGTCCTGTCTACCGCCGACCACCGACGGTGCAGACTCGGGGCATGACCGCCGAGCCCGACGACCACTTCTTCGTCGTGGACGGACGCCGGTGGCGGCGCACCGACCCCGCGCTGCCGGAGGACCTCGCCGCCGCCCTGCGCTCGCACCTCGGCCGCGGCCGGAACGGCGTCCGGCAGGCGAAGCGCGCCGGCGACGAGGACGCCCTCGCCACCGCTCGGCACCGAAACGGCCTGGCGAAGCACGGGCTCGGGGAGCGCGGCCCGGAGTGGTGGAACCGTCCGGAGGCCGACCGCATCGCCGACGCCCGCCGTGCCCTGGCCGACCTCGACGCCCTCGACGGATCGCCGTGATCGTCGTCCGTCCACCAGGGTGGGAGCGCGTCACGAACGCCGTCGTGCTCGGGCCGCTCATGCTCGGCACGGGTCTCGCCCTGCTGAGCGTCGTGTTCATGCCCGGTTCGTCCGCACGCGTGTTCGTCGCGGTCCTCGGCACGTGCTTCGTCGCCCTCGGGATCGTCCTTGCCGTCCGGGTACGGCGCGTGGCCGTGCGGCTGAGCGACGACGAGCTGCACTACGACGGCTTCCTCGTCTCATGGCGTGCTCCCCGCGCGGGGATCACCACCGTCCTCGACGACGGCTTCGTCGAGTGGCGGGACGCCGACGGACGCGGACACCGACGGCAGATCTGGCTCCTGACCCAGGCGTGGGAGGACGACGGCACGAGGTTCGCTCCGCTGTGGCGCTGGCGACGCGAGGGCCTGCTCCGGGTACGCGCCTGGGCCGGTGCCCGCGCTGTCTGATCCTTCCCAGGACGCCCGCGATGGGAAGCGAGAACGGGCGTACCTGGTCGGAAGTCCCGACCAGGTACGCCCGTCCTCGCCAGGGACGCCCGGGAACGCCAGGCGCCCGAGCACGCGCCTCGGCGCGCTACGCCTCGGTGTGGCCGAGGTCGGGCTCGACGAGCAGGCACACCGTGCGCGACGCCGAGGCGTGCAGCTCGAACACGACGACCTCGTTCCGCCCGGCCCGGAGCACGGGGCCCGGCACGGCGAGGGTCTGCTGCGGCCCGCGCGACCAGTACCGCCCGAGGCAGAAGCCGTTCACCCAGGCGACGCCCTTCCGGAAGCCGTCGAGCGACAGGTACCGGTCCCCCGGCACGTCGAGGTCGAACGACCCCGCGGCGACCACGGGCCCGGCCAGGACGTCACCGCCGGTGGGTTCGAGCGCGCCCAGCACGGCGAGCGCCGCGGGGGCGATCGGGTCGAGGGCGAGCGGTGACGCGGTCCACCGGGCGAGCGGCACCCCGTCGACGGCCACGCCACCGATCAGGCCCTTCGGCTCGCCGATGCGGGGACCGTAGTCGACCCGGCCCTGGTCCTCGACGAGGAGCTCCAGCGTGCCGGTCACCGGCGGGAGCGCGATCGCCCGGTCGTGGTGCTCGCGCTCCAGGACGCCGACCACGACGCCGTCCACCGACACGACCGCGCGGTCACGGACCTCGGTGCCGACGGTCAGGACGCCACCGGCGGGGAGCTCGACCTCGGTCCGGTACAGCACGAAGCCGCTGGCCGCGCCGAGGGCGTCGAACGTCGGTGGCTCGTCGTGCGACGACCAGTCCGTGAGCGCGGGCAGCAGGGACCGCAGCGAGGCGACCCGGTCGAGGCGGACGGCGACGTCCGTGGCGGGCGCGGGGCGTGCCTCCAGACCGACAGCGTCGACAGCGTGCGCGTCCAGGCGACCCGACCCACCCGGCTGCATCGACGGGGGCAGGGCCGGGACGGGCGCGTAGCGCTCGATCACCGCGCGGAACGCGTGGAACTTCGCGGTGGGACGACCGGCCTCGTCGAGCGGGGCGTCGTAGTCGTACGACGTCGCGATCGGCCGGTACACGCCCTTGTCGTTCGCGCCGTTCGTGAAGCCGAAGTTCGTGCCGCCGTGGAACATGTAGATGTTCACCGAGCCGCCGGCGGCGAGCAGGTCGTCGAGGTCGGCCGCCGAGGCGGAGGCGGGCGTGGTGTGGTGGTGCTCGCCCCAGCTGTCGAACCAGCCGTCCCAGAACTCGGAGCACATCAGCGGCCCGGTGGGCTGGGCCTGGCGCAGCCGTGCGAGGCGCTCCGTGGACCGCGAGCCGAACGACCCGGTCTTGTGGAGCGACGGCAGCGACCCGTCCTCGAGCATGGTGCCCATCGGCTGGTCGACGCTCGTGAAGGGCACGGTGAGCCCGACGTCGCGGTGCATCTGCTCGAGCTCTCGCAGGTACGACGCGTCCGAGCCGTACGCCCCGTACTCGTTCTCGACCTGCACGAGCACGATCGGCCCGCCCTGGTCGATCTGGCGGGGCACCAGCACCGGCGCGAGCTGCTCGAGGTAGTCGCGCACGGCGGCGAGGAACCCCGGCTCGTTCCGGCGGACCCCGACGGTGCTGTCGGTGAAGAGCCAGTAGGGCAGGCCGCCGTTCGTCCACTCGGCGCAGATGTAGGGGCCGGGTCGGACGATGGCGTGCATGCCCTCCTCGGCGACGAGGTCGAGGAAGCGGCCGAGGTCGAGCCCGCCGTCGAAGCTGAAGGAAGAAGGGTTCGGCGCGTGGGCGTTCCACGCGACGTAGGTCTCGATCGTGTTCAGGCCCATGAGCTTGGCCTTGCGGATACGGTCCCGCCAGAGGTCGGGGTGCACGCGGAAGTAGTGGATCGCGCCGGACAGGATCCGGTGCGGCTCGCCGTCGAGCAGGAAGTCGGTGTCGCCGATGGCGAAGCGCATGGGCTGGAGCCTTTCCGGGGGTCGGGGCCGTGCGGAAGATCCGCACGGCCCCGAGGTTGACGAGTCGGGCGACTACTTCGAGGTGACCTTGAAGCCCTGGTCGTTGCCGTACTGCACGAGGGCCTTCTGCCACGCCTCGAGACCGCTCTCGAGCGAGGTGCCGTTCTGGTACGACTGGCCGACGGTGTCCGCGTAGACGCTGTTCGCGTAGACCTGGTACGGCAGGTAGGTGAAGTCGTTGGCCGAGGTCTTCGACGCGTCGACGAGCACCTTGTTGATCTCCTGGCCGCCGAAGTACTCCGGCTTCTCCTGCAGGAACGACGCGGAGTCGAGGTCGGCAGTGGTCGACGGGAAGCCACCGGACTGCATGAAGACCTTCGTCGACTCGGACGACGAGTTGAGCCACTTGAGGAAGCCCGCGGCGAGTGCCGGGTTCTTCGACTGCTTCATGACGACCTGCGAGCTGCCGCCGTTGCTGGCCGTCTGGGCCTGGCCGCCGTCGTAGGTCGGCATCGGGGCGACGCGCCAGTCACCCTTGGCGTCCGGGACGCTGGCCATCAGGTTGCCGGGCATCCAGGCACCGGTGACCATCGTGGCGATCTGGCCGTTGCCGAGCTGCTTGTACCAGTCGTCGGTCCAGCCGGTGGTCTTCGACAGCAGGCCCTGCTCGACGAGCTGGTCCCAGGTCTTGGTCCACTTCTCGGTGCCCTCGTCGGCGAGGTTGATGGTGACCTTGTCGCCGTCGGTCTTGAACGGCGTGCCGCCGGCCTGGGCGATCATGCTCGTGGTGAAGCCGGCGTCGCCGGAGTCCGCCGCGATGTACTTCGACGGGTCGGCGGTGTGCAGCTTCTTGGCTGCCGCGACGTACTCGTCCCACGTCTTCGGGACGGCGATGCCGTACTGGTCGAAGACCTTCTTGTTGTAGAACAGCGCCATGGGGCCGGAGTCCTGCGGGAGGCCGTAGACCTTGCCGTCCATCGCGACGTTGCTCCAGGTGCCCTTCGAGAACTTGCTCTCGAGGTCACCGAAGCCGTACGACGACAGGTCGACGAGGGAGTCGGACAGCGCGAACTGCGGCAGGGCGTAGTACTCGACCTGGGCGACGTCGGGGGCGCCCGAACCGGCCTTGATCGTGTTCTGGAGCTTCGTGTACTGGTCGGCGCCGGTGCCGGCGTTGACGAGCTTGACCTTCACCTTCGGGTACTGCTTCTCGAAGGCCGCGATCTGGTCCTTCGCGGACGGGGTCCAGGACCAGTAGGTCAGCGTGCCGCCGTCCTTGAGCGCCTTGTCGATGTCGTCGGACGAGCCGCCGGAGGACGAGCCGCCGGAGGCACAGGCCGCGAGGGCGATGGCGGCGGTGACGCCGATGGCGAGGGCGCTGAGCCCGCGCCGGAGACGCTTGTTCATGGGGTTGCCTTCCACTTCTTCGTGATTGGGGACGTGCGGTGGTGCTGCTGCGGGTCGGACGGGAGGCGCTCCGGCGGGCTGCCGACGCGCCTGGCGACCGGCGGATCAGGCCTTGACGGAGCCGGCCGCGAGGCCGGACTGCCAGAAGCGCTGGAGGAAGAGGAACGCGACCACGATCGGGATGATCGTGAGGAGCGAACCCGTGACGACGAGGTTGTAGATCGGCTGCGCCCCGGAGCCGGTGGCCTGCGCGTTCCACTGGTTGAGGCCGACCGTGAGGGGGTACCACTTCGGGTCGCTCAGCATGATGAGCGGCAGGAAGTAGTTGTTCCAGGTGGCGACGACCGCGAAGAGCAGGACCGTGACGACGCCGGGGGTGAGGAGCTTCAGCGCGATGGTGAAGAAGATCCGGAACTCGCCGGCGCCGTCCATGCGGGCGGCCTCGATGAGCTCGGTCGGGATCGCGTCGATCGCGTAGGTCCAGATCAGGTACATGCCGAACGGGCTGATGAGCGACGGCAGGATGATCGCCCACGGGGTGTTCGTCAGTCCGACCTGCGAGAAGAGCAGGAACGTCGGGACGGCGAGGGCGGTGCCGGGGACGGCGATCGCGCCGAGCACGACGGCGAACACCGCGCGGCGGCCCGGGAACTGGAACTTCGCCATGCCGTAGCCGGCGACCGTGGCGAGCAGCGTCGCGCCACCGGCGCCGACCACGACGTACAGCAGCGTGTTGCCGAGCCACTGCATGAAGATGCCGTCGTTGTACGTGACGGTGTCGACGATGTTCTGCCAGAGGTTGAAGTCCCCGCCGAACCAGAGGCCGAACGTGGACAGGAGCGACGACTGCGTCTTCGTGCTGTTCACGAGCAGGTAGAACAGCGGCGCGAACGAGTAGACGACGAAGACGACCATCACGGCGGTGAGGAGGCCGGAGCGCTTCACCTTGCGTCCGTCGACCGGCTTGCCGGCGCGTCGACGGCCCAGCCGGGAGGCGCGGGTCGCCGGGTCGCGCGGGTCGCGCTGGGTGGTGGTCGCCTCGGTGACCGTGGCCGGCGCGGTCGGGCCGGCGGCGGGCTGCTGCAGGGTGCTCATCGGTTCTCCTGGCGGGTTCCGCGGACCTGGACGACGTAGGCGATCACGGCGGTGATGACGCCCATGACGATGGCGACGGTGGCGGAGTAGTTGAACTGCTGCCCGCTGAAGGACAGCGAGTAGGCGTACATGTTCGGGGTGAAGGCGCTGCCGATGACGTTCGGGGCCAGGGTCTTCAGCAGGTTCGGCTCGTTGAAGAGCTGGAAGCTGCCGATGATCGAGAAGATCGTGGCGATGACCATCGGGCCGCGGAGCGCGGGCAGCTTGATCGAGAAGACGGTGCGCAGCGGGCCGGCGCCGTCGAGCTCGGCGGCCTCGTACAGCTCGCCGGGGACGACGCGGAGGGCGGCGTAGAAGATCAGCATGTTGTAGCCGAGGAACTCCCACGTGACGACGTTGCCGATCGACGTGAGGACCCAGCTCGGGCTGAACGGCTGGAGCAGGTCGATGCCGAGCGCGCTGTTCGCGGCGCCGGTGAGGCCGAACTGGTTGCCGTAGATGAAGCCCCAGATGAGCGCCGCGACGACGCCGGGGACCGCGTAGGGCAGGAACACCGCGATGCGGAAGAACCCGGTCCCCCAGAGCCGCGCGCTGTCGAGTGCGAGGGCGGCGACGAGCGCCAGGCCGAGCATGATCGGGACCTGCACGACGAGGAAGATCGCGACGCGGCCGAAGCCCTCCCAGAACTTCGCGTCCTGGAACAGCGTCAGGTAGTTGGCGAACCACACGAACTGGTTGCCGCCGACGAGCTGGTCGCGGAACAGGCTGAGCCAGAGCGCGTACCCGATCGGCACGATGAGCATCGCGACGAGGACGACGACGAACGGACCGACGAACAGCCAGCCGGTGTACCGACCCCGGGGCTTGGGGCGGCGAGCGGTCGGCCGCGGGGCGGGGGCCGCCTCGGCCGGGCGCGCTGCGAGCGTGCTCATGTGACTCCTTCGTCATGCTGCGTTCGGGTCGTGCGCGTCGATGTTGACGTCAACATCGAACTCGGGAACCGTAGCATGGCAACGTCAACATGCGCTAGCGTTCGGGGAATCGGAGCGAAGGGGTGTCGATGACGACCGAGGTGAGCACCACCCGTCGCGCCCCGTCGATGGCGGCCGTGGCCGAGGCCGCAGGCGTCTCCATGCAGACCGTCTCCCGCGTCGCCCGGGGCTTCGACAACGTCAGCCCCGAGACGCGCGACCGCGTGCAGCGGGCGATGGACGACCTCGGCTACCGGCCGAACCGTGCCGCGCGGGCGCTGCGCTCCGGGCGCTTCCGCACCATCGGCGTGATCATGTTCACGCTCGCGTCCTTCGGCAACATGCGGACGCTCGAGGCCATCGCCGACGCAGCGGGCGCGGCCGACTTCACGATCACCCTGCTGCCGATGGCCTCGCGCACCGAGGAGGGCGTCCGCTCGGCCTTCTCGCGGCTGCACGAACAGGCCGTGGACGGCGTCGTGATCATCATCGAGTCGCACATCATCGACACCGCCGAGGTGGTCCTGCCCGACGGCGTCCCGATGGTCGTGGTCGACTCCACCGGCACGACCCAGCACCCCGCGATCGACACCGACCAGTCCGACGGCGCACGCCAGGCCACGCAGCACCTGCTCGACCTCGGGCACGACACCGTCTGGCACGTCGCCGGTCCGGTCTCGTCCTACTCCGCGGCACGGCGTCTCGCCGCGTGGCAGGCCACCTTGGAGGCCGCCGGGCGTCCGGTGCCGCCGGTGTTCCATGGCGGCTGGACCACCGAGCACGGGTACCGCGCGGGGCTCGAGATCGCCGGACGTCCCGAGATCACGGCCGTCTTCGCGGCGAACGACCAGACCGCCCTCGGCGTGCTGCGCGCAGCGCACGAGTCCGGGCGCCCGGTGCCGTCGTCGCTCAGCGTGGTGGGCTTCGACGACTCCCCCGAGTCCGACTCCTTCTGGCCGCCGCTCACGACCGTGCACCAGTCCTTCGACGAGGTCGGCAGGCGTGCGGTCGCGAACCTCCTGCGCCAGATCGACGGGCAGCCCGTGCCCGGTGGGGCCGACCTCGTGCCCGTGCGGCTCGTGGAGCGTGCCAGCACCGCGGCCCCGCCGTCCCGCTGACCTCCCCAGCCGGCAGCGCGTACCGTCCACAGGGTGCCGGTCTGCTGTCCGGCCTCGGGTGTACGCCACTTCCGTGTGTCCGGAGCGCGACCTCGGTCGCCCTCGCCTCTCCACCACGGCTGACGGATCATGAAGCACATCGTCTACGGGCTCACGGCGGTCCTCACCACCGACGAGGCGGCCGACGCCGTGCTCGACTACGCGGCAGCACTGGCGCACGCCGGGCTCGCCGACACCGTGGCGGTGCCCACGGTCGACCCGTTCGGGACTGCGACGACGACGTCATTCCTGCTCGCGCCGGCGCTCGGGATCCTGGTCGAGGACGCGCCGGACGACCCGCTCACGCCGGACACCTCCGGCTTCGTCGAGGAGATCACCTGGCGGGCGCGCGCGGTGCGGGCGACGCCGCCGAAGCACTGAGGGACACCCGGTGCACGGCGGCAGCACGGACGTCCCGGAGCAGGATGGTGGCATGACCACCTTCAGCTCCGTCACCGTGCTCGGTGCGGGTGTCCTCGGGACCCAGATCGCCCTCCAGACCGCGCGGCACGGCGTCCCCGTCGCCGTGTACGACGTCAGCGCCGACGCCGTGACGGCCGGGCGCGAGCGCCTCGCCGGGATCGTCGAGCAGTACCTCGGCGACGTCGGCGAGGGCGAGCGGCCCGACGCCGAGGCCGCCGTCGCCCGCATCGCCTTCACGAGCGACCTCGCCGAGGCCGTCGCCGCCGCCGAGCTCGTCATCGAGGCCGTGCCGGAGCGGCTCGAGCTGAAGCGCGAGGTCTACGCGCGTCTCGCCGAGGTCGCACCGACCGACACCGTCTTCGCCACGAACTCCTCCACGCTGTTGCCGAGCGCGATCGCCGACGCCACCGGACGCCCGGACCGGTTCCTCGCGCTGCACTTCGCGAACCACGTCTGGCGGCAGAACACGGCCGAGGTCATGGGGACCGAGCAGACCGACCCCGCCGTCTTCGAGCGCGTGGCGACCTTCGCCGAGGAGATCGGCATGGTCCCGATCCGCCTGCACAAGGAGCAGCCCGGGTACGTGCTGAACTCCCTGCTCGTGCCGTTCCTCGACGCAGCCGCCGGCCTGGTGCTGCGCGGGGTCGCCGACCCGGAGACGATCGACACGACGTGGCGGATCGGCACCGGCGCTCCGGTCGGTCCGTTCCAGATCTACGACGTCGTCGGTCTCCGCACCGCGCACGCCATCGCCAGCGCCTCGCCCGAGCCCGGCGCGCGGGCCTGGGCGGAGCACCTGCGCACCGAGTACCTCGACCAGGGCAAGTACGGCGTCGAGTCCGGCGAGGGCTTCTACCGGTACCGCTGACGAGGACGGCCCCGGCCGCTCCCCTAGGCTCGACCGATGGAACTCGTCGCACCGTCCCACCAGTACTTCCCGTCCTTCACCCGCGCGCTGCGGGAGTGGGACGGAGCGCACCAGGACGGCGCCGGCATCCGCGACGCGAGCGCCATCGCTGATCGCGACGGCTTCGAGCGCTGGGTCGACGAGCTCCTCGCCGAGGAGACCGTCCCCGCCAGTGCGGCCCACGTCACCTGCACGTACCGCTGGATCGTCGAGGGCGACGAGTACCTCGGCAGCATCGCGCTCCGGCACGAGCTGAACGACTGGCTCCGGTCGTACGGCGGCCACATCGGCTACGGCGTCCGACCCTCGGCCCGCGGGCGTGGGCTGGCGTCCGCGGCCCTCACGCAGATGCTCGTGGTCGCAGCCGAGCGCGGGCTGCCCGAGGTCATGCTCACGTGCGACGTCGAGAACCCGGCTTCGCGTCGCGTGATCGAACACGGCGGCGGTCGGTACGAGTCCACCGTGACCGACCCCGACGGGCACCGGCTCGAGCGCTGGTGGATCACCACGCCGACCGACCTGCGATGATTCCGCCGTGGGCAACGAGCACGAGCACCGACCGGACGTCACGACCGTCGAGATCGTCGGCGGCCCCGAGCCGCTGCACGTCGGACTGAGCGACCCCGACGAGCGCTGGGCCGAGCGCTTCCGCGAGCACCGCGACCGCATCACCTCCGTGCTCGGGAGCACCGCCGTCCGCGTCGAGCACATCGGGTCGACGTCGGTCCCCGGCCTCGCGGCGAAGCCGATCGTCGACGTCGCGGTCGAGGTGCCCGACGTCGCCGACGAGGACGCGTACCTCCCCGCACTGCTCGACGCCGGGTACGTGCTGCGCGTCCGCGAGCCGGGGCACCGCCTCGTCCGGACGCCGGAACGGGACGCACACGTGCACGTCTACGGCCGTGGCGCCCCGCAGGTCGCGGCGTACCTGCTGCTCCGTGACCACCTCCGCGCCGACGCCGGGGACCGCGCGCTGTACGAGGACACCAAGCGCTCCCTGATGCGCCGGGAGTGGTCGGACATGAACGCCTACGCCGACGCGAAGACCGAGGTCATCGAGGCCATCAAGCAGCGCGCCCGTGCCGCGCGGTCGGTCCGGGTCCGGCCGGTCGAGGCGTCCGACGCCGACGCCTGGGCCGCGCTCTACGCCGGCTACCGCGACTTCTACCGGCTGCCGGAGGACGACGAGGCGGTGGCGACGACCTGGCGGTGGGTCCTCGGGGGCGAGCACGGCATGCTCGGGCTCGTCGCCGTGGACGCCGACGGCACCCTCCTCGGCCTCGCCGACCTGCGGCGGTTCGCCCGCCCCTCGACGGCGACGGTCGGGCTGTACCTCGACGACCTGTACACCGCGCCGGACGCTCGGCACCGCGGTGTCGCCACGGCGCTCCTGGGCGAGGCCGCCGCGCTCGGTGCGGACGAGGGCGCGAGCCTGGTGCGGTGGATCACCGCGCGCGACAACGAGGCGGCGCGTGCCGTGTACGACCGCGTCGCGACCGCGACCCCGTGGGTCACCTACGACATGGCGCCCGCCTCTCGCTGACGCGGCAGACGGGAGGCGCGCTGCCGGCCCGCCATGCACCTCCGGACCGACCGTGGGACGGACGGGAGGCGCGGGGCGGGCCCGCCACGCGCCTCCAGGCGGGCACCGCGCAGCGCAGAGCGGAGGGCGCCGGCCCGCTCGCGCGGACCGACGCCCTCCGTGCTCACTCGACGCTCACCGGAGCGCTCGCCGAGGCGTCTGCACGCCGACCGTGGTCGGCGGTGGCTCAGCCGATCGAGACCGCGGTCCAGGAGACCGGCGGGAGCTCGATGGTGATCGTGTCGCCCTCGCGGCGGACGGTCTCGTTCGTGCGGAGCCCCACCCGCTCGCGGTCCCCGAGGTCGTTCACGGCGTGCACGTCGTCGTCCCAGATGCCCTCCGCGTGGACGTCACCCTCGGCGCCGATGCCGGCGAGGTCGATCGTCACGGTGGTGGACTCGGTCTGGTGGCGGTTGACGAGGAACACCGCGGCTTTGCCGTCCTCGACCGTGGCCGCCGAGTCGACGACCGGCACCTCGCCGTACTTGCCGCCGTCGACGGTGTCGCCCGAGGCCTTCACCTGCAGGGACGTGCCGTTCGCGAGACGCGAGGTGAGCGAGAACGGGAAGAACGTCGTCTGGCGCCAGGCCGGGCCACCGGGCTCGGTCATGATCGGACCGATGACGTTGACCAGCTGGGCGAGGCTCGCCGAGGCGACGCGGTCGGCGTGGCGGAGCAGCGTGATGAGCAGCCCGCCCACGACCACCGCGTCCGCGACGGTGTAGACGTCCTCGAGCAGGCGCGGGGCGACCGGCCAGTCCTGCAGCTCGAAGGTCTTCTGCTGCGCCTCCCAGCGCTTGATCGACCAGACGTTCCACTCGTCGAACGAGATGTCGATCCGCTTGTCCGACTTCTTGTGCGCCTTGACGTGGTCGGCTGCGGTCGTGACGGTGTCGATGAAGTGGTCCATGTTCACGCCGGAGGCGAGGAACGACGACATGTCGTCGTCCTCCTCGTAGTACGCGTGGGCGGAGATGTAGTCGACGTCGTCGTAGGTGTGCTCGAGGACCGTGCGCTCCCACTCGCCGAACGTCGGCATCGACGCTCCGGAGGACCCGCAGGCCACGAGCTCGAGGTCGGGCTGGATCTGTCGCATGGCCTTGGCGGTCATCGCGGCGAGCTTGCCGTAGTCCTCGGCGTTCTTGTGGCCGAGCTGCCACGGGCCGTCCATCTCGTTGCCGAGGCACCACATCTTGATGGCGAAGGGCTCCTGGCGGCCGTTCGAGCGGCGGTACTCGCTCAGCGCGGTGCCGGCGTCGATGTTCGCGTACTCGAGGAGCTCGATGGCCTCCTGCGTGCCGCGGGTGCCGAGGTTCACGGCGAGCATGAGCTCCGAGCCGACCTGGTCGAGCCAGTGCTGGAACTCGTGCAGGCCGACCTCGTTCGTCTCGGTGGAGTGCCACGCGAGGTCGAGACGGCGGGGACGCTGGTCGACCGGGCCGACGCCGTCCTCCCACTTGTAGCCGGAGACGAAGTTGCCGCCCGGGTAGCGGATGGCGGAGACGTTCAGCTCCTTGACGAGGTCGACGACGTCCTTCCGGAAGCCGTGCTCGTCGGCGGTCTCGTGCGCGGGCTCGTGGATGCCGTCGTAGACGTGGCGTCCGAGGTGCTCGACGAACCCGCCGAACAGGCGACGGCGCACCGGCCCCACGGTGAACGCGGCGTCGAGGACGAGGTGTGTGCGGGGCATGGATCTCCTTCGATCGGGGCGGTGCGCTGGTGCGTGACGTGCGCCGGGCCTCGTCGGTCCTGCACGGCCGACCGGTCGCGGTCGGTGCGCGGGCCGTCACGAAAGTGAGCGCTCACGTCTGCTTCGACGGTACCGGCTCCGACGGCCTCGCGGAAGTGCCGCGCGCGAAGATCACAGAACGGGGCGTGCATTCACGGAAGGGGTGGCGGCGACCGGGACGCAGCGCTACTGTGAGCGCTCACGGAGCACCCATCCTGCTCCGCTCGGCCCGTCCCGATGGAGTGATGCCATGCCGATCCGATCCGTTGTCCCCACCCCACCGCCCCGCGGCGGCGCGTTCACCCGGCGGAGCCTCCTCGCCGGTGCCGCCGCCGGCGCAGCGGTCCTCCCCCTCGCAGCCTGCTCGAGCCCCATGGCCGCGGGCATCGCCGGTGCCCCGCTCAACCCGGAGACGCTCGTCTTCTGGAACCTGTTCGGCGGCGGCGACGGTCTCCGCATGCAGGCCATGGAGGCCGGCTACGCAAAGCAGCACGGCGGCTCGTCGGCGCTGCAGGCCACCACGTTCGCGTGGGGCAACCCGTACTACTCGAAGGTCACACTCGCCACCGTCGGGAACAAGCCGCCGGACGTCGCGATCGCGCACCTGACGCGCGCGAAGCCGCTCTGGGACGGCGACCTGCTCGACCCGATCACCGCCGAGGACCTGGCGAGCGTCGGGCTGAGCGCGAGCGACTTCAACCAGAAGGCGTGGACCGCGCAGAAGACCGACGGCAAGAACATCTGCATCCCGCTGGACACCCACCCCTTCGTCCTCTTCTACAACGTCGACGTGTGCCAGAAGGCGGGGCTGATCGACGCCGACGGCAAGCTCAAGGACCTGAACGGGCTCGAGAACTTCGAGGCCGCCATGGCCGCCGTCGCGAAGGTCACCGGCGGCACCGCGCTCAACGTCGCCAACGTGGTCCCCGAGACCGCGACCCCGTGGCGCTTCTTCTGGACGATGTACAACCAGATCAACGGCGCGACGCCCTTCATCAGCGACGGCGGCGCGAAGCTCACGGTCAACGAGGACGCCTACACGAAGGTCACCGAGACGACCCAGAAGTGGGTCAAGAACGGCTGGATGAACAAGGCGCTCGACTACGCCACCGCGCAGTCGCTGATGTTCGACGGCAAGGCCGGCTTCTTCATGCAGGGCGAGTGGGAGATCAGCACGGCGCAGTCGATCAAGGGCCTGAAGTTCGGCATGGTGCCGATCCCCCAGCTCTTCGACAAGCCCGCCACGCAGGCCGACTCGCACACCTTCATCCTGCCGAAGAAGGACCGCACGCCCGAGCAGCGCAAGGCCCACATGCTGTTCATCAAGCAGATGCTCGAGCAGAGCCTGACGTGGGCCGAGGGCGGGCACGTGCCGGCGTACATGCCCACGTTCGACAGCACCGCGTACAAGAAGCTGACGCCGCAGTCCAACTACGCGTCGGCAGCCGAGACGGCCGTGTTCGACGACGCCGCCTGGTACGGCGGGTCCGGGTCGACCTTCGAGGGCATCGTCGGTGCGCAGCTCGCGCTCGTGCAGCAGGGCAGCTCGACACCGGCGGGTGCACTCAGCGCCATCAAGGGCCAGCTGCAGACCTACCTCGACACCCCGAGCCCGCTGTGACCGGGCACGCGACCACCACGACGACCGTGAACACCGCACGAGAGGCACGATGACGTGACCGCTGCACCAGTTCTCACCCGACCCACGGACGCCGCGACCGTCACCCGACGCGAGCGGCCCCGCGTGCACTCGACCACCCGCGGCCAGGGGCGCAGCGGATGGCTCTTCCTCGCCCCGTTCGGCCTCTTCTACGTGGCCTTCCTGCTCGGCCCGACGGTCTGGATGATCGTCACGAGCTTCTTCAACACCTCGACCGTCCGCACCGGGCTCGGCACCTTCGCCGGGTTCGCGAACTACGCCGAGATGCTCGGACGCAGCGACTTCTGGTCGTCGCTCTGGCACACCCTGCAGTTCACGCTGTACACGACCCCGCCGCTCGTCATCCTGGCGTTCGTGTTCGCCGTGCTGACGAACCGGATGAACCGCGGCCAGTGGTTCTTCCGCCTGGCGTTCTTCCTGCCCTTCATCCTGCCGTCGGCGACGATCTCGCTCATCTGGGTGTTCATCTTCACGCCGGCGACCGGCCTCTGGGCCAGCCTGCAGACCGCGCTCGGCATGACGCCGGGCTCGGGCATGCTGTCCAGCCCGAACACCGCGATGATCGGTGTCGCGATCGCCACCGTCTGGTGGACCCTCGGCTTCAACTTCGTGCTCTACCTCGCCGGCCTGCAGGAGATCCCGCGCGAGCTGTACGAGGCGGCAGCCGTCGACGGGGCGTCGAACTGGCAGCAGATCAAGTCGATCACCCTCCCGCTGCTCGGCCGCACGACGACGCTCGTCATCCTGCTGCAGATCATCGCGAGCCTGAAGATCTTCGACCAGGTGTACCTGATGACGAACGGCGGCCCGGGCATCTCGACCCAGGTCTCGCTGCAGCTCATCACGGGCGTCGGCTTCACCGACAACCGCCTCGGCGCTGCATCCGCCGCGTCCGTGCTCCTGTTCATCGTGATCGTCGCGATCGCGGTCATCCGGCAGGTCGCCGAGCGCGCCGCCGCCAAGCGAGAGATCGGTGCCTGACATGACCGCCACCGAGAGCATCACCACCGGGCGCGCCAAGCTGCGCACCGGCGTCTCGGCCGCCGCTCCCGCGAACGCCGCGAGGATCGGCGTCTCCGGGCGCGGCTTCAACATCGTCGCGGCCGTGATCCTGACGGTCTTCGCGATCATCTGGCTCATCCCGAGCCTGTTCGCCCTGAAGACGTCGCTGTCCGACAACGGCGTCGCCGCCCTCGGCGCGAACTCGATCCTGTCGAACTGGAACCCGACGCTGCACTCCTACGCGTCGCTGTTCCAGTCCGGCGACATCTGGAACTGGTACCTCGCCAGCGGCGTGACGAGCGTGATCACGGCGGTCCTCACGGTGCTGTTCGCGTCGATGGCGGCGTTCGCGCTGTCCCGGCTCGTGTTCCGCGGGCGGAACGTCGCGTTCCTGCTGATCATCCTCGGCATCATGATCCCGACCCAGGTCCTGATCATCCCGATCTTCCAGGAGCTCAACGCCGTCGGCCTGCTGAACACCTACTGGTCGGTGATCTTCCCGCAGGTGCCGGCGGTCATCGCCGTGTTCATCTTCAAGCAGTTCTTCGACGGCATCCCGAAGGAGCTCGAGGAGGCCGCACGCATCGACGGCGCGGGGATGTGGAAGATCTACTGGTCGGTGATCCTGCCGCTGTCGCGTCCCGTGATCGCCGCGGTCACGATCCTGACCTTCGTCGGGGTCTGGAACAACCTGCTCCTGCCGCTGTTCGTGCTGTCCAATCCGGACCTGATGACGATCCCGGTCGGGCTCGCGACCGTGCAGGGCAGCTTCGGGCAGCGCTACGCCGACATCCAGGCGGGCGCGATCCTCGCAGCCCTGCCGCTGATCATCCTGTACCTGATCTTCCAGCGGCAGATCGTGGAGGGCGTGACGGGCTCCGGCCTCAAGGGCTAAACGCTCGCGCGTCGACCGACGGGAGGCACGGTGCCAGCTGGCACCGTGCCTCCCGTCTGCTGGTCGCCACCGCGACGGTGCGACGGGTCAGAGTGGGTCGAGCCGCGTCCGCAGCAGGCAGAACTCGTTGCCCTCGGGGTCCTGCAGCACATGCCACGACTCCTCGCCGGTCTGCCCCACGTCCGCCGGCCGCGCGCCGAGCGCCAACAGCCGTTCGAGTTCGGCGTCCTGGTCCTGGTCGACCGGGCTGAGGTCGATGTGCAGGCGGAGCGGCTGGGTCTTCGCGTGGTCCACCCGGTTCAGGATGATGGTCGGGGTCGCCCCGCCGAAGCCCGACGCGGGCCCGATCTCGATGCCGTCCTCGTCCTTGCCGAGTTCGACGTAGTCCAGCACCGCGCACCAGAAGCGCGACAGCGCCTCGGGGTCGTGGCAGTTCAGCACGAGTTCGCTCAGTCGACTGCTCATGCCGGGCAGGCTACCCGCGCCACGGGGTACGGCGTCAGGCCGGGACGACCTCGCGCGCCTCGTGCTTCCAGAAGCCGGAGAACGTGATCCGGGACTTCGGCAGGCCGGCGCGGTGCAGGTGGCGACGTCCCTCGGTGGCGAGCACGGACTCCCCGACGACGAAGGCGTACCCGCGGTCGTCGGTGGGCACGTGCCGCTGGAGTTCGGCGAGCGCGGCCCGTCCGGGGACGTCGTGCGCGGTGTCGGCGCGGACGATCCAGGTGACGGTGACGCCGACGGGTGCGTCGAGCTGCCGGACGTCGCCGGCGGTCGGGACCTCCTGGATGATGCGGCCGACGGTGTCACGCGGGAGGGACGCGGCGATGCCGACCACGCCGGGCAGCCCGGTCTCCTCGGCCACGATGACGACCTCGCTCGTGTCGTCCGGGCAGTCGAAGATGCAGCCCTGGTCGAGCATCGCGAGCGGGTCGCCGGGGCGCGCGCCGCAGGCCCAGATCGCGGCACGGCCCTCGGGCTCGCCGTCGCGGTCGCAGTGCACCACGAAGTCGATGTCGAGCTCGCACGTCTCGGGCCGGAAGCCCGCGACCGTGTAGTTCGCGCAGTGCGGGCGGACGTCCTCGGGGATCGCGAGGAACGAGGGCCACCAGCGGCGGCCGTCGAGCTCCGGCATGCGGAAGGCGTCCTGCTCGGGGCGCGGCATGAACAGGCGGAACCAGTGGTCGAACCCGAGGAACGGGAACGCGTGCAGGTCGTCGCCGGTCACGGTCACGCGTTGCATCGACGGCGAGGTCCGGACGCTCCGGACGACCCGGGCGCGGAAGAGCCGGGGGTTCTCGGGCAGGAGCCGCGGGGTCTTCGCCATGAGGCAAGGCTAACCTAAGATGATCTCCGTGCCAGCCCCCTCCCCCGCTCTGGCGTCCGCTCCGGTCGCGCACGTCCTCGACCCGGCCGACGCCCGTGGCGTCCACCGTGCGGCGGTCCGGCGGCGGCTGCTGGTGATCGGGCTCCTCGTGCTCGTGCTGGTCGCCGCGGCGGTGGCGAGCATGCTCCTCGGCAGCAACCGCATCGGCGTCGACCGGGTGCTCGCCGGCCTCACCCGCACCGGCAGCGGCACCGACGAGGCGATCGTCTGGGGCTCCCGTGTCCCGCGCACGCTCATCGGTGCGGCCATCGGCGCGGCGCTCGGCATCGCCGGGCTGCTCATGCAGGGGCACACGCGCAACCCGCTCGCCGACCCCGGGCTCTTCGGCGTCTCGTCCGGCGCCGGGCTCGCGGTCGTGCTCGGCGTGTACGTGTTCGGTGTGACGAGCACCGGCGCGACGGTGTGGTTCGCGCTCGTCGGGGCCCTCGTGGCGAGCGTCGTCGTGTTCTCGGTGACGATCGCCGGCAGCGGGACGGCGAGCCCGGTCCCCCTCGCCCTCGCCGGGGCCGCGGTCTCCGCGCTCCTCGGTGCCCTGACGTCCTTCGTGGTGCTCACCGACCAGGCCTCGCTGGACGCCTACCGGCTGTGGGTCGTCGGGTCCCTCGCGGCGCGGCAGCTCGACGTGCTCGGGGCGGTGTGGCCCTTCCTCGTCGTCGGCCTCGTGCTGGCGGTGGCGAACGTGCGCGCGCTCGACGCCCTCGGGCTCGGCACGGACCTGGCGAAGGGCCTCGGCGAGAACGTCGTGGTCGCGCGGCTCGTCGGACTCGGCGGCATCACGCTCCTCGCCGCGGGCGCCACCGCAGCGGCGGGGCCGATCGGCTTCGTCGGCCTGACGGTGCCGCACGTCGCCCGCGCACTGGTCGGCACCGGGCACCGGTGGACGCTGCCGGTGTCGGCGCTCGTGGGGGCGTCGCTCGTGCTCGTGGCGGACGTCATCGGGCGGCTCGTGGGCGGGTTCTCGGAGGTCGAGGTCGGCATCGTCCTCGCCGTCATCGGCGGCCCGGTCTTCGTCGCCGTGGCCCGCCGTCGATCGCTGGTGTCGCTGTGAGCGCGCAACCGACCGGCCACCCCGCGGCACACCGCGCCCCCGGCAGCCGCGGCGTCGTCGTCGGCCCGATCGGGCTCGCCTGGCGTCCGCGGGTGTTCTGGTACACCGTCGCGTCGATCGTCGCCGTGGGCCTGCTCGTCGTCCTCGGGGTCGCGATCGGCTCGACGTGGATCGCCCCGGCGACCGTCGTCCGCGCCCTGCTCGGCGCGGAGTCCGGCCCCGAGGGGTTCATCGTCACGACGCTCCGCCTGCCCCGCGTGCTGACCGGCGCCCTCGTCGGTCTCACCCTCGGCGTCGCCGGGGCCCTGACGCAGACCTTCACCCGGAACCCCCTCGGCACCCCGGACATCATCGGCGTGACCTCGGGCGCGAGCGTCGGCGCCGTGGCCGCGATCGTGCTCGGCGGTGGCAGCTACTCCGTGTCCTCGGTGGCCCTCGCTGGTGGCATCCCCGTGGCGGCGACGGTCGGTGCGCTCGTCGCGGCGGCGCTCGTGTACGGCCTCGGCTGGCGCGGCGGGGTGCAGAGCTACCGGCTGGTCCTCGTCGGCATCGGTGTCGGGGCGACACTCGACGCCGTCACGAGCTACCTCCTCGTCCGGGCCAAGATCACGGTCGCGGCCGCCGCGTCGCAGTGGCTCGTGGGCAGCCTGTCGAGCACGTCGTGGTCGAGCGTCTGGCCGCTGCTCATCGTCGCCGCGGTCGCCGTGCCGATCGCCCTCGCGACGAGTGCCGCGCTCGGCATCGGGCAGCTCGGCGACGAGGTCGCCACGGGTGTCGGGCTCGCCGTCCAGCGCCACCGGTTGCTCGTGATCGGTCTCGCGGTGGTCCTCACCGCCGCCGCGGTCGCCGCGGCCGGCCCGGTCGGCTTCGTCGCCTTCGTGGTGCCGCAGATCGGGCTCCGGCTCGCCGGCACGAACCGACCACCGCTGCTGCTCGCCGGAGCGCTCGGCGCGGTGCTCGTCCTCGCCGCCGACCTGCTCGCTCGGTCGGCGTTCCCGTGGCAGGTGCCGGTCGGCATCGTCACGACCGTGATCGGCGCCCCGTACCTGATCTGGCTGCTCATCCGTCACCGCAAGGAGATGTCCCGATGACGAACACCGACACCCTCGACGCTGCCGCACCGGCCGCGCCACACGTCGTTGCGGCTCCGGTCCCCGTGCTCGAGGCCCGCGCGCTGGCGGTCGGCTACGACAAGCACCCGGTGCTCCGCGACCTCGACCTGCGCATCGAGCGCGGCACCGTGACGACCTTCCTCGGCGCGAACGGCTGCGGCAAGTCGACACTGCTCAAGGCCTTCGGCCGGGTGCTCAGGCCCCAAGCCGGCGAGGTCCACCTCGACGGGGTGCCGATCCGCAAGGAGCCGAACCGGGCGGTGGCGCGCAAGCTCGCGATCCTCCCGCAGTCCCCCGTCGCCCCGGCCGGCACCAGTGTCCTCGACCTCGTGATGCGCGGACGGAACCCGCACCAGTCCTGGGGCAAGCCGTGGACCGCGGAGGACGCCCGGATCGCCGAAGAGGCCATCGCTGCCACCGGCCTCACCGAGGTGGCGCACCGTGACGTCGCGAGCCTGTCCGGCGGGCAGCGGCAGCGCGCGTGGATCGCCCTCGTGGTGGCGCAGCAGGCCGACACCCTGCTGCTCGACGAACCGACCACCTACCTCGACCTCGCGCACCAGATCGAGGTGCTCCGACTCGTGCGACGACTCAACCGCGAGCAGGGGTCGACGATCGTCATGGTCCTGCACGACCTGTCGCTCGCGGCCCGGTACTCGGACCGGCTCGTCGTGCTGCACGACGGCGGGGTCGCGGCGGACGGTGCTCCGGCCGAGGTCCTGACGGCCGAGCTGCTCGAGCGCGCCTTCGGTCTGCACGCCCGGGTGCTCCCCGACCCGGTGACGGGCGCGCCGATGATCGTGCCCGAGGCGGACTGACCGGTCGGACACCGCTGCCCGGCTGATCGCGGTGACCGAGGCTGGCAGGACTGACAGACTTAGGTTAGGCTCACCTAACGTGAAGCTCCCCCGTCGCGGCGCCCTCCGAGCCGCCCTCGTGACCTCCCTGGCCGTCCCGGCCCTCCTCCTCGCCGGCTGCTCCGGCACGAACGACTCCGGCGACGCCGGCTCCGGCGACACCCCCGCCGCCGCGGGCCCCTGGTCGTACGAGGACGCCTACGGCACCACGGTGAAGGTCGACCACACCCCGAAGCGCGTCGTCGTGCTCAACGACATCGCCATCTCGTTCATCGAGTACGGCCTGAAGCCCGTCGGCACCTTCGGGCAGCTCACGATGGCGAAGGACGCCCGGTTCGACGACCTCGACACCGACGGCATCACCCAGCTCGGCACCGCCTACGGCGACATCGACCTCGAGCAGCTCGCGGCACTCAAGCCGGACCTCGTCGTCACGTCGGTCTACCCCACCGACGCGAAGGGCACCCTCGACACGAAGTCGCCCGCCTACGGCTTCAAGGACAAGGAACAGCAGCAGCAGGTCGAGGCGATCGCCCCGGTCGCCGCCGTCGAGTGGGGCGGCAAGGGCGAGGACGTCATCGAGCACATCGCCGACCTCGCCGAGTCCCTCGGGGCGAAGGAGTCCGTCGTCGAGAAGGCCGAGCAGCGCTTCGACGCCGCCGAGGACGAGCTCGAGAAGGTCACGAAGGCCAAGAAGCTCTCCGTCGTCTCCATGTACGCGGACGGCGACGGCGCGTACGTCACGCGCCCGAGCGACGAGCCCACCCTCCAGATGTACGCGTCGTTCGGCGTCGACCTCGTGACCCCGAAGCCCGAGGGCTTCTACTGGGGCGTCTACTCGTGGGAGAACGCCGGTCAGATCACGGGCGACGTGATCCTCCTCTCGCAGCAGGGCTACCAGGTCGCCGACCTCGAGAAGCAGCCGACCTTCGCGGACAACGCCGCGCTCCAGGCAGGTCAGGTCCACAGCTGGACCTTCCCGGCGCTCGACTACGCGTCGCAGGCCGAGTACATGACGAAGCTCGCGGGCTGGCTCGAGGACAGCAAGCAGCTGTCGTAGACGCGACCGTCGAACGGACTGGAGGCGCGGTGCCAGCTGGCACCGCGCCTCCAGTCCGTTCCGTGGTCAGCTCCGTCAGCCGACGGGCCGGGCCGCGTTGACCGCCGTCTGGGCCGCGCGCCACGCGGCCGCGCGTGTGCTTGCGTACGGCCCCTCGGCGCTGCTGTGAGCGCGCAGACTCGCCTTGCCGCCGTCGGTGTTGCCCTGCCAGTAGGCGGTCACCGCGCGGGTGGTCCCCCCGATGAGCCAGATCTGGTCCGCCGCGTCCGTGGTGCCGGTCTTGCCGAAGAGCGTCGCGCCGTCCGGGGTCAGGCCACCGCTCGCGGTGCCGCCGTGGAACGCGCCCTGCATGACCTCGAACGCCGTCGCTGCGACCGTCGCGGACACCGCACGGCGGCACGAACGCGGCTCGCCCCCGAGCGCGGTGCCGTCCGGGCCGGTCACCTGGTCGACGACGACCGGCGCGCAGTACACCCCGCCGTTCGCGACCCCGGCGTACGCGGCCGCCATCGTCAGCGGGGCGATGCTCGTCGTGCCGAGCACCGCCGCCGGGTTCGCCGGCAGCTCCCCGCCGGTCGCGGGGTGCACGCCGAGCCGTGCCGCGGTGTCGCGGATGTCGCACAGGTCGAGCCGCGAGGCCATGTCCGCGTACGCGGCGTTGACCGACTGCGCCGTCGCGTCCCGCACCCGGTAGGGGCCGGCCTGTCCGGACGAGTCGTTCTTCGGGTTCCACGCCCGCTCGAGGGGCTGCCCGCACTGCGTCCACGAGCTGCGCTCCCGACGGGTGCCGTCGACCACATCGTCCGGGCTGTGCCCCGCGGCGAGCCACTGCAGGAGCGTGAACATCTTGTACGTCGAACCGACCTGGAAGCCCGTGGAGCCGCCGTTCGCCTCGTCGGTGGCGTAGTTCAGCGAGGTCGCCGTCGCCGGCGCGTGGGCGGAGCGGTCGTACTCCTTGTTCTGCGCCATCGTGAGCACGCGGCCGGTCCCCGCCTCGATCGTGTCGAGCGTCGCCCCGAGGGCGAACCGCGACTCGGACGCGGGGTCGTACCGATCGAGCACCGACTGCTGCTGCGTGTTCAGGTCGAGGTCGAGGGTGGTCTGGATCCGGTACCCGCCGGTGCGCCAGGCGTCCGCGCGCCGCTGCTCGGTCGGGCCGAGCTGCGGGAGGTCCCGCGCCACCTCCACGGTGTACGCGCAGAAGAACGCGGCGCCGCGGACCGCCGACTCGCACCCCTGCCGCGTCGGGGTCACCCGGACGTAGTCGGCCGGGCGCGAGGCGAGGGCGGCGTCGAGCTCCGCGCGGGTGAGGTGCCCCTGGTCGTGCATCGAGCGGAGGATGACGTCCCGCCGAGCGGCGTTGTCGGCGTGGTGCGTCGGCGTCGACAGGTCCCGGCGCTCCGGCCACTGCACGATCGCGATGAGCGATGCCGCCTCGGCGGGGGTCAGGTCGCCGGCGTCCTTGCCGTAGTAGTGCTGGGACGCGGCCTGCACGCCGTAGGTCTGGTCACCGAAGTACGCGATGTTCAGGTAGGCGGTGAGGATCTCCTGCTTCGAGTACGCCTTCGCCAGGCCGATCGCGAGCTTCATCTCCGCGAGCTTCCGCTGCGGCGACCGGGCCGTCGCCGCCTTGGTCGCCGCATCCCGTTCCTCGGCCGTCGGGAGCTCGCTCGCCTGCTGCAGCTTGATGTTCCGCACGAGCTGCATCGTCAGCGTCGACCCGCCGGAGCCGCCCTTGCCGCCGGACATCGCGACGCTGGCGAGCGAGCGCAGCATGCTCGTCGCGTCCACGCCGCCGGTCTCCCAGAAGCGCTTGTCCTCCCCGTCCACCGCGGCGCGCTCGAGCTGGTCGCTGATCCTGTCGAGCGGCAGCTCCTGCCGGTTCTGGTCCCACACGTCGGCCAGGTGCACGGGCTGCGTGCCGCGGTACGCCCACACCTCGTTGCGCTGCGGCAGGTCGCCGATCTCGATGTACTCCGGCAGCGAGTCGAACACGTCGATCGCCGAAGTCGTCCCGATCCCTGCCACCGCCAGCGCCGGTGTCACGCCGACCCCCACCAGCAGGCCGGCCAGCACGCTGCCGCCCACGAACCCGGCGGCCGCTCCGGCCACTCCTCGCATCGTCATGGAGACTCCCCCTCGTCGTGCCGCCCCTCGCGGCTCGTGGAGCGTCCCAGTGGCGATCGGGCATCAGCCGGGACTTCCCGGGGGAACACCGGGGGGACCGCTGGGAGAGCGCCGAGTCGGTACGGATCGTTACCGAGGCGGGAGCAGCCTGCTCCTGCTCCCCGGCGTGACCGCGTTCATCCATGACGAGGAGCGCTTCCTCGCCGTCCGGCAGCGCGACTCCGGACGCTGGAGCCTGGTCGGAGGCGGTGTCGAACCGGGCGAGGAGCCGGAGACCACGCTGCGTCGCGAGGTGCGCGAGGAACTCGGCGTGGACGTCGACGTCCTCGGCATCATGGGCGCGTACGGGGGCTCGGACCTCGAGTACAGCTACCCGAACGGCGACCGAGTCGGGTACGTCACCGTGGCGTACCGCTGCTCGCTCGTCTCGGAGGCCTTCGTGCTCGAAGAGGACGAACTGCTCGAGACGCGCTGGGTGACCGTCGACCAGTTCGGCGAACTCGATCGCCACCCGTGGACCGACCGGGTCGTCCACGATGCGACCGCGGACGACCGGTCGGTCGTCAGACGGCCGTCGTCGAGCGGCGGCGACGACCGATCACCATGAGCACGATCCCCGCTGCGGCGAGGATCCCGCCGGTCCAGACGATGCCCGCCACGTCGGAACCGGTGAACGCGAGCGATGCGCCAGGACGGTCGCCGGGCGTGATCGTGGCGGTCGGCGGGACGGTCGGTGCGGTGCCCACCCCGGCGGCAGCGGCGACGGAGAAGCCGACCGTCGCGGATGCCGGCGAGTTGTTCGTCACGACACCGTCCGGTCCGACGAGGAACGCGGTCGCGTCCACCTCGTACCTGCCGGGCGCGAGCACGACGGTGCGGGCCCAGCTGCCGTCACGAGCCACGACGATCGGGTCGGTCGCGGCAGCCGCGGCGGGGTCGGCCGATCCCGCGGCAGCGCCTTCCGCACGGACGGCGAGGACGATCGACGTCCCGGGGGTGCCCGTACCGGCGACGGTGACCGGCCCGGTGACCACGACGCCCGCCGACGGACGCGTGATCCTCGGGGCTGCGAGAGGCGCGGGGACCGCGGCCTCGACGACGAACGTGCTGGACTGCTCGTCGGAGCCGACGTCGTTGCGCACCGCGAAGGTCACCGTCGACCTCCCCGCAGTGGTGGGCCTGCCCGAGATCGTCCCGCTGGCAGCGTCGAGCTCCAGGCCGTCGGGGAGCGCCCCGTCGGCCACCCCGTAGGTGAGGGGACCGGTGCCGGTGGCGGTCAGGGCGACTCCGGCATCCCGACCGACGGTCAGGGTCACCTCGCGCGGCACCGTCAGCCTCGGCGCGACCCCGAGGACGGCGACCCTGTTCTCCTGCGTCGCCGTTCCGTACGGCGTCGTGGCGCGCACGGTGAACGCGAAGGCGCCCGGTGTCGTCGGCACACCGCTGATCGTCCCCGAGGACGGGTCGAGTACGAGGCCCGCTGGCAAGGAGCCGGCCGAGAGGTCGTACGTCACGGGTCCGTCTCCCGCGACCGTCAGCGTCGTGTCGTAGGCCGTTCCCGCAGTCCCTGTCCCGAGCGGTGCCGACGTGAATGCCGGTGCGACGCCGTAGTCGAAGGCCACGGTGGACGGCGTCGCACCGTTGGCCGTGATCGTGATCCCGACGCGGCCGGCAGCGTGCGCAGGAATGGTGAAGACGACGGACTGGGTCCCGTCGACCTCGCGGACGGCGCTGAAGCCGGTGACCGAGGAGCCGTCCACCGCGACGGCAGTCACGGCACCGGGCTGCGGGACGGCGACGGGCGTGCGCGCGGTCAGGCGGTTGTAGTTGGCGACATCCCGCTGCTCGACCGGTGATCCCCACCAGTACGCGGTGCCGTCGGATGCTAGTCCGCCGGAGACGGACCCGCTCGAGACCACCTGCGCGGCGCTCCGGCCACCGGGCAGGGGAAGTGGCCGCGGCTGTTCGGTCGTCGTGCCGACGGGCGGGCGGTACCCGAGATTGTCGCCGCTTCCCCAGACCCAGACGGCACCGTCCGAGGTCAGACCGAAGGAGACGCCGCCACCGTCGGTGACCTGTGCGAACGAGACACCGTCGGGGAGTTGGACCTGTACCGGCACCCGGGACGCGTAGGGCCGAGCGGTGGACTGATCTGCAGGCGCATCCCCCCATGTCCACGTCGTGCCGTCGGTGGCTCGCGCGACCGTGTGCTCTCCGTCGGCGAAGTAGGCGTCGACACCCACCGTGTCGTTGCCGCTGGCGATCTGCGCGAACGAGCGACCGCCCGGGAGGGTCACCGGTACCGGCGTCTCGCGGCGTTCGGTGGTGCCGTCGCCCAGCTCTCCGAACGAGTTCGATCCCCACGCCCAACCGCGGCCACTCGTGTCGACGGCGAACTGCCCGGCCGTCGACGCTCCGCTGGAGATCGATGCCACGTCTTCGAGTGGCAGCTCGACCGGGCCGCTGATCGCCTGTCCTGCGGGCGCCGCGACGCCGAGGGACGCGCTGTCACCCCAGGTCCACACCGCGCCGGTGCTGTCGAGGGCGAGCGGGGTGTAGCTCGCCGACACGGCGGTGATGACCGGGTTGCCCGGCAGGTCGATACGGATCGGCGTCGTCGAGGAGGTCGCATCGCCGCGCCCCAGCTGGCCGCGCCGTCCGTCCCCCCAGCCCCACAGCGAGCCGTCCGAGGCGAGGGCGAGGAAGGTCTTGATGTCCGCCGAGACCTGGACGAACCGGAGGTTGCCGGGCAGCGCGACCCGGACCGGGTTGGCCGGCGGCCTGCCGCGGTCGGCCGTCGACCACGACCACACCGCGCCGGCTTCGTCGATGCCGACCCCGGCCTTCATGCCGGTGTCGATCGTCGTGAAGCGGGTCGCGCCAGGGACACTGACGCTCACGCGCGTGCCGCCCGTCGTCGGTCCGGCAGCCGGCGAGACGGTCCCCACGGGGGCGGCGACCGCCGGTGTGGTCACGCCGACGCCGAGGGGCACGGCGACCGTCGCCGCGAGGACGGCGACGGCGGTCACTGCGGAGCGCAGACGAGTGGAGCGCGGATGAGCGGCGCGGAGGCGGGGACGCAACAGGCGTGTCCGTTCTGATCGGGAGGCAGACCGCAGACCGAACAGGGCTGATCACTGCGACGACGGCTCGCTCCGGAGCGTTGTCTGCTGCCGGATGGTGCCGTGGACGGCACCGATGCGAGCCGAGGGTCTTGGTACTCATGAGTATCTCGTGTGAACGCGTCCGACCGCCACCCCCTACGGTGGCAGTCATGGGGCTCGCGGGGTGGCACGAGGACGTCCTCGGCACGCCCTTCGAACGCCTCGAACTCCCGCTCGCCCCCGACGCCGAGGGCGAGGTCGTCGCCACCCTCGTCCGACGCCGCCGCTCCCCCACCGACCTGCTCCTGCACGCACACGGTCCGCTGCACGGCGTCGACGTGCTGTACGTGCACGGCTGGTCCGACTACTTCTTCCAGGTCGAGCTCGCCGAGCGCATCGAGGCGCTCGGCGCCCGCTTCCACGCGCTCGACCTCCGCAAGTACGGCCGGAGCCTCCGCCCGCACCAGACCCCCGGCTTCGTCGACGACCTCAGCGTGTACGACGAGGACATCGCTGCCGCGCTCGACGCGATCTCCGCGGAGCACCGGGGTGGTCCGCGCCGACGGCTCGTGCCGATGGGGCACTCGACCGGCGGCCTGACGCTCTCGCTCTGGTCGGCCCGGCACCCGGAGCTCGTCGACGGACTCGTGCTGAACAGCCCCTGGCTGGAGTTCCAGGCGAGTGCGGTCGGCCGAGCCCTCGTGGCGCCGGTGATCAAGCTCGGCGCCCGGCGGAACCCGCTCGCGCCGATGCCCGCCGTCGACCCCGGCTTCTACACGCGCACGGTGTCGGCCTCGGGTCAGGGCGCGTGGACGTACGACCAGCAGTGGCGGCCCGACCGGGGCTTCCCGCTGCACCCCGGCTGGCTCGCCGCGGTGTTCGACGGGCAGGCCCGGGTCGAGGCGGGGCTCGGCATCGGGGTGCCGGTGCTCGTCATGCTGAGCGACAAGAGCATGCTGCAGCCGCGGTGGGACGACGGCATGGCCCGGGCGGACGTCGCGCTGAACGTCGACGTCGTGGCGCACCGGGCACTGTCCCTCGGTCCGGAGATCACCGTCCGTCGGGTGCAGGACGCCGTGCACGACGTGGTGCTCTCCGCGCCGGAGGTCCGCGAGCACGCCTACGACGCGATCACCCGCTGGTCACGGACGCTCCCGCGGGACGACGCATGACGGGACGACGCGCGACCGGACGGCCAGGCACCGGACGGCACGCCACCACCGGCACCGTCCGACTCACGCGGATGGACCCAGCCGGAGCCGACCGCGACGACCTGCTCGACTTCCTCAGCACCGAGGAGTTCCCGTTCCACGTCCGTCGCACGATCGCCCGGGCGGACGCCGCGAGCGCCGTCGACGCCGGCGCGTTCCGCGACGACGAGCACGACTCGTGGTGGCTGGAGCACGACCGCCTCGGCAGGATCGGCATGGTCCGGCTCGAGGACCTGGCCGACCCGGTCCCGCTGTTCGACCTGCGCATCGCCGGACGTTCCCGCGGCCGGGGTCTCGGCGTCCCGGCCCTCCGCGCGACCACGGCACACGTGTTCCACACGATGCCCGAGGTCACCCGGTTCGAGGGGCAGACCCGCGAGGACAACACCGCCATGCGGCGTGTCTTCGACCGCGCCGGCTGGGTGCAGGAGGCGCACTACCGCGAGGCGTGGCCGGTCGAGGGCGGCGCCCCGGTCGGCTCCGTCGGTTACGGGATGCTGCGGCGCGACTGGGAGACGGGCACCACGACACCGGTGCCGTGGCCGTCCGCCTGACGGACCGTCCCCGGTCTGGAGGCGCGGGGCGGGCTGGCACCGCGCCTCCAGACGGACCGTCCCCGGTCTGGAGGCGCGTGGCGGGGCCGCCCCGCGCCTCCAGTCCGGCGGTGGGTCGGCTCAGGACCGCGACAGGCGCGTGACCGTCGCGTGGGCGCCGTCGGCCAGCAGGCCGTCGAGGGCGTCGCGGTACGCGGCGACGAACCGGTCGTCGTCGACGAGGTCGCCGAAGACCTGCCGGTCCGACAGGAAGGCGAGCCGGTCCTCCCGCTGCCGCTGTGCCGTCGCCGTCAGGCGGTCGGCGAGCCGGTCGACGACCCGGATCGGTGTGCCCTCCTCGTCGGTGCCCTCGGCGTAGCGCGCCCACGAGGCGACGATGCCCGCGGACAGCGCGACCGGACCACCGGAGGCGAGGTTCTCGCGCACGACCGGCAGCAGCCACTTCGGGATCCGGTCGCTCGACTCGGCGCAGAGTCTGGCGAGGGTGTCGCGGACCTCGGGGTTCCGGAACCGCTCGATGAGCGTCGCCTTGTAGTCGTCGAGGTCGATCCCCGGCAGCGGGTGCAGCGTGGGCGTCGCCTCCTCGTCCATGTAGCGGCGGAGGAAGGTGGCGATCGCCTCGTCCTGCGTGGCCTCGTGCGCGTACCGGTACCCGGAGAGGTACCCGAAGTAGCAGAGCCCCTGGTGGCTGGCGTTGAGGAGCCGGAGCTTCATCAGCTCGTACGGCTCGACGTCGTCGACGAGCTGCACGTCGGCCTGCTCGTACGGCGGCCGTCCGGCGGGGTGGTCGTCCTCGAGCACCCACTGGAAGAACGGCTCGGCGACGACCGGCCAGGCGTCCTCGATGCCGAGCTCGTCGCGGACCCAGGCGCGGTCCTCGTCGGCGGTCACGGGTGTGATGCGGTCGACCATCGAGTTCGGGAAGGACACGTGCTCGTCCATCCAGTCCGCGAACGCCGGGTGCTGCAGCCGGGCGTAGGACGTGAACATCTGCCGGGCGACGTGCCCGTTGCCCTGGATGTTGTCGCACGACATCACGGTGAACGGCTGGAGCCCGCGGTCGCGGCGACGGCGGAGCGCCTCGACCACCAGGCCGAACACCGTGCGGGGCGGGGCGTTCCCGCGGAGGTCGGCGGCGACGGCGGGCTCGTCGGCGACGAACTCCCCGGTGACGTGGTCGAAGTTGTAGCCGCCCTCGGTGATGGTGAGGCTGACGATGCGGGTGTCCGGGTGCGCCATCTTCTCGACGACCGCGTCCGGGTCGTCGACGGCGAGCAGGTACTCGACGATGCTGCCGACGACGCGGGACTCGCGGGTGCCGTCCGGGTGCTTGAGGACGAGCGTGTACAGGCCGCCCTGCTGCCGCATCGTGTCGGCCATCCGGCGGTCCTGTTCGAGCACCCCCACGCCGCAGATGCCGTACTCGCGGGCCTCCCCCTCCCCGAGCAGACGGTCGATCACCATCGCCTGGTGTGCGCGGTGGAAGCCCCCGACGCCGAAGTGCACGATGCCGGTGGTGATCCCGGCGCGGTCGTAGGTCGGGACGGCGACACCGCTCGCGGCGATCTGGTCGAGGGTCTCCGGGCTGAGGCGGACGGGCATCGGGTACTCCTTCGTACGGCGGTGGATCCGGTCCAGTCTCGCAGGGGGCGGCTCCGGGCGGGCGGCGCCGGTGCCGCACGTCGGGCCGGGGTACGAGGCTGAGGATGCACCCACAGTCGTTGCACCGAGTGCATCGATGCACCTAGTGTCTCCTCCGTGACCATCACGACCGACCGCCGCGCCGCCCTCAAGGCGAAGCACCGCGCGGCGATCGTCCGGGCCGCGCGCGACCTCATCCAGGAGCGCGGTGGCCGCGACTTCTCCGTCGACGACCTGGCCGCCCGCGCCGACGTCGCCCGGCGCACGGTCTTCAACCACTTCGCCTCGCTCGACGACGTCCTGCTCACCGTGTGCGAAGAAGAGCTCTCCGTGATCATCGACCGGTTCCTCGCCGACATGGCCCGCACCCCGGTCGGCGACGGCTCCCGCTCGTCGATGTTCGACGAGCTCGAGAGCGCCGCGCGTGGTGCCGACCTCGCCCCGGCGATCGCGAGCATGTACCGGATCCTCGGCGAGCCCGGCGCCGCCGACCCGAAGGCCGCCGTGCTCACCCAGACGGCGTTCTCCCGCGTGACCGAGCGCCTGCGCGACGAGGTCGCCCGGCGCCACCCCGGCGCCGACCCCCTCGACGCAGCGCTGCTCGTCGAGTCGCTGATGAGCGGCATCGTCGTGATCGCCGACCACTGGCTCCGCCACGAGGGACCGGAGGTCACCCCGGCGACCCTCGCCGCGTGGGACGCCCTGCTCGCCCGCCTCGTGCACAGCGTGCGCAGCGGCTACATGCCCACCGACTGACAGCTCCCCCAGGGGTCCACCGGCGTGCCCCCGTCCTCCCGCACCACCCCACCGAAAGGAACGCAGGCACCAGCATGGCCGGTCTCCTCTACCGTCTCGGACGGTTCTCCGCACGACGCCACTGGCTCGTGATCATCGCCTGGATCGTGATCATGGGCATCGCAGGCGTCGGCTACAGCCTGTTCGCCGGCACGATCTCGTCCTCCATCACCATCCCCGGCACGAAGACCAGCCAGGTGCAGGACGAGCTCGCCGACAAGTTCCCGGCCGCGAACGGCGGCAACGGCACGATCGTCTTCCGGACCACGGACGGGGACGCGTTCACCGACACCCAGAAGTCCGAGGTGACGAAGTTCCTCGACGGGCTCGAGGACCTCGACGGCGTCAAGGGCGTCACCGACGGCTTCGCCACCCAGCAGCAGCTCGACGCCGGTCGGCAGAAGATCGCGGACGGCAAGCAGCAGCTCGCCGCGGGTCAGGAGCAGCTCGACGCCCAGAAGCAGGCGGTCAGCGCGCTCCCCGAGGCCGCTCGGACCGCCGCGGAGGCGAAGCTCGAGCAGGGCCAGGCCCAGATCGACGCGCAGGCGCAGGAGCTCGACGAGAACGCGCGACTCCTCGACCTGTCGAAGGACATCCGCTTCGTCTCGTCGAACGACTCGGCCGTGATCGGCACCGTGCAGTTCACGAAGTCGACGTACGAGGTCCCGCAGACCACGAAGCAGGAGATCTCCGACCGCGCCGACGACGCGGACATCGACGGTGTCGCGGTCTACGTCTCGAACGACATCGCGCAGGGCGTCCCGTCCATCCTCGGACCGGGCGAGATCATCGGCGTCATCATCGCCGCCCTCGTGCTGCTCCTCATGCTCCGCACGGTCATCGGCGCCGCGATCCCGCTCGTCTCCGCCGTGCTCGGCGTCGGCGTCGCGACTCTGGCCTCGCTGTCCTTCTCGAGCCTCGTCGAGTTCATCTCGGTCACGCCGGTCCTGGGGGTGATGCTCGGCCTGGCGGTCGGCATCGACTACTCGCTGTTCATCCTCAACCGACACCGGACCCAGCTGAAGGCCGGCATGGGCGTGCACGAGTCGATCGGGCTCGCGAACGGCACCTCCGGCAACGCGGTCGTCTTCGCGGGTGCGACCGTCATCGTCGCCCTGCTCGCGCTGAACATCACCGGCATCCCGTTCCTCGGCCTGATGGGCACGGTCGGTGCGGTCGCGGTGTTCTTCGCGATCTGCATCGCCACGTCCTTCACCCCCGCGCTGCTGTCGCTGATCGGCATGCGGATCCTCCGGAAGAAGGAGCGCGCGCAGATCGGTCACACCGGGTCGGTCCGCGTGCCGAACAAGCCGATGGCGACCTGGCGCGCGGTCGTCACGCTCGTCGCCGGCGTCGCGGTGCTCGGCACGATCGCCCTGCCCGCCACGCAGATGCGCCTCGGCCTGCCGACCGGCGCGTCCGAGTCGACCGACAGCGCCCAGTACAAGGCGTACAAGGCGCTCGAGGACGAGTTCGGCGCCGGCCAGAACGGCCCGCTGCTCGTCGTCGCGGACCTGCCGGAGGCCGTCTCGAAGGACGACGTCACGGCGACCGAGGTGACCATCGGCGAGGCCATCGCGAAGAACGACGACGTCGAGGCCGTGCTGCCCATCGGCGCCTCGAAGTCCCGCGACATCATCGCGTTCCAGGTGAAGCCGGCGGGCGGTCCGGACAGCGTCTCGACCGAGGACCTGGTGAAGGACCTCCGCACGCAGACGGTGTCCACCGACGACGGCAAGGTCTCGCTCGGCGTCGCCGGCAACGCGTCCGCCAACATCGACGTGTCCGAGAAGCTCGCGAACGTGCTGCCGCTCTACCTCGTGGTGGTCGTCGGCCTGTCGCTGATCATCCTCATCATCGTGTTCCGCTCGTTCCTCGTGCCGATCACCGCGACGGCGGGCTTCATCCTGTCGGTGCTCGCCTCGTTCGGTGGGCTGACCGCGATCTACCAGTTCGGCTGGCTCGGCTCGGTGTTCGGCGTGCACGACCCGGCGCCCATCCTGAGCTTCCTGCCCATCATCGAGATCGGCATCCTGTTCGGCCTGGCGATGGACTACCAGCTGTTCCTGGTGTCCGGCATGCGGGAGGCGTACGCGCACGGTGCCTCGGCCAAGGTGGCGGTCCAGCGCGGGCTGCACGCCGGTCGCGCCGTCGTCACCGCTGCGGCGATCATCATGATCTCGGTGTTCGCGGGCTTCATCTTCTCGGAGTCCTCGACCATCAAGCCGATCGGCTTCGGCCTGGCGTTCGGTGTCCTGGTCGACGCGTTCGTCGTCCGGATGCTCCTCATCCCGGCCGCGATGCACCTGCTCGGCCAGAGCGCCTGGTGGTTCCCGAAGTGGCTCGACCGGATCGTGCCGGACGTCGACGTCGAGGGCGCCAAGCTCGAGCGCTCGCACCCCGGCGACGCCCGCGGGTCGCACGCCGAGGGCACGGTCGGCACGGGCGCGGCTGGTGCCGAGCACCACGGCGCGCACGCGGCTCCGGTGGCGCCCGACGCGAACCCGCACGAGGGCCACACGCCGACGCACCGCGCGTAGGCGCCAGCCCCACCCCACCCAGGAGGCGCGGTGCCCGTCCCCGAGACCGGCACCGCGCCTCCTGTGCGTGCGCCCGGCGTCCCGTGCGGTCGGCCCCCATGCCCGTGCATCCGGCGACGATGCACGCGTCGATCGACTCCTGGATGGTCGGAAGGTGCGTGTCCATGTTCCGACGGCAGGGCCAGACGCGAAAGTCGGACACGAAAGACGGACGTAACCGCGGATCGTTCGCGCACGAACGGTAGACTCGCGACATGACCGCGACCGACGTCGACCCCCTCGCCCTCGACCGACAGCTCTGCTTCGCGCTCGCGGCCACGAGCCGGAGCGTCATCAGCCTCTACCGCGACCTGCTCGACCCCATGGGCCTGACGCACCCGCAGTACCTCGTGATGCTCGCGCTGTGGGAGCACGACCCCCGCTCCGTGCGCGAGATCGCCCGCGAACTCCGGCTCGACTCGGCCACGCTGAGCCCGCTGCTCAAGCGTCTCGAGGCCTCCGGCTACGTCCGGCGGACCCGCAGCACGGCCGACGAACGGCAGCTCGAGGTGTCCCTGACCACCGCGGGGCACGCCCTCCGAGAACGGGCCCGCGCCGTGCCGCTCGCCGTGGCGGACCGACTGGGATGGCCGCTCGCGCGCCTCGAGGCCCTCAAGGACGAACTCACCGAGCTGCTGGAACGCGTCGACGACCTCGACTGACGCGGTACTTCGTGGCAGAATGGTTCGTGGACGAATGAAAGGACGGATCGTGGGTCGCTTCGGCAAGTGGTACGACCGGTGGAACCGCACGCTGATCGAGAAGATGGGTCCGTCGCAGATCGGTGCCGGTCGCGCCGAGGGCATCGACGACCGCACCGTGGACCGACCCTGCCCGATCTGCCACCAGCCACTCTCGCAGCACACGGTGATCCGCCCCGAGGGCCAGGTCCGGTCGAGCACCCTGGTGTGCCCCGGACGCTGAACATCTGCCGCTGAATCGGAATTGCCGACCGCAACACGTGGTTCAACGGAGACGTGAAGCTCTTCGAACCGACCGACCTCGGTGCCCTGCACCTGGACAACCGCATCGTCATGGCGCCGCTCACCCGCACCCGCGCCGGTGCCCACGGGGTCCCGAACGACCTGCTCGTCGAGCACTACCGGCAGCGCGCCGGCCTCGGCATGATCATCACCGAGGGCACCTGGCCCGTGCAGGAGGGCCGCTCGTACCCCGGTCAGCCCGGCATCGAGACCGACGAGCAGATCGCCGGGTGGCGTCGCGTGGCCGAGGCCGTGCACGCCGAGGGCGGCACCATCGTCATGCAGCTCATGCACGGTGGCCGCGTCTCGCACACCGACATCTCGCAGACGCCGCGCATCGTCGGCCCCTCCGCCGTCGCCGCCCCGGGCCAGACCCACCTCGCGGACGGCTCGAAGGCCGACATGCCCGTCCCGCACGAGCTCACGACGGACGAGGTCCGCGAGGCCGTGCAGGGCTTCGTGCAGGCCGCCCGCAACGCGATCGCAGCCGGGCTCGACGGCGTCGAGGTGCACGGCGCGAACGGCTACCTCGTGCACGAGTTCCTCTCCCCCGTGTCGAACGTCCGCACCGACCTGTACGGCGGCTCGCCGGAGAACCGCGCACGCTTCGCGGTCGAGGTCACGACGGCCGTCTCCGAGGCGATCGGCGCCGACCGCGTGGGCATCCGCCTGTCGCCGCAGCACAACATCCAGGGCGTGCTCGAGGAGGACGACGCCGACGTGCGCGCCACCTACACCGCCGTCGCCGAGGGCCTCGCGCCGCTCGGCCTCGCGTTCGTGGACGTCCTGCACGCCGAGCCGGGCAGCGACCTCGTCCAGCACATCCGCCGCACCGCGGGCGCCCCGTTCGTCGCCAACTCGGGCTTCTCGTCGATGACCACCCGCGACGAGGCGATCACGCTGCTCGACCAGGGCCTCGCGGACGCCGTCGCCGTGGGTCGTGCCGCGATCGCCAACCCGGACCTCGCCGCCCGCTGGGAGCAGGAGGCCCCGCTCAACGAGCCGCGCCCGGAGCTGTTCTACGGCGCCACGGCCGAGGGCTACACCGACTACCCGACGCTGGCCGAGTCGCGGGAGCACGCCGCGTAGTCGACGCGACCAGCAGTGATCTGGAGGCGCGGTGCCGGCTGGCACCGCGCCTCCAGTCCGTTCAGACCGTCGCGTGATCGCGGTCGGTACCGTCCCACAGGTCGGTGCAGTCGACCGGCGTGACGCCCGCGCGCCGCATCCACGCGCCCGCGCTGCGGTCGCCCGGATCCGCCGTGACGGCGGCGACGAGTGCCGGTCGGTGTGCCGCGCCGACGAGCACCGGGTGGCCCGGACGGTCCCCGAAGGCCGCGCGGCGCAGGACCCCGCGGTCCGGGTCCGTACCGAGCGCGCGCCGGACGACCGCGGCGGGGAGCGTCGGCAGGTCGACCAGCGTGATGCAGGCCGTGTCGTCGTCGCCGAGGGCGCCCAGCCCGGCGGCGAGGGAGGCTCCCGGGCCGGCCGCCCAGTGCTCGGCGACGACGACCCGCACGTGCGTACCGGTCGGCACGAGTCGTCGGGCCTCGTCGGCCGCCGCACCGAGCACGACGACGACCTCGGCACACCCGCCGCCACGCAGTGCGTCCACCGCGAGCGCCACCCACGGCACTCCGTCGGCTCGCCGGACGAGTGCCTTCGGCCTGCCCATCCGGGTGCCGGCACCGGCGGCGAGGACGATGCCGACGACGGGGTCGCGCGCCCGCACCGGGTCCGGGCCGCGCCCGTGCGCCTGGTCGGGGGTCACACGAAGCCGGGCACCGACGTCCACGCCGCGGGTGTCTCGGGGACGCCATCGCGGACCACCGTGCCGGCGATCAGGCCGTACGGGCGGTCGGCCGCGAAGAACACCTCCCCCGGGTTGTCGAGGCCGAACGGCGCGAGGTCGACCAGGAAGTGGTGCTTGTTCGGCATCGCGAAGCGGACCTCGGCGATCTCGGGGTGCGCCTCGATCGCCGCCCGACCCATCGCGAAGAGGGTCTGCTGCAGGGCGAGCGAGTGCAGGTCGGCGAAGGTCGCGAGCATCCCGTCGAGCACGCTCGTGTACACGGCGTCGTAGTCGATCCCGGCCGCGACGGCCTCGGCCGTGTAGCGCCAGCGGGCGGTGACCGAGGTTGCGAGGATCCGGTCGTCGGTCTCCGCGAGGGTGGTGTAGCCGTCGCGGGGGAAGCCGTGGAACTCGCTGCCCGTCGACTTCAGGACGGTCAGGTCGGTCACGCCCGCCAGCACGTGCACGTCCTCGCCGTCGACCTGCACCACGGCGGTGCGGGTGCCCCGGCCGGCACGGACGAAGGCGTGGTCGTGCTCGCTGCCGTCGACCGCGATGCGCTCCCACGCGTGCTGCTCGGCGGACAGCGTCGCACCGTCGTACCAGTCGAACGCGGTCGTGAAGTGGCGGCCGAGGCGGAGCAGGAAGTCCTCGGGGGTGTGCACGCCGTGCTCGCGGGCGAAGGCGTACACGGTGTTCTTCTGCGTGTCGGTCGCCAGGACCTTGGCGTTGTCGCCGTCGGTGTACGAGTCGGCGAGGGCCGCGCCACGCAGCTGGGTCGTGACGGTGAGGTCCTCGATCTCGTGGCGCGGGGTGTCGCGGGTGACCCGGACGAGCCGGACCTCGGCCTTGCCGTACTGGTTCGCGCCGAGGTGCACGGTGGTGCTCGTCATGGCGGCGGTCGACGTCTCGGCGGCGCCGGTCGTGGTGGTGGCGGTGTCGGTCATGGTGCGGTCAGCTCCCTCGGTAGGTGGAGTAGGCGAACGGACTGAGGAGGAGCGGGACGTGCAGGTGCGCGCCCGGCCCGTCCGCGTCGGTCCCGCCCGCGGGGACGGTCAGGACGACGTCGACCCGCGGGTGGAAGGCGGCCGTGCCGAGCGCGGACCAGTAGCCCCCGGTGGCGAACGACAGCGTCCACTCCCCCGCGGCGAGTCGGTCCGGCCCGAGGTCGGCGATCCGACCGTCGGCGTCCGTGGTCCCGCGCGCGACGACGGTGCCGGCGGCGTCCGCGAGCGTCACGACGATCCCCGCAGCCGGACGGCCGTGCGTGGTGTCGAGCACGTGGGTGGTGAGGTGACTCACGCGAAGGTCCTCTCGAGTCGGAGCAGGGCGATGGCGCGGAGTTCGTCGGCGACCTCGGCGCGTTCGGTGGCGTCGTCGTTGTCGAGCCGTCGCCGGAGCTCGGCGAGGATCTCGGCTGCCGAGCGTCCCGCCGCGCGCACGAGGAACACCCGGTCGAACCGGGCCTCGTAAGCGGCGTTCCCCGCACGGATCGCCTCGGCGGTCGCGGCGTCTGCGCCGGTGGACGACGACTGTTCGACGCGTGACGCAGCGGCCGAGGCTCCGGCGCCGACCGGTCGTTCGCCGATGCGCGGGTGGTCCGCGAGCGCCGCGGCGACCTCGTCGTCGGACCAGGTCCGGGCCAGGCGGTCGGCCGTCGCCGCGAGGTCGTCCACGGAGGCGTACGGGCGCTCCTCGAGCACCGCGTCCACCCAGCGCGGCACGGCTGCCCAGGCCGCGACGACGTCACGCGCAGCGTCGGCGTCGAGCCGGTCGAGGTCGGAGATGTCCATGTCCCGGAGGATGACAGCCGCGTGTTTCGGGGATGTCTCCGGCACGTCACGGGTTCGCGCCCCGGTCGTCACGCGGCGTTCCCGGCCCGTAATGCCGCCGAAACACCGGTTCCGTACGGTGGCTCGACATCGGACCCGACCGGAGGAGGACCAGCGTGCACACCACCGACACGTGCCGTCCGACCTCGGCGTGGAACCGCGGGATGATCGCGCACGGCCGACGACCGGGACGCGCTGCGCACCCTCGTCCCCGCCATCCCGATCGGACCCCTGCATGGACCTCGTCTCCGTCCGCACCGTGCGGACACCGTCGCGCCGCGACGACCTGACCGCCGCCCTCGCCGAGGGCGCCCGTCCCCTCGCGGGCGGCACGTGGCTGTTCTCCGAGGAACAGCCCGGCCTGACCGGCCTCGTCGACCTGACGACGCTCGGCTGGCCCGACGTCGAGCGGTCGACCGGCACGCTGTCGATCGCCGCCACGTGCACGATCGCCGCGCTGCTGCGACTCGACCCCGACCCCGCGTGGACCGCCTGGCCCCTGGTGGACCGGTGCGCGAACGCCCTCCTCGCGTCGTTCAAGGTCTGGAACAGCGCGACGGTCGGCGGCAACGTCGGAGTCGCGCTGCCTGCCGGGGCGATCACGGCGCTCCTCGTGACGCTCGACGCGGCGGCGGTCGTCTGGACGCCCGACGGCGGCGAACGCCGGGTCGCGGTCGCCGACCTCGTGCTCGACGTCCGCACGCTCGCGCTCGCCCCGGACGAGGTCGTGCGCGCGTTCGAGGTGCCCGAGACGGCCCTCGCGGCGACGACCGGGTACCGCCGGGTGTCGCTCAGTCCGCACGGGCGGTCGGGGTCGCTCGTCACCGCACGGTGGTCCGCCGCGGGCTTCGTGCTCGTCGTGACCGCGGCGACCCCGCGCCCGCTCGTGCTCCGCTTCCCCGAGGTGCCGACCACCGAGGCGCTGGACGCGACGATCGGTCTGCACGACGACTGGTACGACGACCCGCACGGCTCCCCCACCTGGCGTCGGGCGGTGAGCACCCGCTTCGCTCACGAGCTGCGCCACGAAGCGGCGAGCGCACCGAGCGCAGGAGGCGTGGCATGAGGATCGACGTCGACGGCACCCCGATCGAGGTGTCCCCGGCACCCGGCCAGGTCCTCCGCACGCTCCTCCGCGAGCACGGCGTGACGAGCGTGAAGAAGGGCTGCGACGCGGGTGACTGCGGTGCCTGCTCGGTCCTGCTCGACGGCGTGCCCGTGCACTCCTGCATCACCCCCGCGCACCGGCTCGACGGTGCCACGGTGACCACGGCGGCGGGCCTCGGCACCCCGGAGCACCCGCACCCGGTGCAGCGCGCCTTCGCCGAGGCGCCCGGCTTCCAGTGCGGCTTCTGCACCGCCGGGTACGTCGTCACCGCCGCCGCGCTCGACGACGACCGGCTCGCCGACCGACACCGCGCACTCAAGGGCAACCTCTGCCGGTGCACCGGGTACCGGGCGATCGAGGACGCCCTGGACGGCGTGCGGAACACGGCGTGCGCGAGCGCCGGCGACGCGGTCGGCACGTCGGTCGCCCCGCCCGCCGCGATGCGGATCGTCACCGGGCAGGAGGAGTACACCCTCGACGTCCGCCGCACGGAGGCGCTGCTGCACCTCGCGGTCCTCGGCAGCCCGCACCCGCACGCCCGCATCACCGCGATCGACACGAGCGCCGCCGAGGCGCTGCCCGGGGTGCACGTCGTGCTCACCCACCGGGACGACCCCGGCGTGCTGTTCTCCACCGGCCGGCACGAGTCGCGGCTGGACGACCCGGACGACACCCGGGTGTTCGACCGGGTGCTGCGCTTCCGCGGGCAGCGCGTCGCCGCGGTCGTGGCCGACACCGTCCGGATCGCCGAGCAGGCGTGCGCCCTCGTCCGGGTCGAGTACGAGGTCCTGCCGAGCGTGCACGACCCCGACGCCGCCAGGGCGCCGGGCGCGCCGCTGCTGCACGGCGAGAAGACCACCGCCGAGCACCGGATCGCCGAACCCGGGCGCAACGTCGTCGCGGCGCTGCACGGCGAGACCGGCGACGTCGAGGGTGCCCTGGCATCCGCCGCAGCGACCGTCGAGGGGACCTGGACCACCGGACGCGTCTCGCACGCCGCCCTCGAGACGCATGCGACCCGCGGCTCCCTCGACCGGGACGGTCGGCTCGTGCTGCGCACCGCCACACAGGTGCCGTTCCTGGTCCGCGACGAGATCGCCCACGTCTTCGGACTCGACCCGGACCGCGTGCGCGTCGTCGCGAAGCGCGTCGGCGGCGGGTTCGGCGGCAAGCAGGAGCTCCTCACCGAGGACCTCGTCACGCTCGCCGTGCTGCGGACCGGCCGCACCGTGCAGTACGAGTTCAGCCGGCGCGACGAGTTCACGATCGCACCGACCCGACACCCGATGCGCGTGCGGGTCCGCCTCGGTGCCACGGCCGACGGCACGCTCACCGCGATGCACGTCGACCAGACGATGGACACCGGGGCCTACGGCAACCACGGCATCGGCGTCATGTTCCACTCGGTCAGCGAGTCGGTCGCCGTGTACCGCTGCCCGTCGAAGCGCGTCGACGCCGAGTCGGTGTACACGAACAACCTGCCGTCGGGGGCGTTCCGCGGGTACGGCCTCGGGCAGGTCGTCTTCGCGATCGAGTCAGCGATGGACGAACTGGCGCGGGAGCTCGGCATCGACCCGGTCGCGTTCCGGCGGCGGAACGTCATCGTGCCGGGCGACCCGCTCGTGGTCACCGACCCGCACGAGGAGACCGACCTGCGGTGGGAGGGCAGCTACGGGCTCGACCAGTGCCTCGACCTCGTCGAGGACGCCCTGCAGGGGCCCGTGCCCGAGGTCCCCGCGATGGACGGGCCGGCGCTCGACACCTCCCCCGATTGGGCGTACGGCACCGGGGTCGCGCTCGCCGCCATCGCCACGATGCCGCCGCGCGGCCACCACGCCCACACCACGGTCGAACTCGTGCCGGGCGGCCGCTACCGGATCGGTGTCGGCACGGCCGAGTTCGGCAACGGCACCACGACCGTGCACACCCAACTCGTCGCGACCGCGCTCGGCACGACGCCGGACCGGGTCGACGTGCACCAGTCCGACACCGACGCCGCCGAGCACGACACCGGGGCGTTCGGCTCCGCCGGGGTCGTCGTCGCCGGTCGCGCCCTGTACGCCGCCGCGCAGACCCTGCGGGACGAGATGACCGCGCGGGCCATGACGATCGTCGGTGACCGGACACCCCGAACCGCCTCGGGCGTGCTCGGGCCCGCGGTCGTCGTCGAACCGGACGGCGTGCGCGTCGGCGACGAGCTCGTGCCGCACGCCGAACTGCTCGCCGGCGGACCGCTCCTCGCACACGGGCGGCACGACGGCACCCCGCGGTCGCTCGCCTTCACCGTGCACGGGGCCCGGGTCGCCGTGCACCGGCCGACGGGCGAGGTGCGGATCCTGCAGAGCGTGCAGGCCGTGGACGCCGGCACCGTGCTCAACCCCGAGCAGCTCCGCGGACAGGTCGAGGGCGGGTCCGCGCAGGCGATCGGGTCGACGCTCTACGAGGAGGTCGTGCTCGACGCCGAGGGCCGGGTCACCACCGACGCGTTCCGGTCGTACCGCGTGCCGAAGATCTCCGACGTGCCCCGCACCGAGGTGCTGTTCGCGGCGACCCACGACCCCCTCGGGCCCCTCGGCGCGAAGTCGATGAGCGAGGCGCCCTACAACCCGGTGGCGCCGGCGATCGCGAACGCGGTCCGCGACGCCCTCGGCGTCCGGCCGTACCGCCTGCCGATGACCCGCGACCGCGTCTGGGAGCTGGCCCGGGGCGCGGAGCGCGAGGCGACCGCCGTCGGAGGTGCGTGATGTTCGAACTGGCACCGCGCCTCCTGGCCGTCCTCGACGCGGGGGACCCCGTCATCGTCGCCACGGCCGTGTCGATGTCGGGGAGCGCGCCGAGCGGGGTGGGCACCTCGATGGCCGTGCTGCCCGGTGGACAGGTCGTCGGCACCATCTCCGGCGGATGCGTCGAGGGGTCGCTGTTCGGCACGGCCGAGGAGGTCCTGACGTCCGGCGTCCCCGTGCTCGAACGGTTCGGCTTCGACGACGACCCGGACGACCCCGACGCCGTCTGGGCCCCGGCGCTCCGCTGCGGCGGGCGCGTCGAGGTGCTCGTGCGCCGGGTCACGCCGGACGACGTCCCCGTGGTCGACGCCCTGCGGCATGCGGCTGCCGGTGTCCCGACGTCGCTCACGCTCTCCCTCGAGACGGGAACGTCCGGCACCGTGCCGCTCGGCGAGGTCGTCACCGCGCCCGACGGGTGCCGTGGCCGCGTGTTCGTCGAGCATGCTGACGTCCGTCCGCGGTGCATCGTCGTCGGCGCGGTCGAGTCCGCCGTCGCCGTGACGAACGCCGCCGCGGTGCTCGGGTACGCGGTCACCGTCGTCGACCCCCGGCCGGTGTTCCTCACCGACGAACGGTTCCCCGCGGCGGATCGGCGCCTCGTCGGGTGGCCGACACGGGTGCTCGCCGCAGAGCCGATGGACGCGTCGACGGTGGTCGTGGTGCTCTCGCACGACGACCGGTTCGACGCCGAGGTGATCGACCTCGCGCTCCGAGGCGGCGCCGGGTACGTCGGAGCGATGGGCTCGCGGGCCACGCACGAACGCCGGGTCGAGGCGCTCCGGACGCTCGGGACGCCGGACCTCGAGCGGCTGCGGTCCCCCATCGGCCTCGACATCGGGGCGCGAACGCCCGCCGAGATGGCGGTGGCGATCATGTCGGAGGTGCTCGCGGTGCGCAGCGGCGCGCCGGGCGGGGCCCTGACCGGCGGCGCCGGCCCGATCCACCGGCGCGCGGTGGCCGCGCGCTGAGCGCGCCGCGGCGCGCGCGGCGCTGGTGCTCCCGGGCGTACCTGGTCCTTCCGGGCGTACCTGCTGGGTTCTTCCGACCTGGTACGCCCGTTCCCGCTTGCCATCGCACCTGCTCCGGGAAGGAACGTGCAGCACGGGACGCATCCGCCTGGAGGCGCGGGGCGCGCCCGACGGACCGGCACCGCGCCTCCAGGCGGTCGCCCCCACCCCGCGTCGCTCGCTCAGTCGTCGCGCAGGTACCCGGTCTCGGGGTCGATCTCCGCGAGGAACGCCCGGAGGTCGCGGCGCATCCGCTCGTCGTCCGCGCTGCGACGGAGGTTCGTGGCCGCGAGTCCCTCTGGCGCCGGTGCCGGTGCGGAGGATGCGAGCGTGCTCCCGAAACCGTAGCCGGGGTTCGGGCCGGTCAGCCAGGAGACCTCGGTGCTGCTCCCCCGCACGCTGACGAGGAGGCGCTCGCCGTCGACCTCGACCTCCCGCTCCGCCGGCACCGACAGCGAACCGTCCGGCCACTCGGTCCGCCCACCGTCGTGCCAGCCGAACGGCCCGACGAGCCTGGTGAACCGGGCGTGCTCCCGAGGATCGGACAGCTGCCACCCGTAGTTCACGGCGACGACGTGGCTGTCACCGTCGACGTCGATCCGCTCCCGGCTGTCGCCGAGGCCGGCGGTGAGGACCTCCTCGTCCGTCCAGATGAGGAGCTGGGACACCCAGTCGACGGCGTCCTCAGGCGGCGCGTACAGCCACCACTGGGGCGCGCCCGTCGAGGGCAGGCGGACCCGGAGTCTCGCGGAGGGGGCACCCGAGCGCGAGAACGTCACCCCGAGCACGCCGTCCTCGGCGCTCACGTCCGAGAACCGGTAGCCGTCGCGTGGAGGGGCGGCCTCGAGCGCGGCGACGATCGCCTGGTCGGTCAACACCGTCCGATCCTGCCAGGAGGTCCGCCGGTGCGGGGCGCGCGCCTGGCGGCCGGGCGCTCGGCGCTTCCGGGCGTACGTAGTCGTCCCGGGCGTACCGGGTCGTTCCTTCTGACCAGGTATGCCCGTTCCCGCTCTCCATCGCAGCCGTTCTGGGAAACACCCCCGGCCCGGGACGCGCGTGCACGTCAGGCGTCGACGCGGCTCCGCGCCAGGCGCTCGCCGAGGCGCGCCGCCACCTCGCGCTCGTCGCCCGTCACCAGCCGGAAGTCGCGCACCACCACGCGCCCGCCCACCACGACGTGCCGCGGACGCCGGCCCGGTGACGCCCAGAGCAGCCCCGCGACCGGGTCCGCGACGCCCGCATCAGCCACCCCAGAGACGTCCCACACACACAGGTCACCAGCGCTGCCGGCCCCCAGGTGCCCGAGCTCCGGCCGCCCCAGCCCCGCCGCCGAGCCCTCGGTCATCACGCCGAGCACCTGCCGCGCGGGGAGCTGCGGCCCGACGAGCGCCGAAACCTGCATCGCCAGCCGCCCGTCCGCGAGCAGGTGCCCCGCGTCGTTGCTGCCCCCGCCGCTCGTGCCCAGGCCGACCGGGATCCCGGCCGCCGCGAGCCGGGCGACGGGCGCGATCCCCCATCCCATCGGGACGTCGCAGCCCGGAGCATGGGTCGCGGTCACGCCTGCGGCGGCGAGCCGGGCGATCTCGTCGTCCGTGACGTCGCAGAGGTGCGCGATCGTCACGTCCGGAGCGAGCCAGCCCCAGTCCTCGAGCAGGTCGAGCGGCCGCCGTCCGTACCGCTCGAGTGCGATCGCGGTGTCGACCTGCTCGTTCGCCTGCGTCCGGCGTCGGAGCCCGTGCCGTGCGGCCACCTCGCCGAGCGCCCGGAAGGTCGCCTCGCCGTCGGAGTGCACGCCTGCCGGACCGACCGCGACCTGCAGCCCGCCGTCGGGATCGACGCCACCGACCGCCGCTTCGTGCAGCAGCTGGGCCGCGATCGCGTCCGCCGAGGCGGCCGCGCGCTCCGGGTCGTCACGCGCCGACCCCCGCACGAACACGAGACGACCGCCGAGGCCGCGGACCGCGTCGACGGTCGCCGCGGCGAGCGCCACGGTGTCGTCGGTGGTCGCCTCTGCGGGCCAGTTCAGGTGGTGGTCGGCGACGGTCGTGACCCCGCTCAGGAGGCCCTCCGCAGCTCCGGCGGCAGCGGCGAGTCCGTAGAGCTCGGGATCGTGGCCGGCGCGGCCGTACGCCGCAGCCATCGTCGGCAGCCACTCGGCCATCGGCACCCCGCGGGTGCCGGGGAGCGTGCGGAACGCGGTCTGCAGCAGGTGGTGGTGCGCGTTCACGAGGCCCGGGGTCACGACGCAGCCGGCGGCGTCGAGGGTGCTCGCGAGGTCGCTCCCGTCGTCGACCACGACGTCGCCGGTCCGTTCGGTGCGGGGGTCGACGAGGACGCGGAGGGCACCGGTGACGGTCAGCATGGGAGCGTTTGTAGCAGTCCGCTGTTTCCGGGTCGTGTCGTCGGCGTGACGCAGAACCGGAGGCGGCGAACTACCCTGGTCTGATGCTCTCCCGACGCGCCGCCGCCGTGCGGCTCGACATCCCGCTCGAGATGGCCACGCGCCACGGCATCCCCGCGAACCTCAGCGAGGCCGAACTCGAGGCGATCGAGCAGGACCCGCCTGCGTGGCTCGTGCAGTCGCGAGCGAACCGCACGGGCACGAAGAAGGTGTGGACCCGCCTGGAGTGCGTCGTGTGCGGCTACTCCGAAGAGGCGCGGCCCAAGAAGTGGTGGCCGGACTGGGACCACCTGATGTGCGACTACCACGCGTCGTACCAGGCGCCCGAGCCGACGGCGGGGTTCACCCGGCACGAGGTCGAGGGCATCGGCAGCCGCTTCGTGGCGCTGGTGGACGAACGGCCCGAGCGGACCTAGTGCTCGGGCGACCGGAGCGCACGGCCGTCCCTGGGTAGCCTCGGCCGGGTGCCGACGGCGTCACGCGATCCCGCACGACGACCGGAAGGCTCCACGATGTTCCGACGCAGCTCCCCAGGCAGCGCACCGACCGCCAGCGTCTGGACCGACTCGTTGGGCCGGCTCGCGACCCGGTGCTTCCAGATCGTCCTCGTCGTGACCGTCGTCCTCGGGATCGCGTTCGCCGTGGCACAGGTGGGTCTCGTCACGATCCCGGTCCTCGTCGCCCTGATCATCGCGTCCGCGCTGCACCCGGTCGTCGGGTGGCTCCGGCGGCACGGGGTCCCGTCGGTGCTCGCGACCGCGCTGGTGTTCGTCGCGGTGCTCGCGCTGCTCGCAGGAATCCTGTGGCTCCTCGTCGCGGCGGTGGCGAGCCAGTGGTCGACGCTCCAGGCCTCGGCCGTCGACGGGTTGCGGCAGGTCCAGGACCTCGTGCACGAGCTGCCCTTCCGGATCACGGACAGCCAGATCGAGGACGCCGTGAACGGCGTCGTCGACTTCGTCACGAGCGCGCGGTTCGGTGCCGGAGCACTCGCCGGCATCTCCGCTGTGACGAACTTCGTCACGGGCGCGGTGCTCATGGCCGTGATCCTGTTCTTCTTCCTCAAGGACGGCCCGGCGCTCTGGGAGTTCCTGCTCCGCCCGTTCACCGGCGCTTCCTACGACCGTGCGCGACGGATCGGCGACCGGGTCGTGACGACCCTCGGCGGCTACGTCCGTGGGACCGCAGCGGTGGCCGCGTTCGACGCCGTGGCGATCGGCAGCGGGCTGGCGGTCCTCGGCGTCCCGCTGACGATCCCGCTGGCGGTCGTCGCCTTCGTCACGTCGTTCATCCCGATGATCGGCGCGCCGATCGCCGGCACGCTCGCGGCGCTCGTCACCCTCGTCGGCGTCGGGCCCGTGCAGGCGGTGGTCGTCGTCGCGATCGTCGTGCTCGTGAACCAGATCGAGGGGAACTTCCTGCAGCCGGTCCTGATGGGCAAGACCCTCCGGCTGCACGGCCTGGTGATCCTGGTCGGCCTGACCGCGGGCACCGTGCTCGGCGGGGTCACCGGGGCGCTGCTCGCCGTGCCGCTGATCGCCGCGGCGTGGGGCGTGGTGCAGGTCTGGAACGGCGAGGACCGGCCCGCCGAGGCGTGGCGGCAGAAGCGCCGGGAGACCGTGCCGGTCGGTTGAGGGTCACCGCCCGACCGCGCGGAACCGACGTCTGCATCTGACTCGCAGGCGACGGCCCGCCTACCGAACGGCGAACCGGACCCAGGCGTCCGGCGGGAGATCGGGCCGCCCGGGGACACCGCGGTGCTCGAGCCGCCACTCCTCGTCGAGCGAGGCTGCGACGGCCGGCCAGAACCGGGCTGCCGCTGCGTTGCCGTCCTGGAACGCGACGGCCCACTGCCCGGGGTGCTGTCGGGTGACCCGGCCGACCGCGGCACGCCCGACCCCGGACCGGCGAGCGCCGTTCACGATGAAGAAGCTGCTGATGACCCGCTCGTCGGTGTCGATGCCGCGCACCACCGCGAACCCCACCGCGGACGGGCCCAGCCGGAACAGGTGCGCCGCCCACGCCGGATCGGTGAGGGCGGCGTCGAGCCGCTCCTGCCGGAAGCGCCCGTGCTCGTCGGGCAGCGCGCCCGTGACCGCGGACATGTCGTGGCGGAACATCGTCCAGAGGCGTTCGAGCACGGCACGGTCCGGCTCGCTTGCGTCGACCACGTCGAGCTCGGCCGGGCTCACGCCGACGAGCCCGGTCGGAGCCCGCTGCTGCGCCGCTCGAGGTCGGCCAGCGCGAGGACCGTCTCCGGATCGCGCCGCCGCCATCGGTCCACGACGTCGACCCCGAGGCGCCCGGCGGCGTCCCGCGTCGTCAGCGCCCGGACGGCGAGCAGTTCCGTGCCGTCCGGCTGCCGCGACAGTCGCGCGGTCGCTGACGCCCGGCGGATGAACCCACCGCGGTACCGGAGCCAGACCGCGAGCAGGACCAGGACGAGCACCACCGCGAGCGACGTGCCGAGCAAGTGCGCGAGGTGCAGCGTCTCCTCCTGCTGCTGCGTGCCGGCCGCCGCGATGTCGCCCGCGCTCCGGCTCGCGTCGCGCAGCGGTCGGCTCACCGAGCTGCCGACGAGGGGCACGTCACCGAGTGCGTCGGCGGTCCTGCGGAGCTGTTGCTCGAACGCCGAGCCCTGGTCGTGCACCCGGCCACCGATCGCGGCGAGGGCGCTGATCGACGCGGACACCGCACGGCCGAGCAGCACCGCCGCGACGATCCCGCCGACGACGACCAGGTCGAGCAGCACCTGCCCCGCGGTCCGGACGGGTCGTGCGTCGTAGATCACCATGCTCCGGTCCTACCAGGCGGCGGCAGCGAGACGGCTGCCGACGTCTGCCACGATGGCGGGATGCCGCTCGACGCCCCGTCCTCGCCGCCCCTCGTGCTGACCGACGGCGCGTCAGCCGAGGCACAGTCGCTGCTCGAGCTCTGGATCGCCCGTTGGCCCGGCATCGTGCCGTGGCGGCACCTCCCGCGCGAGTCGAGGCCGGAGGACTGGGTCCGGTTCCACACCCTCCCGGACGGTCGCCAGACGCCACGACACAACCGGGACCGCCGAACGGCGGCCCGACGCTTCCGCCGTGTGGTGCGCACCGTCGAGGAGCTCACGGCGGTGCCCGCGACGGTGCTCCTCACGGAGTATCCGAGATGGGCCGGCGAGTTCCGCGACCGGGTGGCGTCCGTCGTGCCGGCCGCGCAGCCGTGGGTCACGCACATCGTCGATGACGACGAGGAGGACGACGTCGACCAGCTCGACGACTTCGACGCGGACGATCAGGACGGAGACGACGACGGTCACGAGGAGCACGACGACGAAGACGAAGCGGAGGACCAAGACGAAGACGAGGACGAGGACGACGACGTGTGGCCGGACGAGCGACACTCCTTCCGGTCCGGGCCGGTCGACGACCACCTGCTCACCGCCCTCGCTCTGCTCGTGCACCGCTGGGACGCCGACTTCCTGCTCCTCCCCGCAGACCTGAGCTGGGTCGTCAGCGCATACGACGGCGGAGTCGACGCCGTCGTGCGCGACCCCGACGAAGCCGCGGTCCTCGCCGCTCGGCTCCGCCGGTGGCTCCCACCGGCAGGATGGCAGGGCGCGCTGTCCTTCACGCGACCGGCGACGCAGCGGGAACTGCACCGGGGCTTCGAGTACTGAGGTCGCTCTGCCGCAGGGCCCGGACCGACCGATCAGCGCTGAGTGATCGCCCGTCCCCCGGTCCGGACCAAGCGCTGCCGACGGAACCCTCCTCGGACGTCTGACGCGAGCTGCCGCGCGAACCACTGCGCGGCGAGATCGGCCGCGTCGTCCGCACCGACCGTCGTCGCCGGCGCGATCAGGTCCGACGCGGCATGGTCGCCTCGGCCGCCGTCGTCGACCCTGCCCGGGTCGCCCCACCATGCGCGGAGTTCGACCGCCGCACCGTCGCGGTGGTGGCAGAGCACCCAGAGTGTCGTCGGGCTGCGGGTCAGACCCGGCACCTGGATCGAGACGACCAGCGGATCGACCAGCGTCTCGGCGATCGTGGCCGCAGGAGTGACGTCGGTGTCCCAGCCCCCCGCCGCAGCACGCAGTCGTGCAAGGAAGCGCTCACAGAAGGGGTCGTCCAACGGGAACGGGCCCTCCGCGAACCACCCCCGCTGCTGCGCCCAGAACGCCTCGACGCGTTCGTGGTCCGTCCACCACTCGACGTCGACCTCACGGGTCAGCGCATCGATGAGCCCGCCCTCGACGCCGGGCTCGCGGGACTCCGCCACTCCGGTCTCCATGACGAAGCGCCCTGCGGCGTCGAGCACCGGGTCGGGTCCGTCCCACCGGTCGAGTGCGTAGGCGGAGAAGGCCCCGTCCTCGTCGCGGTACAGCACGGCGAGCACGGTGCAGCCCGCACCGGGCCCCGACCCGATCGTGCCGACGAGCCCGTGCTCGTTCCACTCGGCGAGCGGCGGCACACCGGGGTGGAGCTCGATCCGCTCGGGCTCCCGTCGCCTCGGCCACCACCGCATCGACACAGCGTGGCACAGCACCACCCGTTCCCGCCCCACCGCACCCGCACGAGGGGAAACGCCCCGGTGACACCCGCGAAACACGCGCCCCCTAGGTTCGCCCCATGTCACCGACGCTGATCCGCGCGGGCTGGGTCCTCACGGCCGCCCCCGACGCCTCCGCCACCCCCGCCGCGATCCGGGACGGCGCGGTGCTCCTCGACGGGGACCGCGTCGCCGCCGTCGGCACCTTCGCCGAGTTGTCCGCCGCACACCCGGACGTCCCGGTGCGCGGCGGCGCGTACGACGTCGTGACGCCCGGGTTCGTGAACACGCACGGGCACTTCAGCGAGGGGCTCATCACGGGCATCGGCTCGCAGTACACGCTCTGGGAGTGGCTGACCGCGCTGATCGGCAGGGTGAACCCGGTGATGACGCGCGAGAAGGCGTACGCGGGCACGATGCTGCAGGGCATCCAGATGCTCCGCAGCGGGGTGACGACGGCGAACGACATGTTCTGCGCGGACCCGATGCCCGACGAACCGGCGACGCCCGGGGTGGTGCAGGCGCTCGACGAGCTCGGCCTGCGGGGCGTCGTGTCGTTCGGCTCGGGCGATGTCGACCGTGACTTCGGGGCGACCCCGATCCTCGAGGAGTTCGAGGCCCTGCGCGAGGCCGCGGGTGCCAGCCGGTACAGCACGTTCCGCGTCGGGGTCTCGTCGATCGGCCGGTACACGGACGACACGTGGCAGGAGCACGTCGACTACGCCGTCGCGGGCGGCCACGGTGTGCACGTGCACTTCCACGAGGTGCGTGAGGAGGTCACCGCGGCCCGACAGCGCACCGGCCGGACGGCGATCGGCCACGCCGAGGCGACGGGCATGTTCCAGGTGCCGGTGATCGCGGCGCACAGCGTCTGGGTCGACCGCGAGGACCGCGAGCGCTACGCCACGAACGGGGTCGGCGTCGCGCACAACCCGGTCGCGAACGGGATCCTGGCGAGCGGCATCGCCCCGGTCGCGGAACTCCGGGCACTCGGTGTCCCGGTCGGCATCGGCGTGGACGGACCGGCGTCGAACGACTCGCAGGACTTCCTGCAGGCGATGAAGACCGCGGCGCTGTTCGCCCGCGTCCGTGACCTCCAGGCCACGGCGATGAGCGCACGCGAGGCGTTCGAGATGGCGACGCTCGGCGGCGCCCGGGCGCTCCGGATGGAGGCCGAGATCGGCTCGCTGGAGCCGGGCAAGCGCGCGGACCTGGTCGTCTTCGACGGCGACGGACCGACCCTGGCGAACGTGCACGACCCCTACCAAGCGGTCGTCTTCACGGCCGGCAGCCGGGAGGTGCGGGACGTCTGGGTCGACGGCGAGCTGAGCCTGGCGGACTTCGAGGTCACGCGGGTCGACGTGCGCGAGGCGGTCGCCCGCGCCCGGCCGCTGGCCCGGCAGCTGGTCGCCGAGGCGGGCCTCGAGCGCCTGTCGGCGCTCACCGGTGCCCCGCTCGACGACACCGAGCGCCCGTGAGGTGACGAGGACCGGACTGGAGGCGCGGGGCGGGCCCGTCCCGCGCCTCCCGTCCGAGGGCGCTGGCCCTGCACCCCGTCACGGACGTCGCACCCCTGTGCGGCGGGGTGCGACGTCTGCGACGGGGTGCGCGAGGCGCACCCCGTCCGTTCCCCGCGCCTCCCGTCACAGCTCCAGGACGATGCGCGGGCAGTCACCGCGTGCTCGCGACACGCAGATCATCATGGTGCGGTCCTCCGCCTGCTCGGCGGGGCTGAGCACGGTGTCCCGGTGGTCGATCCGCCCCTCGAGCACGGGCGTCTCGCAGGTGCCGCACGTGCCCTCGCGGCAGGACGACAGCACGAACACGCCGGCGTCCTCGACCACCTCGAGCAGCGTCCGGTCCGCCGGCACGGTGACCGTGGTCCCGGAGAGCGTCAGCTCCGCCTCGAACGCGGTACCGGGCGCGTCGACGCCCTCGGCCGCCTCGAACCGCTCGACCCGGACGCTGCCCGCGGGCCAGTGCCCGGCGGCCTGTTCCACGGCGTCCATCAGCCGACGCGGGCCACAGCAGTAGACGACCGCGTCGCGCGGCGACGCCAGGAGGGCTGCGACGTCGAGGCGCTGCCCCTCGTCGGCGACGGCGAGGCGGACGCGGTCGCCGTGCGCGGCGGCGAGCTCGTCGGCGAAGGCCATCCGGTCGCGACTGCCGCCGGCGTAGTGCAGCTCCCAAGGGGTGCCGGACTCCTCGGCGGCGGCGATCATCGCGGCGAGCGGCGTGATGCCGATGCCACCGGCGACGAACACCGCGGGGCGCCCCGGCTCGAACGCGAAGTGGTTGCGCGGGCCGCCGACGACGACCTCGTGGCCCACGGCGAGGGCGTCGTGCACGGCCACGGACCCACCGCGGCCCGCGGCCTCGCGGAGCACGGCGACGCGCCAGTGGCCCTCGGGTGTGGTCGCGACGAGCGAGTACTGGCGTTCCAGGCCCGGCGCGACCTCGAGGTCGACGTGGGCACCCGGCTCCCAGTCCGGCAGCGGTCCCCCGCCGACCGGGGCGAGGTCGAGCACGACGATGTCCCGCGCGACGGGTCGGTGGGCGGTGATCCGCATCGGGAACCGGGTCACGGCCGTGGCGCTCACGACCCCACCCCCGCTCCCGCTGCGGTGCGCGGCGACTCCTTGACGACGACGAGGTGGAACCGGGTGCCGTCCGGGCTGCACCACCGGTGCGGTGTGCCGCCGCGGTAGTAGGCCGAGTCCCCCGGACCGAGGTGCAGCACGCCGCCACCGTCGCCGCCGAGGTCGAGCAGCACGGCGCCGCCGAGCACGTAGAGGAACTCGTCCTCGTGGTGCTCGAAGTACGGCCCGAGGTCGGTGTTCTCGCCCACCCACTCGAGCGGCTCGAAGGCGTGCGCGCCGCCGTGCACGAGCAGGCGTGCCTCGCCGCTGGAGAACGGCCCACGGGCGCCCTCGTCGGCCCGGAGGACCTCGGGTCGCCGGTCGTGCGGCTCCCGGGTCTGCTCCGCGCCCGCGGCGAGCAGCTCGACCTGGCTGGTGCCGAGCGCGCCTGCGATCTTCTCGAGCGAGACCATGCTCGCGCGGGAGTGGCCGCGCTCGACCTGGCTGAGGAACGGGTGCGAGAGGCCGGTCGCCTCGGCGAGCTGCACGAGGGTCAGGCCGCGGGCACGACGGAGCGCCCGGATCGCGGTGCCGATCCTGTGGGCCTGGTCGTCGACGACGCGGTCGCGGTCGGACGCACGGCGGTCGGTCGCGCCGGGATCGGACGTCCCGCGGGACTCGATGAGGTCGCTGGTCACGGCACTCCTGTCGGTGGTGGACGGGCTCTGCGGTTCCGGTGGTGGGCCGGTGTCACACATGGCAACGAGGCCGAAACGACCGGGAAACACGGCCCCCATAGCATCGGCGATGTTGATGCGATCAACATTCTCACACACGAACGGGAGGCCATCGTGGACGCGACACTGCCGCAGCCGCTGGACCTGGTCCGCGCCGCCCTGCTGCCGGACGGACGCCTCGTGGACGTCGCGATCAGCGACGACACCGTCACGCGCGTGGCCGCCGTCGGCACCTTGCACGCCGCCCCGGAGCGCACGCTCGACCTCGAGGGCCGCCTGCTCCTCACCGCCCCGGCCGAGCCGCACGCGCACCTCGACAAGGCCCTCAGCGCGGACGTCATCCGACCGCCGCTCGGCGACCTCGGTTCCGCGATCGCCGCCTGGTCCGAGCACGCCGAGACCATGACGGTCGAGGACATCGCAGACCGGGCACGCACCCAGGCCCTGGCGATGCTCGCCGCCGGGACCACCTCGATCCGCACCCACGTGGACGTGCTCAGCGCCCACGGCGCGGCCACCGTCGACGAGGCCACCCGCGGTGCCCGCGCACTCGTGCAGGTCCGCGCCGAGCTCGCCGGGCTCGTCGACCTCGAACTCGTCGCCCTGGCCGGCCCGCACGCTCCGGACGAGCACGTGGAGGCGGTCCTCGACCTCGGTGTCGACCTCGTCGGCGGCGCCCCGCACCTGGCCGACGACCCGACCGGCGACGTCGACCGACTGCTGGCGATCGCGCGCCGCCGCGGCCTCGGGGTCGACCTGCACGCCGACGAGAGCCTCGACGGTCCGGTCACCCTCGACCACTACGCCCGCGCCGTCCGCGACTGGTCGCGCGACCGGCAGTACTCCGCGGGGCACTGCGTCCGCCTCGGCACGATGTCCCCGGAGCGGCTCGCCGAGGTCGTGGCCGACGTGCTCGCGGCCGACGTCGGCGTCATCTCGCTGCCGATCACGAACCTGTACCTGCAGGGCTGGCAGCACCCCGTCGCGACGCCCCGTGGACTCACCGCGCTCCGGGCGCTCCTCGACGCCGGGGTCCGGGTCGCCGCGGGCGCCGACAACGTCCGCGACCCGTTCAACCCCGTCGGCCGCTCGGACGCGCTCGAGACCGCGTCCCTGCTCGTCACCGCCGGGCACCTGACGCCGGACGAGGCGTACGGCCTGGTGAGCGACGGCGCCCGCAGCGTGATGGGCCTGCCGGTCGCCGGCGCCGTGCCCGGTGCCCGCGCCGACCTGCTCGCGCTGGACGCGACGAGCGTCACCGACGCGGTCGCGAACGCCCCCGCCGGACGCCTCGTCGTCGCGGCCGGCCGGCTCGTCGCCGCGACCGAGGTCCACCGCCGCGTCGCAGCGCCCGACCGCACCGCCACACCGACGCGAGCGACCGTCCCCGCCCACGAGAACACGAGGTAGCCGTGACCACCACCGCACCAGCACCCGTCACCGCGACGGACACGCTGCTCGACTTCCGGAACGTCGAGATGACCTTCCCGAACGGCACGATCGCCCTGCAGGGCGTCGACCTGACCGTGGACCGCGGCCAGTTCGTGTCCGTCGTCGGTCCCTCCGGCTGCGGCAAGTCCACGCTGCTCCGGATCGCCTCCGGCCTCGAGACGGCCTCGGACGGCACCGCCGGCGTGGCCGCCGACCGCATCGGCTACGTCTTCCAGGACGCCACGCTCCTGCCGTGGCGCTCGGTGCAGGGCAACGTCGAGCTCCTCGCCGAGCTCGGGCACATGCCGAAGGCGGAGCGCGCCGCGAAGGCCGCGCGCGCCATCGACCTCGTCGGCCTGTCGGGCTTCGAGTCGAACCTGCCGAAGCAGCTCTCCGGCGGCATGCGGATGCGCGTCTCGCTCGCCCGGTCGCTGACGCTCGACCCGGAGCTGTTCCTGTTCGACGAGCCGTTCGGCGCCCTCGACGAGATCACCCGCGAGCGCCTCAACGACGAGCTCCTCCGCCTGTTCGTGGAGCAGCAGTTCGCCGGCCTCTTCATCACGCACTCGGTGTCGGAGGCGGTCTACCTCTCCACCGAGGTCATCGTGATGTCCGGCCGCCCGGGCAGCATCGTCGGCCGCTTCGAGGTGCCGTTCCCGATGCCCCGCGACCCCGACATCCGCTTCACCCCCGAGTTCGCCGAACTGGTCGGCGAGGTCTCGCACGCGCTCCGGGAAGGACACTGCTGATGGTCACCCTGCAGGAGGTCTCCGAGGCCCGCGCCGTCCGCGCCGCCGCCCGCCGCGGCGCCGTCCGCCCCCGCCGGAGCGTCACGTGGTGGCCGCCGCTGGCCGTCCTCGTCGTCCTGGTCGGCATCTGGTACGCCGCCGCCGCGTACTACGACCACGTCCGGGGGCTCGCGTTCCTGGTGCCGTACCCGCACCTCGTCGCGAAGGCGATCGTCGCGCCGACGATGCCCGACGGCTCCCCCTCGGCCTTCGGCACCGACCTGTGGTCCGCCCTCGGCCGCACCACCGTCGTGTCGTTGACCGGTCTCGCGTTCGCGATCGTCGTCGGCGTCGTCTGGGCGATGGCCATGGCGCAGGCGAAGTGGCTGGAGCGCTCGCTCTACCCGTACGCGGTGGTGCTGCAGTGCGTGCCGATCCTCGCGCTCGTGCCGCTCATCGGTGCCCTGTTCGGCTACGAGTTCGCCAGCCGCGTCATCGTCACGGTGATGATCGCCCTCTTCCCGATGGTGTCGAACACGCTCTTCGGCCTGCAGTCCGCGGACCGGGCGCAGCGCGAGCTCTTCCAGCTGCAGCGGGCGAGCCGCTTCGCCCGTCTGGTGAAGCTGCAGGTCCCCGCCGCGCTGCCGTCGATCTTCGTCGGGCTGCGCACCTCGGCCGGCCTGAGCGTCATCGGCGCGATCGTCGGCGACCAGTTCTTCCAGCGCGGCAACCCCGGCCTCGGCGTCCTCATCCAGGTGACCGCCTCGCGGCTGATGGGGCCGGAGCTCTACGCGACCATCATCATCGCCTCGCTCTACGGCGTGGCCGTCTTCCTCGTGTTCGGGCTGATCGGCCGCCTCGCGGTCGGTCGCTGGCACGACTTCAGCTGATCCACCTCCTCCCCTCCCACCCCCTGTCCCCACAGCACCACGAGACCCGCACCACGAACGGAGCCTCCATGCGCACCACCACCCGCCTCGGCGTCGCGACCGCCGCCCTCGCCGCGACCGCACTCGCCCTCACCGGCTGTGCCGCCGGGTCGTCCGCCGGCACGAGCACGAGCGGCGCGACCGCGCAGTCCGCGTCCGGCCCGAAGGTCGACCTGTCCGGCGTCTGCCCCGCGACCGTCGTCGTGCAGACCGACTGGAACCCCGAGGGCGAGCACGGGCACCTGTACCAGATGCTCGGCCCGAACCCGGCGATCGACGCCTCGGGCAAGACCGTCACCGGCGACCTCTACGCCAACGGCAAGAGCACCGGCGTGAAGCTCGAGATCCGCGCCGGCGGCCCCGCGATCGGCTACACCAAGGTCGCCTCGCAGATGTACCAGGACAAGGACATCACCCTCGGCTACATGTCCACCGACGAGCAGGTCCAGTTCTCCGGCAACCTGCCCACCACCGCGGTCTTCGCCGAGAACGACCAGTCCCCGATGTCGATCATGTGGGACCCGAAGACCTACCCGGACGTGGACAGCATCGAGGGGCTCGGCAAGGCGCTCGCGAAGGACGGCGGCGTCGTCCGCTACTTCAACGGCGCCGCGTACATGACGTACCTGGAGCAGTCCGGCATCCTGCCGAAGAAGGTCCTCGACGGCAGCTACGACGGCACCCCGGCGAAGTTCGTCTCCGCCGGCGGCAAGGACGCCCAGCAGGGCTTCGCGACCGCCGAGCCGTACATCTACCAGAACCAGGTCGCGGCCTGGGGCAAGAAGGTCGACTACGCGCTCGTCTCGAGCACCGGCTGGAACCCCTACCCCGAGGCGATGTCGATCCGCACCGGCGACATGTCGAAGCTCGAGCCCTGCCTCAAGAAGCTCGTGCCGGTCATGCAGCAGGCCGACGTCGACTACCTCAAGGCCCCCGAGGCGACGAACGACCTCATCACGCAGCTCGTGCAGCAGTACAACAACGGCTGGACCTACGACTCGAAGGTCGGCGCGTTCGCCGCGTCGCAGATGGTGAAGCTCGGCCTCGCGAAGGACACCGACGGCCACATCGGCTCGATGGACGAGCAGCGCATGCAGGACTTCATCGAGAAGGCGACGCCGGTCTTCGCCGGCACCGGTGACGTCAAGAGCGGCCTGAAGCCGTCGGACCTCTACACGAACGAGTTCCTCGACGAGTCCATCGGTCTGGGCAAGTGACACCGGTCGGCTGAGCCGACCACCCAGGGCTGACCACCCACCGGACGGGAGGCGCGGGGCACGCCCGCCCCGCGCCTCCCGTCCGTCGTTCCCGCACCACCCACCCACCAGGAGTGAGCATGACCACCGTCACCCCCGCCTCCACCACCGAGACCCTGTCGGCGCTCCGCGCCGAGCTCGTCGACCTGCTCGGCGAGCGCGGCGTCAGCGACGACCTGCGGACCCGCGAACGCGCCTCGGTCGACGAGGCCACCATGAGCCCGATCCTCTCCGAGCAGCTCCCGCTCGGCCTCGCGGACCTCGTCGCCTCGCCGGCGAGCGCCGACGCGATCGCCGTGACCCTCGCCGCCGCCGTCCGCCACGGCGTCCCGGTGACGACCCGCGGCAAGGGCACCGGCAACTACGGCCAGGGAATCCCGCTGCACGGCGGACTCGTGCTCGACACCTCCCGCGCCCGCGCCGTCGTCGAGGTCGGCGACGGCTGGATCACAGCGGAGGCCGGCGCGACGATGGTCGCGCTCGAGCAGGCCGCCGCGGCGACCGGGCAGCAGCTCTGGATGTACCCGTCGACCGCGCAGTCCACGATCGGCGGCTTCCTGTCCGGCGGGTCCGGTGGCACCGGATCGATCGCGCACGGGTCGAACTGGCAGGGCTTCGTCACGGCGCTCGACATCGCGCTGCCCGGCGAGGACGAGCTGGTGCACGTCGAGGGTGACGCGGCGCAGCCGTTCGTGCACACCTACGGCACGGCCGGTGTCATCGCCCGGGCGACCGTCCGACTCGAGCCGTTGCAGGACTGGCGGGCCGTGTACGCGACCTTCCCGACGTTCGAGGAGGCGCTCACCGCGGTGCGCACCCTGCGCGGGCTCGACCCGGTGCCCCGCCTGGTCAGCGCCGACCGGCCGGAGGTCGCGGCGACGCTGCCGACCGACGCGGCGATCGTCGCCGGGCGCGCCAGCCTGCGCGGCATCGTCGACGGCGTCGTGCTCGACGAGGCCCGGACGCTGATCGAGGCCGCCGGCGGCACGGTCGAGGACGTCCGCGAGGGCCTGCAGCAGACCACGAAGGTCTCGATGCTCTCCTACAACCACCCGATCTGGTGGCTGAAGCGGAACAGCCCCGACACCGAGTACTTCCACGTCGAGGTCGGCGGCGAGGCGCTCATCGACCGGATCGCCGAGGTCGAGGCCGTCTACCCGGGCGGGATGCTGCACATCGAGGCGGCACACGTCGGTCCGATCGGCATGCTCACCGCGCCGTACACGGGGGCCGAGGACGTCTACGCCGGCTATCCGCTGCTTCGCGACCTGGGGGTCCGGGTGCACAGCCCGCACCAGTACTACGTCGACCACGGCGTCGAGGAGCTCCTCGCGCTCAAGGCGACCACCGACCCGGACGGCCTGCTCAACCCCGGGCACGTGATCGACCCCTCGCTCGTGCACTCGGGCGGCTCGACGGCCTCGGCCCAGCCGACCGTCCCGGGGTTCGGCAAGTGAGCGGCACGCGGAAGCTCGCCGAGCTGTCCGGACCCGAGGTCGCAGCGCGGTTCACCGCGGACACGATCGTCGTGCAGCCGACCGGTGCCGTCGAGCACCACGGCCCGCACCTGCCGCTCCTGACCGACTTCCTGCTCGCCGACCACATCGGCGGGGCGGCGGTCGAGCAGGCCGCCGCCGAGGGGCTCGACGTCTGGCAGCTGCCGACGTTGGCGTTCACGAAGTCCGACGAGCACAGCTGGGCGCCGGGCACGGTGTGGCTCGACGCCGACACGATGTTCGACACCGTCGTGCAGGTCGGTCGGGCCGTGGCGCTCACCGGTGCCGGCACCCTGGTGTTCGCGAACGGGCACGGCGGCAACGTCGCACTCCTGCAGGTCGCGCTCCGCGAGATCCGGAAGCGGTACGGCCTGAAGACCTTCCTCATGCCGACGCTCGCTCGGGTGCCCGCGCCGGACGGGGAGGACGCTGACGAGCTCGGCCTCGGCATCCACGGCGGCGCCGCGGAGACCTCGATGATCCTGCACCTGCGCCCGGACCTCGTCGACATGACGAAGGCCGAGCGGTGGGTGCCGGAGCACGTCGCCGGGTTCGAGAAGATCGCGTTCAACGGCGGGCCCGTGTCGTTCGGGTGGCTCTCGAACGACTTCGGGCCGGCCGGCGTCGTCGGGGACGCGAGCCGCGCGTCCACCTCGTACGGCGCCGCGCTGTGGGAGCACTCCCTCGCCGAGGCGGTGGCGTCGCTGCACGAGATCGCCCGGTTCGACCCGGCACCGCCGGCGTGAGCCCGACGGTCGGCGGACGCGGACGCGGGCACCGCGACGACGGGGCCGCGTCGGTCCCCGCGGATCCGCTCGCGCTCGCCGCCGCCTGGCTGCCGTCCCCGGAGTCGGGCGCGACCCCGCTCGTGACGCTCTCGACCACCGGGCTCGACGGGTACCCGAGCGCCCGCACGGTGCTGCTCTCCCGGTTCGACGGCGAGCGCCTGCACTTCCACACCGACCGCCGGAGCCGGAAGGCGGCCGAGCTCGCGGCGGACCCCCGGGCGACCGTCACCGTCCTGCTGCCCGAGGCCTCCCGCCAGCTCGTCGTCACGGGCGACGTGGCTCCCGTCACGGACGACGAGGCGCGGGTCGCCTGGGCCGCACGGACCCGGTACCTCCAGGTGCTCGCGTGGCTGAACGACCACGAGCTCGCCGCCGAGCCGGAGCCGGTGCGCCGGGACCGCTGGGCGGCGTTCCTGGCGGAGCGCGGTGATGCCGTCCTCGAGCCGCCGGACGCCTGGACCGGCTTCGCGCTGACGCCGGTGCGCCTGCTGTTCTGGCAGGGCGACGTCGACGGTCCGAGCAACCGACGCGCGTGGACGCGTCGAGCGGACGGCGGCTGGTCCCTGGAGCACTGGCCGGGCTGAAACGTCCGTTCCGACCGCCGCCCTCGTCACACGTTCGTCACACGGCGGAAATGGTCGGACCGAACACGGTCCGTACCGTGACGACCGAACCACCGATCCGGAGGACCCCGTGACCGCACCGCACCCGATCCCGACCGTCCCCGACGCCCCCGCGGGCGACGGCCCCGCCTCGGGCCGCGCCGACGCCGTGTTCCGCGCCCGGCAGGCCTGGGTCGACGGTGCGTTCCGCCCCGCAGCCGTCGTGGTCCGTGACGGGCGCGTCGCCGAGGTCCTCCCGCTCGACGCCGCCGTGGACGCCGTGGCCGAGCACCGCGTCCCCGACGACCGCCTGCTCCTGCCCGGGCTCGTCGACACCCACGTGCACGTCAACGAGCCGGGCCGCACCGAGTGGGAGGGGTTCGCCTCCGCCACCCGCGCAGCTGCCCTCGGCGGCGTGACCACGATCATCGACATGCCGCTCAACTCGATCCCCGCGACCACGACGGTCGACGCACTCGCGGTGAAGCGCGCGAGCGCCGCCGGCCGGGTCGCCGTCGACGTCGGGTTCTGGGGCGGGGCCGTCCCGGAGTCCCTCGGTGCGCTCGACGCGCTGCACGGCGCCGGGGTGTTCGGCTTCAAGTGCTTCACCGCGCCGTCCGGCGTCGACGAGTTCCCACACCTCGACGCCGAGCAGCTCCGACGGGCGATCGCGGAGGTCGCCGCGATCGACTCGCTCCTCATCGTGCACGCCGAGGACCCCGCGCACCTCGTCGCCCACGACGCCCTCGGGCCCCGGTACGAGGACTTCCTCGACACCCGCCCGGCCGCGGCCGAGCGGTCCGCGATCGCGCAGGTGATCAACGGCGCCCGGGCGACGGGTGCCCGCGTGCACGTGCTGCACCTCTCCGACGCGGGGGCGCTGCCGATGATCCGCGCCGCGAAGGCCGACGGCGTCCGGATCACGGTCGAGACCTGCCCGCACTACCTGGCGTTCGCGGCGGACGCGATCCCGGACGGCGCGACCGAGTTCAAGTGCTGCCCGCCGATCCGCGACGACGCCAACCGCGACGCCCTGTGGCAGGGACTGCTCGACGGCACGATCGACATGGTCGTCTCCGACCACTCCCCCTCGACCGCCGACCTCAAGGTGGACGACTGGGGGCTCGCCTGGGGCGGGATCGCCGGGCTCCAGGTCGGCTTCCGCGCCGTCTGGACCGAGGCGCACCGCCGCGGCATCCCGCTCGCCCGCGTCCTGCCGTGGTGCACGACCGGCCCGGCAGCGCTCATGGGCGCCACCGACCGCGGCGTGATCGCCCCCGGTGCGCTCGCCCACCTCGCCGTCTTCGACCCGGACGCGGTCGAGACCATCGCGGTCGACGCGCTGGCGCACCGCAACCCCGTCTCCGCCTTCGCCGGCCTGGAGGCGCGGGGCCGCGTCACCGAGACCTTCCTCCGCGGCCGCCGGGTCGCCTCCACCGCACACGGCGTCACCGCCGTCGAGGGCGAGCTGGTCGAGCGTGCCTGAGGCCGTGCAGCAGACCGACGTGCACCTCGGCTCCCGCCCCGACGAGGTGCTCTGGGGACGCCTGCCCTCCCGTCGCGACGCCCCCGCGCGCACGGTCGCGCCCGGCACCGTCGTCTCGGTGGACACCGTCAGCCACGAGGGCATCCTGGACGACCAGGGCGGCGATCCGGTCGCGTTCTTCGGGCGGCACGGCGTCCCGCGGCAGGGTGTGCTCGACGATGCGGTGGACATCGCCCGATCGGTGCACCGCGACCCCGAGGACGGCCCGCACGTGGTGTCGCGGCCGATCGCGGTCGAGGGTGCCGAGCCCGGCGACGTCGTCTCGGTGACCGTCCTCGCCGCCGACCCCCGGGTGCCGTACGGGGTGGTCTCCAACCGGCACGGCCGCGGCGCGCTGCCCGGCGAACTCCCCCGCGCCGAGGAGTCCGTCTCGGTCTTCGCCGACGTCGTGACCCGCGACGGGGTCGACCACGGTCGGCTCCCCGCGGTCGAGGGCGGTCCCCGGGTGATCACCTTCCCGCTCGGACCGTTCCCCGGCATCGTCGGCGTGACGCCGGACGCCGACGAGCGCGCGCACTCGGTGCCGCCGGGGCCGCACGGCGGGAACGTCGACATCGCCCTGCTCACGGCGGGTGCCACGCTGCACCTGCCGGTGTTCGTCCCCGGTGCGGGCGTGTACGTCGGCGACCCGCACTTCGCCCAGGGCGACGGCGAGGTCGCGCTGACCGCGATGGAGGCCTCGCTCCGCCTGACCCTCCGCCTCGACCTCGTACCGCGGGCCGAGGCCCTCCGCCGCTTCGGCGAGCTCGTCGGCCCGCTCGCCGAGACGTTCGACCACCTCGTGCCGACCGGGCTCGACCGTGACCTCGACGAGGCGGTGCGCCGCTGCGTCCGCGCCGCGATCGCCCTGCTCCGGGCCCGGTGGGGCGTCGACGAGCACCTCGCGTACGCGTACCTCAGTGCGGCGACGGACTTCCGCATCTCGCAGGTCGTCGACCTGGTGTGCGGCTCACACGCGATGATCCGCAAGGCCGACTTCGCGGCGGTCGGACCGTGACGCGCACCGGGGTCGGCGGCCGGTGGCCGGACGGGCTCGAGGCTGCGTTCACCGCCTACGAGGACGCCCTCATGCGCGACGACACCGCCGTGCTCGACGACCTCTTCGAGCCCGGTCACGACACCCTGCGCGGGGACGACGCCGGCCTGCTGCGCGGGCACGACGCGATCAGTGCCTTCCGGTCCGGCCGGGGCGGGGTCGCAGCGCGCACCATCGCCGCCGTCGAGCTCCGTCCACTCGCCGACGACACCGTGCTCGTCGTCGGCGAGTCGGCGTTCGCGAGCGGTGGGCGCGGCCTGCAGACCCAGCTCTGGCGGCGCACCGACGGCACCTGGCGGATCGCCGTCGCGCACGTCACCGGGCGTCCCCGCGCCTTCGACCGCTCGGTCTGGCGGGTCATCGGCGACCCGCTCGTCCGGGGTGCGGCCGACGGCGGGCCGGGCGACGGCAGCAGCGTCGGTCCGCTCGCCGGCGTCCGCGTCGCGGTGAAGGACCTGTTCGAGATCGCCGGGCACGTCGTCGGCGCCGGCAACCCCGACCACGAGCGCTCCGCCCCGACCGCCACCACGACCGCCCCGGCCGTCCAGGTGCTCCTCGACGCCGGGGCCGACGTGACCGGGATCGCCCGGACGGACGAGTTCGCCTACGCACTCGCCGGACGGAACGCCCACTCCGGCACGACGCCGAACGGGGCCGACCCGCGGCGGATCGGCGGCGGCTCCACCTCGGGTCCGGCCGCCGCGGTCGCCCTCGGACAGGCGGACCTCGGTCTCGGCACCGACACGGCCGGCAGCGTGCGCGTCCCCGCCTCGTACCAGGGACTCTGGGGGCTCCGCACCACGCACGACGCGGTCCCCCGCGCCGGGGTGCTGCCGCTCGCGCAGTCCTTCGACACGGTCGGCTGGCTCGCACGGACGCCCGACGTGCTCGCCGCCGCCGCCGCCGTGTCACTCCCCGGACCGGCTGCGGACGTGGACGACCGCGAGCTCCTCGTCGCGGACGCCCTGCTCGACGCCGTGGACCCGGCGACCGCCCGCGCCTTCGCCACCTGGCTCGCCGGGATCGGCCGTCCGGTGCGCCGGACCGCCCTGCCCGACCTGGACCTGCTCGCCGAGACCCTGCGCGTGGTGCAGGCCGCCGAGGCGTGGCGGAACCACGGCGACTGGATCGCCGCGCACCCCGGGTCGCTCGGGGCCGACGTCGCCGAGCGGTTCGCCCTCGCCGCCGCCGTGACCGCAGCCGACGAGCGCGACGCGCGCACACGGCTGCCGGAGCTGCGCCGGCGGATCCGCGAGGCGGTCGGCGGAGGCGTGCTGTGCCTCCCGACCGCGCCCGGACCGGCCCCGCTGCGGACCGCGACCGGACCCGACGTCCTCGCCACCCGCCGGGCCACCCTGCGGACGACCGCCGTCGCCGGCGTCGGCGGTCTGCCCGCACTGAGCATCCCGCTCCTGCGGGTCGACGGCGCACCCGTCGGCGTCTGCCTCGTCGGCGGCGCCGACACCGACCGCGCCCTCGTCGCCGCGGCCACCGCCCTCACGTCCTCCCCGTCCCGCTGAGCACCACCCCGGAAGGCACCGATGTCCCACCCCGTGAACCCACCGGCCCGACTCCTCATGGGCCCCGGCCCGATCGACGCCGACCCGCGCGTCCTCCGTGCGCTGTCGACGCCGCTCGTCGGACAGTACGACCCGTGGATGACGCGCACCATGACCGAGACGCAGGCGCTGTACCGGCGGGTGTTCGCGACCGAGAACGACGCCATCGTGCTCGTCGACGGCACGTCGCGCGCCGGCATCGAGGCGGTCCTCGTCTCGCTCCTCGCCCCGGGGGACCGCGTGCTCGTGCCGGTGTTCGGGCGCTTCGGGCACCTGCTCGAGGAGATCGCCCGCCGGGCCGGTGCCGAGGTGCACACGATCCACACCGAGTGGGGCCAGGTGTTCCCGCCCTCCGTGATCGAGGAGGCGATCGTCGCGACGAAGCCGAAGGTCCTGGCGATCGTGCAGGGTGACACGTCGACCACGATGAACCAGCCGCTCGACGAGCTCGGCGCGATCTGCGAGCGGCACGGCGTCCTGCTGTACACCGACGCCACGGCCTCGGTCGGCGGCAACCCGCTCGAGCTCGACGCGTGGGGCATCGACGCCGTGAGCGCCGGGCTGCAGAAGTGCCTCGGCGGTCCGTCCGGCAGCGCGCCGGTCTCACTGTCCGCCCGCGCGGTCGCGGTGCTCGACGGCCGGCGGAGCGTCGAGGCCGGCATCCGAGAGCCGGGCGACGACGTGCTCGACGAGCCGATCCGGTCGAACTACCTCGACCTGGCGATGATCCTCGACTACTGGGGACCGCGGCGGCTGAACCACCACACCGAGGCGGCCTCGATGCTCTACGCCGCGAACGAGTGCGCCCGCATCCTGCTCGACGAGGGCGTCGACCGGTCGGTCGAGCGGCACGCGACCGCCGGTCGGGCGATGACGACCGGTGTGCAGGCGCTCGGGCTCCGGGTGTTCGGCGACGTCGGCCACAAGATGCACAACGTCGTCGCGGTCGAGATCCCCGACGACGTCGTCGGCGACGCGGTGCGCGGGGGCATGCTCGAGGACCACGGGATCGAGATCGGCACGTCGTTCGGCCCCCTGCACGGGAAGGTGTGGCGGATCGGGACGATGGGCTACAACGCCCGGAAGGACGCCGTCGTGACGACGCTCGCGGCGCTCGAGAACGCCCTCCGCCGTGCCGGGCACGCGGTGCCGCAGGGCGGTGGCGTGGACGCGGCGCTCGACGTGTACGCGGGGGCGACGGCCGGGGTCGCGTCGTGAGCGTCGGGAACCTCGTCGCGACGGCCAGGGCCGCAGCCGACGCCGCGACCGTCGTCGCCTGGTGCGACGAACTCGCGGGGATCACCGCGGAACCGGGCCGGATCACCCGGGTCTACCTGTCGCCCGAGCACGCCCGCGTGAACGAGGTCGTCGGCGGGTGGATGCGCGACGCCGGCCTGACGGTCCGGCAGGACGCCGCCGGCAACCTGCGTGGGCGTGTCGAGGGTGCCACCGCGGACGCGCCGACCCTGCTCGTCGGCTCGCACCTGGACACCGTCGTGGACGCCGGCCGGTACGACGGCATCGTCGGCGTCCTGATGGGCATCCGCACGGCCGCACGGCTCGCCGCCGACGGACCGCTGCCCTTCGCGCTCGAGGTCGTCGCCTTCTCCGACGAGGAGGGCACCCGGTTCGGCAAGGCGCTCCTCGGGTCCTCGGCCGTCGCGGGGGTCTGGGACGAGGGCTGGTGGGACCTCACGGACGCTGACGGCGTGACGCTCCGGCAGGCGTTCGCCGACTTCGGTCTCGACCCGGACGCCGTCGGCGCCGCCGCGGTCGACCCCGCGACGCTCGTCGGCTACCTCGAGGCGCACATCGAGCAGGGTCCCCTCCTCGAGGCCGCGGGGCAGGCACTCGGCGTCGTCACGAGCATCGCGAGCGCCCGCCGGTTCGCAGTGGAGGCCGTCGGCGAGGCCCGGCACGCCGGCGGCACCCCGTACGAGCGTCGGCACGACGCCCTGCTCGCGGCGGCCGAGGCCGCCCTCGCCGTGGAGCGCATCTGCCGCGCCTCGCAGCACGTCGGCACCGTCGGCACGATGACGGTCGAACCGGGCGCGGTGAACGTCGTACCCGGGCTGGCGCGGTTCTCGGTCGACCTCCGCGGTGAGTTCGACGAGGGCCGCGACCGGACCTGGGACCAGATCACCGCCGCCTTCGACGAGATCGCCGACCGCCGGGGTGTCGCGGTCGCGCCGACCGAGGTGCACCGAGCGCCCGCGGTGTTCTGCGCCCCGCGCCTGATGGACGCACTGCGCGCCGGAATCGTGTCGACCGGCGAGCCGGCACCGCCGTCGTTGTTCTCCCGCGCCGGACACGACGCGATGTCGCTCGGACTCGTCACGGACGTCGGGATGCTGTTCCTCCGCAACCCGGACGGCATCAGCCACCACCCGGACGAGTTCGTCTCCGAGGCCGACGTGGCCCTCGGCCTGGACGCCCTCGCCGTCGCGATCGAGACCCTGGCGGCGGACGTCGTCCCCGCTGCCGGGACGGGCCGGGCGTGAGCGCCGCACAACCCGACGTCCGGGCCCGCATCGACGCCGTCTGGGACCGCCTCTCGCCCGCCGAGCGCCGGGTGGCAGCGGTCGTGCGCCACGACCCGGAGCTCTTGCTCATCGGGTCGTCCACCCGGCTCGCCGCGGAGTCCGGCACCTCGAAGGCCACCGTCTCGCGGCTCGTCCGCTCACTCGGGTTCCAAGACGCGGCCGAGGTACGGCAGGAGCTGATGGCCGCCCGCGGCACCGGTCTGCCCTGGGTCGCCGAGGACGCCGCGCACGTCGACCAGCGCGTCGTCGAGGCCCGGAACCTCGCCGCCGGCCTGGCGTCCCTCGCGCGCGCCGACCGACCGCGACTGGCCCGACGGATCGTCCGCGCCCAGCGGGTCCTCGTCGTCGGCGAACGGGCCGCTCACGCGGTCGCGCTCCAGCTCCGCGCCCAGCTCGCGCAGGTGCGCAGCGACGTGCGGCTCGGACCGGCGCAGGGGCAGCGTCTCGGCGAGGAGGTCGCCGACCTCGGTCCGCGCGACCTCGTCGTCATCGTCACGGTCCGCCGACACGCGTCCGGTGTCGCGCGCCTCGTCGCGCACTGCGCCGGCACCGGCGCGGACGTCGTCGTGCTCGGCGACCCGACGGCCGCCCTCATCGCGGCGCCCGCGAACACGGCCGTGCTCGTGCCGGTCGACGCCCCGGCCGCCTTCGACTCGATGGCGGCGATGTTCGCGGTCGTCGCGGCGATCGCGAACGACGTGTACGAGGCGTCCGGGCCCGCAGGTCGAGCCCGGGTGGACGCCGTCGCTCGGGCCTACGAGGGCCTCGGCGAACTCGCCGAGCTCTGACCGCAGGTGAGGATCCGACAAGACACGGACCCGATCCACGAGTCGCATCTCTTACACTCGATCCAGTGAGGACAGCACCAGGGGGAACCACGGCTCCGGCCCACCGCGCCCGCGACACCACGCGGTGGGACATCCAGGGACTCCGTGCGTTCGCGGTCCTCGCGGTGGTGCTCTACCACCTCTGGCCGGCCCGGCTGCACGGTGGCTTCGTCGGCGTCGACGTCTTCTTCGTCATCTCCGGGTACCTCATCACCGGCCACCTGCTCCGCGAGCAGCTCGCCACCGGCGGGATCCGCCTCGGCCAGTTCTGGGCCCGACGCGCCAAACGCCTGCTGCCCGGCGCGTTCCTCACGATCCTCGCCACCGGTGCCGCCGTGCTCGTCGTCGTGCCGAGCGCCCTGTGGGAGCAGTACGGGCGGGAGCTCATCGCCTCGACGGTCTACGCGCAGAACTGGGAGCTCGCGGCCAGCTCGGTCGACTACCTGAACGCCGAGAACCAGGCCTCGCCCTTCCAGCACTTCTGGTCGCTCTCGGTCGAGGAGCAGTTCTACATCGCGCTGCCCCTCCTCCTGCTGCTGCTCACCCTCGCGGTCCGCAAGCGGGTCTCCCCCGCCACCACCGCTCGGATCCTGCTCGGCACCGTCGTCGTGGTCTCCCTCGTCTGGTGCATCGTCCAGACGCAGACGAACCCGGGCGTCGCCTACTTCTCCACGGCCACCCGCGCATGGGAGTTCGCGCTCGGCGGCCTCGTCGCGACGTTCCGGATCCCGGCAGCACGGAACACGGTCGGTCGGGTCGTCCGATCCGGCGCCGCGGTCGTGGGCGCACTCGCGCTCGTGGCGTCGCTCGTCGTCATCACCCCGTCGACCCCGTTCCCGGGCATCGCCGCCGCCCTGCCCGTCGTCGGCGCGACGCTGCTCGTGACGTTCGGCGCGCAGACGGTGTTCGAGACCCTCGGCGCCGTGCAGCCGATCGCGTTCATCGGCCGGGTCTCGTACTCGTTGTACCTCTGGCACTGGCCGCTCGTGGTCATCGTCCCGATCGCGCTCGGCCACCCGCTCGGGTGGAAGAGCAAGCTCGCGGTCCTCGCGCTCTCCCTCGTGCTCGCCGCCGTGACGACCGTGTGGTTCGAGGAGCCGCTGCGCTTCTCCGGCTGGGTCCGGGCGCTCCGACCGCGTCGCGTCGCCGTGCTCGGGGTGGTGTGCACGCTCGTCGTCGCCGGCCTCGGTGCCTCCACGCTCACCGCCGTGCACGTGCAGGAGGTGCAGGCCGCGACCTTCGCGAAGCAGCTCGCGAAGGGTGACGCCCCGTGCTTCGGCGCCGCCGCCCTGATCAGCGCGCCGAAGCCGTGCGTCGACCCGCGCCTGGCCGACGTCCGCGTGCCGGCCCCCGCCGCCGCGAAGGACGACGGTCCGAACCGCCCGGACTGCTGGAGCGGGGCGCTGCAGTTCTGTGCCCTCGGCAAGGAGTCCGGGTACTCCAAGCGCTTCCTCGTCGTCGGGGACTCGCACGCCAACGCACTCCTGCACACCTTCGACGCGATCGGACGGACCGAGGGGTGGCGGTTCGACCTCGCCACCACCGGCGGCTGCTACCTGACGACCGCCGTGCAGGACAGCGTGAGCGACGCCAGCAAGCGCGGCTGCAACCGGTGGAAGCAGCAGGCGATCCGGTACGTCCAGGCCCACCGCGCCGAGGTCGACGGGCTGGTCGTGGCCCACTCGGCGACCCAGATGGCCGTCACCGCGCAGTCGGACGCCGACCGCGATGCGAAGACCGAGGCGGGGCTCGTCGACGCCTGGACCCAGGCGGCCGGCGACGAACTGCCCGTGATCGCCATCCGTGACAACCCGGTGCCGCGACGCGACGTGGTCCTCTGCGTCAGCGGGATGCCGGAGGAGACGAACGGCTCGTGCGACGAGCCCCGGTCGTCGGCGCTCGCCCGCACCGACTCCTCCGACGCCGCGATGGCCCGGTTCACCGCGCAGGGTGGACGGGGCACGGTGATCGACCTCACGCCCTACTACTGCAACACGGAGGTCTGCCCCGCCGTCATCGGCGGCGTGATGGTCTACCGCGACACGACGCACGTGACGGACACCTTCGCGAGGACCCTGGCGCCGTACCTCGGCAAGGACATGCAGCAGGCGCTGGCGTCCCTCGCGCGCTGACCCCGCGCGGCGCCGGGCGCGGGCGGGCGTACCTGGCGAGAACGGGCGTACTCGGTCGGATCTTCCGACCAGGTACGCCCGTTCTCGCTTGCCATCGCGGACGTCATGGGAAAGAACCCCCGCGCCACGTCACCCGCGCCCGGGGACGACGAAGGCCCCGCCGCAGTGCGACGGGGCCTTCTCTCCTGTGCGCTCGAAGGGACTCGAACCCCCAACCTTCTGATCCGTAGTCAGATGCTCTATCCATTGAGCTACGAGCGCATCCGGCCCTGAGGCCGATTCCGGCCTTGCGGCCGTGGAAGACTCTACAACAGGTGCGAGGCGAACGCGAATCGAGCCGCCCCGGCCCGAGCCCTCGGCGTGTCGCGGGTCAGACGACCGTGGGCTCCTCGTCGAAGACCTCGGCGAGGAACACCTGCAGCGCCTGCCACGACCGGCGGTCCGCACGCTCCTGGTACTGCGCCCCGTGGTCCGGCGAGTCGGTGCCCGGCACGGCGAACGCGTGCATCGCGCCCGCGTAGGTCACGACCTGCCAGTCGACCGACGGCACGGCGCGCATCTCGTCCTGCCACTCGGCGACCTTCGTGTCCGGCACCATCGGGTCCGCTCCCCCGGTGAGCACGAGCAGCTTCGTCCGGATCGCGGCGGCGTCGGAGGGCTCGTGCACGATGAGGCCGCCGTGGAACGAGACCGCACCCGCCAGGTCCGCCCCGGTCCGTGCGAGCTCGATCGCCCCGGAGCCGCCGAAGCAGTAGCCCATCACGACGATGCGGGAGTGGTCGACGTCGGGGTCGGCGCGGAGTCGGTCGAGTCCGGCGGTCAGGCGGGCGCGGAACAGCGGCAGGTCCTGGTAGAACGACCCGGCGACCTGGCCGGCGGTGTCGTCGCCCGGGCGCACGCCCTCGCCGTAGACGTCCGCGCCGAACGCCACGTAGCCGAGGCGGGCCAGCATCGTGACACGGGCCTCGACGTGCTCGTTGACTCCGTGCCAGTCGTGGATCACGAGCACCGCGGGGCGGGGGCCGGCCACGGCGTGGTCCTTGGCCAGGACGCCGAGGAGCGGGGTGCCCTCGTGCTCGTAGCGCACGGGCTCCAGGCGCACGTCGGCGCCGGCGGGTTCGGGGACGGTGGACAGGACGTGGTCGGTGGTCTTCACGTCCCCGGACGCTACGCCGCGCGACCGGCAGACGGACTGGAGGCGCGTGGCGGGCCCGCCACGCGCCTCCAGTCCGTCACCGGGTCAGCACTCGATGTTGTCCCAGCGCTCGGGACCGCCCGAGCCCGCCGCGTACTCGTCGAGCGGGGTCTTCCCGTCCCGCCAGGCCTGCAGGAACGGCTCGACGACCTTCCAGCCCTGCACGGCGCTGTCGCCCCGCACCGAGAGCGTGGCGTCGCCCTCGAGCACCCCGGCGAGCACCTCGCCGTAGGCGCTGAGCCGACCGGGGTTGAAGTTCACCGACAGGGCGGTGTGGTCGATCGTGTACGGGTCACCCGGGCCGTTCACGTTGAGCTCGAGCTGCATCTCGTCCGGCGCGATCCAGATGCGGAGCTTGTCCGGGTGCTCGGCGCCGGTGAGGCCGCCGGGCACGTGCGGCGAGTCCTTGAAGGTGATGACGATCTCGCGGCGCTGTTCGGCGAGCGCCTTGCCGGACCGCAGCGTGAACGGCACGCCCGCCCACCGCCAGTTGGCGACCTCGAGCGTGAGCTGCGCGAGGGTCTCGGTGCCGAGCGACGGGTCGACGCCGTCCTCGTCGACGTAGGACGGCAGCGACCGGTCGCCGATCTCCCCCGCGGTGTACCGGGCGCGCTTGCCGGCCGCGACGACGTCGCCGCCCCACGGACGCACGGCGCGGAGCACGAGCTCCTTCTGGGTGCGGAGGTCGTCGGCGTCGATCGACGCCGGGGCCTCCATCGCGACGACGGCCGTCACCTGCAGCAGGTGGCTCTGGATCATGTCGACGAGCGCGCCGGCCTTGTCGTAGTAGCGGGCGCGGCCCTCGAGCCCGAGGGTCTCGTCGTAGACGATGTCGACGCGGGCGACGTGCGCCGAGGACAGCAGCGGCTCGATGATGCGGTTCGCGAAGCGCAGACCGAGCAGGTTGAGCACGGTGGAGCGGCCGAGGAAGTGGTCGACGCGGTGGATGCGCTCCTCGGGCAGGAAGGAGTGCAGCAGGTCGTTGAGGTGCTCGGCGCTCTCGGCGTCGGTGCCGAACGGCTTCTCGAGCGCGAGCCGCGTGCCGGACGGCAGGTCGAGGTCCTTGAGCACGGCGCAGCTCTTCTCGGTCACCGCCGGCGGCAGCGCGAAGTAGACCGCCGGGTCGTGCCGGCACGCGGCGAGCAGCCCCTTCAGGTCGTCGGCGTCGGTGACGTCCGCCTTGCGGTACGTCGAGGCCTCGATGACGTCGACGAGGCGCTTGCTGAGCTTCTCGCCGCCGTCCTGCGCCCCCTCGTCCTCCTCGTTCTTCGACGCCTGCGCGTTCTCGAAGGAGGAACGCACCTGCGCCTTCCAGTCCGCGTCCGAGATGTCCTCGACGCCGGCCCCGACGAGCTGGACGTCCCAGTCGTCCTTGACCTCGAGGAGGGTGGCGAGGCCCGGCAGCAGCAGGCGCTTGGACAGGTCGCCGCTGGCACCGAGGATGAGCAGTGAGGTCTGGAGGCTCGACATGCCCCAGAACGTACTCATGCGTTCCGGCACGTGGCCGGGCTGCGCCGCTACGGTGGGGTCGGATCGGCGCGAGGGAGCACCATGAGCAGTGGGTACGGAGGGCGACGGCTGCGCGTCGCCGTGGTCGGGACCGGCATGATCGCCGGCGTCCACGCACGTGCGGCCCGGGCCGCCGGCGCGGAGGTGCTCGGGGTCCTCGGTCGGAACGCGGCCCGGTCGGAGCAGGTCGCGCAGCAGCTCGACCTCCCGCGGGGTTACGCCTCCCTCGACGACGTGATCGCCGACCGCCCGGACGTCGTCCACGTCTGCACCCCGAACGACCAGCACCACCCGCAGGCGCTCGCGGTCGTCCGAGCCGGCATCAACGTCGTGTGCGAGAAGCCCCTCGCCGTGTCCGCCGCGCAGGCCGAGGAGCTCGACCGCGCGGCGACCGAGGCGGGCGTGGTCGCGACCGTGCCGTTCGTGTACCGCTACCACCCCATGGTCCGCGAGATCCGGGGGCGCATCGCCGAGGGTGACCTCGGCCGGCTCCTCGCGGTGCACGGTCACTACCTGCAGGACTGGATGCTCGACGAGGACGCCTCCTCGTGGCGGGTGGACGCGGGCGCGGGCGGGCTGTCCCGGGCCTTCGCCGACATCGGGTCGCACTGGTGCGACCTCGTCGAGTTCGTCACCGGCGAGCCCTTCGCCGCGGTGACGGCGGCGACCGACATCGTCTACCCGACCCGACCGGCGGCCTCCGGTCCGTCGTTCTCCGGCTCCCCGGACCCGGACCCGGTCGCCGACGCCTCGCAGCGCGCCGAGGTCACCACCGAGGACACCGCGGTCGCGACCTTCCGGACCGGCTCCGGCCGCATCGGGAACGTCGTCATCTCACAGGTCGCCGCGGGCCGGAAGAACCGACTGTGGTTCGAGGTGGACGGCACGCTCGGCAGCGCGGCCTTCGACCAGGAGCAGCCCGAGTCCGCGTGGTTCGGCAACGAGCGGGGCGCGCAGATCGTGGTCCGCGACCCTGCCCTCGGCGCACCGGACCAGCGTCGTCTGGCGATCGTGCCAGCCGGACACCCGCAGGGCTACCTCGACGCCTTCGCGGCGTTCGTCGCCGACACGTACGCCGCGGTGCGCGCCGAGGGCGACCGGTCGGCGTGGCCGGAGGGGCTGCCGACCTTCGCGGACGGCGCCCGTGCCGCCCGGGTCATCGACGCGGTCGTCGGCAGTGCGGCCGACGGCACCTGGAGCCAGATCCGATGAAGCTCGGCATGCTGACCGCCTGCCTCCCGGGCTGGAGCCTGGACCGCATCGCGGCGTTCGCGGCCGAGCAGGGCTACGAGCGGCTCGAGGTCGCGGTCTGGCCGGGCACCGGCGGCCGTGACTTCGAGGCGGCGCACCTGCCCGTCGCGACCTTCACCGAGGCGGACGCCGACGCGACGCGGGAGCTGCTCGACCGACACGGCCTCGAGATCAGCGCGCTGGCCTACTACGAGAACAACCTGCACCACGACACCGACCGGCGAGCGGCGGTCAAGGAGCACCTGTTCCACGCGATCGACACCGCGGCGATGCTCGGGATCCCGTACGTCGGGACGTTCGTCGGGCGCGACAACACGCTGTCCGTCGCCGAGAACATGCGGCTCGGCGACCGGGTGCTGCCCGAGCTGGTCGACCACGCCGGCGAGCGCGGCGTGCGGCTGATCATCGAGAACTGCGTGATGGAGGGCTGGCACCCGGACGGCTACCCGGGCAACCTCGCCTACAGCCCCGAGCTGTGGCACTGGGTCACCGGGCTCGGCTTCGGACTGAACTGGGACCCCTCGCACCTGACCTGGATCGGCATCGACCCGGTCGAGACGATCCTGCCCTTCGCCGAGCACATCGTGCACGCGCAGGCGAAGGACCTCGAGCTCTTCCCGCAGAAGCGCAACGACTACGGGTTCTTCGGCAAGGTCGACAAGCAGGGCGACCCGTGGGACATGGGCTGGTGGCGCTTCCGGGTGCCGGGGCGCGGCGTCGTGGACTGGCCGCACGTGGTCGACCGGCTGTACGAGGCGGGCTTCACCGGCACGCTCAGCGTCGAGCACGAGGACCCGCTGTGGGGTGGCACGGACGAGAAGGTCCTCGAAGGCCTCCGGATCGCCCACCGCACCCTGCGCCCACTCATCGCCCGGGAAGCCTGAGCACGTACAGGAAGCGCCGAGCACGGTGGACGCATGAGCACGACCGTGAGCGACTTCGTCATCGACCGCATCAAGGCGTGGGGCGTGTCCCGCGTGTTCGGCTACCCCGGTGACGGGATCGGCGCGTTCGACGGCGCCCTCGGCAAGGCGGACGGCAGCGAGCGCGCACTCGAGTACGTCCGCCCGACGCACGAGGAGATCGCGGCGCTCATGGCGACCGCGCACGCCAAGTTCACCGGCGAGGTCGGCGTCTGCGTCGCGACGTCGAGCCCCGGCGCGTTCCACCTGCTCAACGGCCTGTACGACGCACAGATGGACAACCAGCCGGTGGTGGCGATCGTCGGGCAGCAGGGCCTCGCGTCGATCGGCACCTTCACGCAGCAGGAGTCGAACCTCGAGCGCGTGTTCGCCGACGTCGCGTGCTACGTCGAGACCGTCGCCACACCGGACGCCGTCGGCGTGGTCGTGGACACCGCCTTCCGCACGGCGATGCTCCGGAAGCAGCCGGCGGTGGTCGTGCTCCCCCACGACGTGCAGGCGATGCAGTACGAGGCACCGGCGGCCGAGCACTGGGTGTCGCGGTCGAGCGACGTCGCCCCCTCGACGCGCATCACGCCGCCCGCCGACGAGATCGCGCGCTTCGCCGAGATCCTGAACGGTGGCGAGAAGATCACGTTCCTCGTCGGTGCAGGTGCCCGCGGCGCGACCGACCAGGTGCTCGCGGCGGCCGAGAAGACGGGTGCCGGCATCATCACCGCACTGCGCGGCAAGGACGTCGTGCCGTCGGACGTGCCGTACCACACGCAGCAGGTCGGCCTGCTCGGCTCCCGTCCGAGCCTGACCCAGATCAAGGAGTGCGACACGATCGTGCTCCTCGGCACGAACTACCCCTACGGCGAGTACCTGCCGGCGAGCGGCCAGGCCCGCGGCGTGCAGGTCGACATCAAGCCCGAGCAGATGGGCCTGCGCTACCCCACCGAGCTCAACCTCTGGGGCGACGTCGGGGCGACCCTCGACGCGGTGCTGCCGCTGCTCGACGGCGGCCGGGACACCGCGTGGCAGGAGCGGCTCGCCGGCGAGATGCGCGAGTGGGAGGCGGAGATGGCCCGCCAGGCCGAGGTCTCCTACGACGACGGGGTGAACCCGCGCCGGGTGATCCGCGCCGTGAACGAGCACCTGCCCGAGGGCGTGACGGTCACCTGCGACGCCGGCACCACCGCGGACTGGTACGGCCACCACATCCGACTCCGCCGGGGCATGCACGGTGACATGTCCGGCCGTCTCGCGACGATGCTCGCGGCGATGCCGTACGCCGTCACCGCCAAGTTCGCCTTCCCGGACCGCCCCGCGGTGTGCACGATCGGCGACGGCGCCTTCCAGATGCTCGGCATGAACGAGCTCATCACGGTGAAGAAGTACATGGCGTCGTGGCCCAACCAGCAGCTCGTCATCGTGATCATGCACAACGACGACCTCGGCCAGGTCTCGTGGGAGATGCGGACCGAGGACGGCAACCCGATGTGGCGCGGCTCGCAGGACGTCGAGACGATGGACTACGCCGGGTACGCCGAGCTCCTCGGCTTCACGGGCATCCAGGTGCACGGCGACGACGAGGTCGAGGCCGCCGTCGAGCGTGCCTTCGCGAACCCGGGCGTCACCGTCATCGACGCCTACGTCAGCCGCAACGTGCCGCCGCTCCCGCCGCACATCACGGCCGAGTACGCGATCAACACGGCCAAGAGCCTGCTCAAGGGCGACCCGGTCGAGCTCGACGTGGTGAAGGACTCCGCGAAGGCGATGGCCGCCGAAGCCGTCGAGCGGGTCAAGGGCGCACTCCACCGCGACTAGGCGACGCCCGGGCCGCGCGCAGCCGGCTGCCGCGGCAGCCCGGGCGGCCCGCGGCTCGTGCCCCCCCCCCCCCCCCGAACGGAGGTCGTGTGAACACCGTGTGACGAGTTGCGCCGGGCCCTGGCGCGTCGCCTGTGGATCTTCCTAGGTTCTCGTCTCGATGAACGCACACTCCTCCCCGCGCCGCCGGCGCTTCGTCGGTGCCGCGGCACTGACGACCGTCGGGGTCCTGGCAGCCCTGTCCGTCCCGACGTCGTCCGCCCTCGCCGCCGAGGGCGACACGACGATCGACCTGTACAACGTGAACGACTTCCACGGCCGCATCGCGCGGTCGGTGAGCACACCGCCGCGCGACGGCGACGCCGGGGGTGCCGCCACCCTCGCGGGCGCCCTGAACGCGCTCCGTGGAACGGACGCCGCGCAGCGCGCGACGTCCGCCTTCGTCAGCTCCGGCGACAACATCGGCGGGTCGACGTTCGAGTCCTTCATCCAGGAGGACCAGCCGACCATCGACGTGCTCAACCAGATGGACCTGTCCGTGAGTGCGATCGGCAACCACGAGCTCGACAAGGGCCAGACCGACCTCCGCGACCGCGTGATCGGCCCGGCCGGCCAGCGGAACGCGAAGTGGGACTACATCTCCGCGAACATCCTCGACGCGAGCGGGAAGCCGGCGTTCGACCCCTACGCCATCGAGACCATCAGCGGCAAGCGGGTCGGGTTCATCGGCGCGACGGTCGACCTCGTCGGCCAGGGCCTCGTCAACCCGGACGGCATCGCGGGCCTGCACATGGGCGACATCACCACCGAGGTGAACAAGGTCGCGGAGCAGCTCAAGGACGGCGACCCCGACAACGGCGAGGCCGACGTGCTCGTGCTCCTCGTGCACGACGGCGCCGAGACCTCCGCCGCAGCCGACCTCGACGCGGACACCCCGTTCGCCGACGCGGTGCACAACGTCACCCCGGACGTGTCGGCCATCCTCTCCGCGCACACCCACCAGACCTACGTCCACTCCGTCGTCCCGACCGGCGGCACCGTCCCCCGTCCGGTGATCCAGACCGGCTCGTACGGCTACAACCTCGGCCACGTGCAGCTCACCGTCGCCGCGGACGGCACGGTCACGCCGACGAAGGCCGAGAACCTGCCGCTCGTCGGCACCACGTACACGCCCGACGCCGCCGTGCAGGCGACCGTCGACGCCGCCGTCCAGCGAGCAGACGAGCAGGGCGCGGTCACCCTCGGCACGGTCGACCGTGCGCTCAAGCGCGCCGTGCAGTCGAACGGCTCCGAGAACCGCGGCGGCGAGTCGACGCTCGGCAACTTCGTCGCCGAGGTCCAGCGGACCGCGACGCAGCGTCAGGGCTCCCAGATCGCCTTCATGAACCCGGGTGGTCTCCGGGCAGACGTCGCGGCGGGCACAGTGTCGTACAAGCAGGCGGCAGCCGTCCAGCCGTTCGCCAACACCCTCGTCGTCCTCGACCTGACGGGCGCGCAGATCCGGCAGGCCCTCGAGCAGCAGTGGCAGCCGGACGGCGCCCAGCGTCCGTTCCTCAAGCTCGGGGCCTCGGCCGGCTTCTCGTACACCTACGACCCGCAGGCCGGGCGCGGGCAGCACGTCACCGCGATGACCCTCGACGGCAAGGCCGTCGCCGACACCACCACCTACAAGGTCACGGTGAACTCGTTCCTCGCCGGCGGTGGCGACTCCTTCACCGCGTTCAAGGCGGCGGCAGCGAAGCAGGACAGCGGGAAGGTCGACCTCGAGGCGCAGGTCGAGTACTTCCGGACGTTCCCCGCCGCGGAGGTCCTCGAGGACCAGCGCTCCGTCGGCGTGCGCGTGAACCAGGCGCCGGCCGGGGGCTTCCGGCCCGGCGACACCGTCACGCTGCAGCTGTCCTCGCTCGCGTTCAGCAGCGTGCCCGACCAGGCACGCACCGTCTCCGTGCGCGCCGGTGACCGCGTGCTCGCCACCACGACGATCGACCCGAAGGTCGTCGACGGCACCGACGAGCAGGGCACGGCGACGCTCAGCTTCCCCGTGCCCGAGCTGACGCCGGCACCGGCCAGCCCGACGACGACGGCGCTCGCCCGCACCCGCGCGACGACGACCCTGGCGGCCGCGGTCGCTCGGACGGCGACGACCACGCAGGAACCGCTCGTCGTCACCTTCGGCAACCAGTCGATCACGCTCGCCGTGACGATCCCGGTGGCCGCAGCCGACCCGGGCACCCCGTCGCCGACGCCCGGCGCGGGCGACCCCGGCGCGGGTGACCCCGGTGCAGGCACCCCGGTCACGGGCGGCGGCACCGGCGGTGCGGTCGGTGTGGACGTCGACGGCGACGGCGTCGTGGACACGACCGTCCCGGTCGACGCGTCCGGCGAGCTCGCCTTCACCGGCGCGGACCTCCTCGCCCCGGCGATGGTCGCCGGCGGGCTCCTGCTCGCCGGGCTCGTCGCCCTGCTGGTGGTCCGCCGCCGTCGCGCACCCGACGCGACGGAGGTGGTCGCGGACTGACGCGCCCACCCGGCGCGGTGCCCGGTCCGACGGACCGGCACCGCGCCTCCAGACCGCGTCCGACGGGCCGTCCCACCACCGGTGGGCGGCCCGTCCGGCGTCCTGGAGGCACGGTGCGCGCCCGGCGGACCGCTCCCGTCCGACGCGGCGTACGGACATCGCGCGCCAGCCCTGTGGTGGTGACCGTGCGCGGGGTACGCTCAGCCCTGTCGCTCACGCGACGCGTCGCGCCGGGTCGCCTCTGATCCGGACGGTGGTTCCGTCCGGTGACTCCGCGACGCGGGTGCCCTCCGTCTCCAGGGAAACGACGGAGGGCACCCGTTCCCGGCGTCCGGCGCACTCAGCGGAAGAGCTGCTCCCCGATGTACGAGCCCTTCCGCGGCGCCGGCGGGACCGCGAACACGGCCGAGCCGATGTGCGCGATGTACTCGTTGAGCCGGTCGGACGCGCCGAGCCGCCGCTGCAGCCGGGTGAAGTGCTCCGGGTCGTTCATGTACGCCGCGAAGAGCAGCCCGGCGTCGAGCTGGCCGTACTGGTTGATGCCGTCCGTGTAGTTGTAGCCGCGACGGAGGATCTTCACGCCGCCGTTCGCCTCGTGCGCGGCGAGGGCGACGTGCGACCGCGCGTCGATCTTCGTCGCGCCGTCGGCCCCCGCGGCGTGGAAGTCGGGCGTGGTGTGCTCGGTGCCACCGGACAGCGGTGCGCCCTCGACCTTCGTCCGGCCGAACACCCGCTGCTGGTCGCTGACGACGTCGGCGTCCCACGTCTCGATGTTCATCCGGATCTTCCGCACCACCTGGTACGTGCCGCCCGCCATCCACCCGGCGTCGCGGTCGAGCCAGACGTGCCGGTCGTACTCCTCGTCGGTCGTCACGTTCCGGGTGCCGTCCTTGAAGCCCATGAGGTTGCGGGGGGTGGACTGCGACGGACCGGCGGACGCGCGACCGAAGCCGATCACGGTCCAGCGCACGGTGGCGGTGCCGCGGGCCATCCGGGCGAGGTCGCGGACGGCGTGGTACGCCACCTGGGGGTCGTCCGCACAGGCCTGCACGGACAGGTCGCCACCGGTGAGCCCGTCCTCGAGGCGGTCGCTCGGCAGGCGCGGGATCGCGGCGAGGTGCTGCGGACGCCCGCCCGCCAGGCCGAAGCGCTCGTCGAAGACGCCCGGACCGAGCCCGACCGTGACGGTGAGCGAGGCCGGGCCGAGGTCGAGTGCCTCGCCGGTGTCCGCGCCGACGCCGTCGCCGTGCGCCGGTTCGACGCTGCCGACGGTCCGGCCGGCCTGCAGCTGCGCGATCGCCGCCGACCACCGGGCGAGCAGCACCTGCAGGTCGGTGGTGACGGTGGTCGACAGGTCGAAGACCATGAACACGCAGTGCCGCTGCGGGACGGTGCGGATGCCGCCCTGGGGCTGCCGGGCGGCGGTCGCGTAGAAGGGATGCTGCTGGGAGAGGTCGACGGACTCGTCGCCGTTCGCCGCCGCGGTGAACGGGTCGACCCCGGTCGCCGCGGTGGCGCCGGCCACGCCCGCGACCGCGCCGACGCCGGCACCCGCGGCGGCGAGGCCCGCGCCGAGGAGGCCGCGACGGGAGAAGCGCGACGCGGTCACGCCGTGGCGACCTTCTCGGCCAGGCGGGACAGCGGGTCCTGCAGCGCCTGCACCTGCTGCGAGATGCGGTTGGCGTCGGCCGACTTCGTTGCCTGGTCCCACGTGCGGAAGCCGCCGAGCGCCCCGGCGTCGCGGTACCCGTCCATCAGCGCGTTCGTCGCGTCGAACTGCTTCGCGATCTGCTTCGTCAGGGTCGGGTCGACCTTCGTCAGGCCGGGCTTGAGGTACGCGAAGGCCTGCCGTGCGCCCTCGACGTTCGCCGCGAGGTCGACGAGGTCGATGTGGCTGTACGCCTCCTCCTCGCCGGTGATCTTGTTCGACTGCACCTCCTCGAGGAGCCCGGCGGCACCGTTCGCCAGGTCCTCGGGCTTGTAGTCGAGCGTCGGCACGCGCTTCGCGAGCAGGGTGACGTCGGACTCGAGCTCGGCGGCGGTCTGCTTCGTCGTCGCCGTGATCGCACCCGCCTGGAACAGGTCCTTCTCGACGGCGTGGAAGCCGCTCCAGCCGACCGACGGATCGAGGTTCGATGCACGCATGTCGATGAGGTAGTCGAGGTTCCCCGCGTTGTCCGTGGCCGAGTGCCCCTCCTTCACGAACCCGTCGACGTCGCTCTCGACGTGCTCGTAGAACGGTCGGGCGTCGGCGTAGTCCTTCCGCGCGGCGTCGAGGTCACCCGCGTCGACGTCCTTCCGGAGCTGCTGCACGGCGGCGACCATGTCGGTGACCTGCCCGTCGACGTACGTGGCGTACCCGTCCGCGCCGTCGGCCAGCAGGCCCGCGGCGCTGCTGTCCGCGGTCGACGCCACCTTGCCGGTGACCGTGAAGTCGGTCAGCTCCCGCTCGGCGCCGGGGCAGTACACCTGGTACTCCCCGCCGGTCAGGGTGGCGGTGAAGCGCACCGCGTCGAGACCCGGAGCGAGGTTCTCCTTCTCACCGAGGATCCGCTGGTCCTGCAGCAGTTCGACCTCGGTGATCGCGGTCGAGGACTCGTTGCGCACCGTGAACGTCACGGGGCCGGCGGGGACCTTCGTGGTCGACACGGCGCAGGCGTCGGACCCGTCGTTCGTCAGCGTGATCGTGACGCGGGACACCTTGCCGGGCGTCTGGCCGTCGTCGGCGGGGGACGATCCGGCCGCGCAGCCGGTCAGCGTCAGCGCGGTCACGACGCCGAGGGCGCCGAGGGCGGTCAGGGGGCGGGCAGTCCTAGCGAACGGCATGTTCAGGGCTCCTCGTGGGTGCGTCGGCGGGCGGGCCGCGCGACGGGTCGGTTCCGGGGACGGTGGTGGTCGGGGTGGGACGGCGGCGGCGGTCACGCAGGGCGAGCAGCGCCTGGGCCACGGCGGCGAGGCCGAGGGCGATCGGCAGCCAGGCGGCCCAGAGCGCCCGTTCCGCCGCGCGGCCGTCGGCGGCGGCGACGGCGGCCGCGGTGCGCTGCACGGTCGCGTCCGGCACGGCCCACACGGTGCGGTCCAGCGTGGTCGTCCGAGCGGACGGGAGGCCCCCACCGCGCAGCGTGAGCACGGTGCGTTCCGAGCGGGTCGCCTCCAGGACGCCCCCGCGGACCGTCGTGAGCGTCACGGTGTCGCGGACGCTCCAGCGGGCCGCGAACGGGCCGGGGTCGGTGCTCGGCGAGATGCCGACGGGCACGCGGCCGAACAACCCGACGAGGTCGTCGAGGGTCAGCGTCGACGGGCGGTCGCCGGTCGATCCGTCCTCGGTCCGGCGCCACTCGTCGGCGGTCACGCCGGCGCGGGTGACGCGGCGGTGGGTCGACGTCGGGAAGGTGCTGCGCGCCTCCTGGCCGTCCGCCCCCTCCGTCCGGAGCACGGCGGCGGACCCGTCCACCTCGGCCGTCACGGAACGGGCGTCGCCGATGACGGCGACGGTCCGCGGGAGCTCCGCACGGCCGGCGGGCACGGCGACGGCGAGGGCGACGGCGGCGACCGCGAGACCCGCGGCGACGGCGGCGCGCACCGTGGGCACGCGCTTCGGTGTCGGGCGCCAGCGGCGGGGCCAGATCGAGAGCGCGAGCACGGGGACGACGTAGAGGAGCCAGCCGAGGACCTCGACGACACGGGGGTCCGGCGGGATGCCGAGGACGCCGGTGACGAGCGCGCCCTGCACGGAGCCGTTCGGGGCGAGCCAGGACAGGTCGACGGTGCGCTGCTGACCGATGACGATCCAGCCCGCTTCGTGTGCGCGGCGGAGCACGGTGAGCACGAGCCCGCCGGCGACGAAGACCAGGAAGACCCCGGTACCGGTGAAGAACCGGGACAGGTTCAGCCGCACCCCGCCCGTGTAGATGCCGTAGCCGACGAGCACGGCCGCGCCGATGCCGATCACCGCCCCGATTGCGGCGAGCCCGGTGTCCGACGAGGCCTGGAAGGTGGCGAGCAGGAAGACCGAGGTCTCGAAGCCCTCCTTGAGGACCGCGAGGAACGCCATGCCGGCGAGCGCCCAGGCCGTGCCGCGCCCGAGGGCCGCCGACGCACTCGCCTCGAGCTCCTTCGTGAGGCTGCGGGCGTGCGTCCGCATCCAGACGATCATCCCGGTGACGAACACCACCGCGACGATGCCGATGACGGCCTCCATGCCCTCCTGCTCGGCCTGCGGGAGCGCCTGCTCGACGGCCTGCAGACCGAGGCCGACGGCGACGCTGAGGGCGACCGCGAGGCCGACACCGGTCCACATCGGTGCGAGCGGCACACGGTTGCGGCGGAGGAACGCGGCGATGATGCCGACGATGAGGGTCGCTTCGAGGCCTTCGCGGAGACCGATGACGAGGGTGGCGAGCATGACGAAGGTGAGGCTAACCTAACCCGCACGCGACGCGCCACCTCGTGACGGTGGGGTTTGATGGTTCTCATGAACCTGCTCTCCGTCGAGGGCCTGGCATCGGTCACGAACGTGCTCGACCTGGCCGGCGTCTTCGCGTCCGCGCTGCTCGGCGGCTCCATCGCGCGCTCGATGGACTTCGACCTGTTCGGGTTCCTCGTCGTCGGGTTCGTCTCGGGCCTCGGCGGCGGCATGCTCCGCGACACGCTCCTGCAGAACGGGCCGCCCGTCGCGCTCGTCGACCCGCTCTACGTGCCGGTCGCCGTCGCGGGTGCCCTGGTCGCGTTCCTCGTTTCCTTCTCCGAACTGACCTGGGACCGGCTGTTCACCGTGCTCGACGCCGCCGTGATCGGGTTCTGGTCCGTGGTCGGTGTGCAGCGGACGTTCGACGCCGGGCTGGAGTGGCCCGCCGCGGTCATCATGGGCACGATCACCGCGGTCGGCGGCGGGGCGATGCGCGACCTCCTGCTCCGCCGTGTGCCGGCCGTCTTCGGCGGCAACGCCCTCTACGCCACCGTCGCCGTCGCCGCCTCGGTCGTGATGGTCGTCGCCTCGCACCTCGGGTCCCCCTCGATCGGCATCGTCGCCGCCATCGCACTGTCGCTCGGCCTGCGCTGGGGTGCGGTCCGTCAGGGCTGGGGCCTGCCGAACGGCCGCGACTGGCAGCCGAAGTCCACCCTCGGGTCGCTCCTCCGTCGTGGGCGCAGCCTCCGCCCGGACGCGTTGCGGCTGCTCCGCCGTCCGGGTCGGCGCACCGGGGCCGGCAGCGTGCGCAGCGAGCACGATGCCGCGCATGACGACCAGACCGGCTGATCAGGCTGTCATCCGCAGGTGCCGAGCAGTACCATCGGTACCGCCGGGTATCGACCCGGCACGACACGACAACCCGTGCACCGACGTGACCCGAACGCGTCGGTTCCGAGCGGCCGTGTGGACGGGGGCTTCGCTGATGCCGCGCGGATCGTTCCGCGCGGCGCGGCAGGTCTCCGGCCACCGCGCGACGGTCAGGACGCCGCGCTCCCATCCCGCCCGACGACGCCGGACCCGACGGACCGCGCCGGGCCCGTCGAGCAGGAACCGATGAACGACGAACCCTCCGTCCCGGGACAACCGACCCCGCGGACACCCCGCTCCGAGGTCCGCGAACGCCTGCTCAGCGCCGGCGCCGCGGTCTTCGCCGAGCAGGGCGTGCACACCGCCCGCCTCGACGACGTCGCCGCTCGGGCCGGCTTCAGCAAGGGCGCGGTCTACTCGAACTTCTCCTCGAAGGAGGACCTCGTCGCGCAGGTGATGCAGCGCGCGACGAACCTCGTGCTCGGGTCGCTCCGTGACCTCGTGCGCGCGGACATCGCCGCCGCCGACATCGGCGACGTCGTCCGGACGGCGTTCGGGCGCAACGACCAGACGGCGCAGTTCGCCCTGCTCTCGGAGTTCCGGGGGCAGGCCCTGCGGAACCCCGAGCTCATGCCCGAGTTCGTGCGGCAGCGGCGGGTGCTGCAGGACGGCGTGCTCGAGCTCGTCCGGCTGTGGTTCGGGGCGCATCCGGAGGTCGACCCCGGGATGTCGCTCGAGGACTTCTCGGTGGCGCTCGTCGCGGTGAACGTCGGGATCGTGTTCGACGCGCCCGTCCTGCCGGAGGTCGACCCGGGCGAGGTCGTGGCCGCCCTCGTCGAGGCGGTCATCCGCCAGCGTTGACCCCCGGCGCCGCGGGTGCGGCGCGGGCGCGCCGGGTCGCGGGTGCGCCGGGTCGCGGGTGCGGCGCCGCTCGGGTGGGCGGCCGCCGCAGCTACGCGGTCCTGCGCGGGCGCCGGCCCTCGTGCGACCAGGCCGACGACGGCAGCAGGCTCGGCGGCAGCACGCGCGACCGCACCAGCCGCGGACGGGACACCGACGCGTCGAGCCCGACCCGCGCCTGACGGACGGCGGTCTCGAGCGCCGCACGGTCCACCGAGCCGGCCCCACCTGCGGCGAACCGCTCCCGGTCCACCGCGTCGACCACGGCCGTGAGGTGCGCCGCCACGTCCGGCTGCACCGTCGCCCGGAGTCGTCCGAGGACCGCACGGGCGGTCCTGGCGGCCGCAGCCGCGTCGTCGGGCGGGACGAGCCCCGGTGCGTACCCGTGGTCCGCGACGTCGTCGATCACCTCGCGCCAGGCGGCGAGCGCGGGCGACCGGCCGGACCGGACCGCAGCGAGTCGGGAGCGCCGACGGAACACCCGCACCGCGGCGGGAGCGACGAGCAGCGCGACCGCCAGCAGGATCCCGACGACCAGGCCGAGCGGACCGCTGCCGCCGGTGGTGTTCGTCGCCGCGGCGCCGGGGACGGCCGAGGCCGAGGGCGTCGGCGTGCTCGCGCTCGTCGACGGTTCGGTCTCCCCAGGAGCCGGCAGGGGCGTCTCCGGGGTCGCGGGTGTCGGGGTGACCTGGGTCGGGTCACCCGCCGTCGCGGCGTCGTCGGACTCCGGCGTCGGCTCGAACGCCACCCAGCCGGCGCCGCGGATGTAGAGCTCGGGCCACGAGTGCAGCTGCCGGTTCGTGACCGTGTACTCGCCCTCGTCCTGCGTCGCCCCGGCCCGGTAGCCGACCGCGATCCGCGAGGGGATGCCGAGCGTGCGGGCCATCACGGCCATCGCCGACGAGAAGTGAACGCAGTAGCCCTCGCGGACGTCGAGGAACTTCGCGACGACGTCCATGCTGTCGCCGTCGTAGCCCTGCTCGACGGGTGCGGTCTCGGAGTAGGTGAACAGCGCGCTGCGGAACCACTGTTCGAGCGCGCGCCCCTCCTCGTAGTCCGATCCGGCCCCGCCGGCCACCCGGTCCGCCGTCCGGGCGATGCTGCGGGGCAGGTCGTCGGGCAGGGCGAGGTCGGTGCGGAGCTGGGCCGCGGACGGGGTCTGGAAGCCGCGGCCGTCGGCACGGCCGAGCAGCCCCGACGCCGCGATGGTGTCGAGGTACGAGCCCGCGAACGTCGACGCGCCGTAGACCTCGTAGGTGGCGCCGCGGGGCGTGGCCGGACCGGTGGAGCGCACCGTGCTCGAAGCGCCCATCCAGCGCCACTGCGACAGGTCGAGGTTCGTCGAGCGGGAGTCGATCGACACCGCCCCAGCGGGAACCGGCAGGTAGTCGCTGGACAGGCCCGTGATCCGGATCGTCACGTCGCCCCGGGTCGAGAGCCGCGGGTTGATGCCGACCGCCCACTGCTGCCGGTCGGCGGTGTCCGACTTCGCGGCGTCGGTCGTCGTCGGCACCCAGTCGCCCGTGCCGAACTCGTCGAGGTCCGCGAGCTTGAGGTACTCCGGCAGGCCGTCGGAGGAGCGGTAGCGCAGCACCTCGAGCTCGTTCGGCTGCCGGAGGTCCTGCCCGAGGTTGAGCAGCGTGCCGGGTCGGCCCGGTTGCACGGGCGCCTGGATCGCCCCGGTGACGCCGGACAGCCAGCTCGCGTCGAGCGGCACCACCGCGGGCAGACCGACGGCCACGGCGATGCCGATCGCCCCCACGACGGTCGCCGGGAACGCACGCTGCACGGGCCGCACCGAGAGCCAGAGGAGGGCGAGGAAGGCGGCCCCGACGAGCACCACGAGGAATGCGGACGCCGGTTCCCCGGTGACGATGCCGGGCACGACGAGGATCACGAGCGCGGGCACGGCGGCGAGCGCGGCGGTCGGGGCGACGGCCGCCAGGAACAGCGACACCCCGGCGACCCAGCCGATCGAGATCGTCGTGAGCAGCCGGATCGCGTCCGTCTGGGGCAGCGGAGCGGGGTTGAGCCGGATGGCCGCGAGGGTCTCCCCCAGCGCGCCGTCCCGGTCGAGCCAGCCGAGCGGGGGCACGCCGTTCAACACGGCGGCGGCACATGACGTGACGATCAGCGCCGCCACGAGGGCCACGAAGCGGACGCCGGGCGCACGGCGACGGACGGCGAGGAGCGTGACGACGAGGACCGCCGCGACGAGCACGCCGGACCCCCACCACGCGATGCCCTGCACGAGCGGACGCATCGCGAGGGCGGCGATCAGGACCGGGACCGGCGCGAGTGCCACGACCCAGGCGTTCGGTGCGTCCGGGCGGTCCTCGACGGGAGCGCGCCCGGACCGATCGGCACGACCGACGCCGCTCGACGTGACGCCGGGTCGTGTCGAGGTGCCGCTCACCGGATGCTCCCGGGGGCGTGTGCGCCGGCGACCGGGACGACGAGGGTCCGCCAGCCGCCGCGGTCGAGGATCCCACGGACCACCGGGTCCGGCGGGACGATCGTCGCCATGATGCCGCGGCTCGACCCCGAGGTGGAGGACACGAGCTCGGCGGCCTGCTCGGCCGTGCACGTCCCCGTCACGACGGCGGTCATGCCGTGCACGTCGCGGCCCCGGACGCCGGGCAGGACCTCGGTGACGTCGCGCGCGTCGGACCGCAGCTGCACGTCCGCGAGGCCGACGAGCACGTCGGTCAGGCCGCCCGCGTCGCCGGTGTGCCGGGTGCTGCCGGCGGGCCCGTCGGTCACGAGCACCACCCGCGAGGTCCGCGCTGCGAGGGCCCGGGCGACGCTGGCGGCGACGACGACCGCGTGCTCGAAGGCCGCGTCGCCGCCGAGGTCGGCCAGTTCGGCGAGGTCGTCCCGGCCGAGGCGCTGGTAGGACTCGCGGCGGACGTCGAGGGCGATGACGGCCTCCGGGGGCTGCGCCTGCGTGGTCTGGCGGACGTGCAGGGCACCGCGCCGGGCACTCTGCGCCCAGTGCACGCGGCGGATCGGGTCGCCCGGTCGGTACGGGCGGAGCTCGCTGTCGTCAGCGGAACCACCCTGCCCGACGCGGCCCTCGTCGGCGGACACCGCCCCGGCGAGCGCGCCGGTGTCGAGCGTGCCGAGCGGGGTCGTCGCGGGCACGACCACGACCTCCTCCGCACCGACCACCGGACGGTCGATGCGGAGCAGGCCGAACGGGTCCTCGACGCGGATGGTGACCGGGCCGACGGTGCTCCGGCCGCGGTGCACGGCGAGCGCTTCGACGTCGAGGACCGCCGGCGGCACGTTCGGGCCCACGGCGACGTGGGACTCGGCGTCGGAGACGCTGACGAGAGCGTCGTCGAGCTGTTCCCGGACGAGCAGTGTCGTCCGCGGACCGATCGGCAGCGACGTGCTGCCGAGGGTGATCCGCTCGCGGTAGACCTCGCCGACCTGGACGATCGCGCGCCCGGTGCTCCGGCTGCCGCGCAGGGGTGCCGCGACGACGAAGGCCATCACGATGCCGAGCAGCACGAGCACGACGAGGAGGAGTCCGGCGGACACCGCGACGCTGGTCGTGCCGACGAGCCCGCCGCCGACCAGACCGATGCCGACGGCGATGACCGTCCAGCCGCGCGCCGTGGGCCGTGGGAAGGGCGTGCGCCGCAGCAGCGCGAGCCCGCGCCGACCGTACCGGAGCGCCGTCGACCGGGCCCCCGCGGCACGGAGCGCAGTGGCGGACGGTGCGGACGGCCCGGGCATCAGGACCGGACGGGGGTGGCGGTGAACGGCACGGCGGTGTCCGAGACGATCCGGACCACGACGTCGCGCACGGTGTCGTCCCCGGTGCCGCCGAGACCGCGCGCGACCGGTACGAGACGGTGCGCCAGGATGACCGGGGCGAGGACGGCGACGTCGTCCGGCGTGACGAACGGTCGGCCCGCGAGCGCAGCGTGCGCCCGGGCGGCCTGCGCGAGGTGCAGCGTCGCACGCGGGCTGGCACCGAGCACGATGTCCGGGTGCGAGCGGGTGGCGCGGACGATCGCGACGATGTACGCCTCGACGTCGGCGGCGACGTGCACCGAGCGGACGGCCCGGATCACCGCGCGCAGGGTCGCGACGTCGACGATCGGCCGGAGCTGGGCGAGCGGGTCGCCGGCGCCGCGGTTCGCCAGCATGTGCCGCTCGGCGTCCGCGCTCGGGTACCCCATCGTCAGGCGCGCCATGAAGCGGTCGCGCTGCGCCTCGGGCAGCGGGTACGTGCCCTCCATGTCGATCGGGTTCTGCGTGGCCACGATCATGAACGGCGACTCGAGCGGGCGGGTGACACCGTCGACCGTGACCTGTGACTCGGCCATCGCCTCGAGCAGCGCGGACTGCGTCTTCGGGCTGGTGCGGTTGATCTCGTCGCCGATGACCACGTTCGCGAACACCGGTCCGGGCGAGAACCGGAAGGTCCCCGAGGACTGGTCGAACACGTTCACGCCGGTGACGTCCGACGGCAGCATGTCCGAGGTGAACTGGATGCGGTTCACCGAGCCGCCGACCGAGGCGCCGAGCGCCTTGGCGAGCACCGTCTTGCCGACACCGGGGACGTCCTCGACGAGCAGGTGTCCCTCGGCCAGCATCACCGTCAGGGCCGTGCGGATGGCCTCGGTCTTGCCGTCCACCACGGTCGCGACCGCCGCGGTGATGTCGGCGCCGACGTCCTGGACGCGGTCGAGCGGGAAGGCGGTGTCGGTCCGGTCGGGCACGCAGGCCTCCTCGTCTGGGGACAGGTGTCGTGCATGCTACCTCGGCCCGGTGACAAGGAAGGGAGGATGCGTCACCGACTGTGTCGGTCGCCACACCGGACGGGAGGCGCGGTGCCGGGACTCGCGTCCGTCACCTCGGCAGCGGCTCACCGTTCAACGACCAGAGCGCGACGCCGTGCAGCCCCTGCTCCGCCGCGAGGTCCGTCCGGACCCGCCACGAACGGGCGTCGGACCAGTGCAGCCGGCGACCGTCGTCGAGCGTCGCGGACCACTCCCCCGTCCGGTCCGACCACCGTGCCGCGGTGCCGGCCGTCCGACGCGCCTCGGCCGGGCCGACCTGGCCGTCGGCGTCACCGCCCCAGACGTACCCGTAGCCCGCGACGCCGAGGTCGAGCCGGTCGGTCGGGGCCCCGGCGGCCTGCACGGCGGACAGCGCCTGCCGCGCCCAGGACAGCGACCCGACGGGCCCCGGATCGCTCCACGGACCGTGCTGGTCGTAGGCCATCAGCACGAAACGGTCGACGTGCTCGGCCAGCGCCGGGAGGTCGTACCCGGTGTCCCGGTACCCGCTCGCGGTCGTCGACGCCATCACCGCCATCGACACCTGGGCATCCGGTCCGAGTGTGTGGTGCACGGCGTCCGAGACCGCGGCGGCGAAGGCGACCAGCCCTGGTCGGTCCTGCGCGCGGAGGGACTCCAGGTCGAGCTGCACACCGTCGACGTCGAGCGTCCGGGCGACGGCCGCGAGTCGCTCGGCGACCTGGTCGCGTTTCGCGGCGTCCTCGAGCAGCGCCGTGCCGATCTCGGGCGAGAAGTCCCCGAGGTGCTCGTCGTAGTTGCTCACGAGGAGCTCGGTGTGCGCTCCGCCGTCGGACCCGGCCCGGGCCAGGTCGGCGGTGCCGTCCGGCGGTTCGTGGAGGTCCCCGCCGTCGTCGGTCAGGGTCACGCCGTCGATGCCGATCGTCGCGACCCGCGCCGCGGCGTCGGTGACGCGGTCGAGCGCGGTGTCGCCGGGCTCGACGTAGGCCTCCACCGCCGATCCGGCCGACGCGTCGCCCGCGCGGTCGCCGTCGTCTCCTCCGAGGCTGCACGCCGAGAGGACCAGGGCGACCACGACCGCCGTACCGACCACGAACCCGCTCCGCCGCACCACGCGCTCACCGTAGCGCGCGGGGCGGGGGCGCACCGCGCCTCCAGACCGACTCAGGAGTCCGCGGTCTCGAGCCGGTCGACCGCGACGGCGAGCGGCTCGAGTTCCGGGACCTCGCGCGCCTCGGCGAGCGCCTCGTCGAGGGCGGCCGCGTGGACGGGGGTCGCGCGGTCGAGGAGGGCCTGCCCGGCGTGCGTCAGTTCCGTGTAGAGCCCGCGCCGGTCGTCGGCGCACAGCACACGGGTGAGCAGCGACCGTTCCTCCAGCCGGTTCACGAGTCGCGTCGTCGCGCTGGGGCTGAGGGCCGCGGCGCGTGCGAGCTGCTGCATCCGCATGTGGAAGCCGTCCTGGCGGCGGAGCGCGTCGAGGACGGTGTACTCGACCACCGAGAGGTCGACCTCGCGCAGTGCTCGTTCGAGCCGCGTCTCGATGAGGCCGTGCAGGGCTGCGAGCGTGCGCCAGCCGTGCGCGCGGACGGCGAGGGACGAGTCGTCGACGGACATGGGGCTCCTGGGTTCGGTGCAGAGCGCGATCAAGTGATTGCTTGCGCGGATACCCCGCGTGTGCAACGATCGGTGTGCCGCGTGTGCAACTACCAGCGTACGCGGCATCACTGCACGACGGAAGGACAACCATGCCCGCGGGACTCATCGCCCTGGCACTCGGCGGATTCGGTATCGGGCTGACCGAGTTCGTCATCACCGGACTGCTGCCCGAGATCGCCGCCGACTACGGCGTCACCGAGACGACCGCCGGCTGGCTCGTGACCGGGTACGCGCTCGCCGTCGTCGTCGGGGCGCTCGGACTCACCGCCGCCACCACGAGGCTGCCCCGCAAGCCGGTGCTCATCGGACTGCTCGTGCTCTTCGTCATCGGCAACACGCTGTCCGCGCTCGCGCCTGTGTACGGCGTGATGATGGCCGGTCGGGTCGTCGCGGCGCTGTGCCACGGCGCGTTCTTCGGCATCGGGTCCGTCGTGGCCGCAGGCATGGTCGAGCGGTCGAAGCGGGCCTCTGCCGTGGCCCTCATGTTCACCGGCCTCACCGCGTCCAACGTGCTCGGCGTGCCGTTCGGCACCCTGCTCGGGCAGGCGATGGGGTGGCGTGCGACCTTCTGGGTGATCGCGGTCATCGGGATCGTCGCACTCGTGGGTGTCGTGGTGCTCGTGCCGGCGCCGCGGTCCGACGATTCCCCCGCCGCGTCCCTGCGGCGAGAGCTCGGCGCGTTCCGTTCGACCCAGGTGTGGCTCTCGCTCGGCATCACGGTGCTCGGCTACGGCGGCATGTTCGGCGCGTTCACCTACATCGCGTACACGTTGACCTCGGTGTCGGGCTTCGCCTCCGGTGCCGTGCCGTGGCTCCTCGTGGTCTTCGGCGTCGGCCTCTTCGTCGGCAACTTCGTCGGCGGACGGCTCGCGGCCCGGTCGATCGACGGCACGCTGCTGGTCGTGCTCGCCACGCTGACCGTCGTGCTCGCGGCCTTCGCGCTCATCGCCACCTCGCCCGTGCTGACGGTCGTCGCCCTCGTGCTCATGGGGGCGTCCGGGTTCGCGACCGTACCAGCGCTGCAGACCAGGGTGATGCAGTACGCGGACCACGCGCCGACCCTGGCGAGCGGGGCGAACATCGCCGCGTTCAACCTCGGGAACGCGCTCGGAGCCTGGATCGGTGGTCTGACGATCGCTGCCGGGCTCGGGTACACCTCGCCGATCTGGGCCGGCGCGGTGATCACCCTCGCGGCGGTGGCGCTGACGATCGTCGCCGCCGGTGCCGCTCGGCGGCAGCGGCGAGCAGGGCGTCCGGCGGTCCCGGCGACCGGGAGCGTCGCGACGGTCTGAGACCGAGCCCTGCCGGGAGGACGGAGGAGGGCCCTGCGACGTCGCGTCGCAGGGCCCTCCGGTGTCCGGGCCGGTGGAGCCGCCCCGGTCACGTCACTTCCCGATGGTCACCTTGACCGTCGGGCTCGCGCTCGAGTACACGGTCGTCGAGGGCAGGAACGCTGCGTGCATCGTGTGCGTGCCCTTCTTCAGCGGCAGCACCGCGGTGCCCCAGCCCTTGGTGATGGTCACCGTGCCCACGACCTTCGAGCCGTCGTAGATGCGAGCCGTGCCGTTCACCGGCACGCCGGACGCCTGCACGGACACCCGGGCGCGACCGTTCGCGTAGGCGAAGGCGGTCTTCGACGTGGCCTTCACCACGACGACCTTGACCGCTCCCGTCGAGGCGGAGTTGCCACCGGCCCAGGCCGAGGTGCTCGTGAACGCCGCGCTGATCGCGTGGTTCCCGACGGCGAGGGTCGCCGGCAGGGTCAGCGTCGCCTTGCCGCCGGCGACCTTCGCGGTGCCGAGCACCTTCGTGCCGTCGGAGAACGTCACCGAACCGGCCTGCTGGCCGATGCCGCCGCCGACCGTCGCGGTGACGGTCACGGGCTTCGCGGCCCCGTAGGTCTGCGTCGACGTGGACGCCGAGACGGTCGTGGTCGTCGCCGGGGTCGAGGCGTCCAGGGTGAAGCGGTCGACCGTGGAGCCGATCAGCGCCGGGTCGGCGGTCGCGGTCGGCTGCAGGGTGACACCGCAGTCCGGCACCTTGCCGTGGTTCACCGCGGAGTTCAGCGTGGTGCAGTCACTCGCGCGGATGTTCGAGACGTCGAGCTTCGCGTCGGTCACCGAGACCTTGACGTAGGTGCGGACGTGCTCCTGGTTCTCGACCGAGTTGGCCCAGTGGCGTGCACCGGTCGGGTCGAGCGGGTCGGCGCCGTAGCCGCCCTCGGAGGGGTCCGGCGTCGTCAGGTCGTAGTACTTCGAGCCGGAGGCCGAGTTCGCGGTGATGTAGATCACGCCGCCGGGGCCGGCGAAGACCTCGGGAGCAGCGGGCTGCTCGTCGGGGTTGGCCTTCTTGCCGTTCTTGATCGCGTAGCTGCGCGAGTACGAGTGGTCGTGGCCCTGGAGGACGACGTCGACGCCGAGGTCCGAGAACGCCCGCGTGAAGTCGAACCGGCGCTGCTGGTTGTCCTTGTCGTTCGCGTGGTCGGCCGGCGAGTAGATCGAGTGGTGGTAGACCAGCGCGGTCCACTTGGCGTCGTCGCCGTAGCGGTTGATGACGTCACGGACGTAGCTCACGTGCGTCGCGTCCGAGCCGCCGGTGTAGGCGTTCGAGTTGATGTCGATGAACAGGACGCCCTTGTACTTGTACCAGTAGTCACCGCCCGAGTTGGCGGTGGTGTTGCCGCCCGGGTAGAAGTCGGGGACCTTGAGCGAGTTCGGCACCTGGTTGTGCTGCTCGTACGCCTTGCCGCCGACGTCGTGGTTGCCGATGGTCGACGCCCACGGGTAGCGCTTGAGGACGTCGCTGCTGTCCGCGAAGGCGCCCCACTCGTACTCGTTGTTGGCGTGCTCGATCTGGTCGCCGCCCGACACGAGGAGCTCGGCCGCGGGGTCGTTCGTCGTCGCGTACCGCAGCGTGTCCGCCCAGCCCGCACCGTCGTCGTCGACGAAGCCGGACGAACCGATCTGCGGGTCGCCGAAGAACAGGAAGTCGAAGTCGCCCGTGAAGCTCTTCGTGGTGAACGTGTACGGCGTCGACCAGGCCGAGCCGTCCGCGGCACCCACGTGGTACGTGTACGTCGTGTTCGGCTCGAGCGACCCGATCGTCGCGTGCGCGTTGATGTAGCCCGACTGCGCCGCGATGCCCTCGATGCTGCGCGTGTTCGAGTCGGTCGTGCTCGTGTCGACAGCGGTGTTCGCGGCGGTCGACGCCGCGATCGTCTGCTTGCCGGCCCCGAAGGCACCGTCGACCATCGTCGCGGTCTTCTGGATCTCGAGGGACTGGGCGACGTTCGCCGGGAAGTACCAGGAGGCGATGCGCTGGCTCTCGGTCGCGCCGACGCCGAGCAGGATGTGGATCGGGCCACCGGTGGAGATGTTGGTGGTCGGGGTGTTCGTCGCCGCGGTGGCCGCGCCGGTGCTCATGAAGGAGGCGCCGGCGAGGATCGCAGCACCGAGCACTGCGCCGCCGATGCGGAGCGTAGTGGCGCTGCGCCGCGAGCGGGCGCTGGACAGAAGACTCATTGTGGGGTCCGTTCTCGTGGACAGGGGTGATGCACAGAAGACTTTGCATTCGCCCGGCAACGCCTTGGTGAACGCTGTGTGGCCAACAGGCTCCGATCGGGATCCGCTCAGGTCACCCGGCTGCGAGGCGCTCGACGAACCAGATCATCCCCATCACGAACACCCCTGCGGTGATGACACCGGTGACCCACAGCGAGACTCGGTGCGCCCGTCGGCGGAGGAGCGACAGCGGCGGGAAGACGAGCGTGATGATCGCGAGCTGGACCGCCTCGATGCCGACGTTGAAGATCAGCAGCGACACGAGCAGCTGCCACGAGAACGGCTCGTCGATGCCGAGCGCTCCCGCGAAGCCGAGCCCGTGGATGAGTCCGAAGGCGAAGACCACCGCCAGCCGGGACCACCCGGCTTGGTCGAGGCCGAAGCGGACGCCGTCCGGCACCACCAGGTCGTCCGCGTGCGACCGCCGGCGGAACAACCGCCAGAGGTACCAGCCGGCGACCGCGGCGATCGAGAGGGCGATGAGCGGCTCGACCACGATCGACGGCGGACTCACGACCCCGAGCGCGGCGAGGATGAACGTGATCGAGTGCGCGACCGTGAAGGCGGACGCCGTGAGCACGACCTCGCGCAGCCGTCGGGAGCCCGCGATGAGCGCGATCAGGAACAGGATGTGGTCGATCCCGGTGAGCAGGTGCTCGGCGCCGAGGGTGAAGAACTCCCAGAACCGGGCGGCCGCGGACTGCTCCGTCGAGAAGGACGGGTGCGCCGCGTCGAGCGTCGCCGAGCCGTCCTGCCCGTCGACCGTGTAGGTGACGATGGTCTTCGTCCCCGTCACGAAGGACTCGGAGTCGGGGAAGAGCGCGCTCGTCACGACGTGCCCGTCCCCGGTGCGCGACGCGTCCGGGCAGGTGAAGTCCGCGGTGACGCTGGCGTACGGCACCTCGTCGCGGATGGCGACGGGCATGTCCCGCTGCAGTGTGCCGCGACAGGCCGTGCCGCCCGAGGTGACCGACATCCGGTCGAACACGTAGTCGGCGACGGCCGCACGGTGCGCTTCGGCGATCCGTCGCATGCCGGCGAAGTCGCCGTCGTCCCAGGCGGCCTGCCCCTGTCGGTAGAGGGCGTCGTCGTGCTCGCTCGTCGCGACGGAGACGAGCATGAGGTCGTACTCGAGGCCGAGCTCAGCGCGCACGACGTGCTCCCGCGGCGACGTGACCTGCGTGTAGACCACCGAGCTGAAGCCGTGCGCCGACGCCGGGCTCGCTCCCGCCCAGGCGACGAACGCCAACACGACCGTCGCGAACAGGAGGAGTGCGGCGAGGATCCTGACGCTGACGGGTACCAGTCCTGGTACTGGTCCTCGGCGACGACGGGACGGGCGGATGGCGGGCGGTGCGAGGGTCACCGGCCAGACCATCCCGACCGGCGGCGACCGGCAGGGAAACAGTCGGTGTCCAGCAGCTGGACACCACTCGGCGAGGAGGCGACGACGGGCGATCAGCGATCGCACCCGTGGTTCGATGGTCCGGCCCGAACCCGCCGACGTCCCAGGAGACCACCGTGCCGAGCGCAGCGCCCCGCGTACCGACACCGTTCGCCGGCATCGCCGTCGCCGCAGCGGCGGGGCTGCTCCTCGCCGGGTGCTCCGCGCCGCGGCAGGCCGCGGAGCCCGATCCGTCCGCCACCACCGCGCCCTCGACGGCGGGTGCACTGTCCGAGGGGTTCGCCGACGCGGCGGAGCCGCCCGCCCCCGAGGCGACGTTCAGCCCGTCGCCCGGGTCCTGGGACGGCGTGCACCCGCCCGCCGGGTACCGCGTGGTCCTGCTGTCCTCCGGCACCGTGGACGCGGACGGCGACGGCGAGGACGGCGAAACGCCCGCGCCCCGGGCGCTGATCGCCGCCGTCGAACGATGGGCAGACACCGAGCACGTCACCGTGACCCGTGTCCAGCCCCGCTCCGCCACGGACGTCCTCCCCGCAGTCGGTCGCGCCGTCGCCGCCGCACCCGACCTGGTCATCAGCGTCGGCAACGACATGGTCGACCCCGTCGCCGCGATGTCGCCGAGCGCGCTGCACCAGCAGTTCCTCGTCCTCGGGGCCGAGATCGCCGAACCCACCTCGAACGTCACCGCCGCCGACTGGACCGGCGCCGGCTTCCGCGGCGAGGGGCTCGGCACGGCGAGCCACCACGACCCCGCGACCTTCACGCCGGAGCGTGCCGGTCGAGCACTGCGTGCGGGGGTCGCTGCGGTGCTGCACGGGTTCAACGGGACGGTCGTCTGGGTGTCCTGACGGCGCTCGCGCGGCCGCGGGCCGCACGCCTGGGGCCTCGGCCTCGGGCCTCGGCATCGGGCCTCGGGCCTCGGGCCTCGGGCCTCGGAACGACGAAACCCCCGCCGGTGGGCGGGGGTTTCGCTTCGTGCGGAGACGGAGGGATTTGAACCCTCGGTCCCCTCAAAGGGGACTCCACCTTAGCAGGGTGGTGCACTCGGCCGGACTATGCGACGTCTCCACGCACTCTTGCGAGTGCTCACACCACCATACAGGAGGACGGGACCGCTCTCGACCGCGCGTTCTGCGGACACGAACGGCATGGTCCCCTGAAGTGGGGACAGGAGGGGGTTGTCGGGGCGTACCCCGGTCCGTAGCATCATCGGGACGCGGCGATCACGTTCCGGGAGTCACTCCCGTAGTCGCGACACAGCACCGACGTCGTTCCTCGAAGCACGAGCCCGGCGCGCCCGATCGCGAGGCGCTCGACGAGGAACGACACGGGGGCGCGGTTCACCACCGCGCCCCCGCCCCTCGGTCTCGCGCACGCACTCGCGCACGCTCCTTCCCATCACGCCCGCAATGGCAAGCGGGAACGGGCGTACCCGGCCGGAACGAACGACCAGGCACACCCGATCACGCCAGGCACGCCCGCTTCGACCACGTTCACCGACGCCGCGGAGCACACCGCACGCGCAAGTACGCCGCAGCGCGCACCGCACGCAGCCCCGTGCCCGCGCCGGCACCCCTCACGCCGCGCCGCGGAACCGGTCCGGCAGCGCGATGAGCCCGTCCGCGAGCGCGAGCAGCTCCCGCCGCACCCCCGGCAGGTCGTCGCCCACCGCCGCGGCCCGCGCCCGCTCCACCGCCCGCAGCCGTGCCCGCCGGTCGACCGCCACGTCGATGCCGTTCGCCACCGCGACCTCGTCCACGAAGAACATGTCGAGCAGCTCCCGCTGGGACAGCAGCCAGTCCGCACTGATCACCGCACCCGACCGCCGCAGGTACCACGACGCCATCTCGACCAGCACACCCCCCTCGGTCGCACACGCGCGCAACCACAGCGGGTCGAAGCGGTCCGCACACGGGGTGCTGGTGCCGAGCGGGTCCGCGATCATCGAACGGGCGATGCGGATCCGTTCGACGACATGGTCGACGGTCCAGTTCGCGATGACGACACCGACGTACCGCTGCACGCTCACCAGCCGGAGGGACTCGAGCGGCACGAGGGCTTCGCGGACGGGGGTGCGTGAGACACGCATGTCCTCGGCGATGGTCTCGAGCCGGAGGCGCTGCCCCCGCCGGTACTCGCCGCGCAGCACGTTGTCGAGCAGCCGCATGAAGACGGCATCGCGCAGCAGACTCCGACGGATGCCGACCGGCTCGCCGCTGCCCGGGGTGGTCCCACGATCCATCCCGCCAGGATCACGCACGGTCCGCCCCGTCTCGGTGTGAGAGGGACGGACCGTGGACCGTGCGGCTCGGCGCCGCCCTGTGCAGGAGTGCCATGCGGCGAGGTTCGCAGCCACCATCAGCAGCCGCTAAACATTCTGAGTACGAAATGCTACTTGCGCGCGGGCTCCGACTTGTCGGTGAGGACCGAGAGCGGTTGCGTGATGTCCTCCAGGCCCTTCCGCGCCGCGTCCACGCCGAAGATCAGCGCCACGACACCGCCCACGATCATCACTGCCGATCCGAGCAGGTAGCCCCAGAACAGCGGCTCCCGACTCGAGCCGTCCCCGATGAACGCGCCGTAGATGGTCGGCGCGACGGCTCCGAAGATCTGCGCGAGGGCGAAGAAGTACGAGATCGCCTGCGACCGGAGCTCGAGCGGGAAGATCTCGCTCACCGTCAGGTAGGCGCTCGACGCTCCCGCCGAGGCGAAGAAGAACGACACGCACCAGAAGACGACCTGCACGGTGGCGCTGATCGCATCGGCGCGGAACAGGAACGCCGAGGTGGCCAGCACGAGCCCCGACACCAGGTACGTCAGGAAGATCATCTGCCGCCGGCCCCAGGTGTCGAAGAACCGACCGAGGATGAGCGGGCCGAGCAGGTTGCCGATCGCGAACGGGAAGAAGTAGATCGACGTCTGCGAGGTCTTCAGCCCGAAGAAGTTCGTGAGCACGAGCGCGTAGGTGAAGAAGATCGCGTTGTAGAGGAACGCCTGCGTGATCATCATCGTGGCACCGACGAGCGTGCGCGACGGGTACTGCTTGAGCAGCACGCGGGCGATCGTGAGGAACCCGACCTTGTCGAGCGGCGTCACGGTCATGGCCTTCGAGCCGTCGACCTCCGGCAGACGCTTGCCGGTCGACTTCTCGACCGAGTCCTCGATCGAGGACACCGTGGCCTCGGCCTCCTCCTCGCGTCCGTGGGTCATCAGCCAGCGCGGACTCTCCGGGATGTGCCGACGCAGGAAGATGATCGCGATGCCGAGCACCGGGCCGAGGAAGAACCCGATGCGCCACCCGATGTTCTCGGCGAAGATCGACGTGTCGAGCAGGTAGATGTTCGCGAAGGCGCCGAGTGCCGCGCCGCCCCAGTACGTGCCGTTGATCGCGATGTCGACGTGGCCGCGGTACTTCGACGGGATCAGCTCGTCGATCGCGGAGTTGATCGCGGCGTACTCACCGCCGATGCCGAGTCCGGCGACGAACCGGAAGGCCGCGAGGAACCAGAAGTCCTGCGCGAGGCCGGCGATGCCGGAGCCGATCAGGTAGATCGCGAGCGTCAGGATGAACAGCTTCCGCCGCCCGAGCCGGTCCGACATGCGCCCGAACACGAGCGCGCCGATCACCTGCCCGAACAGGTAGATCGTGCCGAGGTAGGTCACCTGCTGCGTCGAGAGGTGCAGGTCCGCCTGGAACCCGGCGTTCGAGACGATCTGGATCTCGAGGCCGTCGAGGATCCAGGACACCCCCAACCCCACCACGACGCTCCAGTGGAACCTCGTCCACGGCAGCCTGTCCATCCTGGCCGGCACCAGGCTCTTGATCGCTCCGCTCGTGTTGCTCACGAGAGCGGAACGTACTCCGGGCTCTGCCAGCAGGTTCGCAGCCCGTTCGGAGGGTCCGCTCGCAGACGTCATCGCGCGACGCGGAAGCGGCACGAGAGCGACCACGATCCACCGCGCTCGGTACCGTGGCGGGGTGCCGCTGCAGAACTCGACCGACCGCATCCTCACCACCCACACCGGGTCGCTCCCCCGGACGCCCGAGCTCACCGCGCTCCTCGTCGCCCGCGACCAGGGGAAGCCCTACGACGAGCAGGCCCTGCGCGAGGAGACCGCTGCCGTGCTCGCCCGCACCGTCGACGCGCAGCTCGACGCCGGGCTCGACGTGGTGAACGACGGCGAGGTCCCCCGGGTCGGCTTCTCCACGTACATCCGCGAGCGGCTGTCCGGCTTCGGCGGTTCGGGACACCGGAAGCCGACGCTCGACTCGGTGAAGTTCCCCGAGTACGCCGCGTTCCAGGCGCGACAGATCGACGAGGGCGCTGAGTTCGCCCGGGTGTGGGACACCCCGGTGGCGCAGGGCCTGCTCGCCTACGACGAGGAGCGCGCCGGGATCCGCGCCGACCTCGACGGCTTCGACCGCGAGCTCGCCCGCAACGCCGCGGCCGGCCGCGCGCCCGCCGGCACGTTCATCTCCGCCGCGACGCCGGGCATCGTCGCGACGACGCTGCTCCTCGACGACGAGAACCCGCACTACCGCGACCACCGCGAGTACGTCTTCGCGCTGGCCGAGCAGCTCCGGATCGAGTACGAGGAGATCGTCGCCCGCGGTCACGTCCTGCAGCTCGACGCCCCGGACCTCGCGATGGAGCGGGTGATCCACTTCGGCGACGCGTCCCTCGACGAGTTCCTGGCCGCCGTGGACCTGCACGTCGACGCGCTCAACCACGCGCTGCAGAACATCCCGAAGGAACAGACGCGGCTGCACGTCTGCTACGGCAACTGGCAGGGCCCGCACCAGGACGACGTCCCGGTCGACGTCCTCCTCCCGCACCTGTACCGCGCCGAGGTCGGCTCGTTCAGCATCCCGTTCGGCAACCCGCGGCACGCGCACGAGTTCCCCGCGTTCCGCGACCTGCCGCTCCCGGAGGACGCGGTCCTCGTCCCCGGCGTGATCGACGTCACGACGAACTACCTGGAGCACCCGCAGCTCGTCGCGAACCGGATCGTCGAGGCCGCGGAGGCCGTCGGCGACCCGACGCGCATCGTCGCGGGCACCGACTGCGGCCTCGCCACATTCGCGAGCTACGAGTTCGTGGCGTCGGACGTCGCGTGGGCGAAGCTCCGCGCGCTGACCGAGGGCGCCGAGATCGCGAGCCGGCGCCTCTTCGGCTGACGCCGACGGCGGACTGGAGGCGCGTGGCGGGCCCGCCACGCGCCTCCAGTCCGCCGCAGGGCCGATCCGCCGTGTCGGTGCGCAGGCGTAGCGTGCAGAGCGTGACCCGACCCTCCATCAGAACGGTCGGCGAGCTCCGCGCTGCTGGGCACGTCCAGAAGTCGGTCCGCGCCGAGATCCGCGACAACCTCCTCCAGGCCCTCCGCGAGGGCCGCGACCCGTGGCCGGGCCTGCACGGCTTCGCCACCACCGTCGTCCCGCAGCTCGAACGCGCCCTCATCGCCGGGCACGACGTCGTGCTGCTCGGCGAACGCGGGCAGGGCAAGACCCGCCTGCTCCGCACCCTGCAGGGCCTGCTCGACGAGTGGACCCCCGTGATCGCCGGCTCCGAGCTCGGCGAGCACCCCTTCGAGCCGATCACGACGGCGAGCCAGCGGCGTGCCGCCGACCTCGGCGACGCGCTCCCGATCGACTGGCGGCACCGCGACGCGCGGTACGTCGAGAAGCTCGCGACGCCGGACACGAGCGTCGCCGACCTGATCGGCGACGTCGACCCGATGAAGGTCGCGGAGGGCCGCAGCCTCGGCGACCCCGAGACCATCCACTTCGGGCTCATCCCCCGCGGGCACCGCGGCATCGTCGCGATCAACGAGCTCCCCGACCTCGCCGAACGCATCCAGGTCGCGATGCTCAACGTCATGGAGGAGCGCGACGTCCAGATCCGCGGCTACGTGCTGCGCCTGCCGCTCGACGTCCTCGTCGTCGCGAGCGCCAACCCCGAGGACTACACGAACCGCGGGCGGATCATCACGCCGCTGAAGGACCGCTTCGGCGCGGAGATCCGCACGCACTACCCGATCGAGCTCGCCGACGAGATCGCCGTCATCAAGCAGGAGGCGCACCTCACCGCAGACGTGCCGGACGCCCTCATCGAGATCCTCGCCCGGTTCACCCGCGCCCTCCGCCAGTCGAGCGCCGTCGACCAGCGCAGCGGCGTCAGCGCCCGCTTCGCCATCGCCGGCGCCGAGACCATCGCCGCCGCCGCGGTGCACCGCGCAGCACGCCAGGGCGAGGACCACGCGGTCGCGCGACCGATCGACCTCGAGACCGCGGTCGACGTGCTCGGCGGCAAGATCGAGTTCGAGAACGGGGAAGAGGACCGGGCCGACGAGGTCCTCGAGCACCTCCTCCGCACCGCGACGGCCGAGACCGTGCGCTCCCGGTTCCGTGGGATCGACTTCGGCGTGCTCGTCGAGGCGCTCGACGGCGGGACGATGGTGACGACCGGTGAGCAGGTCAGCGCCCGCGCCTTCCTCGAGGGACTGCCGTCGATCGGTGAGTCCGACGTCTACGACCAGGTGTGCGAACGGCTCGGCGCCGACGACGACGGCGAACGGGCCGGCGCGATCGAGCTCGCGCTCGAGGGGCTGTTCCTCGCCCGCCGGATCAGCAAGGAGTCGGGGGGCGGCGAGGCCGTCTATGGCTAGTCGGCAGAACCGCCGCCTGAGCCGCGACGCCCGCTACGGGAAGTACGAGGGCGGGCCGGACCCGCTCGCTCCCCCGGTCGACCTGGCCGAGGCGCTCGACGCCATCGGCGAGGACGTCATGGGCGGCACGTCGCCCGAGCGCGCCATCCGCGAGTTCCTCCGCCGCGGCGGGCGCGACCAACGCGGCCTCGACGACCTCGCCCGCCGCGTGGCCGAACGGCGTCGCGAGCTGACGAGCCGGAACAACCTCGACGGCACGCTCCAGCAGGTGAAGGAGCTCCTCGACCAGGCCGTCCTCGCCGAGCGCGGGCAGCTCGCGCGCGACACCGAGCTCGACGACGGCGACCGCGCCCTCGCCGAGATGCAGCTCGACAGCCTCTCCCCCTCGCCGGCCGCCGCCGTGCAGGAGCTGAACGGCTACGACTGGAAGAGCCCGGCGGCGCGCCAGAAGTACGAGGAGATCAAGGACCTCCTCGGCCGCGAGCTGCTCGACCAGCGGTTCGCGGGCATGAAGCAGGCGCTCGAGGACGCCACCGACGAGGACCGCGCCGCCGTCGCCGAGATGATGCGCGACCTCAACCAGCTCCTCGACGACCACCGGCAGGGCACCGACACCCAGGAGCAGTTCGACGCGTTCATGGCGCAGCACGGGGAGTACTTCCCGTCGAAGCCGTCGAACGTCGAGGAGCTCCTCGACGACCTCGCCGCCCGGGCCGCCGCCGCGCAGCGGATGCGGAACTCGATGACGCAGGAGCAACGCGACGAACTCGACGCCCTGGCGCAGCAGGCCTTCGGTTCACCGGACCTGATGGGCCAGCTCGGACAGCTCGACGAGAACCTCCGGTCGCTCCGCCCCGGCGAGGACTGGGGCGGCTCGGAGCGGATGGACGGCGACCAGGGCCTCGGGCTCGGCGACGGCACCGGGGTGTTCCAGGACATCGCCGACCTCGACGCCCTCGCCGACCAGCTCGCGCAGTCCGGACCCGGCTCGGACCTCGACGACCTCGACCTCGATGCCCTCGCCCGGCAGCTCGGGAACGACGCGGCCGTCGACGCGAAGACCCTGCAGCGACTCGAGCAGGCGCTCCGGAACTCCGGCGCGCTCCGTCGCGGCACCGACGGCCAGCTCACGCTCACCCCGAAGGCGATGCGCCAGCTCGGCAAGAGCCTGCTCAAGGACGTCGCCCAGCGGATGTCCGGTCGGCAGGGCGCGCGCGACCTCCGCCGCGCCGGCGCGTCCGGAGAACCGTCGGGCGCGACCCGGCAGTGGGCCTTCGGCGACACCGAGCCGTGGGACATCCCGCGGACGATCACGAACGCGGTCACCCGGACGGCCGCATCCGGGCGTGAGGGCGCCGGCGTCCGCCTGACCATCGAGGACGTCGAGGTGCAGGAGACCGAGGCGCGGACGCAGGCCTGTGTCGCCCTGCTCGTCGACACCTCGTTCTCGATGGCGATGGAGGACCGCTGGGTCCCGATGAAGCGGACCGCGCTCGCGCTGCACACCCTCGTCAGCACCCGGTTCCGCGGCGACGACCTGCAGCTCATCGCGTTCGGGCGCGAAGCCGAGGTGATGGACGTCGAACAGCTCGTCGGCCTCGACGCGCAGTGGGACAAGGGCACGAACCTGCACCACGCGCTCCTGCTCGCGAACCGGCACTTCCGGAAGCACCCGGCAGCCCAGCCGGTCCTGCTCATCGTCACGGACGGCGAACCAACCTCGCACCTCGAACCGAACGGGCAGGTCTGGTTCGGCTACCCGCCGGACCCGATCACGATCGCGCTCACCGTGCGCGAACTCGAGAACGCCGGGCGGCTCGGTGCGCAGACCACGTTCTTCCGGCTCGGCGACGACCCCGGACTCGCCCGGTTCATCGACGCGATGGCGAAGCGGGTGGACGGCTCGGTGGTCGCTCCGGAGAACGACGACCTCGGGGTCGCGGTCGTCGGGTCCTACCTGGGGGCTCGCCGCGGCAGCCTGTTCGGTGACGACTGGGCGGTCTGAAGCGGTCGACCACCGGCCTGGAGGCACGTGGCGGGGCCCGCCACGTGCCTCCAGGTCAGAACAGCGGCCAGGGAACGGCGGGGCCGTTGCCGGGTGGCGGCGGGAACACGGCGACCGCGCGCAGCGCGGCGCAGCGCGCTCGGAGGTTGTCGACCTCGGCGACCGTCAGGTGTTCCTCGAGCGCCGCGCCGAGCTCGCCGCGGAGCCCCTCGGAGACGCGGTCGAGGCCCTCGAGCTCGTCGGCGTCGAGCGGCTCGCCGATCCATCCCCAGAGCACCGTGCGGAGCTTGTGCTCGACGTGGAAGGTCAGGCCGTGGTCGACGCCGAACCGGTGCCCGTCGGGCATGGCGAGCACGTGGCCGCCCTTCCGGTCGGCGTTGTTCACGACGACGTCGAAGACGGCCATCCGCCGGAGGGCGGTGGTGTCCTCGTGCACGAGTGTGACCGGGCGGTCCGCTTCGTCGATGGCCTCGAGCACCGGGAGCCAAGGCGCGTCGTCGGCGTCGGCGTCCTCGGTCGGGACCAGGTCGACGGCGTCCTGCCCGGGGTCGATCGTCTGCCAGCGCTGGAGCATGCCGCGCCCGTACGGCCCGTCGCCCATCCACGTCGGCGGGACGACGCCCCAGCCGAGCGCCTCGGACACCAGGTAGGCCGCGACCTCGCGGTCGGCGAGCGTGCCGTCGGGGAAGTCCCAGAGCGGGCGTTCGCCCTCGATCGGCTTGTAGACGACGGATTCGCCGTCCAGGTCGGCGAGGAAGGTGGCGTTCGAGGCCTCGCGGATGCGGGCCGTGATGCTGACGGAGCCCGCGCTCATGCGGCGCCGGGCGGACGTCCGGCGGCCACGACCTCACGCGTGCGCTCGACGAACGCGCGCGCGGTGCCGACGGGGATCTTCACCTGGAAGACCTCGGCGGGCTCGGGGATCTCGACCACCGCTTCGACCTCGTCGCCGTCCTCCGAGGTCTCGGTGAGGATCTCGAGCTCGTCGTCGATCGGGTACGCCTCGATGACCACCTGCGCGGTCGCCGGGTCGAACCCCAGGCTCAGGGCGCCGGCGCGGAACTCCGGCTCGACGGGCTGGTCGAGCGGGCCGCCGTCACGCAGTTCGGTCGGTGCGGTGGGCGGGACGCTGAAACGGTTGTCCTCGACGGTCGCGACCTCGTCGAGGAGCTCGTCGATCTTGTCCGCGAGCACCGCCGACTGCTCCTTCTCGAGCGCGACGCTCGTCACGCGGCGACCGTCGCGGGCCTGGATGTAGAAGGACCGCTCGCCCGGTCGGCCGACGGTCCCGACGACGAGACGGTCCGGCCAGTCGAACCCGTGCACGATGGTGGACATACCCGCATTGTAGGAGTGACCACCGTCGCCCGTTCAGGGTCCGACGGTCTCCGCGGCATCGTGTCCGGCGCCGCCGCCGACCGCAGCGTCCGCCGTCGGCGCCGGAGCCGCGGCGAGCCACGCGAGGTCGCCCGAGTCGGTGTTCGACGCGACGACCTCGGGCCGGTGCTCGCCGTAGCGCACGATGGACACCGAGGCGGGACCGACGGCGATGCGCTGGAACAGGTCGAGGTGCATGCCGAGGGCGTCCGCGAGGACGCTCTTGATCACGTCGCCGTGGCTCACCGCGACCCAGACGGCCGCCGGGCCGTGCGCCGCCTCGACCTCGGCGTCGATGCGACGGATCGCCGCCACCGCCCGCGACTGCATGCCCTGCATCGACTCACCGCCCGGGAACACGACGGCACTCGGGTTCGCCTGCACGGTCCGCCAGAGCGGCTCCTTCGCCAGGTCGGCGAGCTTCCGGCCCTGCCAGTCCCCGTAGTCGCACTCGGTGATCGCCCGCTCGATGCGGGTCTCGGGCTCGCCCGTCTGACGCGCGAGCACCGCACGTGCGGTCTGCCGACAGCGTTCGAGCGGGCTGGAGACCACGGCCGCGAGCGGGACGGCGGCGATGCGGTCCGCGGTGGCCTGCGCCTGCTGCCGACCGACGGCGTCGAGGGCGACCCCAGCGGTTCGGCCGGCGAGCAGTCCGGTCGCGTTCGCGGTGGTGCGTCCGTGCCGGACGAGGAGGACGGTCGCCATGCGCTCGATCCTAGGCGTCTCCCCGGTCGGAGCTCCGCGTGCATGCTGGCGCCCTTGACGTGGCCCGGTCGGGACGTTCTGATGGACGCATGATCGGGCGCCACCGCGCGGCACTCTTCGCCACGTCGACGATGACCGGGTTCGGGATCGCCTCGTGGATCACCCGGACACCGGCCGTGCGCGACGAACTCGGGGCGTCGATCGAGGCGATGGGCATCGTGCTGCTCGGGCTCTCCATCGGCTCGATGACGGGCATCCTCGGCGCCGGCGCGCTCGTCCGGCGGCTCGGCACGCGGCCGCTCGTCCTGCTCGGCGGAGCCCTGCCCGTGCTCGGCATGCTGCTCGTCGCGCTGCTCGCCCCCGCGCAGTCCGCCGCGGGCGTCTGGGCCGGGCTGTTCCTGATCGGCTTCGGGGCCGGGGTCGCCGAGATCGGGTTGAACGTCGAGGCCGCGGCCGTCGAGCGCGACCTCGGCTGTCCGGTCGTGCCGGTCCTGCATGCGTGCTTCAGCCTCGGGACGGTGCTCGGCGGGGCGACCGGCATCGCACTCACCGCCGCCCGCACGCCTGTGCTCGTCCACCTGGTGATCGCGACCGTCGTCATGGCCGGGCTCGCGGGCTCGGCGGCGGTGAACCTCCGCCGGGTGCCACGGATCACGCAGCAGGCGGACACTGCGACCGCCCCTGCTGCGCGTGCCGACGGCACCGCGGGCAGCAGGCGTCGGCTCGGCTCGGTCCTCACCGTGCAGGTGCTCCTCATCGCGGTCATCACCCTGGCGATGGCGTTCGCCGAGGGCGCCGCGAGCGACTGGCTCCCCCTGCTGATGACGACCGACCACGGGGCGCCCGAGGCGGTCGGGTCCCTCGTGTTCACCGGATTCGCCCTCGCGATGTTCGTCGGCCGGACCGCGGGCACGCCCCTCGTGGCACGGTACGGACGAGCCCCGGTCATCCGCGGCTGCGCGGCTGTCGGGGTCGTCGGGGTGCTGCTCGTCGTGGTCTCGCCGAGCCCGGTCCTGACCGCCGTCGCCGCCGGGGTCTGGGGACTGGGGATCGCCCTCGGCTTCCCGCTCGCGATCTCCGCCGCCGGCGACCATCCCACCGACGGCGACCGGCGCGTGTCCGCGGTGGCCACCGCCGGCTACATCGCGTTCCTCGCCGGGCCGCCCGCGCTCGGGTTCCTCGGCGAGCACCTGGGCCTGCAGGCGGCGATGCTCGTCCCCGCCGCCCTGCTCGTCGTCGCCCTGCTCGCCGCCCCCGCCACCCGCGCCCCCTCCGCCCTCGCCGGCCGTGCCGGGTAGACGGGAACGGTCCCCGGACAGGGCTCGCGTCGCCCGGGCAGGACGGCCATGATGGTCGGCGTGCTCGTCTCCATCGTCTACATGAGCCGCGCCGCGGTGCCCTTCGACGACGACGCCCTCGGCGAGCTCCTCCGTGAGTCCCGGCTCCGCAACGAGGCCCTCGGCGTCTCCGGTCTGCTCGTCGCGAAGGGCGGGCGGTTCATGCAGCTGCTCGAGGGGCCCGCGTGGAGCGTGGACGACCGCTTCCGGGCGATCTCGCACGACGGCCGGCACGACGAGGTGAAGTCGCTCATCCGCGAGGACATCGAGCGCCGCCGGTTCGACGGCTGGTCGATGGCTTACCGCTCCCTCGACGACGCCGACCTCGCTCGCGAGGAGGGCTTCAGCCCGTTCCTCTCCGGCACGATGGACTTCCCGCCGGCGTTCGACGCGACGAGCGCCGCGTGGCTGCTCAAGTGGTTCCGCGACCGCGAGCTGCACGACCGCTGACGCCCGTCCGGCTGCACGACCGCGGCGGCACCGGGCGATCGACCGTCAGACGGTCGAGATGCGGGAGCGACGCCGCGCGAGGACGGCGAGCACCCCGGCCACCGCGAGCGCGACGAGTCCGACGGTGCCGAGCAGGAACGAGAACCCCGCGAGGATGCCGCCGCCGATGTTCGCACCACCACCGTCGTCGACGGTGACGAACAGCGACCACATCGCGAGCGCGATCCCGGCGAAGCCGACCGCGAGCAGCGTCGTGGCGGCGGTGCGCAGCACACGTGAGAGTTCGATCATGCCTCAGTCTCCCTCGGGGAACAGCTCGCTGACCACCCCGAGCAACCGCTCGCGGTGCCGGGGGTCGGCGATCCCGCCGAGGACGATCCGCCACATCGTCGCGACCGCCGGGAACAGGTCGGCACGCCCGGTCCGGACGTCGGACACGAGTTGCACGCCGGTGAAGTACGGCACGACGCTCGCGCCGAGCTGCTCCGCGTGCAGGTCGGTCCGGAGCTCCCCGCTCGCGATCGCGAGCCGGAACACGTCGACGATCCCGGCGATCCACTGCTCGTAGAACCCGACGGTCGCAGCGGCGAACTCGCCCCGCTCGAGCGACAGGCGGATGCCGGCGCGGACGATCGGGTCGGTGCGCAGCAGGTCGGCGATCCCGCGGGACGCCCCGATCAGGGCAGCCGTGGGCGAGGAGTCGGTGTGGCTGACGACGGCGAAGGTGCGGACGTTCTGCTCGTCGATCACGCCGAGCGCGAGCGCGAGCTTCGTCGGGAAGTGGAAGTGCAGGGTGCCCTGGGAGACGCCCGCAGCGCGGGCGACGGCGCCGACCGTCGTGGCGGCGAAGCCGACGCGGTCGAACTCCTCGGCCGCGGCTCGCAGGATCAGGGCACGTCGTTCCACGCGTCCAGTCTGCCGGTCTGGAGGCGCGTCTCGGGCCCGCCCCGCGCCTCCAGACCGGGGGTCGTGCTGCCGATCCGCAGGCTCAGGCCGCGTGGCGGGCGAGCGTGATGCGCGCCTCCGGCACGTCCTGCAGGTCGCGCCCGCGGAACCAACGCAGCAGCCAGTCGGCGGGCGACCCGGCGAGGCCGGACGGCAGGCCCGAGCGCTCGGTGAGGAACGTGCTGAAGCCCTCCTCGTCACGGACGTCGGTGTCGCTCGGGTTGCCGAAGGCCATCGCCCAGCCGTCGAAGCGACGGGCGGTGATGTCCTCGCGGGAGAGCGACTTCACCTCGCGGTGACGCGGGTCGCGCTCGATGGCGGCGAAGCGGTCCTCGACGCTCCATGACGGCCCCTCGAGGACCTGCATGAACCGACCGCCCTTGGCCAGGAGGAGCCCCGAGACGCCGAGTGCCTCGTTGCGGAGTCGTGCTTCCCGCAGCATGGCCACGAGCTGGTCGTCGGTGAGTTCGTCGACGGCGACGGACATGTACACGAGGGAGGTGAGGGAGGTCATCGGCGCCAGTCTGGGTCGCGTTCGCCGCCGGGGTCAACGCGGTCGTCCGCACACCGCATCGAGGTGCGCAGAGCGGACGGACGCGCCGCTCGGACGGTCGGACCGGGCTCGTCCGTACACGGGACTCAGCGGTCGAGCACCGCGGTGAGCCGCTCCGTCGGCACCCGCTCCCCCGTCGCCTGCGTGACGGCGACCGCCTGCACGGGCTCGCCCGTCGCCCCGTCGACGAACGACAGGTCCGCGGTCCGCTCGGAGGGGCGGTGCCGGTCGGCCCACCCGCCGAGGGCGAGCAGGACCAGGGAGAGCTCGCGCCCGGCCTCGGTCAGCACGTACTCGTCGCGCGCCCGTCCCCCGTCGGGCTTGTACGTCCGCCGTTCGAGCACCCCGCCCTCGACGAGCGACCCGAGCCGCGCGGTGAGGACCTCGCGCGGCACGCCGAGGTTCTGCTGGAACTGGCTGAAGCGGGTCGCCCCGGCGAGAGCGTCCCGCACGACCATGAGGGTCCACTTCTCGCCGAGGACGTCGAGGGACCGCGCGATGGGGCAGCGCTCGTCGCCGCCGAGGATGCCGAGCATGGACAGATCCTACCTGGGTTCGGAATGCGGACACAACGTGCTAGGTTCGGAACTCGTACCCAGATGCACTGAACGGAGCACACCATGACCGACCTCTCGAACGCCGTCGTCCTCGTCACCGGGGCGAACGGCGGCCTCGGCACCGAGTTCGTCCACCAGGCCCTCGCCCGTGGCGCCGCGAAGGTCTACGCGACCGCCCGCACGCCGCGCACCTGGGACGACGAGCGGATCGTGCCGCTCGCCCTCGACGTCACCGACCAGGCGAGCGTCGACGCCGCCGCCCGCGCCTCCTCGGACGTCACGATCGTGGTCAACAACGCGGGGATCGGCGGCGCCGAACCGCTGCTCGCCACGAGCGTCGAGGACGTCGAGCGGGTGTTCGCCACGAACGTCTTCGGTGCGCTCCGGGTCGCGAAGGCCTTCGCACCGCAGCTCGCCGGCGGGGCCCTCGTCGACGTGCACTCGGTGCTCAGCTGGATCGCCCTCGCCGGCGGCTACTCGGCGTCGAAGGCCGCCTTCTGGTCCATCACGAACTCGCTCCGCCTCGAGCTCGCGCCGCAGGGCACACAGGTCGTCGGCGCGCACCTCGGCTACACCGACACCGGCATGACCGCCGACCTCGACGTCGAGAAGGCCGACCCGGCGGACATCGTCGCCGCCGTGTGGGACGCGGTCGAGGCCGGCGAGCACGAGGTCCTGGCGGACGAGGTCAGCAGGAACGTCCGCGCCGGCCTCAGCGCTCCGCTGGGCGCGCTGTACCCGGCACTACGCTGACCGAATGACGGGGGCTGTCGCAGGGGACGAGACGGGCTGGACGTCGGCAGGCCGTGCTGCCGTGTACTGGGTGATCTCCGCACTCGGTGTGCTGGGTGGGACCGCCACCTGGCTCTTCCTGTACCTCATGACCGAGGAGGCCACCCGCGGCGCGCGCCCCGACCACTCCGGCGCGAACCCGAACACCGGCATGGCGTTCGGCGGACTCGTGGCGGGGCACCTGATCGGGCTCGCGGTGCTCGTCGTCGCGGCGCAGTGGGCCCGGCGGGATCCACGGTCCGCGGCGCGGTTCGCCGGCTTCGCGTTCGTGGTCGACTCCCTGGTGGGGCTGGTGCTGTCGCTCCTGCTGACGGGCGGCGACCTCGTGGTCCCGTGGCCGCAGCGGCCGTACCAGCCCTGAGGGCGGTGGACGACCCCACAGACAGACGGGAGGCGCGGTGCCAGCCGGCACCGCGCCTCCCGTCTGTTGCTGGGTCGCGTCAGGCCGCGTCGTCGGCCGTGATCGCGGCGCGCAGCTCGGCGGCTGCCGCTGCCACGTCGTCGGCGCTGTAGATCGCGCTGCCGGCGACCGCAATGCGGGCGCCCGAGGCCTGTACGGAGGCGATGGTGTCGGGCTTGATGCCACCGGCGACCGAGAACGGCACGCCCGAGGCCTCGCCGTCGCGCAGGAGGGTCTCGAAGGTGAAGCCCTCCTCGGCCTGCTCGTCGAGGCCAGCGTGCATCTCGACGAACTCGGCGCCGAGCGCGACGACCTCCTTGGCGCGGGCAGCCTTGTCCTCGACCCCGATCAGGTCGACGACGATGCCCTTGCCGTGCGCCTTCGCGGCCTTGACGGCACCGGCGATCGTGGAGTCGCCCGCGACACCGAGCACGGTGACCAGGTCGGCACCGGCCCAGAACGCGATGTCGGCCTCGAGCTCACCGGCGTCCATCGTCTTGAGGTCGGCGAACACGACCTTGTCCGGGTGTGCCTCCTTGATCGCGGTGATGGCGGAGAGGCCGGCGCTCTTGATGAGCGGGGTGCCGAGCTCGATGACGTCGACGTACGGCGCGGCCTTGCCGGCGAGGTCGAGGGCGTCCTCGGTGGTCAGGGTGTCCATGGCGAACTGGAGCTGCATGGTGGTGTCCTTCCGGTGGTGGGTCGTGGGGCATGGCGGGCGCGGCTCGCGCGCTGCGTCACTCGAGGTTGGCGTGGCGGGGCCACAGGTCATCGGCGGAGTGTCCGCTGCGCTGCCAGAGCGCGTGGAACAGCGCGTCGCCGAGCAGCGCGACGCCCTGCTCGAAGAGGCTCCCGGCGTACTGCGCCGAGGCGGCACCCGAGCGGTCGGTCTTCGTGGCGGCCGGGAGCACGAGCGTGACCGCGGCCACCTCGGCGAGCGGCGAGTCGTCGGTCGTCGACACGGCGAGCACCTGCGCACCGACGTCGGTCGCGGTCCGCGCGGCCTGGACGATCCCGCCGGTCGTGCCTGAGCCGCTCGCGACGAGCAGGACGTCGCCCTGCCGGATCGCCGGGGTCGTGACCTCGCCGACGACCTGCACGTCGAGCCCGAGGTGCATGAGGCGCATCGCGGTCATCCGGAGCGCGAGGCCCGAGCGTCCGGCGCCGTGCACGAAGACCCGCTCGGCGTCGCCGAGCAGGTCGAGGGCACGCTCGAAGGGGGCCTGATCGGCGTCGCGGACGGTGGCGATCAGGTCCTGCAGCTCCGAGCCGATCAGGTCGAGCGCCTCGGCGACGGTGGTGTTGGCCATGGCAACGATGCTGCTCGCGTCCGCCTGGGTCCGCCGCTGCCCGGGCAGGCGGTACCCCCACCCGATCGGGTGGGGCCGTCCGTCCGGGTGGGACGGGTACGTTCGGCGTCGTGGGAACCGACACCGACGCTGCAGCCAGCAGGACGGCGGCCGCCGAGCACGCCCGGACCGTCGCCGAGCAGGCCGACCGGCACGCGCTGACGTTGGAGTCCGTGCTCGCCGTCCTCCGCTCCCCCCGGCTCTCCGACGCCGCCGCACGCACCGAGGCCGTCGAGATCGCCTCCGCCGCACTCGTCGAACTCCGCACCGTGACCGACCGGCAGCGCACCACCCTGCTCGAACCCGTCACCGGAGCGTTCTCCCGACTCCGGGCCGACCTCCGCCCGCTCGTGCGGTTCGGCGACCTCGACGTGCAGTTCGTCGAACCGCCGACGACCGGCCGCGCGCTGCCCGGGGACGTCGCACACAGCGCCCGCGCCATCGTCCGGACCGCGGTGCTCGCCCTCGTCGACGACGGCGTCGCCCGTCGGGTCCGCATCCAGTGGGACTGCGACGGCCGGAACCTGCTCATGCAGCTCCGCGACGACGGTGCCGGCACGCTCGACGTGCACGACGACGCCGTCCGCCCGATCGGTGAGCGCGTCGTCGCCCTCGACGGCACCATGCACGTCGACTCCACGCCTGGCTGGGGTTCCACGCTCGACATCTCCCTGCCGCTCGACCCCGCGCCCGGGGCGGTCGACGTCCCCGAGGACCAGGGCCTGACCGACCGGGAGCGCGAGGTGCTGCGGCTCGTCGTCACCGGCGTCGGGAACCGCGAAATCGCCGACTCGCTCGGGATCAGTCCGAACACGGTGAAGTACCACGTGGCGAACCTGCTCCGGAAGCACGGCGCGCGGACGCGGGCGGAGCTGGCGGCGTTCAGCGCCCGGGGGTGAACGGCGGACGGTGCGGTCCGGTCCGGTCCGTCCGCTCGCGAGTTCACGGGCTCAGCGACATCTCACGGCGACGCGACCGCGTGAGGTGTCGCTCAGCGCGTGAGGTCGCCTGGACCCGCCGCTGACCACCCGCCTCAGGCGTCCGGCGCGAGCACCTGGAACATGACGTGGTCGCGCCACCGACCGGCGATCCGGATGTACTCCGGGGCGAGCCCGTACCGCGTGAAGCCGTTGCGCTCGAGCGCCCGCTGCGACGCGGCGTTCTCCGGCAGCGTCTCGGCCTGCACCCGGTGCAGTCCGAGCTCCGCGAACGCATGCTGCACCGCGAGGCCGACCGCCCGCGTCGCGTGCCCCTGCCGCGTCCGGTCCGCCCGGACCCAGTAGCCGAGCGCGCAGGACTGCAGCGCCCCGCGGGTGACGCCGCTCAGCGTGATCCGGCCGAGCAGCTCGTCGTCCGCGCCGACGATCACGAACGGCACCGAGCCGCCGGACTGTGCCGCCGCGAGCAGTCCGCCGATCGTGGCCCGCTGCCCGGCCTCGGTGAAGTAGGCGTCGGGGCGGGTCGGCTCGAACGGGCGCAGGTGGTCGGCGCTCGCGGTGACGATCGCGGCCAGCTCGGCGGCGTCGGACAGCTCGACTCGGCGGAGACGCGTCTCGGTGCTCATGTGCGGAGGGTGTGGGATTCGAACCCACGAGACATCACTGCCCACCTGTTTTCAAGACAGGCTCCATCGGCCGCTCGGACAACCCTCCAGCGACGCGACCACGTGGCGAGACGTGGTCGCGTCCCGACGAGTGTACCGGCCCCTCGTTCCCTAGCGCGGCAGCGAGTCCAGCGCTGCCGCGAGCCCGTCGTCGGTGACGCCGCCGATCAGCTCGTTCCCGGCGTCCACGACGTCCTCGGGCGCCTGCCCCATCACGACGCCGCGGCCGGAGGTGGACGCCCAGCGGAGCATGTCGATGTCGTTCCGGCCGTCGCCGGCGGCGAACACCCGGGAGCGCGGGATGTCGAGCCACTCGCGGACCCGCTCCATCGCGGTGGCCTTCGTCACGCCCTCGGGAGCGATGTCGAGCCACGACGTCCAGCCGACCGAGTAGGAGACCTTGTGCAGGCCCATCTGCTCGACGACCTGCAGGAAGTCCTCGGTGTCGTGCCCGGGCGAGATCACGACGACGCGGGTGGCCTCGATGCCGAGCAGCTGCTCGAAGGGCACGTGCTCGCCGGCGACGGTCATGGTGTCGTCGGGGAAGTTCCCGGACAGCAGGAAGTGTCCGGTCTCGTCCTCGACGCCGAACGCGGCGTTCTCGAGGGCGCCGTGGATGGTCTGCAGCACCTCGGACGGGTCGAACCGCTCGACGTGCACACGCTCGTAGCTGCCGTCGCCGCGGCGGGCGAGGGTGAGGGCGCCGTTCGCGCAGACGACGTACTTCGACCGGATGCCGAGGCGTTCGAGCAGCGGGATCGTCATGCCCTCGCTGCGTCCGGTGGAGAGCATGACCTCGTGGCCGGCGGCCTCGGCCTCCTGCACGGCGGCGATCACGGTGTCGGTGATGACGCCGTCCTCACGCATGGTGGTGCCGTCGACGTCGAGGGCGACGAGCCAGCGCTTGGTGCGAGCAGGCGCGGCAGCCGCAGCGCCGTCACCGGCACCCGCGGCGCCGGTCGCGCCGGCTGCGGGGCCACCGCCCTGCGCCGACCCGTCGACGAACCGCCCGGAGGTGCTCATCGGGGCTCGATCACCTCGACGCCGCCGAGGTAGGGGCGCAGCACCTCGGGGACGACGACCGAGCCGTCCGCCTGCTGGTGCGTCTCGAGGATCGCGACGATCCAGCGGGTGGTCGCGAGCGTGCCGTTGAGCGTGGCGACCGGCGCCGTCTTGCCGCTCTCGGTCCGGTACCGGATGTCGAGGCGACGCGCCTGGAACGTCGTGCAGTTCGACGTCGAGGTCAGCTCGCGGAAGGTGCCCTGCGTCGGGACCCATGCCTCGATGTCGTACTTGCGCGCCGCGCTCGTGCCGAGGTCGCCGCCGGCGACGTCGATCACGCGGTAGTGCAGGCCGAGGTCCTGCATCATCGACTCCTGCATCGCCACGAGCCGCTGGTGCTCGGTCTCGGCGTGCTCGGGCAGGACGTACGAGAACATCTCGAGCTTGTTGAACTGGTGCACGCGGAGGATGCCGCGGTTGTCCTTGCCCGCCGAGCCGGCCTCACGCCGGTAGCAGGTCGACCAGCCGGCGTAGCGGAGGCCCTGACCCGACTCGGGCAGCGCGAGGATCTCGTCGGCGTGGAACCCGGCGAGCGCGACCTCGCTCGTGCCGGTCAGGTACAGGTCGTCGGCCTCGAGCCGGTAGACCTCCGCCGCGTGCTCGCCGAGGAAGCCGGTGCCGGCCATCGTCTCGGGGCGGACGAGGGTCGGGGTGATGAGCGGCTCGAACCCGTTCTCGACCGCGCGGTCGAGGCCGAGGTTCATGAGCGCGATCTCGAGCCGGGCGCCGAGGCCACGGAGGAAGTAGAAGCGCGATCCGGACACCTTGACGCCGCGCGGGATGTCGATGATGCCGAGGTGCTCGCCGAGGTCGGCGTGGTCCTTCGGCTCGAAGTCGAACGTGGGCTTGGTGCCGACGGTGCGCAGCGTGACGAAGTCGTCCTCGCCGCCCTTCGGCACGTCCGGCAGCACCACGTTCGGGATCGCGCGGGCGGTGCGGTCGAACGCCTCCTCCGCCGCCGTGACCTCGGCCTGGGCGTCCTTCACCTTCGCGGCAAGCGCCTGCGCCTGCTGCACGAGCGCCGGCTTCTCGTCCTTCGGCGCCTTCGCGACCGTCTTGCCGAAGGCGTTCTGCTCGGCGCGGAGCGACTCGAACGCGGTGATCGCGGCACGGCGCGCCGCGTCCGCGGCGGCGGCCTCGTCGACGACGGCGACGGAGGCGCCACGCGCCTCCTGCGAGGCCTTGATGACGTCCGGGTTGTCGCGCAGGAGCTGGGGGTCGATCACCGGGCCATCCTAGCCAGGACCGGTTGCGGCCCCGTTCCGGGGCGGACGGGAGGCGCGGGGCGGCGCCGCCACGCGCCTCCCGGCTCATCGTCGGTCACGTCCGGTCCCTCCGAGGCGTGCGTCGGTACCGTGGTGGCATGTCGACCCCATCGGAGACCGCGCCCGCGGACCAGGACGCCCTCCAGACCGAGCAGAGGACGGCCGCGGTCGTCTACAACCCGGTCAAGGTGCACCTGCCCACCCTCAAGGAGACGGTGGCGAAGCACGAGCAGGAAGCCGGCTGGGCCGAGACCCTGTGGTTCGAGACCACGGAGGAGGACCCGGGCGGCGGCATGGCGAAGGCCGCCATCGAGGCCGGCGCCGACGTCGTCGCGGCGGCCGGCGGTGACGGCACGGTGCGCGCCGTGGCCGAGGTCGTGCACGGGTCGGACGCCGTCCTCGCGCTGCTGCCGAGTGGGACGGGCAACCTCCTCGCGCGGAACATCCCCGCGCCCATCGACGACCTCGGTGCCAGTGTCCACACCGTCTTCCGTGGCGAGGACCGCGCGATCGACTTCGGCGAGCTCGAGATCGAACGTCCGGGCGGCGCCCGTGAGCGACACGGGTTCGTGGTGATGGCCGGGCTCGGCCTCGATGCCCGCATGCTCGTGAACACGAACGACGACCTGAAGAAGAAGGTCGGCTGGCTCGCCTACGTCGACTCCCTGTTCCGTTCGGTCCGCGACGCCGATGCGTTCGAGTTCCGGTACCGGCTCGACGGCGACGGCAACCAGTCGGTGCGCGCGCACTCCCTGATCGTCGGCAACTGCGGCATGCTGCAGGCCGGCGCGACCCTGCTGCCGGATGCCGAGATCGACGACGGCGTGTTCGACATCGTCGTGATGCGCCCGCGCGGCTTCTTCGGCTGGGTCCGGATCGCTGCCCGGGTGTTCTGGGAGAACGCGATCCTCCGGTCGTTCCGACGGTCGAAGATCGGGCAGACGGAGGTCGGCCGGCGCATCTCCACCGCCGCCCGCGAGGAACGCCCGCTGCGCTACATCCGCGGCGAGGAGTTCGTGGCGCGGCTGGAGCGGCCGGACGAGTTCGAGATCGACGGCGACCCGGTCGGCGAGGTCGTCGCGTTCAAGGCGAGGATCGACGCCGGTGGCCTGCGCGTGCGGGTGGCCGGACCGCAGGACCAGACGCGCAACACCCGCCGGGTCGAGCACGCACACAGCTGACGCGGGTCGGGCGCCGGCAGCTCGGCCGCGGCATGCCGTCGGACGGTCGGTCAGGCTCCGGGCTCGCCCACGACGATCGCCCGGAGCCAGTCCCGCGCCTCGACGAACGCCTCGTCCGAGTACCGCGCCGGGACGTCCGGCCGGTACCCGTCGGCCCGCGGGTACGAGCCGAGGAACGTCACGCGCGGGCTGAACCGGCGCAGGCCGAGCAGGGCGTCGGCCACGCGCTCGTCCTGCACGTGCCCGTCGAGGTCGATGACGAAGCGGTAGCGGCCGAGTTCGTCGCCGATCGGCCGCGAGGTCAGCAGCCCCATGTTGATGCCCCGCGTCGCGAACTGCTCGAGCATGTCCACGAGGGCGCCGGGGTGCTCGCTCGGCAGTTCCACGATGACGCTCGTCTTGTCCGCACCGGTCCGTGCCGGGATCGACAGCGTGCGGGACACCAACACGAACCGGGTGACCGCCGAGGCGTTGTCCCCGATGGACGAGGCGAGCACGGCGAGGTCGTGGTGGTCGGTGATCCCGGGCGGGGCCACGGCGGCGTCGGCGACCGGGTGCTCGTCGAGCAGCGCGGTCGCGGCGGCCACGTTGGACGAGGCCGGGATGTGCCCGTGTCCGCGGACGTTCGCCTCGAGCCACCCGCGGGTCTGCGCGTACGCCACGGGGTGCGCGTTCACGGTGCGGACGTCCGCGAGGGTGGTGCCGTGCCGGGCGACGAGCACGAAGTCGACGGGGACGAGGTACTCCCCCACGATCCGCACGCCGGGGATCCGGGCGAGGGCGTCCTGCGTGGCGCTGACGCCGCCGTCGACGCTGTTCTCGATCGCGATCACGGCACCGACACTGCGGCCGGTGACGACGTCGTCGAGGGCCTCGCCGACGTTGTTGACGCTGCGCCAGGGCTTGCCGGCGGCGGCGTCGACGAGCTTGAGCGCCGCCTCGGTGAACGTGCCGGCCGGTCCGAGGTACGAGTACGTGTCGGACGGTTCGGCGGGCTCGGTCATGGGGGCGAGCCTATTGCAACGGCCCCGCACGACCGTCGCGTGTGACGCGCTGGCCGGCGCTGACCACGACGGCCGACCGGCGCGGTCAGTCGGTCGCGGTGCCGGTGAGCCGGGCCTCGCAGATCGCGGGGTCGTCCTCCGCGCGCGGGTAGGTCAGCGCTGCGAAGCGGCCCTCCGGGTCGAGCCTGCTGAGGAGCGCCGCGGAGATGCCGTCGAGCTGCGCGACCTGCTCGTCCGTGAGCGCGTCGATGACCATGCGGCGGGCGGTCCGGACGTGGTCGGGGGCTGCGTCGACGATGGTGGCGTACCCGGCGTCGGTGAGGCGGACGTCGGTGGCGCGGCGGTCCTCCGACGACGGGCAGCGGGTGACGAGCCCCCGCTTCTCGAGCCGGGACACCACGTGCGACAGCCGCGGGAGCGAGGCGTTCGTGGCCGAGGCGAGCGCGGACATCCGGAGCGTGCGGGTGTCGGTCTCGGAGAGCATCGCGATGACCATGTAGTCGAAGTGCGTCAGGTCAGCGTCCCGCTGGAGCTGCTGGTCGAGCGCCGCGGGCAGGAGCTCCATGACGGCGACGAGCTTCATCCACGCACGCAGCTGCTCGCGCGTCAGCCACGGGGTCTCGTCGGTCATGCCCTCATCCTAGCGAAAGGTTGTCGGTTCAACCAGTGGTCGCTGCGACCCGCCGGCGACGACTCCCGACCAGCAGGACGGCGACCACCACCACGAGCAGCACGCCCTCGACGACGAGCAGTCGGGCGCCGTAGTCGAACGGCAGGACCGTCTGGTTCTTCTGCCCGTGCGCCTTCGCCGCGATCTCCGGCACCACCACGACGGCGAGCACCGTGCCGAGGACCACGGCCGTCTGCACCACGACGAGCGCCCAGGCCCGCACCGCCCGACCGGTCCGGCGGAGCAGCACGCCGACCGCGACGACGAACGGGGACAGGATCGCGTCGTGCAGCACGACGGCGGCGATCAGCCAGGTCACCAGGCCCCAGATGCGGTCCGGTCGGACGGTCGTCACGAGCGTGGACGCCCCGAACGCCAGGACGAGCACGCCCACGACGACGAGGACGATGCGCGCGGCCCTCATGCGATCACCTCGATCTTCTCGATCCACTTCGTCTGCAGGACCCCGGGTCGTCCGGGCGCGATGATCCGTGCCGGGAAGCCGTGGTCGAGGTCGAGCGTCGCGCCGTTCAGCTCGAGCGCGACCAGGGTCGTCGGGTCGTCGGCGAACTCCGGCCCCATGTCCATCACGCGGTACCCGCCGTGTCGTTCGAGGCTCGTGACCCGCACGTGCGAGCCGCGCGGCGCCTGCACGGCGTCGAGCAGGTCGCGCAGCGGGACGCCCTTCCAGGTGCCCATCTGGCTCCAGCCCTCGACGCACGAGATCGGCAGGTCCACGGTCGCGCCGCCGAGCGCCACGAGCTCGGCCCGCGCGAAGGTCCGCATCACGACGTGGCTGGACACGGTCAACGTCCAGTCCGCTGCGGTCGCGGTCGCCAGGACGCCGGCCGCCCGCGCGGTCCGGTTCACCGGCAGGTCGTTCGGCCCGCGTCCGCGCTGCCGGGCCCCGAACACGTTGAGCGGCTCGGCGAGGCGGTTCGACTGGCCGGCGGTCAGCGCGACGACGCCGACGGTCGCCGCCGCGACACCGGCGAAGAACCCGCGTCGTGCGATCCGCTCGCGCCGTCCGGTGCTGGGCTGCTCCGCTCTGGAGGCGCGCCCAGCGTCGTCGGGACCGGCCTGCGGTCCGGCGGGAGCGCCGTCGATCCACCGGTGCAGGCGGCCGGTGAGGCCGCCGACGGAGCCGCCACGCGCCTCCTGGTCGTCGGGCAGTAGCTCGCTGCCCACCGAGGCGTCCGCGACGAACCGGCCGTCTGGGTCGTAGGAGTCCCGCGCCCGCCAGTACCGCACGATGATCGGCAGCTTGGTCCCGATGTGCAGCACGAGCGAGCCGATCAGCACGTAGGACAGCGCGTAGTGCACCTGCCGGAAGGGGAACGGCCACGGGTACCACTGGTACGTGTTCACGAGCCCCGTGAACACCTGCACGAGGGCTGCCGAGACGAACACCGCGATGGACAGCCGTTCGAGCAGGTGCAGGACGCCGCGCACCGGCGGGGTCTGCGCGAGGGCCGGCATCACGGCGTTCAGCTTGGCGAGCAGCAGCGGGATGATCGCGATGCCCGCGGTGATGTGCAGCCCCTGCGTGAACTGGTAGAGCTGCACGGGCCGGGTCGGGAACCGCATGCCGGGCAGCGGGTCCTGCAGGAAGTGGCTGTACAGGCCGGTGCCGAAGCAGACGAGGAACGCGATGCCGAGCAAGCGGCCGAGCACCACCGCCGAGCGGGCGTTCCGGTTCGGCGACGCCATGGCCGCCCGCGCGTCCAGCAGCAGCCGCCGCACGATCGGTAGCCTCTCCCCTTGATGAGCGAGCGACTGCGTCCGGGCCGACTCCTGCCGACCGTGCTGGCCGTGGTCGGCGTCCTCGCCCTGGCGGGCGTCGTCGCCTGGGGCGTCACGCATCTGGGGTTCCTCCGAGCCGGTCATCGTTCCCCATTCGTTGCGTGGACCCTCATCGCTTGGACCCTCTTCGCCGGATCGGTGCTCGCGCTCCGGTTCGTCCCGGCCCGCTGGACCTCGCGGATCGTGGTCGTCGGCGCCGTGCTGGTCGGCCTCGCGGCCTTGGTCGGTCCGCCGGACACCAGCACCGACTCTGCCCGGTACGCCTGGGACGGCATCGTGCAGCACGCCGGCGTCTCGCCGTACGCGCACACGCCGCAGTCGACGGCACTGTCCGCGCTGCGTCCGGACTGGCTCTTCCCGGACAAGGTCGACGGCACCTGCAAGCCCCTCGAACCGCGCTTCCGCGGGCTCGGCGACGGTGCGGACGGGCACTGCGTCGCGATCAACCGACCGGACGTCGTGACGATCTACCCGCCGATGGCGCAGCTCTGGTTCGCCGGGGTGCGGGCATTCGTGCCGGCGACCGCGCAGTACCTGCCGTTCCAGGTCGCGGGCCTGCTCGTCTCGCTCGGCGTCACGCTCGGGCTCGTCGCGGTGCTCCGCCGCGTCGGCCGTCCGACCTGGTGGGCCGCACTCTGGGCCTGGTCGCCGCTCGTCGCGTCCGAGGGCGTGACGAACTCGCACGTCGACCTGCTCGGCGCCGCGCTCGCGACCGCCGGCGTCGTGCTCGTGGCGTTCGGTCGACCGGTGTGGGGCGGCATCGCCCTCGGGGCCGCGACCGCGACGAAGCTCATCCCGGCGATCGTGTACCCGCCGCTGCTCCGCCGCTGGCGACACTGGTGGGCGGTGCTCGTCGGCATCGCGGCGTTCGGGCTGCTCTACGTGCCGTACGTCCTGTCCACCGGCATCGACGTGCTCGGGTACCTGCCGGGCTACCTCAGCGAGGAGGGGTACGAGGACGGCTCCCGGTTCGCCCTCGTCTCGCTCGTGGTCCCGGGTGACGCGGCGACGATCGTGGTCGGACTGGTCGTGCTGCTGGCGGCGTTCGTGTCCTGGCGGCTCGCGGACCCGGCGCGGCCCTGGTCGGCCGAGGTGCTCATGATCGGCGTGACCTTCCTGGCGGTGACCCCGCGCTACCCCTGGTACGCCCTGCTCCTCGTGCCGTTCGTGGTGCTCTCCGGGCGGTGGGAGTGGCTGTCGATCGGCCTCGCCATCGCCCTCCGCGGGGTGTGGCCGTCGGCCGACGCCTTCCGGTGGTGGCTCGCCGCGGCGGTCCTCGTCATCGTGGTCGTCACCCTGGTCCGCACCCGCCGCGAGGACTGGCGCCGCTGGGGACGACGCCTGGCCTTCCGTCCACCGATCGCCGCCGCGCTGCCACCGGAGCGCGCGGACGCCGTACGCTGACGCCCATGGCACCCGCGATCCTGCTCGGCACGACCGGCGGCCCCGAGACGCCCAGGAGCGCTCCGGACGACCGGCACGCCCCCGACGGCCTGCTCGACCGGTTCGGTCGGCGCGCCGTCGACCTCCGCGTGTCCCTCACCGAGCGCTGCAACCTCCGGTGCACCTACTGCATGCCGGCGGCCGGGTTGCCGTTCGCGCCGGACGACGCCCTGATGACCGCGGCCGAGATCGAACGGCTCGTGCGGCTCGGCGCCGAGCGCTTCGGCATCCGGAAGGTCCGCTTCACCGGCGGGGAGCCCATGCTGCGGCACGACCTCGTCGACGTCATCGCCCGCTGCGCGGCACTGCCGGACGCCCCCGAACTGTCGCTCACCACGAACGCGATCGGCCTCGCCCACCGCGCCCGGGCCCTGCGTGACGCCGGACTCCGCCGGGTCAACGTGTCGCTCGACACCGTCGACCCCGACGTCTTCACCACCGTCACCCGCCGGCCGTTCCTCGACAAGGTGATCGCCGGGCTCGACGCCGCCGCCGACGCCGGCCTGACGATCAAGGTCAACGCCGTGCTGCTCCGCGGCGTGAACGACGCCCTGGCGCCCGACCTGCTCCGCTGGTGCCTCGACCGCGGCCACGAGCTGCGGTTCATCGAGCAGATGCCGCTCGACCCCGACCACGTGTGGGACCGCACCGAGATGGTCACAGCGGCCGAGACCCGCGCGATGCTGTCGGAGTCGTTCGCCCTGGTGCCCGACGACGCCCCGCGCGACGGCGCCCCGGCCGAACGCTTCCGGGTCCTGGCACGCGACACCGACGCGCACCACCGCGCAGGCGACGACCTCGGCACGATCGGCATCATCGCGAGCATCACCGAGTCCTTCTGCGCCGACTGCACCCGGACCCGGCTCACCGCCGACGGCCACGTCCGCAGCTGCCTGTTCTCGGACGACGAGACCGACGTGCTCGGCCCGATGCGCGCCGGTGCCGACGACGACCAGGTCGCTGCGCTCTGGCAGCGCGCGATGTGGGCGAAGCCGCGCGACCACGGCGACGACGGCGACGAGTTCGTGCACCCCACCCGCGGCATGAGCGCGATCGGCGGCTGACCGTGCCGACCCTGCGCTTCTTCGCCGCCGCCCGCGCCGCCGTCGGTGCGGACGAGGCCACCGCGGACGCCGCCGTCCTCGGCGACGCCCTGGCCGCCGTCGACGCAGCCGACCCGGAGCGCTGGACGGCGCTGCAGGAGCGCTGCTCCTACCTCGTCGACGGCGTCACCACCCGCGACCGCTCGACCCCGCTCGCGGGCGTCGGCGTCGTCGACGTCATGCCGCCCTTCGCCGGCGGCTGACCCGCGGCCGACGTCAGGGCGCCGGGTACACGCTCACCTCGGCCGGCGGGACGGCGACGTGCACGACGTCCCCCGGCACCGGACCGAGCGCGGCGGCCACCGCGACCGTGACGTCCGCCACGAGCTCGCCGGCCCGGATCCGCACCAGACCGTCGCGCGGCTCCACCGCGTCGACGGTGCGGGCTGGCCCGTCGCCGTCCGCCGTCAGCCGTGCCGCCGTCGGGTGCCACGTCGCCAGCGCGGGCCGACCGGGAGGCACGGTGCGCGTCGTCGACGCGAACCCACCCCCGCCGTCGAGCGCGATCCCCGTCGCGGTGGCGGTCCCACGGACCAGTGTCAGCCCCGAGAACGCCGCGGCGAACGCGCTGGTCGGGCGCGCGAGCACGGTGGCGACGGGGCCCTCCTCGACGACCCGTCCGCCGTCCAGCACGACGACGCGGTCCGCGAGGGTCACCGCCTCGAGCGGGTCGTGCGTGACGAGGAGCACCGGACGGTCGGCGCGGAGCGTGCCCAGGACAGCGCGGACCTCGGCGCGGGCGTCGACGTCGAGCGCCGAGGTGGGCTCGTCGAGCAGGAGCAGCTCGGGTGCCGCCGCGAGTGCCCGGGCGACGGCGACCCGCTGGGCCTGGCCGCCGGACAGGGTGTCCGGCGCACGGGGTGCCAGACCGGCCACCCCGACGGCGGCGAGGGCCGCGGCGGACCGGTGCCGCGCCTGGCGTCCGGTCGCACCGGTGGCGCGTGGACCGAAGGCGACGTTCCGGGCGACGGATCGGTGCGGGAAGAGGTCGGGGCGCTGCGCGACCAGGCCGACCCGTCGGCGGTGCGGCGGGATGGCCGTGAGGTCGCGGCCGGCGAGGACCACCGCGCTCTCGCGAGGACGGAGGAGGCCGGCGAGGACCTCGACGACGGTGCTCTTGCCCGCGCCGTTCGGCCCGACCAGGGCGACGCACTCCCCCGCGGCGACCTCGAGGCGGACGTCGACGCCGCGCTCCGGGACGACGACGTGCGCGCGGAGGCCGCTCACGTGACGGCCCCGCGGTTCCGGACGGTCGCGGCGCCGATGACCACGAGCGCGACGACGACGAGCACGAGCGCGAGGGCGACGGCGGTGTCCGGGTCGATCTCGCGCTGCAGGTACACCTCGAGCGGCAGGGTCCGGGTGACGCCCTGCAGACTGCCCGCGAAGGTCAGCGTCGCGCCGAACTCGCCGAGCGCCCGCGCGAAGCAGAGCACCAGGCCGGACACGATGCCGGGCAGGGCCAGCGGTGTCGTGACGGTCAGGAAGGTCCGGGTCGGGCCCGCGCCGAGCGTGGCCGCGACCCGCTCGTACCGGTCGCCGCGGACCCGGAGGGCGCCCTCGACCGACGAGACCAGGAACGGCATCGCCACGAACGTCTGCGCGACGACGACGGCGGTGGTGGTGAACGCGATGCGGAGACCGTGTCCGTCGAGGAACGCCCCGAGCACGCCGAGCCGGCCGTACGCCGCGAGCAGGGCGAGTCCACCGACGACGGGCGGCAGCACGAGCGGCAGGAGGACGAGCGCCCGGGCGACACCGACCCAGCGCGAGGTGGACCGCGAGAACAGCACCGCGAGGGGGTAGCCGAGGACGAAGGCGGTGCCGGTCGCGGCGGCGGCGGTGCCGAGGCTCAGGCCGAGGGCGCTCAGTGACGCGGGCGAGCTGACGAGGGCGGCGAAGGAGGTCCAGTCGACGCGGCCGACCATCGCGAGGACGGGGACGACGACGAACAGGCCGCCGAGGACCGCGGGGACGGGGAGCCACCAGGGCACGGCCGTGCGGGCGGACCGGGCGGTGCGGCCTGGTCCGCGCCGCTCCTCGCGTGGTCCGGGCACGGGTCAGGGCTTCCCGAAGCCGGCGGCGTCGAGCACCCGCTGCCCCGCGTCGGAGCGGACGTACGCCGCGAAGGACCGAGCGAGCGCCGGGTTCCTCGACTGCCGGAGCACCCCGACCGGGTACGTGTTTACGGCCTCCGCGGACTCGGCGAAGGGCACGCCGTCGACCTTGCCGGCAGCCCCCCGGACGTCCGTCACGTAGACGAGCCCGGCGTCCGCCTGTCCGGACTCCACCTTGCCGAGGACGTCCGTGACCGACTGCTCCTCGCTGACCGGTCGGAGGTCGACGCCGGACGCCTGTTCGACCTTCGCGGTCGCGGCTCCGCACGGCACGGGCGCCGCGCACGTGACGAGCTGGACGCCGGGCTCCGCGAGGTCGTCCAGCGAGCGGATACCGCGGGGGTTGCCCGGGGCGACCGCGATCTCGAGGACGTTGGTCGCGAAGTCCCGGGGCGAGCCGTCGAGGTCGCTCGACCCGAGCTTCGCCATGTTCGCCTCGTCCGCCGAAGCGAACACGTCCGCCGGTGCGCCGTTCTGGATCTGGCTGACGAGGTCGCTGGAGCCGGCGAACGATAACGTCACGGTCGCGCCCGGGTGCGCCGCCTCGAACCGGTCACCGAGCGTCGTGAAGGTCTCCTGGAGCGATGCGGCCGCGAACACCGTGATCGAGCCGGTCGCAGTGCTCGATGCCGACGGCGTGCCGGTGGTGTCCGGCTGCGACGAGCAGCCCGTGAGCACGAGGGCGGCGACGCCCGTCCCGAGGAGCAGGGACAAGCACTTCTTCCGCAGACGCGACGTCACTCTGCGATCGTAGCCGCATCTGCGGTGACCGGCAGTCCCTCGCGCCGCCAGGCAATGATGCCGCCGTCGAGCACGACCGCGCCGGGGTGCTGCCGGGCCCAGGCGGTCGCCCGCACGCCGCTCGCACAGACCACGACGACGTCGGTCGCGTCCGCACCGCCGGGCTCGTCCTCCGGCCCCGGGCGACGGCTGCCGGGCACGACCCCGGTCACCAGTTCCTCGTCGGTCCGGACGTCCACGAGGACGGTCCGGCGGCCCGGGTCGTCGAGCCGCCGTGCGAGCTCGCCGGGCGCGATCCGCTCCGGTTCCGCGTCGACCGACGGCGCGGGACGGCGTGACGCGGGGCCACGACGGACCGGGCTCTCCGTCCAGCGCCACCGGCGTGCGTCGACCGTGAGCACCCGCCCGAGCAGGGGTTCGCCGAGGCCGGCGACGAGAGCGGTCACCTGCGCGGCCATCACCGAGCCGACTGCGCCGCAGAGGGCGGGCAGCACGCCGTCGAGGGCGCAGGACCCCTCGTCCGGCAGGGCCTCGGGGTGCAGGTCGTGGAAGTCGACGGGCTCCGGGGCGGCGTCGTGGAACACCGACACCTGGCCGTCGTAGCCGAGGACGGTCCCCCACACGAAGGGGATGCCCGCGTCGGCACAGGCGTCCGACACCGCACGGGTGACCTCGACGCTGTCCGCGGCGTCCACCACGACGTCGTGCCCGGCGACGTGCTCGGACCGGAAGCGCTCCCGGATGGCGACGACCTCGGTCACCGCGTCGACGGCGCGGACCCGAGCGGCGGCGCACACCGCTTTGGCGTGCCCGACGTCGGCCGCCGAGAAGAGCGTCTGCCGGGCGAGGTTCGAGACGTCGACGGTGTCGTGGTCGACGATCGTGATGCGTCGGAGTCCGCTGCCCGCGAGCAGCGCGAGCACGGGAGCACCGAGTCCACCGGCACCGACCACGAGGACGGAGGCCCGGGACAGCGCGTCCGTGGCACGATCCCCGGCCCCGGCGAGCGCGGCGGTGCGTGAGGTCAGCCGGCGGCGGGCGGCGAGGGATCCGGCGTCGGGGGTCGTCATGCGTCCGCCTCCGGTGCCGGGACCTCGACGGAGACCATCGTCGCCTTCACCGAGGCCACCGCGACCGCCCCGACCGCGAGCCCGAGGTCGCGCACGGCCTCGGCGCTCATCAGCGACACCACCCGGTGCGGCCCGCTCTGCAGCTCGACCTGCGCCATCACGCCGTCGACGACCAGGTCGGTGACGATCCCGACGAAGCGGTTCCGGGCCGAGCTGCGAGTGCCGGACGGATCGTCGAGCTGGCCCCCGCGACCACGGATGTGCGCGGCGAGCTCGGCACCGTCGAGCACCGTCCGACCCGAGGCGTCGGTGCCCGGCGTGAACGTCCCGGCGTCGACCATCCGTCGGACGGTGTCGTCGCTCACGCCGAGGTACCGCGCGGCGTCGCGGATCCGCAACTTCGTCATCCCACCGCACGATACCGGCCGCGTCGGCACGACACCGGCCGTGCCCGCACAGCACCGGCGGCAACCGCCGGTCGGCGGCAGGGTGTCCCCCGGGTGACGGCCTGCGGAACTCTCAGTGGGGGCTGTCCGTGCGCCGGGCCACCGCCCAGCCGGTCCCGCTACCGTCCTCGGTGTGACTGCACCTCGGACCGGCTCCATCGGCATCCCCGCCCACGCGGGGCTCGCCTCGGTCCGTTCGCGCTCCCGAGGGGTCGCTGGCTCGATCGGCCTGGCCCTCGTCCGCACCCCCGAACTGACCGTCGGTGCGCTCGGCGTCGCCGTCGCCGCGGCCTTCGCCTGGGTGCCCTCGCTCTGGTACGACGAGGCCGCGACCGTCACGAGCGCCCAGCGGTCCTGGGGCCAGCTCTGGGCCGAACTGCACAGCGTCGACGCGGTGCACGGCCTCTACTACGCCCTGATGCACGCCTGGTTCTGGCTCGTCGGGTACAGCCCGTTCACCCTCCGGTTCCCGAGCGCGCTGGCGGTCGGCGTCGCCGCCGGCCTGCTCGTCGCCCTCGGTCGTCGGCTCGGCGGCCGCCGGCTCGGCATCGTCGCCGGACTCGTCTTCATCGCCCTGCCCCGGGTGCAGTGGGCGGGCACCGAGGGACGTCCCTACGCCACCATCACGACGTTCGCCGTCTGCCTCACCCTCGTCGGGCTCACCGCCGTCCGGCGCTCGCGGAGCGACCGTGCCCTGCGTTGGTGGATCGCCTACGGTGCGCTCGCCCTCGTGGCCGTCACCTTCAACGTGTACCTCTCGCTCGCGGTCGTCTCGCACGGCGTCGCACTGGTGTGGACGCTCCTGGCCGACCGGAGCCGACTCCGCCGGACGCTCGACTCCCGCGACTCCGCCGCGCCCGGTCCGGCGCTGGTCACCCGCGGGGTCCTGCTCCGCTGGGTGGTCGCCGCCGGCGCCGCCGCCGTGCTCGTCTCCCCCGTCGTGCTCGAGGTCGCCTCGCAGTCGAAGCAGGTGGCGTGGATCACGGGCATCGGGAAGCGCACCGCCGACCAGGTGTTCGCGACCGCGTGGTTCGGCGGGTCGAACGCCTACGCCGCGCTCGCATGGACCCTGCTCGTCGTCGGGGTGGTCGGCGTCCTCGCCGCGGCACACCGGCGCTCCGCGGGCATCCGCTCGCTCGTCCGCGCCCAGGCCGTCCGGGTCGCGCTGCCCCTCGTCCTGCTGCCGACCGCGACGCTCGTGCTCGCGACGGCCATGGGCAAGCACCTCTACTCGCCGAAGTACGCCTCGCTGAGCCTGCCCTTCGTGGCACTCCTCATCGCGCTCGCGCTGACCCTGGTCCGTCCGAAGGCACTGCTCGCCGCGGCCGTCGCCGTCGTGCTCGTCGCCTCGGTCCCCGCCGCCGTCCTCGTGAAGCAGCCGCGGGCGAAGCAGGACTCGACGTGGGCGAGCGCCGCCGCGTTCATCGCCGCGGAGCGCGGCAAGAACCGGGTCGACGCGGACGAGGGCGTCGTGTTCGGCAGCGTCTACGGCCACCCCGGGACGACGGCAGACATCATCCGCATCTCGTACCCCGCTGCGTTCACGGGGATGACCGACCTCGGCATCCGCAAGGACGGCCCGGAGTCCGGCGTCCTGTGGGACCAGACCGGCGACCTCGCGGCGAACATCCCGGCACGTCTGCACGACATCGACACGGTGTGGTTCGTCGGCGGCACCCCGAAGGCGCGGAACATCCAGCCCGAGACGGCGCAGATCCTCGCCGCACACGGCTTCGACGCCGAACAGCACTGGAAGCGCGGCACGGTCGTCGTCACGGAGTACGTGAAGGGCTGACGCCCGAGGCCGTCCCTCAGTGCACGACGCGGGCGCCGTGCACCGGCCCGGTCGCCCGGACCGCGACGATGCCGGCCGCGCTCAGCTCGACCTGCACCTCGAGCGCGGTGTCCCGGTCGGCGACCAGGAACGCCACGGTCGGACCGCTGCCGGACACCAGACCCGCGAGCGCGCCGGCCTTCTCGCCGATCTCGATCGTCGAGGCGAGCGACGGCTGGAGCCGCATCGCCGGAGCCTGCAGGTCGTTGTGCAGGCAGTCGGCGAGCAGCGACGGGTCGCCCGCGCGGAGCGCCTGCAGCACGTGCGCCTCGACCACCGGCGTCGTCGGCGCGGGGGCGATGTCCGCACGGTAGCGATCCCGGTGCTCGTCGAGCGCGCGGTAGACGACCGGCGTGCTGAGGCCCTCGTCGCTCAGGGCGAGGACCCAGTGGAACTCGCCCTTCGCGAGCGCCGGGCTGAGCTCGTCGCCGCGCCCGGTGCCGACCGCGGTGCCCCCGGCGAAGGCGAACGGGACGTCCGCCCCGAGCTGCGCCGCGAGCCGGAGGAGCTCCTCGCGCCCGAGGGCGGTGCCCCAGAGCGTGTCGACGGCGAGCAACGTCGCCGCGGCGTCCGCCGACCCTCCGCCCATGCCGCCGGCGACCGGGACCTGCTTGTCGATCGTCAGCCGGACGCCCCCGCGGTACCCGGAGGCGTCCGCCACGAGCCGAGCGGCCCGGATCGCCAGGTTCGACTCGTCCGTCGGCACCGTGCTCGTGTCGATCGGACCGGTGAACGTGACCGAGAAGTCGTCGGCCGGTTCGGCGGAGACGTCCTCGTACAGCGACACCGCCTGGTACGCCGTCGCGATGTCGTGGTAGCCGTCGTCCTGCAGCGCACCGACGGAGAGGTAGACGTTGATCTTGCCGGGAGCGCGCGTCCGCACGCGGGTCGGAGCGGCCAGCGAGGTCATGCGCCCAACCTATCCCGCTGCGGCTGCCGCGAACCCGCGCTCCAGGTCGGCGAGGACGTCGTCCACGTGCTCGAGGCCGATCGACAGCCGGATGAGCCCCTCGCCCACGCCCGCCGCCGCACGCTCCGTCGGGGTCATCTGCACGTGCGTCGTCGAGGCCGGGTGCACGACGAGCGACCGCACGTCGCCGATGTTCGACACGTGGTCGAACAGCTCGAGCGCGCCGACGAACCGTCGCCCCGCGTCGACGCCGCCCGCCAGGTCGAACGCCAGCACCGCTGAAGGCCCCTTCGGCACGTACCGCTGCTGCAGGTGGTGCCACGGCGACGAGGGCAGGCCCGCGTAGTGCACGTGCTCGACCTGGGCGTGCGCGTCCAGCCACGAGGCCACCGTCGCCGCGTTGGACACGTGTCGGTCCATCCGGAGCGACAGCGTCTGGATGCCCTGCAGGACGAGGAACGCGTTGAAGGGCGCGATCGCCGGGCCGAGGTCCGCCGAGAGCTTCGACCGGGTGCGCTGGATGAACGCCCGGCGGCCGAACTTGTCGGCGAAGGCCGTGCCGGCGAACCCGGACTGCTCGACCGTCGTCAGCTGCGGGTACTTCTCCGGGTGTGCCGCCCAGTCGAAGTTCCCGCTGTCGACGATGATCCCGGCGATCGCGCTGCCGTGGCCGGCGAGGTACTTCGTCGCCGAGTGCACGACGATGTCCGCGCCGTGCTCGATCGGCCGGACGAGGTACGGCGTCGCGATCGTGTTGTCGACGATGAGCGGGACCCCGGCCTCGTGCGCGACGCCGGCCACCCCCGCGAAGTCGAGCACGTCGCCGCGCGGGTTCGGGATGCTCTCGCCGAAGAACGCCCGGGTCTCCGGGCGCACCGCCGCGGCCCACTCCGCCAGGTCGGTCGGGTCCTGCACGAAGGTGAACGTGATCCCGAGGTCGCGGAGGGTCGATGCGAAGAGCGTGTACGTCGCGCCGTAGAGCGAGGCGCTGGAGACGACGTGGTCGCCGGCGCGGGCGACGCCGAGGACGGCGAGTGAGGTCGCCGCCTGCCCCGACGCCAGGGCCAGCGCACCGACACCGCCCTCGAGGTCCGCGATGCGCCGTTCGAGGGCCGCCGCCGACGGGTTGTTCACCCGCGAGTACGTGTGCCCGGGGGCGTCGAGCAGGAAGCGCGCCGCGGCGTCCTCGCCCGACGGGTAGACGAAGGCGGCGGTCTGCGCGATCGGCGGGACGTTCCCGCCGAACCCGGGGTCGGCCTTGAACCCGGCGCGGATCTGCCGGGTCTCGAACGCCCAGTCGTCCTCGGCGGCCATCAGGCGACCGGCTCGGCGGGGACGGACGCGCGGACGAGCGGGATGACCTGCTCGCCGAAGCGCTCCATCTCCTCGGCCTGGGGCGAGAACTGCAGCAGGAGCGTGTCGACCCCGGCGTCCTCGAACTCCCGGATCCGGTCGGCGACCTGCTGCGGAGTGCCGACGAAGCCGGGGCGCAGGCCGCGGTTCGACACCGAGTAGTCCTCGAGCGACGGCACGTGCTCGAGCTGCGACTTCGAGATGAAGTCCTGGTACGACTCGTACGCCTTGCCGTGCTGTACGTCGGTGATGCGCGCCAGCTCGGCCTGCGCCTCCTCCTCGGTCTCGCGCACGATCACGTACGCGGCCATGCCGAACGCCTCGAACGGGGCCAGGCCCGCGTCCTCGCGACGACGCTTCATCTCGTCGATCTTCGTGCGGAGCTCGTCCACCGTGCCGCCGTGCGTCAGGTACGCGTCGGCGAACCGGGTGATCGAGCTCTTGCCCGCCTCGCTCTCGCCGCCCGCGTAGATGCGCGGCGTGACCCGCGGCTTCGGCTCGAGGTGCGTGTTCTGCACGTCGTAGTACTCGCCCGAGAACGAGAACGGCGTCTCGGCCCACAGCCCCTTGAGGATCGCCACGAACTCCTCGGTGCGCGCGTACCGGTCGTCGTGCTCCGAGAAGATGCCGCCGTACTGCCGGGCCTCCTCGGCCCACCAGGCGCTCACCACGTTGAACGTGAAGCGACCGCAGGAGATCTCGTCGATGGTCGCCGCCTGCTTCGCCGTCACCGCCGGCAGGTGGTAGCCGGGCCGCATCGCCGCCATGATCTCGAGGCGTTCGGTCGTCGCCGCGAGTGCCGCCGCGAGTGCCCACGCCTCGAGGCTCGGCGCCGCCGTCCCCTTGATGTCGTTGAGGTTCAGCTCCGGCACGAGCGTCAGGTCGAACCCGATCCGCTCGGCACGCTGCGCGAGCCGCTTCACGTAGTCGAAGGTGACGGGCATGTCCTCGTCCTCGACGTTGCGCAGCCAGCCGCCGAAGAGCGGGGTCCAGTATCCGAATCGCACGAGTGGTTCCTTGCTGGTGGGGAGTGACGGTCTGGAGGCGCGGGGCGGGCCCGCACCGCGCCTCCAGACCGGTGGGTGGTGTCGTCTCAGGCCGTGGTCGCTGCTGCGAAGTCGCGCTCGAGGAGCGCGCCGGTGTAGCGCGCGATCGCGCGCGGGCCGGAGACCGGCGCGACCGCCTCGACGGCGGGGTTGTAGTTCGTGTTCGTGTTGATGTCGTAGACCACGGTGCGGCCGTCGGTGGTCTCCATGAACTCGACGCCCGCGATCTGGATGCCGTGCAGGGCCAGGAACGCGCGGAGCCGCTGCACGAGCGGGTGCTCCGCCGTGACCTCCTCGCGCAGGCTGAATGCGGCGGGTGCCCCGGGGGCCTCGGCGCCGGGGACGTCGCACACCGCCCCGGCGATGGCCTGCGGGACCTCGCACGCGTCGGCGGGGCAGAGCTCGAAGCTGCCGGCGCTCGTGTCCACCCGGACCGCGTAGACGAACTCGCCGCCGACGAACTCGGCGCGCGTGATGAACGGCTCGCGGGCCGTCAGGTACTCCTGCAGCAGGGTGATGCCGTCGACGGGCTCCTCGAACTCGGGGCCGTCGACGTAGGCGTCGAACTCGGCGAGCGAGTCGAAGCGACGGACGCCGAGGCCCTTGCCGCCCTGGTTGTGCTTCGTGATGAAGGGGCCGTCCTGCCCGCCGGTGAAGGTGCGGGCGGCCTGCTTGAGCGGCCCCGTGCCGAACACGGCGGTCGTGCTCGGGACGTCGAACCCGGCCGCCTGCAGCAACCCGTGCTGGGCGACCTTCGAGACCTCGAGCTCGAGGACGTTGCTGCCCCCGACGACCGTCCGTCCGGCGCGCTCCAGCCAGCCGAGGAGCGCGCGGGTGTACTCCTTGCTGTGCCCGTGGCCGCGGGTGTGGCTGCTCGCCGACATGCGGCTCCAGTAGACGCCCGGCGCGGGCTCGGCTGCGAGGTCGATCTGCCCCTCGGTGAGGAGGATCTCCTCGACCGGGACGCCCTCGGCTGCGAAGGCGGCGGCGAGCGGCGGGAACCACTCGGGGTTCTCGTGGATGACGTACACGCGGGGAGTGCTCACCCGCCCACCCTAGGCACGGTATACCGCACGTGCCCAAGTGTGTGACGCGGCGTTGCGCGGAGCGGTCCCGAGCTGTGTGGGAGGGTGGAACGCATGGACCACCCCGTGTACGAGGAGACCGTCCGGTCCGGCCGCGTGACGTCGATCATCGGCTGGGGCGTGATCGCCCTCTCGGCGGGGATCGCAGCCCTCGTGCTCGCCGTCCCAGCCGGTTGGCAGGACCGACCGCCGTCCGGGTCCGACATCGGCGTCGTGGTGGTGACCCTCGCGCTGACGCTCGCCCTCGGCATCGGCATCGTGCTGATGCGGATGGTCGTGCGCATCGACGCGCTGCTCGAGGTCCGGGTGCGGCCGTGGTGGTACCGACGACGGATCGACCCGGCGCAGATCACCTCGGCGCGCGTCGTGCAGCTCACCGCGCTGAACTCCGGCGGACTGGGCGTCCGGCTCGTCAGCGGCGGCACCGCCGTGCTGCTCGACCACGGAGCAGGCGTGCAGCTAGAGATCGCCGGAGCTCGTTCTCTGCGGTTCCGGTGCAACGACCCGCAGGCCGTCCTCGAGGCCCTCCGCGTCCGGGGCGCCACGATCCGCTGACGATCAGCGCGCGACGCGGTCGGGGCCGAACTGCTGCGTCCCGACGACACCGAGCAGTTCGAGCTTCTGGGCGTCCTCGCTGCCCGGAGGCGCGGTGAAGAGCAGGAGTGCCTGCGCCTGGTCGTCGGTGTGCAGGACCTGGCAGTCCACGGTGATCCGTCCGAGTTCGGGCTGCACGATCGTCTTGTTGTCGGACCAGCGCGTCGACACCTCGTGCCGTTCCCAGAGCTCCCGGAACGCCGGGCTGCGGCGCTGCAGCTCCGCGACGAGCTCGGTCGCCCGACGGTCGTTCGGCCCGGCCAGTCCGACCGCGGCCCGGAGCGAGGCGACCACCACGCGCCCGAGGCGCTCGTGCTGCTCGGGCGCGTACTTCGCCAGCTCCGTGCCGGTCACGAACCAGCGCCAGGCCTGGTAGCGCTCGTTGCCGGGCAGGTCGACCGAGCCGCCGAGCAGCGCCCGCGCGAGCCGGTTCTCGACGAGGGTCTCGCCCAGGTGGCTCACCACGATCGCCGGGGTGTCCTCGAGCCGGTCGAGCACGCGCAGGATGGCGGGGTCGACGTGGTCGGCACGGTGCATCCGGACCGGAGCGGTGTGCCCGGCGAGGTGGAACAGGTGGTCGCGCTCGTCGAGGCTGCACCGGAGCGCTCGGGCGATCGCCGCCACCATCTGCTCCGACGGCTGCGGCCCGCGCTGCTGCTCCAAGCGCGTGTAGTAGTCCACGCTCATCCCTGCGAGGGCGGCCACCTCCTCGCGACGGAGCCCCGGCGTCCGCCGACGAGCGCCGGTGCCGAGCCCGACGTCCTCCGGACGCAGGAGCTCGCGGCGGCGGCGCAGGAAGTCGGCGAGGGCAGGGCGGTCCACGACTCCATCGTGCACCGCTCCTCGCAGCAGAGCCAGGGATCGGCGGTCCCCCGATGCACGCGCCCTGGAGCCGCCGCAGGACCGGGAGCATCGTGGACGGCATGGACACCACGAACAGCACCGTCTTCATCTCCGGCGCCACCTCGGGCCTCGGCCTCGCACTCGCCCAGCGGCTGCAGGCAGCCGGGAGCACCGTCGTCATCGGCGGTCGCCGGCAGGACCGCCTCGACGCCCTCGCCGCCGAGCACGGCTTCGGCACGGTCGTCATCGACGTCGCCGACGGGGACTCGATCAGCGCCGCGGCCGAGGACGTCCTCGGCCGGTACCCGGAACTCGACACCGTCGTCACCATGTCGGGCATCATGCGGAACGAGGACCTCCGCTCCCCCGACCACATCGGTGACGCGCTCGAGACCGTCCAGACGAACCTCGTCGGCACGATCCGGCTCATCGACGCGTTCCTGCCGCACCTGCTCACCCGCCCCGCCGCGACGCTCATGACCGTGTCGTCGGGCCTCGCCTTCGTGCCGCTGACCGCGACGCCCACCTACAACGCCACGAAGGCAGCCGTGCACTCGTACACGCAGGCGCTCCGGCAGCAGCTCGTCGGCAGCTCGGTGTCCGTGCTCGAACTCGTGCCGCCGGCCGTGCAGACCGAGCTGATGGGTGGTCAGGACTTCGGCGGGATGCCGCTCGACGCCTTCACCGACGAGGTGATGCGCCTGATCGAGTCGGGTGCGGCGCCGGAGATCCTCGTCGAGAACGTGCAGCCGCTGCGGTGGGCCGAGCGCGACGGGACGCACCAGCAGATCCTCGAGGCGATGGCGAGCCGCGGTCACTAGAACCGGGCGAGGAGCTCCTGCAGGCTCGCCTTGGCCTCGGGCATCCGGTCCGGACCGGTCAGTCGTTCGCGCTGCGCCGCGATCCGCACCGTGCCCTCGCGGGGTCCGTCCTCGGTGGTCACGAGGACGGACTCGCGGTCCGGGAACGTCCACCGTGCCGAGGGGCGCTTGCCACCGCGGCGCTCGGACGTGGGGGCGAAGCCGAACACGTCGGAGCACAGCGTGACGATCCGGTCGAGCACGGACTCCCGCTCCCCCGGGACCTGGCGCGACGCCGACACCGCGAAGGTGCCGTCGGACCGCTGCCCCGGGATGCGGAGTCCGCGCGACTGCTCGTAGCCGATCGTGACGCCCTGTGCCCACCACGGGTCGACGCCGAGGCCGACGAGGTGCCCGGCGATCGCAGTGTGCCCGATCGACCGGCCGTCGGCGGCGTCGAGCAGGGCGTACCAGTCGGTCGGCGTCCTGCCCGTGGCCGCCGTGACTCGGCCCGTCGCCATGCCCTGCGCGTGCGTCCGTACCGTGCCGTCGGTCATGGCGTCAGCGTAGAGCGACGAGCGGCGAGCCGGAACAGTCCGGACTCAGTGGTCATCGACCGCGAGGCCTGCCGCCCCGGAGCCGGCGCCGTCGGCCCTGCGGCGGGCGAGCACCGCGTCGAGCCACCGGTTGAGCACCTGCAGGCCGACGATCGTCGCCGCGATCGCGATCGCGACGGTCGCCGAGTGTCCGAAGAGGCTCCGGCTGGCCCAGTACGCGCCGGTGCCGGCCATGGCGAAGAGGGCCGCAGAACCGACCCCGTCGCGCAGCAGCGGCCCGTCGTCGTCTGCCTCGTGACCGTGCCCGTCGTCGGAGCCGAGGCGGTGGAAGGCCACACCCCACGTGACGAGCGAGAGCCCAGACACGATCGCCACCCACGACGTGTCGTCCGTGACGTCGAGGACGACCCCACGGACGGCGAACACGACGAGGGTCGCGCCACCGAGCAGGAAGGCGGCGGTGATGCCCACTGCGAGGCGGGAAGGCCGGCGACGCACCCCGAGGAGCCTAGGGCGCTTCAGGCGCAGTCGGTGCCTGTGCGCCGGCGTCGAGCGCCGTCCGGCCGAGGCGCACGAAGTCGTCCGGGCTGATGGCCTCGCCCCGCGCGGTCGGGTCGATCCCCGCCGCGGTGAGCACCTCGGACGCCCGGGCGCTGCCGCCGAGCACGCCGGACAGACTCTGCCGGAGCATCTTCCGCCGCTGCTGGAACGCACCGTCCACGAGGGCGAACACCTGCGCGCGCAGGGCTTCGTCGCCGGGCTGGTCGTGACGGTCGAAGCCCACGAGGACGCTGTCGACGTTCGGCACCGGCCAGAAGACCTGCCGGCTGATCTGTCCGGCGGTCGACCACGAGCCGTACCAGGCGGCCTTGACGCTCGGGGCGCCGTAGACCTTGCTGCCGGGCCCCGCGGCGATGCGGTAGCCGACCTCGGCCTGCACCATGACGAGCACGCGTTCGATCGTCGGGAACGTCGCGAGCAGGTGCAGGAGGACGGGCACCGAGACGTTGTACGGCAGGTTCGCCACGACGTGGGTCGGCGCTTCGGGGAGCTCGTCTGCTGTCAGCGCGAGGGCGTCCTGGTGCACCACGTGCAGGCGGGCGTCGGGCTGCATGGCGGACACCGTCGCGGGGAGCTGCGCCGCGAGTCGACCGTCGATCTCGACGGCGGTCACCGAGGCGCCGGTCTCGGTCAGTCCGAGGGTGAGCGAGCCGAGCCCGGGACCGATCTCGAGCACGGTCGAGTCCGCGGTGACGCGCCCGGCGGTGACGATCCGTCGCACGGTGTTGGCGTCGTGCACGAAGTTCTGCCCGAGCTTCTTCGTGGGGGTCACGTCGAGCTGAGCGGCGAGGTCCCGGATCTCCGCCGGGCCGAGGAGCGCTGCCACGCCTACTCGTCCACCGTGACGGGTTCGGCGTCCCATGCGCCGTACACGAGCTCGGTGGTGGATGCGATCTGTGCGGCGAGCATCGATGCGTCGGTGCCGAGGGTCTCGGCCATCGACCGGAGCGTGAGCGGGATCAGGTACGGCGCGTTCGGACGCCCCCGGTACGGCGTCGGGGTGAGGAACGGCGCGTCCGTCTCGATCATGACCAGGTGTCTGGGTGCCACCTGCAGCGCGTCGCGCAGCGTCTGGGCGTTCTTGAACGTGACCGTGCCGGCGAAGGACATGTACCACCCGCGCTCGGCACACAGCCGGGCGAGGTCGGGGCCACCGGAGAAGCAGTGGAAGACGGTCTTCTCGGGAGCGCCCACGCGGTCGAGGACCTCGACCACGGCGTCGTGCGCGTCGCGGTCGTGGATCGTCAGCGCGAGGTCGTGCTCCTTCGCGATGCGGATGTGCTCCTCGAACGACCGGACCTGGGCGGCACGGCCGTCCTCGCCGGTGCGGAAGAAGTCGAGCCCCGTCTCGCCGATCGCCCGGACGCGCGGCAGCGCCGCGAGTCGCTCGATGCCGGCGAGGTGCTCGTCGAGGAGTCCCTGCTCGTCGAGCACCGGGGCCTCGTTCGGGTGCAGCGCGACGGCGGCCAGCACACGGGGCTCACGCGCGGCGATCTGCGCGGACCACTCCGAGGTCGCCAGGTCGGTGCCGACCTGCACGACGCCGCGGACGCCCACGCTGGACGCGCGGTCGAGGTGCTCGCGGTAGTCGAGCGGACCGTCGCCGCCCTCTCCGACACCGTCGGCGATCTCCATGTGGGTGTGGTTGTCGTACACCGGCACGACGAGCGCCTGCGGCAGGGGCGGGTAGCTCAGGTCGCGAGAGGACCCGCCGGACGAGCCGTCGCCACGTGCCCGGACGTGCGCCGCGTCCGTCACGCTGCGCCCTGCTCCGCCTGCTCGATGCGCGGGAAGAGCCCGGACTCGAGCGGGGTCACCTGCGCGGCTCCCTGCCACTCCCACGCACGGTCGACGCGCTGCTCGCTGACCGAGCCGCCGGCGCCGATCGAGGCCCAGAGCTTGGCCGTGGCCTTCGGCATCACCGGCGACACGAGGACGTTGACCGTGCCGAGACCGCGCAGCGCGGTCGCGAGGACGGTCCCGAGGCGCTCGCGCTGGGCCTCGTCCTTCGCGAGGGCCCAGGGCTCCTGCTCGGTGATGTACCCGTTCAGCGCGTCCACGAGCTCCCACACGGCGGCGATCGCCTCGTGCGGGGCGAACGCCTGGATGGCGGCGTCGGCACGCTCGGTGACGGAGACCGCGAGGGCGTCGATGGCCTCGTCGGAGGCGCTCAGCGCACCGCGCGACGGGACGGTCCCGTCGAAGTACTTCTGCAGCATCGCCACCAGACGCGACGCCAGGTTGCCGAAGCCGTTCGCGAGGTCGGCGGAGTACCGGGCGGAGATGTCCTCCCAGCTGAAGTTGCCGTCCTGCCCGAAGGTGATGGCCCGGAGGAAGTAGTACCGGAAGGCGTCCGAACCGAACGTGTCGGTGATCTCCGACGGCGCGATGCCGGTCAGCTTCGACTTCGACATCTTCTCGCCGCCGACGAGGAGCCAGCCGTGGCCGAACACCCGCTCGGGCACGGGCAGGCCGGCAGCCATCAGCATGGCGGGCCAGATCACGGCGTGGAACCGAGCGATGTCCTTGCCCACGATGTGCACGCTCGGCCACAGGCGCCGGAACGCCTCGTCGTCGTCGCTGCCGTACCCGAGAGCGGTGACGTAGTTCAGGAGTGCGTCGAACCACACGTAGAGCACGTGGTCGGAGTCCCACGGGATCGTGATGCCCCAGTCGAAGCTCGACCGCGAGATCGAGAGGTCGCGCAGGCCCTGCTTGACGAACGAGACGATCTCGTTGCGGACGCTCTCGGGCTGGATGAACTGCGGGTTCGACTCGTAGAGGTCGAGCAGGCGCTGCTCGAAGTCGCTCATCCGGAAGAAGTAGTTGCGCTCGGACAGCACCTCGACCGGGATCGAGTGGATCGCGCAGACCTGCTGCCCCTCGTACGCGCCCGTGCCGGGGACGAGGTCGCTCGGCTGCTTGTACTCTTCGCACCCGACGCAGTAGAAGCCCTCGAACTCGCCGGCGTAGATGAAGCCGTCGTCGTACAGCTTCTGCAGAAACGCCGTCACACCCCGCTCGTGGCGCTCGTCGGTGGTGCGGATGAAGTCGTCGTTCGCGACGTCGACGGTGTCGAGCAGCGGCTTCCACGCGTCGGTGACGAGGCGGTCGGCCCACTCCTTCGGCGACACGTCGTTGGCGCTGGCGGTGCGCAGGATCTTCTGGCCGTGCTCGTCGGTACCGGTCAGCAGCCAGGTGTCGTCACCGCGCTGCCGGTGCCAGCGCGCGAGGACGTCCGCGGCGACCTCGGTGTAGGCGTGCCCGATGTGGGGCACGTCGTTCACGTAGAAGATCGGCGTGGTGATGCTGAACGAGGACCCGTCGGACATGCGGACCATCCTACGGGCGGGCGGCAGCCGCATGACGCGCCCCGCGCGCCACCTGTGGAGAACCGGACGGGAGGAACGGGGCGGGCCCGCACCGCGCCTCCAGTCCGACCGTGGTCGCGCCTACCGCGCCGCGAGCGCGCCCTCGTAGAGGTCGCGCTTCGACAGCCCGGTCGCGTCCGCGACCGCGACCGCGGCCTCCTTCATGCGCGACCCGGCGGAGACCCGCTCGAGCACCAGGCGGACCCCGTCCTCGATGCTCGTGACGTCGAGTGCGCCGCTCGATCCCTCGACGACGACGCAGATCTCGCCGCGCACGCCCTCCGCCGCCCAGGCGGCCAGCCCGGCGAGCGAGTCGCGGCGGACCTCCTCGTGCAGCTTCGTGAGCTCACGGCACACGACGGCGCGCCGCTCGTCGCCGAAGCCGGCTGCCATGTCGGCCAGCGTGTCGGCGAGCCGGTGCGGCGACTCGAAGAAGACCATCGTGCGCTGCTCGCCCGCGAGCGACGCGAACAGGCGGCGTCGCTCGCCGCCCTTCCTGGTCGGGAAGCCCTCGAAGCTGAAGCGGTCGGTCGGCAGGCCGGACACCGCGAGCGCCATGAGCACGGCCGACGGGCCGGGCAGGGCGGTGACGGTGACCCCTGCGGCGGCAGCCGCCTCGACGAGGGGGAACCCGGGGTCGCTGATGGCCGGCATGCCGGCGTCGGTGAGGACCACCACGTCCTCGTCACGGGCGAGCTCGACGACCTCGGACGCCTTCGCCCGCTCGTTGTGCTCGTGCAGTGCGACGAGCCGCGGGCGGTTCTCGATGCCGAGCGCCCGCATCAGGTGGATCGCAGTCCGGGTGTCCTCGGCGGCGACGACGCTCGCGTTCGACAGGGTCTCGACGAGTCGGCGCGACGCGTCGCCGAGGTTGCCGATGGGGGTGGCTGCGAGGACGATCACCTCCCCATTGTGGTGCCAGTGGCGTCATGGGAGCGATCCGTAGGATGCACTGCGATGACGAGCGAGCTGACCGACGACCGCACGGCCGTGCCCGACGAGCCGGTCGGCTCCCGCCTCGACGACTGGTGGGCACGGACACTGTCCACGGGTCGACGCGTCGCCGTCTGGCGGTGGACGGGTCCGCTGGCCGTCACGTTGCTCGCCGCCGTGCTCCGGCTCGTCGGCCTCGGGCACCCACACAGCCTGGTGTTCGACGAGACGTACTACGTTAAGGACGGCTGGTCGATCGTGCACCTCGGGTACGAGGGCACCTGGCCGCCGAACCCGACCGGGGACGGCGTCCGGACGACCGACCAGCGCTTCGCCTCCGGCGAGACCGACATCTTCACGAGCGCCGCCGAGTTCATCGCCCATCCCCCGCTCGGCAAGTACCTGATCGGGCTCGGGATGCTGCTGTTCGGCGCGGACAGTTCGTTCGGGTGGCGCTTCACGGTCGCCGTGCTCGGCACCGCGACGGTCCTGCTCACCGCCCTCATCGCCCGGTCGCTCTTCCGGTCGACGATGGTCGGCACGCTCGCCGGGTTCCTGCTCGCGATCGACGGGCAGGCGATCGTGCTCTCCCGGGTGACGCTGCTCGACGGCATCCTGACGTTCTTCGTCGTGCTCGGTGCGGGAGCGCTCCTGCTCGACCGGAGGTGGACCGAGCGCCGCCTCGACGCGTGGGTGCGCCGGCGGGCGGAGGCGAACCGGGACACGCTCTGGGGTCCGGTGCTGCTCTGGCGGCCGTGGCTGCTCGCGATGGGGCTCGCGCTCGGGATGGCGGCCGCGACCAAGTGGTCGGGACTCTACTTCCTGGCGTTCTTCGGCCTGTACGCGGTGCTCAGCGACATGATGCTGCGGCGTCGTGCGGGCGTGGAGTTCTGGGCGTCCAGCGCGTTGCTGCAACAGGCCCCCGTGTCGTTCCTGCTCACGGTGCCGATCGCGGCCGCCACGTACCTCGCGTCGTGGACCGGGTGGTTCGTGTCGAAGAGCGGGTGGGACCGCAACTGGATCGGCACGGGTGGGGAACGCTGGACCGGGGTGCTCGCCTGGGTGCCGGACTCGTTGCAGGACTGGTGGCACTACCAGTCGGAGATCTACGGCTTCAACATCGGTCTGCACACGCCGCACTCGTACCAGGCGAACCCGCTGCTCTGGCTCGTGATGCAGCGGCCGACGTCGATGTACTACGTCGGCACGGACGCCGGGCAGGACGGCTGCACGGCGACGCGCTGCGGCGAGGCCATCACGAGCATCGCGAACCCGTTCATCTGGTACGCCGCGGTGATCGCCACGGTCGCCCTGCTCGTGCTCTGGGTGCTGCGTCGCCGGTGGGAGTACGGCTTCGTGCTGCTCGGCGTCGCGGCGGGGTACCTGCCGTGGCTGCTCTACGTCGACCGCACGGTGTTCCAGTTCTACACGGTGGCGTTCGAACCCTTCATGGTGATGGCGCTGGCCGCCGCGATCGGGCTCGTGCTCGGGTCACGGGACGACCCGCGCGGCCGACGGACGCGGGCGATCACCTGGGTGGGGGTGTACCTCGGCGTGGTCGTGCTGGCGTCGGCGTACTGGTTCCCGATGTGGACCGGCATGCAGAGGCCGTGGGACTTCATCCGGTCGCACTACTGGCTGCCGAGCTGGCTGTAGCCGGCGCGGGCGCACGGCCCCGCTTGCGCGTGCGGCGGGCGCATGCGCGTGCGGCGAGCGCATGCGTGCGCGTGCGCGTGCGCGTGCGGCGGGCGACGGTCAGGACTGCGCGTGCAGCGCCCGCTCGATCGACGTGCGGTCGAGCGGGTCGCCGGTCATCGGCGCGGTGGTGCCGCCCGGGAGCACGCCCTCGAGCACGACCTCGGCGTAGCGCCGCCACGCGTCCGGGTCGTGCGCGCGGGTCACGTCCGCGACCGCGCCGACCATCGTCGTGAGCATCGGGAGGTCGCGGTAGTCGAAGCCCGCACGGACGACGCCGGCCCGTTCGGCGCGCTCGATGATGACCGCGACCTGTCGTTCGAGCCGGTCGCGCTCGGAGACGATCGACGGTCGGGCCTTGCCGGCGCGGACGATGGCGTCCGCGAGTGCCCGGTCACGCGCCCGGAACTCGAACACCCCCATCAGGTAGACCCGCAGTGCCTCGCGCGGGTCGGTCTCCTGCGCCGCACGTGCCGCGGCGTCGTTCATCGCCTCGAACTTCGTCGCGAGGAGCGCCTCGATCAGGGCGTCCTTGTCGGCGAACCGACGGTAGACCGTGCCGACGCCGACCCCGGCCTCGTGCGCGATGTCGTTGAGCGTGACCGACAGCCCGCGCTCCGCGAAGCACCGGCGAGCCGTCTGCAGGATCAGCTCACGGTTGCGCGCGGCATCGGCGCGCAGGGGGCGCTCGAGGTCGGGCGCGGACTCGGTGGTGCTCACGGATCGAACGTAGTCGGAATTTCTGGGAACAAACGGATGCGGTCCGTCCGTTTCAGTCTACACTGACCACAAACGGATGCACCGCATCCGGTTCCACCTCCTCGCGAAGCGCTCGACGGCGCGTGCTCCGCCACCACCACCCTTCTCAGAAGGAGGCTGCCGTGACGGCAGAACACACCGTGCCGGCTCCCACCGGGGCCGCCCCCACCGGGGCAGCACCGACGACCCCCGCGTCGACGCCCGACAAGAGCAACCGCCGCTGGATCGCCCTGGCGGTCATCGCCCTCGCCCAGCTCATGGTGGTGCTCGACGCCACCATCGTGAACATCGCGCTCCCGTCGGCTCAGACCGACCTCGGCTTCGGCACCGACCAGCGGCAGTGGATCGTCACCGCCTACTCGCTCGCGTTCGGGTCGCTCCTGCTGCTCGGCGGACGCCTGGGTGACCTCTTCGGCCGCAAGAACACCTTCATCATCGGGCTCGTGGGCTTCGCGGTCGCCTCGGTGCTCGGCGGCCTGGCCGACTCCTTCGGGCTGCTCGTCGCCGCCCGCGCGCTGCAGGGCGTGTTCGGCGCGCTGCTCGCACCGTCTGCGCTCGGCATGCTCACGACGACGTTCCGTGACCCGAAGGAGCGCGGTCGCGCGTTCGGCATCTTCGGTTCCATCGCCGGCTCGGGTGCGGCGATCGGCCTGCTGCTCGGCGGTGTGCTGACCGAGTACGCGTCGTGGCGCTGGTGCCTCTACGTGAACGTCGTCTTCGCCGTCCTCGGCGTGATCGGCGCGCTGGTCTTCATGGCGAAGCCGCCGAAGGCCGACCGTCCCCGCATCGACGTCGCGGGTGTGCTCACCATCACCGCCGGCCTCGTCGGCGTGGTCTACGGCTTCTCGAACGCCGAGACCAACGGCTGGGACGCGCCCCTGACCATCGTCATGCTCGCGGCCGGCGTCGTGCTCATCGCGGCCTTCGTGTTCATCGAGACCCGGGTCGCCCACCCGCTGCTCCCCCTGCGCGTCGTGCTGAACCGTGACCGCGGCGGCTCGTTCATCGCGATCGGCCTGGTGGCGATCGGCATGTTCGGCATCTTCCTGTTCCTGACCTACTACCTCGAGCAGACGCTCGGCTTCAGCGCGCTGCAGACCGGCCTGGCCTTCCTGCCGATGCCGCTGTCGATCATGATCTCCGCGACCCAGATCGGTGGACGTCTGCTCCCCCGCGTCGGGCCGAAGGTGCTCATCTTCGCCGGTGGCCTCGTCGCCGCGACCGGGCTCCTGCTGCTCCTCCGCACCGACCTCGACAGCTCCTACGCGGGCACGGTCCTGCCGGCACTGATCGTGATCGGTCTCGGCATGGGCACGATCTTCTCCTCGGCCATGAACACGGCGACGACCGGTGTGGCGCGGGCGGACGCGGGCGTGGCCTCGGCGACGGTCAACACCATGCAGCAGATCGGTGGCTCGATCGGCACGGCGCTGCTCTCCACGATCTTCGCGGACGTGGTGGACGACCGGCTGTCCGGGCTGACCGCGGCGCCGACGAAGCTGCAGCAGGCGCAGGCGGTGCTCGACGGGTACCACGTGGCGTTCGGCATCTCGGCGGGCGTGCTCGTGCTCGTCGCCCTCGCCGGTGGCCTGCTCATCAACCGGCAGTCCGTGCGGCTCGAGCGGCTCGCGCACGCCGGGTCCGGCACGACCGGCAGCATCCCGACCGCGGCGCACTGACCCCGCTCGCACGCGCATGACGGCGGCGGCCCGTCCCGGTTCCGGGGCGGGCCGCCGCCGTGCGTGCAGGAGGTGGCGCGGGCGGATCGTCGACCACCGGCGTCGAGCAGGCACCCGGGTTGCGCGATGTGTCGCAACTCCTCCCGCGCGTCAGGGGCGCCGGTTATCGTGACGCCCATGGCCCCCGTCCTGACCTCACCACTCGTGTCGACGCAGTGGCTCGCAGACCACCTCGGTGCTGACGAGCTCGTCGTGCTCGACGCGTCGGTGCATGCCACGGGTGCCGGCCTCGGCACCGAGTGGGCCTCGGCAGAGGACTCCTACGAGCGATCCGGCCACGTGCCGGGCGCCCGCTACGCCGACCTCGTCGACGCGTTCTCGGCACCCGACGCCGACCTCCCCTTCACCCGTCCCGACGCCGAGCGCTTCGAAGCTGCCGCGCGGGCCCTCGGCGTCACGAACGACTGCACGGTGGTGGTCTACGACGACAGCGTCGGCGAGTGGTCGGCGCGGCTGTGGTGGACCTTCCGGTCGTTCGGCTTCGACTCGGTCGCGGTGCTCGACGGCGGCTTCACGAAGTGGCGTGACGAGGGCCGGCCGGTCCGGGTCGGCGCCCTCACGGCGAGGCCGACGGGCGGCGCGTCGGACGCGTTCCTCGCGGGCGAGGAACGGCCGATGTGGGTCGACCACGACCGTGTCGCACGAGCGGTGTCCGGCACCGAACCGGCAGCACTCGTGCTCGCCGCTCCCGCGGCGTCGCTCGGTGCCGACCACCCGCCCGTCGTCCCGGGCAGTGTCCCGATCACGATCGACACTCTCGTCGACCCGGTGACGAACGCCTGGCTGCGTCGGCCCGCGCTGGAGCAGGCGTTCGCCCCGGTGCTCGACGCCGACGAGATCGTCACGTACTGCGGGGTCGGCAGCGCGGCGTGCGTCGATGCGCTCGCGTTGACGCTCCTCGGGCACGAGAAGGTGCGTGTGTACGACGGCTCCCTGCTCGACTGGTGGCGGCACGAGCCGGAGACCGTGGGGGTCTGACCCCCGGGTGGGCGAGGCGGCGGGCCCCACGTCGGCACCTCGCGCTGCCGCGCCGGGGCTACCGTGTCCCCATGAGCACCAGACGCGCCGTCGTCCTCGGCGGCACCGGCGGCATCGGGTCCGCGGTGGCACGCACCCTCCTCGACGCGTCCGGCCGGGGCCGTGACGACTGGCAGGTCGACGTGGTCGCGCGCCGCGGCGGCCCCGTGGCCGACGCCCTCACGGCGGACGGTGCCACGTTCCTCCAGGGCGACCGCCGGGACACCGCGCTCCTGCGCGACCTGCTGCGCCCCGGTGCGGACCTGCTCGTCGACACCGTCGGCGCGACGCGCGACGACGCGACGCAGCTCCTGCCGTTCCTCGGCGACGTCGGGTCGACGGTGTTCGTGTCCTCCCGTGCGGTGTACGTCGACGAACAGGGTCGGCACTCGAACTCGCTCGACAAGCCCGTGTTCGGTGCGGCGGTGACCGAGCTGCAGCCGACCGTCACGGCGGCCGACGCCGACCCGACGAGCCGCGACGGGTACGCGGCGGCGAAGGTCGCGGCCGAGCAGGTGCTGCTCGACCACGGCGCTCCCGTCACGGTGCTGCGGCCGTCGAAGGTGTACGGCCCGGGCATCGGGCGGCCACGCGAGTGGTTCGTGGTGCGGCGCGTGCTCGACGGCCGGGAGCGCGTGCTGCTCGCCGACCACGGCCGGAGCGTCGACCACACCACGGCGGCGAGCGGCATCGGCTCGCTCGTGCACCTCGTGGCGGACGCTCCCGACCGGCGGATCCTCAACGTGGCGGATGCCACCGCACCGACCGCGCTCGAGATCGTCCGCACCGTCGCCGCGCACCTCGGGCACCGGTTCGACGAGGTCCTGCTCGACCAGGACGCCCCCGCCTTCGTCGGGGTCACACCGTGGTCGTCGCCGTCGCCGTTCGTGCTCGACACCACCGCCGCACAGGCGCTCGGGTGGCAGCCGCCGACGTTCGCCGACGCGGTCGTCCCCGAGCTCGACTGGTTGATGGAGACCGCGCACGCCGTCCCCGCCGACGGTGACGTGCCGTGGGCGTCCGACCCGTTCTGGGACCGGATGTTCGACTACGGGCCCGAGGACGCCGCACTCGCGATGCTCTCGCTCGGCCTGGACTGACGGTGGGCCGGTCGGCGCTGCCCCGGGCGGAGCTGCTGCTGGTCGGCGGCCGGTCCGGCGTCGGCAAGTCGACCGCTGCGGCGGCGCTGCACGACCTCCTCGCCGCGGCCGACGTCCGGCACGCGGTGATCGAGGGTGACGCCCTCGACCTCGCGTACCCGGCGCCACACGTCGAGCACCCGGACGCTCAGCTCGCCCAGCGGAACCTGGCGACGCTGTGGTCGCGGTACCGGGAGCTCGGCCACCACCGGCTCGTGTTCACGAACACGGTGTCGGTGCTCCAGCGCGAGGAGCTGGCGGCGGCGGTGGGCGACGACCCCGTGGTCACGGCCGTCCTGCTCCGGGCGGACGACGCCACGACCGCCGGGCGGCTCGCGCGACGGGCGGGTGGTGCGGTCCCGCAGGAACAGCTCGCGCACAGCACGCGGACAGCCTGGAGGCTCGACTCGACCACCGCGGACTCGGTCATCCGGGTGGACACCGACGGCCGCACCCCGGAGCAGGTCGCGAGACGGCTCGCGTCCCTGACGGGGTGGCTCCCAGCCTGACGGGTTGACTCCCCGCCTGACGGCGGCGGACACCGTGTCCAGCGTCCGGCGGGCACGCTCGGGTGCATGGACGACAACCGACTCGGCACCGCGGTCAGCCCCTACCTGCGCCAGCACGCCGCCAATCCCGTCGACTGGCGGGAGTGGGGTCCGGACGCCTTCGCCGAGGCACGCGAGCGTAGGGTCCCGGTGCTCGTGTCCGTCGGGTACGCCACGTGCCACTGGTGCCACGTCATGGCGCGCGAGACCTTCTCCGACCCCGAGGTCGGCGCGCTGCTGCGGCGCGACTTCGTGTCGGTGAAGGTCGACCGCGAGGAACGTCCGGACGTCGACGCGAGCCTGATGGCCGCCGCGAGCGCCTTCACCCAGCAGCTCGGGTGGCCTTTGACGGCGTTCCTCACCCCCGACGGCCGGGTGTTCTTCGCGGGCACGTACTTCCCGCCGACCCCGGTCGGGCAGGTGCCGTCGTTCCGGCAGATCACGGCGGCCGTGCTCGACGCCTGGACCGAGCGGCGCGACGAGGTCGATGCGAACGCGAGCGCCATCGCGACGGCGATCCGGCAGGGCGCCGAGGCGGACGCGGCCGCCCGCGGTGGTGACGGCGACGGCGGGGACGAGCCGCGCCTCCCGTCCGTCGATGCGGTGCGCAGCGTGACCGACGCCCTCCTCGACGCCGAGGACACCGAGCACGGCGGCTTCGGCGGCGCACCGAAGTTCCCCGGCACCCCGCTGCTCGAGTTCCTGGCGGACGTCGGCGCCGACGGCGACGACCGCGCGACCGCGCTGCTCGACCGTTCCCTCGACGCCATCCGCTCGTCCGAGCTGACCGACGCCGACGGTGGCGTGTTCCGGTACGCGACCAAGCGCGACTGGAGCGTGCCGCACTACGAGCGGATGCTCTACGACAACGCCGGGCTGTCCGCGGTCGCCGGGCGGGACCAGGCGCGGGGCATCGCGGACTTCCTGCGCGACACCCTCCGCCGCCCCGACGGGGCGTTCGTCGCGGCGCAGGACAGCGAGTCGACCATCGACGGCCGGCGCGTCGAGGGCGAGTGGTACCGCCGACCGCTGGCCGAGCGGGCGACGCTCGACCCGCCGCCCCTCGACGACCAGGTGCTGACCGGGTGGAACGGCCTCGCGATCCGCGGACTCGTGATCGCGGGCGTCCGGTACGGCGACCCGGAGATGATCGGGCTGGCACGTGCCGCCGCCGACGCCCTGCTCGCGCTGCACGTGCGGGACGGGCACGTGGCGGTGCGGTCGAGCACGCCTCGGGGCACGTCGGCGGCCCCGCCCACGATCGAGGACGTCGGCCTGCTCGCCGAGGGGTTGCTCGAACTCGCACTCGCCACGGGCGAGGTCTCGTACGCGGTCGCCGCCCGGACGATCGCCGACGACGGTCTCGCCGGACGCTTCGAGGTCGACCCGGTCCTGGCCGCGGCGGGCACCGCGACCGGTGAGCAACCGCAGACAGCCGTCCGGTCCGGCACGGTGGCCCTGGCCGCGACCGCCACCGTGCTCGCCGCGCTGACCGGGGACCACGCGTACCGCGAGGCCGCCACCCGGCTCGTCGCGGACCGCGCCCGGACCGGCACCGACCGTCCCCTGGGGCACGCGGACGCGCTCGGCGTCGCCCTCGCGCTGCAGCGTCCCTCGCGCGAGGTGGTCGTCGTGGCGTCGGATCCGGCCGACCCACTGCGCGGCGCGGTCCGGACGACGCGGCGCCCGGGCACCGTCACCGCGACGGTGACGCCGGAGCAGGCCGCGGGCTGGGCTGCCGCCGGGTTCTCGCTGTTCGAGGCCCGCAGCGCGCTCGACATGGCTGCGTTCGTCTGCCACGACCACGTGTGCGACCTGCCGGCGCGGACGGCCGACGAACTCCTCGCGCAACTGGCCCGCTGAGCGAGCCCGACCCGGTATCCTGGAAGGCTCATGTCTGCCACGCCCGTCATCACGTACCCGCCGGAACTGCCGGTCTCGCAGCGGCGCGACGACATCGCCGCCGCGATCCGCGACCACCAGGTCGTCATCGTCGCCGGTGCCACCGGCTCGGGCAAGACGACGCAGCTGCCGAAGATCTGCCTCGAGCTCGGACGCCAGAACATCGGGCACACGCAGCCCCGACGGATCGCGGCCCGCACCATCGCGGAGCGCGTGTCCGAGGAGCTCGGCGGCGAACTGGGCGACCTCGTCGGCTACCAGGTGCGCTTCACCGACAAGGTGTCGGCGAACACGCGGATCAAGCTGATGACCGACGGCATCCTGCTCAACGAGATCCACTTCGACCGCGACCTCACGCGCTACGACACGATCATCATCGACGAGGCGCACGAGCGGTCCCTCACGATCGACTTCCTGCTCGGGTACCTGAAGCGGCTGCTGCCCCGCCGTCCGGACCTCAAGGTCATCATCACGAGCGCGACGATCGACCCCGAGTCCTTCTCGCAGCACTTCGGCGGCGCCCCGATCATCGAGGTGTCCGGCCGGACGTACCCGGTCGAGGTCCGCTACCGCCCGCTCGTGGCCGAGGACGGCGACGACGACGCGCCCTCCGCGGACCGCGACGACGAGGACGATCCGCGCACCGACGACAGCGGCTCCGGCCGCACCCCCGACGACCGCGACGTCATGCAGGGCATCACGGACGCACTCGACGAGCTGGCGCGCGAGGACCCGGGTGACGTCCTCGTCTTCCTGTCCGGCGAGAACGAGATCCGCGACGCGCAGGACGCCATCGAGGGCAAGCGGTACGCGGGCACCGAGGTCCTCCCCCTGTACGGACGGCTCTCCGCCGCCGACCAGCACCGGGTCTTCGAGCGCCGGAGCACGCCGGGCATCCGACGCCGGGTCGTGCTCGCGACGAACGTGGCCGAGACGTCGCTGACGGTCCCGGGCATCAAGTACGTCGTCGACACCGGCACCGCGCGCATCTCGCGGTACTCCCCGCGGGCGAAGGTGCAGCGGCTGCCGATCGAGGCGATCAGCCAGGCGAGCGCGAACCAGCGATCGGGCCGTGCCGGTCGCACGAGCGCAGGCATCGCCATCCGCCTGTACTCCGAGCAGGACTTCGACCGACGGCCGGAGTTCACCGACCCCGAGATCCTCCGCACGAACCTCGCCGCGGTGATCCTGCAGATGATCTCCCTCGGCTTCGGCGACATCGAGGCCTTCCCGTTCCTGCAGCCGCCGGACTCCCGCGGCGTCAAGGACGGCCTCGACCTGCTGCGCGAGCTCCGGGCGGTGGACGCCGACGGTCGGATCACGAAGACCGGTCGGCAGCTCACGCGACTGCCGATCGACCCGCGCCTCGGTCGGATGGTGCTCGAGGCCGGGCGGCAGGGCGTCGGGCGCGAGGTCATCGCCGTCGTCAGCGCCCTGAGCATCCAGGACCCGCGCGAACGTCCGCTCGAGAAGCGCGCGCACGCCGACCAGCTGCACGCGCGGTTCGCCGACCCGACGAGCGACTTCCTCACCCTGCTCAACCTCTGGAACCACGTCGAGGACAAGCAGGAGGAGCTCTCGTCGAGCGCCTTCCGCCGCCTGTGCAAGGCCGAGTTCCTCAACCACCTGCGCATCCGCGAGTGGCAGGACCTGTACCGCCAGCTCTCCCGTGCCGCCAAGCAGGTCGACGTCCGGGTGGGGCAGTCGCGCTCCGAGGACGGCGACGCCGTGCACCGTTCCCTGCTCGCCGGGCTGCTCAGCCAGATCGGGCTCCGCGACAAGGAGAAGCGCGACTACCTCGGCTCGCGGAACGTCCGCTTCGTGGTGTTCCCCGGCAGCGTGCTCGCGAAGAAGCAGCCCGACGCGGTGATGGCCGCCGAACTGGTCGAGACGAGCCGCCTGTTCGCCCGGACGGTCGCCAGGATCGATCCCGCGTGGGTGGAGCCGCTCGCCGGCGACCTGCTCAAGCGCACCTACGGCGAACCGCACTGGGAGAAGAAGCAGGGCGCCGTCGTCGCCTACGAGCGGGTCACCCTGTTCGGCGTGCCCGTGGTCCAGCGTCGCCGCGTGCAGTACAAGCGCGTCGACCCGGAGCACTCGCGCGAGCTGTTCATCCGGCACGCCCTGGTCGAGGGTGAGTGGGACGCGCAGCAGTCCTTCGACCGCGACAACCGCCGACTCCGCAAGGAACTCGAGCAGCTCGAGGAGCGCACCCGGCGCCGCGACATCCTGTTCGACGACGAGCGGGTGTACGAGTTCTACGACGCCCGCATCCCCGCCGACGTCGCGACGACGCGGGACTTCGAGGGCTGGTGGCGGTCCACCCGCCGCGAGCAGCCCGACCTGCTCACGATGCGCCGCGAGGACCTCCTCGACGAGGACGCCGCCGAGGCAGCGCAGGACCAGCAGGAGTACCCGACGCAGTGGCGCTCTGGCGACCAGCGGCTCGCGATCAAGTACCGCTTCGAGCCGGGTGCGCAGGACGACGGCGTGAGCGTCCAGGTGCCGCTCGCGCTGCTCCCCCGCATGCGCGAGGAGGGCTTCGACTGGCAGGTGCGCGGCCTCCGTCGCGAGCTCGTCACCGCCCTCATCAAGTCGCTGCCGAAGCAGATCCGCAAGAACGTCGTGCCGGCCGCCGACTGGGCGGAGAAGATCGTCGCCGAACTCCCCGACGACGCCCCGACCGAGCCCACCGAGTCGTTCCGCGCGACGCTCGCCAAGGCCATCCAGCGGATGACCTACGTGCCGGTGTCGGAGTCCGACTTCGACCTGTCACGGGTCCCGCCGCACCTCCTGCCGACCTGGGCGGTCGTCGACGAGCGGGGGCGCCGGGTCGAGACCGGCAAGGACCTGTCGGTCCTGCAGACCAAGCTCAAGGACCGCACCCAGCAGAGCGTCGCCTCCGCCACCGCTCGCGCTGCGTCGCGGTCTGGAGGCGCGGCGCGCGTCGCCGGGGCGGCCGCCGGTACGCAGGTGGAGCGGTCGGGCCTGACGGCCTGGCCGGACCAGGACCTGCCGCAGCAGCTCGACACGAAGCAGGCCGGCGGCGTCATCCGGGCGTACCCGGCGCTCGTGGCCGAGGGCGAGGGCCCGAAGGCGACGGTCGGCGTGCAACTCCTCGCGACCCCCGGCGACCGCTCCGTCCGCATGCCCGCCGGCGTCCGTCGCCTCGTGATGCACGCGGTGCCCTCGCCGGTGTCGTACATCCAGTCGCACCTGACGGCGCAGGAGAAGCTCGCGCTCGCCGCGAGCCCGTACCCGTCGACGGCGGCGCTGTTCGACGACGTGCTCGCCGCGGTCGTCGACGCCGGCATCCGCCGGAGCCACCCCGACGGCCTGGTGTTCACGAAGGCGGAGTTCGAGGCCGTGCGCGACGCCGTGTCCGCCACCGTGGTCGACACGATGTTCACGGCGGTGTCCGAGGTCGCGGCCGTCCTCGGCGCGCAGCGCGCTGCCGACAGGTCGATGAAGCAGGCGAACTCGATGGCGCTGCTCCCGGCGCTCACCGACATGCGACAGCAGGTGGAGCGCCTGGTGTTCCCCGGGTTCGTGTCCACCGCCGGGCTCGACCGACTCCGTCGCATCCGCGTGTACCTGCAGGGCGTCGACGCGCGCGTGCAGAAGCTCCTGCAGAACCCCGGACGTGATGCCGGGTGGATGCGTGAGGTCAGCGTCGCCACCGACCGCTACCTCGACGCCGGGGGGACCTTCCCGCCGGCCGAGGGCGCGCACCCGGAGCTCGTGCACGCACGGTGGATGCTCGAGGAGTTCCGCCTGAGCCTGTTCGCGCAGGAGCTCGGGACCGCCGAGACGGTCTCGCTGCAGCGGATCACGAAGGCCCTCGCCGCCGCCCGGTGAGCAGTGCCGGGCCGGGCGGACGGGGGCCGCGCGGCCCCGTCGGCCGGCACTAGCCTGTGGTCATGCAGGGGGACGAGGACAGCCGGACCGCGATCAGACGCCGACGACGACTGGCGATCGTCCTGGTCGGAGCACTGGTGGCCGTCACGGTCTGTGCCGCCGTCGGGGTGAGCGGCTACCGGCTCGTGCACGAGCCGCTCCCGCTGACGACGAACGGCGGCGGCTTCTGCGGTTCGGCGGGCCCCACGCCGACGACGGACCCCGACCCGACGCGGTTGGCCGCACGGTTCATCGTCCGGAACCACAGCGATTCCGCCGTGCACGTCGACCGCCTCCGTGTCAGCGGAGCGACCGGGCTCCGAGACACCGAGCTGACGGCCTCGGTCCTCCGGCACGCGCCCCGCCCGGACAGCCACCTGGACAACACGCTCGGCGACACCGTCGCGAGCCTCCACGACGGGCGGCCCTTCACCGCACCTCGGGACCTGTCCGTGCCGGCGCACGGCGCGCTCGTCGTCATCGCGGACCTCCACCGCCGGGACGACGACGTCTCCGGAGCGTTCACCGGCGTCCGGGTCGACTGGACCGGCATGCTCGGCACGGCGCACTCCACGGTGGTCGAGGAACGGATCGGCGCCCTCGCGCCCGACGACGAGGACGGCTGCTTCCCCCTGACGCCCACGAGCTAAACCGCGTCACTCCGCCTCGGTCGCGAGCCCCTCGACCACCGTCACGCCGGGCATCGCGGCCAGGGTCGCCCCCGGCAGGAACAGCTTCGCGCCCCGTCGTCCTGCCCCGATGACGACCTCGGGCGCACGGAGCACGCGGGCGTCGATGTACACCGGCCAGTCCGACGGCAGCCCGATCGGCGTGATGCCGCCGTACTCCATGCCGGTGAGCGCGACCGCGTCCTCCATCGGGGCGAAGCTCGCCTTCCGCACGTCGAGCAGCTGCTTGACGACGCGGTTCACGTCGAGCTTCGTGGACGCGAGCACCACGCACGCGGCGTACCGGACGTCCTCGCCACGCTTGCCCACGACGACGATGCAGTTCGCGCCGCCGGACAGCGGGTAGCCGTACGCCTCCGAGAACGCGGCGGTGTCCGCGAGGTCGGCGTCGATCGGCGCGCCCTGCACCGTCGAGAGCAGGTCGCTCGGCAGGGCGACGAGGGCCTCGGCGACGGGGATCGCGAGGAACCCGGTCGCGACGAGGGCGGGGACACGGTCGAGCGTCGGCATGCCCCGAGCCTAGGGAGGCTCGGACGCGAGGCCGGTCAGGCGGCCCGGAGTGCGCAGGGGGACCAGGATGGCCGCATGAGCGAGCTGCGACCGATCGACCTCGACCGCTGGCCCCGCCGCGAGCACTTCGAGCACTACCGCCGACGGGTGCCCTGCTCGTGGGAGATGACCGTCGAGCTCGACGTCACGGCCTTCGTCGACGCCGTCCGGCGCGCCGGTGTGCGGACGTACGCCTCGCAGATCTGGGCGATCGCCACGGTCGTGAACCGGCACGAGGAGTTCCGGATGCAGCTCCGGCAGGACGGGTCGCCCGGGGTCTGGGACGTCGTACACCCGATGTTCACGGTCTTCCACCCCGAGACCGAGACCTTCTCCGCCCTCGCCGTTCGGTACGACGACGACCCGCGACGCTTCCACGACGACGCCGTCACGACGATCGACCGGTACCAGGGCGACACCCGGATGTTCCCGCAGGACGACCGACCGACGAACGTGTTCGACGTGTCCACCATCCCCGGGTCGTCCTTCACCGGCTTCGCGCTGCACATCGCCGACCTCGGGGACCACCTGCTGCCGATCACGACCATCGGCCGGTACCGCACGGTCGGCGACCGGACGCTCATGCCGTTCGCGTTCCAGATCAACCACGCCGCGGCCGACGGGTTCCACGGCAGCCGGTTCACGACCGAGCTGCAGGCCCTGTTCGCCGACCCGTCCTGGGTGCGCTGACCGCCCGGCCCGGCACGTCCTGCGAGGGAGTACAACGGCCGCATGGTGAACGCGGTCGTCCACGTGGAGCTGATCGGACCTGACCCCGACCGGCTCCGTGCCTTCTACGCGGCACTCTTCGGCTGGGACTCCCCCGCCGGTGCCCCCGTTGCCGAGGCGGTCTCCGAGCCGTCCTCGTACTCCTTCCTCGACCCGGTCGACGGTGCCGGCCCGGTGGCGGGAGGCATCGGCGGAGGACCCGGCCACGCGGCCCACGCCCTCTTCTACGTCGGCGTCGACGACGCCGCCGCCGCACTGCGGCGCGTCGAGGAGCTCGGCGGCACCGTCGTCCTGCAGCCGCAGCGGAACGAGGGTGGCGGGGTGACGGTCGGTCACTTCCGCGATCCCGCGGGGAACCTCGTCGGGGTGGCCGGTCCGCGGTGACGGACGGGAGGCGCGGGGCGGCGCCGCACCGCGCCTCCAGACCGCGCCGTGCCGAGGCGACCGCCGCACCGGGCCGGCAACGCGCCTCCCGTCCGCCGCTGCGGATCCTGTACGCCGCCACCGCGCTCCGGGGGTGAACCCGCGACGCGCGTGTCCCGGTGCGAGGGCGGCCGACGCTGAGTTCGGGTCCGGGTCGGACGCCCTCGCGCTACGACGCCGTCGGGTTCGACGCATGGTCTGGACGAGGCCTACCCGGGTAACAGGGGGTCCGGGCATCCGCGGCTAGGGTCCGCGGAGTAGCGCAGGCGACGGTACGTCATCGCGGCGCGTCCGTTCCCAGCTGTGCACCTTCCGGACAGTCGGACCCGGGATCGGACGTACGCTCATCTCGTGCACCGGACCGTCCTCGTCATGGCCGAGTACGGCGTCGACGACTCGCCGCTGTGGGCTCGGGGCGGGTTCGAGGACGCCGGGCTCGTGGACGCCGGACGGCTCGGGTCGAGCGACGGACTCCGTGATCGGCTGCGCGCGTGGAACGACGTGTACGACGACCGGGCCGAGCCCGACTTCGCCTGGCCGTCCGATGCCGTGGCGGAACGGCACCGAGTGGAGGCCTTCGCGCTGGCCAGCGCCCTGCAGCTCGAGCTCGGCGACGACACCGTCGTGTGGTGCGGCGCGGGCGACGGCATCGACTGTTGGACGGAGTCGGGGCGGTGGGTCCTGCTCTCGGCCGACCGGCACGGGACGGACGTCGAACACCGGATCGACGGGCGGGCAGACGTCCGGACCGTCCTCGAGGCCGGGGGCCGCTCGCAGGCAGCCCGCGCCGTCGTCGCCTGGCGCGCGGTGACCGAGCGTGCCGGCGGAGGGGCCGGCGACGCTGCCGCGCGCGCGCTGGGGCTCCGGACTGCCGGCCTGCTGCAGGCGGACCTCGGGCTCGGCGCTCGGGTGCTGTTCCTCGGCGGTGCTCGCGGCTGAGCCGTCCGGGGTGCAGGGTGGGCGCATGGTCTCGGAACAGCACGCCCGCTCCTTCGGTGCCGCCGTCGACGCGTACGACCGCGGTCGGCCGGGTTACCCGCAGGCCGTCGCCGACGCCCTCGTGCCGGACGGCGCGAGGCTGGTGGTCGACGTCGGCGCGGGGACGGGCAAGTTCACGACGACGCTGACCGGGCGGGGTGCCGAGGTCGTCGCCGTCGAGCCGGACGCCGCGATGCGGGAGCGGCTCGCCCGCGCGGTCCCGGGCGTGCGGGCGCTCGACGGGACCGGCGAGGCGATGCCGCTGCCCGACGGGTCCGCCGACGTGGTCACCTTCGCGCAGTCATGGCACTGGGTCGACCCGGTCGCCGGAGCGGCGGAGGTCGCCCGGGTCCTCCGACCGGGTGGCGTGCTCGGGCTCGTGTGGAACGTCCGCGACGAGACCCTGGCCTGGGCCGCCCGGCTCGGCGAGGTCGTGAAGCGGCCGGAGTCGCTCGTGATGGACTACGGGCTCCCGCGGATCGGCGAGCCGTTCGACGAGGGCACCTACCAGCGCATCGCGTGGGTGCACGAGCAACGCCGTGAGGACCTGCTCGCGATGGTCGCCTCGCGGAGCTACGTCATCGTCCGACCCGAGGACGAGCAGCGCGCGGTCCTCCGCGACGTCGAGGACCTGCTGGACAGCGACCCGGACACGGCCGGCCGCGAGGTCGTCGCCGTGCCGTACGTCACGCACGTGCACCGGTACGTCCGTCCCTGAGCGACGTCCGCGCTACGGTGTGGGCATGCGTGCGACCGTGCGGGACGTGGCCGCCCTGGCCGGGGTGTCGCCGAAGACCGTCTCCAACGTCATCAACGGCGGGGTAGTCGTGCGCCCGGAGACCCGCGAGCGCGTCGAGCAGGCGCTGACGCAGCTCGACTACGTGCCGAACCTCTCCGCCCGCGGACTCCGGAACGGCCGGTCGGGCGCGATCGCACTGACGCTGCCGGAGATGGGGAGCGCCTACTCCGCGGAACTCGCGCAGTCGTTCGTGGAGCTCGCCCGTGAGCGCGGATGGGTGGTGCAGCTCGACCAGACCGGCAGCGACCCGGCGCAGGAGCGTGAACTCGTGTCGCGGGCCCGGGCACACCTGGTGGACGGCCTCGTGCTCAACCCGGTGTCGCTCAGCGCCAGCGTCCTCGCCTCGACGGAGGGGCTGCCGCCGACCGTCGTCATCGGCGAGGTCGAGCCGGAGCACGTCGACCAGGTGCACGTCGACAGTCGATCGGCGTCGGAGGAGGTCACCGCCCGGCTGCTCGCGCTCGGACACCGGCGGATCGCCGTCGTCGGAGCTGCCCGGGCCTCGGGCGCGACGGCGACGAGCGAGCTGCGCGAACGCGGACACCGTGCGGCGCTCGACGCCGCGGGCGTCCCCGCCGACCCGTCGCTGCGCGTGCCGCTGCCGGCGTGGACGACGAGCGCCGCGGCGACGGCGTTCGGCGCGTGGCTCGACGCGAACCCGCTGCCCGACGCGGTGTTCGCGTTCACGGACTCGATCGCGTTCGGGGTGCTGCACGTCCTCGCGGCGCGCGGCGTGCGGGTGCCGGAGCAGGTCAGCGTGATGGGGTTCGACGACGTCGACGGTGCGGCGTACGCGATCCCGGCGCTGAGCACCGTGTCGTTCGACCGGCGGGCGTTCGCGGCGGCGGCGCTCGACCTGCTGACGGCGAGGATCGCGGACCGGGAGGTCCCGCCGCGCACGGTCGTGATCCCGCACCGGATCGTGGAGCGGGCGAGCACGGCGCCGCGCGGCTGAGCCGCGGCGGGCGCCGGGCGCCGGGCGCGGCCGCCGCGACCTCACGCGCTCAGCGACACCTCACGGCCGCCTCGCGGCGTGGACTGTCGCTGAGGCCGTGAAGTCGATTGCTGCCCGTCCGCCGCCTGCGCGTCGGGCCGCACCCGCGCCTCCAGGCCCGCCACCGGCGTACGCTCCGCCGCATGACCGCCTCCGACCCGTCGATGCCGACGCTCACCGCGACCGTCCTGCAGTCCCCCGACGTCCCGGCCCTCGCCCGGTTCTACGGCGCGCTCACGGGCTGGACGGTGCACGAGGACGACCCCACGTGGCACCGGGTGCGCCCCGACGAGGGTCCCGGCCTGTCGGTGCAGTACGAACCGGCGTACGTCGCGCCGACGTGGCCGGGCACGACCGAGGCCCCCGGGATGCAACTGCACCTCGACTTCCAGGTCGAGGACCTGCCCGCGGCGGTCGCCCGCGCCGAGTCCCTCGGGGCACGACAGGCCGAGTACCAGCCGCAGGACGACGTCCGGGTGCTGCTCGACCCGGACGGGCACCCGTTCTGCCTGTTCCTGCCCGGTGCCTGAGCGCAACCGCGCCTGAGCGCAGCCGCCCGCGTCACGCCTCCGGGTCCGCCGCCGCCAGCACCGCCGCCCGTGTCCGCGCGTCCGCGAGGATTCGGAAGTGCCCTCCCACCGGCAGCCGCACGTTCGTGGCCCCGACGAGCGCACTCCCCTCCGGGATGAGCGTGTCGAACACCCCGAAGACCGAGGTGATCCGCGTGTTCACGTCGAGCTCCCGCGCGAGTGCGGACAGCACCGGGTCCGCCGCCCTGAACGCCCGGAGGTGCCGCACCGGTGCGAGCCGCGCGTAGCCCGACCCGCCGAACGGCGTCGACACCGCGACCATCCGGTCGATCCGTCCGTGGTCGTCGAGCCGCGTCATCGCGTACTTCCCGATGAGCCCCCCCTTGCTGTGCGCCACGAGCAGGACGTTGCGCAGGTCGTGCTCCTCGAGGTACCCGAGCACCTCGCGTGCGGCGTCCGGCACCGGCCGCAGGTTGTGCCGGAGGACCGGCAGCACGTGCACCGGGTGGCCGCGGTCGTGCAGCGCGTCCATCAGCGGCCGCATGAAGTGCCAGGTCTCGTAGACGCCGGGGATCACCACGACGGCCTGCCGGTCGCCGCTCCGGTAGTCGTCCGCCGTGGTCGGCCCGAGGCTGCGGACCTGCCAGACGACGGCGTACCACCAGTCGAGGGTGGCCCACCATCCGCGCCGGGCCAGCGAGACCCGGTCTGGAGGCGCGGCTCCCGTGGTCCGCGTCGGGTCGCCTCCCGACGTGGCCGGGTCGGTCGTCATCGGCTCGCCCGGTCGCCGGTGCGGGCGGTCTCCGAGACCAGCCGCGCGAAGTCGACGGGCTGCCGCTGCTGCACGTGGTGCGGGCCGGGCAGCTCGACGAGACGTCCGCGTCGGGCGAGGGCCGCGAGCCGCGCCGACCAGTCGTGCCGGGCGATCGGGTCCTGCGTCCCGCGGAGGACGAGCACGGGCTGTCCGAGCTCCGCCACGGTGTCCTCGATGGGGTGCTCGATCATCGGGCGGAGTTCGTGCCGGTACTGCCGCATGCCCCGGAGGTAGTCGACGACCAGCACGCCGTTCATCCGCGGTGACTCCACGAAGCCGTCGCGCCCGAGGGCGAACGCCTGCAGCAGCGCAGACCGGCGCGTGTCCTCGATCACCGGGCCGATGAGCACGACGGCGCGGACGACCCCGGGGTGCAGGCGGGCCGCCTCGGCGACGACCTGCGTCCCCATCGACTGCCCGACGAGCACGAGGTCACCGGCGCCGCGCGCCCGGACGGCACGGACGACGAGGTCCCCGAGCTGCGCCATCGTCAGCTGTCGCCCCGCTGGCGGGAGGCCGCCGAAGCCCGGCAGGTCGACGCTCACCGTCCGGTGCGTGGCGGCGAGCAGCGGCTGCGACCGGTCGAACGACCGGTGGGACATGCCGATGCCGTGCACGAGGACGACGGTCGGGGCCGCGGAGCCGCGGAGCAGTCCGGCCGGCGCGGTGGTGTGCAACCGCACGGGGAGGCCGTCGATGTGGACTGTCTCGACCCTGGCGCGCACGGATCGAACCTACGCGGACGGCCTGCGCGCGCGGCTCAGCGTTCCGTCAGGGCCGTCATCGACTCCTCTTGGTGAGTCGGTGTGCACTGCTGCCATGAGCGACGACACCCCCACCAGCCCGGCTCCCGGCACCGCCACCTCCCCGTACCCGGCGGCTCCCGCGGGCTGGGGTGCCGCGCCGGCCGCCGACACGGGCACGCCCACGGCTCCCGGCGCCGCACCGTACTCGACCACCGTCCCGCAGTGGACCGGTGGCACGACCGGCACGACCTGGTACGGCGCATCCGCCGCTCCGGCTCGACGCGGCGGTCCACGGCCGCCGTGGTTCTGGCCGGTGATCGCCGTGGCGGTCGGACTGGCGGCGCTCCTCGCCGGTGGCGGGGTCGGCTTCGCGGTGGGACACGCGATCGGCGGCCACACGGCCACGACCACCCAGGTGCCGGGGACGAACGGCGGGACGAACCAGTTCCCCGGCGGTGGTGGCGGGTTCCCGGGGACCAGCGACTCGGGGAGCGGCGGATCGGGGACCAGCGGCTCGGGGGCCGGCGGCTCGGGGGCCAGCAGCGACGGCACGGGCACCTCCGGCACCTGACCCCTCGACCCGGGGTCGCAGCCGCCCTATGCTCCGAGCATGCGCAAGGTCACCTCGGGACTCTTCACCTCCGTCGACGGCGTCGTGCAGGACCCGTACAACTACCAGTACGACTCCTTCGACGCCGAGCTCGGCACCGCGATGGGCGCCTGGATGGACCGGACGGACACGGTCCTGCTCGGCCGGAACAGCTACACCGAGTGGGCCGAGTGGTGGCCCGCGCACCTCGACGACCCCTTCGGACAGTGGATCAACCCGATCGAGAAGCACGTGGCCTCGACCACGCTCGGCGACGACCTGGCGTGGGAGAACAGCACCCGCATCACCGGCGACGTGCCCGACTTCGTGCGGGAGCTCAAGCAGTCCGAGGGGAAGGACATCGCGGTCTGCGGCAGCATCACCCTCGTCCGCAGCCTGCTCTTCGCCGGGGTGCTCGACGAACTCCAGCTGATGATCCACCCCGCGATCGCCGGCAGCGGCCGGAAGCTCTTCGAGCCGACCGACCCGCCGACGCGCCTGCGCCTGGTCGACAGCACCGTGACGAGCAAGGGCAACGTGCTGAACACCTACGGGCGGTTCGACGGCTGAGCACGCGACGGCGGCGCGGCCAGCACTGCACGGTGGACCGAGAGGCACCTGAGCGCGCGTACCCTCGGGGGTGACCGTTCCACCCTCCAGCACTCCGGAGTCAGCATGCCCGAGGACACCCGCCCGCACGTCGTCATCGTCGGCGGTGGATTCGCCGGGGTCGCCGCCATGCGCGAGCTGGCCGATGCACCGGTCCGGGTGACGCTCGTCGACCGCCACGTCTACAACATGTTCCAGCCGCTCATGTACCAGGTGGCGACGGGTGGCCTGAACGCCGGCGACGTGACGTACTTCCTGCGGAGCCTCCGCGCCAAGCAGTCGAACGCCGAGTTCCGCCACGGCCTGCTCACCGGCATCGACACCGAGCAGCGCATCGCCGAGATGTCCGACGGCGAGCACCTGCACTACGACTGGCTGATCCTGGCGAACGGCGTGAACACGAGCTACTTCGGCACGCCCGGGGCGTACGAGTACGCCTACTCGATGTACTCCCGTTCCCAGGCCCTCCGCATCCGTGACGAGCTGTTCACCCGGCTCGAACAGGCCGCGGCGAAGCAGGGACCCGACGAGATCAAGATCGTCATCGTCGGCGGCGGCGCGACCGGCGTCGAGATGGCGGGCGCCCTCGCCGAGCTCCGCGACCAGGCTCTCGTCGGCGCCTACCCGGAGATCGAGCGCGGCAACATCTCGATCACCCTCGTGCACCGCAGCGGCGAGCTCCTCAAGCCGTTCGCCCCGCGCCTGCGCCGGTACGCCGCGAAGATCCTGCGGAAGCGCGGTGTCGTGCTCCGTCTGAACACGGGCGTCGCCGAGGTGAAGCCCGACGGCGTCGTGACCGCTGACGGCGAGTTCATCCCCGCGTCGCAGGTCATCTGGGCCACCGGCGTCGCCGCGCACAAGGAGGTCTCGGGGTGGGGTTTGCCGCAGACCCACGGCGGCCGTATCCAGGTGAACGACGACCTGAGCGTGAAGGGCGTCGAGCGCATCTGGTCGGCGGGTGACATCGCCGCGCAGGACGACGCCCTCGCGCAGCTCGCCCAGCCCGCACTGCAGGGCGGACGGCACGCGGCGCGCCAGATCGTCCGGCGCCTCGAGGGCAAGCCGACCGAGCACCTGAAGTACTTCGACAAGGGCACGATGGCGACGATCGGCACGAACGCCGCGGTCGCCCAGCTCCGCGGCGGGATCACCATGGTCGGCCCGCTCGCGTGGGTGGCGTGGGTCGCGGTGCACATCGCGTCGCTGCTCGGCAACGGCAACCGGCTGTCGACGCTGTCGCACTTCTTCGTCCGCTACATGTGGTTCATGCGGAAGCGCTCGATCCCGATCGTCGGCGACGTCCGCCCGGTGCGCCCGAACGGCGACCGCGAGCCGGAGCCCTGGCAGATGCAGAAGGCCGAGTAGCCCCACCCACCGGACGGGAGGCGCGGTGCCAGCCGGCACCGCGCCTCCCGTCCGTCGCGGTGTCGGCCCACTGCGGTCCGCACCTGCGTTCCGGAACGGTGGCGCGCTACCCGCGCACGCCCGCGTACGCCCCCGCGGCGATGTCCTCGAGCAGCCCGGGGCCGGTCGGCTCCCACCCGAGCAGCTCGCGCGTCGCGTCGGCCGTGGCCGCCATCTCCATGCCGAAGAAGTGCCCGATGAAGCCGAAGTGCTCGTCGGCGTCGGCGGGGTCGATCGACGTCGTCGGAAGGCCGAGGGACTCCCCGATCGCCTCGGCGATCCGACGCGTCTCGATGCCCGTCTCGGCGACGGCGTGCAGGCGGGTGCCGACCGGGGCCTGCTCCAGCCCGAGCCGCACGAGTCGGGCGGCGTCCACCACGTGCACGGCCGACCAGTGGTTCGTGCCCTCCCCGATCCAGCCGGCGACGCCGCGCTCCCGGGCCACGGCGACGAGCGCCGCGACGAACCCGTGGTCGCCCGTGCCGTGGGTGGTGGGGCTGAAGCGGGCGGCGACAGCCCGGACGCCCTGCTCGACGAAGTCGAACGCCCGGTTCTCGCTGCCGCCGCGGGCGCTCGCGATGCCGACGAACGGCGACGGGTCCTGCTCGGTCGCGGGCCGGTCGGGGGCGAGCCCGGCGACGCCCGACGCGACGACGAGCGGTCGGTCGGTGCCGACGAGGGCGCCGGCGAGGGTCTCGACGGCGGTGCGCTCGGTCGCGCTCGTGCCGGCGGCGTCCGCCCAGTCGTGCTTGTTGGCGAGGTGCAGGACCCCGTCTGCTCCGTCCGCCCCGCGACGGAGGGCGTCGAGGTCGTCGAGGTCGCCGCGCAGGACCGCGGCGCCCTTCGCGACGAGGGCCTCGGCGGAGGCGTCGGAGCGGGCGAGGCCGGTGACGGTGTGTCCTGCGGCGAGGAGGTCGTCGACGGTGTGGGACCCGATCCACCCGGAGGCGCCGGTGACGAAGACGTGCATGGTCGTTCCTTCCACGGATGCCCACGACTCGATGTCATGAACTGACATCACGCTACCACTCGATGTCAGTTGCTGTCATCAGTAGACTGCGGGGATGGTCCGTTGGCAACCGGGAACGCGCGAGCGCCTGCAGGCGACGGCACTGCAGCTCTTCGCCGACCGGGGGTTCGACGCCACGACCGTCGCGGAGATCGCCGCCGCGGCAGCGGTCACCGAGCGCACCTTCTTCCGGCACTTCGCGGACAAGCGCGAGGTGCTCTTCGCCGGGCAGGACGACTTCCTCGGCATGTTCACCGGCCCGATCGAGGCCGCACCCGCCGACACCCCGCCGTTCGACCTCGTCCGGCTCGCGCTCGACGCCGCCGCCGGGTTCTTCCCCGAGGAACGTCGCGCCTGGTCGCGGGACCGGCAGCGGGTCATCGACGCGAACCCGGCCCTCGGCGAACGGGAACTCGCGAAGCTGGCGACCCTCGCGACCCGGCTCGGCGACGTCCTGCGCGCCCGCGGTGTGGCCGAACCCGGGGCGACGATCGCCGCGCAGACGGCGGGGACGGTGTTCCACCTGTCGTTCGCGCAGTGGATCGCGGACGACGAGGACCGGTCCTTAACCGAGATCGCGGACGAGCGGCTCGATGCCCTGACGAGGATGGTGCACCCCGGTCGTTGAGCGTCCTCTTACCCGAGGGGAGCATCCTGTAACGATCCGGTCACGACCGCTCGCGCGCGGATCGTGGCACCGACCCGATCTCGCAGGAGGCGTCCGTGGCCATCACCACGACCACCCCGGCGCGGACCAAGTCCTCCCCCGCCCCGGCCCGGCCCGACGAGCAGCGCGCCCGGAACGACGAGCAGCGCGCCCGGCCCGCCGAGCAGCGCGCCGTGCCCGCCGGCCGCCAGACCCCACCGCCGCCGCTGACGCACCGGGCCCCGGCGCTCGACGGTCTCCGGACCGTGGCGATCCTCGCCGTCATCCTCTACCACCTGCACGTGCCGCAGTTCGAGGGCGGCTTCATCGGCGTCACGGTGTTCTTCGTGCTCTCCGGCTTCCTCATCACCACGCTGTTGCTCGGTGAGCGCCGGAAGACCGGCCGGGTACGCCTCGGCGCGTTCTGGACCAAGCGCCTGCTGCGCCTCTACCCCGCGCTCCTCGCGCTCGTGGTCGTCGGCCTCGCGCTCTGGAACTGGGTCGGCGACTACAAGGGCGCCTCGTTCTCCCCCGGCGAGGCGGCCTTCATCGCGCTGACCTACACCGGGAACCTCTTCCGGTCGTTCTGGGACACCACGCAGGGTGTCTTCGCGCACACCTGGAGCCTGTCGATGGAGGAGCAGTTCTACCTCGTCTGGCCGCCGGTCCTCGTGCTGCTCGTCGCGATCCGGGCCCGTCGCCGCTGGTTGCTCGCCGGCCTCGGCGTGGTCGTCGTCGGTGCCGCGACGGTCTCGTGGGCGAGCTACCGCACGCCGAACGCGGGAGCGACGCCGGACGTGTACTTCTCCCCCGTCCTCGGCCTCGTGCCGCTCGCCACGGGGTGCCTGCTCGCGCTGCTCCTCGACGACGAGCGGGTGCGCGAGCGCGTCGCCGGCGTCCTCGGCCACGTGGCGACCTGGGTCGGTCTCGTCCTGCTCGTCGCCGTGATGCTGTCCATCGACAGCGACTGGGGCCAGCACGCGTGGACCTTCGGCGTCCTGCTGCCGGTCACCGGGCTCGTCTCGGCGCTGCTCATCGGCGGGCTCGTGTCCGTCCGCTCCCCGCTGTCCGCTGCGCTCGCCTGGACGCCGGTGTCGTGGTTCGGCCGTCGCGCCTCGTACTCGGCGTACCTCTGGCACCCGCTCGTGATCGCCCTGCTCGGCACCTTCGCCGTCGGGGCGTGGGGCAAGGTCTGGCTGGTCGGCGTCGCTCTCCTGGTGGCCGTCGGCGCCGCCTACGCCGTCGAGGTGCCGGTGGAACGGGCACGGGTACGGTGGCGGGAGGCCCGCTCGATACGAGCCGCAGACCGTTCCGCACGCGAGACGGCGGACGCGACCGCCTGAGGCGGCGACCCGTGCACGGTGGGCGTGACCACCTGACGGACGGGAGGCGCGGTGCCGGACGTGCACCGCGCCTCCCGTCCGTCCCGGTGCCGGTCCGCAGGCCGCCCACCCGGCTGGGCGGCCTGCGGACCGGCGTCCGTAGGCTCGGACCGTGCATCCGGAACGTGTCGATGTCCTGGTCGTCGGCGGCGGCCCGGTCGGCCTCTTCGCGGCCGCCCTCCTCGCCGCTCGCGGCGTCGACGTCCGGGTGTGGGAGCGGCGCACCGACCCGCCCACCGGCTCACGCGCCATCGGCATCCACCCGCCGTCGCTCGACGCCTTCGCCGCGATCGGCCTGGACACCGCGGTGCTGGCCGAGGCGACGCTCGTCCGGACCGGCGTCGCCCGGAGTGGCGGGCGTGTGCTCGGCGCACTGTCGTTCGACCGCGCCTCGCGGACACACCCGTACGTCGCGACGCTCGACCAGCACCGCACGGAGACCCTGCTGCGCGAGCGGCTGCCCGACGGGGCACTCCGGACCGGGACCACCCTCGCCGGGCTGACCCGCGGAGCGGCGTCCGTCGTCGCGCACGGCACCGGGACGGACGGCACCACCGTCTCGGTCGAGGCGTCGTTCGTCGTCGGCGCGGACGGCAGCCGGAGCGTCGTGCGGGACCTGCTCGGCATCGGCACGACCGGACGCGAGTACGCCGACCGCTACGTCATGGGCGACTTCGCCGACCCCGAACACCCGGACGCCCGGTCGACGGCGCTCGTGGACGTCGGGCGGGGCGGGGTCGTCGAGTCGTTCCCGCTCCCCCACGGCCGCCGTCGCTACGTCGCGCTCGTGCCCGACGAGGCCGGCGCTGACGGCGCTGCCGACGACCTGCCCGCGCGTCTCGCCGCCCTCGTCGCCGAGCGGACCGGTGCCGCTCCGGACCCGGCGACCTGCTCGATGACGAGCGGCTTCCGCGTCCGGCGGCGCAGCGCGGACCGGGTCGGTGTCGGCCGGGTCGTCCTCGTCGGCGACGCGGCGCACGAGATCAGTCCGATCGGCGGACAGGGCATGAACCTCGGGTGGCTCGACGTCGCCGAGCTCGTGCCGCTCCTCGCTGCGGCCGTGACCTCCGGCGCGGCAGGGCCGTGGCCGGCCTACGCACGGCGGCGGCAGGCGGCGGCACGACGGGCCGCTCGGCAGGCGGAGGCGAACATGGCGCTGGGCCGCCGCACCGGCGGGGTGGGGATGGTCGGACGGGAGGCGCTGCTCCGGACGCTCCTGTCCCTGCCGACGGCGCACGGGCTGGCACGGCTCTACGCGATGCGCTGGTCCTGACGGCTCGCGGGCGTGCGGGCTCGGTCGCGCAGTCGCTCGCCCGTGTGTGCGCGGGCGCGGGCGCGGGCGCGGGCGCGTCAGGCGACCAGGCGGGCCCCCGCGAGCCCGAGCTCGACGACGAGCACGAGCGACGACGCGATGACCAGCCGGAACAGCGTCCGCGAGGCCCGCCCGGCGAACACCAGTCGCACCCCGACCACGGCGAGCACCACCACCACGACGGTCCCGACGACCGCGAGCACCACCCCGGCGCCGCGCACCGGGTCGTCGCCGAGCACCTGCCCGCCGAGCACCAGGAACGCCGCGACGACGAGCGCCCCGAACGCCGTCGTGCCCGCGCCGCGCAGTCCGAGCCGGTGCGGGAAGCCCCGGACGCCGGTCGCCGCGTCGTCGACGAGGTCGGGCAGCACGTTCGTGCAGTGGATCGCGACGCCGAACACCGCACCGGTCGCGACCGCCCACCACGCCGGCAGTGCTCCCCCGCCCGACGCGACGGCCACCACCGGCAGCAGCCCGAACGCCACCACGAACGGGGCGACCGACCAGACCGAGCGCTTGAGCCCGGCGTCGTAGACCCACCCCGCCGCGACCAGCACCACGTGCGCGACCGCGGCCACCGGCCCGAGCAGCACCGAGAGGACGACCGCGACGCCGGCCGTGGCGAACGCCGCAGTCCGGACCGTCGCGACCGCGATGAGTCCGCGTGCGACGGGTTTGTCGCTCCGGCCCACCGCACGGTCGCGGTCGGCGTCGATCCAGTCGTTCGCGAGCCCGATCGACAGCTGCCCCGCGACCACGGCGAGCGCCACCAGCACCACCAGCCACCACGGGTGCCCGACGGCGGCGGCGATGACGGCCGCGAGCACCGTGACCGTGATCGTGGGACCGGGGTGCGACGAGGCGAAGAGCAGGCGGAGGGTGGCGGGCCTGCGGGTGTCGGTCACCTGGTCAGCGTACGGAGCGGCACCTGCGCGAGGGGGCCGACTGCGGCGTCACACCCGCGGAAGTGCCTCTCACACAAGTCAAAGCGCCCAGCCAGCTTGTGCGAACCCCTAGTAGCATGGGGGGTCAGGCTTGATGAACATGGAGCTTCTGTGACAGTCCTCGATCAATTCCTTGAACTGCCTGCCTTCCGGCGCGCTCTCTCCTCGCTTGCGGAGGAGCTTCGTAGAACGGACCCGGCGACTCTCAGAGCCAGGCTCTCAGTGGAGCGGGTGCCAGAGGATGTCAATCCCGACGCTGTCGAGGGACAGAAGTTCATCGAGGCTGCGCGCGCCTTAGCGACATTGGCTGACGTAGCGCGCCGCGAAGAACTCGACGACATCGTCAGCGACCTTGCGCCGCACCTCACGGGTATTGATCCGCAGAAGATTCGCGCGCTCCTTGACGAAGAACCGGAGGAGCGCGAGCGCGCTCAAGGGAGACGCCTCCGCGATTCCATAAACCCGATCCTGACGACTACGAAGTACGCCGTCGATCTGCGACTCGTGAAGCCCAACGACGAGGCGCAGTTGGCACCCGTTGTGATCGCCCGGTTCGCGTTCGACGAACCGATCGCCGGGTCCGACTCGATCGTTTTCCAAATGTCGGCAGCAACCCTACCGGTCCTCATCAACGAGCTTCAGGAGCTTCAGGAGCAAATATCCGGACTTCGGGAGCAACTTCCCAAGCTGCGCATCGCACCCTGGGCCGGGATCGACTAATGGATGGCGCGTCGATCGCCGCGCTCGTGACGGCCGGCCTCACCCTCCTTGCCGGTTTCTTCAATTGGTTAGCGTCACGCAACACTAAGAGCTTGAACGAGACAAACCGCACGAATGCAGAGACAACGAGGCAACTAGCCGACTCCGTCGGGTCAACTCTCAAAGCTCAACAACGCACTATCCGCGATCTGATCGCTCGACTGTGAGGCACCGCTCATGAACGACGTCATCCCAACACTCCTTGTGGTCGGGTCGGCCGCGCTGGCTGCGCTCAGTGGTTTGAACTTCGCCCGCGCCCGCAGGTCAGCCAGCGAGTCACTCGTAGCGGGCCGAGAAGCGCACGCCGCCCTAGAGAGTCTTGTTCGTACTGTCGGCGCAGCGGATCAGGCCAATCTACTTGCCGAGCATGCGACGAGGAGCGACGCTGTGGCGATGGACGCGAAGGCGAAGGGTGCGCAAAGCAATCGGACCCACTCGCTGCCGAAACATGCGCCAGTTGCAGCGATCTTGAACATCTCCTGGATGCCCGGCAACCTCCAGACCGTCAACTCGAAGGCTCAGCGAAACAAAGGCCTCGAGCTGACCGGCTTCACACTGCCAACCACGACTAGATTCCCGATTTCAGCCGAACTAGAACGCGATCTCCGCGAGTGGTCGCTCCGCGAGTCGGCTCTGGTGTGATATCCCGCAGCGCGAATCGCCATTAAAGTCGTCAGCTGAGTCGAGATGGCGGACTCGTACTTGGATGACTGTCTCGGCTTCGCCGAATGGTGCAGCACAGGCAATTTCGCGACGAGACTCGTCAAGATCTACTGAGCCAACTCCCGCCTGACGAATGATCTCAGGCGGAGTCAATCAATATCCCGCGCAAGTTTGTCTGAATTGCGACAGAAGGGCTGAATTGCGACAATCCATCGACTCCGCGACCGACGTCGTCACCGGCATCCGCTTCCCCGAGGGCAACCGCTGGCACGACGGCCGGCTCTGGTACTCCGACATGCACACCGGCGAGGTCTTCTCGATCGACCCGTCCGCCACTGACGGCCCTCGACTCGAGGCGACGGTCGACGGGCAGTCCTCCGGGCTCGGCTGGCTGCCGGACGGCCGCCTCGTGATCAGCGCGATGGAGTCCCGCACGCTCGTGGCGGTGCGCCCCGACGGCACGACCGAGGTCTTCGCCGACCTGGCCGCGACCGAGCCCTCGCTCCTCAACGACCTCGTCGTCGACCCCGACACCGGGCGCACCTACGTCGGGGCGTTCGGTTACGACCTGTACGGCGGCGAGGAGCTGCGCCCCGGCCCGCTCTACGTCGTCGAGACGGACGGCAGCGCCCGGCTCGCGGCCGACGGACTCGTCTTCCCGAACAGCGCGAACGTCCTGCCCGGCACCCGGACCCTGGTCGTGAGCGAGACCTGGGGCGGGAAGCTGACCGCCTTCGACATCGAGCCCGACGGCTCGCTCACCGGTCGTCGGACATGGGCGGAGCTGCCGGAGGGCGTCACACCGGACGGCAGCACCGTGGACGCCGAGGGCGCGATCTGGGTCTGCTCGGTCGACACCGGTGCGTTCCTCCGGGTGGTCGAGGGCGGCGAGGTCACCGACCGCGTCGACGCCCCCGGGCTCTGCGCGATCGACTGCGCGCTCGGCGGGCCGGACGGCCGGACGCTCTACCTCGCGACCGCCGACAGCTACGACCCGGGCACCACGGCGACGACGCGGCGAGGGCGCCTCAGCGCGGTCCGGGTCACCGTCCCAGGGGTCTGACACCGGAGCGGGTCCGACCGCCGTCCCGGGACATCCTGGGCCGCGGCTCCGACACGCGGGCCTACGGTCCGACGGGCGCCGACGCCCCGTCGTCGCGGACGGAGCGACCATGACGACGAGCGGCACCACCAGCGGTACGAGCACCCCGCCGGGTCGACGGGCCTTCCTGCGCCGGATGACCTTCGCGTGCGCGTGGGGCGAGGGCCTCGACGGGTTCGACCTCGGCCTGATCAGCGTCGTGCTGCCCTCACTCACGATCGCGCTCGGACTCGACCCGGTCCTCGCGGGCCTGATCGGTGCCAGCTCGCTCATCGGCATCTTCGTCGGCGCCCCGCTCGCCGGCTGGCTGACCGACCGCTTCGGCCGGAAGCGCGTCTTCACGATCGACGTGCTGGCCTTCATCGTGCTCGGCTTCGCGCAGGCCTTCGTGGCGGACGGGTGGCAGCTCTTCGTCGTGCGGGTGCTCCTCGGCATCGCGATCGGTGCGGAGTACGCGATCGGTGCCGCGATGCTCGCCGAGTTCGCCCCCTCGAAGGACCGCGGCCGACGGCTGTCCGGGCTCCTGGTCTGCTGGTACGGCGGGTACCTCGTGGCGGTCGTCACGGCGTACGCGATGATCGACTGGGCGGGGATCAGCTGGCGGTGGGTCCTGGTGGTGAGCGGGGTCCCCGCGATCGTCACCGCCATCGCGCGCATCGGCTTCCCGGAGTCGCCTCGATGGCTGCTCTCCCGCGGCCGCACGGAGGAGGCGCGGGCGATCGTCGCCGAGCACCTCGGCGGCGACGCCTACTTCCGCGAGGAGCAGTACGCGGCCGAGGAGCAGCGCAGCGGCGGCTACCGCGTCCTGTTCTCGAAGGAGAACCGCCAACGCCTGGCCTTCATCTCGCTCTTCTGGGCGTGCAACGTGGCGCCGTACTTCGCGATCTTCACCTTCGCGCCGACGGTCCTGAAGTCGCTGCAGCTGCACGACGAGGCGACCGGCACGATCATCGTCAACGCGATGGCGGCGATCGGCGCCCTCGTGGGCATGCTCACCATCGAGCGGGTCGGCCGCCGTCGGCAGCTCATCCCGCCGTTCTGGATCATGGCCGTCGCCCTGGCCGTCGTCGGGTTCTGGGGATCGGCGCCGGGCGTCGTCGTCGTGCTGTGCTTCGCGGTCTTCTCGTTCATGAACGCCGCGCAGGGCAACCTGACCGCGGTCTACCCGATCGAGGTGCTGCCGACCGAGGTCCGCTCGACCGGCGTCGGTCTCGCGGCGGCGTGCAGCCGGGTCGGTGCGGCGGCGGGGACGTTCCTGCTGCCGGTCGGCATCGACACCATCGGGATCGGACCGTGCATGCTCGTCGCCGCGGCGATCTGCGTCGTCGGCGCCGTCCTGTCGCAGGTCATGGCGCCGGAGACGACGGGGAAGGGTCTGCACGACACGAGCACGCAGCCGTTGCGGGAGCAGGCGAAGGTGCCCGCCGCGCACTGAGCATGCCGGACGCGAGCGCGATCCCGAGCAGCACGACCAGCCCACCGACCGGCTCGTTCCACCGCAGCGGCTCCCCGAGCACCAGGACGCCGAGCGCGACCCCGACGACGGGTGTCAGGTAGGTGACGGTGGAGGCGCGGCCGGCGCCCCAGGCGCCGACGAGCCGCGTGTTCCAGGCGTAGGCCAGCCCCGTGCCCACCGCACCGAGCGCGACCATCGCGGCCACGATCCTCCAGTCCAGGCGCACCGGACCCGTCGCGACCACCGGGGCGACCAGCAGCATGAGCAGAGCCGCCAGGGTGAGCTGCACGGTCGCGACCGTCGTCGGGTCCTGACCACTGCCGACGCCGAACCGCCGGAGCCACGCGAGTCCGATGCCGTACGAGGCGGTCATGCCGAGGAGCGCGAGCTGCCCGGGGACGGTCGCGAGGACGGCCGGGTCGCCGACGAGGTCCCACGGTCCGACCAGCACGAGCACGCCGACGACCCCGAGCACGATCCCGCCGAGCTGTCGACGGCTGAGGCGTTCGGACGGCACGAGGACCGCGAGGGCGAGCAGCGTCATGATCGGGGTCGTCGCGTTGTAGATGCTCGCCAGGCCGGACGGCACGGTCTGCTCGGCCCATGCCATGAGCGACGACGGCACGGCGTTGAGGAACACGGCGACGACGAACAGGTGGCCCCAGACCCGCCGGTCCCGCGGCCAGCGCCGTCGGGTGGCGAGCAGCACGACGACGAGCGTCAGCGCCCCGAGGACGGTCCGGACCGTGGCGACCTGCTGCGGTGCGAGGCCGTCGAGCCCGATCTTCGCGAAGAAGAAGCTCGAACCCCAGGTGAGGGCGACGAGGAGGTAGAGGACGACGTTCACGAGGGCTAGCATCGACCACACCCGGACATGTGTCGAACGCATGGGGTTCATGGCGACATGAGGAGGACGCATGGCCGTCTCGATCCCGCAGCTGCGCGCGTTCGCCGCGGCCATCGACTCCGGGTCCTTCACCGGCGCGGCCACGTCGCTCGGCATCGGCCAGTCCGCCGTCTCACACGCCGTCGCCGGGCTGGAGCGCGAACTCGGCGGCCCCGTCCTCACCCGCGGCGCGGCCGTCGGGCCCACGCCGCTCGGGGACCGCATGCTGGCCCACGCCCGCAGCGTGCTCGCCTCCGTCGACGCACTGGAGGCCGTGGTGAGGCCCGCCACGGACCGCGGCACCGTGCGCCTCGCCGCCGTCCCCACGGTGTGCCAGGGCCTGCTCCCCCGCCTCCGCGAGGTGTGGGCCGTCACCCTGCCGGACGTCGACGTCCAGGTCTACGAGGGCGACGACGACGAGATGGCGGAGTGGCTGGAGGGCGGCACCGTCGATGCCGCCGTGCTCGTCGACCCGTCCCCCGTCCCGACCGGCGCTGTCGTCGTCGCGGAGGACGAGATGGCCGCGGTCGTGCGCCGTGACCACCCGCTCGCCGACCTGCCCGCGCTGACGCTCGACGACCTGCACGAGGACGGCCTCGTCGCGGGCGGCGGCGGCTGCGAACACCAGATCGAGCGCCTGCACGAGCTGGCCGGACAGCCCTACCGCTACGCGCACCGGGTGCGGGAGATGAGCACCATGTTCGGCATGATCCAGCGCGGTGAGGGGGTGTCGATCGTGCCGACGCTCGGCCGCGGGATGCTGCCGCCCGAGCTCGTCATGGTGCCGATGGCGACCCGGCTGCCGCGGACGCTGGTGTTGAGCGGCCCGGCGTCGCGGCCGTGGCACCCCCTGGCCCAGGCCCTCGTCGACGCGGTCTGACGCTTCTCCGACCTTCGGCCGATCCGCTCGGCACACGTCCGCTCCTACGCTCGACGCATGACGACGTCCACGCTCCGCCCACCCGTCCCCGTGGCGCGCCGCATGTGGTCGGAGACGTGGCGGATCGTGGTCGTCGCGCTCGTGGGGCTGTTCCTGATCGCGACGGTCTGGTCGACGACCGACACGGGCTCGATGAGCGACGCCCGCCTCGGCGCCCACCTGCTCGTCGACGTCGTCGTCGGCGTCCTCGCGCTCGTGCTCGTCCCCTTCCGGCACCGGGCACCGCTGCTCGTCGCCGTGCTCGTGATCGCCGGCAGCACCGTCTCGACGCTCGGAGCCGGAGCGGCCGCCCTGGCGCTCGTGTCCCTGTCCACCCGACGTCGGCCGGTCGAGGTCACGATCGGCAGCGCCGCGTTCGTGCTGTCGTCGCTGGTGAGCGAGGGCACGTACTCCGTGGACGACACGACGCCGCTGTGGCAGGTCGCGGTCGCCGCCGTCGTCGGCACCGCCCTGCTCGTCGCGATCGGCGTCGGCATCGGGCAGCGGCGGGCCCTGCTCGACGGCCTCCGCGAGCGCGCGGCCCTGCTCGAACGCGACCAGCAGCTCCGCGAGGACCGTGCCCGTGAGCAGGAGCGCGCACACCTCGCCCGCGAGATGCACGACGTCCTCGGGCACCGGCTCTCCCTCGTCGCACTGCACGCCGGCGCGCTCGAGTACCGCGGCCGCTCGCTCTCCCCCGACGAGACCGTCGAGGCGGCCGGGGTGGTCCGCGCCGAGGCGCACGCCGCGCTCACCGAGCTCCGTGACGTGCTCGGTGTCCTGCGCGACCCCACCGACACCACCACAGGCACGGCCCCGCCCCAGCCGACGCTGCGCGACCTGCCCGCACTGCTCGACGAGGCCCGCGTGTCCGGGTCGGCGATCGACCCGGTCGTGGACGACCGCATCGCGACCGTGCCGGACGCCGTCGGTCGCCACGCCTACCGCGTCGTGCAGGAGGCACTGACGAACGCCCGGCGTCACGCGCCCGGACGCCCGGTGGACCTCCGCCTCGTGGTCGTCGCCGGCCCCGCGCTGCACGTCCGGGTGGTGAACCCGGTCGACGGGGCAGCCGTCACGACGACTGCGGCACTGGGCGAGCGGGACCCCGGTGGACACGGTCTCCGTGGGCTCGCCGAGCGCGCCCGCCTGGTCGGTGGCACCTTCCACGCCGGGCCCGACGGCACCGAGCGGGACCGCTTCGTGGTGGAGGCGGTGCTGCCGTGGACCGCGTGACCACCCCGGTGCGCGTCGTCCTCGTCGACGACGACCACCTCGTCCGCGCCGGACTCCGGCTCCTGCTCAGCGGCGACGACGACATCGAGGTCGTGGGTGAGGCCGGCGACGGGCTCGCCGCCGAGGCCGTCATCGCCGACACCGTGCCCGACGTGGTGCTCATGGACATCCGGATGCCGCGCTGCGACGGGCTCGTCGCCACCGAACGCGAACTCCGGCGCCGCCCGGACCTCGCGCTGCTCGTGCTGACCACCTTCCAGGACGACGACCTCGTGCTCGGCGCCCTGCAGCGCGGGGCGCGGGGCTTCCTGCTCAAGGACACTCCACCGCGAGAGCTCGTCGACGCCGTCCGCGCCGTGGCCGAGGGACGGTCGATCCTGTCGCCGAGCGTGCTCGACCGGGTGATCGCGTTCGCCGCCGGCTCCGGCTCCACCGTGGGCTCGGGCTCCGGTGCCGTCTCGGGCTCCGGGACGACCGCGGGTGCCGCTCGGCACGACTCCGCCGAGCGCCGACTGCTCGGCTCGCTCACCGACCGGGAGCGCGAGGTCGCCCTCGCCGTCGCGAGCGGCGCCTCGAACGCGCAGATCGCCGCCGAGCTGTTCGTCAGCCTCGCGACCGTGAAGACCCACGTCGGGCACGTCTACGAGAAGTTCGGGGTCGAGAACCGCGTCCAGGTCGCCCTCGTCGTGCACGCGGCGACCCGCTGAACCACGTCCGACCCGCCCTCGGCAGGATGGACGCATGGCCGCGACGCACGTGAAGACCTTCACCGACCCGGACGAGGCGACCGCCGAGGCAGCCGGGCTGGAGTGGCTCGCCGAGGCCGAGGACACCGGCGGCACCCGTGTCGCCCGCGTGCTCGGCCACCCCGAGCCGACCGTCCTGCACCTCGAGCGCATCACCGACGGATCGCCGTCCCGGGAGCAGGCCGAGCGCTTCGGCCGGTCGCTGGCGCACACGCATGCAGCCGGCGCACCGCACTGGGGCGCGCCCTCCCCCGGCTTCCCGACGAGCGCCGGCCTCCGGATGGGTCGGTCGCGGACGCCCTTCACCGCCGCGGCCGACGCCCCACCGACGTGGGGTGCGTTCTTCGCCGAGTACCGCATCCGGGACTTCGTGCAGCGGATCACCGACCGGGGTGGGTTCGACGCCGACGAGGCTGCCGTGTTCGACCGCGTGGCCGAGCGCCTGGAGGACGGCACGCTCGGCTCGCCGCAGCCCCGGCTCGTGGGCGACGGACCGGCGCGACTGCACGGGGACCTCTGGGCGGGGAACGTGCTCTGGCCGACCGACGCCGCCTCGGCGGGGACCGGGGCGGTGCTCATCGACGCGACGGCGCACGGTGGGCACGCGGAGACCGACCTGGCGCTCCTCGGGCTGTTCGGGCTGCCGCGGCTCGAGACCGTGCTCGCCGCGTACGACGCCGAGTCCCCGCTCGCCGACGGCTGGGAGGAGCGTGTCGAGCTGCACCAGCTGGCGCCGCTGCTCCTGCACGTGTACCTGTTCGGCGGCTCGTACACGGGGGCCGCCCTCCGCGCTGCCCGCCGGTACGCCTGACCGGCGCTCTGCCGGTACTCCTGACCGCCGCTCGCGCTCTTAGGGAGCGCCAAGGCGACGCATCGGAAGGCCCGACGCACGCGGACCATCGTCGTCGACATGACCACGTACCCGACCCCTGTGACCGAGCACCCCGGCCGCGCACACCCCGGCGGGAGCACCGCCGCGCGGGATCGGCGGCGCGCGCCCCTCGCACGCCTGTTCCTCGGCGAGCGCGACGACGCCCGCTGGCTGCGGCCGGCCTTCTGGGCGCTGCTCACGCTGACCGCCGTCGTCTACCTGTGGGACCTCAGCGTCTCCGGGTACGCGAACACCTTCTACGCGGCCGCCGTGCAGGCCGGCACGAAGTCGTGGGAGGCGTTCTTCTTCGGCTCGCTCGACTCGTCGAACTTCATCACGGTCGACAAGCCCCCGGCGTCGCTCTGGGTGATGGTGCTCTCGGCGCGACTGCTCGGCTTCTCGTCGTTCAGCCTGCTGCTCCCCCAGGCGCTGATGGCGGTGGCCTCGGTCGCGCTCGTGTGGGGCACCGTGCGTCGTACCCTCGCGCGCCTCGGCACCACGACCGCGAACGTCGGTGCACTGCTGGCCGGGTTCGTCGTCGCGGCCACCCCGGCCGCCGCGCTGATGTTCCGGTTCGACAACCCGGACGCACTGCTCGTCCTGCTCATGACCGCGGGCGCGTACTGCACCGTCCGGGCGCTCCCGAAGGGCAGCTGGCGGTGGATCGCCCTCGCCGGCGTCGCCCTCGGCTTCGCGTTCCTGACGAAGATGCTGCAGGGCCTGCTCGTCCTGCCGGCGTTCGGCCTCGTGTACCTGTTCGCCGCCCGCACAACGTGGGGGAAGCGCGCGATCGGCCTCGGCATCGCCGCGGTCTCGCTCGTCGTCGCCGCCGGCTGGTGGGTCGTCGCCGTGGCGCTCTGGCCCGCGGAGTCCCGCCCGTACATCGGCGGCTCGACCGACAACACGGTCCTCGACCTGGTGTTCGGCTACAACGGCCTCGGCCGGATCTTCGGCGGATCGGGCAACGGCGGCGGTGGCGGCGGGGGCATGGGCGGCGGCACCGCGGGCTCGTCGTTCGGCGGCTCGACCGGGCTGGACCGCCTGTTCTCGTCCGAGATGGGCCTCGAGATCTCCTGGCTCCTGCCCGCGGCGCTCGTCGCCCTCGTCCTCGGCCTGGTGGTCGTCGGCCGTCGGCACCTCGCCGACCCCGCCCGCGCCGGCCTGGTGCTGTGGGGCGGCTGGCTGCTCGTGACCGGTCTCGTCTTCTCGTACATGTCCGGCACGATCCACCCGTACTACACGGTGGCGCTCGCCCCGGCGATCGCCGGCCTGGTCGGCACGGGCGGTGCCCTGCTCTGGCACACCCGCGAGCGTGTCACCGGTCGCCTCGGCCTCGCCGCGATGATCGCGGTGACGGCGTTCTGGGGCTGGTGCCTGCTGAACGAGGACCCGACCTGGCTGCCGTGGCTGCGCTGGGTGATGCTGGCCGGCGGGCTGCTGTCCGCCGCGGCGATCGTGGTCGGCAACGTGCCCACCCTCAGGAAGGCGGTCACGGTCGGCGTCCTCGTCGGCACCCTGTTCGGGCTCACCGGCACGACGGCCTACGCCCTCGCCACCACGACCGTCGCGCACTCCGGCTCGATCCCGAGCGTCGGTCCGGCGGGCAGCGGCTCCGGCGGGGCGGGCGGCTTCCCCGGTGGCGGCGGACAGCCGGGAGGCGCGGCAGGCCCCGGCGGATCGGCCGACGGTTCCGAGGACGGCGGGGCTCAGGACGGCGGGTTCGGGGGCACGGACGGCACCCAGCACGGCGGTACCGAGGACGGGCAGCAGGGTCCGGGCAGCGGCGGCCAGCCGCCGAGCGGCTCCGCACCGGAGGGCACGACCGGTGAGATGCCTGCGATGCCCGACGGCACGACCTCCGAGGGCGGGACCGGCTCGACCGGGAGCGGCACCGACTCGACCTCCGAGCGCGGCATGGGCGGCATGGGCGGCGCGACCACCTCGTCCGCGCTGACGAAGTTGCTCGCCGCCTCGGACGCGAAGTGGTCCGCCGCGGTGAACGGCTCGCAGTCCGCCGCACAGCTCGAACTCGACACCGACACCGCCGTGATGGCGATCGGCGGCTGGTCGAGCGACCCGGCACCGACGCTCGCCGAGTTCAAGGCCTGGGTCGCTGCCGGCGACATCGGGTACTACCTCTCCTCGGGCTCCGGCGGCGGCATGCGCGGCGGGTCCTCCACCGCGAGTGCCATCCAGGAGTGGGTCGCGGCGAACTACGAGGCGACGACCGTCGGCGGCCAGACCGTCTACGACCTGAGCGCGTCGAAGTGACCGACGACGAGGACACGGCGGCAGCTAGGCTCCGGGGCATGTCGGACCGACCGCTGCAGCGCGCCGACGGCACGCCCGCCCGTGTCCTCGTCGTCGACGACGAGCACGCGCTCGCCGAGGCCGTCGCCCTCGCGTTCGAGGACGACGGCTGGGCCGTGCGGGCCGTGCACCGCGGGCGCGACGTGCTGTTCGCGGCGCGGGACTTCCAGCCCGACGTGGTCGTGCTCGACGTGATGCTCCCGGACATCGACGGCTTCGAGGTGCTCGACCGGCTCCGCGACGCCCGCGACGACGTCCGGGTGCTGTTCCTCACCGCCCGGGACGCCCCGGAGGACCGGCTCGCCGGGCTCACCGGTGGCGGCGACGACTACCTGACGAAGCCGTTCGGCATCCGGGAGCTCCTCGTCCGGGCCCGGATCCTCGCCCGGACGACGGAGCGTGTGACGGCGGGCGGGAGGCCGGTCGGACTCGTCGTCGGGGACCTCGTCGTCGACGAGGACGCCCGCACGGTCGTCCGCGGCGGCGACCCGCTCGACCTCACCCCGACGGAGTACGAACTCCTCCGGCACCTCGCCCGCAACCAGAACCGCGTGCTCTCCCGCGACCAGCTCCTCGCGAACGTGTGGGGCATGGACTTCGGTGCCGCGTCGAACCTCGTCGACATGTACGTGTCCTACCTGCGGAAGAAGCTCGATGCCGGGCGCGAGCCGATGCTGCAGACGGTGCGCGGAGCCGGCTACGTGCTCCGGCCGGCGACGTGAGCCGTCCCGGTGCGGTGATCCGCGCCTCCCGACCGCACCGCGTCCCCTCGCTCCGGTGGCGGGTCGTCGTCGCGGTCGCCCTGCTGCTCGTCGCGACGAACGTGATGATCGGCGCGGTGACCGTCGTCGCGTACCGGGGGTACCTGGTCGGACGGCTCGACGCGGAACTCGCGACCGCGGCGGGCCGGACACCCGGGGGCGGACCGCCGAGCGGGACCCCCACCGGACCGCCTCCCGGGTCGTCCGGGACGCCGCAGGACCCGGAGAACCGCTTCATCGGCGCACCGGGACAGTCCGCGGACACCGTCGTCGCGATCCTGCGCGACGGCGACGCCGTGCTCGCCGGGTACACCGACAGCGCGGGTGAGCAGCACCGGCTGAGCCGGGCGCAACGGGCCGTGCTCGCCGACGTGACCCCGGACGCCGACCCGGCGACGGTCTCGCTCGGCACCCTCGGGTCCTACCGGGCGCAGGCGGTCACGCGCGACGGCGACGTGTTCGTGACGGCGCTGCCGCTCGGCGACCTGCGGGCGTCGATCGTGCGGCTCGTCGTCCTCATCGGCGGGGTGACGCTGCTCGGCCTGCTGCTCGCGGCGTGGGCCCTCGCCCTCACGGTCCGGCGGGCGTTGCGGCCGCTCGAACGGGTCGCCGCCGTGGCGTCGGACGTCACCGCGCTCGACCTCGAACGCGGGGACCCGGACATCCCGGTCCGCGTCGGGCCCGCCGACCTCGCCGCCACCCGCGAGGTCGGGCAGGTCGGGACCGCACTGAACCGGCTGCTCGGGCACGTCGCCCGGGCGCTCACCGTCCGTCGCGACGCCGAGCACGGCATGCGCGCCTTCGTCGCCGACGCCTCGCACGAGCTGCGCACGCCGATCGCGACGGTGCGGGCCTACGCCGAGCTCTCGGCGGGCTCCGACGACGTCGACGCCCTGCAGCGGAACGCCGCACGGATCGGCCGGGAGGCGGTGCGGATGGGCGACCTCGTCGAGGAGCTCCTGCTGCTCGCCAGGCTCGACGCTGCCGCCCTCGCCGCGGCGCCGACCGCCCTGGCACCCGTGCGCGAGGCGGTCGACCTCACCGCGACCCTCGTCGAGGCCACGGTGGACGCCCGGGCCACCGCCCCCGGACACCGATGGACGCTCGAGGTGCCGGACGAGCCCGTCGTGGTGCCCGGTGACGCCGGGCAGCTCCGCCGTGCCGTCACGAACCTGCTCGCCAACGCCCGGGCGCACACGCCGCCCGGCACGGCCGTGGTGGTGTCCCTGCAGCGGGTCGACGCGGAGGCGGGCGTCGTCCGGCTGGTCGTCGCGAACGACGGACCGCCCGTACCCGAGGAGCTCCTGCCGACGCTGTTCGACCGGTTCACCCGCGGCTCGTCGTCACGGACGCGGGCGGCGGTCGGGGCGGGCATCGGCGCGGATCCCGGCGCCTCCGGGTCCGACGCCGGGTCGACCGGGCTCGGGCTGGCGATCGTCCGGGCCGTGGCGGAGGCGCACGGCGGCACGGTCCGGGCGGTGTCCGGCCCCGGTCGGACGGCGTTCACCCTCGACCTGCCCGCCGGTCCGGCGCTACCCTGAGGCCACGAGACGAGGGGGTCACGATGCCGAACGACTTCGCACACCTGCCGGAGCGACCACGCAGCGAGGACCTCGTGGTCGAGGTGCCGGCCTTCGAGGACGACCGCCCGCAGCCCGAGCCCGAACCGCCGGCCGCTGCACCGGAGCTCGTCGCGGCGACGCGGTACGCCCAGACCTCGCACGCTCCCGCGACCATCCGCCGGACGCAGATCCGGGCCGGGGCGTGGATCGCGGGCGTGCCGATCGCGGTGCTCCTGGTGGTCGCGCTCGTGCAGATCGTCCTGCCCGACTGACCCGCGCGACCCCGCGCGGCCCCGCGCGCCCCCGCCCGTCGCGTTCTTACCGGTGCCACAGGGTGCTGCTGCGATCCGCATCGGGGCGCTGCCGAGTCTGAACGGCATGACGCCAGCGGACCGCACCCTCGACATCGACATCGTCGTCCCTTGCCACGACGAGCAGGACACCCTCGCCGCGCACGTCCGACGACTCCACCAGTTCTGTCGGACCTCCCTCCGGAACTCGTGGCGGATCACGATCGCGGACAACGCCTCGACCGACGACACCGCGCGCATCGCGGACGACCTGGCGGCGATGCTCCCCGACGTGCACGCGGTGCACCTGCCGAAGAAGGGCCGGGGCCGGGCGCTCAAGGCGGTCTGGCACGACTCCCCCGCGCGGGTGCTCGTCTACGTGGACGAGGACCTGTCGACGGACCTCGCCGCGCTCGAACCGCTCGTCGCGCCGCTGCTGTCCGGACACTCGGACATGGCGATCGGCACGCGGCTGGCCGGGTCCTCGCGAGTGGTGCGCGGCGGGAAGCGCGAGTTCATCTCCCGCTCGTACAACCTGCTGCTCCGGACCACGATGGGGGTGTCGTTCTCGGACGCGCAGTGCGGGTTCAAGGCGATCACCCGCGAGGCCGCCGACCACCTGCTCCCCCTGTGCGAGGACGACGCCTGGTTCTTCGACACCGAGCTCCTCGTCCTCGCCGAGCACGCCGGACTGCGCATCCACGAGGTGCCGGTCGACTGGGTGGACGACGTCGACTCGTCGGTGCACATCGCCTCGACGGCGACCGAGGACCTGAAGGGCATGTGGCGGGTGTCGCGCGGCCTGGCGACCGGTCGGGTACCGATCGCGCCGGTGTACGAGGCGATCGGGCGGCGTCCGTTCACCCCGCCGCACGTCGGCATCGTCGGGCAGGTGCTCCGCTTCGGCGCGATCGGCGTGCTGTCCACGATCGCGTTCGCCGCGCTGTACGCCCTGTCCCGACCTGCACTCGGGGCGCAGACGGCCGACTTCCTCGCGCTGCTCGTCACCGCGATCGGCAACACCGCGCTGAACCGTCGGTTCACGTTCGGCGTGCGCGGTCGGGCCGGCGCGGGGCGGCACCACGTGCAGGGGCTCGTCGTCTTCGGGGTGGCGTGGGCGATCACGGCCGGGTCGCTCGTGGTGCTGCACACGAGCGCACCGAGCGCGTCGCACGGCACGGAGGTGCTCGTGCTGACGGCGGCGAACCTCGTCGCGACCGGGGTGCGCTTCGTCCTGTTCAAGGCGTGGGTGTTCCGCTCCCGACGGCGTCCGGTCCTGGTCCGACCCGGCGACGCCCCCGCCCCGGTGGCCGACGTGACCGAGGCGATCGACACGGCCGACGCGGCCGACGCCGAAGCTGCCGACGTCGAGCGTCCGGCCGTCGACGACCACGCGCGCTGACCGCCCGCGCCGACCGCTGACCGGGGCCGGTCGGCCGGTGCAGGAACGCGACGTCGGCGGTTGCTCGCAGCGGAGTACCGCTGCGAGCAGCCGCCCACGTAGCGTTCTGCGGAACCGCGAGCGTGAGCACCCGGGGCGGACGCGGGAAGCCCGGCACGACGTGACCATCGGGCGGACGCGGGCCGACCGGAGGACGCGCCCCGCGCCTCCCGTCCGGCCGGTCTGTTGCACCGGCGGTATACCAAGCCGTAGCATCGGCTCACCCCCGCACCACCCCTCAGGGCCGCGACCGCGATCAGCGGTCCGCCCGCGGCGAGCGCTCCACCGATGCAGCCTGGCCGTCCGCAGCCGGCACACGCCCCACTGGACCCGCACGTGAACCCCTCCCCCTTCGGTCTGTACGACCCTGCCCGCGAGTCGAGCGACTGCGGCGTCGGTTTCATCACCCGCCTCGACGGCTTCTCCTCCCACGACGTCATCGTGAAGGGCGACGAGGCGCTGTGTGCGATCCCGCACCGCGGCGGCAGCTCCGCCGAGGGTGTCGGCGACGGCGCGGGCGTGAGCATCGACCTGTCGACGGAGTTCTTCAGCGCCCTCACCGGCGAGGCACTGCGCCCCGGGCACTTCGGCGTCGCGAACTGCTTCGTGCCGGTCGTGGACCCCGCGCCCGGCGCCGAGCACGCCGGCCCCGCCGCTCGCGCCGCGGCCGAACGCACCGTCACCGCCGCGATCGAGCACGAGGGCTTCACGCTCCTGCTCGTCCGCGACGTCCCGGTCGACCACACCGTGGCCCGCCCCGAGGCGGAGCAGTACCAGCTGCCGATCGTGCAGTGGGTCTTCCGCGCACCCGACGCCTGGACCCGCACCGAGGTCGACGCCGCCGCGAACCGTGCCCTCCTCGCGATCGAGGCGGCGTCCTACGCCGAGGCGGCGGACGTCCACGCCGCGCACGCCGGCCTGTACCCGCTGTCGCTCAGCGCCCGGACGCAGGTCCTCAAGGGCCGGCTGAACTCGGGCGAGGTGATCCGGTACTTCACGGACCTGCTCGACCCGCGGCACTCGGTCCGGACGCTGTACTTCCACACGCGGTTCTCGACGAACACCGAGCCGCACCCGACGATGGCCCAGCCGTTCCGACTGATGGCGCACAACGGCGAGCTGAACACCGACCGGAAGAACCGGCTGTCCGACGAGGCGCTGGCTCGTGCGCGCACCCGGAGCATCGTCCGACCGCCCGGTCAGTCGGACTCGAGCCGCCTCGACCAGACCCTGCAGAGCCGGGTGTTCGACGACGGTCTGGACATCGTCGAGGCCGTCGTGACGCTCATGCCGCCGGCGTGGGAGAACGACCGCTCGCTGCCCGCCGACGTCCGCGCGATGCTCGAGTACCACTCGCTGTACGAGGAGAAGAACGACGGCCCGGCCGCGGTCGTGTTCAGCGACGGCGACGTGGTGGGCGCCCGGCTCGACCGGCTCGGGCTCCGCCCCCTGCGCACGGTGCAGACCGACGAGTACCTCATCGTGGCGTCCGAGGCCGGCCAGGTCGCGTTCGACCCGGACACGGTCGTGCACCGCGGGCGGATCGAGGCCGGCGGCATGCTCGTGGTCGACCACCGGACGGGCGCGGTCCTGCGCTCCGCCGAGGTCCTCGAGACCCTGGCCGCGCGCAAGCCCTACGCCGAGCTGCTCGACGCGGCGCGGGTGGAGCTCGACGCGCTGCCGGCGCCCGACTACGAGCGCGGCACCGACACCCTCGGGTACGACGGTGACCTGACCCTCGCGGGCCGGTACGTGGCGTACTCGCTGAACCAGGAGAGCTTCCGGTTCATGCTCGACCCGATGCTGCAGCACGGGTCGGAGCGCATCTCGGCGATGGGCTACGGCACGGCGATCAACGCCCTCAGCGACACCGAGGGCGGGATGGCGAAGTACTTCTCGCAGCGCTTCGCCCAGGTGACGAACCCGCCGCTCGACTCCATCCGCGAGGCGGACGGCATGTCGATGCGCGTCGCCCTCGGCGCGAAGCTCGACGCGCACAGCACGCACGCCGCGGTCGGCGCGCCGGGCGATGCAGCCATGGCCGCGGAGCACCCCGCGCCCACCCGCCAGCTCGTCGTGCCCTCCCCCGTGCTCGGGCACCTCGACATGGTCCGTCTGCGCGACCAGGACGTCGTGCCCCTCGAGCGCTTCGACATGCTCTACGTCCCGGTCGTGGACGACGAGCGCGCGAACGCCGACGCCGTCCGCGACGCCGTCGACCGCCTCTGCGACGCCGTCGAGGCGTTCGCCCGCACGAGCGGCGGCATCGCGGTCCTCACCGACCGAGCGGTGTCCTCGACGCACGCGCCGCTGCCGGTGGTCCTCGCGATCGCGGCCGTCGACCAGCGTCTCATCGAGACCGGCCTCCGGCTGCGCCTGTCGATCGTCGCCGAGTCCGGTCAGCTCCCCTCGTCGCACCACGTCGCGACGGCGCTCGGTTTCGGCGCCTCGGCGGTCTACAGTCTGTCCGCCCGCCTCCGCGCCGAGGAGCAGTACCCCGCAGCCCCGGCACCCGCCGGCCAGCTCACCGAGACCGACGCCGCGCTCGCGCGCTTCCGCAAGGCCGCCGAGAAGGCCCTCGCGAAGACGATGGGCCGCGTCGGCCTGTGCACCGCCGAGAGCTACATCGGCGGTGCGTTCTTCGAGCCGAACTACCTCGACACCGGCGACGACCTGTTCGCGCGGGTGTTCCCGCACATGGACGCCCCCGTCGGCGGCGTCGGCTTCGCGCGGATCGCCCAGGCGGCGACGGACTGGCACGAGCGCGCCCGGTCGGTCGCGTCGAGCGCGCAGATCCCGATGCTCGGCCTCTTCAAGGAGCGCTCCGACGGCGCGGGACACTCGTTCGGCGTCGCGAGCGTCCGGGGCTTCGGCGGCATGACCGAGGAGCGGCCGGCCTTCGAGCGCTCGGGCGACTCGGAGGCGCTCCGGCTCCTCACCCTCGGGCAGCTCGACGACGCGTTCGGCGTGACCGACGCGGCGTACCGGAACACCGGGTACGACCGGCTCAGCGACGCCGAGATCGACGCGCACCGGATCACCCCGGGCTACGTCACGTTCCTGCAGACCACGCACGACGAGCGGTCCCGCCGCCCGGCGGCGCTCCGCGACGTGCTCGCGCTGCCGGCGGACGTCACCGGCATCGACACGGCGGAGGACTTCGCCCGCGAGCTCGGCCGCTTCGCGACCGCCGGGAACGCCGGCATCACGGTGCGCGGGCTGGCCGGCTCACGGCCGACGTCGGGCGACGGACTGCCGGGAGGCACGGTGCGGTTCCGCCTGGAGCTCGCCTCGACCGGACCCGCGGGTGCACTGCGCCACGCGGCCCTCGCGGACGGCCTCGCCCTGCTGCACCCCGGCCAGGTCGACGTCGACGTCGTCGCCGACGACCACGTCACGCTCCGGGCCACCGGCACCGCGGTCGAGCTGCTCGCCCTGCTCCAGAGCGCCCCGGACAGCGTCGGGCTCGACGAGGTCCAGCCGGCGCACGAGATCACCCGGACCCTGGCGTCCGGTGCGATGAGCCACGGCGCGCTCGTCGCGAGCGCGCACGAGGCCGTCGCGCACGGCACGAACATGGTCGGCGGCATGTCGAACTCGGGCGAGGGCGGCGAGCACCACTCCCGCTACGGCACGATCCGTGGCTCCCGCATCAAGCAGTTCGCCTCGGGGCGGTTCGGCATCTGGGCGGGCTACCTCGCCGACCCGATGCTCGAGGAGCTCGAGATCAAGATCGGCCAGGGCGCGAAGCCCGGCGAGGGCGGGCAGCTGCCCGCCCCGAAGGTCACGGTGGACATCGCGGCAGCCCGTGGTGGCACGCCCGGCGTCGAGCTCATCTCGCCGCCGCCGCACCACGACACCTACTCGATCGAGGACCTCGCGCAGCTCATCCACGACTGCAAGGCCGCCCGCGTCCGGGTGGTCGTGAAGCTCGTGTCCTCCGAGGGCATCGGCACCATCGCGGTCGGCGTCGCGAAGGCCGGCGCGGACGTCATCAACGTCGCGGGCAACACCGGCGGCACGGGCGCGGCGGCGGTCACGAGCCTGAAGTACGCGGGCCGTTCCGCGGAGATCGGCGTGGCCGAGGTCCACCAGGCCCTCGTCGCGAACGGTCTGCGCCAGAAGGTCACGCTGCGCTGCTCCGGCGCCCACCAGACCGGCTCGGACGTCGTGACGAGCGCGCTGCTCGGCGGCGACTCGTTCGAGTTCGGCACGACCGCGCTCATGATGCTCGGCTGCGTGATGGCGAAGAACTGCAACGTGAAGTGCCCGGCGGGCCTGACCACGAACGCCGAGGCGTTCGAGGGCGACCCGCGTGCGCTCGCGCAGTACCTGCTGAACATCGCGCACGACGTCCGGCAGATCCTCGCCCGGCTCGGCCTGCGCTCGCTGCGCGAGGCCCGGGGTCGCACCGACCTGCTGCAGCTCCTCGACCACCCGGCGGGCGTCGGGCGCCTCGACGTCCGCAACCTGCTCGCGCAGGTGCCGGAGAAGGTCGTGACGGACCCGGAGTACCTCGAGAAGGACTACCGCACCGACGACGCCCTCGTCGAGCGCGTCCGCGCGGCACTGATCGACGGCCACGACCACGCACTCCTCTTGGACGGCGTGGCACTCGGCAACGCCGACAAGTCCGTCGGCGGCCAGCTCGGCATCGACCTCGAGCGCATCCTCAACCACGAGCTGCGCGGCGTCGACCTGTCCACGCACCCGGCCGTCGCCGCTCCGGACGACCGCGGCCGCCGCCGGCTGGTCGACGGGGCGCTCACCGTCCGCACGACCGGTTCGGCCGGACAGTCCTACGGCGTCTTCACGAACGACGGCACCACGCTCGACCACGTCGGCACCGCGAACGACGGCCTCGGCAAGAGCCAGAGCGGCGGTCGCATCGTCGTGCGTGCGCCGGGTGGTGGCAGCGTCGAGCGGGGCGGGAACGTGCTCGTCGGCAACTTCGCGCTGTTCGGTGCGACGGGCGGCCGCACCTTCGTCGAGGGCGAGGCCGGCGACCGGTTCGCCGTCCGCAACTCCGGCGCGACCGCGGTCGTCGAGGGGCTCGGCGACTTCGGCTGCGAGTACATGACCGGCGGCGCAGTGTTCAACCTCGGCCCGTACGGCCGGGGGCTCGGCAACGGCATGTCCGGCGGCTTCCTGTACCAGTACGACCCGTCCGGCCAGGTCGCCCAGCGCGCGAGCACCGACTCACTCCTCGTGTTCCCGGTGACCGACACGGCGCACGGCGCCTTCCACGAGGCCGCCGCCCGACTGCTGCTCGAGTGGCACCTGGAGGCGACGGGCTCGGCGCTCGCGGCCCGGCTGCTCGACGAGTGGACGACCGTGCGTGGCGACGTGTACGTCGGGATGCCCCGGGCGCTGCTGCTCACGCAGGACGCCGAGGCGATCAGCGCCGCGGCGACCCGTGCCGAGCTGCTCGACGAGCTCGCGACCTCGATCGCCCGCGACAAGCTCCGCGCCTTCAAGGTTGACTACCGCGACCAGCGGACCGTGCTCGACGGGCGCGCGCCGGCGCTGGGCGACCAGGGCGACGACATGTTCTCGCTGCTGTCCTCGTACACGGTGCTCGGCGCAGCGCAGGACGTGGCGCTCGAACGGGTCCCCGGCGCCCTCGGCCCGGACGACCCGCGGGTCGCGGCGGCCGTGCGGAACCTCGTGCTCACCGAGGACCACGCCGTGCAGCAGCGCGTCGTGAAGTACCTCCGCGGCACCTTCGACCGGTTCGCGGACGACGAGCTCGCGACCCTCATCGCCGTGAAGCGGCTCGACGACGCCAAGCGGGCGCTGGCGCAGCGGAACAACCGCAGCTCCGACGCCCCCGGCACGACCGGATGGATCATGCACCAGAACGCCACGAACGCCGGTCGGGTCCGGGCCGCGCGCTTCGACGAGCTGCTCGCCACCGCGGCGCTCGAGGACATCGCCCGCCGTGCCCCACGGGCCCCGGTCGAGGCGGTGATCGCGTGAGCGTGCTCCCGCCGTCCGGCTCGCTCATCCCGGTCGACGCGCCGTTCTCCGCCGCCCAGGAGTCCTGGCTCGCGGGCTTCATCGCGGGCATCGCTGCCGCCGGACGGAAGGCCGCGCCGGCAGCGCCGACGACCACGGTCGACGTGCTGTTCGGCACGCAGACCGGCAACGCCGAGGCGCTGGCGGAGGACCTCGTCGCCGGCGCCGTCGCACGGGGCCTCGGCGGTCGGGCGACCGCCCTCGACGCCGTCACGCCGGAGCAGCTCGCCGCGATGTCGCACGTGCTCGTCGTCACCTCGACGTACGGCGAGGGCGAGATGCCCGACAACGCCGGCCTGTTCTGGGACGCGATCCAGGCGACCACGGTCCCACGGCTCGAGGGGCTGCACTTCGCGGTCCTCGGCCTCGGTGACACCAGCTACGACGAGTTCTGCCAGGCGGGCAAGCTGCTCGACACCCGGCTCGAGCAGCTCGGCGCGACCCGGCTGCACGACCGCGTCGACTGCGACGTCGACTACGAGGACCCGGCCGCACTCTGGTCCGCCGCCGTCCTCGACCGCCTCGCGGCGCAGGCCGGCGCGCTGCCCGCAGCCGACGCCGTCGGGGCCAGCACGGGGGTGGGGCGGGCCACGTCCGGTGCCGCCACCGGCGGGACGGGCGCGAGTCGCGCCTCCCGGCCGGGGTCGCAGTGGACCAAGCGGAACCCGTTCCCCGCGCGCATGGTCGAGAACCGGCTGCTGTCGTCGCCGCGCAGCGCGAAGGAGATCCGGCACCACGAGTTCGACCTCGCGGACTCCGGGATCACGTACGCCGCCGGGGACGCGCTCGCGGTCGTGCCGCGGAACGACCCGGCGCTCGTCGCCGAACTGCTCGCACAGGTCGGCGCGACCGGCGACGAGGTGTTCGACGGCCGCTCGGTCGCCGACCTGCTCACCCGTGAGCGCGAGGTCCGCACGCCGTCGAAGGACCTCGTCGCCGACCTCGTGCAGCGTGCGCCGGCGAGCGAACTCGCGGCCGTCGTCGCGCATGGCGACAAGCACGAGCTCGACCGCTGGCTGTGGGGGCGGGACGTCGTCGACCTGCTCCGCGACGCCGGGTCCGCCGCGCCGGGCCTCGACGAGCTCCTGCCGGTCCTCCGACCGCTGCAGGCGCGCCAGTACTCGATCTCGTCGAGCCCGCTCGCGCACCCGGACCGGATCCACCTGACGGTGGCGTCGGTCCGCTACGGCGATCCGCGCCGGGAGTACGCCGGGGTGGCCTCGACCTTCCTCGCGGACCGGGTCGGCGCCGACGACACCGTCGACGTGTACCTGCAGCCGAACGCGTCCTTCGGGGTGCCGACCGACCCGGACGCGCCGATGGTGATGATCGGGCCGGGCACCGGCGTGGCACCGTTCCGTGGGTTCCTGCACGAGCGTGCCGCGGCGGGCGCGACCGGGCGCAACTGGTTGTTCTTCGGCGACCAGCACCGCGACACGGACTTCGTCTACGAGGACGAGCTGACGGCGATGCAGGACTCCGGCGTGCTGGACCGGCTCGACCTGGCGTTCTCCCGCGACCAGGCCGAGAAGGTGTACGTGCAGACCCGGATGGCCGAGCAGGCAGCGGAGCTGTTCGCCTGGTTGGAGGAGGGTGCCCACGTCTACGTGTGCGGCGACGCCTCGCGGATGGCGAAGGACGTCGAAGCGGCGCTCCTGCGGGTCATCCGATCGGGCAGGGGTCGCGACGAGGACGACGCACAGGCGTACCTCGCCGACCTGCGGCGGGCGAAGCGGTACGTGCGCGACGTGTACTGAGCCGTCGGGCTCGGCGGTCGGACCGTCGCCCCGGGTGCGGAACCCGAATCCACGCCCGGGGCGACGTCAGAGGTCGCCAGCGGAAGGCCCCTGATCCGGGACTTCCGAGCCACCCCTCCACGCATGCACCGCGACCGGTTCCCTGATCCGGCACCAGGCGCGCGCGTTACGAGCACCGTACGCCTCCATCTCGCGATCGGGTACCCGGTTGACCGCGGAGCGCCGATCCGCTACACGTTCGTCGAGTCGTCCTCGGCATCGCCCGCCGCGACGGCACGCGACCAGGCGGAGTCCTCGCCGCTGCTGGTGTCCGGCGGCTCCGGCGTGAGCACGAGCCCCGACCCGGAGGTCGCCGTCGCGTAGAGCTGGTCGAGCCAGCTCCGGTTGATCGACGGCACGCGGCCGCCGGCGAACTTGAAGTGCAGGCTGACGTTCGGGTGCAGCCAGATCGTGCTGCGGCCGTCCCCGCGGACGACGTCGTCACGCCAGGAGAACGCGAACCGGTGCTCGCGGCGGAGCAGGTTCACGATGACGATCTGCAGGTGTGTCAACGCGCGGTCGTCGATGCGGAGGTCGAGCACCTCACCGGCGTAGATCAGCTGGCCCATGAGGGTCCTTCTACACCGAGCCCCTTGCGCTCGGACTCGACGTGCCCGAGTCTCGTCACCACATCCGTCGAACGGAGGACCCGTGCCGATCACGTCCCTGCAGGTCGACCACGAGGCGAAGACCCTCGTCCTGGTCACCGACGTCCCCGTGCCGGTCGACCGGCTCTGGCAGGCGTTCACCGACCCACGGCAGCTCGAGCGCTTCTGGGGTCCGCCCGGCTTCCCGGCGACGTTCGCCTCGTTCGACCTCCGCCCCGGTGGCCTCGCGCACTACCGGATGACCTCACCGGAGGGCGAGCGGTTCCACGCGGTGTGGCGTGTCGCCGCGATGGAGGAACCACGACGCATCGTGTTCGCCGACCTGTTCACCGATGCGGACGGTGCCGTCGATCCGGCGCCGCCGGCGAGCGAGACCGTGCTCGAGTTCGCGCCCACCGCCGTTGGCTCCCGCGTGACGCTGACGTCGACGTTCGAGTCCGCCGCCGACCTCGACGCGATGCTCGAGATGGGCATGGAGGAGGGCTACCGGCAGGCCTTCGGCCAGCTCGACGACGTGGTCGCTGCGGGCTGAGGACGGGAGGCGCGGGGCGGGCCCGCACCGTGCCTCCCGTCCGGCGGACGGCCGGGTCAGACCGCCGCGGTCGCCTCGTACTGCCGGGCGCCGCCGCGCACCCCGGCGAAGCGGTACGGCGCAGCCGTGACGCGGGGCCGCTCGACGTCCTCGCTCGTGGCCGCACCGGCGGCGTGCAGCTCCCGGTACGCATCCACCGACAGCGGGACCCGGGCGGCCAGGAGTTCGCGGACGCGACCCAGGCGGCGGTGCGACCGGTAGTCCGGTCGGACGATGCCCGTGATGAGCTCGCCGACACTGCCCGAGCCGTAGCTGAACAGGGCGATGCGCTCCCCCGCGAGGTCGTCGTCGAGGTCGAGCAGCGCCGCGAGCCCGATCCAGAGCGAGGCCGTGTACGTGTTGCCGGTCTGCTTGTTGTACGTGAAGCCGATCGCGAGCTCGGACTCGTCGAACGGCACCCCGACGTGCTGCGTGAGCTTGCGGTGCGCCTTGATCGCCATCTTCGTGAACGGCTGGTGGTGCACGAACCGGACGATGTCCTCGTACGCCGGACCGCCCTGCGCCGCGAGGTCGTCCCACGCGCCGACGAACGCGTCGACGTACGCGCTGACGGACAGCCTGCCGTCGACGAGCGCGGTCGACCGGTCGTTCGGCCGCCAGAAGTCGTCGACGTCGGCGGTGTAGACGCCCGCCGCCGGCTCGAGCTCGATGAGGTCGGGGTCGGCGCTGATCAGGATCGCGGCCGCGCCGGCGCCCTGTGTGGGCTCCGCGGCGGTGTCGACGTCGTAACGGGCGACGTCCGCCGCGATGACGAGCACACGCTCGTGCGGCGCGCGCGCGACGATGCCGAGGGCGAGCTGCACGGCGGCGGTCCCGCCGTAGCAGGCCTGCTTCAGCTCGACGACCCGGACGTTCTTCGGCAGGCCGAGCAGCCCGTGCACGAAGACCCCGGCCGCCTTGGACTGGTCGACGCCCGACTCGGTGGCGAACAGCACGGTGCGGATGCCCTCGACGCCGTGGCGGTCGACGATCTCCTTCGCGGCGGCGGCACCCATCGTGACGATGTCCTCGTCGGGGGCGGGCACGCTGAAGGCGTCCTGGCCGATGCCGACGTGGTACTTCGCCGGGTCGACACCGAGGCGCTCCGCCAGGTCGTCCAGCTGGAGGACGTGGTGCCCGGTCGCGATCGCGATGTCGTGGATGCCGATGCCGCTCATGCTGCACCTCCGGCCGGCTTCGACCCGCGCCGTTCCATCGCGACGTGCGCCGCCATGAGCTCACCCGGGTTGGTCTGCGCGGCGAGCAGGGACAGCTCGCCGCAGAGGACGGTCGCCGCGCAGAGGGCCGCGAGCCGCCGGGCGTTGGCACCGGGCTCACGCTCCTCGCGGCAGCCGAGCCGCACGAGGGCGTCCTCGACGACCGGCAGGTCCCCGCCCTTGCCGTTGCCGACCGTGCCCACGATGAGGTGCGGCAGCGCGGTCGAGAAGTACAGGTCGCCGCCGCGGTCCTCGGCGTAGGTGATGCCCTGCGAGCCCTCGACGATGTTCGCGGCGTCCTGCCCGGTGGCCAGGTAGAAGCCGAGGAGCATGTTCGCGTAGTGCGCGTTCGCGGAGCGCAGGGCCCCGGCGATGGTCGATCCGACGAGGTTCTTCGCCACGTTCAGCTCCGCGATGCGGGCGGCACTCGACCGCAGCCGCTTCTCGACGACCTCGCCCGGGATCACGATCTCGGCGATGGTGTTCCGGCCGCGTCCGCGGATGCCGTTCACCGCCGTGGCCTTCTTGTCGGTGCAGAAGTTGCCCGAGACGCTGACGTACCGCAGGCCGGGCTCCCACGCCAGGATCGCCGGCAGCAGCTTGTCCGCCGCCTGCGTCACCATGTTGTGCCCGGAGGCGTCGCCCGTGGTGAACGCGAAGCGCAGGAAGAGCAGGTCGCCGACGATCTCGGGATGCACCTCGATGAGCTTCGCGAACCGGCTCTGCCCGGCGACGAGCTGCTCGAGCTCGTCCTGGCGCGCGAGGATCCGGCCCGCGGCGATGTGCGCGGCGGCGGCGCTGTCGGCCTTCACGACGACGGAGCGGGTCATCCGCTCGTCGACGACGGTCGCGACGATGCCGCCCTCGACCATCCGCGAGACGCGGGCTCCACGGCCGACGGACGGCCAGAGCGGCGACTCGTAGGTCGCGAGGGGCACTTCGTGCTCGCCCTCGACGGCGTTGCCGCTCACACGGATCGGCCCCACCCACTTCGTGGGGATCGGGGTCAGCAGGTCGGTCATTCGACGCTCCCTTCGGGTGCTTGCACCGCGACGCTGAGGTGTCTGATGTCGTGCGCCTCCCAGGCGCGGTGGATGCCGGCGAGGTCGGTGTCCGCCGGGACGAGCGCGATGCCGCAGTCGCCGCCGCCGGCGCCGGACGGCTTCGCCGCCCCGCCGGCCGCCTCGACGACGTCGCACAGGGTGGTCAGGCGCTCGGTCTCGATCTTCGACCCGACCGACGCCCCGAGGCGCTGCAGGAGCGTGCGGGCGCGGCGCAGGGCGTCGAGCGTCATCGACGCATCGCCGGTCTGGAGGCCCGTGGTCAGGTCGTCGACGCAGGTGCGGCTCTCGTCGAGGAACGCCTGGTACCCGCCGTTGCGGTGTCGACGCACGACACCGACGAGCTTCGTGGTGGACGCCGGCGAACCGGTCCAGCCGACGAGCAGTTCGAGGCCCTTCGGCGCCGGCAGCCGTTCGACGTCGAACCCGGTCCACGCGTCCGCGTCGGTGAGGACGTCGGACACCGTACGGCCGTCGAGCATCTTGGCGAGACGTTCCCGGTCCGGCGCGCTGTAGCGCAGCCAGCCCCCGAAGGTGCTCGCGGCGAGGTCGCCGCCGGACGCCCGGGGGTTCACCCGGATGGTGGCGAGCAGGGCGACCTGGAACCGCTGCCGCTGGGTGAGACCGATGCCGTAGAAGCGGTCGAGTGCGCCGACGGTCGCGACGGTCACCGCGGCGGACGACCCGAGGCCGAACTTCCGGCCGCTCGCGTCGTCGAGCTGGCTCTCGATCCGGAGGTCGTGGAAGCGCGGGGCGATGCCGCGTTCGGAACGGAGCTTCTCGACGAGGTCGATCGTCGCCATCACGTAGTCGTACGGGTGGTGCTCGCGGTCGAGCGCCAGCCCGTCCTCGTCGCGCGTCCAGGTCAGCGGCAGGTGCCCGTACTCCTCGGAGTGCACGCTGCCGGAACCGTGGCCCTCGGCGACCCGCGCGGTGATCGCACGGTCGAGGGCGATGAGCACGGACGGCTGGCCGGGCTCGACGACGGCGTACTCGCCCGCGACGAACAGCTTGCCGTGGGCTCGGAACTCGATCACTCGGTGCGCTCCTCCTGGACGGGTGCGACGCCCGGCTCGGGCGTCCCCGTTCCTTCGGAGCGGACCACGCGCGCGCCTGGTCCGGTGCCGGACTCGATGACGTCGCCCAGGTCGGCGAGCGCCTCGGCCACGGCCGCGCGTTCACCGGGCGTCGTGAGGACGACGACGTTCGGCCCGGCGTCGGCGGTGGCCCAGGCCTGCAGCCCGTCGGCGCGGAGACCGGCGACCGCGTCGAACACCGCGACGCTGCGGGCGGTGAGGTAGCGGATCGGGGGGAACGCGCCCTCGATCGTGGCGTGCATGCGCAGCGCGTTGCTCTCGGTGAGCTCGCCGATCCGCGGGAAGTCGCCGGCGGCGCACGCCGCCACCATGTCGTCGACCGTGCCGGCGGTGCTGGTCACCCACGCCGGGTAGAACGGCGACGTGTCGATCGTCCGGCGCATCGCCTCGCGCGACCCGATCGCCTTCTCCCCCGCCGAGATCGTGACGACGACCATCGCCATCGGCGGCGCGTCGATGCGCTCGGCGAACGAACCCTGGTCGTCGCCGGCGTGCCACATCGAGACGCCGCCGGGGATCGACCGCGTGGCCGAACCGGAGCCGCGTCGGGCGAGCCGCGAGAGGTCGCGCTCGGCCAGGTCGAGCCCGTAGGCGGCTGCGGCAGCGGTCGCGAGGGCGGCGAAGCCCGACGCGCTCGACGCCAGGCCGGCCCCGGTCGGGACGGTGTTCTCGGACACGACCCGGGCGCGCGCGGTGGACCCGGCGAGGTCCCGCACGAGGTCGAGGAACTGCTGGACGCGGAGCAGCGCGCCCTCGGGTGCGGCCCCGCCGTTCAGCACGAACGAGTCGGCGTCGTCGTCCGTGAGCGAGACGGTGGTGGTGGTCGGGAAGACGTCGAGCCCCATCGACACGCTGCCCGTCGCGGGCAGGGCGAGTCGCGCGTCAGCCTTGCCCCAGTACTTGACGAGGGCGATGTTGGGGTGCGCGACGGCGGTGGCGGTCATCAGGCGCGGGCTCCGATCGTGGTGGTCCAGGTGGCTGCGGCCCCTGCGCCGCGGAGTGCGGCCGCGACGCGGACCGCGTGCTCGCCGTCCGTGACGAGCGCGAGGACGCAGCCGCCGCGCCCACCGCCGGTGAGCTTCGCGCCGAGGGCGTCCGCACCACGTGCGGCCGTCACGAGCCGGTCGAGGTCGCCGCTCGACACGTCGAGGGTGGTCAGCAGGTCGTGCGCGGCGTCCATCGTGGCACCGAGGCCCTGGGCATCGCCATCCTCGAGTGTCCCCCGAGCGCGTCGTGCGAGCTCCCCGATCGCGTCGACGGTGCGGTCGACGGTCACCGGGTCGGCGTCGTGTCGCGCGCGGACCGCCGCGACGGCCTCGCGCGTGTGCCCGGGCACGCCGGTGTCCGCGACGACGAAGGTGAACGCGGCGCCGAGCGCGACCGGCTCGATGCGGCCGCCCTCGAACCACACCGGGACGTCGGCGACGACCCCGCGGGCGTCGAGGCCGGACGGTCGGCCGTGGGCGACGCGCTCGCACTCCTGCACGAGCTCGTGGTGGGTCTCGGCGTCGAGCGTCACGCCCAGGGCGTCCGCGACGGCCGCCGTCACGGCAGCGGCGACGGCGGCACTCGAGCCCATCCCCCTGGCCGTCGGCACGGCGCTGTCGACCCGCACGTGCAGGGACCGTCCTGGCGCACCGAGGTGGCGGAGGGTCGCCGTGATCGCGGTCACCGTCGGCAGGACGGCGGCGGGAGCGGTGTCGAGCGGTCCGGTGTGCACCGTCGACTCGAGGTGGCTGCCGCGCGCACCGTCGACCGGGGTGGCGGTCGCGGTGACCCGGACGTCCAGCACGGGCAGCACGAGTGCGGGTGCGCCGTAGACCACGGCGTGCTCCCCGATCAGGATCGTCTTGCCGTGGGACGACGCCGTACCGGTGCGGAGGGTGGTTCCTGCTCCCGGTGTCGCGCTGCGGTCGGTGTGGTGGCTGGTCATCGTGGGTCACGTCAGCCTAACCGGATGCGGCCCGGGAGGCGCGTGGAAGCCGTCCGGACGCCGCTCCCGTGCTGCGCGTCGCGCTCGCTGACCGCGCTCCGGGCGGACACGGGGCATCGTTCGGAGCACGGTCTGCCCGCGCGCGAGCCGCGCCCGCTCCGACCCGAGGTCCCCCACCATGCCGTACGCGCTCCTGCCGTCCCGCACCGTCCCCGTCTCCCTGCGCGCCGTGGCTGCCGCAGCGGGCGGGTCCGTCGTCGGGGACGACCGCGTCCGGGGTGTCGAGCGTCGCGGTGGGCACCGCGGACCTCCAGCCCGGCGGCCTGTTCGCGGCGGTGCCCGGGCGGCGGACCCACGGCGCGGACCACAGCGGTACCGCTCGGCACGCCGGGGCGGTCGCGGTGCTCACCGACGCAGCAGGGCTCCCCGCCGCCCGCGCCGCCGGTCTGCCCGTCGTCGTCGTCCCCGATGCCCGAGGGGTGCTCGGCGCGGTCGCCGCGCTCGTGTACGCCACCGGTGGAGCTCCCCACCGGTCCTTCGGGGTCACCGGCACGAACGGCAAGACGACCACCGTGCACGTGCTGGACGCGCTGATGCGGCGGCTGGGATGGCGGACCGCGCTGAGCTCGACGGTCGAACGCACCATCGGCACGCGCGGCGGTCCGAGCGCGCTCACGACCCCGGAAGCCCCCGAACTGCACGCGTTCCTCGCCGCCGCAGCCGAGGCGGGCGTCGAGGGGGTCGCCCTCGAGGTCAGCGCGCAGGCGATCACCCGCCGACGCACCGACGGTGTCGTGGTCGACGTCGCGGGGTTCACGAACCTGTCGCACGACCACCTCGACGACTACGCCGACATGGACGAGTACCTCCGGGCGAAGGCGCAGCTCTTCACCCCGGCACGCTCGCGCTCGGGCGTCGTCTCGCTCGACTCCGCAGCAGGCCGCCGAGTCGTCGCGAGCGCGTCCGTGCCCGTCACGACCATCATGAGCGACGGGGCCACCGGTGCGGACTGGACGGTGCGGACACGCGAGCAGCGATCGGATGGCACGAGCGCGCTCCTCGTCGCGCCCGACGGGCAGACCCTGGCGATCGACGTCCCGCTCCTCGGGGTGCACACCGTCGCGGACACCGGACTCGCGGTCGCCATGCTCGCGACCGCCGGCGCCCCCCTCCCCGCGCTGCGCGCCGCGACGAGCGCACCGCTCGACGTGGTGGTCCCCGGTCGGATGGCCGACGCCTCGGCGCCCACCGGCCCGCGCGTGTACGTCGACTTCGCCCACACCCCGGATGCGTTCACGAAGAGCCTCGCCGCCCTCCGGGCCGTCGCGCCGGGACGGCTCGGCATCGTCGTCGGAGCGGACGGTGATCGCGATCCGAGCAAGCGCCGTGCGATGGGCGCCGCGGCGGCCCGTGGCGCGGACGTCGTCGTCGTGGCCGACCATCATCCGCGGCACGAGGACCCCGGGCCGATCCGCGCGGCGCTGCTCGCCGGCGCCCGGGAGGCGGCGACGGCGGCCCTCGTGCTCGAGGAGGCAGACCCGGCGCGGGCGATCCGGCGGGCCATCGCCGAGGTCGGACCGGACGGGGTCGTCTACTGGGCCGGCCCGGGTCTCACCGACTACCGGGACGTCGCCGGGGCGCACGTGCCGTACTCGTCGTTCGCGGGCGCGCAACGGGCGCTCGCCGAGGCCGGCCATCCCCGGGCAGCCGCTCCGGTCAATGTTTGAGTTGTGCACAACTGAGTTGCGTGCGACACTGGTGTCATGCCGGTGACCGACGAGATGGTGTGCTTCTCGCTGTACGCGGCGTCGCGGGCGACCACCCAGGCGTACCGCGCGCTGCTCGAACCCTGGGGCCTCACCTACCCGCAGTACCTCGTGCTCGTGACCCTGTGGATCGAGGGCGACCAGACCGTCTCGTCCCTCGGCGACCACCTGCAGCTCGACTCCGGCACCCTCTCGCCACTGCTCCGCCGCATGGAGCAGGCCGACCTGGTCCGCCGCGAGCGTCGCAGCACCGACGAGCGTGTCGTCACCGTCACCCTCGGCGACCGCGGTCGCAGCATCCGACCCGAACTGGCCCACGTCCCCGCGCGGATCGCGGCCGGCATGGGCCTGAGCGACGAGCAGGCGGCGCTCGAACTCATCGCGACGCTGCAGCGCCTCACGGCGACCATGCACGCCGCTGTCGACGCCCCCACGGCGCCGACCCGCTGAACCCCACGAAGGAAGGAAGGACCCACATGGACGTCCTCTACACCGCCGAGGCCCTCGCAACGGGCGAAGGCCGCAACGGCCACGTCGCCACCAGCGACGGCCGCGTCGAGCACGACCTCGCCATCCCGAAGGAGATGGGCGGTTCCGGCAACGGCGCGAACCCCGAGCAGCTCTTCGCCGCCGGCTACGCCGCGTGCTTCCACTCCGCGCTGCAGGGCGTCGCCCGCGCACAGAAGGTGAAGATCACCGACTCGACCGTCGGCGGCCGCGTCTCCATCGGCCCGAACGGCCAGGGCGGCTACCAGCTCGCCGTCATGCTCGAGGTCGTCATCCCCGGCCTGGAGCACGACCAGGCCCAGGCCCTCGCGGACGCCGCGCACCAGGTCTGCCCGTACTCGAACGCCACCCGCGGCAACATCGACGTCGCCATCGTCGTCTCGGAGGACTGACCCATGACCGACACCATCCCCACCACGATGCGCGCCGTCGTCCACGAGGCCTTCGGCGAGCCGGCCGACGTCCTCACCGTGGCCGAGCGCCCCGTCCCGCAGCCCGGCCCCGGCCAGGTGCTCGTCCGCACCGTGCTCTCCCCGATCCACAACCACGACCTGTGGACCATCCGCGGCACCTACGGCTTCAAGCCCGAACTCCCCGCCGCAAGCGGCACCGAGGCGCTCGGTGTCGTCGAGGCCCTCGGCGAGGGCGTCGACCGTCTGCAGGTCGGCCAGCGCGTCGCCGGCGGCACCTTCGGCGTCTGGGCGGAGTACTACGTCGCCGACGCAGCCGGGCTCGTCCCCGTGCCGGACGCGATGCCCGACGAGGCCGCGTCGCAGCTCGTCTCGATGCCGTTCAGCGCGATCAGCCTGCTGCACTCGCTCGACCTGCACGAGGGCGACTGGATCATCCAGAACGCCGCGAACGGCGCCGTCGGCCGGATGGTCGCGCAGCTGGGCAAGGCCCGCGGCATCAACGTGATCGGCCTCGTCCGTCGCGCCGAGGGTGTCGAGGAGCTCCGCGCGCAGGGCATCGACCGCATCGTCGCCACCGACGGTGAAGGTTGGCAGGACCAGGTCCGTGAGCTCACCGGCGGCGCTCCGATCGTCGCGGGCGTCGAATCCGTCGGCGGGAAGGCCGCCGGCGACATCGCCTCGGTGCTCGGCGAGGACGCGACGCTCGTGGTCTTCGGCGCGATGGCGTCGCCGACGCTCGAGATCCCGTCCGGCAAGGTGATCTTCGGCCAGCTCACGGTCAAGGGCTTCTGGGGCGCCGTCGTCAGCAGGACGATGCCGGCCGAGCTCAAGGGCCAGCTCTTCGGCGAGCTCATCACCCGCGTGCTCGACGGGTCGCTGACGCTCCCCGTCTCCGAGACCTTCGCCTTCGAGGACGCTCGCGCAGCGGCGCGGGCGAGCGACACCGCCGGCCGCGTCGGCAAGGTGCTCCTGCGCCCGTAGTCGCGACCGCCGCACGGACGGGAGGGACGGTGCCAGCTGGCACCGTCCCTCCCGTCCGTGACGTGGGTGGTCCTACCGCCGTGCCTGCTTCGCCGGGACCACGAAGATGTTGCCGGTGGTGACCCCCTGCTCGACCTCTTCGAGGGTGCGGCCACGGCTCTCCGGCACGAACTTCCAGATGAACAGCAGCGCGACGGCACCGACCGCCGCGAAGCCGAAGAACGTCCCGGTGATGCCGGTCGCAGCCACGATCGTCGGGAAGTACAGACCGAGGAACGCGTTCGCGATCCAGAGGCAGAACACCGAGATCCCCATGCCGAGCGCACGGATCTGCGTCGGGAAGATCTCGGACAGGATCACCCAGGTGGCGATGTTGAGGAAGGTCTGCATCGACCCGACGAAGGCCACCACCAGGAACAGGATCACCCACGGACGAGCGGCGTTGCCCGGCGCGAGGGTCATCGACGCGACACCGATGAGCAGGTGGCACACCGTCGTCAGCGAGTACCCGAGGACCAGCGTCGTCCGCCGGTTGATGCGCTCCATGTTCGCGAGGGCGATGACGCCGCCGACGACCGCGATCACCCCGGGCGCGATGTTCGCGATGAGGGCCGCCGACTCCTGGAACCCGGACTCGATGAGCACCGTCTGCCCGTAGTACATGATCGAGTTGATGCCCGTGAGCTGCTGCGCGACGCCGATGCCGGCACCGATGAGCACGATGCGGATCAGCCACTTGTTGCCGAGCAGGATGCGCCACCCGCTCACCTGCCGGTTCGAGCTCTCGAGCTCGTTCGTGCGCTTGATGTCCTCGAGCTCGGCAGTGGCGCGCTCGTCCGACCGGACCTGCGCGAGCACCGCTCGAGCTTCGCCGTAGCGGCCCTTCGACGCGAGCCACCGCGGCGACTCCGGGACTCGGAGCATGCCGACGAACAGCGCGATCGCGGGCAGGGCGCACACGGCGAGCATCACCCGCCAGACGCCGTTGCCCTCTCCCCAGAGGCTGCCGATCACGGCGTTGACGACGAACGCCGCCAGCTGCCCGATGACGATCATGAGCTCGTTGCGGCCGGACAGCGACCCGCGGATCTCGTACGGGGCCAACTCGGCGAGGAAGACCGGGACGACTGTGGACGCCCCACCCACCGCGAGACCGAGGAGCACCCGGCCGACGACCATCACCCCGAACGCCGGGGCGAACACGCACGTCAGGGTGCCGACGAAGAAGACCACGGCGAGCAGGATGATCGTCTTCCGACGCCCCCACCCGTCCGAGAGCCGGCCGCCCACCATCGCGCCGATCGCGGCACCGAACAGCAGGGAGCTCGTCACGACGCCCTCGGTGATCGAGGTGAGCCCGAGCTCGGTCGTCATCGGTCGGAGCGCGCCGTTGATGACACCGGTGTCGTACCCGAACAGCAGGCCGCCGAAGGTGGCGACGAGGGCGAGGACGCCGAGCCGGCGACGGTGCGGGCCCTCGCCGACGGGAGGCAGTGCGACGGCCGGTGCCGTCGGCGTGATGTCGACCATGCGGTGACTCCTTCGTCCGTGATCGCACGTCAGTGCGCGCTGTGATCGTAACCCGGATCCATGTCCTGTCAATGCGACAAGAGAACATACTTCCGCTTGGAGCGGTCCACGAAAGACCTGATCAGTGTGGGAGCGGTGCGTCCGGCGCGTCGCGGTCGTCGTCGCCGGGTCCGGTGAGCACGTCCCCCAGGCTCACCATGTCGGCGCCGTGATCGGTGTACCGACGGACGGTCCGACGTGCTGCCGCGCTCGCTGCGCCGGCGAGCCGTGGGTTGCGGCGGGCGGCGTCCGCCACGCGACCGGCGTGTCCGGCGGTCGACAGGAGCACGTTCGCCAGTGCGCGGGCGTTCCCGGCCTCGGGGACCCCGGTGACGCCCCAGGCCGTGCGGAGCTGGTCGTCCGGCGTGACTCCGCGGCGGGTGCCCATGCTGTGCCAGTCGGACAGGGTGCCCTCGGTCCGGGCGGCGGCACGGTCGGCCTCGCCCGCACGCCGTCGAGCGGTGTCGCGGTGCTCGTCGTCGTCGAGCCGTCCGCCGTTCCGCACCGCGTCGGCGCGCTCGCGGGCGGCGGTGTCGTCGCCGCCCGACGCCGCGATCCGTGCGGCGTGGGCAGCTGCAGCAGCGGCGAGGATGTCCGATCGGTCCATGCCTCGACGGTAGCCCGTCACGCCGACACGGCCGCACGGGGGTCGTGCACCTGTGGACACATCCGGCACGTCCGGGCCCTGTGCACGAGGAGGGCTCGCGTTACGCTCGTCACGAGGGGGAACCATGAACCGCATCGTGACCGTCGGCGTCGTCGTGCTCGCGTCCGTCGCCCTGTCCGGCTGCTCGCTCCTGCGCGGCTCCGACGGAGCGCTCCCGCCGCCGTCCAGCCCGCCGGCCAGCACCGGGACGCCGACGCCGACCGCGACCCCCGACACCGAGGGCGAGCCCGACGCCGCCCTGCTCGAGGCCTCCGCGACCCCGCGCACCCCGACACCGGCGCCCACCGAATCCGCTGCTCCCGCCCCCGTCCTCACGCCGATCCCGGCCGGCACCGTCCTCGCGCAGGGCGACGTCGCCTCGCCGAAGGGCAGCATCCACTTCCACTTCCGGGTGGTCGCCGACGGCGACGACACCTTCACCGCGCAGTACTCCGGCGTGACCTCGACGCTGCCGGTCCCGGTCGGCGTCGGGCTCTTCGACCTGCCGCGGAAGGTCGGCGACGGGCTGACCTACCACGGTGTCGGCGACCGCACGCTCGGCGGCCCCACGAGCGCACCGCTCGCCGTCGCGGTCCCCCTCGACGGCTCCGGCGTGGACCCCTCACACCTGACGACGCTCGTGACGTACTCCGCGGCGGCCGCCGGGCAGGACGTGCCGGTCGAGATCGCCTCCGGCAAGGTGCTCGCCGTGACGACCGTCCGCTGGTCCGTACCGGCGCGGACCACGAACGTGCACCCGGTCGACCACGGTGCCCGACCGAACGCCGCCGGACAGCTCACCGCGAAGACGCCCGCCGGCGCCCCGAGGTCGTACGTGGTGGCGCCGGACGACCTCATCGGCGACGTCGCCGCCCGCTTCGGGATCACCGTGCGCGACCTGGTGTGGCTCAACGAGGGCGTGCAGGTGTTCGGCGACGACCAGCACCTCTACTCCGACACCACGCTCAACCTCGACCCGCTCGGCCGCTGACGCGCGCCGCGCGGCCGCCGTGCTCGCTGCGACCTCACGCGCTCAGCGACACTTCACGGGCCGGCACGGCCGTGAAGTGTCGCTGAGCCCGTGAACTGGACCGGCCCGGCCCGGCCCACGCCCGCCCCGCGGCCACCGCGCCCCGCACACACGGGAGGCGCGGTGCCAGCCGGCACCGCGCCTCCCGTCCGGACCATCGTCCGTCAGACCGAGCGGATCAGCCGCGCAGCTCCAGGTACTTCGCGATGAGCGCCTTGGTCGACGAGTCCTGCGCGTCGAGCGCGGCCTGGTCGCCCTCGACGGCGGGCGTGACCTGCAGCGCGAGCTGCTTGCCGAGCTCGACGCCCCACTGGTCGAACGAGTCGATGCCCCAGATGGTGCCCTCGGTGAACACGATGTGCTCGTAGAGCGCGATGAGCTGGCCGAGCACGCTCGGGGTGAGCTCCGGCGCCAGGATCGACGTCGTCGGCTTGTTGCCCGGGAAGGTGCGCGCCGCGACGATCCCCTCGTCGGTCGTGCCCTCGGCCCGGACCTCGTCGGCGGTCTTGCCGAACGCGAGCGCCTTGGTCTGCGCGAAGAAGTTCGCGAGGAACAGCGTGTGCACGTCGGTGCCGGGTGCGACGCCCTTGCCGTCGCCGGTCTCGTCCTTCAGCGGACGTGCCGGGTTCGCGACCGTGATGAAGTCGGCCGGGATCAGGCGGGTGCCCTGGTGGATGAGCTGGTAGAACGCGTGCTGGCCGTTCGTGCCCGGCTCGCCCCAGAAGACCTCGCCCGTGTCGGTGACGACCGGCGAGCCGTCCCAGCGGACGCGCTTGCCGTTCGACTCCATGGTGAGCTGCTGCAGGTACGCGGCGAAGCGGTGCAGGTACTGCGTGTACGGCAGGACCGCGTGGCTCTGCGCACCGAGGAAGTTCGTGTACCAGACGTTGAGCAGGCCCATCAGGACGGGGACGTTCTGCTCGAGCGGCGTGGTGCGGACGTGCTCGTCGATCGCGTGGAAACCGGCGAGGAACTGCTCCCAGTTCTCCTTGCCGATCGCGACGACGACACTCGTGCCGATGGCCGAGTCGACCGAGTAGCGGCCGCCCACCCAGTCCCAGAACCCGAACGCGTTCTCGGGGTCGATGCCGAAGGCGGCGACCTTGTCGAGGGCGGTCGAGACGGCGACGAAGTGCTTCGCGACGGCGTTCGACTTCTCGTCGTCGCTCGCGTCGGTCAGGCCGAGCTCCGCCCACAGCCACTGGCGCGCGAGGCGGGCGTTCGTCAGGGTCTCGAGCGTGCCGAAGGTCTTCGACGCGACGATGAAGAGCGTGGTCTCGGGGTCGAGGTCCGCGGTCTTCTCGTAGATGTCCGCGGGGTCGATGTTCGAGACGAAGCGCGCCTCGAGCCCGGCCTGCACGTAGGGCTTGAGGGCCTCGTAGACCATGACCGGACCGAGGTCCGAGCCACCGATGCCGATGTTGACGACGGTCTCGATGCGCTTGCCGGTGACGCCGGTCCATGCTCCCGAGCGGACCTGCTCGGCGAAGGCGTAGACCTTGTCGAGCGTGGCGTGCACGTCGGCGTCGACGTCCTGGCCGTCGACGACGAGCGCCGGCTCGATGCCCTCGGGACGGCGGAGCGCGGTGTGCAGCACGGCGCGGTCCTCGGTGGCGTTGATGTGCTCGCCGGCGAGCATCGCCTCGAAGCGCTCGGCGACGCCGGCGTCCTTCGCGACCTGGAGCAGTGCGCCGAGGATCTCGTCGTCGACGAGGCCCTTCGACAGGTCGACGGTCAGGTCGGCGGCCTGGAACGTGTAGCGCTCGGCACGACCGGGGTCGCTGTCGAACCAGCCGCGCAGGTCCGGGGTGAAGCCGTCGGCGATGCCGGCCAGCTTCTTCCAGCCATCGGTCGATGTGGGGTCGACGGGAGCGGATTCGGTCACTTCGGTCCTCCTGGGTACCTTCAAGACGTACTGGACCGCGGGTCACCGCAGCGCTGCGTCGCGGACCACGTCCGAGCGTAGTGCGCTCCGGCAGGTGGCGCGCACAGGCCGGACGGGAGGCGCGGGGCACGTCCGCCCCGCCGGTCACGCCGTCGGGTCGGCCGGCTCCACCGCCGTGGCCCGGAAGCGACGCAGGCGCAGGCTGTTCGTCACGACGAACACCGACGAGAACGCCATCGCGGCCCCGGCGAGCACCGGGTTCAGCAGCCCGGCCATCGCGAGCGGGATCGCCGCGACGTTGTACGCGAACGCCCAGAACAGGTTGCCGCGGATCGTCCGGAGCGTCGCCCGGGCGAGCCGGACCGCATCCGCGACGACGGTGAGCCGGCCACTCACGACCGTGATGTCGCTCGCGGCGATCGCGGCGTCCGTCCCGCCGCCCATCGCGATGCCGAGGTCGGCCGCCGCGAGTGCGGCCGCGTCGTTCACGCCGTCGCCGACCATCGCCACGGTCCCGCCCTCGGCCTGCAGCCGGCGGACGGTGTCGAGCTTCGACGCCGGGGTCGCGCGGGCGTGCACCTCGTCGATGCCGACCCGCCGGGCCACCGCGCGGGCGGCGCCCTCGTTGTCGCCGGTCAGCAGCACGGGGCGGAGGCCGAGGCCGATGAACCGGCGGACGGCGTCGGCCGCCTCGGGCTTGACGGTGTCGCCGACCACGACGACGCCGACAGCGACGCCGTCGCGAGCGACCACGACGGCCGTGCCGCCGTCGGCCTCGGCGTCGGTGACCGCCCGTGCGAGCGTGTCGGGGAGCACCACCGCCCACGAGGACGGCAGCCACGCCGGGGTGCCGACGAGCACGACCGCGCCCGCCACCACCGCTTGCACGCCGGCACCCGCGGACGCCTGGAACTGCGACGCAGCGGGCACGTCGACCCCGCGTGCACGGGCGGCTGCGACGACCGCACGGGCGACGGGGTGCTCCGAGCCGTCCTCGACCGCTGCGGCCAGGGCGAGGAGCGCTGCCGGGTCGACGTCGTCGGCGGGCACGACCGACCGCAGCGTCATCGCGCCCGTGGTGACGGTGCCGGTCTTGTCGAGCACGATCGTGTCGACCGACCGGGTGCGTTCGAGTGCCTGCGGTCCGCCGATCAGGATGCCGAGCTGCGAGCCCCGCCCGGTGCCGACGAGGAGCGCGGTCGGGGTCGCGAGGCCGAGCGCACACGGGCAGGCGATGATGAGCGTCGCGACGGCGGCGGTGAAGGCGGCCGTGAGGGATCCACCGAGGACGAGCCAGCCGACGAAGGCCGCCACGGCCAGGCCGATCACGACGGGGACGAACACCCCGGAGACGCGGTCTGCGAGGCGCTGCACGTCGGCCTTGCCGGTCTGCGCCTCCTCGACCAGGCGGCCCATCCGGGCGAGTTCGGTGTCCGCGCCGACGCGGGTGACCTCGACCACGAGGCGGCCGCCCACGTTCAGCGTCGCGCCGGTGACGCGGTCGTCCGGGCCGACCTCGACGGGCACCGACTCGCCGGTCAGCATGCTCCGGTCGACGGCCGAGGCGCCGTCGCGGACGATGCCATCGCTCGGGATCCGCTCCCCCGGCCGGACGACGACGACGTCCCCGACGGCGAGGGCGGACACCGGCACCCGGCTCTCGACGCCGTCCCGGAGTCGGGCGGCGTCCTTCGCCCCGAGTTCGAGCAGGGCACGCAGGGCGGCCCCGGACCGCTGCTTGGCCCGGGCCTCCATGTACCGGCCGGCGAGGATGAAGACCGTCACGGCCGAGGCGACCTCGAGGTAGAGGTCGCTCGCCTCGGGGTCGGTCGCGAACCACGAGGAGGTCATGTGCATGCCGGTGGCTCCGGCGTCCCCGAGGAACAGTGCGTACAGCGACCAGAGGAACGCCGCCGCGACGCCGACGCTGACGAGGGTGTCCATCGTGGCGGCACCGTGGCGGGCGTTCACCCATGCGGCACGGTGGAACGGCAGGGCGCCCCACACGGCCACCGGGGCCGCGAGTGCGAGCGCAGCCCACTGCCAGTGCGGGAACTGCAGCACGGGCACCATCGACAGCAGCACGACGGGCACCGCCAGCACCGCCGAGACGACCAGGCGCTGCCGCAGGGCGGCCGTCGTCGGGTCGGGTGCGTCGGCAGCGCCGTCGTCGGCCGCGGCCGGGGGTGCAGGCACGCTCGCGCCGTAACCCGCCGCCTCGACGGTCCTGATGAGGACGTCGGTGTCGGCGGAGCCGGCGACCCGCGCCTTCTCCGTCGCGTAGTTGACGGTCGCGGTGACACCGGGCAGCTTGCCGAGCTTGCGCTCGATGCGGTTCGCGCACGAGGCGCAGGTCATCCCGGTGATGTCGAGCTCGACGACCTCGTCGCTCATCGCCGGACGACCTCGTAGCCCGCCTCGGTGACGGCGTCGCGCAGGGTCTCGGGGTCCACGGGGCGGTCGGCCGTCACGGTGACCTCGGACTCACCGCCGGGCACGAGCCGCACGGCGACGTCCGAGACGCCGTCGAGCTCGGTCAGTTCCTCGGTGACGCTCATCACGCAGTGCTCACAGGTCATGCCCTGCACGAGCAGCAGTTCGGTGGTCATGGGGTGTCCTCTCGTCGGGTGGGTCAGGAGCGCACGAGCCGCGCGATCGCCTCGCTCGCCTCGCGCACCTTGGCGTCCGCGGTCTCGCCGCCCTCGGCGACGGCCTCGGCGACGCAGTGCGACAGGTGGTCCTGCAGGAGGGACAGCGCGACGCGCTCGAGCGCCCGGTTCGCGGCCGAGATCTGGGTGAGCACGTCGATGCAGTAGGTCTCGTCCTCGACCATCCGGGCGATCCCGCGCACCTGTCCCTCGGCGCGACGCAGCCGCTTCAGCAGGTCGTCCTTGTCGCCGATGTACCCGACGTGCTCGTGCATGTGTGTGCTCCTCGGTCTCCTACCGTACCCCCCTAGGGTACCGGTGTCCGCGCCTGAACGGAAGGGCAGCCGGAGAACGCACATTCTCGGGTTGCCGTGTCATCATGCGCGCATGACCAGGCCGGCCGACAACGGGTTCCGCAAGACCCGCTTCACCGAGTCGGACGCCTCGGGGTACTCCGCCATCTTCACCGCGGAGTACCACGGCTCGGAGATCGCGTCCGCCACCTACGCGACGCCGGGGACCCGGTACGAGTACATGGTGGTCGGCGACGACGACCTCACCCTGCGGTCGATGCGGGCAGAGGGCGGCAGACGCGGCGGGGTGATCGGGGCCCGCGAGGACCACGTCGTCTTCTGGCTCACGAAGGGTCGGTTGGAGATGCACTTCGCCGACCGCACCCGCGTCGTCACCCCTGGCAGCCCCTACATCGCCTCGGCGCCCGAGGCGTACCGGTTCGAGTCCGAGGGCACCTCGTACCACGGCATCCACATCGCCGACCGCTTCCTCCGCCAGACCGCCCGCGAGCTCGGACTCCGACTCCCCGACGGCCCGCTGCTGTTCGACCAGCAGGACGAGGCGATCGCACGCCACGAGCCGCTCCGCCGCCTGCTCCGCGAGGTGCAGTGCACGCTCCTCGACGACCGCGTGCTCGGTCCGATGCGGACGGCGTTGAACCGCCGCGTGGCGACGGTCGTCCTCGACACCTTCCCGATCCGCGACCGGGGCGACGACGTCCCCGTCGCGAACCGGCTCCGCGACGCCGTCCGCTTCATCGAGGCGAACGCGGCCGCTCGCCCCGCCGTCCCGGACATCGCCCGTGCCTGCGGCCTCAGCGAGCGCGGACTGCAGGAGGTGTTCGCGCGCACCCTCGAGACCACACCCGCGCGCTTCCTCCGCGACCACCGGCTCGACCAGGTGCGCGCCGAGCTGCTGCTCGCCGACGCCCCGACGACGGTGGCCGAGGTCTCCCGCCGTTGGGGCTTCACGAACCCGGGCCGCTTCGCCAGCGGTTACCGGGAGCGCTTCGGCGAGGACCCGGTGACGACGCTCCGGACACGTGCGCAGACCTCGGGCCGTCGTGGCCGGTACTCCTGGCGTCTCCGCGCGGCCATGTCCTTCGTCGAACAGCACCAGGGGGAGACCCTGACGCTGGCCCGGATCGCGGACGCCGCCGGGGTACGTCCGCGGCGGCTCCAGCAGCTCTTCCGGAGCGAACACGGGTGCTCTCCGATGCAGTTCCTGCGCCAGGCCCGGGATCGAGCCGAGCGCAGCCGCGCAGACGGAATCGGCGAGCGTCCCTGACCCGGAGACGATCGGGGTACAGGTCCACCCGTGCAACACCGCTTCTTCCTGGAACTTCCCTGGGACGGAGCGACGGCGCGTGACGACGGTCGGTGACAGCCCGTCTCATCCGTGAACAGCAACCGCTGGGATCGCCCGGCGGGACTCACGGAAGGAAGAACAGATGGCTGACACCACGACTCCGAACACCCTGGCCTCGACGACCGCGTCGACCAACGCCGCTGCCCGCACGGGCACGCACGCCGGTGGTTCGGGTGTGACGGGCAAGACCACGATCGACGAGACCGTCGTGTCGAAGGTCGCCGGGATCGCCGCTCGCGAGGTCAACGGCGTGCACTCGCTCGGCGGCGGCGCAGCTCGTGCGATCGGCGCGATCCGCGACGCCATCGGCCAGCGCGACCACGGCCAGGGCGTCAAGGTCGAGGTCGGCGAGAAGCAGGTCGCCGCGGACGTGGTGATCGTCGCCGAGTACCCGGTGTCGCTCCAGCAGGTCGCCGACGGCGTCCGCTCCTCGGTCGCCCGTGCGCTCGAGCAGATCGTCGGCATGGAGGTCGCCGAGGTCAACGTGACCGTCCAGGACGTCTTCATCCCGGGCGACGACGACGAGAACGACGACAAGAAGGAGTCCCGCGTTGAGTAACACACTCGTCGGCGCCCTGATCGGCGCGATCCTCGCGGTCGTGGCACTGCAGTTCGGCTTCTGGGGCTTCGTGCTCGTGGTCGTGTTCGGTCTGATCGGTGCGCTCGTCGCGGCGATCGCGACCGGCAAGATCGACCGGGGCGCCCTGACCGACGTGCTGACCGGACGCCGGAGCTCGCGGTGAGCGCCGGCCCGGGTAGCCTCCCGGCGAGCGCCGTCCCGGGCCGGGTCGAGATCACCGCCAAGGCCCTGACGGCCCTCGCCCGGGCAGTCTCGGCCGAACGGCTCCAGGTCCCCGCGAAGCGCATCCGGGTCGGGCTCGGTGACCACGACGGCGCACTCGCGCTGGAGGTGACCGGCCCGATCCGGGAGCAGTCCGACATCGTGCAGGCGGCCAGTTCCGCAGCGGACGGCATCAAGTCCCGCGTGCGTGAGCTGACGGGACGACAGGTCGGCAGCGCCCACATCGAACTGACCGGCATCGTGCGCGAGCACGAGGGCCGGGTCCGGTAGGAGGAACCATGAGCACCAACTCGCTCGAGCGGCGGCTGCGTCGTCGCAGCGTGCACCGTTCACGGTCCACCGCCGTGTCCGTCGCCCTCGCGGTCCTCGCGATCGTGCTGGCCTGGATCGGCACCGAGTCGGTCCTGACGGCCGTCGGCCAGGGTCCGCTGCTGGCGGACCCGCAGACCGCGGTCGACACGGCCCTCGAGCCGGACGCGGCGTTCACCACGATCGCCGAGGTCGTCGCCGCGGTGCTCGTCATCGCCGGCATCGTCCTGGTCGTGCTCGCGCTGAAGCCGGGTCGCCGGTCACGGTCCGCGATCGACCACGACCGCGGCGCGGTCGTCATCGACACGCGGATCCTGGCGTCGACCGCGGCGAACGCGGCCGCCCACGCGGCGAACCTGCCGGAGTCGAACACCACCGCGAGCGCTCGCGGTCACCACACCGAAGTGCGCGTCGTGCCGCTGTCCGGCATCCCGGTCGACCAGGCCGCCGTGCGCGACGCGGTGCAGGAGCGTCTCGGTCGCCTCGGCGGCAAGCACGGCTCCCGTGTCCGGGTGCACGTGGAGCAGAAGGGAACCCTGTCGTGACCACCACGAACCGCACCCTGAACCGCATCGTCCTGCTGGTCCTCGGCCTCGTCGCCGTGGTCGTCGGTGTCGTCATCGGCGCCGGTGTCCTGACCCCGGTCCGCGACGCCGTCCAGCAGTACGTCACCCTGCCCCGTCAGGTCACCGTCCCGGACACCGCGCTCTGGATCGTCGCGGCCGTCTGCGCGGTCCTGATCGTCCTCGCGGTCGTGTTCATCGCCACCCGCGGTGGTGGCGGGACCTCGGTCGCCGCCCGTCAGCAGCACGGCGACGACCAGGTCACCGTGAACGTGGCACTCGTCCGCGACGTCATCGACCACGAGCTCGCCGACGTCCACGACGTCGTCGCCGCGAAGGTCGACACCTACCTGGTCCGCAAGCAGCGGGCGGCTCGGATCAAGGTCCAGGTCCGCCGGGGCGGGGACGCCGTGAGCGTCCTCGACGCGGTCGACCACGCCCTGACCGTGCTGGACCGGACGCTCGGTCAGCAGGTCCCGGTCCTCGTGCACCTCACCGGTGGTACCCGTACCGCCCTGGCACGACCCGGTCGGGTCCACTGACCCGCACACCAGAACACCCACCGAACACCGAAGGAAGGAACCCCTCATGGGACTCGACGACAAGATCAAGAACGCTGCACAGGACCTCACCGGCAAGGCCAAGGAGGCCTTCGGCAACGCCACCCACGACGACGCCAAGGTCGCCGAGGGCAAGAAGGACCAGGCCGCCGCGAGCGCCAAGCAGACCGGTGAGGACGTCAAGGACGTCTTCAAGAACTAGTCGACGCCCGGACGCCGCCCGCTCGCGAGCGGGCGGCGTCCGTCGTCTGGAGGAGGAACCCATGCAGCACGATCCGAACGCACGGACGCAGGTCGCCGAGGTCGACCTGCCGACCGAACTCACCACCCCGCTCCCCGAGGACGCGGGTCCCCTGGTGGTCGCGGCACGCACCGCGGCGGCGACGGCGCTGGGCGTGCCGGGCGTCCACCACCTCGGCGGCCTCGTCGCCCGGGCGGCCGAACGGGTCCGTTCGCAGTTCGGCCGGTCCGCCGGCACCACGGGCGTGCAGGTCGACGACGTCGACGGCGTGCTCCGGGTCGTCGTGTCCGTCGTCGTGACCTGGCCGGAGCCCGTGGTCGAGGTCGCCGACGAGGTGCGGCGCCAGGTCGCGGCAGCCGTCTCGCAGCTCGGCGCCGGCCGGTCCACGACCGTCGACGTCCGGGTGCTCGACGTGCACGGCCCCTTCGACGACGAGCCCTCGCCGCTGGAACAGGCCGTCTCCACGGTCGGCGACACGGTCCGTGACGCAGCCCAGAGCGGGGCAGCGACGGTCGGGAACGCCGCTCAGGCCAGCGCGGAGGCGGCGAAGGACGCGGCGCGCGCCACGGCCGACGCGACCAAGCGTGCAGCCGACGCCACCGCCGACACCGCGAAGCAGGCGGCGCAGGCCACGGCCGTCACGGCGAAGGACGCTGCCGACGCCACCCGCGAGGCCACGCACCGCGCCGCGGACGCGACCGCCGACGCCACCGATCGTGCCGTCGACCGGGCGGGCGAGACCGCCGAGGCCGTGCGCGGCGCGGCAGCCGGCCACCTCGCCCGCGCCTCGGAGCAGGCAGCCGATGCCGCCGAGGACGCCGTCGACGCCGCCTCGGGCGCCCGCGACGTGGTCGTCGACCAGACGGAGCACGCCGAGCACGTCGACCGCCCGGACGCAGCACCGACCGCCGCCGCGGAGGCCGCGGAGGCCGCGCACGAGGCTGCTGACGCAGCAGCACACGCCGCTGACGCAGCCGCCGAAGCCGCCCGCGCTGCATCCGGCGACCCCGCCGACGTCCCCGCGGCGACCCCGGCCCGCGCCGACTCCGACGCCGACGCCGACCCCGTCGCCCCGAGCGACACCACCGCGCACCGGCCGTGACCACCTGGTTCGGCGGACGTCGCCCGCGCTCCACCCGTCCGCGTCCGCGCGGCGTGTGGGTCGCGGGCGGCATCGGGGTGGTGCTCCTCCTCGCGATCGCGATCGGCGCGTTCCTCCCCCTGGTCGGCTTCCTCGGCGGCGTGACCGCGACGACCGCGGGTCTCGTCCCGTTCCCGTTCGTCCGCACCACGCTCGCCGCGGTCGTCGGTCTGGTCATCGTGCTCGCGCTGCTCCTCCTCGCGTTCACCCGCCGGCACACGACCACGGCGACGATCGCCGTCGTCCTCGCCGTCCTCGTGGGCCTCGCGGTCACGGCCGTGCCGGTCGTGCTCGTCGCGGTCGGCTCGGCCGACCGCGCCGGCGACGTCTGGCCGATCGTGACCGACCTCTGGGACCGGTTCACGGGCTGACGCGACCACGGACGGACGGGAGGCGCGGTGCCGGCTGGCACCGCGCCTCCCGTCCGTCGTGACGCACCTCGCGCCGGGGGCGCCCCGTCCGGTCCGACGCGCCGATCGCCGCCGTCCGCGGTCCCGCGCGAGGGCGTCGCAGCCGCCTCTGGATCACGGATCGGTGACGGAACCGGCGCGTCGTGTCAGGATCCGTCCGCGCTCGACATCGTTCAGGTGGAGGGAGCACCGTGGATGACACAGCAGACGACGCCGCACTCGCGCGGCGCCTCGCATCGGGGGACCGAGCAGCACTGGCGATCGCGTTCGATCGTTTCGCGCCGACGCTCACCCGGTACGCGTGGGCGATCGCGGGGAGCAAGCAGGACGTCGAAGACCTCGTACAGGACACGTTCCTGACGCTCTGGCAGAAGGCCGACGGCGTCCAGCTGCCGACCGGGGAGCTGCTCCCCTGGTTGCTGGTCGTGTGCCGCAACCACGCCAGGAACCTGGGCCGCCGCAACGCCAAGCACGTCGGGGACCAGTTGCCGGAGGAGCTCGCCGCGACGACCGACACGTCGGAGGCGGCGGAGCAGCTCCGGTGGGTCCGCGACGAGATCGCGGCGCTCCCGGAGACCGACCGGCTGATCTGCGAGCTGTGCCTGGTGCGCGGCTACTCCTACGCTGAGGCCGCCCAGCTCCTCGGCCTGACCGTCGGCACGGTCACGCAGCGCGTCTCCCGGTCCCGACGACGACTCCGCAAGGCGGTGACGCACGATGAACACTGAACCCCCCGTGGGAGACGACCTGCAGCGCATGCTCGTCTCGATGAAGCAGCACGTGCTGGAGCACGCCGAACCCCGCCCACGGCGACGTCGACGCGTCGGCATCGCGATCGGCGTGGTCTCGGTCCTGCTCCTCGGAGCGGCCGGCGGCGGCGTCGCGCTCGGACTCATCCCGAGGTCGGACACCGCGGCGCCCGCCCCCGTCGCCTCGAGCACACCGGAACCGACCGTGAGCGAGACCCCGACCGGTGCACCGGTGGTCGACCAGGCGACACCGACGCCCGTCCCGACGCCGACCCCGACGGCACCGTCCCGCGCGCCGTACTCGCCGACGGACCCGTCGACATGGACGATCTCCGGCATGGAGGTCGGGCCGGTCGCGCTCGGCGGTCCGGTCGACGGCGAGCTCGACGACCTCGAACCGGCGTACACCCGGACGGTGAACGAGACGTGCTCGTCACCGGACGTGACGTCCTGGAACGCCGAGGGCTCACCGCCCGTCACCGTCTCCAGCGGCGGCGGCGTGGTCAGTGGGATCGCGATCGGCCTCGGTGGGCCGTCGGAGGGTGCAGGAGGACCGACCACCGCCGAGGGGTTCGGTGTCGGGAGCTCCATCGCCGACGCCCGGGCCGCGTACCCGGACCTGACGCAGATCGACGCGGTGGAGGGCGCGACACCCGGCGACGGGACCTGGGCCCGGTGGACGATGCCCCGCGACGGGGCCTGGATCACCTTCCTCACCGGGAACGACCCGACGCGGATCGGCATGGTGTGGGTGAGCCACGTCCCCTCACCGCCGTACGAGTTCTGCGGCTGACCCGGGCAGCGCCGGAGCCGCCCTCGGCCGCCGGCGCTGCGCGGCGTCAGCGCGCGGCGGCCGCCAGCCGCGCGAGGCCCTCGTCGATCGACACCGACGGCGTCCAGTGCAGGTCGCGTCGGGTCCGCCGCTGGTCGAACCAGTGCGCGGTGGACAGCTGCTCGGCGAGGAACCGCGTCATCGGCGGCTCGTCCTCCCCCGGTCGCACGCGCCAGACCGCCTCGACGAGCGACCCGGCGACCCGGGCGACCGCGGCGGGCACGTGCACCCGCGGCGCCGGCACCCCGGACGCCGTGCAGATCCCCGCCAGCAGCTCGGCGACCGTCCGGGGCTCCCCGTTCGTGACGACGTAGGCGTTGCCGTGCACGCCCTCGTCGGCGGCGTGGTCGAGCGCTGCGACCATCGCGGAGGCGGCGTTGTCGACGTAGAGCGTGTCGATGAGCGCTGCCCCGGAGTCGAGCAGCGGGAGCCGTCCGACCCGGGCCCGTTCGACGATCCGCCCGACGAGCTGGGTGTCACCGGGGCCCCAGACGAGGTGCGGCCGGACGGCGACGACGGCGAAGCCCGGGGCGTCCGCGCCGAGGGCGATCAGCTCCGCAGCGGCCTTCGTCCGGGCGTAGTCGCCGCGGGCGCGCTCGGGTTCGGCCGGCTCGGCATCGGCTCCGGTCAGCGAGGACCCGGTGTGCGCCACCGAGGGCGAGGACACGACGACGAAGCGCGAGACCCCGGCGGCCCGAGCGGCGTCGACAATCGTCCGGGTGCCGTCGACGTTCACGCGGACGAAGTCGGCCGGGTCGCCTGCGAGCGACACCTTCGCCGCGAGGTGCACGACGGCGTCGACGTCCGCGACCGCGCGGGCGACCGCGGCCGCGTCGGTCATCGTGCCGAGGACGTCCGTGACCCCGTCGACCCCGGAGGGCCGACGCTGGAAGGTCCGGACCTCGTGCCCGGCGTCGCGGACGGCGGCGGCGGTGGCGCGACCGAGGAAGCCGCTGGCGCCGGTGACGAGGACCCTCATGGTCGGCCCACGCGTCCGCCGGCCAGCACGGTCTCGGCCCAGCGGGACAGTCGTGCGCGGTCGACCTTCGAGTTGTGTCGGATGTCGGTCGGCAGCACCGGCACGGTGAGCACCGCCGCGACGGGCACCCCGGCCGCGGCACGGACGGCGGCGGCGAGCTCCGGCGACGCCGAGCCAGCGCGGGCCCCGCGCGACCGGCGTCCGGACGCGCCCGCGGCACCGGCGAGCTCGACCACCGCGACGACCTGCTGCGTGCCCCGCGGTCCGATCCCCGCGATCCCGGCACGCCCGACCCCGGGCACGCCCTCGATCCGCTGCTCCGGCCCCACGGGCGTGACGACCCCGCCCGGCGTCGTCACCACGTGCTGCAGCCGACCCTCGACCCAGAGCCGACCGTCGCCGTCGAGGTGCCCGACGTCGCCGGTACGGTGTGCCCGCGGGTCGTCGACGCCGGCCCGGGACACCCGGTTCGTCGCCCAGAGCCGGTCGTAGTGGTCGCGGACGTGCGGCGCCGCGACGACGATCTCACCGGTGACCCCGGGAGCGTCGGTCAGCGCCCCGGTGGGCAGCCCGGCCTCGTCGAGCGGCGCGATCCGGACGCGCACGCCGGCGGCCGGGCGCCCGACGCAGATGCCGTCGTCCGGCGCGGTGGCCGCGGCGCGCACCTCGTCGAGGTCGACGTCCGTCATGAGCAGCCCCTCGGTCATGCCGTAGGGGGTGTGCGCCGAGGCGTTCGGCATGAGGTCGGTCGCCGCTCCGAGCAGCGCTGCCGACACGGGCGCCCCGGCCGACAGGAACAGCCGCACCCGACCGAGCACCGCGCGCTGCGGCGCGGTCAGCCCGGACGCCGTCGCGACCACGTTCGCCAGCGCCGCCGGGGAGAGGAACACCACGGTGGCGTCGGCCGCCGCGACGGCGTCGGACACCGCACGCGCCGTGAGCGTCCGCGGCGCCGTGACGTCCATGTCCGGTGCGACCGAACGGGCCCCGAGCGCCGGTCCGAGCAGCGCGAACGGCGCGAAGCCGGCGACGAGCCCCGTGCCGACGCCGACGTCGTACTGCGTCGCCAGGACGTCGCGGACGGCACCGAGCTGTCCGTGGGTGTACACGACGCCCTTCGCCGGTCCGGTCGACCCGGACGTGAACAGGACCGCGGCGGGAACGTCGGCGGACGGGGCGGCCGGCAGCGTCGCGCCTCCGGCGAGCCGCTCGGCTCCGCGACGTGCGACCTCGGCGAGGGTGTGCTCGACGCGCAACGCACGACGCGCGGGCGCCGGCAGCGCCACGGTCGCGATGCGCCGTCCGGGCCAGCCGAGGGCGCGGGCGGCACCGAGGCCGGGCAGCGCCCCGATGACCCAGTCCGGTCGGGCACCGCGGACGGCCCGCGTCAGGCCGCGCAGCCCGAGCCCGGCATCGGCCACGACGACGACCGCTCCGATCCGGACGCTGGCGTACAGCGCCGCGGTCAGGTCCGCCCCGGGGGTGACGAGGAGCGAGACACGGTCGCCCGCACGGACGCCGACGTCGAGCAGCCCGGCCGCGACCTCGTCGACGCGTCGGGCGAGCAGCCGCCAGGTGATCGTCCGGGGTCCGCCGGCAGCCGCCATCTCGACGAGCGCGGGCTCGTCCGAGTCGCGCAGGTCGTCGAGTGCCGCCCACAGCGGGCGGCTCGCGTCCGCCTCGGGTGCGGCGTCGGCCTGGAGGCGCGGCTCGCCCCCGTCGGACGCCGTCCCGCCCGGCAGACGGTCACCGAGCCAGTCCGTGACCGTCCCCGCCACGTCGGCGTCGTCCGGCAACAGGTGCCCGGCGCCCTCGAAGCGGTGGACGTCGGCGTGCGGCAGCCGGTCGACGAGGTCGTCCAGGTAGCGCTCCAGGAACACCGGGTCGCGAGGTCCCCACATCACGAGCGCGGGGACCTCGAGCGCGGCGACGCCGGTGGCGATCCGGTCGAGCTCGTCGGCGCTCGCGTGCGTGGCGTCGACCGGGATGTCGGCGACGAAGCCGCCGATGCCCCCGCGACGTGCGGCCCCGCGGTACGGCGCACGGTAGGCGTCGGCGACGGGCCGGGTGAGCCGCGGGTGGGCGATCGCCAGGGTGGTCTCGAGGAACGCCGGCGTCAGGACGGTCCCGCGCCCGAGGACCTCCGGACGCAGTGCCAACCGCAGCGGCGCTGGGATCGGGGCGTCGTCGGGCTGGTGCACGGCGGTGTTGCACGTGGCGACCCCGACGACGAGCGACGGGTGGTCGACGGCCCAGCCGAGCGAGACCACACCGCCCCAGTCGTGCCCGAGGGTGACCACCGGCCCGGTCAGGTCGAGTTCGTCGGTCAGCGCGCCGAGGTCCCGTACGCGGTCGGCGAGCCGCTGCTGCTCGCCGGTCCGCTCCGAGAAGCCCATGTCGAGCTGGTCGACCGCGACCACGCGCCAGGCCGGCCCGCCCGCGCGGGCGACGTCGAGCGTGCGGGCCGCGACCGACCGCCAGAGGTACGACCAGGTCGGGTTGCCGTGCACGCAGAGCAGGGTGCCGACCGGGGTGGCGCCGAGCGCGGCCAGGGAGCCGGCCGTGTCGAGGAGGTGCCAGGTGCGCGCGGGGCGATCCGCGCCTCCCGGCCGTGCACCGGTGGCAGCGGGGACGGTGACCAGGCGCGACCAGGCCGGGTCGAGTCCGGGCAGGGGCGGCGGGAGCGTCGCCGGAGCCGGAGCGGCGGCGACGCGCGGGAGGCCGGACCTCACCAGCGCAGTTCCATCATCGCCGTGTTGATGCCGGAACCGACGCCGCCGAGGAACACGCGGTCGCCGCGGGTGATGCCGCCGCGGGAGACCTCGTCCGCCAGGGTGATCGGGATCGAGGCCGGGCCGACGTTGCCGTACCGCTGGTAGGTCGTCGGGACCTTGGTGCGCGGGATGCCGATCGCCTCGACGAACGCGTTCGTGTGCACGTCGGAGACCTGGTGCAGCACGTAGCGGTCCATGTCGGCCCAGTCGAAGTGCGCGCGTGCTTCGGTCCAGGCGGCGACGACGAGTTCCATGCCGCCCTTGAGCAGCATCTTGGCGTCCGTGAACATGCCGTCCACGCTGCCGACGCACAGGTCGTACCACTGCGTCGCGGCGCGCGTGACGCCGCCGACGATGCGGTGGCCCTCGGGGTGCACGTCGGACGGGCCGAGCACGGCGGCCGCGGCACCGGACCCGAGGGTCAGGCTCGCGAACTCGCTCATGAAGTCCTTGCGGTTCCGGCCGCCCTGGTTGAGGCGGTCGATCGTGTTGAGCTGCACCTGGTCGGCGTCCTCGCCGTCCACGATGAGCGCGTACTTGATCTGCCCGGAGTCGATCATGCCCGCGGCGACGCTCATCGCGTTGACGAACCCGAGGCAGGCGTTCGCGATGTCGAAGTTGATCGCGGACGTCGGCAGCCCGAGCCCGTGGTGCAGGCGCACGGCGACGCTCGGCTCGAGGTGCGGCCGGGTCACCGACGTGTTGATGAGCAGCCCGACGTCCTCGGGGCGGATGCCCGCCTCGGCCATCGCCCGACGACCCGCGTCGATCGCGGCGTCCTGGAAGGTCTGTCCCTCGCCCCAGTTGCGGCGCTCCGTGACACCGGCGACCCGCTCGAGCAGCCCCATCGGCAGCCGGAGCCGCCGGAGGGCTCCGCGGAGGCGCGCCTCGATGTCCGCCGAGGTCGTCACGCGGTCGGCCGTGGTCGTCGCCACCGAGAGCAGGGACACGTTGCGGTGCTTCGCCGTGGCGTTGCCCGGGCGCTCCGGTTCGCTGCTCGTCGCCTGGTCGACCGGCCGTTCCGTCATGATCGTCACCGACACATACTTCCGCATCCGACCTGGGTACGCGATCCGGGTGCGCTGAGCGGCACCGGTTCAGGCGTCCTTCGGCAGCTTCCGGACCTTCGACCGACGGCGCCGGCGGTCCGGGATCATCGATCGCATCTCCTCGAGCTTGCCGAAGCAGAGCAACCGGTCGCTGGCCTGCAGTTCGACGCCGCTCCGGGGGTTCGGGATCACCGTCGCACCGCGGTGCAGCGTGAGGACCGTGATGTCCCGGTCCCAGAGCCCGGCCTCCTTGATCGACTTGCCGACGAGGTCCGCGTTCGTGTGCACGAGCAGTTCCGCGACGCCGTAGCCGGTCGACACCGACAGGCGCTGCCGGACGTCGATCTCCGGGAACGCCACCTGGTTGCCGATGAAGTCGATGATCGCGCCCGCGACGTCGAGCCCGGTGGCGCGCTCGATGCCCTCGAGCCCCGGCGACGAGTTGACCTCCATCACCAGCGGGCCGTCGTTGCCCTCGAGCATGTCCACGCCGGCGACCCGGAGCCCCATGATCTGGGCCGAGCGGACCGCCGCTTCCTCGTACTCGGGCGAGAGCGTGACCTTCTCGACGGTGCCGCCGCGGTGCACGTTCGAGCGGAACTCGTCGCCCGAGGCGCTGCGGCGCATCGCGGCCACGACCCGGTCGCCGACGACGAGCGCGCGGATGTCCTTGCCGCGGCTCTCCGAGATGAACGACTGGATGAGGACGTTCTGCTTCGTGGAGTGCAGGGTCTCGACGATCGACTCGGCGACCTTGGCCTCGGGGGCGAGGATCACGCCGATGCCCTGCGTGCCCTCGAGGAGCTTGATGACGACGGGCGCCCCGCCGACGCGGTCGATCGCCCCGCGGACGTCGGCCCGGCTGTTCACGAAGGTCGTCGCCGGCATGCCGATGTGGTGCCGGGAGAGGATCTGGTTCGCCCGGAGCTTGTCCCGCGAGTTCGTGATGCCCGTCGCGGTGTTCGGCGTGTAGACGTCCATCTGCTCGAACTGGCGGACGACCGCGGTGCCGTAGTACGTGATCGAGTTGCCGATGCGCGGCAGGACGGCGTCGTAGTCGCTGAGGAGCTTGCCGCGGTAGAGCAGGTCGGGCTCGTCCGCGGTCAGGTCGATGGCGAACCGGAGGGTGTTCAGCACCTTGACGTCGTGCCCGCGGTCGATCGCGGCGGCGCGGAGTCGCTGTGTCGAGTACGCGCGGGGCGCGCGCGACAGGATGGCGAGTTTCATCGGGGGCTCCGCGGGTGATCGGTATCGACGGCGACGCTCCATCAAAGCATGCGACAGGATGGGCACATGACCCGGACCCCCACGATCGCAGGCTGGCGCGAGTGGGCGGCCCTGCCGGGCATCGGGCTCCCCTGGATCAAGGTGAAGCTCGACACCGGCGCGCGGAGTTCGGCCCTGCACGCGTTCGACCTCGAGGAGCTCCCCGGCGACCGCGTCCGCTTCTCGGTGCACCCGTGGCAGGACACCGACGCGGACGCCGTGACGATCGAGTGCGACGTGCACGACCGCCGGATCGTCCGCAGCTCGACGGGCCACACGCAGGAGCGCATCGTCGTCCTCACCCCGATCACACTCGCCGGCCGCACGATCGACGCCGAGGTCACGCTGAGCAACCGCGACCAGATGGGCTTCCGGATGCTCGTCGGCCGCGAGGCACTGCGGCGCGGCTTCCTCGTCGACCCGGCCCGGTCCTTCCTGGCCGGGCGCGCCCCGAAGGAGATCCGCCGCCGCAACCGCGGTCGCGCCTGAGCGGTCCCGACCGAGCCGCGGCTGGCGGACCCGACCGCGGACGGTCTGGAGGCGCGTGGCGGCGCCGCCACGCGCCTCCCGTCCGTCGGTGGTCGGCGCTCAGGCCCGCAGGTGCCGCCCCAGGAAGGCGAGCTGCTCCGGCGCGAGGCGCCGCCAGTAGGCGCGCGTGTGTCCGCCGGGCTGGAAGCCGCCCGCCGGTGGCGTGCGGAACCCGTCGACGTACGTGCGTGTGGCAGGCTCGAAGCCGTCACCGGTGCCGCAGTCGACCCGCACCGCCACGCCGTCCAGCGAACGCTGTCGACCGAGCACGGTGGCACGCCGGAAGTCGGCGGGGTCGTCGAAGGCTCCACGGGCGGTGTCGCCCGCGGCGGTCCAGAGCGCGGGGCTGATCGCCGAGACCGCCCGGACGCGCTCCGGGCCGAGCGCCCCGGCGAGGTGCAGCGCGCCGTACCCGCCCATCGAGTACCCGGCGAACCCGAGCCGCGCCGTGTCGAGACCACGGCGGGCGAGCAGCGGGACGAACTCGTCGACGACCATCGCGGCCGGGTCGTCGCCGTCCGCGCGGTGGTGCCAGTACCGGTTCCCGCCGTCGACGGCCGCGATCGCGAACGGTGCGCCGCCGGCGGCGAGGTGCGCGGCGAGGAAGCGGTCCCAGCCGAGCTCCTCGGTGAAGGCGGTGTGCGTGTCGCCGTAGCCGTGCAGGGCGACGGCCACGGGCAGCGGGGTGTCGGATGCCGGGGCGATGACGGACCAGCCGACCGTGCGACCGCGGCGGGCGGCGGAGACGAAGGTGCCGGAGACGGTCGGGACGGGCGCGACGTCGGGGATCCGACCGGCCGGGCCGTCGAGACCCAGCACGCGGTACATTGTCGAGCGGCCGGGGAGCAGCCGGACGTCCACGAGCTCGGCGAGCGTGCCGCCGGCCACGAGGGCCGCGCCGACGCCGATGAGCGTGCGGCGGGTGATCCGCGCACCGCGTCCCGCCGTCATGCGCGGTCCGCCCGCGCGGCGTCGGTCGGTCGCGCGGGCTGGGTCGTCCGCGCGTCGAGGAGCGCGGCGGCGATCTCCCGCGCGGCCGTGGCGTCGCGGGAGCCGTCCCGGAGCCGCATCGCGAGCGAGCCGGAGACGAGCACGAGGAGCTGGTCCGCGAACCGGTCGGCGTCCTCCGCTCCGACGAGCGGCACGGCGAGGTCGGTGAGCCGCTGCCGGAGCGTGCCGGTCTCGAGGGCGAGCACGGCGCGCACGTCCTCTGGGGCGTCGACGTACTCGGCGGCGGTGCCGAGGAACGCGCACCATCGCGAACCGGTGGGCGTGGACCGGTACTCGTCGAGCGCACGGAACACGGCGAGCAGTCGCCCGCGGTCGTCCGGCGCGGCCGCGATCGCCCGGTCCCACGTGACGAGCCAGTCGTCGTGGCGGCGACGGAGGGCCGCGGCGACGAGGGACTCCTTGCTCGGGAACCCGCGGTAGAGCGTCGCGCTGGAGACCCCGGCGCGCTCGAGGACGGCGTCGATCGGCGTCGCGGCGATGCCCCGCGCGAAGAACAGCTCCTCGGCGGCGTCGAGCAGCTTCTGCTCCGTCCCTGGACGCATCGTCATGGCAGCACTCTAGGGTCACTGATGTGAAACGATCGTTTTCGTCACGACAGCGCCTCGTCCTCGTCGGCGGCCTCGGCCTCATCGCCGTGTCGTACGGCCTCGTCCGACTCGCCTACGGCCTGTTCCTGCCCGACGTGCAGGACGACCTCGGCCTGTCCTCGGCGCTCGCCGGTGGGATCGCCTCCGGTGCCTCGGCGGTGTACTGCGTCGGTGCGGTCGCGGGCTTCCTGCTCGCCGGGCGGACGCCGCGGGCCCTCGTGGCGGTCGCCGCACTCGTCGCGGCGGGCGGGGCCGTCGGCATGGCGACGGCGGCCGGGCCGCTCGGGTTCGGTGTCGCGTCGGTGGTGGGGTCGGCGGCGGCCGGGATCGCCTCCCCCGCACTCGTCCGGATCGTCGCCGACCGGTTCGCAGAGCCGGACGTGCCCCGGGCGGAGGCGGTCGTGAACGCGGGCACCGGACCCGGACTCGTCGTCGCCGGAGCCCTCGCGCTCGTGCTCCTGCCCGACTGGCGCAGCGCGTGGGCGTGGTCGGGCGTGGCCGGACTCGTCGTGGGCGCGGTCCTGCTCGCCGCGACGGCCGGCTCGGCGGCGAGCGGCACCGCCGGCGCCCGGACGGGCACGCCCCACCCGCGCACCGCCGCCCCGGTGCTCCCCGGGCGCGACTGGGCGCTGGCACACCGGGGCGTCGCCACCCGGGCGCTCCTGTTCGGCGTCGGCTCCGCGGTCGTCTGGACGTACGGCCGGGCGACCCTCACCGCGTCCGGGACCCCTGCTGCGCTGTCCGTCGTCGCCTGGATCGTCCTCGGAGCCGGTGGCGCGGCCGTGGTGGTCACCGCCCGGTGGACCGCCGGGCTCCGAGCACGCACGGCCTGGACCGTCTCGGCCGCCCCGGTCGCCCTGGCAGTTGCCGCCCTCGGTGTCGCGCCGCAGTGGCCCGCGGTGGCGATCGCAGCGTGCGCGGTGTTCGGCTGGGGGTACACCGCTGCGACCGGAGCCCTCATCGCCCGCACCACCGAGCTCGACGCCGGGTACGCCGCCGCGGGCACGTCCGTGCTGTTCGTCGCGCTCGTCCTCGGCCAGGCGGTGGGGTCGGCCGTCGCCGGCGGGCTCGTCGGGTCGCTCGGCTACCCGGGCGCGTTCGTCGCGGGCGCCGTCGTCACCGCGGCGAGCGCCCTCCCCGCCGTCGCCCGGCGACGCTCAGAGCAGCGGACGGAGCTCGATCTTCCGGTTGCACGCCGCTGAGGCCTCGCCCGCGACCCGCACCGCGGTCTCCGCGTCGGGTAGTTCGAGCACCCAGAAGCCCGCGACGTACTCCGCCCCGCGGTGCAGCGGCCCGGGCGTGCGCTGCGGACTGCCGGTCCGGGCGTCGACGACCATCGCGTCGTCCGGTGCCGAGATGCCCGCGGCGAGGACGACCGCGTCGCCGAGCCGTGCGTTCAGCGCGTCGACCGCCTCCGCCTCCTGCCGGGTGGCCGACTCGGTGCGACCGGCGGCCTCGGCCTGCCCGTCGTCCACGACGTTGACGAGGAACTGCACGGTGTCTCCTCTGTTCGACACCCACCGCACCGTCGCGGCGGGTTGGCAGGGACGGTACTCCGGCACTAGCGTGACGTCGAGCACCCCTCGACACGACAGCGGAGTCATGGCAACGAAGCGCTGAGCCGGTACCTGTTCCGGCTCCCCCTCACCCGCGGACCACTCGGTCCGCGCGCTTCCGTCCGCCCGCACGGCCTCAGCCGTGCGACGACATCCGAGGGTCTGCTCCCGTGTTCTCCGTCCACGCCCGCCTCCGGGCTTCCGTCTCCACGCTCGCCGAGCACCGCTTCGTCACGTTCGCGGTGCTCGTCGACACGATCGGCGCCGGCCTCACGCTGCCGCTCACCGTCGTCTACTTCACGCTCACCACCGACCTGTCGCTCGGCACGGTCGGCCTGCTCTCCACCGCCGCCTCGCTCGCCGCGCTCCCGATCGGACTGCTCGGCGGGGTGCTCACCGACCGCTCCGGCGCGAAGTGGTCGATGATCACGAACAACCTGCTGTCCGCCGCCGGCTTCACGCTGTACTTCGTCGCGCACGACCCGGTCCTGGTCTTCGCCGCGGTGTTCCTCGCGAACGCGTCCGAGCGGCTGTACTGGACGTCCTGGACCGCGTACGTCCACGACCTCTCCGACGGTCGGCCGTTCGAGCGCTGGTTCGCGTTCCTCGAGGCCACGAAGGCCGCCGCCCTCGGTGCCGGTGCGGTCGTCGCCGCGGTCACGCTGGCCGGCGGCGGGCACGACGGGCTGCGGTGGCTCGTGGCGGCGAACGTCGTGACGAGCGTCGCCGCCGCGATCGTCTTCGCGACGCAGCGCACGGGCGGCAGCACGGGGCCCCGCGAAGCGGCGTCGAGGGACCTGGAGGACGGGCACGCCGGTTCCCTCCGTGCCTTCGCCGCCGACCGGTCGATGCGCCTCGTCACGCTCGGGCAGTTCCTGCTCGGCCCCGCGATGGTGCTGCCGAACGTCGCGCTGAGCGTGCTGTTCGTCGAACGCTGGCACCTGCCCGCGGCCGTCGCGCCCGTGCAGTTCGCCGTCGCCACCGGGCTCGCCGCCGTGCTGCAGACGTCGGTGACGCGCCGGGTCGCCGGGTTCGACCGCGGGGTGCTCGTCGCCGTCGGCGCCGGGACGATCGCGCTGGCCGTCCTCCCGCTCGCCGTCCTGCCGCCGATGCACGGGGCCGGCGCCTGGGTCGTCGTCGTGCTCGTCGCGGTGGCGCTGGCGGTCGCCGACATGGTGGCACTGCCCGCCGCGAACGCCGTGATGGCCGAGGCACCGCACCCGAGGATCCGCGGCCGGGCGATCGGCGTCTTCCAGACCGCCGGCTCGGTCGGCATGGCCCTGTTCCCCGCGACGCTCGGCCTGCTCGACACCGACGTGCCGTGGTTGCTGTGGGTGCTGACCGCCGTGGTCTTCGCCGGGGCGGCGTGGGCCTGGCGGGCGGCGGTCGCAGCGATGCCGCCCCGGGTCCGCACCGCGACGACGGCGGACGCCGACGCGTGACGGACGGGAGGCGCGGTGCGGGTGAGGGACGTCGGTCACGGGCCCCGCGCCTCCCGTCCACAGCCCGACTCCTGTCCGCTCCGCGCAGCCGCTAGCGTGGTCCGCATGGGGACGACGGAGTGGACGCGCCTGCCGGTGGGGCGGCGCGAGCACCGGCAGGACGCGGTGCTCGCACTCGCGCTCGCCGGGGCGATGGGGGTCACCACCTTCCTGTACGGGTCGGCCGGCACGTACGGCGACGACCAGGCGGCGTGGTGGGTGTCGGCGCTGCTCGTCGTCGCGAACGCGGCGCCGATCGCGTTCCGCCGTCGCTGGCCGATGACGGTCGCGGTCGTCTCGGCGCTGGCGTTCGCCGGAGCACAGCTCCTGCACGTGCCCGAGGTGTTCGTCGTCAACGTCACGCTCTTCGTCGCGCTGTACACCGTGGGGGCGTGGTGCTCCGACCGGATGCGTGCCGAGGTCGTGCGCTGGGTCGTCATCGGGGGGATGTTCGCGTGGCTGTTCCTCGCGATCTCGTTCGGGTGGGCGTCGCCGACCTCGCTGCCGAACGAGGGCCACTCGGTCGTCCCGCCGTACATCGCGATGTCGCTGCTCAACATCGTCATCAACGTGGCCTACTTCGGCGCCGCCTGGTACGCCGGCAACCGGGCGTGGGCGTCGGCCGTCGCTCGACACGAGCTCGACGAGCGGACCGCGGAGCTCGCAGCCGAGCGCGAACGGTCCGCGGCGCAGGCGGTGTCGCTCGAACGCGTCCGGATCGCACGCGAGCTGCACGACGTCGTCGCGCACCACGTCTCGCTGATGGGCGTGCAGGCCGGTGCCGCCCGCCGCGTGGTCGACCGAGACCCAGCGCAGGCGACCCGGTCGCTCGGGGTCGTCGAGGACAGCGCTCGCACCGCGGTCGAGGAACTCCGGCGGATGCTCGGCACGCTCCGCTCCGTCGACGACGGCGACACGACCGTCGAGGACGCCCCGAGCACGACCGGCCTCGCCCGGATCGCCGAGCTGGCCGAGTCCGCCCGGACCGCCGGGCACCCCACGGACTACGTGGTCGTGGGCGACGAACGCCCGGTCCCGCCGACCGTGTCGACCGTGGCCTACCGGATCGTGCAGGAGGCCGTCACGAACGTCCTCAAGCACGCGGGGCCCACGGCGAGCGCCGACGTCCGGCTGCGCTACCTCGACGACGGCGTCGAGATCGAGGTGGCCGACGACGGGCGCGGCATCCGGGGCGGCCAGGACACCTCGGGCAGCGGACTCGGCCACGTGGGGATGCGCGAGCGCGTCGCCGCGGTGGGGGGACGGATCGAGGTCGGGCCGCGTGCCCGAGGAGGGTACCTGGTGCGGGCATGGCTGCCGACGACCTGACGATCGTGCTGGCGGACGACCAGGAGCTCGTCCGCGCCGGCTTCCGCGTGATCCTCGAGTCCGAGCCGGGGCTCCGGGTCGTCGGCGAGGCAGCGGACGGCGCCGCCGCGGTCGAGGCCGTCGAGCGGCTCCGGCCGGACGTGGTGTGTCTCGACGTGCAGATGCCCGGCGTCGACGGGCTCGAGGCAGCCCGGCGGATCGCGGCGCTCCCGGACCCGCCGGCGGTGCTCGTGCTGACGACCTTCGACCACGACGACGCTCTCTTCCAGGCGCTCGAGGCCGGTGCGAGCGGGTTCCTCCTCAAGAACGCCTCCCCCGAGCGACTGATCGAGGCCGTCCGGACGGTGGCCGCGGGCGACGCCCTGCTCGCGCCCGACGTCACGCGCCGGGTGATCAGCCGGGCGACGTCGGCCGGGTCGAGCCGTCCGGACGCACCGGGACGGTCCGGACCGGGCGCGGACGGCGCAGCGGCCGTCGCGGCGGCGGGGCTCACCGAACGCGAGGCCGAGGTGCTGCGGTTGCTCGCCCGCGGGTTGAGCAACGCGGAGATCGCGGCGGAGCTCTTCGTCGGCGAGGCCACCGTCAAGACCCACGTCTCGAACGTGCTGCAGAAGACCGGGCTCCGCGACCGTATCCAGGCGGTGGTCTGGGCGTTCGAGCACGGGGTCGCGGGCACGTCGGCCTGACTCCCCCTCCCCCGCACGGCGGAGGGGCAGGACCCGGCCGGCACCTCCCCCGCGCGGCGGAGGCGCAGGACCCGTCCCCAGCCGGAGGCGGTCGACCCCACCAGGCCCCTAGCGTCGAGAACGCAGGCGGCGGGTGCCGCTGCAGAGGGGAACGAGATGCTCGACATCCGAGGGGTGACGAAGCAGTACGGCGACCGCCGGGTGCTCGACGACGTGACGTTCACGGTCGGGGACGGTCGGCTCACCGGGTTCGTCGGCGGCAACGGCGCCGGCAAGACCACGACCATGCGGATCCTGCTCGGGGTGCTGCGCGCCGACGCCGGTACCGTGTCGATCGACGGCGCCGAGCTCGGCCCGGCCGACCGCCGACGGTTCGGCTACATGCCGGAGGAGCGCGGGTTGTACCCGAAGATGCCGGTCGCCGAGCAGGTCACCTACCTGGCCCGCCTCCACGGCGTGGACAAGCCCACCGCGGCCACCCGCACGGCCGACCTGCTCGAGCGTCTCGACCTCACCGGGCACGCCGGCGACGCCGTCGAGAAGCTCTCGCTCGGCAACCAGCAGCGCGTGCAGGTCGCCGCCGCCCTGGCCCACGACCCCGAGGTCCTCGTGCTCGACGAGCCGTTCTCGGGCCTCGACCCGATGGCCGTCGACACCGTGCTCGGCGTCCTGCGGGAGACCGCGGCGACGGGGGTGCCGGTCCTCTTCTCCAGCCACCAGCTCGACGTGGTCGAACGGCTCTGCGACGACGTGGTCGTGATCGCCGGCGGGTCCATCCGCGCCGCCGGACCGCAGGACGAGCTCCGCCGCACCGCCGGACCCCCGGCGTGGGAGCTGCTCGTCGACGGTGACGTGGCCTGGCTCCGCGACGAGGCGGGCGTGGCGGTGCGCGAGTTCGACGGCGGTTACGCGCTGTTCGAGGCGGACGACGCGGTCGCCCAGCGCGTCCTGCAGCGGGCCGTGCAGCACGGCACCGTCGGGTCGTTCTCGCGGCGCGTACCGCGGCTCAGCGAGGTCTTCCGGGAGGTCGTCCGATGAACAGTTCCTTCGTGCAGGCCGTCCGGCTCGTCGCCGGCCGTGAGATCCAGGCGCGGGTCCGCAGCAAGGCGTTCGTCGTGTCGGCGCTCATCCTGATCGGGATGGTCGTCGCGTCGATCGTGGTCGGCGGCATCGTCGGCAAGGCCACCGCGGACGACACCACCCCGGTCGCGGTCGTCGCGGGCGTCTCGCTCCCCACGACGAAGGGCCTCGACGTGACCGAGGCCCCGGACTCCGCAGCCGCCGAGCGCCTGGTCGAACGCGGCGACGTCGATGCCGCCGTCCTGCCCTCCGACGATGCGCTCGGCTACCGGGTGGTCGGGCTCGACGACGCCCCGGCCGACGTCGTCTCGGCGCTGAGCGTCACGCCGCGGGTCGACCTGCTCGATCCGGACGCGCTCCCCGGTGGACTCGTCTACCTCGTCGCGATCGCGTTCGGCGTCGTGTACTTCGCCTCGGCGGTGACGTTCGGACAGTCGATCGCGCAGAGCGTCGTCGAGGAGAAGTCGACCCGCGTGGTCGAGATCCTGATGGCGGCGATCCCCGCGCGGGCCCTGTTGGCCGGCAAGGTCCTCGGCAACAGCGTCATGGCGTTCGCGCAGATCGTGGCCGTCGCCGTGGCCGCGGCGGTCACCCTGGCGGTCACCGGGCAGGACAACATGTACTCGATGCTCGGGCCGAGCATGCTCTGGTTCATCGGCTTCTTCGCCGTGGGCTTCGTGCTCATCGCGGCCCTGTTCGCGGCCGCCGCGGTGCTGGTGTCCCGCCAGGAGGACGTCGGCAGCGTCACCACCCCGGTGATGATGCTCGTGATGATCCCCTACGTGCTGATCATCGTCGCGTACGACAACCCGACGATCCTCGGCGTCATGTCGTACGTGCCGTTCAGCGCGCCGATCGGCATGCCGATGCGGATCTTCCTGGGGACCGCCGAGTGGTGGGAACCGTTGCTCTCGCTCGTGGTCGTCGTGGCCTCGGTGGTCGTGGTCGTCCTCGTCGGCGCTCGCGTCTACGAGAACGCGCTGCTCCGCACCGGTGGGCGCGTGAAGCTCACCGAGGCGCTGCGCGGCTGAACCGCAGGCGGCGTCCGGGTGACCGTCAGAGGAGCCCGAACGCCGCCTGCGCCCCGAGGCTCGTCCCCGCGACCAGCACCCAGAGCGCGATGCCGAGCAGCATCGGCCGGAAGCCCGCCCGGCGGAGCGCACCGAAGTCCGTCGAGAGCCCGATCGCCGCGAGCGCGACCGTGATCAGGAAGGTTGCCGCCTCGGCGAGGCCGGGCGCGGCCGCCGCGGGCAGCACCCCGATCGTCCGCAGCAGCACGACGACCAGGAACCCGACCAGGAACCACGGGACCAACCGCAGCACACGGCCCACGCCCCCGGCGCGACCCGGCACCGGGGCGGCGGTGGGATCGGTGCGGGCGGTGCGGCGCGCCTCCAGACCGGCCAGGCCGACCACGATCGGGATGATCATCAGCGTCCGGACCAGCTTCACGACGACGGCGGTGTCGGTCGCCTGGCGACCGTAGACCGTCGCCGTGGCGACGACCGAGGACGTGTCGTTGACCGCGGTGCCCGCGAAGACGCCGAAGGCGTGCTGGCCGAGGCCGAGCGCGTGTCCGAGGAGGGGGAAGACCAAGACCGCCGCGATGTTGCAGAGGAAGATCGTCGACATCGCGTAGGCGACCTCCGCGCTCGCGGCCCCGATCACGGGCGTGACCGCGGCGATCGCGGAGGCGCCGCAGATGCCGGTGCCGACGCCGATCAGGGTGCGCAGGGCGCTCGAGACCCGGAGCAGCCGCCCGAGCCCCCACGCCGCCACGAGGCACACGACGAGGGTCGTCAGCATGACCGGGAGGGTCTCGCCGCCGATCCGGAGCACCTCGGCGATCGAGAGCTGCGCGCCGAGCAGGACCACGGCCGCCTGCAGGACGCGGCTCGACGCGAACTTCACGCCGGGCTGCAGCGCTCCGAGGCCGCCCTCGCCCCGCCGCCGCAGGAGCCAGCCGAGGACCCCGCCGAGCACGACGGCCGGCACCGGGCCGCCCACGACCGGGACGGCGCGACCGACGAGCGTGGCGACGAGCCCGACGAGGACGGCGAGCGCGACACCGGGCAGGGCCGACCGGACGGCCGGGACGGAGAGGGGCACCGCCCCAGCATCGCACCTCGGCGGCCCGCTCCCCCGCCCGCCAGCGCCCCGCACTCCGTACCGTCTGATCCGGGGGACGCGGTGTCCTGTGCGGCACGGGGCTCTCGGCGTACTCTGGGGTTCGGAAACAACGACGCTTCCCCACCAGGCCTCGTCGTGTTCCCTGCCACGGCGAGGGTGACCCGCGACCAAGAGCCTCACGTGTCTGAACACCTCATCGAGTACGTCGCCCGTGACCGGACGGGCATCACCGCCGTCGTCACCGAGACCAGCGTGATCGACGTCGACACCGTCATCCGTCACATCCGTGCCGGTCACGCCGGGTACTACGTGGCGGGCGACACGTGGAAGCGCACGCCGGTGCGGAGCATGTCGTTCGTCGGCGGCTCGTACCTCTTCGCGAACTGGGACGGGTCGAAGCGGAACATGCTGCACGACCTCGCCTTCCGGGCGCCGACCCGGGCGGTCGAGACCGTCGTGGCGCCGGAGTCCGGGTTGTCCCGGCTGCTCGGCGCGCTGTTCGGGCGGCGCCGGGCCGTCCGGCGCTGACGCGCGTCGCGGTGCGCGCCGCGCCGCGCGGTGCTGCGCCGAGTCTCGGCCTGGGCGACACTGCGCGCGCTCGCGGGCCCGTGATCCGTCGCTGAGCGCGAGACTCGGGCGATGCCGGCCCACCCGCCGGTCCGCCCGGCAGGATGGGCCGGTGGAGTACGCGGCTGACCGGTGGGTGCAACGGCTGCGCGACGGCGTGCCGCCGCGGCCCTGGCGGGTGATCGTCGGGAGCGTCGTCTCCGCAGCGATCGGCATCGTGGTCCTCGTCCTCGAGTTCACCACGCCCGGCTTCTTCGACCGGGTCACCGGCAGCCGGGCCCAGTCGAGCGCACTGCTCGGACCCGCGGTGCTCGTGTTCATCGGGATCGTCGCGCTCGTCGGCTCGTGGTCGAACGGTCGCCGTGACCGCCGCACCCTGGCCCGGATCCGGCAGAGTGGGACGACGCCGGCGTTCTTCCTCCCGGTGACCGGGACCGGCATCCGCGCCTCCGAGGACACCCCGAACCCGCACGCGACGATGTGGACCGTCGACGCGGACGGCCTGCACGAGTGGTCGCCGGAGCGTGCGACACCGACGCGGACGCTCGCGTGGTCCGCCATCGAGCGCATCGGCCTCGCCACGAGGGACGTCCAGGGGCAGCGGGTGGACTCCGCGCTCTGGCTCGACCTCACGGGCGGCGGCGTGCTCGTCCTCACGCCGCGCGCGGCGATCGGGCGTCCGTTCGAGGCCGGACAGACGAAGCTCGACGTCCTCATGCGTGTGCTGCGGTCCCTGCGGCGGGAGCTGCACCGCTGACGGACGGGAGGCGCGTGGCGGCCCTGTCCCGCGCCTCCCGTCCGCCCCGTGGCTGGCCCGGCTCACCGACCTGCGCCCGGGTTTCGGGCTCAGCGACAGTTCACGGGCCGAGCGGCGCGTGAACTGTCGCTGAGCCCGAGGATCGGGGCACCAACCGGGCCGCCCGGCCCGCCGGGCCGCCGGCCGGCCCGCCGGCGTGCGTGCGTGCGTGGCACGCTGGCACGGTGAGCGGGATCGAGGACACCGACGTCGTGGTCGTCGGCGCCGGCGTCGCCGGACTGACCGCAGCGCGCCTGCTGGTGGACGCCGGGCGCCGCGTCGTCGTGCTCGAGGCCCGCGACCGGATCGGCGGACGCGTGCACACCGACCGGTCCAGTGGCACCGTCGTGGACCTCGGCGCGTCGTGGATCCACGGCGTCGAGGACAGCCCCGTCGCCGCCGCTGCCGAGGCCTTCGGCATGCGGACGGTCGAGTTCACGGTGGGCGGGTACCAGGTCGACAGCCGCCCGATCGCCTACCGCGGCCCCGACGGCACCCGCCTGGACGCCGACGCCACCCGACGCTTCGCGACCGACGTGCGTGCCGTCGACCGGGTCCTCGTGCAACAGATCGAGCGGTCCGCGGCGGACGACACCTTCCGCGACGTCGTCGAGCGTGCCGTCGCCGTGCAGGACTGGGACCCGGAGCGCGCCGAGCGGGTGCTCGAGCACCTGGAGCACCGGAGCGAGGAGCAGTACGGCGTCCCCGCGGACGAGCTCGCGGCGCACGGCCTCGACGACGACGCGATCGCCGGCGACGAGGTGGTGTTCCCGGACGGCTACGACGTCCTGCCGGCGCGGCTGGCCGAGGGGCTCGACGTCCGCCTCGGGCACGTCGTCACCCTCGTCCGACTGGAGGAGGGCGGTGTCGCCGTGACGAGCGACCGCGGCACCGTCCGCGCCGAGGCGGCGGTCGTGACCGTGCCCGTCGGGGTCCTCCGGTCGGGCGACCTCGTGTTCGACCCGCCGCTGCCCGCCCGACACCGCGAGGCCCTCGGCCGCCTCCGGATGAACGCGTTCGAGAAGGTCGTGCTCCGCTTCCCCGAGCGGTTCTGGGACGAGGACGTGTACGCCGTCCGGCAGCTCGGGCCGGAGGGGCGGTGGTGGCACTCCTGGTACGACCTCACCCGGCTCGACGGTGTGCCGACGCTGCTGACCTTCGCCGCGGGACCGGCTGCACGGGCCATCAGGGGATGGAGCGATGCAGCGGTGTCCGACTCGGTGCTCGCGCAGCTCCGTCGCTTGTACGGCGATCATGTGCCCGCGCCGACCGCCGTACGGGTCACCCACTGGCAGGACGACCCGTTCGCTCGGGGCTCCTACGCGCACATGGCACCCGGGTCGGTGACCGCCGACCACGACGACCTCGCGGTGCCGGTCGGCGGCCGGCTCCACCTGGCGGGCGAGGCGACCTGGACGGACGACCCGGCCACGGTGACCGCGGCGCTGTGCTCCGGCCACCGGGCGGCGTGCGCGGTGCTGGGACACGTCGTCCCCGTCGAGCGGCTCTGGGCCGCTGCGACGGGGACGACGGTGGTCGAGCGCTGACGCTGCGTCAGCGCGGGCGGACGGCTGTCAGCGCACCTTCTTGATCGGCAGGATCACGAGCGCACCGAGGAGCACGGCGACGCCGGCACCCCAGAGCATGAGCGTGTAGTTCTGCCCGCCGCCGAGGCCGAGCAGGAACAGGCCGGCCGCCGGAGCGAGGGACTGCGGCAGGGCGTTGGCGATGTTGATCACGCCGAGGTCCTTGCCCGGACGCTCCGGGTCGGGCAGCACGTCCACGACGAGGGCGGTGTCGATGGCCGCGTAGATGCCGAAGGCGAACCCGAGGACGATCTCCGCGAAGTAGAACCCACCGACGCTGTCGACGTGCGCGAGGATCACGAGGCCGACCGCGGTGAGGGCAGTGGAGCCCCAGACGAACACCTTGCGGCGGCGGATCCGGTCGGACACCCAGCCGGAGATCGACGCGCTGACGAGCAGGGCGACCGTGTAGAGGAGCACGCCGAACGCCACGGCGGCGACGGCCTGCGCCTCGGGCAGGCCGATGCGGTCCTGCATGTAGAGGACCCGGTAGGTCGTGAACATGAACGTGCCGAACGTGATCAGGAAGCGACCCCACCAGGCGAGCCCGAAGTCCGGGTGCTTGACCGGGTTCGTCCAGAACGAGGCGATGAGGGTGGTCCAGCTGAAGGGCTTCGTCGGGGTCGACGGCAGCTCGTCGCGGGCGATGACCGAGTAGACGAGGATGACGACGACGGCCAGCACACCCGGGGCGATGAAGAGCACCGGCAGGTTGCCGACCAGGTACACCGCGAGGTAGAGACCCGCCAGGATCGCGATGTTCTGCGCGAGTGCGATCACGCTCGAGGCCTTGCCGCGCTGGAACTCCGGCACGTTGTCGGCGAAGCTCGCGGTCAGCGTCGCCAGGACGGCGTTCGCGGAGACCTGTGCGAGGACCCATGCGAGGGTGAGCTGGAGGACGTCCGGCGAGAACGCCAGCCAGGCGAGCGCGCCGATGAAGACGACCACACCGCCGATCATCCACGGGCGGCGGCGACCCCACCGGGTGCGGGTGCGGTCCGACAGGGCACCGAAGAGCGGATTGGCGAAGAGTGCGCCGAGCGCGCCGAACGGCAGGACCGAGCCGACGATCGTCTCGGGGCTCGTCGGGTTCAGCTCCTGCGCCTTGAGCGACATGCTCACGAACACTGGGGTGAGCAGGGCGGCGAAGAGCCCGAACTGGGCGAGGCTCAGCGCCCACATGTACTTCGGGCCGACCCGGACGGTGCTGACGGACTGTGTGAGGCCCTCGACCGAGAACGCACGCGATGCGGTCGCGGGGTCGGAGCTCGTCGCGCCGGCGGCCGCGGTGACCGGCGGGGTTGCGGTACCGGCGAGACCGGACTGCGGTTCTTCCTTCGACGTCGGTGTCGACATGACTCCTCCTCGAGCCATCGGGGGCGTGGGGCCCTCTGAATCCCTAGTGCTGCTAGGTGATGGGGACTGTAGCACCAGAAACCTGCCGTCGGAAGCTTTTCGACGAACGACGACGCTCCGGCTGTCCGAGCCTGTGCTCGAGCAGCCGGAGCGTCGTGGAGGACGAGGCGGGGTCACTCCTCGCCGGCGTCCTCCTCCGGGTTGAAGTGCGAGTCGTCGCCGACGTGCCCCGCGGCCAGGCCGTCGGGCTCGTTGGGGATCGTGCCGTCCTCGCCGAGGCCGTCCGGCTTCGGGGTGCCCTCGGGGTCGTTCTCGGGCGTGGGGTTCGTCGTGTCGCTCATGGCTGCTCCAGTGCAGAGGTCGACCCGGGACCGGCTGCCCCGGGGTGCTGGACCTCGGACGCTACGTGCCGCTGCTCGGAGATCCCCGGCAGCGGACGCGCAGCGGATCAGCGCGCCGAGCGCGTCGAACCCGCCAGCAGCGCCGTGACCGCGTCCACCACGGTCTGTCGACGTCGCGCCGGCGTGACCGCCGTGACGAGCGCCTCGTACTCGGGCGCCGCACCGTGCCACGTGCCGGTGAGCTGCAGCACGAGGCCGAGCAACACCGGGGCACGCATCGTCCGCGGCAGCACACCGGTGCGCTGCGCACGTTCGACGGACTCGGCCATGTCGCGGTACTCGTCGGCGAGGACGGTGAGGGGCGCCCCGTCGCCGCGCTCCAGCCGTCGCCACGCGAGCAGCCGCGGCAACCACGGCCGTTCGAGCGCTGCGTCGTGCAGGCGTCCGGCCCAGGCGGGCAGGTCGTCGGTGTCGATCGGCACGGCGTCGAGGAGGGCGCCGCACTCCTGCACGAGGACCGCGTCGAACAGGCCCTCCTTGCCGCCGAAGTAGTGGAAGACCTGCGCCTTGTTGCTGTCCGCTGCGGCGGCGAGACGCTCGACGCGCCCGCCGGCCAGGCCGACGGCGGCGAACTCGTCACGAGCCGCGAGCAGCAGGCGGGTGCGGACCGCATCCGCGGCGGGCGGCGTGAAGGGAGCCATGCCGTCCACGGTACCGGGCTGACGAGGACAGCTCGCGCCGTGCGGTGGGCGGGTACGACGACGGACTGGAGGCGCGGTGCCAGCCGGCACCGCGCCTCCAGTCCGTCAGTGGGTCACGTCGGACCCGACGCTCACTCGGTCGTGGAGACCCAGTCGATGAGCAGGTTGCCGGAGGCACCCCAGTTGCCTGTCTGGAACATGAAGCGGTGCGGCTTCGTCGGCACGTCGTGCGTGATGGTCTGCAGCACCTTGCCGTCGACCTTGTACGTCACCGACTTCCCCGGGTCCCAGTCGACCGTGTAGGTGTGCCAGTCACGCCACGAGACACCCGAGTCGATCTGCACGCGCTCGGCCTCGTTGCCCGGGGTCATCGAGTGGTGGAACGCGAACGGGTTCGACTCGAAGTTGCCCTCGGGGAAGTCGATCTCGCCGTCCGACCACACGTTCGAGGTCGGCCAGAGCATGAAGGCCGCGCCGTTGCCGTCGCCGCCCGTCGCCTTGGCGCGGACCGAGAACGAGCCGCCGACGTGGTTCCACGCACCGGCGGAGGTGCCGAAGGTACCCGCGGCACCCGCACCGCCGAGCTGCACGTCCATGACGCCGTCGTGGACGGAGACGGTCTTGCTCGGCTCGTAGATGCCGGACGTGCCGTCGGGGTAGGGCTGCCAGGCGTTGCCGTAGGCGTTGCCGAGGCGACCGACGGCCGCAGCGGTGTCGAAGTTCTCGACGAACGACGCACCGGAGGGTGCGGCGGACCCGTCGGCGACCGGGGCGGCCTCCTGCACGGGAGCGGGGGCGGGTGCCTCCTGCTCGGGTGCCGGGGTCGCCTCGATCGGGGCGGCGTCCTGGGTCGGCTCAGCCGTCGGCGTGGCCGTGGGCTCGTCCGCCGGGGTCGGGTCGGCCGTCGGCTCCTGGGTGGGAGTCGGGGTCGGGTCGGCCGGGGCGTGGTGCCCGTGCCGCCAGCCCCAGTCGCACCAGGATGCGGCGGAGGCGGCGGTCGGGACGCCGAGGACGAGGACGCCCGCGGTCAGCGCGACGAGCGTGGGACGGGAGAAGCGGGGGCTCATCGGGTACCGCCTTCGATCGAGGCGACCGACGAGACGCTGGCGGCCGTGCGGGCCGCCGCGTTCGCGGGGTTCGTGGGGATCGCGCGACGCAGGGCGCGCGGGGATGGGGTGTTGATGTCGTGCTCCTCGGGGGGCTCGGGTGGGGCTCGAGTCGGTGCTCGGAGAGGTGACGACACGTCCGGATTGGTGACGCGTCCCGGACATCATGCCTCATCTGTGCCCCGTTCGGGGGGTCTTCGCGGAGAACGGCATCTGAACGAGCGCGGAGACCGGGCCACCACGGGCCGGTCTCCGCCTCGGATCATCCGGCGGCGGGCGGCACGACCGGGTCGACCGGCGGGTCCTCCGGCTGCGGGTGCTCGGACTGCCAGATGCTGTCGACGTCGCTGAACTCGCGAGGGTAGCACTGGGTGTCGAACACCTCGCTGCCCTCGGAGGGCGTCGCGTAGAGGTACCACGGGCCGGTGCTGCCCGGTCGTGCGGACGGCACCCACAGCCCGTCGGCGTACCAGGTCAGCGGCACGTTCCCCATCGGCTGCTTCGCCTGCGCCTGGCACGCGAGGAGCCGGTTGAACGCCGTCGTGTACTCGACGAGGGTGATCGTGCCGTCGGCCGTCTCGGCGTCCTGCTGCGGCGAGGGCTCGGCGACGGACGCACCGCGGGCGTAGGTCGCCCACACCACGTAGTGCGCCCCGCCGGAACCGGTCACGGTGATGGTCGTCGCGTCGTGCCCGTCGGCCTCGATGCCCTGCAGGACCCAGTGGATCCCGCCGCCGGACGCCGCGTCGGTGTCCTCCGGCCCGCATGCGTCCAGGCCCTCGACGGCGGTGTCCCCGATGTGCACCGTCACCGACCCGGCGGTCGTGCACGCCCACGCGACCGAGACCCGGTCGGCGCCCGCAGGACGCGCGCCGAGTCGCAGCTCGCTCTCGTCGTGCCCGGCCGTTGCGCCGGGCGTACCGAGCACGACGCCGTAGTTCGCGTCCTCGACCATCGACCGCGAGTACGTGGACAGTTCGCCCTGCAGCACGGCATCCGGGTCCGAATCCGGCAGCGCCGCCGCCGTCAGTCCACCGGTCAGTCCGCCACCGACGAGGAAGGCCGCGACCACCGCAGCGACCGTGCCACGGCTGGGGCGGCGGCGCCGGACCACCGGAGCGGCGTCGACCTCGGCGACGAGCGCGTCGCGCATCGCGGTGAGTCGGGGAGAGAGGTCGTCGTTCACAGGGCACCTCCGAGGGGTGTCGTCGTCGCGGTGTAGCGCTGGTGGAGCCGGGTCTTCGCCCGGTGCAGTCGGGACTTCACGGTGCCGGGGGCGACGCCGAGCGCCGTCGCGGCCTCGCGCTCGCTGAGCCCCTCGATCACGCAGAGGGTGAGCACCCGCTGGTCGGCGACCCCGAGCGACCGGAGGGCCGAGACGGCGTCGCCGTCGGTGAAGCCGTCGGCCGGGTCGGGCGCGTGCCCGTCGACCGGGAACCGACCGAGGAAGAGCCGGTGCCGCCGGGTGGAACGCGAGGCGTTGTGCGCGGTGTTCGTCGCGGTGACGAGCAGCCACGGCAGCAGCGAGTCGTCGACGAAGCGGACGCGCTCGCGCTTCCGCCACGCCTCGAGGAAGGTGAGGCCGACGACGTCGTCGGCATCGTCCGGAGTCGGGACGAGTCCCGCCGCGTGCCGGCGGAGCCTCGGGGCGTGCCGGTCGAACACCCGGCCGAAGGCCCGCCCGTCCCCCGCGAGGACGAGGGCCCACTCGGCCCGGTCCCCCGTGATCTGGTTCATGCCTGTGATGTCCGCAGGCGGGCGATCGGTTCCCGCCCCGGCCGCTGTCGGCGTGTCGCGGCGGTCAGCGGCGGGAGCGCACCAGCCCGAGGCGCCCGTCCCGCAGCCCGACGGTGGTCATGATCGCGCCCGCGACCAGCCAGAACAGCGCCATCAGCGCGCGGAACCAGCTCGGGTCCGCCAGGGCCATGGCGAGCCAGACGACACCGAGCGCCACCCACACGATCCCCAACCACACCATCGGCCGTCCCCCGGTCCGCCGGGAGGCCCCCTCGTCGCTCATGCCGAGAGCCTACGGCGCGACACGCCCGAGGCGCATCCCTCTGTGAGGATGGGCGGTCGTCGCACACTGCTGCAAGTGAGGGGGTGGACATGCACCGGACACCGGAACCACCGGACGCGGCACTCGTCCGAGCAGCCGCGGACGGGGACCGTCGCGCGGTCACGACGTTGTTCGACCGGCATGCCGAGACGATGGCGCGCTACACCTGGGCACTCGTCGACGGACGCCGCATGGACGTCGAGGAGATCGTGCAGGACGCGTTCGTCACGCTGTGGCAGAAGGCGGACACCGTCGCGGTGCCGACCGAGTCGCTGCTGCCCTGGCTGCTCGTCGTCTGTCGGAACCACGCGGCGAACCTCCGGCGAGCGCGCCGCCGGCACGAGAGCGTCGAACTCCCGGAGGAGCTCGCCACGCCGGAGCGCGACGACGAGGCGCGGGACCGGCTGCGGTCGGTGCGAGCGGAGATCGACGCGCTCGCTCCCCTCGACCGCCAGGTGTGCGAACTCTGCCTCGTCGAAGGCCGGTCGTACGCCGAGGCAGCCGAGTTGCTCGGGTTGAGCGTCGGCGCCGTCACACAGCGGGTGTGGCGGTCTCGAGCACGCATCAGGAAGGCGGTGACGAACGGTGAACGCTGATCGATCGACGGGGCAGGGGCCCTCGTCCGGACCGCAGCCGCCCGCGGGCGACGACATGCGGCAGATGCTGAGCGGGATGCGCGCGAACGTGGAGTCGCGCCTGCACGACCGCCCACGTCCGGTCTCCGTCGGGCGTCGGGTCGGCATCGGGGTGGCGATCGTCGCCCTGCTCGGCCTCGGCACCGCGAGTGGCGCACTGGCCCTCGGCATGATCCCGCACCCCTTCGCCGCCGCTCCGGTGGCGTCGCCGACGGCCGCGCCTCCGGCGCCGACGACCTCGCCGTCGCCGTCGTCCGCGCGCATCACGCCGAAGCCGACACCGACGCCTGCCGCGACCGCGGCGACGACGGCGTCGATCCCGACCTCCTGCGCGGCGGCGGTGTCGGCGGGCGACGGTGCCCGGATCTTCGGCGACCTCGTGCGGACGCAGCACCGACCGGGCAACGACGAGTACTGGATCGACCCGGAGCAGCCGTTCAAGGAGGACGCCTCGCTCGTCTGCCGGTGGTCGGAGAGCGGGAGCACCGAGGACCCGGACAACCTGTTCCTCGAGGAGGGCACGGCCGACCCGGCGGCGCTCGCCGCACGACTCGACGTGCTCGCTGCCCGGGGCCAGTCGTGCAGCGACCGGCTCGGCGGCCGCGTCTGCCAGCTGACCGAACCGGGGAGGTACTACGACGAGGAGCTCTCGACCACGTTCACGTTCTTCGTCCGGGGCGACACCTACGTCGCGATCACCCAGACGAACATCCCCACCGAGGGCCTCCTCGCGGCGATCGTGCAGCAGACCTGGGGCGACTGAGGGTCCGACTCAGGACACGATCGACCCCTCGGGGTCGGTCGTGCCCTGCGTCTGCTCACGGCGACGCAGCTCGTCCCGCATGCCCTCGACCTTCCGCAGGCTCCGCGGCGTCGTCGCCAGGGTGAGCACGCCGAAGGCGACGAAGAGTGCCGCCATGGCCCACCACACCGGTTGGTCGGGCAGGGCGAGCCAGACGCTCAGCACGGTCATCAGCCCGAAGAAGGCCGGGCCGAACCAGCGGTTCAGCCGGAGTTGCCGGTGCTGCCGCTCGACGACCGCGGACCACGTCGGCAGGTCGGCGTCCGGCGGGACGACACCGGTCCGGTACGCCCGACGCATCCGTTCGAGCCCCTCCGGGCCACCAGCGCGGCGCCGAGCGCGCGCGATCAGGACGGCGAAGGCGGCTGCCATGCCGAGCGCGTAGGACACCGAGGCGACGAGCTGTCCGACCAGCGGCTGCTCCGGGTCGATCACCAGGCGCAGGGCGAAGAACAGCCCCCCGAACACGACGAACAGCACGGGAACGAGGGCCCAGATCGGGAGGGTGCGGAGGACGCGCATGACGAGAGCCTCCCAGATCGGGTGGGTCGGCTTCCAGGATGTCTCCGGCGTCGATATGCTGTACATCAGTGACAGGGAGGGGGTGCTGATGCACGGGTGGTCCGTGCGGAAGCGGGTGGTCCTACCGGTCTCGGCAACGCTCGTCGTCCTCGGGGTCTGGGGCTGGACAGCACTCTCGACCTCCGACTTCGCTTGGCTCGGGCACGTGATCCAGATCGCGTGCATGGTCGTGGCCTCGACGTGGAGCGGCACCGCCCTCCGGCCCGCGGGGAACGCCGATCGGAAGGATGCATCGTGATCACGATCCTGATCGTGGGCGCCGTCGTCGCCCTCGTCGTGACGGTCCTGCCGGCCCAGGGTCGGATGGGGCGGAACGCTCTCGCCGGCATCCGCACCCGCTCGACCATGCGCGACGACGAGTCCTGGCGCCGCGGGCACCAGGCCGCCCTGCTCCCCACCGCGATCGGGGCCGGCGTCACGATCGCCTGGTCGATCGTCGCGCTCGCGGTCGGACACGGCAACGACAGCGTGTGGATCCTGCTCGGCGCGGGGATCCTCGTCGCGGGGACGATCTGGGGCGTGTGGGCGGCGGAGCGCGCGCTCCGCTGATGCTCGGGCCGGACCGCCCGACGGGAGGCACGGTGCCGGCCCGCACCGCCACCCGCGCCCGCCGACGGGGCCGGCCCGCACCGCCGCCCGCGTGCGCCGACGGGGCCGGGCCGCACCGCGCCTCCAGACGGTGCAGGACGGCTAGGCGCCGATCCGCACCTCCGCCGGCACCGTCCCGACGGCGAACGCCGTCGACGCTCCGCGCACCGAGGCGACGTAGCCACCCCGGAACCCGCGCACCCGCACCTGCCCGCGCTCGTCGGTGGTGAACGTCGTCGGGGCCAGCCACCACTCCTCCTTGACGAGCCGGCGGAGCGCCTCGTACGACGGCTTCGGGCTTCCGTCGGCACGGACGAGCCCGATCGGCGCTCCGAGCCAGGCCCCCGCGTCGGTGATGCCCCAGTAGGTGATCGCCTCCACCGCCGGGTGCCCGACGAGACTGCGGTAGTGCCGCTCGACCTCGTCGGCCTGACGCGCCTCACCCTCGGGGGTCGAGGGCCACGAGGGAACCTGGAAGTCGTTGAGGTCGACGATGTCGGCGGGCATCAGGTCACCCGACACGAGCGAGGTCTCGGTGAGGTGGAGCGGCAGCCCGTAGCGGGCGAACCGGTCGACCATCGCGAGCATGGTCTCCTCACCCCAGTACCCCTGGTGCATGTGGGTCTGCAGGCCGATCGCGTCGATCTGCACGCCGGCCTCGAGCACGCCCTCGATCAGGCACTCGTACGCGCTCGACAGGTCGAAGTCGTTGAGCAGCAGGGTCGCACGGGGGTTGGTGGCCCGCGCTTCCTCGAACGCCATCCGGATCGTCGGGATGCGCCCCTTCGCCCGGGCGAGCGGCGTGATCGCGTTGTCGCCGTTGTCGAACACCGGCATGATGACGACCTCGTTGATGGCGTCCCACGTGTCGACGAGCCCGGCGAAGTCGCCGACCTCGCGCTGGATGCGCTCGCGCTGCAGCCGCTCCACCTCGTCGAGCGGCAGGTCGAGCAGCCAGTCGGGCTGCACGGTGTGCCAGACGAGCGGGTGCCCCTTCAGCGCCACGCCGCGGTCGCGGAACCAGCGCGCCGTGGTCTGCAGCCGTGCCGTGTCGGGTGCGCCCCGCTCCGGCTCGAAGCGTCCCCAGTAGAACGGCAGCGTCGCCGTGGTGAAGACGTCGCTGTAGAGGTCGGCGAGGTGCTCGGCAGCAGCCGCCTCGGCGCCCGACAGCTCGCCGTTCGCCAGCTCGATGAAGTCGAAGCCGATGTTGCCGAAGCCGAACGCGTGGCGGGTCTGTTCGACGGTGACCTCCACCCCGGCCTGCGGCTCCCCCGCGGCGTCCACGACGGTGATCGTCGTCTCGCCCTCGCGGTGCGTGGTGTCCTGCGTCATCGCATGCTCCTCGACGTCGTCGTCCGGATTTGTTGTGCGCCCGAACATAGCATTGCGCCGGCGGTGCGGAGCGGTTCAGCCGGAGACCGCGGCCCGCGCTCCTGAGCGGATCCGCTGCTGCTCCGACCTGTTCCCCGGCTGCTTCTTCGACGGAGCGACGAGTCTCCCGCCATGACCGACCACGACGGCCCGCTCCTGCGCTGGCGTACCCAGTCACGCGGACAGCGTGCGACCCTCGCCCTGGTGGTGCTCCTCGGTGCGGTGCTCACGAGCTGGAACCTCGCACGCGGCGGCGACTCGGACTTCTACGCCGCTGCTGCCCGCTCGATGTCCGAGTCGTGGCCGGCCTTCCTCAGCGGCTCGTTCGACCCCGGCGCCACCGTGACGCTCGACAAGCTCGCCGGGTTCGCGGTCCCCCAGGCGATCAGCGTCCACCTGTTCGGCATGTCCACCGCGGCGCTCGCGCTCCCCCAGGTGCTCGAGGGCGCGGTGACGACCCTCGCGGTCGCCGTCGTCGGGCTCCGCTGGGCGGGCCCGCGGGTCGGCCTGGTCGCAGCCGCCCTCGCCGCCGGCACCCCGATCTTCGTGTCGATGTTCGGCCACCCGATGGAGGACGGGCTCCTCACGATGTCCCTCGCCGTCGCCCTGGTCTGGTGGCAGCGCTCCGCGATCACCGGCGCGTGGTGGCCGCTCCTGCTCGCGGGTCTCGCCGTCGGGATCGGGTTCCAGGCGAAGATGCTCCAGGCCTGGTTGATCCTCCCCGCCCTCGTCGTGGGCACGGTCGTCGCCGCATCGGCAGAGCGGACCGGGCACCGCGGTCGTCGCGCGCTCCTCCACACGTCGGCCCTGCTCGGTTCCGCGCTCGTCGCGAGCCTCGCGTGGTCCGTCGTCGTCGACCTCCTGCCCGCGAGCGGCCACCCGTACGTGGACGGATCGACCGACGACGACGTCTTCGCGATGGTCTTCGGCTACAACGGCGTCGACCGCTTCCTGCCGGGCGCCTGGCCCGGCGCGGTCGGCGCCCTCGGCCGAGCGGTCGTGCACACCGGGACCCACGCCGCGCAGGCGTGGCGGAGCGTGTCCGGCGGACGCGGCACGCACGACTTCGCGCAGCTCTTCACCCCGCGGTACGCCTCGCAGGTCGGCTGGTCCTGGCCTGCTGCACTCGTCGGCATCGGGACCGGTGCGGTCCGCTGGTGGCGGGGTCGTGGCCGCTCCGGACTGGAGGCGCGGATCGCCGCCGCCACACTCCTCGCCGTCGTCGTGTGGCTGGCCACCGCGGTCGTGGTGCTGTCGGTCCTGCGGCTCCCGCACACCGCCTACGTCGCCGCCGTCGGCGTCCAGCTCGCGGTCCTCGCGGGGATCGGGTGGTCGGGCGCTACCGGCCTCGTCGACGCCGCGGATCACCGGCTCCGGCTCGTCCCCGTCGGGCTCCTCGTCGCGCAGGGCGTCTGGTGGGCCTGGCTCGCTCGCGCGTCCTCGGAACCGGTATTCCTCGGCACCGTCGCCGTCGGCGCCACGCTCGCCGCCCTGATCGCGCTCGTCGTGCGGTGGGGCGGCGCTGGCTCGCCGCGCGGTGCCGGCCCGGACGCCTCGGTCCGTGCCCGCCGGACCGCCGCGGCGCTGCTCGTCACCGCGGTCGTCGCCGGCCCGGCGTGCTTCTCGGTGCAGGTGCTCGACGCAGCTCGGGACGGCAGCGGCGGCGACGCCTCGGTCGGCCTCGGCACCGGGGCCTTCGCGGTCGACGGGCGCTCCCCGGCCCGGATGTTCGCTCTCGCTCGGTCCGGCGCCGGACCGGCCGCCGTCCCGTCGAGCACGTTCCACCTCTCCTCACCGGACTTCTGGGGCGGCCACACCCGGCTCCCGGCCGCCGAGGCGCAGCTCGTCGCCGATGCCGAACGCGCCGGCGGGGGTCGCGACGGCGCACCGCTCTTCCTCAGCGACTCGTGGCGGGTCTCCGCGGCGGTGATCGACGCCACCGGCCGCGAGGCCCTCACCGACGGCGGGTTCTCCGGGCAGGTGCCGGTCTTCACGACCGCACGGATCGAGGCGATGGTGCGCGCCGGGCAGGAGCGGTTGTTCGTCGTCGCCGCGAACGCTCCCGCCTCGGACCCGGTCCGGCGGGCGACGACGGCGCTCGACTGCTCGGTCGTGCAGTCGTGGGGCGCGCCCTCCACAAGGTCGTCCTGGGCCTTCGGCGGGAACCAGGCGTTCTCGCTCGAGCGCTGCGACTGACCCGTCGCCTGCGACGATGGAGCCGTGACCGACGCCCTCGAACCCGCCCTCGTGCCGGAGCTGCTCGTCGCGGACCTCGACCGGAGCACGGCCTTCTGGTGCGACCTCTGCGGCTTCGTCGTCCGCTACGACCGACCCGAGGAGCGATTCGCCTACCTGACGCTCGGCTCCGCGCACCTGATGCTCGAACAGGCCGGTGTCGGCCGGAACTGGGTGACCGGGCCGCTCGAGCACCCGCTCGGCCGGGGCGTGAACTTCCAGGTGTCCGTGCCGGATGCCGGTGCGCTCGCTGCCACGATGAACCGCGCCGGCGTGGAGCTCTTCATGCCGCTCGAGACGAAGTGGTACGGGGTCGTTGCCGAGCAGGCGGGTGTCGCGCAGTTCCTCGTGCAGGACCCGGACGGGTAGCTCGTGCGGTTCCAGTCCTCGATCGGACGCCGTCCCACCTCCCGAGACTGAGCGACCTCAGCCCGCCGGGTCGTCCTCGGCTCGCCCGACCCAGGACCGGTCGAACCCCCGAGCGTCGTACCGCGCGAGGAAGCGACTCGTGCCCGCGAGGAACGCCGGGAGCTCGGCCAAGGGCAGCCACGTGCCGTCGACCGGGACCGGCGCGAAGACCCCATCGTGGCCACCGCGCGTCAGCTCGTCGACCGGAGCACCTGACGGCTGGAAGGACTTCGACACGTGCACGTCACGGCCGCCGAGGGCACGGACCCGCTGCAACGCGTCGGCCTTGTCCACGGCGACGAGCACCACGGTCACGAGGAACGGGTCGTACACGGTGACCTCGACCGCCCGCCGGCCGTCCGGGAGCGCACACGAGTACTGCGAGAACGGCTTCCCCCGGCGTGACACGGCTCGATGGTAGCGACCAGGAGCACGCCGCACGGCGTGCGCCGGGCGTGCTACTGTCCGGGCAGAGGGAAAAATCCCGTCCTGCTCGCAGGGCGGAAGCGCGCACGCGGTCTCATGGGAGTCGCCACTTCTTCATCGAAGGAGTGCGCCCGTGTCCGCCTCACCCTCCCGTCTCCGGGACGCCTGGCTCGCCCTCGCCGGCCTGTCCGCGGTCTTCCTGTTCGAGATGCTCGACAACTCGGTCCTGAACGTCGCGCTGCCGACGATCGGTCGGGACCTCGCCGCGTCCACCGCCGCCCTGCAGTGGGTCTCGGGCGCCTACTCGGTCGCGTTCGGCGGCCTCATGCTGCTGTTCGGCGCGGTCGCCGACCGGTACGGACGCCGCCTGACGATGCTCGTCGGGCTCGCGCTCCTCGCGGTCGCGAGCGTCCTGACCGTCGGGGTGACCTCGGTCGGCGAGCTCATCGCCGTCCGGGCGCTGATGGGGGTCGCAGCGGCGATGACGACCCCGGGCTCGATGGCTCTCGCCTTCCGGCTCTTCGACACCGACGACCTCCGGGTCCGCGCCCTCACCGTGGTCTCGACGGCCGGGCTCGTCGGGCTCGCGGTGGCACCGACCATCGGCGGGTTCGTCCTCACCGTCGCCCCGTGGCAGGTGCTCGTCCTCGCGAACGCGCCGATCGCCGCGGTCGCATCCGTCGGCATCGTCGCCGGGATCGCAGCGGACCGACCCGACGACCTGCACCCGCACCCCGTCGACGTCCTCGGCGCGGTGCTCGGCACGGTGGGCACCGTCGGGGTGCTCGTCACGCCCACGCTCTTCGTCACCGCGGTCCCCGTGGGCACCGCCTGGGCAGCGGTGGGCGCGACCGTCCTCGCGGCTGCGGGCTTCGTCCTGCGTGAGCGCACCGCTCGGCACCCGCTCGTGGACCTCGGACTCGTCGCCCGACCGCTCGTCGCCAGCGGGCTCGCGTACAAGGCCGCTGCCGGACTCGCCACCGCGGGACTGTCCTACCTCGTCACCCTGCAGCTGCAGTCGGCGTGGGGGTGGCCGCCCGCCCTCGCCGCCGTCGGCGCCCTGCCGCAGGTCGTGGTGCTGCTCGCCGGCGGGCGCTTCGTCGGTCCGTTCGTCCGCCGGGTCGGCCTCGACCGCGCAGCGTGGACCAGCGCGGCCTCGGTCGTCGGTGGGATGATCGTGTTCGCCGCCCTCGGCCGGTACGGCTACCCGTTCGTCGCGGTCGCCCTCGTGCTGGTCGCGGCGGGCATGCGCGTCACCGGTGCGGTCGCCGGTGCCAACGTCCTCAAGGGGCTGCCCGAGGACCGCGTCTCGGTCGGCGCCGCCCTCGTCGACACCGCGAGCGAACTCGCCACCGCGCTCGGCATCGCGGCGTCCGGCACGATCCTCGCCGCCCTCGTCGCGGGGAGCGTCGCCGCCGGTGCGCGGACCGCGGCCGAGGTCGTGTCGCTCTCGTCCGGCCTCGCCGTCGCGGGGGCCGTCGTCGCCGCGGTCGCCGCCGCACTCGTCACGCTGGGAGCCCTCCGCGCGCGACCACGCACCACCACCACCACGTCCGTCACCCCCGTCCAGGAGCCCGCCGATGTCTGAGTCCACCGTCCGCCCGCCGTTCGACCCCGAGCTCGCCGTGTTCCTCACCGCGCTCGAAGCCCGTGGCCCCTTCACGCTCCGCACCGAGATGCTCCCGTGCATGCGCGCGCTCGAGGTCACCGAGGACGAGCTCGACGCCCGGCTCCGCGCACGCGGCTACGAGCGGCGCAGTGTCACCGTCCCCGGGCACCTCGGTGACCCGATCTCACTCGCCGTCGTCCAGCGCATCGGCCGCTCGGGACCGACGACCGGCGTCTACACGATCCACGGCGGCGGCATGATGTTCGGTCACCACCTCGGGAACCTCGACTCGTACGACGACTGGCTGCTCGACCACGACGTCGTCCTGGTCAGCGTCGACTACCGACTCGCCCCGGAGCACCCCGACCCGTACCCGGTGGAGGACTGCTACGCCGGCCTCGTCTGGGTCGCCGAGCACGCCGACGAACTCGGCATCGACCCGGAGCGGATCGTGCTCGCCGGACAGAGCGCCGGCGGCGGGCTCGCTGCCGGCACCGCGCTCCTCGCCCAGGACCGTCGTGGTCCGGCGATCCTCGCGCAGGTCCTCGTGTCCCCGATGCTCGACGACCGCGACGACACCGTGTCGACCAGGCAGATCGACGGCGTGGGCGTCGCCGACCGGCAGATGACCCGGTTCGGGTGGGACGCGTACCTCGGCGAGCGCCGCGGCACCGCGGACGTCTCGCCGTACGCCGCGCCTGCCCGGGCCAACGATCTGAGCGGCCTGCCGAGGACCTACGTCGACTGCGGCAGCGCCGAGGTGTTCCGGGACGAGACCGTCGCGTTCGCGAGCGCACTCTGGGCGGCGGGCGTCGACGCCGAACTCCACGTGTGGCCAGGGGCGTTCCACGGGTTCACGAGCATGGTGCCCGACGCCACGATCTCGCGGACGGCGGTCGCCGCCCTGGCCGACTGGACGACGCGCTTGCTCGGCGAGCCGGAGCCGGTCCGGCGGTGACGCCGGCGCGGTGAGCGGCGGGGTGGAGGTGCCCGCCCGCCCGTCGCTCGCGACGGGGCGGACCGGGCACCGCGCCTCCAGGCCGCCCGTCAACCCGTCGTTCGCGACGGGGCGGGACGGGCACCCCGCCTCCAGGCCGCCCGCCCGCTCGTCGTGGGAGACGAGGCGGGCGGGCACCGCGCCTCCAGGCAGGTGCCCACCGACCGTCAGACGGAGGCTTCGGTCCCCCGCACCTTGCCCACCACGACGTCGACGATGCCGGCGACCAGTGCCGCCGCGACGAACGCGAGCGACACACCCAGCGCGAGGGGCAGCCCCTCCGAGTAGTCGCCCTTCGAGCTGGCGAGCGACGAGTAGAAGACGCTGCCGACCGCCGCGATGCCGATCGCGGACCCGACCCGCGCGCCGACCTGGATGAGACCGCCCGCGGAGCCGCCCTGCTCGACCGGCACCTCGGAGAGCGTGAGGGTCTGGTTCGGCGAGATCGTCAGCCCGGAGCCGATGCCGGCGACGAGCAGCGGCAGCACCAACCACCAGCCGAGGTCCGACTCGTAGTGGTTCGCGACCACCCAGATGACGCCGCCCAGGCCGAGCAGCACCAGGACCGTGCCGACCACGATGAGCTGGCGACCGAACTTGTGCACGATCCGGCCACCGATCGTCGATGCGATGCCGGAGCCGACCGCGAACGACACCGACGACAGGCCTGCCAGGAGTGCCGAGTACTTCAGTCCGGACTGCAGGGCGAGCGTCAGGACGAAGAACAGCGGGGTGAAGCCCGCGAAGTACACCGTCGCCAGACCGACGCCGAGCGAGAACGACCGACGACGGAACAGCCGGAGGTCGATCACCGGCTCCTTCGTGCGCTGGTAGCGGCGCTCCCACAGCACGAACAGGACCGCGAACACCACCGCGGCGACGATGAGCCACCACTTCGCGTTGCTCTTCCACTGCTCCGACTGCACGAACGGCAGGAGCAGCGCGACCACCGCGGCGCCGAGCAGCGTGATCCCGACCGGGTCGAAGTCGTGGCGCTTGCTGCGGTCGGCCTTGGCCGTCGTCGGCAGGTAGCGGAAGGCCAGGAGGATCGTGACGAGTCCCACGGGCAGGTTCACGAAGAAGACGAAGCGCCAGCCGTTCTCGGTGCCGAACGCCGCGATGAGCAGACCGCCCACGAGCGGGCCGATCGCGGTCGCGATGCCGACCGTCGCGCCGAACAGCCCGAACGCCGTGCCCCGCTCCTTGCCGCGGAAGAGCTGCTGGATCAGTGCCGTCACCTGCGGGGTGAGGAGACCACCCGCCAGGCCCTGCACGAGGCGGGCGATCACCAGGACGATGCCGTTCGGGGCGAACCCGCAGAGCGCACTCGCCAGGGTGAACAGCGCGACGCCGACGACGAACATGCGACGGCGGCCGATGGCATCGCCGAGACGACCACCGGGGACGAGGAGCAGGCCGAAGGCGAGGGCGTAGCCGGAGAGGATCCACTGCACGGCCTCGGGTGAGGCGCCGGGGAGACCGCTCGAGATCGACTGCAGGGCGACGTTGACGATCGAGACGTCGAGCAGGACGATGCCGCCGCCGAGCAGGCAGATGACGAGGGCCTTCCAGCGGTTCGGGTCTGGCTGGTCGCCGCCACCGGAGTCGCGGCCGCCGCCACGGGCGTCGCGGTCGGTGCCCTCGCCCTGGCCGGCGCGGTCGCGCGGAGCGGCGTCGTGGTCTCGGTCGTGCTGCGTGCTCGGGGCTGCCTCGGTGGTGGCGGCGTGGTGCGCGCCGTGGTGTGCGACGGCGGGAGCCGCGTCGGGCTCGGCAGGCTTGCGGTGTTCGGCTGTCATGGCCCACCTCACGGTAGGCGCGGGCCGGTCGGTGTCGTGCAGGTGGGCGCGCTTCCTGTCCCCCGGCAGGTGAGGGGCCGTTCAGACCGGATCGCATCGTCGCCGAACCGGCCGCGCCGTCGCGCCGTAGTCTGCGACCGTGCCCACCGACCCGCGTCACTGGTTCCTGGCCCGCGACGAACGCGGCAACACCGCCACCACCGTGCACGCCGGTGCCGGTGCCGACGGCGACGACGACACCCCTGCCTGGTCGGCGGGCAACACCGTCCGCCCCCTCGTCCACGGCGCCCCGTACTTCGCCCGCCTGCACGAGGAGCTGTCGGCGCTCGGCCCCGGCGACCGCGTCTGGTTCACCGACTGGCGGGGCGACGCCGACGAGCGCCTCCTCCCCGACGGCCCGACGATCGGCGACCTCCTCGCCGACCGTGCCCGTGCCGGCGTCGAGGTGCGTGGGCTCATCTGGCGCTCACACGGCGAGCGCGTCTCGGCGTCCCTGAGCGCTCGGTCGAACGAGCTGCTCGGCCGGAAGATCAACGACGCCGGCGGTGAGGTCCTGCTCGACCAACGGGTCCGGGTGTTCGGTTCGCACCACCAGAAGTTCTTCGTGATCCAGCACCACGACGACCCCTCGCGTGACGTCGCGTACGTCGGCGGGATCGACCTCTGCCACAGTCGCCGCGACGACGCCGGACACGAGGGCGACCCGCAGCACGTCGCGATCGACCCCCGCTACGGCGAGCGCCCGGCCTGGCACGACGCGTCGATGGAGCTGCGCGGGCCGGTCGTCGCCGACGTCCTCGCGGTGTTCGCCGAACGGTGGGACGACCCGCACCCGCTGGACCGGAGCCTGCCGTACCGGATGCTCCTGCAGCGCCTGACCCGGATGCCCCGGCACCCCGAGGCACTGCCCGAGCGCACCGCCCCGCCGCCGCCCGCCGGCGACCACGCCGTGCAGCTCCTCCGCACTTACGGCGTGAAGCGCCCGCCGTTCCCGTTCGCCCCGCAGGGTGAGCGGAGCGTCGCGCGCGCCTACGCGAAGGCGTTCCGCAACGCCCGGTCCCTCATCTCCATCGAGGACCAGTACCTGTGGTCCCGCGAGGTCGCCTCCGGCATCGCGGACGCCCTCGAGCGCAACCCGGACCTGCACGTCATCGTGCTCGTCCCGCGGTACCCGAACTCCGACGGTCCACTCGGTGGCCCTCCGGCCCGGCTCGGGCAGATCGACGCGATCCGTGAGCTCCAGCGCACCGCGCCCGACCGGGTCGGTGTGTTCGACCTGGAACACGAGTCCGGCCGTCCGATCTACATCCACGCGAAGGTGTGCATCGTCGACGACACGTGGTTCACCATCGGGTCGGACAACTTCAACCGCCGCTCGTGGACGACCGACAGCGAGCTGACGTGCGCCGTGGTCGACGGTCGTGAGGGCGAGGGGTCGCTCGCGCGGGAACTCCGCCTCGAGCTGTGGGCGGAGCACCTCGCGACGACGCCGGACGACCCTCGGCTGCTCGGGTCAGGCGCGGAACTGCTCGCGCTGTGGAAGCAGCATGCGCGTGCGCTCGACCACTGGCACGAGGACGGCGAGCCCGGTCCGCGTCCGCCGGGTCGGATCCGGCAGCACGTGCCGGAGCCGGTGTCTGCGCTGCAGCGTCTGTGGGCGGCACCCGCGGCGCGGCTCGCGGTCGATCCGGACGGCAGGCCGCGTCGCCTCCGCGGGACCACCCGGTTCTGAACCGGGACGCGGACGAGCCGGCGCCCGATCGGTCAGCGGCGCCGTGCTCGCGCCAGGACCGCCACCACGACCAGCCCGAAGGCCACCGCTCCACCCCAGATGATCGCCGTCATGTCTCCCCCTCGTGCCACACTCGGCTCGCGGCGCCATCGCCGGAGCACGGCCAGTCTGCCATGCGGCTCACGGTCTGAGACGGGCGGCGGAGCGGACGGGAGGCGCGGGGCGGGCCCGCCCCGCGCCTCCCGAGCGCATCGAGCCGGTCCAGTGCGCGGGCCGCACCGCCCCTACGGTGTTGAGATGCGATCCCTCACGCGACTCCACGGCTGGACGGCCGACGACGTGCAGGCGGTCTTCGCGCTCGCCGACGCGTACCGCGAGGGCCGCGGCCCCGTGACCACGGGCGCGGCGGTGCTGTTCTTCCCGCCGACCAGCCTGCGTACCCGGGTGACGTTCGAGCGCGGCGCATCGCTGATGGGCCTGCAGCCGATCGTGTTCCCGGAGACGACGCTCGACAAGCCCGAGGCGCTGTCCGACGTCGCCGGCTACCTCGGGCTGTGGGCGGACCTGCTCGTCGTGCGACACCGGGAGCTCGGCGTGGTCGAAGCGTTGGCCGCGGCGAGCGCCGTCCCCGTCGTCAACGCGATGACCGACGAGAACCACCCGTGCGAGGTCCTCTCCGACCTGTACGCGCTCCGGCAGCGGGGCGACCTCGGGTCGCTGCGGTTCCTCTTCGTCGGCGCCGACGGCAACATCGCGCGGGCGTGGCAGGAGGCCGCCCGGGTGCTCGGGCTCGACCTCGCGCAGTGCTGCCCGGCCGGGCTCGAGACGTCAGGGGCGACGTGGACGGACGACCTCGTGGAGGCGATCCGATCGGCTGACGTGGTCCTCACCGACGGGCCTGGACAGCACGCGTCGGCGCTCGAGCCCTTCCGGATCACGGCGGCGTTGCTCGACACCGCTCCCCCCGGAGTGCAGTTCGCGCCGTGCCCGCCGTTCGTGCGCGAGCGCGAGGCGACTGCCGACGCGATCGAGCACCCGGCGTTCATGGGGTACGGGTTCAAGGCGGCGCTGTTGCCGGTGCAGCAGGGCGTGATGGCGCACTGCCTCGGGCTGGGCTGACGTGCCGACCGTCAGCGAGCTCGTCCGTCAGGCGGAGGAGACCGCGGACCCGGCGATCCTCCGCGAGCGCAGCGCGCACCGGTCGAAGACCGTCCGGTCCGCCGTCGCCGACAACCCCGCGGCCGACGACGGCACGATCGCCGCCCTGCTCGACGACCCGTCGTCCATCGTGCGCCTGGCCGCCGCCGGGAACCTCGCGGAGCGACCGGACCTGCACGAGCGCGCCGCGCGGTCGTCGGACGAATGGGTCCGGGCGATCACCGCGCACACGTACGCAGGTCAGGACGACCGGTCGCTGGCACTCGACGTGCAACGCATCCTCGCCGATGACTCGTTCGCCGAGACGAGGGGGCGCATCGCCGAGACGACGAACGACCTCGACCTGTTCGAGCACCTGATGCGGGACGGCTCTCCGAGGGTGCGCGGACGGTGCGCGTCGAACCCCCGCATCACCCACGGACAGATGGAGCGGCTCGTCTCGGACCGACGTCTCGAGGTGCGGGCAGCAGCGGCGGCGAACGGCCTGCGCTACCCCGACGACGAGCAGCTCCTCCGGCTCGCGCGCGACCGATCCTCCGAGGTCCGCTGGGCGGTGCTCTTCAACGGCGAAGGTGCGATCACATTCGCGCGGGCGGAGCGGGAACGCGTCGACCGCGTGCTGAGCTTCACAAGGAAGCGGACGACGCCGGGCGGCCCGCCTGACGGACTGGAGGCGCGGTGCCAGCCCGCCCCGCGCCTCCAGTCCGTCAGTCCTGTCCTTGCCTCCCTACCTACCGGTCGGTAGGTTTGCGGTATGATCCCTTCCCGCACGGGTTCGCGCCGGCCGGACACCCGACAGCGCGCCCGGCAGGTCGCGCTCGACCTGTTCACCCGACAGGGCTACGAGGCGACCTCGCTCCGACAGATCGCCGACGAGCTCGGCATCAACAAGGCCTCGCTGTACCACCACTTCGCCAGCAAGGAGGCGATCCTGCAGTCGCTCTTCGACGACCGCGGCACTGAGGCGTCGGACCTCCTCGACTGGCTCCGCGCACAGCCGTCGAGCCCGGCACTGGCCGAGGAGACCGTGCTCAGATGGGTGGACTCCTTCACCGGTGAGAAGCTCGCCGCGATCCGCTTCATGCTCGCCAACCCGATCGTCGTCCGACAGGTCGCCGACACGAGCGGGGACCGCATCGGCGCACCGCTCAACGCGATCGCCGACGAGCTCGTCACCCGCGTGCCGGATGCGTCCGGGCAGGACGTCGTGCTCGTCCGGATGGCCCTCCTCAGCATCAACGCCGCGGTGCAGGCCGCCGCGCAGACGGACGTCCCGGATGCCGAGGTCATCGCAGCAGCCCGACGAGCGGCACGGTCGCTCGTCAGTGCGATCGGCGGTGCCCGGTGAGCGTCCTCCTCGTGGTCCAGCTCGTCCTCGTCGGGCTGCTCGCGGGTGAGGAGTTCGTCGTCCGCTGGGGCGTCCAGCCCGCGATGGCGCGCCTGCCCGACGACGCCCACGTGCGGACGCGGATCGCGCTCGTCAAGTCGCTCAAGGTCGTCGTCCCGGTCCTGATGCTGCCGGCGGTGCTGGCATCGATCGCGCTGCTCGTCGTGCTCGGGACCGGCGACGGCTTCGCCTGGCGAGTGGCAGCGGTGGCCGCACTCGTGGTGTTCGTGCTGGCGTCGTTCCTCGGGACCGTGCCGATCAACATCGGTGTGAACGACTGGGACCCGGTCGATCCACCGGCGGATTGGAAGCGGGTCGTGGCGCGATGGGAGCGGATCGACGTGCTGCGATCCAGCGCGGCGGTGGTGGCGTTCGTGTTGTTCGTGGTCGCGACCGTGCAGCTCGTGGCGCCCTAGCGCCGGCGACCGCGGGACAGGATCGTGAGGAGTCGGTTCCCGAACAGCGCCGCAGCGCGCGCCATGGTGGCGTTCTCCGTGGCGAGCCGAGACCGGCTGCGGGCCGTCCGCAGTGGCCTCGACGAGCTCGAGCGCGCCGGGCACCTGTCGTACGAGACCAGTTGGCGCTGAGGGGTGCATCGCGGCGCGCGCCGGAGCTGCAGTGCGGTGCTCGTGGCGGGGACGGCCGCACCGCGGGTGACCTGACCGTCACCCGGACGGGCACCTTCCTCCGCCCGCTGCCACCGGCGGGATGACGGACGGGAGGCGCGGTGCCACCTGGCACCGCGCCTCCCGTCCGTCGATCGGTCGCCCTCACCGCACGACCGGCCTCCGCAGGCCCGGACCGGTCCGCCGCATGGTGCGACGGGCCGGTCCGACCCCAGACTCGCTACGCGTCGTCCAGCGACTCACCGTCCCGACGGCGCCGACGCACGATCAGCAGTCCCGCGCCGAGGACGAGGAGCAGAACCGCGACCACGATGCCGGGCGCGACGAGCGCCGTGCCCGTGAAGGCCAGCTGCCCGGGCCCCGGTGCGCCGGCAACGGGGGCTGCCGGCGGGTCGGCGCGGACCGTCGAGGTCGACGGGTCCGAGGTCAACGACCCACCACCGGGGACGTCACCGGTCACCGTGGCGGTGTTGGTGAGCTTCCCGGACCCGGCGGCGAGGTCGGCCGCGACCACCCGGTAGGTGGCGGTGCAGGTGACCGAGTCACCCGGATCGAGGGTGGTGTCGTCGGACGGGCAGGTGATCGCCGAGAGCGCGCCGTGGCCGGAGAAGTCGCCCTCCCGGACCGTGGGGTCGGTGACGGTCACGTTGCCGGTGTTGGTCACGAGGAACGAGTACGTCACCTCCTGGCCCACCGTCGTGATCGTCGTCACGTCGGCGGTCTTGAGGACGGACAGCGCCGGCTTCGGGTCGGTCACGACGACGACCGTCGACGGCGGCGTCGGGGGCAGGTCCGTCCCCGGCGGCGTGTCACCGGTGGCGGTCGCGGTGTTCGACAGCTTCCCGGAGTCCACGTCCGCCTGCGTCACCGCGTAGGTGGTCGTGTACGTCACCGACTGCCCCGGGCGGAGCGTCACCGTGTCCGGGTAGGTGATCGGCGCGAGCTGACCGGTCCCGGAGAAGGTGCCCTCGTCGACACGGGGGTCCGTGACCGTCACGTTGCCGGTGTTGGTCACCAGGAACGAGTAGGTGATCGTCTGACCGACGGCAGCGGCCTCGGCGTCGGAGCTCTTGACGATCGCGAGCCCCGGCGTGCGGACGATCGGGACGGTCGACCGGGACGGGGTGGACACGACGGGGTCGCCCGTCGGCGGGGTGCCGCCAGCGGTCGCCGTGTTCGTCAGCGCGCTCGCACCGTCGACGTCGGCCTGCGTGACCGTGTACTCGGCGGTGCAGGTCTCGGACAGGCCGGCCGCGAGGGTGGTCTCCGGGCAGGTGATCTCGCCGAGGGCGCCGGTGCCGGAGAAGTCGGAGTCGGTCACCACGATGTTTCGCATGGTGACGTTGCCGGTGTTCGTGACCTCGAACGAGTAGGTGACCTTCTGGCCGGCCTTCGTGATCTGTCGCACGTCGGCCGTCTTGTCGACCGACAGGCCGGGCTGCGGCGGGACGGGGATGGTGATCTCCGACGGCGGGGTGGTCACCGGCGGGGTGCCGTCTCCGGGCGGGTTGCCGGTGGCGGTCGCGGAGTTCCGGACGGAACCGGCGTCGACGTCTGCCGCGGTCAACGTGTAGGTCGCGTTGCAGACCATGTTCCGGCCTGCGGCGAGGGACGTCGCCGGGCACTCGACTGAAGAGAGGTCACCCGTGCCGGTGAAGTCGCCCTCGTCGATCGTGATGTCGTCCATCGGCAGGTTGCCGGTGTTCGTGACGGAGAAGCGGTAGGTGATGACCTGGCCCGGGCGGAAGCTCTCCGGACCGGACGGGTCGGCCGACTTCACGACCTGCAGGCCGGGACGAGCGGTCACCGCCGGCGTGTTCGTCGACGACGGCAGGGACGTCACCGTGCCACCGGTCGGGGACGTGCCGGTCGCGGTGGCGGTGTTGTCGACCGATCCGGACGCGGCGTCGGCCGCCGTGATCGTGTACGGGGAGTCCGCGGCGCAGGTGGTCGAGTCGCCCGGGGCGAGCGTCGTCGCGTCGCAGGTGACCGCACCGGCCTTCGCATCGTTGACTGCGATCCCGCTCACCGCGACGTCACCGCTGTTGGTGACGGTGAAGGTGTACTGGATCGTGTCCCCGGCGTCGGTGATGGTGTCGCCGTTGGCGTCCACCGGCGTGCCGGCCCGCTTGACGACCGTCAGCGCCGGACGCTCGAAGGTGACCGACGTCTCGCCGGGCGCGTTCAGGCCGTTCGTCGTCACGTTGTCGGGACCGTTGGTGTAGGTCCCGGCGGTGTCCGAGGTGACGGGGACCGTGATGGTGCAGGACGTCTCACCCGCGGTGAGGTTCCCGTTCGTGATCGCGAGCGTCCGCGTCCCGGCCGGTGCCGCGGTGTCCGCGTCACACGTGCCGCCGACGGCGCCGCCGGTGGCGGTGAGGCCCGCGGGCAGCGCGTCGGTGAAGCCCCAGCCGGCCTTGGAACCGAGCTCGCTGGTGTTCGTCACCGTGAAGGTCAGCGTCGCCGTGCCACCGGTCGCCACGACGGCCGGGCTGAACGACTTGTCCAGCTGCGGCGTCACGTCGAGGATCCGGATGTTGTCGAAGGCGTGGTCGTTGCCGAAGGAGTCGCCGACGACGTTGACCATCCGGATGCCGACCGAGGAACCCGAGAACAGCACCGCGCCGTTGGAGGTGTAGGTCCCGACGTTCGCCGTGGTCTCGGGCTGGTTGCCGAGGGCGGGCGTGGTGACGGCTCGTCCTGTCGCGCAGGCGTCGACGGGCGTGCCGGCGTTCGTCGCGGTCCCACCCTGGTCGAGGAGCTGGAACTGCAGCACCGGGTGTCCGGCGTTCGCGACGGTGCAGTTCACGGCGGCGACGTCGACGCTGAACGCGAGGAAGCGGTTGCTCGCGGTGAACGGCACGTTGGTCGTCGTCTGGAACTCGGTGAGGTTCGCCCCGACGTTCGGCGCGTTCGAGGTGTACGCGCTGTTGGCGAAGTTGTTCACGGACGCTGCGGCGGACTGCCCCTGGTAGAGGCCGAGCGACTGGGAGAGCTGCTGGGCCTTGTTCCAGTTGCCCTGGCTCGGCGCCCCGGTGTCCTGTGATCGACAGATCTGCAGCCCGCGCGCATCGGTCGTGGACTGCGCGGCGGACGCGATCAGGCCGTTGCAGTAGTCCAACCAGCCGGGCGCTGCGGTGTACCGCTGCCCCGTCGCGCCGGTGTACTGGTCCAGCGACTGCACCGGCGACACCGTCGCGTTCTGGAAGTCCTCTGTGAACACCGTCGTGCCCGCGGAGGGCGTGCCCGGGGTCCCGGGTGCAGCCTGCGCGGGGGCGGCGGGCCCGGCGAGCAGCGCCGTCGCCGTGAGCGTGGAGACCATCAGGGCGAGCGCCCCGATGCCGGCGACGACCCGCAGGGGCCGTGCGCGCAACGGCAGCACCCCCTTCCGCGCGGTCGTGCGTGTGGAGCGGCGTTCCGCTCCTGGCCAGTGCAGCTTCACTCTGATCCCCTCAGTGTGTCCGACGACCGCGTCCTCGCGGCACGCTCCGGTTCGAGCGCTCTTCCGCCTCATCCAAACCTGAGAGCAACCTCCGAACCAGGGGAGACGAGTGCTTTCCACCCCGGGCGCATCCGTTTCCACCCCGGCCGAGGCACAGCGCACCCCCCGGACGAGGGGGACGGCGGCACGGTGGCAACTCCTCGACGGAAGGCATCGGCCCTGGCACGCTGGTGGTGCGATGGACACGACGACAGGTGATGATCAGTGAAGCCCGCCGACCTCCCCGCCGCGGTGACGAGGACCGCCCGGACGGACAGCGCGGCGGCCGCCGCTGCGTTGGTCGAGGAGCACTGGGACACGGTCGCCGCGACCGCCCCCGAGCATCTCCTCGCGGCCCTCAAGGCGCTCCCCGGTGAGGCCTTCATGCGCAATCCGGGTCTGATCGTCGCGGCGACGCACCTCGAGCACGTCGTCGCCGGGGGTGATGCCGGCCGGGTCCATCCCGCCCTGCAGCACCCGCCGGTCACGCCGCCCGGGCAGTCGGCCATGCAGGACCTCATCCAGCTCACCGCCGACTCCGCCGCCGCTCGGACGCGCGACGACCCCGGAGAAGCGGCCAGGATCGCGCAGGACGCCCTCGCGCGAGCCGCGGCGGCCCCGTTGAACGAGGTGCCCGACGTCGCGAAGTCGATGGCGCACCTACGGATGCAGTGGGCCCGGTCCCTCGACGCCGCCGCGTCACCCGCTGCGGCAGTCGAGTACGAACGCGTCTACACGCTCGCCCGCGCCACCGGGCAGCCCTACGTCGCCCGTCGTGCCGCCGCGTCGGCCGGGTGGCTGCACGGCGAACGCGGCCGGACCGACCTCGCCCGCACCTGGGTCCAGCGAGCTCTCGACGAGGGCGTGACCGACAGCCGCTACGACGCCGTCCTCCTCGTCACCCGGGCGCTGCTGCACACCGACCGCGACGAGCTCGACGAGGCCGCAGCGCTCCTCGACCAGGCGGAGGAACTCGGGTTCGGCGAGTACTGGGCGCCGGCGATGTGGGTGCGGTCGCTGCACGCCCACAACGTCGCGGACGCCGCGGTCACCGAGTCCCGTCTCGAGCTGCACCTGCAGGCACACCCCGTCCTCGACTCCGCTGGCGTCGACGGTCGACTCGCACGCGCCGCCCGCGTCCGGGTGCAGCTGCTGCGCGGACGGATCGCCGACGACCTCGACGAGTTCACGGACCTCTCCGCATCGGACCGGGTCATCACGGCGGCGGTCGCCCACGTCCAGCGTCGGCACCGCGTAGCGCTCGACCTCAGCGAACCGGTCACGCACGACGGGATCGAGCCGCGTCTGCAGGCGAACGCCCTGCTCGTCCACGCGGCCGCCGCCCGGGCACTCGGCTACCCCGACACCGCCGCTCACGCGTTCCTGCGGGCGGACGCGCTGATCCAGCACGCCGGGCTCCACACCAGCTACGAAGCGATCGCCCCGGGCGAACTCGAGCAGCTCGTCGCAGCCACGGGCAGCGCGGCCCGAACCGCGACGCGGATCAGCTCCGTGCGGCGGGACCTCCCCCAGCTGACGAAGCGGGAGAACGACATCCTCGCACTCCTCACCACGGAGCTCACCGCGGCGGAGATCGCGTCGACGCTGTTCATCAGCACCAACACGATGAAGAGCATGACCCGGCTGCTCTACCGGAAGCTGCAGGTCAGCTCGAGGGCACAGGCCGTGGACCACGCCCGTCGGGCCGGCTTCCCGAGCAACAGAGCCGGCCAGGAGCACCGGCACGATTCCACCCCGCGACGGACGAGCTCCACCCCGTGAAGACCTCCGGCTGAGCCGGTGGTCGCCGTACGGTGGCTGACGGGGCCCTGCTCCCCTCCCGACCGGCGCCCCTGGGAGCCGTTCCCTGGTCGCAACCGGGGTCGCCGGTCCCGGCAGGGGGCGGACCGGCCGCATGGGGGGCGGACGGGAGGCGCGGCGCGGGCTGGCACCGCGCCTCCCGTCCGGCAGCCGGTCTCGACGCGAGGCGCGGGGCGAGCTGGCACCGCGCCTCCCGTCCGGCAGCCGGTGGGCGGCCCACCCAGCCGGTCCTGGCAGCGCCCTTCCCGACGGGGCGTTGCCTACCCGAGCGGCTCGACGCCGTAACTGCTGACCACCGCCCGCAACTCCTCCAGGTACGTCTGCGCCTGCACCGTCAGCGGTACCGAGGCGTGCGCGATCCAGCCGATCTCGATCCGCTCCTCGACGTCGAGCGGGATGGCGACGATCTCGGGGTCGAGGTCGTCGCTGATCAGCCCGGTCGAGATCGTGTACCCGCCGAGACCGATCATCAGGTTGAAGATCGTCGCCCGGTCCGAGACCCGGATCTCCCGCTTGCTCGACATCGTCGACAGGATCTCCTCGGCCAGGTAGAAGGAGTTGTTCGCGCCCTGGTCGAACGTCAGCCGGGGCAGGTCCGCGAGGTCCTCGAGCGTCGCGCGCTCTCGTGCGGCGAGAGGGTTCCGCCGGGCGACGAAGATGTGCGGCTGCGCGACGAACAGCGGCGTGAACACGACCCCGGCGTCACGCATCAGCTTCCCGAGCACCTGCCGGTTGAAGTCGTTGCGGTAGAGGATGCCGACCTCGCTCCGCAGGGTGCGGACGTCCTCGATGATGTCCCACGTCCGCGTCTCACGGAGCGAGAACTCGTACTCGTCCGCCGCCGCGCCCTCGACCATCCGGACGAAGGCCTCGACGGCGAACGAGTAGTGCTGGGCGGACACCCCGAGCAATCGCCGCGACGCCTGACGACCGACGTAGCGCTGCTCGAGGAGGGAGACCTGCTCGATGACCTGTCGGGCGTACCCGAGGAACTCGACGCCGTCGACGGTGAGCACGACCCCGCGGGCGGAGCGGGTGAAGAGCGGGCGTCCGATCCGCGTCTCGAGGTCCTTCATCGCGGCGGACATCGTCGGCTGCGAGACGTAGAGCAGGTCAGCCGCCGCGCTGATCGAGCCCTCCGACGCTACCTCGATGAAGTACCGGAGCTGCTGGAGGGTGATGTCGTTCGAGACCCGAGCCATAGGGCGAGGCTATACCGGCGCATAGCGTCTCGGTATTACCTGATGGCCTGCGTTCCCCGTCATGATCGAAGGACACCTCCCCCAGTGCCCACGGGCGCTCGACGTACGGACTGCGGACCATGGCGAACGACCCCACCTTCAGCGTCACCAGGACGCGCTTCGATGAGGACTACTCCCCCTCGGACAGCTCCCGGCTGACCACGAACTTCGCGAACCTGGCCCGCGGCGAGCACCGCCAACAGAACCTCCGCAACGCGCTCGCCCTGATCAACGACCGCTGCAACGACCTCGCGACCGGAGCGGACGGCGCAACCGGAGCGGACGAGACGAACGGCGACCGCTACCGCGTCGAACTCGACATCGTCTCCGTCACACTGCACTTCGAGGACGCCGGAGCGGCCGAGTCGTTCCCCCTGATCGAGGTGCTCGACGTCACGATCCTCGACCAGCACACCGGCGAGCGCCACCAGGGCATCCTCGGCAACAACTTCTCGTCGTACCTCCGCGACTACGACTTCGCGGTGCTGCTGCCGTCCCTCGACACGAGCGCCGGCATCCCGGACGACTTCGGGCAGCTCCACGGACAGCTCTTCCAGCGCTTCCTCGAGTCCCCGGCGTTCCAGGACCACTTCGCCGCGGAGCCCGTCGTCTGCATCAGCGTCTCCACGAGCCAGACCTACCGCCAGACGGAGTACGTCCACCCGGTCCTCGGCGCCGAGTACACGCACGAGCACTCCTCGCTCACCGATGACTACTTCGGCCGGATGGGGATGCGGGTCCGCTACTTCATGCCCCCGGGGTCGAAGGCGCCGCTCGCGTTCTACACGCGCGGTGACCTGACGAGCGACTACTCGAACCTCCAGCTGATCGGCACGATCAGCACCATGGAGACGTTCCAGAAGATCTACCGTCCGGAGATCTACAACGCGGACACCGTCGCGCCGAGCACCTTCCGACCGAGCCTCGATCAGACCGACTGGGCGTCGACCGGCATCGCCTACGACCGCGAGGAGCGCAGCCGCCTCGGCGTCACGCAGGGCCGCTACACCGAGGAACACCTCGTGCAGCCGCACCGTGCACTCCTCGAACGCTGGACCGCCGACCGCACCGCCCTCACCCACTGACCGACTGGACCTCCACGCGCATGAGCACCCTCCTCCCCACCTCGATCGTCGGCAGCCTGCCGAAGCCGTCCTGGCTCGCCGAGCCCGAGCGACTCTGGTCCCCCTGGCTGCTCGACGGCGACGCACTGGTCGAGGGCAAGCAGGATGCCCTGCGGTCGGCCGTCCACGAGCAGGAGCGCCACGGGATCGACATCGTCAGCGACGGCGAGCAGACCCGGCAGCACTTCGTCACGACGTTCATCGAGCACCTCGACGGCATCGACCAGGAGCGCAAGGAGACCGTCCGGATCCGCGACCGGTACGACGCCGCCGTCCCGACCGTCGTCGGTGCCGTCAGCCGCCCGAAGCCGGTGTTCGTCGAGGACGCGAAGTTCCTCCGCGCGCAGACCGACCGCCCGATCAAGTGGGCGCTCCCCGGCCCGATGACCATGATCGACACGCTCTCCGACCAGCACTACAAGAGCCGCGAGAAGCTGGCGTGGGAGTTCGCCACGATCCTCAACCAGGAGGCCCGGGAGCTCCAGGACGTCGGCGTCGACGTCATCCAGTTCGACGAGCCCGCCTTCACCGTCTTCCACGACGAGGTGCAGGACTGGGGCGTCGCCGCTCTCGAGCGTGCTGCCGAGGGTCTGCGCGCCGAGACCGCCGTCCACATCTGTTACGGCTACGGCATCGAGGCGAACAACAAGTGGAAGGAGACCCTCGGCGCCGAATGGCGGCAGTACGAGCAGTCCTTCCCGCTCCTGCAGCAGTCGTCGATCGACATCGTCTCGCTGGAGTGCATCCACTCCCACGTCCCGCTCGAACTCGTCGAGCTCATCCGTGGCAAGAAGGTCATGCTCGGCGCGATCGACGTCGCGACCGAGACCGTCGAGACGCCGGAGGAGGTCGCGGAGGTCCTCCGCCGCGCACTCGAGTTCGTCGACGCCGACAAGCTCATCCCCAGCTCCAACTGCGGCATGGCTCCCCTTGCGCGGCGTGCGGCGCTGGACAAGCTCGGCGCGTTGTCCGCTGGTGCGGACATCGTGCGGGCCGAGCTCGCCAGCGTCACCGTGCAGGTGTCGCGCTAGCCGCGCGGCTGCACAGGACGGCCCACCTCGACAACGGGGCGGGCCGTCTCCCGTGTCGCGTCCGCCGAGAGCTCGGGTCTCAGCCCGGCCTGGAGGCACGGGTCAGCCCCGCCAGGCACATCGCGTCGGCAGGGACGCACCCGTCGCGGGCCTGGCCCGCGGTCAGCAGTCCGCAGGACGCGTACAGTCCCAGCCAACGCACCACTGCCGGAGGATCGGGGAACGCGATGCGATTGATCACGGGGACGACACTGGTCGTCGCACTGGCAGCGGGAGCGCTGATCGGGCTCGCACCGCCCGCGACGGCGGCCGGCTCGGGAACGATCACCGTCCAGCTCACGACGCCGGACGGCACTCCGATCCGCCTGGCGGACGTCGAACTCGCGGCGAGCAACACAGACACCCTCGTCGGTGAAGTCACCACGGATGACGACGGCGCCGCGACGTTCAGCGGCATCCCGGCACCGGACACCATCACGGTGGGCACGCGGCGGTTGCCGCCGCACGGAACCGGGACCTACGCGCCCGCGCTCCGTTCAGGCATCGCGGTCCGCAGCGGTTCGACGGTCGTGGTCGACCTGCCGCTCGTGATCGGCGCCACCGTCCAGGGAGGCGTGGTCGACCCCACAGGACCCGCCGTCGGACGACTCATGTACGCATCGGACGTGGACACCGGCCGCGTTTTCCGCACGACGACCGACAGCGCCGGCCACTACCAGTTCGTCGGACTGAGCACCGGGAAGTACCGCATCGAGGCGTACGTCAGCGGGAACGCGTCACCGGCCGTCTGGAAGACCCGGGTCTACCAGCAGCGCGGGACGCTCCCGGCTTCGCAGGTGACGTTGTCACGGCACTACGCGCACGACGACTACGACCTGATCGTCTACGCCTCCGCGGCGTCCCGCGCCCCGTCGGCCCAGCTGAGCGGCGCGACCATCACGGTCGCGAACGTGACGACCGGAGCATCGTTCTCCACCCGGTTCTCCACGCTGCTCGACGACGAGCAGACAGCGCAGTTCCAGATCCCCTCCGGGCAGTACCTCGTGGAACTCCGCACGGCGCCGACGTCCGCGACACCCGCACGGCTGCTGTGGCTCGGACGTCCCGGTGGCGTGTACCGGTACGTCGCCGACCGGTCGAACGCCATCCCGGTGCAGGTCGTGTTCGGCGGTCACGAGTTCACGGGCGGGTCGTTCTCAGAGACGGCGTCCCGCTGAGTACCCCGAGGTCGCCGGACCCAGGCGGCTCGCCACGAGGGGGCGTGCGAGCTCCTGCTCCCGCCGACAGGGCTGGTGACGGCCTTCGCGCGACCACTGACACAAGCGGATCAGGCCAGGAGCGTTGACTACGCCCATGATCACCAAGAACACGATCCACGAGGTCGAGAACGCGACCGTCCGAGACCGCAACGGCGCCTCCGTCGGCAAGGTCGTACAGGTCTTTCCCTCCGACGAGGACGGCAGCGCCGCGTTCGTCAGCGTCGCGACGGGCCTCCTCGGTGGACATCCCGCGCTCGTCCCGGTCGAGGACGCCACCTTCGACGGAACGGACCTCCACGTCGGGTACACGAAGAGCGCGATCAAGGGCGCACCCTCCCCGGGAGCCGGGAACACGTTGTCCTCCACCGAGGTGAACGCCGTCCGCGGGCACTTCGGGCTCTCACCCGCCGGCAAGGCGACCGGCGACATGGGCGACCCGCACGAGAACCTCGACCAGGCCGGCACCGGTCCGGCTGGCGCAGACGACACCGAGGGCGCGGGAACGACGCCGCCGGCTTGAGCGGTCCCGGAGCGCGCCGTCGCGCCCGCTGGATGCGCGCCTCCAGACCCGTCCTGGAGGCGCGGCGACGGCCCGCCCCGCTGGTCACGTCGCCGCGGCGTCACCCTGGTGCGTGACGACGCTCAGTCCCAGGGACCGTCCGCGGTGCCGAGGTGCTCCTCACCGAGCGCGGTGATCGGCAGGGCCGCGAGGCTCGCGATCCCCACCTGCAGGAGCGCCGCCCGCGAGGTCCCGACGCGCCCGATCGCCCCCATCCCCTCGATGACCGCGCAGAAGTAGGTGCCGAGCGCATCGGCGTCGGCGTCTACCTCGACCTCACCAGCGGCCTGCGCGTCCTGGATGCAGGCCGTGTAGCCCGCGCGGATCGTGTCGAAGGCCTCGGAGACGGTGGCGGCGACCTCCGGGTCGCGGGCGGACAACTCCACCGCTGCGCGGAGCAGCAGGGAGGGCGCCCCCTGCGCCGCCCCGTGCTCGACCGCAACGGACACCAGCTGCGTCCGGATCCGGGCGATCGGGTGCTCGGAACTCCGCAGGACGCCCTGCACGACCTCGACGGCTTCGGCGGTGTCGCTGAGGAAGGCGCGCATGAAGAGTTCCTTCTTGCCGCCGAACGTGTTGTAGAGGCTCTGCCGCCCGATCCCCGTGGCCTCGAGCAAGTCGTCGAGGGACGTGCCGTCGAACCCGGACTCCGCGAAGGTGCGTCGGGCGCGCTCGACGACGTCGGCCTCGTCGAACTTGCGCGGTCGGGGCATGTGCACTCCTCGGAAGTCGTTGTTGACTGATCAGTCAAGCACGGAGTACCGTTCTGGACCAAGCAGTCAACAACAGTTCCAGGAGGACACCATGGTCGGAGCACTGCAGGACAAGACCGCGCTCGTCACGGGCGGGACGTCGGGCATCGGCCTCGCGGTCGTGCGCCGCTTCATCGACGAGGGCGCACACGTCTTCGTCACCGGTCGGCGCCAGGTTGCGCTCGACGCGCTGCGCGACGAGTTCGGCGACGCGGTCACGCCCATCCGTGCCGACGCCGCCGAGCCCTCCGACATCGCGACGCTCTTCGCCGCGGTCGCCGAGCGCGGTCGCGGGCTGGATGCGGTGCACGCGAACGCCGGCGGCGGGGAGTTCAAGCCCCTCGACGCCGTCACCGCCGAGGACTTCGAGGCGACCTTCGGCACCAACGTCCGCGGGACCACCCTCACTGTGCAGGGCGCGCTGCCGTTCCTGCACGAGGGGTCCGCCGTCGTCGTGAGCGGTTCGACGGCCGCGTCAGGCACCGAGCCGTCGTTCGGCCTGTACGGGGCGTCGAAGGCCGCGATCGCCGCACTCACCCGCACGTGGGCGGCCGAGCTCGCACCGCGCGGCGTCCGGATCAACACGGTCGTCCCCGGGCCTACCGAGACGCCGGGTCTCGCGGGCCTCGCCCCGGGCAACCCCGACGCGATGCTCGAGCAGATGGCGAGCGGGCTCCCGTTCGGCCGACTCCTGCGTCCCGACGAGGTCGCCGCCACGGTGCTCTTTCTCGTGACGGACCAGAGCTCGGGGATGACGGGGAGCGAGCTCCTCGTCGACGGCGGCAGCAGCATCGCCTGACCCTGCCGACATGTCCGGTCTCGCCCTCCCGCCCCGCCCCGCACGGCTCCCCCGACGGCGGCAGGCGCAGGATGGCGCGGTGACCATCCGACCCGAGCCGCCGGCCTCGACGCCCTGCATGAGTTCGTCCCGCACGCCGGCGCGGACTACCGCCGTGACCGCAGCCACGACCTCGGCCCCTCGCGGACGAATGTCTCCGGGCTGTCGCCGTACATCCGGCATCGCCTGGTCACCGAGCAGGAGGTCGTCGACGCCGTCCTCGCCCGACACGACCTGCACGCCGCGGAGAAGTTCGTGCAGTAGGTGTTCTGGCGCACCTACTGGAAGGGCTGGCTCGAGCAGCGGCCCGAGGTGTGGCGGCGGGTACCGCGGACGCGCTGCAAGCGCCTCACCGGGTGTCGGTTCCCGCTGGGCTCATGCCGCCGTGGCTTCGTGGGGCCCTGGCCGGTGGGTCATCGCCGGCATACCACCCGCCGGTCGTAGGTGCGGCGTCGTCGCTGGTCGAGGACCCGGGAGCTGCCAGGCCCCCCTCGCCGTTGCTCGCTGCCGGTCGCGCCTGGGTGTTATCGCGCCTGTCGCTGCTCGGCTCCAACCCGCGCGTGCTCGTCGACGGCGACCTGCACGGGTTGAATAGCATCGTCGGCGACGGACAGGTCACGGGGTTGATCGACTCTGCCGAGGCCGTGGCGCAGCCGGCGGACGTCGAGCTCGACGCGATCCTGCAAGGGTGTGCGCGGCCGGAAGAGTTCCCACCGACGTCCTCATCGCCCGGGCTCGATCCGGCGTCACTGGCTCCGGTGCCGGGATGGTTGGAGGAGGCGTATCCGAGCTGTTTGCGCGGCCGTCGCTTCCGGCGCGGCTGCCGTTCTACGACCTGTGGGTGGAGCTGGCGATCCTCAGGCGCCATCCCGATGCAGAAGTGTGTGCGGTGGCGAAGGGGCGGAATGTGCGGACGGCCGGCGGAGACGGCCGATAGGCCGCACCATAGTCAGGACGTCTCACCCGGCCTCAACGATTGCACTCATTGCCATTCGCACAGGGGTACTTGCTTCCCGGCCGCTGACAGCATCGCACAGGAACGCGAGGGACCGGGAAGGAAGCTCTGCCCTTGCGACTTTTCACTACACGGTGCACCTGTCGAATCCCTAGAGTTTGGAACGCAACACATTGGAGATGGCCTGAACGGACAAATCATCGCCCGCATCGGCACGATCGACTTGCTCCTCAAACTCGTCCTCTTCAACTGGATCTGGCCAACCGATGTTCAACTGCGCGAATCTCCCCAGATCGCACGCTTCTATCGTCCACTCACCTTTCTCCGATCCCTTCACGGCAGCATAGACTAGGCCCGCCACCACAATATGGTCAAAGTAGTAATCGAAATGCGGGTGAACAATCAGGAATTCAGACCCGGAGCTTGGGTAGACCAATGCGCTCGGATCCACCAGGGTTTCCTCATCTCGCTTAGGACCATTACAATCCGGGCACGATAACGCTAGATTCGCTGGTGTGAACATGAACTGAGGGTGAAGCCGCCTCGGGACGATATGCTCGGCATCCCAAGCTCGCATGTGTCTTATGGGAAAAACCTGTCGGCAGTAGCAACACTGGAAGCCTTGTGCTGCCTGGTAGTGACGCTTGATAGCGGCTCGAACTGGCTTCGCATCAACATGCGACCAGTACCGGTGATCGCTGGACCCACTCGAGTTGAACGAATCAACGACTTTGAGGACATCCCCACTATAGACAACCGGGGGTAGATAGCGTGTCAATTCACCTCCCTCGCTCGCGCCACAGCTGCGTCGAGGTCTTCGATCACACGCCTGACTCCTAATGAGAGGTCATCCGCCGTGAGAGCGCTCCTCAGGATCTCAAGAAGGTCGTCAAACTCTGTCCCCTCATAGGCCCCTCGCGTTGCAAGTCGGAGCGCCCGAACCAGCGTATGTTTGATGTACAAATTATCCGGGCCCGAAATGCGGAACGTATTAAGCAGCACAGCGTCGAGGGAACTCGCAGGGTCATCTACTTCGATAGCCGATGTCTCCACCGATGCCCCAGAGTCGCCCGGAGCAGGAGACTCGATCGCCTCGAGGGAAACGATCGAACCCAAATTCTTTCCCATACCAGCCACCAAGAGAGGCGAGTGCGTCGCAATAATAAAATGACATCCGGTGAATTCACTGAATGCGGCCCTCAGCCTCCCAATATATTGCGACTGCAGTTCGGGGTGTAGGCTAATCTCCGGCTCATCCACCAGTACCAGGCTTCCATCATCAATAGACGATGCAATACCAAGCATGGTTGTGATGAATGACAATTCGCCCGAACTTGCCGACTGCACGTCTATCGGGCTCTCGGCACCGATGGGGAATAAATCAACGCTCCTGATACGGATCATCCCAGCCCGCCTGAGTCTTTGAGCCGCGCGCAAATGCTCGACGCGAGTACTGACCTCCTCCGCGAAGTCTGCACGGAGGCGAATTGTCCCGCGCTCGACTACCTCCGCGATCAATGCAACTGCGGACTGGAGATTGTCAATCTGCTCGGTCGTTATCTCCTTCCAACTAGGGTCGAATCTTGCAGGAACCTCCTCGCTACGCAGTAGCGTCTCAAAAGCGACTCTGCCCGCAGCAGCTCCTGCTCCGAGCAACGCCCGCCCCATACTGGTCCAGTCATACAGAACCACCACACGAGGTTCGTATTTGAGATCAACAAACACGTCGCCGATTCTGCTCCTGCGATAGCTATCTTCGCCAAGGCTGTCGAAGATGGCTTCTAGACCCCTGTATAGGCCGGCGGTGCCTGATATACGGCCGCGAGAGTCCTTCAAGCCGAGATACCTGTAATTGGACATTTTTCTATCGAGGTTGTCGCTGTCTAGAACCCGTGGCAGTGCAAATTTATCGAACGCACTCGCAGTCGTTGCAATCACACGTCGTGGCCCAGGAGCTTGCGACGATCCGAGCCTGATCGTGTTCAGGTTATACGTAAGACGGCCTCGGTCAATCTCCGCATCGACGCTATAGCCGTTCACCTCAAAGTTGACGACGGCAGATATTCCTTTACGAGGGCGCTCGCCCCCTAGTGCTGCGAATACCGTAGCGATTGTTGCGAGGAGCCGAGATTTACCTACTCCGTTTCTGCCGGTCACTATAGTAAGGGAGTTGGCAGATCGGTCCCGCGCTCGCCCAAAGGCAACGCGGACTCCAGGAGCATCGTCCTGCTGCACGAATACGGAGCGGAGTCGAAACGAGTCGGGCACGCTCTGAGCTTATCCAGACCTGACCGGTTGGGAAGCGCACCGATGCAACTTCGAGTTGGAACGGGCCCGCGCCCAGCTGAATGAACCTATCGGGTCGCACCGAGAGAGCCGCCCCGCTTGCACGTTCGGATGTGTCGCGCTCGCGGACAGAGGAGGGAAGGGTCAGCTTTCAGTTGGATTGAGCGCCTGAAAAAAGCGCCGGCGCTGGAGGTCATCGGCGTATTAGCGCTTCCAACTCGCGCGATGCCGCCTACATCGGCCGCGTGCAGCAAAGCCTTATGACGCCCCGCCAGCCGAAGCCGACGGGGCGCCCCCACGAGTCAGACCAGACTCAGAAGTCCCAGTCCTCGTCCTCCGTCACGACGGCCTTGCCGATGACGTACGACGACCCCGACCCCGAGAAGAAGTCGTGGTTCTCGTCAGCGTTCGGCGACAGCGCCGACAGGATCGCCGGGTTCACGTCCGTCGTCTCCTTCGGGAACATCGGCTCGTAGCCCAGGTTCATCAGCGCCTTGTTGGCGTTGTAGTGCAGGAACTTCTTGACGTCCTCGGTCAGCCCGACACCGTCGTAGAGGTCCTGCGTGTACTGGATCTCGTTCTCGTAGAGCTCGAACAGCAGGTTGAACGTGTAGTCCTTGATCTCCTGCTTGCGCTCCTCGGAAGCGCCCTCGAGGCCCTTCTGGAACTTGTACCCGATGTAGTACCCGTGGACGGCTTCGTCGCGGATGATGAGGCGAATCAGGTCAGCGGTGTTCGTGAGCTTCGCACGCGAGGACCAGTACATCGGCAGGTAGAAGCCGGAGTAGAACAGGAACGACTCGAGCAGCGTCGACGCGACCTTGCGCTTCAGGGGGTCGTCGCCGGTGTAGTAGTCGAGGACGATCTGGGCCTTCTTCTGCAGGTTCACGTTCTCGGTGGACCAGCGGAAGGCGTCGTCGATCTCGGGCGTCGAGGCGAGCGTCGAGAAGATCGACGAGTAGCTCTTCGCGTGCACCGACTCCATGAACGCGATGTTCGTGTAGACGGCTTCTTCGTGCGGGGTGATCGCGTCGGGGATCAGGCTGATCGCGCCGACGGTGCCCTGGATGGTGTCGAGCAGCGTCAGGCCGGTGAAGACCCGCATGGTGAGCTGCTGCTCCTCCGGCGTGAGCGTGTTCCACGACTGCACGTCGTTCGACAGCGGCACCTTCTCTGGCAGCCAGAAGTTGTTGACCAGACGGTTCCAGACCTCGACGTCCTTGTCGTCCTGGATGCGGTTCCAGTTGATCGCACTGACCGCGCTGATCAGCGGGATGGACTTGCCCGTGGCGTGGACCGGGTCGGTGAGGGTCATGGGATTGTCTTCCGGATTCGAGATGGTGATCTGATGACGGTCTGGAGGCGCGGGGCGGGGCCCGCCCCGCGCCTCCAGGAAGAGAGCAGCGGCTCTACAGCATGCAGCTGACGCAGCCCTCGACCTCGGTGCCCTCGAGGGCGAGCTGGCGCAGACGGATGTAGTAGATCGTCTTGATGCCCTTGCGCCATGCGTAGATCTGCGCCTTGTTGATGTCGCGCGTCGTGGCGGTGTCCTTGAAGAACAGCGTCAGGGACAGGCCCTGGTCGACGTGCTGGGTCGCCGCGGCGTACGTGTCGATGATCTTCTCGGCACCGATCTCGTACGCGTCCTGGTAGTAGTCCAGGTTGTCGTTCGTCATGAACGGCGCCGGGTAGTAGACGCGGCCGAGCTTGCCTTCCTTGCGGATCTCGATCTTCGACGCGATCGGGTGGATCGACGACGTCGAGTGGTTGATGTACGAGATCGAGCCCGTCGGCGGGACAGCCTGCAGGTTCTGGTTGTAGATGCCGTACTGCTGGATGGACGCCTTCAGCGCCTTCCAGTCATCCTGCGTCGGGATCGTGATGTTCGCGTTGTCGAACAGCGACGCGACGCGCTGGGTCGCCGGCGTCCACGCCTGGTCGGTGTACTTGTCGAAGAACTCGCCCGACGCGTACTTCGAGTCGCGGAAGCCGTCGAAGGTCTCCCCCGTCTCGATCGCGATGTTGTTCGACGCTCGCAGGGCGTGGAACAGCACCGTGTAGAAGTAGATGTTTGTGAAGTCGATGCCCTCTTCGGAGCCGTAGTAGACGCGCTCACGAGCGAGGTAGCCGTGCAGGTTCATCTGGCCGAGGCCGATGGCGTGCGACTTGTCGTTGCCGTCCTCGACGGAGCGGACCGACGTGATGTGCGACATCTGCGACACCGAGGTCAGGCCGCGGATCGCCGTCTCGATCGTCTTGCCGAAGTCCGGCGAGTCCATCGTCAGCGCGATGTTGAGCGAGCCGAGGTTGCAGGAGATGTCCTTGCCGATCTCGTTGTACGAGAGGTCCTCGTTGAACGTGGTCGGGGTGTTGACCTGCAGGATCTCCGAGCAGAGGTTGGACATGTTGATCCGGCCCTTGATCGGGTTGGCCTTGTTCACCGTGTCCTCGAACACGATGTACGGGTAGCCCGACTCGAACTGGATCTCGGCGATCGTCGTGAAGAAGTCACGCGCCTTGATCTTCGTCTTCTTGATGCGCGGGTCGTCGACCATCGCGCGGTAGTTCTCGGAGATCGGCACGTCGCCGAAGGGCATGCCGTAGACCTTCTCGACGTCGTACGGCGAGAAGAGGTACATGTCCTCGTTGTTCTTCGCGAGCTCGAACGTGATGTCAGGCACGACGACGCCGAGGGACAGCGTCTTGATGCGGATCTTCTCGTCGGCGTTCTCACGCTTGGTGTCGAGGAACTTCATGATGTCGGGGTGGTGCGCCGACAGGTAGACGGCACCGGCACCCTGTCGCGCACCGAGCTGGTTCGCGTAGGAGAAGGAGTCTTCCAGCAGCTTCATCACGGGGATGATGCCCGAGGACTGGTTCTCGATCTGCTTGATCGGGGCGCCGGCCTCGCGGATGTTGGAGAGGAGCAGGGCCACGCCGCCGCCGCGCTTCGAGAGCTGCAGCGAGGAGTTGATGCCGCGCGAGATCGACTCCATGTTGTCCTCGATGCGGAGGAGGAAGCAGGAGACGAGCTCGCCGCGCTGGGCCTTCGCCGTGTTGAGGAACGTCGGGGTCGCGGGCTGGAAGCGGCCGGCGATGATCTCCTCGACCAGGTCGATCGCGAGCTGCTCGTTGCCCTGCGCCAGACCGAGGGCGGTCATCACGACGCGGTCCTCGAAGCGCTCGAGGTAGCGCTTGCCGTCGAACGTCTTGAGCGTGTAGCTCGTGTAGTACTTGAACGCACCGAGGAACGTCTGGAACCGGAACTTCTTCGAGTACGCCAGGTCGTTCAGACGCTGGATGAAGTCCATCGAGTACTGCTCGATCGTCGCCGCTTCGTAATACTCGTTCTCGACCAGGTAGTCGAGCCGCTCCTTCAGGTTGTGGAAGAAGACGGTGTTCTGGTTGACGTGCTGCAGGAAGAACTGCTTCGCGGCCTCACGGTCCTTGTCGAACTGGATGTTGCCGTCCGCGTCGTAGAGGTTGAGCATCGCGTTGAGGGAGTGGTAGTCCATCCCCGTCTGCGGCGACGTCAGATCGACGTCTGCAACTGCTGCGTCCAAAATGCTTCCAATCCAGTGGTGACTGCGTGCACGTCGTCCGGCGTGCCGAAGAGTTCGAAACGGTAGAGGACGGGGACGCCGCACTTCTGCGAGATGACGTCCCCCGCGAGACCGTAGGCCTCGCCGAAGTTCGTGTTGCCCCCGACGATCACACCGCGGATGAGCGAGCGGTTGCGTCCGTCGTTCAGGAACTTGATGACCTGCTTGGGGACCGCCCCCTGCCCGTTGCCGCCCCCGTAAGTGGGCAGGACGAGCACGTACGGCTCGTCCGCGTGCAGGAACGGATCGGTCGGGTAGAGCGGGATCCGGTCGGCCGGCAGTCCGAGCTTCTCGATGAAGCGGGCCGTGTAGCCGGACACGCTCGAGAAGTAGACGAGGCGACTCATGTGCGCTCCTGGGTCAGAGGTGCGGACAGCGGATCGGAGGTGTCGGTGTGTTCCCCGGCGGAGAGGCGGGGGAACACACCGACGACGTCACGCGAGTTCGGCGCTGAGCGTCGCGATCTTGTCGGGACGGAAGCCCGACCAGTGGTCGTCGTCGGTCACGACGACGGGGGCCTGCATGTAGCCGAGGCTCTTGACGTGCTCGAGCGCGGCCTCGTCCGTCGAGACGTCGTGCACCTCGTACTGGATGCCCTTGTTGTCGAGGGCCCGGTACGTCGCGGTGCACTGGACGCAGGACGGCTTGGTGTAGACGGTGACGGCCATGGTCTCCCCTGGTTTCTTGCTGGTTGGTACTGGCTCTGGAAGTGGTGCTGAGCCAGGTGTTGCTGATGCCTGTGCAGCCGGTTCCGGGAGGGGCCGCTGCGATGCCTCCACACTACATCTAGTGGCCGGTCGCGTCACCGACCACAAGAGGAAGTGTTACAGCCGTGTAGTTCTCCACAAGCTCTCCACAGTGTGAACAGCTGCGGGAGGCCCGTGATTCCGCCATTCTCCGGCCCACCACCGACACTTCCCCACACCCGTGGACAGGTTCGATCCACATGTGTGGAATCGGCGCATCGGCGTGTCGCGAGCAGTGTCCACAGGACCGCCCGAACACCCTCTCGTCCACACCACCCCCGGACGGGTGACGGCCCCGACCGGCCGGTCCGTACACTCGACACGTGAGTACGTACGGGCCCCTGCTGAAGACCCCCGGAGTCGGTCGCGTCATCGCCGCGCAGCTCACCGCACGCTTCCCGTTCGGCATGCTGTCGCTCGCCTACCTGCTGCACGTCGAGCACATCTTCGGCTCGTACGGCGCCGCCGGTCTGGTCCTCGCGACCACGAGCATCGGCCAGGCCATCGCGGGCCCGCTGACCAGCCGGTGGATGGGCAGCTGGGGCATGCGGCCCGTCCTCATCCTGACCAGCACCGTCGCACTGGTGAGCATGGGCGTCATCGCGTTCTTCGTGATGCCCCTGTGGGCGTACGTGGTCGTCGGGTTCCTCGGCGGCCTCGCCGTCCCGCCCGTGCAACCGGCCGTCCGCACGATCTACCCGAAGATGGTGACGTCGGCGCAGCTCACCCCGCTGTTCTCGCTCGACGCCAGCGCGCAGGAGCTCATCTGGGTCGCCGGCCCAGTCATCACCACCTTCGTCGCGACGCAGATCGGTACGGTCCAGGCGATCGTCGTCGCGATGGTGTTCCTCGTCGTCGGTGGCGTGTGGTTCATCGCCTCCCCCGAGCTCGGCCGCGTTCGCATCCCCCGCTCGAAGCGCGCGTTCGGCGTCGTGCTGAAGCGACCGTCAGTCGTCGTCGCCACCCTCACCGGCCTGCTCCTCATCGGCGCCTGCTCCGCCGTCGAGGCCAGCGTGACGAGCGTCTTCGGCGAGGGCAGCCCGAACGCCGGCATCGTGCTGGCGGTCTTCGCGGTCGGCTCACTCATCGGCGGCCTGGCCTTCGGTCACCGCCCGATCTCCCCGAACACCCTCTGGGCGCGGATGGCCGTCGTCTTCGTCGGCCTCGCTCTCGCGGTCGGCGGGACGGACTTCTGGTGGCTGTGCCTGGCCCTGCTCATCGCGGGCGGCGGCATCGCGCCGGCCCTCGCGGTGATGTTCGGCTCGGTGTCCGCGACGGTCAAGTTCTCCGACACCGCCGAGGCCTACGGCTGGATGGGCACCGGCCAGCTCATCGGCGCGGCCGGCGGGTCCGCCGTGGCCGGGTTCCTCATCGACGCCGAGGGCCCGACCGGCGGCCTGATGGTCGGCGCCGCGATGGCCGCTGCGGGCGTGGTGCTGCCGCTCGTCACGAAGCGCTGGCTCCCCGACCTGCGCGGTCGCGACGCGAGCCCCATCCCCGACACCGAACCGGTCAACATCCCCACCTAAGACGGCCGCTCCCCACCGGCGGGAGCGCTTCGCGGCGACCCCGCCTGCGCTCCTGCCGCGGCGTCGTCCGTGCGACCTGCCGCGCGATGTGCGACCACAGCTCCACTGATCAGGAGGAAGAGGCCGCTCGCCATCCCGATGAGGACGAACGGTTCAGCGATGCTCGGCGGCGCGAACATGTCCGACAGCCCCGCTCCGCAGAACCCCGCGGCCGCGCCGTGGAGCCACGGACGCGCCGCCCGATGGCCGGCTCTCCAGGTCGCCTCCGACCGCATGACGGACGAGATGCGGATGCCGACACCACCGTTCCGCCGCACGACCCCTAGCGATGCGAGCTCTCCGACGAGGGACACGATGACGCCACTGCAGGTCAGGGCGACTCCGGACAAGATCATGCCGAAAGCCAACAAGCCCGGCACGACCGTGTCAAGTACCAGATTGTGCATATCAGCAAACATTGCTCTGGCCTGGAGGCGCGACGCACGCCCGCCCCGCCCGGCAGGATGGGCGCATGGTCACCTCCATCCCCCTCCGCGACGGCCGCAGCATCCCCGCCGTCGGCTTCGGCGTCTACAAGGTCGACGACGACCAGGCGGCCACGGCGGTCGGCCTCGCGCTGGAGGCCGGGTACCGCCACGTGGACACGGCCGAGATGTACGGCAACGAGACCGGCGTCGGGAAGGCGATCCGCGCCTCCAGGCTGGAGCGTGACGACGTCTTCGTGACGACCAAGGTGTGGAACGACCACCAGGGGCGCGACGCGACCCTGCGGGCGTTCGACGCCAGCCTCGGCCGGCTGGGACTGGACGCGGTCGACCTCTACCTCATCCACTGGCCGGCCGCGGTGAACGACCGGTACGTCGAGACCTGGCGGACGCTCGTCGAACTGCGGGAGTCGGGCCGCGCACGGAGCGTGGGCGTCTCGAACTTCCAGGTGCCGCACCTCGAGCGGGTCATCGGCGAGACGGGCGAGGTGCCCGCGGTGAACCAGGTCGAGCGGCACCCGTGGCTGCCGCAGCACGAGCTGATGGCCTTCCACGCCGAGCACGGCATCGTGACCGCGGCGTGGTCGCCGCTCGGGCGCGGTCGGCTCGTCGACGAACCGGTCCTCGTCCGCATCGCCGAGGCGCACGGGGTGAGCGTGGCGCAGGTGCTCGTGCGGTGGAACGTGCAGCAGGGGGTCGTGGTGCTGCCGAAGTCGGTCACGCCCGAGCGGATCCGGTCGAACCTCGACGTGGGGGGTTTCGTGCTGACGGACGAGGACCTCGCGGCGATCGCGACGCTCGAGTCCGGGCAGCGGACGGGCTCGCACCCGGACTCGGTCGCGTAGTCGAGCGTCAGCCCCGGCGGTCCTCCTCGGACTGCCACGGCAGGTGCAGGTCGCCCGGCTCCGGCTCGACGTCGCCGGCGTCGTCGGCTCCGCCGGTCCCTGGTGCGGCGATCACCTTCGAGGGGTCGATGCCGTCGGCTTCGAGGTCGGCGTCGTCACGCTGCTCGGTCTGCGACGCCACCATCTCCCGCTCGCTCGACGGGCTGTAGGACGTGTCGGCGGCCCGCTGCTCGCGCTCGCTCACACCGTCGGTGCCCTCGTGGTGGGCCGCGTCGCGCAGGGCGTCGTTGCGTGCACGGTCATCGGACGGTTCGGGGCCGGGGGCCTGCGGGGTGTTGTCGCTCATGCCCCGGACAGTAGGCGGGGCACCCTGGTACCGGTTCGGTCACGCTCGCCCTGATCCGCTTCCCGCTCCCCTACGCTCACTCCGAGGGGGAACACATGCGCCACATCCGCACGACCACGACCACGACCGCCGCCACCGTCGGCACGATCGTCGCCGCGCTGCTGCTCACGGGTTGCACGGCCTTCGGTGGTGACGACACCGTGCCGGAGCCCAGCCGCACCGCGACCGCCGAATCGCGCACGCCGGTCGACGCGGACGCCGCGCCGGACACGACGGCCACGCCGACGAAGCAGCCCGTGCCCACCGGCACGGTCGTCGCCGAGACCGACGTGGTGTCGAAGAGCCGGAAGACGTCGATGCACGTCCGCGTCGTCGCGAACGAGGACGGCGGCTACGACGCGGCGTTCTCCGACTACCGCACGACCGACCCACAGCCGATGACCGTCGAGTTCCGCCGCTCCGCAGACTACGGCGACCCGCGGGACAGCGCGGTCGGTCAGGTCACGTGGACGAAGGACACCGATGTGCCTGCAGGGGTCGGGCTCTCGCAGGCGGGCGCGTACCCGGACTGGCTGCACGCCGTGGTGCTCGTCCCTGCTGCCTCCGCAGACGGTCAGAGCGACGCCGACCGCCCCTGGGTCGGCACGGTGCTCGCGCTGGGCACGCTGCGGTGGAACCTCCCCCAGCCGTACCCGGACCTGGAGGTGACGGCCGGCAAGGACCGGCCCGGCGCGTACGGCGCCGTGTCGGACCGCGCCGGGCGACCGGCCACCTACCGCGTGGTGGAGGGCGACGAGACGGCCACCGTGGCCGAGCGCTTCGGCATCACGCAGGACGAACTGCAGTGGCTCAACCCGACGCTCACCCTCACGGGCAGCCGGCTCTACGAGGGCAGCGCGCTCAACCTCGACCCCGCCGCGCGCTGACCCCGGGTCGCGGTCCGTTACGGTTGAGCCGCACACCGCACCACCCTGGAGGTCCTCCCGTGACGATCGTCGCCGCCGCAGACGGCTCCGCCCTCGGCAACCCCGGCCCGGCCGGTTGGGCCTGGTACGTCGACGACGACCGGTGGGCCGCCGGCGGCTGGCCGAGGGCCACGAACAACATCGGGGAGCTCACCGCCGTGCTGCAGCTCCTCCGCGCGACGAAGGACACCGGCGAACCGCTGCACATCCTGTGCGACAGCCAGTACGCGATCAAGGCGTGCACCGAGTGGCTCGCGGGCTGGAAGCGGAAGGGCTGGCGGAAGGCCGACGGCAAGCCGGTCCTCAACGTCGAGATCATCAAGGAGCTCGACGCCGAGCTGCAGGGCCGCGAGGTCACGTTCGAGTGGGTCCGTGGGCACGTGGGGCACGAGATGAACGAGGCGGCGGACGTCCGTGCCCGTGGCGCAGCGACCGCGTACCAGAACCGCACCGAGGTGCCGACCGGGCCGGGCTGGCCGGGCACGGACGTCGAGCCCGCACCGGAGCCCGTGCAGGTCGAGCCGCCCGCCACCCTGTTCTAGCGAGCGAGCGAGCGAGCGAGCACGCACGCACGGCAGCGAGCGAGCGAGTCCAACGACTACGGGCCCGGACGACATGTCGTCCGGGCCCGTCGTCGTTCGCTCAGTAGGTGCCGTCGCGGCGGTCCTGGCGGGTGATCTGCTCGCCCGACGCCGGGTCGACGCCGGAGCGCGTCGTCGTGGTGGTGCGGCGACCGCCGAACGCCACCGCGAGGCTGATGATGAGCAGCACGACACCGGCGGCCATCAGGATGTACCCGATCAGACGCAGGTCGATGCCAGCCACCTGGAAGTTCAACGCGAAGGCGACGATGGCGCCGATCACGATCAGCGCGATGCTGGATCCGATACGCATGGGGGTTCCTTCTCGACGTGCCCGGCCGGTCCGGGGCTGCCGTCGAACGTACCCGTCCGTCAGAGCGGGCGTTCCCACAGCGTGACGGTGGTGGTCAGTCGGGCGTACCGGTGGGGCTTCGTCTCGCCGGTCGGGGCGTACCCGAGCGCACGCCAGAAGGGCTCGGCGACCTCGGCGTTCGTCGCGACGATGCCCAGCCGGAGCCGCACGACCCCGGAGGCGGCAGCGGCACCGGCACCGGCACCGGCACCGGCACCGGCCGGCATCTCGCCCCGCAGCCACGCCACCACGGCCTCGTGCATCGCCCGCCCGAGTCCGCTCCCCTGCCGGTCGCCATGGACGACGAGCAGCCCGACGAACGCGCACGCCGCGTCCGGGTACCCGACGAGCACGTCGGCGAACGCCACGAGCACCTCGCCGTCCCACAGCCCGAGCCCGTGCTTCCCCGTCGGGTCGAACCCGTCCGGCACCGAGATGAGTGCGCTCAACCCGTCGGACGGCCCGGGCGGGTACCCCGTGATCCGCTCGGCGTAGGACGGCACCGACTCCAGCAGACCCTGCAGCGCGTCGACGTCGTCCGCCACCAAGGGCCGGAACGACGACGAGGACGACGAGGACGACACGATCAGTCCACGTCCACCTCGGACCAGCCGTCGAACCGGCCGATCTCGGTGACCCGGACGACGGCCTCGCCCGCCTCGTCGGAGGCATCGAGGTCGATCGTCGCCGAGAACCCGAAGTCCTTGTCCCCTTCCGGGTCGGCGAAGATCTGCCGCGCCCGCCACGTCCGCCCCTCCTCGGACAGCACCAGGTACTGCATCGACCGGGCGTCCGCGTCGGTGCCGATCGTGTCGTGCTCCTCGTAGTACTCCTCGAGCACGTCGTCCCACGCCGACCGGTCGAACCCGTGCACGGCGTCGAGCTGCCCGAGCCCGGTCGGGTCGTCCGCCGCCGCGAGGAGCACGCGCTGGAACAGGGCGTTCCGCACGAGCACGCGGAACGCCCGCGGGTTGCCGGTGAGCCGCGCGGGCTGCGGCGGTGCGATCTCCTCGTGTTCGGCCTCGGCACGAGCGACGTCGCCGTTGACCAGCGCCTCCCACTCGTCGACGAGCGAGGAGTCGGTCTGCCGGACGACCTCGCCGAGCCACTCGATCAGGTCGTCGAGCTCGGGGGTGCGTTGCTCGTCGGCGATGGTCTGCCGCATGGTCCGGTACGCGTCGGAGAGGTAGCGGAGGACGAGGCCCTCGGAGCGGGTGAGCTCGTAGAAGCGCACGAAGTCGCCGAACGTCATCGCCCGCTCGTACAGGTCACGGACGACGGCCTTCGGCGACAGCGCGAAGTCGAGCACCCACGGCTGTTCTGCCGCGTACGCCTCGTACGCGGCCTCGAGCAGTTCGGCCAGCGGCTTCGGCCAGGTGACCTCCTCGAGCAGCTCCATGCGCTCCTCGTACTCGATCCCCTCCTGCTTCATCCGTGCGACTGCCTCGCCGCGCTCCTTGAACTGCTGTTGCGCGAGGATCGCCCGCGGGTCGTCCAGGGTCGCCTCGACGATCGACACCATGTCCAGGGCGTAGGTCGGCGACTCCGGGTCGAGCAGCTCGAACGCCGCGAGCGCGAACGGCGACAGCGGCTGGTTGAGCGCGAAGTTCTGCTGCAGGTCGACGGCCAAGCGGTACACGCCGTCGACCTTCTCGATGACGCGCGCGTTGATCAGCGTCCGGGCGATCGTCAGCGCCCGTCGTGCCATCGCGAGCTGTCGTGCGCGGGATTCGTGGTTCTCGAACACGAGGGCACGGACGTCGTCGAACGGGGAGACCCCGCGCGCCACGACGGCGAGCACCATCGCGTGCGTGATCCGCATCCGCGACACCATCGGTTCCGGCTCGGCCGCGATGAGCCGCTCGAACGAGGCCTGCCCCCAGGACACGAAGCCCTCCGGTGCCTTCTTCCGCTTGATCTTGTTCTTCTTCTTCGGGTCGTCCCCGGCCTTGGCGACGGCCCGGGCGTTCTCGATGTCGTGCTCGGGGGCCTCGGCGACGACGTCACCCTCGGTGTCGTACCCGGCGCGGCCGGCCCGTCCGGCGATCTGGTGGAACTCGCGCGCCGAGAGCTGGCGCATCTTCGTGCCGTCGAACTTCGTCAGCCCGGTGAAGAGCACCGACCGGATCGGCACGTTGATCCCCACGCCGAGGGTGTCGGTCCCGCAGATGACGGGCAGGAGCCCGCGCTGTGCGAGCTGCTCGACGAGCCGCCGGTACTTGGGCAGCATGCCGGCGTGGTGGACGCCGATGCCGGCCCGGATGAGCTTCGACAGGATCTGCCCGAACCCGGCGCTGAACCGGAACCCGGCGATCGCCTCCGCGATCTCGTCGCGGCGCTCGCGACTCGCGACCTTCGCGGACAGCAGCGACTGCGCCCGTTCGAGCGCCGCCGCCTGGGCGAAGTGCACGATGTAGACGGGCGCCTTGCCCTCCTCGAGCAGGCGTTCGACGGTCTCCTGCACGGGCGTCATGACGTACTCGTAGGCGAGCGGCACCGGCCGGTTCACGCCGGTCACCCGGGCCGTGGGTCGGCCGGTGCGCCGCGACAGGTCGTCGGCGATCGTCGTCACGTCGCCGAGCGTCGCGGACATCAGGAGGAACTGCGCGCGCTCCAGCACGAGCAGCGGCACCTGCCACGCCCACCCGCGGTCGGGGTCGCCGTAGTAGTGGAACTCGTCCATCACGACGACGTCGACCTCGGCCTCCGGGCCCTGCCGGAGTGCGAGGTTCGCGAGGATCTCCGCCGTGCAGCAGACGATCGGCGCGTCCGCGTTGACACTCGAGTCGCCGGTCACCATGCCGACGTTCTGCGGGCCGAACAGGTCGACGAGCTGGAAGAACTTCTCGGAGACGAGCGCCTTGATCGGCGCCGTGTAGTAGCTGCGCTTCCCCTCGGCGAGCGCCGCGAAGTGCGCCGCCGCGGCGACGAGGGACTTGCCGGTGCCGGTCGGTGTGCTGAGCACGACGTTCGCGCCGGACACGAGCTCGATGAGCGCTTCGTCCTGCGCCGGGTAGAGCGGCCGGCCGCCGACCTCCGCCCAGTCGGCGAAGGCCTGGTAGACCGCGTCCGGGTCGACGGCGCCGTCGACGGCCGCCGGCAGGGCGGCGACGAGCGGCGGGGCGGTGGTGACGTCGGTCATGCCCCCATCCTCCCAGGTGGGTGGTGACCAGGAGACGGACGGGAGGCGCGTGGCCGGGCCGCCACGCGCCTCCCGTCCGTCCCCTGTCCCCTTTCAATGCATTCGCATACGATTGCGGTGTGCGCGAACTCGGCTTCCTCTCCTTCGTCCCGAACCACGGCGGCACCGCTGGTGCCGTGTCCGCGCTGGAGGACGGCCTGCGCCTCTTCGAGACCGCGGAGGCCCTCGGCTACGGCACCGGGTGGGTGCGCGGGCGACACTTCGAGCCGTACCTCACGAGCCCCATGACGTTCTTCGCCGCCGCGGCGCAGCGCACCAGCACGATCGGCTTCGGCACCGCCGTCCTCGGCATGCGGTACGAGGACCCGGTCCGCCTCGCCGAGGACGCCAGCACGGTCGACCTGCTCAGCGGCGGCCGCGTGCAGCTCGGCATCAGCACCGGGATCGCGGGCTACGGGCCGATCCTCGACCCGGTGTTCGGCGCGTCCGAGCGCAGCTTCCGCGACGAGGCCGAGGGCCGTGCCGCACGGCTCCTCGAGGTCCTCCGGGGCGAACCGCTCGGCACCTCCGGGAAGGGCTACGAGAGCATCCCCGGCGGCACCGACCTGACCCTGCAGCCGCTCAGCCCTGGCCTGCTCGACCGCGTGTGGTGGGGCGGCGGCAGCATGGGCACGGCGGTCCGGACCGCCGAGAAGGGCCTGCTGCTGCACTGCTCGACGCTGAACACCGAGGACACCGGGGCACCGTTCGCCGAGGCCCAGGCCGACCAGATCGCCGCCTACCGCGAGCGCTTCGCCGCACTGCACCCCCGGCGGACGGCGAAGGTCGCGGTGGGCCGGATCGTCGTGCCGCTGCTCGACGACCACGACCGCGCCGTGCACGAGGAGTTCCTCACCGGCTACGCGTCGGGCATGGACGACGAGGGCCGGCCGCTGTCGGGCACGCCGCCGTTCCGCTTCAGCAAGGTGGTTTCGGGCGAGCCGGCCGCGATCGCGGACGCCCTGGCTGCCGACCCGGCCGTCGTGGCAGCCGACGAGCTCGTGATCACCCTGCCGGCGAACGGCGACGCCGCATCGCACGAGCGCATCCTCCGGATCGTCGCCGAGGACGTCGCTCCGATGGTCCGCACGGCCTAGCGCGCGCTTCCTCGACGGCACGCACCTGGGCGACACTCCCCGAGGGCATCCGGTCGGGCTCGTACCGGGGTGGTGAGGCTCCGGGAGCCCCGACCGGATGACCATCTCGTCCCTGATCCGCACGGGATGGTGCACTCATCGTTCCACTCCGCCGAGGCGCTGTCACATCCGGTTGCGGGTTCTGGCCGAAATCGTTGACGGTCCTTCACTCACTCGTGCGGATCGGCCGGAGACGACGAATGCGCCCCCGCGCGGGCGCGGGGACGCATTCTGGACGCACCGGGGCCACCAGGGCTCCATCGGCCGGATCAGGAGACCGTTGTCGCTCACATGGCGACCCCGTCTCGGTGCGTGCGCCGACGGTAACCAGCCGCCTGGCGCAGATCGATGCTACTGAATGAACATCGCATCCGTGCGGAAACCGGAGGAATCACCTCACTCCAGTTCGAGGGTCGCCCTCCCGGCCTCGTCGACGACCGAGGCGCCGACGTGCAGCGTGAACGTGCCGGGCTCGTACGCCCACCGGCCGGACTGGTCGCCCTCCCAGTGCGCGAACGCCCGCGCCGGGACCTCGATCGACACCTCGGTGGACGTCCCCGCGTCGAGCCGGACCGGCGCGAAGCCGACGAGCCAGCGCACGGGTCGGTCGACGGAGGACGTCTCCCGCGAGGCGTAGACCTGCACGACGTGCTTGCCCCGGCGCTGCCCGGTGTTCGCGACCGTGGCGGTGACGATCACGGCGTCGCCCTCGCGGACGGAGGGCGTCGCGGCGACGCCGTCGATCGTCCACGTCGTGTAGCCGAGGCCGTGCCCGAACGGGTACGCCGGTGCCGTGCCCGCCCGCAGCCATGCCCGGTAGCCGACGTGCACGCCCTCGTCGTACGCCACCTTCCCGTCGACCGGGGTGACGTTCGCGACGGGGACGTCCGCGAGCGCGGCCGGCCAGGTGGTGGGGAGCCGACCGCCCGGCTCCTGCGCACCGGTCAGCACGTCGGCCAGGGCGTTGCCGTACTCCTGGCCGCCGAACCAGGTGAGGAGCACCGCTGCGACGTCGTCCCGCCACGGCATCTCGACCGGGGACCCGGCGTTGACGACCACGATCGTGTTCGGGTTCGCGGCGGCCACGGCACGGACGAGCTCGTCCTGGTGCCCGGGGAGCGCGAGCGAGGAGCGGTCGTAGCCCTCCGACTCGACCTTGCTGTTCGTCCCGACCACGACGACGGCGACGTCGGCGCCCGTGGCGGTCTCGACGGCCGCGGCGATGAGCTGCGCCGGGTCGTCGTCGCTCGGCTCGGTGCCGAACTGGTACGCGAGCACCCCGCCGAGCGTCTCGTCCTGCACGACGTCGTACTCGATGCGGACCTGGAGCTGCTGCCCCTCGGTGACCGACACCGGCACCGAGCGGGCCGGCGGGTTGAGGAACGCGGCGCCGAGCTGGTCGCCCTCGAAGCCGACGACCTCGTCGAGCACGAGCTCGCCGTCCACCCACATGCGGGAGTGCCCGGCGGCGCCGATGCCCATCCGGACGGTGCCGGTGCTGGGCGCGGTGTAGGTCGTGGTGATGTCGAGCCGGTCGGCCTCACGCGTCGGGGCGTCGCCGCCGAACCAGAACAGCGCGGTCGCCCGGCGGTCCTCGACGTACAGCTCCTCGCCGTCCTGCACGAACGCCACGCGGGCGCCGGGCTCGCCGGTCGCCGGGTTCGTGATGGTCGACAGCGGGTACTCGGCGATGCCCTCCTGCACGACCGCGCCGATCGCGTAGCTGATCGACGCGTCCGGGAACGCGGTCCGCAGACCGTCGAGCGGCGACACCACCGACGAGGGCACGACGGTCGCCGACCCGCCGCCCTGGGTCCGGGCCTGGTCGGCGTTGTGCCCGATGACGGCGATCCGCGACACGGCGGACGGGGCGAGCGGCAGCACACCCGTGTTGCGGACGAGCACGGTGCCCTCGGCCTCGGCCTCGCGTACGAACGCGACGCCGTCCTCGACGTGCACCGGCTGCGCGGCGACGGGCTCGAAGCCCTCGAGTGCGCCGACCCGGGCGGCCAGCGTCAGGATGCGCCGGACCTTCCGGTCGATCGCCGTCTCGGGTACCTCGCCGGAGCGCACGGCGGCGAGCAGCGGACCCTCGCTCCACCACGGGTTCGGCCCGGGCATCGCGACGTCCTGCGACGCCTTCGCCGAGTCGACCGAGCGCACGCCCGTCCAGTCCGAGACGACGATGCCGTCGAAGCCCCACTCGGTGTTCAGCGGCGTCTCGAGCAGGTCGTTCTCCGACGCCGTCACGCCGTTGATCGCGTTGTAGGACGACATGACGGCCCAGGCGTGCGCCTCGGTGACGGCCTTCTCGAACGCGAGCAGGTACAGCTCGCGGAGCGCCCGGTCGGACACCTCGGTCGACGCGGTGAAGCGGTCGGTCTCGTAGTCGTTCGCGATGAAGTGCTTCGGCGTCGCGGCGACACCGTTCTCCTGCACGCCGTCGACGTAGGCCGCCGCGAGGTCGCCGGTGAGCACGGGGTCCTCGCTGAACGCCTCGAAGTGCCGGCCGCCGAGGGGCGAGCGGTGCAGGTTGATGGTCGGGCCGAGCACGACGTCGACGCCCTTGCGCCGGGCCTCGACCGCGGCGGCGGCGCCGTAGCGCTTCGCGATCGCACGGTCCCAGCTGGCCGACAGGGCGGTGGCCGACGGCAGGTTCAGCGACGGGTCGCGCTCGTCCCAGACCTCGCCGCGGACACCGGACGGACCGTCCGACATGAGGATGCGCCGCAGCCCGATCTTCTCGATCGGCCAGGTCGTCCAGAAGTCACGGCCGGTGAGCAGCTGCACCTTCTCCTCGGTCGTCAGCTGCGCCAGGAGCGCCTCGATGCGCTCGGCCAGCGGCGACGCACTGGAGGCGCGGGTCGTCTCGTCCACGGTGGTCACGATGGTCGGTCCCTTCGGTCAGCGACGAGCGGCTGCGGCAGGACCTCCACACGCCCTCGTCGGCGGTGGCGCCAGCGTAGCACCAATACCTATCGTGAGTAGGTTTTCTTGCTCCCACCCGACGGGCGGTACGGTTCTCGCATGGCACGACGGGGTTCGTACGCGAAGGGCATCGCGAAGCGCGAGGAGATCCTCACCACCGCACTCGACCTCGTCGCCTCGCAGGGCTTCCGCCGGACGAGCATCAAGGACATCGCCGACGCGGTCGGGCTCACCCAGGCCGGACTGCTGCACTACTTCGACTCGAAGGACGAGCTCTGGGTGGAGATCCTCCGCCGCCGCGACGCCGTCGACCTCGCCCAGGACTGGCAGGCCGACGACCCGGGCGCCCTGCTCGCCGCGATCGTGCGGCACAACACCGAGGTCCCCGGGCTCGTGCAGATGTTCGTGAACCTGTCCGCAGCGGCCGCGACCGACGCCGAGCACCCCGCGCACGAGTACTTCCGCGAACGCTACGAACGCAGCCGGGCCGACTTCGCCGCCGACTTCCGGCTGATGCAGGAGGACGGGCGGCTCCGTGGCGACGTCGACCCCGATCAGCTCGCCAGCGTCCTGCTCGCCATCTCCGACGGCATGCAGATCCAGTGGCTGTACGACCCGACGCGGGACATGGCCGACCACGTCGAGCTCGTCGCGCGGCTGGCCATCGCCCAGACGGTGCGAACGGACTAGCTCCGGGGGCCCTGGGCTCCGCGCAGCTCGGGGAAGTCGCCCTCACGCCACTCGCCCTCGACCGGCGTCCCGCTCGCGGCTGCCTGCTCCTCGCGCTCCCGCAGCTCGACGCGGCGGATCTTGCCCGAGATCGTCTTCGGCAGCTCAGCGAACTCGACCCGGCGGACCCGGGCGTAGGCCGGCAGCGCCGTCCGGGCGTGCTCGAGCACGGCGCGGGCGGTGTCGGCGGTCGCCTCCCACCCGGCGGCGAGCGTGACGTACGCCTTGACGATGTTGAGCCGGGCGTCGTCCGGTGCCGGCACCACTGCGCTCTCGGCGACGGCCGGGTGCTGGAGCAGCGCGCTCTCCACCTCGAACGGCGAGACCTTGTAGTCCGAGGACTTGAACACGTCGTCGGTCCGGCCGATGAAGGTCAGCTGCCCGTCGGCGTCGCGCGCGGCGATGTCGCCGGTGTGGAACACCCCGTCGCGCATCGCGTCCGCCGTCCGCTCCGGGTCGCCGAGGTAGCCCGACATCAGGTTCACCGGCCGCTCGGTGAGGTCGAGGCAGACCTCGCCCTCGTCGGTCCGCTCGCCGGTCCGCGGGTCGAGGAGCACGACCGAGACGCCGGGCAGCGGCGTCCCCATCGCGCCGGGCGTCACCGGGTCCCCCGGGGCGTTGCCGATGATCGCGGTCGTCTCGGTCTGGCCGTAGCCGTCGCGGATCGTCAGGCCCCAGGCGGCCTCGACGCGCGCGATCACCTCGGGGTTGAGCGGCTCACCCGCCGACACGACCTCGCGCAGCGCACGCGGTCGCGGTCCGAGGTCGGCCTGCAGCATCATCCGCCACGCGGTGGGCGGCGCACAGAACGTGCTCACCTCGGCGGCGTCGAGCTGGGCGAGCAGTGCCGCCGGGTCGAAGCGCGGGGTGTTGTGCACGAAGACGGTGGCCTCGGCGATCCACGGCGAGAAGAAGCAGCTCCAGGCGTGCTTGCCCCAGCCCGGCGAGCTGATCGCCAGGTGCACGTCGCCGGGGCGCAGCCCGAGCCAGTGCATGGTGCTGAGGTGACCGACCGGGTAGGACACCTGCGAGTGCACGACCATCTTCGGCTTCGAGGTGGTGCCGGACGTGAAGTAGACCAGGCACGGGTCGTCGGTGCGCGTCGTCACGACCGGCCGACGCTCGTCCGCCGGTGCGGGCTCGCCGAGGTCGGTCGGGTACGCGGTCCAGCCCTCGGCCGCCCCACCGACGACGGTCCGCGTGAAGTGCCCGCGGACGCCGTCGTACTTCGTGGTGTCCCCGACGTTCGTCACCACGTGTGCCACCCCGCCGCGGTCCACGCGGTCCTGCAGGTCGGCGGTGTCGAGCATGGTCGACGTCGGCAGGATCACCGCGCCGAGCTTGATGACGGCGAGCATGGTCTCCCACAGCTCGAGCTGGTTGCCGAGCATGACGAGCACGTGGTCGCCCTTCCGGACGCCCTGCGCGTGCAGCCGCACGGCCAACCGGTCGGAGCGCGCCGCCATCTCGGCGTAGGTCAGGCGCTGCTCGGTGTCGCCCTCGACGATCCACAGCGCGATCCGGTCGTTGTCCGCGGCGATGACGTCGAACCAGTCGTCCGCCCAGTTGAACGTGTCGCCGAGGTCCGGCCACGTGAAGCCCGCTCGGGCGTCGGCAGCGGTCTCGGCGGCGAGGAGCTGGTCGCGGGCGGCACGGTAGGCGGCGGTCACGTTCGGGGAGGACACGGGTCGATCATGCCGCACGAGCCTGCGCCCGTCGGACAGGTACCGCCAGTGCCTGGTCCCGCGTCCGGCACCCGCGGCAGGATGGACGTGGCCGACCAGGCCGTCCGACGACGATGTGGAGTGACGCGATGACGCGTGTTGTGGTGACCGGAGGCAGCGGCAAGCTCGGACGGGCGGTCGTGCGTGACCTCGCCGAGCACGGGTACGACGTGGTCCTGGTGGACCGGGTGCCCTCCCCCGACCTCCCCGAGGGTGTCCAGTTCGTGCGGACCGACCTCACCGACCACGGCCAGGTCCTGAACGTCCTGCTCGGTGTCGACGACCGGTACGACCACGTCGACGCGGTGGTGCACCTCGCAGCGGTGCCCGCGCCGGGTCAGGTGCCCGACGTGGCCCTCATCACGAACAACGTGACCGCCTCGATCAACGTCTTCCACGCCGCCCGCGCCGCGCGGATCAAGAACGTGGTGTGGGCCTCGAGCGAGACCCTGCTCGGCATCCCGATGGGCGAGCACCACCCGCCCTACCTCCCCGTCGACGAGGAGTTCGCGGTCCGCCCGCAGTCGTCCTACTCGCTCGGCAAGGCCGTCGAGGAGGAGATGGCCCGCCACTTCACCCACTGGGACCCGGAGCTGAAGATGATCGGCCTCCGCTTCTCGAACGTGATGGACGAGACCGACTACCCGGCCTTCCCGTGGGACGCCTCCCCCGAGGCGAAGACGTTCAACCTGTGGTCGTACATCGACTCGCGGGACGGCGCGCAGGCGGTGCGGAAGTCGCTCGAGGCCGACCTCACCGGCTTCGAGGCGTTCGTCATCGCGAGCCCGGACACCGTGATGGACACGCCCACGATCGAGCTCGTCGAGCGCTTCGTGCCGGACATCGAGCGCCGCGCCGACATCGACGGCACGAGCTCCCTGCTGTCGAGCGAGAAGGCACGCGAGCTCCTCGGCTACGCCCCCGAGCACACCTGGCGCAACCACCGCACCAGCTGACCGGGCACGCTGGTCGCGTCGACCGGACGGGAGGCGCGGACCACCTCACGACGTCGGCGCGAGCAACAGGCCGTCCAGCACCAGGTCACGGGCGCGCGGCAGCAGGTCCTCGCGCAGCGCCTGCTCCGACGCTCCCGTGATCTGGGCGAGCGCGCCGACGATCGCCCCCACGGACAGGTCGCCGTCGCACGCCCCGACGAACGCGGCGAGCGCCGTGTCCGCGTCCACGCGCCGGCCGTAGCCGCCGCCCTGCACGAGGGTGATCACCGTCGGGTCGTCGTTACCGGGCCAGTAGTACCGCTCCTCGGTGACGTCCCCGGCGACCCGGAGGTGCGCCGCGGCGAGCGCCGCGTCGTCGGTCGCGGCCAGCCAGGCGGCCGCGTCGAGGACCCGCGCGACCGTCGCGCCGAGCCCCGCGGGGTTGGAGCCGAGCGTCTCGGGGACGCGCTCGAGACGACGGAGGTGCGCCGCGCCTCCCGGCTGTCCCTGCGCCTGCGCAGCTCGACGCACCACGACGTACCCAAAGCCGACGCCGGTCACGCGGCGCGAGGCGAAGTCGTCGAGCCAGGCGGTGACGAGCCGCTCGTGCTCCGGTGTGCCGGGCTTCGTGCCGCCGTCGCGGATCCACGTCTCGGCGTAGGCGTACGGGTCCTGCCGCTCGCGTTCGACGACCCACACGTCGAGGTCGGTGTCCGCGAACCAGCCGCGCACGCGGTCCAGGCCGTCCGCGCCCCAGTGGTACTCCCAGTTGCCGAGCAGCTGCGCGGTCCCGCCGGGCGCGAGGTGCTCGTCGAGCCCGCGCAGGACGGTCTCGACCAGGGCGTCGCCGACCATGCCGCCGTCGCGGTACTCGTAGGCGGGGACGCCCTCGGTGCGCGGGGTGATCACGAACGGCGGGTTCGAGACGATGCGGTCGAAGCGCTCCCCGGCAACGGGCTCGTACAGTGAGCCGAGACGGAACTCGACGCCCTCGATGCCGTTGAGCTGCGTGTTGAACCGGGCGATGTCGAGCGCGCGACGCGAGATGTCGGTGGCGATCACCTCGTCGGCGAAGCGCGAGGCGTGCATGGCCTGGATGCCGCACCCGGTGCCGAGGTCGAGCACCCGGCCGACGGGCACCGGCACCTGCAGCCCGGACAGCGTCGTGGTGGCGCCGCCGATGCCGAGCACGTGCTCCTCGTCGAGCGCGGTGCCGAGCGCCAGCTCGCCGAGGTCGGACACGATCCACCAGCTGCCGGCACCGAGGTCGTCGACGAAGCCGTACGGGCGGAGGTCCACCGTCGGCGCCACGCGGTCCCCCTCGACGCGGAGCAGACCGGCGTCGACCAGGGCCGGCACCCCGGTGGTGGGGAAGGCCGCGTCGGCGGCGTCCCGCGCGACGGGCAGGCCGAGCACGAAGAGCGTGGCGATCGTGTGCCGCGGCCGGAGCGCGTCGGTCAGCCGCTCACGGGCGGCCCGGACCGCCGCGGCCCGGTTCCCTCGGTGCAGTGCCGCGGCGGCGTCGGTGCCCCAGAGCGCGTCGACACCCTCGACCGTGAAGCCCGCTGCGTCGAGGTCCTGCCGGAGCGCGTCGGTGACGACCGCGTCCGCAGCGACGGTCGGCAGCGTGTGCGTGGCGCTCACGCGGGGACGTCCGCGCGCATGAGGGCCGCGGGGACGGGCCAGTCGAGCACGAGGTCGAGCAGTCCGGGGAACCGCTGCTGCACGTCCTCGACGCGGGCCCGGCTCGACCGCGTCAGGCCCTCCTGGTGCTGCTCGAGCAGCCCGGCCTCGCGCAGGACGCGGAAGTGGTGCGTCAGCGTGGACTTCGGTCGGTCGATGCCGACCCACCCGCAACTCCGGGTCCCGCCGGCCGCGTCGACGAGGTAGCGGTGCAGGATCGCCAGCCGGATCGGGTCGCTGAGGGCGTCCAGCACGACCGGCAGGTCCATCTCGTCGACGGTCGGCTGCGGCAGGCGTTCGGGGGCATCCACGTGCGCGGGCATGGACCGGACGCTACCACCGTTCACCCCGTAGTACGACTTGCGTCGTACTGGCAGGCTGCGGTACGAATGCAGTCGTACAGCGAGCACCGTCCGGTGCCCGACACCGAACGGAAGGAGCAGCCGATGGCGCAGTCAGCCCGCTCGGTCGCCGGGTTCTGGATCATCGCGGCGATGCTGCTCGCCTCCGTCGCCTCCTCGGCGGTCCCGTCCCCGATCTACCCCGTGTACGCGGCGGAGTGGCACCTCACCCCGCTCATGCTCACCGGCGTCTTCGCGATCTACGTCGCCGGGCTCCTCGTGAGCCTGCTGGTCGCCGGTCGTCTCTCCGACCACGTCGGCCGGAAGCCCGTGCTCGTCGTCGGCGGCCTCGGCGTCGCGCTGTCGCTCGGCCTGTTCGCCGTCGCCGACGGTGTCGGTGCGCTGATCGTCGACCGCATCGTGCAGGGCGTCTCCGTCGGCCTCCTCATCGGCGCCCTCGGTGCCGCGCTCATCGACCACTCCCTCGAGCGCCACCCCGCCCTCGCCGGCGTGCTCAACGGCGCCGTCCCGCCGATCGCCCTCGCCACCGGTGCCCTGTCGAGCGGCGCCCTCGTCGAGTGGGGTCCCGCGCCCGAACAGCTGGTGTACCTGGTCTTCGGGGCGCTCCTCGTCCTGATGGTCGTCGCCCTGGTGGTCGTCCCCGAGCGGGTCGTCCGCCGCCCCGGCGCCCTGCGGTCCCTCCGCCCGACCATCTCGGTGCCGCGGTCCTCGCGTCGGCTGTTCCGCAGCGTCGCCGGCTCCCTCGTCGCGAGCTGGGCGCTCGGCGGCCTCTTCCTGTCCCTCGTGCCGTCCGCCCTCGGCGCCGTGTTCGGCATCACGAACCACTTCGCCGCCGGCGCCCTGATCGCCGTCGTCACCGGCGTCGGCGCGCTGACCGGCCTCGCGATCCAGCGGATGGACACCCGGAAGGCCGTGCTGGTCGGGCTCGTGGCGCTCGTCGCCGGGCCGGTCGTCACGGTGTCCTTCCTCGCCGCGCACTCGCTGCCCGGCCTCGTCGTCGGCAGCGCGATCGCCGGCGTCGGCTTCGGCGCCGGGTTCCAGGCGCCGCTCCGGATGCTGCTCGCGACCGCCGCACCGACCCACCGGGCCGGGCTCCTGTCGACCATCTACGTCGTGAGCTACCTGGCGTTCGGGGTCCCCGCGGTGCTCGGCGGCCTGCTCGAACCCCTCGTCGGGCTCGTGCCGGTCATCGCCGGGTACGGCGCGTTCATCGTCCTCGCTGCCGTCGTGGCCCTCGTGCTGCAGGTCACGTCGAAGGAGGCAGCCACCGTCGAGGGGGCCGCGGCCGAGGTCGTCGAGCGCACCGCCACCGGGTCGATCCGGGTGGCCTCGGCCGAGTAGGGCCGCGCCCGCTCGGGTCAGTGCCCGGGTCGCGCCCGCTTCGGCCCGTGCGCGCGGACGCCCGTGCTCCGGTGCGCATCCGCATGGGCGGCGTCGACGTCCGCCTTGCCCCGGTCGGCGGCCTTCCGGAGCCACTGCGGGCCGTGCGCCTTCGCCCAGTCCCAGAAGCGGTGCAGCTGCGCGCGGAGCCACGTGATGATGCGGTGGAAGAAGTGGAACTCGCTCGCCAGGATCGTCAGGCCGATGAACACCACGAGCCACCCGGGTCCGGGGAGCGGCACGAGGATCAGCCCGATCACCACGACGAGGCCGCCGACGATCCCGACGAGCACCTTGTAGAACAGGTGCACGTGCGGCCGGGCGTGGATCCAGGCGCGGAGGTCGCGGAACCACTGGAAGCGTCGGCGCTGGCCGTCGGCGGGCTCGGCGTGCTGCAGCTCGCCGTGTCGGTCGTCGCTGTCGCCCTGCATGCCGGAACGGTAGGGCGCGCGGCTGGGAATCAGCGGCACAGGCGTTGGACGCGGGGTGCGCGGTCGGGAGGCGCGGCGCGGTGCCGCCACGCGCCTCCCGACCGCTCCGTGACCAGCTGTCGGACGGGAGGCGCGGGTCGGGTCCGTCCCTCCCCTCGTGCCGCACGCATCACGACCTGTCGGAACGCCGTCGCGTCACGCGTGGGCGACGCAGGTCGCCGCCCACGGGACGGCGGCGAGGCGCGCCTCCGGGATCGGTTCGCCGCCGACCGCGCACCGGCCGTAGGTGCCGCGGTCCAGCCGCGCGAGCGCGGCGTCCACCTGCCGGAGCCGCTCTCGAGCGCCGTCCCGCACCGCGCCGAGCGAGCCGCGCTCCCACGCGAGGGTCGCGCCCTCCGGGTCGTGCTCGTCGTCCGAGTTCGCGTCCTGCCGCGCATCGCTGACGTCGCGCATGCTCCGCTCGACGTCGGCCAGCAGGCGTTCGTTGCGCTCCCGCTCGGCGAGCAGTGCGGCGCGGGGGTCGTCCATGCCGGACACCGTAGTCCCCGCGGAATGCCGTCGAGCGGTCATGCGTTCCCGTCGACATGACCAAGATCGGGTTCCTGTCGTTCGGACACTGGCGCGACGTGCCGGGGTCCAAGGTGCGCAGCGGCCGCGAGGCCCTCGTCCAGGCGATCGACCTCGCCGTCGCCGCCGAGGAGGCGGGCGTCGACGGCGCCTACTTCCGCGTGCACCACTTCGCACCGCAGCAGGCCGCGCCGTTCCCGCTGCTCTCCGCCATCGCCGCGAAGACCAGCCGCATCGAGATCGGCACCGGCGTGATCGACATGCGCTACGAGAACCCGCTGTACATGGCGGAGGAGGCCGCGGCCGCCGACCTCATCTCCGGCGGTCGACTGCAGCTCGGTGTCTCCCGGGGCTCACCCGAGACCGCGCTCGCCGGGTACCAGCAGTTCGGCTACGTACCGGACGCCGGTGACGAGAACGGCGGCGACCTGGCCCGGGCACACACCTCGGTGTTCCGCCGGGCGATCGCCGGCGAGCCGATGGCGAACGCGAACCCGCAGATGACCGGCTCCGTCGGGTCGCTGGCGATCTCGCCGCTCTCCGACTCGCTCGGCGACCGCATCTGGTGGGGTGCCGGCACCCGCGCGACCGCCGAGTGGACCGCCGAGCAGGGCATGAACCTGATGTCGTCGACCCTGCTCACCGAGGACACCGGCGTGCCGTTCGACCAGCTGCAGGCCGAGCAGATCCAGCGCTTCCGCAACGTCTGGGAGTCGATGGGGTGGGAGCGGACGCCGCGAGTCTCGGTGTCCCGCAGCATCATCCCGATCATCGACGACGAGTCGCGGCACTACTTCGGGGTGCGGGCACAGGTCGAGGGGCAGGACCAGGTCGGGCACCTCGACGGTGGGCTGGCCCGCTTCGGCCGGTCGTACATCGGGTCGCCGGAGGACCTGGTGGCGGAGCTCGCCGCGGACGAGGCCGTCCGTGCTGCCGACACCGTGCTCGTGACCGTGCCGAACCAGCTCGGGGTGGACTTCAACGCGCGGCTGCTCGCGGCGGTCAAGGACGTCATGCGCGAGGTCGACGCGGCGCCCGTGCCCGCCTAGGTCGCGCAGCAGTCGACGCAGCGCCCTTCCCCGCCTGGATCAGGCGCTGGCGAGCGGTTCTGGCTGCAGCAGGCGGAACCGCTCGCACAGCACGGGCATGTCCGGCTCGAAGCCCCGCGGGTTCTCCGAGTGCGTCCGCCAGTACCGCTCGTGCGCCTCGCGCCAGTACGCCAGCGTCCGGTCCCCTTCGCCCTCGGCCCGCGCGTGCTCCTCGCCGACCTGGTCGAACGGCACCACGGCGAGCGCCGTCGTCTCGATGACCGCGCGCGGTTCGCCCTCGCCGTCGAGGATCACGCTCAACTCCCCGACCTCCGGCAGGGCGTCCCCCGTCGCCTCGTAGTCCCACATCGACGACGCCGTGCCGTCCTTGATCCCGCGCAGCACCAGGTCGAGCAGTTCGTCGGCGTGCTCCGGCGTCGCACCGAAGGCCCACGCGAGCGGGACGGCCTCGGGCAGAGCCGGGTCGTCGGCACGGCGGGCTTCCCAGAACACGGGCAGGGACGACGACGCGGCGATCACCCGACGACGGTAGCGCAGGAGGTCCGGGCAGCCACCGGTCCCCCTTCCTGCCGACACCCGGCCGGGGACTGTGGCGGCCGCCTCCGCTGCCGTAGCGTCGAGGGGTACCACCCGCGATCCGCTGAGGAGCACCCCGTGACACTGCCGGCCGCCGGCTGGTTCCCCGATCCGCAGGACCCGACCCGCCTCCGATGGTGGGACGGGGGCGCGTGGGGTGCTGCGACACGCGTGCTGCCGGACCGTGCGGAGCCCGTCGTGCCGGTCGTCGTCGCTCCCGTCGGGCCGTCCTTCTCGGTACAGACCGGCTCCGTACGCGCAGCGTCGTGGGCGTCGGGAGTCCCGGCGACCCACCGATTCAGCGTCGTCACCGCGGTGGCCGTCCTGTTCGCCGTGGCCTCGGTCGTGGTGAACCCGTGGGGCGTCCCGAGCGCGATCGCGGTCGCTGCGGCCGTCGTCGGCGTGGTCCGGCCGGGCGTCACCGGCGCGTGGAAGGTCGTCGCACGGAGCCTCGCGGCGAGCGCCCTCGTCCTCGGGGTCGCGACGGCCGCGGTGGCCGCCTCCGCCCAGTACCACCTGTTCTGAGCGGCTGCTAGCGCCGGGCCCGTGGGTGCGAGGTCTGGTAGACGTCGCGGAGCATGTCCGCCGTCACCATCGTGTAGATCTGCGTCGTGGAGACGCTCGCGTGCCCGAGCAGCTCCTGCACGACACGCACGTCGGCGCCGCCCTCGAGCAGGTGCGTCGCGAAGGAGTGCCGGAACGTGTGCGGGGAGACGTGCGCCGTCAGGTCCGCCCGCTCCGCGGCCGCCTGGATGACGAGCCAGGCGCTCTGCCGTGAGAGCCGACCGCCGCGTGCGCCGAGGAACAGCGCCGGTGATCCCGCTCCCCGCGCGGCGAACAGCGGACGGGCGCGGACGAGGTACGCGTCGATCGCGGCCCGCGCGAAGCTGCCGAGGGGGACGATGCGCTGCTTGTTGCCCTTGCCGGTGACCCGCACGACCGCGAGCCCGTCGCCGCCGGCGTCGTCCTCGTCCGGGTCGGACAGTGTGGTGACGTCGTCGACGCTCAACCCCACGGCCTCGGAGATCCGCGCTCCCGTGGCGTAGAGCAGTTCGAGGAGCGCCCGGTCCCGCAGCCGCACAGGGTCGTCGTCCCCACCGACCGCGGCGAGCAACCGCTCCATCTCGTGCACGCTGACGGCCTTCGGCAGCCGCATCGGGGCCTTCGGCGGTCGGACGGCCGCGCCCGGGTCGAGCTGCAGCCACCCCTCCCCGACCGCGAAGGCGGTGAACGACCGGACCGAGCTGAGCATCCGGGCGACGGACCGTGGCGCGAGCGGTCCCTCGGCCCGGGTCGTGAGGTGGGTGACGAAGCCCGCGAGGTCTGCACGGGCGATCCGCCCGACGTCGTCCAGCACCGCGCGGCCACCGGCGCGGTCCGCGCCCGCGGAGTCGACGGGCTCGCAGGTCGCGACCCACTCCCGGAACGCCGCGAGGTCGCGCCGGTACGCGGACAGGGTGTGCTGAGAGAGGCCCCGCTCGATGGCGATGTGCCGGAGGTAGGTCTCCGCGGCACGGTCGAACGGGATCACCCGACGAGGCTAACCGCCGAGCGGCATCGCGCCGTGCGACGCCCCGCACGGGCAGCACCTGCGCGCGCAGCAGCTGCGCGCACCGACCGGCACGCGCAGCACCTGCGCACCGACCGGCGCGTGCAGGTCAGTGCAGCGTCGCGTCCGGTTCCCCGACCCGGAACCCGGTGAACGTGACCGTCAGCCCCGCCCGGGTCGGCGCCGCACAGAAGAGTCCGGCCGACACCACCGCGTCTGCGTCGAGCGGCGCGACCCGCACCAGCCGAGGAGTCTCGTCGTCCGCCCAGGCCCGGACCGTCACCGCGTCACCGGCCCGGCTCGCCCGGACCGTCACCGTCCGCCCGACCCATTCCGTGACGGGCGCGACCGACCAGTCCGAGACCTCGCGCGTGACGACGGCCCCGAGCTGCGCCCGCCCGTCGGAGTGCTCCACACCGGCCTTGGTCCACGTGCGCTCGTCGACGCGGAGGAACACCCCCGCCTGATCGAACTGCTCCGCGAAGTCGAGCACGAAGGACACCTCGACCGAGAAGGGACCGTCGAACCGCTGCACGAGCGCGTGCTCGGAGTCGTGCACGAACCCGTACGAGGTCGTCCGCCACGCGTCACTGCCCTCGCCCGCCGTCACGCGGAGGATGTCACCGTCGAGCTCGGCGGTCAGCGGCTCGTGCGTCCACGTCCCTGCGGCGAGCAGACCAGCGAGCCCGGAGGCCCCCGCCGTGCTCACCGTCCGGCGCGCCGCTCGATGGTCTCGACCGCGAGCGTCGCCGCGACGAGCGCCGAGTTGTGCAGCCGCCCCTCGAGGATCGCGTCGACCAGTTCTTCGCGCGGCACCCACCGCGTCACGATGTCGGCTTCCTCGGCCTCGCGCTCGAACGCGCTCTCGGTCGCGCGGACGCCCCGGGCGCGGAAGATCTCGATGAACTCGTCGCTGCCGCCCGACGAGGTGTTGTACGTCAGGAGCGGCTCCCAGTGCTCCGCGACGAGGTCGGCCTCTTCGCCGAGCTCGCGCTGCGCCGCCGAGAGGTGGTCCTCGCCCTCCTGGTCGAGCAGCCCCGCCGGCAGCTCCCAGTCCCGCAGCTGCACCGGGTGCCGGTACTGCTGGATGACGAGCACGCGGCCTTCGTCGTCCTCGGCGTAGACGGCCACGGCACCTGTGTGGTCGATGTACTCGCGGACCATCTCGTGTCCGTCGTAGTCGACGGTGTCGCGGCGGACGTCCCAGACCGCTCCCTCGTACACGACCGTCGAGTCGGTGACCTCGTACGAGGCGTGGTCGTCGGCGATGGGGGCGTCGTCGATGGGGGCGTCAGCGGCAGTCATCGCCCCATCCTGGCACGCCCCTCCTTCGGAACCAGGTTCCGGACACAGCACCGCGCCCTTCCACGGTTCCGTGCCCGGAACCAGGTTCCGGGCAGGACCCGCAACGGACGGGAGGCGCGGCGCCAGCTGGCACCGTCCTCCCTCGCAGGCTCGGTCGGCGCGCCCCACGCGACGCTCCGCGTCACCGCTGAGCGGGGCGCGCCAGACCGTCGATCGGTCGCGTTACGCGACGACCTCCGCCTGCTCCTCGGCCGGGTCGAAGAGGCTCGACGCCTCGTGCCGCGCGATCGCGGCGTCGACCAGCCCGGCGAACAGCGGGTGCGCGTTCGTCGGCCGGGAGCGCAGCTCGGGGTGCGCCTGCGTGGCGATGTAGAACGGGTGCACGTCGCGCGGCAGCTCGACGTACTCGACGAGCGTGCCGTCGGGCGAGGTGCCCGAGAAGACGAGCCCGGCGTCCGCGATCTGCTCGCGGTACGTGTTGTTCACCTCGTAGCGGTGACGGTGCCGCTCAGACGCCTCGGGCGCACCGTAGAGCGACGCCGCGAGCGACCCGTCGGAGAACTTCGCCGGGTACAGGCCGAGGCGCATCGTGCCGCCCAGGTCGCCGCCGGCGATGATGTCGACCTGCTCGGCCATGGTCGCGATGACCGGCGTCGAGGTCTCCGGGTCGAACTCGGTGCTCGACGCGTCGATCAGGCCGGCCTCGTGGCGGGCGTACTCGATGACCATGCACTGCAGGCCGAGGCACAGGCCGAGCGTCGGGATGCCCTGCTCACGCGCGAACTTCAGCGCGCCGAGCTTGCCCTCGATGCCACGGACGCCGAAGCCGCCCGGCACGCAGATGCCGTCGACGTCGCCGAGGTGCTTCGCGGCGCCCTCGGGCGTGGTGCAGTCGTCCGACACGACCCACTTCAGCTTCACCTTGGCGTTGTGCGCGAAGCCGCCCGCACGGAGCGCCTCGGTCACCGACAGGTAGGCGTCCGGGAGGTCGATGTACTTGCCGACGAGGGCGATCGTGACCTCCTTCTTCGGCTCGTGCACCGCGCGGAGGACGCCGTCCCACCGGGACCAGTCGACACCGTCGGCCTCGAGCCGGAGCGCGTCGATGATGACCTGGTCGAGGCCCTGGTCGTGCAGCATCGTCGGGATGTCGTAGATCGACGGCACGTCCACCGCGTTCACCACGGCGTTCTCGTCGACGTCGCACATCAACGCGATCTTGCGCTTGTTCGACTCCGACACCGGGCGGTCGCTGCGGAGCACGAGGGCGTCCGGCTGGATGCCGATCGACCGCAGCTGCGCGACGGAGTGCTGCGTCGGCTTGGTCTTCTGTTCGCCGGACGCGTTCATGAACGGCACGAGCGAGACGTGCACGAAGAACACGTTGTTCCGGCCGAGCTCGTGACGCACCTGGCGGGCCGACTCGATGAACGGCTGCGACTCGATGTCGCCGACCGTGCCGCCGACCTCGGTGATGATGACGTCGGGCTGCGGGTCGTTCTCCGCCTGCTCCCGCATCCGACGCTTGATCTCGTCCGTGATGTGCGGGATGACCTGGACCGTGTCGCCGAGGTACTCGCCGCGACGCTCCTTGGCGATGACCGTCGAGTAGACCTGCCCGGTCGTGACGTTCGCCGACTGCGCGAGGTTGATGTCGAGGAAGCGCTCGTAGTGCCCGATGTCGAGGTCGGTCTCGGCGCCGTCGTCGGTCACGAAGACCTCGCCGTGCTGGAACGGGTTCATGGTGCCCGGGTCCACGTTGAGGTACGGATCGAGCTTCTGCATGACGACCTTGAGGCCGCGTGCCGTGAGCAGGTTGCCGAGGCTGGCCGCCGTCAGGCCCTTGCCGAGAGACGAGACGACCCCGCCGGTCACGAAGATCTGCTTCGTGACCTTCGGGGTCGAGGTCGAAGAAAGTGTTCCGCCGCTGAGAGTGTCCGCCACGGGGTTCCATCGTACGTCAGAACTGCCGGGAGGCGCGACCTCGGTTCGCCGTGGGCGTTGCGCCCGGTGGGTGGCGGGCGCTGGGCCCGCCTCGTGGCGCGTCCGCCACGGGCGGTTGCGCCCGGCGTCGCGCCCATCGATCCGTGCTCGCCGGTCCGGGTCGGCCAGCCCGGGTCCGGCAGCTGGGTCCGCTGGTCCGTGCCCGCCGGCCAGCTCCGCCGGTCCGTACCCATCCGCCAGCTCCGCCGGTCCGTGCCCGCCGGCCAGGTCCGCCGGTCCGTGCCCGCCGGCCAGGTCCGCCGGTCCGTGCCCGCCGGTCAGCTCCGCCCGTCCGCACCCCCCGGCCAGCTCCGCCCGTCCGCACCCCCCCGGCCTCCGCCCGTCCGCACCCCCCGGCCTCCGCCCGTCCGCACCCCCCGGCGAGCTCCGCCCGTCCGCACCCCCCGGCGAGCTCCGCCCGTCCGCACCCGCCGGTCCACGTCCGCCCGTCCGTACCCGCCGGTCCACCCGCGCTGGCTGGGTCGGCCCGGTCCGCCGTCGGGCTACGCGCGCTGGCCGGCGACGTCGAGCAGCTCGCGCGCGTGCTCCATGCCGCTCGCACTGTCCCCGAGCCCGGAGAGCAACCGCGCCATCTCCTGCAGCCGGTCCTCCCCCTCGAGCCGCCGGACGCTCGAGGAGGTCACCGCACCGCTGGCGTCCTTCACGACGTTGAGGTGGTTGTTCGCGAACGCCGCGACCTGCGCGAGGTGCGTCACGACGATGACCTGGGTCCGCTCTGCGAGCGCCGCGAGCCGCCGTCCGATCTCGATCGCCGCCGCACCGCCGACGCCGGCGTCCACCTCGTCGAACACGAACGTCGGCACCGTCGTAGTGCCTGCCATCACCACCTCGATCGCGAGCATCACACGCGAGAGCTCGCCGCCGGAGGCTCCCTTGCCGATCGGCCGAGGGTCCGTACCGGAGTGCGGCTGCAGCAGGATCGCCACCTGGTCGCGCCCGTGCCGTCGGTACTCGCCGGCGTCGGCCACCTCGACCACGAGGGTCGCACCGGCCATCGCGAGCGTCTTCAGCTCGGCGGTCACGCGCTTCGCGAGGTCCGCCGCGGCCTTCGTCCGAGCTGTGGTCAACGTCGACGCGGCCGCCGCGAGGGCCTGCTCGTCCTGCTCGACGGCCTGCTGCAGCGCCACGATGCGGTCGTCGTCGCCGTCGAGCTCGAGCAGACGGTCGCTCGCCCGCTGCCCGTACGCGATGACGTCGTCCACGGAGTCGCCGTACTTCCGAGTGAGGTTCGCGAGCAACGCGCGCCGCTCGTTGATGAGTTCGAGGTCGTGACCGGCGTCCGGCTCGAGCGAGCCGAGGTAGCTCGACAGGCTGGCGGATGCCTCGGACGCCTGGATGCCCAGCTCGGTGAGCTGCTCGAGCACCGGCTGCAGCGTCGCATCGGAGCCGGCGACCCGTTCCACCGCGCGACGGGCCGACTCGACGAGTCCGACGACGTCGACGCCGTCCAGCGACTCGCTCGACAGGGCCTCGTGGGCCAGGCCGGCGGACAGCCGGAGCTCCTCGAGGTTCCCGAGCCGCTCGGCTCGCTCGGCGAGTTCGACGTCCTCGCCGGGCTGCGGGTCGGCGGCCTCGATCTCGTCGGACGCGGCGCGGATGCGCTCGGCCTCGGCGACGCGGTCGTCCCGGTCGCGGACGAGGGTCTCGAGGTCGCCGCTGTGCTGCTGCCAGGTGTCGTACGCGGCGACGTACCGAGCGAGCGCCTTCTCGAGCGCGGCGCCGCCGAACCCGTCGAGGGCGGCACGCTGTGCGGTCGCAGAGGTCAGACGGATCTGGTCGGACTGGCCGTGCACGGTGACGAGCTGGTCGGCGAGTTCCCCGAGCACCGCGACCGGCGCGCTGCGTCCGCCGACCGTGGCGCGGCTGCGACCCTCGGCCGACACGGTGCGCGTCAGGATGAGTTCACCGTCCTCGACGGTGCCCCCGGCGTCCTCGACGCGTTCGGCGACGGCGGCGTGTTCCGGGACGTGCCACCGGCCCTCGACCACGGCGCTCGCTGCACCGCGGCGGACCGCGGCCGCGTCGGACCGGGCGCCGAGCAGCAGCCCGAGTGCCGTGACGATCATCGTCTTACCCGCGCCGGTCTCGCCGGTGACCACGGTGAAGCCGGGGCCGAGTTCGAGCGTGGTCTCACCGATGACGCCCAGGTCGGAGATCTGGATCTCCTCGATCACTGGTCGCCCTCCCGGTCCGGGCCCCGCCAGCCGGCGACCGGCAGACGGAACTTCGCGACGAGTCGGTCGGCGAAGGGCGCGTCCTTCAGCCGTGCCACACGGACCGGGTCCGCCGAGCGACGGACCTCGACCCGTGCACCCGGCGGCAGGTCGTGGGTGCGGCGGCCGTCGCACCACAGCACGCCGACGCCGCTCGTGCGCCGGAGGACCTCGACCGCGAGGACCCGGTCCGGACCGACCACGATCGGCCGCGAGAAGAGGGCGTGCGCGCTGAGCGGCACCATGAGCAGCGCGTCGACGTCGGGCCACACGATCGGGCCGCCGCCGGAGAAGGAGTAGGCGGTCGAGCCCGTGGGGGTGGCCACGACGACGCCGTCGCAGCCGAAGGAGGTGAGCGGACGGCCGTCGACCTCGGTCACGACCTCGAGCATGCGCTCGCGAGAGGCCTTCTCGATCGTCGCCTCGTTGAGCGCCCATGACGTGTAGACGACCTCGTTGCCGACCACCACGTCGACCTGCAGGGTCACGCGTTCCTCGACGTGGTACTCCCCCGAGAGGGCGCGCTCCACCGTGGCGCGCAGACCGTCCCGCTCGCTCTCCGCGAGGAAGCCGACGTGTCCGAGGTTCACGCCGACGATCGGCGCACCGGTGCCCCGGACCAACTCGGCGGCACGGAGGATCGTGCCGTCACCGCCGAGGACGATGACGATCTCGAGCTCGCTTGCCTGCACGTCCACCCCGAGGATGTCGACCTGGCCGACAGACGCCTCGGCGCGCCGCACGTCGGCGTACTCGTCGAAGGGCATGACGGGGTTCAGGCCGGCGGCGTGCAGCAGGTCACACACCTCGACCGCGGCGTCGATCGAGTCCTGGCGGCCCGTGTGGGACACGAGGAGGATGTGCCGATCGTCGCTCATGCAGCCCCTTCCGACAGTGCGCTCGCGCGGTCGATCCATTCTGTCGGATTGGTACCGACATCACGCTGGAAGCGCGCCAGGTACTCGTGATTACCGTGCGTGCCGACGATGGGCGACGCTGCCAGGCCACTCGTCCCGAGACCGAGGTCCCACGCCACCCAGAGCACGTTCATGAGCGCGTCGTGGCGGAGGCCCGCGTCGCGCACGATGCCCTCCCGCACGCCACCACGACCGACTTCGAACTGCGGCTTCACGAGCAGCACGAAGTCGTCCGCCGGTACCGCGGCAGCGAGGGCCGGCAGCACGAGCCGGAGGGAGATGAAGGAGAGGTCGCCGACCACCAGGCTCGTCTCGGGGGCAGCGTTATCGAGCGCCGCGTAGTCCTCGGCCGTCAGGTTCCGGGCGTTGACCCCCTCGACGACCGCGACCCGCGCGTCGATGGCGATCGTGGGGTCGAGCTGGCCGTGCCCGACGTCGAGTGCGACGACCCGGCGGGCCCCGCGCGCGAGCAGCACCTGCGTGAACCCACCCGTGCTCGCACCGACGTCGAGGACGACCCGTCCGGCGGGGTCCACGTCGAACGCGTCGAGCGCGGCGACGAGCTTGAGCGCCGCTCGGGACACCCACGCGTCCGCGGTGTCGACCACGATGTCCGCGGTCGGCAGGACCGGAGTCGACGCCTTCACGACTGCCACGCCGTCGATGGTCACGCGGCCGGCCTGGATCAGCTTCGCAGCGGCCGTCCGGGACCGGACCGTCCCCCTGGCCGCGAGCAGTGCGTCCAACCGGACGGGCGCGACGGACAGCGTCGTGGGAGCCGGCGTCTCCTCGGGGTGGGACGTGGGCGAGAGGTCGTCACGCACTCGCGCTGCCACCGCTCTCGAGCCGCGTCCGCAGTTCGTCGTGGAGCGCCGAGAACCCGTCGGCCCGGTCCTCGAGCGGACGGTCCTCGACCGCGGCCACGCGCTCGGCGAAGTCCTGGCCCTCCCCGTCGCTGCGACCGCCGTACCCGGACTCGCCGCCGCGGGGCGGCTGGGGCGTCGGGTGATCGGTCGGCACGTCGGTCACGCTACTCGCCGCCGTACAGCTTCGGGTCCACGTCGAGGCCGTAGATGGCCAGGCCGGACTCCCAGATCAGCGTCGCGCCGGCGCGGAGCACGTCGAGGCCGTCGCCCTCGTCGAGGACACGGACCACGTGCCCGCGCATCGCGACCGTCGCGTCGTTCATCGTCACGTAGCGTGTGCCGTCCGGGTCCTCGCGCCGCACCGCGACCGGGTACGGCTGGGACAGCCCCCGCAGGTCGCGCAGGATGTAGGTCGGACGCGAGCGCTGGTCCGCCGCGAGCACCTGCTTCTCCTTGTCGATCCCCGTCAGCACGAGCACGCTCGGGATGCCGGCGTCGTTCGCGCCCTTGATGTCGGTGTCGAGCCGGTCCCCGATGAACAGCGGGTGCTCTCCGCCGAAGCGAGCGATGGCCGCGTCGAAGATCGGCCGTTCGGGCTTGCCCGCCACCACCGGCATCCGGCCGACGGCCTGGTGCACGGCGGACACGAGCGTGCCGTTGCCCGGCGCGATCCCGCGCTCCACCGGGATCGACCAGTCCATGTTCGTGGCGACCCACGGCACGTCCGGATCCGCGAGCGCGAAGGACGCCTCTGCCAGGTGCGTCCACCCGAGGTCGGGCGAGAAGCCCTGGATGACGGCTGCCGGGGAGTCCTCGGCGCTCGACGTCACCGTGAAACCGGCTTCCTCCACGATCGCAGTGAGACCGATGCCACCCGTGACGAGCACGGTGGCACCGGCAGGCACGAGGGTCTCGAGGAGCCGCACCCCTGCCTGCGACGAGGTGACGACGTCGTCCGCCGACACCTCGAGCCCGTAGCGCTCGAGGTGCTCGGCGACGTCGGACGGCCGACGCGAGGCGTTGTTCGTGATGTACCCGACGCGGGCGGACAGCGACGCGCGCGTCAGTGCCTCGACCGCGTGCGGGATGGAGTTCCGCCCGCGGTAGACCACGCCGTCGAGGTCCGTGAGGACCACGTCGACGCCGTCCGTCGGCGCCCGCGGCGACTCAGTCGGCTGCGGATCCGTCGACGTCGACGGGGTTGTCGTCGTCGATCTCGCCGGGCTCGTCGCCGGGCTCGTCGTCTCCGGGCTGGCCGTCGCCGGGCTCGTCGAGTTCGTCGTCGCCGAGCTGGTCGGTGTCGTCGATGCCGTCGGCTCCGTGCGCAACGACGGCGGGGTCGACGACGTCGTCTCCGGGCTCTTCGACCTCGAGCGTTTCCTCGACCACATCAACTGTCTCCCAAGCGTTCTCGTCGGCGACCTCGGCGAGGGCCTCGGTGGCACGGTCCACCCGCGCCCACCACTCGTCGGCCTCGTCCTGGCGGCCGAGCTCCTCGAGCGTGGCCGCGTAAGCACTGTAGAGCGCCGGGGACCACGAGTACGCCGTGGAGGGGTCGAGCTGTGGAATCTCCAGCTCACCCAGTGCCGCTGTGGGATTCCCGAGGTCGAGGCGGGCGCCGGACATCGCGATCGCGAGCTCGACCTGCACGGGGATCTCAAGCGCCGCCCGTTCGACCGAGCGGCCGAGCTCGAGTGCCCGCTCGGGACGCCCGAGCCCACGCTCGCAGTCGACCATCATCGGGAGCTGGTCGTTCCGGCCCGAGATGCGTCGGTACGTCCGGAGTTCCCGGAGCGCCGTCGCGAAGTCGCCGAGGCGGTAGGCCGTGATGGCAGCGGTCTCCCGCACGACCCCGACGCGGCCGGCGCGACGAGCAGCGCTCAGCGCGTGCTGGTTCGCGAGCTCCGGGTCCTCGTCCACGAGCATCGCCGCAGCAACGAGGTGACGGGCGACCCAGTCGGCGTTGTCCTTGCTGAGCGTCTTCAGCTCCGAACGCGCCACCTTGTCGAGGTCGCGTGCGGTGATCTCCTCGGGGATCTCCGGGTCGTCGTGACGCGGGCGGATCGACTTCGTGCCGTAGGGGTCGCGGTCCTCCCAGTCGTCACGCGCAGCCTCGCCGAACCGAGCGCCGGCGTGCCGGCTGCCGTCACCGAAACGCTGCCGGTCGTCACGGCCGCCGCGCTCGTCGCGGCCGCCTCGGGTATCGCGGTCCGCACCGCCACGGAACGGACGGTCCCCGTCGCGACGCGGACGGTCGTCCCCGCCACGGAACGGACGGTCGGACGACGGGCGGAACGGACGGTCCCCATCACGGCGCGGACGGTCATCCCCGCCACGGAACGGGCGGTCCCCATCACGGCGCGGACGGTCATCCCCGCCACGGAACGGACGGTCCCCATCACGACGCGGACGGTCATCCCCGCCACGGAACGGACGATCACCATCACGACGCGGACGGTCATCCCCGCCACGGAACGGACGATCACCATCACGACGCGGACGGTCATCCCCGCCACGGAACGGACGATCACCATCACGGCGCGGCCGGTCATCCCCGCCACGGAACGGACGATCCGACGACGGGCGGAACGGACGATCACCATCACGACGCGGACGGTCATCCCCGCCACGGAACGGACGATCACCATCACGACGCGGACGGTCATCCCCGCCACGGAACGGGCGGTCCCCATCACGACGCGGACGGTCATCCCCGCCACGGAACGGACGATCACCATCACGACGCGGACGGTCATCCCCGCCACGGAACGGGCGGTCCCCATCACGACGCGGACGGTCATCCCCGCCAAGGAACGGGCGGTCCCCATCACGACGCGGCCGGTCGTCCCCGCCACGGAACGGACGATCCGACGACGGGCGGAACGGACGATCACCATCACGACGCGGACGATCTGCACCGCGCGGACCATCACCACGCGGCGGGCGTCCCGAATCGTCACGGTCACTCCGCCAGGCCGGCCGACGCCCGCCGTCACGGGACGAGCGGTCACCGTCGCGGAACGACCGGCCCTCGCGGGACGAGTCTCCGCGACGAGCCGGACGGCCGCTGTCGCGCTGCCCACCGTCACGCCGGTCGCCGTCCCGACGGTCGCCCTCGCGACGTTCGAAGTCGCGGGGCCCGGACGACCAGCGGCTTCCGCCGCCGTCACGACGAGGACGATCGCCGCGATCACCTCGATCGCCGTCGTTCCGCCGCTGCTCGTCGTCGTTCGCCACCGTAGCTCCTCATCGCGTGCCCAGCCTTCGCCGGGCGATCGTCCGCTGTGTCGTTGTAGTGCCGCACCGGTTGCCCGACGCGCGCCGCACCAGTCCACCACGGACCGGCGCGCGAGTCGAGCGACCTGCGGCAGAAACAGATGTAGCCACCGGTCTCCGCCGAGAACGAGGGTCTCCCCTACGAGTTCTCGATGGAGGGCCGATGGCCACATCTTTCTTGTTTGAGTCCGGCGGCGTCCTACTCTCCCACAAGGTCCCCCTTGCAGTACCATCGGCGCTGAGAGGCTTAGCTTCCGGGTTCGGAATGTGACCGGGCGTTTCCCTCTCGCTATGACCACCGGAACACCTTCGACTTGACCCTTGGATCAAGAAAGCTGTTCCCGCATGCATTGCGGTGTTCAGTTCTCGTGTTCCCGATCGTCTGTCGGGAACCACAAAGTGGACGCGAGCCCCACACCACGGATGGTGTGGGTAAAAAGTGTGTTGTCAAGTCTTCGGCTTATTAGTACCGGTCAGCTCCACGGGTCGTTAGTCCCCGCTTCCACATCCGGCCTATCAACCCAGTAGTCTGCTGGGAGCCTCTCACACTCAAGGTGCATGGAAATCTCATCTCGAAGACGGCTTCCCGCTTAGATGCTTTCAGCGGTTATCCGGTCCGAACGTAGCTAATCAGCGGTGCCCTTGGCAGAACAACTGACACACCAGAGGTTCGTCCATCCCGGTCCTCTCGTACTAGGGATAGATCTTCTCAAATTTCCAACGCGCGCAGCGGATAGGGACCGAACTGTCTCACGACGTTCTAAACCCAGCTCGCGTACCGCTTTAATGGGCGAACAGCCCAACCCTTGGGACCTACTCCAGCCCCAGGATGCGACGAGCCGACATCGAGGTGCCAAACCATGCCGTCGATATGGACTCTTGGGCAAGATCAGCCTGTTATCCCCGAGGTACCTTTTATCCGTTGAGCGACAGCGCTTCCACAAGCCACTGCCGGATCACTAGTCCCGACTTTCGTCCCTGCTCGACCTGTCAGTCTCACAGTCAAGCTCCCTTGTGCACTTACACTCGCCACCTGATTGCCAACCAGGTTGAGGGAACCTTTGGGCGCCTCCGTTACTCTTTGGGAGGCAACCGCCCCAGTTAAACTACCCACCAGGCACTGTCCATGAACCCGATCAGGGTCCTACGTTAGACATCCAGAGTGACCAGAGTGGTATTTCAACAATGACTCCACGAACACTAGCGTGCCCGCTTCACAGTCTCCCACCTATCCTACACAAGCCACACCGAACACCAATACCAAGCTGTAGTAAAGGTCACGGGGTCTTTCCGTCCTGCTGCGCGTAACGAGCATCTTTACTCGTAGTGCAATTTCGCCGAGTTCGCGGTTGAGACAGCTGGGAAGTCGTTACGCCATTCGTGCAGGTCGGAACTTACCCGACAAGGAATTTCGCTACCTTAGGATGGTTATAGTTACCACCGCCGTTTACTGGGGCTTAAATTCAGAGCTTCGCCCAAAGGCTAACCCCTCCTCTTAACCTTCCAGCACCGGGCAGGCGTCAGTCCGTATACATCGTCTTGCGACTTCGCACGGACCTGTGTTTTTAGTAAACAGTCGCTTCCCACTGGTCTCTGCGGCCTTCAACGCTCCACAACGAGAAGTCGTGTCACGTGTCCGGCCCCCCTTCTCCCGAAGTTACGGGGGCATTTTGCCGAGTTCCTTAACCACGATTATCTCGATCTCCTTGGTATTCTCTACCTGACCACCTGAGTCGGTTTCGGGTACGGGCGGCTGCAACCTCGCGTCGATGCTTTTCTCGGCAGCATAGGATCACTGATTTCCCCTTACGGGTACGCGTCGGGTCTCAGGCATATAGACGACGGATTTGCCTATCGTCAGCCCTACATCCTTACACCAGGTTCACCTTACGGATACCATCGCCTGGCTCAGCTACCTTCCTGCGTCACACCTGTTCATACGCTAGCCGCACCAGCATGGGGTCGAGCGTTAGACCGGCCACCATCACCCCGAAGGGATCCGGACAGTCCGGGTTAGGACTCTTAGCACCACTGGATTAGCTTGGGCGGTTGTTCGCCGGTACGGGAATATCAACCCGTTGTCCATCGACTACGCCTGTCGGCCTCGCCTTAGGTCCCGACTTACCCAGGGCGGATTAACCTGGCCCTGGAACCCTTGGTCTTTCGGAGGACGGGTTTCTCACCCGTCTTTCGCTACTCATGCCTGCATTCTCACTCGTGTGGCGTCCACGGCTGGATTACTCCGCCGCTTCACTCGCCATACGACGCTCTCCTACCACTCCGCACGACTGAACCACGAAGGCTTGTCTGTGTGCGAAATCTACAACTTCGGCGGTGTGCTTGAGCCCCGTTACATTGTCGGCGCGGAATCACTTGACCAGTGAGCTATTACGCACTCTTTCAAGGGTGGCTGCTTCTAAGCCAACCTCCTGGTTGTCTGTGCAACTCCACATCCTTTCCCACTTAGCACACGCTTAGGGGCCTTAGTTGGTAGTCTGGGTTGTTTCCCTCTCGACGATGAAGCTTATCCCCCACCGTCTCACTGCTGCGCTCTCACTCACCGGCATTCGGAGTTTGGCTGACGTCAGTAACCTGTTGAGGCCCATCGGCCATCCAGTAGCTCTACCTCCGGCGAGAAACACGCAACGCTGCACCTAAATGCATTTCGGAGAGAACCAGCTATCACGAAGTTTGATTGGCCTTTCACCCCTATCCACAGCTCATCCCCTCCATTTTCAACTGAAGTGGGTTCGGTCCTCCACGACGTCTTACCGTCGCTTCAACCTGGCCATGGATAGATCACTTCGCTTCGGGTCTAGGACATGCGACTGAATCGCCCTATTCAGACTCGCTTTCGCTACGGCTGCCCCACACGGGTTAACCTCGCCACATATCACTAACTCGCAGGCTCATTCTTCAAAAGGCACGCCGTCACATCAACAAGGATGCTCCGACGGTTTGTAAGCAAACGGTTTCAGGTACTATTTCACTCCCCTCCCGGGGTACTTTTCACCTTTCCCTCACGGTACTTGTCCGCTATCGGTCATCTGGGAGTATTTAGGCTTATCAGGTGGTCCTGACAGATTCACACGGGATTTCTCGGGCCCCGTGCTACTTGGGATACACATCCGGCCATAACACCATTTCGTCTACGGGGCTGGCACCCACTACGGCCCGGCTTTCAAACCGGTTCGACTATGATGCGCTGTAACCGCCCCAGTCCGGCAGAACTGAGCGACGTGTCCCACAACCCCGACCATGCAACGCCCGCCGGCTATCACACATGATCGGTTTAGCCTCATCCGCTTTCGCTCGCCACTACTCACGGAATCACATGTTGTTTTCTCTTCCTGTGGGTACTGAGATGTTTCACTTCCCCACGTTCCCTCTACCCGCCCTATATATTCAGGCGGGAGTCACCAGGTCACAAAAGCGCCCAGCGGGGTTTCCCCATTCGGAAATCCTCGGCTCACAGCTCGATTATCAGCTCCCCGAGGCTTATCGCAGATTTCTACGTCCTTCTTCGGCTCCAGATGCCAAGGCATCCACCGTTTGCTCTTAGAAACTTGACCACAAAGATTAAAATTGCGATCGACTCGAACAACAACAACCACCCCGAAAGGCGTCATCATCGTCACGAGCGATCTAAGATGCTCGCGTCCACTGTGTAGTTCTCAACATACGATCGGCACCACACTCCCCCGACACACAACGCGTCAGCTTCATGCAGCCCACCGAAGAACCCGCCAGGAAGATCAACTCCCCAACACGGCTCAACCCTCCCACCAACCGGCAGGAGAAGCCTGGTCCCTCAGGACCCAACAACGTGCACCAGCCGACCCGCTCACCCCGACCCGTTCCAACCCACCCCCGAAGAAGCAGACGTACTCAGGCCAGAAGCTACGCTCCCGACTGCACTGTCAATGTTCCACCCATGAGCTACCGGCGAGAACGTTCGTCTCGATCCGGCGCCTGGACACCAAACGGTGCCAGATGCTCCTTAGAAAGGAGGTGATCCAGCCGCACCTTCCGGTACGGCTACCTTGTTACGACTTAGTCCTAATCACCGATCCCACCTTCGACGGCTCCTTCCACAAGGGTTAGGCCACCGGCTTCGGGTGTTACCGACTTTCATGACTTGACGGGCGGTGTGTACAAGGCCCGGGAACGTATTCACCGCAGCGTTGCTGATCTGCGATTACTAGCGACTCCGACTTCATGAGGTCGAGTTGCAGACCTCAATCCGAACTGAGACCGGCTTTTTGGGATTCGCTCCACCTTACGGTATCGCAGCCCTTTGTACCGGCCATTGTAGCATGCGTGAAGCCCAAGACATAAGGGGCATGATGATTTGACGTCATCCCCACCTTCCTCCGAGTTGACCCCGGCAGTCTCCTATGAGTCCCCGCCATAACGCGCTGGCAACATAGAACGAGGGTTGCGCTCGTTGCGGGACTTAACCCAACATCTCACGACACGAGCTGACGACAACCATGCACCACCTGTACACCGACCACAAGGGGGCGACCATCTCTGGCCGTTTCCGGTGTATGTCAAGCCTTGGTAAGGTTCTTCGCGTTGCATCGAATTAATCCGCATGCTCCGCCGCTTGTGCGGGCCCCCGTCAATTCCTTTGAGTTTTAGCCTTGCGGCCGTACTCCCCAGGCGGGGCGCTTAATGCGTTAGCTACGACACAGAAACCGTGGAAAGGTCCCTACATCTAGCGCCCAACGTTTACGGCGTGGACTACCAGGGTATCTAATCCTGTTCGCTCCCCACGCTTTCGCTCCTCAGCGTCAGTTACGGCCCAGAGATCTGCCTTCGCCATCGGTGTTCCTCCTGATATCTGCGCATTCCACCGCTACACCAGGAATTCCAATCTCCCCTACCGCACTCTAGTCTGCCCGTACCCACTGCAAGCCCGAGGTTGAGCCTCGGGATTTCACAGCAGACGCGACAAACCGCCTACGAGCTCTTTACGCCCAATAATTCCGGACAACGCTTGCACCCTACGTATTACCGCGGCTGCTGGCACGTAGTTAGCCGGTGCTTTTTCTGCAGGTACCGTCACTTTCGCTTCTTCCCTACTAAAAGAGGTTTACAACCCGAAGGCCGTCATCCCTCACGCGGCGTTGCTGCATCAGGCTTTCGCCCATTGTGCAATATTCCCCACTGCTGCCTCCCGTAGGAGTCTGGGCCGTGTCTCAGTCCCAGTGTGGCCGGTCACCCTCTCAGGCCGGCTACCCGTCGTCGCCTTGGTGAGCCATTACCTCACCAACAAGCTGATAGGCCGCGAGTCCATCCCCAACCAAAAAATCTTTCCACCACCAGACCATGCGGCCAGTAGTCATATCCAGTATTAGACGTCGTTTCCAACGCTTATCCCAGAGTCAGGGGCAGGTTACTCACGTGTTACTCACCCGTTCGCCACTAATCACAGGAGCAAGCTCCTGATCATCGTTCGACTTGCATGTGTTAAGCACGCCGCCAGCGTTCGTCCTGAGCCAGGATCAAACTCTCCGTAAAAAAATTACAACCAACACCGAAGTGTCAGCGAGTTGAAACTGACTGTAAAGACTGTCTACTGACAATCAATTCAATCCAAAAGGAATTGTCTCCGACGACCACAACCAAAGCTGCGGTCGCACAGGGTCAATAAATTGGCATTGACAATGTGCACGCTGTTGAGTTCTCAAGGACCAGACGCACCCCCCACTCGACCCGAAACAGGTTCCGCCAGAGAGGCATTCGTTCTTGCATCCCGTCGCGACATGACCGGAATCAGTGTCTTGATCAGGGAGTTGGTTGCCGGTGCGGGACCCCGTCCGGACTGCATCCCCGTGGCTTGCACCTCGGTGACCGTCTCGGCCGTTCCGTTCTCCGCCTCAGCGGCAACGAGTGATTACTTTACGTGGAGGTGAACGAACGCGCGAACTGTCGTACATCCCGGGCGTGTCGTACCCCGTCTTCCCTGGATCTGCGCGGAAGCCGGGGTACCGGGAGCTCTGGCCAGCATCGGCCCGCTGCTGCGCAGAGACGGACCGTGGTGTCACTGCGGGCAAGGCGAGGAGCCGGCTGGCCCGAGGACGGTCTGTTGCGGCGCCACGACGGCCGCTGTGCGTCTCTCGGCGACTCCCGGCCGTGCGCACGGTGGCGGGGAGGTCGCGTCGGTCCGTCGATCCATGCTGACATCGGCTGCGACCGGTGCCCTGCCCCTGCGCATGCGCTCGCGCCTTGTCCCACTCCAGCGCATCTGACCGAGCGAACGAAGCCGTCGCGCCCGCAGCGCGGAGATCGTCAGTCGATCGGCCGGCTCCCGGCGGGAATGGGAGAGCTCGAGGAGCGGCCGCTCGGGGGGTGCTACACGGACCTCGCGGTGTCGACGTGTCCCGACGCCTTGCTCCGACGGTCCGCAAGCACGGCTCCCGGGCGAGCGACCCTGCTGAGGCTCCGCGATCGCGGCTTGCCCAGCTGCAGGACGGTACTGGACCGCGCAGTGGGAGACGCAGCGGCATCGCTCCCCGCCGGGAAGGCGTCTCCGCGCGCGACGGTGTCGAGATCAGGCGAACGAGCGGCGCGAGCTACCGTCGCAGCCGACCTTGCGAGCAGCCGAGGCCGCTGCCTTCCTCCGGACCCGATCGCAAGTACCCGCCGGGAACTCCCGGGGGTCGACTCCGTCCTGCCTCTGCGGGACGGCGCGCAACCGACCGGAGCGCTCAGGCTGCGGCGTCCGCGCAGCCCACTGCTCCCACCCCAGGCGCATCGGCGCACTTCGGTCGCGCAACAAGCCCGTCCTGGTCCAGGGAAACGCGGTGCGCCCAGCGATCATCGACGTCGCTGGCGTACCCGGCGTCCGCTCCTGACCAGACGATGGACAGCTCGGCGACGCACGAGCTCACAAGAGCTGATCGCGCTCGAGTCTGTCGCACCGAGGAAGCTCCTGCGTGCACCGTCCCGACCAGCAGCTCGCGTCATCCATCGGATCGCGCCCCACCACCGCTCCGGCGCCAGGAACTGCCCGCCTCACGAACGGGTCCTGCCACGGCCCGACGACCCCGATGCCAACGGGAGCGACGCCAGGCAGCCTTGTCGTCAACCTCAGCCGTCGCTGACATGGCGGATCCGTCGGAAGCTACGGCTATCCAGCTCCTGGTGAGCATCAGCAGAGTCTCTGCTTCCTCCGGCGCTCATCGGTGAGGGCACCAGCCCGGTGCAGCCGGCTAGGACGGAAAGGGTAGGTGCGTGCGGAGAACACCTACACTGAGCGGTTCTCGAGCCACCCAACGCCGGCACACCGAGGAGCACATCACTCCGGAACGCAGAAAACCCCTGACCGGTGCCGGTCAGGGGTTTCTTGGTGGTGCAATATTTGAGTCCGGCGGCGTCCTACTCTCCCACAAGGTCCCCCTTGCAGTACCATCGGCGCTGAGAGGCTTAGCTTCCGGGTTCGGAATGTGACCGGGCGTTTCCCTCTCGCTATGACCACCGGAACACCTTCGACTTGACCCTTGGATCAAGAAAGCTGTTCCCGCATGCATTGCGGTGTTCAGTTCTCGTGTTCCCGATCGTCTGTCGGGAACCACAAAGTGGACGCGAGCCCCACACCACGGATGGTGTGGGTAAAAAGTGTGTTGTCAAGTCTTCGGCTTATTAGTACCGGTCAGCTCCACGGGTCGTTAGTCCCCGCTTCCACATCCGGCCTATCAACCCAGTAGTCTGCTGGGAGCCTCTCACACTCAAGGTGCATGGAAATCTCATCTCGAAGACGGCTTCCCGCTTAGATGCTTTCAGCGGTTATCCGGTCCGAACGTAGCTAATCAGCGGTGCCCTTGGCAGAACAACTGACACACCAGAGGTTCGTCCATCCCGGTCCTCTCGTACTAGGGATAGATCTTCTCAAATTTCCAACGCGCGCAGCGGATAGGGACCGAACTGTCTCACGACGTTCTAAACCCAGCTCGCGTACCGCTTTAATGGGCGAACAGCCCAACCCTTGGGACCTACTCCAGCCCCAGGATGCGACGAGCCGACATCGAGGTGCCAAACCATGCCGTCGATATGGACTCTTGGGCAAGATCAGCCTGTTATCCCCGAGGTACCTTTTATCCGTTGAGCGACAGCGCTTCCACAAGCCACTGCCGGATCACTAGTCCCGACTTTCGTCCCTGCTCGACCTGTCAGTCTCACAGTCAAGCTCCCTTGTGCACTTACACTCGCCACCTGATTGCCAACCAGGTTGAGGGAACCTTTGGGCGCCTCCGTTACTCTTTGGGAGGCAACCGCCCCAGTTAAACTACCCACCAGGCACTGTCCATGAACCCGATCAGGGTCCTACGTTAGACATCCAGAGTGACCAGAGTGGTATTTCAACAATGACTCCACGAACACTAGCGTGCCCGCTTCACAGTCTCCCACCTATCCTACACAAGCCACACCGAACACCAATACCAAGCTGTAGTAAAGGTCACGGGGTCTTTCCGTCCTGCTGCGCGTAACGAGCATCTTTACTCGTAGTGCAATTTCGCCGAGTTCGCGGTTGAGACAGCTGGGAAGTCGTTACGCCATTCGTGCAGGTCGGAACTTACCCGACAAGGAATTTCGCTACCTTAGGATGGTTATAGTTACCACCGCCGTTTACTGGGGCTTAAATTCAGAGCTTCGCCCAAAGGCTAACCCCTCCTCTTAACCTTCCAGCACCGGGCAGGCGTCAGTCCGTATACATCGTCTTGCGACTTCGCACGGACCTGTGTTTTTAGTAAACAGTCGCTTCCCACTGGTCTCTGCGGCCTTCAACGCTCCACAACGAGAAGTCGTGTCACGTGTCCGGCCCCCCTTCTCCCGAAGTTACGGGGGCATTTTGCCGAGTTCCTTAACCACGATTATCTCGATCTCCTTGGTATTCTCTACCTGACCACCTGAGTCGGTTTCGGGTACGGGCGGCTGCAACCTCGCGTCGATGCTTTTCTCGGCAGCATAGGATCACTGATTTCCCCTTACGGGTACGCGTCGGGTCTCAGGCATATAGACGACGGATTTGCCTATCGTCAGCCCTACATCCTTACACCAGGTTCACCTTACGGATACCATCGCCTGGCTCAGCTACCTTCCTGCGTCACACCTGTTCATACGCTAGCCGCACCAGCATGGGGTCGAGCGTTAGACCGGCCACCATCACCCCGAAGGGATCCGGACAGTCCGGGTTAGGACTCTTAGCACCACTGGATTAGCTTGGGCGGTTGTTCGCCGGTACGGGAATATCAACCCGTTGTCCATCGACTACGCCTGTCGGCCTCGCCTTAGGTCCCGACTTACCCAGGGCGGATTAACCTGGCCCTGGAACCCTTGGTCTTTCGGAGGACGGGTTTCTCACCCGTCTTTCGCTACTCATGCCTGCATTCTCACTCGTGTGGCGTCCACGGCTGGATTACTCCGCCGCTTCACTCGCCACACGACGCTCTCCTACCACTCCGCACGACTGAACCACGAAGGCTTGTCTGTGTGCGAAATCTACAACTTCGGCGGTGTGCTTGAGCCCCGTTACATTGTCGGCGCGGAATCACTTGACCAGTGAGCTATTACGCACTCTTTCAAGGGTGGCTGCTTCTAAGCCAACCTCCTGGTTGTCTGTGCAACTCCACATCCTTTCCCACTTAGCACACGCTTAGGGGCCTTAGTTGGTAGTCTGGGTTGTTTCCCTCTCGACGATGAAGCTTATCCCCCACCGTCTCACTGCTGCGCTCTCACTCACCGGCATTCGGAGTTTGGCTGACGTCAGTAACCTGTTGAGGCCCATCGGCCATCCAGTAGCTCTACCTCCGGCGAGAAACACGCAACGCTGCACCTAAATGCATTTCGGAGAGAACCAGCTATCACGAAGTTTGATTGGCCTTTCACCCCTATCCACAGCTCATCCCCTCCATTTTCAACTGAAGTGGGTTCGGTCCTCCACGACGTCTTACCGTCGCTTCAACCTGGCCATGGATAGATCACTTCGCTTCGGGTCTAGGACATGCGACTGAATCGCCCTATTCAGACTCGCTTTCGCTACGGCTGCCCCACACGGGTTAACCTCGCCACATATCACTAACTCGCAGGCTCATTCTTCAAAAGGCACGCCGTCACATCAACAAGGATGCTCCGACGGTTTGTAAGCAAACGGTTTCAGGTACTATTTCACTCCCCTCCCGGGGTACTTTTCACCTTTCCCTCACGGTACTTGTCCGCTATCGGTCATCTGGGAGTATTTAGGCTTATCAGGTGGTCCTGACAGATTCACACGGGATTTCTCGGGCCCCGTGCTACTTGGGATACACATCCGGCCATAACACCATTTCGTCTACGGGGCTGGCACCCACTACGGCCCGGCTTTCAAACCGGTTCGACTATGATGCGCTGTAACCGCCCCAGTCCGGCAGAACTGAGCGACGTGTCCCACAACCCCGACCATGCAACGCCCGCCGGCTATCACACATGATCGGTTTAGCCTCATCCGCTTTCGCTCGCCACTACTCACGGAATCACATGTTGTTTTCTCTTCCTGTGGGTACTGAGATGTTTCACTTCCCCACGTTCCCTCTACCCGCCCTATATATTCAGGCGGGAGTCACCAGGTCACAAAAGCGCCCAGCGGGGTTTCCCCATTCGGAAATCCTCGGCTCACAGCTCGATTATCAGCTCCCCGAGGCTTATCGCAGATTTCTACGTCCTTCTTCGGCTCCAGATGCCAAGGCATCCACCGTTTGCTCTTAGAAACTTGACCACAAAGATTAAAATTGCGATCGACTCGAACAACAACAACCACCCCGAAAGGCGTCATCATCGTCACGAGCGATCTAAGATGCTCGCGTCCACTGTGTAGTTCTCAACATACGATCGGCACCACACTCCCCCGACACACAACGCGTCAGCTTCATGCAGCCCACCGAAGAACCCGCCAGGAAGATCAACTCCCCAACACGGCTCAACCCTCCCACCAACCGGCAGGAGAAGCCTGGTCCCTCAGGACCCAACAACGTGCACCAGCCGACCCGCTCACCCCGACCCGTTCCAACCCACCCCCGAAGAAGCAGACGTACTCAGGCCAGAAGCTACGCTCCCGACTGCACTGTCAATGTTCCACCCATGAGCTACCGGCGAGAACGTTCGTCTCGATCCGGCGCCTGGACACCAAACGGTGCCAGATGCTCCTTAGAAAGGAGGTGATCCAGCCGCACCTTCCGGTACGGCTACCTTGTTACGACTTAGTCCTAATCACCGATCCCACCTTCGACGGCTCCTTCCACAAGGGTTAGGCCACCGGCTTCGGGTGTTACCGACTTTCATGACTTGACGGGCGGTGTGTACAAGGCCCGGGAACGTATTCACCGCAGCGTTGCTGATCTGCGATTACTAGCGACTCCGACTTCATGAGGTCGAGTTGCAGACCTCAATCCGAACTGAGACCGGCTTTTTGGGATTCGCTCCACCTTACGGTATCGCAGCCCTTTGTACCGGCCATTGTAGCATGCGTGAAGCCCAAGACATAAGGGGCATGATGATTTGACGTCATCCCCACCTTCCTCCGAGTTGACCCCGGCAGTCTCCTATGAGTCCCCGCCATAACGCGCTGGCAACATAGAACGAGGGTTGCGCTCGTTGCGGGACTTAACCCAACATCTCACGACACGAGCTGACGACAACCATGCACCACCTGTACACCGACCACAAGGGGGCGACCATCTCTGGCCGTTTCCGGTGTATGTCAAGCCTTGGTAAGGTTCTTCGCGTTGCATCGAATTAATCCGCATGCTCCGCCGCTTGTGCGGGCCCCCGTCAATTCCTTTGAGTTTTAGCCTTGCGGCCGTACTCCCCAGGCGGGGCGCTTAATGCGTTAGCTACGACACAGAAACCGTGGAAAGGTCCCTACATCTAGCGCCCAACGTTTACGGCGTGGACTACCAGGGTATCTAATCCTGTTCGCTCCCCACGCTTTCGCTCCTCAGCGTCAGTTACGGCCCAGAGATCTGCCTTCGCCATCGGTGTTCCTCCTGATATCTGCGCATTCCACCGCTACACCAGGAATTCCAATCTCCCCTACCGCACTCTAGTCTGCCCGTACCCACTGCAAGCCCGAGGTTGAGCCTCGGGATTTCACAGCAGACGCGACAAACCGCCTACGAGCTCTTTACGCCCAATAATTCCGGACAACGCTTGCACCCTACGTATTACCGCGGCTGCTGGCACGTAGTTAGCCGGTGCTTTTTCTGCAGGTACCGTCACTTTCGCTTCTTCCCTACTAAAAGAGGTTTACAACCCGAAGGCCGTCATCCCTCACGCGGCGTTGCTGCATCAGGCTTTCGCCCATTGTGCAATATTCCCCACTGCTGCCTCCCGTAGGAGTCTGGGCCGTGTCTCAGTCCCAGTGTGGCCGGTCACCCTCTCAGGCCGGCTACCCGTCGTCGCCTTGGTGAGCCATTACCTCACCAACAAGCTGATAGGCCGCGAGTCCATCCCCAACCAAAAAATCTTTCCACCACCAGACCATGCGGCCAGTAGTCATATCCAGTATTAGACGTCGTTTCCAACGCTTATCCCAGAGTCAGGGGCAGGTTACTCACGTGTTACTCACCCGTTCGCCACTAATCACAGGAGCAAGCTCCTGATCATCGTTCGACTTGCATGTGTTAAGCACGCCGCCAGCGTTCGTCCTGAGCCAGGATCAAACTCTCCGTAAAAAAATTACAACCAACACCGAAGTGTCAGCGAGTTGAAACTGACTGTAAAGACTGTCTACTGACAATCAATTCAATCCAAAAGGAATTGTCTCCGACGACCACAACCAAAGCTGCGGTCGCACGGGGTCAATAAATTGGCATTGACAATGTGCACGCTGTTGAGTTCTCAAGGACCAGACGCACCCCCCACTCGACCCGAAACAGGTTCCGCCAGAGGGGCATTGTGTTCTTGGCACCACCGGCTGGGCGTCGGACCGAGGTCCTGTGGCTCATCCCGTAGGAGAGGGCCGGTGGAGTAGTCATCCTAAGCGTCGAAGCGATCCAGCACAAGGCCGGTGTCGAACTTCAGTGGAGGATCGTCCCCGCTTGAGGCCGGCAGGCTCTGGGCTTTCGCTCCAGCCGCTCCGCCGCACCTTTGGGGTGACGAGTAGGAACTCTACGTGGCGCGGACCGGCACCGCCAAGACGTGCAACATCCCGGGCGTGTCGCGTTCTGCAACACCAAGCCCCTGGACGGACTCGAGCCCGGTTCCCACACGGGAACCGGGCTCGAACGGGCGCCGACGATCAGACGATGGTCACGCCGGCGAGGGTCTTCTTGCCACGACGGAGCACGAGCACTCCCCCGGGCAGCGCGGCTGCCGACAGCGGTGCGGTCGCGTCCTCGACGCGGACGTTGTTCACGGAGACCCCGCCCTGGTCGACGGCGCGGCGGGCTTCGCCGAGCGACTTCACGAGTCCGGTCTCCACGAGGGCCCGGGCGACGTCGGCGTCACCGCCGAGCGTCACCGAGCCCGGGAGCTCCGCGATCGCCGACCGCAGGACGTCCGCGTCGAGCGCGCCCAGGTCGCCGTTGCCGAACAACGCCGCACTCGCGTCGATCACTGCGTTCGTGGCGTCGACACCGTGCACGACCGCGGTCACCTCGAAGGCGAGGGTGCGCTGGGCTTCGCGACGGAAGGGTTCGTCGGCCACCGCGCGCTCGAGCCGGTCGATCTCGTCGCGGGTCAGGAAGGTGAACTCGCGCAGGCGTGCCACGACGTCGGCGTCCGCGGTGTTGAGCCAGAACTGGTAGAAGGCGTACGGCGACGTCATCTCCGGGTCGAGCCAGATCGCGTTGCCCTCGCTCTTGCCGAACTTCGTGCCGTCCGAGTTCGTGATGAGCGGCGTGCCGAACGCGTGCACCGACTCTCCCTCGGTGCGACGGATGAGCTCCGTCCCCGAGGTCAGGTTCCCCCACTGGTCGGATCCGCCGGTCTGCAGCGTGCACCCGTACTGCCGGAAGAGCTCGCGGTAGTCGAGCCCCTGCAGGATCTGGTAGCTGAACTCGGTGTAGCTGATCCCCGCGTCGGAGTTGAGGCGCGCGGCGACGGCGTCCTTCTTGAGCATGGAGTTGACACGGAAGTACTTGCCGATGTCGCGGAGGAAGTCGATGGCGGACAGCGGAGCCGTCCAGTCCAGGTTGTTCACGAGCCGCACGCCGTTGTCGCCGTCGGGACTGAGGAAGCGCGACACCTGGCCCTGCAGCCTGGTCACCCACTCGGCCACCGTCTCCGGGGTGTTCAACGTGCGCTCGGCGGTCGGACGTGGGTCCCCGATGAGTCCGGTCGAGCCGCCGACGAGCGCGAGCGGCTTGTGCCCCGCGAGCTGGAGCCGACGCATGGTCAACAGCTGGAGCAGGTTGCCGCAGTGCAACGACGGTGCGGTCGGGTCGAACCCGCAGTAGTACGTGACCGGCTCGCCGTCGAGGGCCTCCTTGAGTGCGGTCTCGTCGGTCGAGACGTGCACCAGACCACGCCAGCGCAACTCGTCCCACACCGAGGCGAAGGCGGGGTCGTTCTGCTGGCGCGTCAGGACATCGAGCGCGGTATCACTGGACACCTCGACATCGTACCGGCGCGGGCCGGCCGTGACGGTGGGGATCAGTCGAGCGCGCCCTTGTGCCGGCGGTACGTCGAGACCGTCGGGTCGCCCGTCAGCCAGAACCGCCACGGGAAGCGTGCGCCGCCGGCGACGCCGCCGACGCCGGTGCGCGGACCGCGCGAGATGCGCGCGACCGGCGCGCCGTCGCGGCCCACCACGGTCTCCTGCAGCAGCTCCTCGACGACGCGGGCCGGTCCGTGGACGGCGATCCGCGCCTCCAGACCGGGTGCCAGGGTGAGCACGAACGGGCCGGATCCGTCGAGCAGCGAGGTGCCGTCGTCGGTGCCGAGCACCGCGCCGAGCGCCCCGCCGAGGTTGCCGGGACCGCGCGCCAACGCGACCTCGGGGACGGAGTCGCCGCGGCGGGCACGCGCCGTCGCGGCGCCGTCGACCACCTCGGCGGCACGGAGGAGCGAGCCGGACGAGGTGCCGTCCGGGCCGCTGACGACGTTGACGCAGGTGTGGATGCCGTACGAGCGGTAGGCGTACAGCGTGCCGGGAGGACCGAACAGGTGACGGTTGCGCGGTGTCGGACCACGGTGCCCGTGCGAGCCGGGGTCGGTCGCGCCGGAGTACGCCTCGACCTCGGTGATCCGCAGCGTCACGCCCCGCCCCGCGATCGTCGCACCGAGCAGGGCCGGAGCGCCGATCGGGGCGAGCTCGGAGAGCAGCGCCAACCTGCCGTCGGTCATCGGGCGGAGGGAGCGCCCTCGGCGAGGGTACGGATCCGCCCGGTCAGGTCGGCGAGCTGCTCGCGGACCCGCTCGGGAGCGGTCCCACCGACCCCCGAGCGCGAGGCGACACTGCCCTCGACGGTGAGGACCTCGCGGACGGCCGGCGTCAGGTGCTCCGACACCTTCCGGTACTCGTCGTCCGACGGGTCGTCGAGCTCGATGCCGCGCTCCTCGCAGTACCGGACGAGTGCACCGGAGATCTCGTGCGCGTCGCGGAACGGCACCCCCTGCCGGACCAGCCACTCGGCGACGTCGGTCGCGAGCGAGAAGCCCTGTGGCGCGAGCTCCGCCATCCGGTCGGTGTCGAAGGACAGCGTCGCGATCATGCCGGTGAACGCCGGTAGCAGGACCTCGAGCTGGGCGACGGAGTCGAAGACGGGCTCCTTGTCCTCCTGCAGGTCACGGTTGTAGGCCAGCGGCAGGCCCTTCAGCGTTGCGAGCAGACCGGTCAGGTTGCCGATCAGTCGCCCGGACTTGCCGCGCGCGAGCTCGGCGATGTCCGGGTTCTTCTTCTGCGGCATGATGCTCGAGCCGGTCGAGAACGCGTCGTGCAGCCGGACGAAACCGAACTCCTTCGTGTTCCAGAGGATGACCTCCTCGGCCAGGCGGGAGACGTCGATGCCGATCTGCGCGAGGACGAAGGCGAACTCGGCGACGACGTCACGCGCCGCGGTCGCGTCGATCGAGTTGTCGAGCGGGCGCGCGAAGCCGAGGTCGCGGGCGATCGCGGCCGGGTCGAGCCCGAGCGAGCTGCCCGCGAGGGCACCGGCACCGTAGGGGCTCACACTCGCGCGGTCGGCCCAGTCGCGCAGACGCTCGAGGTCGCGGACGAGCGGCCACGCGTGCGCGAGGAGGTGGTGGGCGAGCAGGACCGGCTGCGCGTGCTGCAGGTGGGTGCGCCCGGGCATGATCGCGTCCGGGTGCTCGGTCGCCTGCTGGGTGATCGCGTCGACGAGGTCGATGACGAGGTGCCCGATGCGGCGGCCGTGGTCGAGCATGTGCATCCGGCCGAGGGTCGCGATCTGGTCGTTCCGGCTACGGCCGGCGCGGAGCTTGCCGCCGAGTTCCGGGCCGACGTCCGCGATGAGCAGGCGTTCGAGGGCGCCGTGCACGTCCTCGTCGGAGGGGTCGGGGCGGAGCGAGCCGTCGGCGTGCGCGGCCTCCAGGCGGTCGAGGCCTGCGGTCATCCGGTCGAGCTCGTCGGCCGTCAGGTAGCCCGCGACCTGCAGGGCTCGGGCGTGTGCTCGGGACCCGGCGATGTCGTAGGGGGCGAGCTGCCAGTCGAACTGCGTCGACCGGGACAGCTCGGCGAGCTCGGCGCTCGGGCCGTCGGCGAAGCGGCCGCCCCAGAGGGCACCGGTGTTGGTGGCGTCGGTCTTGGCGGCGGGCTGGGTCGCGTCGGTCACGTCGGTGCCTTCTCGGTCGGTGGGGTGGGTGGTGCTGGTGTCGTGCGTCGTGCGTCGTGCGTCGTGCGTGGTGCTGGTGTCGTGCGTCGTGCTGGTGTCCTGCGTGGTGCTGGTGTCGTGCGTCGTCAGTTGGCGAGGTCACGCCGCGCGGCGACCCGTCCGGGGAGCGACCAGAGCCCGGCGAACCCGGAGGCGAGGCCGCGGTCGAACCCGTCGTCCCCCTCCTGCGTCGCGAGCTCGAAGTCGTAGAGGCTCTGCTCGGAGCGCCGCCCCGTGACGACCGCGCGGCCTCCGTGCAGCCGGAGCCGGACGTCGCCCGACACGTGCTGCTGGGTGTGCTCCACGAAGGCGTCGAGCGCCCGACGGAGTCCACCGAACCAGCGTCCGTCGTGCACGGCGTCCGCCCACTCGGCCTCGACCTGTCGCTTGACGCGCAGGACGTCCCGCTCGAGGGTCAGGCGCTCGAGTTCCTCGTGCGCGATCGTGAGGGCGGCCGCCGCCGGGACCTCGTAGACGCTGCGCGACTTGATGCCGACGAGCCGGTCGGCGACGACGTCGACGCGTCCGACGCCGTGCTTGCCCGCGACCGCGTTGAGCTCCTGCACGACGAGGAGTGGACTGAACCGCTGCCCGTCGAGCGCGACCGGGACGCCACGCTCGAAGGTGACGGTGACCTCGTCCGGCTCCTGCACGAGGGTCGGGTCCTGGGTCAGGGCGAAGCAGTCCGCCGGCGGCTCACCCCACGGGTCCTCGAGCTCGCCGGCCGTGACCGCACGACCCCACACGGTCTGGTCGACCGAGTACGACCCCGCGGCCAGGGAGTCCACCGGTAGCCCGCGCTCCGCGGCGGAGGCGGCAGCACCCGAACGGGACGCCCCCTCGTCGCGGACGGGCGCGAGACAGGTGAGCCCGGGAGCGAGTGCCGCGACCGCAGCCTCGAACCGGACCTGGTCGTCCCCCTTGCCCGCGCACCCGTGCGCCACGGCGTCCGCGCCGAACTGCCGTGCGGCCGTCGTCAGGTGCTCGGCCACGAGCGGACGGGCGAGGGCGGTGACGAGTGGGGACCGGCCGCGCAGGAGGGCGTTGGCGCGGAGGGCCGGGACCACGTGGCGGTCCGCGAACTCGTCCTTCGCGTCGACGACGACGGCCTCGACCGCGCCGCAGTCGAGCGCCCGCTGCCGGACGACGTCGAGGTCCTCGCCGCCCTGACCGAGGTCGACGGTCAGGGCGACGACGTCCTTGCCCGTGGCGGCACGCAGCCAGCCGATGCCGACGGAGGAGTCGAGTCCGCCGGAGTACGCGAGGACGACGCGGTCTGCCATGGTGCGGGTGCTCCGGTCAGGCGCTCGCGGCCAGGAGCCAGGCGAGGAGGGCCTTCTGCGCGTGCAGTCGGTTCTCCGCCTCGTCCCAGATGATGCTCCGCGGTCCGTCGATCACCTCGGCGGTCACCTCGAACCCGCGGTCGGCCGGCAGGCAGTGCATGAAGACCGCGTCGTCGGCAGCGTGGCCGAGGAGCTCGTCGTCCACCCGGTACCCGGCGAAGGTGTCGAGTCGCGCCTGCTTCTCGTCCTCCTTGCCCATCGACACCCAGGTGTCGGTGACGACGACGTCCGCGCCGGCGACCGCCGCCACGGGATCGGTCACGACGAGGACCGATCCGCCGGTCTCGGCAGCACGACGCTCGGCGTCCTCGACCACGGACTGCACCGGCGAGAACGACGCCGGGGCGGCGACGCGTACGTGCATGCCAGCGGTCGCACCGGCGAGCAGGTACGACTGCGCCATGTTGCTCGCGCCGTCACCGATGAAGGCCACGGTCTGCCCGGCGAGCGTGCCGCGGTGCTCGCGGATCGTCAGCAGGTCAGCCAGGAGCTGGCACGGGTGGAAGTCGTCCGACAGGGCGTTCACGACGGGGACGCTCGTGCCGGCGGCCATCTCCTCGAGCCCCGACTGCGCGTAGGTGCGCCAGACGATCGCCGACACCATCCGTTCGAGCACACGCGCGGTGTCCGACGGTGTCTCCTTGCCGCCGAGCTGGCTGTTCGCCGTCGTGATGACGAGCGGGCTGCCGCCCAGGTCGGAGATGCCGACGTGGAAGGACACGCGCGTCCGGGTGGACGACTTGTCGAAGATCACGGCGACGGACTGGGGGCCGGCCAGGGGCTTCTGGCCCCACCGGTCCGCCTTCATGCGGGCGGCGAGGTCGAGGATCGCGGACTGCTCGGCCTGCGTCAGGTCGTCGTCGCGGAGGAAGTGGCGGGTCATGCGGAGGTCTCCTGGGTGGGGGTGCCCTGCTCGGTGCCGGCGTGCTCGGCAGCGACTGCTGCCAGACTCTCGCGGAGGATCGACACGAACTCGTCGATCTCGGCGTCGGACACGATGAGCGGCGGCGCGATGCGCAGGCTCGACTCGTTCGGGGCGTTGATGATGAGGCCGCGCCGCAGGGCATCGGCGCTCACCGCGGCGGCGACCGGACCGGCCAGCCCGACGCCGATGAGCAGCCCGGTGCCCCGGACCTCCTCGACGAGGGGCGATCCGATGCTCGCGATCCCGGCACGGATGCGCTCGCCCTTCGTCACCGCACCGGCGACGAGGTCCGCGCGTTCGATCTCCTCGAGGACGGCGTTCGCCACGCGGGTGCCCAGCGGGTTGCCGCCGAAGGTCGACCCGTGCTGCCCCGCCGAGAAGAGCTCCGACGCCCACCCGAAGGTCACCAGGGCGCCGATCGGGAACCCACCGGCGATGCCCTTGGCGATGGTGACGGCGTCCGGGGTGAACCCGTGGCCCTGGAACGTGAACCAGTTGCCCGTGCGGCCGACCCCCGTCTGGATCTCGTCGAGGACGAACAGCGCGCCGTGCTCCTCGGTGAGGCGTCGGGCCGCGAGCAGGAAGCCCTCGGGCAGGTCGACCACGCCGGCCTCGCCCTTGATCGGCTCGACGATGAGCGCCGCGACGGTGTCGTCGATCGCTGTCTCGAGCGCCTCGACGGTGGAGTCGATGTGCTCGACGCCCGGCACCATCGGCAGGAAGTCCTGCTGCAGCGCGGGCTTGCCGGTGAGGGCGAGTGCGCCCATCGTCCGGCCGTGGAAGCCCTGCTTGAGCGCGAGGATCCGGGTCTTGCGACCGTCCTCGCCGCGGTTGAGGCGGGCGAGCTTGAAGGCTGCCTCGTTCGCCTCGGCACCGGAGTTGCCGAAGTACACGCGACCCGCGTCACCGGCGCCCGTGATGCGCTTGAGTCGCTCGGCGAGTTCGAGCTGCGGCGGCGTGGCGAAGTAGTTCGACACGTGCACGAGCTTGGCCGCCTGGTCGCTCACTGCCGCGACGAGCGCCGGGTGGGCGTGCCCGAGGGAGTTCACCGCGATGCCCGCGAGGAAGTCGAGGTACTCGTTGCCGTCGACGTCCCAGACACGGCAGCCCTCGCCGCGTTCGAGCATGATCTTCGGCGGGGTCAGGGATCGCATGAGCGACGCCCCGAACCGGTCGTTCCAGGTCTGGGTCTGCGTCTCGGTGCTCACTGCTCGTGCCCCTTCTCGGTCGTTGCTTCGTGCCGGCCCGCGCCGGAGGCGGCCACCGACGCTGCGACGCGTCGACCGATCTCCGCGTGGGTCATCTGGTTCTCGGTGCGGCGGCTCGGGTCCGGGATCACCTCGGTGCCCGCACCGCGGAGGGTGAACACCTCGAGCAGGATCGAGTGCGGGATCCGGCCGTCGATGATGGTGGCGCCACCGACCCCGCCGACCACGGCGTCGAGGCACGCGGTCATCTTCGGGATCATCCCCGACTCGAGCGACGGCAGCAGCTCGCGGAGTTCCTCGACCGCGATGAGGTCGACGATCGAGTCGCGGTCCGGCCAGTTGCGGTACAGGCCGGGGACGTCCGTGAGCATCATGAGCTTCGATGCCTTGAGCGCGATCGCGAGCGCACCGGCGGCCGCGTCGGCGTTCACGTTGAGTGCCTGGTCCGGGTGCTCGTCGTCGATCGCGATGCTCGACACGACGGGGATGCGCCCGGCCTCGATCGCGGCGAGGACACCGGATGGGTCGACGTGGGTGATGTCGCCGACGTGACCGAGGTCGAAGTGCTCGCCGTCCACGACGACGCCCTTCTTCTCGCCGGTGAAGAGCGAGCCGCCGTCACCGAAGACCCCGACGGCCAGGCCGTCGCCGTGCTCGTTCACCAGGTCGACGATCTCGCGGTTCACCTCGCCGGCGAGGACGTCGCGGACGACCGTGATCGCCTCGGTCGTCGTGACGCGGTACCCGCCGCGGAACTCGGACTCGATGCCCTGCTCCTTGAGCGCCGCCGAGATCTGCGGGCCGCCGCCGTGCACCACGACCGGGTGCAGGCCGGCGTACCGGAGGTAGACCATGTCCTCGGCGAACGCGCGCTTGAGGTCGTCGTTCACCATGGCGTTGCCGCCGAACTTCACGACGACGACCTTGCCCGAGTACCGCTTCAACCACGGCAGGGACTCGATGAGCGTCGCGGCCTTGACGGCGGCGAGCTCGTGCTCCTCTTGCTTCGTCAGATCGCTCATCAGCTGGAGTACGCGCTGTTCTCGTGCACGTAGTCGTGCGTGAGGTCGTTGGTGAGGATCGTCGCCGCGTACGGGCCGACGCCGAGGTCGATGTGCACGTGCGTGTCGCGCGGCGTCAGGTCGACCGCGTCGCTCGGCTGGTCCGGAGCGCCGGCGTGACAGACCCGGACGCCGTTCATCGAGACGTCGACCGCGTACGGGTCGAACGCGGCGTCGGTGGTGCCGATCGCCGCGAGCACCCGGCCCCAGTTCGGGTCGTTGCCGAACACGGCGGCCTTGAAGAGGTTGTTCCGGGCGACGCTGCGTCCGACGGTGACGGCGTCGTCCTCGGATGCCGCGCCGACCACCTCGATCGCGATGTCGTGGCTCGCGCCCTCGGCGTCCTGCTGGAGCTGCCGGGCGAGGTCCGCGCAGACCGCGGTCAACGCCTCCTGGAAGTCGCCGACCTCGGGCGTGACGCCACTCGCGCCGGACGACATCAGCACGACGGTGTCGTTCGTCGACATGCAGCCGTCCGAGTCGACGCGGTCGAACGTCACCCGGGTCGCCGCGCGCAGCGCCTGGTCGAGCTGGTCCGGCGTCTGCACGGCGTCCGTCGTGATGACGACCAGCATCGTCGCCAGGCCGGGTGCCAGCATGCCCGCGCCCTTCGCCATCCCGCCGATCGTCCAGCCGTCCTCGGTCGCCTCCGACTGCTTCGGCTTCGTGTCGGTCGTCATGATCGCGGTGGCCGCGTCCGGCCCGCCGTCGGCGTCGAGCGCCGCGGCAGCGAGGTCGACGCCGCGGAGCACGCCGTCACGGAACGTCTGGTCGCCGACCCCGATCAGGCCGGTCGAGCACACGACGACGTCGCCCGCTCCGATGCCGAGGGCGGCGCCCACCGCCTCGGCGGTGAGGTGCGTGGTCTGGAACCCGAACGGGCCCGTGAAGCAGTTCGCACCGCCCGAGTTGAGGACGACGGCCCGGGCGACGCCGTCGCCGACGACCTGGCGGGACCAGATCACGGGGTGTGCCTGCGCCCGGTTGCTCGTGAAGACGGCTGCGACCGCCGCGTCGGGGCCGTCGTTGACGACGAGCGCGACGTCGGGCTTGCCGCTCGCCTTGAGACCGGCCGTCACGCCGGTCGCGCGGAACCCCGCTGCCGCGGTGACGCCCTGGAGGCGCGACTCGCTCTGGGCGGTCGTGGTCACGTCGGTCACGGTGCGACTCCGTCCACGCTCAGGCCGAGGGTCTCCGGGAGGCCCAGGGCGATGTTGGCCGACTGCACCGCGGCGCCCGCGGTGCCCTTGGCGAGGTTGTCCAGCGCGCTGACCGCGACGACGCGGCCTGCGGCCTCGTCGACCGCGATGCCCACCAGGCAGGTGTTCGCCCCGATCGTGTCGGCGACCCGGGGGAACTCGCCCTCGGGCAGCAGGTGCACGAAGGGCTCGTCCGCGTAGGCCTGCTCCCAGGCGAGCCGGACGTCGCGCGCGCTCACCCCGGGGGCGAGCTTGGCGGTGGTGGTCGCCAGGATGCCACGCGCCATGGGCACGAGCATCGGCGTGAAGGACACGGTGACGTCCGCGGCACCGGCGACCTGCAGGTTCTGCTGGATCTCCGGCACGTGACGGTGGGTGCCGCCGACCGCGTAGGCGCTGGCGGAGCCCATGATCTCGGCCGCGAGGTAGGTCGTGGCGAGCTTCTTGCCGGCACCGCTCGGTCCGACGGCCAGCACTGCGACGATGTCGTCCGACTCGACGAGTCCGGCTTGGATGCCCGGCTGGATGCCGAGCGTCACCGCGGTGACGTTGCACCCGGGGACGGCGATCCGCTTCGTCCCGGCGAGCTCGGTCCGCTGACGGCCCTGCGCCGCGATGTCGTCGACGTCGCGCCACTCCTCCGCGGAGCCCGGCGCCGGCGCCGCGTGCAGGAGCTCCGGCAGGCCGTAGGTCCACGCCCCGTGGTACTCCCCGCCGTAGAACGCCTCCCACGCCGCCGGGTCCGTCAGCCGGTGGTCCGCCCCGCAGTCCACGACGAGCGCCTCGTCGCCGAGTTCCGCGGTGATGGCTCCGGACTGCCCGTGCGGCAGGGCCAGGAAGACCACGTCGTGTCCGCGCAGGTTGTCGGCCGTCGTCTCGACCAGCGTCAGGTGCGACAGCGAGCGGAGGTGCGGCTGCGTCGCGATGAGCGGCTGTCCGGCGTTCGAGAACGCCGTCACCGTCCTGACGTCGAACTCGGGATGGGCGGAGAGCACGCGCAGGAGCTCACCGCCCGCGTAGCCGGAGGCTCCCGCCACGGCGACGGATACGGACATGGGATTCCACCTTTGGTCGGACTGTTCGTCGAGGAGTCGGAGGCGGCGGCCCCGGGCGGTGCTGATCCCGATGTGGGTCAGTCGCGCAGGGTCGCCCCGAATCGCTCGCCGGCACGTCGGACGGCGCCGTCACGGGCCTCGGAGGCCTCGGCAGCGGTCAGCGTGCGGTCCGTGGCACGGAAGCGCAGCGCGAACGTCAGGGACTTCTGTCCCTCGTCCACGCCGGTGCCCCGGTAGTCGTCCACGAGCCGAGCATACTCCAGCAGGTCTCCGGCGCCAGAGCGGACCACGTCGAGCACGTCGCCCGCTGGGACGTCGGCCGAGACGACGAGGGAGAGGTCCTGCGTCGCCGCTGGGTACGAGACGATCGGCGCGACCGAGACGAGTTCGGGAGCGGCGGCCACCAGGGCATCGAGGTCGAGCTCGACGACGGCGACCACGCGCGGGAGCACCGCAGCCTCGGTCAGGACCGGCAGGAGCTCACCTGCGACACCCACGACGGTGTCGCCCACGAGGAGCGACGCCGCACGACCGGGGTGCAGGGAGGGGTGGCTCGTCTGCGCGACCCGGAGCTGCACGCCGACGGCCCAGGCCACCGCGCGGGCGACGTCGAGCGCGTCCGCGATGCCGTAGGGCTCGGGCTGCACGCCGGGCTGCTTGACGATGCGGTTGCCCGTGAGCAGCGCGGACAGGTGGAACGGCTGCGGCGGGAGGGCGGCGTCGAGGGCGGCGAGGGTCTCGGAGTCGGGCCGTGCGGCTCCGGCGGGCACTGACCCGGTGCCGAGCTGCACGCCCTCGGTCGGCAGGAAGACGCGAGAGGTCTCGTAGAGCGCGACGTCCACGAGGCCGCGGGACACGTTGCGACGCGCGGCGTCCACGAGCGCGGGCAGGCCGCTGCGCCGGAGCAGCGACTGCTCGCTGTCGAGGGCGTTGGCGAGCACGACGCTCGGGCCCCCGTCGCCGTCGATGCCGGGGTAGGCGTCCTGCGTGGCCTGCGAGACGAACGGCGCGGTCACGACCTCGACGAGGCCGTCCGCGGCGAGGGCGGCGGCCACCCGACGGCGGGCCTGCTGGTGGCGCGTCAGGCCGCGGCCGGGCGGAGCCACCGGCAGCACGCTCGGGATGCGGTCGTACCCGACGATGCGGGCGACCTCTTCGACGAGGGTGGTGTCGTCGGTGAGGTCCGGGCGCCAGCTCGGCGGCGTGACGACGAGCATCTCGCCGTCGGCCTCGACCGTCGCACCGATGGCCCGGAGCGTCTCGACCACCTCGGCGTCGGTGTACTCGACGCCGACGAGCTCGGCCGGGCGGGACGTGCGCATCGTGATCGTCGGGCGCGGCTCGGTGTCGACGAGGGTCGACCCGAGGGCGTCCGCCGTCCCACCGGCGAGCTCGACGAGCAGCTCGACGGCACGGTTCGCCGCGGCCTCGGCGACGAGCGGGTCGACGCCGCGCTCGAAGCGCTTGGACGCCTCGCTCGGGAGCTTGTGCCGCCGCGCGGTGCGGGCGATCGAGACCTGGTCGAAGCCGGCGGCCTCGATGAGGACGTCGGTCGTGGTGTCCGAGATCTCGGTGCGCGCGCCGCCCATCACACCGGCGAGGCCGACGGGGCCCTCGTCGTCGGTGATCACGAGGTCCTCGGGGTCGAGCACGCGAGCGACGTCGTCGAGCGTCGTCAGGGTCTCCCCGGCCGTGGCCCGACGCACGCCGAGCCCGCCGACGACCTCGGCGAGGTCGTAGCCGTGCAGTGGCTGACCGAGCTCGAACATGACGTAGTTCGTGATGTCGACCGGCAACGAGATGGACCGCACGCCCGCGAGCGCGAGCCGCGACACCATCCACGCGGGTGTCTTCCGCGTCGGGTCGATGCCGCGCACGACGCGCGTGACGAAGGTGTGCGCGCCGACCCGACCGCGGACCGGGGCCTGGTCGTCGACGGTGACCCGGAAGCCCTCGCCGCTGCGGGGCGTCACCCGCGCCGCCGGGTCGTGGAACGTTGCGCCCGTGGCGTGCGCGTACTCGCGGGCGACACCGCGCATGCTCATCACGTAGCCGCGGTCCGGGGTGACGTTGATCTCGACCGCGGCGTCGTCGAGGCCGAGCAGGGCGATGGCGTCGGCACCGACCTCGGGCTCCATGCCGAGGTCGGCGAAGCGGAGGATGCCGTCGTGCTCGTCGCCGAGGCCGAGCTCACGCGCCGAGGCGATCATGCCGTCGGACACGTGGCCGTAGGTCTTGCGTGCGGCGATCGGGAACGGACCGGGGAGCACGGCGCCGGGCAGTGTCACGACGACGAGGTCGCCCACGTCGAAGTTGTGCGCGCCGCAGACGATGCCACGGGGCTCGGACTCGCCGACGTCGACCTGGCACCAGTTGATCGTCTTGCCGTTCTTCTGCGGCTCGGGCTCGCGCTCGAGCACGCGGCCGACGACGATCGGGCCGGTGAGGTCGTAGGTGTGGACGTCCTCTTCCTCGAAGCCCACCGACACGAGCGCCGCGTGGACGTGCTCGAGGGAGACGTCGTCGGGGAGGTCGACGGACTCGCCGAGCCAACGGAGTGGGACGCGCATCAGACCACCGTTCCGAACTGCTGCGAGAAGCGGATGTCGCCCTCGAGGAAGTCACGCATGTCGTTCAGGCCGTTGCGGAACTGCAGCGTCCGCTCGATGCCCATGCCGAACGCGAAGCCCTGGTACTCGTCGGGGTCGATGCCCGCCGCCCGGAGCACGTTCGGGTTGACCATGCCGCACCCGCCCCACTCGACCCACCGCGCGCCGCCCTTGGCGTTCGGCTGCCAGACGTCCATCTCGGCGCTGGGCTCGGTGAAGGGGAAGTAGTTCGGGCGGAGGCGGATCTGCGCCTCGGCACCGAAGACCTGGCGGGCGAAGTGCTCGAGCGTGCCGCGCAGGTGCGCCATCGTCAGGCCCTTGTCGATCGCGATGCCCTCGACCTGGGTGAAGACCGGCAGGTGCGTCGCGTCGAGCTCGTCCGCGCGGTACACGCGACCCGGCGCGATGACGTACAGCGGGAGGTCGCGGGAGAGCAGCGAGCGCACCTGCACCGGGGAGGTGTGCGTCCGCATGACGAGGTGTCGGTCCACCGGCTCGACGAAGATCGTGTCGGCCATCGCCCGAGCAGGGTGGTCCGGGTCGAAGTTCAGGGCGTCGAAGTTGAACCACTCGTGCTCGAGCTCGGGGCCCTCCGCGACCTCCCACCCCATGCCGACGAAGATGTCGGCGACGGTCTCGTTGAGGACGGAGAGCGGGTGCCGGGACCCGGGCGTGCGGCGGACCGGCAGTGCGGTGACGTCCACGCGCTCGGCCTCGAGCCGGGCGCGTTCCTCGGCCTCGGCGAGGACGGACTCCTGCTCGGCGACGGCGGCGTTCACCCGGCCACGGGCCTGCCCGACGAGCTTGCCGGCCTCGGCCTTCTGCTCCTTCGGCACGCTGCGCATCGACGCGTTCATCCGGGCGAGCGTCGACTGCTCGCCGGTGTGCTCCGTCCGGGCCTGCTTCAGCTCGGCCACGGTCGTCGTCGCGCGGACCGCGGCGAGGGCCCGATCGACCGCGTCGGCGACGGCCGCTTCGCTGATCTCCACTGGTTCTGACACGAGGCCCAAGCCTACCGGCCCCTGGCATACCGCCGTCCTGCACTGGACGGACGGTCGGAGGCGCCGGGCGACGGTCCCCCTGTGCAGGACTACCGGGTGCGGTGCGCGAACGCCGACTCGTACAGGCAGACCGAGGCCGCCGTGGCCAGGTTCATCGACTCGGCCCTGCCGTAGATCGGCACCTTCACGGCGCGGTCGACGAGCGCGAGGTCCTCGTCGGTCAACCCGCGGGCCTCGTTGCCGAAGACCCACGCGGTCGGCCCGTCGAGCATGCCGTCGGCGCGGACGTCCGGGAGGTCGTCGCCGGACACGTCGGCCGCGAGCACCGTGTAGCCGAGCGACTTCGCACGCGAGACGGCGTCGGCGAGGGTCGCGCCGACCGACACCGGCACGTGGAACAGCGAACCCGTGGTCGACCGGACGACCTTCGGGTTGTACGGGTCGACGCTGCGCCCGGTGAGGACGACGGCGTCGGCGCCGGCGGCGTCGGCCGCCCGGATGATGGTGCCGGCGTTCCCCGGGTCGCGGACCTGCTCGAGGATCGCGACCAACCCGGGGAGCGCGCCCTCCGGGGCGGACGCGCCCCGCGCCTCCGGTCCGTGCACGTCGTCGGGGAACACGTCCTTCACCGACGTCGGGAACTGCTGGCACACGGCGACGACGCCCTGCGGGGTGACGGTGTCCGCCATCGCCTCGAGCACCTGCTCGGTCACGAACCAGGTGTCGACCGGCGCGTCGTCCAGCGCGTAGCGCGCGGCGGCGGTCGGCGTGACGTACAGCTCGCGGAGCAGCTCCGGCCGGTACTCGATCGCCTCGCGCACCGCCTGCGGCCCCTCGAGCAGGAACAGGCCGGTGTCGGCACGGACGTCCTTCTTCGCCAGGGCCGCGACGGCCTTCACACGTCCGGCCTTCGGGTTCTCGAGGAGATCGCTCACGCCTCAAGTGTCGCAGCATGCACGAAGCCCCCGCTCCGCGGACGGATCGGGGGCTTCGGGAGCTGGCGTGACTACGCGGCCTTCGGGGCCGAGGTGTCGGCCGGCAGCGCGTTCTTCGCGGTCGCGACGAGCGCGGCGAAGGTCTCGGGGTTGTTCACCGCGAGGTCCGCGAGGATGCGACGGTCGACCTCGACGCCGGCCAGGGACAGGCCCTGGATGAGGCGGTTGTAGGTCAGGCCGTTCGCACGGGACGCAGCGTTGATGCGCTGGATCCAGAGGCGACGGAACTCGCCCTTCTTCGCGTGACGGTCACGGTAGGCGTAGACGAGGGAGTGGGTGACCTGCTCCTTCGCCTTGCGGTACAGGCGCGAACGCTGACCGCGGTAGCCCTCGGCGCGCTCGAGGATGACCCGACGCTTCTTGGCGGCGTTGACCGCTCTCTTGACACGTGCCATTGATCTGTTCCTTTACGTTCCGCCGGCTCAGTGGCCGAGAAGCTTCTTGACGTTCTTGGCGTCGGCCTTCGCGAGGACCTGGTCCTCGTTGAGGCGGGCCTTGCGCTTGGCGCTCTTGACCTCGAGGTTGTGACGCATACCGGCCTGCTGCTTCATGATCTTGCCGCTGCCGGTGACCTTGAAGCGCTTCTTCGACCCGGAGTGGGTCTTCTGCTTGGGCATGGAGGTGCCTTTCCGTGGGATGGATGGGGAGCCGCGCCGTTGCGGTCTGGGGAACTGCGCGGGACGGTCCGGGGACCTATTCGGCCGGGGACTCCACCGGCGCGGACTCGGTGGCCTCGTCGGCCCCGCTGCCCTTCGCCGCGTGCTCCGACGCACGACGCTCGGCCTTCTGAGCAGCGCGCTTGGCGTTCTGCTCGCCCTTGACGTCGGACTTGTTCTTGAGCGGGGCGATGATCATCGTCATGTTGCGGCCGTCCTGGGTCGGACGCGACTCGACGACGCCGAACTCGGCGATCTCCTCGGCGAACTTCTGGAGGAGACGGACACCCTGCTCCGGACGCGACTGCTCGCGGCCACGGAAGAGGATCATCGCCTTCACCTTGTCGCCACCGAGGAGGAAGCCCTCGGCACGCTTGCGCTTGGTCTCGTAGTCGTGCACATCGATCTTCAGGCGGAAACGGACTTCCTTGAGGTCCGTGTTCACCTGGTTGCGACGGGCTTCCTTGGCCTTCTGAGCGGCCTCGTACTTGAACTTGCCGTAGTCCATGATCTTGGCCACGGGCGGCTTCGAGTTCGGCGCGACCTCGACCAGATCCAGCTCGGCTTCCTGCGCGAGGCGCAGTGCGACGGCGATGGGGACAACGCCGACCTGCTCGCCCTGGGGTCCGACAAGACGGACCTCGGGGACGCGGATTCGGTCGTTGGTACGGGGATCGGTGATGCGGAGCTCCTTCAATCAGGTGGTGGCCGTCCGGGGCTTCTGCCCTGGGCGACGGCACGAGAGAGGAGTTCTGACGCACGGATCGTGGACCCGTTCGGCAGCCGCCCGACGTCGTCCCGGTGGGACGGCCTACCGGCGCGAGCGCCGGTGGAGCGGTGTGGACCCGGTAGCCTGTGGTGCGCGGCCGCGGGTGGGAGAGACTCCTCTTCGTGACGCTGACCGGATGATCGGCCTCGTTCACACGAGTCCGGACACACCGACAGCATCTGCCGCAGGAGAGCCTAGCAGAGGAGCACCGTGACCGACACCCCGCCGAACGACGCCGTCGCAGCCGACGAAGCACGGGACATCTCGGAGGTCCCCGCCGTCGAGCTCATCAACACCGTCGCGGTCCACCTGCTGAGCGCCGCTGCGGTGAAGGTCGGACTCGCGGACGACCCGCAGGAGCAGACCGACCTCGACGAGGCGCGCAAGCTCATCACCGCGCTCGCCGGCCTCGTCACGGCCGCCGCCACCGAGATCGGCGACCACCACGCCCGGCCGCTGCGCGACGGCCTCCGCTCGGTGCAGCTCGCCTTCCGCGAGGCGTCGGCGATCCCGGACGCCCCGGGCAAGGGCCCGGGCGAGAAGTACACGGGGCCGGTCAACTAGCCCGGCTCGCGTCAGACGCGACCCCCTGACGGACGGGAGGCGCGGTGCGGGCCCGCACCGCGCCTCCCGTCCGTCACCGGGTCGCGCCGGTCAGGAGCCGTGCTGCGCGACGAGGCGCGTGACGGCCCCGAGCGGGATGCCGACCCAGGAGGGTCGGTTCCGCGCCTCGTAGACGACCTCGTACACCGCCTTGTCGAGCTCGAAGGCGTCGAGGAGTTGGCGGTGCGCCTCGAGGTCGACGCCCGTGCCGGTCCGGTAGCCGTCCAGGAAGGCCGTCCGCGCCGCTGCCGCCCACTCGGACGCGTCCGCCGGCTCCTCGTCCTGCGCGAGCGCGCCCGCGACGTAGTCGAAGGACCGCAGCATGCCCGCGACGTCGCGGAGGGTGACGTCGGGGAGCGAGCGCTCGGTGAGCGGCCGGAGGGGTTCACCCTCGAAGTCCAGGAACACCCAGCCGCGCGGCTGCCCGGCGGCGAGCACCTGCCCGAGGTGCAGGTCGCCGTGGATGCGCTGCAGGTCCGGCCACACCACGCCGGCTGCCCGGTCGTAGACGGCGCGCACGGCGTCGGCGTGCTCGGCGACGACGGGCGCCTCGCGGGCGGCCGCGTCGAGGCGCGCGTGCATCGTCGCGATCGCGGCGGCGCGGGCCGACTCGTCGGCGGGGACGGTCGGGAGTGCGGTGGCCAGGGTGCGGTGCACCTCGGCGAGCGCCGTCCCGAGCGCTTCGGCGTCGTCGGTGGCGGAGGTCCCGGACCGGGCGTCGCGGAGGGCGACGCGCCAGGCGTCCGCGAGCCCGGGGAGGAACTCCTGCGCGAACGCGAGGTGCCCGGAAGCGGTGCCGTCCGGTCGACCCGGGTCCGGCCAGGAGCCGCGGAGTGCGCCGTAGACGTTCGGCACGCGGTCACTGCCGGCGGCGGACAGGGCGAGCTGCGTGGTCACGTCGGGGTTGTCGCCGTGGTGCAGGACGCGGAAGACCTTCACGATGACCTGCGGACCGGCCTCGGTGTCGCAGATGATCGAGGTGTTCGACTGCTCGCCGGTGAGGACGCGGGCAGCCGTCACCCTGCCGATCGGCCGGAGGCTGTCCGGGTCGGCGTCGACGGCGGCGGCGAGGGCGCGGACCCACTCGAGGTCGCTCGTCGCGTCGACCGGACCCTCGGGGGTCGACAGCACGGGGGCCTGGTAGAGCACGGCCGCGGCGGCGTCGTCGGGCTCGTCGAGGACCAGCCGCGTGCCGGCCGTGCGCGCGATGGTGCGCAGGCGGGGGTCGCGGCCCTTCGCGGTGTACCAGCGTCGTTCCGCGATCCACCCCCCGAGGGTGCCGTCGCTGACGTCGTCCGGTGCCTCGTCGCTCATGCCCCGCACGGTACGCGTCCACCGCTGCGTCGTCCTCCACGCAGGGGTACGCCGGTCACGCCGGGGTGGTCGAGGGGCCGCGACGGACGGGTCTGGGAGGATGGGCCGGTGCCGCACTACCTCGAGGACCTCGCTGCCGGACAGACCTTCACGACCCCGGGTCGCACGATCACCGAGGCCGACGTCGTCTCCTTCGCTTCGTGGACGAACGACAACAACCAGGTGCACACCGACGCGGAGTTCGCGGCCGGCACCCGGTACGGCCGGCGGATCGTGCACGGCCTGCTCGGGACCTCGCTGTGCCTCGGGCTCATCTCGCGGACCGGGGTGTTCGAGGGCTCCGCGGTGGCCCTCCTCGGCATCGACCAGTGGCGGTTCACGGCGCCGGTGTTCATCGGCGACACCGTGACGTGCGAGGTCGAGATCCTCTCCACGCGGGCGACGAGCTCCGGGCGCACCGGGATCGTCGAGCGCCTGGTGTCGCTCCGGAACCAGGCCGGCGAGGTCGTGCAGCAGGGGCGTATGGACCTCATGGTCCTGACCCGCGACGCCGCGATCGGCTGAGCGAACGAACCCGGACCGACGCGTACGGTAATCGGTGCGTGCCTCTTTACAACGATGTACAGAGTCGGGAGCATGGAGGCATGAGCACGCTCGACGGCACCGTCGCCGCACCTGACACCGCTTCCCGCCCGACTCCTCCCCTGGCCTCGCGGCAGGACGGCACGTACCCCCGCCCGCAGCTGGTCCGCGCGCAGTGGGCCGACCTCGACGGCACGTGGTCCTTCCGGAACACCGGCGACGAGCCCGGCTGGTCGGCGGGCTTCCCGGACGCGCGGGACATCGTCGTGCCGTTCCCGCCCGAGTCCGTGGCGTCCGGCATCGACGAGCCCGGCTTCCACCCCGTCGTCTGGTACAGCCGCACCATCACGCGCGCCGAGCTCGACGCCGCAGGGTACGGCTCCGACGCCCCGCGCCTCGTCCTGCACTTCGGCGCCGTCGACCACCGCGCACGGGTCTGGATCGACGGCCGGTTCGTCGGCGAGCACGAGGGCGGCCACACGCCGTTCGCCCTCGACGTCACCGAATCGCTCGGCACCGACCCGGACGCCGAGCACGTGCTCGTGGTCCGTGCGGAGGACGACCCGCACGACCTGACCCAGCCGCGTGGCAAGCAGGATTGGCACGAGGACCCGCACGCCATCTGGTACCGCCGGACCACCGGCATCTGGCAGACCGTCTGGCTCGAGGCCGTGCCGTCGGTGTCCGTCGCCGCCCTGCGGTGGACGAACGTCGACCACGCCACGGTCCGGCTGACCGTCCGCGTCGCCGGCACCCGGAGCGGCGGCGAGCGCCTCCGGGTCGCGGTGTGGTGGGACGAGCGCGACGAGCACCTGGCGACCGTCGAGGTCGCGCTCGGGGACACCGGCGACGAGTTCGACCTCGTGCTGCCCATCGCGCGCCAGACGAACGGCCAGGCCGAGGACGAGCTGCACTGGACCCCGGAGACACCGCGACTCGTGGACGCGACGGTCGCGCTCCTCCCCCGCGACGGCGAGCCGCTCGACCTCGTCAGCTCGTACCTCGGGCTGCGCACCGTCGGCATCGACGGCGGCGCGTTCCTGCTCAACGGACGCGGGTACGACGTCCGGAGCGTCCTCAACCAGGGCTACTGGCCGGACTCCCACCTGACCGCGCCGTCCCGCGCGGCCCTGCGCCGCGAGGTCGAGCTGATCAAGGAGCTCGGCTTCAACGCCGCGCGGAACCACCAGAAGATCGAGGACCCGCGGTTCCTGTACTGGGCCGACCGGCTCGGCCTGCTCGTCTGGGGCGAGGCTCCCGGCGCGTACGCCTTCACCCCGCGGGCCGTACAGCGGCTGATGCGCGAGTGGATGGACGCCGTCGAACGCGACGCCTCGCACCCGTCGATCGTGACGTGGGTCCCCGCGAACGAGAGCTGGGGCGTGCAGCACATCGCGACGGACCCGGCACAGCAGGCCTACGCGCGGGCGCTCGCCGACGTGACCCGCGCCCTCGACCCGACACGACCGGTGATCTCGAACGACGGGTGGGAGCACGTCGAGTCGGACATCGTCACGGTCCACGACTACGAGGGCTCCGGGCCGCGCCTCGCCGCGACCTACGCCGACGACGCGGCCCGCACCGCGCTGCTCGGCGGTCGGGGTCCGGCCGACCGGCGCATCCTCGTCGGCGGCGCCGTCGACCGCGGACAGCCGGTCATGCTCACCGAGTTCGGGGGCGTGGACTACCAGCCGGGTGCGCAGCGCGAGGACGGCTGGGGCTACACCTCCGCGGTCGACGGCGACGACTGGATCGCGCGCATCACCGCCCTGTACGACGCGATCCGGGCGAGCACCTTCCTCGCCGGGTCCTGCTACACGCAGCTCACCGACACGATGCAGGAGACGAACGGCCTGCTGAACGCAGACCGCACCCCGAAGGTCCCGATCGAGCAGATCCGTCGTGCGGTGACGGGCGGCTGACCGGAGACCTCCGGGGTGCGAGGAGCGGGGCGGTCAGGACGCGAGGAAGCGGAGGACCGCCTCGTTCCACTCGTCGCGGTGCGAGGCCAACACGCCGTGCGGGCCGCCCTCGATCACGTGCGTCTGCGCGTTCGGGATCGCCTCGGCGGTGCGCTTGCCCGACACCTCGAAGGGCACGATCGCGTCCGAGTCGCCGTGGATGACGAGCGTCGGCACGTCGACCTTCGTCAGGTCGTCACGGAAGTCCGTCGTCGCGAACGCCACGGTGCAGTCCAGCGTGCCCTTCGGCGAGGCGAGTTCGGCGATCGCGAGGTCGTAGGCGCGCTGGTCCTCGCTGACGAGGGGCTTGTTGAGGAGCGACGGCTTGCCCGCCGTGTAGAACATGTCGACGAACTCGTGCAGGAACGCCGGGCGGTCACCCGTGATCCCGTTCGAGAACCAGTCGGCGAGGTCCTGGTCGACACCACCCTCGGGGTTGTCGTCCGACTTCCACAGGTACGGCGGGACGGCGCTCGCGAACACGAGCTTCGACACCTTGCCGGTGCCGTAGGTGGACACGTAGCGCGCGAGCTCGCCGCCGCCCATCGAGAAGCCGATGAGCGTCACGTCGGTCAGGCCGAGCTGGTCGACGAGCGTGTTCAGGTCCGCCGCGAAGGTGTCGTAGTCGTAGCCGTTCCACGGCTGCGAGGACTGCCCGAAGCCGCGACGGTCGTAGGCGATGACGCGGTGGCCGGCCTCGACGAGCGCCGGGACCTGGCCCTCCCACGAGCGGCCGGAGAGCGGCCAGCCGTGGATGAGGACGACCGGCGAGCCGGTGCCGAAGTCGTCGTAGTGCAGGTCGATGTCGTGCCCGTTCTCGGCGCCGACGGTGATGAACGGCATGTGGTTCCTCCAGTGCGTTCGTTCTCCAGGGACGACGCCGATCGAACGCCCGGTGGCTCCCGACGACCTGGGCGTGCACGCGGACCGGACAGGCGCTGCGCGCCGCACCGAGGCGGTGGTCTGGAAGGATCGACCGGGTGACGGACGTGGCGGAGACGACCCGGGCCTCCAGGCCGACCCGCCTGCGCGCGCTGCTCGACGGGCGACGGAGCAGGTGGACGGTGCCGCTGCTCGTCTGGGCCGCATCGCGCCTGGTGAGCACCCTCGTGCTCGCGACGGTCTACGTGGTGGCGACCGCGAACGGCTGGGACTTCGCGTCGTCCCGACGGGACCCGTCGTTCTTCACCTTCTCCGGGTCGTGGGACGCATCGTTCTACCGGACCATCGCCGAGCACGGGTACCCGGCGGAGCTGCCGACCGACAACGCCGGGCACGTCCTGCCGAACCCGTGGGCGTTCCTGCCGGTCTTCCCGGGGATCGTGCGCGCCGTGACGGGTGTGACCGGCGGGTCCTTCTGGGTCGTCGCGACGCTCGTCGCCACGGTCGCGGGCGCGGGCGCGTGCGTCGTGCTGTACCGGCTCGTGCTCGCGGTCGGGTGCTCGCACCGGGCGCGGTGGGCCACGGTGCTGTTCGCCTTCGCGCCCACCGGCTTCCTGTTGCAGGTCGCCTACGCGGAGTCGACGTTCCTGCTGCTCGTGTTCGGCGGGCTGCTCGCACTCGTGCGCCGGCGGTACTGGCTCGTCGGGGTGCTCGGCGTCGTCGCGGCGTTCACCAAGCCGGGCGTCCTCGCCCTGGCCGTCGCGCTCGCCGTGCACCTCGTCGCGCGCTGGGCGCGGGAGCGTCGGGCGCTGCCGGTGCGCGACGCGGTGGCGATCGTGGTCGCCGGGCTGGCGGTCGCGGCGGCCGGGCTCGCGTGGCCGGTCGTGGCGTCGGCGGTGACCGGGCGTCCGGGCGCGTACCTCGACACCGAGCTGTCGTGGTGGGTCGGCTTCGTCGGGCGGCAGCACTTCGTCCCGCTGACGCCGTGGTTCACGATGGCGTCGACGTGGCTCGGGCCGGCCGGCATCGTGCTCGTGGTGGCGGTGCTCGCGGGCGCGCTGTGGTTCTTCACCCGCCGCGGTGTGCGGGCACTCGGCGTGGACGTCGTGGCGTTCACGGGCGCGTACGTGCTGTACCTCGTGGCGGTGTTCCTGCCGCAGCAGAGCCTGCCGCGGCTGCTCATGCCGGTGGCGCCCCTGCTCGGGTCGGACGTGTTCGTGCGGACACGACGGCGGGCGGTGGCGTGGGCGGTCGTCGGGGTGTGCCTGCAGCCGGTCGCGGTCGTCCTGCTGTGGTTCCTGGGCTACCCCTGACCGACGCCGGACCGGTGTCCGGCGGGCGGCGCGGCTACGCGTCGAACGTGTGGAACCAGGCCGTGCCGCCGGGGTGCTGCACGGTGATCATCTCGTCGAGGTCGCGGTACGGCCCGTCCTGGTTGTGGCTCGCCGACTTGATGCGGATCGTGCCGTCCTGCTCGGTGAACACCTCGGACACGATCGTCGTGTGGTCCGGTGAGCCGTTGTCGTTCCAGTCGTAGAACACGACGTCACCGACCTTGACCTCCGCCCGCTCGTCGAGGGAGCGACGGGTGAGCCCGAACTCGGCGGCGTTCGCGGACAGCCACGGGTCCATCGTCGGGCAGTAGGTCCACGTGGCGCTGTGCTCCGCGCCACCGGCCCGGTTGTACCAGTCCGACCGCTGCTGCCACCCGCGGGCGATCAGCGTCTGGCTGACGTAGTTCGCGCAGTCGCCGCCGATCGGGTTCATGGTGCCGTACTCGGCGGTGTTGTAGTCCTTCCAGTGCGCCATCGCGTACTCGAGCTGCCGGTCGACGGCGGTGAGCGCCGCGTACGCCAGGGTCGTCGTGGCGACCGCGGCCGAGACGTCCGGCACCGATGGGGCGGTCGGCGTCGGCGTCGCGGCCGAGGAGTCCTGCGTGGTGCCGGACTGCCCGTCGTTCGCGGCGCTGCCGTTGCCGTCCGACGTCTGGTTCGCCGAGGGCGACGGAGCGATCGCGGTGGTGAACAACGCGACGTCGGCGGACCCGGCGGTGTACATGGCCTGGTGCGGCGCGGTGAACGTCACCTTCGTCGCACTCGCCTGCACGTCACGCGCGGCGACACCCCCGACGGTGACGCCCTCGACCGCGGCGAGCCCGGTGCCCGCGACGGTGACGGTGACGCCACCCGCGAGCGGGACCTGGGCGGGCGTGAGCGACGCCGCGACGGGCTTCGCGCTCGGCGACGATCCGCCGGCGCTGCCGCCGGCCTTCCCGCCGGTGCCCCCGTCCCCGGAGCCGGCACCGTCGCCCGAGGAGCACGCGGCGACGGCGAGCCCGATCCCGGCGACGCCGGCGAGGGAGAGCAGGGACCGGCGCGTCAACGAAGCAGTCATGGTGCTTCCAGGGTAGGCGACGACCGGGCAGGATCGCTGGAGGCGGCAGGACGCCGCACCGCCCACCGAGAGGACCAGGACCGACATGCCCGAGAGCCACGACTTCTTCGTCGCCGCCGACCCCGAGACCGTCCGCACCCGCGTCCGCGAAGCGCTCGTCCACGAGGGCTACGCCGTGCAGGACGGACCGCAGGGCGCGCTCCTCGCCACCCGCGGCAGCCTCGGCATGACCCTGCTGATCGGCGGTCTCGCGAACGACCGGACCTTCCACACCCGGCTGGACGTGCAGGTCATGGTCACGCCCGACGGTCGGACGGTCGCCCGACTGGTCCGCGCCGCCGGGAAGTCGGCGCTGAAGGGCGGTGCGATCGGCATCGCGCGCGGCAACCGGGCGTTCGAGCAGGCCGCGAACGCGATCCACACGGCGCTCGCGCAGACCGGCGCCCTGACGGACAGCATCCCGGGCTGACGGGCACACGGCCCGGCATGCCCCGGAACGAGCGAAGGCCACCCGGTCGGGGTGGCCTTCGCTGTGCTCTTCGGAGAGCGTGCTGCTTGGTGGAGCTAAGGGGATTCGAACCCCTGACCTTCTCATTGCGAACGAGACGCGCTACCAACTGCGCCATAGCCCCAAGTGCTCGACAACATTAGCACCAGGACGGCCGCGAACCGAAATCCGCCGCCCGCGTCCGGGCGTGCCGCGGGTCAGACCGCGCGACGGCGGCGGAGGATCGCGTCGAGGTCCGCCTGCTGGTAGGCGTCGTCGTCGAGGACCCCCATGCCGGCCCACTTGCTCGGCGGTGCGGGCGGCGCAGGCGGCGATCCCGGCGCGGCGGGCGCGGTCCGCGACGCCGTGGTGGCCCCGGCCGCAGCCGCTCCACCCGGCGCGCGCAGCCCCAGCCGCTCGGCGAGCCGACCCTGGTCGTGCGACGACAGCGCCGCAGCGGCTTCCTCGACGTCAGGGCGCAGCTGCGCGACGCGGGCGATCGACGGGTCGGACTCCCCCGCGCGGATGGCGGCCGCCTCGGCCTCAGCGGCGGCCTTGGCCTCGGCCACGCGCTCCTTCAGCCGGGCAGCGAGCTCGGCGGAGGACTCCGGCGCGGGCGTCGGTGCCGCCGGACGCTCGACGTACAGCGGCTTCGGCACGCGCGCGGGCGTCCAGGAGCGGTCCCGCACCGGTTCGGCAGGCTGCTCCGTGGACAGCGGGGGCGCCGGGTCCGTCCAGGTGGTCGTCGGTCGGGAGGCGCGGCTCGCGCCCGCCACGGCCCCTGCGGCCCGGGCCTTCCGCGCCTTCGCCACCTGGTGCAGCTGCGCGAGGACCGCTGCGGACCCACCCGCGGCGACCAACCCCGCGACGGCGACGAGCCAGGCACCGGGAGCGGCGACGAGGACGACCACGGCGAGCACGAGCCCCGCGGTCCCGAGCAGGGTAGCGCCGAGCCGCGACCGGCGCATGCGCATCGCGGTGAGCGCGGGCACCGACGACGCGCGTTCGAGCACGGGGGCCTGCTCGGCGAGCCGACGGGTGATCTCCCGCTGACGGGCGGCCTCGTGCGCGCGGACGATCGCGGTCCGCTTCGCCTCTTCCGAGCGGGCGACGCGCTGCGCCTCGGCGAGGGACTTCGCGTTCATCTCGACGCGGACCTCCTCCGGCAGCTCGGCGGTCTGCGCGAGGATCCGGAGGGTCTGCTGCAGGCGGATCGCGTTCTTCTCGGTGGCGAGGTACTGCCGCCGGGCAGCCCATGACGGCATGAGGTAGACCACCCAGAGCACGGCCGCGATGAGCAGGACGATGCCGCCGCCCCAGGAGCCGATACCTGCCATGGGGACACGGTAGGGGCGGGACCATCCCCGCCCGGTGATTGCCGGACGCGTGTTGCGCGTGTCGTGGGCAGATCCACCGGGGGTGCGCCGCGCCTCCAGACCGGGTCGGACGACCCGACGGCGGGCCGGACCCTAGAGGCGGGGCGTGGTGTGCAGGGGCATCGCCGCTTCGTCGCGGGCGGCGAGCGGCACGCTGCCTGCCCCGGGTGGGACGCGGCCCTGGACCCAACGGTCGAGGACGCCCTCGCGGACCTCCTCGGCGACGAGGGCGAAGCAGAAGTGGTCGCGCCAGTCGCCGTTGATGTGGATGTAGCGGCGGCGGAGGCCCTCGAAGCGGAAACCGAGCTTCTCGACGACCCGCAGGCTCGGCGCGTTCTCCGGCCGGATGCAGATCTCGATGCGGTGGATGCCGACGACGCGGAAGCAGTGGTCGACGGCCAGCGCGACCGAGATCGGCGTCACGTCGTGCCCGGCGGCGTCCTCGACGACCCAGTAGCCGATCGAGGCACTCGCGAGCGAGCCGTAGGTGATGCCGGAGACGTTGAGCTGGCCGACGAAGCGGCCGTCCAGCTCCATCGCGAACGGCAGACCGAGGCCGGCGCGGGCGTTCGCCTGCAGGGCGCGGATGCTGCCGCGGACGTCCGTCGAGACGTGCCCGGAGGGGTTCGTGGCCTCCCACGTCCGCAGCCAGCCGCGGTTCGAGGCGAGGGCGACGTCGAGGTCACGGGTGTCCCGGAGCCGGAGCGGGCGGATGGTGACCCGCCCGTGGGACAGGGTCGGGATCGTCGTCATCGCTGTGGTTCCTCCGGTACCCGGTGGTCGGCCGGGTGGATGCACGAACGGGCCCGAGGGACTCCCCCGGACCCGTTCGCACGGGGTCGGCTATTCGCCCGCGTTGAACTCCTTGAGCCACGACTTGAGGTCGGGGCCGAGGTCCTCGCGGTCCGAGGCGAGCTGCACGATCGCCTTGATGTAGTCCAGCTTGTCACCGGTGTCGTACCGGCGTCCACGGAACACGACGCCGTACACGCCTCCGGTCCATTCCTCGGCGCCCGCCATCTTCATGAGCGCGTCGGTGAGCTGGATCTCGCCGCCCTTGCCGGGCTCCTGCTTCTCGAGGACGTCGAAGACCTCGGGGCGGATGACGTAGCGGCCGATGATGGCGAGGTTCGAGGGGGCTTCGCCCTGCGGGGGCTTCTCGACGAGGCCGGTGATCTTCACGACGTCGTCGGTGTCGGTCTCCTCGACCGTGGCGATGCCGTACATGTGCGTCTGCGACTCCGGGACCTCGAGGAGCGCGACGATCGTCGCGTTCTTCTGGCCCTGGACCTCGATCATGCGCTTGAGCAGCGGGTCGCGGGCATCGATGATGTCGTCGCCGAGGAGCACGGCGAACGGCTCGCGGCCGACGTGCATCTTCGCGCGGAGCACCGCGTGGCCGAGGCCGAGCGGGTCGCCCTGGCGCACGTAGTGCATGTCGGCGAGGTCCGTCGACTGGTTGACCTTCTGCAGCTTCTCGTGGTCGCCCTTCTTCTTCAGGGTCTCCTCGAGCTCAGCGACGTGGTCGAAGTGGTTCTCGAGGGCGTTCTTGTTGCGCCCGGTGATCATCAGCACGTCGGTGAGCCCGGCACCGACGGCCTCTTCCACCACGTACTGGATGGCCGGCTTGTCGACGACGGGGAGCATCTCCTTCGGCATCGCCTTGGTGGCGGGGAGGAAGCGCGTGCCCAGGCCGGCAGCCGGGATCACCGCCTTGGAAATCTGGAAGCCCATGCGGACGAAGGTATCGGATGACCCCTGGACAGGGCATGTCGTCACTGCTGGGGACACGGCTTCCCGCGCCCCGCGGCGGGAAGCCGCAAGCGGGAGCGCTGGCGGGGCGTGCTGGCTAGACTCCTCGCCATGATCGCCGATCTCGGGAACGAGAAGCGCGCCCTGCGAGCCGAACTCCGGCAGCGGCGGCGCACCCGGACCACGACCGAGCGGGACACCGACACGGCGGCGCTCACCGCCACGCTGCAGCGCTTCGTCGAGGAGCGCCAGCTCCGGTCGCTCGCCCTGTACCTCTCGTCCCCCGACGAGCCGGACGTGCGGCCGTTCCTCGACTGGGCGATCGCGCACGACATTCGCGTCCTGCTGCCGATCACCCGTGAGGACGGGTTGCTCGACTGGGCCGTCGGCGACGGGGTCTCCGAGCAGGAGGGCCTGACCGGGATGCCCGAGGTCGTGGGCGAAGTGCTCTCCCCCCTCGCGCTGAGCGACGTCGACGCCATCCTCGCGCCGGCCGCTGCGGTCGGGCACGACGGGTGCCGCATGGGCTGGGGCCGCGGCTACTACGACAAGACCCTCGGGTCGATGGCGAAGCGGCCGCCCGTCTATGCTGTGATCTTCGACGCGGAGTACCTCGACGAGGTCCCGCGCGAGACCCACGACGAACCCGTCGACGGCATCATCACGCCGTCGCGCATCATCACCTTCCGGAGCTAGGGTGCCCACCTACTCGTACCGCTGCACCGAGTGCGGCAACGCCTTCGACGTCAAGCAGTCCTTCTCGGACGCCACGCTCACCGAGTGCCCGGTGTGCGGGGGCGTCCTGCGCAAGGTCTTCTCGCCCGTCGGCGTGACGTTCAACGGCGGTGGCTTCTACCGGACGGACTCCCGGACGGGTTCCGACTCGTCGAGCACGCCGAAGAGCGACGCCACGAAGCCCGCTCCGGCGAAGACCGAGTCGAAGCCGGCCGCGCCCAGCGCTTCCTGACGGGCGCTCGCCCCCGTCGGTACGGTGGGGTCTCCTCGACACGGAAGGGGGCCCGCGTGAAGGGCTTCAGGGAGTTCCTGCTCCGCGGCAACGTCATCGACCTGGCCGTCGCGGTCGTCATCGGTGCCGCGTTCACCGCCATCGTGACCACGATCGTGAACGCGCTCATCAACCCCGCCATCGGTGCGGTGTTCAACGCGTCGAGTCTCGACAAGGCGCTGGTCGTCTCGATCCCGACGATCTCCGGCGGGTCGGCGAAGCTGCTCTTCGGCGCGATCATCGGCGCCGTGCTCAACTTCGTCATCGTCGCGGCGGTCGTGTACTTCGCCCTCGTCGTACCGGTGAACCACCTCAAGAAGGTCGCGTTCGAGCGCGTGAAGAACGACGAGCAGCAGACGCCGCAGGACGTCCCGCCGACGGACGTCGAGGTGCTGCTCGAGATCCGCGACCTGCTCCGGGCGCAGAACGGCGTGCCCACGAACCCGGGCGGCGGCGCACACGTGGCGCCGTCGAACGCTCCCGAGGGCCCGGGGATCGCCGGCACGACGAAGCTCTAGGGCCTCCCGCACCAGGAACCAGGTTCCGGACACGACATCGCGCATCAGCACGGTGCTGTGTCAGGAACCTGGTTCCGTGCGGCCTGGGGTTCCGTGCGGGCGGCGTCAGCGCGCGGCAGCGCCCACGGCGCGGTGCTTCGCCGCCAGTGCGCGGGCGTACTGCACGCCGGCGACCAGGTGGCCGACCGTGCCGGCCCAGACGAACACGAGCGCGAGCACGCGGATCCAGTCGTGCTGCGAGGCCCACGATGTCGACGAGAAGAGCAGCAGCGGCAGCCCGACGAAGAGCAGGGCGGAGCGGACCTTGCCGGTCCAGGTCACGTCGAGGTCGGGGTCGCCGCGGAACCAGAGCCCGGAGAGCACGACGAGCACCAGGTCGACCAGGACGATGATCGCGACGCTCGGCCACGGCAGCAGTCCGACGAGCACGAGGGACAGCACGATCGCGATGATCGCGAGCCGGTCCGCGACGGGGTCGAGGGCCTTACCGAGCTTGGAGCCCTGGTCGAACCGTCGGGCGATGAAGCCGTCCGCCCAGTCGCTCACCCCGAGCACGACGAGGGTGACGAGCGCCCACCCCGGGTGCCCGGACACCACGAAGCCGATGAACACGGGGATGAGCAGGAAGCGCACCAGCGTGATCAGGTTCGGCCACGTCTGCCAGTCGGGTCGCTGCCGCGTGGTGTCAGTCATCGGACTCAGGCTACCCGTCACCAGTGGGGAGGCACGTCGCGCAGGAGCTGGGCGTCGTTCTCGCCGTCGCGGTGGCGGGCCGGTTCCGGTGCGGGGGCCGGGTCGGAGCCCGGTGCCGGCTGGGTGGTGACGCGCCTGCGGCGGCGCACGGTGCCTCCCGGACGGTCCTGGGACGCGTCAGCGTCGACGGGCTGCGGGACGGGAGGCGCGGAACCGGTCGCCTCGTCGGCTCGCGTCCACGACCCCACCAGCTGGTCCGTCTCCGGCGTCACCGGCCCGGCGGCGCGGGACGCGCGCCGCCTCACCGGCGTGCGGGGCCCGGAGCGGGCACGCGGGGGTGGGTCTCCGACCCACTCATCGGCGTGCGGGGCCCCGGAGCGGGCACGCGGGGATGCATCTCCGACCCGCTCATCGGCGTGCGGGGATCGGGGGGATCGAGATCTCCTGCGTGGCACCGCGGTCGACGCCGAGCACCGCCGCGACCGTGTTCGCCACCCGGTCCGGGTCGGAGAACAGCTGGAACGCGTGCACGCGCACGTAGTGCCAGCCGAGTCGGCGGAGCACCTCGGGCCGGAGCCGCAGCGACTCACGCAGCGAACCCTTCACGAGCGACGCGTCGGTCTCGATGGTGACGCAGACGCCGCCGTGCGCGGCGACGAGCCCGAGCTTGCCGCGGTGCCCGAGGGCCACCGGGATGCCGCGCATCTCGAGGCGTCGCGCGAGGTCGACGAGCAGCGGGTCGGAGTCGTCCGGCACGTACTCGGCGGTGGTGCGGGCCCGGACCTCCGCGAGGATCTCGGCGAGGGCGACGGTGCCGTGGCCCATGCGCTCGGCCTCGATGTCGGACGGCTGGAAGCAGGTGACGATCACCATCGAGCGGCGTGCCCGGGTCATCGCGACCGCGAGCAGGCGCTCCCCGCCGGGCTTGCCGAGCGGACCGAAGTCGCGCAGGACCCGGCCGTGCGGGGTGCGGCCGTACCCGATCGAGAAGACGACGCGGTCGCGGCTCTGGGCCACGGACTGCTCGAGCGTGGCGACGATGAACGGCTCGGCGCGGTCGCCGATGACGAACTCGGTGAGGTCCTTGTGTCCCTGCGCCGCGGTGAGCACGGCCTGCTCGACCCGCACGGCGTGCTTGGCCGACGCGGTGATGACCATGAGCGACTCGGTGGGTCGGGTGCGGGCGTGGTCGAGCACGAGGCGGACGACCCGGTCGACCTCGGCGTCGACGCTCTCGACGGCGCCGGACTCGGGGTCCGGCACGGCCTTGCCGTCACTGACGTAGTCGAGCGCGATCGACCCGTGCCCGAGGAACGACCCGGCCCACGGCAGCGACTCGATGCGGCCGCCGTAGAAGCGCCGGTTGACGAGCTCGGCGAGGTCCTCGCCGCCGGCTCGATACGACCGGGTGAGCGACAGGGTCGGCAGCAGCGTGGACAGCTTGGCGAGCGCGGAGTCGGCGTGGAAGGCGTCCAGCGTCGCCTCGTCGACCTGCAGCGCACGGTGCGCGGGGTCGACGGCGATGCGGAACGGCGACGGCGTCTGCGTCACCGGGTCGCCGAACACGACGGTCTGGCGGGCACGGCGGACGGCACCGACGGTCTCGGCGATCGTGACGGCGCCGGCGTCGACGAGGATCACGGTGTCGAACGGCATCGTGTCGGCGATCTGCGACACCTCGTACGGGCTCGCGAGCCAGACCGGCGCGATCGAGCGCGACAGGTGCGGCGCGGAGTCCTGCAGGAGGCGCGAGGTGATCGCGCCCTCCTTCAGCTGCGTCTTGAGCGCGGTGGCCTCTTCCGGCCAGTCGACGAGGCCGACCTTCCAGTTCTCGGCGAGCTGCCACGCGAGGCCCTGCGACACCCCGGCCGCGTGCGCGTCGTCGACGAGTCGGAAGTCGGCCTCGACCCGGTCGAGCATGTCGGTGTTCGCGCCGAGCAGTGCCCGGTCGGACTCGAGCATCGTCTCGAGCGCGGACTGCCACCACGCGAGCTCGAGCTCGGCGGGCACGTTCGTGTCCGGCACGTGGCGGTTGGCGAGGTCGGTGATGAGCGGCTCGAGCTGCAGGTCGCGGAGCGTCTGCATGAGCTCGGTGCGCTCCTGCAGGTTGTGCAGGACGTCGGACTCGGCCGCGAGGGACGCGACGAACGACACGAGCTCGTCGATCGGCATGTTCGCGAGCTGGCGGTCGCGGTCGGTGCGCCCGAGCGGCTCGTCGAGGCGTGCGAGGTCCTCGGCCACGTTCGAGAACAGCACCTGGACGTCGGCGATGCCGGTGGGCACCTCGGGGTTCACGCCGGCGGCGACGTAGCGCTGCCAGAGCACCCGCTGCTGCTGCACGCGGGTCAGCGCCTCGTGCAGGTCGGACACGTGCACGCCGGGGCGGACGTACTCGCGGGCGAGCTTCTTCAGCCGGCGACGGTTCGTGGCGGACATCGGCGCACCCTCGCCGCGCGGGGCGGTGGCGGCCACGAGCTCGGACACCGACCGGTCGAACACGACCGGCAGGAAGCGGTCGAGGGTGTCCCGGATCTCGGTGAGCAGCCGGAGGTAGATGCCGAGCTCGTTGATCGTCGTGAACTGCCGCATGTGCGTCGTGCTCACGAGGTCGTGCGCCCGGCGGAGCAGCGTCGGCAGCCCGTCGGTGTCGAGGTCCTTCGCGGTCCGGTGCGCCCGCTGCGCCCCGTCGCTGGAGCCGAACTTCGCGCCGTACCACGGCGAGTCGTCGGGGCCGTAGCGGAACTCGCCCAGGTTCGCGGCGCTGACCATCGTCTCGGCGACGCGCGAACGGCCCTCGACCATGCTCGTCACCGAGGTCCCCGACAGGCGCGCGGTGGTCGACGGCGGCACGGGCAGCAGCGAGAGGCGGGACAGCTCGACGAGGCAGTCGAGCACCGACACGCGGAAGTCCGGGTCGACGCGGGTCAGCGAACCGCGGTAGTCGGTGAGGACCTTGCGGAGCCGGACGAGAGCGTCGTCCACCTCACGGAGGTTCGGCCGCGAGGCCTTCTCGTTCCGGGCGATGGCGCGCACGACGTCGCGGCGGAGGGTCCCGGGCGTGACGGCGACACCGGGCAGCTGCACCTCGGCGAAGCGGGCGGCGATCCCACGCAGCGTCGCACGGCGCGGGCTCACCACGAGCACACGCTTGTTCGCCGCGACGAGGCCGCCGAGCGCGTTCACGATGGTCTGCGTGCCGCCGGTGCCGGGGAGGGTCTTGACGACGATCGAGTTGCCGGCCGTGATCTGCGCGATCACGTTCTCCTGCTCGTCGTCGGCGTCGAGCAGGAGCGTGTCGGTCTCGGGGCTGCGCTCGTCCGACGGGGTCTGCTCGACCGGGTGGTACGACTGCTCGACCTGCCACTTGGCGCTCGGGTTGCCGGCGAGGGCGTCGAGCACCGGGTGCGCGAGGTCCTCGGTGTCCAGGGCCATGCCCGTGGCCACCTCGGCGAAGGTGGAGACGACCAGACGTGCGTGCACCGAGAAGCCCGGGATGTGCGCGGTGAGACCGCGGAGCCGGTCGATCACCGGGTTCGGCGTGAACGAGCCGTCCTGCTGCGCGAGCGCGACGAAGGACTGCGCGTCGAGGATGACGCCGAACTGCTCGTGCAGCGCGTCGGCGAGCCCCGGGTTGAGCACGGGCTCGCCGAGGAGCTTGACCTCGAAGTCACGCCCGTGTCGGCGGATCGCGAGCGGTCGGAGGAGCACCGGGCCGCGGAACTGCTCGTCGCCGTGCTGCCAGTCCGCCATGCCGATGCCGAGCTTCACGGCGTCGATGCCGCGGACGGTCGCGAGCTCGGTGCCCTTCGCCTCGACGTGTCCGGCGGCGATCCGGGCCGCGCGGAGCGCGACCTCGTCGCGGATGAGGCTGGAGAGCAGCGTGGTCTTGCCGGTGATGAACTGCGCGAGTCCGCCCGGGTGGGTCGTGGAGAGTTCGATCCGCGCGCGCGGGTGGTCGCTGAAGTGGGTGAGCGGGCTCGTGCCGCCGACGCCGGTCAGCTGCTTCCGCCAGGCGTCCCACACCGGCTCGGCTGCGTTGCCGGCCTGGAGGCGCGGATCGCCCAGGCTGATCGCCTGCGGACTCGTGAGCTGCAGCTCCGGTCGCAGGGTGCGGTCGGGTTCGTCGGTCACGACGGCCTCTTCCTGCTTCCCCCGCTGATCGTCCTCGGGCGCGCGCTCCCCGGGCGCGTCGGCAGCGTCGACCGGGACGTCGCCGTCCACGTCGTCCGGTCCACCGGTCACCCTGTCCGCTCGCCACACATCGGACACTGTAGGCGGAAGCGCGCCACCTCTCTGACAATGAACCGAGGTTTCGCGGGATTCCGGAGCGCCCCGGTCGCGTCCCCGTCGGGCCGATGTGGTACCAACGGGGCATGGCCATCGACGACCGCACCACCCCGTCCACCACTGCGCCCTCGCCGGACCGGCCGGACCGGCGTCGATCGGTCCCCGCCGAGATCTCCCGCTCGTGGCTCCTCGTCCCCGGCACCGCGGCCGACCGTTTCGAGCGGGCGCAGCGGTCGCGGGCCGACCAGATCATCCTCGACGTCGAGGACGCCGTCGACCCGGCTGCCAAGCCCGGCGCGCGCAGCACCGTCGCGTCGTGGCTCGCCGGCGGCGGCGAGGCCTGGGTCCGCATCAACGACGTGACGACCGACTTCTGGGCCGACGACGTCGAGGAGCTCCGCGGCCTGCCCGGGCTGCGTGGCGTGATGCTCGCGAAGACGGAGTCACCCGCGCAGGTCACCGACACGTGGCACCGTCTCGGCGGCCAGACCCCGGTGATCGCCCTCGTCGAGTCAGCCCTCGGCATCGAGGAGGCGACCGCGATCGCGAAGGCGCAGGGTGCGTTCCGGCTGGCGTTCGGGTCCGGCGACTACCGCCGCGACACGGGCACGTCGGCGGACACGCTCGCGATGGCGTACCCGCGCTCCCGGCTCGTCGTCGCCTCGCGCGTCGGTGACCTGCCCGGCCCGATCGACGGCCCGACGGTCGGTTCGTCGCACCCCATCCTCCGCGAGCAGTCGCAGGTCGCGGTGTCGCTCGGACTGACCGGCAAGCTCTGCCTCGACACCGAGCAGCTGCCCGTCATCAACGAGGTGATCTCCCCCACCCCCACCGACGTCGCGTGGGCCCAGGACTTCCTCGACGACTTCGAGGCCCGCGGGCGCGTCATCCGCGACGGCTCGGACCTGCCGCGACTCGGGCGTGCGCAGAAGATCCAGCGCCTCGCCCGGGCGTTCGGCGTCGAACCGCGGTAGGACTGCCCCATGACCTGGTCGAACGTCCCCGGCGGTCCGCCGCACTCCGCGCCCTCCGACCCCCGGGCGCAGGAACGCGCCGAGTGGGAGCGGGGCGGCTCGACGCTCTTCCCCGCCGGCAAGCTCGCCGACCGCATCTCGACGGTGCTGCTGCTCGCCTTCGGACTCGGCCTCACCGTGTTGGCCGCGGTGGCCGCGGTCATCGCCGTGGCGTCGGCCACCGCGAACTGCGACGCCCGCTCGGGCTGCACGCCCGGCGGCTTCATCGGCGGTGGTGCGATCGCCGGGTTCGGCGCCTTCGTGGTGTGGGCGGTGACGGTCGTCCTGGCCGTCGCGGCCTGGCTCCGCCGCCGGACGTCGTGGTGGATCGCCGCGGTCGGCTTCGTGCTCGTCGTCGGGTGCGTCGTCTGGGGCAGCGCCGTCTTCGCCGGTGCCGCCGACGGCGGCGCGGTGTCGTCGAGCGTGAGCGGCACGGCCTGACCGTTCCCGGTCGCGCCTGACCGGTGACGGTCGGTGGACGCGACCGTGCGCGGACGGGAGGCGCGGGGCGGTCCCGCACCGCGCCTCCCGTCCGGATCGGCGTAGCGTCCCGGGCATGGTGACGGTCTCGCGGACGACGGTCGCGGTGGTCGGCGGCGGCCCCGCCGGTGTCGTGCTCGGGCTGCTGCTCGCACGCGCCGGGGTCGCGGTGCGCGTCGTCGAGCGGCACGAGGACTTCAACCGCGACTTCCGCGGCGACACCGTGCACGCCTCCACCATCCGGCTGCTCGACGAACTCGGTCTCGGCGACCGGTTCCGGGCGCTCCCGCAGTCGCGGCTCGACGACCTGTCGCTGCCGATGCCAGACGGCTCGCACCTGCGGCTCGGCGACTTCTCGCGGCTGCGACCGCCGTACGACCACGTCGCGATGGTGCCGCAGTGGGACCTCCTCGACCTGCTCGTGACCGCGGCGCGCGCGGAGCCGTCGTTCGACATCACGATGGGGTGGTCCGTGTCCGCACCGATCGTGGAGGACGGCTTCGTCACCGGGGTGCACCTCCGGCCGACCCGCGGCGACGGAGACCACGAGGAGCTGCGCGCAGACGTCGTGATCGCCTGCGACGGGCGGAACTCCGTGCTGCGCGCCGCGGCGGGGCTCCGTCCGCGGCGGTTCCGGGTGCCCTTCGACACGTGGTGGTTCCGGCTGCCCCGGCGTCCGGGCGACGCGGAGACCGCCCTCGTCCCCGCGTTCGCCGGGACGGACGTCCTGCTCGCCTTCCCGCGGCCGGGGTACCACCAGGTGGCGTACTTCGCGCCGAAGGGGGCGGACGCCGCGCTCCGGGCCGAGGGGGTGGAGGCGTTCCGGGCGAGGATCGCGCGGCTGCGGCCGGACTTCGCGGACCGGGTCGACGCGATCGCCTCGATGGACGACGTGCACGTGCTCGACGTCCGGATGAACCGACTGCGGCGGTGGTGGCGCCCCGGCCTGCTCTGCATCGGGGACGCGGCGCACGCGATGTCGCCGGCGGGCGGGGTCGGCATCAACCTCGCGGTGCAGGACGCCGTGGCGGCGGCGACCCTCCTCGCGCCCGCGCTGCGGCGAGGGCTGCGCGGACGGGGACTCGACCGCGTGCTCGCGGCGGTCCAGCGTCGTCGGGCGTGGCCTGCGGTGCTCGTGCAGGGCGCCCAAGGGGTGCTGCACCGGGTGGTGTTCGAACGGGCGTTCTCGGGGGCGCTCGCCTCGGGGCCGCCGCTGCTCCCGGTGCTGCTCGCACGGTGGGTGCCGCCGGTGCGGGGTTGGTACGCGCGAGCGGTGGCGTTCGGGCCGCGGCCGGAGCACGCGCCGGGGTGGGCTCGGCGGCCGTCGGCGGGGGCGGGGCGCCGTCGCTCGTCGTCGGCGGCGAGCGCCGGGACCGGCGGTGGACACCCCCTGTGACCGGCGCGCACCGCCCGGCGCATGCTGGGCGCATGAAGCAACGAGTCATCGGAGACGTGTCGGTCAGCGCCATCGGACTGGGCGGGATGCCCATGTCCATCGAGGGCCGACCCGACGAGCGACAGTCCATCGCCACCATCCACGCGGCCCTCGAGGCCGGCGTCACCCTCATCGACACCGCGGACGCCTACCACCTGGCCGCGAAGGACGAGGTCGGTCACAACGAGGAGCTCATCGCGAAGGCGGTGCGCGCGTTCCACGGCGACACCACCGACGTCCTCATCGCCACGAAGGGCGGTCACCTCCGGCCCGAGGCCGGGGCGTGGGCGCAGAACGGCCGGCCGGAGTACCTCAAGGAGGCCGCGAAGGCGTCGGCGAAGCGCCTGGGCGTCGAGGCGATCGGGCTGTACCAGTTCCACCGGCCGGACCCGGCGGTGCCCTACGCCGAGTCGATCGGGGCGCTCGTCGAGCTCCTCGACGAGGGCGTCATCCGGATGGCCGGCATCTCGAACGCCGACCCCGACCAGATCCGCGAGGCGAACGAGGTGCTCGACGGTCGTCTGGCCTCGGTGCAGAACCAGTACTCGCCGTCGTTCCGGTCGAGCGAGCCCGAGCTGCGACTGTGCGACGAGCTGGGCATCGCCTTCCTGCCGTGGAGCCCGCTCGGCGGCATCGCCAAGGCCGCCGAACTGGGTTCGACGGCGGAGGAGTTCGCCGTCGTCGCCCGCGAGCACGACGTCACCCCGCAGGTCGTCGCACTCGCGTGGGAGCTGCAGCAGAGCGACGTCGTGATCCCCATCCCGGGTGCATCGCGCGCGCAGTCGATCCTCGACTCGGTCACCGCGGCGAGCGTGAAGCTCCGCCCCGAGGACGTGGCCCGGCTCGACGCAGCCCAGGCCTAGGCCGGCGACGACGACGCCCGCCTCGACTCCGCACGGGAGTCGGGGCGGGCGTCGTGCTGTCCGCCTGGCCGGTCAGGGCTTGCAGGCCGCCTGGAACTCCTGCCCCGTGGTCTGGAGCTTCTGCAGGGCCTCGGTGAAGCCGCTGTCGGACATCGCCGACGGGTCCTTCGAGTCGGCGAGGGTCTTCGTCTTCGCGGTGAAGTCCGCGAACGCCTGCGCGAACGCGTCGGTCGTCGGCTTGACCTCGGTGTTCGTCACCTTCGCGGCACTGTCCGCCATGGTGCCGCTCAGCTCGTCCAGCTTGGCGACGGCTGCCTTCGGGTCCGACTGCAGCTCGGTGACCTGCGACTGCAGCCCCTGCGTGGCGTTCGAGACCTCCTTGGCGAAGGTCTGGCACGCCTCGGTCTTCGACTGCGCAGCCGCTGCCTTCGTCGGCGTCGAGGACGCCTTCGGCGCGCTGGACGCACCCGAGCCGGAGCCGCTGTCCGAGCCGGCGTTCGAGCCACCGCCCGAACAGCCGGCGAGGAGTGCGACGGCGATGGCGGCCGTGGCGAGCGCGATGGTCTTCCTGGGCATGTGGATCCCCCCGATGAGCGCGTCCCCCGGGCGGGGACACGTGCGGCCCCAACGTACCCGCGCGGCGGGCGTAGCGTCGTCGGCATGCGTGCCATCACCCAGGACTCCCCCGACCTGTCCGTCGTCGAGCTGCCCGACCCGGTGCCCGGTGCCGGCGAGGTGCTGATCGCGGTCGCCGCCTCCGGCGTCAACAACGCGGACCTGCAGCAGGTCGCGGGCAACTACCCGCCGCCACCCGGCGCCTCGGACGTGCTCGGGCTCGAGGTCTCCGGCACGGTGCGGGCGCTCGGTGACGGCGTGACCGACCTCGCCGCGGGCGACCGGGTCTGCGCGCTGCTCTCCGGCGGCGGGTACGCCTCGCTCGTCGTCGCGCCGGCGGCCCAGGTGCTGCCCGTGCCCGACGGCGTCGACCTCGTCCAGGCGGCCGGGCTCCCCGAGGCCGCGTGCACGGTGTACTCGAACGTCGGCATGCTCGCCGGGCTCCGACCCGGGCAGACGCTCCTGGTGCACGGCGGCACCGGCGGCATGGGCTCGCACGCGGTCCTCTGGGCCAAGGCACTCGGGGCGACGGTGATCGCGACGTCCGGCGGCGACCGGAAGGTCCGCGCCTCCCGCGAGCTCGGAGCCGACCTCGTGATCGACCACCGCAGCGAGGACTTCGTCGCCCGCACGCTCGAGTTCACCGACGGCCGTGGGGTCGACGTGGTGCTCGACGTCGTCGGCCCGGACTACCTGGGCCGCAACCTCGAGGTCCTCGCACCGAACGGGCACATCGCCGTGATCGCCTCCGGCAGCGGCCGCGAGGGCACGCTCGACTACGGCGTGATGATGCGGAAGCGCGCGACCATCAGCGCGACGACGCTCCGTGCCCGTCCCCTCGACGAGAAGGCCGCGATCGTCGCCGCCGTCCGTGACGACGTGTGGCCGTTCGTCGCCGACGGCCGGGTCCGGCCCGTCGTGGACAGCGTGCTCCCGCTCGACCACGCCACCGAGGCGCACCGGCGCGTCCGTGACGGCGAGGTCGTCGGCAAGGTCCTGCTCACGCCGTAGGCGTGGACGCGTCCCGGGATCAGCCCCGGACGCGGGCGAGGAACTCCACGAGGGCAGGGTGCTCCGGCGCGTCGAGGACCGCCGCGGGAGCGCCCTGCTCGACGACCTCGCCCCGGTGCAGGAACACGATCCGGTCCGCGACGTGCCGCGCGAAGTGCATCTCGTGCGTCGTCATCAGGATCGTCGACCCCTGCTCCTTGAGCTCCGTGACGAGGTCGAGGACCTCACCCACCAGCATCGGGTCGAGCGCACTCGTCACCTCGTCGAGCAGGAGCAGCTCGGGGTCCGAGGCGATCGCCCGCACGATGGCCACACGCTGCTGCTGCCCGCCGGACAGCCGGTCCGGGTAGGCGTCCGCGAAGTCCCCGAGGCCGATCCGGTCGAGCAGACGACGCGCGGTCGCCTCCGCCTCGACCCGACCCACGCCGTGCACCTGACGCGACGCGAGCGTCACGTTGTCGAGCACGCGCATGTGCGGGAACAGGTTGAACTGCTGGAAGACGACGCCGATGCGCGCCCGCACCGCGTCGACCGCCGTGCGCGGGTCGGCGATGTCGGTCCCCTGCAGCAGGATCGCTCCGTCGTCGATGCCCTCGAGCAGGTTGACCGTCTTGAGGAGCGTCGACTTGCCGGAGCCGGACGCCCCGATGACGCAGATCACCTCGTGGCGGTGCACGGTCAGGTCGATCCCGCGCAGGACCTCGTGCTCGCCGAACGCCTTGCGGATGCCGCGCAGCTCGAGGACGGGAGCCGACGTCGGCGACGTGCCCCGTGCCTCCAGACCGGAGGCGCGGCTCGCGCCCGCCTGGGATGCCTCGCTCACACGGTCCCTCCGATCTGCTCGCGCTGCTGCTGTCGACGCGCGATCGCGTCCGTCACGCGGATCAGCGGGAGGCTGATCAGGACGAACAGCAGCCCCGCGACGAAGTACGGCGTGAAGTTGTAGGTCTCCGCCTGGGCGATCTGCGCACTCCGCACGGCATCGACCGCACCGAGGATCGACACGAGGCCGACGTCCTTCTGCATCGACACGAAGTCGTTCATCAGCGCGGGCGTCACCTTCCGGATCGCCTGCGGCAGCACCACGAGGCGCAGCGTCTTGGTGTGCGACAGGCCGAGGGACCGGGCGGCGAGCCGCTGCGAGGGGTGCACGGCCTCCATGCCGGCGCGGAGCACCTCGGCGACGTACGACGAGTACGTGAGGACGATCGCGATGGTGCCCCAGACCTCCGGGGGCTGCCGCGGGAAGACGCCGAGCCCGGGCAGGCCGAAGCCGACCAGGTACAGCACGATGATGAGCGGCAGACCGCGGAACAGGTCCGTGTAGCCGGTCGCGAGCATCCGCAGCGGGAAGAACACCGGACTGCGCAGCCCCCGGACGACCGCGAGCAGCGTGCCGAGCACCGCGACGCCGATGCTCGCGAAGAACAGGATCCGGATGTTCAGCCAGAGGCCGAGCAGCACCGACGGGAAGGTGTCGATCGCCGTCTGCGGGTCGAAGAACGACTGCTGGACGGCCGCCCACCCGGGGGTGTTCACGACGCCGAACCAGACGACGGCGACGACGACGAGCGTCGACACCACCGAGACCACGGCGGACCGCCGGCCGCGCTGTCGCCGGTACAGCCGTCGCTCGAGCTCGACCTGGCTCGGTCCGGGGGCCGCGACCGGGGTGCCGGCGCCTGCGGGGAGGGTCATGCGGCGACGGCTACTTCAGGACGGGGGTGTTCGTCTCCGAGGAGAGCCACTTGGTCTGCAGGTCCGCGAGCGTGCCGTCGCTCTGCAGCGTGGCGAGGGCCTTGTCGACCTTGCTCGTCAGCGCCGAACCCTTCGGCAGCACGAACCCGAACTGGTCGCCCTTCCCGTCGGCCGGGAACTGCGCCGACACCGTGCCGTCCTTCACCTGAGCGGCGGCCATGGAGAAGGCCGTCGGCAGGTCGGTCACGATGGCGTCGATCTGGCCGGACTGGAGCGCGAGCACGGCGTCGTCGTTCGAGTTGAACACCTGGGGCGTGACACCGAGGACGTCCTTGACGCTGGCGATGCTCGTCGAGCCTGCAGCGACCCCGATGGTGTCCTGCTCGAGCGCGGCGACCGTGGTGGCGTCGGCGGCCTTCGAGTCCTTCGTCGTCACGACCGCCTGCGTGGTCGTGTAGTACGCCGTGGACATGTCGACGGCCTTCTTGCGCTTGGCGTCGATCGAGAACTGCTGGACGTTGAGGTCCCAGTCCTTCGGGCCGGGGGCGATCGCGCTGTCGAAGGTGCTGCGCTTCCACACCACGTCACCCTTGCTGTAGCCCAGCTCCTTCGCGACGGCGTAGGCCACGGCGGACTCGAACCCCTTGCCGGACTGCGGCTCGTCGTCCTCGACCCACGGGGAGTACGCGGGCTGCCCGGTCGCGATCGTGAGCTTGCCGTCGGTGACGGTGCCGTCGCCGTCGCCGCCGCTGCTGCTGCCCCCGGCGGAGCAGGCGGCGAGCGCGAGGGCAGCGACCGCTGCGGTGGCGGCGGCGAGGGTGCGGCGGAGGGGTCGGGTCACGATCGGGCCTTCGTCAGGAGGGTCGGGGGCAGTCGCAGTGTACTTCGCACTGGGATACCAGCGCGAAGTGGATGAAGCCTCGCTACGCGGCGGGATACGCGGTGCCGTCGGCCATGGTGAAGTCCTCGAACGAGAAGCCGGGCGACACGAGGCAGCTCAGCAGGACCTCCCCCTCGCCGGGCAGGGTGCGCTGCCACACGCCGCCGCGCACGAACGCCTGCGCGTCGTTGACCCGGTCGCGTCCGGCGTCCGGGCCGAGGGTGATCGTCGCACCGGGCTCGGGCTGGTCGCCGTCGCCGCCGAGCTGCAGGTCCACGCTGTCGGGACCGTGCCACATCCAGATCTCGTCGCTCGTGACCCGGTGCCATGCGGAGGCCTCGCCCGGGGGCAACAGGAAGTGGATGAGCGTCGCCGCCGGTCGCTCCCCGGCCGCCGTGTCGACCGTGGCGGGCGAGGTCCAGGTGCGGACGTACCAACCGCCCTCGGGGTGCGGCTCCATGCCGAGGGCGACGGCGCGCTTCGGTACGTCGAGCCACTCGATGAGCGTGCCGTCGACGGTGCGTCGTGCGGCCATGCCGGGGCGGGGTGCGGTGTCGGTCACGGGTCCTCCTGGGGACGGTGGTGGTCGGTGGTGTCCGCGCGCACGGCGCGGGGATCGTCCGTGGTGTCGGCGCGCACGGCGCGGGGATCGTCCGTGGTGTCCGCGCGCACGGCGCGGGGGTGGTCAGCGGCAGCAGCGGCAGCAGCAGCAGCAGCGGCGGTGTGCCGGACCACGCCGCGGATCACCGTCGCCGCAGCCCGCCCGGCGCCGTCCTCGACGAGCTCGGCGAGCGCGTCCGGCACGGTGCGGGCGTCCACGTCGAACACCGCGAGGTCCGCCCGGGCCCCCACGGCGAGGTGCCCGGTCCGGTCGGGGCCGACCGCCAGGCCCATCGCGTGCGCGCCGCCGAGCGTCGCCGCGGCGAGCAGCCGTTCGTGCAGGTCGCGGTGCCCGTACCCCTGCGCGCGGGCGATCCGGTGCAGCGCGGTGACGTCGGCCATCGGGTCGAGGGACGGCGACGACGACAGCGAGTCCGTCCCGATCGCGATCAGGCTGCCCTCGCGCAGGTAGTCGGCGACGGGCGGCGGGTCGAGCCCGATCACGGCGTTCGACCGCGGGCAGAGCGCGACGGCGGTCCCGCGCGCTCGGAGCAGGGCGCGGTCGGCGGCGGTCATGTAGACCCCGTGCGCGATGTGACAGTCCGGTCCGAGCACGCCGAGGCGGTCGACGAACGCGGTGGCGCTGGCCCCGAACCCGAGCGCGCGCATCGCCCGGAAGGACGGCACGTTCGCCAGGTGCCAGTCGGCGGTGTGCCCGACGCCGTCGACACCCTCGAGTCCGGGGACCGGGCCGAGTGCGATGCGCTCCCCCTCGAACGCGGCCTCGCCGAGGTGCAGGTGCAGTCGGAGTCCGCGCTGCCGGACGATGTCGGGCAGTTCGAGCAGCGGGGCGACGTCGAGGGAGTACGGCGCGTGGGGTGACAGGCCCGCGCCCGGGGTGGTCGGGATGCGCGCGAGCTCGTCGAGCACCTGCGCGCGGCCGTGCTCCTGCCACGCCTGGTTCTCCCAGTCCATGACCTCCCAGTAGGCGATGCCGCCGAGGCCGTTCGCCTCGAGCACGTCCGCCGCCTCGATGTCCGTCACGATGTCGGCGATGCTCGTCACCCCGGCGACGATCGAGGCGCGGGCACCGGCGTCGGCCTCGGCTCGCCAGTCGTGCGGGAGCGCGTAGTCGGCGTTGAACGCGGTCGCCCAGTCCTCGAAGCCGCCGTACTGTCGCTGCCCGACACCGGCCATGCCGGTGTACTGGAGGTGCGCGTGCGCGTTCACGAGACCCGGCAGCAGGGCACCCTTCCAGCGCCGCTCGGTGAACGGGCGGCCGTCGAGCTGGTCGACGACCCAGGACCGGTCGCCGACGTGCAGGATCCGGCCGTCACGCACCGCGACCGCCCCGTCGGCGATCGGCGGTGCGGTCATCGGCACGACGATGCGGGCCGAGTGCACGACGGCGCGTCCGGTCTCCGCCACGCTCACGAGGGGTCTCCGAAGCGGTGCGTCCGGACGTCCGGCTCGCGGTCCATCGGGTGCTCGCCGAGCCGTCCGGGAGGCACGGGGCGCGATCCGGAGGCGGCGAGCGCCGTGCGGGCGGTCGCCTCGTCCACCGCGGGGTCGATCGGCACGACCGCCCGCTCCAGCTCGTCGCCGCGCTCGACGAGCATCCGGACGGCACCGAGCTGCGCCGCGAAGGACAGGTCCATGATCTCCACCGGGTTGCCCTCGGCAGCGGTGATGTTGATGCAGCCGCCGCGGTCGAGCACGACGACGTGGTGCCCGTCCGGCCACGTGAACCGTTCGACCGCCCGGGCCTCTGGTCGCGGTTCCGCGCCGTCCGCGAACGCCGCGGTGACGGCGACCTCCTGGTCGACACCGCCGGCCACGGCGACGACCGCCCCGGCGGCGCAGGCGCGCAGCGCAGCGAGGTCGATCGTGTCGGCGACGCCGGTGGCGCTCATGACCAGGTCGGCATCGCGGACGGCGTCGTGCAACGGAGCGACCGCGTACCCGGCGAACAGCGCCTGCAGGGCGCGCACCGGGTCGGCCTCGGCGACGGTCACGTGGAAGCCGAGCGCGCGGAGCACCTGGGCGACCCCTTCGCCGACGGGCCCGAACCCGGCGACGACCGCCGCGCCTGGCGACCGGACCCGGTGGGCGCCGGACGCGAGCCGGTCGACCAGGTCGAGCGTCGCGAACACCGTCGACTGCCCGGTGCCGTACCGGTTGTCGAAGAGCGTCTTCACGCGGGCGTCGTTGACGGCCACCACGGGGATGCCGAGCGCCCCGCGCGCCGCCATCGTGCGCAGGGGCCGGAGACCGCTCGTGGTCTCCTCCGCCGCGCCGAGCATCGTCGGGAGCAGGTCGGGTCGCTCCTGGTGCGCGAGCCGGATCAGGTGCGCCCCGTCGTCGAGGAGCACGTGCGGGCGGGAGTCGAGCATCGCGAGCGCGAGGTCCTTCTGTTCCGCGACCGTGGCGGTGCTGCTCGCGTGCACCGGGAGTCCGGCCCGGCGCAGCACGTCGGCCACGGCGTCGTCGGTCTCGTCGGCGTGCGCGTACACGACGACCTCGGCGCCAGCGTCCCGGAGCAGCAGGCTGAGCACCGCGGTCTTCGGTTCCAGGAACATCGCGACCCCGATCCGCGTCCCCCGGAGGAGCCCGCTCTCCCGCAGTTCGGCCGCGACCGCGCGGGAGACCGGCATCGCACGCCGGGCCCAGCGCAGGCGCGCCTCGGCGGCCGGGTCGTCCTCGGGGTCGCGCCCCGTCGAGACGAAGAACACGTCGTCGGACAGCGTCGGCGCCGTGAGCACCCCGGGCCGGGCGACCGTCAGCGGGCCGAAGGCGTCCTCGTCCACAGCGGGGCCGTGCCGTCCGGCGTCCACCACGACCAGGATGGCACCACGGGGACGGTCGGCCTCACGCTCGACGACCGGGGTCGACGCGTCCGGATCGCCCGTGCACCAGAGCTGGTCGACGGGTTCGTGCGCGGCGGCCTCGCGCGCGCCGAGTCCGGTGAGCAGCGCGCGGAGGGCGTCCGCGTCGCGGGGGTCGGCACCGACGATGCGGAAGCGGCGTGCGGCGACCAGCAGGTTCGTGGTGGCGGCGAAGCGTCGGACGGCGGCCGAGGCCCACGCGGCCCGGTCGGGGTCGGGACGCGGCGGCATGGGGACATCGTAGGGCGCGGGCAACACGCTGATCCGACAGGGGTTGTCAATATTCAACATCTCATGTTTGACAAGGTGCTCTGAGGTCGCGACGATTCCGGCAGGAGGAACGATGCGCGAAGACAACCGGAAGAGATGGACCCTCGTGGCGCTGCTCATGCTCACAGCCGCCACGGCAGCGCTCACAGCGTCTGCCGCTCTCCCAGCTGCGCTGGGCTGGATGGTCATGGGGGGACTCGCCCTCGCCGCCGGAGTCACGACTCTCGTCATCAAGGACAAGCGATGAAGATCACGATCGGCCGGGAACGCCTTCCGGGCATGTTGACCATGGCAGTCGCCCTGGTCATGTCGACATCCCTGCTCAGCCCGGTACGTGCCGAAGCCGCGGAGACCCGCGGGGACGTTGCGAACGTTGTGGAATTCCAGCAACGCATGGTCGACCACGCGCCGGTTCCCCTTCCGCCGTCTCCTGAAGTCGATGCCCTCCGGCACGCTGCGCTTGGGCAGCCCGCCACCTTCAGTGGAGCGAGGCTCGACGAGAGCGATGTGTCGGTGCTCGCCCAGGGTGACGGCGCGGTGGTGCGAGTCGGCCTGACCGGGGCCGGCGTGGAACCGATCTCCAGCCGTTCGTCCTTCTAGGACGCAACCGGCCGCCTGACGGCCACGGTCGAGTTCGCATTCCACGCCGACGGCCGAGGTGGGGGCAGCCTGCACGTCTGGCAGGACGGACAGACTCGTTTCTCGAAGTCCATCACTGCAGCTGAAACAGACGCCACGATGCGGCTCGCCGCGCAGGACTCCAGGGCGTCGAAGGGCTTCTGGGCAAAGCTCACCGAGTGTCTCGGCAAGCAGAACGTCAACGCTTGGGCACTCGCCATCCTCGCCGGTGTGTGTGGCGCAGCGTGCGTCGTCACGGTCGGGGCAGCGTGCGCTTTCTGCGTCGGCGCGACGATCGGCTTCCCGTCGGGCGTCGTGACGGCCTGCATCATCCGCGCAACACAGTGACGCCGACGAGGAGGCGACGTCAGCGGCCGTGGTGCCGGGGTGTCGCCTCCCAGTCGCGCTCGCCCTCGGCGTCCGACGCGGCCCACCACGACGGCACCGCCGCTGCCTGCGCCAGCGCCTGCGCCTGCGCTTCCGCCGCCAGCGCCCGGTCGCGCTTCCGGTGGCGCAGGAGCACCCCGACGAGCACGACCACGCCGACGAGCGTCACGACGAGCAGCCCGACCACGTAGATCGTCGTCGCCACCTCGGCGAGCGACGGCGGCACCTGCCCCGACTGCGCGGCGGAGAACGGCGTGCCGGTGAACACGAACGCGAGCACGGTCGACAGCGTCGAGTTGCTGTCCCACAGCCCGTGCAGCACCGACACCACGACGTAGGCGACCGGGATCGACCACGACCACCGGAGCCGCGCACCACCGCGCGCCGCACCGAACAGCACCGCGCCGAGGATCGCCGTCCACAGCACGTGCCCGACCGGGCTGAGCACCGCACGGACGACCTCGGTCTGCAGCAGCGACACGAGGTCGATGCCCCGCTCGGTGATCGCGGCGTTGAAGGCGTACCCGGCGGACTCGAACGCCGCGAACCCGGCACCGACGGTCGCACCGAGGAGCGCCCCCTGCCGAGCGGTCTTGGGGCGGACCCGCCACCCGACGAACAGGAGCAGGACGCCCTTCACGAACTCCTCGACGAACCCGACGACGACGTAGACGAACGCGTCCTGGCGCAGGTCGGCCTCGAGCAGCGAGGCGCCGAGCACGCCGAGGATCCCGCCGACGAAGAACGCCGTGACGAGCTGCATCGTGCTGACGGTCCCGGTGACCCGCTCGATGACGAAGAGCACGACGGTGAAGGGCACGAGGAAGCTGCCGAGCAGGATGATCGTCGGCACGAGGTTCGTGTTGAGGGTCAGGACGGTCACGACGATCGTCACGGCCCAGAGCAGGAACCCGGCGAGCAGCGTCTTCCACCACCAGCCGTGCCGGTGGTGCGGGTGTGCGGTGGGGACGTCGGCGCTCACGCTCATGCGGTCATCGTGCTCCCCGGCGCTCAGGGTCGTCATCGGGAATGCCGGAACGCGCACGGACGTACTGTGTGGACATGACTGACGCGACGTTCGACAAGGTGACGATGTTCGGTGCGGACTGGTGCCGCGACTGCCGACGGTCCAAGGCGCTGCTCGACACCCTCGGCGTGGACTACACGTACGTGGACGTCGAGGCGGACCTGACGGCAGCCGACCGGGCCGAAGCGATCAGCGGCCGGAAGAACATCCCGGTCGTCGTCCTGCCGAACGGCAAGCACTTCGTCGAGCCGTCCGACGCCGAGCTGCGCAGCGAACTCGAGGCCTCCGGCGTCGTCTGAGCCCTGAGGCTGGGAACGCGCTGAGCGCCACCGGAGTTCAATCTGGGTCGAACGACCGCGGAACCCGTCCCGCGGCGCGACTGACCCCGCTCCTGGAGGACACCATGCTCGGTCTCATCATCAGCCTCATCATCGTCGGCCTCATCGCCGGTGCGCTCGCCCGCCTGATCATCCCGGGCAAGCAGCACATGTCGATCCTCATGACGATCGTCCTCGGCATCGTCGGGTCGTTCGTCGGCGGCTTCCTCGGCTTCCTGATCTTCCAGCACGACCCGATGGACGGCTTCTTCCAGCCCGCCGGCATCATCGGCTCGATCATCGGTGCCGTCATCGTGCTGTTCCTCTACACCCGCTTCGCGGGCCGAGGCGCCGCGCGCCGCTGACGCGGGCGCAGCACCAGAACGCACACCGGCCGGGAGGCGCGGTGCGGGGCCGACCCGCACCGCGCCTCCCGGCCGTCTCGCGTCTCAGGCCGTGGCGAGCCGGGCCATGTCGGTCACGGTCGCACGCAACCGGTCCGCCAGCTCCGCGGGCGACCCGACGGCCACGCGGTGCGCGGTCTCGATCACCGCAGCCATCACGAGGGTGACGGCCGTGCGCGCGGTGTCGGCGTCGGTGCGCTCGCAGGCGACCTCGAACACCGCCAGTCGGGCGTCCGCCATCCACTGCAGCATCGTCGGGACCATCTCGGGCCGGGCCCGCACGAGCTCCTTCATCCGGGGTCGATCGGTCGGCAGGTCGACGGTCCATGCGACGAGTCCGCACAGGTCCGCGACGAGCTGTCCGTCGCCGGCGGCGAACCGGGCGCGAGCGTCCTCCGGCACCGCGATCGCCGGGAGGCCGAGTGCCGCGTGCCCCTTCGACGGGAAGTAGTTGAAGAACGTCCGCGGCGAGACCCGTGCGACCTCGCAGATCTCCTCGACGGTGGCCCCGACGAGCCCGCGGTCCGTCACGAGGGCCAGCGCGGCACGGTGGATCGCCTGCCGCGTCTGTTCCTTCTTGCGTTCCCGCAGGCCCGTCGGGGCCGTCGTCGTGTGCACGGCGCTACCGGTCGGTCCGGCCCTGCTGGACGGGCACCGAGCCCGTGTTCGGCGCGGTGAGCGAGCCCATCGTGTCCGCGGCGGCGACCGCCTGGACCTCGAGGTCGTCCGCCGTGCCCTCCGAGTCCGCCTGCTCCTGGAGCGCGGAGCTCTTGCGCAGCGGCGGTGCCTTGAAGAACCAGCTCAGGACGAACGCGAGCAGGATCACCGCGAAGCCGACCCAGTAGACCGTGACGGCCGAGGCGTTGAAGCCGGTCATGAAGGGCTTCGTCAGGGCCTCGTCCGCACCGTTGAGGAACGACGTGTCGCTCGTCTCGGCGGTGGACCCGCTGCCGTCACCAGCACCCTTGTCGATGCGCTCCGCGAGCGCCGGGGTGAGTTCGCCCACCCAGTACGAGCGCTGGCTGGCGTCGGACCAGTCGACGGCGAGCTTGCCGTCTCGCACGCTTGCGTGCGCCTGGTCGGCCGCGGCGGCGAGGGCCTGGTCGCGCACGGCGGCCGGAGCACCCGTCGTGGCCTGGTCGACCTTCGCCGTGGCGGCGTCGAGCCCGGACTGCACCTGGCGCTCGATCGGGGTGACGATCGGGTTCCAGATCTGGTCCATCACGCCCTGGTTCGCCTTCGCCGACGCGACGGTCGGGTTCAGCGCGGCGTCGAGGCCCTCGGACAGGTTCGACCGGTCGGCGGTCGCGTGCAGGATGTTCGCCGGCATGATCGAGAACAGCACGGACAGCAGCACGGCGGTGCCGAGCGTGCCGCCGATCTGGCGGAAGAACGTCGCCGACGAGGTGGCCACGCCCATGTCGCGCGGCTGCACCGAGTTCTGCGAGGCGAGGGTGATGCTCTGCATGAGCTGGCCGAGGCCGAGACCGATGAGGAACATGCCGATCATCAGGAACCAGAGCGGCTTGTCGATCGTCATGAACGTCAGCACGACGTAGCCGAGCGAGACCAGCGCCGTGCCGATCACCGGGAAGATCCGGTAGCGACCGGTGCGGGCGACGATCTGCCCGGACGCGATCGAGGCGATCATGAGCCCGCCGATCATCGGCAGGGTGGCGAAGCCGGACTCGGTCGGGGTGAGACCCGTGACGATCTGCAGGTAGAGCGGGATCGTCAGCATCGCACCGAACATCGCGAAGCCCACCAGGAACCCGAGCACCGTCGCCATGGTGAAGACGCCCGAGCGGAAGAGCTTGAGCGGGATGATCGCGTCGTCCCGCATGGCGGTCTCGACGACCAGGAAGGCGACGAGACCGAGCGCGCCGACGACGTAGCAGGCGATCGCGCCCGGCGAGGCCCAGCCCCAGGTGCGGCCCTGCTCGGCGACGAGCAGCAGCGGGACGAGGGTCACGATGACGCTCGTCGCACCCCACCAGTCGATGCGCGGCTTCTTCGTGGCGTCGCCGAACGTGGGCAGGTGCAGGAAGGCGATGACCATGATGAGCGCGCCGACGCCGATCGGGACGTTGACGAGGAAGACCCAGCGCCAGCCGGTGATCCAGAGGATCTGGTCAGCACCGGAGAACAGACCGCCGATGAGCGGGCCGATGACGCTCGAGATGCCGAAGACGGCGAGGAAGTAGCCCTGGTACTTGGCACGTTCACGCGGGGCGAGGATGTCACCCATGATGGCGAGCGGCAGCGACATCAGCGCACCGGCGCCGATGCCCTGGAACGCACGGAACGCGGCGAGCATGATCATCGACGTCGACAGTGTCGACAGCAGCGAGCCGAGGATGAACACCGCGATGCCGAAGATGTACAGCGGCCGGCGACCGAAGACGTCGGAGAGCTTGCCGTAGATCGGCGTGGTGATGGTCGACGCGATGAGGTACGCGGTGGTGACCCAGGCCTGCTGGTCGAGGCCGTGCAGGTCGTCGCCGATGGTGCGGATCGCGGTGCCGACGATGGTCTGGTCGAGCGAGGACAGGAACATCCCGGCCATGAGGCCGTAGATGACGAGGAGGATCTGGCGGTGCGACATGATCGGCTTCGCCGGGGTGGCGGCTGATCCGGGCTGTCCGCCGCGCTGCACCTCGACGGGTGCGGTTGCTGTTGACATGGCGGTCCTTCGAGAGCGAGGTGGGAGGCAGGTCGGCGACGGCGACAACCTTGCATATGGTGCAAGTTTACGCACACCGCAGCTTTGCCGACAACGCAAGCTTGCCAGACCTGCACGTTCTTGTACGCCTTCTCAGTGGCGCTCGAGGGCAGAGCGCGTCCCCCGACGGCTCCGTCCGGCCCAGGGGCCGCGGCGTACGGTCTGCCGCATGACTGACGAGCACAGCACGCGACCGGAAGACGATGCCGCGCGACTCGGCCTCGTCGTGGTCGGGGAGGCGGCAGCGCTGCACTCCGGCGACGAGTCCGCTCTCGACGCGAGCGAGGAGAACATCCGCGACGTCATCGACGAACTCGTCGACGAGCCGTTGACCCCGCGGCAGGAGGAGGTCGTCGAGCGCCTCGCCGCCGCCGGCGGCACGCTCACCGCCGGGTTGAGCGGCGCGCTCGCCGCGCAGACCGGCCGCGACGTGGGCGAGGTGCTCGAGGGCGCGGCGCGCAGCGTCGTCTGGCAGCAGCGGCTCGCCGCTGAGCGGGACGACGCGGTGCAGCAGCAGCGCCGGACCGGCGACGAGGACTAGCCGAGACGAACGGGAGGCGCGGTGCAGGTCGGACCTGCACCGCGCCTCCCGTCATGCGGCAGCGTGGACGCCTAGGCGCCGGCGCGCCACCAGTCGTCGAAGGGCGTCGCGGGGACCTGGCGCTTGTGCTCCGTGGCGCGGTACCGGGTCTCGATGGCCTCGGCCACCTCGACCGGCACGTCGTGGCCCTGCAGGTACGCGTCGATCTCCGCGTAGCTGAGGCCGAGGTTCGCCTCGTCGGTCTGGCCGGGCAGGTCGTCGAGCAGGTCGGCCGTCGGCGCCTTCTCGTACAGTCGAGCCGGGGCGCCGAGGTGCTCGAGGAGCTGGCGCCCCTGGCTCTTCGTGAGCCCGGTGAGCGGGGTGAGGTCGACACCGCCGTCGCCGTACTTCGTGAAGAAGCCGGTCACGGCCTCGGCCGCGTGGTCGGTGCCGACGACGAGGAGTCCCCGCTGCCCGGCGATCGCGTACTGCGCGACCATCCGCATCCGGGCCTTGACGTTGCCCTTCACGAAGTCACTCAGGGCGACACCGGAGTCCGCGGTGTCCTGCACGACGCCGTCGACACCGTGCTCGATGTTCACCGTGAGACCGGGGTCGGCCGCGATGAAGCGGAGGGCCAGCTGCGCGTCGTCCTCGTCGGCCTGCACCCGGTAGGGCATCCGGACGGTGACGAACTCGGCGGGGTGCCCCTCGGAGCGGAGGGACTCGACCGCGAGCTGCGTGAGCCGGCCTGCGAGCGTCGAGTCCTGCCCGCCGGAGATCGCGAGGAGGAAGCCCTTCGCGCCCGTGGTCAGGAGGTAGTCGCGGAGGAACCCGACGCGGCGGGCGACCTCCTGCTCCGGTTCGATGGTCGGTTGGACGTTGAGGTCCGCTGCGATGGCGGTCTGGAGTTCGCGCACCACCCCAGTATCCCGCGCCGTGGCAGACGTGCACAGGATGGATCCGCGGATCGCGTTGACAGTTAGGGGCCAAACAGTTAGAGTCCTGATCATGAGCGAACAGGCACCGCGACTCGACTCCCCGCTCCAGCAGACGCGCTGGATCGGGTGGGCGCAGCGGAAGGCCGCCGAGGAGTGGGTGCGGGAACGTGACCTCACCCAGGAGCAGAGCTTCGTGCTCGGGTACCTGCAGCGCTCCCCCGGGGCGATCCAACGCGACATCGCCGAGGTGACCCGGACCAGCGCGGCCAGCGTGTCGAGCCTCCTGCAGGGACTCGAGCGCCGCGGCCTCGTGGAGCGGCGCACCGACGCGACGAACGGTCGCACCAAGACCGTGTACGCCACCGACGAGGGGATCGCCCTCATCGCCGGGTTCGAGGACGCCATGATCGCCCTCGACGACACCTTCCTCGCCCCGCTCACCGCCGACGAGCGGACCACCCTGCAGGAACTCCTGCGGAAGGTGACCGCAGCGCTGCCGGAACCCACCCGGTAACGCACCCCGCGCCTCCCGGCCCGCGTCCTGGGCCCGCCGGGGTCGCACCGAACCCACGTGACGGTACCCGCCGTCCGCGCCATGCCCCCGCCCCGCCGCCGTCCGGCGTCCCCGTGGCGTGCTCCGTCGCGCCTGCCCGCACCGCCGTCATGGGCATGCAGCCGTGCTGCCGTCATGCCGTCATGCCGTCATGCCGTCATGCCGTCGTGCCGTCGTGCCGTCGTGCCGTCGTGCCGCCGTGCCGTCACATCCAGAAGGAGAGTCACCATGAGCACCACCGCAACCACCACTGCAGCCACGAGGAACCGCTGGTACCTCTCCGCCGCCCCGATCGCCCTCGCCCTCCTCCACCTCTGCGTGCCGATGGCCGCCGCGATGGTCGTCAGCGCGGTCTACAACGTCGTCAACGCCGGCTTCATCGGCGCACAGCACGACACCTCGCTGCTCGCCGCGATCACCTTCGGCACCCCGCTCCTCGGATTGGTGATGGCCGTCGGCGGCGTGTTCGGCGTCGGCGGCAGCTCGCTGATGTCCCGGCTGCTCGGCGCCTCGGAGCACGATCCCGCCCGGGCCGGGGACATCGAGCGAGTCGCCGCGACCGCACTCTGGGGCGCGGTCGGCACGGGCGTCGTGCTCGGCGCAGTCGGCCTCCTGCTGCTCCGCCCCCTCGTCGCCGTGCTCGGGGCCGACGCCGCGGCGGTCCCCGCCACGAGTGCCTACGTCGGGGTGCTGCTCGCGTTCGTGCCCGTCCTCGCCGCGTCGTTCACGCTCGAACAGATCGTCCGCTCGGAGGGCGCCGCACGCCAGGCGATGGTCGGACTCGTCCTCTCCACGGTCGGCAACCTCGTGTTCGACGTGCTCTTCATCCTCGTGCTGCACTGGGGCGTCGCCGGTGCCGCGCTCGCCGTCGGTCTCGGGAACCTGGTGGCGATCGGCTACTGGGTGGTGTGGCTGCACCGGAACAGCGAGCACGTCGGGTTCGCCCCCCGCTGGATCACGCTCCGCCGCAGTGTCCTCGGGCCGGTGCTCGGCATCGGGTCGAGCGAGCTGCTGCAGGCCGGGTTCCTCATCGTGACGACGCTCGTGCTCAACAACCTCGCGGCCGCGTACGGTGACGACCCGCTCGCCGCCATGGGGGTCGCGGTCCGCATCGCGCAGGTGCCCGAGTTCCTCGTGATGGGGGTGACGATCGGTGTGCTGCCGCTGCTGGCGTACGCCTACGGCAAGGGCGACGCCGCACGGCTCCGTGCCGGCCTGCGCGGCGCAGCGATCGCCGTCGGAACGATCGTGCTGGTGTTCTCGGGCACGGTGTTCGTCTTCCGCGAGCAGGTCTTCACGATCTTCTCCGGCGACCACGCGGTCCTCGCGATCGGGTTGACGATCCTCACCGCGCAGCTCGTCGCGGCCGTCGTGAACGGGTTCACCGGCCTCGTCACCTCGCTCTTCCAGGCGACCGGCATGATCGTGCCCGCGATGGTGCTCTCGATGGCTCAGGGCGTGCTGTTCGTGCCGATCGTGCTCGCCGGCAACGCGTGGTTCGGCCTCGCCGGGATCGTCTGGGCGCTGACCGTCACCGAGGTGCTCGTGTTCGTCGCGGCGCTCGTGCTCTGGGCGGTGTCCCGGGGCAGGATCGCGCGGGGACTCGCCGAGGGGTCGGCGGAACGGGCGGAGGAGGCGCTCGTCACGGCCGGGTGACGGGGCAGCGGGAGACGAGCGCTGGGCGGCACCGCCGTCCAGCGCCTACCCGAGGGCGAGTTCGAGAGCGGTGCCGCCCATCGGCTTGCGCGGGGTACGGGTCGAGGCGGCGAACGGGTCGGTCTGGTGGAAGCACGGACGAGTGGTGGCGGTCACGGTGACCAGCCCTTCATCGGAGTGATGCAGCACTCCGGATCCGACCGGGCCGTCCCGCTGCGCCAGACCCCGCAGAACGCGAGGAGCATCAAGAACGCGGGACCCTGAGGAGCAGCCCGGTCGTTCCAGGGTAGAACGACCCGGGCGCTTCCGCGAGGAAGGTCCGCAGACCGCAACGACCGCGTTCCGACCGGCTCCGACCCCGCCCGTCGCCCGCCGACTACCGTGGGAATCTGCACACCACCACGAGGAGCCACATGCCCCTGTTCGGCAGACCCCCCGCACACCCCGGCCACGACGCACCGCCGTCCGCCTTCGCCAGGAAGTGGTCCGACTCGTTCGGCGGTCTCGCCACCCGGTGCCTCCAGACGATCATCGTCCTGGTCATCGCGAGCGCGATCATCTACGCCGCCGCGACGCTCAGCGTCGTCACCATCCCGGTCCTCCTGGCGCTCATCATCGCGAGCGCCATGCACCCCGTCGTGTCCTGGCTGCGCCGACACAAGGTGCCGTCGGTGCTCGCGACCCTGGCCGTCCTGCTCGGCGTCCTCGTCGTGCTCGGCCTCGTCGGCTGGCTCATCGTCGTCGCCGTCATCTCGCAGTGGCCCGACCTGCAGAAGTCCGCACTGAGCGGCTTCGACCAGCTGCAGGACTGGGCGGCGCACCTGCCCTTCGCGATCTCCGACAAGCAGGTCGACGAGGCGGTCAAGGGCGTCCAGGACTTCCTGACGAGCTCGCAGTTCGGCTCCGGCGCGCTCGCCGGCGCATCGGCCACGGCGAACTTCCTCACCGGCCTGGTGCTGATGATCGTCGTCCTGTTCTTCTTCCTCAAGGACGGCCCCGCGATCTGGGAGTTCCTCCTCCGCCCCTTCACCGGCGAGCGCTACCAGCGTGCACGACGCGTCGGTGACCGCGTGGTGCACACCCTCGGCGGGTACGTCCGTGGAACCGCGAGCGTCGCCGCGGTCGACGCGATCGGCATCGGCGTCGGACTCGCCATCATCGGGGTGCCGCTCGCGCTCCCCCTCGCCGTGGTCGTGTTCATCACGGCGTTCATCCCCATCGTCGGTGCGACCGCGGCCGGGATCCTCGCCGCGCTCGTCGCCCTCGTCGCGAACGGCCCGGTCGCGGCCCTCTTCGTGGTCGGCGTCGTCGTGCTCGTGAACCAGCTCGAGGGCAACCTGCTCCAGCCCGTCCTGATGGGCAAGACGCTCAAGCTGCACGGGCTGGTCATCCTCATCGGCCTGACCGCCGGCACCGTCCTCGCCGGCATCACGGGCGCCATCATCTCGGTGCCGCTGCTCGCCGCCGCGTGGGGAGCGGTGCAGGTCTGGAACGGGCCGAACGACCCCGCGACGCCCTGGCGGCAGAAGCGTCCGGAGACGGCCGAGCGGCGGTAGACGCGGCCGTCCACGGACGGGAGGCGCGGTGCCAGCTGGCACCGCGCCTCCCGTCCGTCCGGGGGTCGCGACACTGCTCGCGCCGCCACGTACGACGAAGGGGAGCGCCCGCGGATCGCGGGCACTCCCCTTCAGTGCTGTCTGGACCCGGGTCAGTCCGTACCGGAGTCGAAGGCGGCACCCTCGGAGACGGCGTCCGTCGCCCGGCCGAGTGCGTCGGCAGCGTCGGTCACCGGTGCGCCGCCGAGGATCTCCTCGGCCTCGCCCGACTCGAGCTCCCCGACGAGCTCGCCGGTCGCCCCGCCGATGAGGCCGGCGGCGGCGTACTGCTCGAGCCGCGAGCGCGAGTCCGCGATGTCGAGGTTGCGCATCGTCAGCTGGCCGATACGGTCGTCCGGGCCGAACGCTGCGTCGCCGACGCGCTCCATCGAGAGCTTGTCTGGGTGGTACGACAGCGCGGGCCCCGTGGTGTCGAGGATCGTGTAGTCGTCGCCGCGGCGGAGGCGCAGCGTGACCTCGCCCGTGACGGCCGAGGCGACCCAGCGCTGCAGCGACTCGCGGAGCATGAGGGACTGCGGGTCGAGCCAGCGACCCTCGTACATCAGGCGCCCGAGCCGGCGACCCTCGTTGTGGTACGACGCGACGGTGTCCTCGTTGTGGATCGCGTTGAGCAGGCGCTCGTAGGCGACGTGCAGCAGCGCCATGCCCGGCGCCTCGTAGATGCCGCGGCTCTTCGCCTCGATGATGCGGTTCTCGATCTGGTCGCTCGCGCCGAGGCCGTGGCGGCCGCCGATCGCGTTCGCCTCGTACACGAGGGCCACGGCGTCGGCGTACTCGACCCCGTTGATCGCGACGGGGCGGCCGGCCTCGAAGCGGATGCTGACGACCTCGGTCGCGACCTCGACGTCGTCACGCCAGGCGGCGACACCCATGATCGGCTCGACGATGTCCAGGCCGCTCGAGAGCTCTTCGAGGCTCTTCGCCTCGTGCGTGGCGCCCCAGATGTTGGCGTCGGTCGAGTACGCCTTCTCGGTGGAGTCGCGGTAGGGGAAGCCCCGGGCGACGAGCCACTCGCTCATCTCCTTGCGGCCGCCGAGCTCCGCGACGAAGTCGGAGTCGAGCCACGGCTTGTAGACGCGGAGGCGCGGGTTGGCCATCAGGCCGTAGCGGTAGAACCGCTCGATGTCGTTGCCCTTGTAGGTGGAGCCGTCGCCCCAGATGTCGACGCCGTCCTCCTTCATGGCGCGCACGAGCATGGTGCCCGTCACCGCGCGACCGAGCGGCGTCGTGTTGAAGTAGGTCTTGCCACCGGAGCGGATGTGGAACGCGCCGGTCTGCAGGGCGACGAGGCCCTCTTCCACCAGGGCGCTCTTCGCGTCGACCAGGCGGGCGATCTCCGCACCGTACTCGTGTGCGCGGCCCGGGACGGCGTCGATGTCCGGCTCGTCGTACTGGCCGATGTCGGCCGTGTACGTGCAGGGCACCGCTCCCTTCTCGCGCATCCAGGCGACCGCGCAGGAGGTGTCGAGACCTCCGGAGAACGCGATGCCGACTCGTTCGCCGACGGGGAGACTGCTCAGGACCTTGGACACGGGGTCAATCGTACGGGGCACTCGCGCCGCACTACCGTCCGGGCCGACGGTTGGGGAGAACTCCGTCCGCCGCGTGTGTCCCCGGGCACAGATCAGCCTGCCGGGGGATGCGACTGGCCGACCGGCTGAGGAGACTGGTCGTCGTGTGGGGAATCCGGTCGGTCGCGACCGCGGTCGTGGGGGCCGCGGTCGCGATCACCGCCAGCTGACGGACCGCGGAGCGCTGAGGACCGGCACGAGGCGGCGACGCGCGGGCCACCGGCACGAGAACCGAGGGTGCCCCTGGAGGGACTCGAACCCCCAACCGTTTCCTTAGGACGGAACTGCTCTTCCATTGAGCTACAGAGGCTGGCCCGTCCACTCTAGCGGCGGAACGGCTCCAGGAAGGCCCGGAGCTCCCCCACGTACAGCTCCGGCTGCTCGAACGGCGCGAAGTGTCCGCCGTGGTCGAGCTCCCGGTGGTACACGAGGTTCGTGGTCCGCTCGAGCCACTCCCGCGGCGCCCGCACGATGTCACCCGGGAAGACCGAGAACCCCGACGGCACCTCCACCCGGCGAGCCATCTGCTCAGCCGGGATCGCCGCGTTGGCGTGGTACATCCGCATCGAGGACCCGATCGTCGCCGTCGCCCAGTACTCGGTCAGCAGCGCCAGCACCTCGTCCCGCGTGTACACCGACCAGAGGTCCCCGCCGCAGTCGCTCCACGACCGGAGCTTCTCGACGATCCACGCCGCGAGGCCGGCGGGCGAGTCGGTGAGCCCCACGGCCGCGGTCTGCGGCTTCGTGCGGTGCATCATCGCGTAGGCGCCCTCGGCGGTCCGCCACCGGTCGGTCGCTGCGACGAACGCCTGCTCCGCGGGCGACAGCGACGAGGCGTCGAGCCCCGGCCACGCCAGGCCGCCGTCGATCCGGTGCACGGCGACGACCCGGTCCGGGTGGTCGAGCGCGAGGTACCGGACGACGTGCGTGCCGATGTCCCCGCCGGACGCGGCGAAGCGCTCGTACCCGAGGTCGGTCATCAGCGTCGCCCACATGCCGGCGACCTGCCGGGCGTCGAGGACCTGGGGCGGCGCCTCGGAGAACCCGTACCCGGGCATGTCCGGCACGACGACGTCGAACCCAGCGGCGACGAGCATCGGCAGCACCTTCCGGTACCGCCACCCGGAGTCCGGCCAGCCGTGCGCGAGCAGCAGCGGGAGCGCATCGGTGCGGCCCGAGCGGGCGTGCACCACGTGGACCCCGATGCCGTCGACGACGTGCCGCTCCGAGGGCAGCGCCGCGAGCTCCGCGCGGTGTGCGTCGAAGTCGAACCCGTCGGCCCAGTACCGCACGAGCGCGCGGAGCTCGTCGACGTCGACCCCGAGCGACCACCCGGTGCCGGCGGGCGCGTCCGGCCAGCGGGTCGCGCGGAGCCGGGCACGGAGGTCTGCGATGGTCTCGTCGTCGATGCTCGGCGTCGCGCTCATGCGCCGCACGCTACGCGCTGTGGGCCGCCCGGTCCTTCCCAGGACGGCAGCGATGGGAAGCGGGAACGGGCGTACCTGGTCGTTCGCGACGACCAGGTACGCCCGGAACGACCGGGTACGCCCGGAACGACCAGGCCCACCCGGCACATCGCGCGAGCCGCTCGGCTCACCGCACCTGGAACGGCGTCCCGAGCGGCAGCATCTCCGCCAACGCGGTGATGTCCGCGTCGTGCATCCGGACGCACCCGTGGGACGCCGCCGTGCCGACGCTCGCCGCGTCGTCGGTGCCGTGCAGGCCGATCTGTCCGGGGCCGCCGCCGAAGGAGTTGAGCACCTCCGAGAACGCGGTCGTCCCGTAGGCGTACGGGCCGTAGCCGCTGTTCGTCGGCGCGAGGAGTTCGGTGAGCGCGAACCGGCCGAGGGGCGTCGGGGTCCCTCCGGTGCCGGTCGCGACCGGGTAGCTGTGCACGACCTCGCCGTGCTCGTACAGGTCGAGCGTGTTCGTGGCGACCGTGACGACGATCGCGTAGGGGTCGGTCGTCAGCGAGACCGCGGAGGTCGGGACCCACCCGGTGCTCCCGTTCGGTCGTTCCGCGAGCTGCACCTCGACCCAGTCCCCGTGCTGATGCATCACCCGGAAGACGAGCGGGGCGCCGGAGGTCTGCGGATTGGCGAGCCTGCTGGTCGCGGCGCCGCCCGGGGTGCTGCTCACCGGGACGCTGCTCCCCGTGGCGGCGGCGACCGTCGTGGCGGCGGGCGCGTCGACGGCGTCGGCGGGACGGGTCGGCGCGTCCGTCCCGGCCGACGGGGAGGACCCGGACGTCGGTCTGCCCGGAGCGGACGCGGTCTGCCCCGGGGCCGGAGCCGACGTCGCCGACCACGGCGCGAGCATGGCGACGGTGATCAGTGCCGCACAGACGACGGCCACGGCGACCGCGACGATCGTCGCGCGCCGCCGTGGCTCGACCGGCAGGAACGGCATCCGTCAGGTCAGCCGGTGAAGGTCGCCCGACCCGTGACCGGGACCGCCACCGGAGCCGGGGCCCGAGTCGGCGCCGGCGTCGCCACCGGGGTCGGTGCCGGAGTCGTGACCGGGCCCGGAGCCGGAGCGGGTGCCACCGGGTCGGCGGTGATCGTGACGACCGCCTGCGCCGACTGCTGCGACGACGACCCGACCAGGACGAGTGCGTACCGGCCGGCGGCAGGCACCGAGGCGGACGGCACCACGAGCGTGCCGGACACCGCGCCGTCGGCATCGGCGAGGAACGAGTCCCCCAGCGCCGTCGAGGTGCCGATCGCGGCGGTGACGGCCTCGCCCGGGGCGAAGCCGGTCGCGGTGAACGGCACGCCCGCCGTCGTGGCGGCCGAGACCGTGGCGCTCGTCGTCGCGAGCGTCAGCGCAGCGGTCGGCCGGCGCGTGAAGTACGTGGTGGTGTCACCGACGGCGATGCTCGCGGCACCGTTCGCGGTCGGAGTGACAGCGGCCGGAGTGACGGCGGCCGCGCGCACCGCGGTGGTGTCGGCGGCCGGACGCACCGTCGCGGTGGCGCGGGGACGTTCCGTGGCCGCGGGCGCGGTGCCGAGCTGCTCGGTGCCGTCGGGCACGTCCTGCTGCTCGTCGTCGAGGACCACCGTCGAGGAGTTGAGCACGACGTAGTAGCCGCTGACGACCTCGTCCTCCGCGCGCAGTTCTGCGGCGAGGTCGGCGGTCGACCGGCCCGACCCGGTGTTCCCCGACCACGTGGTCGCCGCACCGACGAAGCCGTCCGGGGCGTCGACGGTGTTGTCGAGCACGGTCGGGGCGGCGGCCTTGCTGAGGAGGAGTCCGACCCGGGTGGTCGACCCCACGTTCGCGGTCGCCGTGGCGACGAGGGCCGGCAGGCCGTCCGGGCTGACGGGCGCGGACAGACGGCGCAGGAGCGGGACGAACTGCCCCTGCTTCGCGCTGATGCCGTTCGCGTCGAAGGTGACGGCGTCGGAGATGTCGGAGGAACCGTTCGCGCCCGCGGCGTCCGGCACGAAGCTCCACCCGGCGGGCAGCGGCGTGGCACCGAAGGAGAGGGAGACCGCGGTGAAGTCCGACGACGAGTCCGCCCAGGTCACGACGGGGGTCGCGGTCGGCGTGGCGACGGGGTCGGCGGCGTTCGAGACCGCCGGGACGAGAGCGGCGGTCAGACCGAGCACGGTGGCACCGACGGCGAGCGCGGCGGGACGGGAGCGAAGCACGGGTGGCATTCCATTCGGGTCGGGACACCGGGAACGTCGACGTCGAGCCCCCGCGCCGAGGAGGGCTCAGCGGGACGAACCTAGCAGGCGCGCGCGCCGACGAGACCGGCGTGACGGTCCCCGGACGACACCACCACACGACGGACGGGAGGCGCGGTGCGGGCCCGCCCCGCGCCTCCCGTCCCTCCCGGCGCCAGCCGGCCGCTACGCGGCCACCAGGTACTCGTCCCACTCCGACAACGGACGCTCGATCCCCCGGACGACCCACGAGGTGCCGTGCGGCGCCTTCGGCCGGAAGCGCAGCCGCCAGCCCATCTCCTGCGGGGTCCGGTCGCCCTTCGTGTTGTTGCACGCCAGGCAGCAGGCGACGAGGTTCTCCCACGAGTCCTGCCCGCCGCGGGACCGCGGCTGCACGTGGTCGATCGTGGTGGCGTGCCGGTCGCAGTACGCGCACCGGTTGCCGTCGCGGCGGAGCACCCCGCGTCGCGACACCGGGACGAGCCGCGAGTGCGGGATGCGGACGTACCGGGTGAGGATGATGACGGACGGACGGTCGAAGCTCGACGTCGACCCGGTGACCGGGTGCTCGGCGTCTGCTGCGACGATGGCGGCCTTCTGGTTCATGACCAGCACGAGGGCCCGCCGGTCCGAGATCACCGCGAGGGGCTCGTAGCCGGCGTTGAGGACGAGAGTACGCATGGGTTCCCTTCCGACGGTGCCTGGACGGCTTCCAGGCGCTGCGGGTGCGTCGGGCCGAGCGACGCCGACAGGGGACCGCGGCCTGCGACCACGCCCTGAACCACGAAGAGCACCACCCGGATGGGCAGTGCTCTGGTCATGCAGGGACGTGATGGTGCACGCAGGGAGCGGTCGACCGTATGCCCACGAGCGCGCGCCGACCCGTGGTGCGGGTCGTGCGGAACGCTGACATGAGGTCTCCCGTGTTCGGGCCGGTGCGGACCGGTGCAGCGTCAGGCTACGTCAGAAACCGGCCCGGCACGAGGGTGTGCGGGCCGGTTTCCGGGAGTGTTCACGGGAACGACACTGCGGTCGGGCCCGTGGTGGTGCGCGCTGGCGTCAGATGCCGAAGCGGACGATGTGGTAGTCGCTGGTCCAGATCGGGCGGATCGAGACGGAGCCGCCGGGCTTCGGGGCGTCCATGATCATGCCGTTGCCCATGTAGAAGCCGTCGTGCGCCTCGTTGTTGAAGATGACGACGTCGCCGGGCTGGGCCTCGGACTCGGGGATCGTGGTGCCGGCCTGGTCCTGCAGCGGGACGGAGTGCGCGAGGTTGATGCCGTACTGGGCGTAGACGAACATGACGTAGCCGGAGCAGTCGAAGCCCGACGGGTCGGCGCCGCCGAAGACGTACGGGGTGCCGATGTACTGCTTGGCGGTGGCGACCACGGCCGGCAGCGAGAACGGGGTGTTCGCAGCGGTGGCGGTCGCGACGTAGTCGGAGGCGCTCGGGCCGGTGTACGAGGCGTACTGCGACGCGGTCTTCGCGCGGGCGGCCTCGGTCGCGGACGCCTGCGCGGCGCGCTCTGCGGCGACCTTCGCGGCCTGGGCGGCGTCGCGCTGGGCCTTCTCGGCGTTCAGCGTGGCGGTCGAGGTGGCGCCGTACCCGTCGCGGGAGGTGCCGGCGAGTGCAACGGCGTCCGACACGGAGAAGTCCTGCGCCTGGGTGGTGCGGACCTGGCGCTCGGCGTTCGCGGCGACCGAGCCGGTCTGCTGCGGACTCGCGAAGGCCGGCGCGACCGCGACGGTGCCGAACATGCCGGCGGCGACGGTCAGCACGACCGGCGCGAGGAAGCGACGCTTGCGTGCCGAGGCGCTGGCCTTGCTCGCCTCGGCGGCTCGGGCGGCCTGTGCGGCGCGACGGCCGCCGGGGAGCGGGGCGTCCCGGACGGGCGTGACCTTGCGGACGCCGCCGGTGTCACGCGCGGCACGGCGGGTGAGGGGGGCGTCGGCTGCGGTGGCGTTCGCGGTGTTCGTCGGGTTCGCGGGCGTGGTGTCGTCCGCGGCGGAACCGGTCTGCGTCAAGGGTGTCTCCGGCGTCTCGTCACTGACCGCTCGCGAGGGGTGGTCGCGGGCAGTCGACCCCATCCGTTCGTCATCGTTTCCGATCCAGGCAGGAGACGGGTTCGAGACGTCCTGCCACGGGTCCTGGGCCTCGTGGGCGGCCCGGGGACTCGACGAGCGTACGTGATCGTCGTTACCTTGTCGAGATGAAAACGCCGCTTTGTAACGAAACGGTCAAGATCCCCTGGTCAGCGGGGGTGTGAGCGTCAGGCTCGCTCGATGTAGACGTGCTGCGCGACCTCGGTCGGCAGTTCGATCCCGGCGTCCTCGCCGTCGACCCGGACGGCCACGTACGCGCCGGCGCGCTGCACGCTCGCGAGCCGGCCTGGCATCACACCGGCCGACCGGAGCTGGTGCAGGAGCTCCGGCTCGAACTGCACGGGCTCGCCCAGGCGCCGGATGACACCGGTCGCCACGGCGTCGGTGCCCTCGGTCGCGGCGACGATGTTGTGCACGCCGTCGAGGAACCCGTCCGCCGTCGGACCGCCGATCTCGGCGAGCCCGGGGATCGGGTTGCCGTACGGCGACTCGGTCGGGTTGCCGAGCATCTCGAGCAGTCGGACCTCGACCTGCTCGCTCATCACGTGCTCCCACCGGCAGGCCTCGTCGTGGACGAACGCCCAGTCGAGACCGATGACGTCGGCGAGCAGCCGCTCCGCGAGCCGGTGCTTGCGCATGACGTGGGTCGCGCGGGAGCGTCCCTCGCCGGTGAGCTCGAGGTGACGGTCACCGCTCACGACGACCAGGCCGTCGCGCTCCATGCGGGCGATGGTCTGCGAGACCGTCGGACCGGAGTGCCCGAGGCGCTCCGAGATGCGTGCGCGCAGCGGGACGATGCCCTCTTCCTCGAGGTCGAGGATCGTGCGCAGGTACATCTCCGTGGTGTCGACGAGATCGGTCACGCCTCCGCCTCCCATGTCTCGGCCCAGCGCGCCCCACCCTACTTGTTCACACCGACGGCCAGGGACGCCGAGGGTGGGATACCGCCTCGGTAGGATCGGCGCATGGCAGACATCGTCATCCCCGCTGACCTCCTCCCCACCGACGGCCGTTTCGGCTGCGGCCCGTCCAAGATCCGCGGAGCGCAGCTCGAGTCCCTGGTGACCCGCGGGGCGACGATCCTCGGCACCTCCCACCGGCAGAAGCCCGTCAAGGACCTCGTCGGCAGCGTCCGCCAGGGCCTCGCCGACCTCTTCGACCTGCCGGACGGCTACGAGGTCGTCCTCGGCAACGGCGGCTCGACCGCGTTCTGGGACGCCGCGGCCTTCGGACTCGTCGAGCGTCGCGCCGAGAACCTGTCGTTCGGCGAGTTCGGGTCGAAGTTCGCCAAGGCCGTCGCCGCGCCGTGGCTCGAGGCCCCGCACGTGATCGAGGCGCCGGGTGGCTCCCTCGCCGCACTCGAGCCGGTCGAGGGCGTGGACGTCTACGCCTACCCGCACAACGAGACCTCGACCGGCGTCATGGCGCCGGTCGTCCGCGCGGCCGGCGACGACGGGGCCCTCACGGTCGTCGACGCGACGAGCGCCGCCGGCGGTGCCGCGTTCGACGTCTCCGCGACCGACGTCTACTACTTCGCGCCGCAGAAGAACTTCGCGTCGGACGGCGGCCTCTGGCTCGCCCTGTTCTCCCCCGCCGCCATCGAGCGTGTCGAGCGGATCGCCGCGTCCGGCCGCTACGTCCCCGAGTTCCTGTCGCTCAAGAACGCGGTCGACAACTCGCGGCTGAACCAGACGCTGAACACCCCGGCGCTCGCCACGCTCCTGCTCCTCGACGACCAGGTGCAGTGGATCAACCAGTCGGGCGGCCTCGCCTGGGCGGACACCCGCACGAAGACCTCGTCGTCGACCATCTACGACTGGGCGGCCTCGTCCGACCACGCGACGCCGTTCGTCAGCGTGCCCGAGGAGCGGTCGCAGGTCGTCGCGACGATCGACCTCGACGACTCGATCGACGCCGCCGCCGTGGCAGCGACGCTCCGCCGGAACGGCATCGTCGACACGGAGCCGTACCGCAAGCTCGGCCGCAACCAGCTCCGCGTCGCGACCTTCACGTCCATCGACCCGGACGACGTGGCGAAGCTCGTGCGCGCGATCGACTTCACGATCGACGCGTCGCGCTGACCAGACGCGACCGTCGCACACACGGGAGGCGCGGTGCCAGCTGGCACCGCGCCTCCCGTGTGTGACGGATCGCGTCGGTCCTGTGAGACCGTCGCGGTCAGGACCGGTGGTGGTCCGGGTCGACCTCGGTCGCGTCGAGCCGGTCGAGTTCCAGGTCGCCGTCCGGGTCGACCGGGCGGACGCGCTGCGCGCGTCGGCGGCCGCCGCGGGAGCGCGTCGGCTCCGCGACGGGCTCGTCGTCCTCGTCGTCCTCGTCCGATTCGTCCGATTCGTCGGTGTCGTCCTCGGAGCCCTCGGCGGGTGCGTCCGCGAGCCCGTCGACGTCCACGCCGTCGAGGTCGTCGTCGTCCGACTCGTCGAGGTCGTCCTCGTCGACGTCGAAGTCGTCGTCCTCGTCGTCGGACTCGTCGTCGTACTCCGCGTCCTCGTCGTCGGACTCGTCGTCGTCCTCGTCGTCGTCCTCGTCGTCGTCCTCGTCATCGGACTCGTCGTCGTCCTCGTCGGACTCGGCGCCGTCCTCGTCCTGCCCGGCGCGGTACTCCGCGAGCCGGTCGGACCACGGCACCCACTCCGGTGCCACGAGGGAGCCGTCGCCGGGCATGAGCTCGACCTCGAGCACGGTCGGCTCGTCACCGTCCACCTGCGCGATCGAGACGGTCCAGCGCCAGCCGGGGTAGCCGGGCATCCGGTTCGCGAAGAGCAGCGAGACGACGCCGTCGCCCTCGTCGGTCGAGCCGGCGGGGGCACCGACGGTGGACTCCTCGGTGACCTCGAGCAGGGCCTGACGAGCGAGCGCGACGATCTCGGGCGCGGTGGGGTCGACGGTGGCCATCAGGCGTCCAGCTGGTCTGCGACGTGGCGCAGGATCGCGGCGATCTTGTCGCCGTTGCGCGGGTACCGACCGTGGCGGAAGTCACCGCTGATCCGGTCGAGCTCCTTCACGAGGTCCTCGACGATCACGGCCATGTCGTCCGCCGAGCGACGGGACATCTTGGACAGGGAGGGCGCCGGTTCGAGGAGCCGCACGGAGAGCGCCTGGGAACCGCGCTTGCCCTGCACGACGCCGTACTCGAGCCGCGTGCCGGCCTTCACACTCGTCACGCCGTCGGGCAGCGAGGACGCGTGCAGGAAGACGGCCTCACCGTCGTCGCCGGTGATGAACCCGAACCCCTTCTGGTCGTCGTAGAACTTGACCTTGCCGGTGGGCATGCGTGGACTCCTCGTGGTCGTGGAACGGCCGTGGTGCGTCGGACATCCTGGGCTGATGCCAAGCTATCCTGGGCCGATGGCCAAGCCGACCCGATCCACCGGGAACACGCAGGACTCTGCAGAACCCCCGGTGACGTTCAATCGTACCGAACGTGCACTCGCCTTCATGGTCGGCGGGATCTTCATCGCCGCGTTCCTCTGCATGGCGGCGATGATCGTGATGTGGCTGACGGCGCCGAGCGCCTCCGGATCGATGCCCTGGCCGGTGGTCATGGCGATCCCGCTGATCGGCTTCCCGATCGGGATGGTGCTCGTCTTCGTCCTCCTCGGTCTCACCTGGACCCGGCGTGCCCGCGAGAACCGGACGGCGCGCTGAGGACCGCGGGAACGACGAGCGGCGGACGATGACGACCACCGCTGACCTGGCCGCCCGGTTGCGGGCGATGCCGGACGACGCCCTCGAACGGCTCGTCGTCGCCCGGCGGCTGCCCGCTGCCACGCTGGCCGAGAGCGGGCCCCAGCACATCGCCGACTTCTTCGACCTCGCCGAGGCGCTGCGCGCCGACGACGCGGTGGACGCCGCGATCGAGCACCTGCCGCGCGCGACGCTGCTCGCCCTGCGGGACGGCGGTGGCGACCCGGACGCGCTCGGACCGGCGGTCGCGCTCGGCCTGGCGGACGAGGAGGGCGGGGTGGACGACGCGGTGACGGCCCGTCTGGCCGCGCACCCGGACGTCGCGGCACTGCCGGGAGGCGCGACTCACCGCCGCCCCGCGGCCAGCGTCCGCGAGGGGGCCGACGACGAGCGCGCGCGCACCACCGGTGCGGAGCGCGGCTTCGCCACGATGACGGTCCTCGCCGAGCTCCTCCGCGCGGTGCGCGAGGGCGCGGTGCGTGAACTGGTCAAGGGCGGCATCGGCACCCCGCTCGCCCGGACCCTCGGCGAGCGCGCCGGCGCCGAGGCCGAGGTCGTGCCCGGTCGCCTCGCCCTGCTCGACCGCGTGGGCTTCACCGTCGCGGGCGAGGGCACCTGGCGGACGACCCCCGCCGGAGCGACCTGGCTCGTCGCGAGCTGGCCGGACCGGTGGGCGACGCTCGTGACGGCGTGGCAGGACTCGCTCGATCCCGCCGTGCCCGCGGTGCTGTCCGCAGCAGGCGACGACCTGCACGACCTGGTGGCCGTGGGTCGCGATGCCTACCCGGCCGGTGCCCGGTGGCTCGACGCGGTGCTGCTCGACGTCGCCGGGACGGCCGAGGCACTCGGCCTGACGGTGGACGGGGTCCTGACCTCGACGGGGCGTGCGTTGCTCGACGGCGACGCCGGACCCGCCGCGGCGGACCTCCCGCAGACGGTCGACTCCGTCTACCTGCAGCACGACCTGACGGTGATCGCGCCGGGCCCGCTGACCCCGGCGGACGACGACGCCCTCCGCGGCGTGGCGGTGCTCGAGGCGCCCGGGCTCGCCGCGCGGTACCGCGTGTCCGAGGACTCGCTGCGCCGGGCGATGCGCGACGGGATGACCCGCGACGGCGTGCTCGCGCTGCTCGACCGTCTGTCGGCGACCGGCGTCCCGCAGCCACTGTCGTACCTCGTCGACCAGGTGGCCTCGCGCGACGGCAGCGTCGTGGTCGACGTCGGGCCGGACGGCATCGGTGCGACCGTGCACGGTTCGGCCGACCAGCTCGACCTCGTCGGCGTCGACGCCGAGCTCCGGCAGTTCGCGTGGGAGCGCAGCGACCTCGCGACCCTGGTGACCCGGCACCCGCCGCAGGCGGTCCACGCGGCGCTGGAGGAGCAGCGGTACCCGGCGGTGCTGGCGACCGCCGCCCGCCCGCTCGAGGGCGCCGCGCCTCCCGTCCGGCGCCGTGGCGGCGGCCGCTCACCGGACCAGGCCGCGCACGCGCTCGTGGAGCGGCTCAGACTGACCACCGAGCGCGGCGAGGCGGAGCCGGAGCAGGAGTGGCTGGGTCGGCAGATCGACCTCGCCGTCCGTGGCAAGACGCCGATCCGGCTGACGGTGCGGATGCCGGACGGCTCGGAGCGGCCGTTCTCCATCGTCCCGACGTCGGTCGCGGCCGGCCGCGTGCGTGGGCGGGACACGGGCGTCGACGTCGAGCGCACCCTGCCGCTCTCCCTCGTCGTGGCCGTGGAGAGCGACGCCTAGTCCACAGGCGCACCCGGACGCACCGTCGTCCAGCCGCGCGGCATAGGCTCATCCGTCATGAACGGACCGCTGATCGTGCAGAGCGACCGCACGGTGCTCCTCGAGGTGGCACACCCCGACGCCGAGGACGCGCGCCACGAGCTCGCGGCCTTCGCCGAGCTCGAACGCGCCCCCGAGCACGTGCACACGTACCGGATCACGCGGCTCGGCCTGTGGAACGCCCGGGCCGCCGGCCACGACGCCGAGGGCATGATCGGCACGCTCGAACGCTTCGCCAAGTTCCCGGTCCCGCAGAGCGTGACGGTGGACATCCGCGACACGGTGTCCCGCTACGGACGCCTCGTGATCCGGCGCGAGGAGCGCCCCGACGCCCCGGCGATCGCGAACTCACCGAGCGAGGAGCTCGAGCGGCAGCCCGTGCTCCTGCTCACGTCGACCGAGCCGTCGATCCTGGCCGAGGTCGTCCGGTCGAAGCGCATCAAGCCGCTGCTCGGCGACCAACGTTCGCCCGAGGAGATCGAGCTGCTGCCGTGGGCGCGCGGGCAGGTCAAGCAGGAGCTCGTGAAGCTCGGCTGGCCGGCGGAGGACCTGGCGGGCTACACCCCGGGGCAGCCGCACGCGATCGACCTCGAGACCGCCGACTGGCACCTCCGGCCCTACCAGGAGCAGGCGGTGGACACCTTCTTCGCGCAGGGCTCCGGCGTCGTCGTGCTCCCCTGCGGTGCGGGCAAGACCCTCGTCGGCGCCGGCGCGATGGCCACCGTGAAGGCGACCACGCTCATCCTCGTGACGAACACCGTCTCGGCACGGCAGTGGCGGAACGAGCTGCTCCGCCGGACCACCCTCACCGAGGACGAGATCGGCGAGTACTCGGGCAGCGTCAAGGAGATCAAGCCGGTCACCATCGCGACGTACCAGATCCTCACCGCGCGGCGGAAGGGCGAGTACACGCACCTGTCGCTGCTCGACGCGCTCGACTGGGGCCTCGTCGTCTACGACGAGGTGCACCTGCTCCCGGCCCCGGTGTTCAAGCTCACCGCCGACCTGCAGGCCCGTCGGCGGCTCGGGCTCACCGCGACCCTGGTGCGCGAGGACGGGCGCGAGGGCGACGTCTTCTCGCTCATCGGGCCGAAGCGCTACGACGCCCCGTGGAAGGAGATCGAGGCACAGGGCTACATCTCCCCGGCCTCCTGCTACGAGGTCCGGATCGACCTCGAGCACCAGGACCGCCTCGAGTACGCGGCGTCGAGCGACGACGAGCGGTACCGCCTGGCCGCGACCTCGCCGGCGAAGATCCCGGTCGTGCGCGAGCTCATCGAGAAGCACCGCGGCGAGCAGATCCTCGTCATCGGCCAGTACATCGACCAGCTCGACGAGTTGGCGGAGTCGCTGGACGCGGCCGAGATCACGGGCTCGACCCCGGTCGACGAGCGCGAACGGCTCTACCAGGCCTTCCGCGAGGGGACGATCGACGTGCTCGTGGTGTCCAAGGTCGCGAACTTCTCGGTCGACCTGCCGGACGCCACGGTCGCGATCCAGGTGTCCGGGTCGTTCGGGTCGCGGCAGGAAGAGGCCCAGCGTCTCGGCCGACTCCTGCGCCCGAACAAGGACGGCCTGCCGGCGTCGTTCTACACGCTCGTGACCCGCGACACCGTCGACCAGGACTTCGCGCAGAACCGGCAGCGGTTCCTCGCCGAGCAGGGCTACTCGTACACGATCCTCGACGCCGACCAGATCCAGACCCCCGTCGGCTGACGTTCGCGGGGCTCTCAGGAAACCACGAGGGAACGGTCAGAAGATAGGGGCATGAGCGATGGCCCCAAGATCCTGATCGTCGACGACGAACCGAACATCCGAGACCTCCTGACGACCTCGCTGCGGTTCGCCGGCTTCGCCGTGCGCGCGGTGGGCAACGGGGCGCAGGCGATCTCCGCCGTGCTCGAGGAGGAGCCCGACCTGATCATCCTCGACGTCATGCTGCCGGACATGAACGGGTTCGGCGTCACCAAGCGCCTCCGGTCCTCCGGGTACACCTCGCCGATCCTGTTCCTCACGGCGAAGGACGACACCGAGGACAAGATCACCGGCCTCACCGTCGGCGGCGACGACTACGTCACCAAGCCCTTCTCGCTCGACGAGATCGTCGCCCGTATCAAGGCCATCCTCCGTCGCACCATGAACGACGAAGAAGACGCGATCATCCGCGCTGGCGAGCTCACGATGGACCAGGACACGCACGAGGTCACCATCGGCGACGCGCAGATCGAGCTCTCCCCGACCGAGTTCAAGCTGCTCCGCTACCTCATGCTCAACCCGAACCGCGTGCTGTCGAAGGCGCAGATCCTCGACCACGTGTGGGAGTACGACTTCAACGGCGACGCGGGCATCGTCGAGTCGTACATCTCGTACCTGCGCCGCAAGCTCGACCAGTACTCGGCCGAGCCGATCATCCAGACCAAGCGCGGCTTCGGCTACATGCTCAAGGCGTCCAAGGCGTCCTGACCCTCGGCTCGAGGGGATCACGCTCTCGGCGGTCGTCCGGTTTCGCCGGGCGGCCGCCGCTTACTGTTGGGACAGCATGCACACGCGAATGAGCCGCTGGTGGGACGGGATCTCCCTGCGCACCAAGATCACCGGGATCACGGTGCTCCTGGTCGCGCTCGGGCTCCTCGTCGCGGGGCTCGGCACGATGACCGTGCTGTCGACCTACCTCATGGCGCAGCTCGACAAGAGCGTGACCCAGACCACCGAGCAGCTCGAGGGTCAGAACATCAGCGACGGGCAGCAGTACTGCCGGCTCTCCGTCGTCCTGTCGCAGAGCGCCTACGTCGCCGCGTACGACGCCAAGGGCGACAAGATCTGCGCGACGAAGGCCTCCAGCCGGCCGGACATCCGTCAGCTCGACTTCTCCGCCGCCGCGCAGAGCACACAGCGGTTCTCGCTCTACGACAGCCAGCACAACCACGAGTGGCGTGCACAGGTGATCCCGGCGGCGCTGCAGAACCAGTCGAGCGGCACCACCGAGACCGGGTTCGTCCTCGTCGCGGTGTCGAGCGCCGACACCGACCAGACCATCGCGCGTTTCACGGTCATCTTCCTCGGGTTCGGCATCTCGGTGATCCTGCTCGGTGCGATGCTCACCCGGCTCCTCGTCACGGCCACGTTCGACCCGCTGCGCGACGTCGAGGACACCGCTGCCCGGTTCGCCGCCGGCGACTTCAACCAGCGTCTCGAAGAGGACACCCCGAACACCGAGGTCGGGCGGCTGAACCGCTCCCTCAACTCGATGCTCGAACGGATCGACTCCGCGTTCGAGGACCGGCAGCGCACCATCGACCAGATGCGCCGCTTCGTCGGGGACGCCTCGCACGAACTCCGGACGCCGCTCGTGTCGCTCCGGGGGTACGCCGAGCTCTACCGGATGGGCGCGCTCCGCAAGGACGAGGACGTCGCCCAGGCGATGGAGCGCATCGAGAAGGAAGCCCAGCGCATGGGCCTGCTCGTGCAGGACCTGCTGCAGCTCGCCCGCATCGACGAGTCGAAGCCGCTCGAGCTCGGCCCGGTCGACCTCGTGGCGATCGCCCGCGACTCCGCGCTCGACACCATGGCGTCGAACCCCGACCGCGAGATCCAGGTGTTGGTCGAGGACGCGAACACCGGCGAGAGCGTGCCGCAGGCCGTCCGCCCGCGCGGGTCGGTCGACGGTGGCCTCGACCTCGGCAAGGTCTCGAGCCCTGGCGCCCCCTCGTCCCCGATGTCGGCGAACACCACGGGCCCGATCGCGTTCTCCCGCCAGACCATCGCCCGCCTCCGTGCCCGCCGCAACCGCGCGATGGACCTCGACGGCACCGTGGCCCCGACCGACGAGACCACCCCGCTGCCCACCGTCGTGCTGCCGCAGCGACCGCCGATCGTCCTGGCCGAGGAGAACAAGATCCGCCAGGTCATCACCAACCTGATGGGGAACGCGATGCGCTTCACGGCGCAGGACGACCCGATCGAGATCGGCATCGGCGTGGACGACGACCGCGGCATGGCGCACATCGACGTCATCGACCACGGCGAGGGCATCCCGCCGCAGCTGCGCGACAAGATCTTCCAGCGCTTCTGGCGTGCCGACACCTCGCGCGCGCGGGACACCGGTGGGTCCGGCCTCGGGCTCGCGATCGTCTCGGGCATCGTGCAGGCGCACAACGGCTCGGTCGAGGTCTTCGACACCGAGGGCGGCGGCGCGACCTTCCGCGTCTGGCTCCCCCTCCTCCCCCGCGACTACACCCCCACCCCCGTCAAGCCCTGACCCCCGGGGCCTCCCCCTCTTCCCCTTCCCCTTCCCCTTCCCCTTCCCCTTCCCGAGCGTGCAACATCTGTCACCCTCGGCGTCCCTCGGCGACGACTTCTGTCCGCGAGACAACTCACGTGCGGCGTGTCCTGCCCGCTCGTTCGGCGAAGGACTGTCGAAGACGCTCGAAGAGCACGGCCGGACGAGCTGCGTCGACCGCCGTCGCATGGATCACGAGCCAGCCGTTGACGACGAACCCGTTCCGACGGCGCTGATCACGGCGGAACGCATCTCGATCGCGGTGGTGGTCGCCGTCGTACTCCAACGCGATGCGGTAGTCGGGCCAGGCCATGTCCACCCTGCCGAGGAACTCCCCCGCGGCACCACGCACGTCGATGTTGAGCTGCGGCTCGGGGAAGCCCGCGTCGACGACCGCGAGGCGGAGATGTGTCTCCATCGCTGACTCCGAGCCCACGCGGATGCGCCCGAGCGCCGCCCGAGCAGTGCGGACTCCCCTGCCACCAGGGCGGATCGTGGCGACGAGGTCCTCGACGGTCGCGAGCCCGGCGCGTCCGACCATGTGGTCGCCGAGCGCCACGAGGTCGTTCGGTGCGAGCATGCCCGCGCATTCGAACCAGGTCTGGGCCGGGCTGCTCACCGGCCCGACCGTGGCCTCGACCTGCGGACCGGGCAGGCGGTGTCCGACGACCCCGGTCCGTCGCATCGCCGTGTCGCCCTCGGAGGAGACGTGCACGGTGTCGTCGTGCCGGAACACCGCCGGGAGCGGGCCGCCCCAGATGCGCGCGGCAGTGACGTGGCTGAACCGCTGGCCGGGTCGGAGCACTGCCGCGACCGCCTCGATCGGTCCGACGACCGCCCCCACCGGAGCGCGGACGCCGTGGATCGGGGCGAAGAGGTCGGCCCGACGCAGCCGTTCGGGCGGGATCCCCGCACGCAGGGCGGTACTCACACGGAAGGTGCTCTGGCCGAACGGAACGGGTAGCGGCGACGGCTTCGACATGCCGGACATCGTCGGTGGCCATCGTGCTGAAGCGACCACGAGCCGGACGGGCTGTGGAGAACGACGGTGGTCGCGCCTCCTGTGCGGGACGGCCCGCGGTCTCGACCGTGCAGGACATGCCGCGTGCGTTCCGGGGTGCGGGCAGAAGTCGTCGCCGACCGACGCCGAGCGTGACGGAAAGTGCCCGCTCGCGGGGCAGGCGGGGCAGGCGGGCCCGCCGACCCCCGGCACGCGGAAGGGCCCCGCACGCGCAGCGTGCGGGGCCCTTCCGGCTAGCGGGACCTAGAAGTCCATGCCACCCGTCGGGTCGCCGGCCGGCATGGCCGGGGACTTCTCGGGCTTGTCGGCGACGACGGCCTCGGTCGTGAGGAACAGACCGGCGATCGACGCAGCGTTCTGCAGCGCCGAGCGCGTGACCTTGGCCGGGTCGATGATGCCGGCGGCGACCAGGTCGACGTACTCACCGGTGGCGGCGTTGAGGCCCCAACCGGACTCGAGCTCGCGGACCTTCGCGGCGACGACGCCGGGCTCCATGCCGGCGTTCAGCGCGATCTGCTTGAGCGGCGCGTCGATCGCGACGCGGACGATGTTCGCACCGGTCGCCTCGTCACCCTCGAGCTGCAGACCGTCGAGCGCGACGGCACCGGCCTGGATGAGCGCGACGCCACCACCGGCGACGATGCCCTCCTCGACGGCAGCCTTGGCGTTGCGGACGGCGTCCTCGATGCGGTGCTTGCGCTCCTTGAGCTCGACCTCGGTCGCGGCACCCGCCTTGATGACGGCGACGCCACCGGCGAGCTTCGCGAGGCGCTCCTGGAGCTTCTCGCGGTCGTAGTCGGAGTCGGTCGCCTCGATCTCGGAGCGGATCTGGCGGACACGGCCGGCGATCTGCTCGGCGTCGCCGGCACCCTCGACGATCGTGGTCTCGTCCTTGGTGATGACGACCTTGCGGGCACGACCGAGGAGGTCGAGCGTCGCGTTCTCGAGCTTGAGGCCGACCTCTTCCGAGATGACCTGGCCGCCGGTGAGGATCGCGATGTCCTGCAGCATGGCCTTGCGGCGGTCGCCGAAGCCCGGGGCCTTGACGGCGACGGACTTGAAGATGCCGCGGATCTTGTTCACGACGAGCGTGGCCAGGGCCTCGCCGTCGACGTCCTCGGCGATGATGAGGAGCTGCTTGCCCGCCTGGATCACCTTGTCGACGACCGGCAGCAGGTCCTTGATGTTCGAGATCTTCGAGTTGACGATCAGGATGTAGGCGTCCTCGAAGACGGCTTCCTGACGCTCGGGGTCGGTCACGAAGTACTGCGACAGGTAGCCCTTGTCGAAGCGCATGCCCTCGGTGAGCTCGAGCTCGGTGCCGAAGGTGTTCGACTCCTCGACCGTGACGACGCCTTCCTTGCCGACCTTGTCGATCGCCTCGGCGATGAGCTCGCCGATGGTCGGGTCAGCGGCGGAGATCGACGCGGTGGCGGCGATCTGGTCCTTGGTCTCGATCTCCTTGGCGTTCTCGAGGAGCTGGTCCGAGACGGCCTTGACGGCCTTCTCGATGCCGCGCTTGAGCGACACGGGGTCGGCACCGGCGGCGACGTTGCGGAGGCCCTCGCGGACGAGCGCCTGGGCGAGCACGGTCGCGGTCGTCGTGCCGTCACCGGCGACGTCGTCGGTCTTCTTCGCGACCTCCTTGACGAGCTCCGCACCGATCTTCTCGTACGGGTCGTCGAGCTCGATCTCCTTGGCGATGGAGACACCGTCGTTCGTGATCGTGGGGGCGCCCCACTTCTTCTCGAGGACGACGTTGCGGCCGCGCGGGCCGAGCGTCACCTTCACGGCGTCGGCCAGCTGGTTGAGGCCGCGCTCGAGGCCGCGGCGGGCCTCCTCGTCGAAAGCAATGATCTTAGCCATGTGAGTTTCTCGTCCCTCCCGGACGTCGTCATGGGGGTCGTGCTGGCACTCAGCGTGAGCGAGTGCCAACGCCGATTCTGGCACTCGCCGGGTGCGAGTGCAACACAGCCGGGAGGCGCGGCGCGAGTTCCCAGCACACCCCGCGCCGGTGGGACGGTCGCCCCCACCGCACCGCACCCACCACCGAGCGAGCACATCCGGCACACGGCGAACGCGCCGCCCCCGACGGGGACGGCGCGTTCGCAGTGGTGCCGGTGTCGACGGCTCAGGCGGGACGGACGGACTCCGCCTGCGGCCCCTTCGACCCGGTGCCGACGTCGAACGTCACTGCCTGGCCCTCTTCGAGGACCTTGTAGCCCGACATGTCGATTGCCGAGTAGTGCACGAACACGTCCTGGCCCCCTCCATCGACGGTGATGAAGCCGAAGCCCTTCTCGGCGTTGAACCACTTCACGGTTCCGTTGGCCATGATCTCTTGCTCCCTGCGGTGGTGCTGATGCTGACGACGTCCTCGCCGTCTGCGCACGACTCTGACCGAACACCGGGGAGGTGGCAAGAGGTGTGACGTTCTTTCACGTGGATTCCGTCGGAATGCAACGTTCCCGAAACACGAGCGTCACAAAGGGCGTGTCAGCCCGCGTAGTCCGCACCGAGCACGACGCTCACGTCCGCGTTCGGGAACGCCGCCGAGCGCTGCACGGCCCTCGTGCCGAGCGACTTGGCGATGCCCTGCGCCACCGCGGCCTGCGACGCCTGCTGGTAGTACACGATCGTCGCGGTCGTCCCGGTGGTGCCCGCGTCGCCGGTCGACGTGACCTTCCACCCGGCGGCCGTCAGCGCCGTGCGGGCCTTCGCCGCGAGCCCGGAGGTCGTCGTGCCGTTCAGCACGACGACGCTCGTCGAGCCCTGGTCGGCCGGGGTCGCCGCGGCGGGCGCGGACGGGGTCGCGGTGGGCTTCGCGCTGCCCGTGGTGGCCGGCGCCGACGCCGAGGACGACGACGACGGGGCGGTCGACGAGCTCGACCCCGGGAAGGAGTAACTGTCGTTGAGCAGGGCGAGGACGAGCACGCCGAGACCGACGAGGACACCGGTCGCGAGGGCGGCCCAGGCGAACGCGATCCAGCCGCGCCCCCGCCGCTGCGCCCCGCGGTGCGCGCCGACCCGGGGACCCTCGGTGACGTCGTCGAACCGGTCGCGGGGGTGTCTCGTCGTCATCGTTCCTCTTCACGTCCTTCGGGGATGGCGCCGGGTGCGACGAAGCTGCGGGTCGCGCGGGCACTGGTGCGGGCGTGCCGCAGCCGCTGCAGCCGGGTGACGAGCAGCGGGTCGTACGCGAGCGCCGCGGGCGAGTCGATCACACGGTTGAGCACCTGGTAGTACCGCGCCGGCGACATGTCGAACTCGACCCGGATCTCCGCTTCCTTCGTGCGGTCGTGCCGCGCCCGGTCGTGCTCGAACGCGAGCACGTGCTTCGCGAGCTCGCTGAGCTCGTCGGCGGGGAGGGCGGTCACTGCTGTCCGATCACGGTCCGGTAACGGGTCTCGCACATCGTAGGGGTGTGACGGGGCCGCACCCTGGCACGCCGCTGGACTGTCGCGAACACCGGTCACAGGTTCGGTTCGCGGAACCACCGCACCCGTGTGCCGAAGGGGTCGGAGACGGCGAGGGCGGTCCCGTCGAGCGAGAGCGTCGCGAAGGCGTCCGGGTCGTTCGGGTCCACGTCGCCGGGCAGCGTCTCCGCGACGCCCGCCAGGATCCCCGTCCGTTCGAGGGCGATCCAGTGCACCCCGCGCTCCCGGAGCCGGTCGACCACCCGCTGCCGACCCACGCCCGGCACGTAGACGAGGGTCCCGGTGGTCATCACCACCGGCTCGACGTGGTCCGGCAGGGCGTCGAGTGCGCGGTCGAGGTCACCCGGCAGCGCTCCCCTGATCCGGACGGGAGGCGCGGCTCGCGTCGCCAGCGCCGCCTCGCGCATCAGGGCGGTCCGGTCCGTCGCCTCGGGCGGGACGGCCTCGACCAGCCGGTCGAACGCCCCGTGCTCGGCCAGGTCGATCGGGTTCGGGTCGAGGGCGACCCGCGCGCCGATCCGGATCGGGGTCGCACGCGGCGCGGGCACCACGCCGGAGACCGCGACCGTGAGGTGCACCGACGGCTCGGCGACCGCCGTGTGCACCCGGACGCGCTCGGGTCGCACCCCGCCGCGCACGTCGCGCCCCGCGGCACCGGGGTGCGGCGCCGGCAGCGGGGTGCGACCGGGCGTGCGGGCGGCGTCGGTGAGGACGTGGTCGAGCGTCACGTGGTCCGGGACCGAGCAGAGCCCGGCGGCTGCTCCCGCGTCGACGAGCCCCAGCGGACGCTCGGTCGCGGCGGCGAGCGCCTGCAGGACCGGCACGACCGGACCGAGGCGACGCGGGTCGTTGGCCTGCACCGTGGCGGTGGCGAGGGCCGCGACCAGGGCGGGGCGCGCCTCCAGGCCGACCGCGCGGAGCGCATCCGGGTCCGCAGGGTCCGCACCGAAGCGCCGGGCGACCGCGAAGAACAGCTCGGGCTGCCGCTGCTGCTCCGGGACCGCGTCGAGGAGCGCGACGAGGTCGTCGTCGAGCGACCGCGCCCACGCGGCGTACGACGGCGAGACCGCGGCGATGCGGTCGGCGTACGCGGCGTAGCGCGCCCGGGTGTCGGTCACGGGCGGTACATGCCGACGTGGCGGATGCCGGCCTCGTCGTAGGGCGACCCGAAGCGGACGAAGCCGTGCCGTTCGTAGAGTGCTGCGACGTACTCCTGGGCGTGCAGGACGAACGGGTCGTGCCCGTGTGCCTCGAGCACCGCGGCGACGAGTCGACCGGCGATCCCCTGCCCGCGGTGGTCCGGGTGCGTGGCGACCCGGCCGATCACCCACGCCGGTGGCACGCCACCCTCGGGGTGGGGCTCGCCCGGCGCCGGGCGGATCAGCCGCAGGTACCCGACCGGATCGGCGTCCGCTCCGAACCACCAGTGCTCCGTGTCCGCCTCGCGGTCGCGGCCGTCGAAGTCCACGCCGGTGACCCGCTGTTCGAGCGCGAACACGCGGTTCCGGAGGACGACGATGCCGTACAGTTCGTCCGTCGTCAGACGGTCCCAGCGGGCGTGGTGCACGGAATGCTCGGACATCGTCGCGAGTTTACTGAGGTGGCCGGGTGCCCCGTCGAAGCCCGGCCGGAAGCAGGAGGAACACATGACGTACAACGTCGACAAGTCCGACGCCCAGTGGCGCGAGGAGCTCTCCCCGGACCAGTACGCCGTCCTCCGGCAGGCCGGTACGGAGCGCCCGTGGACCGGTGAGCTCCTCGACGAGGAGCGTGCCGGTGTCTACACGTGTGCGGCGTGCGGCAAGGAGCTGTTCAAGAGCGGTACGAAGTTCGACTCCGGCTGCGGCTGGCCGTCCTTCTACGAGTCGGTCGACCCGGACGCCGTGCAGCTCATCGAGGACAAGTCCCTCGGCATGGTCCGTACCGAGGTCCGCTGCGCGAACTGTGGCTCGCACCTCGGGCACGTGTTCCCGGACGGCTTCGGCACGCCGACCGGTGACCGCTACTGCATGAACTCCATCTCGCTGAACTTCGAGGCGAAGGAGTGACCCCGGACGCGCCCCGGTAGAGTGGGCGCGTCCGCCGGCATGGCGCAATTGGTAGCGCACCGTACTTGTAATACGGGGGTTGCGGGTTCGAGTCCCGCTGCCGGCCCCGCAGGACCATCCGGTCCGAGAGATCGAGAGCCCGGGCGAGGGGATCGCCCGGGCTCTCGGCGCGAGTGGAACACGGATCAGGGGTGTTCCCGGCGCTCGACGCGGTAACCAGCCGGTCGTGCAGCGATCGTGACACCCCGCCCGGCGTGGTGTCCAGGGATCGTCCGATCCTCGCGGAAAGCCGCAGCGCGAGGACAGCCGCCGCTCAGCACGGCTGCCCTCGCTGTGATGCTGCTCAGCGACCGCCCGTGATCTTGCGCTCCCGCTGCGCGACACCCGCGGTGCCGTACGGGTAGTCGTCGATGCGCGGCGCGCTGGCGTCGGTCAGCGTCCGGAGCTCGTCCTCGGTCAGCACGAGGTCGGCAGCACCGAGGTTGTCCTCGAGCTGCGAGACCGTGCGGGCACCGAGGATGACGCTCGTGACGGCGGGTCGGGCGAGCAGCCAGGCGAGGGCGACCTGCGACTTCGAGGCGCCGTGCGCGTCCGCGACGGCGGACACCGCGTCGAGGACGGCCCAGGTGCGCTCGTCGGAGTTCCGGGCCTCCCACGCCTCCATGCCGCGCTGCGGGTTCTCGCCGAGCCGGGTCGCGCCGCTCGGGGCCTGGTCGCGCTGGTACTTGCCGGACAGCCAGCCGCCGGCGAGGGGCGACCAGGGCAGCAGGCCGATGCCGGCGTCGAGGCACGCGGGCACGACCTCGTGCTCGATGTCGCGGACGAGCAGGTTGTACTGCGGCTGCAGCGTCACCGGCGGCACCCAGCCGTGGGCCTTCGCCTCGTAGACGGCCTTCGTGACCTGGTAGCCGAGGTAGTTCGAGAAGCCGTAGGTGCCGATCTTGCCCGCGGAGACGGCGTCGTCGAGGAAGCGCAGGGTCTCCTCGATCGGCGTCAGGGCGTCCCACGCGTGCATCTGGTAGAGATCGATGTGGTCGACGCCGAGGCGCTCGAGCGAGGCGTCGAGGGCGACGCGGAGGTGCCGCCGCGAGAGGCCGAGGTCGTTCGGACCGTCGCCCTGCGGGAAGCGTCCCTTCGTGGCGAGGACGACCTGCTGCGCTTCGGTGGGGTGGGCGGCGAGCCAGCGGCCGATGATCCGCTCGGACTCGTTGCCCGAGTACACGTCGGCCGTGTCGACGAGGGTGCCGCCGGCTGCGACGAAGGCGTCGAGGATCTGGTGGGAGGTGGGTTCGTCGGCTTCGCTGCCGAACGTCATGGTGCCGAGGGTCAGCGTCGACACCGATGTCCCGCTGTTGCCGAGGAGTCTGTAGTCCATGGGCGGCACGGTACGCCCGGCCACCGCGACCCGAGGGGACCCGCGAGTACCTGTCAGCGCACCTCGGACAGGAACGCGATCGCCGCCTGCCGGAAGTCACGCGACGTCGGGGCGCCGAACCGTGTCACCGCGTGGTTGCGCCCCCGAGGAAGGCGATCGCGGCCTGTCGGAACGCACGCGACGTCGGGGCGCCGAACCGGGTCACCGCGTGGTTGCGCCCCCGAGGAACGCGATCGCGGCCTGTCGGAACGCACGCGACGTCGGGGCGTTGAAGTGGTTGCGACCCGGGATCTCGAAGAACCGCGCGTCCGGCGCCGCCTCGGCCAGCCGCACCGCGCTGTCCTTGATGCCGTCCTCGCTGCCGGCCGCCATGAGCACGGGCTGCCCCGGCGCGTTCGCGGGCGTCGGCTCGATGCTGTTCCGCATCCCCTCGACCATCGCGACGAGGGCGGCGAGGTCGTTCCCCTCGACGCCCGCCGCCATCGTCAGGTACCCGTTCGTCACGCGGTCCTCGACCGGGGTGCCGTCGGCGATGTACGCCTTCGCCTGGTCGACCCGCACGCGCCGCATCGGGTCGGCGTCCGGGATCCCGCCGAAGACCGCGCGCGAGATCCGGTCCGGCAGGCGTTCGGCGGTGTGCCAGCCGACGCGTGCACCGAGGGAGTACCCGAGGAACGCGACGTCGTCGAGCAGGTAGGTGTCGACGACGGTGGTCACGTCGGCGACGAGGTGGTCCATCGAGTAGGCGCCCGGGTCGTGCGGCTTGGCGCTGCGCCCGTGGCCGCGCTGGTCGAGGGCGAGGACGCGGTAGCCCGCCCGGACGAGGTCACGGGTCCAGCCGGCCTGGTGCCAGTTGAGCAGTGCGCCGGAGGCGAAGCCGTGCACGGCGAGGACCACGGGGGCGTCCGGGTCGCCGAAGTCGTAGGTGGCGAGGGGCAGCCCGTCCGGGGACATCACGACACGGGGGCGGGGCGCTTCGGGGACGAGTGACATGTCGCCTCCAGGCTACCGGGGCAGGGTGGGTGGCATGGACGGCTACGGCGGCGACCAGATCCGGGCGGCAGAACGACCGCACCTCGACGCGGGGGAACCGCTCATGCAGCGGGCGGCGGACGGCTTGGCCCGCATCGTCGCGGGACTCCTCGACGACCCGGCCGTCCGACCGGGTGACGGACCGGGCTCGGTCCTGGTGCTGGCCGGCAGCGGCGACAACGGCGGCGACGCCCTGTTCGCCGCGGCGCGGCTCGCATCGGACGGGAGGCGCGTGGCGGTGCTCCGCGTCGGCTCACGCGTCCACGGGGCGGGCCTGGCAGCGGCGCTGGACGCCGGTGCGCGCCTCCTGGACGGCGGCCCGACCGACCCCGGGGCGGGCCGGGCGGACGCGGGGGCGGCGGACGTGCTCCGGGCCGCGGTGCCCGGCGACGGCGAGCGCCTCGCCGCCGTCGCGAGCGAGGCCGCGGCGGAGGCCGACCTGGTGCTCGACGGGATCCTCGGCATCGGGGTGCACGGCGCGTCCGCGCTCCGCTCCCCCGCGCGCGAGGTGGTCGACGCGATCCGCGAGCTGGCGCGCGACCAGCGCGCACCGTTCGTCGTCGCGGTCGACGTACCGAGCGGCATCGACGTCGACACCGGCGGTGTCGCCGACGAGCACGTGCTGCACGCCGACGTCACGGTCACGTTCGGCGGGGTGAAGGCCGGGCTGCTCACCGGTCCGGGCGCGACGCTCGCCGGTCGCATCGAGCTCGTCGACGTCGGGATCGGCGCGGACCTCGCGGCGACGGAGCCGCTGATCCGCACCTGACCACGACGACCCGTCAGACGGCGCCGGCGTCCACCCCGTGCTCGACGTCGGGACGCGCCTCGAGCCAGGTGTCGACGAAGTGCCGGTAGTTCGCGGCGATGAGCGACTCCGCGGCCTCGGTGTCGAGGTGCTCGCGGACGACGTCCTCGAGCGCCTCTTCCCAGTTGCTCCGGCCGATCGCGAACCCGACGAACCCGTCGACCGGTGCGGCGGTCCGCAGCCAGTGGTCGAGCTGCTCCTCCGGGGCGTCACGGCCGAGGACGATGCACTGCACGGCGTCCCGACCACCGCGCCGGGCGGTGGCGACCACGCGTTCGGCGTCCTCACGGCGGTCGAGGCCCTCGAGCTTCCAGACGTCGGCCTCGACCCCGTGGTCCTGCAGGTACTCGAGCACCTGCACGACGAGGTCCGGCCGGAGGTCGCGGTCGTAGTCCTCGACGGATGCCTGCTGCTCGTCGGTGCCCGGCACGAGGAGTTCGACGAGGAAGGTGCGCCCGGCGTCGTGCAGCGCGGTCGCGACGGCGGCGAGGTCGGCGGCCTGCTGCGCGCGGCGCTCCCGGTCGAACGCCGGGTTGTCGCGGACGAGCACCTTCACGTAGTCGGGGTCGAACGCGTCGACGTGGGCGAGCCAGTCGTCGCCGTACTCGAGCTCGAACCACTCGCGGCCGGAGCGCTCGATCGGCATCGCGAGGCGGAGTCCGGCCTCCGTCACGAGGCGGGCGACGTCGGCGCCGTAGCGCTCGTCGACGAGGACGCCGGTGCGCTCCCGCGAGGCCCCGCCGGCGAGCGCCGTGAGCAGCCCGCGGTAGACCAGCTGCTTGCCGGCGCGGACGCGTTCCGCCTCGGCCTCGTCCTGCGGCTCGCCGTCGGACTCGTCGTACGTGTGCTCCAGGAGCGAGGACCGCTGGTCCATCGCGAGGAGGAAGAGGGGGTGCTGTTCATCGAGGTCGGCCATGCCGTCCATGCTGCTCGCCCCCGCTCGGTCGCGTCTCAGAGCGCGCGGTCCAGCAGACGCGGTGCGCCCGCACCTCCCCGGCGCCGCGTCCGTACGGTGGTCGCATGACCTTCAACGATGACTCCCAGCTCTCCGGCGGGAAGGTGAAGCGCCGCGGGCGGACGGCTGCGATCGCGGGCGGCGGCGGCGTGGGTGTCGTCGCGATCGTCGCGCTGCTCGTGACCGTGTTCACGGGGGGCAACGTCGATCTCACGTCCCTGCTCGGCAGCGGTGGCGGGGGTCTCACGCAGATCCAGCAGCAGGGCGAAGCGGTCGACGCAGCCCCCGAGTGCCGCACCGGCGAGGACGCGAACAAGTCCGTCGACTGTCGGATGGAGGGCGCGGCCGAGTCGCTCGACGCCTACTGGACGGCCGAGGCCCGGCAGCTCGGGATCTCCTACCGTTCGCCGGACTTCTACCTGTTCGACGGTTCGACCGACACCTCCTGCGGGCAGGCGTCCGCGTCCACCGGCCCGTTCTACTGCCCGCCGGACCGGGCGATCTACCTCGACACCGCGTTCTACGACGACCTGCAGTCCCGCTACGGCTCGTCCGGCGGGCCGCTCGCGCAGATGTACGTCGTCGCGCACGAGTGGGGCCACCACGTCCAGCAGCTGCAGGGCTCGTTCGCGAACACCGACCGCTCGGGTACCGGTGCGTCGTCGGGCAGCGTGCGGGTCGAGCTGCAGGCGGACTGCTACGCGGGAGCCTGGGTCGGTGACGCCGCGACGACGAAGGACGCGGACGGCCGCACCTTCTTCGAGCCGATCACCCGGTCGGAGATCGACGACGCACTCTCGGCAGCGAGCGCGGTCGGCGACGACAGCATCCAGGAGCGCGCCACCGGTCGGGTCGACCCGGACTCGTTCACGCACGGCACGAGCGAGCAGCGGCAGCGCTGGTTCCTGCAGGGCTACCAGCGGGGAGCGACCAGCTGCGACACGTTCAGCGTGCCGGGATCGTCGCTCTGACGGGACCGTCGCGCTGACGGGACCGTCGCTCGGACGGACCTCAGCGCGCCGAGGCGCTGGCCGACGGCTTCGGCTTCGGGGTGCTCGACGGGGTCGGCGTCGGCGTCGGCGTGGAGTCGGTCGAGCCGGCGGCCGAGACCACGAACGTGCGGAAGTCGTCGTTCGTGATCGGGTCGGTCAGCTCGTAGCGCTGTCCGTTCACGAGCACGAGGGGTGTGCCGGGGAACTCCTCGAGCGACGAGCCCGGGATGTCCCCACCGGTGACCGAGGACGTGCGCTCGTCGACCCACTTCGCGAAGGTCTGGTCCCCGATGCACTTCCGGATCGCCGAGCGGTCGCGGAGGCCGTCGACCCCGGTGACGACGCGGGTGAGCTGCGCGTCGGTGAGGCCGGTCGTGCCCTCCTCGGGCTGTCGGGCGAAGAGCGCCTGGTTCACCGCGAGGAACTGCGCGGGCGACCGGTCCGCCACGCAGGCGGCCGCGTTCGCCGCGCGGAGCGAGTACTTGGTGCCCTGCGACCGGTTCGTGAGGATCGCGACCGGGTGGACGTCGACCGTCGCGGCGCCGGACTCGACGAGGTTCTGGATGTACTCGCCGTTCGCCTTCTCGAACGCGCCGCACGTGGGGCAGAGGTAGTCGACGTACAGCGTGATCTGCACGGCACCGGCTGCGTCGGTGGCACCCGCCGAGGGAGACGCCGACGCGGTCGACGACTGCCGGAGGTCGTCCTGGCCGATCGTGATGCCGCCCTGCGACATGTTGGCGGGACCGGGCCCCGCGGGCTGCGTCGAGTCGACCAGCACGAGCGTGACCACCGTCGCCGCGGCGAGCAGGACGACGCCGAGCCCGATCTGCAGCCCGAGGCGCACACCGCGCTGCCGACGCTTCTGCTGCGCACGACGTCGCTGGGCCCGCTGTCTGGCGGCTTCGCGGCGCTCGTTCCGCGCGGCGCGGGCATCACCCTCGGGGCGGTTGGTCATCGAGTGGTCCTCCTGGTTCGGCGGCGTCCGACCTGCCTCCCCCCGAACGGCCGACGGACCCGTCGATCGTAGTGGGGCGCTCTGGGAACCACCCAACCAGCCGGACCGCACTGGCGCTTCCCCGGGAAGTCGTGTTGTATGAGCACCGATGGTCGACGGCGACCATCCGGGGCCCTCAGGGCAACCGCTTCACTCGGATCGTCCGGCACGTACCTGCCGGTGAAGGAAGGACCGAACGCTCATGGCGTCCGTCACCTACGACAAGGCAACCCGTCTCTACCCGGGCGGCAACCGCCCCGCTGTCGACTCGCTCGACCTGGACGTCGCCGACGGCGAGTTCCTCGTCCTCGTCGGCCCCTCCGGCTGCGGCAAGTCGACCTCCCTGCGCATGCTCGCCGGCCTCGAAGAGGTCAACTCCGGCGCCATCCGCATCGGCGACCGCGACGTCACCGACGTCCCGCCGAAGGACCGCGACATCGCGATGGTCTTCCAGAACTACGCGCTGTACCCGCACATGACCGTCGCCGAGAACATGGGCTTCGCGCTCAAGATCGCCGGTGTCGGCAAGGAAGAGCGCGCCACCCGCGTGCAGGAGGCCGCCAAGCTCCTCGACCTCGAGCAGTACCTCGGCCGCAAGCCGAAGGCGCTCTCCGGTGGTCAGCGTCAGCGCGTCGCGATGGGTCGCGCGATCGTCCGTCAGCCGCAGGTGTTCCTCATGGACGAGCCGCTGTCGAACCTCGACGCCAAGCTCCGCGTGCAGACCCGCACGCAGATCGCGTCGCTGCAGCGTCGCCTCGGCGTCACCACGGTCTACGTCACGCACGACCAGACCGAGGCCCTCACCATGGGCGACCGCATCGCGGTGCTCAAGGACGGCATCCTGCAGCAGGTCGGCAGCCCCCGCGACCTCTACGAGAAGCCGAACAACGTGTTCGTCGCCGGCTTCATCGGTTCGCCGGCCATGAACCTCCTGCCGGCCGACGTGGTCGAGGGCGGCATCCGCTTCGGTTCGCTCAACCACCCGATCGACCGCGACACGCTGTCGAACGCCCGCTCCGGCTCCATCACGGTCGGCATCCGCCCCGAGGACGTCATCGTGTCGGCCTCGGGCGAGGGCCTGCCCGTCACGGTCGACGTGGTCGAGGAGCTCGGTGCCGACGGCTACCTCTACGGTCACGCCGACGTCAACGGCCAGCGCGCCGACATCGTCGCCCGTGTCGACGGTCGTTCGCACCCGTCGATCGGTGACACCATCGTGATCGCGCCGAAGCAGGGCCACGTCCACGCATTCGACACCGAGTCGGGCGAGCGCCTCGACGACAAGGCCGTCGCCAGCGTCTGACGCTGGACGAACCGGACAGGAGGCGCGGTGCCAGCTGGCACCGCGCCTCCTGTCTGTCAGACCACCCGCACCAACAGGAGCCAACCGTGCCCGACTCCCTGTCCATCACCGCAGCCACCGTCGACCCGGGTCTGCTCGACCTCCCGTGGGACCTGCCGCTCGAGGACTGGCCCGACGACGTGATCGTCGCGCTGCCGAAGGGCATCTCGCGGCACCTCGTGCGGTTCGTGCACCTGAGCGGGTACGTCGCCGCTGTGAAGGAGACCGGCGAGGAGGTCGCGCGCAGCGAGTACGAGATGCTCCGCACCCTGCAGCGCATGGACGTGCCGTGCGTCGACCCCGTCGCGGTCATCACGAACCGTGTCGACGAACACGGCGAGCCCCTGCACCCCGTGCTCGTCACCCGGCACCTGCGCTTCTCGCTCCCGTACCGCGCGTTGTACTCGCAGACGCTGCGTCCGGAGACCGCCACCCGTCTCGTCGACGCCCTGGCGCTCCTGCTCGTCCGGCTGCACGTCATCGGGTTCTACTGGGGTGACGTGTCCCTGTCGAACACCCTGTTCCGCCGCGACGCCGGGTCGTTCGCGGCGTACCTCGTGGACGCCGAGACCGGCAAGCTCTACCCCGGCGGCCTGTCGAACGGGCAGCGGGAGAACGACCTCGAGGTCGCGCGCGTGAACATCGCCGGCGAGCTCCTCGACCTCGAGGCCGGCGGTCGGCTCGACGAGAACGCCGACGCGGTCGACGTGTCGAACCGGATCGTGGCGCAGTACCGGACGCTGTGGAAGGAGCTGACCGGCACCGAGCAGTTCGACATCAAGGAGCGCTGGCGGATCAACGACCGTGTGGAGCGCCTCAACGCCCTGGGGTTCGACATCGAGGAGCTGTCGATCCACACCACCGAGGGCGGCTCGCAGGTCCGGATCCAGCCCAAGGTCGTCGACGCCGGGCACCACCAGCGCCGGCTGCTCCGTCTGACCGGGCTCGACGCCGGCGAGAACCAGGCGCGACGGCTGCTCAACGACCTCGACGCCTACCGCGCGCGCAACGGTCGCGACCAGCTCGACGAGGAGATGGTGGCGCACGAGTGGGTGTCCCGCGTGTTCGAGCCCGTCGTGCGCTCGATCCCCCGTGACCTCCGCGGGAGGCTCGAACCGGCTGAGGTGTTCCACGAGCTGCTCGAGCACCGCTGGTACATGTCGCAGCAGGAGGAGCGCGCGGTCTCGCTCCCCGAGGCGACGACCGCGTACATCAACGACGTGCTGCGCCACCGCCGCGACGAGCGGCTGCTCATCAACCCGCCGACGTCGTCGATGACGCTCCCGATCCCCGTCGTCGACGAGGACGAGGACGAGTCCGACGACGTCGAGGACTGGCGCGCCTCGGTCTAGACCGCACGCCTGCCCAGCCGGGCCCTGCCCCGCCCCGCCCGACCCCGCCCCGCCCCGCCGAGCCCCGCCGAGCCCCGCCCCGCCGAGCGGGCAACATCCGTCACACTCGGCGCAGCCGGGCGTCAGGTCGTGTCCGCTCGACGACACGCACGCGGCGTGTCCTGCTCGCTCGCGGACGCACAGGAGGCGCGGTGCCGGTCCCTGGGACCGGCACCGCGCCTCCTGTGCGTGCGTCTGGCGTCGTCGGTCGGCTACTCCGCGCGACGGCGGCGGGCGACCTCCCACAGGGTCACGCTCGCCGCGATGCCCGCGTTGAGGGACTCCGTCGCGCTCGAGATCGGGATCGACACGATCGCGTCGCACGTCTCGGTGACGAGGCGCGACAGGCCCTTGCCCTCGGACCCCACCACGATGACGATCGGGCGGTCGGCGAGCTGGAGCTCGTCGAGCTGCACGTCCCCGTCGCCCGCGAGCCCGAGGACGAACAGCCCCATCGACTTCAGGGACTTGAGGGTCTGCGTGAGGTTCGGCGCCATCGCGACGGGTGTCCGGGCAGCGGCACCAGCAGAGGTCTTCCACGCGCTCGCGGTCACGCCGACCGAGCGGCGCTGGGGCACGATCACGCCGTGCCCGCCGAATGCGGCGGTGGAGCGGATGATCGCGCCGAGGTTGCGCGGGTCGGTGATGCCGTCGAGGGCGACCATGAGCGGCACCTCGTCCTTGGCGAACGCGCGCTCGACGACCTCCTCGGCCACTGCGTACTCGTACGCCGGCACCTTGAGCGCGACGCCCTGGTGCACGCTGTCGTGCCCGGTGATGCGGTCGAGCTCCGGACGCATGATCTCCATGATGGGCACGCCGCGGTGGTTGGCGAGCGCGAGGATCTCCTTCACGCGGTCGTCCACCTCGATGCGCGACGCGATGTAGAGCGTCGTCGACGGGGTCTTCGTCCGGAGCGCCTCGAGCACCGAGTTCCGGCCCGTGACGAGCTCGGAGTCGTCGGTCTTCCGCGCCGGCGGGCGGCTGCTGCGCTGCTGCGGTGCGCTGGAGGCGCCGTGGCGACCGCGCGCCGCGTCGAGGCGGTCCTTCGCTGCCTTGCGCTTGCCGGCCGGGTGGTACGGACGGTCTTCGGCCTTCGGCGTGGGCTTGCGACCCTCGAGCGCCTGCGCGCCCTGGCCGCCGGAGCCGACCTGCTTGTTGCCCTTGCGACCGGAACGGACCGCGCCGGGGCGGCCCTTCTTGTTCCCCGAGACGTTCTTCATTGCTCTCTCCTGTCCGGCACGGCCGTTGTCAGGCGATGCTCCAGCGTGTACCTGCTGCGGTGTCCTCGATGGTGATGCCCGCGGCGGCGAGGTCGTCCCGCACGCGGTCGGCCGTGGCGAAGTCGCGTGCCGCCCGTGCGTCTGCACGTTCCTGCACGAGTCGTTCGACCAGCGCTGCGAGCGGTGCTGCCGAGGCGTCCTGGCCGCCGCCCGACCAGTGGGCGGCCCGCGGGTCGATGCCGAGCACCTCCACCATCGCGGCCACCTGATGGTACGCGGTTCCGAGCGCTTCCGCATCGTCCGCGTCCAGGGCGGCGTTGCCGGCGCGCACGGTGTCGTGCAGCACAGCGAGGGCCTGGGGCACGGAGAGGTCGTCGTCCATGGCCGCAGCGAACGCGTCGGGCACGGTCGGGGCATCGCGCAGGACGACCCCCTCGAGCCGCGGTTCGGCACGGTCGAGGAAGCCCGCGATCCGGTCGTACGCCGCCTCGGCCTCGGCCAGGGAGCCGTCGTGGTGGTCGATCGACGAGCGGTAGTGGGCGGCGCCGAGGAAGTACCGCACCACCGCGGGACGAGCCGCCCCGAGGAACTCGGCGGCGAAGATCGAGTTGCCGAGCGACTTCGACATCTTCTGCCCGTCGACCGTCACGAGGCCGTTGTGCAGCCAGTACGAAGCGAACGGGTCCCCCGCCGCGGTCGACTGCGCGAGCTCGTTCTCGTGGTGCGGGAACCGGAGGTCGAGCCCGCCGCCGTGGATGTCGAACGCCGGGCCGAGGTAGCGCCGCGACATCGCGGAGCACTCGATGTGCCAGCCGGGGCGCCCCGGACCCCAGGGCGAGTCCCAGTTCGCGGTCTCGGGTTCGCCGGGCTTCGCGCCCTTCCAGAGCGCGAAGTCCCGCGGGTCGCGCTTGCCGCGGGGGTCGGCGTCGGCGGCTTCGACCATGTCCTCGCGACGCTGCCGGGTGAGTGCGCCGTAGGACACCCAGCTGCCGGTGTCGAAGTAGACGTCGCCGCTGCCGTCCGCCGCGGCGTAGGCGTGCCCGCGGTCGATCAGCCGCTGGATGATGTCGTGCATCTGCGGCACGCTCGCGGTGGCACGGGGCTCGTACGTCGGCGGCAGGATGCCGAGCGCGGCGTACGCGGCGGTGAACTCGAGCTCGACGCGGTAGGCACGCGCGAACCACTCCTCGTCGGTGCCCGCCGCCAGGTCGAGCACCTTGTCGTCGATGTCGGTGACGTTGCGCACGAGCGTGACCCGCAGACCGCGGTACGTCAGCCAGCGCCGCCAGATGTCGTAGACCAGCGCCGACCGGAGGTGCCCGATGTGCGGCGAGGACTGCACCGTCGGCCCGCAGACGTACATGCTGACCTGTCCGTCGACCCGCGGTTCGAGGTCGACGACGGCAGCGGCACGGGAGTCGTAGAGGCGCACGGTCACGCCCTCAGCCTAGGACGTGCGAACCGTCGTGCGACGGACCGTCGCCGTCGCGATCGCCGCGAGTCCATCGCCGCGGCCCGTGAACCCGAGGCCGTCCGTCGTCGTGCCGGACACCGCCACCGGTGCACCCACGACCGCGGCCAGCGCGTCCTGCATCTCCGTACGCCGACCGCCGATGCGCGGCCGGTTGCCGATCACCTGCACCGTCACCCCGGTCGGCACGAGCCCGGCCTCGGCGAGCAGGGCCACCGCACCCCGGACGAAGACGTCACCCGATGCGCCCGCGTACGCCGGGTCGGAGGTGCCGAAGCGGCCGCCGATGTCGCCGAGCCCACCCGCCGAGAGCAGGGCGTCGCAGACCGCGTGTGCGACCGCGTCGCCGTCGCTGTGCCCGGAGAGCCCGGCCTCGCCCGGGAAGTCGAGCAGCCCGACGCGGCAGGGCGCGGCCGGGTCGAAGGCGTGCACGTCGACGCCGAGCCCGACCCGGACGTCCGCGGCTCCGGCCCCGGCCCCGGCGGCAGGAGCAGCCCCGGAGGCGTCGTCGGCCGGTCGGTCCGCGCGGGAGGCCACGATGGCCTCGGCGCGCGCGAGGTCCCAGCGCGTGGTGATCTTGAACGCGTCGGCGTCGCCCGGCACCGTGTGCACCGTGCCCCCGGCCGCCTGGAACACCCCGGCGTCATCGGTCTCGGACTGCTGGGACACCGCGTAGGCGCCTCGGAGCGCGGCGAGCGGGAACACCTGCGGCGTCTGCACCCCGACGAGCGCCGAGCGGTCCACGGTCTCGACGACCACGCCGTCCTCGACGCGCTTCACGGTGTCCGTCACGGGCAGCGCGGGCACGGCGCCGGCATCGGCAGCGCGTGCGGAGGCGAAGACGGCCTCGAACTGCGCCGCCGGTGTCAGGCAGCGCGCGGCGTCGTGCACGCCCACCCACGCCACGCCCGCGGGCACGGCGTCGAGGCCGGCGAGGACGGACGCGTGCCGGTCCGCGCCGCCGGGCACGACCGCGGTGAGGTCGACCGCGGGTCCGGCCACCGCCGCCACCAGGGCACGGCACTCGTCGAGCCGTCCGGCCGGCGCGACGACGACCAGCGCGGTCGGCTCGGCGAGGGTGAACACCGTCCGGATCGCGCGGGTCAGCATCAGCTCCCCGGCGACCGGCACGAAGGCCTTCGCGTCACCGATGCCGAGGCGGGTGCCGGAGCCGGCCGCGACGACGACGACCGCCCTGCTCACCCGGTCGGGGAGCAGAGCGGTCGTCGTGGTGTCCAGTGCTACGGACGGGCTAGGAGGCGAGGACCTCGTCGAGGACGGTCGATGCCCGGTCCTCGTCGGTCTTCTCGGCCAGCGCCAGTTCGGAGATGAGGATCTGCCGCGCCTTGGCGAGCATCCGCTTCTCACCCGCGGAGAGACCGCGGTCCTGATCGCGGCGCCAGAGGTCGCGCACGACCTCGGAGACCTTGATCACGTCACCCGAGGCGAGCTTCTCGAGGTTCGCCTTGTAGCGGCGGGACCAGTTCGTGGGCTCCTCGGTGAACGGGGCACGCAGGACCTCGAACACCTTGTCGAGGCCTTCCTTGCCGATCACGTCGCGGACTCCGACCAGGTCGACGTTGTCCGCCGGCACCTCGATCGTCAGGTCACCCTGGGTGACCCGCAGCTTCAGGTAGACCTTTTCCTCGCCCTTGATGACGCGCGTCTTGACTTCAGAGATGGTTGCCGCCCCGTGATGGGGGTAGACGACGGTCTCGCCGACCTCGAATTGCATGTATCAGGCTCCGTTCCGAGACCCCCAGTTTACCACAAGCCCTCCTGGGGTAAGGGGTGCCTGACCTCGGCCCTCCCCGCGCTTCGCTAGGATGGTCCCGTCGGACCGATCGGTCCGCGTCGTGATCTTCCGGAGGAATCTCTTGCGAGCTCGGGTACTCGTGTCCGTCGCCGTTGCGGCAACCATCGCGTTCGGCGCGACCGGCTGCGAGTTCCTCTCGCCCGCGCACACGAAGGACATCAAGCAGATCACGGACGGCGTGAACGTGTCGACCGGCAAGATCGACATCCGCAACGCGCTGCTCATCGCAGACACGTCCGAGGGCGCCCGCTTCATCGGCACCTTCATCAACACGAGCGCGGAGGACGACTACACGGTCTCCGTCGAGGTCGGCGGCGACACCCAGACGGTGGACGTCCCGGCGAACTCGCACGTGGACCTCGGCCAGGCCGCTGCCCCGTCCGAGCAGGCGACCGCCGGTACCGAGGTCGGCGACACCACGCAGGGCTCGAACCCGGCCCCGTCGTCCGAGGTCGTCTTCGACGACGCCGACGTCACGCCCGGCTCGCTCGTGAAGGTCTACTTCTCGTACTCGGGAGCCGAGGGCGTCTCGGCGAGCGTCCCGGTCCTCACCAGCGCGCTCGAGGAGTACTCGACGCTGGCACCGAGCCCGACGCCGAGCAGCACCGCGACCAGCCCCTCGGAGAGCGGTGCGCAGCCGACCGGCGAGGCCGGTGTCCCCGGCACGCAGCCGAGCGACTCGCAGACCGACTCGTCCGTGGGCGACAACGGCACCAACTAGGTCCGGCGCGCACGGCGCGACCACCGACACCACACGCAACGCACCGGAGGCCCGGTGCCGGTCCCGAGACCGGCACCGGGCCTCCAGTCCGTTGCGCCCAGGGCGCGCGTCAGCCCTCGATGCGGTACCCGAGTCCGCGGACGGTCACCAGGATCTCCGGCGTGCTCGGCACGCGCTCGATCTTCGAGCGGATGCGCTTGATGTGCACGTCGAGCGTCTTCGTGTCGCCGAAGTAGTCGGACCCCCACACGCGGTCGATGAGCTGCCCGCGAGTGAGGACCCGCCCGGCGTTGCGGAGCAGCAGCTCGAGCAGCTCGAACTCCTTCAGCGGCATCGGCGTCTCCGACCCGTCGACCGACACCGTGTGGCGTTCGACGTCCATCCGGATGCCGCCGACCTGCAGGATGCCGCTGTCCGCCGGGTCGTCCTCGGTGCGTCGACGGAGGACGGCGCGGATGCGGGCGAGGAGCTCGCGGGTCGAGTACGGCTTCGTGACGTAGTCGTCCGCGCCGAGCTCGAGCCCGACCACGATGTCCACCTCGGAGTCCTTCGCCGTCAGCATGATGATCGGGACGTTCGACCGCGTGCGGATCTGCCGGCACACCTCGGTGCCGCTCAGCCCGGGCAGCATGAGGTCCAGCAGCACGAGGTCGGGGTTCTCGGTGTCGAACTTCGACAGCGCGGTCACGCCGTCCGCGGCGACGCACGTCTCGTACCCCTCGCGCTGCAGCAGGAACTCCAGGGGCTCGCTCAGGGCCGGCTCGTCGTCGACGATGAGGATCTTGGTCACGATGGCTGCTCTTCCAGTTGCTCTTCGAGTGCGGTGGTCAGTTCCGTGTCCGCCTCGGGCAGGCGGATGGTGAAGGTCGAACCCTTGCCGGGCTGCGACCAGACGCGGACGTCGCCGCCGTGGTTGCCCACGACGTGCTTGACGATCGCGAGTCCGAGGCCGGTGCCGCCGGTGGCGCGGGACCGGGCGGGATCGACGCGGTAGAAGCGCTCGAACACGCGGTCGAGGTCCGCCTCCGGGATGCCGACGCCCTGGTCGGTGACGGCGATCTCGACGAAGCCCTTCGCGGACCGGACGCCGATGCCGACGCGGGTGTGGTCCGGCGAGTACTTCACCGCGTTGGCGATGAGGTTCGACACGGCGACCTGCAGCAGGCCGGGGTCGCCCATCACGCGGAGCTTCGTCTTCTTCGCCCGGACGAGCTCGATGTCGCGGGCACGGGCGACGACCTCGTTCGCGTCGGCGGCGGCCTGCACGATCTTGTCGATCGACGTCTCCTCGCTGTTCTCCAGCGCGTCCACGGACTGCAGGCGGGACAGCTCGATGATGTCCTTCGTCAGCGCGGCCAGGCGCTCCGACTCCGTCACGAGCTGCGCGGCGAACCGTCTCACGTGCTGCGGCTCGTCGGCGGCGGCCACGAGGGTCTCGGAGAGCAGGCCGATCGCGCCGATCGGCGTCTTCAGCTCGTGCGAGATGTTCGCGACGAAGTCCCGCCGGACCTCGTCGATGCGCCGGCTCTCGGTCAGGTCGTCCGCGGTGAGGAGGACGTACCGGTTGCCAAGCTGTGCCGCCCGGAAGCTCAGGTAGCCCACGAGCTCGCCGCCACGGCCACGGGGCAGCTCCAGGTCCTCGCTGCTCATCTCCCCGCTCCGACGCACCCGGTCGACCAGCTCCGCGAGCTCGTGGTGCACGAGCTTCCGGCGCACCACCAGGCCGACCGTCAGCGCCTGCGGCGAGGCGGCGACGACCGTGTTCGAGGGGTCGACGACCACGGCCGGGTTGTGCATCGTGGCGATGACCGCCGCGACGCCGTCCGGGAGGGTGCGCTCCGCGACGTCCGCGGCACGGGCCGTCCGTTCGGCGGTGATGATCAGCACCACGACGCCCGCGCCGAACACCCCGCCGAGGAGCATCGACAGTGGCACGAGCCACGCGTTGTCCATGCCGCCAGTGTAGGGACGGTCATGCGGGGTTCGGACGCCGTTCACCCGCCGTGGCCGCTGTTCCGGCGCGGGATCGTGAAGCGTTCAGCCGCACGTCACCGTTCGTTCACCTGGGCTGACGACACTCGTCCGGTACGCATCAGAGAGGCCATCCCCCATGCGCGAAGTCTTCCAGCAGGAACTCCAGGACGTCCAGGAGCGACTGACCGAGATCGCCGGACTCGTCGAGTCCGCCATCACCCGTGCCACCCAGGCCTTCAGCGAGTCGGACGTCGCACTCGCCGAGGAGGTCATCGCCGACGACGCCAAGATCGACCAGGCGGCGAACAGTCTCGACGAGATCGCGATCGACATCCTCGCCCGGCAGGCGCCGGTGGCCCGCGACCTCCGCGTCGTCGTGACCGCCCTGCGCGTCAGCTCCTCGCTCGAGCGGATGGGCGACATGGCCGAGCACATCGCCCAGCTCGCCCGCCAGCGCTTCCCCGAGAAGGTCGTGCCGAAGGGACTGCGCCCCACGTTCAAGCAGATGGGCGCGCACGACGTGCAGATGGCCCAGAAGCTGACGCGCCTCCTCGCGACCGAGGACATCGCCCTGGCTGCGGAGATCCGCGACGAGGACGACGCCGTCGACGAGCTGCACGCGAGCGTCTTCGACTTCGTGCTCGGGGAGACGTGGAAGGGGAACCCGATCGACACCGTCGACGCGACCCTCGCCTCGCGGTACCACGAGCGCTTCGCCGACCACGCGGTGTCGATCGCGAAGAAGGTCGAGTACCTGGCGACGGGCGACTGGGCCGGCGCGTCCTCGGTGACGGTCTCCCCCGCCTGACGGGTTCTGACAGGATCGGGGCATGGCTCAGGTCGCGATCGTCGTCAACGGGATGCCCGGTTCGGGCAAGAGCACGATCGGGGCGGCCCTCGCCGAGGTCCTCGGGTGCCCGTTCCTGTCGAAGGACCGCATCAAGGAACCGCTCGCCGACCTCGTCGGCCCGATGATCCCGTCCCGCGAGCTCGGCGGGATCGCCATGGACACCATGTGGTCGATGGCGCGGGCCGTCGAGAACGGGGTCGTCCTCGACGCCGTCTGGCTGCCGTCCCGTGACCGCGACCGACTGGAGGCGCAGCTCGCCGCCGCCGGGTCGCCTCGCGTCGTCGAGGTCTGGTGCGACGTCGACCGCGCCACCGCCGAGGAACGGCTGCGGGACCGCTACGACCCGGGCACCGTGCCGGTGCGCCACGCGGTGCACGGCGAGTACACGGACATCGTCGCGTTCTGGGACGAGCACGGTGCCGACGCGCAGCCGGTCGGACTGCCGGGCGTCCCGGTCGTGCGCGTCGACACGACCGAGGAGTACGACGTCGGGGCCCTCGTGCAGGAGATCGCGTCGCACTTCGTCTGACTCAGCGGCTCCACGGACACACGAACGCCCCGCCGGCCACCGGCGGGGCGTTCGTCGTGCTGGTGCTACTTCTTGGCGCCCTGTGCGGCGACCGCGGCCGCGCCGGCGGCAGCGGCCTCGGGGTCGAGGTAGTACGCCGGCTTCGTCGGACGGTGCTCGTCGTCGAGCTCGTACACGAGCGGGATGCCCGTCGGGATGTTGAGGCCCGCGATGTCGTCGTCGGAGATGCCGTCGAGGTGCTTCACGAGCGCCCGCAGCGAGTTGCCGTGCGCGGTCACGAGGACCGTCTTGCCGGCGGCGAGGTCCACCGTGATGTCCGACTCCCAGTAGGGCAGCAGACGGTCGATGACGAGCTTGAGCGACTCGGTGCGGGGCAGCTGGTCACCGAGGTCGGCGTAGCGGCGGTCGCCCGCCTGGGACCACTCGGCGTCGTCCGCGATGGGGGGCGGCGGCACGTCGAACGAACGACGCCACTCCATGAACTGCTGCTCGCCGTACTGCTCGAGCGTCTGGGCCTTGTCCTTGCCCTGCAGGTCGCCGTAGTGCCGCTCGTTGAGGCGCCAGTCGCGCTTCACCGGCAGCCACGCCAGGTCGGCCTCGAGCAGCGCGATGTCGGCGGTCTGGATCGCGCGGGTGAGGAGCGAGGTGTAGAGGACGTCCGGGACGATGCCGGACCCGGCGATGAGCTCGCCGGCGCGCTTCGCCTCCTTCTCGCCCAGCTCGCTGAGCCGGACGTCGACCCAACCGGTGAACAGGTTCTTCTGGTTCCAGTCACTGTTGCCGTGACGGAGCAGGACGAGCGTGGAGGTCATGCCCCGATCCTACCGAGCGCGTGCGCCTCGGTACCCTGGGGTCATGCCCATCGGGAACGTCACGCGCGGGACCACCGGGTACAACCGGCTCCGCCGCGTCGACCGGTGGATCGCCGCGCTCCCGGTCCTCCGTCGCACGGACGACCCGCTCGTGGCCGACGTCGGGTACGGCGCCCGACCGACCACGACGCTCGAGCTCCGGGACCGCCTGGCGCGGGTCCGTCCGGACGTGGAGGTCACCGGCATCGAGATCGAGCCCGCCCGCGTGGCCCTGGCGAACGCGGGTACCCGCGACGGTGTGACCTTCCGGCTCGGCGGCTTCGAGACCCCGACACCCGGCGGCCGTCGCCCCGCCGTGATCCGCGCGTTCAACGTCCTGCGGCAGTACGACGAGTCCGCGGTCGCGGCATCGTGGCGGATCATGCAGGACCGCCTGCAACCGGGCGGCGCGCTCGTCGAGGGCACGTGCAACGAGGTCGGCCGGGTCGCGTCGTGGGTGACGCTCGACGAGCACGCGCCGCTGACCTTCACGGTGTCGCTGCGACTCGCCGGGCTCGACGTGCCGAGCATCGTGGCGGAACGGCTGCCCAAGGCGCTCATCCACCGGAACGTGCCGGGCGAGCGGGTGCACGCGTTCCTGCGAGACCTCGACGCGGCGTGGGCGGTCGCGGCGCCGCTCGGCACGTACGGCCCCCGGCAGCGGTGGATCGCGGCGGTCACCGGCATGCGCGACCGGGGGTGGCCGGTGCTGGACGGGGTGAGACGGTGGCGGCTCGGGGAGCTCAGCGTGCCGTGGTCGGCGGTCGCTCCCGCCTGAACGCGGACGCGTCGCGCAGGACGACGCCGACGGGCGTGCCGGGAACCAGGTTCCGGCAGCGGAACCAGGTTCCGGACACGCGGACCCCGGTGCCGTGTCCGGAACCTGGTTCCGACGCGGGGTCAGGCGGCGGGGCCAGACGGCGAGGTCAGGCGGCGGGGCCAGACGGCGAGGTCAGCCGCGGCGGACGGCCCCGAGACGCGGCAGGCGCGGCACGTCGGCGGTCGCGCCGGCCCCGGGCGGGACGATGGTCTCCTGCGCGGCGGTCACGACGACGTCGTCCGCGGTCAGCGTCAGCGTCGCCGTCGGGTCGAGGGAGCGCTTCACCACGGCGAGCCCGACCGGACCGAGCTCGTGGTGCACGGCCGAGGCGGTCAGGCGCCCGACCTCCTTGTCGCCGGCCACCACGGGAGTGCCCGGGGCGGGGAGCACGGCGTCGGAACCGTCGAGGTGCAGCATCACGAGCCGCCGCGGCGGGTGCCCGAGGTTGTGCACCTTCGCGACGGTCTCCTGCCCGCGGTAGCAACCCTTCGACAGGTGCACCGCGGAGCGGAGCCAGTCGAGCTCGTGCGGGATCGTGCGCTCGTCGACGTCGGACAACGCGGGACGCCACGCGGCGATCCGCAGGGCCTCGAGCGCGAGGAGTCCGGCGGCGGGCACGTCCGACCGGGCGATCGTGTCCGCGGTGTCGGGGGTGACCACGGCGACACGGAGGGTCCAGTCGGAGCCGGGGTGCGCCTCCAGGTCGGCGTAGCCCCATCCGCCGGGCGTGACCGACGCCCATGGGTCGACCCACTCGACCGCCACGTCCTCGCCGGAGGCGACGGACGCACCGAAGCGACCCAGCGTGACGGAGTCGGCGGAGCGGTCCGCGACCTCGACGCGCAACATGAAGCGCATCGAGTCGAGCCAGGCGGCCAACGGCGCGGCATCGGCGTGCTCGGTGAGGAGCCAGGTCGTCGAGCCGTCGTCGACCACGCGCGCGGCGTGCTCCACCCGACCGGACTGGTCGAGCACGAGCGTCTCGGTGGACGTGCCCGGCGCGAGACCGGTGAGCAGCTGTGACGTGATCGAGTTGAGCCAGGACAGGCGGTCCGGACCGGTGACGGTCACGACGCCGAGGCCGAGCTCGACCACGGCCGCGCCGGACGCCAGCATCCGCTGCTCGGCGAGGGGGCTCCCGAAGTGCGCGGCAGGACCGGCCTCGGACCCCACGAAGCCCGGACGCTCCGCGAACACGGCGGCCATCAGTCGACCTTCGCGAGCTGCCCCGAGGCGTGCGAGGTGAGCTCCTTGCCGAGTGCAGCGATGTCCCACGCCCAGAAGAGCTTGCCCTCGACGAGCCCGTACAACCGGGTCGCCGCGGAGTACTCCTTGGCGTTCGGCGAGCGCATCACGGCGTCGGTCGCGAGGTCGATGCGGCCCTTGCGGACCCGCCCGACGTAGAGCTCGTTGACGCCCGTGGGGTGGATGATCGCGGCCTCGACGTCGAAGCCGTCCGTGGTGTTGCGGAGCGCCTCGACGCTCTCGACCGTGCCGAACGGGGTCGGCCCCTCGCCGAGGAGCATCGCCGGCCCGCGGTCGCCGGGCTCGGACGGTCGGTCGATGCGCCAGTAGCCCATCTCCGCCGCGAGCGGGGTGTGCTCGTCGTCGAGCAGCCACGTCGTCGAGGAGTAGTTGAGGTAGGGCAGGCCGTCGTGGCTGAAGCTGACGCGCTGGCCGAACTCGTACTTGCGGGGCTCGTCCTCGTCACCCACGGGGTACTCGACGACGCCGGTGCCCTCCCAGACCCCGACGAGCCAGGACAGCGGGACGAGTTCGGGGGCGAGACCCTCGGGCAGTTCGATCAACGCTGACCCTTGAACAGCTTCACGATGACGGTCACCGAGATGAACGCGATGGCGAGCGACGCGAGGCCGAGCAGGCCCACGTAGAAGAGCTCGAGCGCAAGCAGTGAATCCATGCCGCGAGTCTACGCGGTGCGCCTCAGCGCGCCAGGAGCACCACGGCGGTGACGAGCACGACGACGAACGCCCCGGAGGACGCGATGCTGATCCGCTCGACCAGACCGTCCTTCGTCGCCGTGATGAGCTGCAGCACGAAGCTGACGAGCACGCAGAGCACGAACACGAGCAGCAACCACGCGAAGGAGTCCTTCTGCGTGAGGGTGAGCACGAGGACCGCGCCGACGACCGCGAGCAGCCACACCGGCAGCACGGACGTCAGCCGGAGTCGGCGTTGGTCGGCGGGCGGGACGGGCTCGGTCACGCGCCCCATCATGTCAGGCGGACGCGTGGGGCGGGCGGCGGGCCGGACCGTCCGCCCGGTCCGAGGGACCCATGGTCCGCCGGGGCGGGCCGGGCCGGGCCGGACCGTCCGCCCGGTCGGAGGGGCGGCGCGGCGGCATCACTAGGATGTGTGCACGACTCCCCCACGCCCTGGAGGTCCTGTGGCCCAGCTCCTGGTACTCACCTCAGCCGCGCCCGGCGACGTCCTGCCGAGCCTCGGGCTGCTGAGCCACCGGATCCGCCACGTGCCCGCCGAGGCCGCACAGCTGGTCAACGCACCGCAGAGCGACCTCATGTTCGTGGACGCCCGCACCGACCTCGCGAGCGCCAAGGCCCTGTGCAAGATCCTCGCCACGAGCGGGTCGACGACGCCGATCATCCTCGTCGTCACCGAGGGCGGCCTCACCGCGGTGAACAGCGAGTGGAACGTCGACGACGTCGTGCTCGAGACCGCCGGCCCCGCCGAGGTCGACGCCCGCATCCGGCTCACCGCGGGGCGCGCGTCGAAGAACCAGACGGGCTCGAAGATCCAGGCCTCTGGCGTCGTCATCGACGAGGCCAGCTACTCCGCGAAGGTCCGCGGTCGGCCGCTCGACCTGACGTTCAAGGAGTTCGAGCTCCTCCGCTTCTTCGCCACGCACCCGTCGCGGGTCTTCACCCGCGAGCAGCTGCTCAGCGAGGTCTGGGGCTACGACTACTTCGGCGGCACCCGCACGGTCGACGTGCACGTCCGACGCCTGCGCGCCAAGCTCGGCGACCTCGAGTCGCTCATCGGCACCGTCCGCAACGTCGGCTACCGCTTCAACGTCTACGACGACGAAGCCGAGCGCCTGACGGGCCAGTGACCGTGGTGTCACTCGACCGGTTCGTCGTGCCCGGTGAGCCGAAGCCGTTCTCCGACCAGACCCTGGTCGACGTGCGCGCGGGGCGCGCGAGCGTCGTCGGCGACGAGCGCGGCGTCGCGGTGGTGCGTGACGGCGAGCTGGAGCTCGCGGTCGCACGGGAGGAACGGGGCCGCGGCCTCGGCACCGCTCTCGTCGCGCAGGTGCTCGGGTCGGACGGCGGGGCCGTCCCCGTGGCCGCCGGTGCGCCCCGACTCGCGTGGGCGCACGGGGACCACCCCGCTGCCCGGGCCCTGGCGGCACGGTTCGGCTGGACCGCGGTGCGGACGCTGCTGCAGCTCCGTGCACCGCTCCCCGAGGTCGCTCCGGACGCCGCGGTCCCGGACGGCTACACCCTGTCGGCGTTCCGCGCCGGGGACCCGACGGACGAGCAGGCGTGGCTCGCGCTGAACGCCGCCGCCTTCGCCCACCACCCGGAGCAGGGCCGGATGACCCTCGACGACCTCCGCGCGCGCGAGGCCGACGCCTGGTTCTCCGGTGACGACCTGCTCCTGCTCCGTGACGCGTCCGGCGACCTCGCGGGGTCGTGCTGGCTCAAGGTCGAGGACGGCGTCGGCGAGTTCTACGCCGTGGCCGTCCGTCCGGACCTGCAGGGCCGGCGTCTGGGCGGGGTGCTCATGTGCGCGGGGACGGCCCGGCTGACCGGGCGCGACCTCGACACGGCGGCGCTCTACGTCGAGGGCGACAACGAGCCCGCGCTGGCGCTCTACCGTCGGTCCGGCTTCACGCAGCACGCGATCGACGTGCAGTACGCCGCGCCCTGACCGCCCCGCACAGGGGCGTCGTTCACCGCGCGTTTCCACAGCGTCCACCGACCGCCCTCCGACCGGAGGGGCCGGGTGGCAGGATGTCGTCATGGACACCGAACCGCAGCTCGACGGCGAATCCGTCGCACCCGACCTCGACGACTTCGACGAGGTCATCGAGATCGAGCACGAGTCGCTGCCCACGGACCGCTACTTCGACCGTGAGCTGAGCTGGCTCCGGTTCAACCAGCGCGTGCTCGAGCTCGGTGAGGACCGCACGCAGCCCCTGCTCGAGCGCGCGAACTTCCTGGCGATCTTCGCGTCGAACCTCGACGAGTTCTTCATGGTCCGGGTCGCGGGGCTCAAGCGCCGCATCGACACCGGCATCGCCGTGCCGACGAACGTCGGGCGTGCACCGAGCGACGTGCTGCGGGACATCGCGACCAAGGCGCACGAGCTGCAGGACCGCCACGCGCAGGCGTTCATCGGGTCCCTCAAGCCGGACCTCGACGCCGCCGGCATCCACGTCGAGCACTGGTCCGACCTCGACGAGGCCGACCGGCTCCGGATGCGCGAGTACTTCAACGAGCAGATCTTCCCGGTGCTCATGCCGCTCGCGGTCGACCCGGCGCACCCGTTCCCCTACATCTCCGGGCTCTCGCTCAACCTCGCGGTGCGGGTGCGGAACCCGAAGTCCCAGCGGCAGGAGTTCGCGCGCCTCAAGGTGCCGCAGAACTTCTCGCGCTTCATCAAGCTCCCCGACGACGGCTCCGGGCGCATGCGCTTCATCCCGCTCGAGGACCTCATCGCGAACCACCTCGACGACCTCTTCCCGGGGATGGAGGTCCTCGAGCACCACGTGTTCCGGGTCACCCGCAACGAGGACGTCGAGATCGAGGAGGACGAGGCCGAGAACCTCATCCAGGCCCTCGAGCGCGAGCTCCTCCGTCGTCGCTTCGGCCCGCCGATCCGCCTCGAGATCACCGAGGACATGGACGCGGTGACGCTCGACCTGCTCGTGCGCGAGCTCGACATCACCGAACAAGAGGTCTTCCGGCTGCCGTCGCCGCTCGACCTCGGTGGCCTGTTCGAGATCGCCAAGATCAACCGCCCCGACCTGCACTACCCGAAGCACGTACCGACCACTCCGGTGCAGTTCCAGCCCGGCGAGCCGAACACGAAGCCCGACCTGTTCCGCGCGATCGCCTCGCGCGACGTCCTCGTGCACCACCCGTACGAGTCCTTCGCCACGAGCGTGCAGGCGTTCCTCGAGCAGGCCGCCGCCGACCCGAACGTCCTCGCGATCAAGCAGACGCTCTACCGCACCTCGGGCGACAGCCCCATCGTCGAGGCCCTCATCGACGCGGCCGCCGCCGGCAAGCAGGTGCTCGCCCTCGTCGAGATCAAGGCGCGCTTCGACGAGCAGAACAACATCACGTGGGCGCGCAAGCTCGAGAAGGCCGGCGTGCACGTGGTCTACGGCCTGGTCGGGCTGAAGACCCACTCGAAGCTCGTGCTCGTCATCCGGCAGGAGGGCGGCACCCTCAAGCACTACAGCCACATCGGTACGGGCAACTACAACCCGAAGACCTCGCGCATCTACGAGGACATGGGGCTGTTCACCTCGGACGACACCGTGGGCAAGGACCTCACGCGCCTGTTCAACGAGCTGTCCGGCTACGCGATCGAGAAGAAGTTCAAGCGGCTGCTCGTCGCCCCGCTGCACCTGCGGAAGGGCCTGGTCAAGCGGATCCAGGCCGAGGCCGCGAACGCCGCCGCCGGCAAGCCCTCCGGGATCCGGATCAAGGTGAACTCGATGGTGGACGAGCAGATCATCGACGCGCTCTACCTCGCGAGCCAGGCCGGGGTGCCGATCGACGTCTGGGTGCGCGGCATCTGCTCGCTCAAGCCGGGCATGGAAGGCGTCAGCGAGACGATCCGCGTGCGCAGCGTCGTCGGCCGGTACCTGGAGCACTCCCGGGCGTTCACGTTCCACAACGACGGCGACCCCGCGGTGTTCACCGGCTCGGCCGACATGATGCACCGCAACCTCGACCGTCGCGTCGAGGCCCTCGTGCGGCTGTCCGACCCGGCGCACGTGGCCGAGGTCCAGGAGATGTTCGACCTCGCGATGGCGGACACCACGAGCTCGTGGCACCTCGAGTCGGACGGAGAGTGGACGCGGCACTCCACCGACGCGGACGGCCGACCGCTCGACGACGTGCAGAATGTCCTCATGCGGAAGATCTCGGCCCGGAAGCGCGCGACTCGGTGAGCGGCGGTCCCTCGGGTCCGGTCGTCGCAGCGGGGGCCGTCGTCTGGCGCGAGCGGGACGGCGTGCCGCTCGTCCTGCTCATCCACCGCGACCACCACAAGGACGTCTCGCTGCCCAAGGGCAAGGTCGACCCGGGTGAGAGCGTCCCGACGACCGCCGTGCGCGAGATCGCCGAGGAGACCGGGTACCGCGTGCACCTCGGCGCACCGCTCGGCACGGCCGAGTACGTGCTGCCGAGCGGCCGCGACAAGGTCGTGCACTACTGGTCGGCGCGGGTGTCGTCCAAGGAGTACGAGCGCGCCGGCACGTTCCGCCCCAACGACGAGGTCGCCGCGGTCGAGTGGGTCACGATCGATGACGCCCGGGGTCGGCTGACCTACGAGCGCGACGTCGCGATCCTCGACCGGTTCGCCGACCGCGTCGCCGCCGGGGAGCACCACACCTTCGCGCTCATCGCCCTCCGGCACGCCAAGACCGTGCCCGGTTCCGACTGGGACGGCCCCGACGCGACGCGACCGCTCCTGCCGGTCGGGCGGACGCAGGCGAAGGCCGCTGCGGCACCGGTCGCGGCGTTCGGACCGAAGAAGATCGTCAGCAGCACGGCGGCGCGGTGCCTCGCGACGGTCGAGCCGCTGTCCGCCCGCACGAAGGTCGGGGTGTCGAGCACGCCGGACATCAGCCAGGAGGCCCACGACCGGGGCGCCGCGAACGTCAAGGGCGTCGTGCAGAAGCGCCTCGAGAAGGGCAAGTCGACCGTCCTGTGCTCGCACGGGCCCGTCCTGCCGGACATCATCGCCCGCATCGCCACCGCGACGGCGGACGACAGCGGCCGCTTCGACCTCCGGCGGGCCGCCATGCTCTCGGTCGGCGACTTCGCCGTGCTGCACATCGCCGACGGCAGGCTCGTCGCCGTCGAGACCCACCGCAACACCGTCTCGGCGTAGGCCGACGGGGCGCCCCCGGCGCAGCGCGCCCACCCGGTCGGGTGCGGTGCCCGCCGGGGGTGCTCCGTGCCTCCAGGACGACGCATGCGTCCGCATCCACCGCGGGGACGCGCACCGTCCCCGAGCCTGCACCCGTCCGGCGTGCGCTGCGCGCGCGCCCGACCGCGACAACGCGTCGTTCACCTCCCGTTCACCGGAGGGCGTCATCCGCGTCACCTCGCGTCCCTACAGTCGCTCCCGGGTCAGCACCGGCCCGCGGGACCAGCAGCGGTCCCACCTGCACTGACATTCCCGAAGGGACCCCTGTGAACATCAAGCGAATCGGTACGGTCGCGGCAATCGCGATCGCCGGCGCCGTCGTGCTCTCCTCCTGCGCGTCGAACGAGAGCGGCAACGGCGGCACCTCGCCGTCCGCTTCCTCGGCTTCCGGTACCGACTACTCGAAGCTCTCCGGCACCCTCACCGGCTCGGGCTCCTCCGCGCAGCAGACCGCCGAGGCCACCTGGGCCGCCGGCATCCAGAACCTCGCCTCGGGCCTCACGGTCAACTACTCGCCCGACGGCTCGGGCGCCGGCCGCAAGAACTTCATCGCCGGTGCCGCGGACTTCGCCGGCTCCGACGCCGCGCTGAAGGACGAGGAGCTCTCCGGCTCCTTCGCACTCTGCGCCGCGGACTCGAAGGCCATCGACATCCCGGTCTACATCTCCCCGATCGCGATCGCCTACAAGGTCGACGGCGTCTCCGACCTGACGCTCGACGCGAAGACCATCGCGGGCATCTTCTCCGGCAAGATCACCAAGTGGAACGACTCGCAGATCGCCGCGCTCAACGACGGCGTGAAGCTGCCGGACGCGAACATCACCGTGGTCCACCGCTCGGACGACTCCGGCACGACGCAGAACTTCTCGGAGTACGTCTCCGCGAACGCCGGCGACGTCTGGACCGAAGAGCCCAGCCAGACCTTCCCGTACCAGGTCGGCGACAGCGCCAAGGGCACCTCGGGTGTCGCATCGGCGATGGGCAGCGCCAGCAACGCGATCACCTACATCGACGACTCCGGCGCGGGTGACCTCGACAAGGCGAAGCTCATCGTCGGCGACAAGGCCACCGAGATCTCGGCCGAGGGCGCTGCCAAGGTCGTCTCCGACTCCGAGGTCAAGTCCGGCCGCGCCGAGAACGACCTCGCGATCGACATCAACCGCAAGGACACCGCCGAGGGTGCGTGGCCGCTGGTCCTCGTCTCCTACGCCATCGCGTGCCAGGAGTACAAGGACGCCGACAAGGGCGAGCTCGTGAAGGGCTACCTCGACTACGTCGTCTCGAAGGACGCGCAGGACGCCGCCGCGAAGGAGGCCAAGTCGGCCGCCCTCTCGAGCGAGCTCTCGGAGAAGGCCGCGAAGGCCGTCGCCTCCATCAAGTAACACCCCCTGAGTGCCCGGACGCCGGTCCCACCCACCTCGACCGGCGTCCGGGCCCTCAGCCGTTGCGGACACACGCGTCCGTCGGCGCCCGCTCCACCCGAACCCGTCGCCTCCCCCGGCGTTCCTCCGACAGGAGTCCCATGACGACCGCACCGGCCCACCCTGGGGCCACCGTCCCCCCGAAGCCGAAGGCCGTCGTCCGCGTCGGCGACCGGGTGTTCTCCGCCGCCTCCGTCATCTCCGGCGGCCTCATCCTCTTCGTGCTCGTGCTCGTCGCCGCCTTCCTGGTCTGGCAGAGCATCCCGGCCTTCAGCGCGAAGGTCGGCGAGCTGCCGAACAACGCGACGAGCTTCTGGGACTACGTCGGTCCCCTCGTCTTCGGCACCGTGTGGTCCGCGATCATCGCCCTCGTCATCGCGGTGCCGCTCTCGCTCGGGATCGCGCTCTTCATCTCGCACTACGCGCCCCGCCGCGTCGCGCCGGTCCTCGGCTACGTGATCGACCTGCTGGCCGCCGTCCCGTCGGTCGTCTACGGCCTCTGGGGCATCGTCGTCCTGGCGCCGTTCGTGAAGCCGTTCTACGCGTTCCTCAACGAGTACCTCGGCTGGTTCCCGCTCTTCTCCGGCCAGGTGTCCGGCACCGGCCGCACGATCCTGACCGCCTCGATCGTCCTCGCGGTCATGGCCATCCCGATCATGACCGCCGTCATGCGCGAGATCTTCCTGCAGGCGCCGACCCTCAACGAAGAGGCGGCGCTCGCCCTCGGCGCGACGCGCTGGGAGATGATCCGGCTGTCGGTCCTGCCGTTCGCCAAGTCCGGCATCGTGTCCGCGATCATGCTCGGCCTCGGTCGCGCGCTCGGCGAGACGATGGCGATCGCCCTCGTGCTCTCGGTGTCCACGAACGTCACCTTCCAGATGCTGACGGCGCAGAACCCCTCGACGATCGCCGCGAACATCGCCCTGCAGTTCGCCGAGGCATCCGGGACGGCCCTCAACGCGCTCATCGCCTCGGGCCTGATCCTCTTCGTCATCACCCTGGTCATCAACATGCTGGCGCGCTACATCGTGCGCAAGCGGGTCTCCTGAGAGGTCACACCCGATGTCCCTCGCCCTCCGTCAGACCGGCCTCGCCGGCAACGTCTACGCCAACGGCAAGCTGCACCGGTCCGTGCCGTGGCTGCTCCTCGTCGGCTCCTGGGTCGCCCTCGTCCTGGTGTTCGCCCTCCTCAACGCGGGCGGCGCCGTCAAGGACTTCAACATCGTCGCCGCGCTGTTCCTCGGCACGGTCCTGTTCGACGTCCTCATCGTCGTCGTGTCGCGGATCGTCGAGGGCGGCCGGAAGGCGGTCGACCGGCTCGTCACGTCCCTCGTCGTCACGGCGTTCGTCATCGCCGTGCTGCCCCTCGTGTCGCTGCTCTGGACGGTGATCGCCGACGGCGTCGCCCGGTTCGACGCGCAGTTCTTCTCGTACTCGATGCGCGGCGTCATCTCCGACGGCGGCGGCGCGGTGCACGCCCTCATCGGCACGCTCGAGATCACGCTCTTCGCGGCGCTCATCTCGGTGCCGATCGGTCTGCTGACCTCGATCTACCTGGTCGAGTACGGCAAGGGTGCGCTCGCCCGCGGCATCACCTTCTTCGTCGACGTCATGACGGGCATCCCGTCGATCGTCGCCGGTCTGTTCGCCTACTCGCTGTTCGCGCTGTTCCTCGGCCCGGGTGCCCGCTTCGGCCTGGTCGGATCGGTCGCCCTGAGCGTGCTGATGATCCCGATCGTCGTGCGCTCCACCGAGGAGGTGCTGAAGATCGTCCCGATGGAGCTCCGCGAGGCGTCGTACGCGCTCGGTGTGCCGAAGTACCTCACGATCCTCAAGGTCGTCCTGCCCACCGCCCTCGCCGGCATCACGACCGGCGTCATGCTCTCGATCGCCCGCGTCATCGGCGAGACCGCTCCCCTGCTCGTCACGGCGGGCTTCACCGCGAGCATGAACTACGACCTGTTCAAGGACCCGATGATGACGCTGCCGGTCTTCGCGTACACGCAGTACTCGCAGCAGGGTGCCAACCCGGTGCCGTTCGTCGACCGCGCCTGGACCGCGGCGCTGTTGCTCATCCTGATCGTGATGCTGCTCAACCTGCTCGCCCGCTTCATCACCCGTCTCTTCGCCCCCAAGCTCTCGCGCTGACGCGCGGAACCACCCACCCCGAAGGAAGCACCGTGTCCAAGCGCATCGAGGTCGACGGCCTCAACGTCTACTACTCGAAGTTCAAGGCGGTCGAGGGCGTCGACATCACCATCGAGCCCCGCACCGTCACCGCGTTCATCGGCCCGTCCGGCTGCGGCAAGTCCACGTTCCTCCGCACGCTCAACCGCATGCACGAGGTCATCCCCGGCGCCTGGGTCGAGGGCTCGGTCAAGATCGACGGCGACGACCTCTACGGCCAGGGCGTCGACCCCGTGCTCGTCCGTCGTCAGGTCGGCATGGTGTTCCAGCGTCCGAACCCGTTCCCCACGATGTCGATCAAGGACAACGTGCTCGCCGGCGTGAAGCTCAACAACAAGCGCGTGTCCCGCTCCGAGGCCGACGACATCGTCGAGCGCTCGCTGCAGGGCGCGAACCTGTGGAACGAGGTCAAGGACCGCCTCGACAAGCCCGGCATGGGTCTGTCCGGCGGGCAGCAGCAGCGTCTGTGCATCGCGCGGGCGATCGCCGTGCAGCCCGACGTGCTCCTGATGGACGAGCCGTGCTCCGCGCTCGACCCGATCTCGACCCTCGCGATCGAGGACCTCATCGAGGAACTCAAGAAGGAGTTCACGATCGTCATCGTGACCCACAACATGCAGCAGGCGTCGCGGGTGTCCGACAAGACGGCGTTCTTCAACATCGCGGGCACCGGGAAGCCGGGCAAGCTCATCGAGTTCGACGACACCGCGACGATCTTCTCGAACCCGTCCGTGCAGGCCACCGAGGACTACGTGTCGGGCCGCTTCGGGTGAGCTGAGGCGTTCTGGCGACGACGACGCCCATGCACTCCGGTGCGTGGGCGTCGTTCTGTGTGTGAAGGGCGTGTCGGAACATGCACTCGCAGCGATCCCGACGCGCCGCGCACGCTGCCCCCGCCCCACACGCGACGACGCCCACGCACTCCGGGTGCGTGGGCGTCGCGCGAGCGTCAGGCCGTGGTGGTCGGCACCGCCATGATCGGCGTCGTGGTCGGCTGGTCGGAGCCGCCCTCGGGCTCGACCGTCATGCCGATCGTCGCGCCGGACGACAGCTTGCCGTCGAGCACCGCCGTGTGCACGCCGTCCGCCACCCCGTCGAGCAGACCCGCGGCGCTGATCTTGCCGCCGGTGCCCTCGGAGCCGATGTACCAGAGCTCGTAGGTCTTGCCCTCCGGTGCCGGGGAGACACCGTCGAGGATCACGGCCGACTTGCCCACCGAGTCCGACCAGACGACCGTGGCCGTCCCGCCGCCGGCGACCTTCGCGGTCGTGCGCTTGAAGTCCGACGCGGCGTAGATCCGGTCGAGGCCGCCGGATGCCTGCGTGGTGCCCGGCCCGGGCTGCGTGCCCTGGTCGAACTGCCCGCCGATGCCGAGTCCGACGCCGAGGAAGACCACGGCGACCGCGGCTGCGGCGGAGAGGGCTGCTGCCGGACGCTGGAACCACCGACGCTGGGCGGCAGCGGTGGCGCGGCCGGAGGACTGGGTGAACGCCGTGGCGGAGGCGGGGCGCGCCTCCAGACCGGCGACCGGAGCCTTCGACGGAGCCGGAGCAACGTCGTCGGTGACCGATGCGGTCGGAGCGGCAGCAGCAGCGAGCGGAGCCGCCTGCGGCGTCGACGCGATCTGTGCCATCAGCGACGCCTTGAGCGAGGCCGGCGGCTGGACCGACGGCACCGCGTAGGCGAGCTGCAGGGCGGTCTCGCGCAGCGAGTCCGTCTCGGCCTGCAGCTCCGGCGAGGTCGTCAGTGCGTGGTCGAGGAGCGCGCGCTCGTCGTCCGACAGGGCGTCCAGAGCGTGCGACCCGGTGAGCAGTGCAGGGTCGTCGTGACGGTCGGTCATGACGTCACCCCCATCTCGTCTCGGAGTCGGATCATCCCGTCACGGAGACGGGTCTTGACGGTGCCGATCGGGACACCGAGCCGTTCGGCCATCTCGCTGTGCGAGAAGCCGCCGTAGTACGCGAGTTGCACCGCTTGGCGCTGGAACTCGGTGAGTTTGCCGAGCGCGCGACTGACCCGCTCGTGCTCGATCCGGATCTCGACGGACTCGGAGACCTGGTCGTACCCGGCCTCGAGGTCGCGGATCCCGATCTTGGTGTCCCGGTCGTGCGAGGCCTGCGAGGCCCGGATCCGGTCGACGGCCCGGCGGTGCGCCATGGTGAGCACCCAGCTCGCGGCGGTCCCGCGCTTGCGGTCGAAGCGGGTGGCCTGCTGCCAGACCTCGAGGAAGACCTCCTGCGTGACCTCCTCGGACTGCGCGCGGTCCCGGAGGAGACGCGTCACCAGCCCGAGTACGCGGCCCGACAACACGTCGTACAGCTCGGAGAAGGCTGCCTGGTCGCCGGTCGCCACACGGGCGAGGAGTTCGTCAGGCGACGCCTGAGCCGGCTCGTCCGTACTCCAACTCTCGGTGTCGCTGTCCACGATGGCAAGCATTGCAGGTTTCCCTCCTTCCGGTGTGCGGGTCGTCTGTGAGTGGGGACCACGAACACCGGGTGCCCGGGACGCACGTGGGGACGAGGGCCTGCGTGACCCGCAGGGAATTGACCGCCAGGGAGCGGACCGGGTCGCGCAGGACCCTCGTCTTCGTGAAGGACGATCACGTCCCTCACGCTGATGATTCGGTGCCCTCGGGAGGTCGGATTGCTCCTGCTCGGAATGCTCCTGCTCGGGCTGCCCGCGCCCGGGTCCTCGGGCGGGGAGCGCTCACGCTCGGGCGGGGTGCCGGGGCACGCCCGGGTCCGGATGTGTCCACCGAGAGTGAACACGGGAGCGCGTCCAGGGTCGCGTCTCGTAGAATCGATCTCGCCGGGCCGCAGCAAGCCCCGGGCTCCAAAATTCGCCGCTTCGAGCGGCCTCGCGCCGAGAGGCGCTTCTGCGGCCCGGTCTTCTCATGCCTTCTGCGGTCGGCCGTCGTCCGGCGTCGTCGGTCCGGCTGTCTGCCGTTGCCGGTCGGCTTCCGGTCTGGAGGCGCGGTGCGGGTCCGCCCCGCCGCCCGCTCAGTCGAGGTTGTCGCGACGCCAGAGCGCCGCCGCCTCCGTCAGGTCCGCCGCCAGCTCCGTGAGCCGCAGGGCCCTCGTGGTCAGCTCGCTCGCACGCTCCCCCGCCGTGAGGTCGGACTCGTCCGCGACGGCCGTCGCGCCCGCAGCCGTCAGACGGCAGAACGCCGCACCGCGGTCGAGCGCCACCGCGAGGTCACCCGTGTACAGGCCGTGCAGGATCCGGTCCGCCAGGGTCAGGATCTCCGCCGGGCCCGTCGGCTGCTCGGCACCCGCGACGGCCTCGTCGATCGTGCCGATCTGCTCCGTGCCCCGCTCGAAGAAGTACGCGATCTCCTCCGGGTTCTGCCGGATCACCACCCGCACGAGGTAGATGCGCCAGAGCGCCCCCGGCAGGGTGTGCGCGCCGACACGGGCCCAGAGCTCCGCGATCGCGTCGATGCCGTGCACGTCCGTGTAGGTCACGAGTCGCTCGACGACCGCCGGGTCCGGGTCCTCACGCACGCGGTGGAGCAGCGCGTTCGCGGTCTCGTGTGCGACGCGGTTCACGAGCGCCGGGTCGTCGCCGCCCTGGATCGCGGCGAACTCCTGGTCGGTGAAGTGGACGGGACGGTGGTGATCGCGAGGCACCCGGGAAGTGTAGGCACCGCCGGTGACATCCGCGTGCCCCGTTCGCCGAGAACACAACGGGCCGCTCGCGCGTACTGTGCTCCGGCAGGGAGGCACCCCTCCCGGACGTGAAGAAGAGGAAGCTCCATGAACGCCCTGCTCATCATCCTGGCCGTCATCGCGGTCATCCTGCTGTTCGTCGGCGGTTTCGCCGCGAGCCTGAAGTTCCTGCTGTGGGTCGGGATCGTGCTGCTCGTCATCGCGGTCATCGCCTGGCTGCTGCGATCGCTGACCGGTCGGCGCGGCTGACCGTCCGCGCGCTGATCCAGACCAGAGGCCCTCACCCGCTAGCCTTGCGGGTGAGGGCCTCTAGCTCAGTTGGTAGAGCACCGGACTTTTAATCCGAGGGTCGTGGGTTCGAGCCCCACGGGGCCCACCGCGATACTTGCTTCGTGACGACTCTCCGAGGCACCCTCCGATCCACCGAGACCCGCGAGGCCGAGGGCAGCGGCAACTCCGCAGGCGAGGCCCGCGACGCCGCGATCGGCGCACTCGACCTCGACGGCTTCCAGCTGCTCGGCGCGACGACCGTCACGAGCAAGGCCACCGGTGAGACCACGATCCGCGCCGTCGCCCGGTCCACCGCGCTCCGCCCGCACGAGGCCACGGGTCCCGACTACCCGACCGCCCTCGCCGCCTTCCGGGCCTCCGTCCCCGAGGGCTGGGAAGCGCAGGACGTCCGCGAGGTCCGGCCCGTCGACTGACCCGCGTTCACCGGTCGCGCACGATCCGCCAGGTACCATCGCCGTCGTGGCCCGAAGAACCGACGGCGGCTGGCCGGACGCTCCTCGTACCCACCAGCCCACACGACGCCGACGCCTGACGCTCCCCGCGGTGGCGCTCGGCGCGATGGCGTTCGGCGTCGTCTCGCTGGTCGCGATGCTCCCGATGGTCTCGAGCGCCTGCCAGACCGTGCCGGACACCCGCGTGGCCGAGCCGTCGCGTGTCGCCGCGGCGATCGCCCCCGGGTCGGACGTCCTCATCGTCGGCGACTCGTACACGAAGGGCCGAGGCTCGTTCGACCAGCAGCACGGCTGGGCGCAGGACATCGTCGGCGACATGGGCTGGGACGCCACGATCGACGGCGTCGGCGGCACCGGCTACGCCAACGTCGGCCCCTACGGCTCCACACGGTTCACCTACTCGGCGCGACTCGGCACGCACCGGGACCTCGACCCCGACCTCGTCATCGTGCAGGGCAGCCAGAACGACTGGGTCGTCAGCGCGGACCGGCTGCGGACCGTGGTGGAGTCGACCCTCCGCCGCGCGCAGCAGCAGTGGCCCGACGCGGTCGTCGTCGCCGTCGGGCCGTCGGCGCCCCTCCCCCGAGCGCAGGGCACGACGGGCATCACCACCGCGGTCGCCGCCGGCGCCCGAGCAGCCGGGGTGACGTTCATCGACCCGCTCGACCGACAGTGGTTCACGACGTCCAACAGCGCGGGCTTCGCGGCGCCGGACGGGCAGCACCTCAACGACGCCGGGTACCGCTACCTCGCCGAGCGGATCGAAGGCACGCTCCGCGATCTCGCCGCACCCACCGACGGCCCTCGCTGCGCCTGAGCAGACCACCCGGGGCCGCTCTCCCGGGGTACAAGTCACCCACAGGCGCTTCTTGGACAGCCCACACCACAGTTCAGGTCGTGCTCAGCGGGCTGTTGGGTTGCGGCCGCTAGGGTCGTTCCCGGATCCGATCGACGGGTCCTGCTCCACCAGCACCACCGAAGAACGAACGGGGTACACCGTGATCGAGCCCATCGAGGCCACGCCGACCAGCACCACCGGTGACGCGCGCCGCATCGTCGAGCTCGCCGCAGCCACCAACACGAGCATGAGCAACGCGCTCCTGCTCGACACCCTCCGACGCAACGCGCAGGTCACCACCCGCGCGATCCGCAAGGACTTCATCGAGCTCGCGACCGCCACCACCGTGCTCGGCTACGTCTGCCGGCAGCGCAAGCAGTTCGTCGCACTGCGTGGGGACGACCCCGCGTGGGCGCAGGAGGTCGGCCGGTACGCCACCGAGTCCCTCGCGGTCGAGGCGCTGCGCATGCGTCGCGCCTGACCCGCCAGAGCACGGACGAAGGGCCGCTCCCCACGAGGGGGCGGCCCTTCGTCACGTTCCGGTCGCACGACGTGCCGCCGGCCGTCGTTCCGGTCGCACGACGTGCCGCCGACGGCGGACGTGAGCGGCAGGTCGTGCGACTGGGCCCAGCACCCGCACCGGCACCCGCACCGCGAGGGAGCGGCGAGGCCGGCCCGGGCGGCGCGGACGCCTGCGTCAGGACCAGACGCGGCGGATGCCCCAGGTACCGGACCACGACTCGTCGGGCTCGAGCCAGCGCAGGCCCTCACCGGAGTTCAGCGCGTTCGCGGGTGCCGTCATCGGCTCCACCGCGACGGCGAGCCCGGTGCCCTCGCCCCGGGGGAACTCGCGGGAGGTGAACACCTGCACGTACGGGAACGACGCGTCCTGCCAGAGCTCGACGCCGTCGCCCTCGGGCCCGTGCAGCGTCGTGCGACGGACACCGTCCGCGTCGGGGGTGACGTCGCGGTAGGCGGTGTCGAGGTCGGCGTCACCCGCGCGCACCCCGGCGCGGAGGTCGAACGGCGTGCCGTCCACCGACACGGTGCCGTTCGGGATCTTGTGCCCGTCGACCGTGAAGGCGGTCGCGGCGTCGAGCCGGACGACCAGGTCCTCGGCGGGGGTGTCGCCCGCGCGGAGGTAGGGGTGGGCCCCGACCGCGAACGGAGCCCGGACGCCCGAGCGGTTGACGATCTCGTGGGTCACCCGGATGCCGTCGTCGACGAGTTCGTGGTGCACCCGGGTCTCGAGCGTGAACGGCCAACCGTGCTGCGGGTGGATCGTGGCCTCCTGCTGGATGCCCGACTCGGTCTGGGTCACGACACGGTACGGCGCGAAGCGGAGGAGTCCGTGCGACGCATTGCCGTACTTGGGCTCGGAGACGTCGAGCTGCTGGCGCTTGCCGTCGAGCTCCCAGGCACCCCCGGCGACGCGGTTCGGCCACGGGACCAGGACGATGCCGTCGGCACCGGGCGGAGCGGACGTGACGGGGAACGGCTCGGTGAGGTCGAAGCCGGCGACGCGGAGTTCGCGGATGCCGGCGGCCACCTCGGTGACGACCGCCTCGACGACCCCGTCGGGTCCGGCGTGACGGAGGTGGTACTGCCCTCCGGTGGGTGCTGCGGTCATGGGTGCGACTTCCTTCCGTCTGGTGCTGCCCGGCCGCCGTCATCCGCCACGACCACCTCGACACCCGCTGCCCGGATCGGGGCGACGGCGTCCGCCGTGACCTCGGCGGTGACGACGACGTCGATGTCCTCGAGCGAGCGGACCACGCCGAGGTGTGCTCGACCGAACTTCGACCCGTCCGCCACCACGACGGTACGCCGGGCGGCGTCCGCGAGCATCCGCTTCGCCTCGGTCTCCGGCAGGTTGACATTCGTCAGACCGTGCTCGACGTCGAGGCCGGTCCCGCCGAGGAACACCGTGTCCGCCGCGATCATCGGCAGGACACCACCCATGAACGGCGCGACGAGGGAGTGCTGCAGCGGGCGGAGCGTGCCACCCGTCACGACCACCGTGAAGCGCGGGACGGCGGGTTCGAGCGCGAGCGCCGTGGTCAGCGAGTTCGTGACGACCGTGACGTCGGTCAGGTCCTCGCGGGCAACGAGCGCCGTGGCCACCGCGGCCGGCGTCGTGCCGACGTCGAGGACGACGCACTCGCCCGGGCGGACCATCGCGGCCGCGGCGCGGCCGATGGCCGCTTTGGCCACCTGGTGTTCGACGGCGGTCTCCTCGAAGGGGCGCTCGCCCGGAGCCGCGCCGAGGCGGACCGCACCGCCGCGGACCCGCCGGATGCGCGCCTCCAGGTCGAGGGTGGCGAGGTCCTGTCGGACCGTCACCTCGCTCGTGCCCAGGGCGGCGGCGAGCGCCGCGGTGCGGACCAGGCCGGGTGCCCCCTCGACGATGGACACGATGCGGTCCTGTCGGAGGGGCGCGGGCAGCGTGCCGGCGAGGAAGGAGAGGTCGTCGTCCGTCACCCGCTCAGTTTCGCGCACTTGCGGAGGCTTTCGCAACGCTTCGGAGAGCGGGTATGGTGGTGCGGTGATCACCAAGCGCGTGACGACGCTCGCCGACGGCCGCGAGCTCATCTACTTCGACGACGCCGACTCGACGCTGCCCGCTGAGCGCAGCATCGACCAGCGGGTGCTCGACCCTCGTCCCGAGACCGCGAAGATGCGGCAGGACGTCCTGACCGGCGAGTGGGTCTCCATCGCGGCGAGCCGCCAGAACCGCGTGTTCCTGCCGCCGGCCGACCAGGACCCGCTCGCGCCGCAGACCGCCGCGAACCCGTCCGAGATCCCGAGCCGCTACGACGTCGCGGTGTTCGAGAACCGCTCGCCGTCGTTCGGCCCGCTGCTCGAGGCGGACGACGCCCCGTCCTCGCTCGATGCCCTGTCGGACGTCGGCCTCAACCGCGAGCTCCGGAGCGTCGGCCGCTGCGAGGTCGTGTGCTTCTCCCCGGAGACCTCGGGCTCGTTCGCGTCGATCACCGAGTCCCGCGCGCGCACCGTGGTCGAGGCCTGGGCGGACCGGACCGCCGCGCTGTCGGCACTGCCGGGCATCCAGCAGGTGTTCCCGTTCGAGAACCGCGGCGAGGCCATCGGCGTCACGCTGCACCACCCGCACGGGCAGATCTACTCGTACCCGTACATCACCCCCCGGACGCAGCGACTGCTCGCGTCGATCGAGCGCTTCGGGCCGGACCTGTTCGAGCAGCACCTCGCGAACGAGCGGGGCTCGGAGCGCGTGGTCCTGCAGGGCGAGCACTTCACCGCGTTCGTGCCGTTCGCGGCGCGCTGGCCGATCGAGATCCACATGCTCCCGCACCGCCACGTCCCCGACTTCGCGGGGCTGACCGACGCCGAGAAGGACGAGCTCGCGCACATGCACCTGCGCCTGACCCGCGGACTCGACGCGCTCTACGACACCCCGACGCCGTACATCGCGGCGTGGCACCAGGCGCCGGTGCACACCGCGCGTGACACCGTGCGGCTGATGCTGCAGATCACGTCCCCGCGCCGCGCGGCGGACAAGCTCAAGTTCCTGGCCGGCAGCGAGGCCGCCATGGGCGCCTGGATCGGGGACCTCGTGCCCGAGAAGGCGGCCGAGTTCATCCGAGGAGGGATCGAGCGCGCATGACGTTCCAGCAGGTCTACGGGTACGAGCCGACGGTGCGGTACTCCGCCCCCGGTCGCGTCAACCTGATCGGTGAGCACACCGACTACAACGACGGGTACGTCCTGCCGTTCGCGATCGACCGCCGGACGGTCGCGTCGATCGGGCAGCGCGACGACCGGGTCATCCGCGTCGCGTCCGCCTTCGAGCCGGAGGCCGTCCACGAACTCTCGCTCGACGGGCTCGACCCGTCGCGCATGGACGGCTGGTCGGCCTACGTCTTCGGGATCGCCTGGGCGCTCCGCGAGCAGGCCGGTGCCGACCTGACCGACAAGACCGGGTTCGACGTGTTCATCGAGTCCGACGTGCCGGTCGGCGCCGGCCTGTCGTCGAGCGCCGCGATCGAGTGCGGCGTCGCGCTGGCGTTCAACGACCTCTGGGAGCTCGGCCTCGACCGCAAGACGCTCGCCCGCGTCGGGCAGTACTCCGAGAACCACGCCGTGGGCGCCCCCACCGGCATCATGGACCAGTCCGCGTCACTCCTCGGCGAGCAGGACGCCGTCGTGTTCCTGGACTGCCGCACGCTCGACACCGCCGTGGTCGACCTGGCGCTCGAGGCGAACGGGCTCGAGGTCCTGGTCATCGACACCCGCGTCGAGCACGCCCACGCCACCGGCGGGTACAAGGCGCGCCGCGACTCCTGCGAGCGTGGCGCCGAGGCCCTCGGGGTGCCGGCGCTGCGGGACGTGTCCGTCGCCGACCTGCCCCGCGCGCAGGAGCTCCTCGACGACGAGACCTTCCGCCGCGTCCGACACATCGTCACCGAGGACCAGCGCGTCCTCGACACCGTCCGGACGCTGCGCGAGGAGGGTCCGCGGGCCATCGGCTCCCTGCTGGTCGCCTCCCACGAGTCGATGCGCGACGACTTCGAGATCTCGGTGCCGGAACTCGACCTGGCGGTCGAGACCGCCGTGTCCCACGGAGCGGTCGGTGCCCGGATGACGGGCGGCGGCTTCGGCGGTGCGGCGATCGCACTGGTCGACCGGGAGGCACGGGGCACCATCTCCGCGGCCGTCACCGCCGCCTTCGCCGCGGCCGGGTACCGCGAACCGAACGTGTTCACGGTGCACGCGGCGCAGGGCGCTCGGCGCGACTGACGCGGAGTGCGCAGCGGCGCGTCAGCCGTCGTGTGACGGGTACTCGACGGCGATCGACACGTCGCCGAGCATGAACGGGTGGAGCACGCCGTGGTCCACCGCCCAGAACGCCCACTCGTACTGCACGAGGAACAGCACCCAGACGAGGGCGGTCACGCCGACGACCCCGGCCAGACCGAGGGCGAGCACGCGGTCCTGGTGCCAGCGCCGAGCACCGCGGCGGGCGGCCCCGACGACGAACCCCGCCACCGCGAACCCGACGGTGAGCACGACCCAGCCGACCCACGGACGGGCCTGGAACGTCACCCACCCGAGCGGCACGTCGTCGGTGCTGCCGGGCAGGCGGGGTTCGGCGGACCAGTTCTGCGCGAGCACCTGCAGGAACAGGCAGATCAGGGTGATCCACACGAGCTTCCGGGCGTCCCGGGTGAACAGGCTCTCGCGGGGGGACAGGGACGCACGGCCGGCGGTGTCGGGAGTACGCGTCATCGAGTCATGTGGCCGATGGTGACGGTCACGCCGCCCCACGGGAAGCCGTGCGGGGGCAGGACCTCGTGGTCGATCTGGTCCATCACGACGTGGCCCTGCCACACGGTGTAGACGAGCACGCCGACGACGATGCAGAGCGGCACCGCGAGGTACGCCGCCCACCGGACGACGTCGCCCAGCGCGGCACGACCGGAGCGGGCGAGCGTCGGCGGCAGGAACACGCCGACGACCACCACGAGGAGGAGCACCGCGAGGGCCGCCGGCGCGATGTGTCCCTCGACGTGCACGGTCGGCGGGGCGGACGACACCGGGTGTCCGGCGTTGTCGATCCAGTTGCCGTCGGCGTCGACACCGCCGTAGCCGGCGGACGCGCTCCAGAGCGTGGCGCCGGACAGCGCAACGGCGACGATGCCCACGAGCACGAGCCCCCAGGCACGTGGACGCAACCGGCGCCCCTCGTGTGCCATCACCGGAGCGGTCAGGACGGTCTGCGTCTCCCCCATGTGGCGACCGTAGCACCGCGCCAGGCGCGTGGCGGAGGTGATCCGTGCCTCCAGTCCGGGGCTGGTGGCGACCACCTCACGCACAAGCGACAGATCGCCGCGGACGGACCGCGGTGATCTGTCGCTCTCGCGGAAGCAACGCGCGACCAGTGAGCGCCCGCTCAGTGCAGGTGGCGCTCCGCGGCCTCGACCACGTTCTTCATGAGCATCGCCCGGGTCATCGGCCCGACGCCGCCGGGCGTCGGCGACAGGAACCCGGCGACCGACGCGACCGCGGGGTCGACGTCGCCGCGGAGCTTCGCCTTCCCCGTCTCCGAGGACACCACGCGGCTGATGCCGACGTCGATGACCGCCGCACCGGGCTTGACCCAGTCCGGCTGCACCAGGCCCGCGACCCCGGCGGCCGCCACGATGATGTCCGCGCGACGGCACTCGGCGGCGACGTCCTCGGTGAGGGAGTGGGTGAGGGTGGCGGTGGCCTCGAGGCGGGTGAGCAGCAGGCCGAGCGGGCGTCCGACCGTCAGCCCCTGACCGATGATCGTGACGTGCTGGCCGCGGATCGGGACGTCGTACGCCTCGAGCATCGCGACGATGCCGCGCGGGGTGCACGGCAGCGGAGCGTCGATCGTGCCGGCACCACCCGGGACGGCGAGCACGAGCTCGCCGAGGTTGGTCGGGTGCAGGCCGTCGGCGTCCTTGGCCGGGTTCATCAGCTCGAGCATCGGGATCGGGTCGATGCCCTGCGGCAGCGGGAGCTGCACGATGAACGCGGTGACCCGGGGGTCGTCGTTCATCTGCAGGATCGCCGCACGGATGTCGGCGGCACTCGCGGTCTCGGGGAGGTCGATGCGGACCGAGTCGAGCCCGATCTGTGCGGAGTCCTTGTGCTTGCCGGCGACGTAGGACACCGATCCCGGGTTCTGCCCGACCATGATCGTGCCGAGGCCCGGGCGGAACCCGTGGTCGTGCAGCCGGTCGATGCGGACCTTCAGGTCGTCGAGCGTGCGGGCGGCGAGGGCGGTGCCGTCGATGCGGACGGCACTGCCCTCACCCGCCCAGAGCGCCCGCGGCAGGTCAGCCACGGCGCCGCTCACGCGTAGAGCGGGAACGCGTCGGTCAGGGCCTTCACCCGCGCCGAGAGCGCCTCGACGTCCGGGTTGGGCATCAGGGTCAGCGCGATGATGTCCGCCACCTCGGTGAACTCGGCGTCGCCGAAGCCGCGGGTCGCCAGCGCCGACGTGCCGATGCGGACACCCGAGGTGACCATCGGCGGGCGCGGGTCGAACGGCACGGAGTTGCGGTTCACGGTGATGCCGACCTCGTGCAGCAGGTCCTCGGCCTGCTTGCCGTCGACCTCGGACTCGCGCAGGTCGACGAGCACCAGGTGCACGTCGGTGCCGCCGGTCAGGACGTCGATGCCCGCGGCCTTGGCGTCGTCCTGCGTGAGGCGCGACGCGAGGGCCTTCGCCCCGCGGAGGGTGCGCTCCTGGCGGTCCTTGAACTCGGGCGTCGCCGCGAGCAGGAACGCGGTGGCCTTCGCGGCGATCACGTGCATGAGCGGGCCACCCTGCTGGCCCGGGAAGACCGCGGAGTTGAGCTTCTTGAACAGCGTCTCGTCGTTGGACAGGATGATGCCCGAGCGGGGGCCGGCGAGCGTCTTGTGCACTGTCGACGACACGACGTGGGCGTGCGGCAGGGGCGACGGGTGCAGGCCCGCGGCCACGAGCCCGGCGAAGTGCGCCATGTCCACCCAGAGCGTCGCGCCGACCTCGTCCGCGATCTCGCGGAACTTCGCGAAGTCGAGCTGGCGCGGGTAGGCGGACCACCCGGCGATGAGGACCTTGGGCTGGTGCTCGATCGCCTTCGCGCGGATGTCGTCGTAGTCGACCTCGAACGTCTCGGGGTCGACGCCGTACGACACGGCGTTGTAGATGCGGCCGGAGAAGTTGAGCTTCATGCCGTGGGTCAGGTGACCGCCGTGCGCGAGCTCGAGGCCGAGGATGGTGTCACCGGCCGAGGCGATGGCGTGCAGGACGGCGGCGTTCGCGCTGGCGCCGGAGTGCGGCTGGACGTTCGCGTACGCGGCGCCGAAGAGGGCCTTCGCGCGGTCGATGGCGAGCTGCTCGGCGACGTCGACGAACTCGCAACCGCCGTAGTAGCGCTTGCCCGGGTAGCCCTCGGCGTACTTGTTCGTGAGCACGGAGCCCTGCGACTCGAGGACGGCGCGCGGGACGAAGTTCTCGGACGCGATCATCTCGAGGGTGTCGCGCTGACGGCCGAGCTCGTTCTGCAGGACCGCGGCGATCTCGGGGTCGATCTCGGCGAGCGGGGCGTTGAAGCTGGACCGTGCGGCGTCGGACTGTGCAGCCGCAGCGGGCAGATCGGTGATGGACACGGGACTCCTCGTTGTCTGTTCCGTCGCGCGGACGCGACGAGGTGGACGGTTGGGCGCTGCCCAGGCGTACGGCTGCGCTCCGTGTCAGGTGTCGCTCCCCGATGGTGACCCATCCAACGCCAGTCGCGACCCGTCGATCGTACCGAGCGCGCCCGTTCGTGTCACCCTGGTGGCATGACGCTGCTGCACCCCGAGCTCGACGAGCGGACCTCGGTCGACGCCGCCGCGCGCCCGGACGCCCCGTGGGTGACCGTGGTCTGGGACGACCCGGTGAACCTCATGTCGTACGTCACCTTCGTCTTCCAGCAGCACTTCGGCTTCTCCCGCGACCGCGCGGAGCGGCTCATGCACCAGGTCGACCGGGAGGGTCGGGCGATCGTCGCCACCGGCCCGCGCGAGGCCATGGAGGCGCACGTCGAGGCGATGCACGGCTACGGTCTGCAGTCCTCGGTGGACCGGGCGCCCACCCCGTGATCCCGTTCGTCAGACGGGCCGACGGCGTGCACCTCGGCATGGCCTCCGGCGAGCGCGCGCTCCTCACCTCGCTGACCGAGCAGCTCCGGCAGGTGCTCGGCGGCGACCTGTCCGCCGACCCGGTCGCCGCACGGCTCTTCCCGGACGCCTACCGTGACGACGCCGAGGCCAGCGCCGAGTTCCGCCGGTGGACGCAGTCCGACCTGCTCACGCAGAAGACCACCAACGCGGACGTCGTGCACGCGTGGCTGACGGGTGCGCGCGAGGGCGCCTTCGCCGGCGAGGACGAGCAGGCCTGGCTGCGCTGCCTGACCGACCTGCGGCTGACGATCGCGGACCGGCTCGGGATCGTGGACGCCGCGACCGACTCCGCCTCGGCGGACGCCGACGACGGCGTCGGGCTGCGGGACGTCTACGACTGGCTCGGGTACGTGCAGGAGCACCTGGTCACCACGCTCACCGGGCAGCGATGACGGTCACCGTCCGCGCGTCCACACCCGCCGACCTGGAGGCGCTGCTCGCCTTCTCGACGTCGGAACCGGTCTCGTGGACCCGGCCGGAGACGTACCGGAGCGAGTCCGCCACGCAGCACCACCGCCCGGAGTGGTCCTTCCTCGCGCTGCGGGACGGCCGCCCGGTCGGGCGCGCGCTGTGGTGGGGCCTCACGGACGCGTCGACGCCGTCGACGCTCGACGACCTGCTCGTCGACCCGGCCGACGGCGACCGAGCGGACGTCGCCGTCGGGCTGCTCCGGGCCGGCCGTGACGCCTTCGGCGCCCTGCCCGAGTGGATCGTCGACCTGGCGGTGGACTGGCACGAGGACCCGGCCGCGGTCGCCGCGGTGGCGTGGCGCACCGAGGTCGCCCGTGCTGCGGATCTCGTCCGGGCCACCGAGCGCGTCAGCGTCGCCTGGGAGCCGTCGACTGCCGGACCGCCGGTACCCGTGCCCGCCGGCGTCCGATTCCGCGATGGGGACGACGCCGAGTTCGTCGACCTGTTCGCCCGGGTCGCGGTCGGCTCGCTCGACGCGCACACCCGGGGAGCAGTGGCCGAGCTCGGTGCACGCGGGGCTGCCGCCGACGACCTCGACTTCTACGGCTCGCTGCCCGGCCGCCGCGAGGACTGGCGGATCGCCGAGGACCACCACGGCGTGCCCCTCGGGTTCGTCCTCGCCACCCGGACCGCGTACGACGCCGCGGTGAGCTTCATCGGCGTCCTCCCGCAGCACCGCGGCCGAGGGGTCGTCGACGCCCTGCTCGCCGAGGCGCTGCGGATCCACACCGTCGCCGGCGAGCCCCGGGTCGTGGGGACGACCGACGCCGCGAACACCCCGATGCGTCGCGCGTTCGAGCGCGCGGGCTTCCGCGTGACGAAGCGTCGGATGGTGTTCGAGCGCTGACCGCACCCGATCGGACGGCAGCCTTGCAAGTTCGCCTGCGGAAGGAGTACCGTCGCGGTGTGGAATCGCACGTGGAGCTCGCCGACGACCTCCTGACCCTGTACGGGCGGATCCGTCGGACCCTGCTCACCGGCAAGGCGGACGAGGTCACCGCCTCACAGACCGCCGCGCTCGGCCGACTGCTCCGCCACGGTGAGAGCACCGTCGCCGACCTCGCCCGGGCGGAGGGCGTCCGGCCCCAGTCGATGGGCGCCACCGTGCAGGCGCTCGTCGACCTCGGGCTCGCCGAACGACGGGCTGACCCGTCCGACGGCCGACGCACGCTCGTGCGTGCGACCGACGCCGGGTCCCGCGCGCGCGAGGACGCGTGGACCACCCGCACCCGCGTGCTGGCCGACCGCCTGGCCGCGCTGCCCGAGGACGACCGCGCCACCGTTGCGCGTGCGATCGCCGTCCTCACCCCGCTCACCGAGTCCTGACCCCCACTGCGCCCGACCCCCGGAAGAAGCCGCCCCACGTCCACCTCCACTGCTCCCGCCCCCGTCGTGCACGGCAGCGGCTTCGGTCCGAAGCTGCTCGTCCCCGTGCTCGTCGGCCCCCTGCTCAACCCGATCAACACGACGATGGTCTCGGTCGCCCTCGCGCCGATCTCCCACGACCTCGGGATCGGGGCCGCACAGGCGATCTGGCTCGTCGCCGCGCTCTACCTCGCCAGCGCCGTGGCACAGCCAACGATGGGGAAGCTCGCTGACCGGTTCGGCCCGAAGAAGGTCTTCCTCACCGGGCTCGTCATCGTCGGTGTCGCCGGCGTCGTCCCCGAGGTGCTGACCGGCTTCGGCGGGGCCGTCACCGCTCGGGTGCTCATCGGCATCGGCACCTCGTCGGCGTACCCGGCCGCGCTCACCACGCTCCGGCAGCGCTCCGCCCGGATCGGGAAGCCCACGCCACCGCTCGTGCTCGGCGCGCTGTCGATCACCTCGCTCGTGTCCGCAGCGGCCGGACCGCCCCTCGGCGGTGCGCTCATCGCGGCGTTCGGCTGGCACGCCATCTTCCTCGTGAACGTCCCGCTCGCGGCGTTCGGGCTCGTGGTGGCCTCGCTGTGGCTGCCTTCCGACCGGCTGCGTCCGCGCCCGGACGTCGAGGTCCCCGTGCTCACCGCCCTCGACCCGGTCGGGATGCTCCTTATGACGGGCGCGGTGTCCGCGCTGCTCGTGTTCCTGCTCGACCTGTCGGCGGGGCTGTGGTGGCTCCTCGGCACGGCGGTCGTCCTGCTCGTCGCGCTCGTGGTCTGGGAACTCCGCGCCGCGCAGCCCTTCGTCGACGTGCGGCTGCTCGTCCGGAACGGCGCTCTGTCCCGCACCTACGCTCGGCTGTTCCTGACCTACCTGCTCGCCTACACGATGACCTACGGGTTCTCGCAGTGGGTGCAGGACGTCGCGGGCTACCCGAGCGACGTCGCCGGGTACCTGCAGCTGCCGGCCGCGATCGTGGCGGGGGTCGTCTCGTTCCTGGTCGCGCGGAAGACCACCGTCCGCCGGCCGCTCGTGGTCGCTGCGCTCACCCCGCTCCTCGGCGCCGGCCTGCTGCTCCTGCTGCACGCCGGGTCGCCGCTCGTGCTGCTCGTCGTGGTGCCGGCGCTGTTCGGGGTGCCGCAGGCGCTCGCGTCGGTGTCGAACCAGGCGGCGCTGTACAAGGTGGTGCCCGCCGAGTGCATCGGGACCGCCGCCGGGCTCTCCCGCACGAGCATCTACATCGGGGCGATCGCGGCGTCCTCGTTGATCGGCGGGGTGTTCGGTCAGGCCCCGACCACGCCGGACCTGCACGTGCTCGCGTGGGTGATGCTCGGGGTCGGCGTGCTCCTGTCCGTCCTGACGCTCGCCGACCGTGCGCTCGCCCGGGCGGACACGCGCTGACGCGGGCCGGGTGACCGGCGCACCACGCGCCTCCAGGCCGGGTCTCCACAGCTGACCTGCGCCGCCGCAACGCGTGCGACCTGCCCGGTACCCTGAACCGGTGACCGACCCGACCCCCACGCACTGGACCCTCACGCTCGTCTGCGACGACCAGCCCGGGATCGTGCACGCCGTGTCCGGAGCCGTCGTCGCTGCGCAGGGCAACATCACCGAGTCGCAGCAGTTCTCCAGCGCCGACACGAACTCGTTCTTCATGCGCCTGCAGGTCATGGCGCCGGTCGACCGCCCGACCTTCGAGGCCGCGCTCGCCCCGGTGATCGAGCGCTACGACGCCCGGGTGCAGCTCGACGTCGTCGGCCGCCCGCTGCGCACGCTCGTGCTCGTGTCGAAGGCCGGGCACTGCCTCAACGACCTGCTCTACCGGCAGCGCGGCGGCCAGCTGCCGATCGAGGTGCCGCTCGTCCTCGCCAACCACCCGGACCTCGCCGAGCTGGCGTCGTTCTACTCGGTGCCGTTCGAGCACCGTCCGGTGACGGACGCGGAGTCGAAGCAGGCGATGGAGCGGCGGATCCTCGAGGCGGTGGAGGAGCACGACATCGAGCTCGTGGTCCTCGCCCGCTACATGCAGATCCTCTCCCCGGAGCTCTGCGCGGCACTCGAGGGCCGGGCCGTCAACATCCACCACTCCTTCCTGCCCGGCTTCAAGGGCGCGAACCCGTACCGGCAGGCGCACGCCCGCGGCGTGAAGCTCATCGGCGCGACCGCGCACTTCGTCACGAGCGACCTCGACGAGGGCCCGATCATCGAGCAGAACGTCGTCCGGGTCGACCACACGAAGGACCCCGCGGAGCTCGTGTCGATCGGTCAGGACGAGGAGTCCCGCACGCTCACGCAGGCGGTGCGCTGGATCGCGGAGGACCGGGTCCTCCTCGACGGCGCCCGCACGATCATCTTCAAGTAGGCACCACATGACGAACGCACCGCAGAGCCCGGTCGACTGGGGCGACGTCCCGCCGCCGGTCGACGCCGACCGTCCCCGTCGCCGTGTGTCCGGGTGGACGGTGCTGCGGATCGTCGTGTGCGCGTTCGGCCTGTTCTCGCTGGCGTTCTGGGGGTACTGGTCGTGGATCCTGCCGTGGCCCGGGTACCTCTTCGCGATCGGGACGCCGCTGTTCGCGGCCGTCGTCTGGTTCCTGTTCCGGTCCCCGCGCTCGCCGATCGACACGGACGTGGTCGGCAAGGTCATCGTCGAGACCGCCCTGGTGATCGCCGCCGGCGCGTGCTGGGTCTCGATCGGCCTGCCGCTCGTGGGCCTCGTGTTCGTCCTGGTGGCCGCGGTCTCCGGGGTGGTCGCCCTCCGCCGGGAGACGGCATGAGCACCGGCACGGGCTCCGGCCTGGAGGCGCGCAGCACCCTGGTCCGCGCCGCCACCGTCGTCGACGTGGCCGGGTCCACCCCCGACGGCTGGGTCCTCGTCGTCGGTGACACCATCCACGCGGTCGGCTCCGGCGCCGAGGCGCCGGCGTCCGACGAGGTCGTCGACCTCGGCGACGCGGTCCTGACGCCCGGGTTCATCGACCTGCACGGACACGGCGGCGCGGGCGCCTCGTACGAGGACCCGTCCGTCGCACCGGCGCTCGCCGTGCACCGGGCGCACGGCACCACCCGCTCCGTCCTGTCGCTCGTCGCGAACCCGCTACCGCAGCTCGTCGCGTCGCTCGACCGCGTGCGCACCCTGATGGCCGACGACCCGCTCGTGCTCGGTGTCCACCTCGAGGGGCCGTTCCTCTCCCCGCACAACAAGGGCGCCCACAACGAGTCGTTCCTGGTCGACCCCACGCCCGCCGCCGTCGAGGCCCTGCTCGAGGCCGGCGAGGGTGTCCTGCGGCAGGTCACCGTCGCGCCCGAGCTACCGGGGGCGCTCGACGCCGTCCGCCGGTTCGCCGACGCCGGGGTGCGGGTCGCCGTCGGACACACCGTCGCGACGGCCGACCAGGCCCGCGCCGCGTTCGACGCCGGCGCGACCCTGCTCACGCACGCCTTCAACGCGATGCCCGGCATCCACCACCGTGCGCCGGGGCCGATCGTCGCCGCCGTGGCCGACGACCGGGTGACCCTCGAACTCATCCTCGACGGAGTGCACGTCGACCCGTCGGTGGCCGCGATGCTGCTCGACGCCGCACCGGGTCGGGTCGCGCTCATCACCGACGCGATGGGCGCCGCCGGGGCGGCGGACGGCTCGTACACGCTGGGCTCCCTCGCCGTGACGGTCACCGACGGCATCGCACACGTCGCCGGCACGGACACGATCGCCGGGTCGACGCTGACGCAGGACGCCGCGCTCCGGAACGCCGTCGAGCACGCCGAACGGACCCTGCCTCAGGCGGTGGCTGCGCTGACGAGCGTGCCCGCTGCGGCGCTCGGACTCGGCGATCGCATGGGTCGGATCGCCCCCGGGTACGCCGCCGACCTCGTCGCGCTCTCCCCGTCACTCGACGTCCGCCGCGTGTGGGGCGCCGGTCACGAACTGGCGGTGCCCGGGTCTTGACCCCAGCGGGGCTCGGCGGGACCATCGCCGCATGAGCCTCTACATCTCCTGCCCGGTCGACGACGTCCGGCGTGCGACCGCCTTCTACACCGCGCTCGGCTGGTCGCTGGACGAGGCGATGTCCCGCGACGACGTCTCGTGCATCGCGTTCGGCCCCGACCAGTTCCTCATGCTGAGCAGCCGCGAGATGTACGCGAGCGTCGGTGGCACCGAGGACCTGATCGGCGGCCCGGACACCCCGTCGAAGGTCACCCTCTCGTTCGACCTCCCCAGCCGCGCCGCCGTCGACGAGCTCGTCGAGCGCGCCCGTGCCGCCGGAGGTCGGATCGGCGACACCGACGAGTACCCCTTCATGTACCAGCGGCAGTTCGACGACCCGGACGGGTACCACTGGTCACCGTTCGCGATGACCCCCGAGGCCGCTCGCAGCGAGTGACATGAGCCGTCTCATCACCCTCCGCGCCGCACTGCCCGACGTCGCAGCGGACTTCGCTGCCGTCATCCCCGTCGAGGCTGAGCCGCGGCTCGCGATCCTCGACCGAGTGCCCGACCCATCGGTGTCGGAACAGGTACCGGACGCATCCGAGTGGATCGACGCTGCTGCCGACGAGCAGGTGCTCCTCCTCGTCGGCGTCAACGTGACGTCGATGACAGCGCGATGGACCGACCGGGACGAGTTGGCGGTGGAGTGCGCCTCGGCGCTGCAGACGCTCGTGATGGACGAGCGCGGTGCGCCTTGGCCTGTCCTGCCTGACGGGGCCGGCGTCGCGGAGCCGAGCCTGCACGACGGGAGGCCGCAGTGGATCGCGAACGGACGAGCGGTGCAGCTCGGGCGTCTGGCAGCGGCGTTGCGGTGACGACGCACGCCCCGGCGGCTCACCGGTCGACCGGGCGGCTCCGTTCCCCGGTCGCCCACGAGGTGTCCGCGGTGTCGCCGACCCGGAACGACAGCGTGCCGCCTCGGTTCACGAACGAGGCCGGCACCCACGAGCGATCGAGCGTGCGGCCGTCGAGCCGGGCGTCCTGCACGTAGGGGTCCGTTCCCGATGACCGGATGACGATGTGCTGCCCGGACGACCGGCGGATGTCGACACTCCGGAAGGTCGGGCTGCCGACGAGCATGTCCGCGCGTCCCGGCGTCTGCGGGAACAGGCCGATCGACGCGAACACGTACCAGGCGCTCATCGTGCCGAGGTCGTCGTTGCCCGGCAGCCCGGCGGGGCCGGTCGAGTACGCCTGGTCGACGACCTGCCGCACGGTCTCCTGCGTCTTCCACGGCTGGCCGAGCGCGTTGTACATCCAGGGCGTGTGGATGTCCGGCTCGTTCGTCGGGTCGAACTTCGTGGCGTCACCGCCGGTCACGGCCCAGTTGCCGGAAGCGTCGTGGAAGAAGGCGTCGAGCCGGGCGACCGCCTGCTCGTCCCCACCGAGTGCCGTCGACAGGCCGCTGACGTCCTGCGGGACGAGCCACGTGTACTGCGCGCTCGTGCCCTGTGCGAAGCCGGTCCCCGTCGAGGGTGACCATCCCGGCGTCCACGTGCCGTCGGCCTGCCGCGCGGCCTGGTACCCGACGGCAGCGTTGAACGTGTTCCGCCAGTACGTGCCGCGCTCGGCGAACATCCGGGCGTCGCGGCTCTTGCCGAGCGCGGTCGCCCAGTACCCGAGGGCGCTGTCCGCGATCGAGTCCTCGAGGGTCTCGGCCGCACCGCCCCAGCACGAGCAGTCGTCGTTCGCCGCGTAGTGCCGCTGCAGGTACTCGTCGAGCGCCGGGCGCTGCGCCAGGCACTGCCCCGGACAGCCGATGTCGCTCTCGGCGTCGGCGTTCTGCACCGTCGCCTGCTTCCGGAGCGAGGCGTACGCCGCCTGCACGTCGAAGTTGCGGACGCCCATCGCGTACCAGGTGGCGAGCGTCGCCGCGGAGGGGTCGCCCGTCATCACGTGCGTCGGGGCGCCGAGGTGCAGCCACCGGTCCCAGATGCCGCCGTTCTGCTCGGCGAACCGGAGCATCGACTGCGCCATGTCGCCGGCGACGTCCGGCCGGAGCAGGGCGAGCAGCTGGACCTGCGCCCGGTACTGGTCCCAGCCGGAGTACGTCCCGTAGACGGCGCCCTGCCCGCGGTCCATCCGGTGCACGCGGAGGTCCGGACCGAGGTACCGGCCGTCGCGGTCGTTCAGCGTGTTCGGCTGCATGAGCGCGTGGTAGACGGACGTGTAGAGCTGCGTGGTCCGGTCCGCGGTGCCGCCTCCGACGCTGATGCGGGAGAGCTCACGGTTCCAGGAGGCGCGGGTCGCCGCCGCCACGCCGGCGACGGTCGCGCGCTTGCCCACCTCGGCATCGCGGTTGGCCACCGCGCCGGCGGCGCTCACGTACGAGATGCCGATGCGCGCGTGCACCGTCGCGCCGCGACGCGCGTCGAACCCGACCCACGCGCCGGAGCCGCGTCCGGCACGGTCGGCGCCGGTGAGGTACCCCTCCCCGCCGGATGAGGACGTGCCTCCAGGGCGGACCGTGCCGTCCTGCCAGGTGCCGGTGCTCGCGAACGGCCGGTCGAAGGTGGCTGTGAAGTACAGGCGGTAGTAGCTGCGGCGGTCCGGGTTCGTCGCGCCCCCGCCGTTGGCGCGGCGGCTGCAGAAGCCGCCGGTCAGCACGCTGCCGCTCACCGTCCGGGTGCGAGCGTCGACGGTGGTGGTCGCGGCCTCGCTGCCGTTGATCGAGTTCGACGTGCGGAAGAGCAGGTTCGCGGCCGAGCCCGCGGGGAACACGAACTCGCCGACACCGGCCCGGGTCGTCACCGCGAGGTCCGTGCGGACGCCGTTGTCGAGCTGGACGGCGTACCGGCCGGGGCTCGCGGACTCCCGGTCGTGCGAGTAGCCCGAGGCGTAGACCGCGTCGGTCGTGTCCGCGGAGGGCGAGGTCGTGACGGGCGTCGTGATCGGCATGATCGGGACGTCACCGGCGGCACCGGGCGCGCATCCGGCGCCGTTGAGGTGCGTCAGGCTGAAGCCGCGGAGTCGGTCCACGTCGTACGAGTAGCCGTTCGCGACCGGGGTCGACGTCTGATCCCCCGCCGTGCCCGTCGGGCTCCACTGCATCATGCCGAAGGGCGCCGTCGCTCCCGGCCAGGTGTTGCCGTCGCCGCTCGTGCCGATGAACGGGTCGACGTACCGAGCGGGGTCGGCCGTCGGTCGGCCCGGCGGCGTGGCCTCGGCCGGGGTGGCGACGACCGCGGTGCCGAGGAGCGCGGCGACCGCGGCGGCCGCGGCGATCGGGACCGGCCAGCGTCGCGACGGGGAGACGGGCTGGCGGAGCGGGCGACGGTGCACGCGGAGTCGGTTCACGAGGGCGACGGTAGCCCCCTCGGACGGGGGACGTGCGCCGGGTCGCCGAGCGCTCCCGTGCTGTTCACCCGGGGTTCGGATCGACGCCGGTCCTGCGATGCTGGAGGCATGGACCTTCCGGAGCTGGTTCGCCGCTGGCGCGGACGATCGACCCGTCCCAGGCGGTCGCGGCTCCTCGACGCGCAGTGTCCGACGTGCGGGCACCCGTGGACGGAGCACGCGGGCAGCGGGTTGGACGCCGACCGGGCCGGCACGTGCGGGGAGTGCGTGTACGAGGTCGAACACGGCGAAGCCGACCCCGGGCGCGGGTGCAGGTCGCCGGCACCGGAGGAGTTGCGCGACCGCTCCTGAGCCGAGCGGCCGAGCGCGGACCCGACGTCAGAGGGAGTCGAGGACGCCGGCGAGCGGCCGCACGCCCCATCGCCACACCCAGAGGAGACGCACGGGCCACCACGCTGGCGCCTCCGCGTCAGCGCGGCGGCGGAGGACCCGGCGGCGCTCGTGACGAGACCACCTGGTCGCGACGTGGTGTCCGCCCTGCCCCTGCTGCCGTCGTCCGGTCACGACTCCGGACCGTAGCAGCCACCGGAGCGTGCTGCGAGGATGGGGCGCATGAGCGTCATGGTCTCCGCGTTCGATGCCGCACGCAGCCGCACGAGCGAGAAGTACACCGCCTACCCTGCCGACGTCCTGCCGATGTTCGTCGCCGAGATGGACTGCTCGCTCGCCGAGCCGGTGCGCGACGCCCTCGTGGCCGCGGTCACGAACGGCGACACCGGGTACGTCGGCCACGGCCGGGCCCTCCCCGACGCCTTCGCCGACTTCGCGGCCGACCGGTGGGGGTGGCACGTCGACCCGGACCTCGTGCGGACCACCACGGACGTGTCCGTCGCCGCGGTGGAGGTCCTGCGCCGGGTGATCGAGCCCGGCGACCAGGTCGTCATCATGCCGCCGGTGTACCCGCCGTTCTGGGAGTACGTGACCGAGGCCGGTGGCGCCGTCACCGAGGTCCCGCTGGTCGCGCCCGACGGCCCTGCCGACCCGTACGACACGACGGCGGGGTGGCGGATCGACCTCGACGGCGTCCGCGCCGCCTTCGCCGAGGGCGCCCGGACCGTCCTGCTCTGCAACCCGCACAACCCGCTCGGCCTCGTGCACGCACGCGAGGACCTCGTGGCCCTCGCCCGGCTCGCCGAGGAGTGGGGCGCGGTCGTGGTGTCCGACGAGATCCACGGGCCACTCGTGCACGCGGATGCGGTGTTCACGCCGTTCCTCGACTCCTGCCCAGAGGCTGCGGCGGTCGGCGTCGCGCTGACGAGTGCGAGCAAGGCGTGGAACCTGGCGGGGACGAAGTGCGCGCTGATGGTCGGCGCATCCGAGCGGGCCCGCGGGTGGTTCGACGGGCTGCCGGGCGAGGTCGTCGAGCGGACCGGGATCCTCGGCTACACGGCGAGCGTCGCGGCGTTCCGTGAGGGCGGCCCCTGGCTCGCGTCGCTCCTCACCGAGCTCGCGGAGAACCGACGGACCCTGGCGGAGCGGCTCGGCGACGTGCTGCCCGGTGCGGGGTACCGGCAGCCGCATGCCTCGTACCTGGCGTGGCTCGACCTGCGTGCGCTGCCGTTCGGCGACGACCCGGCACCGCTGCTGGTGGACCGGGCGAAGGTCGCACTGTCGAACGGGCGGGACTTCGGTCGGCAGGGCGTCGGGCACGTGCGGCTCAACTTCGGGTGCTCGGCGGAGACCCTCGACGAGGCACTCGGGCGCCTGGCGACCGCCCGCTGACGGGACGCAGCAGCCCTGCACCGACCGCGCGCCGCCGGAGGCCGCGGGGCGGACCCGCCCCGCGCCTCCAGACCGGACCTACTCGAACCGCTGCCACTCCGGCTTGTTGGCGTAGGTGTACCGGTAGTAGTCGGCGAGCCGGAGGCCGGCGGCGGCCTCCTCGTCGACGACGACCGTCGCGTGCTGGTGCAGCTGCAGGGCCGATCCGGGCACGAAGGACGACAGCGGCCCCTCGACGGCGGCGGCGACGGCGTCGGCCTTCGCGGACCCCTGGGCGACGAGGACGAGCTCGCCTGCTTCGAGGATCGTGCCGAGCCCCTGCGTCATGCAGTGCGTCGGCACCTGGTCGGGCGAGTCGAAGAACCGGGCGTTGGCCTCGCGCGTCGAGGGGGCGAGCGTCTTGATGCGCGTGCGCGAGGCGAACGACGACGTCGGCTCGTTGAACCCGATGTGCCCGTTCGCGCCGATGCCGAGGATCTGCACGTCGACACCGCCGGCGGCACGGATCGCGGCGTCGTACTCCTTCGCGGCGAACTCGAGGTCACCGGCGCGGCCGTCCGGCACCCGGACCCGGGACGGGTCGAACCCGAGCGGCGCGACGACGTCGCGGGCGATGACGCTCGCGTACGACTCGGGGTGCTCCAGCGGGATGCCGACGTACTCGTCGAGGGCGAACCCGCGGGCCTGCGCGAACGAGATCTCACCCGCCTCGACACGACGGCGCAGGTCGGCGTAGATGCCCTGCGGGCTGGACCCGGTGGCGAGCCCGATGACGGCGGACGGCTTCTTCGCGACGACGGAGGCGATCTTGGCCGCGGCGACGCGACCGACCTCGTCCGGCGTGGGCAGGATGATGATCTCCACGCGCACAGCCTACTGGTCATGACCACTTCCCGACAGGCGGGGATCGGTACCGTTGGGGCATGCCGACGCCAGACTTCGTCCTGTCCCTCCGCGAGGCGATCGGGCACGACCCGATCTGGATGACCGGCATCACCGCCGTCGTCACGCGCGGCTCGGGAGCCGACCGCGAGCTGCTCGTCGTCCGCCGGTCGGACACGGGCGCACTGACCCCGGTCACGGGCATCGTCGACCCGGGCGAGGAGCCGGCGGTCGCGGCCGAGCGCGAGGTCCTCGAGGAAGCCGACGTCGTCGCGGTCGCGGAGCGCCTGGCGTGGGTGCACGTCCTGCCGGCGATGACCTACCCGAACGGCGACCAGGCGCAGTACCTCGACCTGGTGTTCGCCTGCCGGTACGTGTCCGGGGAGCCGTTCCCGGCCGACGGGGAGAACACGGAGGCGTTCTGGGCCCGGCTCGACGCGCTGCCCGAGATGGGTGCCGACATGCGCGCACGGGTCGAGGCGGCCCTGTCCGACGAGGCGGGCGCGCGCTTCGAGCGCTGACCCGCTGCGCGGCGGTCGGGAGGCGCGGGGCGGGGCCGCCACGCACCTCCCGTCCGGCGGGCGGGCGCGTCCACTTCCCCGCGGCGGCTGTGGTGGCGGCGTCTTCACGGCCTCAGCGACACTTCACGGGACCTGCGGCCCGTGAACTGTCGCTGAGCGCGTGAAGTGGGTCGACCCGCGGCGCGCGCGGCACCGGCCCGCTACGCGAGCGGTGCGACCGCGACGGGCGCGCCGCGCAGGCGCACGGCGACCGCCTCGCCCGCGGCACGCCGGTCGCCGATCTCGTGCTGCACGGTCACGACGGTGTCGTCGTCGAGCCGGACCGTGGTGCGTCGGATCGAGCCGAGGAAGCTCGAGGACACCACCGTGCCGGTGATGCCCTCCGGCGCGAACACGACGTCCTCGGGGCGGACGTAGGCGAGCACCGGCCCGTCGGGCACCGCGCACGCGAGGGCCGGCACGCGGAACCCGTACACGAAGACGTCGTCGCCACGCAGGTCCCCCCGGAGGCGGTTCGACTGCCCGACGAAGTCCGCGGTGAAGGCGGACGACGGGGAGCGGTAGAGCTCCTCGGGGGTGCCGATCTGCTCGATGTCCCCGTCGTGCATCACGGCGATGCGGTCGGAGACGGCGAGCGCTTCCTCCTGGTCGTGGGTGACGAACACCGTCGTGATGCCGAGGTCGCTTTGGATGCGCCGGATCTCGTCGCGCAGGGACACCCGCACCTTGGCGTCGAGGGCGGACAGCGGTTCGTCGAGCAGGAGCACGCGCGGCCGGGTGACGAGCGCCCGGGCCAGTGCGACGCGCTGCTGCTGGCCACCGGAGAGCTGGTGCGGGTACCGGTCCGCGAAGTCGGCGAGGTGCACCATGTCCAGCGCGTCCACCACCCGCTCGCGTCGGGCGGCGGCGGGGACCTTCCGCATCTCGAGGCCGAAGGCGACGTTCTGCCGCACGGTCATGTGCGGGAACAGTGAGTACTGCTGGAACACCATGCCGATGTCGCGGCGGTTCACCGGGACGGCGCTGACGTCCGACCCGTCGATGCGGATCGTGCCGGCGTCGATGGCCTCGAGGCCGGCGAGCGCCCGGAGCGCGGTGGTCTTGCCGCAGCCGGACGGCCCGAGGAGCGAGACGAACTCGCCGGGCTCGACCCGGAGAGTCAGGCCGGCGAGGGCGCGGTGGGGGCCGTAGTGCTTCTCGACGCCGACGAGCTCGACGGTCGCGCCCTCGGTGGCTCCATCGGTGGCGCCCTCGGTGGCGAGTGAGGCTGAGGCGGAAGTGGTGACGGTCATGCGGACTCCTTGGTGCGGCCGCGGCGGGCGACGCCGACGCGACCGATGACGACGAGCAGCAGGAAGCCGAACACGAGGGCCGCGAGCGAGAAGATCGCGGCGACGTACGGGTCGGTCCCCTGCACGAGCACGAGCGCCGTCTGGAACGTCGTGCGCGAGAGGAACGAGGCGAGGGTGTACTCGCCGAGGACCACCGTGATGGTCAGGAAGCACGCCGCCGTGATCCCCCGGCGGAGGTTCGGCAGGAGCACCCGCCACGTGACGGTCCACCACGAGGCACCGAGCGACCGGGCGGCCTCGGACAGCACCGTGACGTCCACCGACGTCAGCGCGGCGGCGATCGGCCGGAACGCGAAGGGCAGCGACACGATGCCGATCGCGAAGGCCAGCGTCCACGATCCCGAGCCGAGCAGCTGCGCGACGACCTGGTACACCGGGATGAACCCGACGACGAGGACGACCAGGGGCACGGTGATCGGCACGAGACAGACGAACTCGAGCACCCGGCGCAGGCGGGGGTAGCGCAGTGCCGTGATGACCTGCGCGGGCAGGAGCACGAGCAGCACGATCGCGACGGTGAGGACCGCGATCACGAGCGAGGCGCCGAGGCCGTCGAACACCGGCTGGTAGGTCGCCGCGTTCACCGGGTCCCCGAGCGCGGTGTAGTGCGCGAGCGTCAGGCCGCCGTCCGTGCCCTGGCGGAAGGTGAACTGTGCGAGGGCGACGAGCGGGACGGCGAACACGAGGCCGACCAGCGTGAGCACGATCGCGGCGGTGACCCGGGACGGGGCCGCGCCGAACCGGGGGACGCGCCCCGTGCCTCCAGGCCGTCGCGACCGGACCGCGGCCGCACCGCTCACGGCGGTCATCGCTGCCACCGCGCTGCCCGGCGCTGCAGGAGCGAGTACGCCCCCATCACGACCGCCATCACCACGACCATGCCGAGGGCGAGCACCCCGGCGACGTTCTGCAGGCCGATGATCGTCTCGCTCGTGAGCTGCGCGCGGATCGTGAGCGGGACGATGCCGCCCTGCGAGATGAGTGCCGCGGCCGTGGCGAACGACGAGAAGCCGTTCGCGAAGAGCAGGAGCAGCGACCCCCAGAACGCCGGGGCGAGCACGGGCAACGCGATCCGACGCCAGTACGTGGCGCGGGAGGCGCCGAGCGTGGCGGCGGCTTCGCCCCACTGGGCCTTCACGCCCTCGAGTGCGGGCATGAACGTGAGGACCATGAGCGGCACCTGGAAGTAGACGTAGGGGATGACGAGCCCGGGGACCGTGTAGAGGAACGCCCCGTTCGCGTTGAGGTCGACGTGGAAGGTCGAGACGAGCCACGTCGTGACGAGCCCCTGCACGCCGATCGTCGCGATGAACGCGAAGGCGAGCATGACGCCGCCGAACTGGGCGAGCACGCTCGCGGCCGAGTCGATCATCGAGCGGACGAGCCCGTCCGGACGGAGCGCGGCGAGGGCCCAGCACACGACGGCCCCGACCACCGCGCCGATCACGGCGGAGACGGCGGAGAGCCCGAACGACCCGACGAAGGCGCTGCGCACCGACGGGTCGGCGAAGGCGGCGAGGTTGGCCAGGGTGAACACGCCGTCGCCGGTCGTGAAGCCGCTGCCGACGGCGATCACGGCGGGGACGGCGAGGAAGAGCAGGACGTACGCGGCGAAGGGCGTGAGGCCGAGCCACGCCAGGCCGGTGCGGCGGCGCCGGACACGGGGTCCGGCGCCGCGGCTGACGGCGGCATCGACGGCGGGCGGCGCGACGGGTGCCGCGCTGGTGGCTGCGGGGACCGGCGCCGCGGTGCCCGCGCCGGGGGCGAGTGCGCTGCCGCCCGGTGCCGATGCTGTGGTCATGCTGCTCAGGACCCCATCGTCGAGGACCACTTGGACGCCAGCACCTTCGCGGCCTCGGTCACCTGCGCGTCGGTGAGCTCGACGGTGTCCTTCGGCATGCCGCCGGCCGCCTCGAGGGCGCTCTTGTCGACCTTCCCCGACTGCTGCATCGCCGCGAGGGTGGACGGGAAGGCGCCGGCCTGCAGGTACAGGTTCTGTGCGTCCGGGCTGGCGATGTACTCCTGCCAGAGGCGCGCGGCCGCCGGGTGCGGAGCGTCCTTGTTGATCGCCTGCGAGTAGTAGGAGCCGAGCGCCTGCCCCTCGGGGACGACGGTCTTCCAGTGCTTGTTCCCGGAGGCTCCGGCTGCGGGACCCCACGCCAGGTTGTTGTAGGACCACTGGACGACGACCGGGGTCTCACCGGAGGCGACCGTCGCCTGCGACGGCAGGACATTCTGGAAGTTGCCCGCCTCCTTGAGCTTGCCGAAGAACGTCACGCCGGGGGTGATGTCGTCCGCCGAGCCGCCGTTCTCCAGCGCCGCGAGGTACACCGCGGACGCGGCCTGGTTCGCCTGCGTCGGGTCGCCGGCGATCGAGACCTTGCCCTTGTACTCGCTGCCGAGCAGGTCGTTCAGGTCCTTCGGGGCGTCGGTGATCTTCGACGAGTCGTAGCCGATCGACATGAGGCCCGTGTAGTCGCGGGTCCATGCGCCCTTCTCGTCCTTCAGGGTGTCGGGGATGTCCGACCAGTTCGCCACCTTGTAGTCGGTGAGCAGATCGAGGTTCTGCTGCATGACCGCGTTGCCGAGGTCGAGGACGTCGGGCGCGGTCGACTGGCCCTTCTGCGACTTCACGGCGGCGACCTCGTCGGCGCTCGAACCGTTCGGGTTCGCCGAGTTGATCGTGATGCCGTACTTCTTCGTGAAGCCGTCGATGATCTTGCCGTAGTTCGCCCACGTCGGCGGGAGCGCGATGACGTTGAGCTGACCCTCGGCCTTCGCGGCCTGCACGAGGGCGTCCATGCCGCCGGCGGACTCGGCGCTGGTGGCGGTCTTCCAGTCGGTGTCGCCCTTCGTGGTGCTCGCCGAGCTGGTGGCGGAGCACCCGGCGAGGGTGACGACGGCGGCGGCGGCGAGGGCGATGCCGGCCAGGGAGCGCTTGTGCTGCACGGGGTGTGCCTTTCGGGGAGGACGGCCCGGAGTTCCGGTTCGGGACGATCGTGGACGCGGTCGGTTTCCCGTTCGTGCTGCATCGGTGAACGCTGGCGGAACAGCGGGTGCGGCTGTACGGTTTCGCTGTCTACGGGCGCGTGGTCGCGTCCGCCGGTCTGGAGGCACGCATGCGGTTCACGACGACGGTGTTGCAAGCGCGGAAGACGGCCACCGGACTGCCGGTCCCGTCTGAGGTCGTCGAGGCGCTCGGCTCCGGGAAGCGCCCCGCGGTGGTCGTCACGATCGACGGCGGCTACACCTACCGGTCCACGGTCGGGGTGATGGGAGAGCAGTTCCTCGTCCCGCTGTCAGCAGCGCACCGCGAGGCATCGGGCGTGGGAGCCGGGGACACAGTCGAGGTCACGCTCGAGGTCGATGCCCTGCCGAGGACGGTCGAGCTGCCCCCGGACGTCGAGGCGGCGTTCGACGCGGCCGGGGTCCGCGCGGCGTTCGACACGCTGTCGGGCTCACGGCAGCGGGCGCTGGTCGAGCCGGTGGAGCAGGCGAAGGCCCCGGAGACCCGCGCCCGCCGCATCGAGAAGGCCGTCGCGACGCTGCGCGGGTAGCGCGGGCGCGCGGGCGCGTCGCGGGCTCTTCCGGGCGTACCGAGTCGGATCGGGCGTACTCGGTCGAGTCTTCCGACCAGGCACGCCCGATCTCGCTTGCCAGCGCGGTCGTTCCGGGAAGGATCAGCCGCCGAGTTCGACGAGCACGCGCGGGATCTCGGTGAGCAGCTCGCTCGCCAGGTACCCCAGCGGCCCCACCTGCACCGCCAACCGGTCCCCGGCCGCGGCGTGCACGTACGACGCCCACGCCGCCGCCTGCGCCGGCTCGGCCCCGCGTGCGAGGAGTCCCACCACCACGCCCGAGAGCACGTCCCCGCTGCCGCTCGTCCCGAGCCCACCGGCTCCGGTGCCCTTCACCCACACCCTGCCGTCCGGCGCAGCGATGACGTCGGACAGAGCGACCACGGCACCGAAGCGTTCGGCGATCTCCCGCGCGTCCGCGACGTCGTCGTCACCGCACTCGCGGCCGAGCAGTCGCTCCGCTTCACCGCTGTTCGGCGTCATCACGAGGCGTCCGCGCAACGGCGCAAGACGGTCCTCGACGTCGGCGGCGACCCCGAGCGCGAACGCGTCCAGCACCACGAGGGTGTCCTCCCCGACGACGTCGGCGAGCCGTGCGACGAGGTCTCGCGCGCCGTCGGGTTCGTCGAGCCCCGGGCCGACGAGGACGGCGTCCGACGACCGGGCGACGTCGGCGATGGCTTCGAGTGCGCCGACCGCGACGTGCCCGTCGGCGTCCTCGTCGAGCGGTTCGACGCCGGACTCCGGTACCGCGACCGCGACCTCGTGTGCGACGCTCCGGGCCACCGCGAGCGTCAGCCGCCCGGCGCCGACGCGGAGTGCGGCGAGGGCCGAGAGCATCGCGGCCCCCGGGGTGCGGGCGGCACCGCCGATGACGAGCACCTGCCCGCGGCCGTACTTGCCAGCTCCGGGCTCGGGGAGCGCCCACTCGCGGAGGACGTTCGGGGTGATCGGTTCAGCTGACACGGGCGTCGTCCTTCCGGCCGCTGTGCTCGGTGATCTCGCTGTCGTCGAGGTGGCCCACCGCGGAGAACTCCTCGAGCGTCCACGGCTGACCGGCTCCGGCTCGTCGGAGCCGCGTGAGCGAGGCGTTCGCGACGGTGTGCGTCGCGGCGAAGTCCATCAGCGCCGGTTCGTCGAGGTCGGTGCAGACCGCCATCATGAGCATCACGACCGCGTCGTGCGCGGCCACCACGAGCCGCTCGGTGTCGTCGAGGCGGTCGACGTCGACGAGCAGCGACCGGAGCCGGAGCATGACGTCCGCCCAGGACTCGCCGCCCGCGGGCCGGTGGTAGTACTTGCCGAGCCACTGCCGGCGCCGTTCCTCGTCCGGGTACCGTTGCTGCACGCCGCGGCGGGTGAGGAGGTCGAGCACGCCGAGTTCGCGGTCGCGGAGCCGCTCGTCGACACGCTTCGACGGCTCGACGATGCCGCCCGTCTCGAGGGCGATGCCGATCGTCTGCTGCGCCCGCAGGTACGGCGACACCCACAGCGCGACGGGCACGTCGGTCATGCCACGGTCGGCGAGCTCCCGGCCGAGGGCGCGGGACTGCTCCTCGCCGAGGGGGCTCAACGGGACGTCCGCGTCGCGGTGCCCGGCGTCGATCACCTCGGCACCCTCGGCGTCGGCGCGAGCCGCCGCGACGTTCGCTTCGGACTCCCCGTGGCGGACCAGCCAGATCTCCGTGACAGCCATTGCGCCACGCTAACGTCCGGAGCCTGGACCGGTTCACCGTCAGGCCACCCGGGCCCGCCACCCGGGCCCGCCACCCGGGCCCGCCGCCCGCCGCCGAGCACGCGCACCCGCACCCGGCACCGGCACCCGAGCGGCACCGGCCGGGACGCACCCGAGTCCCGACTGGCACCGCGGTCTCCGCCCGCTACGCCCGCCGCACGCGCAACGTCACGATCTCGAACGGCCGCAACGTCAGCACGACCGGCTCCCCCGTCTCCCACGAGCCGCCCTCGACGGGCCGCTCGAGCAGGTCGACGGTCTGCACCGACGCGACGTCGAACCCGAGGTTGACGCCGACGTCCGACGCCCGTCCGCCCGAGGCCTCGTAGAGCCGCACGACGACGTCGCCGGAGCGGTCCTCCGCGAGCTTGACGGCCTCGACGAACACCTGCGGCGACGACACCGTGACGATCGGCTCCACGATGGCCGAGCCCGGCACCGTCCGCACCGGCAGGTTGAGTCGGTAGCCGGAGTCCGCCGCGTCGAGCACCGAGGCGCCGGTCCGGAGCACGGTGTGGAACACGTGGTGCCCCTGGTCGGCGTCCGGGTCCGGGAACGTCGGCGCCCGCAGCAGCGACTCGCGCACGAGGGTGGTCGTCCCGCCGTCCTCCCGTGTCGAGCGCGTGATGTCGTGCCCGTACGTGGAGTCGTTCGCGACGGCGACACCGAAGCCGGGCTCCGCGACGTGCACCCATCGATGTGCGCTCGTCTCGAAGCGAGCCATGTCCCACGAGGTGTTCTGGTGCGTCGGCCGGTCGATGTGGCCGAACTGGATCTCGCTCGACGCCGACGCCGCGCGGACGTCGAGCGGGAACGCGAGCTTGAGGAGCTTCTGGTGCTCGTGCCACTCGACCTCGGTCTCGATGTGCAGCTCGGGCTGCCCGGCGACCGCGGAGTAGCGGGTCGTGATCGACGAGTCCCCGAACGGCCGTGTCACCACCACCGAGGAACCGTCCGCCTCGACGCTCGTCGCGGCCAGGACCGTCCCGTTCCGCTGGTACGCACGGTCGATGTCCCACGCCTCCCACTGGTTCGGGGTGTCCCGGAAGACCGTGTACTGGGCGGCGACGAGTCCCGGCGCGACGGCGTCGCGGCCGCTGGCGTGGTCGACGAACGAGACGACGTGGCCGTCCGCGTCGATCGTCGCGGTGACGACGCCGGTGTCGAGGACGAAGCGGTCGCCCCGCCGCTCGGGAGGCACGGCACCAGCAGACGAGGCCGGCGAACCACCCAGGGCGGTCACCCCTCCAGCCGCGACCGGCGCCGCGTTGAAGCGCACGACCGTCCCGACCTCGGCGCTGCCGCCGGTCCCGAGCGCACCCGGGTCCCGCGGGGCGTCGAGCACGCTGCCGGAATCCCCGGCGAGCGCGGTCGCGGACGCGCCGACCCCGGCGAGCGCCGGCGCCCCACCGCTCGCGAGCGCACGCGTCGAGGACCCGATCAGCCCCTCCAGGACCCCCGCCACGCGGGCGTACTCGGCCTCGGCGTTCTCGTACACCCAGGCGATCGACGACCCCGGCAGGATGTCGTGGAACTGCTGCAGGAGCACGGTGTGCCACACGGACTCGAGCTCGTCGTAGGGGTACTCGACGCCGAGTCGGACGGCGGCGGTCGCCGCCCAGAGCTCGGCCTCACGGAGCAGGTGCTCGGAGCGTCGGTTGCCCTGCTTCGTGCGGATCTGCGACGTGTACGTGCCGCGGTGGAACTCGAGGTACATCTCGCCGGACCACACGGCCGGCGTGGGCAGCGCTGCCTCGAGCTCCTCGAACACCTCGGCGGGGGTGCCGAGGTCGACCCGGGGCGACCCGTCGAGGTCGTGCTGGCGTCGGGCGGCGGCGACCATCTCACGGGTGGGACCGCCACCGCCGTCACCGAAGCCGTAGAGCAGCATCGAGGTGTTCGCGACGCCGCGCTCCTTGTTCTGCCGCTCCCCGCGGTGCAGGTCGGCCGGCGAGACGTCGGAGTTGTAGGTGTCCGCCGGGGGCAGGTGCGTCAGGACCCGGGAGCCGTCGATGCCCTCCCAGAGGAACGAGGTGTGCGGGATGACGTTCGTCTCGTTCCACGAGGGCTTCTGTGTGACGAACCACTTCGAGCCCGCCGCGCGCACGATCTGCGGCAGGGCGCCGGTGTAGCCGAACGAGTCGGGCAGCCAGGCCTCGGTGGTGTCGATGCCGAACTCCTCGAGGAACAGCCGCTTGCCGGCGACGAACTGCCGTGCGAGGGCCTCGCCACCGGGCAGGTTCGTGTCCGACTCGACCCACATGCCGCCGACCGGGATCCACCGGCCCTCGGCCACGCGCTGCTTGATGCGTGCCCAGATCGACGGGTAGCCGTCACGGATCCACGCGTACTGCTGCGCGGACGAGCAGGCGAAGGTGAAGTCCGGGTCCTGGTCCATCAGGTCGAGGACGTTCGAGAACGTCCTGGCGCACTTGCGGATGGTCTCGCGCACCGGCCAGAGCCAGGCGGAGTCGATGTGCGCGTGCCCGACGGCGACGGCCCGGTGTGCGGCGGCGCTCGCGGGGACGGCGAGCGCCGGGGCGAGGACCGCGCGCGCGGCGGCCGCGGTTCCGGCGACGTCGTCGGGGTCGAGCGCGTCGGCCGCCCGTTCGAGCACACGGAGGACGTCCGCTCCGCGGGTGCCGTCGGTGGGCAGCTCGGCCATCAGCCCCCGGAGCACCCAGACGTCCTGCTGCAGCTCCCACACGGTGTCGTCGCGCTCGACGATCTCGAGGGCACGGAGCCGGTAGATCGGGGTGTCGCCCGCGGTGGAGCGGGACCCGAGCGGGGTCTTCCCCTGGAAGTCGTCGCCGCCGATGTCCGGGTTCGCCGCGGCCTCGACGTAGACCTCGAACGAGCCGCCGGGGCCGACTTCGAGGGGGATGGTGTCGTTGCGCGGCTCGATGCCCTTGATCGTCGAGCCGTCCGGCCGCCAGGCGAGCCCTTCGGCCTGGAAACCGGGCTGGCGCTTCGAGAAGCCGAGGTCGACCCGGAGTTCGACGGTCGTGTCCGGCGCCGTCCCGAAGTCGGACGGCACGGTGCCGCGGACCCGGAACCAGGTGGTCCCCCACGGGCGGCCGCCCCAGGCGCTGCCGACCGCGAACGGCGTGTACTCGGCGACGACGGCCACGTCGAAGGGCACGGGCTCGTCCGGCACCTCCCACGCGTCGATCGTGACGGGCGCGGAGCGGCGGAGGACGGCCGGGTCGATGCGGTCCCGTACGAGACGGGCGATCCGGGCTTCGACGAGGGGTTCGTCGTGGTGCATGGAGGTGGTTCCTTTCCAGCAGGGACGGTCGGGCGCAGGGCCCGGGGAGCGTGGTCGGGATCAGCCCTTGATGCCGCCGGCGAGGGCGTTGCCGCCGCCGAGGCCACGGGAGACGATGACGTAGAGGGCGATGACGGGCACGGAGTAGACGATCGAGAACGCGGCGAGCTGCCCGTACGCGACCGCTCCGTTCTGCCCGAAGAAGTTGAAGATGCTCACGGCGGCGGGCACCTTGTCCGGCGAGAGGAGCAGCACGAAGGGGACGAAGAAGTTCCCCCAGGCCTGGATGAACACGAAGATGAAGACGACGGCGATGCCCGGACGCATGAGCGGGACGACGATCCGGGTCAGCGTCGTGAACATCGAGGCGCCGTCGGTCCACGCCGCCTCCTCCAACGAGATCGGCACCGAGTCCATGAAGTTCTTGGCCATCCAGATCGCCATCGGCAGGCTCGTCGCGGCGAGGAAGAAGATGCACCCCCAGATGTTGTCGATGAGGTTCAGCGAGACGAAGAGCGCGTAGACGGGCACCATCATCGCCGTGATGGGCAGGCCGGTGCCGAACAGGATGCTGTACAGGAACGGCTTGTTCACGCGCATCTTGTAGCGGGACAGCGGGTACGCCGCGAGCAGTGCGAACACCACCGTGACCACGGCGGTGCCACCGGAGAGCAGCAGGCTGTTCGCGAGGGGGATGAAGGACAGCTCCGGTGTCAGCACCTTCGCGAAGTTGTCGAGCGTGAACTGCGTCGGGACCTTCACGGACAGCGAGGCCTGCGTGTCGAACGAGGCGAGCACGAGCCAGAGCAGCGGCACCGCGAAGCACACGGCGATCACGAGCAGCACGACGTTCGAGACCCAGCGCATCGTGCGGCCACGGGGTGACGTCATGTGCATCGAACCCGGTGCGGTCACCGAGCGGGTGGCGTTGGCGACGGGTCGGTCAGCGGTGAGGGCCATGGTCAGTCCACCTCCGGCTTGAGTGCCTTGATGTAGATGATCGAGAAGACCGCACCGACCACGAGCAGGATCGTCGCGATCGCCGTGCCGAAGCCGAGCTGCGAGAACTTGAACGCCTCCTGGTACGCCAGGATCGGCAGGGTCGACGAGTTCGTGCCGGGCCCACCGCCCGTCATCACGAAGATGAGCGTGAAGACCGACAGCGTCTGCAGCGTGGTGAGCATGAGGTTCGTCGAGATCGAGCGGCGGATGACGGGCAGCGTGATGTACACGAGCCGCTGCCAGCCGGTGGCGCCGTCGACCTCGGCGGACTCGGTGATCTCCTCGGGCACCTCCTGCACGGCGGCGGAGTACACGAGCATCGAGAACGCGGTGCCGCGCCAGATGTTCGCGAGGATCACGGCGAGCATCGGGTACGTGTACAACCAGTTCGCCCCGGTGATGCCGATGGACGCCAGGAACGTGTTGAGCGTGCCCTCGTCGTTGAAGAAGGCGTAGGCGGCGAACGAGGCGACGATCTCCGGCAGCACCCAGGCCGCCACGACGAAGGTGCCGACGATCGCCCGGACGGCTTTGTTCGCGCTGCGCATCAGGAGCGCGAGGCCGAGGCCGAGCACGTTCTGCCCCACCACCGCCGAGGCGAAGAGGAACACGATCGTCAGGATGACGGACTTCGGGAAGTCCGGGTCGCCGAACAGCTCGACGTAGTTCTGGAAGCCGACGAACTGCTGGTTGGCCGCGTCGACGCCGGTCAGGGCCGAGTTGGTGAACGACCCGTAGAACGAGGACAGGACGGGGCCGAGCAGGAAGACGATGAGCAGGACGACCGCGGGGAGCAGCGGGACGACGCGCGTCGCGTTCCGCGGTCGGCGCCGCTTGCGCGGCACGGGAGGGTCGGTGCGCTTCGGCGCACCGGGCGCCGACAGCGTCGGCGCGAGGGGGGTGCTGGACACGGGTGGTCGCCTTCCGGGTGCGGCAGGGGTTCCGAAGGTGGGGAGGAACGGTCAGGAGGCGCGGTGCGGTGTGGCACCGCGCCTCCAGTCCGTCAGGTGGTCGCGCCGCTAGCCGGCGTCGACCGTCTTGTCCTTGCCGACCACGCCCTCGACGGCCTGGTCGTAGACCTTCGCGGCTTCCTTGGGCGACTGCTGCCCGGTCATCACCGACTCCATCGCGACCTGGATCGCGTTCGAGACCTGCGAGTAGTCACTCGTCGCCGGACGGAAGTTGGTGTGTTCCACCAGCCCCGAGAAGAACTTGAAGGTCGGGTTGGCGTCCGTGTAGGCCGGGTCCTCCGCGACGTCCTTGCGCACGGCGATCTGGCTGTTCTCGGTGTCGTACTTCAGCGAGCCGTCCTTGTTCAGGAACGTCGTGATGAAGTCGAACGCCGCCTTCGGGTTCTTCGACTTCGCGCCGACCGCGAGCGTCCACCCGCCGGACATCGAGTTGTAGCCGGGCGCCTGGCCGTTCTGCGTGGGCATCGGTGCCTGACCCATCACGTCGTTCCACTCGGGCCACGGTGCGGTGCCGGACTTCAGCCAGGTGCCGGACTGCCACGAGCCGTCGAGGTCGATCGCGAGCTTGCCCTCGGGCAGCCACGTCTGCGCGATCGTCGTGCCGACGTTGGTGTCGAGCGCCTGCTGCGGTGTCGGGCCGAGGCCGCCCTGGTAGACGTCCTTCACGAACTGCAGCGAGTCCTGGAACTGCTTCGAGCCCACCACCCACTTCTTGTCCTTGTAGAGGGTGTTGCCGTCGCCGTCCGCGCCGTAGAGCAGCATCTCGAAGCCCTGCATGGTCGAGGCCTCGCCCTGCGCCTTGCCGGAGTAGATGTTGAACGGGATGACGTTCGGGTCCTTCTCCTTGATGGACTTGGCCGCGGAGAGCACGTCGTCCCAGGTCTTCGGCTCCCACGGAACGGGCAGACCGACCTTCTTGAAGACGTCCTTGTTGTACCAGAGGGCCCGGGTGTCGGTCCCCATCGGGACGCCGTAGATCTTGCCGTCGTCACCCTGTCCGGCCTGCTTGGCGTTGTCGTAGAACTGGTCCCACTCGCTCCACTTGTCGGTGTACGCGTCGAGCGGCAGCAGGTAGCCGGCTTCGGCGTCCGCCTTGACGAGGAAGGTGTCCTCGTACATGACGTCCGGCGCGGTGGCCGGCGCCTTGTTCATCAGCGCGAGCTTCGTGTAGTAGTCGTTGCCCTGCGCCTGGATCGGGACGAGGGTGACGTTCTTGCCGGGGTTCGCCTTCTCGTACTCCTTCTTGACGACCTTCATCTGGGCGTCGAGCTGCTGGAAGGCGCCGAACTTCTGGTAGGCGATCTTGATCGTGTCGCTCGAGGCAGAGCCCGAGCTGGAACAACCCGCCAGCCCGACCGCGGCGACTGCCACGGCTGCGAGGCCGGCGATGATTCGGGTGCGGCGTTTCATCGGTGCTCCTTTGCACGGGATGTCCGCGGACTCCGACGCCCGCGCGCAGGATTAGTCCACCGTATGGACTTATCCGTGTCAAGAGTTTTCCGTCACGGATCGGCCACGGTGCGCCGGGGGCGGCGGGGGCCGGGCACGGGCCCGCGCCCGCGCCCGGCGGGACGCTCGCCGGCGCGGTGCGGCGGGCACGATCGGGACGCTCGCCGGGGCGGTGCGGCGGGCACGATCGGGCGTACCCGGCCAGAACGGGCGTACCTGGCCGTTCCGGACCACCAGGTACGCCCGGAACACCTTCCGATCGCGCCCGTTCTGGGAAGGAACGAGCGCCCGGACCTCAGGCGATGCGGGTCGCTCCGCCGCGCACCGTCACGCCGCCGGACGCCGGGACGTCGACGAGCAGCACGCTCGGCCGCCCGACGTGCCGCCCCTGCCGGATCACCACGCGGTCCCCCGCTGACACCGCGCCGACCTCGCGGAGGTACGCGCCCGTCGCGGCCGCGGCCGACCCGGTCGCCGGGTCCTCGGTGATCCGCCCGGCCGGGAACAGGTTCCGCGCCTCGTACTCCAGCGCGCCCGTCCGGTGCAGCACCGTGACCGTCCCGGCCCATCCCGCCTCCCGCTTGAGTTCGGCGAGCCGCACCGGATCGAACCGGAACTGGTGGAACAGGTCCTCGTCCTCGAGCACGACGACCGGGTGCCGGTTGCCGGCAGAGCTCTCGAGCACGGGGAACCCCGGCGCGACGTCTTCGTCGACCAACCCGAGCAACGCGGACAGCTGCGCACGGAGCTCCGGCGCGAGGGGCCGCACCGAGGGCTCGACGCTCGTCATCGCGACCTGCACGACGCCGTCGGCGTCGAGGGTCGTCACGAGCGGCACGGCACCTGCGGCGGTCGTGACCATCGACGCGCCGATGCCGTCCCGCTCGGCGAGGGCGACCGCGGTAGCGACGGTCGCGTGCCCGCAGAACGGCACCTCGGCCGCGGGCGAGAAGTACCGGAGGTGCACGCCGGCCGGGGTCCGACCGACGACGAACGCCGTCTCCGGGTAGGCCACCCGCTGCGCGACCGCGAGCATCTCCGCGTCGGTCATCGCACCGGCGTCGAGGACCACCCCGGCGGGGTTGCCGCCGCCGGGCGCCGCGGCGAACGCGGTGTAGCGGAGGATCTCGGGACCGGGCTGCTCGGTGCTCACCCTCCGACGGTAGCGCGCGGCTCCCCCGGGTCGAGCGGGCCGCCCGGCGTCGCGTGGCCTGCATCGGCGTCGGCGTCCGCGTCCGCGTCCGCGTCGAAGCGTGCGCCCCGCTCGTCGGACGGCAGCGCGAGGAACACCACCAGCGCCACGTTGCCGATCGGCACCGCGGACAGCAGCGTCCACCACCCCGAGCGGTTCGTGTCGTGCAGCCGACGCACGGCGAGCGCGATCCACGGCAGTGCGGTCACGACGAGGACCGCGGTCGCGAGGCCGAGCCCGACCTTCGCCACGGGCGGCAGCGACCCGAGCAGGTACCCCCACACCGGGAAGGGGTTGAACGACGTGAACGCCCGCTCGAGGGTCGCCTGCTCGGACGGGCTCGGCACCTCGGGACGGAACGTCAGGAGCCCGATCGCCCAGGGGATCTGCGCCGCCTGGCCGAGGATGAACGACCACAGCGCCCACCACCAGAACTCGGCTCGGGCCGCTCGTCCGCGGAAGACGACCGCGCCGCGCCAGAAGCGGCCGAACGACGCGGTGAAGGTGGCCTGGTGCCACGGGACGCCGACGGGAGGCTGAGGCTGCATCCGTCCTGTCTACCGGACGGCGCTGAGGAGTCCTCACGCGAACGGCGACCGACGGCGACCGCCCGGCCGCCGCTCGGCGGCCGCTCGCGGGGACCTGGAGGCACGTGGCGGTCCGGCACCGCGCCTCCTGTCCGCCGTCCGGTCCCGACTCCTCCCAGTGGCGGTCGGCAGGATGGTCCGGACCACGCGACCGCGTTCGGTCGGAGAGGACACCGTGTCGGACACCACCAACCACGAGGGCCTGCGAGCCATGATCGACCGTGCCGGGCGGATCACGGCCGAGGAGGCCGAGGCGCTCGACGTCACCTGGAAGGCCGACGAGGCCATCCTGCTGCCGGAGCCGAGTGCGTCGCTCGCCATCCAGGGCGGCGCGGACGGCCGGATGGTGACGAACGCCGAACTCGTCGCAGCCTGGCAGCACGCGCTCGATGCCGCCGGCGCAGCAGGACGGGTCGAGGAGATCGAGGCGGCGCAGGAGGCCGGGCGCGCGGTGCGGCACGGGCACGCACACCTGCGGGACCGCGCCGGTGCGGAGGAGGCCGTCCGCTCGGCGGTCCTCGCGACCGGCGTGCGGGACCTCGTGTCGGACGACGAGTACGCGACGCTCACGGCAGCGTGGCGGAAGGTGCTCGGCGACGCCTGACCCTCAGCGCCGAGGCCGGGTTCGGGACCGGACGACCCGTCCCGGGCCGGCCTCAGTGGCGGATGAGCAGCGCGCTGGCCCGGGGCGAGAGCGCGGCGTCGAGCACGAGGCAGGCCGCCCCGACCGCTGCCACGTCGGCCCCGCGACCGCTGTCCTCGACCGCGATCGGGTGCTTCGGCACGAGGAGCGGCGAACCGACGATCGCCTCGCGCGCGGCGGGCAGCGCGGCAGTCGCGATCCGTGACCAGAACGGGCCGCCGAACACGACGCGGTCGATGTCGAGCAGGTTGACGATGAGCACGACGGCGTTGCCCATCACGGTGCCTGCATCGCGCGCGAGCCCGACGGCCGCGTGGTCCCCGGCCTCGATCGCGGCGCCGAGGGCGTCCCAGGCACGATCCACCCCGGCGAGACCGTCGACGTCGGCGGTCCCCGCGGCGCCCGCGCTGCCCGGCGCACGAGCGGCAGCCTGCGCACCGGCACCGGCACCCGCGTCCGAGTGGACGTCCGCCCCGCCGAGCACCAGCCCCCGCCCCCGCGCCGTCTGCACGAGCCGGTCCGGTGCGACGGCCGCGCCGACCTCGCCGCGGGTGCCCGCGCCGTCCGGTGTCCCCGCGAGCGCCCCCTGCTCGACCATGATGTGCCCCGCGTCGCCCGCGTTGGACCCGACCCCGCGCACGGGCTCGTGGTCGACGACCAGGCCGACGCCGAAGCCGGTCCCGTAGTAGACGAACGCGAAGTTCCGCGTCGAGGACTCCCCCGCCAGGAACATCTCGCCGACGACCGCGGCCGTGACGTCCTTCTCGAGGAGCACCGGGTAGCCGGTCGCCTCGGCGAGCGCGTCGCGCAACGGCACGTCCCGCCAGCGGGGCAGGAAGGGCGGGTCGAGCACGACGCCGGCATCGACGTCGATCGGCCCGGGGCTGGCGATCCCGACCCCGAGCACCGCCTCGACGTCCACCCCGGCGTCCACGACGAGGCCGTCGATCGCGGTCGCGATGGTGCGGACGACCTCCGACGGGTCGACGGCGGAGGGTGTCGACGTCGTCGTCTCCGCGACGACGGTGCCGGCGAGGTCGAGCAGCACGTAGGTGACGACCGCGGGGTCGACGTGCACGCCGACGGCGTACCGGCTGGCGGCCTCGAGTCGGAGGATGGTGCGCGGCTTCCCCCTGCCGGCGACGACCGTGCCGGACTCGACGATCATCCCCGCCTCGATGAGGAACCGCGTGACGTTCGAGACGGTCTGCGCGCTGAGGCCGGTGCGCGCGGCGAGCTCGACACGACTCAGGCCGTCGGGCGAGCGGCGGACGGCGTCGAGCACCACGGTTCGGTTGAACCCGCCGATCGACGGCAGGTTCGCCCCCCGCCGATGGTCCGCCATGCCGCGACACTACCGCGGTCGACGACTCGGCAACGGTGCGGTGACGTTCTCGCCGCGCGCTGGCCCCCGGACGGGTCGCACCGTTAGCCTGAGCGACATGACGGACCTCCGCCTCGAACCACTCTCCGCGTCGACCGCCGCCGCGGCCAACTCGCTGACGCTCAAGCCGGGCCAGGAGCAGTTCGTGCAGCCGACCACCTACGCCGTGGCCGAGTCGGACGTGAAGCCGAGCTCGGCGTGGACCCGGGTGGTCCTCGACGGTGACGAGGTCGTCGGCATGATCATCGGCACGTTCGACGCCGACAACGCGGAGGAAGAGCTCCGGAGCGCGATCTGGCGGGTCAACGTCTCCGCGTCGGCGCAGGGGCGAGGCGTCGGACGCTTCGCGGTGCACGGCCTGGCGGAGGAAGCCCGGAGCCGCGGGTTCGAGCGGCTGACCGTCGTGTACGAGCCCGGCGGCGACGACAGCCCCGAGGCGTTCTTCCGGGCGGTCGGCTTCGAGGTCGTGCGCGAGACGCAGTACGGCGACCACTACGCGGTGCTGACCCTGGCGTGACCGACGCCGAGGACCCCGGCGCACCCGACGCCGAGGACTCCGACCCACCCGACGCCGAGGACTTCGGCGCCGCCGTCGCCGAGGTGGTCCGGAGCATCCCGTCCGGTCGCGTGATGACCTACGGCGACGTCGCCGCGGTGCTCGGCTCCCGGGCGTCCCGCGCGGTCGGCAAGGTGATGGCCCACGAGGGCTCGGACCTGCCGTGGTGGCGCGTGGTCCGGTCCGGTGGGCTGCCACCGGTCCGGCACGAGGCGCGGGCGCTCGAGATGTACCGGGTCGAGGGGACGCCCGTCGTGCAGGGGCGCTCGGCCTGGAGGCTCGACATGCGTCGAGCGCGCTGGTCACCGCTCACGGACGCGGACGACCCGACCTGAGGCGCCCGACCCGACGACCAGCGGTCACGCGTCGAAGCGTGCGCCCTTCGGGTTCGAGGGCAGCAGTGCCATCACGAACAGCACGAGCGAGCCGATCCCGACCACCACGTGCAGGAACTGCCAGAAGCCGGAGAGGTTCGCGTCGTGCAGGCGGCGGGCACCGAGTGCGAGCGAGCCGATCAGCGTGACGAGTCCCCACAGCACGAAGAGGTAGGACCCGACCGGGTTCTCGAGCACCGGGGCGTCCGGCGTGAAGACCTGCGGCACGAGCTGCAGCACGAGCCCGATCGCGAACGACGTGATCCACCACCACCAGTACTCGGAGCGCGACGCCCGCCCGGTGAACACGGTGTACTTGCGCCAGAAGCGCCGCAGGGCCTCGGCGAAGGGGGCGCCGGGGAAGGGTGCGCGCAGCGGCACGCCGCCGGGCTGCACGTCGTCGTTGGTCATGACCCAAGCCAACCACGAGCGTGCAGCCCGTCCGGCGCTACACGAGCGAGTCGCGCCAGGCCGCGTGCAGTTGGGCGAACCGTCCGGTGCCGGCGATGAGGTCCGACGGCGTGCCGTCCTCGACGATCCGTCCGTACTCCATCACGAGCACGCGGTGGGCGATCGCGACCGTCGACAACCGGTGCGCGATGATCACCGCGGTGCGGTCGGCGAGCAGGGTCTCGAGGCCCTCCTGCACGAGCCGCTCGGACGGGATGTCGAGCGACGCCGTCGCCTCGTCGAGGATGAGCACCTTCGGGTCCGCGATGAACGCCCGGGCGAAGGACAGCAGCTGCCGCTGCCCCGCCGACACCCGGCCGCCGCGCTTGTTCACGTCGGTGTCGTACCCGTCCGGCAGCGCCGCGATGAACTCGTGCGCGCCGACCGCACGTGCCGCCGCCTCGATCTCGGCACGGGACGCCCCGGGCTTGCCGAGCGCGATGTTGTCCGCCACGGTGCCGGAGAACAGGTAGGCCTCCTGCGTCACCATGACGATCGCGCGTCGCATGTCCTTCGGGTCGAGGTCGCGCAGGTCCACGCCGTCGAGCTGCACCGACCCGGTCGTCGGGTCGTAGAAGCGCGCCATGAGCTTGGCGAGCGTCGACTTGCCGGCGCCGGTCGACCCGACGAGGGCGATGGTCTGCCCCGCGGGGATGTGCAGGTCGAACTCCGGGAGCACGACCTTGCCGGCGTTGTACGAGAACTCGACCCCGTCGAAGTCCATCCGTCCGGTGGCGTCCGGCAGCCGCACGGGCTTCACCGGGTCCGGCACGCTCGGCCGCTCCTCGAGGACGCCGGAGATCTTCTCCATGGCCGCCGAGGCCGACTGGTACCCGTTGTAGAACATCGCGAGTTCCTGCGCCGGGTCGAAGAACCGCTTGGCGTACAGCGCGACCGCGAGCAGCGCACCGACCTCGAGCGACCCGCCGACGATCCGGAAGCCGCCGACGATGACGACCGCCGCGAGCGTCGCGTTGCCGATGAGCACGAGCACGGGGTCGAAGGTCCCGAACAGGTTGAACACCTTCGTGTTCGCCACCCGGTACTGCTCGACGTAGCCGCCGTACTCGTCGCGGTTGCGGGACTCCTTCCGGAACGCCTGCACGGCGCGGATGCCGGTCATCGTCTCGACGAAGTGCACGATGACCCGCGCCGACGTGGTGCGGGTGGCGCGGAACAGCGTCTGCGACCGCGTCTGGAACCAGCGGATCAGGAACCACAGCGGCACGAGGGACAGCGCGAGCACGAGACCGGACGTCGGGTCGAGCACCACGAGGGCGATCGCCGTGAACACCATGTAGAGCACGCCCTGGATGAGCTGGTTCAGCCCGGAGTCGAGCAGCTCGCGGATCGAGTCGAGGTCGCTCGTCTGGCGGGAGATGATCCGGCCGGACGTGTACGTCTCGTGGAACTCGAGCGAGAGCCGCTGCGTGTGCAGGAACACCCGCTTCCGCAGGTCGAACAGGATGGCCTGGCTGATCCGCGCCGCGAGCACGGTGTACCACGCCGTGAGCACGGCACCGAGGATCGCCACCACGACGTAGGTGGCGACGACGCCGAACGCGGGCACCCAGTCGTTCTCGTCGAGCACCGCGGGCAGGGCGTTGTCGATGCCCCAGGCGATCAGTGCCGGGCCGGCGACGGTGCCGGCGGTGGAGACCACCACGACGACACCGAGCCAGACGAGGCGCAGCTTGAGCGGCGCCGCGAGCGAACCGAGCAGGGCGAGGGAGCGGCGCCGCAGGCGCTTGCTCTCCGCCTTCGTGTAGTCCTGGCGCTCCTCGCCGCGCACGCCCAGGGTGGTGATCGACGCGGTGATCGGCGCGGCAGCCTGCGCGTCCGCAGCCTCGTCGAGGACGGCATCCGCGCCTCCCGGGCCGGCTGCCGTGTCGACGGGCGGGTACTGGTCCTGCTGGCTCATGCCATCGCCTCCTCTCGGGCGGGTGCGTCGTCCTCGTCGAGCGAGGAGATGACGTAGCGGTAGTGCTCGTTGGTGGCCATCAGCTCCGAGTGGGTGCCGACGGCGGTGATCCGGCCGTTCTCCATGAGCGCCACGCGGTCGGCGAGCGTCACGGTGGACGGACGGTGGGCGACGATCAACGACGTCGTGTCCGCGAGGACACGACGCAGACCGGCCTCGACGCGTGCCTCGGTGTCGACGTCGAGCGCGGACAGCGGGTCGTCGAGCACGAGCACCGCCGGCCGCGCGGCGATCGCCCGGGCGAGCGCCAGGCGCTGCCGCTGACCACCGGAGAGCGACAGGCCCTCCTCACCGACCCGGGTGTCGACGCCCTCGGGCAGGTCGTCGACGAACGACGCCTGCGCGATGTCGAGCGCCTCGCGCATGATCCGCTCCGCCTCGTCGCCGGACAGGTCCGGACGCCCGAGCAGCACGTTGTCACGGACCGACGTCGAGAACAGCGTGGCGTCCTCGAAGGCGACCGCGACGTGCCGACGCAGCTCCGCGCGGGTGAGCCGCCGGATGTCGACGCCGTCGATCGTGACCGATCCCCCGGTCACGTCGTACAGGCGCGGGACGAGCGCGAGCAGCGTCGTCTTGCCGCTGCCGGTCAGCCCGACGAGCGCCATCGTCTCGCCCGGTTCGAGCCGCAGCTCGACGCCGTTCACCAGGTCCGGGTACTGCGCCGGGGAGTCCTGGTACCGGAAGTGCACGTCGTTGAACGCGAGTGCACCGTGCGGCTCGGCGATGGTCTCCGGCTCGGTCGGCTCCTGGATGGTGTTCTCGGAGTCCATCACCTCGAAGAAGCGGTCGACCGCCGTGCGGGTGTCGAACGTCATCGACAGGAAGAAGCCGATCGACTCGATCGGGAACCGCAGCACCGTCGCGGTCGCGAAGAACGCGAAGAGCTGGCCGACCGTCATCTCGCCCTGCGAGGCGAGCCAGATGCCGGCGAGCAGGCAGAGCGCGAAGGCGACGTCGGGCACGAGCAGCAGCCACAGCCAGATGCTCGCGATGGCCTTCGCCTTCTCGATCTCGGTGCCGCGCAGCGCCTCGGCCTGCTCGCTGAACTCCTCGAGCTTGCTGCGGCCGCGACCGAACGCCTTGAGCACGCGGATGCCGTGCACCGACTGCTCGACGCTCGTCGCGAGGTCGCCGACCTGGTCCTGGCTGCGCCGTGCGACGACGGAGTACTTCCGCTCGAACAGCAGCGCGGTCACCCAGATCGGGATGCAGGCCACCAGGAAGATGAGCCCGAGCAGCCACCCGAAGGTGAACAGGACCACGAAGCCGACCGCGATCGTGACGATGTTCACCACGAGCAGGACGACACCGAAGGCCAGCCACCGTCGGATCAGCGACAGGTCGGACACCGAGCGGGAGAGCAGCTGCCCGGACTCCCAGCGGTCGTGGAACGACACCGGCAGGTCCTGCAGCTTGGCGTACAGCGCGTTGCGCATGCTCGACTCGATGCGGGTCGAGGGGCGCATCACGAGCCGACGGCGCGAGGCGATGAAGAACGCCTCGAGCGCCCCGAGCGCGAGCACGGCGAGGCCGGCCGGCCAGATCTGCGAGGCGTCGCGCGACGACAGCGGGCCGTCGACGAGCCACTGCAGCACGTAGGGGATGGCGAGCGCCACGAGGGAGGCGCCCATCGCCGCCGCCACACCGCTGAGCAGGCGCCAGCGGTAGGGCTTGACGTACGGCGAGATGCGCGCGATCGCGCGCAGGGTCGAGGGTCGGTCGGTGGACGGGCGCGCCTGGTCTGGCGTCTTGGACATGCGTGCGTCCTCGTGCGTCGTGCCGGGTCCCCCGGGTCGGCTCTGGGCCGGTCTGGAGGCTCGGTGTCCGTTGCGTGGTGGTCGTCGGCCGAGCGGGCGGCCGGGTCCGGACCCGTCCTCACCCCTGGCGGGGCGGGTGCGGCCGGTCGGCGGCTCGCCGCCGCTGAGGCGGCGTCGGTTCGGTCGGAGTGCTCCCGGCGGACGGCTCGTCCTCCGGGGTCTGCGTGGTCGGGCTGTGGGAGCAGCCCTACGCGGCCAGCGGTGCCGGGACCGTCGCCGGTCGTGCGTCGGGAGCGGTCCCCACGACGGCTCCGACGTCCGCACGGCCGATCGTCGCCGCGGTCATGGTCGTCGTGTCCATCGTCACTCCAGTCGTCGTCGTCGTCACCGTTGTGTCCGCGGTGCCGCCGGTCCGGAGGGATCGTCGGTGTCTGCCGCGGAGCCTTACAGACTATTCACGGTCCTCCGTGCCGCGCAACGGGTCCGAGGTAGATCGACTCAGTGGAAGAAGTGTCGCTCGCCCGTGAGGTACATCGTCACGCCGGCAGCCTGGGCCGCCGCGATCACCTCGTCGTCGCGGACGCTGCCCCCGGGCTGCGCCACGGCGCGGACCCCGGCGTCGAGCAGCACCTGCAGCCCGTCGGCGAACGGGAAGAACGCGTCCGACGCCGCGACGCTGCCCGCGGCACGCTCGCCCGCTCGCTGCACCGCGAGGTGGCACGAGTCGACGCGGTTGACCTGGCCCATGCCCACGCCGACGCTCGCCCCCTGGTTCGCCAGCAGGATGCCGTTCGACTTCACCGCGCGGCTCGCCTTCCACGCGAACGCCAGGTCGGCCAGGGTCTGCTCGTCCGCCGGCTCGCCCGCCACCAGGGTCCAGGTGGACTGGTCGAAGGCGGTGAAGCGGTCGGCGTCCTGCACGAGGAAGCCGCCGGAGATCTGCTTGACCTCGCGCTCGGCGAGGGCGAAGTCGGCCGGCAGCGTGAGCAGGCGGATGTTCTTCTTGCGGGACAGGATCTCGACCGCCTCGGGGTCGAAGCCCGGCGCGACGACCACCTCGGTGAAGATGTCGGCGACGGTCTCGGCCATCGTCCTGGTGACCGGACGGTTCGCGGCGATCACCCCGCCGAACGCCGACAGCGGGTCGCAGGCGTGGGCGGCCGCGTGCGCCGACGCGATCGGGTCGGCGGCGTCCACCGGGGCGACCGCGATGCCGCACGGGTTCGCGTGCTTGATGATCGCCACGGCCGGTTCGTCGAAGTCGTAGGCGGCACGGACCGCCGCGTCGGCGTCGACGTAGTTGTTGTACGACATCTCCTTGCCGTGCAGCTGCGTCGCCTGTGCGATGCCGGTCCCCCCGGCCTGTGTGTAGAGCGCAGCGGCCTGGTGGGCGTTCTCGCCGTAGCGGAGCGTCGCCGCGAGGTCGGCGCGGAACGCGAGCGTCGCGTCGAAGGAGCCGGGGGTCTCGACGTCGCTCGCCGCGGTCTGCTCGACGACGTCGGTCGCGAAGTAGCTCGCCACCGCGGTGTCGTACGCGGCGGTGTGCGCGAAGGCCTGCGCCGCGAGCCGCTTGCGGAGCGCGAGGGTCGTGCCGCCGGCGCGGACGGCCTCGACGACCTCGGCGTAGGCGGACGGCGAGACGACGATCGCCACGTTCGGGTGGTTCTTCGCCGACGCGCGGACCATGGCCGGGCCGCCGATGTCGACGTTCTCGACGACGGTCGCGGCGTCGGCGCCCGAGGCCACCGTCTCGACGAACGGGTAGAGGTTCACGACCACGAGCTCGAACGGCGCGATGCCCAGGTCGGCGAGCTGCTGCTCGTGCGACTCGAGACGCAGGTCGGCGAGCAGGCCCGCGTGCACGGACGGGTGCAGCGTCTTCACGCGACCGTCGAGCGACTCCGGGAAGCCGGTCACACTCGCGACGTCGGTCACCTGGTACCCGGCGTCGCGGATCGTCTGCGCCGTGGAGCCCGTCGAGACGAGCTCGACGCCCGCGTCGGCGAGCGCTCCGGCGAGCTCGAGCAGGCCGGACTTGTCGCTCACCGAGATGAGCGCGCGACGCACGGGCACGACGTCCCGGTCGCGGTACAGGCTGGGGTCGGCTGCGTGCACGCTCATGCGCTCGGGGTGCCCTTCAGGTCGGTGGTGCCGTTGGCGATGTCGAGGATGGTCTGGATGAGGAGCCGTCGCTCGACGGGCTTGATGCGGTCGTGGAGCGTCGACTCGGAGTCGCCCGGCAGCACCGGCACACGCTCCTGCGCGAGGATCGGGCCGCTGTCGACGCCGTCGTCGACCTGGATGACGCTCGCGCCGGTCTCGGTGACGCCGGCCGCGAGGGCGTCCCGCACGCCGTGCGCGCCGGGGAACTCGGGCAGGTACGCCGGGTGGGTGTTGATGATCGCGGGGCCGAACTCCGAAACCACGGCAGGCGGCAGCAGGCGCATGAGGCCGGACAGCACGAGCAGGTCCGGGGTCCACGTGCGGATCTGCGCGGCGAGCTCGGCACCCCACTCCGCACGCGTGGCGAAGCGCGAGAACGGCACCGTGAAGGTGGGGATCCCGTACTCCTCGCCGAGACCGAGGCCCTCGGCGTCGCGGTCGGCTCCGATGGCGACGACCCGTGCCGGGTACTCGGCGTCGAGGGTCGCGTCGAGGAGGGCCCGGAGGTTCGAGCCGGTACCGGAGATCAGGACGACCAGTTCGAGCACGGTGACAACCCTACCGGCGACCGGGTGGTGTGCGACGGCCGTGCGTCAGCGTCGGTCGGACGGCTTCCGCCACCAGGGCAGCTCGTCCTCGGGGATCTGGTCGGTGCGGTCCCACGTCGGGGCCCCCTGGGCACCCGACGGCCGAGGTGCGGGAGCGTCGGCGTCGGCGTCGGCGTCGTCCCGCCCGGCGACGAACTCCTCGGTGCTCCACGGGAACGCGGGCTGTGCGTCGGTGTGCTCCGGGTCGGAGTCCGTCGGAGCGGAGGTCGCCGCCGGTGCCCCCTCGTCGTGGACGGCGTCAGCACCGGTCACGCGGTCGCGGAGCCCCTCCGCACGGTCGCGGAGACCGTCGGCGGCACCGCGCAGCCGGTCCCGGAGGGCTCCGCCACGCCCCGCACCGGCGCGGGGAACGGGGGCGTCGGCGAGCCGGTCGGCGGCGACCACGTCGGTGCGCGCCCACTCGGGCAGCGGGACGTCCGTCTCGGCGTGCACCGGTGCGGGGACGACGGACGGGGCGCTGCCCGGGGCGGCGTCGGCGGTGGTCGGGCTGCCGGTAGCGAGGGGCCCACCGGCGGGAGACCCGTCCGGATCGCCGGGGTGGACGCCCGCGCTGGTCGGCTCCCCGTGCGCCTCCTCGACCACGAAGCGGTGCACCTCGGTGGTGCGCCCGGCCCCGGCCTCGTCGAGCGCGGCGAGCAGCGATCCCGTCCGGAGATCGTCGGCGTCCGACCGGGCGTCGGCGTCGGACCGGGCGTCGGCGTCCGCCGAGCCCTCGTCCTCGTCCCCGTGCCAGCGCTCGCGACCGAAGCCACCAGCGGGCAGCCGGACGAGGTCGCTCCCGATCGCCAGGGCCACCGCTGCCGGCAGGCCGACCTCGAGCGCCGCGAACGCGCCGACGACGAACGCGTGCGGTCCGACGTCGGCGAGCCGTCCGGGGCCGAACGACCCCGACGTGAGCCAGGCGGTCCCGCCCGCGAGCAGCCCGGCGACGACACCCGCGGCGATGCCGCCGAGTGCCCGGTGCAGCGCGGTGTCGGCGCTGCCCAGCGCGCGGACGAGCCGCGGGCGGAGGAGACCGCCGACCACGAACCCGGCGATCACCGGCACGAGGACCCAGACGAGCCCGAAGGTGTGCCCCGAGGCGGGCAGCGCGCCGAACACCGGCAGCCCGGGGATCGGGCCGAGGACGGTGCCGACCGGCGAGACGCTCGACCCGGTGCCGATCGCGAACCCGGGGCCGACGATCCAGGCGACCGCCCAGCCCACGAAGTCCGGCAGGAAGGCGAGCTGTCCGACGGTGAGCGCGATGCCGCCGACGACCCCCGCGTGCGAGCGCTCGTAGAGCGCGATGACCTCGGCGAACGAGGTGAACAGCAGGAGGGTGACGACGATCCCGGCGACCGCGACCACCGCGGCGGTGGCGGCGGTCCCGGCACGGAGTCCGAACCCGACGACGGCGCGCCAGACGGCGGGGACGCGGTCGACCTGGTCGAGCACGCGCTGCGTGAGGGCGTCGGCGGGCAGGCCGCGACGGCGTCGGCACACCTCGGAGGTGACGAGGGCGGGGACGCCGAACCAGAGTGCGGGCAACACGACGGCCTGCCAGACGACGGCGTCGACCGCGGCGGTCCTCGTCGACAACGCGACGGCGAGTCCGAGGACCGCGACCGCGGCGGTACCGACGACCAGGCCGGTCGTGCGGTGCTCGGTCTCCGCGAACCGTCGTCCGGCGCGTCCGCCGAGCCAGGCGGTGACCATCGCGAACCCGAGGGCGGCGAGCGTGACGTGGATCGGGTCCGCGGCGCCGCTCACCCCGGACGACTTCGCGAGGGCCGAGCCGAGCACGAAGGACACGTCCACGCCGTGCCCGACGAGCCAGACGCTGCCCGCGGCGGTCCAGAAGACGTCCCAGTCGACCTGGAGTCCGTACTCGAACCCCCAGAGCAGCGTCAGCGGCACGACGGCGATCCCGAGGCCGACACCGACCGTCACGACCGCCTCGATCGCGGCGAGCAGTGCGGTTCCCAGGCGGTTCATCGCAGCGAGGATACGTCCCGCCGTCGCCGCCGCGACCTCGCCGCGCGGCCGGCCCGGAGACTCAGGCCGGGCGCAGACGGACGGGAGGCGCGGTGCCAGCCGGCACCGCGCCTCCCGTCCGACCCGTGGTCGCGTCCTGTCAGCGAGCCGTCCGACGGCGGCGAGCGGCCACCAGCACCCCGAAACCGAGGAACAGCAGGAGCCCGCCCGCGGCGAGCGGTCCGCTGACGTCTGCGCCGGTGAACGCGAGGGCGCCAGGCGCCGTCGGTCCGGACGCGCTGCCCGGCGCCGACGCAGGCGGCATCGACCCGATGACGGGCTGCACCGGCCCCACTGCCGACAGGCCGGTGACGACGCCGGAGCGGTCGACGGCGAACCAGAGGTGCGCCGCACGGTCGCCGGCGGTGACGACGAGCTCGTGGCTCCCTGCCTCGAGTGCGGGCAGCGTGACCTCCTGGTCGAGGGACCCGGTGGCGTCGGTGGTCCCGGTGAACAGCGTGGTCGGCGTCGAGTGCACGACGGCCGTGACGGCCTCGCCCGCTGCGAAGCCGGACGCCACGATCCGCACCCGGGCACCCACGACGCGGTCGCCCTGGTCGAAGGCCGGGTCGAGCACGAGGGCGGGGGTGGTCTCGTAGGTGAACGACTGCGCGGCCGTCGCCGAGCCCCAGCGGTTCGTGACGGTGACGTCCACCGCGTCACCCGCGGCACGCGCGGCGGCGACGGGCACGACCACGGACAGGGAGCCGGCGGTGTTCGTCGCCGTCGTGTCGACCGATGCGTCCACGCCGCCGACGGTCACGGTGGCCCCGGTGAGGTCGGTGCCGGTGACCGTGACGGTCTGGCCGGCATGGCCCGACGCCGGGGATACTGCGGTCACGGTCGGCGCGGACGACGCGACCACCAGGCCGACCTCGACCGAACCGCGGTAGCCGTCGGCTCCGGTCGCGGTCACCGTGACGTCGAAGGTGCCCTGCTCGGTCGGCGTGCCGGCGAGCGTGCCGTTCTCGGCGAGTGTCAACCCGTCCGGCAGCGAGCCGGCGGTGATCGAGAAGCGGTGCGTGGCGCTCTGGTCACCGGACGCCGCGAACTCCTGCGAGTACGGCTCCCCCTGCTTGCCGTCGGGCAGCGTCCCGGGCGTGACGGTGACGACCGGGGCCGAGTAGGTGAACCGGGCAGCTGCGGAGGTGGCGCTCGGCCCGCCGGCCGACGTGACCACCACGTCGACCGGGCCCGGCTCGGTCGCACGGGGGCTGGTCGCGGTGATCGAGGTCGGGGAGTCGACGACGGCGGTGACCGTGGTGTCCCCGAACGAGACCGTCGTGGGTCCGGAGAACCCCGTCCCGGTGATGGTCACGTCGGTGCCGCCGGAGACGGAGCCCGACGCCGGCGTGATGCTGCTGACGGTCGGCACGGGTTCGGCCACCACGAGGGCGTAGCTCCGTGATCCCCGTGTGCCGTCGACGTCCGAGGAGTTGGCCGTGGCGGTGAACGTGAACGCCCCCGCCACGGTGGGCGTCCCGATCAGTCTGCCGAGCGGCGAGAGCGTCACACCCGGCGGCAGGGTTCCGGCCGTGACGGAGAAGGCGTACGGCGAGGTGCTCCCACTCGCAGTGAGCGTCTGGTCGTACGCCACACCGGACGTCGCCGAGGCGAGGGTCGCCGGACTGACGACGACCGTCGCCGGCTGGACGGTGACCTGGTCACCCGGACCGGTCGCGCTCGTGCCGCTCGGGTTCGTGACGCGGACGTCGACGGTGCTCGCGGGCAGGGCGGCGGAGATCGACGCCGTGATCGAGGTGTCGGACACGACCGTGAAGGAGCCGGCCGGGTAGCTGCCGAAGGAGACGCCGGTCGTGCCGGTGAACCCGTTGCCCGCGATCGTGACGGGGTACCCCCGCTGCACCGTTCCGGGGCTGACCGAGGAGACCGTCGGCGCCGGCGTGTACGTGAAGGCCCCGACCACCGGGTAGGAGAGACCGCTGACCATCCGGACGTCGACCCGCTGCGCGCCGTACAGAGGCTGCGGCTGCGCCGGGACCGTGGCCACGATCTCGGTCTCCGAGGACGACTGCACCGGCGCGCGGACGCCGGCCACGGACACGGAGGCTCCCTGGAGACCCGACCCGGTGATGGTGATCCGGTCTCCCGGGAAGCCCGAGGCGGGCGACACGAGGGTGAGCTTGGACGGCCAGGAGAACGTGACGGAGCCGTTGCCACCGTGGTTCGCAACGGCACCGCTGAGGGCGCCCGCGAAGTACGACCCGCCGCCACCGCCACCGCCGGCGCCGCCGTTCGCGAACTGTCCGGCACCGCCACCGCTGTAGCCGCCGCCGCCGCCGCCAGCGACCGAGCTGGACGCCCCGCCACCGCCGAACCCGCCGGCCCGTCCACCGGCACCACCGGCGCCACCGGCGGCGAGGGAGGCGCCCGCGCCCTGTCCGGTCCCGCCGCTGAGCAGACCGCCGCCGCCGGCGCTGGACGCGCCCGAGCCGCCGGACCCGCCGGTCCCACCGGCGCCGCCGCCGTTGTCGCCGGTCACGCCCGCCGTGGTGGTCGAGGCGGCGAAGCCGTACCGGTTCGAGCCGGTGCCGCCGCCGCCACCGGCGACCGCGAGGATGCCGGCCTGGTCGGGGGTCGTGTAGATGAACGAACCGCCACCACCGCCGCCACCGCTCGAGTACTGCTGTCCGTTGGCACCCATGGTGCCGACGAGGATGTTCAGCTGCTGACCCGGGATGACCGACAGCGTGCCCGTCAGTTCGGCACCAGCGGCACCGGCGCCGTAGCCGGCGCCACCCTGCGCACCCGCGATGTCGACGTAGATCTCGGAGACACCGGGAGGGACCGTGAAGGTCTGCACATTGCCGGAGGCCGGGAAGCCCTGTGAGTCGTCCTGCGACGCGGCGGACGCCGGGATGGCCGTGCCGACGAGTGCGGCCCCGGCGATGGTGCCGAGGGCGATGCCGGCCGCGAGCGCGCGTGAACGGAGTGCGTGCATGGAGTTCGGGTCTCTCGTTCTGTGGACGATGCGCGCTCATCCTGGCAGTCGGGGACGGCGCACCCAGCGGCCCGCGTACCCCCAGAACGAGGCGACTGCGGACAGTGGACAGCGCCAGGAGTAACGGCGGGAGGAAGACGGACGGGAGGCGCGGTGCCAGCCGGCACCGCGCCTCCCGTCCGACCCGTGGTCGCGTCGTGTGCCGCTAGCGCGCGGCGACCACCTCGCGAAGCAGCGCGGCCGTCTCGGACGGCGTCTTGCCGACCTTCACGCCCGCCGCTTCGAGCGCCTGCTTCTTCGCCTCTGCGGTACCGGCGGATCCGGAGACGATCGCACCGGCGTGGCCCATGGTCTTGCCCTCGGGGGCGGTGAAGCCCGCGACGTACCCGACGACCGGCTTCGTGACGTGCGCCTTGATGTAGTCGGCCGCGCGCTCCTCGGCGTCGCCGCCGATCTCGCCGATCATCACGATCGCCTCGGTCTCGGGGTCGGCCTCGAACGCGGCGAGCGCATCGATGTGCGTCGTCCCGATGACCGGGTCGCCGCCGATGCCGATGGCGGTCGAGAAGCCCAGGTCACGGAGCTCGTACATCATCTGGTAGGTCAGCGTGCCGGACTTCGAGACCAGGCCGATCGGGCCCTTGCCGGTGATCGTCGCCGGGGTGATGCCGACGAGCGACTCCCCCGGCGTGATGATGCCGGGGCAGTTCGGGCCGATGATGCGGGTCTTGCCGCCGAGGGCCTTCGCGTGCGCCCAGAAGGCGGCGGAGTCCTGCACGGGGATGCCCTCGGTGATCACGACGACGAGCGGGATCTCGGCGTCGATGGCCTCCATCACGGCGTCCTTCGCGAACGCCGGCGGGACGAAGACGATCGAGACGTCGGCACCGGTGGTGTCGATGGCCTCGCGCACCGAGCCGAACACCGGCAGCTCGACGTCACCGTGCGTGACGGTCGTACCCGCCTTGCGGGCGTTCACGCCACCGACGACCTGCGTGCCGGCCTTGAGCATGAGCGCGGTGTGCTTCGTGCCCTCGCCGCCGGTGATGCCCTGGACGATGACCTTCGAGTCCTTGTTGAGGAAGATCGACATTGCTCTGGTGCTCCTTACGCCGCGGCCGCGGCGAGCTCGGCGGCCTGCTCGGCCGCATCGTCCATGGTCTCGGCGACGGTGACGAGCGGGTGCGCCGCCTCCGCCAGGATCCGACGTCCCTCGTCCACGTTGTTGCCGTCGAGGCGGACGACGAGCGGCTTGGTGGCCGCGTCGCCGAGGATGCCGAGCGCGGCGACGATGCCGTTCGCGACGGCGTCGCAGGCGGTGATGCCGCCGAAGACGTTGACGAAGACGCTCTTCACCTGCGGGTCACCGAGGATGACGTCGAGGCCGTTCGCCATGACCTCGGCCGAGGCGCCGCCGCCGATGTCGAGGAAGTTCGCGGGCTTCACGCCGCCGTGGCGCTCACCGGCGTAGGCGACGACGTCGAGCGTCGACATGACGAGCCCAGCGCCGTTGCCGATCACGCCGACCTCGCCGTCGAGCTTCACGTAGTTCAGGCCGTGCTGCTTCGCCTTCGCCTCGAGCGGGTCCTCGCTCGCGGTGTCCTCGAGGTCCTTGTGCGCCTCGTGGCGGAAGTCGGCGTTCTCGTCGAGCGAGACCTTGCCGTCGAGCGCGAGGATCTGACCGTCGCCGGTCCGGACGAGCGGGTTCACCTCGACGAGGGTGGCGTCCTCGCCCGCGAAGACGTCGTACAGCTTCACGAAGACGTCAGCGACCTGGTCCTGGAGCCCGGAGGGGAAGCCCGCCTGACGTGCGATGTCGAGCGCCGCCTCCTTGTTGATGCCGGTGAGGGGGTTCACCTCGACGCGCGCGAGCGCCTCGGGCTTCTCGACCGCGAGCTGCTCGATCTCCATGCCGCCCTCGACGCTGACGAGCGACAGGTACGAGCGGTTCGCCCGGTCGAGCAGCACCGAGAAGTAGAACTCCTCGGCGATGTCGGCGCCCTGGGCGACCATCACGCGCTGCACCGTGTGTCCCTTGATGTCGAGGCCGAGGATCGCCTTCGCGTGCTCGTACGCCTCGTCCGGGGTCTTCGCGACCTTCACACCGCCGGCCTTGCCGCGACCGCCGACCTTCACCTGCGCCTTGACGACGACCACGCCGCCGATCCGCTCGGCGGCCGCCTTCGCCTCCTCGGGGGTGTCGGCGGTGATGCCCTGCAGCACAGGGACGCCGTAGGACTCGAAGAGGTCCCTGGCCTGGTACTCGAAAAGATCCACGCTGTTCTTCTTCCCGCACGGTTCGTGCGATCGGCATCGGTCATCGGGTCGCACTCACCATCGAGGGTCGCTCGATGTCGAGACAACGGCCGCGCCCACCATACCGCCGCCGGGTGGACGGCTCACCGGGCCGGACGACCGGCTCCCGGTCCGGGCGGCCGGCTCCCCCCGGTCCGGGCGACTGGTCCCTCGGTCCGGGTGGCCGGGGGACGCAGTGCCGAGCGACCCACCAGCGAGCGACGGGCACGGTCGACGGGTGGACAAGCAACTCCGTACCCGTACCGCCGACGTCTTCGGCTGGACCCTGCACCCCGAGCAGGAGCAGGTCGTCGACGCCGTGCTCGACGGCCGCGACGCCCTGGCGCTCATGCCGACGGGCTCCGGGAAGTCCGCGATCTACCAGGTCGCAGCCCTCGCCCTCGACGGCGCGGTCGTCGTCGTCTCGCCGCTCGTCGCCCTGCAGGAGGACCAGGTCGTCGGCATCGAGGACCACCCGGACGCACCCCGCGCGGTCACGATCAACGCCACCCGCGGCGCACGCGAACTCACCGACGCCTGGGACGCGGTCGCCTCCGGCGAGGCCCGCTACGTCTTCCTCGCCCCCGAGCAGCTCGCGAAGGACGAGGTCGTCGACCGCCTCCGCGAGGCCGGCGTCGCCCTCGTCACCGTCGACGAGGCGCACTGCGTGTCGAGCTGGGGCCACGACTTCCGCCCCGACTACCTCGTGCTCGGCGAGGTGATCGAACGGCTCGGGCGCCCCCCGGTCCTCGCGATGACCGCCACCGGGTCCGCGCCCGTGCGCGCCGAGATCGTCGAGCGGCTCGGCATGCGCGACCCGCTCGTCGTCGCCACCGGCTTCGACCGGCCGAACCTGCGCTTCGAGGTGGTCCGGCACGCGGACGACGAGTCGAAGCGCGAGGCCGTGGTGGAACAGGTCGTCGGGCTCGAGGGAGTCGGCATCGTCTACGTCGCCACCCGCGCCGAGACCCTGGTCTACGCGGACGAACTCGTGGAGAGCGGCCGCCGGGCGAAGGGCTACCACGCCGGTCTCCGTGTCCGCGACCGCGAGCAGGTGCACCACGAGTTCCTCGACGGCGACCTCGACGTGGTCGTCGCCACGAGCGCGTTCGGCATGGGGATCGACAAGCCCGACGTCCGGTTCGTCGTGCACGCCGACGTCCCCGAGTCCGTCGACGCCTACTACCAGGAGGTCGGTCGTGCCGGGCGCGACGGTGACGTCGGGCTCGCCACCATGCACTACCGCGCCGAGGACCTCGGACTCCGCCGCTTCTTCGCGTCCGGCTCGCCGCGACCCGCGTCGCTCCGTGCCGTGTTCGACGCCGTCCCCGCCGACGGATCCCTGGCCCGGTCGGAGCTCGCCGAGCGCTCCGGACTGGCCGCGCGCACCGCGGGACGGTCGGCCAACGCGCTCGTCGACGCCGGCGCGCTCGACGACGGCGAGGACGGCCTGCGCCGTCGACCGGACGGCCCGACCGACGCCGATGCGGCGGCCGACCTCGCGAAGGCGCAGGCGAAGGAGCGCGAGGAGATCGAGGAGTCCCGGATCGCGATGATGCGCCGGTTCGCCGAGACGTCCGGCTGCCGCCGGCAGTTCCTGCTGGGGTACTTCGGCGACGAGCTCGCCGAGCCCTGCGGCAACTGCGACACCTGCACGTCCGGGACCGCCTACGACGACGACGCCCACGGAGCGGACGGGGCGAACGACGACGCCTGGCCGCCGGAGTCGCCGGTCGAGCACGCACAGTGGGGCCGCGGCACCGTGATGAGCACCGAGGACGACCGCGTGACGGTGTTCTTCGAGTCCGCCGGGTACAAGACGCTCGGCCTGGCCGACGTCGAGGAGCGGCACCTGCTCGAGCGCGTCTGACCGGTGCCCGTGCAGGGGAAGGCGCGGTCGCTCGACCACCCGTCGGCGACCGCGCTCCACTCCCCCGAGCACGGGAAGTGTGCCTCGCTCCCGTGACCCGGAGGTGGCCCGCAGGTGAACACCGTGCGAAGCGGCCAGGCCCGGGCAGCACGGCGTCCGCGCCAAGCGCCCGGGGACCTGGCGGCCCGCGCACCGAGCCGAGGACGTCCGCAGCCACGAGGCGTACACAGGAAGCCCCCGACGGAAGGACACCGCATGAGCGACCCCGGCATCAGCCCGGTCGACGACTTCGACTCGCAGCAGCGCCGCGAGGACGACATCGACCGCGAACACGTGGGCCCGTACGAGGTCGACGAGTCCGAGGACTCCCTCGAGACAGTGACCAACGACGCGGTCGCCGGTGAGACGGTCGACCCGCAGCCGGGCGACGGCACCGACGACGGCCCCACCGGAGGCGCGCCGGTCGAGGGCTCGCCGGACCTGTGGGAGCACGACTCCGACGAGGACGGCCGCAACCTCGCGACCGAGGACGGCTCCGGCCCCCTCTGACGAGCACCTCGTCCCCACGACCGCGGAGCACGGCCCAGTACGATCGGGCCGTGCTCCGCGTCGTCCGTGACCGCCTCCGCCGCATGCCCGCGGTGGCCCGGCTGGTCGCCCTCGCGGCACTGCTCCTGGTCGCCGCCGCCGCGCACACCGGTGTGCAGTCCGGCGCGGGCGCCGTCTGGCTCCCGCTCCTCGTCGCCGGCGTCGCGCTCGCGGTGGTGTCCGGAGCCGTCGCACACGCCTGGCCGCTGCCCGCCGTGTGGCTGGTGGTCACGCTGCTCGCCGCGAGCGGCTCGCCGGAGGTCCGGCCCGGCTGGCTCGTCCCCGCCCTGGCCAGCGGCGGCCTCGCCCTCGCTGCCGCCCTCGCGTTCGACCTCGCACCCCGCCGACGGACGCGACGTCGCGGGGGTCGACGGTGACCCGCCGACGGTCTGGAGGCGCGGTGCCGGACGTGCCTCGCGCCTCCCGTCCGGTGGGCGGTCGCGTCCACGACCGCGCCCTCCGTCGACTGCTGGCCGACAGCACGCCGGTCGCGGCCGGTGGCCGCGCCATCCTGCTGCAGATCGCCGACCCGGTCGTGGCTGCCGGCGTCCGCCGGCACTCCGACTTCGCCCGGCGGCCGCAGCAGCGGCTCGCCCACACGCTGATGTTCGTCTACGCCGTCGTCATCGGCAGCGAGGCGGACGCCGCGACGGCCGCCGCGTTCGTGCACCGCGCGCACCGGCCGGTCGCGGGTGCCGACGACGTCGCCCGGCAGCGGTGGGTGGCCGCCACGCTGTTCGACTCCGCCCGCGCCACCCACGCCCTGCTCGCCGAGCCGCTCGCACCCGACGTCGCCGAGGCGGTCCTGCGGGCGTACGCACCCATCGCCACCGCACTGCGCGTGCCCGAGGACGGCTGGTTCGACTCCGTCGCCGACTTCGACCGGTACTGGGCGGCGACCCTGCCGACGCTCGACGTGACCGACGACGCCCGCGGGGTCGTGCGCGACCTGCTGCACCCGCGGTTCGCGCCGCTGTGGGTGCGCGCGGCGATGCCGCTCGTCCGGGTGGTGACCGTCGGCATGCTGCCCGAGCAACTGCGGACGGCGTACGGCTTCGCGTGGGGGCCGCGCGAACGGCGGCGCTTCCGGCGGGTCGTGCGTGCGGTCCGCGTCGCGCGCGCACTCGTCCCGGGGTGGGCGCTGCGCCTGCCCGGGCCGCTGCTGCTCCGTGCGATGCGGCGGGTCGGGCGACGTGCTCAGCCAGCGAGGACGCGGACGGCGTAGTCGCCCACCATCACCACGTCGCCGGGCCGTGCCACGACCTGCGCGCCGCCGATGCTCGCCTCCTGCGCCCCCGACGCCCGCACCACGACCGTGCCGTTCGCCGAGCCGAGGTCCTCGACGACCAGGCCGCCGTCGCCCGTCGGACGCAGGGCGGCGTGCTCACGCGACACCGAGCGCCCAGGGTCGTCCAGCAGCACGGCGCGCCGGCCGGGGACGGTGGGGACACGACGGCCGAGCACCACCGGGTGGTCCAACGGGACCACCTCGCCGGGACCGACCTCGAGCACGAGCCGCGGGACGACGCCGATCGTGGGGAGTGCGTACTCCGACCGCACCTCGGTGTCCGGTGTGCGGTCGGACGCCGGCGCAGACGGCAGCACCCACGCCCGGGACAGGTACCCGGCCTCGCGGTCCCGCGTGACCTCGGCGCTCGTCACCACGGGCCGGTGCGGCGTCTCCTCGTCCTTCCGACGTCGAGCCACGGCCTCCCCCTCGTCCACTTCCTCGTCCGAACCGGTGCGAGATGCAACCGGATCAAGTATGGTCGAAACGGCCGGGGGGCTCCCGGTACATCAGATACCGCATCGGGAGGGTATGCACATGGCAAACGTCAACGTCACCTACGACGATCTCCGCAACCAGGCTTCGCAGCTGCGCAACGGCCAGAAGGCCATCGAGGACCAGCTCAGCCAGCTCAAGAGCCAGATCGACAACCTCGTCTCGTCGGGGTACGTCACCGACAAGTCGTCGAAGGCCTTCGACGCCACCTACTCGGAGTTCAACTCCGGTGCCACGCAGACGATCCAGGCGATCGACGGCATGGCCGGCTTCCTCGAGAGCGCGGCGAACACGCTCGAGTCGACCGACGAGCAGCTCGCCTCCAGCATCGGCTGAGAGCGGGACTCGACGGTGATGGCCGGTGCCCACGGGCGCCGGCCATCGCTCTCGGTGTGACGGGACGGAACGCACTGCCGCGGCAGCCGCGGAGGCGAGCATCGACTCGTCGGCGTGCGGCGCTGCGAGCGAGGAGTTCGCCAACGACAGGAACATCCGGCGGCGTCGTCTCCAGGAGTCGATCGAGGCCGTGGCCGAGAAGGGGAGAACTCCTGGTGGGACTCGAGTTCGACTACGTCGATGCGTGGACGAAGTTCGTCGAGGGCGACCCGCTCGCGACCGCGCGCGCTGCGACCGCGAACGTGGTCAGCCACCTCCACGGGCCCGTTCCGAAGCGTCTCGAAGCATCACTGCAGAGGGCCATGACCGAACTGGCTCGACTCCGCGACGACGTCGATGCTCACGACTTCTTCGTCCTGACGACCGACACTCCGGTGGTCGAGCTGCTCGCGTACACGGTCGTCCAGTACTTCCCCGGACTCGATGCTGCCGGCCGAGCGGTCGACGACGCGCTCGTGCCGCTCGCCGAACGGACCATCGATCCCGATGTGACGACCGTCACGACGGCGCTCGGTCGCGCGACGCGGATCCTCGACCGGACGGAGACGCCCGCTCGCTCGATCCTGCGACGCGCGGTCCCCTCCACGACGATCCGCTGGGTCCAGCCCGTCGAGCAACTCCCGGATCCGCTGACCGCGGTTCTGACCACCTTCATCCCGAAGCGGGCGGACGAGGCGTTCACTGCGCCCTTGGTGGATCGGTTCGCACTCGGGCTGCTGGTCACTCCGGACCCAGCGTGACGAGGACGGAAGAGCACGGCACTGCGACCACCGTGTCTGCTCCGTGACCGCGTACCCGGCTGGACGAACAGGCGTTCCTGCACCGCGCCTCCAGTCCGTCCTCATTCCCACGAGCCGGACGCGACCAGGCCCGCTCGCCGCGGGAACCTGCGAGAATCGACGCATGAGCGGCAGCACGACGCTGCGGGGGGCCTCGTCGGGGCGCTCTGCGACGACCACGGACCACAGCACGGAGCACTCCGCGTGCGCGTGACCTTCACCGCCGCGCACCTGCCGTCCGGTGCCTCGGCCGACTTCGTCGTCGAGTGCGACGAGGACACGCTCCTCGGTGAGGTCGTCGAGGTCGTGGCCCGGCGTCTCGGACAGGGGGCCGCGCCGGTCGTCGACGTCGCGGTCGACGCCGTGCCGACGACCCCGCACGCCCGGGTCGGCGACGGTGTGCTCCTCGAGGGCGCACGCCTGACCTTCGGGGGCCCGGCTCCGGTGCTCCCGCTGCCGGACGACCTGCCGAGCGTCCGGATCGTCGGCGGCCCCGGTGCGGGCACCGTCGTGGTGCTCGACGCGGGCATCGCGCACGTGGGGTCGGCCCCGGACGCCACGGTCCGGCTGCCAGACCGATCCGCGCCCGACTACGCCGCGGTGCTGCGGCTCGACCTCAACCGGCACTTCACGGTGGTCCCGACCCAGGGGTCGCGGGTCCTCGTCGACCGCACCGAGATCGACACCGAGACGCCGGTCGGACCGGGCAGCATCGTCACCATCGGCGACACGCTGCTCTCCGTCGCGGTGCCGGACGCGGACCGCGCAGCGATCACCCTGACGCCGGGGGGCGGTTCCCTCGACTACACGCGACCGCCGCGCCTGCTGCCGGAGGAGAACCCGACGGTCTTCAAGCTGCCGGCCGCTCCCGGACAGCAGAGCCGTCGCTCCATCCCCATCATCGCCGCGCTCGCCCCGCTCGGCATGGCGGCCGTGATGATCTCGATCTTCCACAACGTCGCGTACCTCGCGTTCGGGCTGATGTCGCCGATCATCATGTTCGGCAACGCCTGGTGGGACCGTCGGAACGGCAAGAAGACGCACCGGCAGCGCGTCGCAGAGTACGAGGAGACCAAGAAGGCGGTCGAGGCGGACGCCCTGGAGGCAGTGGTGCGGTACCAGCGCGAGCTGCGGACGAGCGCCCCCGACCCGGCGACCGTCCTCGACGTCGCGGTGCGACGTCGCGCCCGGCTGTGGGAGCGCCGTCGCACCGACCCCGACTACCTGACGCTCCGCGTCGGCACCGCGGACGTCCCGTCCGGGGTGGTGCTGGAGGACCTCTCCGCGTTGGAACACCGACGCGCGGTCGACAAGCTGGCAGAGGACGTGCCGGTGGTCGTCGACCTCGCCGAACGAGGCGTGGTCGGCGTCGCCGGTCGCGAGGAACACACCCGACACCTGACGTCGTGGTTCGTCGCGCAGCTCGCGGTGCTGCAGAGTCCCCGCGACACGCAGTTCGTGGTGCTGACCGACGCGCAGTCGGCGGAGGAGTGGGCGTGGACCCGCTGGGTCCCGCAGGCACGTCCGGGCTTCGGGCAGGACGCGGTCATCGCGATCGGCAACGACGCGGAGTCCCTCGGAGCACGCGTGGCGGAGCTCGGGCAGCTCATCGACGTGCGGCAGCGGGCGATGCGCGAGTCGAACATGCGAGGCGTCCCGGGTCCCGACGTCGTCGTGGTGCTGGACGGTGCCCGGAGACTCCGCGCGCTCCCCGGCCTCATCCGGATCCTCAAGGAGGGACCGGGCGTCGGCGTCCGCGCGATCTGCATCGAGGGCGAGGCGCGGCTCCTTCCCGAGGAGTGCTCGGTCGTCGTGACCGTCGGTGCCGAACGCATCCGGGTCGCGGCCCAGCGGCAGGCGACCATCGCGGACGTGCGCCCCGACCGGATCCCGGACGGCTGGTTCGAGACCGTCGCCCGGGCCCTGGCACCGATGGTCGACGCCGACGACGAGAGCGACGCCGGTGGGCTCCCGACGGCATCCCGCCTGCTGGACGTCATGCTGCTCGAACCGCCGACGGCGAGGGCGATCACCGGCAAGTGGAGTGCCCGGCCGCGCACCACCGAGGTGGTCGTCGGTGAGAGTCTCGACGGCCCGTTCGCGTTCGACCTCCGGCGGGACGGTCCACACGGGCTGGTCGCCGGCACGACCGGCTCTGGCAAGTCCGAGTTGCTGCAGACGATCGTCGCGTCGCTCGCGGCGACCAACACGCCCGAGGGGATGAACTTCGTCCTCATCGACTACAAGGGCGGCGCAGCCTTCCGCGACTTCGCGCCCCTGCCGCACACCGTCGGGATGGTGACCGACCTCGACACCCACCTCGTCGAGCGCGCCCTCGAGTCGCTCGGCGCCGAGCTCCGTCGCCGCGAGCACCTGCTCGCCGATGCCGCGGCAAAGGACATCGAGGACTACGTCGAACGGCTCGGCCGGGGTGAGCCGCTCCCGCCGATGCCGCGGCTGCTCATCGTGATCGACGAGTTCGCGAGTCTCGTGCGCGAGCTCCCGGACTTCGTCACCGGTCTCGTGAACATCGCGCAGCGCGGTCGCTCGCTCGGCATCCACCTGATCCTCGCCACGCAGCGCCCGACGGGCGTGGTGTCGAACGACATCCGGGCGAACACCAACCTCCGCATCGCGCTGCGCGTGACGGACTCCAGCGAGAGCACCGACGTCATCGACGCCGGCGACGCGGCGCAGATCCAGAAGAGCACGCCGGGCCGCGGCTACATCCGCCTCGGCGCGGGCGCGCTGCTGCCGTTCCAGTCCGGCCGGGTCGGCGGTCGCCGACCGGGCCTGACGTCGGACCGCCGCCGTTCCGTCTGGGTCGGCTCCGTCGCGTGGTCCTCGCTCGGGACGACACCGCCGACGCCGCCTCGGTCCGAGGAACAGCGCGCCGACGACCGCACCGACCTGCAGGAGCTCGTTGCGGCCGTGACCGAGGCGTCCTCGACGCTCGGCGGTCCGGCACCGTACCGACCGTGGCTCGACGCGCTGCCGGAGACGCTGCTCTTCACCGACGTCAACGACACGGCGTGGGAACTCGACCAGGGCGGTTCGGCGGACGCACGGGTCAGTCCGCTCCCGTTCGCCCTCCAGGACTTCCCCGCGGAGCAGGCACAGCGCGTGCGGAGCCTCGACCTCGACTCCGACGGACACCTGTCCGTCATCGGGGCACCCCGGAGCGGCCGGTCGCAGGTGCTCAGGACGATCGCCGCGGCGATCGCGCGCAACACGTCCACCGCTGACGTGCACCTGTACGCGCTCGACTGCGGCAACGGCGCGCTGTTGCCGATGCAGGCACTCCCGCACACGGGTGCCGTGGTGCAGCGCGTGCAGACGGAGCGCGCGCAACGGCTCCTCACGAAGCTGACCCAGGAGCTGGCGCGGCGGCAGCAGGTACTCGCCGACGGTGGGTTCGCGAGCATCGTCGAGCAGCGTGCGGCGGCGGTCTCGCCGACCGGCCGGCTCCCCCACGTCGTCTTCATGCTCGACCGGTGGGAGGGCTTCGTCGGGTCGCTCGGTGAGCTCGACCACGGCGCACCGACCGACCAGGTGATGACCCTGCTGCGCGAGGGCGCGAGCGTCGGCATCCACGTGGTCATGACGGGCGACCGGCAGCTGCTGTCCAGCCGCATGGCCACCCTGGTGGAGGACAAGCTGGTCCTGCGCCTGTCGGACCGGGCCGACTACGGGCTGGCGTCCCTCAACCCGCGGAAGCTACCGGAACAGGTCCCGGACGGTCGGGCCTTCGCGTCCGAGACGGGTACCGAGACGCAGGTGGCGCTGCTCGCGGCTGCCGGCACCGGCCAGTCGCAGGCGGCGGCGATCACCGCCCTCGCGACCTTCGCGACCGAGCGCGACCGCGGCGTCGAACGTGCTCGTCGACCGTTCCGCGTCGATCAGCTCTCCGGGCCCGTGCCCTTCGACCGGGCGTGGGAGATGCGGACGGACGATGCCGCCCTGTTCGCCCTCGTCGGCGTCGGTGGCGACGACCTCGCCGCCGTCGGCCCCGACCTGGCGGCCGCCGGCTCGTTCGTCGTCGGTGGGCCGCCGAAGTCCGGCCGGAGCAGCGTGCTGCTGTCGATCACCCGCTCGGTGCTGCGTGGGGGCGGCGAGGTCGTGCTCGTCACCCCGCGCCAGTCACCGCTCCGGTCCCTCGCGGACGAGCCCGGCGTGCTCGCATCCCACGAGGGGGCCGACCTCACAGAGGACCTCCTCGCCCCGTGGTTCGACGGGCAGCCCGGTCGGCGCGTGCTCGTGATCGACGATGCCGAGCTCGTCAAGGACGCACCGGCGAAGTCGTGGCTGCAGGGCTTCGTCAAGCGTGCGGCAGACCGCGGGCAGGCGATCGTGGCGGGTGGCTCGACCGCCGAGTTCGGGGTCGGCTTCACCGGCTGGCAGGTCGACATGAAGCGTGCGCGCTCGGGTGCGCTGCTCAGCCCGCAGGCGATCACCGAGGGAGACCTGCTCGGGTTGCGGCTGCCCCGGAGCAGCATCGTGGACCGCGTGCAGGTGGGTTCAGCGATCGTGCACCTCGGCGACGGCGAGCTGGTTTCGGTGCAGGTCCCGACGCCCTGACGACCGGTCGTCCGTACGCCGTCGCGCGTCCGGCGTCCCCCGCCGACCTGGACGTGGACCGGCCGAGCGCGGTTGGCTGGGGGCATGTCCGCTTCGCTGTCCGGTGACGACTCCCTGCTCCTGCCCGAGTTCGACGCCCCGCCCGCCTCGCCGATCGACCTCGCCCGGAAGTGGCTCGACGACGCCGCCGAGCGAGAGGTGTCCGAGCCCATGTCGATGACGTTCGCGACCGCGGGATCCGACGGCCGGGTCAGCGCGCGCACCGTCGACGTCAAGCGCCTCGACGACCGTGGGCTCGTGTTCGGCACCTCGACACTCAGCCCGAAGGGGCGGCAGCTCGGGGAGAACCCGCACGCCGCACTGCAGGTCTACTGGCGCGAGACGATGCAGCAGCTCCGGTTCGAGGGCCGCGCCGTGCAGCTCTCCGACGCCGAGTCCGATGCCCTCTTCGCCGACCGGTCCCCGAAGTCCCGCGCGGCGACCGCGATCGCCGACCAGTCCGCGGTGCTCGAGCCCCGGACGCTGCAGGACCTCATCGACGACGCGAACGTGCTCCTCGACGAGTCCGACGACGACGTGCCCCGCCCCGACGGGTGGGTGGCGTGGCGGTTGGAGCCGGACGTGGTGGAGTTCTGGCACGGCAGCCGCGACCGGATGCACCGGCGCCTGCAGTACGCGCACGCCGCCGGCGGCGCCTGGGACGTCGCGCGGTTGCAGCCGTAGGACGACGCGCGGGCCCCGCCGGGCCTCGTCGCGTGGCCGGCCGTCGACACCGCGGTAGCGTCGACGGATGGGGACCACACCCGCGCTCACCGTCCGGCCGGCCGACGTGCAGGACGCCGACGCGATCGCCGCCGTGCACGTGCAGGCCTGGCGCGAGGCGTACGCGCACCTGCTGCCGCCGGCGTTCCTCGCAGCACTCGACGTCGATGCAAGGGCCGCTCGGTGGCGCGGGATCATCGCCGAACCGGACGTCGACGTGCTGGTGGCGACGGTCGACGACGCGGTCGTCGGCTGGACGTCTGCCGGCCCCGGACGCGACGTTCCGCTCGTCCGGGACCGCGAGCTGGAGGGCATCTACGTCCTCGCCGCGCACCACGGTTCCGGCGCCGGACAGGCGTTGCTCGATGCCGTGCTCGGCACCGCGCCCGCGTTCCTCTGGGTCGCCGAGGGCAATCCCCGTGCCGAGGCGTTCTACCGACGCAACGGCTTCGCGCGTGACGGCGCGGTCAAGCACGAACCGATCGGACCGCACGGCCTCGACGCGGTCCGGATGGTCCGCTAGAGCTTGTCGATCGGCGCGATCTTGATGAGTAGCTTCTTGCGTCCCGCCGAGTCGAACGCGATCTCGGCGATCCGCTTCGCGCCCTGACCGGTGACCGCCGACACCGTCCCCTCGCCGAAGTCGACGTGCTTGATCCGGTCGCCGGCCACGAGTTCCATGTCACCGTTGTCGCGGACCTGTCCGGACACCCGGTTCGCCCACTCGGTCTTGGGTCGGGTCTTCGCCGCCGCGGCCGCTCGGTCGTAGGAGCCGCCGCCGAAGCCGCCGCCTCCGCGGTACCCACCGCCGCCCGATCCACCACCGAGACCACCCCGGCGGGCGTTCAACGCGCGGGGCTCGGTGCCGCCGCGGCTGTTCGCCATGCCCGGCGACTGCTTCCACTCGATGAGCCCCTCGGGGATCTCCTGCAGGAAGCGGGAGGGCATCGCCACGTTCACGTCGCCGAACTGCGCGCGGGTCATCGCCAGCGACAGGAAGAGCGACTTCTTCGCCCGGGTGATGCCGACGTAGAACAGCCGGCGCTCCTCGGCCGGGCCGCCCGGTTCGTTCGCGGACATCCGGTGCGGCAGCAGGTCCTCCTCGACGCCGGTGAGGAACACCGCGTCGTACTCGAGGCCCTTCGCCGTGTGCAGCGTCATGAGCGACACCGTGCCGGACGAGTCGTCGAGCTCGTCCGCCGCCGCGACGAGGGAGACCTCGGTCAGGAAGTCGGACAGCGTGCCCTCGGGGTTGTTCTTCTGGAACTCGCGCGTCACCGCGACGAGCTCGTCGATGTTGTCCGCGCGGGCGGCGTCCTGCGCGTCGGGCGACTTCCGCAGGTTCTCGAGCAGGCCCGACCCGTCGAGCAGCTGCGTGAGGGTGTCGACCACGGGCTGCGTCTGCGCCCGCGAGGCGACGTCGTCGAGCAGGGCCGCGAACGCCGTGATCGCGTTCCGTACCTTCGGGCCGAAGCCGAGCTCCTCCGCATGCCGGAGCGCGTCGCGCATCGTCGTGTCGTGCTCGTCGGCGAACCGCTGCAGGGTGGTCTCGGTCACGGCACCGATGCCGCGCTTCGGCACGTTGAGGATGCGGCGCAGGGCCAGCGGGTCGGCCGGGTTGGCGACGGTGATCAGGTACGCCATCGCGTCCTTGATCTCGGCGCGCTCGTAGAACTTCGTGCCGCCGAGCACCCGGTACGGGATCGCCGACCGGATGAAGATCTCCTCGAGCGCACGGGTCTGCGAGTTCGTCCGGTAGAAGACGGCCATGTCGCGGTAGGACATGCCGTCCTCGTGCAGCCGCTGGATCTCGTCCGCGACGAACTGTGCCTCGTCGTGGCCGGTGTACCCGGTGAAGCCGACGATCTTGTCCCCGGCCCCGACGTCGGTGAACAGGTTCTTCGCCTGCCGGTCGAAGTTGTTCGCGATCACCGCGTTGGCGGCGTCGAGGATCGTCTGGGTCGACCGGTAGTTCTGCTCGAGCAGGATCACCTTCGAGTTCGGGAAGTCCCGCTCGAACTCGACGATGTTCCGGATGTCGGCACCGCGGAAGGCGTAGATCGACTGGTCCGAGTCGCCGACGACGGTGAGCGACGCCGGGGCGATCGACCCGTCGGCCTCACGCATCCGGGCGACGTGCTGCCCGGCGTCCTCGAGCCTGTCGACCTGCTCGACGGGGACCGGGCGCGTGAGCTCGCGGATGAGCGAGTACTGCGCGTGGTTCGTGTCCTGGTACTCGTCGACCAGGATGAACCGGAAGCGACGCTGGTACAGCGCCGCCACCTCGGGGAAGGCACGGAACAGGAAGACCGTCTGCCCGATCAGGTCGTCGAAGTCGAAGGCGTTCGCCCGGCGCAGCTCGTTCGTGTACCGCCGGAAGACCTCCGTGAACATGACCTCTTGTGGGTCGTTCGCGTTGATGTTCCGGGCGTAGGTGTCGATGTCCTGCAGCTCGTTCTTGAGCTTCGAGATCTTCGAGGCCGCCGCACCGACGGTCAGCCCGAGCGAGTCGGCCTCGAGCTCCTTGATGATCCGCTTGAGCAGGGCCCTCGAGTCGGCGGAGTCGTAGATCGTGAACGACTGCGCGAACCCGAAGCGCTCGGCCTCGCGCCGGAGGATGCGCACGCACGCCGAGTGGAACGTGGAGATCCACATGCCCTCGGCCGCCTGCCCGACGAGGGCCTGCACGCGCTCGCGCATCTCGGCCGCGGCCTTGTTCGTGAACGTGATCGCCAGGATCTGCGACGGCCAGGCCTCGCGGTTGGCGAGCAGCAGTGCGATGCGGCGGGTGAGGACGCTGGTCTTGCCTGATCCCGCGCCCGCGACGATGAGCAGGGACTCACCGCGGTACTCGACGGCTTCCTTCTGCTGGGGGTTGAGACCCACGGTGAAGGGGTCGTCGTACCCGCCGGCGCGGTTGCCCGCGCCCGGCTCGGGGGACTGGTCGAAGGGGTCGAGCACGATCGTCATGACCGGGCCAGTCTAGGCGCGCCCCCCGACACCCCGACCCTCAGTCGCCCTGCAGGCCGCCGACGACCGCCCGTGCCCGCAGCGCCAGGTCCGGGTGGTCCGCGAACACGCCGTCGACCCCGGTCCGCACGACCGAGGTGAACCACCGCTCCCAGTCCCCGTACGCAGCGACGTCGCCCCCGCGTCGCAGTGGTCCGGGCAGGAACCGGTTCTCCGGACGGAGCGTCCAGGTGTACACGGCGAGCCCGGCGGCGTGGGCTCTGTCGACGATCGCGCTCCGCACCGGCCGCGGGTCGTCGACGGCGCGGGTGTCGGTCCCGGCCATGAGCGTGCGCAGGTCGACGCTGACGCCGTGGAACTCGTCGGCGGACGCCGCGAGCGCAGCGTCGGTCCGCTCGTCGGCGTAGGTGGGAGCCGCCGATCCGTGGGCGGCGACCTCGTCTGCGGCGCTGCCCCGCGCCTCCTGGAGGTACACGAGCCGACCACCCGTGCCGAGTGCGGCGAGCTGCCGGAGCGGGGTCTTCTCGAACGACTCGATCGTGAGCCGCTCGTCCCCACGCCACCCGGCGGCACCGAGCACGTCGTCGAGCAGCCGCGGCATCGGGAAGCCGGCCTGCTCGAAGAAGGTGGCGTGCTTCACCTCGGCGACGAGGCCGACGGGTCGGGGCGCCGCGTCGAGGACGCCGAGCAGGTCCTCGAGCCGGAGCACGCCTTCTTCACCGTCGTGCGCAGCGGACTCCGGGCGGAGGGCGGGGAGTCGTTCACGGACCCGCAGGGTGCGGACCTCGTCCCACGTCATGTCCTCGGTGAACCACCCGGTGACGGCCTGCCCGTCGATCGTCTTCGTCGTCCGCAGGTGGGCGAACTCGGGCCGGTCGGCCACGTCCGTCGTGCCCGAGACCTCGTTCTCGTGCCGGAGGACGAGCACGCCGTCCTTCGTCGGTACGAGGTCCGGCTCGATCGCGTCCGCACCGAGCTGCACGGCCAGTTCGTACGCGCTCCGGGAGTGCTCGGGGCGGTGGCCGGAGGCGCCGCGGTGTGCGATCACGAGGGTCATGGGCCGTACCGTAGCGGTCCGGTCCTGCCGACCGGTGACCGGCCGGTGACGCTGTGGACACGTCTGGTCGGCTCGGTCGCGCTGGTCATGTGGTTCCCCCGAGCACCGCCTGGAGGTGCGGACCGCGCGGTCCCGTCGGCTCGCCGCCGACGGTCGGCTGGCTCCCGACCGGCTCGGGGCGCGCATGCAGCCCGCAGCCCTAGGCTCGGCGTGTCGGACCCCGTCGGGTCCGCTTCCGCTCGCCGCGAATCCTCAGCCTTCCGCGACCGAGCGCACCTAGGCTGAGAGGACTCGAATCTCCAAGGAAGAGGACACCATGGCCTTCAAGCCCGGTTTCGACCAGTCCCCCGCCTTCAACGACCAGGGCCGAGGCGCCTGGAGCGCCGGTGCCGGTCAGCAGCAGGCGGGCTGGGGTCAGACCCCGAAGCAGGGGCAGTACCCGCAGCAGGCCGGCATGACGCCCGAGCAGCTGCAGTACATGTACGACCGCCCGGCAGCCAGCACCGTCGACACCGACCGCATGTCGTACGAGGACACGATCGTCAAGACGCTCCTCGCGTTCGCCGTGCTCGTCGTCGGTGCCGTGGCCGGCTGGAACCTGCCCCCGATGGTGTGGATCGTCGGCGCGATCGTCGGTTTCGTGCTCGCGCTCGTGAACACGTTCAAGAAGAAGCCGTCGCCGGCCCTCGTGCTGGCCTACTCGTTCTTCGAGGGCCTCTTCGTCGGTGGCATCTCCGGCGCGTACAACTCCGCGTTCGACGGCATAGTCACGCAGGCCGTCTTCGGCACGCTCGGCGTCTTCGCGGTCACGCTGCTGCTCTTCCTCTCCGGCAAGGTCCGCGCGACGCCGAAGGCCACCCGGTTCTTCCTCGTCGCGATCGTCGGGTACATGGCGTTCTCGCTCGTGAACCTCGTCCTCATGTGGACCGGTGTGACGCAGAGCGCGTTCGGGCTCCTCGGCGTGACGCTGTTCGGCATCCCGCTCGGCGTCCTGATCGGCATCTTCGTGGTGGTCATGGCGGCGTACTCGCTGGTCCTCGACTTCGACCAGATCAAGACCGGCGTGCAGCGCGGCGCCCCGAAGATCTACGCGTGGACGGCGGCCTTCGGGCTCATCGTCACCCTCGTGTGGCTCTACCTCGAGATCCTGCGCATCCTCGCGATCATCGCGAGCAGCCAGCGCAACTAGCGGCTCCACATCGACGGCCCCGGCGGACTCCGCCGGGGCCGTCGTCGTTCCCGGAGTCCCCCGCGCCCATCCCGAGCGGGCAGGATCCGTCACGCTCGGCGCAAGCGAGCGACGGGAATCGCCCGGACAACGATCCGCACGCGGCGTGTTGTGCACACTCGACGGCCCGCAGGATCCGGCGCGACGCGAGCGGGCGGCAGGTGGGCGGACGCACGGTCGACGACCGGCACGGGGCAGGACGACGACGGGCCCGGCACGCCGTGCGTGCCGGGCCCGTCAGGGTCACCGGGAGGTCACTCCCACTCGATGGTCCCCGGCGGCTTGCTCGTGACGTCGAGCACCACACGGTTCACCTCGGGCACCTCGTTGGTGATCCGGTTCGAGATCTTCGCGAGGGTGTCGTACGGCAGGCGGGTCCAGTCGGCGGTCATGGCGTCCTCGGAGGACACCGGACGCAGCACGATCGGGTGGCCGTAGGTGCGGCCGTCACCCTGGACCCCCACCGACCGGACGTCGGCGAGCAGGACGACCGGGCACTGCCAGATCTCCTCGTCGAGCCCGGCGGCGGTGAGCTCCTCGCGCGCGATCGCGTCGGCTGCACGGAGCAGCTCGAGGCGGTCCTTCGTGACCTCGCCGACGATGCGGATGCCGAGACCCGGGCCCGGGAACGGCTGCCGGCCGACGATCACCTCGGGCAGGCCGAGCTCGCGGCCGACGGCGCGGACCTCGTCCTTGAACAGGGTGCGCAGCGGCTCGACGAGCTCGAACGTCATGTCCTCGGGCAGGCCGCCGACGTTGTGGTGCGACTTGATGTTGGCGGTGCCGGAACCCCCGCCGGACTCGACGACGTCGGGGTAGAGCGTGCCCTGGACGAGGAACTTCACCTCGCCCGAGTCGGAGTCCGACCCCGCGGCGTCCGCGCGGGCCTCGAGCACGAGGGCCTCGGCCGCCGCCTCGAACGTGCGGATGAACTCGCGACCGATGATCTTGCGCTTCTGCTCGGGGTCGCTCACGCCGGCGAGGGCGTCGAGGAACTGCTGCTCGGCGTCGACCGTGACGAGGCGGACGCCTGTCGAGGCGACGTAGTCCTCTTCGACCTGCTTCCGCTCGTCGGCACGGAGGAGTCCGTGGTCGACGAACACGCAGGTGAGCTGGTCGCCGACGGCCTTGTGCACGATGGCAGCGGCCACGGCGGAGTCGACGCCACCGGACAGGCCGGCGATGACCCGTGCGGAGCCGACCTGCGCGCGGATCCGCTCGACCTGCTCCTCGATGACGTTCGCGGAGTTCCAGTCGCCGGGCAGGCCGGCGGCACGGTGCAGGAAGTTCTCGAGCACGGCCTGGCCGTACACCGAGTGCTTGACCTCGGGGTGCCACTGCACGCCGTAGAGCTTGCGCTCGTCGGACGCGAACGCGGCGACCGGGGTCGAGGCGCTGGAGGCGAGGACCTCGAAGCCCTCGGGGGCCTTGGCCACCGAGTCGCCGTGCGACATCCAGGTGACCTGCGACTCGGGCTGGTCGCCGAGCAGGGTGCTCGTGCCGGAGGCGAGCGTGACGTCGGTCGCGCCGTACTCGCGCAGACCGGTGTGGGCGACCTCGCCACCGAGCGACTTCGCCATGGCCTGGAAGCCGTAGCAGATGCCCAGCACGGGGACGCCGAGGTCGAGGATGTCGCCGTCGAGTGACGGGGCGCCGTCCTCGTACACCGAGGAGGGACCGCCGGAGAGCACGATCGCCGCCGGGTCCTTCTCGCGGACCTCGTCCGCTGTGATGGAGTGCGGGACGATCTCGCTGTAGACGTTCGCCTCGCGGACCCGACGCGCGATGAGCTGCGCGTACTGGGCTCCGAAGTCGACGACGAGGACGGGACGCTGGTCGGTCTCGCTCACCGAGCGGCCTCCTTCTCACGCTGCTGGGCAGCGGTCAGCTCGTGGTAGGTGTCCATGGCCTTCTGCTGCATGCGGTGCTCGACCACGAAGGACATGAACGGGATGATGCCGCCGAGGGCGATGAGCAGGAAGCGCGACGGCCTCCAGCGCATGATGCTCCACAGGCGGAAGTCCGTGAACAGGTAGAGCACGTAGAGCCAGCCGTGCGCGATGAGGATCGCGATCGACAGGTTGAACGTGCCGGGGGCTTCACCGGCGGTGCCGTTCGGCACGAAGAACGGGCCGTTGCCGAGCTGCATCTCGAGCTGCAGCGGCGTGTACTTGATGATCACCTCGATGACGAGGGCGAGCAGCAGCACACCGGTGATGTAGGCCGAGACCCGGTACCACTTGACGGCTCCCGGGATCTTCGGGATGTCACGGGTGCGGACGGTCAGGGCCATGCGCCCCATCCTACCGTCGGTCGACGAGGGCCCCGTCGACGCTGCGAGCAGCTTCACGACGGTCCTCTTCCTCGCGCTCCCAGGCGTCCTTCACGAAGCGGTACCAGAGGAACACGGCGAACCCGGCGAACACGACCCACTCGATCGCGTAGAAGAGGTTCAGCCAGTCGAACTGGATGTCGCGCGTCGGCGCACGGTCGGCGATGGTGCCGAGGTCGGCGGCCTCCGCGGTGGACCCGTCGGCGACGACGTACCCGAGGTACATCCGGTCGTCGAACGCCTTCCAGGTGTTCACGAACCGCGCCGGAGCGACGGCCGAGTACTCGCCCTGGTCGTACTTGTCCTGGTCGGGCGACTCGGCCGGGTAGTACCGTCCCTGCACCGTGACCTCGTCACCGTCGGCCAGTCGGTCCCCGCCCGCCACGGCCTCGGCGCGCCGGTCGGACCAGCCGATCACGACGGGCAGGCTCGCCCCGCTGTCGGCGTCGACGAGGTGCCCCACGGTCTGGAAGGTGCCGCCTCCGGAGCGGCCGGTCAGGACGGTCGTGTCACCGGCGACGAACCGCCCGGTGACCGTGGTCTTCTGGCCGGCTATCTGCTCGGTCGCGGGCTGCTCGGGACCGGTGACCTGGTCGAGCGTCTTCCGGGTCTCGGTGGTCTCGGGGAGCGGCTTGCCGTTGGCGATGCTCCGTTCGAGCTGCCACTTGCCCAGTCCGGCGAACACCGCCGCGAGCACGAGCGCCAGCACGAGCAGCGCGATCCACTTCGGTCGTCGGGCAACGGCCCACATCTGTATCAGTACTCCGGGTCACGCTGGCGGACCGGGCGCTTCGGACGCTCGGCGGGGATCTCGACCGACGCCGTCACCGGGTCGTCGGTCGCGGCCTCCGTGCCCCCATTGTCGCGCTCTTCCCTGCCCGCCGCCTCCACGAGGGCGAACTCCTCCGCGAACTGCCGGTCGCGCTCGGCACGACGAGCCGCGGCTGCGGCGTCCTGGTCGGCGACCCCGGCCTCGGCGGCGGTGTCGATCGCCTCGTCGAGCGCCGGTCCGGCGGGGATCCCTCCCACGGTGCCGACGACGCCGACGCCGGAGCGGCCGGCACCGGAGCGGCCGAGCCGCGCGCGGAGGCGCTGGCGCAGCCGCGCCACCCGGGCCGGGCGCACCACGAGGCGGCCGATGCGGTCCGAGTTCACGGCGAGCAGCGGCCCCAGGACGGCCATGACGAGGACGTAGAGGCCCGCGAAGGCGGTGATCCGCGCCTCCAGACCGGCGGCTGCCGAGAGCGTCGCGAGGATCAGCGCGAACTCGCCGCGGTTCACCAGGATGACCGCGGTGTTGATGCCCTGCTGGACGTTGAAGCCGTTCATGCGGGCGACGATCTGCCCGGCGACGGCGTTCAGCACGACGGTCATGCCGATCGCGCCGAGGACCGGCCAGAGCACCTCACCGAAGGTCGACAGGTCGAGGCCGAGGCCGAAGTTCACGAAGAAGAACGCCGCGAACACGTCGCGCATCGGGAGCGCGAGCTGCTCGATCCGGTCACGGTAGCGGGTGGCTCCGCAGAGCAGGCCGATCACGAACGCGCCGATCGCGTCGGTCACGCCGAGCAGGTCACCGATGCCGCCGAACATCACCGCGAGCCCGAAGAACAGCACCGTGAAGAGCTCGTCGTCGCGGGTGGCGAAGATCTTCGAGACCCACTTGCCGGCGAACCGGGCGAGCGTGAACATCACGACAAGGAACCCGAACGCCAGTCCGAGCTTGCCGACCACGGCCCAGATGTTGGTGTCGCCGGACAGCACGACCGAGACGATCGCCAGGTAGATGGCGATGAAGACGTCCTCGATGACGGTGACGCCGAGGATCATCGGCGTCTCGTCGTTCGCCAGCCGCCGCAGCTCGATGAGGAGCTTCGTGACGATCGCGCTCGACGACGTCGCCGTCATGCCCGCGATGATCAGGGCCTCGCGCGTCCCCCAGCCGAGCGAGAACCCGAAGGCGAACCCGATGCCCATGTTGATGGCGACGTACGTGCCACCGGAGACCAGGAGCTTCCCGGCGTTGCCGTAGAACTCCTCCTGGTCGAACTCCAGCCCCAGGTTGAAGAGCAGGAGGATGAGTCCGAACGTCGCGATGAGCTCGATCGTGTGGGACTCGACGTTGAGGCCGATCCACGGGGTGTGCGGGCTCGCGATGAGCCCGACCACCATGTAGATCGGGATGGCGGGCAGACCGATGGTCTTGCCCAGGCGTCCGAGGACGTAGGCGATGATGAACAGGCCGCCGATGGTCAGCAGCTCACCACCCAGGTGCACCGGCTAGCTCCCGGGCGGCGCCTCGGCGGCCGTGGCCACCAGCTGTCCGCTGCGGTAGAAGGAGAACGCCTTGGCGACCTTCTCGGGAGCACCGGCGACCACGATGGTGTCTCCGGGGAACACGACGAAGTCCGGCGAGGGAGCGGGGTTGGCGCTGTCGCCGCGGACGACCGCGACGACCGTCAGACCGATGAAGCCCGAGTCGTGCAGGTCCCCGAGGGGCTTGCCGGCGATCGCGTCCTCGTAGTCGACGCTGAACCAGTCGATCGACAGTCCGGGGATCTCGTCGAGCTTGTCGAGGCCCTCGGTGATCCGGGTGCCGCCGAGCAGTTCGGCGAGGGTGTGCGCCTCGTCCTCGCTCAGGCGGAGCGAGACCTTCTCGGACTTGTCCGCGCCGTCGGAGACGTCCGCGAACGAGATGAGGTCGGAGTGCCCCGACCGGTGCGTGATGACACCACACTTGCCACCGTCGTCGGTGTAGAAGCTGTGCAGCACGCCGACTCCGGGGAGTTTGACGCGATGGACGTCGACCATGATGGCTCCCTTGATGAGTACCCCGATGATAACCACCGGGCCCGTCCGCGCATTCCGCTGGTCATCCCGCCGGTGGACGCGGTGGGCGTCGACGGCTCGGTACCGTCGCGGCATGCACGCTCGGATCGTGGTCTCCCTCGCCGGCCTCGCGGTCGTCACCGTCTACGCCGCGTTCCTGGCGCTGCGCGCACTGGTGCTCGACCCGCTCGCGGCCGTGCCCGGGCGGTCGCTCGCGCAGATCTACGCCCGCGTCGACGCGGCCGGCATGAGCACGGCGCAGGACGTCGCGGGCGTGCTCGTCACCGCGGGGATCGGTGTCACCCTCGCGGTCGGCGTCGCGGTGCTCGGCCTCCGGCAGCGGATGCCCGTGCCCGTCGTCGCCGTCTGCCACCTCGCCCTGCTCGCGTTCGGTGCGGCGGCGACGTTCCAGTCCGGCTTCTTCCTCGGCATGGACGTCGCGGATGCCTTCGGCATCGGCGGCGACGACCACGGGCCGTCCGGCCCGGTGCTGCTCGGCACGAGCCTGGTCGCGCTGGTCGCGATCCCGGTCGTGCTGCTGACCGCGATGGTGCAGACCCTGCGCCGGTCGCGCACCGCGGGCTGACGGCGGACGGGAGGCGCGTGACGGGCCCCGCCACGCGCCTCCTGTCCGTCTTCCCTACTTCGGTTCGCTCGTCTTCTCGCCGATGACCTGCTCATCGGAGGCCTTCGCGCCCTCGGCGCCGCTCGACCGTCCCCCGCCGACGACCACGTCGTCCTCGTCGAAGCCGAACGCGATGTCCGGCGCCTCGAGGCGCACGCGGTCCGCGGACTCGTCGTCGGGCTGGAGCTGGGACTCCCGCTCGGCCGCCACGCGCTTGAGGTAGTTCGCCACCTCGTGCTCGGTGGTCTCCTGGTCCCAGCCGAGCACGTCCGCCATCAGCCTCGCCGCGACGGGGGCGGCCGACTCGCCGCGGTCCCACGCCTCGATCGAGATCCGGGTGCGGCGGGCGAGCACGTCCTCCAGGTGCAGGGCGCCCTCGTGCGAGGCGGCGTAGACGACCTCGGCGCCGATGTAGTCGTCGGCCTGGGGCAGCGGCTCGGCGAGGGACGGGTCCTGCTTCACCAGCTGCAGGACCTCGGTGGCGAGGGTGCCGTACCGGTTCAGCAGGTGCTCGATCCGGACCTTGTGCAGGCCGAACGTCCGCGCGGTGCGCCCGCGGCGGTTCCAGGCGGCCGGGTACCCCTCCGCGCCGAGCAGCGGGATGTCCTCGGTCGTGGACGCCGGGATCTTGCCGTCCATCGCCGCGACGGCCTCGTCGATCGCGTCCTTGCCCATCACCCGGTAGGTGGTCCACTTGCCACCAGCGACGACGACCAGCCCCGGCACGGTGTGCGCGACGACGTGCTCGCGGCTGAGCTGCGACGTCTGGTCCGACTCCCCGGCGAGGAGCGGACGGAGTCCGGCGTAGACGCCCTCGACGTCCTCGCGGGTGAGCGGCACCGCGAGCACCTTGTTGACGTGCTCGAGGATGTAGTCGATGTCCGCCGCGGTCGCCGCCGGGTGCGCCTTGTCGAGGTACCAGTCGGTGTCCGTCGTGCCCACGAGCCAGTGCCGACCCCACGGGATGACGAACAGGACGCTCTTCTCGGTGCGCAGGATCATGCCGGTGTTCGACTGGAACCGGTCGCGGGGGATCACGAGGTGCACGCCCTTCGACGCGCGGACCTTGAACTGACCCCGGGTGCCGACCATCGCCTGGGTGTCGTCCGTCCACACGCCCGTCGCGTTCACGACCTGCTTCGCCCGGATGTCGAACCGCTCGCCGGTCTGGATGTCGTGCGCGTGTGCCCCGACCACCCGCTCGCCGACCTTGATGAAGCCCTCGATCCGGATCCGGGCGGCCGCGTGCGCCCCGTACGACGCCGCCGTGCGGACGAGCGACGCGACGTAGCGGGCGTCGTCGACCTGGGCGTCGTAGTACGTCATGCCGCCGACGAAGGCGTCCTTCTTGAGCCCCGGCATGTTCCGGAGGACCTGCTTGCGGCTGAGGTGCCGGTGGTGCGGCACGCCGGGCGGACGACCGCCGGACCAGCTGAAGACGTCGTACATCGCCATGCCGATGCCGATGTAGAAGCGCTCCCACACGCGGTGGTTGAGCGGGTAGAGGAAGCGCACGGGCTTCACCAGGTGCGGGGCGATGCGCTGCAGCAGCAGCCCGCGTTCGATCAGGGCCTCGCGCACGAGGGCGAAGTTGAGCTGCTCGAGGTAGCGGATGCCGCCGTGCACGAGCTTCGACGACCGGCTCGACGTACCGGAGCCCCAGTCGCGCGCCTCGACGATGCCGACGCTCAGGCCACGGGTGACGGCGTCGAGCGCGCTGCCCGCACCGACGATCCCGCCACCGACGACGAGGACGTCGAGCTCCTTCGTCTTCATGGTCTCGATCGCGGCCGCACGTTCGTCGGGGCCGAGCTTCGCCGACGGGTCGAACCCCACCCCCGGCCCGGCCGTCTCCGGCCGCGCTGGTCGGGTCGCGCTGGACGTGCTGCTGCTGGTCTTCGCCATGGTCGCCTCCGTGCACCGCGGCGCCGGGGCGTCACCCGGTTCGGTGCCCGGGTGCCAGCGTCAGTGCTGGTGGTACGGCGCCACGACCACTTCTACTCGCTGGAACTCCTTGACGTCGGAGTAACCGGTCGTCGCCATCGACCGACGCAGCGCGCCGACGATGTTCGCCCGGCCGTCCCAGCTCGGCGTCGGGCCGTTCAGGACGTCGGCGAGCGGCGCGATCGTGCCGACCTCGACCCGACGGCCACGCGGCAGCTCCGGGTGGTGCGCCTCGGCACCCCAGTGGAACCCGCCGCCGGGGGCCTCGGTCGCACGGGCCAGCGCCGTGCCGAGCATGACCGCGTCGGCGCCCATCGCGATGGCCTTCACGACGTCGCCCGCGGTGTCGAGCCCGCCGTCGGCGATGACGTGCACGTACCGGCCGCCGGACTCGTCCATGTAGTCGCGTCGGGCGCCGGCGACGTCGGCCACCGCGGTCGCCATCGGGGCGTGGATGCCGAGGGCCGCGCGGGTCGTGGAGGCTGCACCGCCACCGAACCCGACGAGCACGCCCGCGGCACCGGTCCGCATGAGGTGCAGCGCGGCGGTGTAGGTCGAGGCGCCGCCGACGATCACCGGGACGTCGAGCTCGTAGATGAACTTCTTGAGGTTGAGCGGCTCGGTCTCCTGCGAGACGTGCTCGGCCGAGACCGTCGTGCCGCGGATGACGAAGAGGTCGACCCCGGCGTCGACGACCGTCTGCGAGAACTCCTGCGTGCGCTGCGGGCTGAGCGAGCCGGCGACCGGCACCCCGGCCGCACGGATCTCGGCGAGGCGCGCGGTGATCAGCTCGGCCTTGACCGGCTCGGAGTAGATCTCCTGCATGCGCTTCGTGACGTTGCCGTCGGTGAGCGTCTTGATCTCGTCGTAGAAGGGCGTCGGGTCCTCGTAGCGGGTCCACAGGCCCTCGAGGTCGAGGACGCCCAGCACACCGAGCTTCCCCATCTGGATGACCGTCGCGGGGGATGCGACCGAGTCCATCGGCGCGGAGAGGATCGGCGCCGCGAACGTGAACGCGTCGATCGACCACTGCACGCTGACGTCCTGCGGGTCACGCGTCCGCCTGGAGGGGACCACCGCGATGTCGTCGAAGGCGTACGCCCGACGTCCGCGCTTGCCTGCACCGATCTCGACTTCGCTCACCCGGCAAGCCTAGCGGTCGTGCCCCCCGGGTGACCCGGGCGGTCGGTCCAGCGCGGCCGGTCCGACGGGGTCGCTCCAGCGTGTCCGGTGCAGCGTGGCCGGTTCAGCGCGGTCGACGACGGCGTCGCCGGAGCCCACGCAGCACGAGGCCGAGCAGGAGCGCCAGCACCACGAGGACGACCAGCAGCGCGGCGGCGACCTTCACGAGCAGTGCGGCACCGACGAAGAGCGCGGCGAACACGAGCCAGACGAGGGCGTCGAGCACGAGGGGGCCGGAGGTTCGCACGTGCGGAACGGTACCCGAACCGTTCGACGTGCACCGCGCCTCCAGACCGGACCAGGGCACGGGGCGGACGTGAGCCGCCCCGCTCCCCCGGGAAGAGGAGCGGGGCCGTGCGGCGCTGAGCGACCACGCACGACCCCGCTCGGTCGCGAGTACCACCCCCACAGCGGTACCCGCAGTCGACGTGGACCGCTCAGCGGTCCGCGTCGACGTCCTTGGCGAGCGTTCCCAGGTACAGCTCGATGACCTTCGGGTCGTCGGCGAGTTCCCGCCCGGTGCCCGAGTACGCGTTCCTCCCCTGGTCGAGCACGTACCCACGATCGCAGATCTGCAGACAGCGCCTGGCGTTCTGCTCGACCATGATGATCGACACCCCGGCCTTGTTGATCCGGCGCGTGCGGATGAAGGTCTCGTCCTGGCGCACCGGCGACAGCCCCGCGGAGGGCTCGTCGAGCAGCAGCACCTTCGGGTCCATCATCAGCGCCCGGGCCATCGCGACCGACTGCCGCTCACCGCCCGACAGCGAGCCCGCACGCTGGGTGCGGCGCTGCCCGAGGACGGGGAACAGGTCGTAGATGACCTCGAGCCGCTCCGCGAACTTCTTCGGCCGGAGGTACAGGCCCATCTGCAGGTTCTCCTCGATGGAGAGCGAGGGGAACACGTTGTTCGTCTGCGGGACGAAGCCGACGCCGGCCTGCACGAGCTTGTTCGCCTTGAGGTTCGTGATGTCCTCGCCCTGCAGGCGGACCGAGCCCTCGCGGATGGAGACCAGGCCGAACAGCGCCTTGAGGAGCGTCGACTTGCCGGCGCCGTTCGGGCCGATGATGCCGATGAGCTCGCCCGGGTAGCAGTCGAGGTCACAGCCGTTCAGGATGTTCACGCCGGGCAGGTAGCCCGCCACGAGGTTCTTCGCGGTGAGGACCGGTTCGCCGCGGTCGATCGTCGCGGTCGCGCCGGTCGCGCTCGTCACCGGACTGGAGGCGCGGGGCGCGTCCGCTGCGTTGGTTGCGTCGGTCATCGGGTCGCCTCCTGCTCGTCTTCTTCCGCTACTTCCTCGGCCAGCTCCTCGTAGGTCTCCTCGGTGAGGAGCGAGTCGTCGCCCAGGTCGGTGTCGTGGTGGGCGCCGAGGTACGCGTCGATGACGGCCTTGTCGTCCATCACGGTGTCGGCCGGTCCCTCGGCGACGACCTTGCCCTCCGCCATCACGACCACCCAGTCCGAGATGTGCCGGACCATGTGCATGTCGTGCTCGACGAAGAGGACGGTCATGCCGTCGTCGCGCAGCGACTTGATGTGCCCGAGCAGCGACTGGGTGAGCGCCGGGTTCACGCCCGCCATCGGCTCGTCGAGCATGATCATCGTCGGGTCGGACATGAGCGCCCGCGCCATCTCGAGGAGCTTGCGCTGCCCGCCGGACAGCGAGCCCGCGTAGTCGTCCTTCTTCTCGAGGAGCTTGAAGCGCTCGAGCAGGTCCTCGGCCTTCGCGGTGATCGCCTGCTCGCGCTTGGCCCAGACCGGCTTGACCAGGGCAGCGAAGAAGTTCTCCCCGGGCTGGTCCCGCGCGCCGAGGAGCATGTTCTGCATCACGGTGAGCCGGCTCAGCGCCTTGGTGAGCTGGAACGTGCGGACCATGCCCTTGTTCGCGATGTGCGTCGCACTCGTCTTCTGCAGCGTGTCGCCGTTGAAGCGGGTCGTCGCGCCGGGGCTCGGCTTGTCGAACCCGGTCAGCAGGTTGAAGAACGTCGTCTTGCCGGCGCCGTTCGGACCGATGAGGGCGGTGATGGTGCCGCGCTGCACCTCGAGGTGGTCCACGTCGACCGCGGTCATGCCGCCGAAGTGCCGGGTGACGCCGTCGACCGTCAGGATCGGGTTGGTCTTCGTGTGGGTGTAGGTGTCAGACACTGAACGACAGCTCCTTCTTGTTGCCCAGGAGTCCCTGTGGCCGGAACACGATGAGGAGCATGAGCGCGACGCCGACGAGCACGTAGGAGAACTGCTCCGCCTGCTGCGCGTTCATGATCGAGTCGGGGATGAAGTCCCCCGCGAGGGTGCGGATGAAGAGGCGGAGGACGAAGAACAGGATCGACCCGAGCACGGGGCCGAACACGGTCGCGGCGCCGCCGAGGATGAGCGCGGTCCAGATGAAGAACGTCATCGAACGGCCCATCGCGTCCGGCTGGACCGAACTCGGCAGGACGTAGATGATGCCGCCGAGGGCCCCGAGCGCACCGCCGAAGACGAGCGCCTGCATCTTGTACGAGTAGACGTTCTTGCCCAGGGAGCGGACGGCGTCCTCGTCCTCGCGGATGGCCTTCACGACACGACCCCACGGGCTGCGCATGAGCAGGAACAGCACCAGGGTGAAGAGCGCCACGAGGCCCCAGGCCGCGATGCGGATCCACCAGCCGTTGACGCCGTTGTTCGAGTACGAGAACCACAGGATGCTCGTGGTGCCGTCGGGCAGCGGGCTGAGGGCGTTGAACGGGTCGCGGTAGGCCGACCCGGCGATGCCGTTCGAACCGCCGGTCGTGGTCGTGAGCAGCGACGACCGCCCGACCATGCGGATGATCTCCGCGCCGGAGATCGTGACGATCGCCAGGTAGTCGCCGCGCAACCGCAGTGTCGGGATGCCGAGGATGATCGCGAAGACGATCGCGACGGCGAGGGCGACGAGCACCGCGACGACGAACGGCAGGCCGTTCGTGATCGAGATGGCGAAGCCGTAGGCGCCGAGCAGCAGGAAGGCCGCCTGCCCCATGTTGATGAGGCCGGTGAGCCCGAAGTGCACGTTGAGGCCGATCGCGGCGAGGGCGAACGCCGCCGTGGTCGGGGCGAGGGCCTCCTGCGTCAACGACGACAGCAGGTTCAGGATGTAGTCCATGTCGGTGCTCCCTTAGCCGATGCGCTCGGCGCGGCCGAAGATGCCCTGCGGCCGGAACAGCAGGATCAGGATGAGGATGACGAGGGCCGTGGCGTACTTGAAGTCACCAGGCAGCACGAGGTTCGTGAGCTCGACGACGACGCCGATGATCATCGACCCGGCGAGGGCGCCGTAGGCGGTGCCCAGGCCACCGAGGGTGACCGAGGCGAACATGAGCAGGAGCAGCTGGAGGCCGGTCTGCCAGTTCACACCGTTGAGCACGAGCCCGAGCATCACGCCGGACAGGCCCGCGAGGCCGGCGGCGAGCGTCCACACGAACCGGATCACCCGGTCGACGTCGATGCCGGACGCCGCGGCGAGCGCCGGGTTGTCGGACACCGCGCGGGTGGCCCGGCCGAAGCGGGTCTTCGCGAGGAAGAGTCCGGTGCCCACGAGCACCACGAGGGCGATGGCCATCGCGACGTAGGACTGCACCGTCAGGGTGAGCCCGGCGAAGGTGACCGTCTCCGGATTGCCCTGCTGGATGCGGACCGTCGAGGCGCCGAAGAAGTACTGGAAGGCGTACTGGGCGGCGATCGAGAGGCCGATCGTCACGATCATGAGCTGCGTCAGACTGATCCGGCGGCGGCGCAGCGGCCGCCAGATCGCCGCATCCTGCAGGTACCCGGTCGCCGCGCACAGGAGCGTCACCACGATGCCGGTCAGCCAGATGTTCCACCCGAGCTGGTTCGCGAACGTGTACGCCAGCAGACCGCCGAGGGTGACCTGCTCGCCGTGCGAGAAGCTCGACAGGCCCGTGGTGCCGTAGATGAGCGAGAGGCCGACCGAGGCGAGGGCGATGAGCAGCCCGAGCCGGATGCCGGACGCGAACTGCTGCCAGGCCCGCGCCGCCGAGAAGCTCGACGTGTCGGCGGTGGTCGTGGCGCCCTTCTGGTCGGAGAGCTGGAAGATCTGCCCGACGTTGGCGTTGAGCGTCGCGTTCACCTTCCGCTCGGCGTCCGCGGCGTTGGTGAGGTACTGACCCTTCGGCAGCGAGCCCTGGTCGACGCTCACCGTGTACTGCCCGGCGGTCGTGACCGTGACGGCCCAGCGCCCGGCGTCGTCGGTCGTCGCGGTCTGGGCGAACCCGCCGGGACCGGCGACGTCGACGGCGATGCCCTCGGCCGGCTTCCGCTCGGAGTCGAGGATCGTGCCCCGGATGCACCCGTTGGTCGGGCTGACGGTGCAGGGTCCGCTGCTCGCCGGGGCGGTCGTCGCTCCCCCGCTCGGGCTGGCACTGCTGGTCGGGCTGGTCGTCGCCCCCTGGGCCGAGGGCGACACTGCCCAGTCGACCGCGAAGGTGGCGAGGAAAGCGAGGAAGAGTACTGCGGCGAGCACCAGGCGGCTGCGGCCTGGAGCTCCACGGCGGAATCTGCGCAGCAGCGCCGACCCCGGGGGAGTGATGGAACCCACGGATGAGCCTCTCGTTCGGATGTCCGTGACCATATGGATTTTTTGTGTCCCCCGTGTTTCCAGCACGTCTCGCGCACAAATCGTGCTGCAACCGTGACCGATCCGCACGAATTCGCCGTCCGGCCGGTACAGGACGCTCGACGGCCGGTGGACTGCCGACGCGCAGGAATGGCGCGCGTGACGCGCGCGTTACCATGGCCCATCGGGAACTCGCCGTCGCGTTGCCGGTTGCCACCACTTCACCTCGCCCACGAAGGGGACCCATGGACCAGCCGGATCCGTTCGGATTCATCGGACTCACGTACGACGACGTCATGCTCCTGCCCGGACACACCGACGTCATCCCGAGCGAGGCGTCCACGACGTCGCGGCTCACCAAGCGCATCCAGGTGCACGTCCCGCTGCTCTCCGCGGCGATGGACACCGTCACCGAGGCCCGGATGGCGATCGCCATGGCGCGCCAGGGCGGCATCGGCATCCTGCACCGCAACATGTCCATCGAGGACCAGGCGGCGTACGTCGACAAGGTGAAGCGCTCGGAGTCGGGCATGATCACCAACCCGGTCACCACCAGCCCCGACGCGACCGTCGCCGACGTGGACGCCGTCTGCGGCCAGTTCCGCGTGTCCGGCCTGCCGGTCGTCGAGGCGGACGGCACGCTCGTCGGCATCATCACGAACCGCGACATGCGCTTCGTCGCCCCGTTCGAGATGGCGACCACGCTCGTGCGCGACGTCATGACCAAGGCGCCGCTCATCACCGCGGCCGAGGGCATCGACCCCGAAGAGGCCGTCGCGATCTTCGCCCAGCACAAGATCGAGAAGCTGCCGCTCGTCGACCCGGACGGCAAGCTCCGCGGGCTCATCACCGTCAAGGACTTCGACAAGAGCGAGAAGTACCCGGACGCCACGAAGGACGACGAGGGCCGCCTGCGCGTCGGTGCCGCCATCGGGTTCTTCGGCGACGCGTGGCAGCGTGCCGAGGCCCTGCGCGACGCCGGTGTCGACGTGCTCGTCGTCGACACCGCCAACGGCGAGAGCGAGGGCGTGCTCGACATGGTCCGTCGCCTGAAGGCCGACCCGTCGTTCGCCGGCATCGACGTCATCGGCGGCAACGTCGCGACCCGCCAGGGTGCACAGGCACTCATCGACGCCGGTGTCGACGCCGTCAAGGTGGGCGTCGGCCCGGGTTCGATCTGCACCACGCGCGTCGTCGCCGGTGTCGGCGTCCCGCAGGTCACCGCCGTGTACGAGGCGTCGCTCGCCGCGCGCGAGGCGGGCGTGCCGGTCATCGCCGACGGCGGCCTGCAGTACTCGGGCGACATCGCGAAGGCGCTCGTCGCCGGGGCGGACACCGTCATGCTCGGCTCGCTCCTCGCCGGCACCGACGAGTCCCCCGGTGACCTGGTCTTCGTCGGCGGCAAGCAGTACAAGGCGTACCGCGGGATGGGCTCCCTCGGCGCACTGCAGACCCGCGGCGAGAAGACCTCGTACTCGAAGGACCGCTACTTCCAGGCCGACGTCCCCTCGGACGAGAAGCTCATCCCCGAGGGCATCGAGGGCCAGGTGCCCTACCGCGGCTCGGTGGCGAACGCCGTGTACCAGCTCGTCGGCGGCCTGCGGCAGTCGATGTTCTACGTCGGCGGTCGGACGGTGCCGGAGCTCAAGGCCCGCGGCAAGTTCGTCCGCATCACCGCCGCGGGGCTCAAGGAGTCGCACCCGCACGACATCAAGATGGTCGTCGAGGCACCGAACTACCGCGGCTAGCGCGCACCCGCACGACACGAGACGCCCCGTCCACTCCGGACGGGGCGTCTCGTCGTTCCGCGTGCTGGTCGGGTCTAGGCGCTGCGCCAGTCGTCGCTCGTGATGTGGCTGCCGCCGTGCGGGCCCATCTGGAGCATGCCGCCGTCCACGGGCAGGGACACCCCGGTGATGTACGACGACGCCGGCGAGGCCAGGAACGCCACCGCAGCGGCGATCTCCCACGCGTTCCCGGGCCGGCCGAGCGGCACCCCGGGGCGGGAGATGGTGTGTGGGTCCTCGTCCTCGGCGCCGGTCATCCGGGTCGCGATCTCCCCCGGTGCCACCGCGTTCGCCGTGATGCCGTGCTCCGCCAGCTCGATCGCGATCGTCTTGAGCAGACCGCCGAGGCCGTGCTTCGCGGCGTCGTACGCGCTCGACCCGTACCGGGGCTGGTGCTCGTGCACACTCGTGATGCCGATGATCCGGCCGCCGGTGCCCTGCGCGACCATGCGCCGAGCGGCTGCCTGGATCGTCACGAACGCCCCGTCGAGGTCGGTGGCGACGGTGTGCCGCCACTGCTCGAGCGTGATGTCGAGGAAGGGCGCGTTGTCCCCGGTCCCGGCGTCGGCCACGAACACGTCGACGCCGCCGAGCTGTCCGGCGAGGTCGTCGATCACCGCCGCTGCCTCGTCGAGACGGGTCACGTCGATCTGTGCCACGAACGCCTGGCGACCGGCGGCACGGATCTCGGCTGCGGTCTCCTCGGCGCGTTCGGGCTCGGACAGGTAGGTGATGCCGACGTCCATGCCGGCGGCCGCGAGGGCCACGGCGGTCGCCTTGCCGATGCCGGACTCGGCGCCGGTGACGATCGCGCGAGTGGGGCGGAAGGTGGTGGTCGAGGAGGGGTCGCTCATGTCCCGGGACGGTACGCCGCGCGCTCCTGCGGACCGACCAGCGTCCGCGCCCGACGACCACGACCGTCCGGACGGACTCCTCATCAGGGGTTCCGTGAGGTCCCTCAGCATTCGTCACAGGTGTGTAACGAAACGTTCCTGATCACATCTCGGACACACGGGCGAAACACATCGGCCCTAGTTTTCTCGCAATCCCACGCGGAGGAGACCGCGCTCGACCCGATGCGGTTCGCGCCTCCGCGCAGAGAAAGGGCTCCACGGATGATCAGAACCACCCGTGCCACCACGGCACTGGCAGTGGCGGGAGCGGCAGCGCTCCTCCTCGCCGCCTGTTCCACCACCAGCGGCGCCTCGCCGTCCTCCTCCGCCTCGAGCGGCGGCGGGAAGAAGGACCCCGCGGCGAGCTGCAAGGCGCCCGACAGCCCGGGCACCGACGCGCTCAAGATCGGCACGATCCTGCCGCTCACCGGCTCCCTCGCGTACCTGAACCCGCCCGCCGAGTCCGGTGTGGGCCTCGCGGTCAAGGACATCAACGCGGCCGGCGGCGTGCTCGACAAGGACGTCACGATCGACCCGGCCACCGACTCGGGCGACAGCAACGACATGACCGTTTCGAGCTCGGCCGCGACGAAGCTCGTCAACGCGAAGGTCCCGGTCGTCATCGGTGCGGAGTCCTCCAGCGTCACGCTGAACGTCATCGACCAGCTCACGAGCAACTGCATCGTCCAGATCTCCCCCGCCAACACGGCGACCGACCTCTCCGGCTACTCGTCGCACTACTTCCGCACCGCTCCGCCGGACTCCGTGCAGGGTTCCGCGCTCGGCCAGCTCGTCACCGGTGACGGCAACGCCAAGGTCGCGTTCCTCGTCTTCAACGACACGTACGGCACCGGCCTCCGGAACACCGTGCAGAAGGCCGTCGAGGACTCCGGCGGACAGGTCGTCTACGGCGGTAAGGGCAAGGGCCAGGAGTTCCCGCCCGGACAGACCACCTTCTCGTCCGAGGTGACCGCGGCACTCGCCGCCAAGCCCGACGCGATCGTGATCCTGGCGTTCGACGAGACGAAGTCGATCATCCCCGAGCTCAAGTCGCAGAACGCCGACATGAAGAAGATCTACATGTCGGACGGCAACACCGCCGACTACTCGAAGGACTTCGACAAGGGCACCCTGACCGGTGCGCAGGGCACCATCCCGGGCGCCTCGCCGAAGGACGACTTCAAGAAGCAGCTCGCCGACTTCTACAAGCAGTCGTCCGGCAAGGACCTCGCCGACTACTCGTACGCGGCGGAGTCCTACGACGCCACCGTGCTCGCCGCCCTCGCCGCGGTGAAGGGCAAGGGCACCGACTCGGGCACCATCCAGAAGAACATGGCTGCGGTGTCGGGCGCGGACGGCGGCACCGAGTGCGCCACGTTCAAGGCCTGCAAGGACATCCTCGACAAGGGCGAGGACATCCACTACACCGGCCCGTCGGGCATCGGTCCGTTCAACGCCAAGAACGACCCGTCGAGCGCCTACATCGGCATCTACAAGTTCGACGGTGACAACAAGCCCGTGTACCAGACCGCCATCCAGGGCTCGGTCGCGAAGTAACACCGCACGGTCGTCTGGGCCCGAGTCTCGTCTCCGTGGAGGCGAGACTCGGGCCCAGCGTCATGTCCCGGGGGCAGGAGCGCAAGGAGTGTCGCCCAGCGCGAGACTCGGGGCCCGCCACTTCGGCCCACCCCACCTCCGATCTGAAGGCGCGCCCCGCCTCCGTCAGGCCGGTTCGGCCGCCGCGGGTGCGAGCGTCCGGCGCCGCGCTGCCCGGGCCGCCGCGAACGAGTCGACCGTGAGCACCACGAGCGCGACCCACACGATCCCGAAGCCGATCCACCGAGCGGGCGGCATCGCCTCGTGTTGCACGACCACGCCGACCAGCAGCTGCATCACCGGGGCGAGGTACTGCGTCAGCCCGAGCGTCGACAGGCTCACCCGCCGCGCCGACGACGCGAAGAGCAGCAGCGGGACCGCCGTCGCCGGTCCGGTCAGCACCGTGACGAGCACGTGCGGCCACCCCTCGTGGGTGAAGGTCACCCCACCGCCGAGGCCCGTCACCCCGAGCACGACGAGCGCGCCGACCGCGATCGGCAGCAGCCAGACCGTCTCGAGCGTCAGGCCGCTCAGCGCGTCGACCGTGCCGCCGACGCGCTTCTTCACGAGGCCGTAGCAGCCGAACGAGAACGCCAGCACGAGTGCGATCCACGGCACCTGCCCGTAGCCGACCGCGATCACCACGACGGCGACGACGCTGATGCCGACCGCGGCCCACTGCGCCGGCCGGAGTCGTTCACGGAGCACCACGACGCCGAGGGCGATCGTGACGAGCGGGTTGATGAAGTACCCGAGGGCGGCCTCGACGGTGTGGCCGGTCGTCGTCGCCGCGACGTACACCGTCCAGTTCACCAGGATGAGCACCGCCGCGAGGCCCATCACGAGCATCACCCGACGCTGCGCCATCAGGGAGCGGGTGCGCAGCCACGAGCGGGTCACTGCGATCGCCACGGCGCAGAAGACCAGGCCGAAGACGATGCGCCACGCCACGATCTCGAACGCGCCGGCGGGGGCCATCGCGGCGAAGAGCAGGGGCATGAGGCCCCACAGCCCGTACGCGACGATCGCCTGCACGACGCCGACGGATGCCTCGCTGCGTGCCGGCCGTGCCGGAGTCGGTTCACTCACGGAACCATCCTAGGAAGGCGCGCCGACGCTGCGGGCGGGCACCGCGCCTCCCGTCCGGTCCGCGCACGCACGCGCGCTGCGGACGCGCGAACGCCCCGCCGGCCGGAGCCGAACGGGGCGTTCTCGTCAGGGAGCTGTGATCAGCTGACGACGACCGCGAGCACGTCGCGAGCCGAGAGGACCAGCAGGTCCTCGCCCGAGTACTTGACCTCGGTGCCGCCGTACTTCGAGTAGATGACCTTGTCGCCCACGGCGACGTCGAGCGGGACGCGGTTGCCGTTGTCGTCGATGCGACCCGGACCCACGGCGACGACCTCGCCCTCCTGGGGCTTCTCCTTCGCGGTGTCCGGGATGACCAGACCGGAAGCGGTGGTCTGCTCCGCCTCGACCTGGCGGATGACGATGCGATCCTCGAGCGGCTTGATGCTGACGGCCACGGTGACCTCTTCTTTCTCGGTACAGACTCGGTACAGATGAAAACCGGGTTGGCACTACGCACAGGAGAGTGCCAACGCCAACTCTAGGGGCTTCTCTGGCACTCGGTCAATCCGAGTGCCAGCACGCGTCGGCCCCGGCGACGACCTGCGAGGATCGTCGGGTGGAAGCCGCCGACCTCGCACAGCTGCTCACCCCCGCGGGGATGGCACTCCTCGACCGTACGCCAGCCGTCTCTGACGGTGGTGAGATCGTGCGCGTCGTCTCCCGGCTCCGCGCCGAGGGGCACGACCCGGCGCTCGTCGCCGCGGTGCTCACCCAGGCGAAGCTCCGACAGAAGGCCCGCGGGAAGTTCGGGGACTTCGCCGCCCGCATGCTCTTCACGGAGGCCGGACTCGAGCAGGCGACGCGCCTCCAGGTCGCCGCGCAGCACGCCGGGCGCTTCGCGGCCGCCGGCATCACGCGGGTCGCCGACCTCGGGTGCGGCATCGGTGGGGACGCCCTCGCGATGGCGGCGCTCGACCTCGAGGTCACCGCGGTCGACCGCGACGAGGTGACGGCGGCCGTCGCGACGCACAACCTCGCCCCGTGGCCGAACGCACGCGTGGAGCTCGGCGACGCCGCGTCGTTCGACCTCGCACGCGTCGACGGCGTCTGGATGGACCCGGCTCGCCGCACCGCCGGACACTCGGACACCCGCCGCATCGCCGACCCGGACGACTGGTCGCCCTCGCTCGACACCGTGTTCGCGGCCGCGACGACGACCCCGACGGGCGTCAAGCTCGGGCCCGGCGTCGACCGCGACCTCATCCCGGACACCGCCGAGGCGCAGTGGGTCTCCGTCGACCGCGAGGTCGTCGAGCTCGCCCTCTGGTTCGGCCCCCTCGCCCGCCCCGGCGTGCGCCGTGCCGCCACCGTCATCGGCGCCCACGGCATCGCCGAGCTGACCGGTGCCGCTGACGCTCCCGACGAGGAGGTCGGCCCGCTCGGCGCCTACCTCTACGAACCCGACGGGGCGGTCATCCGGGCGCGGCTCATCGGCGACCTCGCCCGGTCGCTCGACGGCACGATGCTGTCCGAGGGGATCGCCTACGTCACCTCGGACCGGGCCGTGCAGACGCCCTTCGCGCAGGGGTTCCGGGTGATCGACACGATGCCGCTCGACGTCAAGAAGCTGGCCGCACGCCTGGCCGCAGACGGCATCGGCACCGTCGAGATCAAGAAGCGCGGGGTCGACGTCGACCCGGCGCAGTTCCGGAAGCGGTTGCGGTTGCGGGGGACGGGTCGCGTCACGCTGGTGCTCACCCGCCTGGAGGGACGGCACACCGCGATCCTGTGCGAGCGGCTCACCGACGTGGCCGGGTGAGGCGCGGGGCGCTGCTTGCGGCGGTCAGTACCGCGGGAAGGACAGACCGCCGCGGAACACCCGCGGCGGTCTGTCGCTCCCGCGACCATGTCGCGGCGGCTCAGCCGATGAGGGCGCCGAGCGCTCCCGAGTCGGAACCGTAGTCGTAGTCGGAGTAGGAGGGGCCCGCGGCAGCGAACGCGAAGATGGCGATGATCCAGAGGATCCACACGCCGGTCATGACCCAGCCGGCGATGATGCCGGTCAGCGCCAGACCCCGGCCGGACTCCCCGGTCTGCTTGATCTTGCCGAGGGCGAGGTGCCCGAGGATCGCGCCGGCAGGGCCGAGCAGGATCGCCATGAAGAAGAAGGGCACCGCGGCGAGGCCGAACACGATCGACAGGACCGCCAACGTGTTCGTCTTCGGGCGCTGGGCGTACGGCTGGTAGCCGGCAGCGGCGTAGGCGTTGTACGGGGCCTGCTGCGGCTGCGCGTACGGGTTGCCCTGCTGCGGCTGGCCGTACGGGTTGCTCTGCTGCTGTCCGTAGGGGTTGCTCTGCTGCTGCTGCGCGTACGGGTTGCCCTGCTGGCCGTAGGGGTTGCTCTGCTGCGGCTGCGCGTACGGGTTGCCCTGCTGCTGGCCGTACGGGTCCTGCTGCTGGCCGGGCGCCGCGTACGGGTTGCCGGGGGCGCTGTGCCCGCCGGTCGCGCCCTGCGCTGCAGCCCCCTGACCGGACTGCGCCCACGGGTCGCTCGCCTGCTGCCCGGACTGCTGGGGCTGTTCCGGGGTCGACCCGCCACCGGATGCGCCTTCAGGCGTCTCGCCCGGCTTCGGCCACTGGTTCTGATCGGACACCGTCCACCCCTCTCGGCACCGGCTGGTCGATGCCCTGTGAATCCTCCCACACGCACCCACGCACCGACCGGCCAGCACTCGCTCGCGACTTCACGCCCTCTGCGACACCTCACGCGCCCGCTGCCCCGTGAACTGTCGCTGACGCCGTGAGCGCACCCGCGCCGACGGCACCACCGCTGGCGGCGGCGCTGGGGCGCGGCGGCGCGGCGCAGCCGGCGCGTCAGACCTGGACGGTCGTGACCGGCAGCGTCGAGTCCGCCGCGAGCCCGAGGTCGCTCGGCGCGTGCCCCTCCGCCACCAGCCGGGCCCCGATCGCCGCGATCATCGCCCCGTTGTCCGTGCACAGGTCGAGCGGCGGGATCCGCAGCTCGACCCCGGCCGCCGCACACCGCTCCTCCGCCACCGAGCGCAGTCGCGCGTTCGCGACCACCCCGCCGCCGAGCAGCAGCCGGTCCACGCCGGTGTCCCGGCAGGCGTTGAGCGCCTTCGTCAGGAGCACGTCGACCACGGCCTCGCGGAAGCTCGCGGCGACGTCGGCCACGGGGACGTCGCGCCCCTCGTCACGGCACTTCTCGACCCAGCGCGCCACGGCGGTCTTCAGCCCGGAGAACGAGAAGTCGTAGCGGTGCGCCGCCATGTCCTTCGGCAGCGTCAGCCCTCGGGGGAATCGGATCGCCCTCGGGTCGCCCTCGGCAGCAGCCCGGTCGATCTGCGGACCGCCGGGGTAGGGCAGACCGAGCAGCCGCGCGACCTTGTCGAACGCCTCCCCCGCCGCGTCGTCGATCGTCTCGCCGAGCAGCTCGACGTCACCCACGAGGTCCCGCACGAGCAACAGCGAGGTGTGCCCGCCGGAGACGAGGAGCGCGACCGTCGGCAGCTCGATGTCGCTGCCGTCCGCGCGCAGGACGTCCGCGCCGACGTGTCCGACGAGGTGGTTCACGCCGTACAGCGGCTTGCCGGTGGCCACGGCGAGCGCCTTCGCCGCGCCGACCCCGACCATGAGCGCGCCGGCGAGCCCGGGGCCCGCGGTGACGGCGACCGCGTCGAGCTCGTCGAGCGTCACGCCGGCGCGGTCGAGCGCCTCGTGCAGCGTCGGGGTCATCGCCTCGAGGTGGGCCCGCGCGGCGACCTCGGGCACGACGCCGCCGTAGCGGGCGTGCTCCTCCATGCTCGAGGCGATCACGTTCGCGAGCAGGGTGCCGCCGCGGACGATCCCCACACCGGTCTCGTCGCAGCTCGTCTCGATGCCGAGCACCAGGGGTTCAGTCGCGCTCACCGAGGGTCTCCTGTCCGATGGGTCCGGGGCCGGTCGACGAGGGCGCGAGCTCCGCCCGCATCACCCACGCGTCGACGCCGTCCGGCTGGTAGTAGCGGGGTCGGACGGCGATCCGCTCGAACCCGAACGCGACGTACATCGCCTGCGCGACGGGGTTGTCCGCGCGGACCTCGAGGAAGACCTCGTGCACGCTGCGACGACGGGCCTCGTCGAGCAGCTCGGTGAGCAGCACCCGGCCGAGCCCACGCCCCCGCTGGTCCGCTGCGACCGCGATGGTCTGGACGTCGGCGACCGGGTTGCCCGCGAGCGAGGACAGCCCGGCGTAGCCGACGACCGTCGGCGCCCCGTCCTCGGTGGTCTCCACGACGACGTAGTACCCGTGCGGCGACCACAGCTCGCCGGCCATCTGCGACGCCGACCATGCGTCCGTGGGGAACGACGCTTGCTCCAGCCACATGACGTCATCGAGGTCCTGCGGCACCGCACGGCGCAGCCGCAGCCCCTCCGGCAGTGCGCTCACCGGACGACCCGCTTCGGGGCTCCCGGCATCGTCACGTCGGGATCGCGCAGGTAGAGCGGGGTGTCGTCGGCGAAGGGCGCGCCGGAGGCGAGCCGGTCCGCGGCGAGCGCCCCGAGCCTCCAGGCCGGGATGGTCGCGACCGTCGCGCGGTCCCAGCCCACCGCCTCCGGACTGGAGGCGCGGATCGCCTCGTCGAGGTCCGCCGGCTTGGCGAGACCCGGACCCGCGACCCGCGTGCCGTCCGCCGCGTAGGCGCTCCAGTAGACCTCGCGCCGGCGCGCGTCCGTCAGGACGACGACCGGGCCGTCGTGCCCGAGGTCGGCCGCGACCGCGTCGTGGCTGACGAGGGGCAGGACGGGCACGCCGCGCGCAGCGGCGAAGGTACGGGCGGCGGCGATGCCGACGCGGAGTCCGGTGAAGGGGCCCGGGCCCATGCCCGCCACGACCCCCGTGACGCCGGCACCGGTGATGCCGGCCTCGGCGAGGACCTCGGCGAGGAACGGGCCGACCACCTCGGCGTGCCGGCGGCTGTCCTCGGTGCTGCGCTCGGCGACGGCCTGGCCGGTGGCGGGGTCGACGACGGCCACGGAGGTCCCGGCGGAGGTGTCGATGGCGAGCAGCACCCGTCCATCGTAGGCGCGCTAGACGACCGCGTCGGCCCAGCGCGGGCCCGTCCCCGTGACGACGACGCGGCGCGGCTCGTCCGGCACGTCGTCCGGGTCGAGGTCGTCGGCGACGTCCGCCCCTGCCCCGGTCGCACGGACGATCTCGACGTCGAGGATGCTGTCCGACACCCCGTCGACGAACCCTCGTCCCCACTCGACGACGACGATCGCACCGTCCCAGTCGAGGTCGAGGTCGTCGAGCTCCACCGGGTCGCTCAGGCGGTAGGCGTCGACGTGCACGAGGTCCGGCCCGGCCGTCGTCGGGTGGGTGCGGGCGAGCACGAACGTCGGGCTGGAGACCTGTCCCCGCGCCCCGAGCGCCGCACCGAGGCCGCGCGTCAGGGTCGTCTTGCCGGCCCCGAGCGGACCGGTGAGCACGACGAGGTCCCCGGCCCGCAGGACCGCGGCGAGCCGGGCCCCGAGCGCCGCCATCTCGTCGGTGGAGGCGACTGCGGTGTCGAGGAGCACGCGGCCCTCGGTCACGGCTCGCTCCGCAGGTACTCGCCGACCCGCCCTTCGACGCTGTGCCCCTGGTAGACGCGCGGCACGCGGGCGCCGATGCGGCAGACGATCTCCTCGCCGATGGTGCCGAGGGCATCGCCCCACTCGAGCACGGTGAGTTCGTCGCGCTCCCCGGTGCCGAAGAGCACGACGGTGTCGCCCACCTGCACCTCGTCGTCGCCGACGTCGACCAGGAACTGGTCCATCGCGACGCGGCCGGCGATCGGGTAGCGGGTGCCGCCGATCGTGACCTCGATCCGGCCCTGCGCGAGCCGGGGCACCCCGTCCGCGTAGCCGACTGGCACGAGCGCGAGGGTGGTCTCGGTGGCGGTCCGGTACGTGTAGTCGTACGAGACCCCGGTGCCGAGCGGCACGCGCTTCGTCTTGGCGACGGAGGCGGTGAGCGTCATCACGGGTTCGAGCCCGAGGTCCGCCGCGGAGACCCCGTCCGCGCCGGGGATGCCGAACAGGTTCGCGCCCATCCGGACCATGTCCTTGCGGAACTCCTTGCGCTCGAGCCCGGCGAGCGAGGCGGCGACGTGCTCCATCGGGACGTCGAGCCCGAGGTCCTCGGCCTGCTCCACCGCGGCGTCGAACACGGCCACCGCGGCGGAGTCGTCGGCGTCGGAGGCCTCGGCCAGGTGGGTGTACGCGGCGACGACCTCGATGCGGCCCGCACGCTGCGCCTCGACCGCCAGGGTCACCAGTTCGGGCCAGGTCTCCGCGGTCGCACCGTCGCGGTGCAGGCCGGAGTCGACGCCGAGGTGCACACGCGCCGGTCGCTGGTCGACGGCGTCGATCACCCGCTGCAGCTCGGCGGCGTTCGAGACGCCGAGGTCCACCGCCGAGTCCACGGCGTCGCGGAAGTCGAGCGCCGGGTCGTGCTGCCACGTGAAGAGGTGCACGTCCTCACCGACGCCGATCGACCGGAGGCGCAGGGCCGCGGGGACGGTCAGCACGCCGATCCACCGCACCCCGGCGTCGACCGCGGCGAGCGCGATGGGCTCGAGCCCGTGGCCGTAGGCATCGGCCTTCATGATCGCCATGACCTCGACCGGGTCCATCCAGTCGCGGACCAGGTCGAGGTTGGCCCGGTACGCGTCGAGGTCGATCTCGGCGCGGCGCAGCGGCGCGTTCACGTCGTCCTCCGTTCCACGCTGCGGCCGACCCGGGCGACCACCTCGTAGTTGATCGTGTCGATCGCGGCCGCCCACTCCTCGACCGCGGGGTCGCCCGCCGCAGGGTCGCCCCAGAGCACGGCCTCGTCGCCGACCCGGACGTCCGCGTCGCCGATGTCGACGTGCATGGCGTTCATCGCGACCCGCCCCACGACGGGGAAGCGGCGGTCGCCGATCCGGACCGAGACGTGGCCCCCGAGCCCGCGGTCGAAGCCGTCCGCGTACCCGAGCCCGATCACCGCGAGGCGGGTGTCGGCCTCGGCTCGCCAGGTGTAGCCGTAGCTGACGCCCTCGCCCGAACGGACCGGCACGGTGCGGAGGACGGCTGCCGTCACGCGCATCGCGGGCCGGAGTCCGAGATCGGCGGCGGTGCGGTCGGGGAAGGGGCTCAGCCCGTACAGCGCGAGTCCGACCCGGGCGACGTCGTGCCGGGTCTCCGGGACGGCGAGGCTCGCGGCGCTGGCGGCGAGGTGGACCATGTCGGGCACGATGCCGTTCACGGCGAGGCCGTCGAGCGCGCGCTGCAGTGCGGCGTCCTGGTCGAGGTCGTCCGAGCGCGAGGCGTTCGACAGGTGCGACATCACGCCCTCGACCCGGGTGCGCGCGCCGGACCGGACGAGCCGGCCGGCGGTGTCGAACAGCTCCGCCCACTCGGACTCGACGGCGCCGTTGCGGCTCAGGCCGGTGTCGACACAGACGTGCACGGCGGGGACGTCGGAGTCCGCTGCGGCGGCGAGCTGGGAGACGCTCGACACCGCGGGGGTGATGTCCCACTGCGCTGCACGGCGGAAGTCCTCGTCGGGCGCGTGCAGCCACGCGAGGATGCGGACGCCCTCGTCGATGCCGGCCCGTCGGAGCGCGATTCCCTCGTCGATGTCGGCGACGCCGAGCCACTCCGCGCCGGCGTCCACGAACGCCCGGGCCGCCTCGGCCGCGCCGTGCCCGTACCCGTTCGCCTTGACGACCGCGATGACCCCGGCCGGGGCGACCTGCTCGGCGACGGTCGCGTAGTTCGCGATCAAGGCCTCGCGGTCGACCGTGATCCCGGTGAACCCGCTCACGATTGCTTCCCTTCGATGACCACGAACGCCGTCGCGATCCCTCCATCGTGCGACAGCGACAGGTGCACGCTCGACACCCCGCGCCGGTCAGCGACGTCCTGCGCGCCGCGCCGGAGGGTGAGCGACGGGTTCCGCTGGTCGTCCGACACGACCTCGAGGTCCTGCCAGCTCAGCCCCGCGCTCGACCCGAAGGCCTTGATGAGCGCCTCCTTCGCGGCGAACCGGGCCGCCAGCGACGCGACCGGCCGCGGCTCCCCGTCGCGGAGGAGCTCCGACGGGGTGAACAGCCGCGTCCGCATCGCCGGCGTCCGGTCGAGCACCCGCTCGAACCGCGCCAGGTCGACCACGTCGACCCCGATGCCGATGATCACGGGACGCCTACTCGACGGTGACCGACTTCGCGAGGTTGCGCGGCTGGTCGACGTCGAGGCCCTTGGCCGCGGCGAGCTCCATGCCGAACATGTGCAGCGGCGCGACGGCGAGCAGCGGCTCGAACAGCGGCGTCGCGAGCGGGATGCGCAGGACCTCGTCCGCGAAGGGCAGCACGGCGGCGTCGCCCTCTTCGGCGATGGCGATGACGCGGGCACCGCGGGCGCGGATCTCCTGGATGTTCGAGACGACCTTCGGGTGCAGCGAACGCGGGTCGCGCGGGGACGGCACGATGACGAAGACGATCTGGCCCGGCTCGATCAGGGCGATCGGCCCGTGCTTGAGCTCACCGGCAGCGAAGCCCTCGGCGTGGATGTACGCGAGCTCCTTCAGCTTGAGCGCACCCTCGAGCGCGATCGGGTAGCCGACGTGGCGGCCGAGGAACAGCACGCTCCGGGTGTCCGCCATCCAGCGGGCGAGGTCCTTGATGCCGGACGCGTCGTCGATCGTCTGCTGCAGCTTCGGGGCGAGGCCCTCGAGCTCGGCGACCTGCTCGGCGATCTGCTCGGCCGTCAGCGTGCCACGGAGCATGGCGAGGTGGAGCCCGAGCAGGTAGAGCGCGACACCCTGGGCGATGAAGGCCTTCGTCGAGGCCACGGCGACCTCGGGCCCGGCGTGCGTGTAGATCACGGCGTCGGACTCGCGCGGGATCGTCGCGCCCTGGGTGTTGCAGATCGAGAGCACCTGGGCACCCTGCTCGCGGGCGTACTTGACGGCCATGAGCGTGTCCATCGTCTCGCCGGACTGGCTGATCGAGACGACGAGCGTGCGGTCGTCGAGCACCGGGTCGCGGTAGCGGAACTCGTGCGCGAGTTCGACCTCGACCGGCACGCGGGCCCACTGCTCGATGGCGTACTTGCCGAGGATGCCGGCGTACGCCGCCGTGCCACAGGCGATCACGATCACGCGGTCGACACGGGCGAGCCGGTCGGCGATCGGGTCGAGGTCGGTCAGCGTGACGGCGCCGTCGTGCACGCGGCCGAGGATCGTCTTCGCGACGGCCTCGGGCTCCTCGCTGATCTCCTTCGCCATGAAGGACGACCAGCCGCCCTTGTCGGCCGCCGAGGCGTCCCAGTTCACCTCGAACTCGCTCGGCGTCGCCGGGGTGCCGTCGAAGTGGATGACGTCGACGCCGTCGGGACGGATCGTGGCGATCTCGTCCTGCCCGATGGCGAGGGCGCGCTGCGTGTACGCCACGAACGCGGCGACGTCGGAACCCATGAAGTTCTCGCCGTCGCCGAGACCGACCACGAGCGGGGAGTTGCGCCGAGCACCGACCACGACGCCGGGCTGGTCGGCGTGCACGACGAGGAGCGTGAACGCGCCCTCGAGCCGCTGCACGGCCTGCTGCATGGCGGCCGTCAGGTCGCCGGTGGCGCGGAAGGCCTTCCCCACCAGGTGCGCGGCGACCTCGGAGTCGGTCTCGCTGGCGAACTCGACGCCCTCGGCCACCAGCTCGTCGCGCAGCGAGGAAAAGTTCTCGATGATGCCGTTGTGGATGAGGGCGAGCTTGCCGCCGTCGGCCAGGTGCGGGTGCGCGTTGCCGTCGGTCGGGCCGCCGTGCGTCGCCCAGCGGGTGTGCCCGATGCCGGTGCTGCCGTCCGCGATGGGGTTCGACTCGAGCTCGTCGACGAGGGCCTGGAGCTTGCCCGCCTTCTTCGCGGAGACGAGGTCACCCGGTCGGTCGACCACGGCGATGCCCGCCGAGTCGTAGCCGCGGTACTCGAGCCGACGGAGACCACCGAGGAGCACGTCCTGGCTGCTGTTGCTGCCGACGTAGCCGACGATTCCACACATGGCTCCGATCCTACGGTCTGCCTGGGGAGCAACCCTGCATGCCAGCAGAAGTGGGGATACCGTTTGGCACATGGGACGCTTCGACGACATCGGGATCACGACGCTGCACGGTGAGCAGACCACCTTCGGGCAGTACGCCGACAAGGCCGTGCTCGTGGTGAACGTCGCGTCGCGCTGTGGTCTCGCGCCCCAGTACGAGCAGCTCGAGGCGCTGCAGAAGGAGTACGGCCCCCGCGGCTTCACCGTCCTCGGGTTCCCGAGCAACCAGTTCCTGCAGGAGCTCGGCTCGTCCGAGGCCATCGACGAGTACTGCTCCACCACGTGGGGCGTCACGTTCCCGATGTCCGAGAAGGTCAAGGTCAACGGCAAGGGCGCGCACCCGCTCTACCAGGCGCTCAAGGAGACCCCCGACGCGTCCGGCAAGGCCGGCCGGGTGAGCTGGAACTTCGAGAAGTTCCTCGTCGCCCCCGACGGCACCGTCACCCGCTTCCGTCCCACCACGAAGCCGGACGCCCCCGAGGTCGTCGCCGCCATCGAGGCGGCCCTGCCCGCCTGACCCACCCGCCCGCACGACCGGTCGCGTCCTGTGGACACGCACCGTGCTCCGGACGGGAGGCGCGGATCACCGCAGCCGGTCGCCTCACCTGCGCCGCGCCTCCCGTCGGTACGCTCGTGCCATGCCGATCACGGAAGCCACCGTCGCGCACCCGACCCCGTTCGTGGAGATCCCGCGCGACGAGTGGTCCCAGCTCGCGCCGAAGGAGCACCTGTCGCTCACCGAGACCGAGATCGTGCAGCTGCGCGGTCTCGGCGACCGGCTCGACATGCAGGAGGTGCAGGAGGTCTACCTGCCCCTGTCCCGCCTCCTGACCCTCTACGCGGCCGGCGCGCGCAACCTTCACGCCGAGACCAGCCGGTTCCTCGGCGAACGGGCCGGTCGCACCCCGTTCGTGATCGGCGTCGCCGGCTCGGTGGCGGTCGGCAAGTCCACCGTCGCGCGTCTGCTCCGTGAGCTGACGAAGCGCTGGCCGGACACCCCGCGCGTGGAGCTCGTGACGACCGACGGGTTCCTCTACCCGAACGCCGAGCTCGAACGGCGCGGGATCATGGACCGCAAGGGCTTTCCGGAGTCCTACGACCGACGGGCGCTGCTGCGGTTCGTCAGCCAGGTGAAGAGCGGAGCCGCCGAGGTCCGGGCGCCGTTCTACTCGCACCTCGTCTACGACATCGTGCCCGACGCCGAGATCGTCGTGCGGCAGCCGGACGTCCTCATCGTCGAGGGGCTGAACGTGCTCGCGCCGCCGGTGCACGGGCGGTTGGCGCTGTCCGACCTGTTCGACTTCACCATCTACGTCGACGCGAAGACGAAGGACATCGAGTCCTGGTACGTCGACCGGTTCCTGGCCCTGCAGGAGGAGGCGTTCGCGAGCCCGGACTCCTTCTTCCACCGGTTCGCCTCGCTCTCCCGCGAGGACGCCGTGCAGACCGCGACCGAGGTCTGGCGAGCGATCAACGAGCCGAACCTCATCGAGAACGTGCTGCCCACGCGCTCCCGGGCGACCCTCGTGCTGAAGAAGGGCGCGAACCACAAGGTGAACTCGGTGCTGCTCCGCAAGATCTGACGCGGGCGCGTCGCAGGCCAGGTCGACGTCGCACCCCCAGACGAACGACGCACCCCGGTGGACCGGGGTGCGTCGTTCGTGACGGGGTGCGGAGCACCGGGCGGCTCGTCCTATGCGGCGTCCTCGGTCGTCAGCCGGTCGCGCACGACGTCGACGAGCTCGTCGGCGACGCGCTGGGCGTCCTCCTGCGAGGCCGCCTCGACCATCACACGGACGACGGGCTCGGTGCCGGACGGCCGGAGCAGCACACGGCCGGAGTCCCCCAGCGCGTCCGTCGCCGCGGCGATCGCGTCCTGCACGCCCTGGTCGTCGAGGCCGTGCCGGTCGACGCCGCGCACGTTCACGAGCACCTGCGGGAACACGGTCATGCACGAGGCGAGCTCCTGCAGGCTCCTGCCCGTGCGGGCCATCTCGGCGACGAGGTGCAGCCCGGTGAGGATGCCGTCGCCGGTGGTCGCGAACTCCTGGAAGATGATGTGGCCGGACTGCTCGCCGCCGAGCGAGAACCCGCCCTCGTTCATCTTCTCGAGCACGTAGCGGTCGCCGACGCCGGTCTCGAGCACCGTGATGCCCGCGTCCGCCATGGCCCGCTTCAGCCCGAGGTTCGACATGACCGTCGCGACGAGGGTGTCGTCGACGAGCTCCCCGCGCTCCTGCAGCGACAGCGCGAGGATCGCCATGATCTGGTCGCCGTCGATCGCGTTGCCGGCGGCGTCCACCGCGAGGCAACGGTCGGCGTCACCGTCGTGGGCGATCCCGACGTCGGCCCCGTGCTCGAGCACCGCGCGGGCGAGGTTGTCGATGTGCGTGGAGCCCACACCGTCGTTGATGTTCATGCCGTCCGGGTCGGCGCCGATCAGCGTGACCTGCGCACCGGCGTTGACGAACACCTCGGGTGAGACGCCCGCGGCGGCCCCGTTGGCGCAGTCGAGCACGACGTGGATCCCGTCGAGCCGGTTCGGCAGCGTGCCGAGCAGGTGGACGACGTAGCGGTCCTCGGCGTCGGCGAAGCGCGTGATGCGGCCGACGTCACCCCCGGTCGGCGTCGGCGCGGACTGGTCGTGCATGGCCGCTTCGATGCGGTCCTCGACCTCGTCGGGCAGCTTGCGGCCGCCCGTGGCGAAGAACTTGATCCCGTTGTCGGGTGCGGGGTTGTGCGACGCGGAGATCATCACGCCGAAGTCGGCGTCGACGTCCGCGACGAGGAACGCCGCAGCGGGGGTGGGGATGACCCCGGCGTCGAGCACGTCGACGCCGGCGGAGGCGAGCCCGGCCGCGACCGCGGCACCGAGGAACTCGCCGGAGACGCGCGGGTCGCGCGCCAGGACCGCACGGGGGCGCGGTCGACCGGACGCCCGGCGGGCGTCCGCATGGTGTCCGTGCGTGAGCACGGCCGCGCTGGCCTGGGCGAGACCCAGAGCCAGCGCGGCCGTCAGCTCGCCGTTGGCGAGGCCACGAACACCGTCGGTACCGAACAGACGCGGCATTGCGATCGGGTTCGTCGAGCGACTAGCGCTTCGAGAACTGCGACGCCTTGCGGGCCTTCTTGAGACCGGCCTTCTTGCGCTCGATGACGCGGGCGTCACGGGTGAGGAAGCCGGCCTTCTTGAGGGTGGCGCGGTTGTTCTCGCGGTCGATCTCGTTCAGCGCACGCGCGATGGCGAGGCGGAGCGCACCGGCCTGACCCGAGGGGCCGCCACCCGTGATGCGGGCGGTGACGTCGTAGGCGCCGAGGAGCTCGAGCACCTTGAACGGGTCGTTGATGAGCTGCTGGTGCAGCTTGTTCGGGAAGTAGTCCTCGAGGGTGCGACCGTTCACCTTGAACTCGCCGCCACCGGGGACGAGGCGCACGCGGGCGATGGCCTCCTTGCGGCGCCCGACGGCACCGCCCGAGACGTTGAGGATCTGACGGGGAGCGGCCTCGGCAGCGGCGGGTGCGCTCTCCGTGGTGAAGCTCTCCGGGGTCTGGTCGAGGGAATCAGCGATCTGAGCCATGAGTGTTTTCTGTGTCCTTGAAGTCGTCGTGGCCGGAACTACTGTGCGACCTGGTCGAAGGTGTACGCCTTGGGCTGCTGCGCGGCGTGCGGGTGCTCGGCGCCGGCGTAGACCTTCAGCTTCTTGAGCTGCTCACGGCCGAGGGTGTTCTTCGGCAGCATGCCGCGGATCGCCTTCTCGACGGCGCGGGTCGGGTGCTTCTCGAGCATCTCCGGGTAGGAGGTCGCCGTGAGGCCGCCCGGGTAGCCCGAGTGGCGGAAGTAGACCTTCTTGGCGAGCTTGGAGCCGGTGAGGGCGACCTTGTCCGCGTTCACGATGATGACGTAGTCACCCATGTCCATGTGCTGGGCGAAGGTGGCCTTGTGCTTGCCGCGCAGGAGCGCCGCGGCGTGGGTGGCGAGACGGCCGAGGACGACGTCGGTCGCGTCGATGACGATCCAGTCGTGCTGGACGTCTGCCGGCTTCGGGGAGAACGTACGAGTCACAGGAGTGCTGCTTTCGTGTCGAGGTGAGGAGTCCGTGAATCCCGCTCCGGTGGGTGTTCCGCTGGCGATGCCGGTGGAACGGCCCGGTGGAGGGCTCATCTGACTGTCCGGCGCACGGGGCGCACAGACCAAGGTGAGAGCCTACCCGACGCGACTCGCGTTGTCGAACGTGGTCCGGGACGGACTGGAGGCGCGGTGCCAGCCGGCACCGCGCCTCCAGTCCTCATCGGGTCACGCGGTCAGCCGAACAGGCCCCGCAACCACGCGACGAAGGCCAGCACGCTGGCGATCGCGTCCGCGATCGCACCGCCGGTGCCGTGCCCACCGCCGTGACCGCCGCCGTTGCCGTTGCCCGGCTTGCCGACGCCCGGCAGGTCGATGCCGACCAGGATCGGGTCGTGGTCGCTCGCGCGGTACACGTCGTCGCGGTAGAGGTCGGTGACGTTGTAGTCGTACCGGCTGTACTCCAGGCCCACCGACTCGACCGAGTTGATGTTCCAGATGTCCACGCCCGTCACGGTCGCGAGCGCGGCCTCGGAGGCGAAGACGTGGTCGAGCGACCCGCTCAGACCACCGAAGACGTACGACCACTCGGTCGGGTCCTGGGTCGGCCCGAGGTCGGTGTAGCCGGCCTGGTCGAGGGCGACCACCGGGTCCTCCTGGCTGTAGGCGTTGAAGTCACCGATCATGAACACCTTGTCGGTGCCGGCCTGCCGCTGCATCGCCGTCGAGAACGTGACGAGCGCCTTCGCCTGTGCGACGCGGGAGGCGTTCGAGCCGCCCTGGCCGTCACCCTGGTCGGCGTCCGCTCCCGTGCCGGACCCCTTCGACTTGAAGTGGTTCGCGATGACCAGGAAGGTGTCCTGCTTCTTCGGCTTGTCCGCGCCCTTCCCCTTGCCGGGCTTCTCGACGACCGGCGCGAAGGCCTGGGCGAGCGGCTGGCGGGCGTTCGCGAACGCGGCGGAGTCGGTCAGGATCGTCGACCCGCCGACCGGCTGCACGCGGTCCTTCTTGTAGATGATCGCGAGACGGATGACGTCCTCGCTCGCGGGGAGCTTCGCCGGGGACTTCGCGAACGCCCAGGTGTCCTTGCCGGTGGCCGCGTTCAGGGCGCCCACGAGCGTCGCCACGGCCGCGTCGCGGTCCTGACCGAAGCGCGCCGAGTTCTCGATCTCCTCGAGGGAGACGACGTCGGCGCCGAGCGCGTTGATCGCCTCGACGATCTTCACCTGCTGACGGGCGAGGTCGTCGGCGTTCGCGGCGCCGCGGGCATCGCAGCCGCCGCGGACCGTCACCGGGTCGCCGTCGCGGTCCGTGTAGTAGGTGCAGCCGGTGAGCTGGTCGCCGGTGGTCGGGAAGTAGTTGAGCACGTTGAACCCGGCGAGGCGGACGTCGCCGCCGACGTTCTCCGGGGCGGCGGTCCGCACCGCCGAGAACGACGCGGGCAGCTCGGCCGCCGGGGTCGCACCCGTGATCGGGGTGGTCGGCTGGAACTTCCACGAGTCGTTGCGGTGGTCGAGCACGACGGGCTTCGTGAACGTCGCCGTGGCGCCGACCGTGACCGGGCCCTGGGTGAGCCACGAGACCGGGATCGACTGGTTCGCGGCGCTGAGGAAGTTCGTGCTCGCGCCGTCGTCGAGCGTCACCGAGCGGCTCGCGTTGTCGGCCGCCACGGCTGCCGCCTCGGCGCTGCCCGGACGGGCGACCTCGGTCGGCTGGACGAGGCGCTGCTTCCCGCTCGCCAGCACGATCTCGCCGTACTGGTTCGTCGTGTAGTTGTCCGCGACGGTGTAGTCGCCCTGCGGTGCGACGAGCATGCTCTCGAGCGACTCGCGCTGCGCGTCGCTCCGCGGGAGCGTCAGCGTCGCCGGGACGGGCTGTACGACGCCGGCGGCCGGGAGCTTCGTGAGCCCCGCGGCCGTCGGGACGGTGAGCTCGGTCAGGCCGTTGTACTCCGAGACGGTGCCGGTGAGGCGGACGGCGTCGCCGATCGCGACGCTGCCGACCGTGGCCGACGAGAACACGAAGACGGCGTCCGATGCGGTGTGCGTGGCCAGGTCGATCGCCCCGCCGGTGCCCGCGGTCTGGATCGTGTAGCCGTTGAACCCGCCGGTCGGGTAGACCGCCGTGACGACGCCGTCGGTGGTCACGGTCCCACCGACGAACGGCGAAACGGCCCCGGTGCCCTGCAGCTGCGCAACGGTGACCTGCTCGGCCGGTGTCGCGGGCTCGGTCGGCTCGGACGGCTCCGTCGGTTCCGTCGGGTCGGTCGGCTGACCCGCGGTGTCGCCGGCTGCGTTCTCCGGGGTGACCGACGACCCGAGGCGGAAGTCCGCCGCGTTCGAGTCGGTGTCGGTCGTGCCCGCGCGGGTCAGGGCGTCCGGCACCGAGTTCGCCGTGCCGGTCGGTGCCGGGGCGGTCTCCGAGGTGTTCGAGGTGCCGTAGCCGAGCAGGTCCACCACGCCGGCGGTCCCGGTCGTGACCGATCCGGTCGGCAGCGTCAGCGCGGTGGCCTGGTCGGCGAGGACGAGGGTCCCGGCGGATCCGGACGGGTTGAGCCCGGTGACGGCGTCGGGCTCGGGCAGCGCGGCGCCGTTCGTGCCGTTCGATCCCATCTGCACGAGGTACGTGCCGTGGGCCGGGACGGATCCGGCGAGCCTGCCGACCGACGGGGCGCCGGTGCCGGTCGCCGAGCGGTACTGGACAGACCAGCCGTCGACGGTGACGGGGGCGTCGGTCGGGTTCGCGAGCTCGACGAACTTGTTCGTGAAGGGCTGGTTCGCGCTCCCGCCCTTGAGGTAGGCCTCGGCGATGACGAGGCCGGTGCCGGTGGGGTCCGCGCTGGCGGAGGAGACGGAGACGAGTGGTGCGGCGACGATGGACGCGGCGACCGTGGCGCACAACACGGTGCGCCCGACGAGCTTCGGCATGCTGACCTTCGGTGAGGGGTCGTGGACCCTCGAACGCTACCGACCTGCGGGGGTGCTCAGGTTTCGCGCAGGTGAACTCCTCGTTCCACCCCCGTCCGGGGTGCGCCGACAGGGCGACGCCGCGGCACGCGTGAGCCGCCTCGGCACACCCAGTCCGTCAGCGATCAGCCAGGACGCGGACGAGTGCGACGAGCGACGCGATCACGAGCCAACCTGCCACCTGCCCCCTCCGCTCGGCCAGGACCAGCCCACCGGCCCCCGCCGCCAGGGCGACCATGCACGCGACAGCTCGTACCGCCCCGCTCTGGCCGGTCACACCCACCGTGAGGACGGCGAGGGTTGCGACGATCACGAGGCAGACGCTGGCTCGGCGCCGGGCGCTCCGTCTCCGTTCATTGGTCCGCACCATCACTGCGCTCGTTTCGATCGGTACCAACCGAGTACGAACGGCAGGACGATCCACAGGACGGCAGCGGTCAGAGCGGGGCCGATGGGCCCCGAACCGGTCAGTGCCGACTGGACGGAACTGAACTGCAGGTACTGCCCGACCGGATCCACGAAGCTCAACGACGTGTCCACGACCAGCACGACGAGCACGCACCCGACGAGTCCGAGCGCCAGGGACCGCACACTCGCTCCGACCCCGAGCCCGAATGCACCAGAAGTGATCGCGAGGGTCGAGAGCTCTGCGACAGCGCTTCCAGCTCCGCCGAGGGTTGCGTGACCCCCGAGGACGAGACTCACGCCGGTACACGACAAGGCGATCACGACGGTGGCGAGCACGAGTCCGACGACGAAAAAGGCACCAGCGGCCGCGCGAGCAAGATAAGCCCTTCCTCGCGGGATTCCGGCGGTGATCGCGTCGCGCTCGCTGCCACCTTCGGGATCCCCGACCCCGACGACCACTCCGACGACGGCACACGCAAGCGCCGCCGGGAGACCCGTGGTGACGATGACCTCTCCGACTCCGAACTCCGCCGCCCGCGTCACGACGGAGGTGGCCAGAGCACCGGCCGCAGTCACCAGCGCCGCGAGCGCACTCCAGCCGACGATGGCCGCGCGGGTGTCGGTCCGCTTCCGGACTTCGATGACGGTGAGCCGCCCGAACCCGATCACCACGACACCTCCGCGAGGCACTCGCCGGTGACTGCGGTCTGGTACAGCGAGTGCAACGAGTCCGTGACCAGTTCTGCGTTGTCGACGTCCATACCGAGATGCACGGCGATCCGCACGACATCGGCGACGGCGGCCTCAGCCACCACCCGCCCCTGCTCGACTCGAGCTGCGATGCCCCGCTGCCGCAGAGCGTCGAGCAGCTGCCCCGGCGCGGCGACGACCACCCGGCTCAGGCGCTGCGAGGGCTCCCGCAGGGGACGCAGCTCCACCACGCTTCCCTGACTCATCACGATCGCCGCATCGACGAGCGGTTCGAGCTCTTCGAGGAAGTGACTCGAGACGACGACCGTGACACCGTCCTGCCTGAGAGCGCGGAGGACCGACCTCATGAACGCCATTCCATCGGGGTCGAGACCGTTCATCGGCTCGTCGAGCAAGACCAGCATGGGCTGTCCGATGAGCGCTGCAGCCAGCGAGAGCCGCACCTTCATCCCGAGCGAGAGCGCACCTACGCGACGCCGCATGATCGAACCGAGACCGACGCGAGCTGCGACCAGGGCGACATCGTCGATCGGGAGGCCGAGGTAGTCGGCGCGCAGTCGGAGTGTCTCTTCGACAGTGCGGCCAGGGTGCAGCTTCAGGTCGCTGAACACTGTCCCGACCGGCGACCCTCGTTGCCAAGGAGCTCCGGCCAGCTCTCCGCTGTCGAGCGTCAGCAGTCCGGCGAGGACGCTCAGGAGCGAGGACTTGCCGGCACCGTTCGGCCCGATCAGGCCGTAGACGTGCCCCGGCTCGAGCTGCAGTGTCACCGATCGCAGACGAGGGCGTGAGCGGCCGCGGACCCCGGCGTCGAGGAGTTCGACCATCGAGCACTTCCTTCCGTTGGAGGGAGCGGGCCGGTGGGCCGACCCGCTCCCTTGTCGATCGATCAACCGAAGAAGTAGTTCCAGAGCGCTGAGAAGATCTCGTTGATGCCCCCCTGAGCAACGAAGGAGATCCCGGCGCGGATCCAGCTGGCAAGGCCGTTCCACCAGTTCTTGAACGAGTTGAAGCCACCGCGGACGGCGTTCTTCATCGCAGGGACGATCGACGGTGCATTCTGCTTGATCCAGTCGATGATCGGTTTGATCGGGATACCACGCCGACCGTCTCCGGGAGCCTCCGTCGGCACCGGTGACGGCAGGACGGATCCGACGCTCGTGCCGAGAGCACGGTCGCCAGCGCTTGTCTGCACGACCAGCGCCGCCGATGTCGTGCGGACATCGGGTGTGGTGAGCGTCTGCGCGGAGGCGACCGTGCCTCCGACCGGCGCGAGCAGTGCCCCGACGACGATGCCGCTCGTGATCGCTGCGATCCGGATGGACTTCATGTGTTCCCCACTTCCTGTCAGGAGTTCTGACGGGAACACACTGGCACACAGTGTTTCAGTATTTCAAGACCTTGCACCGGTCAGGGAACGGGCACCCACTCGCTCCCCACCCGGTGCACCGCGGGGCCGTGCCCCGGCAGCACGATCTCCGGGATCGGCAGCGCCCGTGCCGACTCGAGCGCCGTCCGCTGGTCCGCGGTGAAGAACGGCGTGATCATCCGCGGACGCGGTGCCCACGACGCGGGCTGCGTGTCGTGGTGCGTGACCACCGCGTCCCCGGTGACGATCGCTCCGGCAGCGGGCAGCAGGTACGCCGTGGACCCGACGGTGTGCCCGACGGCGGGGAACGGCGTGATCGCCCGCCCGGCGAACGAGGCGCCGGTGAACGCCTGCGCCGTCGGCACGAGCACGGGCCGGAGCGCGTCGGAGCGGATCGCCCGCGCGAGCCACCGGAGGGTGCGCGGGGCCGCGAGCCGCCCGCCGATCTCCGCCGGGGTCACCTGCTGCCGGTGCGGCCCGCGCACGTTGTCGAGTTCGTCGGCGTGCGCGAGGACCTGGACGTCCGGGTGCTGGCGCAGGATGCCCGGGATCCCGCCGACGTGGTCGACGTGCCCGTGCGTGACGTAGACGCGACGCAGGTCGGCGACGTCGTGCCCGGCGTACCGCACGGTGTCGAGCACGAGGTCGGCGTCCGCGGGGTAGCCGGCGTCGATGAGCGCGACGCCGTCCTCCTCGGCGAGGACGACCCAGTTCGACACCGGTCCCTCGACGAAGACGACCCCGGGGGCGACGGAGACGACGGACCGGGGTTCGCGGGAGCTCATGCCCCGACGGTACCGGCGCCCGGCTCGTCGTCGGACCGGCGCGCGCGGGTCTGGGTCGCCCGCGCCGCGAGCTCGTCGTCCGCCGGGTAGCCGACCTCGGTGAGGGTCAGCCCGATCGCGGGCGCGACCTTGAAGGCGCTCGTGCGCTGCTGGGCGACGCGCAGCTCCTCGAGCTGCTCCGGCCCGAAGCGCCCCTCCCCCACCGCCATGGTCGCCCCGACCATCGCCCGCACCATCGAGTGGCAGAAGGCGTCGGCCTGGAGGCGCGCCACCAGCACACCGTCCGGCTCGCGGTCCCAGCGGAACTCCTGCAACGTCCGGATGGTCGTCGCCCCCTCGCGCGGCTTGCAGAACGTCGCGAAGTCGTGCAGCCCCAGCAACCGCAGCGCACCGCGCTCCATCGCCGCCGGGTCGAGCCGCGCCGGGTGCCAGAGCGTGTGCCCACGCCGTCGTGGATCGCGCGGGGCGTCGACGTCCGCGACCCGGTACTCGTAGCGCCGCCAGAGCGGGGAGAAGCGGGCGTCGAACCCGGCGGGCGCGACCGTCGCCCGCCGGACCACGACGTCTCCCTCGGGAGCGGCGATGCCGTTCACCCGCCGGACCAGCCCGTCGAGCGAGGTCCGCGGCGGCCCGTCCGGCGACGACCGGCGCGGTCGGGTGAGGGCGCCCCACTGGTCGGGCGTCAGGTCGAGGTGGGCGACCTGCCCGGTGGCGTGCACCCCGGCGTCGGTGCGCCCCGCGACGGTGAGCAGCGGCGGCTCCCCCCAGCGCGTGAAGACGGTGGCGAGGGCGGTCTCGAGCGCGCCCTGCACGGTGCGGAGCCCGGGCTGCCGGGCCCACCCGGCGAAGGCCGCGCCGTCGTAGGCGATGTCGAGCCGCAGGCGCACCGTCTCACTCACACCCCCACGCTACCGACGTCAGCGCCGCGTCAGTGCCGCGTGAGTGCCGGGCGGCAGCATCGTCCTCGACATCGACGAAAGGAACCGCGATGACCACTGCACCACTGGCGGTCGAGGCCGTCGGCCTCGTGAAGACCTTCGGCACGAACCGCGCCGTGGACGGCGTCGACCTCCGTGTGGAGGCCGGCACGGTGTACGGCGTGCTCGGCCCGAACGGCGCCGGCAAGACGACGACCATCTCCATGCTCGCGACGCTCCTCCGTCCGGACGGCGGCGAGGCCCGCGTGTTCGGCCACGACGTCCGGCGCGAACCCCAGCAGGTCCGGAGCCTGATCGGCGTGACCGGGCAGTACGCCAGCGTCGACGAGACCCTCAGCGCGACGGAGAACCTCGTCGTGTTCGCCCGGCTGCTCGGGCTGTCCCGCGCCGATTCGAAGCGGAAGGCGGGCGAGCTGCTCGAGCGCTTCGCCCTGACCGAGGCGGCGTCCCGTCCCCTCAAGGCCTTCTCCGGCGGCATGCGTCGTCGGCTCGACCTCGCCGCGAGCCTCATCGCGCAGCCGCCGCTCATCTTCCTCGACGAGCCGACGACGGGGCTCGATCCGCGGACACGTGCGCAGATGTGGGACACCATCCGGGAGCTCGTCGCGACCGGCTCGACCGTCGTGCTCACCACGCAGTACCTCGACGAGGCGGACCAGCTCGCGGACCGCATCGCCGTGATCGACCACGGCCGGGTGGTCGCCGAGGGCACCGCGGACGAGCTGAAGGCGTCGATCGGCACGGCGTCGCTGCAGCTCCGGCTCGTCGACCCGCTGCGACTCGACGCGGCGCGCACCCTCGTCCGCACCACCCTCGGCACCGAGGCCGTCGCGAGCCCGGAGGGCTCCCGCATCACCGCGCCGATGACCGACCCCGACCGCGTGACGGACCTCCTCGTGGCGTTCCGCGAGGCCGGCGTCTCCCTCGCCGAGATGAGCGTGCAGAAGCCCACGCTCGACGAGGTCTTCCTCACGATCACCGGCACGCCGACCGCCCACGCGGACGCCGCCGACCAGCACGCGCTCGAAGGGAGCGTCGCATGACCACCCTCACCACACCCGACCGCACGGCGGTCCACCCCCGCCCCGGTGTCGGTGGCACCGGCCTCGCGGCCACCGTCCGGCAGTCGTTCACGATGGCGTACCGCGGGTTGATCAAGGTCCGTCGCACGCCGGAGCAGCTGTTCGACGTCACGCTCATGCCGATCGTCTTCACCGTGATGTTCACGTACATCTTCGGCGGCGCGATCGCGGGGAACGTCGGCGCCTACCTGCCGATCATCATCCCCGGCATCCTCGTGCAGACGAACATCACCTCGTCGATCGTCACGGGCGTGCAGCTCCGCGAGGACATGGACAAGGGCGTGTTCGACCGCTTCCGGTCGCTGCCGATCGCCCGGATCGCCCCGCTCGCCGGCGCCCTGCTCGCCGACACCGTGCGGTACGCGATCGCGACGACGATCACCTTCACGGTGGGGATCATCATGGGGCTGCGACCCGCGGGCGGCGTCGGTTCGGTGCTCCTCGCCGGGCTGCTCGTCGTCGTCGTCGCCTGGGCGATCAGCTGGGTGTTCGCGTACTTCGGCGTGGTCGCCCGCACCGCGTCGAGCGTCTCGGGCATCTCGAACCTGGTGCTCTTCCCGCTGACGTTCCTGTCGAACGCGTTCGTCCCCGCGGACACGCTGCCGGACTGGCTGCGCTGGTTCTCCGAGGTGAACCCGATCTCGCACCTCATCACGGCCGTGCGCGACCTCGTGAACCACGGCACGGTGGGCGGCGACCTCTGGCTCAGCCTGCTCGGTGCCGCCGTGGTCGTGGCGGTCTTCGCCCCGCTGACGGTGCGCGCCTACATGCGGAAGGCGTAGCGCAGCTCCCCGAGCAGTGCGAGCGTCTGCGTGACGGCCTCGGCCCGGTCCCAGCCGGCCGAGGCCGTCTCGGCGTCCGCGAGCCGCTGTTCCCCGACGACCGCGGCGAGCACCGGACGGACCCGGGCGTGTGCCAGCACGGCGAAGTCCTGCCGCGAGCCGAACCGCGTCGCGACCGCCCAGCACCGGGCCGCCTCGTCCGTCAGTCCGACGCGTGCCGCGGCGATCGCGAGCCCGACCATGGCGGTCCCGACGACCGGCAGGTCCGGCCACGTCGTCTCCAGCCGGAGCTGCACGATCGTCCCGACACGGATGCGGTCCGCCACGGCGCGTTCGTCGTCCTGGAGGCGCGGCGCGCCCCCGTCGGACCGGCTCGCCGCCGCCTCGTCCACGGCAGCGATCAGGGTGGCGCCCGCCATCACCGTCCAGTGCGGCGTGCGCCGGCGCGCCCGCAGCGCGAGGTCCCACGCCGACCGGTAGACCGCGGCGGCTCGCTCCGGATCGCCCTCGGTCCGCGCACACTCGGCGGTGATCGCGGCGGCGAGGACGTCGATCTGGGCGCGGTCGTCGTCGAACGCACCCCTCGCCGCCGGCGGACGGTCGCGGAGGTCGGCGGCGACGGCACGCGCACGGGCGGTGTCCCCGGTCGCTGCCGCGGCGAGCCCGACCGTCCAGCTGATCTCCCAGAGGTCGTCGTCGGCGCCGAACCGTTCGAGCTGCACCCGGGCGGTCTCCGCCGCGGCGAGCGCCTCGGCGTACCGGCCGTTCTGCGCCGAGAGCTGCGTGGTGGTGACGGCGCCGGAGCCGGTCGTCCAGGCGTCGCCGGTCACCACCGAGAGCTCCTGCGCGCGGACCGCGTAGCGGAGGGCGGCCGCGGGCTCCCCGCCGTTCTCGGCGAGCGGGGCGCTGACCATGTTCGCCATGCCCGCGACCGCGGGGTCCGGGTCCGCGCGGAAGCGTTCGAGCAGCGCGGAGCCCTCCGCCGGCCGGCCGAGGGTGAGCAGCATCGCCCACTGCGCGTCGAGCGGCGGGTGGCCGCTTCCGCCGGAACGCCGGAGGCGCCGCAGCGTCGAGATCGCCCTGGCCGTGGTGCGCCGGTCGGTGAAGGCCGCCGAGGCGCCGCACACGACGAGCCCGGCGACGGTCGCCGCCCGGTCCGCCTCGGCCGGGACGCGCGACCGGAGGGCGTCGACCACGTCGGGCGCGATCGCCACGACCTCGCCGTGGGCGCCGCGGAGCGTCCAGTAGCCGCCGAGGGCGGCGAACACGTGCGCGACGGTCGGCACGTCGTCGTCGCGGAGCGCCCAGCGGAGGAGCGTGACGAGGTTGTCGGACTCGCGGCGGACGTCGTCGAACGCCGTGACCTGGCCCGGGCCGAACAGCGTGAAGAGGTTCCGCGTGCTGGCGGTCTCCCGACCCCAGACGGTCATCGCCGTGCGCACCTCGGCCGTCGCGCCGCGCTCGTCGAGCCGAGCGGCGCCGAACTCGCGGACGGTCTCGAGCAGCCGGTAGCGCACGGGCTGCCCCTCGGACTCGACGAGCTGCACGAGCGACTGCTCCACGAGTTCGGCGAGGTCGTCGAGCGCGTCCCCACGGCGCCCGGCCGGTGCGACGGCTTCGGCCGCATCCACCGCGACGCCGTCGGGGAAGAGTGCGAGCCGGGTCAGCAGGTCCTGCGCGCCGGCGTCGAGCAGTCGCCAGCTCCACTCGATCACCGCGAGCAGGGTGCGGTGCCGTTCGGGAGCGCTCCGGTCCCCGCCGCGGAGCAGGGCGAACCGGTCGTCGAGGCGTCGTTCCACCTCGTCCACGGACATCCCCCGGATGCGCGCGGCGGCGAGCTCGATCGCGAGCGGCGAGCCGTCCAGCCGCGTGCAGATGCGGCGGACGGCGTCCACCGGCAGGACCGCCCCCGGCCGCGCGGCCCGTGCCCGCTCGGTGAACAGCCGGACCGCGGCCCCGTCGGCCTCGACGGGCAGGGGTGCGAGCGGCGCGACGACCTCGCCGGCGATCGCGAGCGGTGCCCTCGAGGTCGTGAGCACCCGGAGCTCCGGGTCGGCGGCGAGCAGGTCGGCGGCGAGCGCGGCAACCCCGTCGACGAGGTGCTCGCAGTTGTCGAGCACGAGGACGGTGGGTCCGTCGCCGAGCGCCCGGACCACCCGGCCGGTCACGTCGGCGACCACCACGTCCCGGAGCGTGCGGGCCGACCGCACCTCGGCGATGCCGAGCAGCGCGGCGAGCGCGGGCACGACGTCCTCGGCCGCGCCGAGCGGGGCGAGCTCGACGACGACCACGGCCGTGGTGGGCGGCAGCCCGGCGGCGACCGCCTGCGCGAGGCGGGTCTTGCCGAGCCCACCCGCACCGAGGATCGTGACGAGGCGGTTCTGGGACAGCAGGTCGGTGACGGCGGCGAGGTCCGCCTCCCGTCCGACCAGCGTGTTCGGCGCGGCCCGCAGCCCGATCCGCCGGGCCGTCCCGACGGCCGGGACGGAGCGGCGGAGCAGCTCGGCGTTGAGCCGGACGAGGTCGGCCGAGGGGTCCGCGCCGAGCTCCTCGACGAGTCGGTCGCGGTGCGCGGCGAAGACCGCGAGCGCCTCGCTCGTCCGGCCGGCGGCGTCGAGCGCACGCATGCAGCCCGACACGGCGAGTTCGTCGAACGGGTCCGCCGTCGCCTCCGCGAGCCACACCGTCGCCGCGGCCTGCGCGTCGCCGGCGTCGAGGAGGAGGCCGGCGAGCCGTCGTCCGAGCGAGCGCCGCACCGCTGACGCCCGTTCGGCCAGCGCCGTGCCGGTCTCGCCGTCCACGTCCGCTCCCGGCTCACCCCGCCAGGCGTCGAGCGCGGCGCGGACCACCTCGACGTCGTCGCTCGTGGCGGCCCGTTCGGCGTGCAGGAGGTCGATCTCGTCGTCGCCGAGCGCGTACCCGGTGCTCGTCGAGACCACGAGGCCCGCGGCCGTGCTGCGCCGGAGCCGGGACACGAGCGTCTGCAGCGCCGCTCGGGCGCCCCGCGGCCGGTCGGTGGGCCAGAGCTCGTGGATGAGCGCATCGGTCGTCACGGCGTGACCGCGGGCGAGGACCAGCGCGACAACGAAGACCCGTGTGAGCGCTCCGGAGAGGGCGACGGAACCGCCGTCCGGGCCCGCGACCGTCACCGGTCCGAGCACGGCGATGCGGGAGGCGGGCGGCACGCTCGGAGTCTACGGACGACCGATGCCGGATCGTGACGAGCGGGGCGGTGCGGGCGCGGTCCACGACCGTAGCCTGAGCACATGCACACCATCACGAGGGGGGTCGTGACCGCGGGCATCGTCCTCGCCGCGGTCGTGTCGATCACGGGTTGCGGCGCCGGTGCGCCTGCTCCGGCGACGACCGACGATGCCGGCACGGCGACGAGCGACGCGACGACGACGAGCAGTCCCGAGGCCGGCGCTGGGACCGTCGACTTCGGCCCCGGGCCGGCCGGCTCCGGCGCCCTGGGGTGTGCCGCGCTCCTGCCGGCCGACCTCGTCGGTGCGGTCGTCCCCGGCTCCCGCGTGGTCGACGTGCTCACCGACACGGGGCACATCGCGGGGTCCGAGGCCTTCCTCCCCGCTGCCGGCGGCGTGACGTGTGACAGCTCGAACGGGGTCGCACCGCTCGACGACCACGTGCCCGGTCGCCGTGACGACCCGGTGTTCGAGGGCGTCCGGCTCACGGTCCTGCCTGCCGGTGCGGACGCCCTCGCCGAGCACCGGGAGTTCGACGGTGGCGGTACGGCCACCGCGTGTGCCGCGAGTGACGCCGCCCGGGTGTACTGCGGTGCCGAGGCCCTGGCCGGGTCCGCCTGGGTGAGCCTCAGCGCGACCCGCCTGCAGGACGACGACGCGGCCGTGCCCGAGCAGGTCCAGCCGGGCTTCGACGCGCTGCTCGCGGCGGTCGTCGCGCGGGTCGCCGCGTCCCCGGTCGGCACGGACCGCGGCGACGGCGCCGCCGCTGACGACGGATCGATCACGAAGTGCGACGCGACGAACGTCAACGCCTCGACGAGCACGACGCTCGAGGTCGGACCGTTCCCGAACAGCAGCACCGCCCCGGAGACGACCGACTTCGCGCGGAACCGGGTCGGTGGCGACTCCTGCGTCTTCGTCAGCGGTGACGATGCGACCGGGTACGTCAGGGCCGGCGCGCTCTACACCCACCTGCCCGACGGCGGGTGGATGGCCGAGCGGCGACTCGGGGCCGGGACGATCCAGCGCGGCCACCGACTCGACCTCGAGGGGCTCGGCACCGGCGACGCCGCGTGGCGGACCTGCGACGAGACGGCCTGCTCGGTGGACGTCGTGCACGACGGCGACTGGACCCACTGGCTGCTCTTCACCGACGTCGCGCCGAACACCTCGTCGGCGATCGAGCGGTGGGTCCGGGCGTCCTTCACCGCCTGACGGCGATGCACCGACCGCCGGGCGATGCACCGACCGCCGCGCGCGGGCCCGGGCCGGGCCGGCCCGGCGACGGCGAGCCGCCTCGTTGGCCGCTGCCGCCTCAGCGGCCCGAGCCGTCCGGTCCCGTCTCGGTGTCCACGTCCGCCGTCGCACGACGCTCGGACTCCAGGATGCCCCGGAGGGCCACGATCGCGCTGGCCGTGACGGCGACGTGCGACGGGTCCGACCTGCTCGCGTCGAGGGCGCGCTCCAGGTCCTCGAGCGCACGCCCGCCCTCGTCGTCCGCACACTCACCCCGCACGACGCACGCGACCTGGCGCAACGCGGCTGCCAGCGGCTCGGCGAACGAGGGGTCCGGGCGGCCGATGGCGTCGGCGACCGGTCCGGAGCGCGCGACGACCTCGGTGAGGTCGGTCGTGTACCAGGCGGCTCGTTCCAGGGCCCGGAACCGGGCGCCGTCCGTGGCGAGGCGCGCCCGCGATCCGCGGAGCACGCCGCGCGGGTTGAACCGACGGCTCTCCTGGGCGACGGACACCCGGTCGCGCACGTCCGCGATCGCCTTGTCGAGCCGCTCCTGCTGCCGGTCCCACGCCCGCGTGTCCGGCTCCCCCTCGTCGAGCACGGCGGCGAGGTCGTCGAGGTGCTGGGCCAGTACGGTGTTCACCTGGTCGATGCGGCGCTCGGCGTCCCAGAAGTGCAGCGGCGGGACGACGATGAAGTTCACCGCGAGGCCGATCGCGATGCCGATCGCCATCTGCACGACGTAGGCGAACGAGTACCCCTCGGCGTCGTGCCCGCCGACGAGCAGCACGAACAGCGCCGCCATCGGCACCCACGAGTACCCCTCGCCGAGGACCCGGAACCCGCTGACGAGCACCCCGAGGCCGACCGCGAGGGCGACGGCGATCACGCCCGGGTCTCCGACGAGCATCGTGACACCGGCGATCAGGATGCCGAGCGTGATCCCGACGAGGGTCTGCAGGCCGGCACGGAGCCCGGCGAACACGGTGGTCCGCATCGCGACGATCGCACCGAGCGGCGCGTAGTACGGGTACTCCGCGGCGACCCCGGGCACGTGCTGCGCCAGTGTCCACGCGATCGTGGCGGCCAGCGCCGCCTTCGCGGCGAGCAGCAGCCGCGGCTGGGTGCCGGAGTCACGGCTCCACTGCCAGACGCGGCGCCCTGCGCCCGTGATCCGCTCTGCTCGTGCCATCGCCGCGGTCACGGTACGCGGGTGGCGCTGGGAGGAGGGCCGGGAGGCGCGGGGCGGCGCCGCCACGCGCCTCCACGCCGACGGCCGGTCACCCCCACCGCGGCGCCCGGACGCAGGAGAAGCCCCCGCGACAGCGTCGCGGGGGCTTCTCCGTGGTGGTGCGGGACCTACTTGGCGTCGTCCGACTTCTCGGCGGCGTCGGCCTCGACCTCAGCAGCGGCGTCGGTCTCGGTCTCCTCGGCGACGGGAGCCGACTCCTCGGTGGTCTCGGTCTCCTCGACCGGGGCCTCCTCGGCGGTCTCGGTCTCCTCGACCGACACGGTCTCGACCGGCGCAGCCGCGGCCGGGGCCGCGTCGCGCTTCACCGACGCGGGCGTGCCCGAGACCGGCTCGAGCACGAGCTCGATCGACGCGAGGGGAGCGTTGTCGCCCTTGCGGAAACCGAGCTTCGTGATGCGGGTGTAACCGCCCTGGCGGTCCTCGACCTGCGGCGCGATCTCGGTGAACAGCGTGTGCACGACGGACTTGTCGCGCAGCTGGGCGATCACACGACGACGAGCGTGCAGGTCGCCACGCTTCGCGAACGTGATCAGACGCTCGGCGACGGGACGGAGGCGCTTGGCCTTCGTCTCGGTGGTCGTGATGCGACCGTGCGTGAAGAGGGCGTTGGCGAGGTTGCTCAGGAGCAGGCGCTCGTGGGCGGGGCCGCCACCGAGGCGGGGGCCCTTGGTGGGCTTCGGCATGTCAGTTCTCCAGTGGTGATGGTGGTGCGCGCTGACTCAGCGCGCTTGCGCGTCAGCGCGAGGTCAGTTGTTGGACTCGTCCTCGTCGTACCCGCTGTAGAAGTGGGCGCCGTCGAATCCGGGGACGGTGTCCTTGAGGGACAGGCCGAGCTCGGTGAGCTTGTCCTTGACCTCGTCCACCGACTTCTGACCGAAGTTGCGGATGTTCATGAGCTGCGTCTCCGACAGGGCGACGAGCTCGGACACCGTGTTGATGCCCTCCCGCTTGAGGCAGTTGTAGCTGCGCACCGACAGGTCGAGGTCCTCGATCGGGGTCTGCAGCTCGTTCGAGAGCACCGCGTCGACCGGCGCCGGGCCGATCTCGATGCCCTCGGCCGCCGTGTTCAGCTCGCGAGCGAGACCGAACAGCTCGACCAGCGTGCGACCAGCCGACGCGATGGCGTCGCGCGGCGAGATCGCCGGCTTCGACTCCACGTCGACGACCAGGCGGTCGAAGTCCGTGCGCTCACCGGCACGCGTCGCCTCGACGCGGTAGGTGACCTTGAGGACCGGCGAGTAGATCGAGTCGATCGGGATCTGACCGGCCTCGCTGAACTCGGAACGGTTCTGCGTCGCCGAGACGTAGCCACGGCCGCGCTCGATGGTGAGCTCGAGCTCGAAGCGCGCGGTGTCGTTCAGGGTCGCGATGACGAGGTCCGGGTTGTGGATCTCGACACCGGCCGGGGCGGAGATGTCCGCCGCGGTGACCTGACCGGCACCCTGCTTGCGCAGGTACGCGGTGATCGGCTCGTCGTGCTCGCTGGAGACGACGAGGCTCTTGATGTTGAGGATGATCTCGGTGACGTCTTCCTTGACACCGGGGACGGTGCTGAACTCGTGGAGGACGCCGTCGATGCGGATGCTGGTGACAGCCGCGCCGGGGATCGAGGAGAGGAGCGTGCGGCGCAGCGAGTTGCCGAGGGTGTAACCGAAGCCCGGCTCGAGCGGCTCGATGACGAAGCGCGAGCGGAACTCGGAGATCGGCTCCTCGGTCAGGGTGGGGCGCTGTGCAATGAGCACTGTGGGATTCCTTTCGGCGGAGTGTCCGCTATATGACACTCGGCGGTACGACGGGGCCGCTGGGGTCCCGACGGGTCTGTTGAGTTGTGATCACGCGCACAGGACGGCCGCGAGGGCCAGCGGTGCGCGATCGAACGACCAGGAATGGCCGCGGGCCCTGCCCGGCCCCGTCAGGGGACGAGCAGGGCGCGGCCGGTTGCTCCTCGCGTCAGACGCGGCGGCGCTTCGGCGGACGGCAGCCGTTGTGCGCCTGCGGCGTGACGTCGTTGATCGAGCCCACCTCGAGGCCGGCGGCCTGGAGCGAGCGGATCGCCGTCTCGCGGCCCGAGCCCGGACCCTTGACGAAGACGTCGACCTTCTTCACGCCGTGCTCCTGCGCCTGACGCGCGGCGGACTCGGCGGCGAGCTGCGCCGCGAACGGCGTCGACTTGCGCGAACCCTTGAAGCCCACGGCACCCGAGGACGCCCAGCTGAGGACGGCACCCGACGGGTCGGTGATGCTGACGATGGTGTTGTTGAACGTGCTCTTGATGTGGGCCTGGCCCACGGCGACGTTCTTCTTCTCCTTGCGGCGCGGCTTGCGCGCGGCAGTCTTGGGGGTAGCCATGATGATCTCCTATCGGGCCTTCTTCTTGCCTGCCACGGTGCGCTTCGGTCCCTTGCGGGTACGCGCGTTGGTCTTGGTGCGCTGACCACGCACCGGGAGACCACGACGGTGGCGGAGACCCTCGTAGCTACCGATCTCGACCTTGCGGCGGATGTCGGCGGCGACCTCGCGGCGGAGGTCACCCTCCACCTTGAAGTTGCCCTCGATGAAGTCACGGAGGGCGACGAGCTGGTCGTCGGTCAGGTCCTTGACGCGGATGTCACCGGAGATACCGGTCTCGGCGAGTGCCTGGACCGCGCGGGTACGGCCGACGCCGTAGATGTACGTGAGTGCGATCTCCACGCGCTTCTCGCGCGGGATGTCGACGCCTGCTAGACGTGCCATGTGCTGGCTGCTCCTGTTGTCGATGGAGGTGTGGCGCAGTGCCGGTGCCCGGGCCTCCGCCCCGAGGTGTCCCCCCGTTCACGGCGTGAGCCGGACCGGAGTTCTGGTACTGCGTGTTCGGTGTTGAGTTGTGGGTCCTGCTGGGAGCTCAGCCCTGGCGCTGCTTGTGGCGCGGGTTGCTCTTGCAGATCACCATGACGCGGCCCTTCCGGCGGATCACTCGGCAGTGCTCGCAGATGGGCTTGACGCTGGGGTTGACCTTCATGGTTGTTTCCTCGTGCTCGCTGGCTTCGTGCCCGGCGGGTTCGCCGAGCCGTTCCTTTCCAGCTCGCGGATCACTTGTAGCGGTAGACGATCCGGCCGCGGGTCAGGTCGTACGGGCTCAGCTCCACGATCACGCGGTCCTCGGGGAGGATGCGGATGTAGTGCTGGCGCATCTTCCCGGAGATGTGCGCGAGGACCTTGTGTCCGTTGGTCAGCTCAACGCGGAACATCGCGTTGGGCAGAGCTTCGAGCACCGAGCCCTCGATCTCGATGACGCCGTCTTTCTTGGCCATAGCCTCACTGTCGCTTGGTTGGATTACCGGTGTGATCCCCGAGCCGGTCTGCGGGTCGGGCGCCACGCCCGTAGGGGCACAGCACACCAAAGATCGATCCTATGTGGTAAACCCAGGATTGCCAAGTGGAGTCGACCGGTGCGCCCGTCGGAGTGCCCACGTCTGGGGCTTCTCAGCGGCGTCTGCACGTTCCACAGTGGTTTGTCGGCCCCTTGCGGGTCGGCTCCCGTCGCCGGCCCCTAGCGTGACCCGATCACCGTCCGAGCCGCCTGCGCCGGACCACCGAACGGAGACCACGTGCCCGACGCCACCCGACGACCCCTTGCCCGCCACGGACGCCTCCCCCGGCATCGCGGCTGGGGGACGCTCGCGGCGGTCGTCGCCTCGGCCGTCGCGGTCGTGCTCGTCAGCGGCACGAGCGTCGCCGCCATCGCCGGGGCCCAGCTCGCCGCCGCACCGCACACGGTGGCCCTCAGCGCCGACGACCAGAACACCGCGAAGACCGCCGACATCAGCGCCATCAAGGGCGGCGCGAACATCCTGCTCATCGGCAGCGACACCCGCGTCGGGCAGTTCGACTCCGACGAGGACGTCGAGGGCGCACGCAACGACGTCACCATGCTCATCCACCTCTCGGCCGACCACCAGCAGCTCACCGCGGTCAGCTTCCCGCGCGACCTGATGGTGCCGATCCCGGCGTGCACGAACCCGCAGACGCGGACCACGTACCCGGCATCCTCGTCGGCGCAGTTCAACACCGCGCTCGGCAACGGCGGGGTCTCCTGCGTGGTCGACACCGTCGAGAACCTGACCGGCCTGAGCATCCCGTACGCCGGGCTCATCACGTTCGACGGCGTCATCGAGATGTCGAACGCGCTCGGCGGCGTGGACGTCTGCGTCGCCCAGCCGATCAACGACACCTACACGGGCCTCCACCTCACCGCGGGGTCTCACACGCTCGAGGGGTCCGACGCCCTGGCCTTCCTCCGCACCCGGCACGGCGTCGGCGACGGGAGCGACCTCGCCCGGATCAGCTCGCAGCAGGTGTTCCTGTCCGCCCTGCTCCGCAAGGTCACCGCGGACGGCACGCTGTCCAACCCCCTCACGCTCTACAAGCTCGCGGGCGCCGCGCTGTCGAACATGACACTGTCGGACGGCCTGGCGCAGGCGAAGACCCTCGTGTCCCTCGCCAGCGCGCTGCGCGGGATGAGCACCTCGAACATGCTCTTCGTGCAGTACCCGGTCGCCGACGACCCGGCGGACAGCGCCCGTGTCGTCGTCGACCAGGAGGCAGCGCACACCCTGAACGTCGCGCTGCAGAACGACCAGCGGACCTCGCTCGGCGACTCGTCCACGGGGCGGGCGTCGAAGGAGGCGGCGGGGACGTCGTCGGGGACGGGCACCTCGTCCGGGACGTCCTCGGCGGGCACTGCCGCGGGCTCCGGATCGGCGTCGGCCACGCCGACCCGCGCTCCCGGCGCCACGTCCGGCAGCGGCACGGGTACCAGCGCGACCACGAGCACGCCGACCGCGCTCCCCTCGTCCATCACCGGGCAGAGCGCGTCCGAGCAGACCTGCTCGGTCGGCAACTGACCCGCTGCAACCGGAGCGCGTCTCAGCGCGCTCGAGTCTCGCCCCCTGCGACACCGTTCGCGGCCTGACACCCGAGGACCGTCGTGCAGCGCGAGTCTCGGCCCCGGCCGGCCGCCGCCTGCGCCCGACGGCCGTCGCGTGGCGCGAGACTCGGCCTCAGCGACACGACTGGCGGCCGGACGCGCGAGGACCGTCGCGTCGCGCGAGACTCGGCCCCGGGTGCCGGGTGCCGAGCGCGAGACTCGGCCACCGTGGATGCGAGGCGCGCACGCGGACCGCAGCCGGCGCGGACGACGGGTCACGCGCGGTGGGCGCGACCGGCGGACGGGTGTGCCCGGCGGGGCGGAGGGGACCCGTGCCTCCAGGCCGACGACGCCGGACGGAGGCGCCCGAGCGACCGTGCCCGGATCACCGGGCCGTCTGCCGGAGCCGCGCTATGGGATCGGTACGGGCGTCACGCCGAGCGGGACGAGGCCCGATGCCCCGCCGTCCGCGGCGGTGAGCACCCAGATGCCGCCGGCGTGCACGGCGACGCTGTGCTCCCAGTGCGCAGCATCCGAACCGTCGAGGGTCCGGACGGTCCAGTCGTCGTCGTCCGTCGAGCTGTCGATCGTCCCCGCGGTCACCATCGGCTCGATCGCGACGACCAGGCCGGGCCGGACCGCCGGGCCGGCACCGCGCACACGGTAGTTGAACACGGGCGGGTCCTCGTGCATGGAGCGACCGATGCCGTGTCCGGTGAAGTCCTCGACGATGCCCCATCGACCGGTCTCGTCGATGGCGTCCTCGACGGCCGAGCCCACCTCGTGCAGGTTCTTCGCGTGCGCCAACGCGGCGATCCCGTGCCAGAGTCCACGCTCGGTCGTGTCCGCGAGCGTCTGGCGTGCGGCGGACACCGCGGCGTCGCCGCCGGGCACCACCGTCGTGAAGGCGCTGTCGCCGTTCCAGCCGTCGACCTCGGCGCCGGCGTCCACCGAGACGACGTCGCCGGGCTGGAGGACACGCTCGCCGGGGATCCCGTGCACGATCTCGTCGTTCACCGAGACGCACAGCGTGTGCCGGTAGCCGGGCACGAGCTGGAAGTTCGGGATCCCGCCGCCGTCACGGATGGTCCGCTCGGCGATCGCGTCGAGCTCACCCGTGGTGATGCCGGGACGGATCGCCTTGCGGACGGCATCGAGTGCCGCAGCGGTGAGCAGACCGGGCCGGACCATCGCGCGGAGCTCGTCCGGCGTCTTGTAGATCGACGGCTTGCGGAAGCGGACCACGTCGGTTCAGACCGCTGCGGTGAGCCCGCGCGCGGTCAGGGCCGCCTGGATGCGGTCGCCGACCTCGTCGATCGAGCCGAGGCCGTCGACGTCGAGCACCAGGCCACGCTCACCGTAGGCGGCGACGATCGGTGCCGTCTGCTCGGTGTAGACCTCCTGGCGACGACGGATCGTCTCCTCGTTGTCGTCGCTGCGACCCTGGTCCTCGGCGCGCTTGAGCAGCCGGCCGACGAGCTCGTCCTGGTCGGCGACGAGCTGCACCACCGCGTCGATGCCCGTCCCCTGCTCCGCGAGCAGGCCGTCGAGGTACTCGACCTGGCCGACGGTGCGCGGGTAGCCGTCGAGCAGGAAGCCCTGCTCGGCGTCCGACTCGGCGAGGCGCGACTTCACGAGCTCGTTCGTCAGCGAGTCCGGCACGTAGTCGCCGGCGTCCATGATCGCCTTGGCCTGCACGCCGAGCGGCGTCCCCTCGGCCACGTTCTTGCGGAAGATGTCGCCCGTGGAGATCGCGGGGATGCCGAACGACTCGGCGATGCGACCGGCCTGGGTGCCCTTCCCCGCTCCGGGAGGTCCGACGATGATGAGACGTGCGCTCAACGGAGAAGCCCTTCGTAGTGACGTTGCTGCAGCTGCGAGTCGATCTGCTTCACGGTCTCGAGACCGACACCCACGATGATGAGGATGCTCGCGCCACCGAACGGGAAGTTCTGGTTCGCGCCGAACAGCGCCAGTGCTGCCAGCGGGATGAGCGCGATGAGACCGAGGTAGAGCGAGCCGGGCAACGTCACCCGGGTCAGGACGTAGTCGAGGTACTCGGCCGTCGGACGACCGGCCCGGATGCCCGGGATGAAGCCGCCGTACTTCTTCATGTTGTCGGCGACCTCTTCGGGGTTGAAGGTGATCGCGACGTAGAAGTAGGTGAACCCGACGATGAGCAGGAAGTACAGGACCATGTAGAACCAGTTGTCACCCGAGGTCAGGTTGTTCTGGATCCAGGTCACCCACGCCGCCGGCGCGGAGCCGTCGGAGGGCTGGTTGAACTGCGCGACCAGGGCCGGCAGGTAGAGCAGCGACGAGGCGAAGATGACGGGCACGACCCCGGCCATGTTCACCTTGATCGGGATGTACGTGTTGTTGCCGCCGTACGTGCGGCGTCCCACCATGCGCTTGGCGTACTGCACGGGGATCCGCCGCTGCGACTGCTCGACGAACACGACGGCCATCATGATGACCAGGCCGACGAGGATCACGAAGAGGAAGAGCTCGAAGGACTGCGACTGCTCGATGGCCCAGAGCGCCGACGGGAACTGCGCCGCGATCGACGTGAAGATGAGCAACGACATGCCGTTGCCGATGCCGCGCTCGGTGACGAGCTCGCCCATCCACATGATGAGACCGGTACCGGCGGTCAGCGTGACGACCATGAGCATGATCGCGTACCAGCTCGTGTTCGAGATGATCGACGAGCAGGAGGCCGAGGCGTTCGTGCCGAACAGGGCGCCGGAGCGGGCGACCGTGATGAGCGTCGTGGACTGCAGCACGCCGAGCGCGATGGTGAGGTAGCGCGTGTACTGCGTCAGCTTCGCCTGGCCGGACTGGCCCTCCTTGTAGAGGGCATCGAAGTGCGGGATCACGACGCGCAGGAGCTGCACGATGATCGACGACGTGATGTACGGCATGATGCCGAGCGCGAAGACCGAGAGCTTCAGCAGCGCGCCGCCGGAGAAGAGGTTGATGAGGTCGTAGAGCCCGCCGGAGGACGAAGCGCTCGCCAGGCAGGACTGGACCGCGGCGTAGTCGACGAACGGCGCGGGGATGTACGACCCGAGCCGGAACAGCGCGATGATCGCGAGGGTGAAGCCGATCTTCTTGCGAAGATCTGGGGTGCGCATGATGCGCGCGACCGCTCTGAACACGAGGACTCCGAACTTCTGGACCGGCGGCCTGCTCAGGCCGTCACGGTGTCGGTCGGCAGCGCCGACCAGACCGACGGACGCCGGCCACTGTCAAGGAAACCGTAACGGCGGCCCGTGCGCAAACGCACGGGCCGCCGACGGGGGTTACTGGGAGACGGTGCCGCCAGCAGCCGCGATCTTCTCGGCGGCGGACGCCGAGACCTTGTCGACCGAGACCGTGAGCTTCACGCTGATGTCACCCTGACCGAGAACCTTGACCTTCTCGTTCTTGCGGACGGCGCCCTTGGCGACCAGGTCCGCAACGGTGACGTCGCCACCGTTCGGATAGAGCTCCGCGATCTTGTCCAGGTTCACGACCTGGTACTCGACGCGGAACGGGTTCTTGAACCCGCGCAGCTTCGGGGTGCGCATGTGCAGCGGCATCTGCCCACCCTCGAAGCCGACCTTGACCTGGTAGCGGGCCTTCTGACCCTTGGTGCCACGGCCGGCCGTCTTGCCCTTCGAGCCCTCACCGCGACCCACACGGGTGCGGTCCTTCTTGGCGCCCGCTGCGGGGCGGAGGTGGTGCAGCTTCAGCACCTGCACGCGCTCGTTCTTCTCGTCGCTCATGCGTCGACCTCCTCGACCTTCACGAGGTGCGCCACCGTCGCGATGTACCCACGGTTCTGGGCGTTGTCCTCACGCAGGACCGTACGGCCGATGCGCTTGAGGCCCAGGCTGCGCAGGGTGTCGCGCTGGTACTGCTTCTCGCTGATAACGGACTTCGTCTGCGTGATCTTCAGCATCGCCATCACGCACCTGCCTTCTCGGTCGCGGCACGCAGGGCTGCGGCCTCGGCGTGGAGCAGGCGAGCCGGGACGACCCGGTCGACGTCGAGGCCACGACGGCTCGCGACCGCACGGGGCTCCTCGAGCTGCTGCAGCGCCTCGACGGTCGCGTGCACGATGTTGATGGTGTTCGACGAGCCGAGCGACTTGCTCAGGACGTCGTGGATGCCGGCGCACTCGAGCACGGCGCGGACCGGACCACCGGCGATGACACCGGTACCGGCAGCGGCCGGACGCAGGAGCACGACACCGGCAGCGGCCTCACCCTGCACCGGGTGCGGGATGGTGTTGCCGACGCGGGGGACGCGGAAGAAGTTCTTCTTCGCCTCCTCGACGCCCTTCGAGATCGCGGTCGGGACTTCCTTCGCCTTGCCGTAGCCGACACCGACGAGGCCGTTGCCGTCACCGACGACGACGAGCGCCGTGAAGCTGAAGCGACGACCACCCTTGACGACCTTCGAGACGCGGTTGATGGTCACCACGCGCTCGAGGAACTGGCTGTCGGCACCGCGGTTGTTGCGGTCGCGGCCCTGCTGACGGTCACGTCCACCACCACGACGGCCGCGCTGGTCGGCGTTGTCGCGGTTGTTCGACGCGGAGCCCGCGGCGGTCTCGACCGGGCGCTCGGCGACGGGAGCGGCTTCCGCTTCCTTGCCGGTCGCGGCCTTGGCCGCAGTCGCGGTCTCGGTCTCGGTCTCGGTCGCAGTCTCGGTCTCGGCCGCTTCGTTGTTGTTCGCGATGTCGCTCACAGGTTCAGCCCTCCTTCACGGGCACCATCGGCGATCGCGGCGACGCGACCGGCGTACTTGCTACCACCGCGGTCGAAGACCACGGCCTCGACGCCGGCGGCCTTCGCGCGCTCGGCGAGGAGCTCGCCGACGCGACGGGCCTTGGCCGTCTTGTCGCCGTCGAACGAACGGAGGTCGGCCTCCATCGTCGACGCGCTGGCCAGCGTGTGGCCCTTCGCGTCGTCGATGACCTGGACGAACACGTGACGCGACGACCGGGTGACAGCGAGACGCGGACGCGACTCGGTGCCGGTGATCTTCTTGCGGAGACGGTTGTGACGGCGCGCCTTGGCGGCCGACTTGCTCTTTCCTCGGATACCGAGAGCCATGATCACTTACCTGACTTTCCGGCCTTGCGGCGCACGATCTCGCCGGCGTAGCGGACACCCTTGCCCTTGTAGGGCTCGGGCTTGCGCAGCTTGCGGATGTTGGCAGCCACCTCGCCGACGGCCTGCTTGTCGATGCCCGACACGGTGAGCTTGTTGTTGCCCTCGACGGCGAAGCTGATGCCCGCCGGCGGCTCGACCGTGATGGGGTGGGAGTAGCCGAGCGCGAACTCGACGTTGCTGCCCTTCGCCTGCACGCGGTAACCGGTGCCGACGACCTCGAGGCCCTTGGAGTAGCCCTGGGTCACGCCGAGGATGTTGTTGGCGATGAGGGTGCGGGTCAGGCCGTGCAGCGCACGCGAGCTGCGCTCGTCGTCCGGACGGGTGACGAGGACCTGGTTCTCCTCGACCTTGGCCTGGATGGGCTCCGCGACGACGAGCGCGAGCTCGCCCTTCGGGCCCTTGACCGCGACGTTCTGGCCGTCGATGGAGACGGTCACACCCGCGGGGATGTCAATGGGGAGACGTCCGATACGAGACATTGTCGATCACCACACGTAGGCGAGGACTTCCCCACCCACGCCCTTCTGCTCGGCTTCACGGTCGGTGAGCAGTCCCGACGAGGTCGAGAGGATCGCCACGCCGAGGCCACCGAGGACCTGGGGGAGCTCCGTCGACTTCGCGTAGACCCGGAGACCGGGCTTCGAGACGCGCTTGATGCCGGCGATCGAACGCTCGCGCTCGGGGCCGTACTTGAGGTCGATCGTGAGGGTCTGCCCGACGCGGGCGTCCTCGATCTTCCACTCGCTGATGTAACCCTCGCGCTTGAGGATCTCGGCGATGTTCTTCTTCAGCTTGGAGCTGGGCAGCGAGACGGCGTCGTGGTGCGCCGAGTTCGCGTTCCGCAATCTGGTCAGCATGTCTGCGACCGGATCGGTCATCGTCATGATGGTCGTCCATTCTTCGCCTGGTTTCGACACCCGTTCCACGAATGCCGACCTGAGCGATCGGGTGACCCCGGGGCGGTTCCCCGGAGTCGGTGTGTTCGTGCGTGCGGGCCGGAGGACGTGAATCCTCCGGCCCGCAACGCCCGGACTAGCTTAGACCGTCTGGTCGGCCGAACGGAACGGGAAGCCGAGCTGGCGGAGCAGCGCGCGGCCCTCGTCGTCCGTCTTCGCGGTGGTCACGACGGTGATGTCGAAGCCACGCACGCGGTCGATGCGGTCCTGGTCGATCTCGTGGAACATCGACTGCTCCGTGAGACCGAACGTGTAGTTGCCGTTCCCGTCGAACTGCTTGTCGCTCAGACCGCGGAAGTCGCGGATGCGGGGCAGTGCGAGGGTGACGAGGCGGTCGATGAACTCCCACGCGCGGTCACCGCGGAGGGTGACGTGCGCGCCGATGGCCTGGCCCTCGCGCAGCTTGAACTGCGCGATGGACTTGCGGGCCTTGGTCACGACCGGCTTCTGACCCGTGATCGCCGTGAGGTCCTTGACGGCCCCGTCGATGATCTTCGAGTCGCGAGCGGCCTCACCGACACCGGTGTTCACGACGACCTTGACCAGGCCGGGGACCTGGTTGACGTTCGCGTAGCCGAACTGCTCGGTGAGGGCAGCCTTGATCTCGTTCTTGTACTTCTGCTTGAGGCGCGGCTCGACCTTGGTCTCCGGCGCGGCAGTCGTGTCGGTCATCAGAGCTTCTCACCCGACTTCTTGGCGTAGCGGACGCGGACGGTCTTGGTGACGCCGTCCTTCTCCACCTCTTCGTTGCGGAAACCGACGCGGGTCGGCTTCCCGGTCTTCGGGTCGACGATCGCGACGTTCGAGACGTGGATCGGAGCCTCGTGCTGCTCGATGCCACCGGTCTTCGAACCGCGCTGCGTCTGGCCGACGCGGACGTGCTTCGTGACGAAGTTCACGCCCTCGACGACGACCCGGTTCTTGTCCTTGAGGACCTCGATGACCTTGCCCTGCTTGCCACGGTCGCCGCCACGCTCCTGCTTGGCGCCCGTGATGACCTGGACGAGGTCACCCTTCTTGATGTTCGCCATGGCTTACAGCACCTCCGGCGCGAGCGAGATGATCTTCATGAACTTCTTGTCACGGAGCTCACGACCGACCGGACCGAAGATGCGCGTACCGCGCGGGTCGCCGTCGGCCTTGAGGATCACTGCCGCGTTCTCGTCGAACTTGATGTAGGAGCCGTCCTGACGACGGGTCTCCTTCTTGGTGCGAACGATGACCGCCTTGACGACGTCACCCTTCTTCACGTTGCCGCCGGGGATGGCGTCCTTCACCGTGGCGACGATGACGTCACCGAGACCGGCGTAGCGACGACCCGAGCCACCGAGCACGCGGATGGTCAAGATCTCCTTGGCACCCGTGTTGTCGGCGACCTTCAGGCGGGATTCCTGCTGAATCACTGCTGTCTCCTATTCCGAAGCAGGCCGGGGCCTACTTGGCCTTCTCGAGGATCTCGACCAGGCGCCAGCGCTTGGAGGCGCTGAGGGGACGGGTCTCGCTGATCACGACGAGGTCGCCGACACCGGCGGTGCCGAGCTCGTCGTGCGCCTTCACCTTGGACGTGCGGCGGATGATCTTGCCGTAGAGCGCGTGCTTCACGCGGTCCTCGACCTCGACCACGATGGTCTTGTCCATCTTGTCGCTCGTCACGTAGCCGCGACGGGTCTTGCGGTAGCCGCGGGTCGAGGCGGCGGAGTTGTTCTCTTCGTTCGCCATCAGTTCTCCTCGGCGGTAGCGGCCTCGGTCGACTCGGCGGGCTTGTCAGCCTTCTTCGTCGTCTTCTTGGCCTTGGTGGCGGTCTCGACGGGCGCGGGGGTGGCACGGATGCCGAGCTCGCGCTCACGGAGGACCGTGTAGATGCGTGCGATGTCGCGCTTGACGGCACGGAGACGACCGTGGCTCTCCAGCTGGCCGGTGGCCGACTGGAAGCGGAGGTTGAAGAGTTCCTCCTTGGCCTTCTTCAGCTCGTCAGCGAGACGCTCGTTCTCGAAGGTGTCGAGCTCCGTCGGACGGAGCTCCTTGGAACCGATCGCCATTATGCGTCGCCCTCCTCGCGCTTGATGATGCGTGCCTTGAGGGGCAGCTTGTGGATTGCACGGGTCAGCGCCTCGCGAGCGATGTCCTCGCTGACGCCGGAGAGCTCGAAGAGCACACGACCCGGCTTGACGTTGGCGACCCACCACTCGGGCGAGCCCTTACCGGAACCCATGCGGGTCTCAGCCGGCTTCTTGGTGAGCGGACGGTCCGGGTAGATGTTGATCCACACCTTGCCGCCACGCTTGATGTGACGCGTCATGGCGATACGAGCGGACTCGATCTGACGGTTGGTCACGTACGCCGGGGTGAGGGCCTGGATGCCGTAGTCGCCGAAGCTGACCTTGGTACCACCGGTGGCCTGACCCGAGCGCTTCGGGTGGTGCTGCTTGCGGTGCTTGACTCGACGGGGAATAAGCATGGTTACGCCTCAACTCCTGCGCCGGCCGGCGCGTCCTGCGGGGCCTGCTGCTGGCGGCCGCCGCGGTCGCCGCCACGGCGGTCCCCACGGTCGCCGCGCTCGCCACGCGGGCCGCCACGACGCTCGGGGCGCGACGAACGCTGGTTCGCCTGCTCGCGAGCGAGCTCCTTGTTCGTGATGTCGCCCTTGTAGATCCAGACCTTCACGCCGATGCGGCCGAACGTGGTCCGGGCCTCGTAGAAGCCGTAGTCGATGTTCGCGCGGAGCGTGTGCAGGGGCACACGGCCCTCGCGGTAGAACTCCGAGCGCGACATCTCGGCGCCGCCGAGACGACCCGACACCTGGATGCGGACACCCTTGGCGCCGGCGCGCTGTGCACCCTGCAGGCCCTTGCGCATGGCGCGACGGAACGCGACACGAGCGGAGAGCTGCTCGGCGATGCCCTGCGCGACGAGCTGGGCCTCGGTCTCGGGGTTCTTGACCTCGAGGATGTTGAGCTGGATCTGCTTCTTGGTGAGCTTCTCGAGCTCGCTGCGGACGCGCTCCGCCTCGGCGCCGCGGCGGCCGATGACGATGCCCGGACGCGCCGTGTGGATGTCCACGCGGACACGGTCACGGGTGCGCTCGAGCTCGATGCGGGCGACGCCGGCGCGGTCGAGGGTCTTCTTCAGGTACTCGCGCACCTTGATGTCCTCGGCCACGTAGTCGGCGTAGCGCTGACCGGCCTTCTTGCTGTCGGTGAACCAGTGCGAGACGTGGTCCGTCGTGATCCCGAGACGGAAGCCGTACGGGTTGACCTTCTGGCCCATTACTTGCTCGCCTTCTTGCTCGTCGCGGCGACCTCGGCCTCTTCCGGCGTCGCGAGGACGACCGTGATGTGGCTGGTGCGCTTGTTGATGCGGAAGGCGCGGCCCTGGGCACGCGGCTGGAACCGCTTCAGGGTCGTGCCCTCGTCGACGAAGACGCGGCTCACGTAGAGGTCGCGCTCGTCGAGGAAGCTGTTCGTCGAGTCCGCCTTGACACGTGCGTTCGCGATCGCCGAGGCGACCAGCTTGTACACGGGCTCCGAAGCGCCCTGGGGGGCGAACTTCAGGATGGCGAGCGCCTCGTGGGCCTGCTTGCCGCGGATCAGCTCGATGACGCGACGGGCCTTCTGAGGCGTGACGCGGATGTGTCGCACGCGTGCGATCGACTCCACCATTTCGTTCCTCCTTCAGCGTCCCCGCGTTAGCGGCGACGGCCCTTCTTGTCGTCCTTCACGTGACCACGGAAGGTGCGGGTCGGCGCGAACTCGCCGAGCTTGTGACCGACCATCGACTCGGTGACGAACACCGGGATGTGCTTGCGGCCGTCGTGCACGGCGATCGTGTGCCCGAGCATGTTCGGGACGATCATCGAGCGACGCGACCAGGTGCGGATCACGTTCTTGGTGTTGGCCTCGTTCTGCGTGACGACCTTGCGGAGCAGGTGCTCGTCGACGAAGGGGCCCTTCTTCAGACTGCGTGGCATCTTCTGAACTCCTACTTGCGCTTCTTGCCGGCGTTACGGCGACGGACGATGAGCTTGTCGCTCGGCTTGTTCGGCTTGCGCGTCCGGCCCTCGGCCTGACCCCACGGGCTGACCGGGTGACGACCACCGGAGGTCTTGCCCTCACCACCACCGTGCGGGTGGTCGACCGGGTTCATCGCGACACCACGCACGGTCGGGCGGACGCCCTTCCAGCGCATGCGGCCGGCCTTGCCCCAGTTGATGTTGGACTGCTCGGCGTTGCCGACCTCGCCGATGGTGGCGCGGCAGCGGGCGTCGACGTTGCGGACCTCGCCCGACGGCAGACGGAGCTGCGCGTAGGGGCCGTCCTTCGCGACGAGACGCACCGAGGCACCGGCGGAGCGGGCCATCTTGGCGCCGCCACCGGGGCGGAGCTCGATCGCGTGGATGACGGTACCGACCGGGATGTTGCGCAGCGGCAGGTTGTTGCCGGGCTTGATGTCGGCGCCGGGGCCCTGCTCGATGACGTCGCCCTGCTTGAGCTTGTTCGGCGCGATGATGTAACGCTTCGTGCCGTCCACGTAGTGCAGGAGCGCGATGCGCGCGGTGCGGTTCGGGTCGTACTCGATGTGTGCGACCTTGGCGTCCACGCCGTCCTTGTCGTGACGACGGAAGTCGATCACGCGGTACTGGCGCTTGTGGCCACCACCGATGTGACGGGTGGTGATGCGGCCCGAGCTGTTGCGGCCACCGGTCTTCGGCAGCGGACGAAGCAGCGACTTCTCCGGCGTCGAACGGGTGATCTCAGCGAAGTCGGCGACCGACGAGCCGCGACGACCGGGGGTCGTCGGCTTGTAGTTACGAATAGCCATGATTTATCCCTCTGGTCCTCAGCCGACAGCCGTGAAGATGTCGATCGAACCGGACTTGAGCGTCACGATGGCGCGCTTGGTGTCCTTGCGCTTGCCCATGCCGAACTTGGTGCGACGGGTCTTGCCCGGGCGGTTCAGCGTGTTGATGCTCGCGACCTTGACGTCGAAGATCTTCTCGATGGCGAGCTTGATCTCGGTCTTGTTCGAGCGGGGGTCCACGATGAACGTGTACTTGCCCTGGTCGATCAGGCCGTAGCTCTTCTCCGAGACGACCGGCGAGATGATGATGTCGCGCGGGTCCTTGTTGAAGCCGCTCATGCGGAGATCTCCTTCGCGGTCTTCGACGCGATGAAGGCGTCGAGTGCGCTCTTGCTGAAGACGAGGGCGTCGGACTTGAGCACGTCGTAGGCGTTGAGCTGGCCGTACGAGAGCGCGTGGACACCCGGCAGGTTGCGGATCGACTTGAGCGTGAGCTCGTCGTCCGACTCGAGCACGACGAGCACGTTCTTGACGGGCGCGACCTTCTCGATGAGCGTGCGAGCGGTCTTCGTCGAGGGCACCTCGGCCGTGACGAAGGACTCCACAGCGGAGATGCGGCCACCGCGGGCGCGGTCCGAGAGCGAGCCGAGCAGAGCCGCGGCGATCATCTTCTTCGGGGTGCGCTGCGAGTAGTCGCGCGGGGTCGGTCCGTGGACGACGCCACCGCCGGTGTGCTCCGGAGCGCGGACCGAACCCTGACGGGAACGGCCGGTGCCCTTCTGCTTGAACGGCTTGCGACCAGCACCGCGGACCTCGCCGCGGTTCTTGGTCTTGTGGGTGCCCTGACGCGCGGCGGCGAGCTGCGCGGTGACGACCTGGTGGATCAGCGGGACGTTCGTCTCGACGTCGAAGAGCTCGGCGGGCAGCTCGATGCTGCCGGCGACGGCTCCGGTCGCGTCGAGGACGTCGATCGTGGTTGCGGTCTCGGTGGCCATGATCACTTACCCTTCACGGCGGTGCGGACGAAGACGGAGCGGCCACGAGCACCGGGGACGGCGCCCTTGACGAGCAGCAGACCCTTCTCGGCGTCGACGGCGTGCACCGTGAGGTTGAGGACGGTCACGCGCTCGCCACCCATCCGACCGGCCATGCGCATGCCCTTGAAGACGCGCGACGGGGTCGACGAAGCACCGATCGAGCCGGGCTTGCGGTGGTTGCGGTGCGCACCGTGCGAAGCGGACACACCGGCGAAGCCGTGGCGCTTCATGACACCGGCGAAGCCCTTGCCCTTCGACGTCCCGACGACGTCGACCTTCTGGCCGGCCTCGAAGGTGTCGACGGTGAGCTCCTGGCCGAGCGAGTACTCGGCGGAGTCGTTCGTGCGGATCTCGGTGAGGGTGCGACGCGGGGTCACACCAGCAGCCTCGAAGTGGCCAGCGGCCGGCTTGTTGACCTTGCGCGGGTCGATCGCACCGGCGGCGATCTGGATCGCCTCGTAGCCGTCGCGCTCGACGTTGCGGATCTGGGTGACCACGTTCGGGCCGACCTCGATCACGGTGACGGGGATGAACTTGTTGTTCTCGTCCCACACCTGGGTCATCCCGAGCTTCTTGCCGAGGAGGCCCTTGACGGTCTTGGTTGAGTTCGCCATCAGTCCAGCCCCCTTACAGCTTGATCTCGATGTTGACGTCTGCCGGGAGGTCGAGTCGCATGAGCGAGTCGACGGCCTTCGGCGTCGGGTCGACGATGTCGATGACCCGCTTGTGCGTGCGCTTCTCGAAGTGCTCGCGCGAGTCCTTGTACTTGTGGGGAGAACGGATCACGGTGACCACGTTCTTCTCGGTGGGGAGCGGCACCGGGCCGACCACGGTCGCACCGGCACGGGTCACCGTGTCGACGATCTTCCGGGCCGACGTGTCGATGACCTCGTGGTCGTACGACTTGAGCCGGATGCGGATCTTCTGTCCCGCCATGTGTCTCTCTGTCCTCTCTGCGCCGCGCACCCTCGGGCCGCCTGACGCCGCCGTCACCGTGCATTCCTGCAGGGCTTGGCTGTTTTCCTGAACCAACCGGCCGCATCCACGGGGGATGACCGCTGTTCTCCTGTCAACCGCGCAGGGCGACCGTGGCCGTCCAGCGTGGGCATGTCGCTTCCCCCGCACCCGGACACAGCTGTGGCCAGGCGCTCACGAGGGACTCGATCGTGTTCTGCTGCCTGCGGCCCAACCCAGCTCCGCTGAACGGAGGGGTTGTGCACTGCCAGAGCAGTGATCCTGCGCGCGCGAACGCCCGCGGGATTTCGGAACCGGACAAGTCTCGCACAGGCACGGCGTTCCGTGCAACCCGGGCGTGTCGCGATCCCTCGGCGTGTCGGGACCGGCCCACTCCCCCGGAACGGCGGGGATCGGCGGCCTGGAGGCGCGGATCGCCCCCGACACGACAGCGCACCCTCCCGACGTGGTCGGGCGGGTGCGCTGACGGGTGCTCGGCGGCTACTCGGCGTCGGTCACCGGGGGCACGAACCACGGCGGGAAGACCGCGACCCGGGGTGCGTGTCCGCGGTGCTCGGCGAGCAGCGACTTGACCTGCTGGCGGACCCGGTCGTTCGGCACGCCGACGACCGCGACCGAGGTGAACGGCACACGCGGCCCGGCGAGCAGCTCGAGGCCGTGCATCTCCGGATCGGTGAAGTCCGTCCGCCGGATCAGGTTCGTCGCGGCCTCGGGACCGACGGCGAAGCGGACGTCCTCGGCCTCGGCGTCCTGGTCCGCCACGATCACGGACGCGCCGAACGCCGACACGGGGACCACGAGCACGACGTACTCGGTGGCCCGGGTGCGGCGCGCGGCGTCGGACCAGCGTTCACCCTCGGCACCGCGGCGCAGCTCGTCCCAACGGGTGGCGTCGGGCGAGAGGGTGAAGGGGACGTGTCCGGACACAGGCCCGCCGTCCGGCGCTGTGGCTTCGGCGCGGGCGGCACGGGTCGCCGTGGAGGCCACGTCGACCGCGGGAGTGGCGGTGTCGGCGGCGAGGATCGCACCCTCGGCGACGATCGCCGCGAGGTTGTCGACGTGGGTGGCGTGGTGGGCTCGGAGGGCACCGAAGTCACGCGGTTCGGGCAGCTCGGGCGCCGCCGGGGAGCGGAGCGAGGACGACGAGCCGACGGGGCCCGGGGTGCTGCGGAGGGAGGTGGTGATGCGGGTCCGGCGCGGGGCCGGGGTGGGAGCTGCCGGCGCCTCGCGCTGGCGGGGGGCGCAGATGTCGCAGAGTTCGGTGGGGAAACCGTGGATGCACTCGTCGGTCACGACTGGTGAGGGTCCTTCCGTGCCCGGGTGGGGGTGGTCGGGCACGAGGACCAACCGTACGTCATCGCCGCGTGCTGCGTGGTCACTGGCGGTACAGCAGCGCGCGGACCTCGGACTCAGCGGCGTGCAGCCGGTCCGGGTCGATCGTCTCGCCGTGGTCGTAGGCATCGAGCAGGCGCGGGTCGATGTAGCTCTGTCGACACACGGTCGGGGTGTTGCCGAGCTCCTCGCTGGCGGCCTTCACGGCGTGCGAGACGGCCTTCTTCCGCTTGGCCTGGGACGACAACGGGCCGGTCTTGGCGAGGTCGACGGCCGCCGCGACCGTGCCGTGCAGCGTCCGGAAGTCCTTCGCGGTGAACTCGTCCCCCGCGCGCTCCTTCACGTACTCGTTGATGTCCTCTGCCGCCAGGGGCTCCCACTCGGCACCGCGACGTTCGCGGAACGAGAGCAGCCGGGCGTTCGGCCCCCGCCGCTTCATGCCCGCGATGACCTTCGCGAGGTCGGCGTCGTGGATCGTGGACGACCATTCCTGCCCGCTCTTGCCCGGGAAGTCGAGCTCGATGTCGTCACCGGAGACGTGTGCGTGCGCGCAGAGCAGCGTCGACAGTCCGCGGCTGCCGTGCTCGGTCGCGTACCGCTCCGATCCGACCCGGAGCGACCCCTGGTCGAGCATGCGGAACGCGGCTGCGAGCGCTCGGCGGCGGTCCGGCTCAGGCCGTCGGAGGTCCTGCGTCACCATCCGACGCGCGGCGGGCAGGGACTCGGCGAGGGCGAGTGCACGGTCGTACTTGATCTTGTCCATCCGCTCGCGCCAGCCCGGGTGGTACATGTACTGACGGCGCCCCGCTCCGTCGATGCCGGTCGCGAGGATGTGCCCGTTCTCGTACGGCGAGATCCACACGTCGTCCCACGCCGGTGGGATGACGAGCTCGTCGAGTCGCTGGCGCACCTCGGGCTCGGTGACGGTGGCGCCGTCCGGGTCGCGGTATGAGTACCCGCGGCCACTCCGGACGCGGTGGTAGCCGCGACCGTTGGTCGCAGAGCGGCGGAGACGTGTCACGTCGACGATGCAACTCGCCCCCGCCTGGGACACGACCAGGGACGGGCGGCAGGACCGGGCCGTCGCGCTCGTCATGGGAACGCAGAAGCGGGGCCGGACCCGAAGGTCCGACCCCGCTGACGCAGGTAACCGGAGTTACTTGACGATCTCCTCGACCGTACCGGCGCCGACCGTACGACCACCCTCACGGATGGCGAAACGGAGGCCGGCCTCCATGGCGATCGGCTGGATCAGCTCGACGGCCATCGACACGGTGTCGCCGGGCATGACCATCTCGGTGCCCTCGGGCAGCGTGATGACGCCGGTGACGTCCGTGGTGCGGAAGTAGAACTGCGGGCGGTAGTTCGCGTAGAACGGGTTGTGACGCCCGCCCTCTTCCTTCGTCAGGATGTACGCGTTCGCCTTGAACTCGGTGTGCGGCGTGACCGAACCCGGCTTCACGACGACCTGGCCGCGCTCCACGTCCTCGCGCTTGAGGCCACGGATGAGCAGACCGGTGTTGTCACCAGCCTCGGCCTTGTCGAGCAGCTTGCGGAACATCTCGATGCCCGTGACCGTGGTCTTCTGCGTCGGGCGGATGCCGACGATCTCGACCTCGGAGTTCAGGTCGAGCGTGCCACGCTCGACACGGCCGGTGACGACCGTGCCACGACCGGTGATCGTGAAGACGTCCTCGATCGGCATCAGGAACGGCTGGTCGGTGGCGCGCACCGGGTCCGGAACGCTCTCGTCGACGGCGGACATGAGGTCCTGGACGGACTTGACCCACTTCTCGTCGCCCTCGAGCGCCTTGAGCGCCGAGACCTGCACGACGGGGGCGTCCTCGTCGAACTCCTGCGAGCCGAGGAGCTCACGGACCTCGAGCTCGACGAGCTCCAGGATCTCCTCGTCGTCCACCATGTCGGACTTGTTCAGCGCGACGACGATGTAGGGGACGCCGACCTGGCGGGCGAGCAGCACGTGCTCACGCGTCTGGGGCATCGGGCCGTCGGTGGCGGCGACCACGAGGATCGCGCCGTCCATCTGCGCCGCACCGGTGATCATGTTCTTCACGTAGTCAGCGTGACCAGGAGCGTCGACGTGCGCGTAGTGGCGCTTCTCGGTCTGGTACTCGACGTGGGAGATGTTGATCGTGATGCCGCGGTCGCGCTCCTCGGGAGCGCTGTCGATCTGTGCGAAGTCACGGGCCTCGTTGAGGTCCGGGTACTGGTCGTGCAGAACCTTGGTGATCGCCGCCGTGAGCGTGGTCTTGCCGTGGTCGACGTGACCGATGGTTCCGATGTTGACGTGCGGCTTGGTCCGCTCGAACTTGGCCTTGGCCACTGTGGGTCCTCCTCAGGACTCGGAGAGCATGCCCCCGGTCGAGACCGTTGGCGTGCAGGGTGTGTGTCTAACTGTACTTGGTGGCGAGGGGCCCGTCGCCGGGCACCCCCGCCTGTGGGGAGAACGCCGGAGCGTTACTCTCCGCTGTTCTTCGCGATGATCTCCTCGGCGACCTTGGCCGGGACCTGGCTGTAGGTCTCGAAGGTCATCGAGTAGACCGCACGACCAGAGGTCTTGGACCGCAGGTCCCCGACGTAGCCGAACATCTCGGACAGCGGCACGCTCGCGCGGACCACCTTGACGCCCGAGGCGTCCTCCATCGAGGCGATCTGGCCACGACGGGAGTTGAGGTCACCGATCACGTCGCCCATGTACTCCTCCGGAGTACGCACCTCGACGGCCATGATCGGCTCGAGGATGGCGGGGCCGGCCTTGCGGGCGGCCTCCTTGTAGGCGATGGAACCGGCGATCTTGAACGCCATCTCGGACGAGTCGACGTCGTGCGCCGCGCCGTCCTTGAGGATGGCCTTCACGCCGACGGTCGGGTACCCGGCGAGGATGCCGACCTGCATGGCGTCCTGGATACCGGCGTCGACCGACGGGATGTACTCACGCGGGACGCGACCACCGGTGACGGCGTTCTCGAACTCGTAGACCTTCTCGGCCGTGACTTCCATCGGCTCGAGGGCGATCTGCACCTTCGCGAACTGGCCGGAACCACCGGTCTGCTTCTTGTGCGTGTAGTCGTAGCGCTCGACGACCTTGGTCAGCGTCTCGCGGTAGGCCACCTGGGGCTTGCCGACGCTGGCCTCGACCTTGAACTCGCGCTTCATGCGGTCGACGAGGATGTCGAGGTGGAGCTCGCCCATGCCCTTGATCGTCGTCTGACCGGTCTCGGCGTTGAGCTCGACGCGGAACGTCGGGTCCTCTTCAGCGAGCTTCTGGATGGCCGTGGAGAGCTTCTCCTGGTCGGCCTTCGTGTTCGGCTCGATGGCGACCTCGATGACCGGCTCCGGGAACGTCATCGACTCGAGGACGACCTGGTTGGTCGGGTCGCACAGGGTGTCACCGGTGGTGGTGTCCTTGAGGCCGATGACCGCGTAGATGTGGCCGGCGGTCACGTTGTCGACCGGGTTCTCCTTGTTGGAGTGCATCTGGAAGATCTTGCCGATGCGCTCCTTCTTGCCCTTGGTCGAGTTGATGACCTGTGCACCGGACTCGATCGAGCCGGAGTACACGCGGACGTAGGTGAGGCGACCGAAGAAGGGGTGCACCGCGACCTTGAACGCCAGGGCCGAGAACGGCTCCGACGCGTCGGGCTTGCGGATGATCTCCTTCTCCTCGTCCTTGACGTCGTGGCCGATCATCGGCGGCACGTCGAGCGGGGACGGGAGGTAGTCGATGACCGCGTCGAGCATCGGCTGGACGCCGCGGTTCTTGAAGGCCGAGCCACAGAGGACGGGGTAGACCTCGGAAGCGATCGTGAGCTTGCGGATCGCGCCCTTGATCTCGTCCTTGGTGAGCTCCTCGCCGCCGAAGAACTTCTCGAGCAGGGCGTCGTCGGTCTCGGCGACGCGCTCGATCAGCTTGGCGCGGTACTCCTCGGCACGGGCCTGGAGGTCAGCGGGGATCTCCTGGACCTCGTACTGGGCGCCCATGGTCACGTCGCCCTTGGCGTCGCCGGGCCAGACCTTGGCGTGCATCTCGATCAGGTCGATGATGCCGACGAAGTCGTTCTCAGCGCCGATCGGGAGCTGGAGCACGAGCGGCTCCGCACCCAGGCGGTTGATGATGGTGTCGACGGTGAAGTAGAAGTCGGCACCGAGCTTGTCCATCTTGTTGACGAAGCAGATGCGCGGGACGTCGTACTTGTCCGCCTGGCGCCACACCGTCTCGGACTGGGGCTCGACGCCCTCCTTGCCGTCGAAGACGGCGACCGCACCGTCGAGGACGCGGAGCGAACGCTCCACCTCGACCGTGAAGTCCACGTGACCGGGGGTGTCGATGATGTTGATCTGGTTGTTGTCCCAGAAGCAGGTCGTCGCGGCCGACGTGATCGTGATGCCGCGCTCCTGCTCCTGCGCCATCCAGTCCATCGTCGCGGCGCCGTCGTGGACCTCACCGATCTTGTGCGTGATGCCCGTGTAGAACAGGATGCGCTCGGTCGTCGTGGTCTTGCCGGCATCGATGTGCGCCATGATGCCGATGTTGCGGACCTTGTTCAGGTCGGTGAGCACGTCCTGTGCCACAGGGTTCCTCCGGAAGAGTTGTAGGAGAGGTTGGCGTCCGTCCGGGCGCCGGGGTTCATGACCGCCGACGCCCGGACGGTACCGGGACTACCAGCCGGAATTACCAGCGGTAGTGGGCGAAGGCCTTGTTCGACTCGGCCATCTTGTGCGTGTCCTCACGGCGCTTGACCGCGGCACCGAGACCGTTCGACGCGTCGAGGATCTCGTTCATGAGACGCTCGGTCATCGTCTTCTCGCGGCGGGCCTTGGCGTACGAGGTCAGCCAGCGGAGCGCGAGGGTGTTCGCGCGGTGCGGCTTGACCTCGACGGGGACCTGGTAGGTCGAGCCACCGACGCGGCGGCTGCGGACCTCGAGGGTCGGACGGACGTTGTCGAGCGCCTTCTTGAGCGTCGCGACCGCATCCTGCTGGTTCTTGGCGGAGACGCCCTCGAGTGCACCGTAGACGATGCGCTCGGCGAGGCCCTTCTTGCCGTCCAGCAGGATCTTGTTCACGAGCTGCGAGACGATCGGCGCGCCGTAGACCGGGTCTGCGACGACGGGACGCTTGGGAGCGGGACCCTTACGAGGCATTGACTCAACCCTTCTTCGCGCCGTAGCGGCTACGTGCCTGCTTACGGTTCTTCACGGCCTGCGTGTCGAGCGCACCGCGGATGATCTTGTAGCGGACACCGGGCAGGTCCTTCACACGACCGCCGCGGACGAGCACCATCGAGTGCTCCTGGAGGTTGTGGCCCTCACCGGGGATGTAGGCCGTGACCTCGGTGCCGTTCGAGAGCTTGACACGAGCGACCTTGCGCAGTGCCGAGTTCGGCTTCTTGGGGGTGGTGGTGTAGACGCGGGTGCACACACCACGCTGCTGGGGGTTCGCCTTGAGGGCGGGTGCCTTGGTCTTGGTGACCTTCGGCGACCGACCCTTGCGAACGAGCTGCTGGATAGTAGGCAACTGTTCTCCTGGTTCTTCGCTCGTGCTCTCCGGCCGGCGCGTTCCGCCGGCTTCCTCGTCCCACGCTGACCACCGCCTGACGGCGGGGGTTCGATGGGGGACGGATGCCCGGCGAGGCAATCGGCCGCACCGGGTTTCGGGCGCGCCCGTGGGCGCACACCCGAAAGAGACTACCTCCGTGACGGGGCGAAATCAATCCGGGCGCGTCGCCCTGGAGGCTCGTCCCGACCGCCCTGAGCGAACGCGCCCAGGCGGGCGGTCCCGCTGCGCGCGGGGCGCGACGCGTGGCGCGCCGCGCCGACGGCGACCGGCCCGCACACGGTCGCCTGCGAGGCGGGCGGGCACCGCGCCTCCAGGTCGGTGGACCGGTCGGGGGCCGCCGTCAGGAACCGGTGTCGCTGGATCCGTTGCCGATCGCCGACCGGAACGTCGCTCCACGGTCGGTGAACCCGGTGATCGTGCCGCTCGCGTTCACGTTCATCGGACCGGCCGACGCGGTCCCGACCCCGCCGGGACCGGAGATGTCCGCCGTGAACGTCGCCCGACCCGCGGTGGTCGTCGTCACCGACCAGCCGTCCGACAGCCAGGCACCGACGGTCACCGTCGGCCGGGACTGCAGCGTCCACTTCTGGTTCGTGTACGTGTACGCCGGGTCCTCGCCGTAGGCATAGAAGCTGCATCCCGCCGGGGCCGCGTCGGAGGAGGCGATGCACCCGTCCACCCACGCGTCCACGGCGGCCTTCGCGGCCTGCTGCCCCGCTGCGGTCAGCGCCGCGGTGAGCTGCACCGGACTCGAGGACGTCCCGCCGAACCCGGTGACCGTCGCCGTCGTCGGCTCGGCCGCGTACCACTTGCCGCCGTCGAGGGCGACGGCGTAGGTGCCGGGCAGCGCGCGCAGGCGCAGCGAACCGTCCGTCGTGCTCGTGGCCGCACGTCCGCCCACCGTGACCGCCGCGGAGGCCGGGCCGCGGACGGCGACGTCGACGCTGCCGAGGGTCGGCGGCTCGAGCTCCCACACGGGCAGGACGCCCCAGTCCGACCCCGTGCGGTCGAGCGTGAAGGTCGAGGAGACGTCGCGGCCGTCCTGCCGGAGGTAGGCGGTCACCGTCGCGGTGTCGCCGTCCGTGCGGGTCGCGGCGATGCGGTACCCGGTCACGCGGCCCGTCGCGGCGGCGTACCCCGCGTCGGTCAGGAGCAGGTCGTCCTTGCCGTGCTCGATCCCCGCGGCGTCGAGGGCGTCGTCCACGTGTCCGGCCGTGAGGTCGTCGAGGAAGGCACGGACCGGACGGTCGGCGGCGTGCGTGGCCGAGCCGACCGACCAGGCGACCACACCGCCGACGAGGAGCAGCACCAGCGCGGCCCCGCCGGCGACCAGTCCGACGAGCGTGCGGCGCCGCAGCCTCCGGCGGGAGCGCGGCCCGGTCGCTACCGCGGCGGGCTCGTGCGTGCCGCTGATCGAGGTGACGTCCGGGACGGACCCCCACCCGTCACGGTGCTCGTCGGCCGGCTGCTGGTCGGTCATCGGTCCCCCGTCGTGCTGGTACGTGCCCGCCGATCCTACCGCCGGGCCCCGTCCTCACCCGGGCCGCGGCCGTGCGTCCCGGACGCCGAGGACGTGCCCGTGGAGCCGGCCGTGCGGGTCGGGCCCGTGGGCGGGGCGGGACTCGTCGGACCGGCGGCCGCCGCCCCGCGCGCCTGGTGCCTGGCCACGGCGATCGCGCCGATGACACTGAGGAGCGCCACGACCACCGAGCTCACCACGAACGGCCCCAGTGCCGAACCCGCGGGGAACACGAGCAGCTCGGTCGCGTCGCCCCGGACGAGGGCGTAGCCGACCGCGCCGACGCCGAGCATCACGAGGTACACCGCGGCCGCGGCGACGAGGGCCGTGACGCCGGGGTTGCCCTCACGGGCGCCGGTGACGGTCGCGAGGAACACCACGACCGCGGCGGCCACGACCATGGCAGGCCCCAGGTACGGCGTGGCGTCGGGCTGGCTGATCGGCTCGACGTCCGCGAGGAGCGCCTCGAACCCGGTCACGGCGATCACGAGCGCCACGAAGAGCACGGACGTCATCGTCGCGAGCAACCAGCGGGACATGAGGCGATCGTATCGCCGGGCGGGTCAGGCGGTGGCGGAGTCCGCGTGGTGAGGCCGGGACGGTGCGAGCGCGTCCGTGTGCTCGGCGTCGGCGGGCTCGCCGTCCGCGCGGTCCTGGTGCTCGGCGTCCGCGTGGTCTCGCTGCTCGGCGTCGGCATGCTCCCGCGCCGCGGCCACCAGGGCCAGCGCGATGGTCGCCGTGATGACCGGGAGGGACTCCGTCATCGGGGCGGCAGCGGTCGGGGCGGCGTCCGCCTCGGCGGTCGCGTGCGTCGCGGCGGTCTGGAGGCGCGGGGCCGCGTCCGTCTCGGCGGGTGCGTCGGTCTCGTGGTCGCGCAGCGCGGGCCCCACGACCGGCAGCACCGCGGTCGTCGCCGGCGGCTCGACGGAGCGTGTGGGTTCCTCGACGGCGACCGGGAGGCCCCGCGCGGCCCTGCGACGGGCACGGGCCATCTTGACGAGGACGACGACCGCGACGATCGCCCAGATGCCGTTCACGATCGTGGACGGGATCGCGTGGTGCGCCGCGACGTTGATCGCGACCGCCACGCCGCCGACGAGGTTGAACGACTGGTACACCGGGCCGTTCGGGAGCCTGCCGGTCGAGAACAAGATGTAACCAGCCAGGACAGTTACGGCTCCGAACCAGCCGAGGAACTCCACGATTCCGTTCAACACGCGCGACTCCGGGCACGACGATCGACGCCCGGTTCGTGCCGGTCGTCGGAGGGGGTGGTGAGCAGCCACGAGCGTGGCGTCGGGAGCATCGTAGGCACAGCGCCGGGCGACGCGGAAGCGGGGGCGGCGTGGCGCGGCACACCCACTTCGTGGGGGTCCGGTCAGCCCTGGGCGGAGGTGCTCGTGGCGGGGGTGGTGGGGGCGGTCGAAGCCGGTCCCGACCCCTGCGAGGCCTGTGCCGCCGCAGCGTCGGACAGGACGTAGATGTACCCGGACAGCGTCCAGGTCGTCGAGCCCGAGCCGGCCGTGGCAGCCGCACCATCGGCCGGTGTCGCGTCGTCAGCGGCAGTGTCATCGCGCGTCGACTTGATGTCGTCGACGAGGAACAGCCGGTCGCCGTCCTGCATGCCGGACGTGAACGCGAGCGCCTGCTCGAACGACCCGGTCACGCCGATGCTGATCGCGATCGTGGAGAAGTTCGAGGCGGTGATCTGCGCGTCCGTCGCCGGAGTGGCGGCGGCCGGGGCGGAGGGCGTGGCAGACGCCGTCGGTGCGGGCGTCGCCGCACCGGACGCGCCGGTGGCGGGCTCGGTCGACGCTGCTGCCGCAGGGGCGGCGGCCTCGGGCGGCGTGTACGCGGCGGCCCACGAGGTCGTGATGCCGCCGACCGTCACGCCCGCTGCCGCCGCAACGCGGTCGACCTCCTTGTAGAACGACGCGGTGTCCGCCGAGGACGGGATCGAGGTCGCGAGGGCATCCGCCTCCCGCTGCATCGCGGGGAGCTTCGCGGACTGGGCTGCGAGTCGCGCGAGCTCCGTGCGGTACCCGTCGTTCGTGGCGTCGATCGTGCGCTGCTGCTCGCGGTTCGCCGAGGCCGATGCGAGCTGCGGCTGGACACCGAGGAAGAATCCGCCGGCGAGCAGCACCACGCCGATCGCGAGCGCGATCACGAGGTGCAGTCGGTTCCTGGTCATCGCTTCTGCTCCGTGTACTTGCCGTCGAACGCGCGGTCGTCGATGTGCATGGTCATGTTGACCGTGTAGTGCCCGGAGCTCGTGTCGAGGGTCACCGAGTTGGCGTTGGCGTCGACGAACCCGTCGAGGTCGCGCACGCGATCGAGCCAGTCCGGGATCGAGGGGAGCGTCGGACTGTCCGCCTCGAAGGAGAGGGTCGCGACACGGGCGCCCTGCAGCGGCGTCGTCGGCTGGTCGTAGTTCTCGAGAGGGGACGCCGAGTCGACCGTGACGCCGATGATCGACACCCCCGTGGGCAGCGAGCCCTGCACGTTCGTGAGGTAGGCGCTCCAGTCGATCTCCGTCGAACCGCCGACCTTCTGGGCCGCTTCGGCCAGCGCGGTCCGGGACTCGAGGTCACGCACGGACGCGTACTGCCCCTGCTGCTGGAGCAGCGTCGTGCCTTCGTCCTGCGCGTTCCGGAGCTCCCGGGCTGAGGACATGCTGTCCAACGTCGAGGCGCCCACGCCGAGCGCGACGATCGCCCCGACCACGGCGACCCCGAACCACGCCCGACGGACCGTGGCACGCTGCCGGCGGTCGACGAGCACCTCGGCGGGGAGGAGGTCGGCGCGCGGGATGCCGCCCACGACGAGCGCTCCCTTGCCGGGGGCCTTCGGGACGGTGCTCGCGCCGGTCGCGCCAGCCGAGCGCTTCATCCCGCCACGACCCGCCCTCGCAGGCTTCGTGAGTGTCTCCGTCATGCTGCTCGTCCTCCTGCTGCGAGCCCCCAGGCGACCGCGAGGGACGCCCCGCGCTGTTCGAACACGCTTGCCTCGACGCCGCGAGCTCGACGGGCTCCGACGAAGGCGTCGCCGAAGTCGATCGGGGCACCGGTCGCGTCGCCGAGGGCCTCGCGGAAGCCGTCGAGTGCGCTGCCGGCGCCGGCGAGCACGATCCGTCCCACCGGCTGCCCCTCGCCCTTGGTGTTGGTGAAGTAGTTCAGGGTGTTGCGGATGCTCGCGATGAGTTCGTGGGCCGCCTCGCGGACGACGGCCGCGGCGCGCTGGTCGTCCGGTGTCTGCGCACGGGCGCCCATGCCGATGTACCGCTTCACGGTCTCGGCCTGCTCGTGGGGGATCTCGAGGCGCACGGCGATCTGCTTCGTCATCTCATCCCCGCCCGTCGGGATGATCCGCACGAAGTTGGGGACCCCGTCGATGCTGATGACGACCGTGCTGGTGTTGCCGCCGACCTCGACGAGGGCGACGGTCCCGGCGGCCGACCCCTGCGGCGTGAGCACCCGGCTGAGGGCGAACGGGATGAGGTCGACGCCGACCGGGTTCAGGCCGGCGAGCTGCACGGCACGGACGTTGGCCAGGACAGCGTCCTTGACCGCGGCGACGAGCAGGCCGTGGACCACGGGGCCTGCTTCGCCGACGCCCTCGCCGGTGGGGTAGAAGTCGAGGATCGCATCGCCGACCGGGACCGGCAGCAGGTCCTGCACCTGGAAGGGCAGCGACTCCCGGATCTGGGCCAGCGGTGCCCGGGGTACGGTCAGGTCACGGGAGAGCACCCGCTGGTTGCCCATGCCGAGCGCGACGTCCTTGGTCTTGAAGCGGCCGATCGCCCACAACTGGCGGAGGACCCCGGCGATCGTGTTCGTCTCGAGCACTTCGCCGCGCTGGGTGGAGCCCTCGGGGAGCGGCACCTCCGCGATGCGCTCGATCGAGGGGGCGCCCTTCCGCGCGTGCGCGACCTCGACGGCGCGCACGGAGTCGCTGCCGATGTCGATGCCGACGACGTTGCTCGTCATGGTGTTCGCTTCCTCTGTTGCTCAGGTGAGGCCAATGAGGCCGGTGTAGGCGTGCCAGATCGGGTCGCCGCCGAGGATGCCGAGCCAGGCTCCGGCGAGCATCCACGGGCCGAACGGGATCCCGCTGCCGCGTCGAGCACGACCGGTGGCGATGAGCCCGATCGCGAAGATAGCTCCGAGCGCGAACCCGCCGAAAGCTCCCACTGCGAGGGGTCCCCATCCGAGGTACGCGAGGACGAGGCCGAGCACACCGGCCAGCTTCACGTCACCGAGGCCCATGCCACCGGGCACTGCGAGTGCGAGGCCGAGGTACACCACGAAGAGCACGGCCATGCCGACCACCGCGCGCAGCAGTGCCCACCAGTCCCCGGTCGCCGCTGAGGTCGCCGTGAGCAGGAGTGCCAGGACGGCGTAGGCGGGCAGCACGATGCGGTCCGGGAGCCGGTGCGTGTCGAGGTCGATCAGCGCCAGGGCGACGGTGATGGCCATGAGGTACAGGAGCGCGACGAGTACCCCGGCTGTCGGGACGACCGACGTGCCGGTGACGACCGCACGGGCGACCACGACGGCCGCGACGAGGGCGAAGAGCGCCGCGGTGGCGGCCTCCACCAGCGGGTACCGAGCCGAGATGCGGGAGCCGCAGTCTCGGCACGCGCCCCGCAGGACGAGCCAGGAGAGGACCGGCACGTTGTCGATCCCGCGGATCGCGTGACCGCACTGCGGGCAGGCGCTCGCCGGACGGACGACGGAGAGCCCCGCCGGGACGCGGTACACGACGACGTTGAGGAACGAGCCGATGAGGAGGCCGAACACGCCGGCGAGACCCGTCACCGCGACGGCGACCTGCTGCACGGCGATCACACGCACACCCCGGCCTTCTTCACGCAGTCGCCGGCCGTCGTGTACGCCGGTGAGACCTCGGCCATGGTCGTCACGCCGTAGGTCGTGGTGACCGGGTTGAGGAAGCTCGGCGGCGCCGAGTGCTTCAGGCGTGCGTCGTAGGCGTAGGCCTTGACGTACCCGTTCGACCCCTGTCGGACGATGCCGCGGAACTTCTGGGCGATCGCGCCGTAGATGGTCAGGGTCCCTCGGTCTCCGCCGTACCCGGAGTTCTGTACCTGGAAGGTGTGCGCGGCGGAGATGATCGCGGCGTCGACCTCGCGGTCGGTGTCGCCGAGCATCGAGACGTAGCACGTGCTGTTGTATCCACACCCGACGGCCTTGATCGGGTTCCAGATCATGACCGCGTTGGTCGCGGTGAGGCCGAGCATGTCCGACCCGCGGTCTGCGTAGGTGAGGTCACCGGTGACGTAGAGGTAGTTCTCGGCCGCGACGGTCACCTGCCCGTCGAGCACACCGTGCACGAAGGCGTCTCCCGATCGCGTGCCGTAGCTGCACGGCGAGGTGCTGAGCTGCTTCTCGCCCGCACGCGGGTAGCCCACACCGTTGCCCGTGCCGGTCGTCACGTTGCACTGGTCGGCCAACTTCGACGTCGAGACGGCGTTCGCGTCGCCGGACTGCGGGACGTTCTGCACGTAGACCAGGTTGTTTGCCGGCACCTTGACCGTGGCACCGCCCGCCGAGCCGAGCTGACCCGGGCCCGTCCCGGGCATCCCGCAGTCCGCGGTGTTCCGCCCGTTCGCGACGTTCGTGGCGTCGGTCTGTGTGAACAGCGACCGCGGCGACAGCACGGTCATCGTGCCGTCGGCGTTGAAGGTGATGTCCGTCGGCCCGGTGTAGAGGCAGCCGGGGCTCCGCGTGGCGGTCGCCGGGGTGTTGTACTGCGTCGCGACCTTCTGCTGCGCGTTGGTGGACGGCATGCCGATCGTCGAGGTGAAGGCCGGCTGCGTGATGCCCGTCGGGAAGCGCTGCCCGGTGCAGCTCGAGCCGTTCGAGTCGACCTTGGCGTACCGCAGGCCGGACGTCGGGTTCGACGTCGTGATCTGGCTCGTGAACGTCGCTTGGCAGATCCGCATGGTGTCGTTCGAGTGCGCGGGTCCGTCGATCGTGTCGCCACCGCTGAACGCGATCTCCCCGCAGAGGTTGCCGCTCGCGGTGGGACGGTTCTCCCAGGCGTGCTTCACGCACGTCTTCGGGTCGGCGCCGCTCATCACCGGGTCCTGGATCTCGTAGTCCGTGAAGTAGAGGAAGTCGATGAAGCCCTGCTGGCGGATGCTCGCGACCACCGAGCGCACCGCCGAGCCGACCTTGCCGGTCGCGCGGAGCCGCACGACCCCGGTGTCGTAGTACTTCGACGCGTCGACCTCGTAGCGGTAGAACGACTTCCCGTCTCCGCCGGGGACGGTCGCCCAGGTCCCCGCCGTGCCCGTGCCGAAGGCAGGGTTCGCCGCGCCGCCGGTCGGCAGCGTCACGGACGCGCTCGTCGCGGAGAAGGGCGCTGCCGGGTTGCCGAACTGGGTGTAGCCGGTGTCGTTCGAGAGACGCGCCTCGTAGTCCTGCACCCCCGCGTACGCCGCGCTCAGCGCCGCGTTCCAGTCGGAGTCGGTCGACGACTTCTTGATGCCGGCGACGGCGACCGAGGTCGCCGTCGCGATCATGAACACCACGACGGTGCCGAAGATCACGGCGATCGCGAGGGCCATCCCACGGTCGTCGCGGAGGGCGTCGAGGTGGAACCACTTCCGCTGCCGGATCACGTGGAGGCTCCCGTCGGTTCGAGGAGGTTCGGCAGCCCGATCGTGTTCTGCAGGGTGATGCCGTTCTTCAGGGTGCTCGCGGACGACGACGTCCGCAGGGTGACCGTGACGAAGGCGATCTGCCCCGTCTGGTCGGTGGTCAGGAAGCCCGCTGCGTTCGGGGGGAGCGCGACCCGGTCGGCTGTCAGGTACTGGAAGACCGGGGTGCCACCGCTGGCGGGGACCTCGATCGAGGAAGCGATGGTGGAGGTCGTGCCGGCCGTCGTGAACGTGAAGTAGGCGTTGTCGGTCGTGCTGCCGGGGACGACCTTCTCGGTCAGCACCCCGTCCGCGCCGACGGTGAAGGTCACCTGCTGTGGCGTCGCATCGCGACCCGTCGCGACGAGCGTTGTGAACTGCATCGACGACTGTCCCGCGGACAGGAAGGCCGGGCTGTCGCTCGCCCCGACGCGCGGGTTGTCCGCCGCCGCCCGCACCTTGCGGACGATCTCGTTGAGGGCGTTCGACGCCGTCCGGCTGTTCTGGTCACGGGCGGCCGCGAAGGTCGTCGCGCGCGTGATCGAGTAGAAGGTGCCGCCGACGATCGCGAGCAGCACCGCGAACAGCCCCATCGCCACGAGCAGCTCGATGAGGGTGAGCCCGTCGTCGCGGCGCTCGCCTGCGACGAGTCCGCGGAGGCGCCGGATCACGGCTTCACCCGAGGGTCGAGCGTGACCGAACCGCTGTTCAGGATGACGCCCACGATGCCCTTCGCCGTCACGTTGACCGGGAAGGAGCTCGCGGACGTCTGACTCGTGATCGACCACGTGCCGTACGGCAGCGCGAGCGTGACGTCGATCGTGCCCGACGTCCCGGTCGCCGCCCGGGTGAACCCGTAGGTCTGCCCGACGCGGCACCCGGGGTCGCCGCCGGCCGGGCTGGCGGTCGTCGCCGTGAGGATGGTGACGTTCTTGTTGATCGTGACCGTCACGAGGCCCATCGGCACCTTCGCTGTGAGCTGGTCCGGCGACACCGACGGCGTCGGGGTCTTCCCGACCCGTCCGTCGGCCGCGGTCGGCCACATCGTCGGATCGGTTGACAGGCAGCTCTTCGTGTTCGTCGTGGTGTCCGCGTTGGTGGCGTTCGAGTTGTAGACGCCCGGGTAGACGACGTAGCCGGAACCGATCGGGCTGAGGTACTGCGTCGCGGCCGTGCCACCGGCGGTGAAGGTGCCGTACGTGCTGACGAACGACGTGACGAGGTCGTTCGGCAGCAGCGCTCCGGAGCCGTTGCTCGCGTACTGCATCGCGACGGCGATGGCTGGGTCGTAGTTGAACGAGGCGCCGCTGGACTGCCCCTCCTTCACGACCACGGTCTTCGTCGGCGCGGCGGCCTGGTCCTGGTCACGGAACTGCTGTCCCGCGGGCGGAGAGAGGGTCACGGTGTAGGTGCCCGGGATGACCTTGATGGCGACGGTGCAGCCGTCCGGGTTCGTCACGTCCGGCTGCGTCGCGAGTCCCTGGGCCTTGTTGCCCGCGACGTCGGTCGACGGGGCGATGACCGCACGGACGCCGCCGACCCCGCCGCTGCCGGTGATCGACTGGACCTGCACCAGGATCGTCCCGAGCGACGGGTCGTTGATCTTCGTCGACGGTGAGAACACCGTCTCCTGCTTCACGGGAGCAGCGGACCCCATACCGGGCCACGTCACCGTGATGTGCACGTTGAGGAAGAGGAGTTGGGCGGAACCGCCGGTCGCGGAGGCGGAACAGCGGTTCGTCGTGCCGTCCGTGTACTGCCAGTCGAGCGTCCGCTTGACCGTGTACGTCCGGCCGTCGACCACGGGCCGGGTGGTCTGTCCGGCCATGCCGGTGATGTCGTTCTGCGCGTCGATGCGCGCCGTGTCGATGGCGCCCGCAGCGAGGTTCGAGGCCTGGGTGCGGGCGGAGTTGTCGGAGGTGATGCCCATCACGGCGACGACCCCCGCGAGGGCACCGGCGATGATGATGCCGAAGACGGTGATCGCGATGATGACCTCGACGAGCGTGAAGCCCTCGTCGGACGTCCTCAGCCGTTCCCGGATCCTGCGCATCGTTCCACCTCCTGACGTCGTCGGGTACGACGGAGGGGGCCGATCGCTCGGCCCCCTCCGATCAGTTGCTAGCTCGCGGCGACGAAGGCGCCGGCGCTCGAGCAGGTGCCGGCCTTCACGCCGGCGGTCTCGGTGGCTGCGAACTTCTTGCCCGTCGTGCTCTCGCCCTGCACGCAGAAGGTGTTGGCCGTGGTGCCCTTGGTGTAGGTGAGCGTCTTCTCGGCGTCCGACCAGGTGACACCCGCGTCAGACCAGGTCTGACCACCGGTGGATGCCGCGGCCGTGACCCCAGCCGAGGTGGTGATCGTCGCGCTGTCCGGGAGCTTGTTGCTGTTCTGCGACGAGGTGCTCACGACGGCCGTCTTGAAGTTGGAGACGTCGTTCTGCACGCCCGAGTCACGCGCGTTGTTCTGCACACCCAGGTACACCGGGATGGCGATCGCGGCGAGGATGCCGATGATGATGACGACGACGAGGAGCTCGATGAGCGTGAAGCCCTTGTCGTTCTCTTCGAGGAGACCCTTGCGGCGAGCGTTCAGCTTGCCCATGAGAGCTGCGTACATGGTGTTCCACTCTTTCGGGAAATGATGATCGGAAAGTGTTTCGGGGCTGTGCTCTGCCGCCGTCGTCAAGCGTATGCACGGCACTTTCGGGGCATAATCCCGAGAACGGGGGGTCGGGGCACAAGAAAATGCCCCCAGAAGCGGGGGCACTTTCCGCCGAACCACCCCCGACCGAGGCACGACCGCCGGACGTCAGTGGATGAGCGACGTGATCTTGAAGATCGGCAGGTAGAGCGCCACGATCATGCCGCCCACGACCACGCCGAGGAATGCGATGAGCAACGGCTCGATGAGCGAGGTCAAGGCTTCGGTGGTCGATTCGACCTCGTTGTCGTAGAAGTCGGCGATCTTCTCGAGCATGATCTCGAGCGAACCGGCGTCCTCGCCGACCGCGACCATCTGCGAGACCATTTCTGGGAACACTTTCTCGGAACCGAGCGGTTCGGCGATCGACTGGCCTTTCCGAACCGATTCCGCAACGCGTTCGAGCGCATTCTGTACGACGAAGTTGTTCGACACTTCTCCGACGATCTGCAGTGCCTGCAGGATGGGGACGCCGGCACCGATCATGTTCGAGAAGTTCCGAGCGAACCGTGCAATCACGATCTTCCTGCTCAGCTCACCGAACACCGGCAGCTTGAGGCGGATGGGGTCCACGAAGCCGCGGACCCGGTCGGTGTTCTTGTTGGCACGCCACCAGAGCCAGCCGAGCACGATCGCGACGAGCAGGATCGGGCCGACCCAGACCATCGCGTGCGAGGCGTAGACGAGGAGCATCGTCGGCAGCGGGAGCTGCCCGCCGAGCGACGAGAACATCTTCTGGAAGATCGGCACGATGAAGACGAGCATCACGACGACCGCGACGAGTGACATCACGAGGACGACGACCGGGTAGGTCATCGCCGACTTGATCGTCGAGCGGAGCTTGTGCTCCTTCTCGAAGTTCGTCGCGATCGAGTCCATGGCCTGGTCGAGGAAGCCGCCGGTCTCGCCCGCCCGGATCATGTTGATCATGATCGGGGGGAACTCCACGGGGTGCTGCGCGACCGCGTCCGAGAACGAGACACCGCGCTCGACGTCGTCCCGCACCTTGCCGAGGACGGTTTTGAGCTTCTTGTTCTCCGTCTGGTCCGCCAGGATCGACAGCGCTCGGAGCAGCGACAGCCCCGAGGACAGCATCGTCGAGGCCTGCCGCGACATGATCGCGAGGTCCTTGAGCCCGACGCCCTTCTCGAACCCGGGGATCTTGATCTCCGTCTGCAGCCCGGTGCCGGGCTTCGCCTCGCTGATCGCGATCGGCGAGACCCCCATGCCCTTGAGGCGCTGCGCGACCGCACCCTCGCTCGCGGCGTCGAGGCGCCCCTTGACGAGCTTGCCGGCCCCGTCGCGGCCGCGGTAGTCGAAGGCGAGTGACATCAGTGGCCTCCCGAGTACTTGTCGCCGAAGTCGATCTCGGACGCGGCGATGGCGGCGGCGGACGAGTCGGACGGCGACTCGACGCGCTGCACGAGGCGGTCGAAGCCCTCGAGGTCGTGGACCTTCTCCATCGCGGCCTTGCGGGTGATGGTGCCGACGTTGACGAGCTCGGCGAGGTCCTGGTCCATCGTGTGCATGCCCATGTCGCGCCCGGCCTGCATGGCGGAGGTGATCTGGTAGGTCTTGCCCTCGCGCACGAGGTTGCCGATGGCCGGCGTGGTCTTCATGATCTCGGTCGCGACGACGCGGCCGGCCCCGTTCGCCTTCGGTACGAGCGTCTGGCAGACGACGCCCTCGAGCGTCGACGCGAGCTGCGTCCGGATCTGGCCCTGCTGGTGCGGCGGGAAGACGTCGATGACGCGGTCGATCGTCCCCGGCGCGCTCTGCGTGTGCAGGGTCGCGAACACGAGGTGCCCGGTCTCCGCGGCGGTGAGCGCGACGGAGATGGTCTCGAGGTCGCGGAGCTCGCCGATGAGGATCACGTCGGGGTCCTGGCGGAGCACGTGCTTGAGCGCGGCGGCGAACGAGTGCGTGTCCGCGCCGACCTCGCGCTGGTTGATGATCGCCTTCTTGTGCTCGTGCATGAACTCGATCGGGTCCTCGACCGTCACGATGTGGTCGGCGCGGGTCTCGTTGACGAGGTCGATCAGGGCGGCGAGGGTGGTCGACTTGCCGGAGCCGGTCGGCCCGGTGACGAGCACGAGACCGCGCGGCAGCTTGGCGAAGTCGCCGACGTACTCGGGGATCCCGAGCTGCTTGAGCGTCTTGATCTTGGTCGGGATGATGCGGAACGCCGCGCCCCAGTTGCCGCGCTGCTGGTAGTAGTTCACGCGGAAGCGGAACTCGGGCGAGAGCGAGTACGCGAAGTCGAGCTCCTGCTCGTGGTCGAACTGACCGGCCTGCTCGGGGCTCAGGAGGGTCTTCAGGGCGGCGATGACCTTGTTCCGCGCCCAGGGGCCACCGGGGACGGCGGGGCGGAGCGAGCCGTCGACGCGCACGGTCGGCGCGGCGTCGGCGGTGAGGTGCAGGTCCGACGCGCCCTGGTACACGACCTGTGCGAGCGCGGTGATGAGGTCGGGGTCGGCGACCTCGCGGGCGTGGCGGGTGAAGTTGATCTCGGCCTGGCCGTCGGGTGCGGGCGCGTAGGTGCTCGCTGCGCGCGCGGCCGGGAGGAACGTGGCCGGGGCTGCGTGCACGACCGGCAGGTGCTCGGTCGGCTGCTCCGCGTAGCCGTACGAGGCGGTCGACGGCGGGACGGCTGCGGGCGGCGTCGCCGGCGCGGCCTGCGGCTGCGCCACCGGCACCGCGACGGGCTCGCCGGCGGGCGCGCCCCAGGACCCGGCCGCCACGGTCTGTCCGGACGGTGCGGGCGAGGAGCCCGACGAGGCGGGCGGAGCGGACGGCCCGGCCGGCGCCGCCCAGGCCGCCACGTCGTCGGACAGGTCGTACACGGACGATGCCGGCGCGGGGGTGATCGTCGGCTCGGTCGTCGGGGACACGGTCGGCGAGACGGGCTGCTGCGCGGCCGCTGCGGCGAGACGCGCGGCACGACGGCCGCCGATCTCGTTGCCCGGGCGCCCCGGGTGCCAGCCCGCGACGGGCTCGTCCCCGGGCACGGAGATGTCGTAGACGGACTCGGTCATCGTTCCACTCCCTGCGCCTACGCGACCACGCGCAGGATCTCGTCGACGCTCGTCAGTCCGAGCTTGACCTTCTCCCACCCGTCCTGCCGGAGGGTGAGCATGCCCTGCTGCTGGGCGACGCGGCTGATCTCGGCGCTCGAGGCGCGCGCGACGGCGAGGCGTTCGATCTCCTCGGTCACGGTCATCACCTCGTGCAGCGCGATGCGTCCGCGGTACCCGGTGTTCGAGCAGACCGCGCAGCCGACCGGGCCGAAGAACTCCGGCACGTCGGCGTCCTCGCCAGGCAGGAAGCCGAGCGTCACGAGCTGCGCGGGCGCGTACTGGGCAGGCGCCTTGCACCGGTCGCAGAGGCGTCGAGCGAGGCGCTGGGCGACCACCGCGTCGAGCGCCGACCCGACGAGGAACGGCTCGATGTCCATCTCGGTCAGCCGGGTGATCGCCGACGGGGCGTCGTTCGTGTGGAGCGTCGAGAGGACGAGGTGGCCGGTGAGCGACGCCTCGATGGCGATCTGGGCCGTCTCGTGGTCGCGGATCTCACCGAGGAGCACGACGTCGGGGTCGGAGCGCAGGATCGACCGCAGCGCCGACGCGAACGTCAGGCCGGCCTTCGGGTTGACCTGCACCTGGTTGATGCCCGCCATCCGGTACTCGACCGGGTCCTCGACGGTGATGACGTTGATCTCGGGCTTGGCGACGGCGTTCAGCGTCGTGTAGAGCGTCGTCGACTTGCCGGAACCGGTCGGCCCGGTGACGAGGATCATGCCGTACGGCTTCGAGTAGGAGCGCTGGTACGCCTGGAAGTTCTGCTCGAGGAGGTTGAGGTCCTTGAGGGTCAGCGACGTGTTCGTGTTGTCGAGGATCCGCATGACGACCTTCTCGCCCCACACCGTCGGCAGCGTCGCCACGCGGAGGTCGATCTGGCGGCCTCCGTGCCGCACCGACATGCGGCCGTCCTGCGGCTTGCGACGCTCGGCGATGTCGATGTCGCTCATGATCTTGAGTCGGCTGATCACGCCGTTCTGGATGTTCTTCGGTGCCGGGGTCATCTCGTGCAGCACGCCGTCGATGCGGTACCGGACGCGGACCTCGTGCTCACCCGGCTCGATGTGGATGTCCGATGCGTGGTCCTGGATCGCCTGGGAGACGAGGAGGTTCACGAAGCGGACGATCGGGACGTCGTCGAGCGAGCCGTCGGTCAGGTCGGCCTGCTGCTGCGCCTGCGCCCCGGCCTCCTCCTCGAGCGAGGAGGTCAGGTCGTTCAGCTCGTCGTCGGCCCGGAGGTAGCGGTCGAGCGCAGCGAGGAGGTCTCGCTCGTCGACCTGCAGCGGCTTCACGGAGCGGCCGGAGGCGGTCCGCGCGTCGTCGATCGCAAGGACGTTCGTCGGGTTCACCATCGCGAGCACGAGGGTCTCCCCCTCGAACCCGATGCCGAGCACGCCATGGCGCCGGCAGAGGGCGGCGGGGAGCATCGACACCGCGGTGCCGTCGACCGGGTAGTCCGTCAGCGGCACCGTCTTCGAGTTGTTCGACGCGGCACGCGCGGTGATGTACTGGGCCTCGCTGACGAGGCCCTGGTCGACGAGGGAGCGGATCGACCGGTCGTCGATCTCCTCGTCGCCGGTCATCGAGTCGAGGTGCTCGATCGGCAGGGCGCCGTTGAGGATGAGGATCTCGGAGAGCGTGGCCATGCCCGGGACCTCCTTCGGGTCGCGCGCGGAACGTGGGGGTTCGCGCCGCAGCGATTCGGCGCTGGTCCACGCTACGTCCGACGCGTTCCGCCCCCGCAGTCCCACAACGAGGGGGCGGGGCGGGATCCGGTGGCCCCAGTGCAGGGGTACCCGCGGGTATCGGATCGACCGTCCGGGTGCCTCAGAGCTCGAGCGCGGCCGTGACGTGCACCGGCCCGGCGACGAACCCGAGGCGCTCGTAGATGCGTCCGGCACCGCTCGGGTTCTCGGCGTCGACGTGCAGGACCGCGGCGGACAGCCCGGCCGTCCGCATCGCGTCGAGCGCTGCGCCGAGCACCACGGGCGCCAGCCCACGACCGCGCTCGGCCCGGACGACGCCGACCCAGTGCACGTAGCCGAACGACCGACCGCGCGCAGCGAAGGCATCCGGATCGACCTCGACGATCGCGAATGCCACGATCGTGCCGTCCGGTCCGAGCACCACCCGGGCGAGGTCGAGCCGGCTCTTGGCCGCGGTGAGGAAGCCGCGCCAGTCGGACGCCACCATCGGCTGCGAGCCCCAGTGGTCGCGGAAGGCGTCGTTCTTGGCGCGCCGGAGCGGCTCGACGTCGTCGGTGGTCGCCGCACGGACGGTGTACCCGTCGGGCAGCGGCGGTCGGGCTGCCACGGACTCCGGCCGGTCGAGGGGTGCCTCCATGTCGAGCCACCGGCGCACCGGGACCAGTCCGGCGTGCGCCGCGAGCCGGAGCGCACCCGTACCGTCGGCGGCACCGACCTCGAGCGTGGCGGGCAGGTCGAGGTCGAGCGTCGCCAGGCGCTGGCGGGCGCGACCGACCTGCCACGCGAGGACCCGTCGGCCGATGCCGCGGTCTCGGAACGCGGGGTGGACCCGCCCCTCGAGCACGGCACGCGCCGCGGTGACCCGGGAGGGGACGTCGACCACGATCCCTGCTGCCTGCACATGTCCGTCAGCATCCACGCCCACGAGGGTGTCCCGGGCGAGGTCCATCCCCTCGGTGGACAGCATGCGCGCCACGTCGTCCGTGGAGGGACGAGCGTGCGGGTCGTCCACCGCGGCACAGGCCACCGCGAGCGCGTGCACCGCGCCGAGGTCCGCCGCCGTCGCTGCGCGGAACGTCAGGCCGCCGACCGGGGTCGGGAGGGCGAGGTGGGCAGGGGCCGTGATCCGTTCGCGCAGCGTCGCCATCCGCCCAGCCTGCCAGGCCGACGGGCGAAGGGGGGCGCCGGACCCCGCGGACCCCGCAGAACACCCTCGACGTGCACGCCCGGTCGGGGACATGATGGGGCATGGACATCACGAGCGTGACCGTGGGGCTGCCCGTCACCGACATCGAGGCGTCCTGCCTCTGGTACGGCGCGGTCTTCGAGCGCACCGAACCGGACCTCGAACCCGAGGACGGCATCGCCGAGTACGAGGTCGGCGGCATCTGGATCCAGCTCTACGAGGACGAGGCCGCCGAGGAGAACCCGGTCAGTGTCCGCTTCGGCGTCGACGACGTCCGCGCCCAGCACGCCCGGATCGGCGCGCTCGGCATCGACATCGGCCCCGTCGAGTGCGTCGACGGGGCCGTCGACTGGTTCGACGTCCGCGACCCCGACGGCAACGTCCTCAGCCTCTTCTCGCTCGTCGACGAGACGGGCCGCGGCACCGGCCGCGGCACCGGGCGCGACCGCACGGTGTAGCCGCCACCACGCGACGGACGGGAGGCACGGTGCCAGCCCGCACCGTGCCTCCCGTCCGTCTCGGGTGACGACACGACGAAGGCCCCGCCTCCTTGCGGAGACGGGGCCTTCGTGGGATCACATCAGGCTCAGTTGTAGGTGCCCGGGGTGAAGTCGTCCGACGAGAAGCTGTCGAAGTCGACGAAGCTCAGGTCCGCGTCCGAGAACGAGGAGTCGTCGGCGAAGATGCGGTTGGGGTACCGCTCCGCCTTGGCTTCCTCGGTCGCGGCGACGTCCACGTCCCGGTACCGGCTGAGGCCCGTCCCCGCGGGGATGAGCTTACCGATGATGACGTTCTCCTTGAGGCCGACGAGGTGGTCCTGCTTGCCCTCCATGGCCGCCTGCGTGAGGACGCGGGTGGTCTCCTGGAAGGACGCGGCGGACAGCCACGACTCGGTCGCGAGGGACGCCTTGGTGATGCCCATGACCTCCTGGCGAGCGGAAGCGGTCTTGCGACCCTCCTGCAGCGCCGCACGGTTGATCGCGTTGTAGCGCGACCGGTCGACGAGCTCACCCGGCAGCAGGTCGGTGTCGGCGTGGTCGACGACCGTGACCTTGCGGAGCATCTGACGCACGATGACCTCGATGTGCTTGTCGTGGATCGGCACGCCCTGCGAGCCGTACACGTCCTGCACACCGTTGACGAGGTGCTTCTGGACCTCGCGCACACCCTTGACCCGCAGGACCTCCTTCGGGTCGACCGTGCCGGCGATGAACTGCTCGCCGAGCTCGACGTGCTGGCCGTCCTCGATGAGGAGCGTCGCACGCTTGAGCACCGGGTAGATGAACGGCTCGTCGCCGTTGTCCGGGGTCAGGATGATGCGACGACCCTTGTCGGTGTCCTCGATCGTGACGCGACCCGGGCCCTCGGCGATCGGGGACGCACCCTTCGGGGTGCGCGCCTCGAACAGCTCGGTGACACGCGGCAGACCCTGGGTGATGTCGTCGGCGGACGCCGAACCACCCGTGTGGAAGGTACGCATCGTCAGCTGGGTACCGGGCTCACCGATGGACTGGGCGGCGATGATGCCGACCGCCTCGCCGATGTCGACGAGGTTGCCCGTGGCCAGCGAACGGCCGTAGCACTGCGCGCAGACACCGACGGCCGACTCGCAGGTCAGGACCGAGCGCACCTTGATGCTCTCGACACCGGCCTCGAGCAGCGTGTCCAGCAGGACGTCACCGACGTCCGAACCGGCCTCGGCGACGACCGTGCCCTTCGCGTCCACGGCCTCGGTGGCCAGGGTGCGGGAGTACACGGTGTTCTCGACGCGCGGGTCGCGGACGAGCTTGCCGTCGGCACCCACGGTCGCGATCGGCAGCTCGAGGCCACGCGTCGTCCCGCAGTCGTCCTCACGGATGATGACGTCCTGCGACACGTCGACGAGACGACGGGTCAGGTAGCCCGAGTCGGCCGTACGGAGAGCCGTGTCGGCCAGACCCTTGCGGGCACCGTGCGTGGCGATGAAGTACTCCGCCACGGTCAGGCCCTCGCGGTACGAGTTGATGATCGGTCGGGCGATGATCTCGCCCTTCGGGTTGTTCACCAGACCACGCATACCGGCGATGTTGCGCACCTGCAGCCAGTTACCACGAGCACCCGACGACACCATGCGGTTGATGGTGTTGTCGACCGGGAAGTTGTCGCGCATCTCCTGCGCGATCTCGTTCGTGGCCTCGGTCCAGATCTTGATCAGGTCGGCGCGGCGCTCCGCGTCGGTGATCAGACCCTTGTCGAACTCGCCCTGCACCTTGGCGGCCTGGATCTCGTAGCCCGCGATGATCTCCTTCTTGCGAGGAGGCGTCACGACGTCGGAGAGCGCCACGGTGACACCGGAGCGCGTGCCCCAGTAGAAGCCCGCGTCCTTGATCCGGTCCAGCGCGGCGGCCGTCTCGGTCTTGGAGTACCGCTCGGCGAGGTCGTTGACGATCGCGGAGAGGGTGCCCTTGTCGGTGACGCGCTGGACGAACGGGTAGTCCGCCGGCAGCGTCTCGTTGAAGAGCGCACGACCCAGGGTGGTCTCGAGCAGGATCGGCTGACCGACCTCGTAGCCCTCGGGAGCCTCGCCCTCGGCGAAGTGGACACCCGTCATGCGGATCTTCACCATCGCGTTGAGGTGCAGCGTGTTCTGGTCCTTCGCGAGGATCGCCTCGGCGACGGACGAGAACGCACGGCCCTCACCGGTCGCACCCTCGCGCACCGTCGTCAGGTGGTGCAGACCGATGATCATGTCCTGTGCGGGCAGGGTCACCGGACGGCCGTCCGACGGCTTGAGGATGTTGTTCGACGCCAGCATGAGGATGCGGGCCTCGGCCTGCGCCTCGACCGACAGCGGCAGGTGCACGGCCATCTGGTCGCCGTCGAAGTCCGCGTTGAACGCAGCACAGACGAGCGGGTGGAGCTGGATGGCCTTGCCCTCGACGAGCTGCGGCTCGAACGCCTGGATGCCCAGACGGTGCAGGGTCGGCGCGCGGTTCAGCAGCACGGGGCGCTCGCGGATGATCTCCTCGAGCACGTCCCACACCTGCGGACGCGAACGCTCGACCATGCGCTTGGCCGACTTGATGTTCTGCGCGTGCGACAGGTCGATGAGGCGCTTGATGACGAACGGCTTGAACAGCTCGAGCGCCATCTGCTTCGGCAGACCGCACTGGTGCAGCTTGAGCTGCGGGCCGACGATGATGACCGAACGGCCCGAGTAGTCGACGCGCTTGCCGAGCAGGTTCTGGCGGAAACGACCCTGCTTGCCCTTGAGCATGTCGCTCAGGGACTTCAGGGCGCGGTTGCCGGTACCCGTGACCGGACGACCACGACGACCGTTGTCGAACAGCGCGTCGACCGCTTCCTGCAGCATGCGCTTCTCGTTGTTCACGATGATCTCGGGGGCACCGAGGTCGAGCAGGCGGCGGAGACGGTTGTTGCGGTTGATCACACGACGGTAGAGGTCGTTGAGGTCCGAGGTGGCGAAGCGGCCACCGTCGAGCTGCACCATCGGGCGCAGCTCCGGCGGGATGACCGGCACGACATCGAGCACCATCGCGGCCGGCGAGTTGCCGGTGGCGAGGAAGGAGCTGACGACGCGCAGGCGCTTGATCGCGCGGATCTTCTTCTGGCCCTTGCCCTCGGCGATCTGCAGACGCAGTGCCTCGGCCTCGGCGGCCAGGTCGAACGCCTCGAGGCGCAGCTTGATCGCCTCGGCGCCCATGTAGGCGTCGAAGTAGATCCCGAAGCGGTCCTGGAGCTCGTGGAACACGGCGTCCTCGGGCTTGAGGTCGCCGACCTTGAGGTTGCGGAAGTCCTCCCACACGCGCTCGAGGCGGGTGATGTCCTCGTCGAAGGACTTGCGGACCTGGGACATCTCCTTCTCGGCGGTGTCCTTGGTCCGGCGCTTCACGTCGGCCTTGGCACCCTCTTCCTCGAGCGCCGCGAGGTCGTCCTCGAGCTTCTTGAGGCGGTCCGCGATGATCGAGTCGCGCTGACCCTCGAGGTTCTTGATCTCGAGGCGCATCTCGTTCTCGAGACCGGGCATGTCGGCGTGACGGCCCTCTTCATCGATGTCGATGATCATGTACGCCGCGAAGTAGATGACCTTCTCGAGGTCCTTCGGCGCCATGTCGAGGAGGTACCCGAGGCGCGACGGGACGCCCTTGAAGTACCAGATGTGCGTGACGGGCGCGGCGAGCTCGATGTGGCCCATGCGCTCGCGGCGGACCGAGGACTTGGTGACCTCGACGCCGCAGCGCTCGCACACGATGCCCTTGAACCGGACGCGCTTGTACTTGCCGCAGGCGCACTCCCAGTCGCGGGACGGACCGAAGATCTGCTCACCGAACAGACCGTCCTTCTCGGGCTTGAGGGTGCGGTAGTTGATCGTCTCCGGCTTCTTGACCTCGCCGTACGACCACTGACGGATGTCCTCGGCGGTTGCGAGGCCGATCCGGATGGCGTCAAATGACGTTGCTTCGAGCAATGTTCTTCTCTCTTGCTGAGTTCGAAACGTGTTCGGTACGGGCGGGATCAGATGTCGTCGACGGACGACGACTCGAACCGCGAGGAGATGTTGATGCCGAGCTCTTCAGCGGCACGGAAGACCTCGTCGTCCGTGTCGCGGAGGCTGACCGCCTGGCCGTCCGCCGAGAGGACCTCGACGTTCAGGCAGAGCGACTGCATCTCCTTCATGAGGACCTTGAACGACTCCGGGATGCCGGGCTCCTGGATGTTCTCGCCCTTGACGATCGCCTCGTAGACCTTCACGCGGCCGAGGATGTCGTCGGACTTGATCGTCAGGAGCTCCTGGAGGGCGTACGCGGCGCCGTACGCCTCGAGCGCCCACACCTCCATCTCGCCGAAGCGCTGTCCACCGAACTGCGCCTTACCACCCAGCGGCTGCTGCGTGATCATCGAGTACGGGCCGGTCGAACGGGCGTGGATCTTGTCGTCGACCAGGTGGTGCAGCTTGAGGATGTACATGTAGCCGACCGACACGGGCTCCGGGAACGGCTCGCCGGAGCGGCCGTCGAAGAGCTGCGCCTTGCCGGAGGACCCGATCAGGCGCTCCCCGTCACGGTTCGGGAGCGTGGAGTCGAGGAGGCCCTCGATCTCACGCTCGTACGCACCGTCGAACACCGGGGTCGCGACCTTCGTGCCGGGCTCGGCGCTGTGGGCGGCCTCGGGGAGGGCGGACGCCCACTCCTGGATGCCCTCGACGTTCCAGCCCTGCTTCGCGAGCCACCCGAGGTGGATCTCGAGGACCTGGCCGAAGTTCATGCGGCCGGGGACGCCGAGCGGGTTCAGCACGATGTCGACCGGGGTGCCGTCCGCGAGGAACGGCATGTCCTCGACCGGCAGGATCGTCGAGATGACGCCCTTGTTGCCGTGACGACCGGCGAGCTTGTCGCCCGCGGTGATCTTGCGCTTCTGGGCGATGTAGACGACCACGCGCTGGTTGACGCCCGAGCCGAGCTCGTCGTCGCCGTCCTGCGAGTCGAACACCTTGACGCCGATGATCGTGCCCTCTTCACCGTGGGGCACCTTCAGCGAGGTGTCGCGCACCTCGCGCGACTTCTCGTTGAAGATCGCGCGGAGCAGGCGCTCCTCGGCGGAGAGCTCGGTCTCGCCCTTCGGCGTGACCTTGCCGACCAGGATGTCGCCGGGGCGGACCTCGGCACCGATGCGGATGATGCCGCGCTCGTCGAGGTCGGCCAGGAGGTCCGGGCTGACGTTCGGGAGGTCGCGGGTGATCTCCTCCTTGCCGAGCTTCGTGTCACGGGCGTCGACCTCGTACTCCTCGATGTGGATCGAGGAGAGCGTGTCGTCCTTCACGAGGTTCTGCGACAGGATCATCGCGTCCTCGTAGTTGTAGCCCTCCCACGGCATGAACGCGACGAGGAGGTTCTTGCCGAGCGCGAGCTCGCCGTTCTCCGTCGCGGGGCCGTCGGCGATGACCTCGCCCTGCTCCACGCGCTCGCCTGCGGAGACGATGACGCGGTGGTTGTAGCTCGTGCCCTGGTTGGAGCGGTCGAACTTGCGCAGGTAGTAGGTCTGCGTGCCGCCCTCGTCGAGCTGCAGGGTCACGGCGTCGGCCGAGACCTCGGAGACCACACCGGCCTTGTCGGCGGTGACGACGTCACCGGCGTCGATCGCGGTGTAGCCCTCCATGCCGGTGCCGACGAGCGGCGACTCGGAACGGAGCAGCGGGACGGCCTGACGCTGCATGTTCGCACCCATGAGGGCGCGGTTCGCGTCGTCGTGCTCGAGGAACGGGATGAGCGAGGTCGCGACCGACACCATCTGGCGCGGCGAGACGTCCATGTAGTCGACCTCGTCCTTGCCGACGAGCTCGACCTCGCCGCCCTTCTTCCGCACGAGGACCTTGTCGTCCTGGAAGTGGAAGGAGTCGGTGAGGGGCGCGTTGGCCTGGGCGACGACGAAGTCGTCCTCCTCGGAAGCCGTGAGGTAGTCGATGGTCGTGGTGACCTGACCGTTCACGACGCGACGGTACGGCGTCTCGATGAAGCCGAAGGAGTTGATCCGACCGAACGACGCGAGCGAACCGATCAGGCCGATGTTCGGGCCTTCCGGGGTCTCGATCGGGCACATGCGGCCGTAGTGCGACGGGTGGACGTCACGGACCTCGACGCCGGCGCGCTCACGGGAGAGACCACCCGGGCCGAGGGCCGACAGACGACGCTTGTGCGTCAGGCCCGCGAGCGGGTTGTTCTGGTCCATGAACTGCGACAGCTGGGAGGTCCCGAAGAACTCCTTGATCGCGGCGACGACGGGACGCACGTTGATGAGCGTCTGCGGCGTGATGGCCTCGATGTCCTGCGTGGTCATGCGCTCGCGGACGACGCGCTCCATGCGGGACAGACCCGTGCGGACCTGGTTCTGGATGAGCTCGCCGACGGCGCGGATGCGGCGGTTGCCGAAGTGGTCGATGTCGTCCACGTCGAGGCGCAGCTGCACCGGCTCACCGTCGCGGACACCGTCGAGCGTGGTCTTCTCGGCGTGCAGCGAGACGAGGTACTTGATCGTGCGGACGATGTCCTGCACGGTCAGGACCGAGTCGCTCAGCGGCGCGTCGATGCCCAGCTTGCGGTTGACCTTGTAGCGGCCGACCTTCGCGAGGTCGTAGCGCTTCGGGTTGAAGAAGAAGTTGTCGAGGAGCGCACGCGCGGCCTCGGCGGCGACCTGCTCGCCCGGACGCAGCTTGCGGTAGATGTCCTTGAGCGCCTCTTCCTTCGTGAGGATGGCGTCCTTCTCGAGGGTCGACTCGATCGAGGCGAAGCCCTGGAACTCCTCCATGATCTCTTCGCTCGTCATGCCGAGCGCCTTCAGGAAGACCGTGACCGACTGCTTGCGCTTGCGGTCGATGCGGACGCCGACCTGGTCGCGCTTGTCGATCTCGAACTCGAGCCACGCACCGCGCGACGGGATCACGCGAGCGGAGTAGATGTCCTTGTCGGACGTCTTCTCCTGCTGGCGCTCGAAGTACACGCCGGGCGAACGGACGAGCTGCGAGACGACGACGCGCTCGGTGCCGTTGATGATGAACGTGCCACGCTCGGTCATGAGCGGGAAGTCGCCCATGAAGACCGTCTGCGTCTTGATCTCACCGGTCATGTGGTTCATGAACTCGGCGTTGACGTAGAGCGGGGCCGCGTAGGTCTTGCCACGCTCCTTGCACTCGTCGATCGAGTACTTCGGGTCCTCGAGCTCGGGCGACGTGAAGCCGAGCTGCATGGTCTCGCCGAGGTCCTCGATCGGGGAGATCTCCTCGAAGATCTCCTCGAGGCCGGAGTGCAGCGCGAGGTCGGTACGACCCTGCTCCTGCCCCTCGGCGAGGCGGGCCTTCCAGACGTCGTTGCCGACGAGCCAGTCGAAGCTCTCCGTCTGGAGGGCGAGCAGATCAGGAACCGTGAGGGTGTCCGTGATCTTGGCGAACGAGAGTCGCGAGTGGTTGCGACCGTTCTTGGGGTTGGTGGATGCGTTGGGCGCAGCAGCCAAGGGTGTGACCTCCGGTAGGCCCCGTCGGGCCGGTACTGACGAGCAGCACGTAGGTGAGTGGATTGATCGCTCGGCGCGACCCCGGGGTGATCACCGCACGACGGGCAGGACACGTCCAGCCGGTACACGACCGGACGGATCGACCTGTGCGATGATCGGTGAGCGGGACCCGCCGCCATATACGGGACCGGCTTCACCAGGGCGCGTGTTCGACCGCAATATGACGACACACGGATGCCAGGGAGCGCGAACTGTCATCATAGGTCGCCCCCGTGCGCGCTGTCCAGTCCTTACTTGACCGGATTCGGCATCGGCGTGTATAAGTCGCTCCGACACGCCGACATTCCCGTCGGCGGGCACGCGGCGTCAGCGCAGCGCGCGGATCGCCGACTCCGGCCGCCGCGTCCGGACGAAGGTCACACGCCCCCGGTCGTCGGTGAGTTCCAGCCCGGTCCCGGGGCTCAGGATGAGTGCGCGCGTGCCCCGGCGGACCCGCAGTCCGAGTCCGCCGTACGTCGCGGCGTCGGCCTCGACGAGCCGGACGTCGGCGATGCGGGAGCGGGCGATCCGCCGGTCGGGCAGGGGCCGGAAGTGCAGGACGACGGCCGACCGCGTCACGGTGAGGCCCGACCGTGCGACGAGGAGCAGGAAGCCCGCGACGACGGCGACCAGCGCGGGGACGAGCAGGGCGGTCTCGGGGGCGTCGCCGGGCCAGCCGAGGACCGCCGCGGCGAGCGCTCCGCCGCCGAGCAGCAGGACGGCGCCGACGGCGCGCATCCAGGTGGGGGCGACCTCGCGCTCGTCGTGCAGGGGCGCGGGGGGCGGGCTGACGACGCTCGAACGGGTCGGCCAGGCGGTGGTGGGGATGCTCACGGTGTCGGTCACGGGGTGCTCCTGCGGCGTGGGGGCCGGTCGACGCGCGGCGGACGGCGCCGCGCGCGTGGGATCGAGGCCGGGCGACGCTGGCAGGACTCGGGTGCGGCGCGCGGACGTCCGGGACCGGGCACGCCGGCGACGCGCAGGCTCGGGCGGTGGGGGTCGCTCGCGGCACGTCGCGGTCACGCCGACGGCCGGATCCGCACGCTGTGGGGGTGCGCGGGTCGACGGCCGCGGGTGACGACGAGGTGAACGGTAGGCGACGTTCCTTGGCGTCTGCTGTCCGTCGATGCAGACGCATCGAACTCCGGGAGCGCTACGGACGCAGGACGAGGGCGACGGCCTCCGCGCGCGACCGGACCCCGAGCTTCGCGAACACCTGGTTCACGTACGACTTCACCGTCGGCACGGTCAGGAACAGCTCGGCGGCGATCTCCGGGTTGGTCCGACCGTCGGCGATCCGTTCGAGCACGTCCGCCTCGCGCGGCGTCAGCCCGGGGAACCGCTCGCGCACCCCCGGCGGGACCGCACCGTCGGCCGCCGCGACCGCTCGGCCCGGCTCCGCTGCCGGGGGTGCGCCGAGCTGCGCCACGAGCCGCGCCCCGACCGACGCGTCGAACGTCGCCTGCCCGGAGGCCACCGCTCGGATCGCCGTCGCGATCTCGGCACGGCCGGCGTCCTTCGTCAGGTAGCCACGGGCCCCCGCCCGGAGTGCGGTCACGATGGAGTCGTCGTCGGCGTAGGTCGTGAGCACGAGCACCGCAGTCGCCGGGTGCTCGGCGGCGATGCGGGCGGTCGCGGTCGGTCCGTCGACGCCCGGCATCCGCAGGTCCATGAGCACGACGTCCGGTCGCTCCCGCGCCACGAGGTCGAGCGCCTCGGCCCCGTCGGACGCCTCGCCGACCACCTGCAGGTCCGGGACCAGGGAGAGCACCGTGACGAGACCGTCCCGCACGATCGCCTGGTCGTCGACGACGAGCACACGGACGGTCATCGCGTGTCCTCCGCGGCGGACACGCTCGCCGTCGGCAGGCGCACCACCACGACGAAGACCTCGTCCGCCCGGCCCGCCTCGACGGTGGCATCGCCCAGCTCGGCGATCCGCTCGCGCATCCCGCGCAGCCCCTGCCCGACGTCGGCCAGCGGGTTCGAGACGGACACGGACACGGCGGAGCCGTCCCGGGTGACGGACAGGGTCACGGGGCGGCCGGGCGCGTGCCTGCGGGCGTTGCTGAGCGCCTCCCGGACGACCTGGACCACGGCGGCGCGGTGCGCCGCGTCGAGGTCGGTGAGCGTCGTGTCCCCGTGCGTGACGACGGTCCCGCCGAACGCGCGGTGCGCGTCGACGAGGGCGGCGATGCCGTCGTCGGCCGGCCTGGAGGAACGTCCCGCCTCCGCCACCACCGGCACGTCCGCCACGGCGTCGGTCCCGGGCGCGGGGTCCTCCCGCAGCGTCCGCACCGCCCGGCGCGCCTCGGCGAGCCCGTCCGCCGCGAGGGTCCTGGCCTCCCCCGCCCGACGCGTCGCGTCCTCGACCCGGCCGGCCTCGAGGAGCGCCTCGACCGCGTCGAGCTGCAGCACGAGGCCGCCGAGCGAGTGTGCGAGCACGTCGTGCACGTCGCGTGCCGCCCGCGCCCGGTCGGCGAGGAGCACGGCGCGCTGCTGCTCACGCTCGGCCTCGCGAGCCCGGTCCTCGGCGAGGCGGAACTGTCGCCGGCTGAACCCGACCAGGACCCCGAGGAGCAGTCCGCCGGCCGTGCCGAGGACGAACTGCACGGAGACCTGCGACGAGGCGGCCGTGACGGCGACGACGACCACGGCGACGAGCGCGGCGACCGCCCCCGTCCACACCGGCAGCTGCGGGGCGACGCCGAGCGAGACGATGCCGAGGATCACCGGAACGACCATGAGCGACCCGGTCGGCACGACCACGAGCGACCCCGCCGCGACCATGACGACCGCGCCGGCGAGGACGAGGCGCGGGGGTCTGGCGTACTCGCGGACGGCCCAGGCGGCGAGCGCCACGGCCCCGAGCGCCCAGACCCAGGCCGGGTGGTGCAGGCCGATCCCGTTCCGGGTGAACCAGAACGCAACGACGAGGATGCCGATCGCGTTGAGGCCGCCGGAGACGCTCCGGGCGGGCCGGCCGCCCGCAGCGGGCCGCCCCCCGCGGAGGTCGGACCGTGCGGGCTCGGTGCGCAGCGTCACCGGACCATCATGCCCCGGCGCCCGGCGCCGGCCTCGGCGCGGGGGATCCGCTGGTCGAGGACCACGGCGCGGGCGGCCCGGTTCAGTGCGAGGACGAGCAGGATCGTGCCGGTCGAGGTGAGCAGGTGTGCGCCGAGGTGACCGCCGAGGACGTCGAGGCCGATCCGGACGGCGATCAGGAGGACCCAGAGTCCGGCCCCGGTCCAGCCGGTGCGGGCCTGCAGCGTGCGGCCCTCGTCGTCCGGGGTGTCGACGGTCCGGAAGCGGGTGATGCGCCCCATCGTGAGGCCGACCGCGACCGTGACGAGCGCCTCGAGGCCGAGGAACACGACGTCCGCGGTGGTGATCGTGGCCGCCGACCGGGCGAGCACGACGACGCCGACGACGGCCAGCACGAGCGGCGTCCGCCAGATCCGGGCCGGGTCGAGGGACCGCCAGGTGGCCTGGCGGTACGCGAGGAAGGCGACGAGGGCGATCCCGATGATGACGTTGGCGACGAGCTGGACCGACATGGGGTCCCTCCTGGTTCGTGGACCGGCGGGGACTCCCGACCGGGTGCTCCCAGCCTCGTGAGCGGCCCGCTCCCGGCCCACCACCCACGGGTGGGGAACGGGTGGTGACCGGCGGTGGTGTTCCATTGGGGACATGGCTGATGCGTTCGACGGGTTCCGGATCGGTGCGGGGTACGCGGCTGTGGAGCCGGACCGGCACCGGCCGGGGTCCTTCACGCTCGTGGTGGACGGGACGCCGCAGTCCCACGTTGACCTCGAGGACCCGACGCACCTGGCGTTCGAGTACATCCGCCGGATCGGGCACGCGATCGACCTGCTGCCGCCCGGCCCGATCACGGCGCTGCACCTCGGTGCCGGAGCGCTGACGCTCCCCCGCTACGTCGCGGTGACCCGGCCGGGCTCGCGGCAGCAGGTCGTCGAGCTGGAACGGGACCTCGTCGAGCACGTGCGCGACGTGCTGCCGTTCCCCCGCGGGGCCTCCATCCGGGTGCGCTACGGCGACGCGCGCGAGGTCCTCGGCAAACTGCCGAACGGCCTGCGCGGCACGGTGGACCTGGCGGTCGTCGACGTGTTCGGTGGCTCACAGATCCCGGCGCACGTGACGAGCGTCGAGTTCTACCGCGAGGTGGCGGCGTTCCTCTCCCCCACCGGCATCGTGGCGGTGAACGTCGCGGACGGCGCCGGACTCGCGTTCGCCCGGGGGCAGGCGTCGACGCTGCAGTCCGTGCTGCCGTCGGTCGCGGCGGTCGCGGACACCGGGATGCTCAAGGGCCGTCGGTTCGGGAACATCGTGCTGCTCGGCTCACCGACGGACCTGCCCGTGGCCGAGATGCCGCGGCGGTACTCCTCGGACCCGATGCCGGCGAAGGTCGTGCACGGGGCCGAGCTCCGGGCGTTCATCGCCGGAGCACCGATCGTCACCGACCAGACGGCCGTCGCGTCGCCCGAGCCGAACCGCAGCGTCTTCGGGGGCTGAGCCACGGGCGGCGCCCCGCGCCCGACGCGACCCACAGCGGACGGGAGGCGCGGTGCGGGTCGGCACCGCGCCTCCCGGCCGGTGGGCGGTCGCGTCCAGCCCGACCGGGTCCGGACGCGCTGCGGGTGCGGCTGCCAGAATGGGGGACACGACCGCGCGACCGCGCGAGGCGAACGAGGGAGTCCCCTGATGACCAACGACCGGAGCAACGAGGACCGCGACGGCCGGACGCCGGAGTGGGGCGAGGCGTCGCAGCAGCGCCCCGCCGACGAGCCGCGCTACGGCGAGCGCGCCGAGACCGCGTCGACGCAGTACGGGGAGCCGCAGTCCGGCCACCAGCAGTACGGCGACCAGCCGCGGTACGGCGAGCAGCAGCAGTACGGGCAGCAGCCGCAGTACGGCGAGCAGCAGCAGTACGGGCAGCAGCAGTCGGGCGACCACCAGTACGGCCAGCAGGGTCAGGCCCCGTCGTGGGACCGCTCGGACCACGACCGACACGACGGCCACCAGCACCACGCCGCCGCGGCAGCCGCGGGGAACGCCCCGGCCTGGCAGCAGTACGACCAGCCGAAGCGCAAGAAGAAGACCATCGGCGTCGTCGCCTTCGTGCTCGGGCTGCTGTCCCTCGTGCTCGGCGTCGTCGGCGGGGCGATCGTCGGCCACGCGCTCGGCAACTCGGACTTCCTCCAGAGCGTCGCGCAGAACGGCGGGACCACGACCTTCGACCAGCAGGAAGCCACGCGGCGACTGATGGACGACCCGGCCGCGCTCTCGCAGATGGGCGGCGGCCTCGTCGCCATCGGTGTCGGTGCGGTCCTCGGCCTCTGGGCGCTCGTCCAGGGCATCATCGCCGCCGTCACCGCCCGTGGGCGCGGGTGGGGCATCTTCGCGATCGTGCTCGCCGTGGTCGCGACCATCGCCACGGTCGTCGCGTACATCACGGTCGCGGTGACCGCCGCGGGTGCGGCGACCGGCACCGGTTCCTGACGCCGCCCCGGCGTCCCCGGACGGCCCGTCGTGCTCCGGCACGGCGGGCCGTCCCGCGTTCTCGTACCCCCCGTGCGCGTGGCACCGCTCGCTCTCGGCAGCGCGCGGTTACCCTCGAACCGATGTCCCTCCCGCCCGACGACCGCCAGCAGCCCGACAGCACCGACCGTGCCCGGGAGCCGCGCCATGCCGCCCCCGTGACCGCCGGTGTCAGCCCGGGCAGCACCTTCGCGCCGATCAGCCTCCGGCCCGCCGTCGACGCCGATGCCGTGCACCAGCGGCTGCGCGACCTCGGCCAGAGCCGCAGCACCGAGGCGCTCGCCGAACGTGCCGAGCTCCTCCGCCTGCTCGGACGGTTGGACGAGGCCCTCGTCGTCGCGGAGGAGGTCTTCCGCCTGACGATGTTCACCGGCGAGCGGTCCGACAAGGTCGCCGCCCGCATCCGCCGCGCGCACGTCCTGCACGACCTCGGCCGGTACGAGCGCGCCGCCACCGAGTCCGCGATGGCCCGGGACACCGCCCGCACCGAGGAGTGGCCGGAGCTCGAGGGCGCCGCCGCCGAGCTCGAGGGGTGGTCGCTGTTCGAGCTCTCGCGGTTCGACGAGGCCCGCTCCGCGCTGTCCCGCGCCTACCAGGCGTTCCGGCAGGCCGGCGCTCCGTCCGAGCGCACCGAGGCACTGCGCACCGCCGTCGAGGCCGCGCTCCGGGCCTCCGTCGCCGCCCAGCCCGCCGCCGCCGACGACAAGCCCCGCACCGCGCGCGAGATCGCCGCCCGCCGGGCTGAGGACGACGAGCCCGCTGTCCGCGTCGCCGAGCCGGTCAAGCAGGTCCCGCCGATCCGCCGCCGCGTGCTCGGGGCTCCCGACGCCGCGCGCACCGACGCCGACGACATCTGGGGCCGCATCGCCGCACGGGCGTCCCAGCAGGGCCAGGCCGGCCGTGACGAACCGGGGCGCGACGAGCGGTGACCACGCTCGAGGCGGTCCGGACGCGGGCCGAGCACCTCATGGCCGAGCACCTCGGCCGCGCGTGGTCCTTCGCGTTCGACCACGCCAAGACCCGCGCGGGCCAGTGCGACTTCAGCCGGAGGCGCATCACCGTGAGCCGACACCTCGCCGTGCGCTCCACCGACGCCGACGTCGACCAGGTGCTCCTGCACGAGATCGCCCACGCGCTCGCCGGACCCCGTGCCGGCCACGGTCCCGCCTGGCGCCGGACCGCCGCCGCCCTCGGGTACACCGGGTCGCGGCTGCACGACGGGCCGATCGCGAGCGACCTCGCACCGTGGATCGGCACGTGCCCGGCGGGCCACGAGCACCACCGCTACCGGACCCCCACCAGGCCCCTCGCCTGCGCCCGCTGCTCCCGGCGCTACGACAGCCGGAACGCGATCACCTGGGTCAGACGCTCCGACGCGGGCGGACGAGCTACCGCATGATCGGCGCCGTCGGTGGAGGCGCGCCGGTAACCGGTTAGCCTGGACGGATGCACACGGGGCAGCACATCCGCACGGACGCCGGTTCCACGTGGTTCTTCGACGCCGGACGGATCGCCCTCGACTTCGCACACACCGGCGGGTTCGCCGACGACCCGGACGGCCGACGCCCGCGCGGCCACCTCGGGGAGCTCCTCGCCACCCCCGCCGACCTCGACGAGTGGCTCGGCGACCACACCGAGCCGATCGACGTCGGCGCGACCGCCCGCGAGCTGCAGGACGCCCGCGCGCTCCGTGCCGCGATCGCCCGACTCGCCAGCGCGGCTGCTCCTGCCCCGCCGACGTCAGCGGCCGCTTCCGCCGCGGAGCGCACTGCGGTCGCCGCGGGGCTCCGCGCCGGGACCGGCCGGACACGGCCCGCACCCGACGACATCGACACCGTGAACCTGTTCGCCGCCCTGCCGGACGTGCCGCCGAGCCTCCCGGGCGGCCGGCGTCGGGCCGGGGCCAACCGGGTCCGCCTGGCGCAGGCGCTGTCCAGCGTCGCCCGTGACGCCGTGGCCCTGTTCACCGAGGTCGGGTTCGACGACGTCGCGGCCGACGGGCAGCCGACGCGGCTCAGCCGCTGTTCGGCCGAGGACTGCGGGCTCGTGTTCTACGACTCCTCGCGGGGTGGGACGCGGCGCTGGTGCTCGATGCAGCGCTGTGGGAACCGGGCGAAGGTGCGCGCACACCGGGCACGACGCGCGGCGGGCTGAGCAGGCGCGTAACCCTCCCGAATTCCTGGATTCGGTGCGCCGAATCCTCTGGCATGCTGGGCGCATGACCGAGACCGCGACCCCGCCCCGCGCCCCCGGCCGGACGCCACGGAAGCGGGCCGCCGGCCTGACGCTGCTCGGCCCGGCCTTCGTCGCGGCCATCGCCTACGTCGATCCCGGCAACGTCGCCGCGAACCTGACCGCAGGTGCGAAGTACGGCTACCTGCTGCTCTGGGTGCTCGTCGCGGCGAACGCCAGCGCCGTGGTCGTGCAGTACCTGTCCGCCAAGCTCGGCGTCGTGACGGGGCGGTCGCTGCCCGAGCACCTCGGGCTCCGGATGCGCCGTGCACCGCGGCTGCTCTTCTGGGCGCAGGCGGAGGTCGTGGCGGCGGCCACCGACGTCGCCGAGGTCATCGGTGGGGCGCTCGCGCTGCACCTGCTGTTCGGGCTGCCGCTGGTCGCGGGCGGAGCGATCACGGGTGTGGTGTCGATGCTGCTGCTCACGCTGCACAGCCGCCGCGGGACCCGGACCTTCGAGGCCGTGGTCACGACCATGCTGGCGGTCCTGACGGTCGGCTTCTGCGCGGGCCTGCTGTTCGCCCCGGTGGCCCCGGCGGAGCTGCTCGGCGGACTGGTCCCGCGGTTCGAGGGCTCCGAGTCGGTGATGCTCGCGGCCTCCATGCTCGGCGCGACGGTGATGCCGCACGCCGTGTACCTGCACTCGGCGCTCGCGCGCGACCGGCACGGCGACGTCCAGGCCGGCCCGGAGCGCCGCCGGGTGCTCGTCGCGACGCGGTGGGACGTGGCACTCGCGCTCGTCGTCGCCGGCGGCGTGAACGTCTGCATGCTCGTGCTCGCCGCGGCGACGCTGCCGGGCGCCGACGGCACCGACACGATCCCCGGGGCACAGCAGGCGATCGCCACGAACGTGGGCCCGGTCGTCGGGGTGCTCTTCGCCGTGGGGCTGCTCGCGTCCGGGCTGGCCTCGACCTCGGTGGGCTGCATGGCCGGCGCCGAGATCATGCACGGTCTGCTGCACGTGCGGGTGCCGCTCGTCGTCCGACGGCTCGTGACGCTGGTGCCGGCACTCGTGCTGCTGGCGGTCGGCGCCGACCCGACGATGCTGCTCGTGGTGAGCCAGGTGGTGCTGAGCTTCGGGATCGCCTTCGCGATCGTGCCGCTCGTGGTCTACACGTCGCGGCGGAGCGTGATGGGCACGGACGTCAACGCCGTGGCCACGCGCGTGGTGGCCGCGGTCATCGCACTCGTCATCGTGGCGCTCAACGTGACACTGGTCGCGCTCACCCTCGCGGGGTGAACGCGACCAGTGGGACACGTCCGCGCATCGAGCGCGCGGCGGCGACGGGCGTCAGTCGACGACCGTGACGTCCTTCCAGAACGCGACGTAGCCCGAGTAGTCCTTGCCGACGCGGTCGAACGACGAGGGGATCGGCGTCGGGTACGACCACGCGCGGTCCTGCAGCGCCTGCCCGTCCACGTTCACCGTGTAGTACTGCGTGTCGCCCTTCCACGGGCAGTGGTACGCCGTGGGGCTCTCCGTGAGGAGGTCGGTGTGCACGCTCGACGGCGGGAAGTACCAGTTGCCCTCGATCTGGATGAGGTCCTCCTGGGGGGCCTCGGCGATGACGGTGTCCCCGACGACTGCCTTCATGGTGCGCTCCTTCGCTCTGGGCCGGGACGGCGCCCGGCGGTGACCGGGCCCTCGCCCGGTACGGTCCCGAACGCTACGCGCGGACCCCGGATTCCCGCAGGACGACGAGCTCGTCCCCCGCGGCGAGCGCGTCGCGGACGGTGTCCGGTCGGAGGGCGCCGGCCGCCTCGGAGGCGCTGACGAGGTGCCGGACGGCCCGCCGCAGGCCGGTGTACGCGGCGCAGGCGGCCGCTGCCTCGGGCGAGGTGTGGTCGATGCCGACCTCGGTCAGCGCGTCGACGACCGCGCCGGCCGCGAGCAGGTCCTCGACCGCGAAGCCCGGTGCTTCCGGCACGTCGGTGGCCTCGCCCGCCGCCTCGGCCGCGTCCGCGGTGGGCGCGTGGTCGAGTCCGGCGGCCACGATCGCGACCACGCAGCGGTCACCACGCTCGGCCTGGAGGCGCGTCACCCGCCCGGCGACCGCCGCCGCGTTGCCGAGGTGGCCGAGCACGACCTCCGGCCCGGCCGGCAGCGACGCGGTCACCGCCCGCAGGGTACGTGCGCGAGCGCCAGCGTCCTGTGCCCCGACGGCGGGGAGGACGTCCACCCACACCACGAGGTGCGCGTCCTGCGCGATCCGCTGGGCACCGGCGCTCCCCCACCCGAAGCGGACCTGGTACTTCTCCTGCGCACGTGCTGCCACGCCCGACACGATAGCCGCCGACCACCGCGGCGATCTCCTCCACAGACGTCCGGCACCCGGCCGATCCGGAGGCCGGACGACCGTAGGATTCCTTCTCATGGAGATCGACCCCGTTCCCACCCTGACCGGCGACCGCGTCACGCTCGAACCCCTCGGCGCCGAGCACGCGGACGACCTGCGCACGGCGGTGACCGACGGGGACCTCTGGCGGACCTGGTACACCTCGGTGCCGTCCCCGGCGGGGGTCGAGGCCGAGATCGACCGACGCCTCGCCGAGCACGCAGCGGGCCGCATGGTGCCGTTCGCGGTGCGGGACCGCCCCACCGGCCGCGTGGTCGGGTCGACGACGTTCATGAACATCGACTCCGGCAACCGCCGCGTCGAGATCGGGCACACGTTCCTCGCCCGGTCGGCACAGCGCACGGGCATCAACACCGAGGCGAAGCTGCTGCTGCTCTCGCACGCGTTCGAGGTCTGGCAGTGCATCGCGGTCGAGTTCCGGACGCACTGGCACAACCTGCAGTCCCGCACGGCGATCGCGGCCCTCGGCGCGAAGCAGGACGGCGTGCTGCGGAACCACTCGATCGGGCGGGACGGCACCCTGCGCGACACGGTGGTCTTCTCGATCACCGCGTCGGAGTGGCCGACCGTCCGGCTCTCGCTGAGCGAGCGGCTCCGCCGCCACGACCGCGCCGAGGGCTCCCGCCGGCGCGCGGCCCGGCACGCCTGACCCGGGCACGCCCGACCCCGACCCCGGGCACGACGGCCGGCGCGGACCGCTGCTCGCAGCCTCCGCGAGTACGGTCCGGTCCATGCACGTGGGTCTCCGGATCGTCCTCGATGCGCCGGTCGACGCCGTGCGCGACGCCCTCCTCTCGCCGTCCGTGATGGTCGCCGTCACGAAGCCGTTCCTCGTCTACCGCTCCCGGGACCCGCAGGGGTTCCCGGACCGGTGGACGCCGGGGCAGCCGCACCCGATCACCGCGTCCGCCTTCGGCATCGTGCCGAGCGGCGACACGCACGTCGACATCGACCTCTACTCGGTGGAGGGCGTGCTCGTGCAGCGCGACAACGGCGGCGGCGTGACGGGCCTGTTCGCCCGGATGGACATGCGGCACCGGATGGCGGCGGAGGACCTCGGGGACGGGCGGACCCTGCTCGTCGACCGACTCACCTACCGGATGCGCCCGCGGGTGCTCGGTGCCCTGCTCTGGCCGGGGATGTGGGTGATCTGGCAGTGGCGGGCCGCACGGATGCGCGCACTGGCACCGGGCTGGGGAGCCGACCGCCCCTGACGGCGGGCCGACGAACCAGGGTGAGCCGTGCCTCCCGGCCGGTGCGCGACGGGCGTACGCTCGCACCGTGAGCCAGACCGAGGAGCCCGGGACCCAGGACCGCGTGCACAGCACGCTCGCGACGGTGGACTGGCGGCGCATGACGTTCGACCTGTACCGGCGGGTGCGAGCGACGAGCGACCCGGAGACCGCGCACGCGCTGTGGCGGGAGACACGGGACGCGATGTTCGGCGACCACCCGGCGAGCCCGCTCCTCGACGAGGACGCCCGCGACTTCGAGTCGCTCCCCGTCCCGGACTACGACCCGGCCTGGCGGTTCCACGCGACCGTCGAGGACGCGGACCCGCTCGCGATGGACGTCGAGACGGGCACCGACGGCGTCGTGCACTTCGACCGGCTCGGCGTGGTGGACCTGCCGGGCGTCGGGACGCTCGACGTGTGGTCGCACGGCGGCTACGCCGGCGGGGTGTTCATCCCCGTCAAGGACGCCAGCGCGGGGAAGGCCCGCGGGACGTACGGCGGCGGACGCTACCTGCTCGACACCATCAAGGGCGCCGACCTCGGCGGCGACGGCCGCGAGCTCGTGCTCGACCTCAACTTCGCGTACAACCCCTCGTGCGCGTACGACCCCGCGTGGGCGTGCCCGCTGGCCCCGCCCGGCAACACCGTCGCCGTGCCGATCCCGGTCGGCGAGCAGTACGACTTCTGACCGGACACCGCGCCACACGCCGGTGAGCGGTGCGCTCGGGCGCGACCCGTCCTAGGGTTGTCCCATGTCGTCGACGGGACTCGTGGCACTGGACGCCGGCGGGAGCGTGCCGCCGTACGAGCAGGTGCGGTCGCAGATCGCCGCGCAGATCACGGCGGGCTACCTGGTGGACGGGGAGCGGCTGCCGAGCGTGCGCGGGCTCGCGGACGAGCTGGGGCTCGCCGCCGGGACGGTCGCGAAGGCGTACCAGCTCCTCGAGGAGGCCGGGCTCGTGCACACCGCACGCGGCGCCGGGACCCGGGTGGTGCGTCCGGCCGAGGTGCCGAGCGCGGTGTCCGACGCGGCGCGTGCGCTCGCGGTGGCGGCCCGCGGGGCGGGGCTGTCGGCGGACCAGGCGGCGACGGCGTTGCGCGAGGCCTGGCCGGCCTGAGCCGCGGCACGCGGCTGCGCGGGGCGTTCGTCGCGCGCGGGTGCGCGGGGCGTTCGTCGCGCGCGCGGGTGCGCGGGGCGTTCGTCGCGCGCGCGGGTGCGCGGCGCGTTCGTCGCGGATCGTCGCGCCCTCGGGTGCAGCCCGTGCGGGCGCGTGGCGGCCCGCGCTCAGCAGTGCTCGAACACGTACGCGTCGTCGGTCGGCGGCACGAGGTCCCGGTCGCGCAGGATCGTCATCGCCGGTCGGTCGTCGTCCGCACACACCGCCGACCACCCGTCGCCGACCTGGTCCGAGTACTCGACGTCGATCACGGCGTCGCCGTAGGTCTCCGTGTACGCACCGCACTCCCGGTAGTGCACGCACTCCTCCGCCACCACGAAGTCGAACCCCGTCCGCTCGCGCCCCGCGGCCCCGAGCTGTGGGGTGTTCTTCTGCCCCACCGCGAGTCCGTGCTCGTGCCCGACCGCCACGAGGGTCCGGGCGAGCGCGAGGTTGCCCGCGCGGGTGAGCGCGCCGTGGGACCGCGTCCACGAGTCGAGGTTGTCGAACTCCACGGCGTCGAACCCACGGTCCGCGCACCGTGCGATGGAGCGCGTCAGCACGGCGACGATCTCGGTGCGCTTCGCGGCGGTCGTCGTGTCGAGGAGCATCTCGTCCGGCCAGCCGGGGTCGGACACCGGGTCGCCGTCGGCGTCGCGCAGGACGGCGTCGGGGTGGTCGTCGAGCCAGGCGTCGGCCTCCTCGGGCTGCGTCTGGAACCCGTTGACGTAGCAGATGCCGTACGTGCCCGCGGCGGGGTGCTCGGTGCTGTCCCGCTCGACGATGGTGACGCCGGCGGGCGGGGTGTACGCGCCGCCGAGCTGGTAGTCGGGCAGGCCGTCGGTCGGCAGCGGGCGGACGTGCACGGCGCGCGTGCCCACCGCCGTCGGCGGGGTCGCCCCCGTCGCCCCCGTCGCCCCCGTCGCCCCCGTCGCCTCCGTCGCCTCCGTCGCCTCCGTCGCCGACGGGGTGCCCGCACCGCCGGCGGCAGCACCGTCCGCCGCGGTGCAGCCGGCCGTCCCGAGGACCGCGACGGCGACGAGGACGACGGGCAGCAGGACGGGACGACGACGCACGAGCGGCATCCTCGCACGCGCACGGCGAACGGACACTCCCCCGGTCCGTGGGGTCGCACGCTATGCTGGAGGTACTCGAGGCGCCGATCGCCTCGTGCGTCGTACGGACGCCCCGAACTCCCGACCGTCATCCGGTCGATGATCGCGCACCTCCCGAAGGTGCCAGGCTCTCTGCTGCGGCGACCGCGTCAGCCTCCGCTGACGCGGGGTTCCCGCCCGCGCGCCACATGCCAGCGCGCCCACGGCCGGCCTCGCCGGCTCGAAAGGTCACCATGACCAACCAGGACATCCGTTTCTCCGACCTCGGCGTCCCCGCGCCGATGGCTCAGGTCCTCGCCCAGCAGGGCAAGGAGACCGCCTTCCCGATCCAGGCCGACACCCTGCCCGACTCGTTGCAGGGCAAGGACGTGCTCGGCCGTGGCCGCACCGGCTCCGGCAAGACCATCGCCTTCGCGATCCCGCTGGCCGCCCGTCTCGCCGCGAGCCGCCGTCCCCGTCGCGCCGGTCGCCCCCGCGCCCTCGTGCTCGCCCCGACCCGTGAGCTCGCGACGCAGATCGACGCGACCCTCGCGCCGCTCGCGAAGTCGATGGGCCTCAACACCACGACGATCTTCGGCGGCGTGGGCCAGGGCCGCCAGGTCGACGCGCTCCGCGGTGGCGTCGACGTCGTCGTCGCCTGCCCGGGTCGCCTCGCCGACCTCATGCAGCAGGGGCACGTCAGCCTCGGCGACATCGAGGTCACCGTCCTCGACGAGGCCGACCACATGGCCGACATGGGCTTCCTGCCCGGTGTGACGAAGATCATGCAGGCGACGCCGGAGAAGGGGCAGCGACTGCTGTTCTCCGCGACGCTCGACAACGGCGTGGACAAGCTCGTCAAGAAGTTCCTGCACGACCCGGTGATGCACTCCGTCGACGACGAGACCAGCCCGGTCGAGGCGATGACGCACCACCTGTTCGAGGCCGCCGACGCCGACGCCAAGAAGGACCTCGTCCGCGCGCTCGCCTCGGGCACCGGTCGCCGCATCCTCTTCATGCGGACGAAGCACCACGCCAAGCGCCTCGCGAAGCAGCTCAGCAGCCAGGGCATCCCGGCCGTCGACCTGCAGGGCAACCTGTCGCAGGGTGCCCGTGAGCGCAACCTCGCCAAGTTCTCCTCCGGCGAGGCCCTCGTGCTCGTCGCCACCGACGTCGCCGCCCGCGGTGTGCACGTCGACCACGTCGAGCTCGTCGTGCACGTCGACCCGCCGACCGAGCACAAGGCGTACCTGCACCGCTCGGGCCGCACCGCGCGTGCCGGTTCCTCCGGTGACGTCGTCACGATCACGCTGCCGGCCGAGCGCCGCGACGTCGCGCAGATGATGCGTGCCGCCGCGATCAAGGTCACGCCGCAGCAGGTCACCGCGACCTCCCCGGCCGTCACCGCGCTCGTCGGCGAGGTCGCTCCGATCCGTCACGTCGAGGAGGCCCCGGTCCAGCAGCAGCGCCAGCGCCAGCCGCGTGCGGCCGAGTCCGCCGGCGACGCAGCCGGACGTCGCCGTGGTCGCGGTGGCCGTTCGGGAGGCGCGGGGCAGTCCGCGCAGACCGCTCCCGCCGCCGGGTCCACCGGTGGGCGTCGCGGTGGTCGCGCCGAGCAGGCGGGTCGCGCCGAGCAGGCCGGCGGCGAGCAGCGCCGCGGGCAGGGCGCCGGTGGCGGTCAGCGTCGTGGCGGTCAGGGTGCCGGCGCCGGTGCGGGAGCCGCGACGGGTGGCCAGCGCCGCTCGGGTGGCAGCCGTCGGGCGTCGAGCGACGTCGTGCGCGGTGGGTCCGCTCCGGTGTGGTCCTCCGAGGGTGGCTACGCGGCCGGCCGCAGCGCTGCCGGTGAGTCGGGCGGCGCTCGTCGCCGTCAGGGCGGCTCGCGCCGTGTCTCCCGTCCGGCGGGCGCGGCCGACCGCCACTGACCTCTGCTCGTCACCGAGCAGTCCGCGGTCGTCCTCGACCGTTGCGCGAGAGCGACAGATCCCCGTCGGAGTCCGGCGGGGATCTGTCGTATCGGCGTCCCCGCCCGGAACCTGGACGCCGGGTGCGAGGCGGCAGGCCCCGGAGCGTAGGTTCTCCTTCACCGAAGGCCGCGCGAGTGGCCGACGGGGAATCGTCCGTCGTTGGAAGGAGACCGTATGGCTGGCAGCGAAGAGAACCACACCGGCGAGAAGCTCGGCGGGAAGCTCAAGGAGGGCGTCGGCAACCTCACCGGCAACGACAAGCTGAAGGCCGAGGGTCAGACCGACCAGGCCAAGGCGTCGGCCAAGCAGGGCGTCGACGACGTGAAGGACGCGGCGCACGGCGTCGCGGACAGCCTCCGCGACGAGAAGCACTGAAGCCCGGTCACCGACCGCGCTGCGAAGCCCCCGGATCCGATCGGATCCGGGGGCTTCGTCGTGTGCGGGAAGTCGTGTGCGGGGAGTCGTGTGCGGGGAGGAGCTCCGGGTCAGTGCAGGGCGCCGACGGACGCCAGGCCCGCGCGGAGCAGGGTGCCGCGACCGCCTTCCATCTCGTCGGCGACGGCGTCGGACGCGGCCTCGATCGGGCTCATCCACGTGAGCTCGAGGGCGTCCTGGCGCGGCTCGCACGTGCCCGTGACCGGCACGACGTACGCGAGGGAGATCGCATGCTGCCGCTCGTCGGTGAACACCGATGCGCCGGGCAGCGGGAAGTACTCGGCCACGGTGAAGGGCGTCGGGCTCGACGGGAGCTGCGGGAAGGCCATCGGCCCGAGGTCCTTCTCGAGGTGCCGGAAGAGCGCCGTGCGGATCGACTCGCCGAACATCACCCGCCCGGAGACGAGCGTGCGCGCGATGGACCCGCTCGGCGAGACGCGGAGCAGGACGCCGACCTCGGTCACGACGCCGAGGCCGTCGGTCCGGACGGGGATCGCCTCGACGTAGCAGATCGGCAGTCGACGACGGACGCTCGCGAGCTCCTCGTCGGACAGCCAGCCGGAGTCGGGGTCGGGGGTGCGCAGCGAGGCCATGCACCGTGTCTACCAGTCGCCGCGGCGAGTTCGGCGCACGGCGCGTCCGCTGTGGACGGCTACGGTCGTCCACATGATCGATGCGGACGTCGTGCAGTGGACCCGACCGGCGGAGGAACGGCGCGGCACCCCGCTGCTCGTCGCGATGCACGGGGTGGGGTCGCACGAGCGGGACCTGCTCGGCCTCGCACCCGCGCTGCCGTCGGCGTGGACGGTCGCGTCGCTGCGGGCGCCGCTGCCGTGGGGTCAGGGGTTCTCCTGGTACCCGCTCGGCACACCGGGGTCACCCGAGTCCGGACCCGTGGACGCCGCGGCGGAGGCCGTGCTCGCGTGGGTCGACGCCGTGGCGGCCGACCATCCGCGGATCGGGTTGCTCGGGTTCTCGCAGGGCGGGTCGATGGCGCTGCAGCTCCTGCGCGCCCGGCCGTCGGGCTTCGCGTTCGCCGTGTCCCTGTCCGGCTTCGTGGTGCCGGGCGTGCCGGACTCCCGCGACGAGGCGGTCGCGGCCGTGCGTCCCCGGGTGTTCCTCGGGCACGGGGACCTCGACCCGGTGATCCCGGCGGAGGCCACCGCGCGGACGCAGGCGTGGGCGGCGGCGCACACGGACGTGACGGACCGCACCTACGCGGGGCTGCCTCACGCGGTGTCGGCCGCGGAGCTGGCCGACGTGGCCGCGTTCATCGCGGCCGGGTGATCCGAGCCTCGCCCGGCGTGCGCCGAGACTCGCGCTGTGCGACCGGTCTCGCGATCGCCGACGCGTGATCCGTCGGTCAGTCCGAGTCTCGGGGTGGCGGTGACGGACAGACGGACGGGAGGCGCGGTGCCGGCCGGCACCGCGCCTCCCGTCCGATGGTGGGCACGTCGTGACCTGCGCCGCTAGTCGGCGAGGATCTGCAGCAGGTCCTTGCGGAGCTGGTCGACCTTCGCGGTCGCGGCCTGCGTCTGCTCGTCGGTCGCGCTCGTCCGGTACATGTGCAGGACGCCCATGGTCTTCCGGAGCGCCTCGACGAACGCGCGCTGCGTGTCCGGCATGCCGGGCGCCGCGAACGCCGCAGCGATCTCGTCCGCCTTCGTCTCGGCCTCGGCCCTGCCGGCGTCGGTGAGCTCGAAGAGGGTCTTGCGGCCGTCGCCCGTGGAGACGACGAGGTCCTCGTCCACGAGCTGCTGGAGCGTCGGGTAGACCGAGCCCGGGCTCGGCTTCCAGGCACCGCCGGTGCGTTCGGCGATGGTCTTGATGACCGCGTAGCCGTTCTGCGGGCCCTCGGCGAGGAGACCGAGGATCGCGAGGCGGACGTCGCCGCGCCGACGACGCTCGCGGCCGAAGCCCGGTCCGCCGAACCCCGGACCGAAGCCCGGGCCGCCGAAGCCGGGGCCACCGAAGCCGGGACCGAAGCCCCGTCCGCCGTGGTCGTGGTCGCCGCGGTCGCGACCGGGGAAGCCGGCGCCGTGGTGGTGCCGGGCGCCGCCGAAGCGCGGGCCCCGGCGGGAGGTGGTGCTGTTCGAGTCATCGTACATGGGGTGCATGACGATCTCCTTTCCTGTCGGTGAGAAGTGGACTCGCGATCCGTACGAGCCGTATCGCGATGTGTTAACGATAGATCGGTAACTATCGGCTTGTCAAGGGGTACGCGCGCTGGGCCCGCTGTCGGTGGCTCCGGGCAGGATGGGACGGACCATGACGGACGTGCTCGAGCGCTTCTCCCCCGCGACCGCGGCGTGGTTCCGCGGCGCCTTCCCCGCCCCGACGCCCGCGCAGGCCGGAGCGTGGGACGCGATCTCGACCGGGCAGCACGCGCTCGTCATCGCGCCGACCGGGTCGGGCAAGACCCTGGCGTCGTTCCTGTGGTCGATCGACCGGCTCATCAGCGCGGACGACCGGCCGCCCGCGAAGCAGCGCACCCGGGTGCTCTACGTCTCGCCGCTCAAGGCCCTCGGCGTCGACGTCGAACGGAACCTGCGGAGCCCCCTGGTCGGCATCACCCAGACGGCCCGGCGGCTCGGCACCGAACCGCCCGAGGTCACGGTCGGGGTCCGCAGCGGTGACACGCCCTCGTCCGACCGACAGCGGCTCCTCCGCCAGCCGCCGGACATCCTCATCACCACGCCGGAGTCGCTGTACCTCATGCTCACCTCGCAGGCGCGCGAGACCCTGGTGAACGTCGACACCGTCATCGTGGACGAGGTGCACGCGGTCGCCTCGACGAAGCGCGGCGCCCACCTGGCGGTCTCGCTCGAGCGCCTCGACGACCTGCTCGAGAAGCCCGTCCAGCGGATCGGCCTCTCCGCGACGGTCCGCCCTCCGGAAGAGGTCGCCCGGTTCCTCGGCGGTCGCGCCCCGGTGTCGATCATCGCGCCGCCGGCGCAGAAGACCTTCGACCTCCGCGTGGTCGTGCCCGTCGACGACATGACCGAGCTCGGCGCACCCCCGGTCGGCGCCGACGCGACCGAGGCCCCGGCGAACGGGTCCATCTGGCCGCACGTCGAGGAACGCGTGGTCGACCTCATCGAGGAGCACCGTTCGACGATCGTCTTCGCGAACTCCCGACGGCTCGCCGAACGGCTGACCGCCCGGCTCAACGAGATCCACGAGGAGCGGGTGCTCGCAGCGTCCGAGGGGGCGGTCGTCGGCGCTGCCGCGGTCGGCGCCGGCGCTGCCGGAGGTGGTGCTGCCGGCGTCGTCTCCCAGTCACCGGGGCGGGCCTCGGCGCATGCGCCCGTCGCCCAGCCGAAGCGCCCGCCGGCCCAGCTCGTCGGGCCGTCCGGGCAGACCGAGGGCGGTGGCTCCGACCCGGCCGTCCCCGTGCTCGCCCGGGCGCACCACGGCTCGGTGTCGAAGGACCAGCGCGCCATCATCGAGGACGACCTGAAGTCCGGACGACTCCGGTGCGTCGTCGCGACCAGCTCACTCGAGCTCGGCATCGACATGGGCGAGGTCGACCTCGTCGTGCAGGTCGAGGCACCGCCCTCCGTCGCGAGCGGCCTGCAGCGCGTCGGACGCGCTGGGCACCAGGTCGGCGAGATCTCCCGCGGCGTCCTCTTCCCGAAACACCGGGCCGACCTCGTCAACAGCGCCGTCACCGTCGAGCGGATGGTGGCCGGCGAGATCGAGTCGATCTCCGTGCCGGCGAACCCGCTCGACGTCCTCGCGCAGCACACCGTCGCGGCGGGTGCGATCGACACCGTCGACGTCGAGCACTGGTTCGACCTCGTCCGTCGCAGCGCGCCGTTCAGCGGCCTGCCCCGGTCGGCGTTCGAGGCGACGCTCGACCTCGTCACCGGGCGCTACCCGAGCGACGAGTTCGCCGAACTCCGGCCGCGCCTGGTCTGGGACCGCGTGCACGGCACCCTGACCGGACGCCCCGGGGCCCAACGGCTCGCGGTCACGAGCGGTGGCACCATCCCCGACCGCGGCATGTTCGGCGTGTTCATGGTCGGCGAGAAGGCCTCGCGCGTCGGCGAGCTCGACGAGGAGATGGTCTACGAGTCCCGCGTGGGCGACGTCTTCGCGCTCGGCGCCACGAGCTGGCGGATCGAGGAGATCACGCACGACCGGGTGCTGGTCAGCCCCGCGTTCGGGCAGCCGGGGCGGGTGCCGTTCTGGAAGGGCGACGGCATCGGCCGACCCGCGGAGCTCGGTCGCGCGACCGGGGCGTTCGTGCGCGAGGTCGAGGGCGCCTCGGACGAGGACGCCCGCGCCCGCGTCGCCGCCGGCGGACTCGACGAGCGCGCCGTCACGAACCTGCTCACCTTCCTCCGCGAGCAGCGCGCCGCGACCGGGCACGTGCCGAACGACACGACCCTCGTGGTCGAACGCTTCCGCGACGAACTCGGCGACTGGCGCCTGATCCTGCACTCGCCGTACGGCATGCAGGTGCACGCGCCGTGGGCCCTCGCGGTCGGGGCGCGCCTGCGCGAGCGGCACGGCATCGACGGCGACGCGATGGCGGCCGACGACGGCATCGTGGTGCGGATCCCCGAGACCGACGCCGAGCCGCCCGGGGCCGACCTGTTCGTCTTCGAGCGCGACGACCTCGAAGCCGTCGTCACGGACGAGGTCGGCGGCTCCGCGCTCTTCGCCGCACGCTTCCGCGAGTGCGCGGCGCGGGCGCTCCTGCTGCCGCGCCGGAACCCGGGTCAGCGGTCCCCGCTCTGGCAACAGCGACAGCGGGCCTCCCAGCTGCTCGAGGTCGCGCAGAAGTACCCGACGTTCCCGATCGTGCTCGAGACCGTGCGCGAGGTGCTGCAGGACGTGTACGACGTCCCCGCCCTGCTCGGCATCTCGGACCGGATCGCGGAACGCCGCATCCGGCTCGTGGAGACCCAGACCGAGCAGCCGTCGCCGTTCGCCCGGTCGATCCTGTTCGGCTACGTCGCCGCGTTCATGTACGAGGGCGACTCCCCGCTCGCCGAGCGCCGGGCCGCGGCGCTGTCCCTCGACTCGACCCTGCTCGGCGAGCTGCTCGGCCGTGCCGAACTCCGCGAGCTGCTCGACCCGGCGGTCATCGCCTCCGTCGAGCGCGACCTGCAGCGCCTCTCGCCGGACCGTCGCGCCCGCGACGCCGAGGGCGTCGTCGACGTGCTGCGGCTCGTCGGCGCCCTCGAGACCGACGAGGTCGTGGCCCGGAGCTGGGCGGCCGACGCACCGGACGGCGCCGCGACGGTGCGGACGGCGCTCGACGCGCTGGAACGCGATCGTCGGGTGCTCTCCTTCTCGCAGGGCGGCACGACGCGGTGGTCGGTGATCGAGGACGCCTCCCGGCTCCGCGACGCGCTCGGCGTGCCGCTGCCGATCGGCGTCCCGACGGCGTTCGTCGAGCCGGTCGCCGACCCCCTCGGCGACCTGGTCGGCCGGTACGCCCGCTCGCACGGGCCGTTCTCGGCACAGGACGCCGCGACCCGGCTCGGGCTCGGCATCGCGGTCGTGCAGGACACGCTGCGCCGGCTGGTGGCCGACCGGCGGGTCGTCGAGGGCGAGTTCCGGCCCGACCGCCAGGGCGCGGAGTGGTGCGACGCCGAGGTGCTCCGCCGCATCCGGACGAAGTCGCTCGCGGCGCTGCGGCACGAGGTCGAGCCGGTCTCACCGGACACGCTCGCGCGGTTCCTGCCGGCGTGGCAGCACGTGCAGGCACCCGGTACACGGGGCGGGCTGCGGGGCGTCGACGGCGTCCTCCAGGTCATCGACCAGCTGTCGGGCGTCGCACTGCCGGCGAGCGCGTGGGAGACACTCGTGCTGCCGTCCCGCGTCAGCGACTACTCGACGAGCATGCTCGACGAGCTCACCGCGACGGGCGAGGTGCTCTGGTCCGGCGCGGGCACGCTCCCCGGCAACGACGGCTGGGTCCGACTGCACCTCGCCGACACCGCGGACACGACGCTGGCCGAACCGGCGGGCGACGAGACCACCGAACTGCAGCGGGACGTGCTCGGCGCGCTCGCTGGTGGCGGTGCGTACTTCTTCCGGCAGCTCGGGCAGGCGGTCGGCAGCACGGACGACCAGGCGCTGACCACGGCGCTGTGGGACCTCGTCTGGGACGGGCAGATCACGAACGACACGTTCGCCCCGCTCCGCGCGATGCTCGGCGGGAAGGCGAAGAGCAGCAGCGCCGCCCCCCGCGCCCGGGCGTACCGCGGTCGTCGGCGTCCCACGCTGCCGTCGCAGTCCGGCCCACCGTCCGTCGGCGGCCGCTGGTCCCTCCTGCCGCTGGCGCAGTCCGATGCAACCGTCCGGGCCGCCGCGACGGCCGAGCAGCTCCTCGAGCGGTACGGGGTCGTCACGCGCGGTGCCGTGCAGGTCGAGGGCGTCCGCGGCGGCTTCGCGGGCGTCTACCGTGTGCTCTCCCGCTTCGAGGAGTCCGGGCGCGCTCGTCGGGGCTACTTCGTCGAGGGGCTCGGCGCCGCGCAGTTCGCGACCGGGCCGACCGTCGACCGACTCCGGACGTACGCCCGCGACCTCGACGAGGACGAACGCGCCGACCCGGACCGGCAGCGCGTGGCCCTCACGCTCGCGGCCACCGATCCCGCGAACCCGTTCGGGGCGTCCCTGCCCTGGCCGAACGACGCCGCGGCGGACAGCGCCCCCGGGCCGGACGACGACCGCTCCGACGGCGACACGGCGGCGGCGAAGGGCACCACCGGCGGCCGCGGACACCGGCCTGGGCGCAAGGCCGGCGCACTCGTGACGATCGTCGACGGCGACCTCGCCGTGTACGTCGAGCGCGGCGGGAAGTCGGTGCTCACCTTCACCGACGACCCGGCCGCCCTCGCCGCTGCGGCGGCGTCGATCGCCGGCATCGTGCGGACCGGTCTCCGGAAGCTCGCGGTCGAGCGGGTGGACGGCGACTTCGTGCTCGAGACACCGCTCGGCAGCGCGTTGCGCGAGGCCGGCTTCACGGCGACACCGCAGGGGATCCGACTCCGTGCCTGAGGGTGACACCGTCTTCCGCGCCGCGCGACGGCTGCACACGGCACTCGCGGGCAAGGTCCTGACGCGCAGTGACTTCCGAGTGCCGGCGTTCGCCACGCTCGACCTCGTCGGACGCACCGTCGACGAGGTCGTCCCCCGGGGCAAGCACCTGCTCCACCGGATCGGCGACCTCACCGTGCACTCGCACCTCAAGATGGAGGGCAGGTGGGACGTCTACGCACCGGGTGAGCGCTGGCGGCGGCCGTCGCACCAGGCACGTGCGGTGCTCGACGCGGCGGACGTCTCGACGGTCGGCTTCACGCTCGGTGTGCTCGAGGTGGTACCCCGTGACCAGGAGTCCGAGGTGGTCGGCCACCTCGGACCCGACCTCCTCGGTCCGGACTGGGATGCCGACCTGGCGCTCGAGAACCTGCTGCGGGACCCTGAGCGGCCGGTCGGGCTGGCCCTGCTCGACCAGCGCGTGCTCGCCGGTCTCGGCAACGTCTACCGCAACGAGCTCTGCTTCCTGCGCGGGGTGCTCCCGACGCGTCCGGTCGGTCAGGTGCACGATCCCGCCCGGACGATCGCGCTCGCCAGCCGACTCATCACGATGAACCGCGACCGCAGCCACCGGGTGACGACCGGCGTCGACCGACCGGGCCGCCGCTTCTGGGTCTACGGCCGGGCGGGCAAGCCGTGCCTGCGGTGCGGGACGCCGATCCGGTCGGGTGAGCTCGGCGACTCCGAGCTCACCCTGCGCGACACCTACTGGTGCCCGCGCTGCCAGACCTGATCGTCGACCAGGACGATCCCTCGGGTCAGCGGTCGCTCGCCTCGACGACGCAGCTCTCGACCTGCTTCGCGGCGTCGGACCCGGCGCTGAACGTGCTCGGCGCCGGCGACGCCGACTTCGACTCGTCGGCGGTGGCGTCCTTCGCCGCCTTGTTGACGGCGTAGAGCGGGCCGTCGAAGTCGTCGGCCTTCGGGTCGCTCGTGGTCGCCCACACGGTGACCTCGTCGTCGTTCGGGTCGTTGCTGTCCGCAGGGACGATCGTGGCGCCGAGGTACCAACCGCCGTCACCCTTCTGGATGTTCGCGAACTCGGTCGTGTCGTGGGGGCCGACGGCCGTGCCGATCGCGTCCACGGCCGCCTTCGACGCCACGTCGCACTGGGCGGACTGGGACTTCTCCTCGGAACCGGGGACCTTGCCGACCGGGTCGATGTTCTGCGCGCCGCCGGGGTCGCAGGCGGTGAGCAGGAGGGCGATGGTGGCAGCACCGATCAGCGCCGAGGCGGTCTTCGCTCGCATGTCCATGCCCAGGACGGTAGGCGTCCGGTCGTGCCGGGGCGCTCAGGTGGGCCGCTCGACGCGCTCGACGTGCTCGATGTGCTCGATGTGCTCGAAGCCGGCACGATCGGCTCCGGGTCGACTGCCCGGACCCGGTCGATGCCGCCGCGGCCGCGATCAGGCGGGACGGTCGGACGCCGGGCGTTCGGCGACGGGGCGGCGGCGGAGGCCCGGCACGAGGAGCGCCGGCGGCTCGTACTGCTGGTCGAGCCGCGAGACGTCGGTCCCCGGCGGCACGATGGCGTCGATGCGGTCGAGCACCTCGTCGGAGAGCGTGACGTCGGCCCCGGCGAGCAGGTCGTCGAGCTGCTCCATGGAGCGCGGACCGATCAGCGCGCTCGTGACGCCGGGGTGTGCGGTCGCGAAGGCCAGCGCCAGGTGCGTCATCCGGATGCCGGTCTCCTCGGACAGTGCCACGACCTGCTCGATCGCGTCGATGCGCCGTTCGTCCTGGTTGTGCCGGAACATCCCGACGCGGGCGAGGTCGCTCGCCTGACCGCGACGGAAGCGCCCGGTCAGCATGCCGCCGGCGAGTGGGCTCCAGACGAGGGCGCCCATGCCGTAGCGCTGCGCGGTCGGCAGGACCTCGCGCTCGATGCCCCGGTTCAGGATCGAGTAGGTCGGCTGCTCGGTCCGGAAGCGCTCGAGCCCGCGGCGCTCCGCGATCCACTGCGCCTCGACCTGCATGGAGGCGGGGAACTCGGACGTGCCGATCGCCCGGACCTTGCCGCTCCGCACGAGGTCGGTGAGCGCGGACAGCGTCTCCTCGAGGTCGACCGTGTCGTCGGGTCGGTGCGCCTGGTACACGTCGATGTGGTCGGTCTGCAGGCGACGGAGGGAGTCCTCGACGGCGGACGTGATCCAGCGACGGGAGTTCCCACGGCGGTTCGGGTCGTCGCCCATCGGTCCGTTGAACTTCGTGGCGAGGACGACGTCGTCGCGCCGTCCCTTGATCGCCTTGCCGACCAGCACCTCGGACCCGCCCTGCGAGTACCGGTCCGCGGTGTCGATGAGGTTGATGCCGGCGTCGAGCGCGCGGTGGACGATGCGGATCGAGTCCTGCTCGTCGCTGTTGCCGAAGGAGCCGTCGGTGCCGAGCATCATGGCGCCGAGCGCGAAGGGGCTGACCTGGATGCCGGTCCGGCCGAGGGTGCGGTAGTGCATGTGCGATGCCTCCTGTCAGTGGCGTCCCGGTCGCCGGTGCCGTATCGTGGACCGAAGTGGAACGCTCTTCCGGAACTATACGGAACGCTGTTCCGTTTACGCAAGACCCGATCGGAGGACCCATGCGCGCCGACGCCCAGCGCAACGCCGACGCATTGACCGACGCCGCCCGTACGGTGTTCGCCGAGCAGGGCGTCGACGCTCCCGCGAAGGTCATCGCGGACCGGGCCGGTGTCGGCGTCGGCACGCTCTACCGACGGTTCCCACAGCGGTCGGACCTCGTCGTGGCCGTGTTCCGACAGGCCGTCGAGGACTGCGCCGCCGCGGCCGACGAGCTGCGCGCCGAGCACGAGCCGGACGAGGCCCTCGCCCGGTGGCTCCGGCGCTTCACGGGGTTCGTGGCCACCAAGCGCGGGCTCGCGGCAGCGCTGCAGTCCGGCGACCCGGCGTTCGAGGGTCTGCACCCGTACTTCATCGGCCGGCTCGGCGGCGCCCTGACCGGGCTCCTGGACGACGCCGTCGCAGCGGGCACCGTCCGGGCCGACCTCGACGCCGAGCAGCTGCTCCGGGCCGCCGCCGACCTGTCGCACGGGGCGCCGACGGTCGAGCAGAGCCAGCACCTCGTCGGCCTGCTCGTCGACGGGCTGCGGTGGCGCGCGTCCATGCCGGCAGCTACCCCCGCCTGACGCCGCGCTCGTCAGCCGGGCAGCGGGTGCAGTCGCTCCGCGGCGACCGCTCGGACCGCCTCGGTCACCCGCTCGAGGAGTGGCGACGCGAGGTTCCACCGCTGCCACCACAGCGCGACGTCTGCGCGACGTCCGGGTGTGAGCTCGACCAGCTCCCCGCGGTCGAGTGCGTCGAGGCACTGCGCCTCGGGGAGCATGCCCCACCCGAAGCCGAGCGTGACGGCGCGCGCGAAGTCGGCCGAGGTCGGGACGAAGTGCCGCGGCCCACGTGGCGCGTGGCCGAGGACCCGGCGCAGGTAGCCCTGCTGCAGGTCGTCGGCGCGGTCGTAGTCGACGAGGGGCACCCGGTCCATGCGCTCGGCCGTCCGCTGCTCGGAGCCGAGCTCGGGCAGGTAGCGGGCCACGAACGCGGGCGAGGCCACCGCGCGGTAGCGGTCGACGCCGAGCGCCACCGAGGAGCAGCCCTGCACGGGGTCCGCCTCGGCCGTCACCGCCGCCATCACGGTGCCGGCGCGCAGGAGCTCGGCGGTGCGGTCCTGGTCTTCGCGGTGCAGGTCGAAGACCACCTCGGTGTCGACCCGGACGAGTGCGAGGGCGTCGAGGAACCAGGTGCCCAGCGAGTCCGCGTTCACGGCGAGCGGGATCGACGGCACCGTCGGCGCTCCGGTGTCCGCGCCGACCCCGAGCGCCCTGGCTGTCTCGTCCTCGAGCAGTCGGGCCTGCCGAGCGTGCCGGAGGACCACCTCGCCGTCGCCGGTCGGGGCGACCGGGGTGCTGCGCTGCAGGAGCACCCGTCCGAGCTGCTCCTCCATCGCCTTGATCCGCTGCGACACCGCGGAGGGCGTGATCGAGAGCGCCCGGGCTGCAGCATCGAGGGTGCCGTGGTCGACGGCGGCGAGGAGGGTCTCGAGGTGGTCCCGCTGCAACCGCATGCAGCACAGCTTACGCAGCGTCAGGAACGTGAGCTGGCCTGTCGCCGCACGTCGCCGTAGCGTCGGAGCCGTGACCGCTCTCCTCCCCCTGCTCGCCGGCCTCGGCACCGGCCTCGCGCTCATCGTGGCCATCGGCGTGCAGAACACCTACCTGCTCCGGCTCGCCGTGAGCGCGGGCCTCCGGGTCGTCGCGGCGGCCGTCGTCGTGTGCGCGGTGTCCGACGCGGTGCTCATCATCGCGGGCGTGCTCGGCGTGGGTGTCGTGGTCGAACGGTTCCCGGTGGCGCTCCTGGTGGTGCGGTTCGTCGGCGCGGCGTTCCTGGTGACGTACGGGGTCCTCGCCGCTCGACGCGCGATCCGGCCGTCCGGTGCGGCCATGCGGGTCGAGCGGACCGCGGACGACGACGGGGCGCCGAGCACGGCGACTGCCGGCACCGGGGCACCGAGCACGGCTGCCGACGCCGGGCGGGGGCCGGCCGGCGTGATCGCACCCCCGCACGGACGTCGCACCCCGGCACAGCGGAGTGCGACGTCGGTCGCGGGGTGCGACGCGGCGACCGCCGGAGCAGCGGGGAGCACCGCAGCCGGCACGGCGGAGGCGACCACGGCGGTGGACGCGACCACGCACCCGGATGCGGCGGCGGGGCGGACGCGCACCGCGCCTCCAGACCGGACCGTGCCGAGCACCCCGACCATGCGCGCCGCGATCGTGACCATGCTCGTCTTCACGTGGGCGAACCCGCACGTGTACCTGGACACCCTGGTGTTCCTGGGCTCCGTCGCGAACCAGCAGGGGCCGGCGGACCGCTGGTGGTGGACGGCCGGTGCCGTCGCGGCGAGCTGCCTCTGGTTCGGGGCGCTCGGGTTCGGCGGTCGTCTGCTGCGGCCGCTCTTCGCGAGGCCGACGACGTGGCGGGTGTTCGACGGCCTCGTGGCGGTCGTGATGCTCGGCTTCGGCGCCGCGCTCGCCCTCGGCGCGTAGGCGCCGCGCTGGCGCTCGCCCTCGGTGCGGAGGCGCCGCGCTCGAGGACACCGCGGAACGGACACAGCACCGCGGATCACCGCGGTGCTGTGTCCGGAACCTGGTTCCGGGGGCAGGAGTCGCCGCTACTGCAGGCCCTTGCCCACCCGGCTGTGCCGACGGCTGTAGCCGAAGTAGACCGCGAAGCCGATGGCCAGCCACACGATGAACCGCAGCCACGTCTCGACCTCGAGGTTGAGCATCAGCCAGAAGCACAGCACCGCCGAGAGGATCGGCAGCACCGGCACCCACGGCACCCGGAAGGCGCGCGGGGCGTCCGGACGCGTCTTGCGCAGCACCACGATGCCGATCGACACGAGCACGAACGCGGACAGCGTGCCGATGTTGATCATGCCCTCGAGCTTGTCGACGGCGGTGAAGCCGGCGATGAACGCGACGACGACACCCGCGACGACCTGCACGCGGACCGGGGTCTGCGTCTTCGGGTTCGTCTTCGAGAACCAGCGGGGCAGCAGGCCGTCGCGGCTCATCGAGAACACGATGCGGGACAGGCCGAGCAGCAGCACCATGACGACCGTGGTCAGCCCGATGAGCGACCCGATCGCGATGATGCCGGCAGCCCAGGGCAGGCCGACGATGTCGAACGCGGACGCCAACGAGGGCGCGTCCTCCTGCGCCAGGCGCTGGTAGGAAACCATCCCGGTGATGACGATGCTGACGCCGACGTAGAGCAGGGTCACGATGCCGAGGCCGATGAAGATGCCGCGCGGCAGGGTCTTCTGCGGGTTCTCGGTCTCCTCGGCGCTGGTCGCGACGACGTCGAACCCGATGAACGCGAAGAACACGAGCGACGCCGCGGCGAGCAGCCCGAAGACGCCGTACTGCGCGGGGGCCTGGCCGGTGACGAAGGAGACGAGCGACTGCGTGAGCACGCCGCCGTCGGCGCCCTTGGCGGGCTCGGCCGGCGGGACGAAGGGCGTGAAGTTCGCGGCCTTGACGAAGAACGCGCCGGCGACGATGACGAAGACGACGATCGCGACCTTGATCACGGTGATGACGGCCGAGACGCGGGACGACAGGCGCGTGCCGAACGCGAGCAGCACCGTGAAGACGCCGACGATGAGCACCGGACCCCACGTGAACGCGATCGGGCCGAGCTGGATCGTCGAGGGCAGGTCGATGCCGAACACCCCGAACGCGGTGCTCAGGTAGATGCCCCAGTACTTCGCGATGACGGCGCTCGCGGTGAGGGTCTCGAGGATGAGGTCCCACCCGACGATCCACGCGAGCAGCTCGCCCATCGTCGCGTAGGTGAACGTGTAGGCGGAGCCGGCGACCGGGATCGTCGAGGCGAACTCGGCGTAGCACATGATCGCCAGGCCGCAGGTGACGGCGGCGAGCAGGAACGAGATGATGACGCTCGGGCCGGCGAAGTTCGCGGCGGCGTTCGCGCCGACCGAGAAGATCCCGGCGCCGACCGCGACCGCGATGCCCATCGCGGCGATGTCGAACGTCTTGAGGGACCGTTTCAGTGAACGGCCCTGCTCCTCGGAGTCGGCGAGGGAGGCCTCGATCGACTTGATGCGGAGGGGTGATGCCATGGGGGATCCCGTCATCGTCTGGCGGTGGACCCCGTGAGGGTACTGGTGTACCACCCCGGCTCGCAAACGGTGCGGGCCCGGCATGCGCGCGTGACCCTCCGGACGGGAGGCGCGGTGCGGGTTGCGCGCTCGGGCGCGGTCCCGCCGTCGGCGCGGGTCAGACCCGCGGCGCCCGGCCCCGCCGTCGGCGCGGGTCAGACCCCGCGGCGCCAGTCGGCCAGGAAGCGCGCGCCCGCCTCGTCGTGGATGACGCCCTCCGGGGCCGTGAGCACGGGGTACGGCGTCTCCGGCACCCCGTCGGCCGGTCGGACGTCGACGTGCGCGACGTCGTACCCGTTCGCGTGCAGCCAGTCCGCCATCGCGTAGTCACTGCGCGAGTCGCCCATCGTGCGCCAGGCGAGCGGGAGCTCCCCGTCCTGGGCGAGCAGCTCGAGGGAGCGCTCGGCCCCCAGGTCCTTGCCCGACCGGTCCGACTCGACGTCGGTGGAGATGATCGTCGGGTCGATGCGCCACTGCACGGCTCCGTCCGCGTCCGGGCGCACGTCGTCGAGTCGACGGACACCGAGTCCGCGACGCTCGAGGGCGGCCATCGCCTCCGCGTCGAACTCCGGCTGCCGGGCGAGGTACGTGGCGTTCGGGACCTCGACGCGCTGCTCGACCGAGACCATCGCGCGCTTCGTCTCGTCGAAGAACACCAGGTCGGCGTACTCGGACCGGACGAGCTCCCGCATCTCGTCCGCGTAGTCCCGCGGCAGCGCGAGGTCGTCGGCGACGGTCAGCGCACCCATGCCGCCCTCGTGCTCCGGCCCGATCGAGCACCACACGGCGCCCTTCTCGCAGACGGCGTGCACCCGGCTGCCCGCGGGCAGTCCCCCGGCGAGGAGCGGTCCGACGACCTCCTGCCGGATGAAGGCGTCGCTGCGGCCGGTGTTGAAGACGACCGGGATGCCCTCGGCGGCGAGCGCCACGAGGTCCGCGACGATGGCGGGGATCGCGATGGTCCGGGAGACGGGGCTCGCGATGGGGCCGTCGACGTCGAGGAGGAGGCCGAGCCGGGGTGCAGTCACCCGACCATCCTCGCAGGAGGACGGCCCGCGCTGCGTCAGCGGTGGGGGATGCGGGCGAGGAACCGGTCGAGCAGCTGGCCGAGCACCGGCGGCTCCGGCACGTGCCCCTGGCCGGGGACCTCGGCGTACTCGGACCCGGGCACGGCCTCGACCACGGCCATCGCCGCCTGCCGCATCCAGGTCGCGCCCGTGGTGCCCGCGGCGACGAGCACCGGGACCCCGACCGCTCCCGCGACGCGCTCCGGGAGCGCGAGGCCGTTCATCACCCGGACGTCCCGGCTGAGCACGTGCGCGTCGGCGACGAGCGACCGCCACACGCGCACCCGGAGGCGGACCGCCCCCACGACGCCCATCGGCAACCCGAGCACCTGCGCCAGGAAGGCCCGCACCGCCTGTGCGCGTCGACCGGCCGCGACGTGCTCGTCGAGGACGTCGGCGAAGACCACGTCGTCGGCGTGCGGGTCCACCGTCGCGCGGTACGGCGGTTCCCAGAGCACGGCGGCGGCGAGCGGCACGCCACCTGCCAGGCCCCGCAGCACGAGGCCCGCGCCGACGCAGATGCCGAGCGCGGCCACGGGCTCGTCGAGTTCGGCGACGACGGCGGCGAGGTCCTCGACCTCGCGCTCGATCGTCCACGTTGGGCCGTCCCCGCTCGCCCCCCGACCACGTCGGTCGTAGGTGAGCACGCGGTAGCGCGTCCGGAGTTCGGTCGCGAGCCGTTCGAGGTACGGCGTGCCGTGGTGGTCCCAGGCACCGCCCACGACGACGAGCGCGGGGCCGTCGCCGCCGTCCGAGACCGCGAGCGGGGTCCCGTCGGCGGAGCGCACCGTGCGGTCGACGTGATGGTCCATGTTGTCCTCGTGGGCGTTCGTGCTGCGCCAGGCCGTGGATCGGACCGGGGTTCTGCGGTGTTCCGAGTGTCCCAGTGCTGCTCGGCCGTGTCTCCCCCCGGTTCCAGGGGCAGACCCGGCGCACGTGTGTCATGCTGTTATGAGTACACCTGTACTCAAACAAGGGGGACTCCGTGCTGCTGCTCGCCATCGTGACCTGCGAGGTGGCCTTCTGGGTCGCCGTCGTCGGGGGCCTCTCCGCCAGGTACCTGCTCAAACGACCGCGGCTGGGCGTCGGGCTGCTCGTGCTCGCTCCGGTCGTCGACGTGGTCCTGCTCGCCCTGGTGACCGTCGACCTGCTCGGCGGCGGGACCGCGTCGTGGCACCACGGACTCGCGGCGGTCTACATCGGCGTCTCGGTCGCGTACGGACACCGGATGATCGCCTGGGCGGACGTCCGGTTCGCCCACTGGTTCCGCGGTGGTCCGGCCCCGGAGCGGCTGTCCGGACGCCGGTACACCGCGCGGTGCTGGGGGGACGTGCTGCGGACCGGGGCGGCAGCGCTCGTCGCCGGCGGGATCATCGGTGCGCTCGTCCTGCTGGTCGGCGACCCGGACCGGACCGCGGAACTGCAGGGGGCCGTCGCGGTGCTCGGCGTCGTCCTGGTCGTCGAGGTGCTGTGGGCCATCAGCTACACGCTCTGGCCACGGAAGCACGTCGCCCCGACTGCCACCCACCCCTAGGCTGAGCCGGTGCCCCGCCGCGTCGACCCCGAGGAGCGCTCCGCCCTCGTCACGACGGCGTGCCTGCGGATCCTCGAGCGCGACGGTCTCGCGGCGCTGTCGGTCCGGAACGTCGCTGACGAGTCCGGCATCGCCCCCGCCTCGCTCCGGCGGCTGTTCCCGTCGCAGGAGGCACTCCGCGAACACTGTCTGACGACGATCGAGACGCGGGTCGCCGCCCGGATCACCGCGCTCCGCTCGTCGGGCCGCACCCTCGCCGAGGAGATCGTCGCCCAGCTGCTCCCGCTCGACGCGACCCGCCGGACCGAGATCGCCGCGCAGGTGCAGCTCGGGGTGCTGGCCCGGACGGACCAGGGGCTCGCCGCGACCGCACGGCGCCTGAACGCCGGCGTGGGCCGGGCCTGCGCGGCCGCCCTCACCGTGCTCGCCGAGGCGGACGCGGTGGCGAGCGACCGGTCGGCGGCCGACGAGGCCGACCGGCTGCACGCCCTGGTCGACGGCCTGGCCGTGGAGAGCACGTGGGACCCGGGGTCGCGGACGCCGGAACGCGTGCTCGCCCTGGTGGCGCTGCACCTGGACGGCCTCCGCGCGCCGCTGGGCTGAGGTCGCCGCTCCGGGTCCGGGGGCTCGGCTCAGGGCTCAGGGCTCAGGGCTCAGGGCTCAGACGAGCGCCGTGCTGCCCACCGACTCGCGCTCGAGCAGCGATCGCTTGACGTCGAGGCCCCAGGCGAACCCGCCGAGCGACCCGTCCGAGCGCAGCACCCGGTGGCAGGGGACGAAGAGGGCGGGTGCGTTCCGCGCGCAGACGCTCGCCGCGGCCCGCACGGCCTCGGGTCGGCCCATCGCCGCCGCGAACTCGGTGTAGGTCAACACCGCGCCCGCCGGGACCTGCCGGAGCTGCCGCCACCCCTCGGTGAAGAGCTCCGTGCCGAACTGTCGGACGGGCACCTGCATGGCGTGCTCGACCTCGCCCGCGTAGAAGGCGTCGACGGCCCCGGCGGCGCGGACCGTGCCCGAGCCGATCTGCTCCGGGCGGTGCCGGGCAGCGAGCCGCCCCACGATGCGCTCCGCCGAGTCGGTCCAACCCGAGGCGAGGACCCGGCCCTGCGCGTCCTCGAGCACGGTGAACGGTCCGTCGGGGGTGTCGAGCGTCTGGATGGTGGCGTCGGTCATGGTGGTCCTTCCGGTGGTCGGTCAGCTCGTGTGCGTGGCGCGGTCGACGATCGGGCGCCAGCAGTGCATCGTCAGGTAGCTCCGCCACGGGGCCACCTGCTCCGACCGTAGGGAGAGCTCGCGCACGGTGCCGGGCAGCCCGAGTTCCTGTGCACCGTTGCGGACCGCGAGGTCACTGTGCAGGAAGACGTCGGGGTGGTGCCGGACCCGCAGCGCGACGTAGTCGGCGGTCCACGGCCCGATGCCCTTGACCGCGAGGAGCCCGGACCGCAGGTCGTCGAGCGACTGCCCGGCGTCCACCACGAGCGACCCGTCGGCGAGCGCTCTAGCGACCCGCGCGATCGTGTCCACCCGCGCCGCCGGGCCGCGCAGGACCTCGTGCCCGCGGTCCGCGATGGCCTGTGCGGTCGGGAAGAGGCGGGCCGCCGCAGGCTCCGACCCGGCCGCGGCAGTCTCCGCCGCAGCCGCCGCAGCCGCCGCGGGGTCGGCCCCGGCCGTCACCGTCGAGGCGGCCGCCGCGATCGGCTCCGGCACCGGCTCACCCAGCGCCGCCACGAGCCGCGTCTGCGCCGTCCGGGCCGCCGCCACGGAGACCTGCTGCCCGATGAGGGTGCGGAACACGATCTCGTGCGGGTCCACCGCGCCGGGCAGCCGGATGCCGGGCACCCGCTCGACGGCGTCGACGAGCTCCGGCACGGTCCGGAGCACCGCGTCGACGGCGACCGGGTCCGCGTCGAGGTCGAAGAGCGACCGCACCCGCGCCACGAGTGCCGGGAGGTCGGAGAGCGAGGTGACCCGCACGCGCAGGTCGAGCCCGGTCCCCCGGCCGGCCGCGTCGGGGACGGCCACCGACGCGGAGAGGTGCGCCGCGCCTCCAGGCAGGGAGCAGAACCGCCCGTACGAGGTGACCCGCCCCGAGGCGTCCCGACCCACCTGCTCCAGCCCCGGCAGGGCGTGCAGCGCGTGCCAGTCGAGCAGGCCCTGGCCGTCGAACGGCGCCCGAGCCGGGAGGTGCAGGTGCAGGTCGCCGTCCGTGCTCGTCCGCGGCGACCGTCGGGCGCGCAGCTCGGTGGGGGTCGTCGAGAAGACCTCGCGCACCGTGTCGTTGAACTGGCGGACGCTCGCGAAGCCGGCGGCGAAGGCGACGTCGGCGACCGGCAGGTCCGACGCGGTCAGCAGGGTGCGCGCGGTCTGCGCGCGGTGCGCCCGGCTGAGTGCCTTCGGCCCGGCGCCGAGCTCGGCGGTCATGATCCGGTTGAGCTGCCGTTCGGAGTAACCGACGCGGGCCGCGAGCCCGGGGACGCCGTCGCGCTCGACCACGCCGTCGAGGACGAGGCGCATCGCTCGACCGGCGACGTCCTCGCGCACGTCCCACTCGGGGCTGCCGGGGGTCGCCTCGGGGAGGCAGCGCTTGCACGCGCGGAAGCCGGCGAGGTGGGCGGCCGCGCTCGTCCGGTAGAACGTGACGCCGGTCGCGCGCGGCGTCCGCGCGGGGCAGGACGGTCGGCAGTAGATGCCGGTCGAGTGCACGGCCGTGACGAACTGGCCGTCGAACCGGGCGTCGCGGGAGGCGACGGCGCGGTAGCGCTCGGCGTGCCGGGGGTCGGGGGCGGTGCTGGTCACGAGGGTCAGCCTGACACGTGGCACCGACAGGCACTGGCGGGAATCGGACGGGGCAGCGGGTGCGGCGGTGGGGGCTGGTCCGGTCCGCCGCGGGGCCGGGGCGACGGCCTGGAGGCGCGGCTAGCGTGGACGCCGTGACCAGCGTCGACGACATGGCCGGCCCCGACGACCTCCCCTGCCGCACCGAGGTCGTCGTCGAGATGCTGCTCGCGTCGCACCGGCACCGCTACGAGGGACGTCCAGCCGACGGTGCGCTGCCGACCGAGGGACCGGAGCTGCACGACCGGATCGAGCTGCGGGCCGGACTCGGCATCGTGGGGGACCGCTACTTCGCGGCGCGGGCGCACGTGCACGCCACGGTCACCGTGATCGGGGCCGAGGGGCTCGAGGAGGTCGGGCGGGCCCTCGGCACGACGATCGACCCCGCGGCCACCCGGCGGAACGTCGTGCTCCGCGGGGCCGACGTCGAGGCGCTCCGCGGTCAGCCGTTCTCGCTCGAGAGCCCGGGTGCCGGCGGTCCGGTGCTGTTCCGCGGCCACCGCCCGGCGAACCCGTGCGCGTGGATGGACCACGAGGTCGCACCCGGGGCCTTCCGGGCGATGCGCGGCCTCGGCGGGGTGCGGTGCGACCCGGAGTCCGACGGTGTGCTGCTGCTCGGCCCGGCGGTGCTCCGCACGACACAGCCCGTCGCACGCTGACCAGGGTCAGGCGGACGGGCTGTGCTGCGTGCGGTCGGGCGTCAGGCCGTCAGCGCGTGCTCGATCGCGTCGACGAACGCGGGCAGGTCGTCCGGGTTGCGCGAGGTGATGAAGCCACCGTCGACCTGGACCTCCTGGTCGACCCACTCGGCGCCGGCGTTCCGGACGTCGGTCTGCAGCGAGGGGAACGAGGTGATGGTCCTGCCCTGCAGGACACCGGCCTCGATGAGGGTCCACGGGCCATGGCAGATCGCCGCGACCGGCTTGCCCGCCTCGGCGAACGCCTTGACGAGGGCGACCGCGTCGGAGTCCTGGCGGATCGTGTCCGCGTTGATCGTGCCACCGGGGACGACCAGCGCATCGTAGTCACCAGCGCCGCTGACACTGCCGATGGTGGTGTCGACGGACACCGACTTGCCCGGGTCCTTGTCGCCGACGAGGGTCTCGATCGAACCGGACTCCTGCGCGGCGACGGTCACGTCCGCACCGCGTTCACGGAGCTGGTCGGTGGGGACGACGATCTCGTCCTGCTCCACGCCGTAGTTCGTCGCGATGACGAGGATCTTCTTGCCGTCGAGGGCTGCCATGGTCGCTCCTTCCGCGGCCCGGTGGTTCCGGCCGCAGGATCCACGGTCGTCGGGCGGCGCTGGGCGCGTTCGCAGTCGCCAGGCTCCGCTCAGCTTCGCGCTGCCCCGCTCAGCCGCGGATGCGGAAAGCGGATCCCTCGCGCGTGACCTCGAGCCCGGCGTACCCCGCGATGCGCGGCAGTCCCTCGGTCACGGGCGCCTCCAGCGTGCCGACGACGACGGTCGTGGCACCGGAGGCGACGGCGGCCTCGACGCCCGCGGGCGCGTCCTCGAACGCCAGGCACTGCTCCGGCGGGACCCCGAGCAGTGCGGCGCCGCGGAGGTAGCCCTCGGGGTGCGGCTTGCTGCGCGCGGCGTCCTCGGACGGCACGAGCGCCTCGGGCACCGGGACCCCGGCGGCGATCATCCGCTTGACCGCGAGCTCGCGCGGCGCACTGGTGACGAGCGCGATCGGGACGCCGGCGTCGACGAGGCGCTGCACGAAGGCGGCGGCGCCGGGCACCTCGACGATGCCCTCGGTGTAGTCGATCTCGGCGGCGATCATCGTCTCGACGATGACCTGCTGCTCCTCGGGGGTGAGGTGCGGCAGGAAGCGCTGCACGGTGTCGATCGTCTGGCGGCCGTGCGAGAAGCCGAGGATCTCGACGGGGTCGATGCCGTGCGCGGCGCCGAAGCGGCTCCAGGCGGCCTCGACCACCGTGGTCGAGTCCACGAGGGTCCCGTCCATGTCGAACAGCACCCCGGACACCACGACGTCGATCACACCTGCGACCCTAGCGCCCGCTCCCCCTCCGGAGCACGGCGACCAGCGCCAGAACGAGCGCAACGACGAGCAGCAGGGTGGCCGTCAGCCACACCGCGATCGAGACCGGCCGCAACACCGGGACGACCTGCCCACCGACCACGACCAGTGCCGCACAGAGCGAGAGGACTGCGGGCGCCCGGCCGCGGCGCTGCTGCATGCCGCTCATCCGCGGATCGCGTAGCCGGCGCAGAAGGAGATCGTCCCGCTCGTCGCCGCTCCCGCGGCGGTGAGGCACGCGATGCAACCGATGCCGACCGTGACGAGACACCCCGCCGAGCAGGCGATGGTGAGCGCCGTGATGGCCCAGGCAGCGACGCCCGCGTTGTTGAGACAGGATGTGAACCGGCTCCACCACGTCGAACGAGCGACCGGTGCAGCCGTGACGACCTGATCGTGCTGCGCGATCCCGTCGACCCAGGTCTGGAGGCGACCGGCGTCAGCAGAACGCGGGGTGAGGACCAGCTCGCTCCAGGCAGTGATCCGTGCGCCTGCAACGGCAGCGGTGACGCTGGACTCGGAGAGGATCCCAGCTCCCTCGACGAAGGGGATGCGGAGGATCACCGTGTCCGGGCTCGCGAAGGCCTGCGCCCGAGCGAGGTCGAGGTCGATCCCGCTGGCGGTGGAGATCTGCGCGTGCTCCCAAGCTGCGACGGCACCGGATGTCTCCCCCTCGGAGAGCGGCCGCAACTCGTCGGCCAGGCCGACCAGGTGCCGGACGCTCCGTCCGGTTGGAGCGCCCGACGACGTGGCCGAGCCGCCGGTCGCCGCCAGCGCGGTCTGTGGCGCCGTGAGGAAGGCGGCTGTCAGCGCGACCAGGGCCGTCGCCGTGAGGACGAACCGACTGTGCCGGAGGGGAGTCTGGGTCAGTGCGTTCATGATCGAACAGTACTGATGTTCCACATGTCACCACAAGGGGTGAGTCACTCCGTCACGCGGACCCACCGCGTCAGCAGCACCCCGCCGTCGCCGAGCAGCACGTGCGCGGGCCGCATCCGCCGGAGCTCCGGCGACGACCCCGTCGCGATGCGCGGCCCCTCCCCGCCCTCGAGCGACGGGTCGATCGTCAGCGTCAGCTCGTCCACCGCGTCCGCCGCCACGAGCGCCCCGAGGAACGACGGCCCGCCCTCGCAGTGGATCCGGTCGAGCCCGCGCGACGCGAGCGCGGAACGGAGGGCACCGACGTCGACGCCGTCGTCCCCGCACGCCACCACGTCGGCGACCTCGGCCAGCGCGCGCCCCGACGAGGAGTCAGCACCGGACGACGAAGTGAGCACGACCGGCCGGACCGGCGCCTCGGTGAACACCCGCGAGGAGGCCTCCAGCGACGCCGAGTTCGTCACGATCGCGAACACCGGGTGGTCGGGCAGCCCGTGCTCGCGACGCCAGGCGACGTCCGCGTCGTGCAGCACCATCGGGCCGTACTCCTCCTGCCGCACGGTCCCCGCGGCGACGAGCACCACGTCGGCCGTCCGGCGGAGCAGGTCGAACACCCGCAGGTCGTCGTCGCCGCCGAGCGACGCGGTGCGACCGGAAGCCGACGCGGAACCGTCCAGCGTCGCGACGAAGTTCACGCGCAGCCACAGACCGTCCGCCACGTCCGCGGCGTACAGGTCGAGCAGGTCGTCGTCGGACAGGTCCGCGATCGACGTCGGCAGGGACGGGGTGCTCACGTGTTGTGCCTCGCTTCCAGGGGTTCGCGCCAGCCGAGGACGGCCTCGACCATGTGCATCGCGTCGACGCTCTCGACGACGTCGTGCATCCGGACGATCCGTGCCCCGAGCATCGCGCTGACCGTCGCGGCGGCGAGGGACCCGGACAGGCGCGAGCCGCGGGGACGCCCGAGCGACTCCCCCACGAAGTCCTTGTTCGACACCGCGGCGAGCACCGGGTACCCGAGCGCGACGACCTCGGGCAGCCGCCGGGTGAGCTCGAGGGTGTGCACCGTGTTCTTGTTGAGGTCGTGCCCGGGGTCGACGACGATCCGGGAGTCCGGGATGCCCGCGGCGAGCGCCCGGTCGACGCGCTCGCGCAGGAAGTCGACGACCGAGACCGTGACGTCGTCGTACGTCGGCGGTGCGGGCAGCTCCTGCCGCGGTGGCGCGATCGAGTGCGTGATGACGATGGTGGCATCGGAGTCCGCGACGACCGCCGCCATCCGCGGGTCGGAGAGTCCGGTGGTGTCGTTCACGACGCTCGCGCCGGCCGCGATCGTCGCCGCGGCGACCTCGGGCCGGAACGTGTCGACCGAGATCACGACGTCGGACTCCTGCGCGAGCTGGGACACGACGGGCAGGACCCGGTCGAGCTCGTCGTCGGCGGAGAGCTCGGGACCCGGTGCGAACTTGACCCCGCCGATGTCGACCCAGTCGGCGCCCTGCTCGGCGGCGCGTACGGCGGCCTCGACGGCACGGTCGAGGGCGAACGTCGCTCCCTTGTCGTGGAACGAGTCCGGCGTGCGGTTCACGATGGCCATGACGGCGATGCGGTGGTCGAAGTCGAAGGTGCGGCGGCCGATGGTCCGGACCGGGTGTCGCAGGTCCGGCACGACCCAGCCGGGTGCGGTCGGGTCGGACGGGAGGCGCGGGGCCCGATGCTCGCTCGTCACGCGTCCGCCCCGTGGTCGCCCCCGGCCGCCCCGGCAGCGCCGACGCCCGCACCGATGAGCGCGATCGCCTCGGTCCGACCGGCAGCGTCCGCCAGACTCCCGGTCGCCGCGACGGTCACCGTCGAGGAGCCGGACTGCCGCTCACCGCGGGTCGTCACGCACTGGTGGGTCGCGTCGAGCACGACGAGCACGCCGGCTGCGTCGAGGCCCTCGGCGACGGCCTCGGCGACCTGCTCCCCCAGGCGCTCCTGCAGCTGCGGACGTGAGGCGACGGCGTCGAGCACCCGGGACAGCGTGCCGAGGCCGATGAGCTGTCGTCCGGGCGCGTAGGCGAGGTGCGCGACGCCGATGAACGGCAGCAGGTGGTGCTCGCACATCGATCGGAAGCGGACGTCGCGGACGACGACGAGTTGTCCACGCTCCCCGTCCTCGGAGTGCACGGCACCGGACCGGGCGATCTCGGTGGCGTCGACCCCGATGCCCGCGAAGTACTCGCCGTAGGAGTCGGCCACCCGGGCCGGCGTGCGGGCGAGCTCGGGGCGGTCCGGGTCGTCGCCGACGGCGAGCAGCAGCTCTCGGACGGCGGCCTCGATCCGCGCGCGGTCCAGACGTTCGTTCACGTGCTCATCCAACACCGTCCCTGGCCGCAGAACGCGACCAGCTCGGGACGGTGCCGTACCCCGCCGAGGCGATCCGCGCCTCCAGACCGGTGCCGCGCAGCGACACGCGCGACGCGTGTACTCCCAGCCTTCTGTAAACTCCTTCGGTGAGCGCCCAGCAGACCGACACCCCGCCCCGGAACCGCTTCGCATCCGGCCTCGACCGCTTCTTCTCGATCACCCAGCGTGGTTCGAGCATCCCCCGTGAGGTCCGTGGCGGCCTCGTCTCCTTCGTGACGATGGCCTACATCGTCATCCTCAACCCCCTGATCCTCGGCGGGTTCAGCCAGGACCAGGCACCGCACGACGTCGTCGGCGGCTGGCTGCAGAACGCCCAGGTCGCTGCCGCGACCGGCCTGGTGGCCGGTGTGATGACGATCGCGATGGGCCTCATCGCGAACCTGCCGTTCGGCATCGCCGCGGGCCTCGGCATCAACTCGTTCCTGGCCGTGAGCGTCGTGCACCAGGTGACCTGGGCGGAGGCGATGGGCCTCGTCGTCATCAACGGCGTCGTGATCGTCATCCTGGCGCTGACCGGCATCCGGACGATGATCTTCACGGCGGTCCCCGCGCAGCTCAAGGCCGCGATCACGGTCGGCATCGGCCTGTTCATCGCGTTCATCGGGCTCGTCGACTCGGGGTTCGTCCGCACCACGAAGAACGCCTCGCCGCCGCTGCAGCTCGGTGAGGACGGCTCCGTCGCGGCCCTCCCGACGATCGTGTTCCTGATCGGCCTCGTGATCATCGGCACGCTCATGGCCCGCAAGGTCCGCGGCGCGCTCCTCATCGGCATCGTCGGCACCACGATCATCGCGATCGTCCTGCAGGCGTTCCTGAAGGTCCCGACCTCGGTGGACTCCCCGACGGGCTGGAACCTCAACGCCCCGGGGCTGCCGAGCGCGCTGTTCGCCGTGCCGGACCTGTCGCTCGTCGGGCACGCGGACGTCTTCGGCGCCTTCACCCGCATCGGCCCGATCGCCGCGTCGATGCTCGTCTTCACGCTCGTCTTCACGAACTTCTTCGACGCGATGGGCACCATGACCGGGCTCGCGAAGGCCGCCGGCGTCGCGCACCCGGACGGCACGTTCCCCCGCCTGAAGTCGGCGCTCGTCGTCGAGGGTGCCGGCGCGATCGCCGGTGGTGGCGCCTCGGTGTCGTCGAACACGGTCTTCATCGACTCGGCGTCCGGCATCGGCGAGGGCGCCCGCACGGGCATGGCCTCCGTCGTCACCGGTCTGCTGTTCCTGGCGTCGATGTTCCTCACGCCGCTGACGCAGGTCGTCCCGCTCGAGGTCGCCGCCGCCGGGCTCGTCGTCGTCGGTGCGCTCATGGTGGCGCAGGTGAAGGACATCGACTGGACGGACTTCGGCGCCGCGCTGCCGGCGTTCCTGACGATCGTCGTGATGCCGCTGACCTACTCGATCGCGAACGGCATCGGCGCGGGCTTCATCAGCTGGGTGCTCATCAAGCTGCTGTCCGGCCGTGGCCGCGAGGTCTCGTGGCTGCTGTACGTCGTCGCCGCGGGCTTCCTGCTGTACTTCGCGCGCGGTCCGCTCGAGGCGCTGCTCGGCGTCGGGTAGCGGAGGAGGGCCGCACCCGTTCCGTTCCGCGGAAGCGACAGACCACGGCGAACCGTTCGCCGGGATCTGTCGCTTTCGTGCATCAGGAGGCTTGGCCCATCCGGACCAGCCCCGGTCTGGAGGCGCGGGGTCAGTCCCGCAGGTCGGCCGGCTTGGCCTCGTGGCGACGTCGGCCCGGGGTGCGCCGGTCTTCCTTCATGCTCGCCTCGTACAGGTGGCGCTTCCCGCCGACGAGCTGGTCGCGGGCGGTCTGCTCGAGCTCCTTCGCGAGGGCGTAGTAGTTGTCGTCGTAGTCCTCGACGATCTGGAACGTCCAGCGCCCGTCGATCACGTTGCGCCCCACGAGCTCGGTGTCGATCCGCTCCGCGAGCTCGGTGTGGCCCGCCTTCCGGAGCTGCTCGACGGCCTCGCCGAGGTTCAGGTCCGCCGTGCCGGTCAGCCGGTGGAACCCGTAGAGCAGGCCCCGGGCGTGCTCGAGCACCTCGACCGCTGCCGACAGCGTGCCCAGCGCCTCCACCGTGGCCTCGGACACCCCCTCGGGTACCACGTGTGCGTCGTCGGGGCCCTGTCCGTCTTCGTTCCGCTCGTCCGTCATGCTCCTCGTCTACCGGAGCACTGCTCGGCCCGCTCCGAGCTACTGCGCTGCGTCAGCGCCGACGGCCTCCGTGCGGGGTCCGCTCGGCGGGACGGCCGGGGCCCGGCGCTCCATCAGCCGCCACGACCCGCCGAGCAGCGGCGAGAGCGTCACGACCGTGTAGACCACGGCGACCACCCCGAACGTCGCCGTCACGCCGATGCCGTCCGCCGCGATGCCACCGAAGAGCCCACCGAGCGGGATGCCCGCCCAGGATCCGGCCGAGAGCAACCCGAAGACCCGTGCCCGCATGTGTGACGGGATGCGCTCGAGCTCGACCGCCCCGAGGATGGGGTTCAGTGCTCCCGCCGCGAAGCCGGAGAGCACGCACGCGCCGAGCACCCACGGCAGCCCGAGGCCGAGCGCCGGCACGGCGAGCGAGGGGCCGCCGGCCAGGACGAAGCAGACCACGAAGGTGATCCGGCGCGGCACCCGGTGCGCCACGTACCCGAACGCGAGCGACCCGAGGAAGGCTGCGCCACCGAAGGTCCCGCTGACGATGCCGAGCGCCTGCGCACCGCCGAGCACCCGGTCGGCGTAGAGCGGCAGCAGCGCCGTCGACCGCGCCGCGTCGAGCAGGTTCGTGACGAGCACGAGCGCGATGACCAGCCGGAACAGCGGGTCGCGCACGCAGAAGCGCAGGCCGGCGCCGAGGTCGCGCCAGTACCCGGCTGACGGTTCGGCAGGCTCAGCGTCGGGCGCGGGCGTCACGACGGCGCCGCGGAGCGTCAGCGCTGCGAGCAGGGCAGCCGCCCCGAACACCGCGGCGGTCACGGCCAGCGCGGGCAGCGGTCCGACCGCCCCGACGAGGAGCCCGGCGGCCGGGGCACCGAGCAGCACGGAGAACCGGACCGACGCCTCGAAGTGCCCGACGGCGCGCTCGAGCGGGATGCCCGCAGCGGTCGCGAACCCGGGCAGGAGCACGCGCCGACCGGACTCCCCCGGGGTGTCGAACAGCCCGCCGAGGAACACGAGGAGGAGCAGTGCCCACGCGGGCAACTCGGCCGTCCACGCGAGGAGCGGGATCGCGAGCAGCGTCAGCGCGCTGACGACGTCCGACACGATGCTCGACCGGACGAAGCCGATCCGCTCGACGAGGACCCCGCCGAACGCGCCACCGAGGACGATCGGGACGGTCGCTGCGAACGCCGCGATGCCGACGTCGGTCGCGGAGCCGCCACGGGAGAGGACGACGAACGGCACGGCGATGGTCGTCGCCACGTTGCCCGTCCGTGAGACGACCTGCACCGCGAGGAGCGACCGCAGCCGCCAGTGCGCGTTCACGGCCGCGCCGACCGGTAGCTCTGCACGACGGCGGTGACGCGTTCGGAGCCGTCGCCGGGCTCGTGGTCGGTGCTCACCGCCTCCCAGCGGTCGAGCACCCCCTGCAGCTCCGCGCCGAGGTCCCGCAGCTCGTCGACCGTGAGCCGGAGCGCCCGGTCGCCGCTGTTCGACGCCGCCACCCACTCCCGCCCGAGCACCGGCACGTGGTCGATGAACGCCGTGTACTCGGCCGCGTACGCCTGCGCGACGGTGTGGTCGAGCGCGGTCGCGGCGAGCATCCGGTCGGGGTCGTCGAACGCGTCCGCGAGGTTCCACGACGTGTGCTGCGCGACCGCCCGCCACCAGCGCTCGCGCCGGTCGGTGCCGTGCTCCGGCGCGGGCTCGATGAACCCCGCGTCCGCCAGCCGCCGGCAGTGGTAGCTGATCGTCCCCGGCGCCTCGTCGACCTGCTCGCCGAGCATCGCCGCGGTCTGCGGACCACCGGTCCGGAGCAGGCCGACGAGTCGCAGCCGGGTCGGGTGGGCGAGTGCGCGCATCTGCGCGGCCTCGTCGAGTCGCTGGACGTCCATGCTGCGACCCTAGATGCACAAGACCCGTTGCGCAATGGATCTTGCGGATTGTATGGGAGGCTCACCCCGACTCCGCAGGGCGCGCTACGGTTCGGACATGGCCAGGTGGGTCGCGCTGCTGCGCGGGGTGAACGTCAACGGGATCACGATCACGAGCGCTGCACTCGCCGCGCTCTTCCGGGAGCTCAGGTACACCGACGTGCGGACGGTCCTCGCCTCCGGCAACGTCGTGTTCACCGCGGCGGATGGCGGCGGCGCCCTCAAGGGCACGATCGAGCAGGCCCTCCGCGACCGCTTCGGGTACGACGCCTGGATCGTCCTCGTGCCGCACGAGCGCCTCGCCGCGGTCCTCGACGGGTTCCCCTTCGACTCCGCCCCGGACCGGCACGACTACGTCGTCTTCGGGTCGGACGAGGCCGCACTCGACGACCTCGTGGCCGACCTCGACACCGACGACGCGGTGGAGCGCGTCGCACGCGGGGACGGCGTCGTCTACTGGTCCTGTCCGAAGGGGTCGAGCACGGACACCGTGTTCGCCAAGCGGGCCGGCGCCGCACGCTTCAAGCGCACGACGACGACCCGCAACGCGAACACCCTCCGCAAGCTCCTCTGAGCAGGACGGTCAGGACTGGGCGGGCTGCCCGTTGCTCGCGGTCGTCCCGCCGTCCACCGGCACCACGGCGCCCGTGATGTAGCTCGCCGCATCGCTCGCGAGGAACAGCACCGCGGCCGCGACCTCCTCCGACCGGCCACCGCGGCCGAGGGACACACGGTCGGCGAAGGCGTGCTGGAGCTCCTCGTCCTCCGCCTGCTGCTCGGTCATGTCGGTCCAGATGAGACCGGGCGCGACGGCGTTCACGCGGACGCCGAACTGCCCGTTGTCGAGCGCCGCCGCCTTGGTGAAGTTCGTCACGCCGCCCTTCGCCGCGTTGTACGGGCTCATCCGCCAGTCGGCGTCCATGCCCGACACCGACGAGGTGTTGACGACGGACCCCTTCGTCTCCCGGAGGAACGGCAGCGCCGCCCGGGTGCCGTAGAACACGCTCGACAGGTCGGTCTCGATCACCCGGTGCCACTCGTCCGGCTCGATGTCGGTGATGTCTCCCGAGGTGAACGTGCCGGCGTTGTTCACGAGCACGTCGATGCGGTCCCACCGGTCCACCGCGTCGGACACGATCGTCTCCCACGCCGCCGGGTCCGCGACGTCTGCCTGGAGCGCGACCGCCCGACCGGTCGGCAGCGAGTCGGCGACCGCTCGTACCTTGTCCTCGACGCTGTCCACCAGGAGCACATCGGCGCCTTCGTCGACGAACGCCCGTGCGGTGGCCTCGCCGATGCCCGACCCCGCGCCCGTGACGATCGCGACCTTGCCCTCGAACCGCTTGTCCATGTGTGTCTCCTCTCGCTGCACGACCTGTGCCGCAGGAGACTCCGTCGGCCCGGGGGCACGGAGGACCACGGTGCCCGCACCCACCTGGAGACGCACGGAGGCGCGGTGCAGGCGGACCCGCACCGCGCCTCCAGACCGGCGGACCGAACCGGCCCCCGGGGGCTGGGCGGACCGGCGTCGGGTCAGCCGGAGGTCTCGTCGACCTCGAACTCACGGCTGAGCGAGATCGTCGGGATCGACGCGGTGATCACGGAGCCGTCCGCGCGCAGCGTGCCCTGGATGTCGCTCGTCGTCGGGGCGTGTCCAGACATCCGCGGCCCGTGGTGCGGCATCGGCACGACGACCGGCTCGCCGGGCACGACGTCCCACTGCTGGTTGTGCACCCAGGCCGTGAAGCCGGCACCCGTCTCGACCGTGAAGGTCATCGTCTCCTCGACCAGGTCGACGCGGACGCGGGAGCCGTGCACCGTGATCCGGTAGGTCAGGCGTTCCCAGTCCTTCGGCAGACGCGGGTTGAAGGTCATCCGACCGCCGTGGTCGCGCATGCCGCCGAACCCGTTCACCAGAGCACCCCAGATGCCGCCGGTCGACGCGATGTGCACGCCGTCCGAGGTGTTGCCGTGCAGGTCGGCGAGGTCGACGTACAGCGCGGTCTGGAAGTACTGCGCCGCGAGGTCGTGGTACCCGACCTCGGCCGCCATGATCGACTGCACGACCGCGGACAGGGTCGAGTCGCCCGTCGTCAGCGCGTCGTAGTAGTCGAAGTCGCGGCGCTTCTCGGCGGCGGTGAACTCGTGCCCCTGCAGGAAGAGCGCCAGCACCACGTCGGCCTGCTTGAGCACCTGGAACCGGTAGATCACCAGCGGGTGGTAGTGCAGCAGGAGCGGGCGCTTGGAGTCGGGCGTGTGCTCGAGGTCCCAGAGCTCCTTGTCGAGGAACTGGGCGTCCTGCGGGTGGATGCCGCGGTGCGGGTCGAAGGGGATCTCCATCGACTCGGCGGCGTGCTCCCACTCGACGACCTCGTCCGCGTCGAGCCCGGTCCGGCGCACCATGCGGCCGTACTCCTCCGGGTCGTCGACCGCGAGCTCGCGGCAGGCGTTCACGGCGAACCAGAGGTTCGCCCGCGCCATCACGTTCGTGTAGAGGTTGTCGTCGACGACGGTCGTGTACTCGTCGGGGCCGGTGACACCGTCGATGTGGAACTTCTTGTCGCCGTTCGAGCGCCAGAAGCCGAGGTCCGACCAGAGGCGGGCGGTCTCGACGAGGATGTCGATCGCGCCGCGCTTCAGGAACTCGGTGTCGCCGGACGCCCGCACGTACTGCATGAGGGCATGGGCGATGTCCGCGTCGATGTGGTACTGCGCGGTGCCCGCGGCGTAGTAGGCCGAGGACTCTTCGCCGTTGATCGTCCGCCACGGGAACAGAGCGCCCCGCTGGTTGAGCTCGCGTGCCCGGGAGCGTGCCGCGTCGAGCATGTTGTAGCGGAACCGGAGGGCGTTCCGGGCGACGATCGGCGCCGTGTAGGACAGGAACGGCAGGACGTAGATCTCCATGTCCCAGAAGTAGTGGCCGCCGTACCCGGAGCCCGTGACGCCCTTCGCCGCGATGCCGTGCCCGTCGGTCCGGGCGGTCGCCTGCGCCAGCATGAAGAGGTTCCACCGGACGGCCTGCTGGATCTCCGGCTGCCCGGCGATCTCGACGTCGCTGCGGGTCCAGTAGTCGTCCATCCAGGCGCGCTGCTTCGCGAAGGTCTCGTCGACCGTCTCGGCGCGAGCACGGTCGAGCGTGCGGTCGCAGCGGTCGGCGAGCTCACGCGCGGGGACGCCGCGAGAGGTGTGGTACACCATCTGCTTCACGAGGCGGATCGGCTTGCCCGCCCGTGCCTGCACCCGGTAGACGTGCTTGGCGAGGTCGTCCTCGATGGAGGAGGACTCGTCCCAGGAGTTCTCGGTCTCGAGGTGGTGCTCGACGCCGACGCAGATCGTCATGCCGGAGCTGGCCGCCTGGTAGCCGAGCAGGGAACGCCCGCCCGTGCTGCGCTTGAGCTTCGGCTCGAGCACGCGCTCGTGGAACGCCTCGGCCTTGCGCGGATCGAAGGCGTTCGCCGCGGCACGCATGCCCGCGTGGTACTCGTCCTGCACGTCCTGCCGGTTGAGGATCTGGCTCGACAGCAGGATCGAGGCGTCGCCGTCGAGGACGGTGACCTCGTAGTCGATGACGGCGAGGTGCCGGTCGGTGAAGGACACCAGACGACGGGAGCGGATGAGCACCCGCTTGCCGGAGGGCGTCGACCACTCGGTCTCGCGGTAGAGGAACCCGCCCCGGAAGTCGAGCCGCCGGGTGTGCCGGAGGATGTCGGCCTCGGCGAGGACGAGCGGCTCGTCGTCGACGTACAGCCGGATCACCTTGGCGTCGGGCGCGTTGATGATCGTCTGCCCGGTCTTGGCGAAGCCGAAGGCGTCCTCGGCGTGCCGGATCGGCCAGGTCTCGTGGAAACCGTTGACGTACGTGCCGTACTGCACACCGCCGCGGCCCTCGTCGAGGTTGCCGCGCAGGCCCAGGTACCCGTTGCCGACGGCGAAGTTCGTCTCCGCGACGCCCTGCTCGTCGGGCGCGTACTCGGTCTCGACGAGTGCCCACTCGTCGACCGGGTAGCGCACGCGGTCGAGGGGGTCCGTGGTGATGGGGTTCATGCTGCTCCGTGGGAGGGGAGGTCGGGCAGGAGCTCCGCGAGGTCGGTGACGACGACGTCGGCGCCGTGGGCGCGGAGGGCGTCGGCCCCGGCGCCGCGGTCGACGCCGACGACGAGCCCGAAGGCACCGTTCCGGCCGGCCTCGACCCCGCTGGTGGCGTCCTCGACCACGACGCACTCGTCGGCGGTCAGGCCGAAGCGGCTCGCGGCGTCGAGGTAGGTGTCCGGTGCGGGCTTGCCGGCGAGGCCGTCCTGCCGCGCGACGAGACCGTCGACGACGACCGGGAACCGCTCGAGGATGCCCGCGGTGCGCAGGACCTGCGTCGCGTTGGCCGAGCTCGACACGACGGCCACGGACAACCCCGCGTCGATCGCCGCGACGAGGAACGCCAGGGAGCCCGGGTACGGCTCGACCCCGTGTTCGGCGAGCTCCGCCGTGAACTCGGCGTTCTTCCGGTTGCCGAGCCCGCACACCGTGTCGGCGTCGGGGTCGTCGTCCGGGGTGCCCTCGGCCAGGTCGATGCCACGCGAGGCGAGCAGCGAGCGGACGCCGTCGTACCGCGGCTTGCCGTCGACGTACGCGTAGTAGTCCTGCTCGGTGTACGGGTCGGCCCCGTGCGCCGCGAGGTACGGCGTGAACAGTCGGCTCCACGCGCGCATGTGCACGTCCGCCGTGGGGGTGAGGACGCCGTCGAGGTCGAACAGGAGCGCTCGCTGGTCAGCGAGTCGCGCGGGGGTGCGCCGGGCCGGCGTCGTCATCTGCAGCCTTCCGGTGGGGCGGTCGTGATGAGTGCTCCCGACGAGTCTAGGACCGCTCCAGCACCCGTACCCAGGCGCGCCGCGGCCTGTGCAGGGAGTTCACGAACCGTCTCCGGTGCAGGACGCCCGCGCTGCCCGGATCACCTGAGCGACCGCGCAGACGGCCGCGCGGACCCTGGTCGCGACGGAAGGCACCACCATGACCAGCGACACCGCGGCACCCCCGCAGCACGGCGAGGGCTCGAAGCTCCGTCAGGCGATCACCGGCCCCCTGCTCTACCTGTTCATCCTCGGCGACGTCCTCGGTGCCGGCATCTACGCCCTGATGGGCACCCTCTCGAAGGACGTCGGCGGCGCACTCTGGGCACCGCTCGTCCTCGCGCTGCTCCTCGCCCTGCTCACCGCCGGGTCCTACGCCGAGCTCGTCACCAAGTACCCGAAGGCCGGCGGCGCCGCGGTGTTCGCCGAGCGTGCGTACAAGACACCGATCGTGTCGTTCCTCGTCGGCTTCAGCATGCTCGCCGCCGGTGTCACGAGCGCCGCGGGGCTCTCGCTCGCCTTCGCCGGGGACTACCTCGGCACGTTCGTCGACCTGCCGCCGGTCCCGACCGCGATCGTGTTCCTCGCGCTCATCGCCTGCCTGAACGCCCGCGGCATCTCGGACTCGTTGAAGAGCAACGTCGTGATGACGATCATCGAGGTCTCCGGCCTCGTCATCGTGATCGTGGTCGTCGCGGTGATGCTCGGCGGCGGCGGGGGCGACGTCTCCCGGATCGGCGCCTTCCCGGCCGACGCGAACCCCGCGCTCGCGACCCTCAGCGCCGCGATCGTCGCGTACTACTCGTTCGTCGGCTTCGAGACCTCGGCCAACGTCGCCGAGGAGGTCCGCGAACCCCGCCGCGTCTACCCGAAGGCCCTGTTCGGTGCGCTCGCCACCGCGGGCGTCGTCTACGTGCTCGTCGCCCTGGCCAGCTCGATCGCCCTCCCGGCATCGGAGCTGTCCGAGTCGAGCGGCCCCCTGCTCGCTGTGGTCTCCGCGACCGGCGTGCCGATCCCGGACTGGGTGTTCAGCCTCATCGCCCTCGTCGCGGTCGCGAACGGGGCGCTCCTCACGATGATCATGTCGAGCCGCGTGACCTACGGCATGGCCGAGCAGCGGCTCCTGCCGGCCGTCCTCTCCAAGGTGCTGCCGAACCGCCGTACCCCGTGGGTCGCGATCGTCGCCACGACCGTGGTCGCGATGCTCCTGACGCTGGTCGGGGACGTCGGCACGCTCGCCGAGACCGTCGTGCTCCTGCTCCTGTTCGTCTTCATCTCGACGAACGTCGCGGTGCTGGTGCTGCGCAAGGACGAGGTGGAGCACGACCACTTCCGGGTCTGGACGTGGGTGCCGGTGCTCGGTGTCGGGTCCTGCATCCTGCTGCTGACGCAGCAGAGCGGGCAGGTCTGGCTGTACGCCGCGCTGCTGCTGGCCGTCGGCGTGGTGCTGTACTTCGTCGCGCGGGCAACGGGACGCCGGAGCGGTCGTGACCACGAGGCGGGCCGCATCCACTGACGCCCTGCGGGCGAGGAGCGACGGACGGGAGGCGCGGTGCCAGCTGGCACCGCGCCTCCCGTCCGTGTGGAGCCGGTCAGGGCAGCGTCGCCACCCAGCGCTCGATCGCATCGCTGATCTGCTGCCGGGCCGCAGCACGCGAGATCGTGGCCGTCCGGTCGCCCGGCTGGTCGCCGTACGCCCCGAAGTCGGCGTGGTTCGCGCCCTCGACCTCGGTCATCGTCGCCGTGGACGGCAGGAGGTGCCGCGCCGCGTCGACCTTCGCGGGCGTGGACAGCCCGTCGCGTGACCCCGAGACGCTGAGCACCCGGATGTACGACCGACTGATGTCGTTCGCGCAGTAGCTGCCGAGCAGGAGCAGGCCGTCGGCGTCCGGCGCGAGCTGGCAGGCCCGCACCCCACCGAGCGAGTGGCCGCCGACCGCCCAGGTGGCGACGTCGGGGGCGTGCGCCTCGAAGACGGACAGGGGTCGGGTGTCGAAGAACGCCAGGTGCAGCGTCGGCTTCGTGATGACGACCGTCGTGCCCGCGGCGACGACCTGCCGGAAGGTCGCCATGTAGGCGTACGGATCCACCTTCGCGCCGGGGATGAACACGAGGCCCTTCCCGTCGGCGGCCCCGGTGGGGGTCAGCACCACGCTGTCACCGGCGTCGCGCACCGCGACCCGGTCGTCCCGCCAGACCTGGAGCGCCGCGCTGCGGGTGCCCTGCATGACCGTGTTCGCCCAGACACCGAAGACCACGGCGACGAGGACCAGCACGGCGACGGTCCAGGAGGTCCAGCGGAGTGCGCGCTTCATCGTCGGTCTCCCTCGGGCCGTCGGGCCGTCACGGTCAGCCAGCGCTCCTCGGCACCGGCGCGGGTGGTCTCACGGACGACGACGTCGGCCCAGCCGGCCGCGGTGACGACGGCGGCGAGCGCCCCGGGCGACCAGTAGGTGAAGTGCCGCGCATCGTCGAGCTTCCGGTCGCTCCAGCCCGCGCCGTCGCCGTGCTTCACGGTGGCGGCGAGCACCCCGCCGGGACGCACTGCGGTGCGCGCGCGCCCGAGCACGGGGCCGAGGGCGTCGCGGCCGACGTGCAGCAGCACGGCGTTCGCGAACACGGCGTCGTACGGGCCGCCCCAGTCCTCGTCGCGGAGGTCGAGGACCCGGGCGTCGTGCCCCTCGGCGCGGAGCCGGTCGACGAACGCGAGGGCTCCGTCGGTGCGGTCGACGCGGAGCCCGGCGGCCTCGAGCGCGAGGGCGTCCCGCCCGGGGCCGGAGCCGAGCTCGAGCACGTGTGCGCCCGACCGCACCAGTGCGACGAGGTCGTCGACCAGGCCGGCACGGTGGCCGTCGGTGCGCTCGGCGTAGCGGTCGGCCCCACGCTCGTAGGCGAGCAGCGTGCGCTCGGGCGCCAGGTCGCGGCGCATCACGGTCTCGCGGCGGCCGTCCGGCAACAGGTCGCCGGGCTCGTCCGTCGCGGTGAACCCGGCCCGTTCGTACACGCGGCGGGCCCGGTCGTTGTCCGGCATCACCGAGAGCCGGACGTCGACGGCGCCGTGCTCGGCGGCCCACCGGGCGATCGCCTCGACGAGCAGGTCGGCGACCCCGCGACCGCGCCCTGCGGGGTCGACCCACATCGAGATGAGCTCGACGTGCGCGGGGTCGTCCGGGTCCGGGACGCCGGAGGCCGTGCCGAGGGGGCGGTCCCCCTCGACCACGAGGAGGTCGAGCGCCCCCGGCAGCGACAGACGCGTCCGCCACCGGTGCTCGGGTGCGTCCTGCCAGTCGGCGAGCCGCGAGCCGAACGCCTCGGGCGCCCCGGCGAGCGCGGCCAGACGGACCGGGCGCCACTCGGCCCAGTCGTCGGCCGTCAGGCGGCGCAGTGCGATCGTCACGCGACGACGCTACCGCCGTCCGACGGCTCCCGGCCCGGTCATCGACCATCTGTGGAGAGGTCGTAGACCGTCACGCCGCCGATGGTCTGCGCCTCGTGGTGCGCTTCGACCCAGCTCGTGATCTCCGACGCGGCGTCGCTGCCGCTGCTCGCGCTGCCGCCGCCGGACGAGCCCGCGACGAACCAGTGGACCGCCCCGTCGGCGACGTCCTGTCGGAACTCGGCGAGGGTCGGTGCGGGATCGGTGCCGTTGTACCCGCCGATCGCCATCACGGGGTCGCCGGTGGCGAGCTGGTAGGTCGCGGCACTGTTCGAGCCGACGGTCGCTGCAGCCCAGGTGTACGAGTCAGCGTCCTCGGACAGGGCGGTGACGAGCGCGTCGGCGACCTCGGTGGACCCGCCCAGGAGGCTCGCCCCGCCTCCGTCGGTCGCGCCCGCCCCGGTGCCGGTTCCGTTCCCGGGGCCCGCCCCGGTGCCGGTTCCGTTCCCGGGGCCCGTGCCGGTGCCGGTGCCGGTGCCGGTGCCGCCGGGGGCCGTGCCGTTCGGCGGTGTGCCGTCGGCCGCGCCGTTCGGCGCCCGGCCGCCCTGCCCGCCAGGTCCGGCCTGCCCGCCCTGCCCGCCTGGACCCCCCTGGCCGCCGCGGCCCGCGCCGCCGCCGAACCCGCCGCCCGAGACGCTCGGCCCCGCGGTCGGCAGCGCCCCGGTGTGCCCGACCGTGGTGGTCTGCACCGAGAACGCCGTCGGCCCGAGGAGCGTCACCACGAGCACGGACGCCACCGTCGCCCTCGACAGGGTCCGGCCACGCGGCGGCAGGACGACGAGCACGGCCCCGACGACCGTCGCCGCGAGCACCACCCAGCGGATCCACGGCTGCCACGACGACGCCTCGGACAGGAGCCGGAACGACCACGCCCCGGTGACGACCACCGCGACCGCGGCGACGATCCGCCAGCCGAGCGCGCCGCGGCGCTGCCACAGCAGTCCGGCACCGATGCCGACCAGACCGGCGACGTACGGCGCGAGGGCGATCGTGTAGTACGGGTGGAAGATCCCGCCCATGAAGCTGAAGACCAGTCCGGTCACGAGCAGCGACGTCCCGAGCACGAGCACGGTCGCGAGTCGCGGGTCGGTCCGCCTCCGGAAGCCGATCGCGACGAGCGACGCCACGAGCAGCAGGAGCGCCGTCGGGAGCAGCCACGTGATCTGCGTCGCGAACTCCGACCCGAACAGCCGCGTGATGCCGGTCGACCCCCACGAGCCGGCGCCCGTCGCGCCGCCGGGGACCACGCTGCCGGTCTCGTCGCCGGTGACCCGGCCGAGGCCGTTGTAGCCGAAGGTCAGTTCGAGGAAGCTGTTCGTCTGCGAGCCGCCGATGTACGGCCGCGACGACGCCGGGACGAGTTCGACGATCGCCACCCACCAGCCGGCCGACACCACCACGGCGAGCGCCGCCGCCAGCAGGTGCCCGACCCGGCGGAGCACCGGGCGGGGCGAGGCGTACAGGTACACGGAGACGAGTGGCGGCAGGACGAGGAAGGCCTGCAGCTGCTTCGTGAGGAACCCGAGACCGACGAGCACCCCGGCCCAGACCACCCAGCGCATCCGACCGGACTCGATGCCGCGCAGCGTGAGGGCGATCGCGCCGACCATGAGGAGCGTGAGCAGGGCGTCCGGGTTGTCGTAGCGGAACATCAGGGTCGCGACGGGGGTGCTGGCCAGGGCGGCGCCGGCGACGAGGGCCGCCCCCGCCGAGAAGCGCCGCCGCACGATCCGGTACAGGACCGCGACCGCCGCGACACCCATCAGCGCCTGCGGCACGAGGAGCGACCACGAGTTCAGCCCGAACAGCCGGACGGAGATGCCGATCACCCACAGGAACGCCGGCGGCTTGTCGACCGTGATCGCGTTCGCGGCGTCGGACGAGCCGTAGAAGAACGCCTCCCAGCTCTGGCTGCCGGCCTGCACGGCGGCGGCGTAGAACGCGTTCGCCCACCCGTTCACGCCGAGGTCCACGACGTACAGCACCCCGGTCGCCAGGAGCAGCCCGAGGAACGCCGGACGCTCCCACCGTGCGGCGTCGGCGCGCCCCCGGACGAGGCGGAGGAGTCGGCTGCGGAGGGCGCTGCCGTGCACGGGTGGCAGCAGGCGTGCGGTCCCGGTGGGCGTGGTCTCGGTCATGCCCCGAGGGTCGGATGCCCGGGTGCGAGGACCGTCGCGGGACCCTTGGACGGAGCTAAGGGCCGAGCGTCCGGGGACCGACGGCGACGCGACGGAGGAGGGTGCGCCTCCCGACCGGTGCGGCCGCCGCGTCAGCGTGCGGCACGCGGCTTCCGGTCGACCGCCCGCGACAGCGGGTACCGGCGGTCGAGGCGCGGGCCGACGACCGAGTCGAGCAGGAAGCGCCCGGCCAGCCGACCGACCGCCCAGTAGGCACCCACGAGCAGGAACACCAGCGGCGACCAGACGTGCAGGACCACGAGCAGCACCGTGAGCACGCCGAGGCCGATGCCGACCCCGGTGTACAGCGACCGGTACCCGGCGACCGCTCGGTCCCGCGCCGCCTGCTCGTCCGCCGTCGCCGCGGCGGTCGCCTCGTTCCGCTCGTCGAGCCCGCGGACCCCCGCGTCGAGTGCCGCCTGGTCCTCCGTCGCGAACAGCTCTCGCACCGGCACGTCGAGCGCCCGGGCGATCGCGGAGAGGGTCTCGAGGCTGGCGTCGTTGCCGGACTCGACGCGCTGGACGGTCCGGACGGCGATCCCGCTCGTCTCGGCGAGGCGTTCCTGGGTGAGGCCCCGCTCACGGCGGAGGAGGGCGATTCGCATCTCGTTCATGGTGCCGAGCCTAGGAACGGCGCGGGTGACAGCACCACGACACGGACCCGACAGGCACCCGCCACCTGCACGACGCGGGCCTGACAGGTGCCCGCATCAGGCGCCGGCCGGGGTGAACCGGTAGCCCATCCCGGACTCGGTGACGAGGAACCGCGGGTGCGAGGGGTCCGGTTCGAGCTTCCGCCGGAGCTGCGCCATGTAGAGGCGGAGGTACCCGGAGTCGCTGCCGTGCGACGGTCCCCACACCTCGGTGAGCAGCATCTCGCGGGTCATCAGCCGGTCCGGGTTCGTGACGAGGACCTCGAGCAGCCGCCACTCCGTCGGGGTGAGCCGGATCGCGGGCCCGGATGCCGGCGTGACCTGCTTCGCGACGAGGTCGACCACGAGGTCGCCGATCGCCACCGACGGTGCGGCACCGGAGGACGCCGCGACGGCTGCCTGCCGTCGGCCGAACGCGCGGAGCCGGGCGAGGAGCTCGTCCATCTGGAACGGCTTCGTCACGTAGTCGTCGGCGCCGGCGTCGAGCGCGTCGACCTTGTCGGACGAGTCCGTCCGCCCGGAGAGCACGAGCACCGGAACCTGCGACCACGCCCGGATGCCCTCGAGCACCCCGATGCCGTCGAGCCGCGGCATGCCGAGGTCGAGCAGCACGATGTCGGGCCGCTCGGTGATGACGGCGTCGAGGGCCTCGCGGCCGTCGCGTGCGGTGACGACCTCGTACCCCCGGGCGGTCAGCGTGACGGCGAGCGCCCGGACGAGCTGTGCGTCGTCGTCGGCGATCAGGACCTTCGTGCTCATCGGACCTCCACGCCCACGTGTCCCGCGATCGGCAGCCGGACGACGACGGTGAGTCCGCCGCCGGGGGTGTCGTCGACCTCGATGGTGCCGCCCATGCCCTCGGTGAACCCGCGCGCGAGCGCCAGGCCGAGCCCGAGGCCGGTGTCGTTGTCGGTGTCGCCGAGCCGCTGGAACGGCTGGAACACCTCGCCGCGTCGGTCCTCGGGGATGCCCGGCCCGTGGTCGGCGACGCGGAGTTCGACGCCGCCGGCGAAGGCGCTCGCCGCGATCCGCACGCGGGTGCCGTCGGGTGCGTACCGCTGCGCGTTCGCGAGCAGGTTCACGACGACGCGCTGCAGGAGCACGGCGTCGGCGAGCACCGGCGGCAGGTCGGCCGGCAGGTCGAGGTCGACGTCGTCCGGACCGAGCTCGAGTTCGTCGAGCGCGGGGGCGACGACGGTCTCGAGGGCGATGGGCACGGGGGTGACGGCGAGCACCCCGGCCTGCACCCTGCTGACGTCGAGCAGGTCGGCCAGCAGCACCGCGAGCTGACCGAGGCTCTCGTCGGCGGTGGCGAGCAGCGCCTCCCGGTCGGCCCGCGACAGCTCGAGGTCGGGTGCCCGCAGCGTCTGCACGGCGGCGGAGGCTGCGGCGATCGGCCGCCGCACGTCGTGCCCGACGGCCGCGAGGATCGCGCTGCGGACCCGGTCCGCCGCGGCGATCCGTTCGGCCGCCCCGGCGGTGCGGGTCAGCTCGCGGTGCTCGACCGCGGCGTCGACCTGCTGCTCGACGACGCGGAGCAGTCGGCGCTGGGTCGGGTCGTCGGGTGCGCCGGCGAACTCGAGCAGGGCACCGGACGGCAGGCGCGTGGCGGCGTCCGCCGTCTCGCCGAACGTCCCGGACGTGGCCGGCACCTCGTCCCCCTGCCGGATCCGCACGCCGGTGAAGCCGAACGCCTCGCGGGTCCGGTCGACCAGCGCCTGCAGGGCGTCGTCCCCCCGGAGGACGCTGCCGGCGATCCCGACGAGGAGGCCGGACTCCGCGGCGGCACGCTTGGCCGTCCGCGACCGTCGGGCCGAGCGGTCCACGACGAAGCTGACGAGCACCGCGCTGATGACGTACATGACGAGCGCGACGAGGTGCCAGGGCTGCTGCACGGTGACCATGTGCAGGGGTTGCACGAAGAAGAAGTCGAGGCTCAGCCCGGACAGCACGGCGGTGAACACGGCGGGCCACATGCCGCCGGTGAGCGCGACCACGAGCACGAGCAGCTGGTACGCGAGCACGTCGACCGTGATGGCGTCCGGGTCGTTCGTGAAGGACAGCAGCCAGGTCAGCAGCGGACCGAGGGTGAGCGAGATCGCGAAGGCGGCGGCGATCCGGCTGGGGGACAGGCTGCCGCCGAGCTTCGGCAGGGCGAAGCCGCCGCCGGCGCGCTCGTGCGTGACGACGTGCACGTCGATGTCGCCGGACTCGCGGATGACGGTGTTGCCGATGCCCGGACCGGTGAGCGCGGCCGCCAACCGGCTGCGCCGGCTGACGCCGATGACGATCTGCGTGGCGTCGATCGACCGGGCGAACCGGACGAGCGTGCCGGGCACGTCGTCGCCGACGACCTGGTGGTAGGTGCCGCCGAGCTGCTCGAGGAGGGTGCGCTGCTTGCCGAGCGCTCCGGGGTGCCGTTCCCGCAGGCCGTCGTTCGTCGTGATGTGCACGGCGGCGAGTTCCCCGCCCGCGCTCCGGGCTGCGATGCGTGCGCCGCGGCGCAGCAGGGTCTCGCCCTCGGGCCCGCCGGTCAGGGCGACGAGGACGCGCTCGCGGGTCTCCCACCGCCGCGCGATGCCGTGTTCGGCGCGGTAGGCCTTGAGCGCGTCGTCGACCTCGTCGGCGAGCCACAGCAGCGCGATCTCGCGGAGGGCGGTCAGGTTGCCGAGGCGGAAGTAGTTCGACAGGGCGGCGTCGATCCGGGCGGCCGGGTACACGAGCCCGTCGGAGAGCCGCTCGCGCAGGGCCGCCGGTGCGAGGTCGACGACCTCGATCTGGTCGGCCGTGCGGACCACCGCGTCCGGGACGGTCTCGCGCTGCACGGTGCCGGTGATCTCGCGGACGACGTCGCCGAGGGACTGCATGTGCTGGATGTTCACCGTCGAGATGACGCTGATGCCGGCGGCGAGCAGCGCCTCGACGTCCTGCCAGCGCTTCTCGTGCACGCTGCCGGGGGCGTTCGTGTGCGCGAGCTCGTCGACCAGCGCGACGTCGGGGGCCCGGGCGACGACGGCGTCGAGGTCCATGTCGTCCAGCTCGACCCCGCGGTGCTCGACGGTGCGGCGGGGGACGACCTCGAGCCCGTCCACGAGGGCGGCGGTGGCGGCGCGCTCGTGCGTCTCCACGACGGCGACCACGACGTCCCGGCCCTCGGCCCGGAGCCGCTGGCCCTCCTCGAGCATCGTGTAGGTCTTGCCGACGCCGGGGGCCGCACCCAGCAGGACCCGTAGCTTGCCGCGCTTCACGTGCTCATCCTCCCGCGTTCGTCGTGGTGGTGTCGGTTCCGAGGGAGCGGGCGTCAGCGCGACGCCGCCGCGAGCGCCAGGTTGAGTTCGAGCACGTTCACGACCGGCTCGCCGAGGAACCCGAGCTGCCGGCCCTCGGTGTGCTGCGCGACGAGTGACCGGACGGTGTCGACGCTGAGCCCGCGGGCGTCGGCGACCCGGGACACCTGCTGCATCGCGTACTCGGGGCTGATGTCCGGGTCGAGACCGGAGCCCGAGGCCGTCACCGCGTCCGCCGGCACCTGCGACACCGGGACCCCGTCCGCCTCCGCGATCGCCGCGCGGCGCTCCTCGATCGCGGCGACCAGGTCGGGGTTGTTCGGCCCGAGGTTCGAGCCGGACGAGGCGTTCGCGTCGTAGCCGTCCTCACCGGCGGCACTCGGGCGGGACTGGAACCAGCGGTCGGCACCCTTCCCGGCGAAGGACTGTCCGATCAGGGACGAACCCACGACCGTGGCGGACGAGTCGGTGACCGGCGAGCCGTTCGCCTGGTCGTGGAACGCCGCTTGGCCGACCCCCCAGACGGCGAGCGGGTACCCCACGCCGAGGACGACGGTGGCGAGCAGGGTGAGGCGGACGGCGACGCCCGCGGAACGGAAGGTGGAACGAACGGTCATGATCAGAATCCCGGGATGAGACCGACGACGAGGTCGATGAGCTTGATGCCGATGAAGGGGACGATGACGCCGCCGAGCCCGTAGACGAGCAGGTTGCGGCCGAGGATCGACGACGCCGAGGCGGCGCGGTAGCGGACGCCGCGCAGCGACAGCGGGATGAGCGCGACGATGACGAGCGCGTTGAAGACCACCGCGGACAGGATCGCGGACGAGGGGCTGTGCAGGCCCATGACGTTGAGCGCCGCGAGGCCGGGGAACGCCGCCTGGAACATCGCCGGGATGATCGCGAAGTACTTCGCGACGTCGTTGGCGATCGAGAAGGTGGTGAGCGCGCCGCGGGTGATGAGGAGCTGCTTGCCGATCCGGACGACGTCGATGAGCTTCGTCGGGTCCGAGTCGAGGTCGACCATGTTGCCGGCCTCCTTCGCGGCCGTGGTGCCGGTGTTCATCGCGACGCCGACGTCCGCCTGTGCCAGGGCCGGAGCGTCGTTGGTGCCGTCACCGGTCATCGCGACGAGGTTGCCGCCCTCCTGCTCCTTGCGGATGTAGGCGAGCTTGTCCTCCGGCGTGGCCTCGGCGAGGAAGTCGTCGACGCCGGCCTCGGCGGCGATCGCGGCGGCGGTGCGGGGGTTGTCGCCCGTGATCATCACCGTGCGGATGCCCATCGACCGCAGTTCCGCGAAGCGTGCGGCCATGCCGTCCTTCACGACGTCCTTGAGGTGCACGACGCCGAGCAGCGAGACGCTCCCGGTGGCGGTCCGACGTCCCACGACGAGCGGCGTGCCGCCCTGGTCCGAGATCTCGGCGACCGCGCCGTCGATCGCGGCGATCACGCCCGTGTCGGACGCACCGCCCGCAGCAGCCCAGGCGAGCACCGCCGCGGCGGCACCCTTGCGGACGGCGGAGCCGTCGGCGAGGTCGACGCCCGACATCCGGGTCTGCGCGGTGAACGGCACCTCGACGGCGCCGGCGGGCAGGCCGGGTGCGACGCCGGACTCCGCTGCGAGGGAGACGATCGAGCGCCCCTCGGGGGTCCCGTCCGCGGCACTGGACAGCGTGGCCGCCTCCATGAGCTCGTGCTCGGTCACCCCGGGCACCGGCACCACGCGGGAGGCCCGGCGGTTGCCGTACGTGATCGTGCCGGTCTTGTCGAGGAGCAGCGTGGTGATGTCCCCGGCGGCCTCGACCGCACGCCCGGACATCGCGAGCACGTTGTGCTGGACGAGCCGGTCCATGCCGGCGATGCCGATCGCCGAGAGGAGCGCGCCGATGGTGGTCGGGATGAGGCAGACGAGCAGGGCGATCAGCACCGGCACGCTGACGGTCGCGCCGACGAGCCCCGCGATCGGCTGCATCGTCAGGCAGACGACCACGAACACGATCGACAGCGACGCGAGCAGGATGTTCAGCGCGATCTCGTTCGGCGTCTTCTGCCGGGCAGCACCCTCGACGAGCCGGATCATCCGGTCGATGAAGGTCTCACCGGGGGTCGAGGTGATCCGCACCACGATCCGGTCGGACAGCACGCGGGTGCCGCCCGTCACGGCGCTGCGGTCGCCACCGGACTCGCGGATGACCGGAGCCGACTCGCCCGTCACCGCGGACTCGTCGACGCTCGCGATGCCGTCGATGACGTCCCCGTCACCGGGGATCACCTCGCCGGCCACCACCACGACGACGTCGCCCTTGGCGAGGTCGACGGACGCGATCTCCTCGGTCGCGTTCCCGAGGGCGGCCGCGTCGGCGGTGTCGTACCCGAGGACGCGGCGGGCGCTGGTGGTCGAGCGGGTCTTCCGCAGCGTGTCGGCCTGGGCCTTGCCCCGGCCCTCCGCCACGGCCTCCGCCAGGTTCGCGAAGACGACGGTGAGCCACAGCCACACCGCGATGGCGGTGGTGAAGACGGACGGCTCGACGAAGGCGGTCACCGTGGTGAGCGCGGCACCGACCTCGACGATGAACATCACCGGGTTGCGCCACATCAGGCGCGGGTCCAGCTTGCGGAGGGCGCCCGGGAGGCCCGCCACCAGTTGGCGGGGCCCGAAGGCGGACGAGCGCGTGGCCGGCCGGGAGGCGCTGGTCGCCTCGTGCTCGTCCGTCGCGGTGGTCGGGTGGTCGGTCTTCATCGTGCGAGCCCTTCGGCGAGCGGCCCCAGTGCGAGCACCGGGAAGTAGGTGAGTGCGGTGACGATGACGGTGACCGCACCGAGCAGCCCGATGAACAGCGGGCGGTGGGTGGGCAGCGTGCCGACGGTCTCCGGCACGCGGTCCTGCGAGGCGAGTGACCCGGCGAGCGCCAGGACGAACACCATCGGCACGAAGCGGCCGAGCAGCATCACGACACCGAGCGTGGAGTTCATCCACGTCGTGTTCGCCGTCAGGCCGCCGAACGCCGAGCCGTTGTTGTTCGCGCCCGAGGTGAAGGCGTAGAGCAGCTCGGACAGCCCGTGGTTGCCCGGGTTGAAGATGCTCGTGCCGAGGACCTGCTCCCGCACGCCCGGGATCACCAGGGACAGCGCCGTGGCGAGCAGCACGAGCGTCGGCGTGACGAGGATGTAGAGCGCCGCGAAGGTCATCTCCCGCGCCCGGATCTTCTTGCCGAGGTACTCCGGCGTCCGGCCGACGAGCAGGCCGCCGATGAACACCGTGATGACGGCGAGCACGAGCATGCCGTAGAGGCCGGAGCCGACACCGCCGGGGGTGACCTCGCCGAGCATCATGTTGAGCATCGCCATCATGCCGCCGATCGGCGTGAAGCTGTCGAACATGCCGTTCACCGCGCCCGTCGACGTCGCGGTGGACGTGGTGCCGAAGAGCGTCGTGCCGAGGATGCCGAAGCGCATCTCCTTGCCCTCCATCGCGGCGCCCGCGAGGGAGGTGGCGCTGCCCGCCCCGCCGAGCTCGGCGATCGACATCACCGAGAGTGAGACGAGGAAGATCGCGCCCATCACGGCGAGGATCGCGTACCCCTGACGGTCGTCCCCGACGAGCCGGCCGAAGGTGCGGGGCAGCGAGAACGGGATGACGAGCATGAGGAAGACCTCGACGAGGTTCGTCCACGCCTGCGGGTTCTCGAACGGGTGCGCCGAGTTCGCGTTGAAGTAGCCACCACCGTTCGTGCCGAGTTCCTTGATCGCCTCCTGCGAGGCGACGAACCCGTCCGGGACGTGCTGGGTCCCGCCGAGGAGCGTCGTGACGTCGGTCCCGCTCCCCCACGACTGGACCACACCACCGGCGACCAGGACGATCGCGAAGACGAACGCCCCCGGCAGCAGCAGGCGACCGGTGCCGCGCACCACGTCGACCCAGACGTTGCCGAGCGTGCCCGACTTCCGACGGGCGAACCCGCGGACCAGGGCGACGGCGACCGCGAGGCCGACCGCGGCGGACAGGAAGTTCTGCACCGCGAGGCCCGCCATCTGCACGCTGTAGCCCACCGTCGCCTCGGGCGAGTAGGACTGCCAGTTCGTGTTCGCGACGAACGACGCCGCGGTGTTGAACGCGAGCGCCGGTCCGACGGCCGGCAGCCCGAGGTCACCGGGCAGCACCACCTGGATGCGCTGGAGCAGGTAGACGAGCAGGAGCCCGACGACGCTGAACAGCAGCACGCCGCGCAGGTACGCGGGCCAGGACTGCTCGGCGTCCGGGTCGACCCCGATGACGCGGTAGACCAGGCGCTCGACGCGAGCGTGCTTCGTGGGCGTGTAGACGCGCGCCATCCAGTCACCGACCGGGCGGTAGGCGACGACGAGCAGCAGGACGAGGGTGGCGACCTGGGCGATGCCGGCCCACACGTCCGCGCTCATCAGAACCGCTCCGGCCGCACGAGCGCCCACACGAGGTAGACGACCGCGGCGATGCCGAGGACGGCGGCGGCGATGGTGACGGCGATCACAGCCGCTCCACCCCCTTGGCGATGAGTGCCACCACGCCGAACACGGCGAGGACACCGGCGACGACGAAGACGTCGAACACGAGGGACTCCAGAGGTTCTTCCGTGCCCGCGCCGGGTGACGCGGACCGCACCATGAGTGGTGCCGAACCGATGCTGGGTCCTGCGCCGCGCCTCCAGGCCGGCCCTAACGGAATCCTGACGCCGCCCTGCCGGACGCATGCGCCCCGCTAACGCCCGCCCGCGCGAGCCCGGCCTTCGGTGCCGGGCGGTGGGCTAGGGCGCGACGACCCGGAAGTCCGCGAACGGACCGGCGCAGCTGGCGTCGGCCGGGCAGGTCGAGTAGTCCCAGTTCTCGATCCCGAACACCGCGTCCCCGACCGGGAAGTCGGCGGGCAACGTCACCGATGCCGACCACGACCGGTCGAGCGGCTCGTCCGAGCGGACCGTCGTGTGCCGGGCGTCCTCGACGGGCGGGTACGCGGCGACCTCCCAGCCCTCCTCGGGCACGGGGACGTCGGGGCACCCGTCCGTGACGGACAGCGTGACGACGTCTCCGGGGTGCGCGGTCCGCGGGGACACCTCGAAGCGGGGGACGCAGCCGGCCCGGTCACCGCCGGACGACGTCACGGTGCACCCGCTCAGCACCCCGGCCGTCAGCACCAGCACGACCCCCGTCACGATCCCCCGTGTCCGCATGCTGCGAGCGTAGTGAGCACACCAGCGCGTCAGGAAGCCCGCGTCCAGGTGCTCACCGTCACGGCCGCGGTCACCGACGTCGCCGCGAACACCGTGCCCGGGTCGACGTGGTGGTGGCTCGGCCCCATGTGCACGACGTCGTGCACGTCCTCCGCGTCGAGGTCCATCGTCCAGGTGAGGTCCTCGGCGGAACGCGGCACGAACGACGGTGTCAACGAGTCGTGCAGCCGCCGCTCCTTCTCCGGGTCGACGCTGATGGTGGCCGCCGCGAGCTCGCCGAGGTGCCCGGTGCGCGGGGTGACCACGACGAGGACGCCCTCGGGGTGCAGGACCCGCGCGTACTCGGACTGGTTGCGGGGCGCGAACACGTCGAGGACGACCGCGGCGGCTCCGTCGACGACCGGCAGGCGCCCGGTCACGTCCCCGACGACCGCCCCGGCGCGCTCGTGGATGCGCGCGGCACGCCGGATCGCCACTGCGGACAGGTCGAGCGCGACACCGAGCCGCGGCGTCGCGTCGAGCACGTGCGCGAGGTACGTCCCCGGGCCGGAGCCGACGTCGAGCACCACCCCGGGGGCGGTGACCTCCGACGCGACCGCGGCGAGCGCCCGCTCCACCGGGGCGTAGTGCCCGCGGCCGAGGAACCGCAGCCGGGCGTCGACCATCGCCGGGGTGTCCGCGGTGAGTGCCCGTCGCTTGGCCGGGAGCAGCGTGAGGTGGCCCTGCTTCGCCTCGTCGTACCGGTGCCCGGTGGGACACCCGACCTGACCGCCGTCGACCCGGTCGAGGGGCTCGGCGCAGACGGGGCACGCGAGCACGGGGAGGAGGTCGTCGCGCACGGGTCCAGGGTACGGGCGTCGGTACCCTGACCGGATGTCGCTGCAGCAGCTCTTCGGCCTCGACGGACGCACCGCCCTCGTCACCGGCGGCAGCTCGGGCATCGGCCGGGCGATCGCCGGGGCGCTGGCCGACGCCGGCGCACACGTCGTGGTCGCGGCACGGACGGCCTCGGCGGTGGACGACACGGTCACGGCCCTCCGGGGCGCCGGCGGCTCGGCCGAGGGCATCCGGGCAGACCTCGGCACGCGGGCCGGGGCGCACGCCCTCGCCGACGCCGTGGGCGCGGTGGACGTGCTCGTCAACTCGGCCGGGATCAACCTGCGGCCGCCGATGCCGGACCTCGACGAGGACACGTGGGACGCCACGATGGCGGTCAACCTCGACGCCCCGTTCGTGCTCGGGCAGCGGCTCGCGCCGGGGATGGCGGCGCGCGGGTACGGCCGGATCGTCTCGATCAGCTCGCAGCAGGCGCACCGCCCGTTCGCGTCGAGCGGCGCCTACGGGGTGTCGAAGGCCGCCCTGGAGGCGCTGGCCCGGTCCCAGGCGGAGGCGTGGTCCGCGCAGGGGGTTACCTCGAACGTCCTCGTGCCCGGGTTCGTCCGCACCCCGCTCAACGAGCGGCTGTCCTCGGACCCGGCGACCGTGGAGCGGCTCGCGGCACGCACCCTGGTCGGTCGGAACGGACTGGCGTCGGACTTCGCCGCGGCGGCGGTGTTCCTCGCCGGCCCGGGCTCGTCCTACGTGACGGGACAGTCGATCGCGGTCGACGGCGGCTTCTCGGTGCACTGAGCCCGTCAGCGCGCCGCGGCGAGCGCCCGGGAGAGCTGCGCGTACCGCCGCTCCTGGTACAGCCCGTGCAGCACCGCGAGGACGACGGCCACGACCACCCCGACCGCGACGGCCGCCGCAGCCACCGCCACCTGGGCGAGCAGCAGCGCGACCCCGGCCCCCGCCACGATCGAGTTCACGACGGCGATGGCCGTCGACAGCGTGAAGAACACCCCGCGCCAGGACGCCCGTCGTCCGATGTCGAGCATCTCGTTCGGCGCGTGCGGCCCGCGGGGCGCCGGGAAGTACCGGTCGGCTCCGGGCAGCAGCCGCCGGTAGTACGCGCGGATCCGCTGGATCGAGTCGAGGGCGGCGACGTCCTCGAGGGAGGTCTCGACGAGCCGTTCGTACGTGAACACACCGAGGACGACCACGACGGGGATCACCACGGCGAGGTAGCCGAGCGCGTAGCCGGTGCCGCTCAGGAAGCCGAACGCGACCAGGGCGCTGGACAGCGTGGTCAGGTAGATGGACGCGCGGGTGCTCGACTCCGACACGGTGATGCTGCGCGCCGACTCGAGCACGAAGTGCTCGGTGAGCAGCGCGTTGTAGAAGGCGCCCGGGCGGTCGGCGAGCGCGTCGACCGACGCCTCCGCGTCGGGGAGCGGTTCCTGCGTCATCGGGTCTCCTCGCGTGACGACGGTGGACGACCGGGAGGCGCGGTGCGCGTCGGACGCGCACCGCGCCTCCCGGGTCGGTGTCGGTCTAGACCGACAGGACGGTGCGCAGGTGCGCGACGGCCTGGGCGACGGCCGCCTTCGCGGCGTTCGTGTCGTGCATCGAGTTGACCATCACGAAGTCGTGGATGATGCCCGCGTAGCGGACCTGGGTCACCTCGACGCCCGCGCGGCGGAGCTTGGCGGCGAACGCCTCGCCCTCGTCGCGCAGCACGTCGGCCTCGCCGTTGACGACGAGGGTCGGCGGGAAGAACGCGAGCTGCTCCTCGGTGGCACGCAGCGGCGACGCGGTGATCTCCGCGCGCTGGGCCTCGTCGGTCGTGTACTGGTCCCAGAACCACTGCATGCCCTCGCGGGCCAGGAAGTACCCGGTCGCGAACTCGTGGTACGAGTCGGTGTCGAAGGAGGCGTCCGTGACCGGGTAGAAGAGCACGGCGCCCGCGAAGGACACGTCCCCGCGCTCGTGCCCCATGAGGTTCAGCGCGATGGCCATGTTGCCGCCGACCGAGTCGCCCGCGATCGCGACACGGCTCGTGTCGAGGCCCTCGTCGGCACCGTGCTGGAACACCCACTGCGCGACCGCGTACGACTGCTCGTTCTGCGTCGGGTACTGCTGCTCCGGCGCCCGGTCGTACTCCGGGAACACGACGGCGGCACCGACGCCCACGGCGAGGTCGCGGACGAGGCGGTCGTGGGTGTGCGCGTCACCGAAGACCCAGCCGGCGCCGTGCGTGTAGACGACGACGGGCAGCGGCCCGGTGGCGCCCTTCGGCTTCACGATCCGGGTGCGGACCGAGCCCGTGGGGCCGCCCTCGACGGTGATCCACTCGTCGTCCACCTCGGGCTTCCAGATCTCCTCGTCCTGCACGCCGTCGACGGCGGCGCGGCCGTCGGCGGGCGCGAGCTGGAACAGGAACGGGGGCTTCGCGGTGGCCTCGACGAAGGCCTGGGCGGCGGGCTCGAGCGCGACGCCCTTCGGGTTCGCGCCGGTCTGCTCGTCGGTGGCGGCGGTGTCGGTCATGGTTCCTCCTGGGATGACGGGGACGGGTCGGTGGTGTGCGGCGTCAGGCGTCGACGGACGCGGTCTCGCGGACGGCCGTCTCGATGACGTCGGCGACCTCGGCCGGGTGCGTGTGCATGACGAGGTGCGGGGCGTCGAGCTCGGTCACGGCGCGCAGCCCGGCACGCTGGTACCCGAAGCGCTCGACGTCGGGGTTGATGGTGTGGTCGGCGGCGGAGACGATGCCCCAGCCCGGCGTGGTCCTCCACGCGGCGACCGAGGCCGGTTCGCCGAACGCCGCGCCGGAGAGCGGGCGCTGTGACACGGCGAGGACCTCGGCGACCGCGGGGTCGACGCCCGCGGCGAAGATGCTCGGGAACGACTCGACGACGACGGACACGTCGGTGCCGTCCTCGGCACCGGCGACCGGGTACGGCGTGTACACGAGGGCCGCGGCCAGGTCGGAGTCGGGGAAGCCGCCCTGCAGCTGCCCGAGGCTCTCGCCCTCCTCGAGCACGTAGCCGGAGACGAACACGAGGCCGACGACGTTCTCGGCGGCGCCCGCGACGGTGATCACGGCACCGCCGTAGGAGTGGCCGGCGAGCACGACCGGGCCGTCGACGTGCTCGACGACCGCGCGGACCGAGGCGGCGTCCTCGGCGAGGCTGCGGTTGTAGACGGGCGGGACGATCACGGTGTGCCCGCGGTCGAGCAGCTGACGGGTGACGGGTGCCCAGCTCGCGGAGTCGGCGAAGGCGCCGTGGACGAGGACGATGGTGGTGCCGGTCATGACGGTCTCCTTGTGCGTTCGGGTGCGGTGCGTGGCCGCCGGTGCGGCGGCCCGTGACGAGCGTGATCGGTCGGGGCCGCCGCTGTCCTGTCCCTGCCGTGCCCCCTCAGTGCGACGGGTCGGGTCGACGGAGCGTGGCGCGGCAGCGGGTCAGCGCACCGGAGCGACGTGGTCGACGGCCTGCAGGATCGTCGCGGCGACCGCGTCCGGCCGCGACACCGCGAGGGCGTGCGACGCGTCCTCGAGCTCCGCGACCCCGCGGAACGGGCCGCGGTCCGCCATCCAGCGGTGGGCCTCGACCGGGATGTTCCGGTCCGCGCTGCCGAACACCGACCAGGACGGCACGTGCTGCCACGCGACCTCGTCGACCGTGAGGGCACCGCCGAGCGCGGCCTCGGTGACCGGGCGCTGCGCGACGGCCATGTGCCGTGCGGTGGCCGCGGGCACGTCCTCGGCGAACTGGTGCCGGAAGCGGTCCGCGGCGATGCGGAACTCCACGCCGCCGTCGGCGAGCGGGGTCGGCACGAGCGTCTCCCCGAGCGTGCTGCCCTCGAACCGGCCGGCCAGGTCGCCGGCGCTCTCGCCGGTCGCGGGGACGAACGCGCCGACGTACACGAGGGCCCGCACGTCGGCGATCGCGGGCGCGGCCTCGGTCAGCACCATGCCGCCGTAGGAGTGCCCGACGAGCACGGTCGGGCCACCGAGCGAGCGGACGAGGTCGACCAGGGCCCGTGCGTCCGACACGACGCCGCGCAGCGGGTTCGCGAAGGCGACGGCCTCCACGCCGCGGGCGTCGAGGAGGTCGACGACGCCGTCCCAGCTCGAGGAGTCGGCGAAGGCGCCGTGGACGAGGACGACGGTGGGTGCGGACATGACGACTCCTGTCGATCGCTGCTCCGGGCGGTCCGGTGCGCTCGTCAGGACGCTAGGGAGGATCGGTGCGCGCTGTCCTGACCCTGCGAGGACCCCTCGGGCGTCCCTCGGCCACGAGGACGGCTGGCGGGTACGGACAGGGCCTGCCTGTCCCCCGTGCCCGGTGGCAGGATCGTCGCCGTGAAGACACTGGAGTTGCCACAGACGGACCTCACCGCATCCGACGTCGTCGTCGGCCTGATGCGGATCACCGACATGAGCGACGAGGACATCCGCGCGCTGTACGCGGCCTCGCGGGACGCCGGGGTGACCATGTTCGACCACGCCGCGGTGTACGGCGGCTGGCACGGCTGCGAGGCACGCTTCGGCGAGGCCGTCACGCTCTCGCCGTCCGAGCGCGACGAGATCGTGTTGCAGACGAAGGTCGGCATCCGCCCCACGCCGAACGGCGCCTACTTCGACTTCTCGTACGAGCACATCATCGAGTCCGTGCACGACTCGCTGGAGGCGCTCCGCACGGACCACGTCGACGTGCTGCTCCTGCACCGTCCCGACGCCCTCGTCGAGCCGGAGGAGGTCGCGAAGGCGTTCGACGAGCTGCACGCCGCCGGCAAGGTGCACCACTTCGGGGTGTCGAACCACACGCCCGGCCAGGTCGCCCTGCTCGAGCAACACGTCCGGCAGCCGCTCGCGTTCAACCAGGTGCAGCTCAGCATCACCCACGCGAATGTCATCGCGCAGGGCCTGACCGCGAACATGGCCGGGCTCGACCAGTCGATCGACCGCGACAACGACATCCTCAACTCGGCGCGGCTGAAGGGCGTGACGCTGCAGGCGTGGTCGCCGTTCCAGAAGGGCTTCTTCGACGGCGTGTTCCTCGGCGACCGGGAGCAGTACGCCGAGCTGAACGACGTGCTCGACGAGGTCGCCGCCGCGCACGGCGTCACGCCGACCGGGATCGCGGTGGCGTGGATCACCCGGCACCCCGCGCACTTCCAGGTCGTCCTCGGCACCACGAACCCCCAGCGGGTCCGCGACTCGGCCGCCGGCTCCGACGTCGCGCTGTCGCGTGAGGAGTGGTACCGCATCTTCACCGCGGCCGGGCACACGGTCCCCTGACCGCCCGATCGGGGTCCCGTCGCTCGGGCGGGACCCCCGGTCCGTGACTGCGACGCGCCCGAGCGGGTAGATTCTCCTGGTGCCTCCGATCCCAACCGGACCCCGTCTCGACCGGCTCACGTCGCTCCGGTTCTTCGCGGCCCTCCTCGTCGTCGGGAACCACAGCACCCGCGACCTCGCCTACGTCCCGCACATCAGCGAGCTCCTCGTCTCCGGCACGGTCGGTGTGACGTTCTTCTTCACGCTCTCCGGGTTCGTCCTCACGTGGTCGCACCGCGACGGGGACACCCCGGTCGCCTTCTACCGCCGGCGGTTCGCCCGCATCTACCCGATCCACCTCGTGACCTGGGTCGTCGCGTTCCCGGTGCTCGTGCTCGCCGGGACCGCGATCACGGCGAAGAGCGCGGTCACCAACCTGTTCCTCGTGCAGTCGTGGGTCCCCGACCCGAACGTCTACTTCGGCATGAACGCCCCGAGCTGGTCTCTCTCGGCGGAGGTCTTCTTCTACCTGCTCTTCCCGTTCGTGATCCCGCTCCTGCTCCGCGCGCCGAAGCCCGCGCTCTGGGCGGCCCTGGTGGTCCTGGTGCTCGGGAACATCGTGGCGGCGACCCGGATCAGCGAGATGCTCGCTCCGGAGCCGAACCGCTTCGTCTTCTACATCCTCCCCGCGTACGGGCTCCTGTCGTTCCTGTGCGGAGCCGTCCTCGCGCGGCTGGTGAAGCTCGGGCTCCGGGTCGACGTCCCCGTCTGGGCGGCCGTGCTCCTCGCCGCCTGCGGGTACCTGCTCGCCCACTTCGACAGCCACCGCATCGGCGGCATCGGGCACGGCATCGAGAACGCGGTGTTCCTGCCGTTCATCCTGATCCTGCTCGGATCGGCGGCCGCCGCCGACCTGCGGCTGCAACCCGGGTGGCTGACGAAGCCCTTCGCCCTCAAGCTGGGCGAGTGGTCGTTCGCCCTCTACATGACGCACTGGCTGCTCGTGCAGGCACTCGCTGCCGTGCTGCCGGAGCTCGACGGGCTGCCGCTCGTCGTCCGGTTGCTCGTGCAGGCGGCCTTCCTGGTCCTCGCGGTCGCGGTCTCGGCGCTGGTGTACAACCTCGTCGAGCGTCCGCTGGAGAAGCGTCTGCGCGGCTCACGCCCCCGCCCCACGATGGACACGACCGCCCTCGTCCCCTGAGGGTCAGCCCTCCCGCGCCGGAGCGCTCGGGACGCTGACGTCCACCGGGGACACCCGGGTCGGGTCGGCCGTGGCGCCGCGCACCACGTCGAACGAGATGCCCAGCGCCGCGGCGGTGTCCTCGTCGAGGGGCAGACCGTCCTCGTCGGCCTGGTCCTCGGGGACGGCGCGGCCCTGGGATGGATCGAAGGAGTTCGCGATCGACATGCGGACGAGCATGCCGCTCGCGCCCGTGCAGCCCCTCTGAAACGCCGATGAGCGTCCGATCAGGACCCCCGCCGGCCACGCAGCAGGGGTCCGGCCGCTCAGCCGAGGTCGTCGGGGTGCAGCCGCTCCCCCGCCTGCGGGCGTCGGAAGACCGGGCCTCCGCCGGCTTCGTCCTCGTCCTCGTGCCCGACCGGCGAGACGGAGGGGTCGACCGCGTCCTCGCCGACGTCGGCGCCGCGGTCCTCCTCGATCTCGAGTTCGGAGGCGTCCGAACCGTCCACGGGGACGTCGGCGCCGGGCTGCTCGGGATCGAACGGTGTGCTCATCGACATGGCACGAGGATGCTCCGACGAGGTGAACGCCGGGTCAACGGTGTCCATCCGCCGCGCTGACCGCTCAGCCCTTGCCCTTGTTGTGCCCGGGCGCACCGCCGGACTTGCCCGGCCCACCGTTCGGTCCGCTGCCCGGCCCGGTACCGGAACCGGTGGTCGTGTCGACCGCCGGGGCGACGTCCTGCGGGGTCTGCACCGGGTTGGTCACCGGGCTGCTCGGCTGCGGCCCGACGCTCGGGTCGTCGACCGGGTTGCTCGGCTGCTGCTCGGGCTCGCTCGGCTGGTCCGCAGGCTCGCTCGGCTGCTGCGCCGGCTCGCTCGGCTGCTGCGCGGGCTCGCTCGGCTGCTGCGCGGGCTCGCTCGGTGCCTGCGACGGCTCGGTCGACTGCTGGTCGCTCGGGGCGGTGCTGCTCGACTCCGTCGGCGTCGGGGTGCCGCGGCCGTTCAGGGCGAACAGGGCCGCCACGATGCCCGCCAGGACGAGGACGCCGACGACGACCGCGACGATGACCGGGCCGCGCCGACGACGGCGCTCGTCCGGGTCGCCCGTCCCCGGGCCGCGGCCGGCGCCACCGCCCACGCCGCCCCCGCCGGGTCGACCGGCCGCCGCACCACCGGCTGCGCCCGCTGCCCCGGATCCGCCGGCAGGTCCGCCGGACTGGGCACCGAACACCGTCGTCGCGACGTCGTCGGAGCCGCCCCGCTGCACGCCCATCGCCCGGGTGGCCGCGTCCGGTCCGCCGGTCGTCGGCATCGCCCGGGTCGCAGCGTCGGCGCCGTCGCCGGGCGCCTGTCCCGCCGCCATCGCCTGGGTCGGCACGTCGGCCTGCGCGGCGCGGTCGGTCCCGGCTGCCGCGAGGCCCGCGGCGGCCCCGAGTCCGGCCGCCCCGGCTGCGGCAGCGGGCGTGAACGACCCCGGCGCGGCGGGCAGGAGCTGGGTCGCGGGCGACTCGTCGGCACGGCCGAGGGCGCGGAGCCGCCGCGCCGCCTCCTCCGCCGTGGGCCGCTCGTCCGGGTCCTGCGACGTCATGACGTGCAGGAGCGTGCGCCAGGCGGTCGGCAGGTGCTGGTCGATCTCGGGGCCACGGGTGAGCCGGGCGGTCGCGGACTCCACCGCGCTGCCCGGGAACGGCTTGCGGGCGGTCAGGCACTCGAGCAGCATCAGGCCGAGCGAGTAGACGTCCGCCTTGCCGGTCGTCGGGCGCGCGAGCACCTGCTCCGGGGCGAGGTACGCCGCGGTGCCCATCACCGTGCCGGTCCCCGTGACCCGGGCGGCGTCGCGGAGCAGGGCGATGCCGAAGTCGGCGAGCTTGACGTGCTCGCCGTCGGACTCGAGGAGCACGTTCGCGGGCTTCACGTCCCGGTGCACGATCCCCTGCGCGTGCGCCGCCGTCAGACCGTCCGCGACCTGCGCGCCGACCCGGGCGGTGGTCGCCGGGTCGAGCGGCCCCTCCTGGAGCCGGGTGGCCAGGTCACTGCCCGGCACGAGCTCCATGACGAGGTAGGAGTCCCCGTCGGCGTCGTCGAGCGCGGCGTCGTACAGGGTGACGAGCGCGGGGCTCCGGAGCGCGGCGAGGGTGTGGATCTCGGCCTCGGCCCGTGCTCGTTCGCCGTGGTCGACCGCGCCGGTGCGGAAGACCTTGACGGCGACCTCGCGGCCGAGCTGCTCGTCGACCGCCCGGTAGACCGACGCCATCCCGCCGTGCCCGAGCGTGCCCGTGACGCGGTACCTGCCGCCGAAGACCCGTTCTGCCATGCCGAGCAACCTACCGGGGCGACCTGACGGGGCGTGCACCGGGGGCCGGCACGGGGCCGCGCACGGGACGTCTCGCGCCGGTCAGCGGCGCACCGGCTCCACCGGCCGGGCACCGCGGCTCAACGCCGTCAGGTACAGCCGGTGCGCCGTGATCACCAGCGCCAGCCATCCGGCGCCGAGGGCGAAGGCCGCGAGCACGTCCGTGAGCCAGTGGTGGCCGAGGAACACCCGCGACGCACCGACCGAGAGCACGAACAGCGTGCCGACGACGATCGTCCACACCCGGGTCACCGTGCGGGACTGCCGGAGCAGCAGCAGGTAGACGATGGTGCCGACGATGACGGTGGCGTTGAGCGTGTGCCCGGACGGGAACGACGGGGAGTGCTCGTACGGCGGCACCGCGTCGGTCAGGGGCGGACGTGCACGGCCGATGAGGTCCTTGCCGGCGATGGTCATCGCGAGCGAGCCGGCGCTGGCGGACACCAGGAGCACGAGCGGCGTCCACGCCCGACGCTGCACCGTGAACCCGACCAGGAACAGGAGGGCGACGATCGGCATCCCGATCGTGCCCGCGATGTCGGTCCACCACGTCACCGCCGTGTCGACACCGGGCGACCGGAGCGTCAGCGCCCAGTCGAGCACGGGCCGGTCCAGCACGGCGACGTCGTCGGCCTCGCGGACGGCGTCGTACACCTCGGACGCGAGCCAGGCGAAGACCGCGGCGATCACGATCCCGACGACGAGCGTCACGACGAGGACGGGCAGAGCGCCGTACCGGTGTCCGAGCCGGACCCACCACGACGCGGACGCCCGCCCGGCCGGGGTGCGCCAGCGTGTCAGGTCGACGTCGCCGACGTGCCGGTCGGGCTCCTCGTGCCGCAGTCCCGGCCGATCGTGGGTGTCCATCGACCCACTCTGCCCGCCGGGGGCCGCAGGACGCCCAGGTGATCAGTCCTTGGCGTCGCCGTAGTCGTCGACGACCGCCACCGACAGCGGGAACACGATCGGGAAGTCGCGGAACAGCAGCCGGCCCGCGTCCACCGCGGCGGCGCGGACCTGCTCGGCGACCCAATCGGCGTGCTCGGCCGGTGTGTGCACCACGAGCTCGTCGTGCACGAAGAACACCAGGTGCGGGCCGGCCGTCACCGGGCCGGGGAACCGTGCCGCGAGCCGCGTCCGGAGCGACCCCATCCACGCGAGCGCCCACTCGGCGGCGGTGCCCTGCACGACGAAGTTGCGGGTGAACCGTCCCCAACTCCGCGCCCGGGCCTCGACCGAACGCTGCATCGCTGGCGTGCCCTCGACGCCGTACGCCCGGCTGCGCGCCTCGGACCACGACGCCTCGGGGACCGGGGAGGTCCGGCCGAGCAGCGTCGTCACCGGCTCGCCGCGCTCCCCCGCCCGGGCGGCACGGGCGACGAGGTCGAGCGCCCGTGGGAACGCCCGCTCGAGCCGCGGCACGAGTCGGCCGCCCTCGCCCTGGGTCGCGCCGTACATCGCGCCGAGCATCGCGAGCTTGGCCTGCTGCCGGGTCTCCACCGCGCCGGAGGCCACCACCCCGTCGTACAGGTCGCGGCCGTCCCCCGCGGCGGCCATCGCCCGGTCGCCGGCCATCGCGGCGAGCACCCGCGGCTCGAGCTGCGCCGCGTCCGCCACGACGAGCCGCCACCCGTCGTCGGCGACCACGGCCGAGCGGACCTGCTTCGGGAGCTGCATCGCTCCCCCGCCGTCCGCGGCCCAGCGCCCGGTGACGACCCCGCCGACGACGTACTTCGGGTGGAAGCGGCCGTCATGCACCCACTCGTCGAGCCACGACCAGCCGTTCGCCGTCAGGAGCCGGGCGAGCCGCTTGTACTCGAGCAGCGGCGCGATGACCGGGTGCTCGATCTCCTGCAGCTCCCACTTCCGCGTGCTCGACACCATCAGGCCCGCGCGGCGCAGCGACCGGAGGACGTCGGCGGGCGAGTCCGGATTGAGCGCGGGGTCGTCGAGACGCTCCCGGATGACGACCGCGATCTCCTCGAGCCGCCGGGGACGGACCCCGTGCGGCACGCGCGGCCCGAGGGCGTCCTCGAGGAGGCGTTCGTGCACGTCCGCACGCCAGGGCAGCCCGGCGTGCAGGATCTCGGCGGCGACCAGGGCGCCGGCCGACTCGGCGCTGAGCAGCAGGCGCAGCGCGCCGGGCGCGGCCGAGCCGCCGACGGCGGCGAGCTGCGCACGCAGCTCGGTGACCGGGTCGAGCGCGTCGTCCGGCACCGGCGCGGTGAACAGTTCGTCGTCGAAGAGCTGCGCCTGCGTCGGTCGGGCGGGGCGCGCCTCCAGGGTGGGTGCGTCGAGCGCGTCCTGCGGAGCCGACGCGAGTGCGGATCCACGGGCGGCGAGGGCCTGCCGCAGCAGGCGGCGGCCGAGCCGGAGGTCCACGCAGCGGGCGACTCGGCCGCCGGACCGGAGGACGGCCGGGTACCAGCGGGTGGTGTCGTCCCAGACCCAGCGGACGTCCGGTGCCTCGTGCGCGGCGACCCAGGCCGGGAGGCGCGGCTCGTCCACGCGGACCGGCTCGCCGCCAGCGGTCCCCGCGTCGGTCAGGGGCGTCACGAGGACGCCGCCGTCGACGCGGCGGAGGACGAGGTGCACGGGACGATCCTGCCGCACCCCACCGTCACCGGCTGACCGGTGGACCGGCTCAGTCGGTGGTGTCGTCGCCGCCCGGCCGGACGGCCGCGGTGTCGGCGACGTCGATGCGGACGTCGCCGTCGGGGGCTTCGGAGACCTCGACGCGGGGTGCGGCGTCGTGCGCGTCGGAGCCGCTCATCCGGCGGAGGGTGTCCTGTCGGCGCTCCTCGAAGGACATGTCGACACCGTCGTCGAGGTGGTCGCGGTCGGGCTTCGTCATGCCGCCGACGCTACTCGGCGACGACTTCGGAAAATCCTGTTGCTTCGAATTCGGAGCAGTGCTAGCGTGGCGGCAGTTGCTTCGAATCCGAAGCACCAGCGCTCCACCGACGGAAGGCACGATCATGCAGGCAGTACGGTTCCACGAGGTCGGCGGCCCCGAGGTCCTCCGCATCGAGGACGTCGAGCAGCCCACCCCCGCTCCCGGCGAGGTCCGGGTCCGCGTCGCGGCATCCGCGTTCAACGCGGCCGACGACGGGATGCGGGGCGGGTTCCTCCCGATCCCCGTCCAGCTCCCCCACGTGCCCGGCTACGACGTCTCCGGCACCGTCGACGCCCTCGGCGACGGCGTCACCGGGCTCGCGGTCGGCGACGCCGTCTTCGGGTTCCTGCCGATGGAGCGTGACGGCGGCGCGGCCGAGTACGTGGTCGCACCGGCCGAGGCCCTGGTGCCCGCGCCGACGAGCATCCCCCTCGCCGACGCCGCGGCGCTGCCGAGCGTCGCGCTCACCGCCTGGCAGGCGCTCGTCGACGAGGGGCAGCTGCAGGCAGGGCAGCGCGTGCTGATCGTCGGCGCCGGCGGGGTCGTCGGGAAGTACGCGATCCGTCTCGCGAAGCGTGTCGGGGTCGAGGTCGTCGCCACGGCCAGCCCGCGCAGCGCGGACGCCGTCCGGGCAGCCGGGGCGGACGAGGTCGTCGACCACACCACCTCCGACCTGCTCACCGCGGTGTCCGGACAGGTCGACGTCCTGCTCAACCTCGCACCGCTCGACCCGGAGCAGTTCGCGTCGTACGTCGCCCTCGTGCGGGACGGTGGCGCGGTCGTGAGCACCACGGCGTTCATCCAGACGCCAGGCGACGAGTCCCGCGGGGTCCGCGCCGCGACGGTGTTCGTGCGGCCGGACCGCGAGCGTCTGGCGGAACTGGCGTCGCTCGTCGACCAGGGGGCGATCGAGGTCGAGGTGACGCGGCGGATCCCGCTCGCGGAGCTGCCGGCGCTGCACGCCGAGGCCGCGGCGGGGCGGATCAGCGGCAAGGTGGTCGTCCTGCCGTGAGGCCGGCGTCGGCGCCGAGGTCGGCGTCGGCGTCGAGGTCGGCGTCGGCGTCGGCGTCGAGGTCGGCGTCAGCAGAGCGGGACGTTGACCGCCAGCCCGCCCATCGCCGTCTCCTTGTACTTCGTCGACATGTCGGCCCCGGTCTGCCGCATGGTCTCGACCACCTGGTCGAGCGAGACGTGGTGCACCCCGTCCCCCCGCAGCGCCATCCGCGCGGCGTTGATCGCCTTGTTCGCGGCGATCGCGTTCCGCTCGATGCACGGGATCTGCACGAGGCCGCCGATCGGGTCGCAGGTCAGACCGAGGTTGTGCTCCATCGCGATCTCGGCGGCGTTCTCCACCTGCTCGGGCGTGCCCCCGAGGACCTCCGCGAGCCCGGCGGCGGCCATCGAGGCAGCGGAGCCGACCTCGCCCTGACAGCCGACCTCGGCGCCGGAGATCGACGCCCGCTCCTTGTAGATCGACCCGATCGCTCCCGCGGTCAACAGGAAGCGGACCACGGCGTCGTCCCGTTCCGCGGGGCCGACCGACGGCACGTAGGTCAGGGCGTAGAAGAGCACGGCGGGGATGATCCCGGCGGCGCCGTTCGTGGGGGCGGTCACGACGCGGCCGCCGGTGGCGTTCTCCTCGTTCACGGCCATCGCGACGAGGTTCACCCACTCCATGGCGAACAGCGGGTCGTGGTCCGGGTCGTCGCGGCCGAGCTGCTCGTACCACGTGGCCGCGCGCCGACGGACCTCGAGACCGCCGGGCAGCGTTCCGGCCCGGCGGACACTGCGGTCCACGCACGACTCCATCACGCCGTGGACGCGGAGCAGGCCCGAGCGCACCTCGTCAGCGCTGCGCGTGGCGGTCTCGTTCGCGAGGGCGATGCCGCTCACCGGCAGCCCGGTGGCGGCACAGGCGGCGAGGAGCTCCGCGCCGCTGGAGAACGGGTACGGGACGGCGTCGTCGACGGGGATCGCTGCGGCGGACACCGGGGCCTCGTCGCCGTCGCTCGTGATGAAGCCACCGCCGATCGAGTAGTAGGTCTCCTCGGCCACGGTGCGTCCGTCGGCGTCCGAGGCCGCGAGCCGCATGGCGTTCGGGTGCCGCGGGAGCATCGTCAGCGGGTGCAGCACGATGTCGTCCATCCGGAACGGCACGGTGGTGCCGCCGGACAGCCGGAGCGTGCCGGACGCGTCGAGCCCGGCGAGCGACGCGGCCATGGCGTCCGGGTCCACCGACTCCGGGTCGTCCCCCATCAGGCCGGCCACGACGGCACCGAGCGTGCCGTGACCGCGGCCCGTCGACGCGAGCGAGCCGTACAGGTCGATCCGTACCGATGCGACGGGGGCGTCGGCGATCCGCCGGGCGAAGTCGGCACCGGCGCGCATCGGGCCGACGGTGTGCGAACTCGACGGTCCGATCCCGATGCTGAACAGGTCGAACACGGAGACGGGCACCTCGCCACACTAACCCGTCCGGACGGCCGGTCGATCAGCGGCGGGTGCCCTGTGCCGGCATGAGGATCCAGAGCACGACGTAGGCGATCCAGAGCGGCCCGGGGAACAGGCTCAGGACGACCCAGAGGACGCGGGTCAGGGTGCGGGACCAGCCGAGGCGGTCGGCGATGCCGGCGCAGACCCCGGCGAGGACGCGGCCGGAACGGGGACGGGTGAGTGCGTTCATGTCCTCCACGGTACGGAGCGTGCGAAGCGTGGCCGAGCCGGGTGGCACCCGGATCCGGGGTGGGGCTGCCCCCACCCCCGAGATCGCGGCGTGGACCGCTCCATCGGCACGGTGGTGGGAGACTGGACCCATGCCCATCCTCAACAAGGACATGCAGGTCTGCATCTCCCTCGCCGCACGACCGAGCAACATCGGCACCCGCTTCCACAACTTCCTCTACGACGAGCTGGGGCTGAACTTCGCCTACAAGGCGTTCACCACCACCGACCTCGCCGGTGCGGTGACGGGCATCCGGGCGCTCGGCATCCGCGGGTGCTCGGTGTCGATGCCGTTCAAGGAGGCGATCATCCCCCTGGTCGACGTCGTCGAGGACTCCGCCGCGGCGATCCAGTCGATCAACACCGTGGTGAACGAGGACGGCGTGCTCACCGCGTCGAACACCGACTACGAGGCCGTCGCAGCGCTGCTCGCCTCGCACGAGGTCGACCCGGCGTCGCGCGTGCTCCTCCGCGGGTCCGGCGGCATGGCGAAGGCCGTCACGGCGGCGTTCCGCGGCGCCGGCTTCGAGCACCTGACGGTCGTCGCCCGCAACGACGAGACCGGGCCGGCCCTGGCCGAGCAGTACGGCTACGAACGCGTGGCCGACGAGCGGGACGCCGGCGACGCCGACGTGGTCGTGAACGTGACGCCGCTCGGCATGCGTGGCGACCAGCAGGACACGCTCGCGTTCGAGCAGGAGCGCATCGACGCGGCGCACACCGTGTTCGACGTCGTGGCCTTCCCCGCGGAGACCCCGCTGGTGCTCGCAGGTCGCGCGGCGGGGAAGCACGTGGTCACCGGTGCCGAGGTCATCGCACTGCAGGCAGCGCGCCAGTTCGAGCGGTACACGGGCGTCGCACTGACCGACGACCAGGTCCGCCGCGCGAGCGAGTTCAGCCGCGCGGAGTAGCCCGCCCGACGGCGACCCACCCGAGCCGTCGCAGCGTCTCGCGGTTCCGGATCCAGATCGCCGGCTGCATCACGAAGCCGGGCACCCACGCGCCGGGGCCCTCGACGGCGTTCTCCACGATGGTCACCTTGCAGCCGCGGGCGTGCGACTCGACCGTGAGCTCGACCCGCGCCTCACCGATCGGCCATCCCTTCGGCTGGATGACCATGCGGTGCGGGGGCTCCCACGTGAGCATCGTCGTGACGTCGTCGATGACGAGCGGCCAGACGCCGAAGGAATGGTGCAGGCGCTGCCCGACCGCCGGCCAGCCGGGGTCCTGACCGCGCATGCGGGAGGCCCCCACCACCCAGGTGGTGAACAGCCAGCCGTCGGCGAGCACGTCGAAGACGTCCTCGGGTCGGCAGTGCAGGATGCGGACGTTCTTCGCCATGATCAGCCCTCCTGGGGGTCCGGAGCGAGGTCGGGGTCGTCCGGCAGGCCGAAGGTGTGGCGCAGGGCGCTCTTCGCCGCGCGCCACCCCGCCATGCCGTGCACGCCGGGACCGGGGGCGGAGGCCTCGGAGCACAGGTACATGCCCCCGCCCATCCGCCACGGGTCGCTCGACAGCACCGGACGCTTCACGAGCTGCCAGAAGCTCGCGGCGCCGGCGGCGATGTCCCCGCCGACGTAGTTCGGGTTGTGGTCGGACATGTGCGCGGCGGGGATGCTGTTCGCCGCGAGCACGGTGTCCCGGAAGCCGGGCGCGAACCGCTCGACCTGCCGCGTGATCGCCTCGGTCTGGTCGACGTCCGAGCCGGCGGGCACGTGCGCGTACGCCCAGAAGACGTGCTTGCCGCGCGGTGCCCGGGACGGGTCGACGACCGTCGGTTCCGATCCCAGCACGTACGGCCGTTCGGCGTGCTGCCCCCGCGCGACCGCCGACTCCGCCGCGGCGATCTCCGCTCGCGTCCCGCCGATGTGCACGGTGCCGGCACGCCGGAGCGCCTCGTTCGTCCACGGCACCGGGTCGGACAGCGCGAAGTCGACCTTCGCCGCCGCGTTGCCGAATCGGAACCGTCGGAGCGCGCCGCGCTTGGGCGTCGGGATCTGGTTCCCGGCGATCCGGAGCATGCCGGGGACGCTCGTGTCGAACAGCACGGCCTTCGCCGGGGTCAGGTCGCCGAGGGACCGGACCTCGCGCCCGGTCTCGATCCGCCCGCCGTGCGCCAGGAGGTCCGCGGCGAGCGCGTCGACGATCGCCTGGCTCCCGCCGACCGGCACCGGCCAGCCCCGTGCGTGGGCGTACGAGCCGAGCGACAAGGCCGCGGCGGCCGTGGACAGCGAGGGCATGTGCTGGATGGAGTGCGCCGCGACGCCGCTCACCATCGCGGGGGCGACCTCGTCGCGGAAGCGCACGTTCCACGCGCCGGTCCCCTGCTCGAGCGCTCGGAGGCCGAACTGCAGGACCGTGTACGGGTGGCGGGGCACGTGCAGCAGCGAGTCGGTCGCGAAGTCGGCGACCTGGTCGGCGTTCCGGGCGAGCACGCCCATGAGGTGCCGGAACGCCGGGCCGTCGATCCCGAGCTCGTCGGCGGTGCGGTCGAGGTCGCGGTACGCGATGCCGGCGTTCCCCCGGTCCAGCGGGTGTCCGTACTGCACCTCGGGCAACCGGAGGTCGATGCGGTCCTCGAGCCGGAAGCGTCGGAAGAAGTCGGACTGCAGCGCCATCGGGTGCACCGCGGAGCAGACGTCGTGGTGGAACCCCGGCAGCGTGAGCTCGGCCGTCCGGGCACCGCCGCCGATCGTGTCCTCGCGCTCGACGACCTCGACCGTCAACCCCGCGCGGGCGAGCGTCACCGCCGCCGCGAGTCCGTTCGGTCCCGCCCCGACGACCACCGCATCCACCATGGGTCCGAGCCTAGGGACCCGAGGCTGCGCGCCGTCCCGGTCACGGTCCTTCCCAGAACACCCGCGATGCTCGGCGGAACCGGGCGTACCTCGTGCGGTGGAAGGACCAGGGACGCCCGGGGCCGCTCACCGTGCCCGAAGACGCCTGCCACACGCTAGACCCGCGCCGCGTCCGGATCCGCCGGGTCGGTCCCGTCGTCGCCCGCATCGGCCGCGTCGGGCTCGTCCGCGTCCGCCGGGGTCACCGCCGACACCGGGTGCTCCGCGAGCAGCGCCGCGAAGTCCTCGTCGAGCATCTGCTGCAGCCGTTCGTCGCGTCCGACCTCGTAGTCGTCCGCTGGACGTTGCGCCCACCCGAGGCGCCCGACGACCGTGGTGCCGATGTCGTCCCAGGCCCGGGCACGGGCGGCGAGGACGAGGCGGTCGACGAAGCCCTGGTCGTCGCGGCGACGGTCGAGCATCTCGGCGAGCTGCTCGTAGGTCGCCTCGCGCGTCCGGAGCTTCAGGTCGTCCCCGCGTCGGTAGTCGTGCTGGTGCCGGGAACGTCCGCCCTGCTTGCTCGACTTCGAGCGGATGTCGCGCATGCGGGCGGCGTCCTGGCGCTGCTCCTCGGCCATCCGGTGCAGTTCCTCGCGGGCGGCCTCGGCGATGACGGCGTGGTCGAAGTACCCCTGGTCGCGGAGGGCGTTCGTGATGATCCGGTTCGCCACGGCCACGGTGAGGGCGGCCTTCGTGATGAGGAACCCCTCGTCGACGGCGCGCTTCAGTTCCACCTGGCTGACGGGTCGGTCGCGCACGTCCTGCTTGCTGCGTCTCCCGAACAAAGCCATGCTCAGACGATACCGGCGCGACGGTGTCCGTCGCCGGGTGGACCCTGATCACGCTCGGGAGGGACCGGGGCATCCTGCTCGACCTCGTCGCACTGGCCGTGAGGGTGCTGGTCGGTGTGCTGGCCGTCGTCGGCGGGGCCCTCGCGGTCTGGCAGAACGCGCACACCGGCGCCTGACCCGGCGGCACGGACCACCACTCCCCGCCCCGACGTCGCCTCAGAGCACCATCCCGTACACCGCGACGTCCACCCGGCGTGGCCCGAGCGGCAGCGCGGCGCGAAGCGTCCCCTCGTACCCGAGACCGAGCCGCTCGGCGAGGCGCCGGCTGCGCACGTTGTCCACCGCCGTCCGGATCTCGAGCCGCGCGGTGCCGCGTTCCCGGGCGACGTCGACGAGGACCGCGGCGGCCCGCCGGACGATGCCCCGTCCCTCCAGTCCGGCGTCGATCCAGTAGCCCAGCGACGCCTGCCCGAGGTACGGGTCGAACGCCAGCGAAGCGGCCCCGACGACCTCGTCGTCCGCCCGGATGACGCACGGCAGTGCCCGGTCCATCGCGTACTGGCCGAGCAGGTGCTCGGTGTGCATCCGCATGGCGTCGACGCCCTGCTCCTGCCACGCCCAGGGCTCGGCGGCGCGGAGGCGGTCCAGGTTCGCCGCCACGAGCGCGGCCATCGGCACGACCGTCGTGAGGTCGCGCAGGGTGAGGCCGTACCCGTCCCCGAGGTCCCGTCCCGATGCCGCCACGGGTCCGACACTAGGCACGCTCCGGGGCGCACGTCACCCTCCGGCGGTTACAGTCGTGCCATGCCCGACACCGCGCCTGCGCACGCGCTCGGTCTGCGCGACCGCAAGCGGATCGAGACCCGTCGACGCATCAACGTGGCCGCCCGCGACCTCGCGCTCGAGCAGGGTCTCGACCACACCACGATCGAGCAGGTCGCCGCGCGTGCGGAGGTGTCGCCGCGCACGTTCTTCAACTACTTCGAGAGCAAGGAGGACGCGGTCCTCGGGCACACCGAGCTCGACCTCGACCCGGCGACGCTGGACGCGCACCTCGCGACGGTCGCGGGGGAACCGGTGGCGCAGGCCGTCGTGGACCTCGCCTTCCTGGTCTTCGGCGACTCGTTCGGCGACGAGCGCGAGCGGCTCGCCCGCAAGGAGGTGATCGTGCGGTTCCCGCAGCTCATGCGCCGCCAGGTGGCGCGGATGACGACCGTCGCCGAGGCGATGACGGGCGCGGTCCGCACGCTGCTCGAACGCGATCCGGCGTGGGGGCCCGACGCGGCGACGCCGCAGGCGGCGGAGATGCTGCTCGGCATGTGCATGACCGGCATGCGGAGCGCGGTCCGGCACGAGGGCTCGGACCAGGACGACCTGCGCGACCAGGTGGTCGCCTCGATCCGCGACACCGCGGGTCGGCTCGCGGCCCACTGACGGACTGGAGGCGCGGTGCCAGCCGGCACCGCGCCTCCAGTCCGTCGGGTCGTCGCGACCAGAGCCGTCAGGCCTTGGTGATGAAGCCCTCGTCGACCATCCAGTCGAACGCGACGTCCGCGGGCTCGCGCCCCTCGACGTCGACCTGCCGGTTCAGCTCCTGCAGGACGGCGTCGGTGAGCGCCGGGGAGATCCGGTCGTAGACGTCCGCGAGCTGCGGGTACTCGTCGAGCGTCTCGGAGTTGATCACGGGCGAGACGTTGTACGCCGGGAAGAACCCGCGGTCGTCGTCGAGCACGGTCAGCCCGAGCGACTTGATGCGGCCGTCCGTGGTGAAGACCTCGCCGAAGTTGCACTTGCCACGGTCGGTCGCGGTGTACACCGTGCCGGTGTCGAGGATGCTGACGTTGTCACGCGGGACGCCGTTCTCCCCAGATCCGCCGTACTCCAGGCCGTACTTCTCGAGCATCGGCTTGAAGCCGTCCGCGCGGGAGTTGAACTCCGACTCCACGCAGAACGTGCGCTGGTCGAGCGGCAGCTTGGTGATGTCCGACAGGGTCTTGACGTTCCCGAGCTCGGACACCGCCTCGTCCCGCACGGCGAACGCGTAGGTGTTGTTCATCGGTGCGGGGTCGAGCCAGGTCAGGCCGTTGGCGGCGTCCTCTCGCTTGACCGCTTCCCACTGCTCGGTCTTGTCCGGGATCCCCTCGGCGTGCCCCATGAAGGTCAGCCACGCGGTACCGGTGTACTCGTACGTGAAGTCGGCGCCGTGCGAGGTCATCAGCTCGCGCACGGCGACGCTGCCCGGGACGTTCGTCTCGTCGGTGACGTCGAAGCCGGCGGCCTTGGCGGCGAGCACGGCGATCTTGCCGAGGACGAGCTGCTCCGTGAAGTTCTTGCTCGTCACGGTGAGGTGGGCGTCGACGGGCAGGTCGTCGATGCGCTCGATGGACCCGGGTCCGGCGGCGGGGACGAACGACGTCGCCGGCTGGAGCCCACACCCGGCGAGGGCGAGGGCGGCGGTGCCGGCGAGGACGCCCGTGGCGACCAGGCGCACGCGGGAGCGGCGGGTGGTACCGCGGGTGCGGGTGCTGCGGGTGCTGCGGGTGCTGCGGGTGCTGCGGGTGCTGCGGGTCATCGGAGTCCCTTCGGTCGTGCGACGGTCTCGACCACGCGGCCGATCCAGTCGATGGACAGGGCGAGGAGCGCCACGAGGAGCGCTCCCGAGACGAGCACCTTCGGCAGGAACAGCGTCACGCCGGTGGTGATCAGGAGCCCGAGGCCGCCCGCGCCGACGAACGTCGCGAGGCTGGCGGTGCCGACGAGCAGCACGAGGGCAGTGCGGATGCCGGAGAGCATGACCGGCACGGCGAGCGGCAGCTCCACCTTGAGGAGCACGCTGAACGCGCTCATCCCCATGCCTCGCCCGGCCTCGACGAGCCGGTCGTCGACGCTCTGCACGCCGAGCATCGTGTTCCGCAGCACCGGCAGGATCGCGTAGAGCACGAGGGCGACGACTGCCGACCACGAGTTCAGCCCGAGCCACGCCGCGAGCAGGACGATGAGCCCGACCGCGGGGGCGGCCTGCCCGAAGTTCGCGACGGCGATGACGGCCGGACTCGCGCGGCGGAACGGTCCGCGGGTGAGCAGGATGCCGAGCGGGATGCCGATGACGAGCACCAGGAGCGTGGCCTGCAGCGTGAGCACGAGGTGCTGCCCGGCCAGGTTGAGGATCGACGCGCCGTTCAGCGTCTGCCGCTCGGTCGCGGTGAGGTCCGCGGTGCGCAGCCAGACGAGCCATGCGGCGAGCACCACGAGGATCGCGATCGGCTGGACCGCGAGGCCCTTCCAGGACGTCGCCCTGCCGGTGGCGGGCCCCGCGGCGACCGCGCTCACAGGTCCTCCCCGGACGGCGCCACCGTCGGGGTGACCGGCGCGGACGGCATGGTCTCGATCGGGTTCGTGTTCGTGCCGACCGGCGTGTAGGCCTGCTCGGCGGCTGCGGCGGAACGCGAGCGCGTGATCGCCTCCATGACGGTCTCGACCGTGATCACGCCGCGGAACGCGTCGCGACGGCCGGTGACGAGGGCGGCGCCGGCGCTCGACACGAGCATGGTGTCGAGCGCGTCGTTGAGCGTGGCGGCCTCGCCGACGACCGGCAGGGCGGGGTCGATGCCCTCCGGTACGCGCTCGAGGCGCTCGAGCTGCCGACGCGACGGCCAGCCGATCGGACGCTGGCGGCGGTCGACGACGACGGCGTGCTGGTGGCCGCCGGCCTCGTTCATCCGCTGCAGGACGGCCTTCGTCTCCTCGCCCGGCGAACACGTCACCGCGGAGACCACGTCGACGTCGCGGACGCGGTTCAGCGTGAGCTGCTTGAGCCCGGCGCCCGAGCCGATGAAGTTCTCGACGAACTCGTTCGCCGGCTCGGCGAGGATCCGCTCCGGGGTGTCGTACTGCACGATGTGCGCGCCCTCGGTGAAGATCACGATCCAGTCGCCGAGCTTCACGGCCTCGTCGAAGTCGTGCGTGACGATGACGATCGTCTTGTGCAGCTCCTCCTGGATCCGCAGGAGTTCGTCCTGCAGGCGCTGCCGGGTGATCGGGTCGACCGCGCCGAAGGGCTCGTCCATCAGCAGGACGGGCGGGTCGGCGGCGAGCGCCCGGGCTACGCCGACGCGCTGCTGCTGGCCGCCGGAGAGTTCGCGCGGGAAGCGGTCGCGGTAGGTGTCCGGGTCGAGCGAGACCAGGTCGAGGAGCTCGTCGACGCGGGCCGCGATCTTCTCCTTCGACCAGCCGAGCATCTTCGGCACGATCGCGATGTTCGCCGCGACCGTCATGTGCGGGAAGAGTCCCCCGGCCTGGATCACGTACCCCATGCGGCGGCGCAGTTCGTCGCCGTCGATGCCCGTGACGTCCTCGTCGCCGACGACGATCCGGCCCTCGGTGGGTTCGATGAGCCGGTTGATCATCTTCAGCGTGGTGGTCTTGCCGCAGCCGGACGGGCCGACGAGCATGACGACCTTGCCGGCGGGGATCTCGAGCGTGATGCCGTCGACCGCGGGCTTCGTCTGCCCGGGGTACCGCTTGGTGACCTCGTCGAGCAGGATGCTGCGGCCGGTGACGTCCCCGGCGGGAGCGGTGGTGGTGGCGGGGTCAGTGCTGGACACGGATACCTCTCGAGATGGTCAGGCGGCCGAGGCCGATGAGGAGCAGGTCGAGGACGAGGGCGATCAGGACGACCCCGACCACACCGACGACGACGGAGGACAGCGCGTTCGCGCCGCCGAGCCGCGAGAGCCCGGAGAAGATGAAGCCGCCGAGGCCCGGACCGAGCGCGTACGCGGCGATCGCGGCGATGCCCATCACCATCTGGGCGGAGACCCGCACGCCGCTGAGGATGATCGGCCAGGCCATCGGCAGCTCGACCTGCACGAGGGTGCGGAAGCGGCTCATGCCGATCCCCCGGGCGGACTCGACGACGGTCGGCGGGATCTCGGCGAGCCCGACGACGGCGTTGCGCAGGATGGGGAGCGCGGCGAAGAACACCACGGTGGTGACGCTCGGCACCACACCGAAGCCGAGCGGCACGATGAGCAGGCCGATCACGGCGAAGGACGGCAGCGTCAGGCCGATGGCCGACACCCCGTTCGCGATCGAGGTCAGCCGGGCGCTGCGGTAGACGAGTGCGGCGAGCGCGACGGCGATGACCGTGGCGAGCACGACGCACTGCACCACCAGCGAGAAGTGCTGCCACGACGCGAACCAGATCTGGTCCCATCGCTCCACGACGTACTGGAACACGCGAGGCGCCCCCTTCCGGTCGGCCGAAGTGCCCACGGATCGGGGCACGAGTGCCTTCGAAGGTACGCAGGTTCGACTTCCCGGACCGACGGACCAACCGGTCCACCGGTCGCGCAGCCCTCAGCGAAGCGAAGGGATCCCCTGATCAGAGCGGGGTGACCCCGACGACCCTGGGAGAACGGTAACGATGCCGAGCAGTGGTCGGCTATGACTCCAGGCCGCGCAGTCCGGACCGTTCCGCGAGGTCGACGAGGTGCTCCCGCCAGGCGATCCACTCGTCCGGGCTCTTGTCGGCGAGGTTGCCGTCCCCGTCGCCGGCGAGACCGTCGAGCATCTCGCGCACGATGTCGGCGTGCCCGGCGTGCCGGGCGGTCTCGTACGCCATGTGCACGAGGATCCGGTGCAGTGTGACCTCGCGGTGCCCCTCCGGCCACCACGGCACGACCCCGTGCGCGTCGAGGTCGAGCGCCTCGATCGTGGCGTCGGCGTGCGCGGCGCTGCGGTGGTGGAAGGCCACGACGTCGTCCATCGTCTCGTCGGGCCCGGCGTACATGTCGTCGCCCTCCCACGACTCGAGCCAGGCCGGGGCGTCCGGCAGTGGCCGGCCGAACACCAGGCCGAGGTACCCCGCCTGCACCCCGGCGACGTGCTTGACGAGCCCGAGGACGTTCGTGCCGGTGGGCGTGACCGGCCAGCGCGCTTGGCGTTCGGCGAGCCCGTCGAGCTTGGCGAGCAGTGCGGCGCGGTGCTTCTGGAGGTACCGCTGCAGGGTCGCCTTGACGACCGTGGCGTCCGTCGTGGGCGACGCCCCCTCGTCGGACAGCAGCGACAGGCCGCTCGACGCGATCGTCCCGCGCGCGGGCGCGGGACGGACCTCGGGGACCTCGGGGACGGCGGCGTCGGCGCTCATGCCCTCGATCGTGCCAGTTCGCGCTCGCGGATGCGCTCCGACTCCGACACGGCGACGCGCTCGGCGGTGAGCAGCAGCCCGGCGACCTCGGCCGAGGTCCGCGCGGGGGCGTCGTTCCAGGTCGTCAGGTCGCGCACACGGCCCATGCGGACGTCGGGTGCCGGACACCAGAGCACCGGCTGCCCCTCGTCGGCCGCGAGCGCGTGCCAGACCACGTCGAGCGCGCGCTGCACGGGCTGCGAGTGCACGGCGTGCGGGCCACCGGCTGCCGAGACGATCGACCCGACCAGGCAGGCCCCGACGAGCGGACGCCCCTGCACGTCCATCGCGGCAGCGCTCGACGCCTTGCGCATCCGGCCGTGCTCGTCGAGGTAGGCGAACCAGGCGTGCTGGATCCAGCCGCGCTCGATCACCTCGCGCGCACCGGTGAGCAACCGTTGCAGGTCGGCGAGCTCCGCCAGACGGGCCTCAGCGCGGCGGACGCGAGCGGCGGCACGACGGGTGGCGAGCCGGTCGAGCAGGCGGCGGAGGCCGGTGCGGTCGGGGACGGACGGGACGGGAGAGGCGTCGGTGGCGACGTCGTGCTGGACGCGGAACTCGAGGGTCATGTCGGCCCCTCCGATCTTCACGTGCACGGATGGTGTGGGAACGATAGCCCCGCGCGGAGTCAGTCGTCCAGCACTTCGTCCAGGACGCGTCGGCCGACGGTCCGGAAGGCGTGGTCGTCGGTGGTGTGGAGCGCCGAGCCGATCGACACGGCCCAGCCCCGTGCCCTGGTCCACGCAGCGTCGTCGACCGCGAGCGACGTCCGGAACGCGCCCCGCGCCTCCCGGCCGAGCACCAGCCAGGCGGCCGCCAGGTCGACGGCGGGGTCGCCCGCCGTGACGTCCCCGAAGTCGACGACTGCCGCCAGGCGGTCGTCGCCGTCCGGCGACGGGTCGACGAGGACGTTGAAGGGGTGCAGGTCGCCGTGCACCCAGACGGCAGGCCCGGTGTACGCGGGTGCGTCGGCCGCCGCCCGCCAGAGCGCGGCCGCCGCTCCGGCACGGGGCACGTCCTCGGTCGTCAGTCGCGTCAGCACCGCGTCGCTCCGCGATGCGAGGGGCACCGCGCGGACCGGGTTCACCGGCGCGTCCGAGGGAGCCGGCACGTGCAGCCGCCGGAGGAACCCGGCGAGCGCCGAACCGAGGCGCGGTCCGCCCGGCCGGGTGCCCGCGACGACCCCGGGCAACCACGGCACGATGCTCCACGACCACGGGTACCCGAGGGCCGGGCGGCCGGTGCGGACCGGCAGCGGGACGGGCACCGGCGCGACCAGCGGAGCGAGTTCGGGAAGCCACCGCTGCTCGTGCTCGACGAGCTCCGCGGCGGCCGCACGGCGGGGGACCCGGACCGCGAGGTCGGTGCCGAGCCGGAGCACGACGTTGTCCCAGCCGCTCGCGACGATCCGGAGCGGCAGGTCCGCGAGGTCGGGGTGCTGGTCGACGAGGAGCGCCCGGACCAGGGAGACGCCGACGTCGACCTCGGCGGCGGGGGTGGCCATCGGGTCAGGGTAGCCGTCTGCCGCGCACCCGTGAACTGGGGCCGGGAGGGCTGAGTGCTCCTCGGTATCCTGGTGGCAGCGGTGACGTGGGTGTCCGTGGGGGGACCCGCGTCATCGGGTCCACCGGACTCTCGGACGCGAGTACGTAACATACTGCCGGTGATCCGCCAGTCATCGCTCGCCGCTGCCCCGCCGCTCGACCACGGCCCGCAGGACGGCGCCCCGGTCTACACCGTCGCCGACCGCCCTCGCGCCGCCGTCCTCTCGGCCGCCACCCTGCTGCTCGCCGGCGGGGTCGTCCTCGTCATCGCCCGGCTGCTGCCCGTCGTCGGCACCTGGGTGCTGCCGCTCGTGCTCGCCGGTCTGACCGGCGCCTTCCTCGTCGTCGGTCGCCGGCACGCTGCCCGTGGCCGGACCTGGGCCGCGCGCGCCTGGGCGGGGTGGGCCGGTGTCACGGGCGCCCTCGCGGTGGCGGGGACCGTGAACGCCGTCGGGCTCGGGGGAGCGCTCGTCGCCGTCGGGCTCCTGGCGATCGCGGTGAACGGCGCGATCGCACTGTGGTTCCGGTCGTCCGTGCACGCGGCCGTCGTGCAGCTCCTCGGACTCGGGTGGGGAGCGCTCGCGCACGTGTACGGCGAGGCACCGTGGGCCACGCTCGTGCTCGCGGCGGCCGGCCTGTGGTGGCTGCGGACCGTCGCCCCCGCGCGGACCCTGACCGCGACGACCACCCTGGTGCTCCCGGTCGCGATCGCGTTGCTGGTCCACCCGCTCGCCCACGACGGCGCCGCCCTCGACGGAGCGGACGTCGTGGTCCTCACCGGGGCGGTGGCCGCCGCGGTCACCCTCGTCGCCGCGGACCGACGACCGTCGGTGACCACCGTGTGGCGCACCGTCCGGGCAACCGCGACCACCGCACTCGTCGTGCAGGTCGCCCTCGGTGCGGTGCCCGCCGTGTCGACCGCGCTGGCACCGGTGGCACCGTGGCCGTCCGTGCTCCTCGCCGTCGCCGTGGTCCTCGGGTGCCTGGCCGTCGCCGCCGTCCGGGCCGCCCGCACCGGACTCGTGACGGTGCTCGTCCTCGCCGCGCTGCAGGTCGTCGAGACGGCGGTCGCGGTCACACAGGGGGCGGTCGCCGCCGGGACGGTGGGGCTCGGGGGGCTGCTGGCCCTCGTCGTCGTCGCGCTCACGCGCCCGGTGGACCGGACCGGGACCTCGCGACGACGGGCACTGCTCTGGGCTGCAGCGCTCGCGCTCCCGGTCGTCTGGGCGCTCGTCGCCGGTCTGCCCGCGCTCGCGCTGGCCGTCGTGCTCATGGTGTCCGGCGGCACGGTCGCGGCCCTCCTCACCGCCGGGGGTGCCCGGTGACCCGGCCGAGCCGCCGGTCCTTCCTCGCCGGGGGACTCGGAGCGGCCGCAGCGGGTGCGGCAGCGGCGGCCGCGGTCGTCTCCCGCTCCGATGCTCCGGCCGAGGCCGGTGCCGGACCCCGGCGTCCCACGGTCGACACCGACGCGCTCGGCACCGCGACCGAGTACGACTACGTGGTCGTCGGCGCCGGGGCCGGTGGGGTCCCGCTCGCCGTCCGGCTTGCCGAGGCCGGACACAGCGTGCTCGTGCTCGACGCCGGGCCGGCCCGCACCGACCCCGACGTCTACGACGTGCCCGCGTTCCACCTCTTCGCCTCGAGCGCCCCGGAGATGAGCTGGGACTTCTGGGTGCGGCACTACTCCGACGCGGCGGCGCACGGCTCCGCGTTCGTCCCGGAGCGGGACGGCGTGCTCTACCCGCGGGCGTCCACCCTCGGCGGCTGCACGGCGCACCACGCCCTGCTCATGCTGGCGCCCGAGTCCGACGACTGGGACCGGATCGGGCGGATCACCGGCGACCCCGGTTGGAACGCCGCGGTGATGCGCCGGTACCAGGACCGTGTGCGCGAGTGGCTGCCGATCGAGACCTCCCCGGCCGCCGTGCTCACGGAGGACCCGACGCTCGCCCGGATCGTCACCGCGGCGCTCGTCGAGACCGGGCACCTCGCACCGCCGGCCTCCGACGTCGACGTCGACCGGGGCACGGTCGGCGGCACGCTGCTCGACCCCAACGACGAACGGGGCATCGAGGCGTACCGCGAGGGCGCGTTCCTCGTACCGCAGTCGTCACGGGACGGCAAGCGCTACGGCACCCGCGAGCGACTCCTCGAAGCGGTCCCGCGCTGCGACGGCCGGCTGGCGGTCCAGTCGGACGCGCTCGTCGAGCGCGTCGTGTTCCGTGACGACGACCGGGGTCCGCGGGCCGTGGGCGTGGACGTCGTCGTCGCTCCGTACCAGTACGGCGCGAGTCCCCTCCGTCGACGCCTCGGTCCGCAGCAGCGCGACGCGGCACGCGTCCGGGTCACCGCCAGGCGCGAGGTGATCGTCGCTGCCGGGGCCTTCAACACCCCGCAGCTCCTGATGCTCTCCGGCGTCGGCCCCGCCGAGCACCTCCGCGCACACGAACTGCCCGTCGTCGTGGACGCCCCAGGGGTCGGCGCGAACCTGCAGGACCGGTACGAGATGACCGTCGTCACCGAGTACGACCGCGAGTTCTCCGTGCTCCAGGGCAAGCGGTACGGACGACCGGGCGACCCCGGCATGCGTCAGTGGCGGTCGGGCGACCCGAACGCGCTCTACCGGTCCAACGGGATCCTGGTCGGCGTCAAGCGCAAGGCGCCGGGCGGCAGCGAGCACCCCGAGCTGTTCGTCTTCGGGGCACCGTCGGACTTCCGCGGCTACCGACCCGGCTTCGCGGAGGACGGCCTGCGCGGCGGCGACCACTTCAACTGGGCGGTGATCCGCGGGTACCAGCGGAGCATGGACGGCACCGTGCGACTGCGCAGCAGCGACCCGACCGAACCGCCCGCGATCAACTTCCGCTACTTCGACGACGACGGGGACTCCCCGGGCGTCCGCCAGGACCTCCGCGCGGTCCGCGCCGGCATCGACCAGGCCAGACGGATCGACCGCACCGCCCGGGCGCTGCGTTTCGGGGACGCCGCGACCGCCCGCGAGGTCTGGCCGGGCGCCGGCGTGCACGGCGACGAACTCGACGCGGTGATCCGTCGCGACGCCTGGGGGCACCACGCCAGCTGCTCCGCACGGATGGGTGCCGGCGGGGACCCGCTCGCCGTCCTCGACAGCGACCACCGCGTCCGGGGCACCCGCGGTCTCCGCGTCGTCGACGCCTCGGCCTTCCCGGTCATCCCCGGCCTGTTCCCGCTGATGACGATCTTCGCCATGTCCGAACGCGCCGCCGAGCGCATCCTCACCGGAGGAGACCGATGAACCCCCTCGCCACGGAGGACCTGCCGACCGAGTGCGCCGTCGCGGTGGTCGGATCCGGCTTCGGCGCATCCGTCGCCGCCGCCCGCATCGCCGCGGCGACCGGGGGCGTCGTCGTCCTGGAGCGCGGCGAGGAGTGGCCACCGGGCACGTTCCCCACCGACCTCGCCGGCATCCGGTCGGCCCTGCGCAGCCGACGCAACCCGCTCGGCCTGTTCGACCTGCAGCTCGGCAGCGACGTCGACCGCCTCACCGCCAACGGCCTCGGCGGCGGCTCGCTCGTGTACGCCAACGTGCTGCTCGAGGCCGACCCGGACGTCTTCGCCCACGGTTGGCCGACCGGGATCGACGCGGCGGTCCTGCGGCCGTACGCCGACCGGGTCCGGGCCGTGCTGCGACCCGAGACCGAGGACCGCCCGGTGCCGAAGGCCACGGCGCTGACCGCCCTCGGGCGCGCGCACGGGCGGACGCCGGTCCGCGTGCCCCTCGCCGTGCGGCTGCGGGACGACCCGATCACCGGCGCACCCGGTTGCACCCGCTGCGGCAACTGCGTGACGGGGTGCAACGTCGGCGCGAAGACGACGATGTGGGCGAGTTACCTGCCGATGGCCGCGGCCTCCGGCGCGCGGCTCGTCACGCGCACGGAGGTGCTGCACGTGACGCCGGGCACCGCCACGGGCCGTCGCTGGACGCTGCACGGGGTCCGGCACGCTGCGACCGGACGACGCCGGACGAGCACGCCGTTCACGCTGCACGCCGACGTGGTCGTGCTCGGGGCGGGCGCCCTCGGCACGACCGCGGTCCTCCTCCGGAGCCGCCGTGCCGGGCTCGCCACGAGCGACCGGCTCGGCCACGGGTTCTCCGGCAACGCCGACTCGCTCGCGGTGTCGTACAACTCGATGAGCCGACGGACCGGCATGGGTGCGCGGGACCAGCACCGGCCGGAGGTGCCGATCGGACCGACCATCACGACCGCGCTCGACCTGCGCGACGGCCGCGACGGGTACCTCGTGCAGGACGGCGCGCTGCCGCACCCGCTCGCCGACGCGCTCCGCCGGGTCCTCGGCCTCCGGTTCGCCCTGTCGGCGGACAGCCGGGTGTGGTGCGACCTGCGCCCGAACGGCTGCCCGCCGGGCTGTTCGGCGATCGAGCACTCGCAGGTCTGGCTGGCGATGGGCTCCGACGCCGCCGCCGGCCGGATCGAGCTCGACCAGCGCGACGAGCCCCGGATCGTCTGGGCCGACGCCGGGCGGCAGGACGTCTACTCGCGGCAGCTCGACGACCTGCGGCTGCTCTCCGAGGGTGCCGAGGCCACCCACGTCGGCAACCCCCGGCACGCGCTCCTGCGTCGCGGGCTCCCGTCGACCACCCCGATCACGGTGCACCCGCTGGGCGGCGCGGCGACGGCGGACCGGCCCGCCGAGGGCGTCTGCGACGCGGACGGACGCGTCTTCGACCCGGGCGGCGGCGTGCACGACGGCCTCTACGTCGTCGACGGTGCGCTCTGCCCGACGAGCACCGGCGCGAACCCGTCGCTCACCATCGCCTCGCTCGCCGAGCGGATCGCGGAACGACTGGTGCAACGCGACCTGCCCCGGCTCCTCGCCGGCACCACCCGACCGGGAGGCGCACGGTGACGCGGGCACGGACGGGTGCGGTCGCGCTCGGGGTCGCCGCTGCCGTCGCCCTCGCCGCGGGCGTCGTGCCCTCGGTCGCCGAGACCGTCGAGACCCACCGGGCGCTCAGCGCCGACGGCGGTGCCGTCACCGCCGCCTTGCAGCTGCGACCCTCGCGAGGACCGGTGGCCCGGCTGCGCACGGGCATGCTCGCCGTCCCGGGCCTCGGCGGCGGGGCGCACCGCGTCCGCGTGGGCGTCGCCGAACCGGAGGGGGAGCCGGTCGCCGACCTCCTGTTCCTGCACGGGCACGCGGACCGCCTGGACAACCACGCCGCACTCTCCGACGCGCTCACCGCGGCCGGCGTCCGGGTCGTGTCGTTCGACCTGCCGTCGCACGGCGAGACCGACGCGGGACCGATCGACCGGTGGTCCTTCGACGACCTCGCCGCGCTGTCCGGCCGGGTCCTGCAGGCCACCGAGCAGGACCCGGACCGGCCGCTGGTCGTCGCCGGGTGGTCCTTCGGCGGGCTCCTCGCCACGCGGTTCGTGCAGGACCCGGCGGAGCGCCGGGCACTCGGGCGCCCGGTCCGCGCACTCGCGCTCGAATCGCCCGCCGTCGCACCGCGCACCTTCGCGGGCGGCGACGGCGTCTCCCGCCTCCGGGCCCTCACGCACGACCTGCACGCACCGGTCGTCGGACCACCGGCCCCCGCATCACCGTTCCTCGACCCGGTGTTCGCGGGTCGGCTCGTCGCCCAGGCCGGGGTCGCGGTGGCCACCCCGCTGCCGGACGGGGTGCCGACGCTCGTGCAGCTCGGCGGTGAGGACGAGGACCGCTACGTGGACGTGCCCGCCGTGCGTTCCTGGGCCGAGCGCGTGGCGCCGCGGGCCGGTGCCGCGGTCCGGGTGCAGGACTTCCCGGGTTCCCGACACGGGATCGACCTCGAGTCGTGGCCCGTCGGCGAGTCGGCACGGAGCCGACTCGTGGACTTCGTGCTGCGGGAGGTCGGACGATGATCCGTTTCCGGGAGCGCATGGCGGGGCCGGTCGGCCGGGTCGACCCGCGCCCGTGGACCCTGCCGCCGCGTGGTGTGCCGACGACCGACGCCGAGCTCCGGGACACGGCCGCGACGGCGGACCTCTCGGAGACGGTGGAGCTCGACCTCGACGACCTGCACGTGCTCGTCGAGGGCGTCGACGCGACCGACGGGTACCGCGCCCGGATCACCGCCGGGTCCGTGCGGGGCATCGGCGGCACGGTGCTGCCCGTGGCGTGTGGGTTCGCAGACCTCCTCGCCGCGGCACCCGGTCGGCGGCGGATGCACTACCGGCTGCTCGTGCTGCACGGTGGCCACGGGTACGTGGTCGAGGGCGTGAAGACCGTCACGGGCGCTCCGTGGCGCGCTTGGCGGGAGACGACGACGCTCGCCACGGTGGTCGTCCGTGTCCCGCGCGCCGAGGTGGCCGCGCGGGACGACGAGTCCTGGCTCGCAGCCGGTCGGACCGACGGCCGGGTGGTCGCCGCCGGGGTGCTGCGCGTCCGGGGGCTCGTCCGGCAGGCCGCGTCGATGCGCGGCGCGGTCGGCCGGTTCCTCGTCGGCTTCGCGCGTCGGGTGCTCGCGTCCTGAGTGCCCGTCCCACCGGCGGTCCCAGGTTCCCGGACCGGGCCTGTCGTACCGTTCCGGCATGGACGGATGGCGGAACCCCGCGCGCTGGGCCCGGACCGGGCGCTGGCTGCTCCTGCCGATCGCCGTGCTCGACTGGGTCGCGCTCACTCCGCAGACGATCGTCGTCGCGGCGTTCCTGCTCGCCGTCGTGGGACTGGCCGGCATGGCCGCGGCCCTCGTCGCCCGCATGCTGCGCCGGTCGCGGGGCGCGATGGCCGGCCTCGGTGTCGTCCTGCTGCTCGGCGGCCTCGTGGTGTTCGGGCTCGACCCCTTCCCGGGGCCCTTCCCACTGATCGACGGGTGGTGGCCGGACGCGATCACGCAGCCGCAGCGCGTCGCGAGCGCCTACTGGCAGCTGGCCGGACTCGGCATCGAGCTCGCCGGCGTCGGCATGCTCGCGACGCTGCTGGTCGTCTCGCTGACCGACCGTCCCGCCGCGCGCTGAACGGCCGCGCGGCACGGTCCGTGCTCGGTCCGGCTCAGTGTCGGGCGACGGCGAGCAGCGCACCGCGCTCGACCAGGGGTCGCACCGCCTCGACCGCCGCGGTGCCGTCGCCGGCGGCCCGGACGGCGTCGACGAGGGCGTCGAGCCCGCCGACGTCCGCGAGCGCGTCGTCGGTGCCGAGCACGAGGCGGTCGCCGGGAGCGAGGACGGTGGAGCCGACCGTCCGGGTGCGTCCGGCGGGCTGGACGCCGAGGGGCGCCGCCTCGCCACCGAGCACCTCCGCGCCGCCGTCCGCGCGCACGACGACGGCGAGGCCGTGCCCGGCGCCCACGTGCTCGACGCGCCCCGTCTCGGGGTCCAGCCGCAGGTGCGTCAGCGATGCGACGGTCCCGGCGGCCGACAGGTCGGGGGTGAGCTGCGCCTCCAGGCCGGCGATCGCGACGTCCACCGGCTGGCCCGTCCGGGCAACGACCGCCGACCGCACCGCGGCGGCGAGCAGGGCCGATGCGCGGCCCGGAGCCGGTACGGTGCCCACGGTGACGTGCAGTCGACCGTCCGCTGCGACCCGCCAGTCGACGACGTCGCCGGCGTCCTCGCTGGGGAACGTCAGCGCGTCCACGGCGTACCCGGGGACGGTGACGGGCTCGGGGAGGAGGCCCCGCAGCACCTGCTGGACCCGTCCGCGCTCGATCGAGTGGCCGAGCTCCCGCTCCGCCCAGCGCGCCAGGTCCCCCAGCAGCGTGAGGTCCTCGTCGGAGAACACCCGCGGCTGCGCGTCCATCACGCAGAGCGTGCCGACCCGGGTGCCGTCCGGCATGGTGAGCGGAGCGCCCGCGTAGAAGCGGATCCCGTACTCCGTCGCCGCGGGTGTCTGTGCGAACCGGACGTCGAGCGCGACGTCGGGGATCACCATCGGGTCGGGCGACAGCACCGTGGTCGCGCAGAACTGCTCGGTCGCCGGAACGCTCGTGCCCTGCTGGAACCCGAACGTCGACTGCGTGGTGACCAGGTCGTGGTGCACGAGGTTGAGGAAGGTCAGCGGCACACCGAAGGCCTCGTGGGTCATCCGGGTGATCCGGTCGAAGCGTTCCTCCGGCCCGCTCCCGAGCACGCCGAGCGCCTCGATCACGGCCGTCCGGCGCTCCGCGGGCTCGAGCTCTGTCACTCCTCCGTTGTACCCGGCGCCGCCCTGAGGAACCAGTCCCGCGGGTGGGGGTCGGCGGTCAGCTCGCGTCGAGCGGATGTCGGGGCGACCCAGGCCGCTGCGTTCGCCAGCACCCGCTGGATGTCCGCGTGGTGGTACACCGGGTACTCCTGGTCGCCGGGCGAGAAGTAGAAGACCTTCCCGAGGCCGCGACGCCAGGCGACACCGGACCGGAACACCTCGCCGCCGGCGAACGTCGACAGGAAGACCTCCTCGTCCGGGCGCGGGATGTCGAAGAACTCCCCGTACATCTCCTGCCGGTCGATGACGATCGGGTGCGGGACCCCGGCGGCGATCGGGTGCTCGGGCGCCACCGTCCAGACGAGCTCGCGCTCCCCGTCGTTGCGCCACTTCAGGGAGCAGGTCGTCCCCATCAGGCGCTTGAACGGCTTCGAGTAGTGCCCGGAGTGCAGGACCACGAGCCCCATCCCGGCGTGCACGGCGGCGACCACGCGGTCGACGACCTCGTCGGACACCTCGTCGTGGGCGGCGTGGCCCCACCAGAACAGGACGTCCACACCCGCGAGCCGCTCCGCCGACAGTCCGTGCTCGGGCTCCTGGAGCGTGGCCGTCGAGACCTCCGCCTCGGGGTGGTGCTCGCGGAGCGCGGCGGCGATGACGGTGTGCATGCCGTCGGGGTAGTGCCCGATCACGGTGGCATCGCCGCGGCTCTCGTGGACGTTCTCGTTCCAGACGACGATGTTCAGGGGACGGTCTTCGGTCGGCGCTGACATGCGACCGACGCTACCGTGCCCGTGTCGGAGGTCTCCAGGTCGGTGCGCCACGATGTCGCCATGACTCCCCGATCCCTGTTCCGCGCCGCCGCCGTGGCCGAACTCGTGACCTGGACGCTGCTCATCGCCGGGATGGTGCTGAAGTACGGGCTGGACGCCGGCGACTGGGGCGTGCGGATCGGCGGGGGCGTCCACGGTTTCGTGTTCCTGGCGTACCTGGTGGTGACGACGGTCGTCGCGGTGAACCAGCGGTGGTCCGTCGGGGCGCTCGTGCTCGGGTGGGCGAGCGCGGTGGTGCCGTACGCCACGGTGCCGTTCGAGGTGGCGGTCGCTCGGCGCGGCATGCTCGACGGGGCGTGGCGCCGGACCCCGGACGCGCGGTCGGGGGCCTGGGACCGGCTGCTGTTCTTCGTGGTGCGTCGGCCGGCGGTGGCGGCGGGCATCGGGGTCGTGGCGGTCGCGCTCGTCTTCTCGGGCCTGCTGGTCGCCGGCCCGCCGGTGCCCTCGCGCGGTTGAGGCCCGGCGCGAGCTCCGCGCGCCGACCGGCCACCCCCTCCCCGAGCGGGCACGGCATGCCGCTCACGTCCGCGGCGTGGGCGGGATGCGGGGTGGGGGCGACCACGGACAGACGGGAGGCGCGGTGCCAGCTGGCACCGCGCCTCCCGTCCGTTCCGGTGCGCGTCTAGAGCGCGGCCAGCGCCTCGTTCAGCGTGGCCGACGGACGCATCACGGCGCTCGTCTTGGCGTCGTCCGGCCGGTAGTACCCGCCGATGTCCGCGGGGTGGCCCTGCACGCCGTTCAGCTCCGCCACGATCGTCGACTCGTGCTCGTCGAGCTGCTGCGCCAGACCGCGGAACGCCGAAGCGAGCTCGGCGTCGTCGGTCTGCCGGGCGAGCTCGTCGGCCCAGTACTTCGCCAGGTAGAAGTGGCTGCCGCGGTTGTCGATCGAGCCGAGCTTGCGACCCGGGGACTTGTCCTCGTCGAGGAACGTGCCCGTGGCACGGTCGAGCGTGTCCGCGAGGACCTTCGCCCGCGCGTTGCCGGTCACGCCGGCGAGGTGCTCGAACGACACCGCGAGCGCCAGGAACTCGCCCAGGGAGTCCCAGCGCAGGTAGTTCTGTTCGACGAGCTGCTGCACGTGCTTCGGGGCCGAGCCGCCGGCACCGGTCTCGAACAGGCCGCCGCCGCCGAGGAGCGGGACGACGGAGAGCATCTTCGCCGAGGTGCCGAGCTCCATGATCGGGAACAGGTCGGTGAGGTAGTCGCGGAGGACGTTGCCCGTGACCGAGATCGTGTCCTCGCCGCGGCGGATGCGCTCGAGCGAGAAGCGCATGGCGTCCTCGGGCGAGAGGACCTCGATCTGCAGGCCGTCGGTGTCCTGCTCGCCGAGGTACGTGCGCACCAGACCGATCAGGTTCGCGTCGTGCGCGCGGGTCTCGTCGAGCCAGAACACGGCGGGGGAGCCGGTGGCACGGGCCCGCGTCACGGCGAGCTTCACCCAGTCACGGATCGCGACGTCCTTCGTCTGGCAGGCACGCCAGATGTCGCCCTCCTCGACCTCGTGCTCGATGACGGTCTCGCCGCCGCTCGTGACGACGCGGACGCGCCCGGCACCCGGGAGCTCGAAGGTCTTGTCGTGCGAGCCGTACTCCTCGGCCTTCTGCGCCATGAGCCCGACGTTGGGCACCGAGCCCATGGTCGACGGGTCGAAGGCGCCGTTCGCGCGGCAGTCCTCGATGACGGCCTGGTAGATGCCGGCGTAGCTCGAGTCCGGGATGACCGCGAGGGTGTCGTGCTCCTCGCCGTCCGGGCCCCACATGTGGCCGGACGTGCGGATCATCGCAGGCATCGAGGCGTCGACGATGACGTCGCTCGGCACGTGCAGGTTCGTGATGCCCTTGTCCGAGTCGACCATCGCCAGCTCGGGCCCGGCGTCGATCCCGTCGGCGAACGCCTGCTTGATCTCCGCGCCGTTCGGCACGCTGTCGAGCCCGGCCAGGATCGAGCCGAGGCCGTCGTTCGGGTTGAGGCCGGCGGCGGCGAGGTCGGCACCGAAGCGCTCGAACACGGTCGGGAAGAACGCGCGGATGACGTGGCCGAAGATGATCGGGTCGGAGACCTTCATCATCGTCGCCTTGAGGTGGACCGAGAACAGGACGCCCTGGTCCTGCGCGGCCCAGATCTGGTCACGCAGGAACGCCTCGAGCGCGCGGACGTGCAGCACGGTGCCGTCGACGACCTCGCCCGCGAGGACGGGGATCGACTGCTTGAGGACGGTCGTCGCGCCGTCGGCCGCCACGAACTCGATGGTCAGGGTGTCGTCGGCGGGGGCGATCCACGACTGCTCGTTCGACCGGAAGTCGTCCTCGCCCATCGTCACGACGTTCGTCTTCGAGTCGGCACTCCACGCGCCCATGCGGTGCGGGTGCTTCTTCGCGTAGTTCTTCACCGAGAGCGGCGCGCGGCGGTCCGAGTTGCCCTCGCGGAGCACCGGGTTGACGGCGCTGCCCTTGGTGCGGTCGTAGCGGGCGCGGACGTCGCGCTCCTCGTCCGTGGTGGGCTCGTCGGGGTAGGCGGGCAGGTCGTAGCCCTGCGCCTGGAGCTCCTTGATCGCGGCCTTGAGCTGCGGGATGGACGCCGAGATGTTCGGCAGCTTGATGATGTTCGCCTCGGGCGTCTTCGCGAGCTCGCCGAGCTCGGTCAGGGCGTCGTCCAGGCGCTGCTCGGCGGTGAGCCGCTCCGGGAACTGGGCGATGATCCGGCCGGAGAGCGAGATGTCGCGGGTCTCGACGTCGACCCCCGCGGTGCGCGCGAAGGCCTGGACGACCGGGAGGAAGGAGTGCGTGGCGAGGAACGGTGCCTCGTCGGTGAGGGTGTAGATGATCTTGGCCATGCTGGCGGGTACTCCCTTGTTCATGCCGTCGGTACGTCCACGCTACTCGGGGCGCAGGATGTCTCGACATCAAGATACATCGCCCGACGCGACGCCGACCGCGGCCGTCCGCGCCCGGCGCATCGCGGAGCGCGCGGCTACTCGCTGATCGCGATCCGGAACACCCGCACCCCGGCGGCCCGCAGCGCGGTGAGCCCGAGGCGCATGCGGAGCGGACGGAACGGGCGCTCCGAGCCGGACCGGGCCGAGGCCTCCCCGATCTGGTGCAGCACCTCGGAGGTCAGCGTCCGCTCGACCTTCGGCACGAGCCGGGTCGCACCGGAGACCGTCACGACGATCCGGACGGCGTGCGGGGCGAGCAGCGGGTCGATGCGCTCGGCAGCCTCGTGTGCGCGGTGGAACGCGGGGTCGTCGCCCGGCCGGCGGATCGCGATGACGGCGAGCTCGGCGTCCCAGGTCTCACCCGGGTCCGGCGGGTCGTCGACGCCCACGACGCGCATCCGTGCCGCGTCGACGCCGGCCCGGACGGACGCGGCCCGCAGCACGGGCAGCAGCTCCTGGGTGCCGGCGAGCACGACGTGCGCGCGCGCCAGGTCGACGGGTTCGTGCCGCTCGCGCGGTCTGCGGGCCATGTCGGGGTCCTTCCGCTCGGTGTCTCGGACACTACCGATCGCCGTGTGCCCGGGGCGAGCGGGCCGGATGTCCGGCCGCCTCCCCGGGTCGTTCGGTAACGAGGAGATCACGACTGCCCCTGTACAAAGCGACAGAGTCGTGCAGAATGGTGGGCGGCCATGACGACGACACGCGAACTCGACCAGCACCCGGAGACCCCGGTGGTGCACCTGTCCCGACGCGCCGCCCTCGAGGCCGAGCGTGCAGCGGCCCGCCGACCGGCACGCCGCTCGCGTCCAGCGCAGCCCGACGCGCCCACGCCGTCGCCCGCCGCCGTCGTCCCGACGCAGGCCACCACCACGCAGGCCGCGGCCGCCCCCGTCGGCCGCCGTGCCACCGCCGCCCGGGCCACCACGGAGCACGTCGACGCCCGGATCACCCGCGTCGTCCGTCGCCCCGGCACCGCCCGCGCAGTGGCCCCCACGGCCCCGCGCGTCGCCCGCACCGGTCCGACCCGCTCCCAGCGCGCGAGCCGCATCACGGTGACGAGCGCGATCGCCGCCCTCGCAATGTTCGCCGCCTCCGCCATGCCCGCGCACGCGAGCGCCGGCACCTCGGTCGCCACCTCGACGATCGCCCCGACCGTCCGCACGCAGGACTACGCCGTCACCCAGGCGATCACCGCGACCGGCCTCGACCGCGACGGCTTCACGATCGGCGGCGGCTCGATCGTCGTCGGCCCGTCGACCGGCGGGAAGGCGGGGGTCAGCGCGGCGAACGCCGTCTCGTTCGGCGGCGACGTCCGCTCGCCGTTCCCCGGCCCGGTCCGCATGAGCTCCGGCTTTGGCTACCGCTCGGCCCCGTGCGGTGCGTGCTCGTCCCTGCACCAGGGCCTCGACTTCAACCCCGGCATGGGCGCGCCGATCGGTGCCGTCGCCGCCGGCACGGTCCGGGTCTCGGGCACGTACTTCTCGTACGGCAACGCGGTCATCATCGACCACGTGATCGACGGCCGGAAGGTGTCGACGCTGTACGGCCACATGATCCCGGGCTCGTCGCCGCTCAAGGTCGGCGACACCGTGCAGGCGGGGGAGTTCGTCGGCCAGGTCGGCACGTCCGGCGTCTCGACCGGGGCGCACCTGCACCTCGAGGTCCTGATGGACGGTGTGACCCCGATCGACCCCGAGGCCTGGCTCGAAGCGCGCATCGGGCGTTCGCTCACCACCTGACCAGCTTCCCTGTGCAGGATCACAGGCATGGACGACTGTCACAGACCCGCCGCCCATCGCCGATCTGACCGGCCGACCCGCTGATGGGCGCCGACACCTGGATCGCGTTCGGGCTCGTCATCCTCTTCGTGCTCGTCGGCGGCGTGTTCGCCGCAGCCGAGATCGCGCTCGTCTCCCTCCGGGAGTCCCAGCTGCAGCAGCTGGAACGCCGCGGTGTCCGGGGCGCCCGGGTCGCCGCACTCGGGCGCAACCCGAACCGATTCCTCTCCGCCGTGCAGATCGGCGTGACCGTCGCGGGGTTCTTCTCGGCCGCGTACGGTGCCTCGTCGATCGCCCCGGACGTGGCCCCGCTCCTCGCCGGCCTCGGGCTCGACCGCGGGACCGCCGAGGCCGTCGCGCTCGTGCTGATGACCCTCGTCATCGCCTACCTCTCGCTCGTGTTCGGTGAACTCGTGCCGAAGCGGCTCGCCCTGCAGCGGGCCGAGGGCTTCTCGATGGCGGTCGCGCCCACGCTCGACCGGTTCGCGACCCTGATGCGCCCGGTCATCTGGGTGCTGTCGAAGACCACCGACGCCGTGGTCCGGCTGCTCGGCGGCGACCCGGACGCCCGCAGCGAGTCGATGAGCACCGAGGAGCTCCGCGGCCTGGTCGACGACCACGACGCCATCGACGCGCAGGGCCGTCGGATCGCCCGGAGCGCGCTCGACGCCGGTGACCGCATCCTCCGCGAGTCGATGCGCCCCTGGTACGACGTGTCGACTATCGACGCCGCCACCTCGATCGCCGAGGCCACCGACCATGCCATCCAGGTCGGTCACACCCGGTACCTCGTCACCGTCGGCTCCCGTGACGACGTGTCCGGCTTCGTGCACCTCCGTGACCTCCTCCGCCCGACCGATCCGTCCGCCCCGGTCGCGTCGCGCGTCCGACCGGTGCTCGCACTGCCCGAGACGAAGTCGCTCTCGGGTGCCATCGCCGACATGCGGACCGAGGGGCACCAGATCGCGCTCGTCGTCGACGAGTACGGCGGCAGCGCGGGCATGGTGACGCTCGAGGCCCTCCTCGAGGACCTCGTCGGCCGGATCCGCGACGAGTACGACGAGCCGGCAGCCGAGACGGACGGGGTCGACGGCGCGACCGTGCTCGAGGACCTCGCGGCCGACGGTGGTCCCGAGCTGCCCGACGGTGACTACGAGACGGTCGGTGGGCTCGTGCAGGTGCACCTCGACCGCGTACCCGTCGTCGGCGACGTCGTCCGGGTGGGCGAGCACCGGCTCGAGGTGACCGAGATGGACGGGCACCGGGTGGCGCGGGTGCGGATCGGCGCGGTCGCGCCGGTGCAGTAGCCGCACCAGGAGCCGGACTGGAGGCGCGTGGCGGGGCCGCCACGTGCCTCCAGTCAGTCCACAGGTACCTCCAGTGCCTCCTTCCGCACCGGGTGGGGCACGTACGCTCGGGGCATGGGTATCGACGTCCGCAACGAGATCCGCGACTTCCTGTCCTCACGACGGGCCCGCCTCACCCCCGACCAGGTCGGCATGCCGTCGTTCGGCGGCGGGGTGCGACGGGTGCCCGGTCTGCGGCGGCACGAGGTCGCCATGCTCGCCGGGGTCAGCGTCGACTACTACACGCGGCTCGAACGCGGCTCGCTGAAGGGCGTCTCGGACAGCGTGCTGGAGGGGCTCGCCGGCGCGCTCCAGCTCGACGAGGACGAACGCGTGCACCTCTGGGACCTCGCCCGGCTGGCGAACTCCGGCGTGAAGGTCATGCACCGGAACGTGCCGACCCGTGTCCGGCCCGGCGTCCAGCGACTGCTCGACGCGATCACCGGTGCCCCCGCGTGGATCCGGAACGAGCGCGGTGACGTCGTCGCGACGAACGAGCTCGGACAGGCGCTGTACGCGCCGATGTTCGCCGGGCCCGGACGTCCGGTGAACACCGCGCGCTTCACGTTCCTCGACCCCGCAGCCAAGACGTTCTTCCCCGACTGGGCGCAGACCGCGCGCGACGCCGTGGCGGTCCTCCGCGCCGCCGCCGTGTCGAACCCCTGCGAGCCCGGGCTCGTGACGCTCGTCGGTGAGCTGTCCACCCGCAGCGAGGAGTTCCGCTCCTGGTGGGCCGCGCACGACGTCCGGCTGCACCGCACGGGCAAGAAGCGCATCGACCACCCCGTCGTGGGCGAGCTGCACCTGACGTACGAGGCGCTCGACCTGGTGGCCGACCCGGGCCTGACGATGTTCTCGTACTCGGCGGAGCCGGGCAGCGAGTCGGAGCGGTCGCTCGCGCTGCTCGGGTCGTGGGCGGCGACGGAGCGCGCCGAGCGACTCGCGGCCGTGCGCGACGCCGAGTCCGAGCCGGTCGACTGACCCCGCTGTGCCGGTGAGCACCCTCCGCGTCGAACCCGCCTTCGTGCGCGCCGTGCGGACCGCACTCGGTGACGCCCGGACGGTGCTCGAGATCGGTGTCGGCGCCGGTTCGTACGCGCCCGCGGATCGCGAGGTCATCCGGGTGGACGCCACCGAGGGCAAGCTCCCCGACGGCATGCACGACGCTGCCCTGTGGGCGTTCCCCGAGCACGAGCGCGACGCCCCCGAGCGCATGCTGCCCGAGCGCGTGCTGCCCGAGATCCGCCGGGTGACCGCCGGCCCGATCGTCGTCCTGACGCGCGACCCCGCGCGGATGCCGGACTTCTGGCTCGCCGAGTACGCCCCCGAGGTCATCGCCGCCGAGGCTCGGCGGTCCCCCTCGCTCGACCGGATCACCGCCGCGCTGCCGGACGACACCGTCACGACCACCCTGCTGCCGATCCCGTTCACCTGCGTCGACGGGGTCACCGAGGCGCACTACGGGCGTCCGGAACGGCTGCTCGACCCGGACGTCCGCAGGGCGGACCCGGCGTGGGCGTCCGTCGACGAGATGACCGCGAGGCGATCGGTGGCAGCGCTCCGGTCCGCGCTGGAGTCGGGGGCGTGGGACGCCCGGCACGGTCGGCTCCGGGTGCAGCCGTCGTACGAGGGGTCGCTCGTGCTCCTCGTCGCCCGGCCCTGAGTCGCGGGCTTCAGCGGCGCCGCTTCAGCCACTCGGCCACGGCAAGACCGCAGAGGGACAGGAGCACCATCGGCGGCGACCACCCGGCGAGCGCTCGTCCGGTCGGATCGTCCGGCGCGAAGCAGGTCCACGAGACGACGGCGAGCGCGAGGGCGGCACCGGACACTGCCCCGGCCAACGGGTAGATGGCGGCGCTCGCGCGTGGCATGGTGACGGTCGACCGCGGCCGCTGGCGGATCACGAGCGACCCCGATCGCGGCGCCGTCGGACGGTCGTCGCCAGGTGGATCACGGCCCCGCACCCGCTCACCGCGAGCGTGATCGCCCCCATGCCAGGGTCGGGGGCGTGCACGGCCAGGACCGCTCCGAGTGCCACCAGGGCGGCGGCGAACAGGACGGCGAACCAGATGCTGTCGAGGACCTTGGACACGCGAACCTCCTTCGTCCGCTCAGCATGTCACACATCACGGCCCGCTTGACAGCCGGTCGTAGGCTGGGGACGTGAGCTTCCAGGAGGTGGTCGGCGCCCGTTGCGCCGGCATCAGGGCGTGACGCCCCCGGTCGTGCCCTCGGGTACGGCCGACGTCGACGACCCCTGACCCCTCCGCCCGGTGCGGCGCGCGTCCGCGTGCCCCGGGCCCCTGCGAAAGCGACCCGTCATGCTGCCCATCAGCGAGAAGACCATCCGCACGTCCTTCGTCAACGCCTCCCGCAAGGAGACGAGCGACCTCACCCTGCCCGACCTCGAGACGATCGAGTGGGACCAGCTCGACTACCTCGGCTGGCGCGACCCGAAGATCGGCCGCCGCGCCTACGCGGTCGTGCCGACCATCGACGGGGACCTCGTCGGCATCCTGTTCCGGCAGGCCGAAGCGTCGCCGCGCTCGCGTGCACAGTGCTCCTGGTGCCAGGACGTCAAGCTGCCGAACGACGTGGTGTTCTGGAGCGCCAAGCGGTCCGGCAAGGCCGGGCGGAACGGGAACACCGTCGGGACGCTCGTCTGCCAGGACTTCCAGTGCTCCCGGAACGTCCGGCGGACGCCGCCGTTGGCGTACGAGGGCTTCGACGTCGAAGCGGCGCGGCTGCAGCGTATCGAGGACCTGCAGCTCCGGGCCGCGTCGTTCGCCGCTGAGGTCTGACGCGCGAATTGAATACACCTTTTATATACCAACATTGCATTTGAGCCGGCAGGGTGCCACGGTAAGTGGAGAGGTCAACGACGGCCTTCAACGACGAAGGGGAAGACGCATGTCACGCTCACGGCGGCTCACCACAACGGTTCTCAGTGCCACCGTCCTCGCGGCGAGCACGATCTGGCTGCCGACCGCAGCGCATGCATCGGAGCAGCCACAACCCCTCAGCGACGCGATCAGTGCACCGTTGCCGGTCGTCACTGAGGACACCGTCCGTCAAGCGATCGCCGATGCACGAGACCACGGCGCTCTGACGAGCACAGTGCTGAGGGCGGACGGCACGCGAACGACGACGATCACAGTTCCAGCCGGGTCGCTCGATCTCGTAGAACCGGGGCCGAGCACGCGGCTGGGGGCGGGAAGCGACAAGAACGGCGCTTACGTCGACTTCAACCAGTACGACCAGGGGGTGATCCTCGGCGGAGCAGGGATCGGTCTGGCCGCCAGTCTGTGCCTCCTCGGCCCGGCAGTGTGCGTCATCGCCAACGCGGCGATCCTGCTCGCGACGACTGCCATCACGACACACCACCTGCAGTGCGGATCGCGCGTCATGCGTGTCCACCTGAGCGGAAGGCCTGGCCCGAAGTGCGTGTGACGCGTGGCGTCCTGAGGCGGACCCTGACGCACCCGGCGGTTGCCATCAGCATCGCGGCGGCGTTCCTGTTCGGCGGAACCGCGATCGCGGTTCCGCTCCTCGGGTCAGACTGCCCGCCTGTGGGCGGGTTGGTGCTCGGCCTGTCGGCGGTCTCTGGGGGGACGTTCATCGCCGGCGCGCATCGCTCTCGACGACGCTGTCGCTGACGACATCGACAGCGGCAGCGGCAGCGGCAGCGGCAGCGGCAGCGGCAGCGGGCCGATGACGGACGGGAGGCGCGGTGCCAGCCGGCACCGCGCCTCCAGACCGTGGCCTGGTCGCGTCAGCGACCGATGGTCGACATGTCGGGGTACCGGTCGCCCGTCGGGACCGGCAGCGCCGACAGCCGCTCGAGCTGGTCCGCACTGAGGGTGAGGTCGGCGGCGCCGACGTTCTCCTCGAGCCGCGAGACGCGCTTCGTGCCGGGGATCGGCACGACGTCGTCGCCCTGCGCGAGCAGCCAGGCCAGCGCGACCTGTGCGGGCGTGCCGCCGGCCTCGGTCGCGATCTCCTTGACGGCGTCGACGATCCGCATGTTCTCGGCGAACGCCTCCTCCTGGAAGCGGGGGTTGGCGAGGCGGAAGTCGTCGGAGTCGAGGTCCGAGGGCTTCGTGATCGCGCCGGTGAGGAACCCGCGGCCGAGCGGCGAGTACGCCACGAGGCCGATGCCGAGCTCACGGAGGGTGTCGAGGACCTCGCCCTCGGGGTCGCGCGTCCACAGCGAGTACTCGCTCTGCAGGGCGGTGATCGGGTGCACGGCGTGGGTCTTGCGGATGGTCGCGGCGCTGGCCTCGGACAGGCCGATGTGCCGGATCTTGCCCTCCTGCACGAAGCCGGCGAGCTGCCCGACGACGTCCTCGATCGGGACGGCCGGGTCGACGCGGTGCTGGTAGTAGAGGTCGATGTGGTCGGTGCCGAGGCGGCGGAGGGAGCCCTCGAGCGCCTCGCGGACGGACTCCGGCGCACTGGAGATGCCGCGCTGCTGGGTCGGCGTCTCCTCGCCGGCCTCGTGGCGGTAGAGCCCGAACTTGGTGGCGATGACGACCTGGTCGCGGCGGTCGCCGAGTGCCCGTCGGAGGAGTTCCTCGTTCGTGTACGGGCCGTAGGCCTCGGCGGTGTCGAAGAGGGTGACGCCGAGGTCGATCGCGCGGTGGATGGTGCGGATCGACTCGGCGTCGTCGGAGCCGGCGCCCGTGTAGAAGGCGCTCATCCCCATGGTGCCGAGGCCGACGGGGCCGACCTCGAGGTCTGCGAGCGTGCGTGTCTGCATGCCTGCAGGTCTACTCCGGTCGCCGCCCTCGCTGGGAGGTACTGACGCGGCTACGCTGAACGCGCGGACAGTCGTCCGCGGCGGACGTTCGTCCGCAGGGGAGGGGGATCTCATGGTCATCGTCTGGACCGTCATCGCAGCTGCCGTCGTGATCGGCACGATGCTCGTCGTGCTCGAGGTGCAGAACGTCCGGCGCCGACGGTCCCTCGAGGGCCTCGAGCCGGTGGACCCGCGGGTCGGCGAGCGTGCGATGGTCGACGCCGAGAGCGCCCACTCGATCGCCGAGGGCACCGCGCGGGCCGCGCACCCGGGCATCGGCGGCGTGGGCGGGACGCTCGGCGGTTCCTGACCGGTTGGAGGGAGCCTCCGGTCCGTGTTGCACTGCGCACGGACGAGTGGTGCGGTTCCTCCAAGACCGTCGCGTGAGCGGGTCCGGGCTGGTGTGATCGGCTCGTGAACCTGTACTTCCGGCTGTTCCTGCTCCAGTTGCGCGTGCGGCTGCGTCCCCGCGTCGGTCGGCGTGCGTCGCTCTGGGACACCGTGCGGACACCGTTCCGCGTCGTGCCGACGGACCTCGATCCGCTGCGGCACGTCAACAACGGCAAGTACCTGTCGATGCTCGACCTCGGACGGCTCGACCTGATGCTCCGCTCCGGCTTCTGGGGCGAACTGGCGGGGCACGGCTGGTACCCGGTCGTCTCCGCCCAGACGATCACCTACAAGCGGTCGCTGACGCTCGGGCAGCGGTTCGAGCTCGTCACGCGCGTGCTCGGGGTCGACGAGCGCGCGGTGTACCTGGAGCAGACGTTCGAGCGTGGCGGCGCGGTCGTCGCCCGCGCGGTCGTCCAGGCACGCTTCCTCCGGCGGTCCGGCGGCACGGTGTCCACGGACGAGCTGCTCGCGGCGGCCGGCGGCACCGGCCGAGACCTCTCACTGCCGGCCTGGGTGCACGACTGGGCGGGAGCCACCCGGATCAGCAGCGGCGCCGCCTGACCGGGCCCCGGCCGCCTGACCCGGCCCGACCGCCTGACGGAGCCACGCCCGGTGCCCGGACGTCCGCCCGGTGTCCGACCGGCCACGTCAGGATCGGTCGCGCGGCGGACGGCCGGGCCCTGGTGCCGGGGTAGACAGGGACGATGCACGGACCCGACCACGATCAGCCCCCGAGGAACGAGCGGTCGCCCCGCACGTCACGACGCGTGCTGCTCGCGGGAGGCGTGGGCCTCGGCATCGCGGGCGTGCTCGCGGCGTGCTCCCGACCGTCGCCCACACCGTCCGGGTCCCCGACGACGGCGCCGTCCGGCGGTCCGTCCGGAGCTCCGTCGGACGGAGCCACGAGCGTGCCGACGGCGACCCCGACCGCCGGTGGTCCGGACAGCTGGGACGCCCTCGCCGCCGCGGTCTCCGGCCGGTTGCTCCGCTCCGGATCGGCGGGGTGGGACACCGCCCGGCTCGTGGAGAACCCGCGGTACGACGACGCGGACCCGCAGGCGATCCTCCGTGCCACGAGTGCCGCGGACGTGCAAGCCGGGCTCGCCTTCGCCCGGAACACCCGCACTCCCGTGGCACTCCGCGCTGGCGGGCACTCGTACACCGGGTGGTCGGCGGGCGGCGCGAGCGGCACCGACGTCCCGCGGTCCCTGGTGATCAGCACGCAGGACCTCGACGGCATCACCGTGCACGACGACGGCACGGCGACGATCGGCCCCGGAGCACACCTCGCCGACGTCTACGCCGCCCTGGCTCGGGCCGGTCGGGCGATCGGGGCCGGCTCCTGCCCCACCGTCGGCATCGGCGGCCTGACGCTCGGTGGCGGCGTGGGGGTCCTCGTCCGTTCCTTCGGCCTCACCTGCGACCAGCTCACCGGCGTCACCCTCGTCACCCCCGACGGCACCGTCCGCCAGGTCTCCTCGACCACCGGTCCCGACCTCTTCTGGGCCTGCCGCGGTGGCGGCGGCGGGTCCGTCGGGGTCGTCACCTCGATGACCTTCCGGACGCAGCCGGCCCCGGAGGTCCTGCTCTTCCGCATCGTGTTCCCGTGGTCGGCGGCCGCGGCGGTCGTCCGGGCCTGGCAGGACTGGGCACCGACCGCCGACCGGCAGCTCTGGTCGACGTGCAAGCTGCTCGCCGGCTCGCGGCACACCGGCCCGACGGTCACGGTGACCGGGGTCTGGACCGGCGCGAAGACCGGTGCGGACGCGTCCGTGGACGGCTTCGTCCGGGCGACGGGTGCGACGCCCACGAGGCACACCGCGCAGCAGCTCTCGTACGGTGCCGCCATGGCCGCCCTCGCCGGTGCTCCGCAGCGGGTCTCGCAGTCGGCGACGTCGTCGATCGGCGTCCGGAAGCTGTCCGACGCGCAGATCGACGTGCTCGTCCGACGGGCAGCGGCCGCCGGGGACGTCCCGGGCAACCGCGAGGGCGGGGTCGCGCTCGACGCCCTTGGTGGCGCGGTCGCCGACGTCGGACGCACCGACTCGGCCTTCCCCTGGCGTGACGCCCTGATGACCGTGCAGTACACGGCGGTGTACGCCGACGGGACCGACCCGGCACCCTTCGACAGCTACGTGCGGGGCTTCCGCGAGGCCATGCGCCCGGCGTGGGGCGACGGCGCGTACGCGAACTACTGCGACGCCGCGATCACCGATCCCGTCGCCTACTTCGACCGGAACACCTCACGGCTGCACCGCATCGCGGAGCAGGTGGACCCGACGGGCGTCCTGTCCCAGCCGCACTGGGTCTGACCCCGCCCGGGAGGCGCGGCTCACGCCCGCCACGTCGGTCCGGCCGTCCGAGGGTCGCCCTACGATGACCGCATGGACACCGACGACCTCGTCCTGCCCGACGCCGCAGCGTGGCGCGCCTGGCTCGACGCGCACGAGGACGACCCGGACGGGGTGTGGCTCGTCCTCGCGAAGAAGGGCACGACGGAGCCGACGAGCCTGACCTACGACCAGGCCCTCGACGAGGCGCTCTGCTCCGGCTGGATCGACGGGCAGAAGCGCGGACGCGACGCCGCGACGTTCCGCCAGCGGTTCACCCCGCGGCGGAAGGCGTCCCTCTGGTCGCAGCGGAACGTCGGTCTCGTCGCGGGGCTGGTCGCCGCGGGGCGGATGCGACCCCGCGGCCAGGCGGAGATCGACCGGGCGCAGGGCGACGGCCGGTGGGACCGCGCCTACGCCGGTGCCGCGACCGTCGCCGTGCCGGACGATCTGCGGGCAGCGCTCGACGCCGCTCCGACCGCCGCAGCGCTCTTCGCCGACCTCGACGCGACGAACCGGTACGCCGTGCTGCACCGGGTGGTCACGGCGCCGAGCGACCGGGCGCGAGCGGACCGGATCGCGCGGCTCGTCGCCGGGCTCGAGCGCGACGAGACGCCGTACCCGCGCCCCGCCCGTTCCTGACCGACGCCCGGGCCCGGCCGGGGGACGGGTGCTCAGGGCGCAGCCACCCCGGCGGGCGTAGACCGGGGTCATGACCACCGGTACCGACACCACCAACCGTCCCGCCGCTGCCTCCGGCACGTTCCGCATCGGCGGCGACCTCGAGGTCCACCGTCTCGGCTACGGCACCATGCAGCTCACCGGACCCGGCGTCTGGGGTCCGCCGAAGGACCACGACGAGGCCGTCCGCGTCCTCAAGCGCGCGGTCGAGCTCGGCGTCGACTTCTTCGACACCGCCGACTCCTACGGCCCCTACGTCGCCGAGGACCTCCTCAAGGAAGCGCTGCACCCGTACGGCGACGACGTCGTCATCGCGACCAAGGCCGGGCTCACCCGCACCGGTCCGAACGAGTGGCCGCCGGTCGGCCGCCCGGAGTACCTGCGCCAGGAGGCCGAGATGAGCCTCCGCCGCCTCGGCCTCGAGCGCATCGACCTGTTCCAGCTGCACCGCCTCGACCCGAAGGTCCCGCTCGAGGACCAGATCGGCGAGCTCAAGAAGCTGCAGGACGAGGGCAAGATCCGGCACATCGGCCTGTCCGAGGTCTCCGTCGACGACGTGAAGGCCGCGCAGGAGATCGCCACGATCGTCACCGTTCAGAACCTCTACAACCTGCAGAAGCGTGACGCGGAAGAGCTCCTCGACTGGTCCGAGGAGCAGGGGATCGGCTTCATCCCGTGGTTCCCGCTCGCGACCGGCGGCCTGACCGGCGAGGACTCGCCGCTCACCGAGATCGCCCAGCGCAAGGGCGCGACGCCGGCGCAGCTGGCCCTCGCCTGGCTGCTGAAGCGCTCGCCCGTGATGCTGCCCATCCCGGGCACGTCGAGCGTCGACCACCTCGAGGACAACCTCGCGGGTGCGACCGTCGAACTGACGGACGAGGAGTTCGAGGAGCTGTCCGGCCTGGGGAAGTAGACCCGGACACCCCAGGGACGGGAGGCGCGGTGCGGGCTCGCACCGCGCCTCCCGTCCCTCGTGTGATGGATTCGTGACTTGCCCCTCCATACCGCGTATGTGCATACTCGGTATGTCCGAGACGGACACAGGTGGGGGAGGCCGACATGAGCGTACGGATGGGCGTACTCGCGCTGCTGGTGGGAGGACCCGGCTACGGGTACCAGCTCCGGGGGGAGTTCGAGCACCGGACCGGGGGGAGCTGGCCGCTGAACATCGGCCAGGTCTACACGACGCTCGACCGCCTCGAACGCGACGGGCTGGTGGCTCGCGGCGACGCCGACGACGACGGACACGTCGTCTACACGGCGACCGACGCGGGCCACGAGGCCGTCGCACGCTGGTTCTCGGAGCCGGTGCCGGCGAAGCGCGGACGCGACGAGCTCGCGATCAAGTTCGCCCTGGCGGTGACCGTGCCGGGCGTCGACGTGACGCACCTCGTCCAGGTGCAGCGCGCCGCCGCCGTGCGGAACCTGCAGGACCTGACCCGGCTCAAGCGCGCGACCGACCCGGCTGTCGACCTGGCGTGGTCGCTCGTGCTCGAGTCGATGCTGTTCCAGGCCGAGGCCGAGGTGCGCTGGCTCGACCACGTCGAGACGAGCGTCGCACGGTACGTCCCGGTCGCCGCCCCCGCTGCCGGGTCCGCCTCGGGCGCCGCCGAGACTGTCGACACGACCGCGCGGAGTGCCCGGTGACCGCCGCTCCGCTCCTCGAACTCGACGCCGTGAGCGTGCAGTACGGCACGGGTGCCAAGGCCGTGACCGCCCTGGCCGGTGTCGACCTGCGCGTCGCCCGTGGCGAGATGGTCGCCGTGATGGGGACCTCGGGATCGGGCAAGTCGACGCTCCTGGCGTGTGCCGGCACCCTGCTCCCGCCGACCAGCGGCGAGGTCGTGATCGACGGCGCGTTCGTCTCCGACCGTCCCGCGAAGGACCTCTCGGCACTCCGACGACGTCTCGTCGGCTTCGTGTTCCAGGACTTCAACCTCATCCCCTCGCTCACCGCGGTCGAGAACGTCGCGCTCCCGTTGGAACTCGACGGGTGGAAGCCGAGCCGGGCCCGACGCGCCGCCGAGCACGCGCTCGAGGACGTCGAACTCGGACACCGCGCCGATGCCTTCCCCGACGACCTGTCCGGCGGTCAGCAGCAGCGGGTGGCCATCGCCCGCGGTGTCGTCGGCGAGCGTCGACTGGTGCTCGCGGACGAACCGACCGGTGCACTCGACTCGCAGACCGGCGAGGTCGTCCTGCGCATGCTCCGTCGACACGTGGACCAGGGCGCCGGTGCCCTGCTGGTCACACACGACGCGCGGCATGCGGCATGGGCGGACCGCATCGTCTTCCTGCGCGACGGCCGGGTCGTCGACGAGACCGTGTACGCGGGCGTCGAGTCGGCCCTCGCCGACCGGACCGGCTCGTGACCGACGGGCGTCGTCGCCCCCGCGACGGTCGCCGACCCGTGACACGGACCCCGTTCGCGTTCCGCACCGCGCTGCGCACCGGACGCCGACTCGCGTTCGCCAAGGTCGGCCGGGCCGCGCTCGTCGTCGCGCTCATCGGGATCCCCACGGCGGGCTTCGTCGGGGTGTCGGTGCTGTTCCAGTCGACGGAGGCCACCCAGACCGAGTCACTGCACTACGACCTCGGGCGCGCTGCCGCGCAGATGCGTGCTGCCGGTCCGGACGCGGTCGGGCTCCGCCAGGACCCGGTCGAGTGGCAGGCCACCGAGACCGGACCGAACAGCTCCGCCGGCAAGGCCGGGGAGGAGGGCGAGTACCCGGACCCGCTGCGGTTCGTCCCGCGGGGCGCCGTGTCCATCCCGGTGGCGCCGACGCAGGTGGTGCTCGCGGGACGTCACGGACCGGTCGGCCTCGTCGCGACCGAGGGCAGCACCTGGGCCCCGGCCCTGGAGGGGCGCTGGCACGTCGTCGACGGCACCGCCCCGACGGACCGCGACGAGCTGATGCTCGCGCCGGCCACCCTCGAACGCCTCGGCCTGCGGATCGGTGACACGGTCGACATGACCGACCCCGCGACCCGGCGCTTCACGATCACCGGCACGATCCGCGACCTCGGGCTCGACGCGGACCAGCAGGGCGTGTTCGTGCCGTGGGGCACGACGACGACCGACCGGGTGCCGACGCCGTCCTGGCGATCGCCCTCGCCGACCGAACTGACGGTGTACCTGCCGGACGTCGCACCGACGTGGGACCAGATCCGGGCCCTCAACGCGCACGGCATCATCGTGCAGTCCCGACCCGTCGTGCTCGACCCGCCTGACGACCGGCTGCAGAGCGCAGGTGTGTCGGGGAGCGGCGGCTGGTACCTGGCCTACGTCTCGCTCACCGGTGCGTTCGCGATGTTCGAGGTCGTGCTGCTCGCCGGCGCCGCGTTCCTGGTCGGCACCCGCGCAGACGCACGTTCGTACGCGATCCTGGCGAGCGTCGGCGGCGGACCGCGGTTCGTCCGCACCGTCGTCGTCGGGTCCGGGCTCGTGCTCGGCCTCTGCGGCGCCGTCCTCGGTGCGCTGCTCGGCACCGGTGTCGGCGTCGTCGCGTTCCACCTGCTGGACGACGGCGTCGTGACGCGCTTCCCCGGCTTGCACGTCCCCGCCCTGAAGATCCTGTCCATCGCCGCCGCCGCGGTCCTGGCCGGAGTGGTGGCCTCGCTCGCGGCGGCCCGTGCCGCGACGAAGGTGAACGCCCTCGCGGCACTCCGTGGCTCGACCCGGCCCGCGACGGTCACCCTCACCGCCCGGAAGCGCCGGCGCGTCTGGGGCCCGGCGCTCGTCGTGCTCGGCGCCGTGATGACCCTCGCGTGCGGCATGGGCGTCCTCGTGCTCAACGACCGTCCGGTGCAGCAGGACCGGCTCGCCTTCGTGGTCGGGGCCGGCGTCGCGATCGGACCGTGCCTCGTGCAGCTCGGTGTCGCGATCTGTTCCCCGTGGGTGCTCGCCCTGGTCGCCCGCGTGGCCGGACGCTTCGGCCCCGCCGCCCGGATGGCCGCGCGCGACGCCCGGCGCAACCCGGTCCGGACCGTGCCGGTGCTCGCCAGCGTGATGAGCGTCGTGTTCGTGGCTTCGGTCCTGCTCACCTACAGCGCCTCGGCGAGTGCGGGGACCGTGCGGGACTGGCAGTACCGGACCGCGATCGGTGTCGCGACCACCGACGTCACGCTGATGGACGACGAGGGCGCCAGCTCCGGGTACGACGCGGAGGTCACGGCGCACGCCGCCACCGTCGTGAGCCGCGTCCTCGACACCCCCTTCCGGGTGCTCGGCGTCGTGAACGAGATGCCCGGTACCGAACCGACCGACGTCACCTCCCCGCACGACTTCGTGCGGCGCGACTGCCCGGCGAACAACACGACGACGTGCAACCCGTACCTGCAGTCGCAGTCGACGGACATGCCGCACATCTGGACCGGCACCATCGACGACTACGCCGTCCTGACGGGCAAGCAGCCGTCCCGTACGGTCCGCGACGCCCTCGCCGACGGCCGGGCCGTCTCGCTCTGGCCCGAGTACGTCCACGACGGCGCGGTGCAGCTCGACACCTACCGTGATCGGACGATCGACGGCCCTGGTGTGACTCCCGACACCCGGCCCGACGCCGTCACCACCGTGCCCGCCGTGCTCGACGTGCAGACACCGCGGATCCAGGTCGGCGTCTTCATGACGCGCGAGACCGCCGCACGGTACGGCGTCCCCGCGGTGGACGGCATGCTGATGGCGAAGACGGCGGCGGACCTCGGACCCGAGCAGTGGGACGCGCTCGCGTCCGCGTGGCAGGCCTCCGGCGGCGCCGACCGCGACCGGTGGAGCGGCCCGTCGGTGCTGCGCGAAGACGGCCCGCAGGCGACCGACACCGCGGTGCAGGTCGTCGCGCTCGGGCTCACCGCCGCGGTGACGATCGGTGCGACCGCCGTGGCGATCGGTCTCGGCCGAGTCGACGGCCGCCGGGACGACGAGGTCCTCGCGGCCATCGGTGCGGCGCCCGGACTGCGGCGGCGCATCTCGACCTGGCAGGCCGCGATCCTCACCCTCGTCGGGGCGGTGGTCGGCACGCTGCTCGGGCTGCTGCCGATCCGAGCGCTGACCCTGCGCTTCACGGCGACCCCCGCCGGGGTGCAACACCTGCCGTTCGCTCCGGACTGGCCGGTGCTGGCGGTCCTCGCGGTGGGGCTGCCCCTGGTCGTCACGGTCGCCACCTGGGCCACCTCGGGTCGGATGCGGCGACTGCCGGTCCGTCGGGCGCACTGACCGTGCCCGCGCCGATCGCTGGGAACGACCGCGAGGACCCACAGCCTCCGGCCCCGTTCCCCAGGTCTGGGGACTGGTGCCGCACGCCGATCCAGGCCACCCTCGGAGTCGTGTCCCGCACCCGTCGGCTCGCACTGATCGCGAGCATCGTCACCGCCACGTGCCTCGTCGCGGTCGGCTCGTTCGTCGCCGTCTCCGCCCGCACGGCCTCGGCCGACGACACGGACACGGTCGCGATCAGCGCGCCGCAGGCAGCGACCCGCGCCGACGACCGGACCCGACTGTGGCCGCCGGTGCGCGACCAGGTGGTCTCCGGGGCGCTCGGCACCGACCCGCTCCCGGGCGCCGTGACCTTCGCGTACGCCGGCGACTCGATCACCGCCCGACCCGACTCGTGGTTGCACGTCGTCGAGTCCGACGACCGCCTGCACGCCGTCGGCGGCTACGCCCACAGTGGCTACCGGGCGGACCAGGTGCTCCGCGAGATCGGCCCCGTGCCCGACGCCGACGTCCTCGTCGTCGAGCTCGGCACGAACGACGTGAACCAGGCCGTACCGCTCACCACGACCCTGCGTGACGTCGACGCCGTCGTCGCGAAGGTCGACGCACGCCACGTCCTCGTCGTCGCCGGACCCCCGGCGAACTGGACGACGAGCCGCTACGGCGCCGACCGGCGGACCGGCCAGCTCGTGCTCAGCGGCGCACTCCGCGAACAAGCGGACGAGAACGGCTGGTCGTACGTCGACCCGTTCACCGCGCTCCGCGCGCCGGACGGCGGGTGGAAGCCGGGCACGACCCCGGACGGCATCCACGGCACGGCGGCGTCGAACGTCGTGATCGCTCGGGCGCTGGCCAGCGCGATCGAGTCCGCCGCGCGCTGACCGCAGCGGACGGCCTCGCGACCGGCCCGCTACTCCGGCAGGGGCTCGGCGTAGGTGCGGAACTCGCCGCGCTCGGTGTGCAGGGCCCACAGCCGGTCGGCGATCGACGCGGCGGAGTGCTCGTCTTGCCCGTCGTCGATGCCGAAGGGGATGATGAGCTGCGCGACGTGCACGTGCTCGTCCTGAACGGCGTCGTGCAGCAGCTGGGCGTAGGCGCTCTCGCCCGCGAACGCCACCGAGGTGCCGGTCACCCGGGCGCCGGGACGGACGGCGCTGCCGCCGTTCACGAACAGGATCGTGCCGGTGCCGAGGGCGCGCATCCCGGGGAGGACCTGGCGGACGGCGTTCACCGAGCCGTAGACCGAGAACTCGATCGGACCGACGAGGTCCTCGGCCGTGGTCTCGAGCACCGGGCGCATGTACTCCTTCGCCGGCAGCGGGCTGTACTGCAGCACCTCGATCGGCCCGAGCTGCTCGGTCGCCCGCTCGAGCGCAGCGCGCAGGGAGTCGCCGTCGCGGACGTTCGCCGCGAAGCCGGCGGCCGTGATGCCCTGTTCGCGGAGGGACGCGGCGAGGCTGTCGAGCCGGTCCTGGTTGCGGGAGACGAGTGCGACGGCGAAGCCCTCGCGGCCGAAGCGCTCCGCGACGGCGGCGCCGAGGCCCTTGCCCGCTCCGATGACGGCGATGGTGGTCATGTGCGGTCCTCCTGTGGGGTGGTGGTTGCCCGGCCCACTGAACCAGGCCGTGGTCCTGCCGGTGTCAGTGGGCGGCGTACTCCTCGTCGGTGACGTGCTCGAGCCAGGTCGTCGTGGTGGCGGGGTCGTCGGCCAGGTCGAGCATGGCGAGGTGCTCCATGTACGACGTCGGAGCGGCGCCGTGCCAGTGCTCCTCGCCGGCGGGCGTGGAGACGGTCTGTCCCGCCCGGACCTCGATCACGCCTCCGTCCCGCGTGCCCATGCGCGCGATCCCCTCGGTCACGTGGAGGGTCTGCCCCTTCGCGTGTGCGTGCCAGGCCGTCCGGGCACCGGGCAGGAACCGCACCTTCACGACGGTCATCGTCTGTCCGTCCTCCTTCGGCGCGGCGATCGCGTCGAGCCAGACGTCGCCGGCGAACTGCTCGGCGGGGTTCTTCACGGTGGGCTGCTCGGGTTCGATGTGCATGGTCCCGACGGTAGGTCGGTCCCGCCGGTGCAGAGGGGGGACACCGGAACCCCCCAGGCGTTTCCCGACCGCGACGTGTGGGATCGACGGACGAACCGGGAGGATCACCGTGGACACCACCCCGCTCACCCGCCGCCGAGCCCGTCGGACCTGGACCGCCGCCGGACTCGCCGCCGTGGCCGCCCTCCTGCTCACCGCCTGCACCGACGCCGGTCAGGACGACGGGGACCGGACGGCCGGCAGGGCGGCGACCGCGACGCCGCCCACCGCGCGGGCCGGTCAGGTGGTGCTCGACGGCACCACGAGCGACGTGGTCACCGGCCTGGAGGCACCGTGGTCGGTGGTCCGCACCGGGACGGACGGCGACGCCCTGGTCAGCGAACGGGACTCCGCGCGCATCCTCGAGCTCGCCGACGACGGTTCGACCCGCGTGGTCGGGACCGTGCCGGGCGTGCGGCACGGTGGCGAGGGCGGCCTGCTCGGCCTGGCGCTGCACGACGACGCCCTGTTCGTCTACTCGACCGCGGACGACGGCAACCGCGTCCAGCGCTTCCCCCTCGACGGCACAGCGGGGTCGTGGTCGCTGGGGGAGCCGACGACCGTCGTCGCCGGACTGCCGGCGAACAGCTTCCACAACGGCGGGCGCATCGCCTTCGGCCCGGACGGGATGCTCTACGTGAGCGTCGGCGACGCGGGGCGGCGGTCGGAGGCACAGGACCGCGACTCCCTGGCCGGCAAGATCCTGCGCTGGACCGCCGACGGCGACGTCCCGGACGACAACCCGTTCGCCGGCTCCCCGGTGTGGAGCCTCGGGCACCGGAACGTGCAGGGCATGGCGTGGACGGACGACGGCACGATGTTCGCCGCCGAGTTCGGCGAGGACACCTGGGACGAGCTCAACGTCGTCGAGCCCGGCGCGAACCACGGCTGGCCCGAGGTCGAGGGCACGGGCGGCGAGGACCGTGGCTTCGTCGACCCCGTCCAGCAGTGGCCGACCGACGAGGCGTCCCCGAGCGGCATCACCGCGGTCGGTGACACCGTGTTCGTCGCGAACCTGCGGGGCGAGGTCGTGCGTGCCGTCCCCGTAGCCGACCCGAGCACCGCGACGGAGTACTTCGCGGGCGACTTCGGCCGCATCCGGACCGTGCTCGAGGGCCCGGACGACACCCTCTGGTTCGTCACGAACAACACCGACGGGCGCGGGTCTCCGGGGCCCGACGACGACCGCATCGTCTCGGTCCCCCTCCGCCGCGGCTGACCGGCCGGTCGCGGACAGGGGTTCCGACAGCACCTCGTTGCGCACACCGCGCCGGTCGTACCGTGGGCGCATGGACCACCGCGACGAAGCGCGCGACTTCCTCTCCGGTCGTCGAGCGCGCATCACCCCCGAGCAGGCCGGGGTGCAGACCTTCGGCACGCGCCGCCGGGTCACCGGACTCCGGCGGGAGGAGGTCGCCCGGCTCGCCGGCGTGAGCATCGACTACTACACCCGGCTCGAACGCGGGAACCTGCAGGGCGTCTCGGACAGCGTGCTCGACGCCGTCGCGGGCGCGCTGCGGCTGGACCCGGCCGAGCACGAGCACCTGCGCGACCTCGCCCGACACCAGAACGAGACGCCCCGACGCGCCGGTCGGGCGACCCCCGTGGCAGCCGTCCGGCCCGAGCTGCAGTACCTGCTCGACGCCGTGACCGAGACCCCGGCGACGATCATCAACAACCGGCAGGACATCGTCGCCGCGAACGACCTGGGGTTCGCCCTGCACGAGGCGATCGTGTCGTCGAACGCCCGACCGCTGAACCACTCGCGCTTCATCTTCCTCGACCCGCAGGCGCACACCTTCTACCTCGACTGGCAGCGGGCAGCACACACGAACGTGGCGATCCTCCGCCGTGAGGCCGGCCGGACCCCGCACGATCCGCAGCTCGCGGCGCTCATCGGCGAGCTGTCGATGCGGAGCGACGACTTCCGGGAGCTCTGGGCATCGCACGACGTCCGTCGGCACTACGCGGGGGTCAAGGCGTTCCGCCATGCCGTCGTCGGACCGCTGGAGCTGCACTTCCAGACGCTCGAGCTCAATGAGGACCCGGGGCTGTCGTTCACGGTCTACCCGGCGACCCCGGGCAGCCCGTCGGCGGACGCCCTGCGCATGCTGGCGTCCTGGGCGGCGACGGAGCGCATCGGCGAACGGGCGAGGCAGCCCGCGTGAGCGACACCGAGTCGATCGCGACGACGACACCCGCAGGCCGGCAGGGGCTCCTCGACCGCCTGCGTTTCCGGTGGGAGGCCGAGCGGGACCTGCACGACCTGACGACCGACCGGCAGCACGAGGAGCGGGTGCTCGCGGAGGCGACCGTCCGGCTCGCCCCCGGTGCGTGGCAGATCGCGCTCCTGTTCCGGCGGCAGCCGTGAGCGACGGCGGCAGCGAGGGCACGGCGGCACCCGGCGCTGGCCGCGGCATGACCCGTGGCCGCACGCTCCTCTTCGCGGTCGCCGGAGGAGCCGCGGTCGGCAACCTCTACTGGTCACAGCCGCTCCTCGACGACATCGCCGCCTCGCTCGGGACCTCCTCCGCGGTCGCGGGCCTGCTCGTCACCCTGACCCAGGTCGGCTACGCGCTCGGGATCCTGCTCGTGGTCCCCCTCGGCGACGTCCTCGACCGCCGTCGGCTCGTCCCCGCGGTGCTGGTCGGGTCGGCCGTCATGCTGCTCGGCGCGGCCCTGGCCCCGACGTTCCCGGCGCTGCTCGTCGCCCTCGCGCTCGTCGGCCTGACCACCGTCGCCGGGCAGCTGCTCATCCCGCTCGCCGGTGACCTCGCCGACCCGGCCTCCCGCGGCCGGGTGGTCGGGACGATCGCCTCGGGCGTGCTCACCGGCATCCTGGTGTCCCGCACGGTGAGCGGGCTGGTGGCCGACGCCTTCGGCTGGCGGGCGATCTACGTCGTCGCCGCGGTCGCCGCCCTCGTGTTCGCCGTCCTGCTCCGGCGGTCGATCCCGCAGTTCGACCGCCGCGACCACGTGCCGTACCCGCAGCTCATCTCCTCGGTGTTCCGCGCCGTCGCCGCACACCGGTCGGTCCGCGTGACCCTGGTCGTCAGCGCGTCGGTCTTCGCGGTCTTCACGATGTTCTGGACGTCCCTGACGTTCCTGCTCAGCGCCGAGCCGTACGGCTGGTCGACGTCCGCGATCGGCCTCGTCGGGCTCGCCGGACTGGCCGGGGCGGTCGCCGCGCAGCGCGTCGGACGGCTGCACGACCGCGGGCTCTCCGTCCCGGTCACCGGAGCGGCGCTCGCGATCGTGCTCGTCTCACTGGTCGTCGCCGGTCTCGGCGCACACTCGATCGTGGTCGTGCTGGTCGCCGTGGTGCTGCTCGACGTGGGGGTGCAGGCCGCGAACGTGCTCAACCAGACGCGGCTCTTCGCGATCGACCCGGCGGCACGGAGCCGACTCAACACCGCGTTCGTGACGGGGAACTTCGTGGGCGGGGCGATCGGGTCGGCGGTGGCCTCGGTGCTCTGGGACGCCGGCGGCTGGACCGCGGTGACGGTCGGGGGCGCGGTGCTCGTCGGCTTCGCCCTGACGGTCTGGGCCGTGCACCGCCGCCGCGGCCTCGTCGTCACCCCCGTCGAGCGCTAGATCGCGAGTTCGACGTCACGACCGTTCACCGTCACGACGATCCGTGGGTTCTCGGCTCCTGTCGCGGTGATGTAACTGCGGAGCGTCGACAGCAGCATGTCCTCGCGCCGCTCCATCTGCGACACCGCGCCCTGGCTGATGCCGAGCTCCTGAGCGAGCTCAGCCTGTGTGCGTTTCCCTGCCTCGCGGACCATCGCAAGGCTCATCGCGTGGACGCGGTCCAGTTCGTCGGCCTCGCGCTCGAGGTCACCGACCGCGTCCGCCATACCGGGTCGGCCGAGGAGCCGATCGAGTCGCTCGTCACCGCGCTCGAAGTCGTTCGCACTCATGTCGTCTCCGTCTCACTCGTCCATCGCTCGATCAGCTGATCCGCACGGACCCCGACCGAGTCGTAGAACACGTCACCCATCGAGGCCTTGTCCCCCGAGAACAACGCGACCACCACCCTGCGCCCGCCCGGCGGGAACCAGCAGATCAGCCGCAACGCGATCCCGGGTCGGTACGGATGCGACACCCTCCACACCGGGTACCGACCTGACTGCCGAACCCGCTTGAGCATCGCGGTGTCCTGCTCCGGCGGCGCTTCGAGTGTGCGGAGGCGCTTCAGCATGAAGGTCAGCAGCTCCAGCCGTTGCCGTCCACGTGGGGACCCGTCCGCTTCGAAGCGGTCGAGTTGGTCGCCGAACTCCCGTGGCCAATCGATCTCCATCCCGGCACGATGAGTTGCGACTGATATTAGCCGCAACTGATGCCAGCCGCAAGGAGAATCGACTCACGACACGAACGCCACGTCCACCCGCCCCTGCTCCACGAGCCACCCCACCGCGTCCCGCACCGTCGCCTCCGCCGTCCACGCCGGCTCGTACCCCAGCGCCGCACGCGCCTCCTCGACGCTGAAGACCTGGCTCCGCGACAGGTGCTCCCAGCTCGCGTCGGCGTGCTCGGGAGCCGTGGTCTGGCGGAACCGGTCCCACGAGACGGACTCGAGCCGCGCCTCCAGACCGGACCATGACGCGACCAGCTGGGCGTACCCGCGCACCGTGAGCGCCGTCGGAGCCGTGACGAAGAACGAGCGACCGGCGGCCGCGGAGCGGCGCTCGACGGCGAGCTGGAACGCCTGTGCCACGTCGTCGGCGTGCACGTGCGCCATCGTCTCGGCACCGAGTCCGGGCACCTCGACGACCTCGCCGCGGGCCAGCCGTTCGAGGACGGTGGTGTCGAGGTTGCCGAGCGGGCCGATCGGCACCCACCCCGGACCGCTGATGTGGCCGGGGTGGAGGGACGTCGTCACGACACCCCCTCGGGCGGTCTCCTCCATCAGGAACCGCGCGATGGCGTCCTTCTGCGTGCCGTACTCGCCGAACGGCGGCGTGGCGTTCGCCTCGGTGATCGGCAGGACGTGCGAGACGCCGGCACGCCAGATCGACCCGCAGTGCACGAGGTGGGTGTCGGTCCCGCGGAGGGCCTCCACGAGCGACCGGGCCGACTCGAGCGTGAAGCAGACGAGGTCGACGACGGCGTCGGCCCGCAGGTCGGCGATGCGACGTCCGAAGGTGCCGTCGCGGTCCTCCTGCTCGCGGTCGGCGACGATGCGCTCGACCTGCTGCCACTCCGGAGCGTCGACGTAGGGGGTGCTGGTCCCGCGGGTCACGACGGTGACGTCGAGGCCCGCTCGGACGAGGCGCGGGACGAGGAAGGTGCCGATGTGGCCGGTGGCTCCGATGACGACGATGTGCATGGGCGCCACGCTAGGCCGCGGACCCTCCGAACAGGAGGCGCGCCGCCGTTCCGCCACGCGCCTCCCGTCCGACGGATCACACGCTGGTCATGCCGCGCGGTCCACCCGGACGATCGCTCCGGTCGCGGAGGACCGGTTGCCCGGAGGGGCGTCAGGCCGAGGTGACGGCCTTCACCGAGCCAGCGATCGTCGCGGCGTCCTCGGCGAGCGCGACGACCGGGTCCGGCAGCCGCGTGGCACCGCCGACGGCCTTCCGTGCGGCCCAGCCGACGAAGCTGCCGACGATCGCGCCGATCCCGCCGAGGATCGCGCCTTCGATGCGCAGGTCACGCTTGCCGGTCGTGCCGAGGGCCGCTCCGGCGAGCGCACCGGAGGCGATGCGTCCGACGAGGCCCATGGGCGAGATGCGGTTCGGCGTCTTCGGCAGCTTGTCGCCGACGAGCTCGCCGACCGCCGACGCCACGAGCGCGCCGCGTCCGAGCGGCGTGCTGAACACCTTCCAGTCCTGCCAGGCGCCCTTGAGCGAGGAACGGTCGTGGTTCAGCGCGAGGACCGCGAGCGGGGTCGCGCTCCGTCCGCCGCTGAGGATGCCCAGCACGAGGGTGCGGACCAGGGTGTGCTGCTCGGTGTTCTTGCCCATGGGGTCTCCTGTCGTCTCGCTGCGGACGGTACTCCCGGCCGCCTGACGGCAGGCGTCGGTGGTCAGGCTGCCCGGAGCGGTCGCGCGTACCGTCCGCGGCATGAGCGACATCATCCTGTTCGGCGGCCACGGCAAGGTCGCACTCCTCGCGACCCGCATCCTCACCGATCGCGGACACCGCGTCACCTCGGTGATCCGCGACGCCGACCAGTCCCACGAGGTCCGGGCGCACGGCGGCGAGCCCCGCGTCGCGGACATCCAGCAGCAGACCCTCACCGACTTCGCGGAGCTCGTGCACGGGCACGACGCGGTCGTCTGGTCGGCCGGCGCGGGCGGCGGTTCGGTGGACCGCACGTGGGCGATCGACCGCGATGCCGCGGTGCTCTCGGTGCAGGGTGCGGCGAAGGCCGGTGTGGACCGCTACGTCATGGTGTCCTGGGCGGGGAGCGTCCTCGACCACGGGGTGCCGCAGGACGACGACTTCTTCGCGTACGCGCAGTCGAAGATGATCGCCGACGCGGTGCTGCGCGACTCCGGGCTCCGCTGGACCGTCGTCGCGCCGAGCACCCTGACGGACGACGAGGCCACGGGCTCGATCGGTTGGGACGGCTCGGCGACGCAGGTGCCGCGCGGGGACGTCGCCCATGTGGTCGCCGACGCGCTCGAGGACGACGGCACGGTCGGCCGCACGTTCCGGTTCAACGAGGGCAGCACCCCGATCGCCGAGTTCCTGCAGACGTCCTGACGGACAACGGCCGGAGCGCCTAGGTTCGGCGACATGGCGAACCCGATGGTCCTCTTCGTGCACGGAGCCCTGGTCCGCGACGGCGACTGGTGGTGGGGTCCCACCGCCGAACTGCTGCGGTCGCGGACCGGCGTGGACAGTCGTGCCATCGCCCTGCCCTCCTGCGGCGAGGCGGAAGTGGACGCGGTCGGGGGCGGCGGCCTCGTCGAGGACGCCGCTGCGCTCCGGACCGCACTCGACGGTCTGTCGTCGGTGGTCCTCGTCGGGCACTCCTACGGCGGGACGGTGATCGCCGAGGCGGGTGCACACCCGGCCGTCGAGCACCTCGTGCTGATCTCCTCGTACACACCCGCGGTCGGTCTGGCGCAGGGCGCGATCATGGCGGACGAGCCGGACCCGGTGTCCGTCCGGGTCGAGGGCGGTCGGGTCGCGCTCGACGGCTACGACGCCGCGTCGTTCGGCGCGCGGTTCCTGCAGGACGGCGACGCCGACACCCAGCGGGCAGCCTTCGAGCGGACGACGAGCCAGGACGCGCGGGCGTTCGGCACGCCCACCACGACCGCCGGGTGGGAGGGCGTCGACTCGACCGCGGTCGTCTGCCTGGAGGACCGGAGCACCACCGTCGCGCTCCAGCGCGCCCACGCCGCCCGGGCGACGCGCAGCGTCGAGGTGCCCACCGGGCACCACCCGTTCATCACGCGCCCCGACCTGGTCGTCGACGCGATCGAGGCGCTGCTGCGCTGACGCGGTCTGGAGGCGCGGGGCGGGCCCGCCCCGTTCCTCCCGTCCGTCAGCCGGTCACCGCCACGGCGACCGCCTCGGGGCTGCGTCCGGTCGTGTCCACGACCGTCCCGCCGACGAAGGCGTGCACGCGCGGACCCTAGCGGACCACCCCGGGCGCCCGACCGTCCTCGGGCAGGGCACGCCAGACGTCGGCCCAGACCGACTCGAAGTCCACGGGCCGGATGCTGCCCGCGCGGAGTGCCCGTTCGAGCACCGTCAGCGACTCGAGCGACCCGCGGAGCAGCCGGGCGTCGCCGTGCACCTCCGGGCGGCCACCGCCATGGAAGGTCGTCACGGTGACGCTCCGGATGCCGGGACGGACGCGACGGGTCGCACGGCCGAGGACGGCGAACCCGAGCGTGTACCCGAGGACCGCCGACACCGTCCCGAGCACCGGGTGGTCGGCCGACGCCGCGGTGACACCGATCGCGAGCAGGGCACCCACGCAGGGCCAGGCACCCCACGCGCGGAGCAGCACCCGCTCCCGGGATGACGTGCCGGGTGGCCAGACCACGAGCGTCCGGCTGCTCCAGAGCGTCCGGCCGACGGGTCGCACGGCGTACCGGCCCCACACGTGCGGCCCGTCGACGACCCGCGTGCGGACGTCCGCCGCGACGCTCATCGGGCCGCCACGGCGGGGGTGGCGACACCAGCGGGGCCGACCTCCGCGCGGACCGGCTCGACGACGTCGCGGTGCCGGATCGCCGCCACGCACGGGAAGCAGAGCAGGTCACCGACCCGCACGTCCGAGGGCACCGGGGCGGGCAGACGGTGGAAGGGCCCGTCGGTCGACCCGTCGCACGCGCTGACGACGTACGCGCGCATCGCGGGCGCCGTGCTCACCCGGCCGATCAGGCGGACCTGGTCGAGCACGGCGAAGCGGGGCAGCACCGCGTCGAGCTCGAGCAGCACGACGTCCGGTCGCGGTCGCCGCACGTGCACGACCGACGCGACCGCGACGCTCACCGCACGCGGGGTCCAGCCACGCGGCCGGTACCGGGGCGGTGCCTGGTCCGCGGTGTGCACGCACGGGGTGCCCGTGAGCGCAGCGAGCCGGACCATCGACACGGCGGCGACGAGGACGTCGTCCGTCGTGGTCTCGGTGTGCGCGGGCCAGAGGAACGGGTCCGTCGGTTCGGGGAGGGAGGCGCGGAGCGTCGGGAGGATCGCGGTCAGGGTCACACCGGAAGGCTCCGCCCGGACGGCACCGGCGCCCAGGGCTCCTGACGGACTCCTCACACCGCGGGTGCCGTTCCGTGCGCGGCCCTCACGCGGGCGCTCGGCGATCAGGCGGACTGCGCGGAGGACGCCTCGGGGTCCCCGGCCCTCCGCGAGCCCGAGGCCGTCGCCGCCCGAGCCGTCCGGGCCACCGGCCTCAGTCCTCGGCGACCGTCACGATCCGGTTCTGGTACGCCCACACCACGGCCTGCAGCCGCGACCGGACCCCGAGCTTCGGGAGCATCCGCGTCAGGTGTGACTTCACCGTGGAGACCTCGACCACGAGCGCCGCGGCGATCTCCTCGTTCGACATGCCCTGTGCGAGGAGCATGAGCACCTCCCGCTCGCGCGCCGTGAGCACGTCGTCCGCGCGGTCGCCCGTCACCGGCTGCAGGCTCCGCCGGGACACGAACTCCCGGAGCACCCGCCGCGTGAGGGCCTGGTCGAGCGTGCCGTTGCCCGCGGCGACCTGCCGGACGGCGTCGATGATCACGTCCGGCTCGGCGTCCTTGAGCAGGAAGCCGGACGCGCCGGCCTCGAGTGCCCCGAAGACGAGCTCGTCCATGTCGAACGTCGTGAGCATGAGCACCGGCACGGCGGGGTCCGCCCCCGGAGCGCAGAGCTCCCGTGCGACCTCGATGCCGTTGCGGACCGGCATCCGGATGTCCAGGCAGGCGACGTCCGGCCGGGTCTCGCGGGCGAGCGCGAGCGCCTCACCGCCGTCTGCGGCGACCCCGACCACCTCGATGTCCGGCTCGGCCGCGAGGAGCGCGGAGACCCCGGCCCGGACGAGCGGCTGGTCGTCGGCGACGAGGACCCGGATCACCGGGCCACCTCGCCGTCGGTCGTCGCGGACGTCGGACCGGCACCGCGGCCGTCCGCAGCGGTCGCGTCGGACGCGGGGAGCGCCTCCCGTCCGACGGTCAGGACCACCGACCAGCCGCCACCGTCCGCCGGTCCGGTCTGGAGGCGCGCCCCGACCAGGTCCGCACGCTCGCGCATGCCGCGGAGTCCGTTCCCACCCGCCGGCGTGCTCCCGGCGGACGGGACCGTCGCCGGACCGTTGTCGACGCGGATCGTGAGGTGGTCGTCGGCACGGTCGTCGACGACGACGCGGCACGCCGCGCCGGGTGCGTGCAGGGCCACGTTGGCGAGCGCCTCCTGGACGGTGCGGTAGACGGCGAGCTGGGCGAGCGGTCCGACGCCGTCCGCCAGCGGGCGGTCGCCGGCGCGGACGTCGAGGTCGACGGGGGTGCGGTACCGGGCGCGTTCGACGAGGTCGACGATCCCGGCGACGGTCTCGACGGTGCGTTCGGCGGGGGAGTCCTCGCGGAGCAGACCGACGAGTCGGCGGAGGTCCTCGAGCACGGCGGTGCTCTGCTCGCGGACCTGCCGGACGCCCTCGTGCGCGCGCTCCGGGTCGGCGTCGATCTGACGGTCGATCACGGCGGACATCAGCGCGATGCCCGAGAGGTGGTGCGCGGCGATGTCGTGCAGCTCCCGGGCCATCGCCGAGCGCTCGCGGGCGATCGCCGCCTCGAGCCGGGCGTCCTGTTCCCGGTCCACCGCGGACGCCTCGGCGGTCCGGGCGGAGGCCTCGGCGGTCCTGGCGGCACGGACGTCGCGGCGGGAGCGGACGACGAGCACCACGAGGAGCGGGATGCCCACCACTCCGAGGGCCTGCAGCACGGCCTGACCCGGTCCGCCCGGGACGGCTGCCGGGTCGGTCGTCGCGGCCAGGCCCTGCGCCGCGGCCACGAGCACCGCAGCCCCGGTCAGCGTGGGCCAGAGGCGGCCGACGGGGTGCCGGAGACCGGCGAGGACGACCGCGACGACGACGGGCAGGCTCGTCAGCCCGAAGAGCGACGTGCTCGCGAGCGCCCCGACGACCACGGCGAGCGCGGCCGTCACGAGGAGCGTCGTCCGCGGTGCCCGTCGTGCCGCGAGGAGCACGAGGGACTGGACGAGGAGCACCGCGGCGGTCACCGACCAGGCGGTGCCGCCGACGCTGGGCCACGACGTGTGGACGCTGTCCGGGTCGACGGCGTCGAGCGGGGGCAGCCCGAGCAGCAGCCCGAGGGAGACGACGGCCGTGCCCGCCGCGACGAGGACGTCGGTGCGCCGGTCGCGCGCGTCAGCGGGTGCCATCGTTCGATCCTACGAGCGCACGGTCGCGGTCGGCCGGGGCCACGGTCGCGGCGGAGCCGGTGCGGGGTCCCGGGTACCCGAGGCGGCCGCGGGTGACGACGACCAGCACGACGGCGGCGACGGTCGAGACGATCGCGAGGCCCTGCATCATCGTGCCGGCACTCATGCCCGGGTACATGTCGGCCCAGAGCGTGGAGATGGTGTTGTTCACGCCGACGTGCAGCAGCATCGACAGCGGCAGGCTCTCGCCGGTCCGGTTGAAGACCCAGGTCATCACGACGTTGAAGGTGATGGTGAACAGGGTGAACACGAGCGGCTCGGTCCAGTGCACGTCCGGCCAGCCGCCCCAGTCGCTGAGGTAGAGCGGCATGTGCCACAGCGCCCAGATCGGCCCGAGGACCGCAGCGGAGCCGAGCGGTCCGAAGCGCGACTGCAGCCGAGGGAGGGCGAAGTCGCGCCAGCCGGGCTCCTCGGACAGCCCCGTGCTGAACAGCTGCACGATCAACCCGGGCACGAGGGCGACCAGGACCATGAGCGAGGGCGCCTGCACCTGGCCACCGGCGAAGGGTAGCCCGGTCAGCACGACGAGCGCGGGAACGCCGACGAGGGCGAGCGCGTACCAGTACCAGGCGACCCGCCAGCGCCAGAGCCGTCCGACCCAGCGGCGGAGTCCGGCGCGACCGTCGGCGAGCGCCGTCACGAGGAACGCGCTGCCGAGCGGGCCGAGCAGGGCGCCGGGCAGGACGCCGGTGAACTGCGCGGTGCCGAGGAACTCGGGGAAGTGCAGGTCCCACACGCCGAGGCCGTGCGGCGACAGGATGTAGGGCACCCACGCGAGCCAGCTCAGGGCCAGCGCGAGGGTGAAGAAGATGCGCAACGGGTACCGGGCCACGAGGGCCCGGATCCCGGTCGGTGCGGTGGTGTTCGTCATGCCCTCGACGCTAGGAAGTGAGAGCGATGCGGACGACCGGCGGAGGGAGGCTCCTGCCGGGGTTGCGACGGAAGTCGTAGGCGCTACCCGGTGCCCTCGTCGTCCCCGGCGGCGGCCGTCCGACGGCGGGAGACGACCCGGGTGACGAGCACGGCGACCAGGACGAGGACGACCAGGCCGACCAGGAACCACAGGGTCGCCGTCTGCCCGTGCTGGTGCTCGGCCGGCGCTGCGGTGCCGGCGGCGTCGGACACGACCGCGTCGGCGGTGGCTGTCGGGGTCGTGGTGGCCGCCGGGCTCGACGCATCGGTCGACGCGGCCGCGGTCGGGGTGGCCGAGGGTGCGCCCTGTGACGTGAAGCGGTACTCGCCGTCGATGGGGTGCCCGTCGACGGAGACGCTGCGCCACCGCACGTCGTACGACCCGGCGGCGGCGAGGTCGACGTCCTTCGCGATGGTGTTCCCTGCCGTCCGGACGTCCCCGCTGGTGTGCTCCGCCCCGTCCGGTCCGGTGACGCTGATCACGATGCCGGTCTGCAGGCCGGACAGCGGCGGCTCCGAGAGGGTCAGGACCACCTCGTCGACGGTGCCCGCGACGGTGCTGTCGGCGGCCGGGGTCGCGGACACGAGGGAGTCGTGCGCGGCGGCGGGACCGGCGGTCACGAGGACCGCGGCGAGCGCGACGGGGACGGCAGCGGCGAGGAGGGAACGGAAGCGCACGGGGGCCTTTCGGTGGCGGTGGTCGGAGGTGCTTCGGAGCGGACCGGCTCCGCGGACGGGTCGAGGTGGGAGGAGGGGCGGAACCGGGCGTCCGGCGTGGGTCAGGCCTGCGTCGGCAGCGGCACGACGCGCTCGGCGTCCCACGGTTCGGCCCAGCCGACGCGCTCGAACAGGGCGTCGAGCAGCGCCGCGGTGAAGCCCCACACGACATGCGTGCCGTCCGCCCCGGCCACCTCGAACGCCGGTCCGCGCCACTCCCGGTCCGCCCGGTGCAGCACCGTGACGCCGCGGTTCGCCGGGTCGACGAGGTCCGCGACGGGCACCCGGAACACGGCGGCGGTCTCACCCCGGTCGACGACCTGCACCGGGGAGGGCTCGTGCCACCAGCCGAGCACGGGCGTGACGAGGTGCCGCGAGAACGCCAGCGGGACGGGCGGCAGCGTGCCGAGGACGTCGACGCCGGCGGGGTCGAGGCCGGTCTCCTCGCGCGCTTCGCGGAGCGCTGCGGCCACGGGGCCGCTGTCCTCGGGGTCGACACGACCGCCGGGGAAGGCGACCTCGCCGGGGTGCGCGCGGAGCGTGGTGGCACGGGCGAGGAGGAGCACGTCGAGGTCGGCGGGGACCGCCGCTGCCGATCCGGGTCGCGCCGCGGGGATCCGGTCGAGCGCGCCGAACAGCATGAGCACGGCCGCGGCCCGGGGCGACGGCGCGGACGGCATGCCGGTGACGAGGGGACGGTCGCCGTCGAGGAGCGCTGCGAGCTGCGCGCGCGGACCCCCTGGTTCGACCACGTCGCCAGGCTACCGGGCGCGGACCGTCCAGCTCCGCAGCGTCAGCGCCGCCGGGCGCGGACCGTCCACCTCCGCAGCGTCAGCGCCGCCGGGTCGCCGTCACGTGCACGACGCCGGAGGGCGACGCCACCGTCTCGACGTCGAACCGCTCCTCGAGGCCCTCGAGTCCGTCCCAGAGCCGCTCGCCCCGACCGAGGACGATCGGGACCACCACGACGTGCAGGTGGTCGACGAGGTCGGCGGCGAGGAACTCCCGCACGGTCTCCACCCCGCCGCCGATCCGGACGTCGGTGCCCGGTGCAGCAGCCTGGGCGAGCGCGAGCGCCTCGGCGGGGGACGCGTCGACGAAGTGGAAGGTCGTGCCCCCGGCCATCGCGAGCGGCGGCCGCGGGTGGTGGGTGAGCACGAACACCGGCGTGTGGAAGGGCGGCTCGTCGCCCCACCAGCCCTGCCAGCCGTCGTCCGGCCACGGTCCACGCTGCGGACCGAACTTGTTGCGCCCCATGATCTCGACCCCGATCCCCGGCCCCCACCGTCGCGCGAAGGAGTCGTCGATCCCGGTCTCGCCGTCGGTCCGACCGATCATGGCGCGGAACGTGGCGGTCTGCTGGAACCAGCTCATGAGTCGACCGTCGGCGTGCCCGAACGGCCGCTCCAGGGACTGCTCCGCGCCGGCACACCGAAGCCGTCCAGCGAGACCGCGAAGTTGTGCACCCGGACCGTCACGACGCCTGCTCCCCGGCGGCGCGCGCGCCGAGCTCGACGCCGGTCTCCCGCGCGAGCGTGTCCACGAGCTGGTCCCGGAACCGCCGGTCGAGGACGGCCGGATGCGGCTCCTGCCGCTGCTGGTGGAACCAGTAACCGCCGCTGGTGGTTGCTTCGGGAGCGGTCGCGAGCCACTCCTGCGTGCGGTGCCCGAGCACGAGGTCGTCCGGTGCACCCGCTCCGCCCATCTTCGTCGGGACCCACCCGGGGTCGACCGCGTTCGCCGTGACCTCCGGACGACGCTCCGCGACGGCGAGCGTGAGCGCGGTCACGAAGAGCTTCGTGTCCGAGTACGAGCCGGTCGCCGTGCGTCCGTCCCAGTCCACCCCGTCGAGACGCGGCCGACCCCCGCGGTGCATGCCGCTGGACAGGTACACGTGCCGGGACGCCGACGGCAGCAGCGCGGTGAAGAGGTACGGCGCGACGACGTTCACCGGGACGAGCGAGGGGCCGGAGATGACGCCGGCGTTGTGCACGACGACGTCGACGGGGTCCCCGGCAGCGAGGTCGTGGGCGGCGCCGAGCACGGCGTCACGGTCGGCGAGGTCGGCGACGACGAGGGCGGCACCACGGTCGACCAGGTCGCCGACGGCCTCGGCACGGGCGGCGTTGCGAGCGTGCACGACGACGTCGTGACCGTCGTCGAGCAGGGACACGGCGGTCGCCCGACCGAGTCCGTCGGTGGAGCCGGTCACGAGGATGCGGGACATGCGCCCATCATGGCCGCGCCGGCGCGTCGGCGTCAGCCCCGCGTCCACGGCGGCGGTCGGGAGGCGCGGGGCGGGCCCGCACCGCGCCTCCCGACCGGCGGGTGGTCCTGGTCCTGACGGTCCCCGGATCGGCGGGGACCTGTCTCCCGGGTGCGCAGCGCGCGACGCTGCTGCCATGGACACCACGAAGCGCACCGCACTCGTCGTCGGGGGCACCTCCGGCATCGGACTCGGCCTGGCACGGCGGCTCGCCGCCGCAGGCAGCACCGTCGTCGTCGGCGGACGCGACCCCGGACGCATCACCGACCTGCCGACGGTCCGGGTCGACGTCACCGACCCGGCCTCCGTCACCGCCGCCCGCGACGCGGTCCTCGCCGCGCACCCCGACCTCGACCTCGTCGTGACGATGTCGGGCGTCATGCTGCTCGAGGACCTCCGCGACCCGACGCACGTCGCACAGGCCGAGGAGACGATCGCCGTGAACCTGCTCGGCACGATCCGCGTGCTCGACGCATTCACGCCGCACCTCGTCGCCCGCGGCGGCGGCGACCTCGTGACGGTCAGCTCGGGCATCGCGTTCCTGCCGTTCCCGCCGATGCCGACCTACGGCGCGTCGAAGGCCGGCGTGCACGCGTACACCGAGGCGCTCCGCGCACAGCTCGCCGGCACCGGGGTCGACGTCACCGAACTCGTGCCGCCGGCCGTCGCGACCGCCGGGCAGGAGCGCGTCAACCCCGCGGCGCTGCCACTCGACGACTACCTCGACGAAGTGCTCGACCGGTTGTCCGCGGAGCCGACGCCGCACGAGGTCGTCGTGACCGCCGCCGAGCGTCTGCGCTGGGCGGAGCGGGACGGCACGTACGCCGAGCTGCTGGCGCAGCGGTCGCAGGCGCTGTCGATGCTGCCCGGGCGGGCGTAGCCCACACCAGGCAGCAGGCGGCCCGCTCAGAGCCCGCGCAGGAACGGGTCGAGGACCGCCCAGGTCGCCTCGGGTGCCTCGAGGTGCGGGAGGTGCCCGGCTGCCGCCACCTCGGCGAAGCGCGCACCGGGGACGGCCGCCGCCACGGCACGCCCGTGCGCCGGGGTCACGATGCGGTCGCTCGCGCCCGAGACCACGAGGGTCGGCACCCGCACCGCGCCGAGCCGCGCGAGCAGACCCGGGTCGCTCATGGACCGACCCGCGAGGGCGGCCATCGTGCGGCCGTTCGCCTGCTGCACGGCACGCTGCTCGTCGGTGAGCGTGGCCGGGTCGGTGTAGCCCCGCTCGGGGTCGTGCCAGGCGAGCTCGGCCAGCCCGCGGGCGCCGAGCGCGAAGAAGTCCGCGACCGGCTCGTCGGACACGACCGGACCGACGGTGTCGATGACCACGACGGCGCCGACCAGACCCGCGTACGGCGAGTCCTCCGCCGCCTGCAGTGCCATCTCGAGTGCGACCCAGCCGCCGATCGAGGACCCGACGAGGACGACGTCCCGCTCCTCGTCCGCGCCGAGCCGGTCGAGGTGGCTGGTGGCGAGGGCGCCCACCGAGTCGATCGCGGCAGGGCGAGGCGTCCCGTCCCAGCCCGGGTGCGTCGGGGCGGTGACCCGCATGGTCGCAGCGAGGTGGTCGGCGAGGGGTGCGACGGTGCGTGGTCCACCGCCGCCGTGCAGGACGAGGGCGGTGCGGCGGTCGTCGGACGTTCCGGTCATGACACTCCTGAGTAAACATGTTTATGTACGAGTGTTGATACGGTAGCACCATGACGACGGACCTGGAAGCACTGGGGCAGGCGGTCAAGCGCGCGCAGTACCGGAACCACCGCACGATGGACGCCGCACTGCGCGACGTCGGCGTCAGCCTCGTGCAGTGGGACGCCCTCCGCGCCGTGCACCGGATGCCCGGGGCGAGCGGGCACGACCTCGCGGTCGCGACGTTCCAGAGCGACCAGGCCTTCGGGACCCTCGCCACCCGGCTCGTCGACCGCGGGCTCGTCGAGCGGTCGGCGGGACGCGGGCGGCGGCTCGAGTACACGCTGACCGACACCGGGCGCGAGGCGCTCGACCAGGGTCACCGGATCGCGGCGGACGTGCTGCTGCAGCTCTTCGCGCCGCTTGACGAGTCGCAGCGAGCCACACTGGCCACCCTGCTCGGCAGGCTCACCGCGGAGTGAGTCAGGGCCGCGTCGAGTGGTCCTTGTCCGTCAGCGCCCGGCGGCGGCGTGTGCGACGACCTGCGCGGCCGTCAGCTCCGTGCTGTACACCGCCGCGTACCGCATCGACCCGGTGAAGTAGTTGTTCGCGGGAGCGCCCGGCCAGCCGCTGATCGTGTCGTACCCGATGCGGAAGTACCCGGTGTAGTTCTCCGGGCTCTTGTACGCCGCGTTCGAGGCGACGAGCGTGCCGTCGACGTAGAGCCGCATGCCGTTCGTCGCGGACATCGTCGAGACCACGTGGTGCCAGGCACCGTCCGTGTAGGCCTTCGGTGAGGTGACCACCTGGGTCGTGCCGTTGTAGGCGCCGAACACGAGCTGGCCGCCGGTGTTGAGGTACACCTGTCGGTCGTGCTGCCCGGAGGACGCCGTCTGGTTCGACCCGAAGCCGATGAGCAGACCGCCCGCGACGGTGGTCCGGAACCAGACCTCCTCGCTGAAGGTGGTGGGGTTCACGATCGACTTCGGCGTCGAGACGAAACTCGTCGAGCCGTCCAGCACGTACGCGCTGCCACCGTCGCGCGGGCAGGCGTTCGGCGACGGCGTGGTGGCCGTCATCGTGCCCTGGTACGCGCCGTTCGACGCCTTCCCGGACCAGTCGGTCGCGGTCTTCGCGTTCGTCGCCTCGGTGAGGCGGTAGGCGAAGAGCGCACCCGCGGTGTCGGCCCCGACGGCCCCGGTGCACGTGAAGTAGGGGGCGGTGGCGGCGGTGTTCGTGTCGTTCGTGACGCGGGCGCCGTAGGCCGACCGGGTCGGCGCGAAGTGGTTCAGGAGCACCACGACGGCCAGTGCGAGGACGAGGACGACGGCGATGACGCGGCCGTCCCGCAGGCGTGCCGGGTTCACGAGGCGCGCACCGCCTCGACGCGGCCGACCGCCAGGCACAGGACGAGCGGCACGGCGCACACGGCGATGAGCGCGATCCAGCCGAGCGGGTCGAGGTCGATGTTCGAGGTGAGCTGGTAGTGCCCGTTGCGGGTGAGCTCGTGGATCGCGACGCGGCCGACCTCGCCGTCGACGAGGTGCACGGTGTTCCCGCCGAGGGCGTCGACGCGGACGGGGAAGACGCCGGAGGACACGATCGTCGCCTCGACCCCGCGCGGCGACGAGGTGTTGGTGATCGTCGTGACGTTCACGAACGGCTTGAGCAGGAACGCCGCGTACGAGGCGGTGAGCGCGCCGCCGGCGATGCGGAGGCACGAGCGGGTGACGCGGTCGGTGAACGCGCTCGTCAGCGTCCAGATGATCAGGGTGCCGACGACCAGGATCGGGGCGGCGCGGAAGAGCCAGCCGAGGTGCGGCACGAGCAGCGCCGGGGTGCCGATGACGTCGGCCTGCGACAGCGTCCACGGGTCGGTCGCGCCGTTGATGTCGCCGCGGGTGTGGATGCCGCCGTCGGCGTCGATCGCGATGATCCGGTGCGTGTAGACCGTGCCCGGGTTGGCGTCGGTCTCGAACGAGACGATCTCGCCGACGTGCAGCGTGGTGACGTCGACGGGCAGGTCGAGGACGAGCGTGCCGACCGGGGCGGCCTCGCCCATCGAGGGCGTCTCGACGACGAACCAACGGCCTCCGGAGGAGAGGAACAGCACCGCGGCGGCGAGCAGGACGCCGGCGACGAGGGCGACCGTCCAGGCGATGACCGTCTCGGAGCGGGAGACTTCACGGCCGCGGAGCACGGGCCGGTCGAGCGTGCCGCTGAGCGGGATCGCTGCCGTCTGGCTCATGTGCTGCTCCGGGAGGTCGGGGGTGGTGCTGGGCTGGTGCGGGGGGGGGCGGCGACGCCCGGCCGTGGGGGGCCGGCCGGGCGTCGCCGGTCTGGGGTGATGCGTGCGGGCCGTGGGGACCCGCTGACCGGAGTGGGATCCGGGTCGTGCTGGACCGGCCGGCGTGGGGGGCCGCCGACCGGTCCGGTCGAGGGGGACTAGGCCGTGAAGGTCCAGGTCATCGGGACCGAGGCGGCGAGGCCCTGGTACGTGTTGCCCGCGGAGGAGTCCAGGGTCACCGCGAAGTTGAACGGGACGCTCGCACCGGCGGCGGGGGCCTGCGGCATTGTGAAGGACGAGGCGGCCGCGCCCTTGAAGCTCGCGAGGGTGCCGGAGAAGACCGTGGTCGACCCCGAGGTGATGACGAGGTTCATCTTCGCGCACAGGTCCGTCGCGGTGCCGTTCTGGGTGCCGTTCGCCGACTGGGTGCAGGTCGCGCCCGGGGTGAGCGTGAAGGTCGCGGCGTTCGCGGTGCCGGTGTTCTTGATCGAGATCGCGGTGTTGACCGTGTTGCCCGGGGTCATCGTCGTGCTGCCACCGAACTTGTTGATGGTCGAGCAGGTCGCGGCGTTGGTGGAGACCGAACCGCCGTCGGTGCTGAGGCAGGTGACCGTGGCGCCGGCGTTCTGCTCCTGCATCACGAGGGTGCCGGTGGCGGCGGTGTTGCTCGAGTTGGTGATGCTCGCGGCGAACCCGGAGAGGGTACCGGTGAGCGACAGCGACAGGAGGAGGGCCGCGAAGATGCCCGCGACGAGGGCCACGGGGGCGAAACGGATCCGCTTCAGCGCGGAGGTGCGGGGCTTGGACACGGGGTACCTCATCGTTCGGTGGTGTGCGTGGTGGTGGGGTGGAGCACGGCGTTCGGGCTGCCTTGCTTCAATGATCAAGATAGTCAGTCGTTCGCCAACTTGACCACTCGTATACTTGCCCCAGTGCGGGGGACACCCCCTGCGCAACCCCGGACGGAGACCCGATGCCCCCCACGACCGACGACCACGCCACCGACCTCATGGCGGCGTTCGCGGCGGTGGTCCGGGCCAACGGCAGCCTCGTCAGCCAGCTCAGCGCCCGCGCCGGCGTGCACGAGAACGGCCTCCGTGCCCTCGTCCTCATCAGCGACACGGGGTACTCCACCCCCACCGAGGTCGCCGGCTACCTCGGACTCACCTCCGGCGCGGTGACGAACATGGTCGACCGCCTCACCGGCATCGGCCTGCTCGAGCGCGCGCCGAACCCGAGCGACCGACGCGGCTCGCTGCTCCGCCTGCTCCCGCCCGGCGAGGCGGTCGTCGCCGACTACCGCTCCCGCTACGACGCGATGCTGCGGAGCGTGGACGTCGCGCACGGCGGCGAGCTGCACGAGGTGCTCAACGACCTGGCGACCAGCCTGTACGAGCAGGCCGCGTCGGCGGTGCCGCAGGACTGACGGACGGGAGGCGCGGTGCGGGCCCGCCCCGTTCCTCCAGACCGGCGGTGGTCCGGATCAGGGCACGCGGCCGGCCGCGGGACCGCCCGCGGTCCGGTGGTCCGATCAGTGCGCGCGGGCGTCCGCGGCGTCGCCGGCGGTCCGCCAGCGGAACCGCGCGACGAGCGGCGCGGTGAGGCGCAGCCGCGCGACCGCCGCGTAGGCGGCGAACCCGACGACCCCGCCGACGGTGTTCCACAGGAAGTCGTTCACGTCCGCGATGTGCCCACCCCCGGCGAGGTCGGCCGTGACGAGCTGGGTGGTCTCGATCACGGCGCTCACCACGGCACCGACGAGCAGCACCCGCCACCACGTCGGCCGGGTGAGCAGCAGGGACACCAGGGCACCGAGCGGCACGAACACGAGCACGTTCGTGACCGCGTCCGCGAACTCGTAGTCGACGAACGGCACGAGGACGAGCGGGAGGTACTGCGGACCGACGTCGGCCAGCCGATGGACGAAGACCGGGAAGACCGTGTTCGCGACGATGCCCGCGGCGTACACGGCGAGCGCTGCCGCCACCGAGGCGCGCGGCCACGAGAACCGCCGTCGGGCGACGAGGACCGCCACGAGCACGCCGAACACGACGAGGCCGAGCGGGACGACCACCGGCAGGACGGGTACGGGTTCAGGCACGTGTCTCCCCCGCTCGGTCAGACGCTCTGGTCGCCGCGGCGGTCCAGCCGGTCGACGAATCGTCCGAGGACCCAGTTGACCGCCCAGCCGAGCACGCCGATCACGGGGAGCGCGACGATCACGACCGTCCAGACGACCTTCGCGAGGCCGCTGCGGCGGCGGTCGCGCCAGACCTGCACGAGCGCGAGGACCTCGACGAGCAGGACCACGGTGATGACGCCGACGTGGCCGCCGGAAAGGTTCTCGAGCACGTGGTCCTCCGGTCGGTCGATGGGGTGTGCCGTCCCACGGTAGAGGGGTCGACCGGCCATCCGCGTCCTCCGGGCGGAGGACCCGACCCAGTGTGACAGTCCCTCGTTTTGGGGCCGGGCAAATCGGATGAACCCCCGTGTCCGCAGAAAGGGGGACAGGTACCGTCAGGGCATTCCGCGAACCCGAACGAACGGAACTCCCTTGCACAAGATCGTCACCGGCACCATCGCCGGCGCCGCCGGCATCGCCCTGCTCCTCGGCGGAGCGGGCAGCTTCGCGCTCTGGAACGACAGCGCGAGCACCCCGCCCGCGACCGTCAGCTCCGGCACCCTGACCCTGTCCGCGAACCCCGACGGCGTCTGGACGGACATCACCAACGGCCGCTCCGACGTCATCGACATCACGCAGGCCCGGATGGTCCCCGGCAACACCTACCGGTTCCACCAGACGCTGAACGTGACCGCGACCGGCAAGGACCTGACCGCCGACCTGTCCTACGCGCCACAGAGCATCACCGGCGACGCGGAGCTCATCACCGCAGCCACCCAGTACCTCGACCTCATCTCGACGGACTCGGCGCTGCAGCAGGCCGGGCGGACGACCTGGACCGTCGCGCCCACCGACGGCACCTCGACGCTCGACGTCACCTACACGATCGGCCTCGCCGAGGACGTCACGACCGGCAAGGCCCAGTCGATCGACCTCAGCGGCCTGACGTTCACGCTGACCCAGAAGCCGATCGCGTCCTGATGGCGCGGCGGGGGCGGCACAGCGCCGGACGGGTGGTCCCCTCGCGGATCACCCGGCGCTCCGTGCTGCTCGTCGTCCCCGTCCTGCTGGCCGTCGTGCTCGGTGGTCTCCTCGGTACGGGTGGCACGAACGCCCTCTGGACCGATGCCGCGACGGCGGGCGGCGGGTCCGTCGTCCGCTCCGGCACCGCATCCGTCTTCGTCTCCCCGCTCACCGACATGCACACCGCCGTGCTCGGCCCCGGCGCGAGCAGCACCGGGACCTTCACCGTGCGCAACACCGGCACGGTGCCGCTCTCGATGCGCGTGGCGGTCACGGCGACGAAGGTGTCCTACGCGGACACCTCGACGCCGACCGCCGTGCTCGGCGAACTCACGCTGCACCTGTCCGCTGTCGGCTCGGCAGCCGGATGCCGAGCCGGTCTCGGCGGGGCGACCTCGCGTCTGGCCGACTTCGACACCGGTGCCGGCTACTACACGCTCCCGAAGAACGTCACGGCGACCGCCTGCGTCGAGGTCGTGCTCGACGCGGACGCCCCGCAGTCGGTCTCGGGAGCGGTCACCGACTTCACCCTCACCGTGACCGGGACGCAGGTGGTCTCGTGACGGCCCCGGTCCGCCCGGTGTCGGTCGTCGCCGTCGTCGTCGTCGTGGCCGTCGTCTCGCTCGTGCTCGCGGCGACCGGGACCACCGCCGCGTGGGCGCTCTGGACCACCTCGCAGTCCACCTGGTCGAGCGCGGTGATCGGCAAGCCGTCCGCCGCGATCACCGGGACCGGTGCCCTGACCACCACCTTCTCCGCCGGTGCGCCGTCGACCACGGCACCGATCACCCTGCGGAACAGCGGGAACCTCGCCGGCAGCACCACCACCACGGTGTCGGTCGTCGCCGGCAGTTCCACCGCGCTCGCCCAGGCCGTCCGCGTCGACGCCTGGCCGGTCGCCACCTCGGACTCGTGCACCGCGACCGCTGCGGTCGGGTCCGGAGCCGTCACCGGCACGTGGGCGTCGCTGGCGAGCCTGACGACCCGGCTCGACGCGGGTGCGTCCACCATCTGGTGCATCCGAAGCACCGTGACCGCCGACGCTCCGACACCGGCCACGGCGAACGTCCGCATCGCCCTCACCACCTCCACCGGCAGCTGGGTCAGCCCGGTCGTGACCGGCGGCTTCTACCTCAACACCGGGACCGCGGGCACGACCGCGACCCTCGCCTGCACGAGCGCCGCGAACGACGACAACTACGTCGAGCTCAGCTGGGACGACCCGTACCGCGACGCCGCCACGAAGTACCAGGCCTTCGTCGGGTCCGCGGCGGTCGGTGACGCGCAGTACGGCGACTGGCACCGGATCACCGTCGCCCCCGAGCAGCTCCCGGCCGGAGCGACCGGCACGCTGACCGTCACGATCCGTGCCCTCGACGCGAGCGGGCAGCCGACCGACACGGTCGCCGGGACGGGGCAGATCACCCGGTACGACAAGACGACCGGTTCCCCGGCCGTCCGGTGCGGCGCATGAGCGTGCCCACCCGGTCGTCGGTGCACCGGACCGGTCCGGGTCGTGCGCGGACCGCCCACCGCGGGGTGCGCCGTCGGCCGGCCCGGCTGCTGCCCGGACGCCACACCGCGCCGACCGGTCCGACGACGGTCGTCGAGCCGGTCGTGCGCTCCGGCTGGCGTGCGGTCCTGCACGCCCTGCTCGTCGGCATCACCACCGGCACCGTGGTGCTGCTCGCCGCCCTCGCCGTCGTCCTCGTCGTCCTGCCGAAGGCGACCGGCTCCGTCCCGCTGACCGTGCTCACCGAGTCGATGGAGCCGTCCCTGCCCCCGGGTACGCTCGTCGTCGTCCGTCCGACCCCGGTCGACGACATCCGCGTCGGCGACGTCGTGACCTACCAGATCGCCTCCGGTGAGCCCGCGGTCGTCACCCACCGGGTGACCTCGGTGACCTCGGCCTCCGACGGCACGCGGCGCCTCGTCACGAAGGGCGACGCCAACGCCGTACCGGACGCCCGCCCGGTGCAGGCAGCGCAGGTCCGTGGGGTGGTCTGGTACAGCGTGCCCGGCGTCGGGTACGCGAACCAGCTCGTGAACGGGTCACGCGGCTGGCTCGTGCCGACCGTCGCAGTGGCGCTGCTGCTCTACGGGGCGGTCATGGTCGCGCTCGGGATCGTCGGTTCCGTGCGGCGTCGGCGCGACCGCCGTGCACGGGGCGTCGTGCGCGGTCGGCGTGCGCTGCGGCTCGTTCAGTCGCGTCGGAGCCGCTCGACGAGTGCCGGCCCGTCGGGGACCATGCCCTCGAAGACCCGGTAGAGCGTCTCCGACCGGTCGGCCCGGCCCACCGCCCAGCACCGCTTGCCGAGCCCGTACGCGATGCCCGCTTCCATGTGTCCCGCTGCGCCCGCGGGGAGGACGAGCACGAACTGCTCGGCAGCGCGCAGTGCCGCGAGGTCCTGCGCGAAGAGCCGCTCGACACCGGGATCGTCGAGCTCGGCGTCATCGGCGCCGCCCGGTACCGCGAACCGCGCGGCCTCGACGTCGTACTGCGCGCGGACGAAGCTGTACGACGAGTGGCCGGCCTCGTCGAGCGCCCGGACCACGTCGCGGATCGCGGCCTGGTTGCGCCAGCTCCCGGCGACGAAGAACCCGGTCATGGGTGTGCGGTCCGACGTGTCCGTGGTCATGCCCCCTGCTCTGCCTGCTGGTCGTGGGCGAACGGGAGCAGGTCCCGCGCCGCGACGCTCACGGTCCCGTCCGGGATCGGCAGGACGAGCTCGCTCATCCCCCGACGGTAGCGAGCACCGTCACGGCCGCGCGCACACCCCGCGGTTCAGCCCTGTTCGCGTGCGGACCGGTCCGGGGAGCCCTTCGCCTCCCCGCGGCGCCCCTGCAGCAGGTCCGCCGAACGCACCAGGCGCAGGGCCGTGACGAGCACGACCCCGCCGAGCACGTTGAACAGCAGCGTGTAGCCGAACCAACCGAGCCACTGCCCGTAGGTGATCGACGCCCCCGACTGGATCGCGCCGAACACGAGCAGCGAGTCGAGGATCGAGTGGAAGAGCTGCAGGCCGGAGAGCAGGAACCCGCCGCGTGCCGCCGCGACGAGCTTCGCGGGGTCGGAGTCCGTCCCCTGCTGCATCCGGGTCATGAGCGTGATGGTGCTGCCGCCGAGCACCGCGAGCACGATGCTCTGCAACCCGAACGGCGCCTCCACGTAGTGCCGCGCCGACTCCTCGAGCACGCTGTGCCACTGCGGGAACGCCTGCACGACGAGCCACATGAAGATCCAGCCGCCCACGAGGTTGCTCAGCAGTGTGCCGACCCAGAGGCGGACGAGCTGCCCGGTCGTGCCCTGCCGCGCGATCCGCGCCACGATCGGCATGAGGAAGTTCTCGGTGAAGAGCTCGCTGTGCGCCAGGTGGAGCGCGATGAGACCGACGCTGAAGGCGAGTCCCGCGAGCAGGTGGTCGTCGGTCTGGTGCAGCACGGCGAGGTACGCCATCACGCCGAGGCCGATCTCCAGCCCGCCGGCGAAGCCCGTGGTGAGCACGACGCGCGTCGTGCGCTGCAGTCGCTCGGCGCCCTCCTCGACCGTCGCCTCGAAGGACTGGTTCAGTTCGTCCTCGACGGGTGCGTCGCTCTCGCCGATCTCACGGCGTCGGTCATCGGTCACGGGCCCGACGGTAGCCCGGGCATCGAGCCGGGCCATCAGGGACCGACAGCGAATGCAGCGCCGGGGTCGTCCGACCGATCAGGTGGCGCCGGGCCTGCTGAACAGGTTCACCACGTTGCCGTCCGGGTCACGCACGAGCGCCGATCGGTTCCCCCACGGCATCGTCGTCGGGCCCATGACGACGTCCTCGGGCTCGGCCCCCAGCGCCTCGAACGCCGCCGCGACGTCGGGCACCTCGAACTCGATGAACACCGAGCGGTTCGTCGCGGGTGTCAGTGCCCCGCCGAGCATCGCGACGGTCGCGGTGCTCGCGATCGCGAGCGTCGAGCCTCTTCCGACGAACTGCGCGAAGACCGGTGCGGGGCGGTCGGCCGTCTGACCGGTCACCCGCTCGTAGAACGTGACGAGACCCTCGAGGTCGTCGGTGACGATGCGGACGGACGTGAATGCCATGGCGTGCTCCTGCGGTGTCGTGGTGCTGAGCCTCCAGCGTCGCGCGTCGTCGCGACACCGTCCTGTCGGTGTTTCCGGGATCCGCTGCCGCTCAGGTCTCGACGACGGACCGCAGGCGCCCGTACTGGATCGCGAGGTCCTCGGGCCGGACCGTTCGCCGTGGCGGTCGTTCGTCGGTCACCTCCACCGTCACCATCCGGTCGGCCCGGAACGCCCGGACGCCGTCGCGGAGGCGACACCACGCGACGAGGTACCACTGTCCGTCCTTCTCGATCGATCCCAGGGGTTCGACGTCGCGGACGGACTCCGAACCTGCGCCGTCCCGGTACCGCAGCCGCACGACGCGGTCCGCTCGGAGGGCCTCGGCGAACGCTGCCGGGAGGACCGGGTCCTCCTCGCGCTCCAGGAAGTGCACGCGTGCGGCGAGCGCGCTCGCCCGGGCCGCGTCTGCTCCGGACATGACGGCGAGCGTCTTCTGCGCCGCGCTCCTCGCTGCGTGCCGGTAGGGGCTGCTCCGGAGCGACCCGAGTCCGATCAGCACCGCGAGGGTCTCGTCGAGCGTGTAGCCCGCCGGCCCGAGGGTCGCCGATGCGTCGAGCACGTACCCGCCGGTCCGGCCGGGTTCCGCCCAGATCGGCAGGCCCGCCGCCTGCAGCGCCGCGAGGTCCCGCTCGACGGTCCGGACGGACACCTCGAAGCGCTCCGCGAGTCGCCGAGCGCTCCGTGGTCGGGGCGACACCGCGCGCAGTTCCTCGACGAGCGCGTACAGGCGATCGGTGCGGTTCACGGGGCGGCGCCACCGCGCTCGCGGGTGGTGCTCGCCCGCAACCCGTCGACCACCACGTCGAGCAGGTGCGGCACGCGCGCCGATGCCGCCGGACCGAGTCGCCAGAGGAACGCGACGAGCGCGAGCAGGTCGCCCGGTGTGACGTCCTCACGCAGCACCCCGTCGCTGACGCCCGCCGCGAGCAACTGCGCGATGGCGTCCTCGATCTCGTCGACCTGCTCGTCGTGCAGCTGCTGCCGCGTCGCCGCGTCGAGCACGTCGGCGAGCGCGTGCTTGCGGTACCCGAACGACGCGAGCACGTCGAGCCACGACCGCAGCGCCCCCTCCTGCTCGGACCGCCGGGCCAGCGCACGCGCATCGGTGACGAGCCCCTGGAACTCGTCGCGGTAGACCTCGACGAGCAGGGCCTCACGCGTCGGGAAGTGCCGGTAGATCGTGCCCTGCCCGACCCCCGCGAGCCGGGCGACGGACTGCATGGTCACGTCCGGGTCGGCGACCAGGGCATCCCGCGCGACGTCGACGAGCCGCGATCGGTTGCGCGCAGCGTCAGCACGACGGGGTGATTGCGAAGCGGACATGTGTCCGTTAGCCTCCTCTGTGAATCGGACGACTGTCCGTTTGACTCTACCGGAGGGACACCATGGACGGCATCACGAACAAGGTCGTCGCCATCACCGGCGCCTCGAGCGGCATCGGCGAGGCGACCGCCGTCCACCTCGCCGCACGCGGCGCCAAGGTCGTCCTCGGCGCACGTCGCGTCGAGCGGCTCGCCGCCGTCGTCGCGCAGATCGAGGACGCCGGTGGCGAGGCCATCGCGGTCGAGACCGACGTCCGCAGTCGGGAGGCGCTGGTCGCCCTGGTCGCGTCGGCCCGGTCCCGCTTCGGTCGCCTCGACGTCCTCCACCAGAACGCAGGATCGATGGCAGTCTCCCGCTTCGACGTCCTCGACGTCGACGGCTGGCAGCAGATGGTCGACGTCAACCTGGTCGGCGTCCTCAACGGGATCGCTGCCGCCCTGCCGGTGTTCCGCGAGCAGGGGTCCGGTCACTTCGTGCACACGGCGTCCACCTCGGCCCACCGGATCAGTCCCGCACAGGGTGTCTACGCAGCGACGAAGACCGCCGTGCGGGTGCTCAGCGAAGCGCTACGGCAGGAGGCCGGACCCGACCTCCGCGTCACCGTCGTGTCACCCGGCTTCACCGCGACCGAGGGCGTCACGAAGACAGAGGACCCGGAGCAGCGCGCCGCACTGGTGGCCCGCCGTGACGCGCTCGCGATGCCGGCCGACGCGGTCGCCGCTGCCGTGGCGTACGCGATCGCCCAGCCCGCCGGTGTCGACGTCGGCGAGGTGGTCATCCGCCCGACCGCGCAGGACTGACGGGGGTGCTGCCGGAACACCCCTCGGTCCAGCCGACGCGCCTACCGTCGGAGCCATGAGCACCTGGACGACGGACGACCTCGACCGGTTCGCAGCGGCGGACGACCTGCACGTCAGCCCCTTCCGTGCCGACGGATCGACGTACGGCACACCCACGTGGGTCTGGTCCGTCGTCGTGGACGGCGACCTCTACGCCCGGGCGTGGAACGGGCGCCGGTCCTCGTGGTGGCGGGCAGCCGTCGAGCAGGGGGCCGGCGGCATCCGGATCGCCGGCGCGGAGCACGACGTCCGCTTCGACGAGCCGGGCCCCGACCTGAACAGCCGGATCGACGCGGCCTACGAGGAGAAGTACGCCGGCAGCCCGTACCTCCAGCCGATGCTGCAGGACGGCCCCACCGCAGCGACGATCCGGATCCGACCCCGCTCCGCCTGACTCGCTGGCTGCGGCCGGGACGGACGTCAGGGCAGGCCCATCGGGCCCCGGAACTCACCCCATCCGAATCCGCTCTCCGCGATGAAGTCCTGCAGGTCGCTCTGCACGTGGCGCACCAGGGCGTCGGGACCGTCCTCGAGCCAGAGACCGCCGGACGACCCGCGCTCCCCCTTCACCCGCCACCGGACGACGGCGCTGTTCGTCTCGACGAGGTCGTCGTCCTCGAGCAGGACCGGGTTCTCGACGCCCATCGGCACGATCTGCACCCGGAGCGTGGCGAGCTCCCCCGGGCTCAGCATGCTGCGGAACATCGGCGCCAGGAGTTCCCGGACCTCCGACACCGCCATGATCTCGTTCACGGGAGCACTCCACGGGTGGCCGCATCGACCGCGCTGCGCACCGATCCGTCGGACATGTCCTCATCCTCCCGCCGACCGCGCCGGCTGCAGCACCGCCCGGAGGTCACGACCTCATCACGAGTCAGCCCACCCCGGAAGGATCCGCCCACCGCGGACATCTCCCAGTAGGAGAGAGGAACACCACCATGAACAGCACCGGCCGCCGCCGTCCCGTCATCACCTCGTTGACCGGAGCAACACTGATCGCCGCCGTCCTGAGCGGCTGCTCCGGCACCACCGACACCGACCCGACCGCGGAGCCGACGACGTCACCGACGGCAACCGCGGCACCGACCGATGCTGCGACGAGCACGCCGGACCCGACGGCTCCGACGACACCCGGTCCCGTGCCGCCCACGACAGCAGCGACCGCGCCGCAGGGTGGCACCACGACGAAGCCGTCGGCGCGGCCGGCGTCGTCGTACCGACTGGCGGACCCGGCGACGTGGACCATCGCCGGCAACGAGGTCGGCCCCATCGCCATCGGCGGCCGCACCGCAGCGGAGACGGACGACCTGCCTGCTGCCTACCAGCGCAGCACCGGGGAGTGCCCGGCGGCCCCGGAGACGCAGTTCTGGAGCAACGGGAAGAACCCGGCGCTCATCGTCACCACGGACACCGGGAAGGTCTCCGGTGTCGCCGTGGGCAACTACGAGCCGGATGCCGTCCACGCCAGGTCACCGAAGACCGCGGAAGGCGCCGGCATCGGCACCAGCCTCACCGAGCTGCAGCGGCTGTACCCGCAGCTGACGTACCTCGGCACCTACCTCGAGGAGCGCGCCGGCTACTCGATGTGGGGCATCGACGACCACGGCGGCCACATCACGTTCGAGCTCGGCGAGGACGGGAAGAACGTCGGCATGGTCTGGGTGAGCCCGCACGCGAAGGTGCCGTACGAGTTCTGCGGGTGACGCGCAGGATGCGAGCCTTGCAGGTCGCTCGGCCGATCGTCGCTCATCGGTCGCGAGTGGCCCTGCGCGCTCGGGAGATCAGCGTCGCGGCGAGAGCCAGGACGACCGCTGCAACCGCGGCCGGCCGACCCCTCGTCGCACGCCTGCCCGGCACGAAGCGAGGTACGCCCGCGGGAACTCCTCGACCTCCACGTCGAGTTTCAGCGGATCAGGAGACAGTGACCACGACCTTCCCGCTGCCGGTCTCGGCCGCGGTGTGTGCGTGACCGATGTCCTCGAGGGCGAACTCGCGATCGACGTTCGGGGTCCACGCCCCGGCGGCGCCGAGATCCGCGCCCTGACGGAGGAGACCGGACTCGTTGCGGGCGTTCGTCTGCAGGGTGCCGTAGTGCGCGGCGCCCTGGTGATCGACGACGGTCACGACGCGGGAGGCGTCGCCGACGATCGTGACGAGGTCGCCCAGCGAGTTCGACGGAGCGGAGTGCACGGCGGCGTCGACGCCACCCGGTGCGAGCGCGGCGACGCGGCTGGCGAGCCCGTCGCCGTACGTGGTCGGGACGACGCCGATTGCCCGGAGCGCGGCGTGGCTGCTCTCGCGCCCGGTGCCGATGACGGTGGCACCGGCAGCCGATGCGAACGCGGCGACCGCGCTGCCGACGGCGCCGGAAGCGCCCTCGACCAGGAGCGTCGAACCCCTGAGGTCACCGAGCTCCTGCAGCGCAGCAGCAGCGGTGGCGCTGGCGAGACCCGCCGCGGCGGCCTGCACGGTGGTCCACTGCTCGGGAACGTGGGCCCACGCGGTGAGGACGGCGTACTCGGCCGTGGTGTCGCTGACACCGCCGAGCCCGAAGACGACGTCGCCGACCTGGGCGTCCGTCACGCCGGCGCCGACCTCGTCGACGACGCCGACCGCGTCACGGCCCGGGACGGCGGGCAGGTCGAGTGGCAGGAACTCGGCGAGCTGGCCGGCTCGCAGGAGCACATCGATCGGGTTGACACTCACGGCCCGGACGGCGATGCGGACCGCGCCCTCGCCGGCGTGGGGCTCGGGAGCCTCCTCGACCACCAGGACGTCGGGGGCTCCGTAGGAGTGGAAGCGGGCAGCGCGCATGAAGGGAGGTCTCTCTGTGGAACGACACGACAGCAAATGCTTGCCGCGGAAAGGAACGGTAGCGTCGTTTCATTTCCGCAGCAAGTAACTTAGGCTGGTGTCATGACGGACGACCGCCTCTCCCCGCAGGAAGACCGCTCTTGGGCCCTCCTGGTGGGCGTGATGATGTGGCTCCCCGCGGAACTCGACACCTGGCTCGAGGACGCCGCCGACCTGAGCCACGCGGAGTTCGGCGTCCTGCGGTGTCTCTCGACGAGCGAGGACCGCGAGATCCACATGAGCCGGCTCGCGGCAACCGCGAGCGTGACTCCGTCTCACCTGTCCCGCATCGTCGGCCGCTTGGAGCGTCGCGGGCTCCTGCTGCGCAGCACGGACCCCACCGACGCGCGGCGGACTCTGGCGCGCTTGACCGAGTCCGGGGCAACGCTGATCGACGAGGTCGAGCCCGGCTACGTCGCCCAGGTGCGCGAGCGCGTGTTCGGGCTCCTCGGCGCCGACCAGGTCAACCAGCTCGAGGACCTGGCGGAGGCGATACTCACTCCGCTCCGCGGCGAGTGCGTGGAACTGTTGCCCCCTCGCGGAGCGCGCACGTAGACCGCTGCCTGGCGCCTCGGTGGCCGATGAACCATCGAGGCGGCACTGACTCCCTGCGCGGACCTGCGGTGCTCGCGGACGCAGCGCGTGTCACCGGCAGCCGAGCGCTCGTCAGGGGAGGTAGTCGCCGTGTGCCAGATCGTCGAGGAGGCCGACGTGCACTGGCTCCCAGCTGAGGAGCTTCCGGGTACGGTCGCTGGACGCGGGGGCGTCAGCGGCGTAGAGCAGTGCCATGAACGGGCTGACGTAGTGCGCTGCGGCTTCCTCTGGGGTGAGTGATGCGGTCGGGACGTCGAGACGCTGACCGATGGTGGTGGCGATGTCGGCGAACGGTACGTTCTCGGCGACGGCGTGGAGGACGCTTCCTGCCAGGGCGCCTTCGAGCGCCAGTCGGTACAGCGCTGCGGCGTCCTCCCGGTGGACGGCCGGCCACTGGTTCGACCCGTCTCCGACGTACGCCGAGACCCGCTCGTCCCGCGCGGTACTGATGAGCATCGGCATGAAGCCGTGGTCGTTCGGGCCGTGGACGGTCGGTGCAAGCCGCAGCACGATGGCGCGAACGCCCTTCTCCACGAAGGCCAGGCAGGCATCCTCCCCAGCCAGACGAGCAGCGGCGGGGCCGTCTCTGTCGGGCGCGGTGTCCTCGGATGCCAGCGCACCGTGTGGCAGGACGAGGGTTCCGGACGTGACGATGAACGGCTTGCCTGACCCCTCCAGCGCCTTTCCCATCGCGGTCACGGCGTTGACCTCTCGGCGGATCATGCCTTCCGGGTCGGCGTAGTCGCCGCCGTAGGCCATGTGTACGACGCCATCAGCAGTCGAGGCGACACTCGCGAGGACGTCGAGATCCTCGAGCGCGCCCCGCACGACCTCGGCGCCGAGTCCCTCCAGCGTCGTTGCGGCCGCATCGGAACGAGCGAGCCCAGCGACCTCGTGGCCGCCGCGGACGAGTTCTCTGACGATGGCCGGTCCGGTCTGCCCGGATCCACCTGTGACGAACACCTTCATGTACAGCTCCCCTTTTGTCAGTGGCTCGTTGCGCCAGTTACTGGCGCCACGTTACGCCAGGAACTGGCGTGACGTCGACGGTGCGACTACGGTGAGGGGATGCCGAGGAGCGGAGCTGCTGCACGCCGTCGTCTGTACGAAGCGGCGCTGGAGCTCTACACCGAACGTGGGTACGACGCGACCACGACCGCGGACATCGCGCGGCGGGCCGGCGTGAACGACCGCACGTTCTTCCGCCACTTCCCGGACAAGCGCGAGGTCCTGTTCGACGGGCAGGGCCGGCTCTTGGACGCCCTCGTGGCGTCGGTTCGCACCGCGCCTGCCGGTGCCGCCGCAGTCGAGGTGCTCAAAGCGGCGTTCATCGACTCAGCTGGCCTGCTGGAGGAGAACCGCGCCGCTGGCATCACCCGACTTCGGATCATCGCGGAGACCCCAGCCCTGCTCGAGCGTGACCTCGCGAAGGGCGCGCACATCGCCGGGGCCCTCGCGGCGGCACTGCGCGACCGTGGCGAAGACGGTGACGTTGCGTCACTGATCGCCACGGTGGGCTGGGCGACGTTCCACCATGCTGCTTCACGGTGGATCGATGATGCGAGCCACGATCTTCGCGGCCACATTCACGAAGCCTTCCGTCTGCTCACTGCAACAGCTTCCCGGCCTGGTCAACCGGACTGACGATCCGTCCCGGCCGCCTCTCGGGCGAGTGCCCCCCCCAGCGACCGACCATCGTCCCGGTGGGCGAGGTTGCCCAGCTCGCTGTCGCGACGTCTCATTAGCCGATGGCAGAGCGATCGCCTAGCGTGCCGCGTCCTCTGCTGCTGCTCGGATTGACGCTAGAAGCGCTGCCTCGAATTGGGACGGAACCGAGTCGGGTGCAGCGAGGCCTCCGCGCCGGGCGTGCAGGATCGCGACCGTAGTTCGACCGTCTTCACCTCGGTGGAACGCGAGGGTGAGGACCTCAGCACGCGGCATCAGAACCCCGGATCGTTGAGTCAGCACGGCTGAGGAGTCTTCGAGAGCGGCGATCGAGGCCCGCGGGATGCGGGCTACTGCGGACCGGATGATGCCGGGGACGTCCTCGATCGCTGTGTCGACGAGTGCAGTACCGCGAGGTCTCTCTGCCGTGTGAAGACCCTCATTCTGTGCATGGGACTCGCCTCGCTGGCACCCGCACTGTTGCTTGCAGCGCACGACAATGGCTGGCTCAGCGCCGCCACCATCATCCTGACGTTCTTCGCATAGGGAATCGGTGTCACCAGCTACAACGTCCAGGCCATGTCGGCACGGCAAGTGGCAGCTGGGCCAGGGATGCAGAGTCGAGCCAGCGGGATCTACCGTTTATTCGCCTACGGCGCCATCGGCGCGGGCGGTGCTCTCGCAGGCGGACTCGGAAGCGTTCTCGGTCTGTACGGCGCATTGCTCCTTGTCTGTGTCCTCCTCGCGGCAGGCTGGCTGGTCTACGCCATCCTCTTCTGGCAGCTCCGCAGCACGATCGACACCAACGAGACTCCCGCTCGCTCGTAGCACCCCTTCTGACTCCACTTCTCGAACGAAGCCAGCAGCGCCACACGCTCCGGCACGCAGCACTTCATCGCCAAGACACCAGGAACCCCATGCCCACCCCAGCACACCTGCGCCTGTTCACCTCCGAGTCAGTAACCGAGGGACATCCCGACAAGATCTGTGACCAGATCTCGGACACGATCCTGGACGCGCTGCTGACCGTCGACCCGCACGCGCGCGTCGCGGTCGAGACGATGGTCACGACCGGGCTCGTGCACGTCGCCGGTGAGGTCACCACCTCCGAGTACGTCGAGATCCCGAAGCTCGTCCGCGACGTCATCACGGGCATCGGCTACAACTCGTCCGAGGTCTCCTTCGACGGCCGCACCTGCGGCGTCGAGGTGTCGATCGGTGCGCAGTCGCCGGACATCGCGCAGGGCGTCGACGAGTCACTCGACGCCCGCTCCGGCGCCGGCATCGACCCGCTCGACCGCCAGGGCGCGGGTGATCAGGGCATCATGTTCGGGTTCGCGACGAACGAGACGCCCGAGTACATGCCCGTCGCGATCTGGCTCGCGCACCGCCTGGCGGAGCGGCTGGCCGAGGTCCGCAAGACCGGCGTGCTCGACTTCCTCCGCCCGGACGGCAAGACCCAGGTCACGGTCGGCTACGACGGCGTCGTGCCGAAGACCGTCGAGACCGTCGTGCTCTCCACGCAGCACTCGCCGGCGGTGACGCTCGACGAGCTCACGGCGCAGATCACCGAGCACGTCATCCGTCCGGTGCTCGACCTCGTCGAGCTGGACTCCTCGCACGTCGACGTGATCGTCAACCCCACCGGCCGGTTCGAGATCGGTGGCCCGCAGGGCGACGCCGGACTCACCGGCCGCAAGGTGATCGTCGACACGTACGGCGGAGCCTCCCGGCACGGTGGCGGCGCGTTCAGCGGCAAGGACCCGTCGAAGGTCGACCGTTCGGCGGCGTACGCGCTGCGCTGGGTCGCGAAGAACGCGGTCGCCGCGGGGCTCGCGGACCGACTCGAGGTGCAGGTCGCGTACGCGATCGGCCGTGCGAAGCCGGTCGGGCTGTACGTCGAGTCGTTCGGCGCCGGGCACGTCGACGACGCCACGATCGAGGCCGCGATCCTGCAGGTGTTCGACCTGCGTCCGGCCGCGATCATCCGCGATCTCGACCTGCTCAAGCCGCGCTACGCGCAGACCGCCGCGTACGGGCACTTCGGCCGTGAGCTCCCCGGGTTCACCTGGGAGCGACTCGATCGCGTCGAGGAACTCCGCGCCGCCGCAGGGCTCCTTCTCGCTGCAGTGTGAGTGCGCGTGTACGCAGGCAGGAAGTGAAGCCAGCGCCGTTGCCGTGTCAGGCCACCTGATGCACCGGTTCGAGCGCGGGGGACTGCTGCAGGTTTGGTTGACTCGTTCGTTCAGGCCGCGAGTGCGACCTGTGGGTTGATGATCGTCTCGTACTCGATCGGGGTCAACTTCCCCAGACCACGTTGCCGTCGTTTCCGGTGATAGGTCGCCTCGATCCAGGTAATGATCGCCAGCCGGAGCTCCTCCCGAGTCGCCCAACGTTTCCGGTTCAGGACGTTCTTCTGCAGCAGCGCGAAGAACGATTCCATCGCAGCGTTATCCGCGCACGCACCGACTCGGCCCATCGATCCGAGCAGGCCGGCATCACCCAGCGAGCGGACGAACTTCTTCGACCGGAGCTGACTACCCCGGTCCGAGGGCCGCTGGTGCCCTCTGTAACAAGCCTTCACGCACAGCTCGACGACGTCGCGCAGCTGAAGTCGACCGCAGCAGCGCTTCCCCGCAGCGCTCGTGATCTGTCGGTGGCGCCAGCGCTTATTGACGTAGGGCCTCACTGGGCGCGATGCGCGCTGCCCGGAGGCTGGCTGCCACGCCCCCTAACATGCCGACCACGATTCCCCCTCCGACCGCTGTCGGCATGAGCGCGAAGTTGAACACCGGCGACCAACGATTCGCGAGAGTGATGATGAGCACGGCCGCGAGGCCGCCCAGGAGACCGATGACGCCTCCTATCACGCCGATCGCACCGGACTCAACGACGATGAGCGCCGCAAGATGACGGGCCCGCGCTCCGACGGCCCTTCGTAGCCCCAGCTCACGGCGCCGTTCAAGGACAGAGAGCACAAGGGCGTTGGTCAACGCGGCCAGCGCGGCGAGGCCGGCGACTGCGGTGAGTGCGAGCAACGTCACTCGAACGCTGTCCTCAACCTTCCCACGGATCGTGGATGGATCCTGCGGTGCTCGTACCTGAACCGCGGTGGCATCCGTTGGCGCGATCGCGATGGGAAGCTGGCGAGCGACCTGCAGTGCGGCGCCCGCGCTGGTGGTGACGAACAACTGCCGTTGCCCGGAAGCGACGTCCTGTGATCCACCTGCATGGACGATGGCGCCCGAGAGTTCTGGCATCCGCGTCGAAGCCTCGATGATCCCTTGCACAGGCACGATCGCGTTCCCGATCTGGATGCGGTTCGCTCCAGCGCTTGGCCCTAATTGCATGCGAGCGGCAAGGTCCGCACCGATCAACACGCCGTGGGAGTTCGACTGCGACGGCCCCCACTCGTGGCTCGGCAGATGTGACCCGGTGAGACCGAAACCCGCACCCACGTCGCCGTAGACGGCGTAGGAGGGTGCGTTGTACGCGGGCCGGTCCGGGCTCGCCCTGACCTGGTCCACCGGTAGCGTGACCGCGAGGGCCGCCCTGCGGACCCCGGCAAGGTCGCTGGCAGCCTCGACTGCATTCGCAGCTGTCGGGGAATATCGGGCGGGAAGCATGTTGGGGTCCCATGTGGCCGAGACGCGGCGATTAGCAGCAGCGTTGAAGGTGTCTGCCACTTGCGCCCGCGACGTGTCGGATAGCCCTAGTGAGGTGACGACCAGTCCAACAGCGACCGCGACCGCCACGGCGAGGCCGAGGGTGCGTCCGGTGGTCGACGCGAGCCCACGGAGGGCGTCCCCAATCAGGTCCCGCACGCGCAAGGTCGCCGGACGCCGATTCGCTTCCACGTCCGCAGCGTCGCCGACGGCCGCAGGACGAAGGACCGACGCCGCTCCCACTATCGGGAGCAGCTGCCTGTCTCGCATCACGAACCGCCTGTCGGCCACGCTCGCAGCGGCGGACGAGTGCGTCACCATCACCACGGTGCGACCATCGTCTGCCAGGCGACGAAGTATGGCCAAGACCGCGGCGGTGTTCTCGGAATCGAGGTTGCCGGTCGGTTCGTCCGCGATGATGATCGGAGCATCCGAGGCCATCGCACGGGCGATAGCTACGCGTTGCCGTTCACCGCCGGAGAGCAGGTTCGCTCGCGTGAATGCTCGCTGTTCCAGTCCCACCGATCGAAGCGCATCGAGCGCCAGCTGCCGCCGCATAGGACGTGGCGTTGCGGTGTACAGCAGCCCGAGTTCGACGCTCTCCCAAGCAGGTCGGCGGTCGAGGAGATGGAAGTTCTGGAAGATGAAGCCGAGGTAGCGGCTCCTTGTCTGCGCCAGCTGCGACGCCGACATGCCATCGACACGCTCCTCCCCAAGGGAATACGCGCCATCGTCGATCTTGTCCAGTAGGCCCAGGATGTTCAATAGCGTCGATTTTCCGCTGCCGGACTCACCCTCGATCGCAATGAAGGTGCCGGCGGGCACGTGCAGGTCGACTCCGTTGAGGACTTCGAGGCGGGGTGGGCCAGCGAACGATTTCCGCACTCCTTGGAGAGTGATGTCGGGCACGGGCTAACGCACTTCGACGAGGTCGCCGGCGCTGACATCACCGTCGGTCGCGGTGATCGCCGATTGGCCGTTGAGCGTCGCGGTCTCCTGCACCTGGACGCGACGGAAGTCGCCGTTCTTGCTCTGCACAAGCACGTAGGCTCGGTTCGAGTCGCCAGTCGTGATGATGGCGGTCGTCGGGACGATGAGCGAATCACGTGCGGCGGACTGCAAGGTCACGTCGAGGGTTCCGCTCTTGCCGACCTGGTCGTTTGTCAGCCCGGAACCTGCGAAGGTGGCTGTCTGGTTTCCATCCGAACCGGCAGTCCCTACAGCGCTCACCTGCACGCTCTCGGTCTTGCCGTCTCCCAACTGCAGCTTCGCCTCCTGACCGACGGTCAGCCCGACGAGGTTCGCGCTGGGTGCGGTGGCCTCCACGGTAGGGGCACCGGAAGCGATGGACACAGTCGTGTCGGCGGACAACGACGTCCCAACCGGCAGACTCGAGGCCGCCCGCGCGGGCACGGCGTTGACGATGACGACCGCGGACGGCGGAAGCAGGACGTGAGTCACCGGCTTCTGTCCTGCTGAGGCATCGCCCGTCGCGTTCGCGTTGCTCGCCGCCGGTGCCGCGTCCGTACTAGTGCTCGTGTCAGTCGACGTTTTCCCATTGGAGGCGGCGGGCGTTTCCGAGGAAGTTGGGCTATCTGCACCGTCACCGTCGTCGGAGGTCGGTGCGTCGTAACCAAGCCGTGTGAACAGCAGGCGCACTGCTTGCTCGGTCGTCGAACCGAACACTCCGTCGGCCGTCAGATTGAAACCGGAGGCGTTCAGTCCTGCTTGGAGCTGCCGAACGTCCGGACCGCGGTCGCCGAAGGTCATCGACCGATACAGCGGAAACGACCCAGGCATGATGAACACGGGGGCTCCGTTGACCTCAACCAGCCGCGATCCAGCTCCGTAGGTGGCACCGGCAGTGACTGGGTTACCGGTCACTGTTCCCGAGCTGCCGGCGATGGCGACTTTCTGGTTCTGCGCCTGAGTCACGGTGGCGTTGATGCTGATTGTCTGGTCCAGGTCGCCGCGGAGCACTTTCGCGACGACTGCCCGCTTCGCTGGCGGCTGCGCTGCGGCCTCGCGCTGCGCTGGCGACTGAAACACGCTGGCCATCAGGAAGCCCGCGGCGAGACTGGCGACTACGATCGCGGCCCCGATCGCGCCGATCAGGACCTTCCGCCGACCACCAGAGGAAGCAGAGTCGCGCGTCATCCGGCAGACGGCGCATTCGCCGAGATGATCTTCGTGACAGTGTTGTCCAGCTTCTCCAGCTGCTTGCGCGCCGAAGCCAGTTCAGCCGTGTTCTGCTTCAGCTGCTGGTCCTGTGCGTCCCACTCGGCGTCGTACTGGGCTCGGGCGAAACCGGAGCTGGTGCGACATCCGACGTCCTTCAGCGCGAGGGCGCGCTCGTCCTCGGTGACGGTGCTCGCGGAAGGGCTCTCTGGGTCACTGAGTCCGAATCGCGTCGCGACCGACTGGGACGGCATCTGCACGGGAATCGTGGGCAGGTCGGGTACACCTGCGTCCTTCATGCACGTCCGCCACTTCGCCGCAGCGGCGAGCACAGGCTTCTTACGAAGCGACGACTCGAATGCTGCTGACGAGAGCGATGTGACGAAATTGGCAGTCGCGATCGGTGCAGCCGGCTGCTGCTTGCTGAGTTCCTTGTTGCAAGCATCGATGGCGTCCTGCTCGCCGGGCTGCAGCGTCCGGTACGCGTAGTTGTGCCACGCGTCGGCACTGCTCTGGACGGCAGCCAGCGGGTGGTAGCCCGCGGCCTGAGCGCGCTGCTCAGTGAAGGGGTCCCGCACCGTCATATCGAGCTTCGACGTGTCGAGGTACGGTACCGGTGTGTTGAAGCCCTTCTTCGCGAGACAGGGCTGTGCGATGAGCGCGTCAGCGTAGGCGACCTTCACATCCTGGCCAGGCGCGTACTGATACTCGTCGAGCGGCAACGCGCCCGAGGTGAAGTCCTTGCCTGAGGAATCCTGCGGATCGGCCGTCTTGTCGGATGCTGCGCTGCACCCTGCGACGGAAAGAGTGATGGCGATGACTGCAACGAGCGGGAAAGCCCGGGTTGTGAGGTTCATGTGCGGCCTTTCCCGCTCGTTGTTGGAGATGGCTACGGCTTCAGCGAAGAGAAGTAGCCGGAGGAGATGGTGTTCGACTGGCCCGACACGAGCCCGTCACTGTTGGTGATGTTGCCGTCACCGGTCTTCTTTGCGAGAGCGAAGCGCGCGGTGGTGCCGGCGGTCGGGTACGCCTTCGTGTAGTAGTACGTTGTCTCGTAGTTGCCGTTGTTGTAGAACGACAGCGAGTTGTCATTGGCGTTGATGCTCGTGCCCTTGAATGTCCACGTCGAGTAGTCGGGGATGTACTTCGAGAACGCCACCAGCGCGCCACCACTGTTCGACGTGACGTACGAAGCGTCGCGCCAGTTGCACGCGGAGCCCGACGGGCAGTCGGAGGGGGCGGCCTGGGCTGCCGGTGCCACGAGGAGAGTTCCCCCGAGCACAGCACCCACAGCAGCGAGGGACAGGAGCCCCTTGCGGATCGAGAACGACATGAGTCGCCTTTCTGGGTATGCGGTGTGAGCCGAGTAGCTCGGGTTGAACGTACTGTAAGCAGGTCGACCAACCAAGTTCTGGCGTATCCCCCAAACGGGGGCAGTGATGCGTTCGAGACAAGCTTCCCGCCTCCGAGAAGCCAAAGCATCCCTCGCACGGATGAAGCGCGTTCCGTCGCGAGAGCGAAAACGCTCGGCGTCGCGGCGGCCTCGACGGTGTTCGACGCCGACCGGGCACTCTGGGCAGTCACCGTAGGGGCGAGCCTTCACTGCTTTGGCCGCGACTCGGAGAGATCATCGGCGACGTCGAGTCGGCTTGGAGCCGCATCTTCGGGGTCGAGCCAACACAAGGCGCCGTGCGTCTGACATCGGATCCAGGTCGCACACCGTCGCGCACGCTGCTATCGAGCACCCGTTCTCCAGGGGCAGCTGAGGACCCGTTCCGGCAGCGATGCATCTCGGAGTTGCAGGCCGTCCCATATTGCGCGTGGGCAGCGTCACAAGTCCCAATGCTGGGTGTTTGACTCATTCTTTTCTTCGCTTACTTTCGGGTGGTCGACCAACTAATTCCGGTCTACCCGAAAGGCAATGACATGTCCCTTGTCCTCGATCCCGGCACTGTGGGAACGAACACCGATCACGGATTCGACGCCCTCCTTGGTTCGGCCCAAGATCGCTACCTCGGGGAGGGCCACCGCAGAGTGGGTTTGACCCTGGGCGTGCTGAACTGCATCTCCGGCTCCGAGTTCTCGACGAGCGCGCAACTCAGCTATCCGACCGATTGGTCGATGAAAGCCGGGGCCTCGCGAACGGCACATCTCAGCACCGTCGATGCAATCCGCATCGCCAGCCGTCTCCGCGAAACTCTCGCCCTTCAGGTACCACTACTTGCGGAATTCTCGGCGGAGCGTTCGTTGACAGTTCGCGCGGGTTCCCGCCCGTGGGAGGCGCTTGACGATGTGCCCGTTCAGACTGAGGTACTGCAGACAGAACGTGATGGCGCGGTGCGTCTGCAGCACACGATCGGGTCCCTGAAGGTCCTGTCCGACTGGGAGAAGCCCGACCAGGTACTTCCGACATCCGAAGCGTGGAAGGCAGGACAGGTGAGCGGCGTCCGACTTCTCCCGGACGATCGCGTGGAGTGTGTCTACGAACGAACGGCTGAGCGCGATGCGTCGATGACATTCCTTGAGGCAATGATGCTGACGGCGCAGATGGCGCAAGTCGCTCTCTACAGCGGCGACGCTGCTCGTCGTGACGCGAGTGGAAATATGTGGATGCGGCGTGCCCAGTTTGTTCGTCGTCGGTGGTCGTCGGACCAATCGCAGCTGATTGCCGCTCGGCTAGGAAACCGCCGCGAGTTGACCGTGGGCGGGCGTCAAATCGGCACCGCTGACGTTCACGCTGACGACGTCTTCGGCATTCAGATCGACGCATCCTTGGCTTCAGGCGCATGAGCACCCTGAGTGTCATCGAACGTTTCGGTCACCAGAGCCCGCAACCGATCCCGATGCTCGTCCGATGCGACGCCGTCGACGAGGAGCGTCCACATGGTGTCAAGGGACCCCATCAGGTCCTTACGTCCACTGCGCACATTCGACACCAGCTGCACTCCCGTGAAGGTTGCAACAACGCTCGCGCCGAGTCGTTCCGGAGGCACAGTGGTCGTCAGCTCCCCGGCAGCCTTCGCAGCCGCGAACGCTTCGATCACGCCCGAGATCCACTGATCGTAGAACGCGGATGTGGGGTCAGCGAAGACTCCTTGCTCCAGGGAGAGGCGGATGCCTGCGCGAACGATGCCGTCATCGAGAAGAAGCTGACCGATCCCCTTCGACGCACGAATGAGGGTCGCAAGCGGAGAGTCAGGGTCGTTCAGCTCCTGCATCACCGCGAAGGTGCGGGCGTTCTGCTCCTCGATGATCGCGAGAGCGATTGCTTCCTTCGTTCGGAAGTAGAAGTAGAGGAGACCTTGTCCGACACCCGCCTCAGTTGCGATCTGGGAGAGGCTCGCGGTCCCGAAGCCGACGCGGTCGAAGATGGCGGCCGCGGCGTCCAAAATCACCGCACGGCGCGCCATCGAGCGCCCCTGCTGTGGCGTCCGCTCGTCTGGCATGTGTTCTTCCTTCCGCTGCCCCATCAAAAACAGCGTATCGGGCGGCTCTTCCACGACCATGGTGGTGCGTCGTGAAGGTCGTCCTCACCGGTGCTCACGGCTTCGTTGGCCGACAGCTTCGACCAGCCCTTGCGGCGGCGGGCCATACAGTCACCGCGGTCGTTCGGCGAGCAGTTGAGCATGACCCTGCCGAGTTGGTAGCGGATCTTCGGAATGCCGACCTCGCCGGGGCCTTACGCGGCCAAGACTTCGTCGTGCATGCTGCATCGACGACCGATGGTCCCGCTCGGTCGCTCTGGGAGGGCAACGTCCGCGCCACCGAGCGGCTAGTCGACGCGGCCCGCAAATTGGACGTGCCGATGCTGTATCTCAGCAGCACTGGGGTGTACGGGCGGAGCTTTGGCTTCTTCGGTGATCCCACACGGATGACGCGCCGCCCCTCCTCGCCATTGTCTCAAGCTCGCGCAGCCGCCGAGGACCTCGTCCTCCAAGCAGGCGGGACAGTCATACGATCTCACGTGGTCTTTGGCGACGGCGACCGCTGGGTCGCGCCTCCCCTCGCACGTCTCATGATCAGCGAAGAAGCTTGGCTCGGAGCGCCCGATGTCAGGGTCGCGGCAATCTCCACCTGTCGACTCGCTGAAGGCGTCACCGCCCTCCTGAGCCGCCCCTCACTGCCCTCGATCCTTCACGCCAGCGAATCCGCACCCGTTGCCGTCGAGTCGCTCGTCGCAAGCTCCTTCCGAGCGGCAAATACACCACTACCGACTCGCTCCCTCACTATCGAAGCCGCCTTCGCGAAGCTGCAGGCGCAGGGCGTCACACTCAACGCATTGCGGATGCTCGGCCTCCCCAGCCGCATGGACTCAGCGGTATTTTGGGGAACACCCGCCCCAGTAGCAGCCGCGATCGAAGGGCCCGCAATCGACCGGCGATCATGGCTTACAGCGACAAAGTCCGCCGACTCGTTCCCGGACGGTCCTCCGGGCCATCGGCTCGCCGAGCTAGCGGTGACCGCTCCGACGCGGACGAACTGACTATCCTGATGAGACGCGGAGAGGCACCACCCCCCAGCGGTGCCTCTCCGCAGCCTCTCACACCGCCCATCGCTCGCGCGTCAATCGGGCAACCTGCCGAAGTTGCTCAACGTCGCCGCCTCGCCAGCAGACGTGGCGATCAAATTCGCTCGACAGGGCCGACTGACTCCGTCGCTACAGGTCCATCTCCACGATGTCCTCTGGCACGCGAAGATGCGTCGCACGGCCACCCGACTCGTACCACGGGTAGAGCAGCTGCGGCACCCCGGCGGGGACGACGCCTTCCTCCTGCAGCGTCCTCGTGATGCGCACCACAGGCTTGGTGAACCCGGTCAACATCTTCTCGTCAGGCAGATTCGCAACCTTATAAACCTGATCTCTATCGAGAGAACCCCCGTTCGCAGCCGCCGCTTCGATCACGTCGGCCTGCGCCAGCTCCTCATCGCGAAGTGCCCGCAGAACCGCCCCGACAGCGTCAGCAGTCCAGGCGGCGACCTCGTCGCGAACTCGCTCGACGTCCTGCACGGACTGTGGGTCAATTTCCACGTCGAGCACCTCCGAGGCTTGCAGGAATGCTGCCGGTTCCAGCAGGTGCACTCGCCCTCCAGCGGCTTCGCGGAACTCTTCGATCAGCTCTCGCCTCGGGCCGATGAGGGCGCCCTGTGCGCCACGTTCCCACCAGTCCTCTTTGACGTCTCCCGTGACGAGAACAAGGTCAAGATCTCGCGCTTTCGCTTCTTCGAGCAGCTGCACCCAGATCAGGTAGTCTCCGGCTGCACGCTCAGGGTTGTCCGACTCCAGCTTGTCGGCGTCCTTGAACCCGGGTGGAATCTGCTCAACCACCCGCCTGTTGCCTTCGAGAATTTCCGCCTCGCTGCGGTCTTCGGTGAACGCTGGGCCCACCTTGCCTTGGAGGATGGGCTCGAGTCTGTTCAGCACGCTGTCATCGTCTGTCGGCGGCGCGGCAGATACGCGAACAGACCCCACAGCTTCAAGGCGGGCGTTGACCTCGACGTAGGCGTCCTCGATCAACGCCGCTAGTTCCTGGGTCGTTTCTTGCGGGAGGGCAACCTGCTTAGCCCACCGCTCAATCGCGGCGGTAGACCCGTCACGATTCTTCAGCAGAAGGCGATGCGCCTCTGCTCGGGCGCCGGCCGGGTTGCCGAGCACGAGACGACGGTTCCGCCAGAACTCGCGTAGCACCTGGTGTGGGACGAAAAGACGGTCGCCCAGCTTCGCCAACAGACCCAGAAGGTCACTGACCGTGGCTGGGTTGTACCGGTACAAACTCAGTAGAACGTTGGTATCGATCGCGACCAGGCCGTCCCGAAGAGCGGCGTGCAGCTCCGCCTCTCGGGGTACTCGGTAACCTTCGAATTGGGTGTATAGGCCGTGCTCGGGCAAGACGTGTCCCTTCTAGATGATGCTCAGTAAGCTGGTCGTTTGACCAACTCTGGCCGCACACCAGGGAGAGCGCAGCCCCCCATTAACGTGTCGAGCCACCACCGACGCCTACGGCGGTTTCCTTCGCACCGGCAAGACGGCGGCGTTGGTCCTGTCTGTCCGACGCCGCCCGAGGACATGGCAGCGCGGCGATTGTCAGACGCCGCGTCGGGTCTGCCAACCGCGATGAGGGTGCTGCGCGCGCAGGGCAAGCTCAAGCCGGTGCCGTTCGCGGCGGAGCCGTTCTTGCCGGCGGCGGAAGCGGCGGAATCGTAAGCCGTCGAGTCCACCCCGAAGGGTCCACCCGGCCCACATCGTTCGCGGCACGAACGCCGCTAGGAGGGGCAGCGTGTAGGCGCTGAGAATACCAATCACCGTGATGCGGACGGGTGGTGAGCTTGGCAGCGATGCCATGATGACGCCGACCGGTGCTACGGCGACGAGTGTCGACGATGCCGTAGTGAGAAGCTCACCCCACCGGCTAATCGAGCTATCTCGCGCCTGGCTGATCAAAGCCGACTGCAGGGTCCCGCCGATCGCCGCTGCAACGCAGATGCAACAAATGACTACGAAGTCGAGGGGATCCCATTGCAAACGGGCCGACTCGAATATGCCTGCCATCGCTGTAACGCCGCTAGCCACCAGGGCGGCGCCGAAGGCCAGAGCACCGAGGCTCAGCGACAGACGCAACCAAAGCCGGCCACCCTCGTGCTGAGGCGGCATTGCCTCGATCCGTTGCTGAAGGTCGTTCTCGGTGTTGGCGAGCACGCTGAGCTGCTGCTGCGGCGAACCGAGAACAATGACGCCACCCCAGAACGCCGCCGAAACGATCAACGTCGTCACGAGCGTGCTTGCCCAGAGGTGACGTGACCCCGAACCAGGGGCGGCGAGGCTGACCAGGCTCAGCATGAGCGTGGCCATCGCGATGCCAGCAATGATCCAACTTGCGGTGGCCAGACGTCGCCGGTTCGCGGCCGCGTCTTGTTCGTGCAGGTCCACGAAGTTCTGTCCCACCAGGATGGCGATAACGGCGAGGATCGCTGCAAAGAGGGTGGGAAGTAGCCAATTTGCATCTCCAGCCACCTCCAGGCTGAGTCGCGTGACGGCACCCCAGGTTTCGGAAGCGGTCGCACTGAGCGCAGAGCCTGAAGCGGCAATCACCGCAACACCGACGGTAGTGATCACCGTGGAAGCGACGAGGGCGACACCAGTGCGCAGAGGCATCCAGATGCGGGAGGCGGGCGCAAGCTCAGGGCCTGCGACTGGACCGGGGGTGTGAGGATGTGCGCCGCCCTCGGTGGGCTGCGTAGTCATGGGGACGCTCCTGCGGTACACGACGGACTTCTGCTTGCGTTGCGACAGTTCGATTTGCCACGTACGCCGCCTACTTCTCGGGCCGGAGCCCGCGGACGCCGCGGGCAGCGGCGAACACAAAGTAGGTCGCTCGACCAGGTTAGAGTACCTGTACGTCTCGCGTTGTCACGGAGGGTGTCGACGCGACGAGAACCGGAGGTGCACCGTGAGCGCTTGGGGGGACGTCCCGACCTGGATCACAACGCTGGCCGTCGGCTTCGGTGCCGTGCAGCTCTATCAGGATCGCCAGAGCCGCCAGCGACAGACAGAGGTCGAGGCGCGTTCGCAAGCCGGCGCAGTGTCAGCTTGGGCCGGATCCCTGCGGGCGGCACCGAACCAGGTGCAGGAGTACGGCTTCGTCATCGCCAACGACTCCGGCCTACCCATCCGAGACGTAGCTGTCGACGTCGCACTGCACGGTCATCCGCAAGCGCAGATGGAGATCGTGGTGCTCCCGACGGGGCGCTACTTCGGCTTCTCGCGGACAACAAGTGGGACTACCCCGCAGAGCTGCGGGAGTTCGACCGCCCCGTCCGCCCATATACGCGCACCGACCGCTACAGGGTCATCGCAGTGACGTTCGCCGACACCCTCGGCGTGCGCTGGTCGATCAACGCGTCCGGTGCGCTCGATCGATGTTCTTCGTGATGGGTCAGTACCAGGCACGCAACCGAGAGCAGTCCCGGCACATTCAATAGAGACGCGTATGAACTCCAGCAGACCGCCGTCGCTCCGTCAGCCGGACTTCGGCCTCACGGATCGACCGCATGCCGGCGAATAGCAGGGGCGCTGCGCTCATCCGCCAGTGAGCCGCGCGTAGGAGAAAGTCGGTGGATCGCCTCAGTATGGGTGTGATGAGCGAAGGTCGCTCGCACCGAAGGGAATGACGATGTCGATTCAAATCACTCATGTCAAATTCACGAACAACGTTCGCGATCACGAGCACATCTCTCACGTCGCGTGGACTTCGAGCGAAGGCAAATCCGCCACGAGCACGCGCGCGGAGATCGTCGCTTGGATCGACGTGGAGAAGGGGGTGGCTTACGTCGGAGCGGGCGCACAGCAGGTTCGCGTTCATACGGTGCACCCCGTAGGTCGGGATGCTTACCTCCGAACGCAGGCCGACAACGCTTGGTCGAACAACCTGCTCGCGCTGCCAACGTTCTAGCGACCGCCCGCAAGGCATCCTCGGAAGTCGGACGGCAAGCTGACCTCCTCTGACGGGAGACGACTGCTCGCAGAGGAGGTCAGCACGAGCCCTGTCCCGTCGGCGTCGAGCCCGCGGAGCGCACCGTCGAACTGCGATCGCCAGGCTGATGGCGCCACGCGGCTGCCGACGCGGCGACGCCCCGCACCGGTGTGCAAGTTGCCGAATTCAGATTGGACGTAGACGTCAGTTTACCGCGGCGCTTCGCATATCAAACATGGGCCGTGATACCAGAGGGCGCGTCAGCCTCTCTTTACTCGGCCACAAGCCACGAATGAATGGTGTCAACGAGTAAATCAAGGTCATCGTCGCTTTCAAGAGTGCAGCGAGCGTTCCCGATCCCGTGATGCCCTTTGCCCGTCGTGTCGGCGACGAACGGGAGGTGCTGCAGCGTGTTGAGCGGCAGTGGGAGCGTGACCGAGAGGCGGCGCTGGGCACGCAGGACACTTAGGAACGCCAGCGATCGAGTGCCAGCCGCTCCCTCGATGGGGCGGTTGCGCCGATAGGAGTAGAACGCTCCGCGAACTACGAGGGTGCACATCGGGTCGCGCAGCCGAACCTCGCGGTCGAGGCGAGCAGCGAGACGGCGCACTGGCTCGTCAGCGTCGGCGAGCAGCTCGATCACAGCGTCGGCCTGGTCGACCTTGGTGATCTTCTGCATCCAGGTTTCCTGGTCCAGGCCGAGCAAGCGGCAGGACTCGTCTCGGAACCGCGTCCAGCTATCCGACGTCATCGCGGCGGCTTGAAAGCAGCGATGATTTCGCGGGCCCGTTCCCCGGACAAGCCGAGCTGTAAGCCTAGCGAGGCCGCCGCCTCTGCTCGAAGCTGGCGGGCTTGCGCCTCTGCTGCTTCGGCAGCGGCAAGTGAATTAGTGACCGCGCTGGTGAGGGCCTGGTCGGGAATCGGGAGTTGAAGGTCCCGGATCTCACCCCACCGGACCCGCGTGCGTCCGATCCCCGTTGAGAGCAGCAGCAATTCCGAGCGGGCTTCTTCGGTCCGAAGCAGTGACCAGACCACCGGCGCGGGCAGGTCCGTCGTTGATCCACAGACGGTGTACTCGCTCGTGACATACAACCCGGCCAGGGCCTCGGGGATTACAGCTATCGCCCCGTGAATGGCGTTGATGTGACTAAAGACAAGATCGCCGGCTTCGATTCGAGTGAGATCCCGTTTCACTCCAGGGTCGACTTCGTCGCCCGCCTCGGCGAAGCCGTCGTAGCGAACTCGCAAGTAGCGCAGTTCCCCGACGCTGTCTTCGGTATTGACGACCCGCCCCGGATGCGACTCACCTGTAACCGGAGCCAGCAGGTCGCGAACAGCGCGGATGGTGAAACCAGTGTCAGCCCACTCGTCCAAGCGCGCTGCTCGGGGCACAAGACAGGCTTTGACATCCATCCGCTCCTGGATGGCATCAGCGTCAACCTGCCACCGAGGATCGCCCTTACCGTTCAGGAAGTCGTCGAAGAGTGCGCTGACCGTCTTGATCTCAGCGTCGGCACGTTCCCGGTTGTGACGGTCGACCGGTAGCTCACGTGCGCGTGGAGCGTCGTCGACGCCTACGTGTCCGCAGTAGAACATGAAGACCGAACCTTGCTCGTCGCTAGGCTGCTCCTTCTTCTCCAGGACAAGGATGGAGGTCTTCACACGAGCTTGCGATCGCTGGAACGCGTCGCCGGGCAGCGAGACTACGGCCTTCACGAACCAGTTGCGTCTGATCCAGCGGCGCACACGCGCGTTCCCCGCGGATCCAAGGATGCTGTCGTCGAGCACGGTGATGAGTCGGCCGCCCGGCCCGAGCAGGTCGTAATACCGCTCTAGGAACAGGACCATCGAGCTGACCGTCTTCAGCGGCAGCTGGGCTCCACCGTCGGTGTTGAACGCGAGGACGTAGTCGTCGAGGAGCGCGTTGTCCCGATCGGCGCGGGCTTTCCGCTCGTACTCCTTCGCGAACGGCGGATTAGTGAGGACCACGTCGACGAGGCCGGCCGCCCCGGCGGACGATACGAGTTCACGAAACTCCTTCTTCTCCTTCCCCAGTTCCGGGCTGTCCTCCGGGAAGGTCGTCACCTTCTTGTCCAGCGAGTCGAGCTGGTAGATCCGCGTGCCGCCGTCGCCGTGAAGGTACATGTTGATCCGCGCAATACGAGCAAGCGCGGGGTCGCGAGCTACGTCGATACCGAACAGGGATTCCTCAGCAACCTCCTGCATGGATCGCGCCGGCACGCCACTCTTGGAACTTCTCCGGGAAGGCTTCTCTGGAGGCCCGAACGTCGACCGCCGCGATCCGCGCCGGTAGTACGGACGCTTCTGACTCAGACGGCGTCACCACCCATCCAGGATATTCGGCACCGGCACGCGAGAGCTATCGCGGTTGCCCGAAGGCTGCTGCGTGATCACCCAGCTCAGCGCGTTCACGACGGCAATGTGATTCCTCCTCGCGAGGGCCAGCACTAGCGCATTGTGATCGCCCAGATCGTGGTGCGCGGGCGGATCACTCGTGATTCCACGTCGACGGGTGCGTTCTCGACCGCATGGACCGCGCCTCATAACCGAACGCCCCTCCAGGCGTTCATGGAGGGACGTTCGGCTTGTGGTCATCGACTAGGCGCTACTGGCACCGCTCGGTCGCTCTCCTTCCAGGGTCCGAAAGAACCGCTCGGCGTACTTGTCCGCCTGGTCACGAACCCATCTGTCGTTGATGACTAGTGACCAAGCCAGGAGCGCACCAGCGTTGATCACGATTGCGCTGATTCCAAGTCCTGCGTCGCCACTGAAGACAGCCAGGACCGTCGACGCGCCGAGCGCGATCGCCGCGATGATTATTCCGAGGGGACGAGCCGCTCGCAGGTTGCGTCGGAACCCGTAGGCAATGTTCTCGTTCAGGAGCAGTCGGGAGCCGACCGCTCCGTCTCGGACACGGTCGATGGAGAGTCGCACGGCGTGCACGATCTCCTCAGTTGCTTCGTCGGGGTGATCGCGCTCACGACGTGCTGTGGGAAGCGTCATGCCAGAAATTCGTTCGACGTCAGAACGGCGCCGCGCCCTCAGCGTCGCTGAACCCTCGAAGGTCGAGCGCAGTTGCAGAGTGGTTGGCAGTCCACCCCAAGCGCTGACGAGCCGTTGCTCCGTTGTTCGGCCTCGGTGGAGGAGCAGCTGGACCGCCAGGGTCACTCCTCCTAGGAAGCCTAGGCTCGGCAACGTCCCCGCGAGCGGCAAGGCACCCCAGAAGAGCAGCAGCGTGAGGGCGGGTGCTCCGATGAGTACGGCCGGAAGGACTCGCGCCTTCAGTCCGTACTCATCAAAGTACCCGCGGATTCCGGTCACTCGTCCTCGTCTTCTTGCAGAGGCTTGACCGGAGTGCAGGGGGTGTAGCCAGGCCGATCGCTATCGCCGTGGTGGATGTTCTGCCCCTCAGTTGTGATCACCCTTGCTCCCCGGCGTCCGAGCGCGTTGGTCACCTTGGGCGAGGGGTGCTTCTTGGACGCCTTAGCGCTAGAGACGAAGGATGCGAGAGGGCCGTGGGGGCTGTTCTCGGTCCCGATCACCCGGTCGAGGATGGTCGGTCCGAGGTTGTGCTTACTGCCGTGGTGCGGAGCTTGGAAGAAGGTCAGCGGCTTCAGCGCAAACGACCCGATGGTCGCCTCGTAGTCATCTGCGGCGGCGGTGATGGCACTGATGCCAGCGTCTCCGGTGAGCATCGAGCGGCGTTCGCCCTCGCGGATGAGAGTGATAGTGCTCATTTGGTTCCGGGGACCGGTGTCATCGGTGTCGTTGAGAGTCTCCGCCGGGAAGAAGCTCAGCACACGGTCAAGCAGGTCCGTCCCGGCCGCTAGCAGTACGGACAGCTTGGACTTGCTGAAGCGTTCTGCTGCCATCCCGCTTGTGGCCTCCTCGATGGCTTCGATGAGGCGAGCCTCGTAGAAAGCGTTCGAGGGCCCGAGAATTCGTACAGCCCCGCCAAAGCGCTCCGTCCCGGTGAAGGGCTCGGTGATGCGGATGCCTCGTGACACTGCTGCGTCGTAGACGGCTTCGATCTTCCCGTAGTTCCCAAGCTGGCCAGCGTCGCCGTTGTGCTTCCATGGCAGGTGCATCATCAGTTCGTCGACGTCGAGTGTCTCGATGACGGTGAGCAGCCCGTTGAGGTGGTCAGTGTCCGGGTGTGTCGAGATGACGAGGTCGACGTGATCTGTGTCGTACCAAGTCCGGAACCGTTCGATCACCTTGTCACCGGTCGGCCCGAAGCCTCCGTCGACGATGATGCGCCGCTGCGACCCGGTGGCGGCGTCGGCAACGTTGACGATGATGGCGTCCCCGCTGCGGGATCCGTCCGCGTCTTCGTTCTCGACGGCGAGAAAGTCAATGTCGTACAAGTCGTGCCTCCTTGGCACTTGATGAGACAGGACCCACGGTGACGCAGCAGCCGGCGAACAACGAGCTAGCGAAGAACGCTGTCGTTGCCCTCCAGGCCGCGCGCCATCGTGGACTCCCTCCCGAGGAGGCAGATGCACGCCGTTGTCCACCATGTGGCTGACTGGCGTAAGGGTTACGGAACCCTTAAGGTCGAGGACGTCCCGCAAAGACACCTCAGCCCCGATCTGCTGTATGAGAACCCCCCACTCAGACCAGCCGGTCGGGGCTCTGTTTGTACTCAGCATTGTAGTCGAAACCACCGACTAACTGAGGGGATCACCTAACTCTCGCAGCGGTACGGCTCTCCAGCCGGTCAGGCCAACAGCGCTCGAAGTGATCCCCTCCCAGAAGCGCGGTCACCGCGGCTTCCTCAGCTGTCGAGTGCTTGCCCCTCCGGCTCTGCGAGGGAACCTGGCGACTCGAAAAGCTACGAACCGGCCCCGGACCGTTCGAGTGACGAGCGGACCAGATGAATGACGAGCGCTAACAAGCTGTCGACGCACTCTTTACTTGTCGCCAACTGCGGCTCGCGAGACTCGCCGTTAGCCCGCCTGTCACTCGACTTGACCGAATATCTTGTCGCCGATTCGCGTGCAGCCGCTCCGGGTCTGGAAGGGCACCCGTGCACGGCGGTATAGGTGCTCAGGCCTTGTGAACGGTTGCCTGCTCGCGTCCGTTCGCGGTGCGTCCGCGCGAAAATCCTGGGCGTATCTTTAGCTGCTGATAACAGCCATCGAGCCGGCGTCATCCCCCCTCATCGCTGAGTGGCGGCCGGGGTGTCACGTCCATAGAAGATTCGCGGGGCCGGCGCGTCAGATTTCCCGCGCCGTGCCGCGACCGCGATCAAGTGAGAGGATGAGCGCTCCCAATGGTGAACCGAGCCCATACCGCTCACGCGGTTCGCCCTTCGGAACGAGCTTTCTCGCGTCGTGAAGGAGCAACTACCTTGGGTCGACGTTCACCGCGATTTGCCCACGTTCCACTGTGGGGAGCTGTAACGGCTGCCCGAACACGCGAGACGTACAGCTGGCGATCGCTTCGCGGAGATACGGAAAGACTGTCATGACACCGACTTCGTTCGTGAAGAGCTGAAGCGTGCGGACGCTGGGTTGGTGCCCGTTGAGGAGCGCGTATTCCCCAGCAACGCTGGCCGTGGCAGAGCCAACGGAGATGGCGACGTTCGCAACAAGGCGTACGCCGAAACTGTCATCGTCCCGGCGCTGTTCGACGGTGATCGACAACTCCGCATCCTCCGGCCCCTCCGACACCTTTGGGGCAGCATCGGCCCGCTGAGCGGACAGCTCGTAGTACTCGACGCTGCGCAACTCGGAGTTCGCGATGAGGTCCTTCACGGCCGCGACGTCGTCCCCGCTCAACTCATTGTCGGTCATCCGACGAGGGCGAAGTCGGTCCGCTTGCTGTTGACCCATCCCGCACCGGCCAGGTTCTTCTCCACCGGCGCGAACTCGGCATGCAGCGACGCCGGCTGGATTTCGACGTTTGACTCCCACCGCGTAGACGACGCGATCCACACGGACTGACCGATGTCGCGCGTGACACGGTGCTCAACAAGGGCTCCGACAGCGTTCGCATACTGACGCAGCGTTGACTGCTTCGGGTCGGCGTCGTAGCGCTCGAGCTTGTGTATGGCTTGCTGCGAAACGCCGACCAAGTCCGCGACCTGTTGCTGGGTCATGCCGGACTCGCGGCGCAGTCTCACGAGAGCAGCACGAAGTTCGCGGTCTTCACGGGCGAGGACCTTCGCGCGCGCACGCGTCAGGCGGAGGTTCAGCGCCGGCAAGACCCGTTCGAGGATCGAGGGCATGTCCGGAACTATAGCCGCACAACCTGGAAGTTGTTCAAGCCCCAGTTTTCGTCCAGGCTGTGGGGCGCCCGGAGTCGTAACGGTCGGCCGCGGCTTCGATCTGAGCTTGCTGGTCCGCGCTGGTCGTCTTGATATGGCGGTGCACAGCTACCAGCTGTAGCGGTAGTTCTGATGGCTCGCCGTGGTAGAATCTCAGTTTTTTCGACAACGTCGTGTGCCGCAGCTCGTAGATCTCCGGGTCCTCGCGAATCGGCTTGATAGGCGTCCGTTCGTCCCCTGAGTCCTCGAGGCCCCCCTTAGCCGCGGCATCGAAGAGGTCGTCGATCTCGCCCTCGGCAACTGCGCGGGCGAAGGGACGCAACGACCCCAACCAGTCCCGTAGATCACTGACCTCTTCATCGTTATCGTCGACGTAGTCCAACCAGGCGTACGGCGCAGCGGAGGGGTCGCAACAGCGAGACTCGGACCCTCGTCTCCAAGCTGCGCTCATGTTCTGATCGTAACTGCCAGAGACGACACTGCAGAGTCGCTCGAGCCTGACTGCTGCGCCTTTGCGTGCCGCGTAGACGAGACCACCACGTGGTGCGCGGACGAACCGTGCGCTTGGGGCTCCCGGTTGCGGCGGGGCGAAGAACACGGCTATGTGCTCGTGACTTCGCCGGGGTGCGCCGCTTTGTAATGGCAATCAACGACGAGGGGCCGTAGGTTGCCGGGCAACCAGAGCCGCAGATGAGTCTTAGTCGTAGAAGCGACGTGCATAGTCAATGCGTGAGTCCCAATCGATTACGGTGCGGGGCCGTCCACTCGGCACGGGATGCGCGGCTAGGGCCCATCGGACGTGACGTGGGCTGCGATGCAAGTCGATCGCCAGATGAGTGAGCGCATACTCGCCTGCACGGACCCGATCGTGGAGCTGAGTCAGGTCGATGTCGTCGAGTTCCGGCGAGAGCGGCGAACCGGCTGGTCTCCATCGTGGTGGCGCCCAGACAACGGGTTCGTCCTCGAACGCGCGAATGTGCCCAACCTCGGGGAACGTGCCCACCATGCGGTGTTTCGGGAGCCAGGCCGTGAGGTAGTCGTCGATCGCGGTTTGGAGCTCCGCGCTCATCGTGGTGAGGAAGCGGGTGTAGCCGGCCGCGTCTGCGGTACCGGGTTCAAACTGGAGGTGCTGCGGAAGGTCACGGGTGCCGGCGGCGGTGAGTCGTAGCCACGCGTAGCGCTGAGCGTTCAGCACCCTTCTGCCTCGGCCGGGGGCCTCTCCGACGCTGCTACTCAGCAGACGCCAGTCCGCCTCGGGGAGCAGCCCGCTCCACCTCAGGTATCGGCGCGCCACGTAGTTGATGGGCGACGGGTTGAGACGGAGCCATCCTGCTAGCTCTCCGAGTTGCCGGAGCACTGCGGTCGCCTGTTCAGGAGTCCCAAGCATCGACGGCCTGAGCTTGCGGCCGATCCCGACGATTCGCTCGATACCGCCTTCGGCTCCGACGCCGGCGACGCGAAGCGCGTCCGCGAGTCCGCGCTGTAACGCGGAGGGGTCGGTGACGTTGTCGACGCCGAGGGGGTTTGCCCAGGTGGGCCACATCAGAGGTGGGATGAGGACGTCGGTTAGGGGTTGCTCGGTCGCCAGGGCACGGGCGTTCCACGACCATTCGGTGCGCTCGATCCGCGGGTCCGGCTCTGCAAGAGCAACGATGATTTCCGCAAAGCCGGGCGAAACGGCTGTGGCGTGAACGAGCCGTTGCATGTCGGGAAGGTCGCCGTCGAGCGCGCGGAGGACTCTTCCTCGCATGGGCGCGCCGACCCCCGGCCAGAACTCGAGGAGGTGCGATGCGCTGCCGGGGCCCGATAGCTCCTGGGTTGTGCGAACGGGTCGCGAGAACGTGATGCGCCGGATCGTCCTGCTGACCTCGGGCTCGGGGTCAGTTGCGAGGCGGTGCGCGGCGCCGATGAGGGCGCTCATTGCGAGCGCGTCGCGAGGCGGGGTGGTGCCGATCCGTTCGGTGTCCTCGAAGAGCCCCACGAGCGCGTCTCGTGGGATATCCGACAGGCTGCTCACAAGGTCGATATCTCGCGCTCCGAGAAGTGCGATAGCGATGCCGCGAAGCGTGCTCGTATCGATGACACGTCGGCGTCGGTCTGTTTCAACCCAGGCCTTCGATAGCGCGATCTGGGCCCGATACGCAGGGCTCGAGTCGAGAACCGGTGCTTCAGTCCAGCCGGCGGTAAGGGTGTGACCGCAGATGCCTCCGAAGGGGAGCGCAGCGTGGCACTGGTTCGGGTTACGGCTCTCGACCTCCATGACGTTGGCTTCGATGATCGGGCTACTGCACGCGGGGCAGTCATCGCGAAGGGGCGTGTGGTGCTTCAGACAGAGGAAGGCCCACCATGTGCGCCAGTAGGTGTAGTAGACGCCGGGTCGTTCCGCGAGACACTCTGCGCAGTACCTCGTCCCGCCGCCTCGAGTCCAGATATGTGACTGGGAAGGCTTCCCGTCCGGGCGTATCGCGACGAGGCCCGGCGCGAGGTGCGACATCACAGTTGTCTGAAGCAGCTTCGGGTCGCAGTCGAGCCCGGCCGCGATGCCTGTGGTGGCTTTCGGATGGAGCACGTTTGGCAGCCGGTCCCGGAACGTGCGGGGGAGGTCATACAAGCCGCACCAATGGGCAATGACGACCGCCGGCTGACCGTAGAAGTACCCGATCCGGCGGAAGAGGCTCGGCAACCATTCGTGCTCGAACACCGTGATCGTAGTTCCCAGTGGACGGACGTCGTCGGCGCCGATCTTGTAGGGCTGGTTCGGCGCGCGGGTCATACTGCCCATGCCGGCCAGTCGGTGGACCACGAGAGCCGGCCCGACTCCCAGAGCCGAATACGCTCCTGTCGGCCCTGCGCTACGCGGTCTTCCACGCCGCCGTCATCGAGCAGCGCCCGTGTGATGCGCTGAGATGGGGTTCGCATCGCCCCGATGCAGGCGTCGGTGACGAGTGTCGCAAGAGAGTTGGCGTATCCAAGCGTGGACACCCAGAGATATTCTTCGAACTGCTGGCTGAGGACTCGTTCCCCGGGTTCGTGACCCTCGAGCCGCAGTCGGTCGTCCAGCCGGCCCAGGAGCGTTCGCCATTCCTTCACCTGTTGCGGCGTCCGGTGCTCGTACCGTGAGAAGTCGATGAACGCCCAGCGCGCCTCTGATTGCATGCGTGCGGCGTTCTGCGCTGCGGTCTTCTGCCGCCGGAACACGCTGCGCATGTTGTGGCCGCCCATCACGAGCCGGAAACCCTGGTTCTGGAGCGCTTTGAGCGCGTCGTGGAGATATCGCCCGTATTGGCCGTCGTAGTTGACCATCTGCATCTCATCAAGGAAGATCCACCGCACTCCGTGACGCTGCGCGGCCGTGGTGAAGGACGCATGCGGGTCGTCGCCGGTGGGGACGCCGAGACTCGAGCAAAGCGTTCGGAAGAGGGACTTCGGTGTGGGGTTGCCCTGCAGCGAGTGCCAGATGACCGGTCGCCAGGTTGACCGGTACGTCGGGTCGGACTCGACGACACCGTCTTCGAGATCGAGCCGGCGGTTCCACGCGGACTCGGTTATGGCCCGCGTCGCGACGTGTTTCAGGAAGAAGGTCTTTCCGACGCCTGACTCACCGGTGATGAAGGGGGCTGCGAGGAGGTCGGGTGCTCGTCCCGGTTTCGGTTCGGGGAGGGCCGCGATGCGCCGTTCGGCGAGGCGGTATTGGCCGGTCCGCATGTAGGGCCATGACTGGTACCACTGCTGCATTCGGCGTTCCCGTCGGCGTCGAGCGTCAGCATCGAGGTGAAGGAAGTCGGCCCGGGTCATCCGGCCGGGGTCGGTGCCGGAGCGCAGTGCGATCTGCTCGACGAAGTCCTGATCGACCGGTGCAAGCAGTCGCCAGCTCCTCTCCGGATGTGGGTCATCGCCGAACAGGTCAACGATCTCGTCTGGCAGCGTGCTGCTCACGCGTACTCCTCGAAGAGGTCCGAGTCGAAGTCGTCAGCGCCCTCGGTCAGGAACTCCAGAACGGAGTCCGGCAAGTCCGCTTCCGCGTCGGGCAAGGTTTCGATGCCATTACCTGGGGAGGTGGTGCGCTCCGACCGGACGGTGCCGTGATCAGCGGCGAGGAGCCGATCGAACTGAGCGGCGTACATCTCCTCGTTTCGGGTACTGCCTGCTCGTCGGACAGCAAGGAGGGCGTTCTGGTGGCGCCATGTGGTGACGAGTTCGATGAGCCGCTTCTGCGCTTCTCGAGGTGAGAACGAGCCCGGTTGGATGTGTGCGCGAGCGCGGTCCACGGTGAAGTCGCTGAACGGCTCGGTGTCGTCGTCGAGTCCGACCCAGGGAACTTCCCACGCGTTGCCATCGGGGTCGAAGCAGTACATCCGACGCAGGTCCGATGGGTCGTAGAACATGCGAGCGACGCCGCCTGGTGCCGCTCCGGGAACGGCGAGGAGGGTCTCAAGGATCGGGGCGTGGTAGACGAACTTCTTCCTCGTCACGCCGAACGGACTGATGGCGAGCACGTCACTGTCGAGGAAACGGATCCACTCGTTCCGCCAGGCAGGGATCTCGACGCATCCGTACTCTTCCGCGAGTTCGATCCATCGCGCGTTGGGGCTGATTCGGCGTCCGGTGAGAGCGAGGAGGCCACCGTGTACGGACGTGTTGTGCAGGTCCGTCCATTCGCCGTCGCGGTCGAAGAGCTCTTCCCAGGTCAGGCATGCTTCCCGCTCGGCTGCACTCCCGCGGGTGTCGACTGACCCGGACACGTAGCCCGGCTGTTTCGACTCAAACTTGGTCTTGTCGGTGCCGAAATGCCGCTCGAGCGCAGCCTTCATTCGAGGGTCCGTGACACGAGCTGGTTCCACGTCGATGCCAAGTCGGTGCAGCGCAGCGAGGACCAGCCGGTTGAGGAACTCTGTCCCGTTATCGGTGAGCAGTCTTCGCGGGGGGATCGGGAACCGGGTGATCGAACGAGGGATTCCGGCGAGAGCTCTCGGGTGGGGTTTCCCGTCAACGAGCACGGGTCCTTGGTCGTGGACCATGCTGCGGAAGGCGTCCGCGAGGGCAAGATTCGCAGCGAGCCCACCGACGTTGTTACTGATCGCGCGTCCGGTGATGAGCCGGGAGGCGACATCCATGGTCTTCGTCATCGTCGGGCGGAACGTAGAAGCCTTCGGGTCTGGCGCGTAGGGATCCCAGACGGTGACATTAGATGTCGTGCTGTCAATGAACCACAACTCGCCAGCGCGCTTCGGCAGGCGTCGCTGCAGAGCGGGTTTGGGGCTCTTGGACTTCGTCTGCAGCTCAGCAGTCTTACGGCGTTTCAGCCGAAGGTGCGGTTTCCGTCCGAATACCTCGCTCTGGATGCGGTCGTAGACGCTCTGACTTGGGGCGGTTTCGCCGTGCTCCATCTGCAGCCAGGCGGCGAACAGGACGTACTTGCTCTCCGATGGGAGGTACGAGCCGAACTCACCCTCGGTGAGGAACTCCTCTACCCAGTGCTCCATCCGCGGATGAACGCGGTGCCCGCGATCGGCGAACACGCGACTGTCCAGCAGATTGTCCTCACCGAGCGTCGCGTCGCTCAAGGTGCGTGAGATGTAACGCTGCGCACTTTTCAGATCGACGCCGCGCTGTCGAGCGATCTCTCCAGCGATCGCGCGCTTGCGTCGCTTCTCGTCGAACTTCGCCGGATCCCAGCTCGTTTCGATAGGGGTGTCGGCAGCATCGCCTGGGCGCCGGCCGGTCTCGATCCATGCCAGCAGATCCTTCTTGTCTTGGAAGTTTCGCTTCGCGACCTCGGACAAGTTGTCGTGGATCGCGTCAAGGCGATCGCTGACCATCGGCGGGGCCGCGTCGTCGCGCGACATGAGTGCGGCGACCTCTGCTTCGCGCATCATCGGCGGCGTCGTCCCGGCAGCGTCTCTGAGTTGCACCCATCCGCCGCTGCGCCGTTGAATGACGAGCGGTTGTCCCTCGACGACGACGGTCTCGCCGACCTCCACTGATCGGCGCCACTCAGACTTCGACATCAGCACGCCACACGATGGACATCGAGTCAAACGGGCAAAACATGTCAGTCAAGAGCGTGCGCCGCCACAACATCCGTCGGATCAGCATGAGCGCCCACTCGAGGCGGTACCCGGACGCCTCGAGACGCTCCGCGAGCACCCGCGCAGGTATGGGTTCATCGCAGAGCTCCAGTGCTGCGACGCTCCACGGACCGTACGACTCGTCCGCCACCCTCGCTTCGGTGAGAAGCTCGAGGTTCCGCCGGTACCGGCGCGACATCCCTGTCCACAGTAGGTAGCCCATACCCATTGCGTGGACAGCGGCCTCGACGTGCGGCCGCTTCGTCACCCAGTCCTCGCGGGCTGCGTCTTCGGGAGTCTTGACATCGAGGACGAGAGGGATCCTGCCGGGGCTGAGCGTCACAGCATCAGGGGTGTGGCTCCTGGCTGGTGAATTGACCGGCCAGGTGAGGGTGAACGGTTGGCCAGCGACACGGTGCACCGCAGGGTGGAAGTCGGCGACTGTCATCATGGCGCGCTCGTGGTGCGACTCGCAGCCGACATGGTGGCCGTTCGTGTGCAGCCAGGTTCCGACCGGCTTGTTCTCTTGGCCGAGACGGCGCGCAAAGTCGCGCATGGGCAGCGCAGTCCACAGCGCGCCCTGATCGAAATCGTCGAAGCGGTCGGTGATGACCAGCCGACCGTCGAACGTGTACGAGATCGTGACAACGTCCTGGACACCGACGTCTGGGTCGATCTGGAGGCGACGCCGACCCCTCGAGGGGCTTGTCATCCGCGTCTGCCGCGGATGCCATCGCTCGAAGGACGGCTGGAACACGGGCTTCGAGGCAGGGTCTCCCGCTCCAAACCAGTCTGTGAAGACCACCGTTGGGTCCACACCCTCGAACGGATCGGCGGCGTTAGCTAGATCCTTGCTCGCGGTGCGTCGGACAAGCTCCTCGCCATGATCGCCGGCCCAGTCCGGAGGCGACGAGACCGGTACAACCCGCGGGGGAAATCGGCGCCTCACCAAGGTCCGGCCCGCCCCGAAGGGCTGTCCTACACCAGAAGTAGATCTGGCGAGGCGCGCCTCTGGCTCGCTTCGTAGGTCGATGACGGCCGGTTCTTCACTGAGCGGAGGTGTCTGCACCACAGGCAGAACCTACGAGCTATGCTGTACTTTTACAAGCTACTTTTACTACTTGGTGGAGTTGCTATGACCTTGTGCCTCGCGAGCAGCTCGCACCCAGTTCGAGACCGCTGGCTGGCTCACGCCGACCGCCTCAGCGATCTTCGTCGTCGTCAGCCCAATGGCGTGCGCCTCGATGGCCAGCTCAACCCGTCGCGCTGCACTCTCGCGAAAAAGCGCCTCGGCTTGTCGGAGCTCGTCGAGGAGCTGCTCAGCGCGAGCCTCGTCGGTAACGGTCTTCCGAGGCTTGCCGGCCCGTCGTGGCGGCGTAGGCATGATCATCGCTGTGTTCCGATCTGTGAGACGAGCGTCGGAACGGCACTTGCGCAGCCTGTAGGCACGTGGAAAGATCCGACGCGAATCTCGCTCGGACCTCGGTTCCACGGTGTCAACTTGAGAGGCATGGTGTGCGACCGGCAAGTCGCGCACAGCACGGTCAACGAAGACCGTTGCTCACCATGCTCGCAAGTCATCGTACTCAGCACCCTTCGGTCACCGACGGTCCGGACCGTCGAGTGCACCCAATGTTGTCACTTCTCCACGTCTACGAGGAGAAACCGACAAGTACCCGTTAGCGAATCACCCATGCCGAGCCGGAGGGCTCGAGTGCAACCGGGCGTTAAGCCAGACCGAAGGACGGCGTCGTTGAACCCAACGACGACCCGAGCCGATGCTGAGAACGCCCGTGGCGAGCACTGAACCGGGTTGCGACGAGGCAGACCGCCTGGCGCGCCTGAATGAGATCCGCGACGTGGCGGTACGGCTCGAGGACCAGGAACCCTCCATCGGAGCCCTTGCACCGCCAGATGCACTTCAGAGGGCCGTCGAGCGTATGGACCCGGGTCGTGCGGGCCGAGCAGACGGCGCGGCCACCCTGGACGGACGGGTAGGGCCGTTCTACGACACCGCTGTCCTACTCGAAACGCTTCAAGAGAGCAGTGTCACGCTTGATGCGCTGGTACGAACCGGCGACGTGCTCGAGGTGATCTCCTCGGACGGCTGCCCGCTCTTTCCCGCCTTCCAGTTCGGGCAGGACGCGCAGCCCCTGCCCCGGCTGCGTGATGTGCTCGCTGAGCTCGATCCGGGACAGGTCGACCCATGGGGTGACGCGGTATGGCTGAATGCACCGGCGGAAGAGCTCGAGGGCGTGAGCCCCGCGACGGCGCTGCGGGCTGGCCGAACGGAAGACGTGGTGCGTCTCGCTCGTGCTGCCGGTTCGTTCCGGTTTGGATGATGCGGCTGACGGGCGGGGCCAGCTGGACCGGAACGCACTTCATCGAGGCGCGGCCGAGGGAGGCTCCCCACGAGAGAAGGCGCCCAAGATGACGGACCAACCTGCCGACAACTCGTCAGGTTATGAGGGACACAGCGTTTGTGACAGTGATGACGTTCGTCAGCACATGCCAGCGCGCGTTTCGGATCCGATCCTCAAAGCTCTACTGCGGGCGATCCAGTCAGGCGAACTGCGGCCCTCCGAAGCGATGGACTACGCATCCGAATACATCGACCACAACCGTCCTCAAACCGCTGACCAGCCGTCGGTAACTCGAGCCGCCGCCCTGGCGGACGCTGCCCTTGGCGCCGAGGGGATCACGGTCATCGACCCCTACGCGCGGCAGCTCGCCCGGTGGGTTGCCGAGGGACGGATGAGCGGTGATGAAGCAGTGGTGTTCATCACGGTCCTGACCGACGTCGATGCCTGCCTTGTCGATCTCGATGCACCTTCCGATCCCGGCTACCAGGTGGAGACAGCGCCTTGGGGTGTTGACCTGCAGGGAGCAGTCGACCGCGGCGACACCGCGCAACTCGACGCGACAGCTCGGGCTTCCAGTGCGATGCGGTGCGACAGGGCGTTCTGACGGGCGGTCGGTGCTTCGGGTCTCGATAACAACCTGGAGCTTCGGGATCAGGCTCTCGTGGAACTCATCCGCGATGTGCTGCGTGGCAAGCGATCCGAAGACAATGCGCTCTCCGCGGGCCTTCGCCACATCCACGACGCGCACCGCACCGGTGGCTGACCAAAACGCCGGCGCCCCGGATTCAGTTGCAGGTTGGGGGGGGCGGGCTGCCGGAACATGCAGGGCTCGAACGCCTCATCGAGCCGCGCGCTGAGCGCGCGGACGTGAAGACAGCACCACGTCCTAGAACAGTGCGTTTGGCGGGTTTCGACCGAATCGACGGACAGCCCTCGACGTTGTCTCGATACCCGATCGGCTGTTAAGACGGAACTCAGCTAGCGCCGAACTGTGGGCGGCTTCGTTCGGTGTCGTCGTTATTGGTGCGTTGGATGTCGGGTTGCGCCCCGCGGATCTCGGTGGGTGGTTGTCCCGAGGAGCAGCGCACTGCCGCCGATCGCCGCCACCGCTGCGCAGAGCAGCGCGGTGGTCGCGCCGCCCGTTGCGTGGAGGAGGGCGGCGCCGACCGCTGGTGCGATCGCGGTCGCGATGGTCACCGGGGCGGCGAAGACCCCGGTGAGGTGTCCTGTGTTCGCTGTGCCCCACCGGTCGAAGACGACTGAGGCCTGGATCAACGTGAGGGAGCCGCGGGCCGCGCCGGCGAGGACGGCTAAGCCGATGGCCGCGGGGAGAGGGCCGGCCCCTGCGGCGAAGCCGGCCAGCGCGATCACCGCGACCGCCGCAACCGCGGTGACGGCCGGGACGGTCGTGGTGCCGCGTCCGAACGCGAAGAACGCGCGGCCGGCGACCTGTCCGACGCCGACGAGGCCGAAGGCGGTCGCAGCGGCCGCGGCGGCAAGTCCTGCGCTGGTCAGGAGGGGCACGAGATTGATGGTCAGGGCGTACAGCGCGAGCGCGAGGCCGGTGACGCCGACCTGCAGGAGCAGGAACGGTCTCGATCGTGCGATCCGGCGGACTCTGAACGGATCAGCGCGCGCGCCTGCCTCAGGTACGCCGTAGATGTGCGGCCACCGACGTGGGAGGAGGGTGGCGTGGATCGGGGCCACGGTGACGAGCAGGATGCCGGCGAGGATTAGGAAGCTTCCACGCCATCCGAGGCCGTGCGTGAGGGCGACGGCGATGGGCGCGAAGATCGTCGATGCCAGCCCGGCAGCGAGAGTCACAACGGTCAGAGCAGTGCCACGGCGGGTGCCGAACGTGGTGTTGATGACCGTGAACGCCGCCTGATACAGCGTCGCGGACTGGCCGAGACCGACGACACACCATGCTGCGATGAACAGTGGGAACGAGGGTGCGACGGCGACCGCCACGAGGCCGACTACGCCGACGACTGTCCCGACCGTCATCGCCAGGCGCGGTCCGGCCCGATCGAGGAGCCGCCCGACTGGGATACCGGCGGCGGCGGAGAGGATCAACCCGGCCGAGAACGCCGTGGTGATGAGGACCACGGACCATCCGGTGTCCCGCGCGATCGCGGTACTTGTGGCGGGGAGGGCGTAGTACATGGTTCCCCAGGAGATCACCTGCGACACGGACAAGCCGATCAGCAGGAGCGGGTGCCGGGGCTGGTCAGCCACGGTGTGCGCGGTGTGATCCAACTCCGACCCGTGCCGTCATCACTGCTGCAGGAGCTCGCGCTGGATGCGGTCCGCGACGGCGTCGCGCAGAGGGCGGACGTCCTCCGGTGACCAGGAGGACGGGTCAGGGAAGGACCATTCCAGGACCGTGCCGCGCGGCTTGGCTGGTAGCTCCAGGCCGGGTTTCATCAGCACGACGATGTCGGCTGCCTCGAGGAGTTCCGCGGTGACGTTCCGGGGTGTCCGGTCGGCGATGTCGAGGGCGAGTTCCCGAACAGTCGCGGCGATCGAGGGGTTCACGTCCTCGGCCGGCGTGATGCCGGCGGAGGTGGCGGTGAACCGGTCGGGTGCGGCGAGTTCGAGGAGCGCTGCGCCAAGTTGGGAGCGGCCGGCGTTGTGCTTGCAGATGAACAGGACGGTCGGCTTGGTCGTCATGAGAGTTCCCGTCAGTTGGCGCAGCACGAGCTGCTGTCAGCGGCTGGGGTGGGCTCGGGGGCTGCGCAGCACGACGCCGTTTCCGGAGCTGTCACGTCCACGGTCGGCGCAGCGGCCGTCGGGCTCCCGGCGCTGCTCTGGGTGGTGCAGCAGGAGGATCCACCGAGATCCGTGGAGCAGACACCGGTCTCGGGGAGGACGAGCTCGACCAGGCGCGCTGCGGTGTGGTCGCCGGCGAGCTCGGCGGCGATGGACCGGACCTGCTCGTACCCGGTGAGGAGCAGGAACGTGGGTGCTCGGCCGTAGGACTTCATGCCGGCGATGAAGAAGTTCGGCTCCGGGTGCGCAAGCTCCGCGACACCGTGCGGGGCAACGGAGCCGCAGGAGTGCAGGTTCGGGTCGATCAGCGGTGCGAGGGCTCGGGGTGCTTCGACGATGTCGTCGAGGCCGAGGCGGATCTCGCGGAGCATGCCGAGGTCGGGCCGGAACCCGGTCGCGTTCACGATCACATCGACCGTCACCGCGAACGGCGCCTCAGCGCGGCGTCCGGTGACAGTGACCTGGTCGCCGTCAGGTCGGACATCGTCGATCTCGAACGAGGCGATCTGCTGCACCCAACCGGACTCGACGAGCACGTGCACAGTGGACCCGAGCTGCCCCCGGGCCGCGAGCCCGTCAGCGGCGTCGGCGCCGAGCCGAGCGGTGCCGGCGTTTCGGACAGCCCACAGCACGTCGGTACCTGGGGCCGTCTTGGCGAGGCTGGCGAGCTTGATGAGGGTGTTCGCCGCGGAGTGGCCCGCACCGACGACGAGGACCCGCTTCCCCGCGAACCTGGCACGGTCGGCCCCGAGGACGTCAGGCAGCGCGTGGACCACCCGGTCACCGAGGTCCGCGGCAGGTGCGAGCCCAGCAGCAATGAGCGGGTTCGGGGACGTGTAGGTGCCGGAGGTGTCGACGACCGCACGCGCAGTCACGTCCGTGACGCCATCGGCGGTGTGGAGGCGGAGCAGGAACGGGGTGTCTGCGCGGCCGGCGGAGCGGGTGCGGTCCATACCCTGCCGGGACACCGCCTCCACGCGTGTGCCGTACTGGATCACCGGTGCGAGCTGCGGGGTCGCTGCAAGGGGGGCCAGGTAGGTGTCGATGAGGTCGTGGCCTGTGGGCAGGGATGATGCCCGGGGTGCTTCCCAGCCGGTGGCTTCCAGGAGCCGCTGGGCGGCGGGGTCGATGACGTACTGCCACGGGGAGAACAGGCGCGAGTGTCCCCAGGCGCGGACGCTGGTCCCCACGGTGGGGCCGGCTTCGTAGACGATGACGTCGAGGCCCTGCTCGAGGAGGTGTGCGGCGGCGGCGAGGCCGACGGGGCCGGCGCCGATGATCGCGACGGGGAGTCCGGTGAGGCGGTCCGCGTCGGTGCGGGGTGGAACGGTGAGGGTGAGCGTCATGGTCTGCGGCTTCCTGGTCGTTACACGGTTGCTTCTGCGGGCAGCAGCTCGTTGAGGAGCGCCCGGACGCGGCGCTTGATGTCGTCGCGGATGGGGCGGACGTCCTCGATGCCGCGGCCGGCGGGGTCGGTGAGGTCCCAGTCCTCGTACCGCTTGCCCGGGAAGATCGGGCACGCGTCGCCGCAGCCCATCGTGATGACGGCGTCGGAGTCGCGGACGGCGTCGGTGGTGAGGATCTTCGGCTGGTTGCCGGCGATGTCGATGCCGTCCTCGGCCATCGCCTGGATCGCGATCGGGTTGATCTGGTCCTTCGGCTCGGAGCCGGCAGAGAGGACCTCGACGCGGTCGCCGCCGAGGGCCTGGGCGTAGCCGGCGGCCATCTGGGAGCGTCCGGCGTTGTGGACGCAGACGAACAGGATCGTGGGCTTGTCGCTCATGGGTGTGTGTCTTTCCGGGTTCAGTGGATGAGGGTGAGCCAGCCGGCGAGGGCGGCGAGGGTGATGGCGAGGACGGGGATGGTGAGGACGATGCCGGTGCGGAAGTACTGCCCCCACCCGATGTGGATGCCCTTCTTCTCCAGCACGTGCAACCACAGCAGCGTCGCGAGGGAGCCGATGGGGGTGATCTTCGGGCCGAGGTCGGAGCCGATGACGTTGGCGTAGACCATCACCTCGTGCGTGAGCCCGGTCGCGCCGGCGCCGCCGATGGCGAGAGCGGCGATGAGGACGGTGGGCATGTTGTTCATCAGCGACGCGAGGATCGCGATGGTGAACCCGACACCGAGCGCGGTGACGAGGACCCCGTGGTCACCGAACACGTCGAACAGCCTCGCGAGGTAGTCGGTGAGCCCCTGGTTCTGGAGGCCGTAGACGACGAGGTACATGCCGATGGAGAACAGCACGATCTGCCACGGCGCCTCCCGGATCGTCTTCCACACCGGGATCACCCGCCCCGACGGCGCACCCGGCCCGGTGCTGCCTGCGCTGACGGTGGCAGTACCGCCGGTTGCGACGAGGACCGGTGCGGCCTCGGCACGAGCGAAGAGGAACGCGGGCTGCCGTGAAGCCACGGCAACGATGACGACGGCTCCGACGCCGGCGACAGCGGCGAGCGGGACGCCGAGCGGGTCGGCGGCGAAGTAGCCGACGAGCAGCAGCGCCAGGACGACCCAGCCGGCACGGAACGTCGCCCGGTCCGTGATCGCTGCGGCGGGGCTGGTGAGGGCGAGGACGTCGTACCGCTTCGGGATGCTCCTGCCGAAGTAGAGCAGCAGCATCTCGAGGGAGGCCAGGACGGAGACGATGCCGACGGGAATCATGACGGCGGCGTACTCGGCGAAGCCGAGGTGGAAGTAGTCCGCGGAGACGATGTTGACCAGGTTCGACACCACCAACGGCAAGCTGCCGGTGTCCGCGATGAACCCGGTCGCGAGGATGAACCCGAGCGCCGCCTTCTGCGGCATGTTCAGTGCGCGGAGCATCCCGACGACGATCGGGGTGAGGATCAGCGCGGCCCCGTCGTTGGCGAACACCGCCGCGATGACCGCGCCGAGGCCCACGATCAGCACGAAGAGCAGCCGTCCGTTGCCGCGGCCCCAACGGGCGACGTGAAGGGCCGCCCACTCGAAGAACCCGGCCTCGTCGAGGATCAACGAGATCAGCACCACCGCGACGAACGTCAGCGTCGCGTTCCACACGATCCCGACCACGGTCGGAATGTCGGAGAGGCCGACGACGGTGGTGGCGAGGGCGATGACGGCGCCGATGAGCGCGGTGTAGCCGATCGGGAACCCCTTGGGCTGCCAGATCACCACCACGAGCGTCGCGACGAAAATCGCCGCAGCGACCACAGCCAGCACCATCAGGCGCTCACCCCAGCCTGATTCACTGCAGCCTGGTTCGCCGCTGCGGCGGCGCGTTCCCAGCCCTGCGCGGCGACCTGCACAGCGTCCCACGGGGACCCGAGCGGCGGCGTGTAACTGAGGTCAAGATCGATGACGTCGTCCACGGTGAGCTCCGCGTGGAGGGCGGTGGCGAACGTGTCGATGCGCTTGCTGATCTCCGCGGTCCGCTGCCCGACGATCTGCGCACCGAGGAGCCGCCCGGTGGCCTGGTCGCCGGTGACGCTGATCGTCAGCGGGACGGCGCCCGGATAGTACCGCTTGTGGTCATCCGCGACCGTCACCCGCGTCAGCGGAGACACCTCCAGTGGGCCGGTCTCGTGCTGGCGGAGGCCGGTGCGGGCGGCGACGAGGTCGAACACCTTCACCACCTGCGTCCCCACCGACCCGGCGAACGTCTTCGAGCCGCCGAGCATGTTCTCCCCGGCGACGCGGCCCTGCTTGTGCGCCGTCGTCCCGAGCGGCAACCACGTGGTGCCGAGGAGGCGGTGGTGCGTCACGACGCAGTCCCCGGCCGCCCACACATGCGGCACCCCGGTCCGCATGCTGGCGTCGACGACGATCGCACCGGCCTGGCCCAGCTGCACGCCGGCAGCGACGGCAAGGCCCGTGACCGGGCGGACGCCGACGCAGACGACCACCAGCGCGAACGTGCCCTCCGTGTCACCAGACGCGGAGCCGGTGGCGACGCGCCACTGCCCACCGCCTGCCGGGGTGATCCCGGTGACGGTGGAACCGGTCAGCACGGTCGCGCCGTGGCGTCGGACCTCGGCGGTGACGAGGGACCCGAGTTCCGGGTCGAGGGTAGAGAGCACTTCCGGACCACGCTGGATCAACGTCGTGTCGAACCCACGGGCGACGAGCCCTTCGGTCATCTCCAGGCCGATGTAGCCAGCACCGACCACCGCGACCCGGCTCCCCGCCGGCAGCAGCTCGAGGGCAGCAACGACCTGCTCGGCGTCAGTCATGGAGTGCAGCAGGTGGATGCCCGGTTCCCCGAACGGCACGCCGGCCGGACGGACCGGTTCCGCGCCCGTGCCGATCAGCAGCTCGTCGTACGCGATCTCCTCGTCCCCGGTGGGGCCGGTGACGGTGAGGCGGCGCCCGTCGACGTCGACACTCGAGGCCCAGGTGGAGGAGCGGACGGTCATGCCGGCGGCCTCGAGATCAGCACGGGTGCGGTGCGCGAGGGACGCTTCCGTGGCGACGTCGCCGGACACCCAGTACGGGATGCCGCAGATGGAGAAGTTCGGGAACTCGTCCGCGAGCACCACCGTCACAGCCGTCGACGGGTCAAGTTCACGGGCGCGGAGCGCGGCGGCGATGCCGGCGTCGCTGCCGCCGACGGCGAGGAGGTGAGTCATCAGGCTGGTCCTTCACGGATCGAGCGGGAACCGGAACCCGGCGAGTACATCGAAGCACGTCGATATCGACCATCGCAAATATAGACGCGTGTCAAAGTCCGTGGGAGGATGAATCCATGACGATCGAGCTGCTTCCCATCCAGGACGTCACCGCGTGCTGCTCGCCCGTCACCACCGAGGCCATGGACCAGGCATCCGCCGAGGTCCTCGCGAAGTCACTCAAAGCGATCGCCGACCCGGCCCGGCTCCGGCTCATCTCGATGGTCGCCGCGCACGACGGCGCCGAAGCATGCGTGTGCGACCTGCAGGAACCGCTCGGCCTCTCGCAGCCGACCGTCTCCCACCACCTCAAGGTGCTCGTCGACGCCGGAATCCTCCACCGCGAGAAGCGTGGCACGTGGGCGTACTTCTCCCTCGTGCCCGGCGCGCTCGATACCCTCGCCGGCCTCATCACCGCACCGACGCGCTAACCCTCGGCCGCGCGGTTACCTTCCGGGACGCCGGGCAGTTGCGCCGATGCCGTCGGCGATGACGCACTGCGTGCTGCAGTGCTCGTCACGGTCCGGGCATCCCGCGAAGTCCTGATCCGCTTGCGCCAACCGCCCGCGGAGCTGCTGCAGTCGGGCGATCTTGTCGTCGATCTCCTGAAGACGTCGGGCGAGGACGGGACGCATGGTGTCGCGGACGTCCGTGCAGGATCGGGTATCAACCGTGACGAGGTGCGCGGCGACGTCGACGAGGGAGAGGCCGAGCTCCTTGCTCGCCTGGATGAACCCGACCCGGTCGATCGCGGCGTCGTCGTAGTCGCGGTACCCGTTCTCGAGCCGGCGGCTGCCGATCAGGCCAAGGGACTCGTAGTACCGCAGCGTGGTCGCTGCGACACCGGTTCTGCGGCTGGCTTCCGAGATGCGCACGTCAGCAGCGTACGGCTTGACCTTCCAGCGCACTGGAACGTTTAGGGTCAACGTTCGTGCACACCCCTGATGCGGCCGGAGCGTTCCGGTGAAGCGGCTCGTCTCCGCGATGGAGGCTCACCAGATCCTGCTCTACCTGGCCGCGATCGCCATCGGCGCCGGAGCCGGACTGGTGCTGCCTGGAGCGGAGCGCCTCGAGGTCGGTATCAACCCCGTCCTCGGACTTCTGCTCTACGCGACGTTCCTCGGGGTGCCGTTCGCCGTGATCGGACGAGCGGTCCGAGACGTTCGCTTCCTCGGCACGGTGCTCGTGCTGAACTTCGTCGTCGTGCCGGTCGTGGTGTTCGCGCTGTCCCGGTTCGTTGCCGGCGACCCGCCACTGCTCTTCGGCGTGCTGCTGGTGCTGCTGACACCATGCATCGACTACGTCATCGTGTTCTCCGGCCTCGCCGGCGGTGCGTCCGCGCGGCTGCTCGCGGCGGCACCCCTGCTGATGTTGATGCAGATCCTGTTGCTCCCCGTCTACCTGCTGCTGTTCATCGGCCCCACCGGGGTCGCCGCAGTCGACATCGGACCGTTCGTCGAAGCGTTCCTCGTCCTGATCGTCTTGCCGCTGGCCGCAGCCGCGGCGACGCAGGCACTCGCGAAGCGGACGCGTTTCGGCCAACGTGTTGAGGGGCTGATGCAGGGCCTGATGGTGCCCCTAATGATGGCGACCCTGTTCGTTGTCGTCGCTTCACAGGCGGGCGCCGTCGCCGAGAACGTCACCCGGCTCATCGTGCTGGTACCCATCTACGGGACGTTCCTGGCGGTGATGGCCGCACTCGGGACGATCGCCGGCAGAATCGCCAGGCTCGACGTCCCCAGCCGGCGCGCGCTGGTGTTCAGCGGTGCCACGCGGAACTCCCTGGTCGTCCTCCCGCTCGCACTCGCACTCCCACCCGACCTCGGCCTCGCACCGGTCGTCGTGGTGACGCAGACCCTCGTCGAGCTCGTCGGCATGATCATCTACGTACGGCTGGTACCTTGGCTCGTTCCAGCCAGAGTCGGGCCAATGACCACTTGATGCTGGGTCCTGCAGCGGTCGACCACCATTTCGTCAGCGCGGACGAGGCGGCTTCGGCGACGGTGTGCGCGGGGCACCATAGAGGCGACGAGCGACGAGCGACGTGTGGTCGGCGGGTCACTGCGAGATCCACGAGCTGGGTGGGGAGTTCCGGGGGTTACAGGACAACTGTTGTGTTCGCGATCATGCCTTGCAGGATGGACATGATGAGGGTCCAGACCCCGGTCAGCATGGCGATCCCGGTGGCGATGAGGATGCATCCGCCGAGGAGATTGATCGCCCGGATGTGGGTCCGTAGGAACGTCACGGTTCGGCTGGCCCATCCGAAGCCGGCAGCGACGATGATGAAGGGAATGCCGAGGCCGAGGCAGTAGGCCAAGCCGAGGGCTGCGCCGCGGAGTCCTGTACCGGAGTCGAGGCTGAGAGCGGTGATGGTCGCGAGGGTGGGACCAAAGCAGGGCGTCCAGCCCAATCCGAACGTTGCGCCTAGGAGTGGTGCTCCGAGGAGACCGGGTCGCGGTCTCCATGATGTTCGGACGGTCCGTTGGAGTGGACGGAAGAGCCCGATGAACGCGGCTCCCATAATGATGACGATGAGCCCCAGGATGCGGATGATGACGTCCTGCCATCGGAACAGCCACGCGCCAGCGGTGCCGAATGCTGCACCGTAGGCGACGAACACCAGTCCGAACCCGACGACGAAGAGTGCGGCTCCGCCGAGAGTGCGTCGCGTTGTGACCGTGGACGCGGAGCCACTGACGAAGCCGAGGTACCCCGGCACCAGCGGAAGAACGCATGGGGACGCGAACGAAATGAGCCCGGCGAGCATGGCAATCGGAACGGCAGCCAGCATCTGCCCACTGAAGACTGTCTCCTGCAACGTCATCGAGGCTCCTGGTTTCGGGGCTCGGTGGGGTAGTCGGAGGCGCCGGGAGGGCCGTCTTTGCCGTTTTGGGATCGGGGGTTCGGGGACCGAGAGAAGGTGACCGCGAGGATGACGACGCCGACGAGGATGGCGATGTCCGCAACGTTGCCGATCGCGATGTCGGCGTAGTTGATCATGTCGACGACGGCACCTTCGCCGATGTTCTGCCCGCGGGTGAGCCGGTCGCTGAGGTTGCTGGCTGCGCCACCGATCAGACAGCCGACACCGACAGCGATGATGAGTCGGAGGCCGGTCGCCGCCCACACCAGCAGGCTGGCTATCACGAGTGCTGCGAGGACGGAGAGTATCCAGGTTCGTCCTTCTGCGAGAGAGAACGCCGCTCCACGGTTGAACGCAAGTTGCAAGCCGACGAGGTCACCGAGGACGGGGAGGGTCCGGTGCGGGTCGAGGTGCCAGAGCGCCCACAGCTTGGTCTGCTGATCCACGGCCGCGACGAGGACTGCGACCCCGATGACCGTCGCGAGGGAGCGCCCGCGCTGAGAACCTGGGCTGCGGTCGGCGTCGGTCTGGTGACCTGGCGGGGGGTTGTTCCTCACGCTCGGGTGAGTTCGTCTTCGATGAGTGTGGCGAGGGTTCCCGGCCCGCCGATAGCTCCGAGGATCCGCACGGCGACCCTGCCTCGCACGTCGAGAACGATCGTGGTGGGGACAGCGTTTGGCGCCACGTCGCCGGAGAGCGCGAGTTGCATGCGACCGGTGTCGTTGTCGAGGATCGACGGGTACGTCACGTTGAAGCGGCGTTCGAAGGCTTCCGCTGTGCCCTGCGCGTCGCGGACGTTGACGCCGATGAACTGTACGTCTCGGTTTGCGAAGCGCTCCGCGACCTTGTTGAGGTGCTTCGCCTCAGCGCGGCAGGGCGGGCAGGAGGCGTACCAGAAGTTGAGAACGACGACCTGCCCGCGGAGCTCCTCGCTGTTCAGCTGCGTGCCGTCCATCGCGGTCTCGTCAAACTGTACCGGAGCGCTCCGGTTGGACGTTGGCACCTGCGTCACGGTGCCGTCGCCGGAGACGTAGTTCTTCGTTTCGCCGCCGCGGTACTGCGAGCTCAGCGTGCCGTTCTGCCCGCCAGCGCATCCCGCCAGCAGCATCACCGCCATGATCGCCGCCGTTGCGGGCGCGGCTCGTCGCCAAGATGGCCGGCGGGTCATCGACTTTCCTGCACAGCGGCGTCCACTGCGGTCTGCAGGTCAGCGTAGGTCTGCAGGGGAACCACTTCGCCGTTGATGAAGAACGTGGGTGTGCTGTTCACGCCCAGTGTCGTTCCGAGATTGACGTCTCGTTGAATGCGCTCGAGCACAGTCTTGCTGGTGACGTCGCGGTCGTAGCGGCTCATGTTCAGGCCGAGGTCTTTGGCGTAGCCGCGGAATCGTTCGGCCTGAGAGTCGGTGCCTCGCTCGCCCCACTCCTTTTGCGTCTCGTACATGCGCTGGTACATGCCCTCAACCTTGTTCTGCTGGGCGGCAGCCTCGACGGCGGCGGCAGCGGTGCGGGAGTTGCCATGGCCGGGGAGGGGGAAGTACCGGAACCCGAAGGTGACGTCACCTTCGTACTTCTTGCGGAGGTCCTCGACGTAGGGGTAGAACGCCGCGCATGCTTCGCATTCGAAGTCGAGGAATTCGACAACGGTGACGGAGCCCTTGCCAGGGGGCCCGAGGACCCGTGTTGGCGTGACGGCACCGGTTGGGCTCGAGGACGCCGCTGTTGCTGCGGTCGGCGCGGAGGGAACGTAGGCGCGGATGACGAAGACGGCGATGACGATCAGGACGAGTGCGCCGGCGATGAGGCCGGAAACGACACCGATGCGGGTGCTACGAGTCATGAGGTCCCTTTGCTGGGTTGGGAGCGGGGGCGCCGCGTCGAGCGGAACGTGCGAGCAGGAGAACGGTGGCGTGTCCGATGAGGGCGAGCCCGAAGCAGACCGCGCCAATGACGTAGATGCCGCCGGGCCCTGGGCCGTCGCGGAGCAGCATCACGCCGCACACTGCAACGGTGATCGTCAGGACAACGACTTGCACGGCGGACCACGTCGCCCGAATGGGCCCCATCACGCCCCCTTGCCATTGAGGAACGGGGTTGGTGGGATCGCGGTACCGCCCTGACGCACCTCGAAGTGCAGGTGACAGCCAGTGGAGAGTCCGGCATTGCCGACTTCCGCGATTTTCTGTCCGGCGCTGACACGCTGCCCGACAGCAACTTGCACCCCGGCAGGGAACATGTGCGCGTAGTTGGTGGTGACGCCGCCGCCGTGGTCAACCGTGATGAGGTTCCCGTAGCCGCCGTACGGGCCGGCGTAGGTGACGGTGCCGGCGGATGCGGCGTAGAGGCCGGTGCCGCATGCGGCTCCGAAGTCGTCGCCTGCGTGGAGGCGGTAGTAGCCCAGTACGGGGTGCAGCCGGTTGCCGTACGCCTGGTACGAGCGGTACGACGTGATTGGCATCGTCCAACCGGATGCGGAAACCGCGCCGGGGTTCGACGGGGTCTGTGGACGGTTCTGCGCGGCTTGTGCTGCAGCAGCCGCCGCGGCGGCTCGTGCAGCTGCAGCGCGGCGCCGCTCCGCCTCCGTGTATGCCGCCTCCGTGCTCAGCGTCCGGTTGCGCAGCACCGCGAGCTGGTCGTTGAGTTCCCGCTGGCGGCTGCGCTGGGTGGCCTCCGCAGCGGCGGCTTCTGCAGCGGCCGTTGACGCTGCGGTGAAGGCGCCGGCAGCGGTGTTCCGGAGCTGGTCCCGCTTCCGTTTCGCTGCCTTCGCTTGCTTACTCAACGCCGTCGCGGTCCCAGCCTTGGTCGCGGCGTCTCGGAGCGTGGTGTTCATGGTGTCGGTGACTTTGGACGCCGTGCCCAGACGAGAGAGGAGATCGTCAGTGTCCGCCGTGATACTCACCGTGAGATCGCGTCCTGCCGACCGGGAGAGATACGCCGACCAGGACGCGATCTGCTCCTCCGCGCCGGCGGCGTCCGCTCGTGCATCATCGGCCTGCGCGGTGAGCGTGTCGAAGCGGCCCGCCGCAGCGTCTGCGGCATCCTGAGCGACTTGCAGCTCCCGTCCGCGAGCATCAGCGGCCGCCTTGGCCGTCACGGTCGTGTCCTCGAGTTCCGTGACGAGCGCTGCGATCTGCTCGGCCTGCCGGGAGGCGGCCGCCTCATCGCCTCGAGCGCGGAGCACGTCCGCCCAGCTCGGTGCCGGTGCCGTTGCCGCCGCCGCGGGTACTGCAGGCAGCGCAGCGATGACGATCGCGATGATGGTCGCCGCGGCGACCGTGGTGCGCCGCATCATTCGGGAGCCTTTGGACGGCGGCGGGTGATGAGCAGGATCCCGACGACCGCGAGGACGAACAGCCCGGTCAGACCGCCAAGGGCCCAGATCGCCGGACTGGTGTCCCTCCCTCCGCCCTGCGCTGCGGCCGTTGCTCGTGCGGTCGGAGAGGCGCTTGTCGGTGTTGCCGATGGCGTAGTGGCCCGTGCCGTCGGTGTGGCAGATGCGGTGCTGCCGGTGGAGGTGAACTGGTAGCCACCGGAGATCGGGTGCCCATCAACCGAGACGCTCCGCCAGGCAAGGTTGTACGTGCCGGGGGCGGTGACATTGACGGATTTGGTGAGGGTGCTGCCGTCGACTTCCAATGTGCCCGTGGTGACTTCGGCGCCGTTGGGTCCGGTGACGCTGATCACTAGTCCGGATTCCAGCCCCGCCAAGGGCTGCTCGGAGAACGTCAGGGTGACCGTGTCGAGGTCGCCGCTGATGGTGGTGTCTGCGGCGGGCGTTGCTGATGAAAGTGCGTCGTGCGCACTTGCCGGGGCAGCAATGGTCAGTGCTGTGGCGAGCACGGTTGCCGGGATGAAGATTGCGATGAGGGTGCGAAGTCGCACGGGTGCCTTCCTGTTAGAAGTTGCGGCCGGCGTTGCTGCGCAGCCACGCTGCCGGGTCGATGGGAGTGGCGCCGCCCTGATGCACCTCGAGGTGCAGGTGCGCGCCGGTACTCCGGCCAGAAGATCCGACAAGCCCGACTCGAGCGCCAGCGGCGACGCGTTGCCCCGTCCGGAGCGGGGATGAACCGATGATCATGTGGGCGTACAGGGTAGATACGAGCTGCCCGCCGACCTGGTGGTCGATGATCACGTACTGCCCGAACTCAGAGTGCATGCCGGAGACGCGGACCACGCCCGCGGCGACCGCACCGATGGGAGTTCCAGCTCCGGGGGTGAGGTCGAGGCCCTGATGCGCTGTCGAGCAGGTGGCGCATGGCGCGATGCGATATCCGAAGCCGGAGCTCTGCGGCACCGGACCGGGGAACGGCCAGCGAACATCGCCCCCGCCGGTGACGGCGCCCACCTCACCGGCCGCGGTAGCCGGTGCGCTGCCGACCACTGTTGGGGTGCTGACGGTGAAGGAGTCGCGTTGGGCAGTTGGGTCCAATGCGGCGGCTGCTACCTGGAGGCTCTGCCCGCTCACACCGGGGGTGAGGGCTGTCGCCGGCGCGGCCACGGACGCCGTTGCCGGCCCGGGCAGTGCGGCAGTTGCGAAGAGCACGACGGCTGCTGCCGCACTGGTCAACACCAGCTGCGAGGAGACAGCCCTCCTCGGGCGAGCGGGGGAGGGCGCGCCGGCGATGGGTCGCGGACGGGGAAGTGGCCGGTGTTGGAGCTGCCGAGGGGTGCGTGCTCGCTGGGCGTGGCGTTCAGCGTCGAGGGCTGCGCGTCGCGTGAGGGGAGTTGGGGAATCGGGTACGAGGGCGGTCTGGTTCGTCACAGGTCTGCAGGAAGGCTTCCGTTAAGCGGGCAGGACGCTTTTGACGTCCCCGCGTTGCGGGGTCGTCCGGAAGGAGAATCAGACGCGTGCGATCGACAGGACCGTCAGCGAGACCGCTGTCTGGTCGTGCCGGATGAGCCGCGGCCGCAGTCTGGCGAGGACCCGGGACAAGGAGAACAACGGCCGGCGGAGGTCGTGCGCGAGCAGTGCCAGGACGAGGCCGGCACTCATCACCAACGCCGCCAGCCCCAACAATGCGCAGAAGATTCCACTGACGCCCTCATGCTGGTCCACGTGGGCGGTACCGGAGGTGCCCTGTTCCAGTTCGGACACGGTAGATGCGCCAGTGAGGCTCGCCACCGGGTCGTCCGTGTGCGCGGCCAGGTTTTGCAACGTCATCGCACCGAGCAACAACAGAACGGCTGCGATCACCGCGGTGGCAGCACGAAGCAGCCGGAGCGGGAGGAGGTGGCGAAGTGTCGTCATGATGAGGATGGCCCGATCGGTGCGGCCGCATCCATTGTGCAGGACGCTGTCAAGGGGTACAGGTGAGTTCGCTGGGTGTGTCCGGGGTGCCTGAGCATGCGGTGCCGGTGGGTCATCCGTGCTGCTCGTGGGGTGAGGTTGTTCGTCCTTGCAGCCGTGCGAGGTGCGCGTTGTAGGCCTCGAGGTCCGGGTCACCATCGCGATCGATCTCACGGTCCCGCTCTCGACTCTTCCGGGATTCGTGGCGGAACCAGCTGGTCATCAGGATCAGCACTAGGGCGAGTGAGGGTGCTTCCCCATACGACCACGCAAGGCCGCCCGCGAACGCTTGGTCGCCGACTGCGGTGATGCCCCAGGAGGCAGGAATGTTGGTGAACGCGGGTACGAGTGGCACGGTCGCCATCATCAGGATCACTCCGAAGAAGGCGTGCAGCGGCATCTCCAGGAACGCATCCAGGAGTCGGCCGAGGTGCCCTTGTCGGCGTGGCAGTGGGTCGGTTGGGATCAGCGGGGCGGTGAAGAGCACTCCAGCGGCGAGGAATGCGAGCTCGAGGCCGACATGTCCGGCCCACGTCTGGAGGAGGGCGTCCGCGGCGCTGGTGAGGTAGAGGCCGTAGAAGGTGATGAGGAACAGCGGGATCATGAACCCGGGATGCAGCAAGAACCGGCCGAGCCGTGACCGCAGCCCGAACACCGCCGTCTGCAACACCAGCCGACCGGGACCTCGATGCGGTGTTGCTCGGAGGAGCAACGTGCCCGGTGCGCCGAGGACAAGCAGTAGCGGAACCGTCATCATCAGTGTGAGCTGCTGGAACATGAACGCGGAGAACAGTACGAAGCCGTACCCCTCGATGCCGGCACCCATCGTGACGGCAAGCAGTCCGCATCCGGTCAGGAACAGCACGCCACGCCACACCGGCCACGTTCGGCGTTGCAGTCGTAAGCGTAGCCATCCGGTCACGTACCCAGCAGCGAGCAGCACCGCGATGACAGGGATCACGGGCACGGGCTGCAACGTCGGTGCGAGCAACGCAGCGACAGTCGGCGGTGCGGTCGGTATCCACGCCAACGGTTCCATGCCACCCGACGGTAGACACACCACCATCAACATGCAACTATATTCGCATGAGCGAATACACGAATGTTGGGCAGGCGGAGTTCGATGACGCGCACGTCGAACTAGCCGCAGAGATCTTCGCGATGCTCGCCGACCCGACACGTATCCGCCTCGTCCTCGCACTGCGTGAGGAAGAGATGCCGGTGGGGCATCTCGCTGCCGTCGTCGACCGGTCGCAGGCTGCCGTGTCTCAGCACCTCGCGAAGCTGCGCATGGCCCGCATGGTCACCACTCGGCAAGACGGCAACCGGGTCTACTACCGCCTCGCGAACGACCACGCGAACAAGCTCGTGCACGATGCGATCTTCCAGGCCGAGCACACCGTCGGCGACGTGGTCCGTCACCACCACAACACGGAGCACGACGCATGAGCACCTCACACGACCACGGCATCGACGCGCACGCGGTGAACCGCCGCCGGCTCGCGATCGCGTTCGGCATCACCGCGACGATTCTCGTCGCGGAGGTCGTCGGCGCGATCGCCACGAACAGCCTCGCGCTCCTCGTCGACGCAGCGCACATGCTCACCGACGCCGGCGGGCTAGCCACCGCTCTCGTTGCAGCGAACCTCGCACGACGACCCGCGACCGCGAAGCGCACCTGGGGCTTCGCCCGAGCCGAGGTGCTCTCCGCCACAGGACAGGCGGCAGTCCTGCTCGCGGTCGGACTGTTCGTCCTCATCGAAGGGGTGCAGCGGCTCTTCGCGCCCCCGGAGATCGCTTCCGGCGGGCTGCTCGTCTTCGGCATCATCGGCCTCGCCGGCAACATCGCGTCGATCCTGGTGCTCGCCTCCGGCCGGAACGCGAACTTCAACCTGCGCGCTGCGTTCCTCGAAGTCCTCAACGACGCTCTCGGATCGGTCGCCGTCATCATCGCAGCGATCGTCATCGCCATCACCGGTTGGGGCGGGGCTGATGCCATTGCAGGTCTCCTCATCGGCATACTCATTCTGCCGCGGGCGTTCAAGCTGCTCCGAGAGACCCTGAATGTGCTGCTGGAGGCCACCCCCACGGGCCTGAACCTCGACGACGTCCGCGCACACCTGCTCGAGCGGAAACACGTGATTGACGTGCACGATCTCCACGCGTCCCAAATCGCGACCGGCCTTCCGGTGCTCACCGCGCATGTCAGCATCGACTCCGCATGCTTCACCGACGGCAGCGTGCCGGCCTTGCTCGACGACCTGCAGCGGTGCGTCGCGGAACACTTCGATGTCAGTGTTGAGCACTCCACGTTCCAGCTGGAACCGGCTGGACACAGCCAACACGAACACACCCCCCACGTCTGATCCCGCGCATCTACCTCCGCCCCTGAGCCTGCTGCGCACCAAGGAAACAGCGGCCCGACAACGACTTGTGATGACCCATTGACTGACACGAACCACCGCTCGGCAGACACGCGCACCGCACCCATTGAGGTAGCGCCCGACACCGTGGCAGTTCGCTCGACACTCACCGTCTCAGTGCCACTCGCACTGGCATGCGCGCTGCTCGGGCTCACCCTGACCGGGGCGCTCGGGGAAGCAACACAGCTCGTCGACGCCGGCCGGCTTGTCGACTACGGCCTACCTGTCGCGCGAGTGGTCCACGACGCCATGGCTGCAGTGACGATCGGGCTGCTCATCGTCGCAGCGTTCGCGCTGCCCGGTCAGCGGAAGGAACGGGGCCGGCTCTCCTGGATGCAGTACCGGGCCGCACGCTGGGCGGCGTGGAGCGGCGCGCTGTGGTTCCTCGCCGCCGTGGCCGGAATCGTGTTCACCGGCGCCAACACCATCGGCGCGCCGATCACGAGCTCCGTGTTCGCCCGAACTTTTCCGGAGTTCCTCTTCCGCCTGGAAGCCGGTCAGGTGTACCTCGTCTCCGCAACCGCGGTCCTGGTCGCCACGATCATCGCCGCCTCCGCAACACGTGTGACCAGCATCGCCGTCGCGACGGTCTTCGCCATCTTCGCCCTCCTGCCGCTGTCGCTGTCGGGTCACGCAGCTGGATCCCTCGAGCACGCCAACGCCGTGAACTCCCTCGCGATCCACCTAATCGGCGTATGTGTCTGGGTTGGCGGGCTCACCGCGGTACTGCTGCTGCGCACGATGACCCAGGGCAGCACCGGCCGTGTTGTCGCTCGCTACTCGACCCTCGCCGGCTGGTCCTTCGCCGCTGTTGCCTTCTCCGGAATCGTCAACGCGGCACTCCGACTCACCGGCCCCGTCGACCTGATCACCACCTCATACGGCTGGCTGATCACCGTCAAAGCATCGGCGCTCATCCTTCTCGGCATCGCCGGCGTCGCGCAGCGCAGAAAACTCGTGCCAGGGCTTCTCCGCGACCCCGCCAACCGTCGGCTGTTCGTCCGGTTCGCTCTCGCCGAGATAATTTTCATGGCGGTCGCGATCGGCGCCTCCGTCGCGGTGTCCCGGAGCCAACCGCCGATCCCGCAGACGCCGGAAACCGGGGCAGACACACGTGACGGGCTGATCGGGTTCACCTACCCGCCCACCCAGACCCTGCAGAACTTCCTGAGCGCGTGGCACTGGGACTGGGCATGGACCGCTCTCGCCCTCATCGGCATCGGCTGGTACCTCTTCGCCGTCCGCAAGCTCCACAAGCGCGGCGACAGCTGGCCGGTCGGTCGGACAATCAGCTGGGTCACGGGCTGCCTGATTTTTATCTGGACGATGAACGGCGGCCCCGCCGTTTACGGCATGATCCACTTCTCCTCGCACATGATCCAGCACATGCTGCTGATGATGTTCGTCCCGCTGCCGCTCGTGCTCGGCGGCCCGGTGCTCCTTGCGCTGCGCACGCTGCCGGTCCGCAACGACGGCTCACGCGGCGCCCGTGAGTGGCTGATGCTCTTCGTACACTCCCGCTGGATGCAGTTCCTCGGCAAGCCCGCCGTCGCTGGGATCATCTTCGCCGGGTCCCTTGTGGTGTTCTACTTCACCCCGGCGTTCCAAGCCTCGATGCAGTCACACGAGTGGCACATCGTCATGGTCGTCCACTTCGTGCTGAGCGGCTACCTATTCTTCTGGGTCTTCGTCGGCATCGACCCGGGCCCGCAACGGCCCGCCTACCCGATCCTCATCATCGCGCTCCTGGCGACAATGGCGTTCCACGCGTTCTTCGGCGTCGCAGTGATGACCTCAACCGAGGTCTACGCACTCGACTGGTTCCGCGCACTCGGGCAAACCAACGAAGCCGCACTCCTCGCTGACCAGCACACCGGCGGCGGCATCGCCTGGGGCGCGTCCGAACTGCCGATGGTGTTCGTCGCACTGCTCGTCGTGCGGAACTGGGTCAAGTCAGACAAACGCGACGCCAAACGCCTGGACCGTCAGGCGCAACGCGACGGCGACGCTGAGCTTCGCGCCTACAACGAACAGCTCGCCGCGATGAACGGGCGAGATCGCTCGCGCGAGTGATCTCAGCCGTTACCGTTCGCTTCGTCGCTGGTGAGGCTCGAGCCAGTGCTGCCGTGATGGTGCGCTGCAGGGGACGAGTGAGAGTGTTCGCGTAGGTGCGGGTGATGTGCTGCGAGTCCCGATACACAAGCACCTTCCCAACCACCGCAGGACACCACCCAGCACGACAGAACGACGACGTCAGATCCAGCACCTGTGCACCGCGGATGCGCTGCGCCGCAACAGCGAGGTAGTCCTTCGCCGCGAACGCTCGTCCTGTGCTCAATCGACAGCGGGAGACAGCACCCGGATTCACGTCGAGGCAACGTTGCACACCGGTCCCAGCTGCGGGGGTGTCCCGAATCGCAAGGACAGTGGCCCCTCGGGTAATCACCGGATCCCATGACGCGCGGTAGCCGCGCTGCGCCGCCCGATCATGGTCAGCTCCCACCGGTCGTCCGCGGAGGTCCGCACGAGCGGCCGTGAAGACCAGCGTGTAGGGGGCTTCGGCTTCCAACGAGCGGTCGACGTCGTCGTTCCAAATGGCGCATCGACGTTGATTCGTCTCCGACACGTCCGACCATCGCACGCGTGAGAAGTCGCACCCGCCCTTGACATAGAGGTGCAGCTCCCAGCCTCGTGCGCGAGCAATTTGTATCAACACCGACGACCACTGGTGCGCGTGGGAATCCCCAATCAACGCCACCCGAGTGCCCCCTCGCACCCCGACCACGCAGCTGCGCGCTGCGGTCGTCTGCGCCTGGCACTTGTCCCAGGTCGGGTCGATGTCGTACGCCGCGGTCAAGGTCGCCGGGGTGAATGGTTGTCGCGGATCACCGCTGAGCCGGCAGGAACGGTTCCACGCAGCAGCAGCACCGAAGCAGCCGTCCCCGCGCAACATGGACACGACATCCCGGTCCCGACGCTCCTGACTCTGCAGTGCCGCCCAGCCCGCGGTCGGGACGATCAGCAACACCACCATCAGACCTGCCGCGCCGGCGAGAACAGTGGCTGGACGGTACCGTGAGAGCAAGCCGGAACGAACGCGCTTCTCGATCAAGACGTGTGTCAACTGGGCGAGGATCAGCGCGAACACGACAGTGGCGACGATTCGAACCGGCGGTGGTAGTTCAACAAGTCGCGGGAGCAACAGCGCGACCGGCCAGTGCCACAAGTACAACGGGTACGAGATGGCGCCAAGCCAGCGCACCGGACTCCAACGCAGCATCACCCCGATCACCCCGCCCTCGGCGCCTGCGGCGATGATCAGAGTGGTCGCCGTGACGGGGATCGCTGCAGCAATGCCTGGGTACGGCACCCTTGCCGAGAGTGCGACGCCGGCACCAATCAGGCCCATCCAACCGAACAGAGCAGTTCCAAACCGCAGCCGCGCAGGAACCGAGAACCGTCGCCCGGGGTTTGGCCCAAGCAACGCCAGTAATGCACCGACGCCGAACTCCCATGCGCGCGTATGCGGCCAGAAGTACGCAGCTGCGGGGTCTGAGACCGTCAACCAGATGGAACTGACGACTGAGGCTCCGGTCACTGCCCCCACGACCCAGCGCAACGCCGATTTTCGTGGAACGTACTTCCACACCACCAGGAGCAGGACCGGCCAGCCGATGTAGAACTGCTCCTCGACGCTGAGTGACCAGAAATGCTCAAACGGAGTGGACGGTGTGCCAGCCGCAAGGTAGTCAGTCCTCGACGCGGCAAGCGCCCAATTCTCGACGTAGGCCACACTCGCGGCGAACTGCCCCCCAACCTTCGGCCAGTCTTCCTTCGGATACAACACCGCTGCGGCGATTCCAACGGTGACGAGGACGGCCAGCGCCGAAGGCGCCAATCGGCGAACACGGCGAGCCCAGAACCTCGGGAGGTCTATCCGCCCCTGAGACTGGAGCTCTCGAGCGAGCTGGGTGGTGATGAGGTACCCGGAGACGACGAAAAAGGCATCCACTCCCACAAAGCCGCCACGGAACCAGCCGAAATCCACGTGATACAGCACCACAAGCGCCACGGCGACAGCCCGGATCGCGTGCACGTCGGCTCGGAACGAGCCATACTCCCGAGGCAGCATCGTCCGCGACGCTAGCTACCCCGGGTGAACTCGAAACGACGAGCGCTTGTCGGCCCGGTTCGGCGCCCCAGCTACTGAACGTTTAGCTGATGCGGCGAGGACCATCGCTGCGATTCCGAGCGGCGCGCAGAACACCGCCTCTCGCGTCGTGCACACCGTCAAGCTGCACCGTCGCGGAGGCCGATGGTGCAAGCGCAGGCTTAACCAGTGTGATTGAAACTTGGATCGACGTGGCGCCCAGATGCACGCGGTTGAAACCCGGGGCCCGCGCTAAGCGGCGGGACCTGGTCAACTGGCGATTGGTCATCATGCGCTGTATGGTCATCGCATGCTGACACTTGCTTCGCGGCTTGACGTGATGAACCGGCTCGGCCGGGCGATGGCGGATGAGACCCGTTCTCGGATCCTGTTGAGCTTGCTGGACGAGCCGGGGTACCCGGCCCGGCTGGCTGACGAGCTGACGCTCACGCGGACCAACGTGTCGAACCACCTCGCGTGCCTGCGCGGATGCGGCATCGTCGTCGCGACCCCGGAGGGCCGCCGCACCCGCTACGAAATCGCGGACCCGCACATTACGAAGGCGTTGGAAGCGCTCGTCGAGGTGGTCCTCGCTGTCGATGACGGCGTCGACTGTGCCGACCCCGCATGCGACGTGCCGTTGTGCTGCGACACGACGACGTCCAGTGTCCTGCAGGATATGAAGGCGATCCGATGAGCCGCGAATGCTGCGGGCCGGAGGAGGGGCAGGAACGCCAGCCGCTTGCCGTGCAGGTGCGTCGGCCAGAAAGCGAGCTGAGCCTGCAAGTGACCGGCACCGACTCACACGGCCACGCCGACGATGACTGCTGCAATCACGACGCCGCGGCATCGGAGCACGACGACGACGGACTCGTCCCCGTCTGGCGCGATCGGGCGCTACTGTTCCCGGCCCTCGCCGGCGTGTTCCTGCTGATCGGCTATGGGCTCGACTGGAGCGGTTTCACCGTCGCGGGCACCATCGTGCACGGCGCCGCGCTGCTCGCCGGAGCGTGGACGTTCGTCCCCGGCGCGATCCGTCGGGTACTCCGGGGCCGACTGGGCGTGGGTCTGCTGATGACGATCGCCGCGATCGGCGCGGTTCTGCTCGGCAAGGTCGCAGAAGCAGCCGCGCTGGCGTTCCTGTTCTCAATTGCTGAAGCTCTCGAGGACCGGGCGATGGACCGCGCACGGCAAGGCCTCCGCGCCCTGCTGGACCTGATCCCCAACACCGCCCGCGTCTCTCGACTCTCAGGAGAGGTTGAGATCCCGGCGCAGGAGATCCGAGCGTTGGACCTGCTGGTGGTGCGCCCCGGGGAACGGGTCGCCACAGACGGCATCGTCACCGCTGGTCGGAGCAGCCTCGACACGTCCGCAGTGACCGGCGAGTCCATCCCTGTCGAAGTGGGTCCCGGCGACTCGGTCCCGGCCGGATCGGTCAACGGGCAGGGCGCCTTGCAGATCGAGGCATCAGCGGATGGCCACGACAACTCCCTGACAACCATCGTGCGACTCGTCGAAGATGCACAATCCCGGAAGGGTGAACGCGCCCGTCTTGCGGACCGCATCGCCCGCCCCCTTGTCCCGGTCGTACTCATCGTCGCGGCGCTCGTCGTCGTGTTCGGGTTCATCGTCGGTGACCCGGCGACGTGGACCGAGCGCGCACTCGTTGTCCTTGTCGCAGCATCCCCGTGCGCACTCGCAATCGCCGTGCCCGTCACAGTGATCTCCGCGATCGGGTCGGCGAGCAAGTTCGGCGTCATCATCAAGTCCGGAGCGGCATTCGAGCAGCTCGGCGCCGTCACCGCGGTCGCGTTCGACAAGACGGGCACGCTGACCCGCAACGCCCCCGAAGTCGTCGACGTCGTCACCGCCCCCGGTCACGACCGCCAGGACATCCTCACGGCAGCAGCTGCACTCGAACGACACAGCACCCACCCGCTCGCAGCAGCGATCTCCAACGCCGTGGACCAGCCGCCGGCAGCATTCGACGTCACGGAAGAACCCGGCCGCGGTCTCACCGGAGAGGTCCACGGGCGACGAGTCCGAGTCGGCAGCACGCGCTGGCTGCAAGCCGGAACACTCCAGGCAGACATCGACCGGCTCGAGCGCAACGGTGAAACCGTCGTGGTGGTCGAAATCGACGGCGTCATCACCGGCGTCGTCGGCGTCCGCGACGAGCTGCGCGACGAAGCCGCCGAAACCATCACAGCACTGCACGAAGCGGGCATCCGCACCCTCATGCTGACCGGCGACAATCAACGCACCGCCACCACGCTCGCCGCCCGCGCTGGGATCCACGACGTCCGCGCCGAACAGCTCCCACAGGACAAAGCATCCGCGGTCAACGAACTCCGACGCAACGGTACCGTGGCGATGATCGGCGACGGCGTGAACGACGCGCCCGCCCTCGCGTCCGCAGACGTCGGCATCGCGATGGGCGCCACCGGTGCCGCTGCAGCCGTCGAATCCGCCGACGTCGCATTCACCGGCACCGACCTGCGCGCCATCCCGGCAGCGCTCCTGCACGCACGCCGGGGACGTCGCATCATGACCAGCAACATCGGACTCTCCCTCGCGATCATCGTCGTCCTGTTCCCGCTCGCCCTGGCCGGAGCGCTCGGCCTGGCTGGTGTCGTCCTTGTTCACGAGCTCGCCGAGGTGGTCGTCATCGCCAACGGAGTTCGCGCTGCACGACGACCACGCGCGTGATCCGCTCCAGATCCCGGACCGGGTCACCGTAACCGTGCTGCCGTCGGAGCGGGAGTGAGCATGCAACAGGCTGCCCCTGACAGACAAATACTTGCCGCGGCTCCTGCTCCGCAGCACCCACTAGGTAGAACGCTGACCTACTTCAGTGGATAGCAGCCCCATCGGCAACATCAGCCCGCGTCGCCAGGCACGGCGTGAGGGCGATCATGCCGGCCGCGAGCGGTGAACCATGTCCCGTCCGAGACTGAAGGCAATGCTTGGGTTGAAGACGAGCCCGTCCGTCCGAGGTGACGCCGGGTTAGCTGTTGCGTCCAGCAGCTGAAAGGGCGGGGGTTGGTGAGGCCCCCGCCCTTCTTCTCGCGGCTCTGATCGCAACGCGAGGCAGCCCCAGTTTGCTCATCTGCAGCTGTGCGCGTTGCGGTGGTGTTCTGCATCCCGTTGGTCCGCTCTTCGCCCCGCGAGGCACAGAGTGTGAGCAGCTTCGCTTTGTGTCAGCTTTTGAGCGGTGTTCGGTGTCGCTATGAAGCGGTCGTTTCAGTCGTCATCGTCGTCTTCCACGAGTTCGCCTTCCCACGCTTCGCGTCCTTCGTGGATGGCGAAGAGGGCGATGACGAATCCTGCGACGGGGTCGAGCCAGGCTGCGCCGGTGAGGGTGTAGAGGAGGAGTCCGATGAGGGTCGCGACGCTGAGGAGGACACAGATTCGAGTTTCTGCCGCGTCGGCGAGGATGAGCGGGTCGTCGAGCTTCTTGCCGACTCGGGTCTTGAGTGCGGCGAGGACCGGCATGACGATGATCGAGAGGACCAGCAGCACGATGCTGACCGGGGAGGTCTCCGGTGTTTCGTGGGTGATCAGGCTGCGGATGCCATCGATCACGACGTAGGCGGCGAGGAGGAAGAACGTCACGGCGACGAACTTCAACGTGCGTCGCTCCTTACCCTCGTCCGCTTCGCCGTGGCGGAGCCTGGCGGCGAGGCGGATGCCCACCAGCACGGCGACGATCGATTCGATTCCGGAGTCGATACCGAACCCGATGACGGAAACGAGTCCCGCGGCGATCCCAGCCGTGATGGCGACGATTCCTTCGAGGACGTTGTATGCGACGGTGAACTGCGCGAGGCGGAGCCCTCGTCGGGTGAGCTGCTCCGTTTCGGTTTCGGTGAGCGTGCTCATTCGCCAGCCCTCGCGTCCGAGCCATAGGTGCCGCAGAGATCGACTTGGTAGCCGGTGGCCTGCAGCAGTGTCTCCGCGGACTCGAGGAGGTCCATCAACTCCGGACGGGCGAGGCTGTAGAACACTTGCCGGCCCTGCGCCCGCCCCTCCACGAGTGCGCAGTCGCGAAGGCACGCGACGTGCTCGGAGAGGGTCGATTGGGCAAGACCGAGCTCCGCGACGAGGTCGCTCACGCGAGCTTCCCCGTGGCGGAGTCGGCGCAGGATGCGCAGCCGGGTCGGGTCTGCGAGAGAGTGGAACAGCGATACCGCGGCAAGATCGCCCCGCGCTTCTACGATCGGCATATGCCGATGATATCGGCGTAGCGCGGTTCGTGCGTTCAAGGTCGGCCATTGGTTCTGGGGCGGTGCTTGCTCGATCGTGACCATGGGGATGCCGCCGTCGACCATGCGTTGCAGCGGGCTGCACCTGGGTGTTAGAGGAGCGTGACGTACTGGCCGATGTGTGCGCCGACCGTGTACATCAGCGATGACCACAGTCCGGTGACCATGAGGACACCGATGAGGATCAGCGTGCCACCACCGATCAGGTTCACGGTCCGTAGGTGCCGTTTAACGCGGCTGATCGCGGTGGTGGCCCAGGTGGTTCCAAGGGCGAGGAGGAGGAAGGGGATGCCGAGTCCGAGGCAGTAGGCGATGCCGAGCAGGACGCCGTTCCAGGTGCTCGCGGCTTGCAGGCTCAGCAGGTTGATCGCGGTGAGGGTCGGGCCAAGGCAGGGGGTCCAGCCGAGCCCGAACACGATCCCGAGCAGGGGTGCGCCGGCGATGCCGGTGGCCGGTTTCCATCGTGGTTTGAGGGTGCGCTGCAGGATCCCGAAGCGGCCGATGAACACGAGTCCCATGATGATGACGAAGCCGCCGAGGATCTGCGTGAGCAGGTCGCGCCAGCGGATCAGCCAGAAGCCGGCGGCGCCGAATGCGGCGGCGTAGGCGACGAAGATGACGGTGAAGCCGAGGATGAACAGGAGCACGCCCAGGGTGAGCGTGCTGCGGCGGCGTTGCTCTGCGACACCGCCGATGAAGCCGAGGTACCCGGGGACGAGTGGGAGGACGCATGGTGAGAGGAAGGACACCAGCCCGGCCAGGAGAGCGACCGGCACGGCGATCAGGAGCTGTCCGCTGAGGATCGCTTCCGCGAAGGGGTTCCCGTTCACGCTGATCGCTCCGTGGGCGCGGGCTCGTCCTTGTGCCTGCCCGGCATCAGGAAGCGGATCGCGAATCCGGCGATCCCCAGGGTGGCGAAGATGTCGGCGACGTTGAAGATGGCGAACCAGTCGATGTTGATGAAGTCGACGACTTCGCCGGTGAGTGGCCCGGACTCGGCGCGGGTGATGCGGTCCCAGAGGTTGCCTGCGGCGCCGCCGACGGCGACGCTCATCAGCCCAGTGGCGAGCATGTCGGCGCCGCGCACGGCGCGCACGACTGCCCACGTTGCCAGGCACAACGTCAGGGCGATGATGCCGAGTGCGAGCGGCGGCCCCATCTCGCTGCCGAGGCTGAAAGCGACGCCTGGGTTGAACACGAGCTGGAGGGTCGCACCCGGAGCCAGCTCAATTGTGCGCGACGGGCCGAGGCCGGACAGTGCCCACGCTTTGGTGAGCTGGTCGATGGTGAGCGCGGCCGCGGCGATCAGCAGCACCACGACCACTCGGATGCTTGCTCTCACGAGAGCACGTCGATGAGGCGCACGATCACGCCGGACTCGATCAGGATGTAGAGGCCCAGGCCCGTGAACACGGCGGGCACGAGCCAGTGCTCGATCTTCTCGAGGGCTTCCGTGACGGTCTTGTTCGTCCCCACGAAGCGAGCCACGAGGCACCACACCGCGACGAGCACGAGGAACACCGCAATCGTGACCACGGTGTCCGGGATCGGGGTCGTCCGGAACACCGGCGTGTAGAGGGAGATGTTGTCGGCGCCGTTGGCGATGGTGATCCCGGCGACTCCGAGGACCCCGCCGGCGCGCACTGCCGAGTCGTCGTCATCGTCGTCGTCATCACCGCGTCGTCGCAGAGCACGGACCAACCCCACCAGACCAATACCCAGGGGGATGAGCCCCAGCAGTCCCACCCACTTGTCCGGAACGATGGTGAGCCCCGCAGCAGTGAGGACACTGATCGCGACGAGGGCGATGAAGCCGGCGTACTGACCGACGACGACCTTCCACCCCGGCAACGTTCCACGCGTCGATGCAAGGAACAGAACCGTCAGGACCACGACGTCATCGATGTTGGTGGCAGCAAAGAGACCCACCGCCGCCGCAATCGTGCCGATCATCGGTTCGACTCAACAAGCGGCGGCCGAGACACGGGAACCATCATCCGGCAAGTGATCGTCATACGCCGATCATATCGGTATCGACCGATGATCGGCGACGTGCAGCCGGCCGGCTCTCCACAACGCTGCCGCCGGCCCGGAGGCGATCGTCGGCGCGCGATCGGATGGTTGCCGCGGAGCGGGCTGAGTGGGCGCCGCTCACAAGGTGCGCCCGGCATTCGTTGTAAGCCAGGCAATGGGGTCGATTGGGGTGCTGCTGCCGAGCATGACCTGCAGGTGCAGGTGGGCGCCGGTGCTGGCGCCGGTGTTGCCGACGAGGCCGACGAGCTGCCCGACGGCGACGCTCTGCCCGGCATGCAGCGGTGACGAGCCGAAGATCATGTGCGCGTAGAGGGTGGAGATGGTCTGACCGTCGATCTGATGGTCGATGATGACGTACTGGCCGTACTCCGGGTGGGTGCCCGAGATTCGGACGGTGCCGGCGGCGACGGCGCCGATGGGGGTGCCGGCGCCGGGGGTGATGTCGGCGCCCTGGTGGATCGACGAGCACGCCGCGCACGGGGCGAGGCGGGGGCCGAACGGGGAGCTGACCCGGATGCTGCCGGCGACGGGCCAGCGGATATCGCCGGCGCCGGTGTTCACGATCGTCCCGGTGGGCGCGACTGCAGCCGTGCTACCTGCCGCTGCTGTGGCGCTGTTCGTGGTGCTGGTGGTCGTCTTGGTGATCACGGGCTTCACGGCGGGCTTGGTGACGGTGTAGCCGTCCCGGTCAACGGTCACGGTCAGCCCGGTCGCGGTGAAGCTCTGCCCGGTAGCGGACGGGGTGCCGCCGGGCACGGTGACGGCGGGGCCGGTAGATGCCTGCGCGGGAAGCGCCGCGGCGGTGAACAGCGCCATCGCCGCAGCAGCACCGGTCAGCGGAATCGCCGCCAGCGCCCGGGATCGGAACGTCCGCGTCGGAGCCGGCGCGGCCACCGTCACGGCGGGCAGCGGCGGCCGACTCACGACAGCGGGGGTCCGGCGGATGCGGGGCGTCCGCGGAGCGGGGGGTGTGGCGCGTTCTGCGGCGAGGGCTTCGCGGCGCGTCAGCGGCGTTGCAGTGGGGGTGTGGGGGTGCTGCTGGGGCACAGGCAGGCTCCAAGAAAGACGGCGGACGGGGATGAGCACGTCAGAAGAAACAGGGCCGCTCGGCGGGGTGCTCGAGCGGGAGAGGGGGAAAGCCGGTCGCGGATCGCGGCAGGGAGGGGGGACACCGCCGCGACCCACGGCCGGGGTCACATCGACGCGAGCATGTCCTTCATCTGGCTGATCTGCTCGGTCTGGCTCGACACGATCGACTTCGCCATCGCGACCGCGTCGGTGTTCTTGCCCTTATCGACTTCGGTCTTCGCCATGTCGACAGCGCTGGTGTGGTGCTCGACCATCTGCTGCAGGAACAGCTTCCCGGCGTCCGCCGGGGAGGCACTGTCGAGGGCGTTCATATCGGCGTCGGACATCATCCCGCCCGACATGGAGGAGTGATCCATCCCGGACATGCTCGACATCTCCGTGGGCTCGCCCCAGGCCTTCAACCAGCCGGTCATCGTCTTGATCTCCGGTGCCTGCTCGGCCTTGATTTGCTTCGCGAGCGTGACGACGTCGGGGTCCACGTCGGAGCCCTTGGCGAGGAGCATGTCGCTCATCTCGATGGCCTGCTTGTGGTGCGGCAGCATCCCCTGCGTGAACGTCACGTCCTGGTCATTGTGCGTCGACGAGGACGACGAGGACGACGAGGAGGAGTTGTCCGAGGAGCCGGCGTTGTTGGTGGAGCATCCGGCGAGGGTGAGGCCGATGGTGAGGGCGGCGGTGGCCGCGAGGGTGCGCGTGATGGTGGTGTTCATGGATCCGTTCCCGTGATGCGTCAGGTGTTCCGGGCAGGCGAATACCTGCCCGTGTTCTGGGCATGCGAGAGCTTCCGAAGGGAGCGCTCCCGCCGGGGATGGATCAGATACGGATGATCTGCAGCGCCGTCAGTGATGGCGGCTTGGGTGCCGCGACGCGGCGTGCGACACGGTCCCCGAGGGCGAGGAGGCGTGCGAGGACGTAGAGGACCCCGCCGTTCCGGGTGCGCAGAAGCGCCCACGCGAACAGGGCGATCGTCAGCGCGCAGGCCATCCCCATCAGGGAGCACATCAGCGCGCACAGGCCGCCATCGCAGCCAGCATCACTGAGCACGCTCACCACCGCGCCAGCCGGCGCGGCAGCGTGCTCGGCTGCGTCGCTGTGGGTGTGCTCGGCCGTCATGGCGGTCATGGCGTGCTCGCCGGTGGTCGCGTGGCCGAGCATGCTGTGCATCAGGACCGTGAACCCGACCAGCAGCAGCAACGCCAGCACCGCCGTGGCCTGCAGCAGCAGGCGGCGGCGCGTGGTGTTCGCGGTGGTGAGCATGCGGATCCGTACTGATGACTGGTCGGGGTGCGGGTTCTATGGTGCAGGACGAGCGCTGAGAGGACAACCGCCCCGTCTGGTGGGCGGAGAGCTGGTTAGGCGCGCACGAGGCGGGCGATCGCGTCGGAGGCTTCCTTCAGCTTCACCGCCGCCTCGTCGCCGCCTTCGGCGACGGCGTCGGTGACGCAGTGCGCGAGGTGGTCATCCAGCAGGCCGAGCGCGACGGATTGCAGCGCCTTCGTCATCGCGGACACCTGGGTGAGGATGTCGATGCAGTACTGCTCCTCATCGACCATCCGCTGCAGGCCGCGGGCTTGCCCCTCGATGCGGCGCAACCGTTTGAGGTAGTCCTCCTTCGCGGTGATGTACCCGTGGTGGTGCTCTGCTGCGGGCGCGGTGGTGTCGGTCATGGACGCTCCTCGGGGTTCACCGATTACGGTAGCGGCGCTCATGCCGCCGTCGACCAATCGAACGGGGTCGGCGCGATCGGCGTACCGGACCCACGGGTGATGACGATGGCGATGTCCTGCTGGTCCTGCAGTTCCAGATCCGGCAGCGGCGTGGTGGTGCGGGTGCCGTTGACGAACACGGCGACGTGCCGGTCGTTCTTCCCGTCGACGTACCCGCCGACCTGCCCGTCTCGCAAGGTCACGTCCCACTCGGTAAAGAGCTGTCCGAGGGTGAACGGCTGCACCTTCGCGGACTCGACGTGCACGATGCCGGAGGTGTCGTGGGTGTGGAGTGCAGACATGCCGCCCCGCTGCACGTCGACGCCGATGTTCGCCGGCACCGCCACCGGCTCCCCGTCCACGGACACGGACAGATGCTGATGGGTGTGCAGCGCCGCACCTTCCATCCCCGCCACCTCGAGCCCGGCAGCCTTCGCCCGCGCCGCCGCATCCGCGGGGGCCGGCCACGGCGGTGCCGCCGTCGCTCCGGACGCTGTTGGCGCCGTGTCGTTGCCACGGTTCAGCGCGGCGACCGTGATCGTGGTGACCGCGGCGAGGACGACGACCACGGCGGCGCCCAGCAGCCACCACCGGCGGGTGCGACTGCGCTGCTGTTCCGCTCTGCGGTCAGCGGCTTTCCGCCGCGCCTCTTCGCGCCGATCAGTTCTGCTCGCCATCACGTCCTCTTTCCGGATGCCGGTTCGGCGGATTGGGAACACATCCGCCCGACCGGCGTTACACTCGCTACGGTACCCCCCTAGGGTACCTGATGAACGTGAACGACGAAGGGATCACCACGATGAGCGAGCAGCTGACGAACACGTACGCCATCACGGGCATGACGTGCGGGCACTGCGTGATGAGTGTCAACGAGGAACTCGCCGCCGTGCCGGACGTCACGGACGTGACGATCGACCTCAACGTCGGCGGTGTCTCCACCGCTCGGGTGACCAGCACCCGCAACCTGCCGCAGGAGGAAGTCTCCGCCGCTGTGGAGGAGGCCGGCTACACGTTGGTCGCATCATGACCACGACCAGCACCCCGCCGGTTGAGCTGACCATCGAGGGGATGACCTGCGCGTCGTGCGCGAACCGGATCGAGCGGAAGCTGAACAAGCTGCCCGGCGTGACCGCGAGCGTGAACTACGCCACCGAAAGCGCCTCCGTCACGCTCCCCGCGGACCTCGCTGTCGACGACGCGATCCGGACCATTGAAGCGGCCGGGTACGGCGCGCACCTGCCCGAACCGGCCGGCGCGGACACCGACGAGCTCGCGCCGCTGCGTCGGCGCCTGATCGTGTCCACGGTGCTCGCCGTCCCGGTGGTGGCGCTGTCGATGGTCCCGGTCCTGCAGTTCCCGGGATGGCAGTGGGCCGTTCTGGTGCTGGCGCTGCCGGTCGCTGTGTGGGGTGCGTGGCCGTTCCATCGTGCTGCCGCGATCAACGCCCGGCATGGGGCCGCGACGATGGACACCCTCGTCAGCGTCGGCGTCGCCGCCGCGACCGTGTGGTCCGTCTGGGCGCTGGTGTTCGGCGGCGCCGGGCACATCGGGATGCAGATGGCGTTCTCCTGGTTCCCGCACCCGGGCGCGGCTCCGGAGCCGTACTTCGAAGTCGCCGCCGCGGTGACGGTGTTCCTCCTCGCCGGCCGGTACTTCGAGGCCCGCGCGAAGGACCGCTCCGGCGCCGCCCTGCAGGCGCTCCTCGCCTTGGGTGCACCGACTGCGCGGGTGCTCCGAGACGGTGTCGAAACCGAGGTGCCGACCGCAGCACTACAGGTCGGGGACCGGTTCGTGGTCCGTCCCGGTGAACGCATCGCCACCGACGGAACCATCACCGATGGCACGAGCGCGATCGACACCAGCGTGATGACCGGTGAAGCGGTCCCCGTCGAGGCCGGCCCCGGCGACACCGTCACCGGTGCGACCGTGAACGTCGGCGGCCGACTCATCGTCGAAGCCACCCGCGTCGGCCACGACACGGAGCTTGCCCGCATCGGCCGGCTCGTCGTGTCCGCGCAGACCGGCAAGGCCGAGGTGCAGCGCCTCGCCGACCGGGTCTCCGCCGTGTTCGTCCCAATCGTCATGGGCCTGGCGGTGCTGACCCTCATCGGGTGGCTGCTGCTCACCGGCGACGTGCAAGCCGCGTTCACCGCCGCCGTCGCGACCCTGGTGATCGCCTGCCCCTGCGCCCTGGGGCTGGCAACTCCCACCGCGCTGCTCGTCGGCACCGGACGTGGCTCCCAGCTCGGGATCCTCATCCGCGGACCCCAGGTCCTCGAGGCCACCCGCCGGATCGACACCGTCGTGCTCGACAAGACCGGCACCGTCACCACCGGCAAGATGAGCGTCCACCAGGTGACCGCCGTCGGTGGGGAAACCGACACCCGGGTGCTCGCCCTCGCCGCCGCCGCGGAAGCAGGATCCGAACACCCGATCGCCCGCGCCATCACCGCAGCCGCCACCGACCACCCCACCGCGGAATCGTTCCAGTCCACCGCCGGGCTCGGCGTCCAAGCCGTCGTCGACGGCACCCTCGTGCTCGTCGGCCGACCCGCGTGGTTGACCGACCAGTGGGCCATCACCATCCCCGAAGCGGTCACGGACGCGGTCCGGACCGCAGAGCGGGGCGGCGCGACCGCGGTCGTTGTCGCATGGGACGGCGCAGCCCGCGGCGTCATCAGCGTCGCGGACACCATCGCGCCGACCAGCCCGGACGCGATCCGACGCCTCCACGACATGGGGCTGCGCACGATCATGCTCACCGGCGACGCTAAAGACGTCGCCCGGACGGTCGCCGCCGAGGTCGGCATCGACGACGTCGAAGCCGAGGTACGCCCCGAAGACAAGTACCGGACCGTCATCCGGCTGCAGCAGCAGGGCCGGTCCGTGGCGATGATCGGCGACGGCGTCAACGACGCCGCCGCTCTCGCCGCCGCGGATCTCGGGATCGCGATGGGTAGCGGCACCGACGCGGCCATGGAAGCCGCCGACATCACCCTCATCCGAGCGGACCTGAGCGCCGCGGCGGACGCGATCGCGCTCGCCCGCCGCACCCTCGGCACGATCAAGGTGAACCTGTTCTGGGCCTTCGCCTACAACGTCGCCGCGATCCCGCTCGCGATGGCCGGCCTGCTGAACCCGATGATCGCCGGCGCCGCAATGGCGCTGTCCTCGGTCTTCGTCGTCAGCAACAGCCTCCGCCTCCGCACCTTCCACACCCGATAGGAGCGACATGGACACCCACGAACACCACAGCATGACCGACCACGACAACCACCAGAACCATGGCGGCGGTCACGCGACGACGACGTGGACGATGGCCGCACAAGCGACCCTGCACTGCCTCACCGGCTGCGCGATCGGTGAAGTCCTCGGCATGGTCATCGGCACCGCGACCGGCCTGCACAACACCGGCACGATCATCCTGTCGATCGTGCTGGCGTTCATCTTCGGCTACGCCCTCACCATGCGCGGCGTCGTCCGGTCCGGGCTGAGCTTCTCCGCCGCGTTCAAGGTCGCCCTTGCCGCAGACACCGTGTCAATCGCCGTGATGGAGATCATCGACAACACCGTCATCGTCGCGGTTCCCGGCGCCATGGACGCGCAGCTGAACGACTGGCTGTTCTGGGGCTCCCTCGCGTTCTCCCTGGTGATCGCGTTCATCGTGACCACCCCGGTGAACCGGTGGATGATCAGCCGCGGCCTCGGGCACGCCGTCGTTCACGGCCACCACTGATCCAAGTGACTGGCCCTCGCGGCCGCCGGAGTGCAGAGGCCTCCTCAAGCTCCAGGGGGCGGCACATCTGGCGGGTGCGACGTACTTGCTGCATGCCCGCCAGATGTGTCAGAATCGTCCTGCGTTCATAGTGCGCGCCAACAGCCGGCCTTCGGGTCGGTTTTTTTGTGCCCGAAACGCTCTACCCGCGAAGGCCCAGCGGCGGCGATCGCTTGCGGCGAGATGCAGGCCTCTCCCCGCCCCTCGATGAAAGGGCGGGGGATGGTGAGGCCCCCGCCCTTCTTCTCGCGGCTGATCGCGACGCGAGGTGAGCCCAGTGTGTCGAGCCGCACCTGTGCACGCGGCGAGCTCATCGCGGCACCCACGTGGTTCGGTCATCGATGAACCGTCCCTCGCACCGCGAGGCCCACAGACCTCGGAGCACGCACTGGGCGTGCTCCCGAGAGCCAGCCCACGGGCTGGCAGATCGAACGGTGGAGGTTCCATGCCCCTGTCGATTGAGATCCCCGCTGCCGCTGGCTACGCAGTCGGATTCGCCCTCGCGATGAACTTCATCGCGATCGCGATCCGACAGGCGTGGCCGGTGCTGAGTGACAAGGCTGCCCGCCGCGTCGCTCGCATGCAGCGGGCGAAGGCTGCTTCGAAGAAGTAGCGCTCAAAAAAGACCCCCCTCCATCGTCGGGGAGAGCTCTGTGTCCGTTTCGTACCACAAACCTCCGATTCCGCTACAAACGGGCTCGAGCACGTCGATCATGGTTCGGAGTGGCGTGTCTTGTTGTGTGAGCGGCAGCGCCTCATGGCCCGGTTCGGGCATCGTTCTTTGGCTTGTTAGCTGACGCCAATGACAAGAGTGCTGCGGGCGGCTTCGATGACGTCGTTGGTGATGACGTCGAGTTCGTTGATGCGGAGCACGCGTTGGATCTGCGGGAGGAGTCGTTCAAGGAGGCGGAAGTTACCGCGGGTGATCCGTTCGATGGCGGCGACGGCTTGGGCGTCGGTGAAGTCGTCAGGGTCGAGGGTGTGGCCGAGCTTTCGCCACTGGCGTTCGAGGACGAACAGCAGCTCGTCGTGGCCGAGTGGGCGGTACTGGTGTGCGAAGCCGAGACGGCTGTAGAGCTGCGGGTAGTGCGCGAATTGCTTCTCGATGCCGGGCATCCCGATCAAGATCAGCGCTGTGCCTGTGCGGTCGTACTGATCGCGGAGCCACTCGATCGCGGTGGCGGTAAGCCGTTCCGCTTCGTCGACGATGACGAGCTCGAGCTGGGACGGTGGTTGACCGTGGCGGTAGCTGACGGTGTGACCGATGAGTCGGAGGTGTTCCTCGACGAGGATGTTCGTGTGGCGTAGGTCGTAGTCGAGCTGGTCGCGAAGGGACCGCAGGGAAGCAGCGACCTGCGGCGTGTAGAAGACGGTGCGCGCTCGGTGGGCAGCGGCGTAGACCTTGAGGTCGCTTTCGGATCGAGGACCCCATTGCTTGATGAAGGGTCCGATGAGGTCCCAGTGTGCGTAGCGGCGGGCCGAGAGCGTCTTGCCGACGCCGGCGGCGCCGAAACAGATTCCGATGGTCTGTTGCTTGCGAACGGCGTCGGCGAACTCCGTGAATCGACGGTGTTCCTTGGTGACGACGAACTGGTTGGGCATCACTGGTCCTCCTCGTAGGTACGGAGCCTCCGTCGGCGCTGCTGAGATACGGGCTCGGACGGTGGCTCCTGCGCTGGCGGATGTTCGACGACAGCGATGCGTTCTTGGATCTGTCCGCGGAGCGCTCGGCGGTGCGCGTTTCTCGCGGCCTGGATCTGTTTGAGGGAGACGGTTTCGCTCTGGTGTTCCGGGTTGACTGCGGTGCAGAGGTAGATGTTGCGGTGGAACACGCGGATCTCGGTGATGTCTCGTGGGTCGTAGCGGATCGTCACTGTCGCCCCGACGAACGGTGCCAGTGTTGGTGACGTGTAGCGAAGGCCCTGGAAGCGGATGCCGTCGCGTTGCACGATCCGGGACGCCGGCACGGTCAGGAGAAATCCGTCGAGCTGTTCGAGGGAGTCGGGCATGCGGGCCAGCCAGCCGCCAGCGATCCATGCGTCCACCGGGGACTGTTTCGTTTCCCGGTGAATGCGAGTGTTGTAGCGGCCGATGAACGCCACGACAGCCGCATCGAGGCCAGCGAGGTCGAGGACTGGTGACGGAGCGGGCGTCTTCGTCGTCAGGTGGCCGGGCAGGCCGGTGAGCAGTTCCGTGTTGACGGTGCCAAAGAACCGCTCAATCTTTCCGCGGCCTTGCGGTCGACCGACTGCGGAGTGCACGATCCGAAGGTGCAGTGATCCGGCGGTTGCACTGAGTCGGTGGCTGGTGAAGTCGGACCCGTGGTCGACGTAGAGCACGTTGGGGATGCCGCAGATGGGCCAATCGGGTTGGACCTTGTGCCAGATCGCCTGCCGGAGAGCGAGCGCGGTGTTCGCCGCCGATGGCGCACCGAGGAACACCAGATACCCGCACACCGCTCGGGAGTAGTCGTCGAGGATGACGGTCAGCCAAGGACGAGCCGGCCTCCCGTCCGGGCCGACAATCAGGATGTCGAGCATCGTGTGATCGGCCTGCCAGACCGCGTTCGGCTGGTCCGCTCGACGCCGGAGGAGCAGCTCGTGTTTATCCCGGTACGATGCAGGCCCGTCGAGCGCCAGGGTCACCATCCCTGGGTCGAGAGCGCGCACGATGTTCTGCACGGTCGAGTACGACGGTGCATCGGCGTCGCGGCCAGCGCAGCGCTCGACCAGGCGCCGGTGGATGGTGGCGATCGAAGGTCGTGGCCGGGTCAGGGCCAGTGCCTCAACCAGAGCCACGAGATCCGGCGATGTGCGCCTGACCCCACGATCCAGGCGAACACTGTCGGAGAGCGCGTCGTAGCCGCCTGTTCGGTAGCGGGCGAGCCACCGCGTCAGGGTCCGACGCGGCACACCCGTTGTGCGGACGAGCTCGGCAAGCGGAATCGCGTCATCGACATGCAGTCGAAGGATTCGCCACCGCTCGTCCGCGTCCACGGTCGCTACATCGACGGGGAGGGCTTGGTGCGTCGAGCGGTCATGACCTCGGTGTGCTTCGCGAGCGTGCGGTAAATGGTCGTCCTGCTGACTCCGAGGACGTCTCCGATCTGCGCGACGGTCATGTCCTGCTGCTCGTACAACCGGCGCGCCGTTCGGACTTGGTCAGAGGACAGCCGCGGTGGACGCCCGCCGGTGCGGCCACGGGCGCGAGCCGCAGCAAGGCCGGCATTGGTGCGCTCCTTGATGAGGTCCCGTTCGAACTCCGCCAGGGCCGCGAACACGTGGAAGACGAGGCGGCCGCCGGGCGAGGTGGTGTCAATGGTCTCCTGCAGCGACCGGAATCCGACACCACGGTCCGCGAGGCCGTGCAGCTGGTCGATGAGGTGCCGGATCGAGCGCCCGAGTCGGTCGAGACGCCAGACGACGAGTGTGTCGCCGGGGCGGATCTGGTCGAGGAGCTTGTCGAGTTCTGGTCGGTGCTCGAGTGACCCAGACATGGTGTCGACGAATACGCGGAAGCAGCCGGCAGCGTTCAGCGCATCGACCTGCAATGACGCGTCCTGGTCGGTGGTGGATACACGCGCGTACCCGAGGAGGTGCCCCATGAAGAGAACGTAGCGAAACTCGACCAGGAGGGGTAGAGGCGACACGTAGATTCCGGGACTGAGTTCCGCTACAAGACACGCCGTCTCGCATATTGCCGGAGCGTCGGTTCGGACAGTTGTAGCGGAATGGTTCGTTATCGGCACATAGCTAGATCCGGGCTTTGCAGGGAGCCGCTGCGGGTGGTGCTCTCAACGATGGCGTCCGTTTGCCGGTGACGGGTGTGGCGTTGCCAGGACGGGGATGACGCGGGCGCAAGCGTGGAGGGTGAGGTGTCGCATGACGCTGTCGATGGCCATACCGCCGCTGGCGACCACGGCGCGGAGTTCGGGGAGCATCTCGAGCAGTCCGGCAAGTGAGCGACGGCCGCGCCCGATGTCGTCGGGTCGGACGGGAATCGGTGGTTCCCGCGAGGTGAGGGTTAGGCGCAGGATCTGGCGTCCCAGGAGTCCGGTTTCGGGCGGCCCGCTCGGAGCGGGGGTCGACGTGGTCGCGGGGAGGTCTTCGGTAGGTGCTGGCTGAGGCGAGGGGCAATATCGTGCACATGTGAGGTGGACACAGCAGCGGTGGGAACGGGTAATGCGGTGGCCGCTTGCGATCGCGGCGGGAGCGTTTCTTGCTGCGTATGCGGTGGAGGTGCTCGCCGATCAGCACGGCCGCAGCGCGTTCGTGTCGGATGTTGTGATCAACGTCACGTGGGCGATGTTCGTGGTGGACTACCTCGTGACGCTCCTGTTGGCGCGTCATCGTGGTCGGTGGTTCGTGCACCATCTGGTGGACCTGGCCGCTCTTGCGTTGCCGTTCCTGAGGCCTTTACGGCTGTTGCGGCTCGCGCAGCTGTTCCGAGTCCTGCAGCGGAGCACCGGGGCTGCCGTTCGCGGGCGAGTGATCGTGTACGTGATTGTGACGACAGCTTTGCTGGTGTTCGTGTCCGCGTTAGCGATCCTCGATGTGGAACGGCATGCCGACGGCGCGACGATTGTGTCATTCGGGGATGCGCTGTGGTGGGCGTTGGTCACGATCACGACCGTTGGGTACGGTGATCTGACCCCGGTGACCGAGACAGGTCGGTTGATCGCCGCGGGAGTGATGATCAGTGGCATCGCGCTGCTGGGTGTAGTTACCGCGACAATCGCGAGCTGGATCATTGATCAGGTCGGTCGACGTGACGACGAAGCACAGATCGCGACCCGGCGTGAACTACGTGAACTGTCTGCCGAGATCCGGTCGCTGCCGGAGGAGCTGCAGCAACGTCGACCGCCGTCGGGTGAATGATTCCCTGCCACGGTGTCCAGATCGTTCCGTGGCGTCATAGTAAGAGTGAGATCGGGTCTTCAAGGAGGCTGGTGAGCGTCTGTAGGTATTGAGCGGCGAGGGCGCCGTCGATGACGCGATGGTCTGCGGAGAGCGTGAGGCGGATCCTGTGGCGGACGACGAGGTTGCCGTCGTGTACGGCAGCGTCCGCCGTCGCTGCTCCAACGGCGAGGATTGCGCTTTCGGGCGGGTTGATGATGGCGGTGAAGGACTCCGCGCCGAACATGCCGAGGTTACTGACGGTGAACGTGCCGCCGGTCATGTCGGCGGGTTGCAGTTTCCGATCCGCCGCACGGGCGCTGAAGGATCGGCTGGCGGCGCTGATGCTGCTGACGCTTCTGGTGTCGGCATGTGTCATGACCGGGACAACGAGGCCGGCCGGCGCGGCCATCGCGATCCCGATGTTCACTGCAGTGTGCTGCGTGATCGCAGGATCCGGGTCGTCTTGGTAGGAGACGTTGATGGCCGGGTGCGCGGCCAGGGCGAGGGCTGCGGCCTTGACGATGAAGTCGTTGAGGCTGACTTTCGCGGTGTCTTGTCTGATCCGTGATGCGTTCACCATGGTGCGCAGATCAATGAGGGCGTCAGCGTCGGCGACGGCGGTGACGGTGAAGTGCGGGATGGTGCGGGCGCTCTCGGTGAGTCGGCGAGCGATCACCTTCCGCGTCCCGGTCATCGGCGTCGTCACGTCCGCGTCGGTGTCTTGCTGATGGTGTGTGGAGGCGCTGCCAGGCACGGGGAGCGTTGCCGTCGACGGGACATCGTGCTCTAAAGCTGCAGCACTCTGGTCCGCGTCGATGATGGCTTCGACATCAGCCCTGACAAGGCGGCCGCCGGGGCCCGATCCGTGAACGGTGGCGATGTCGACGTGGTGTTCGCGAGCGAGTTTGCGTGCCAGTGGGGACGCGAACGCGATGTGCTCTGCCGGCGCGGGTATGCCTTCGGAGCGTTCACGCTGTTGCGGCTCCACGGGGGGATCTTCCGATGTGCGTGCGGGGTGGTCGTGCTCGGATGATGTGTCGAACGCGGGAGCGGGGACGAACGTTGGAGTGGTCGGCGATGTGTGCTCATCGGCGGGCGAGTCCGCGCGTTGGCCATCCGCCGGGCTGAGCGCGGGGCCGGAACCGTCGTCGAGCGTCGCGATGGGAGTCCCTATCGCAACGTTCTCTCCTTCGGGAACGAGGATCTCCGTCAAGGTGCCAGCGTCGTAGGCTTCGTATTCCATGGTGGCTTTGTCGGTTTCGATCTCGACGAGGATGTCGCCGACTTCGACGATGTCGCCGGGGTGCTTGTGCCAGGCGGAGATGGCGCCTTCTTCCATCGTGTCCGACAGCCGCGGCATGGTGATCTGGATCATCGGGACGTTCCGTTCCGGTCGGAGGCGCGCCAGCCGACCGCGTGGAGGGTTTCGTGGACGGCGGTAATCGCGTCCTCGAGCGCGGGAAGGGCCACCGTTTCGAGGGGCTTGGCGTATGGCAGGGGAACTTCGGCCATCGCGACGCGGCGGACTGGTGCGTCGAGGTCGTCGAAGGCGCCGTCGGAGATCGACGCGGCAAGCTCCGCGCCGATGCCGTAAGTGAGCCAGTCGTCTTCAAGGACGACCGCGGCGTGGGTCTTCCGCACGGAACGGATCACGGTCTCGCGATCGAGTGGGCGGAGGCTTCGCAGGTCGATGACTTCGGCGTCGATGCCGTCCTCGGCGAGCCGTGTTGCTGCTTGCCGCGCCAGGTGCGCGGTGCGTGAGTAGCCGATGAGCGTGACGTCAGACCCGACGCGGCTGACAGCGGCGCGACCAATTTCGACGTCGTCGACGTCATCGGGTACGTCGTCCTTGATGTTGTAGAGGGCGAGGTTCTCGAGGAACAGCACCGGGTCGTCGTCCCGGATCGACGCACGCAGGAGCGTACGTGCGTCCGCTGGGGTGGACGGTGCGACGACTTTCATACCGGGTACGAACGCGTAGTACAGCTCCACGTTCTGCGAGTGCGTTGCACCGAGCTGTTGACCGCCGCCACCTGGTGTGCGGATCACTAGCGGTACGCGGCTCTGCCCGCCGAACATGCCGTAGATCTTCGCGGCGTGGTTGACGATCTGATCGAGTGCGAGGAGGGAGAAGTTGATGGTCATGATCTCCACCACCGGTCGCAGTCCGAGCATCGCGGCACCGATCGCGGCACCGGTGAACCCTTCTTCCGCGATTGGGGTGTCGCGGACACGGCGTGGCCCGAACTCCTCGAGCAGCCCCTGAGTGATTTTGTACGACCCTTCGAATATCCCGATCTCTTCGCCGAGCAGGAGCACGTTCTCGTCCGCGAGGAGTTCCTCGCGGAGCGTCATCCGGAGCGCGTCCCGGTAGCTCATCACAGTCATCGGGTCTGCTCCTGACTTGTCGTGGCGGGATAGTTCGTGTCAGTGGGCGGTGGGAACAGCGGCTGTGCAGGGAGCCGGCGCGTGTCGTTCGGGACCGGTGTGGCGTAGGTGTAGTCGAACAGGGTGCTGGGGTCCGGGTGGGCGCTGTTCGCGGCGTAGTCCGCTGCCGCGGTGGCTGCAGCGATGGCGGCGGCGTCCATGGCGGCGGCGGCATCGTCGTCGATGATCTCTGCGGCGATCAGCGCCGCCCGGTAGGCGGCGACCGGGTCGTGCTCGCGGAGCGCTTCCGTTTCGCTGTCGGTGCGGTACTTCGCCGGGTCCACCACCGAATGGCCTTTCAAGCGTTCGGTGGTGAGTTCCAGCAGGAACGGCTCATTTCGACGCGCTGACGCGAGTGCGCGGGTCATCGCTTGCTGCACGGTGACCGGGTGCAGCCCGTCGGCGCGTTCGGCGGCCATCCGGTAGGAGGCAGCGCGCTTGTACAGTTTCGGTTCCGCGGAGGCGTGTTCGACGGTCGTGCCCATCCCGAGCTGGTTGTTGATGATGACGTACACGATCGGCAGATGCCACAGCGCGGCGAGGTTCAACGACTCGTGGAACGCGCCGATGTTCGTCGTCCCGTCTCCGAGCGTGCACACCACGACCTCGTCGCCGCCGCGGTAGTCGATCGCGAGGGCTGCCCCGGTGGCGAGCGGGATTTGCCCGCCGACGATCCCATAGCCGCCGAGGAGCCTCGCGGTGAGGTCGAACATGTGCATGGAGCCGCCCCAACCACTGGAAACCCCGTCGACGCGGCCGTACAACTCCGCCATCACCCGGTTCGGGTCGATTCCGCGGCCGATCGCGTACCCGTGCTCCCGGTAGTTGGTGAACAGGTAATCCATCGGCTGCATCGCGGTCGTGATCCCGGCGACCGCAGCCTCCTCGCCGAGATTCAGGTGGCAGTATCCACCGATCAGGGCTTGCGTGTAGGCGCGGGCGGCGCGTTCCTCGAACCGCCGCACTCGGAGCATCAAGGACAGCAGCTCAGCTTGTTGCTCTTCGGGGATGTTGTCGGGCTCTTGCGTCGGCGTTGTGCGGGAGGTCATAACGGTCTGCTGCTCCTTTGCGCAATTGCCCATCCGACCCGTAACGCATTCACGGCGCGGAGGTGTTGTTCGGCCCGGTGCCGACCGTTGGCCGGTGAGGGGTGTGGCGCGGCGATCACCGGTAGCACAGTCGGGGCGTCTGTCATGGTGAGGTACCGCATGACGCCGTCCAGCGCCGTGGCTCCGAAGGTGACGATCGCGGCCAGTTGCGGAAGCGAGGCAAGGAGCGTCGACAGCGCGGGGATGCTTTCCACCAGATCTGCTCGCGTGGGTCTTCTCGCGAGTTCCCACGGCACGATATTCCACCGCAGGTACGCCGTACGCGGCAGCCCAGATTCCGCACGCGCGCGCCTGAACGCAGCCACTGTCGGGCCGGGATTGTCCTCGCTGCAGATCGCACCCGCGCCGACCGCGATCGTGGCGGGACCGGGCGATTCCATCAGCACCAGGACCTGGGATTCGACCCCACCGGAGTGAGCGTCGAAGCCCGGCACGAATCGCCTGGTCCCATCCGGTGCGAGCCGCCACATCTCCGCCAACCCGTTCAGCGACCGAACATCCGCCGGTGCGAACGTCCGACCGGTGTCGCGCACAGCGGCGGCAGCATCACGTGGTGATCGCCGCATCAAGCTGGCTTCGGGGGCGCGAGGAGGGTGCCGCGGATGACGGAGCCGTGGAAGGTGCGGACGGCAACAGTGATCCACGCGGCGACGAGGCCGGCGTAGTACAGGACGGCGAGGCCAGCGACGACGGTGAGTCCGGAGTGCAGGGCCAGGCCGTTCAGGCCGGTGACGCAGGTGCCGACGGGGAACGTGAACGACCACCAGGTCAGGCTGAACGGGAGGTGCTGCTTCGCGGTGCGGATGGTGATGGCGAGGGCGATGACGGTCCACAGCAGCGCGAAGCCGAGCATCGCGAACCCGTACACCAGCGCCACGACCAGCAGGGCATGCGCGGTACTCGCATCGACAACGGTGGGGGCGTTCGAGGCGAGGAGGTTCACGGCGGTGATCGACTGCCCGACCGGCCCGAGGACGATCCACAGAGTCGGGACCATGCCGGCGGCGCCGACCTTGTGCTGCGCGAGACGGTTCCAGATCAGGGTGATCACGACCAGGGACGTGATGAGGCTGAGGCCGAAGAAGCCGTAGCAGGCCCACAGCAGCGTCTCCCGTGCCTGTCCGGCGGGGGCGTAGGACAGGAGGAGCGCTCCGGTGGAGGCGGACACCATCGGCGGGACGATCGGCATCAGCCAACCGCCGAACGCGGAGTCGGGTTTGTTCTCGTGGCGGGTGAACGCCAGGTACGGCACGAGCACTGCCGTGAGCAGTCCTCCGATGGTGCCGATGGTCCAGAGGACCCAGTCGATGGTGACGGCGGCGGGGAGGCCGATCCAGTCCTTGCCGAGCAGGATCGTGCCTGCACCGACGGTGAGAAACGCCATTGGCGGGGCGCCGTAGAAGTGCGAGATGACCGGGTGCAGGTGGTGCTTCGCCGCGGTGTCCCGGTAGCGCACCCAATGCAGGACCGTCGCGATGGTGAGGGCGATGAGCAGGATCGCAGCGATTGCCCACACCACCGTCGCGCCGGTGCGCAGCCCTGGGAACTGCAGCGGGAGTGATGCAGCGGCGACGGCGACGATGCCGGTGCCCATGATGGATGCGAACCAGTTCGGAGTCAGGTTCGACACGATATGCCCTGGCCGATCGAGCTCTCGGAACACCGTGCGCCGCTTTGGGGCACCGTGCCGCTTGGTCGTGCTGGGTGCCGGTGCGGTCTGGGTGGTCATGCAGGCAGTCTGACCCCGACCTCGGGCGGGGTGGAACCACGAACTGTTTCGGGGTGGCACAATCATGGTTTGTGAAACGTCGTGTGACGGACCGGAAGCTGGATCTCGACACGTTGGACGTGCTGCAGCGTGTCTCGGAGTCGGGCTCGTTGTCGATGGCTGCGAGCCAGTTGGGCATCACTCAACAGGCGGTGTCAGCGCGGATTGCGGCGGCGGAGCGGATGGTCGGGGTGCAGCTGGTGGTGCGTTCCTCGTCGGGTTCGTGGCTCACCGATGCTGGGGCGACGGTGATGGAGCTTGCCGCACCGGTGTTGGATGCGGCAGCACGATTGGAGGCAGGTGTGCATGCACTGCGGCTGCCATCGGGCACGATCACGGTTGCCGCGTCGCAAACGATCGCGGAGTTGATGTTGCCGGAGTGGTTGTTGCGCTCCCGTCGTGCGGCGCCGGAGATCAGTGTGCGCATGTTGGCGGGGAACAGCACCGACGTGATCGGGTACGTCCGCACCGGCGCCGCTGACATCGGGTTCGTTGAGGGGCCACACACGCCGGTGGATCTTCATGCGATGCCGGTTGCGGACGATGAGCTCACGGTGGTCGTTGCGGCAGAGCATCCATGGGCGTCAGCGGCGTCTGTGACGGCGGCGGATGTCGCCGCGACACCGCTGCTGGTGCGCGAGCAGGGATCGGGCACGCGCGCTGTCGTGGAAGGGTGGTTGCGTGACCAGGGGTTGACGATGGTGGAACCGGCGGCGCAGCTTGATACCACCGCGGTGATTCGCGCGAACGTTCGCTCAGGCGTGGCGCCGGCGGTGATGAGTGTCCGTTCGGTACGTGCGGATGTCGACGCTGGGGTCCTCGTGCGGGTCCCGGTCGATGGCCCATCACCGCTTCGGCGGTTTACCGCGATCTGGTCGACGCCGCCATCAGCCGCGACCGCGGCGTTCCTGCACACCGCAACCCACCCGGTGTAGTCGTCTGCTGGCGAACCGGAGCTGGCGGCCACGGCTTCGCGGGGTTGTCATATTGCGCACGCGTCGTTCCATTCGCGGAATGGTGTGTTGGGGTTGGAAACGTCGATGATGGCGTTCGCTGCGGATCGCGGTTCGTCTCGTTGCGTGAACGCCTGCGCGGCTCCGACATCACGGATGGGCGCGCGGACAATGCCGGTACTGGCCCAGATCGTCCAGTCCCAGAGCCCTCGAGCGGGCACTTGCAACAGTCCCCATCCGGTCACGATGAGCACGTCCGCTCCTACCGGGTCGCTGCGGAAGGGAATCGCCACATCCGCTCGTGCTCCCATCGCGGTGATGACCGAAGTGATCGTCTCGTGTTGCACGGCGTAGCCAGCTGCAGTGACCGCGTCACCGAGCGCCGTCGCAACCGCGTGCACGGCGTCGACGGAATCACCATCGACCGCGATGATCGATCGCCGGCCGGCGTACTGCGTGCTCCACTGATGCACCACGTCGCGGTACACGCTGGCGATGGTGTGGGGGGTCATTGGTGCTCCCTTATGTGGCGGCGGGTGTCGGGGACGGATCAAACGGCATGCAGCAGCGGAACGAACAGTGCTGCGGCAGCGATCAAGACGACGAGGGAGACGCCGGTGAGCAGCAGCCGCTTCTGCCGGCGGGGTTGCCCATCTGGTGCGTCGCCCCACACGCTCGCCCGGACGGTGATCTGGTGCGCATCGCCGACCAGACGGCGGATCGTCGGATCGGACAGGTCCAACAGTCCGTTGCGGGCATTGGCCGAGATCTGCGCAGCTTCCCGCATGCTCATCGACATCCGCGACACGCTCCGATCACGTTCCGCGTCGTTGGCACTGAATCGTCTGCGAGACCGACTCGTCCGTTGCATCAGAACGTCTGCCCGTTCTCGTCGCCAACCTGCTTGACAGAATTGCCATGCACCACGGGGCCATCCGGAGCATCTGTGAATGGGCCGCGCCCGATCGGGATGCCAGCCTCAGGGTGATTCAGGTCGAACGCCGGGGACTCCGACCGGATCCTGGGGATCGAGGTGAAGTTGTGTCGCGGTACCGGACACTGGGTTGCCCACTCGAGGGAGCGACCGTACCCCCATGGGTCATTGACCTGCACCTTGGGTGCCTTCCGAGCCGTGATGTAGATATTGAACAGGAATGGCAGGAATGAGATCCCGAGCAGTATCGACCCGATCGTGGAGACCTGGTTCAGCCAGGTGAACCCGTCCTGCGGCAAGTAGGTCGCGTAACGGCGGGGCATGCCGATCACGCCGAGCCAGTGCTGCACGAGGAACGTGGTGTGGAACCCGAGGAACAGTAACCAGAAGTGGATCTTGCCGAGCCGTTCGTTGAGCATCTTCCCGGTCCACTTCGGCCACCAGAAGTAGAAACCGCCGAACATTGCAAACACGACGGTGCCGAACACGACGTAGTGGAAGTGGGCGACGACGAAGTAGCTGTCGGAGAGGTGGAAGTCCAACGGCGGAGACGACAGGATCACGCCGGTAAGGCCACCAAAGGTGAAGGTAATGAGAAACCCGACAGCCCAGAGCATCGGTGTTTCGAATGTCACCGAGCCGCGCCACATGGTGCCGATCCAGTTGAAGATCTTCACCCCGGTCGGGACTGCGATCAGCATCGTCATCAGTGAGAAGAACGGCAGCAGGACGCTGCCGGTGACGTACATGTGGTGTGCCCACACGGTCACCGACAAGGCTCCGATAGAGATGGTGGCGTAAATCAGTGTCTTGTAGCCGAAAATCGGCTTTCGGCTGAACACGGGCATGATCTCGGAGATGATGCCGAAGAACGGCAACGCGATGATGTACACCTCGGGGTGCCCGAAGAACCAGAACATGTGCTGCCACAGCAGCGCTCCACCGTTGGCGGGATTGAAGATCTGCGCGTCGAAGACACGGTCGAGGCCGAGGCCGAAGAGGGCAGCGGCCAATACCGGGAACGCGATCAGTACCAGCAGCGCAGTTACCAGGACGGTCCAGGAGAAGATCGACATGCGGAACATCGTCATGCCGGGGGCACGCATGCAGATGATGGTGGTGATGAAGTTGACCGACCCGAGGATTGATGCGAATCCGACGAGGATGAGCCCGAACACCCACAGGGTGCCACCGAGGCCTGGCGTGAAGGTCGTGTCCGACAGTGGCGCGTACGCGGTCCACCCGAACGATGCTGCACCCTGCGGAGTCAGGAAACCGCCCACAGTGATGAGGCCGCCGAACAGGTAGATCCAGTACGAAAAGGCGTTCAGTCGGGGAAACGCGACATCCGGCGCGCCGAGGTGCAGCGGCATGATCGCGTTCGCAAAACCCGAGAACAACGGTGTCGCGAACAGCAGCAGCATGATCGTGCCGTGCATGGTGAACAGTTGGTTGTACTGCTCCTTTGTCGCCACGATTTGGAGGCCCGGTTCGAACAGTTGCGCGCGGATCACGAGGGCCATGACGCCGGCGAGGAGGAAGAACATGAATGAGGTCATCATGTATAGGTAGCCGATGACTTTGTGGTCGGTGGAGGTGATCCACCGGACAATGATGTTTCCTTTTGCGCCGGTCCGGGGCGCATCGAACACGGGCACCCCGGTGTCGGTGGTGCGCGGGGTTGTGGCGGTCATGAGCTGCCTTTCGACATGCAGTGCAGAGACTGGTTGGGCGAATTCTGCCGGCTCGCTGGGGTCACACGAATAGGACGGCAGCGATCAGGCACGCACTGGGGCTGGCATGAGCCCAGCAGCGCTAGCAGGCTGGCGGTGACGCACCCGGGTCGTGGCATGTGACTGCACCACCTGCTCAGCTTCGGTGACGACGTCGGCGACTGCCTGGTCGTGCATGTCGAATGCATCCGTCGCGACGTAATACCGGCTGCGAGCCGTTCCGTTGAGCGGTCCACCCGAACGTTGATTGGGGCGCATCAGCATGGCTCTCCTGTTCGTGGAAGCGTTCCTGCCGATCTTCCTCGCCGCTCGGGCGGTCGGCAACGGAGATTCGGTTGTGACCACACAACGGCGTGTTGTGTGCGGCGGCGGTTGCGACGCGCAGCGGGCGACTTCCATGCCACCGAGCATCATCGGCACGGTGCACTGGTCGGCACGGTGCACTGGTCCGTGTCGTGGTGTCAGCTCGGCGGAACCGGGCCGGGGTTCACTCGAGCGAACCTGCGTCGGGAGGAAGGGGCGGCGGCGGACTGAGTTTCCTCTGTGCCGGCTGCCGGTGCCGCGCGGGATTTCCGGGTGTCAGCGTGGTCGCGTGGGGCGGGTTGCAACGGGAGCGAGCCAGGCGGTGAGTGCGGTGGCCACGATGCTGCCAGCGCCGATGATGACGGCGAGGACGACGATCTGGAATCGTCCGGCCTCGATGGGCGAAACCCCACCGAAGACCGCGCCGACGAACGCTCCGGGAAGCGTGACCAGCCCGGTCGTTTTCGTCTGGTCCACTGTTGGCACCAATGCTGCGCCGATCGCTCGGCGGACCTGGTCGACGGTGGCCTGCCGTGGCTGCGCTCCAAGGGCGAGCCACCCTTCGACTTCGTCCCATCGGTCATCGACGAGTTCGACGAATCGCCTTCCGGATAAGGTCGAGATCGTCATTGTGTTCCCGATCACGATGCCTCCGATCGCGAGAACGTATCGCGGGGTGAGCGCGATGGCCCCGGTTCCGAAGACGAGTACGCCGGCGACCATGATTCCTGCAGCCATGCACGTCGCGACTGGGACAATGCGAGCGCGGAGCGTGCCGAGCCGTCGAGCTGAGGTAATGGCCGCGACCGTGAACATCACCAAGAGCGCGATGGTGATCAGCGCCGGCGAGCGGATGATCCCTGTCAGCAGCACGCTGATCGCAGCCAACTGCAACACCCCCCGCCCAACTGCGAATGCTGGAGCCCACGGTGAGGGTGCGCGCACTGCCAGCAACACCGCCGCCGTAACACCGACGAGAGTGACCACGCCGACGAGAGTGCGGACGGCTTCATCGGAATTGATCAACTCGCTCCTTCCACCGGCGGCCGCCACGCGCTCAGGTTGCAGGCGTACCCAGATCGGGAAGAAAAGAAGGTGTGTCCGGCCAAGGCGCGCGTCCCCTTGCCCTCGGGCAGGACCGCCCGCCTGAGCATCGTTGATTCGGTCCGCCGGATCGCCGGGAGCATGCCGACTATTGGTCACCGCCCTGTCTGCCAAAGTCGACGAGAAAGATGAAGATGCGTTGCCCATCACGCATCTCGTGCGTCATCTCCCGGATCGTACCGATCTGACCATCGCGCGTGAGCGCCTGCTGCAGCGCCGGGACCTGCACAAGATGGTTCACGTCTACGTCGAACCACTCCACATGGTGCGCGTCAACATCGGATGCCATCCAGTCATCTGCTGGTGCGCTTCGGTCCCACCCGTACTGATGCGTCTCCACTGGAGACCATTTCACGATGCGCTGCATTGTCGCTCACCGCTGCCCGATCAAGCCGTAGGGCAGTCCCGGGTGCTGCTCGGCGATTTCGGTGAGCCGGTTGTACTTTGCGACCCGTTCCCCGCGGGCGGGTGCGCCCGACTTGATCTGCCCAGTACCGGTTCCGACGACGAGGTCGGCGATGAACGTGTCCGTGGTCTCCCCGGAACGGTGGGAGACCATGCTGGCCATCCCGATGCTGGTGGCGGTGGCGATCGCACCGAGGGTCTGGGAGACCGTACCGATCTGGTTCGGCTTGATCAGTGCCGCGTTCGTCAGGTGTTGCTCGCCGCCGTCGCGGATGCGCTGGGGGTCGGTGACGTAGAGGTCGTCGCCGACGGTCTGGATCCGGTCACCGAGCGCCGCTTGCATGCGGCGGAACCCCTCATGGTCGTCCTCAGCGAACCCGTCTTCGATGCTGCGGATCGGGTACGTGTCGATGAGCTGCCGGTAGTAGTCGACCAGCCCGTCCCGGTCGAGGCTGTCGTCGAGCATCCGGTACGAGCCGTCTCCGAGGGAGAACTCGTTCGCGGCCGGATCGAGGGCGATCGCCACCTGGTCGACGCCCGGCTCGTAGCCTGCGGCGCGGATCGCGGTGACCAGCAGGTCGAGCGCTTCCTCGGGTGCAGCGATCGATGGTGCGAAGCCGCCCTCGTCGCCGAGGCCGAGGCTACCGAACCGGTCCCGTACCAGGCCCGCGAGGGCGTGGTAGACGTCCGCGCCGATGCGGACAGCGTCGGCCATCGTTGAGGCGTTGACGGGGGCGATCATGAACTCCTGGAAGTCCAGCTTGTTCGCTGCGTGCGCGCCGCCGTTGAGGACGTTGAAGTGCGGGACCGGCATCCGCGGCGTCGAGCCGGTGATCTCGGCGATCCACTGCCAGAGTGGGAGGTCCGCGGCGTGTGCGAGGGCCCGGGAGGCGGCGATGGAGGTTGCGACGACGCTGTTCGCGCCGAGCCGGCGGTACCCGGTGGTGCCGTCGAGTTCGGCGAGGGCGGCGTCGACCTGTCCGATCGCGGACCAGGACCGGCCGGTGAGCAGGCCCGCGATGTCGGTGTTGATCAGGTGGAGCGCCTGGGTGATGTCGCGGCCACCGAACGCTGTTCCGCCGTCGCGGAGCTCGACGGCTTCGTGGGCGCCGGTGGATGCGCCCGCGGGGGCGTCGCCGGTGACGGTGCGGCCGTCGTCGAGTTCGAGCAGGACGCGGACGGTCGGGTAGCCGCGGGAGTCGAGGATGCGGGTGCCGTGGACGGCGTCGATGGTGACGGGGTGGTCGCGGTGGGTGACGTACTCGCCCTGGTGGGCTCCGTGGTGGTGGATGCCGCTGATGTAGTCGTTCATGGTGACGCTCCTTCTGGTCGGGTCATGCGTCGTGGTCGTGCGGATGGAAGGGAAAGCCGCGGGGAGGCGGAGGGGACGACCTGCTGGCGATCACTCAGCGCCAGTGCCTCCCCGCGGCGGTCAAGGGGCCCGTGGATCACGGGTGTCGGGTGTGGGCTTCCTGTGCGGTGCGGATGACGGCTTCGGCAGCAGGACGGTTGGCCCACCCGTTGGTGGTGACGTGCTTGCCGTGTTCGATCTCCTTGTAGTGGGAGAAGAAGTGCTCGATCTCGATGAGGGTGTGCTCCGGGACGTCGCTGATGTCCTGCAGGTCTTCGAACCGGTCGTCGCCGGCGGGGACGGCGAGGATCTTGTCGTCGCCGCCGTTCTCGTCGACCATGCGGAGCATCCCGATCGGCCGGACCGTGATGACGACGCCCGGGAACGTCGGTCGGGGCAGCAGCACGAGCGCGTCGAGGGGGTCGCCGTCATCGCCGAGCGTGTCATCGATGGAGCCGTAGTCCTGGGGGAACACCATGCTGGTGAACACGGCCCGGTCGAGCCGGATCCGGCCGGTGGTGTGGTCGACTTCGTACTTGTTGCCGCTGCCGCGGGGAACCTCGATCGTGACGTCGAACAGCATGGGAAGGCCCGTTCCAGGATGTGGGGTGGCGGTCACAGCAGACCGCCAAGGAGGATGCCGGCGATGGCTGCCGCGACCGAGAGGACGAGCATCCCGAGACCGTTGACGGCTGCGGCGGTGATCCGGCCGCTGCGGGCGAGGCGGACCGTTTCGAAGTTGGCGGTACTGAACGTGGTGTAGCCGCCCATCACCCCGGTGCCGAGCACCGCCACGGGGGCTGCGCCGAGGTGACTGGCGGCGCCGACGATGAGCCCGAGCAGCAGCGACCCGGTGATGTTGATCGTCAACGTGCCGACGGGGAGCCGGAACTCCCGGCCGGTGTTGATCAGCCCGTCGAGGAGGAACCGGCCGGCAGCGCCCACGCCGCCACCGGCCGCGACCGCGAGGAGGATGCCGGCGTTCATGCGGACACCGTCCGGGGGCGGAACCAGCCCGCGACCACCAGTCCGACCGCGGTCGCGATCGCACCGGCTATGACGGTCAGTAGCGCGTACCCGGTGCCGGCGAGACCGTGGCCGGTGAGGAACAGTGCGGCGGTGGACTCAGCGAGGGTGCTGTAGGTGGTGAAGCCGCCGAGCACTCCCGTGCCGAGCAGCAGACGCAGGACACGGCGGCGGCCCGCGTCGGGACCGCGATGCGCCAACGCTTCCAGGAGCACCCCGAGCAGCAGCGCTCCGCTGATGTTGATCCAGAAGATCGACCAGCTCACCCCGCCGTCTGCTGGGAGCAGCGCACTGATCACGTCGCGCAGGAGTGTGCCGACCGTGCCACCGACCGCGACGAGGCCGACGTACCGCCACCGCAGGTGCACGGGCCGCATGGCCGTTGCGGGGTCGGAGACGTCCACATCCGGGTCGGAGGGGAGCTGATCATCGGGCATCGGGGTGTCCGTTCGGGTGGTCATGTTCCGCCTTCTGCCGCGACCAGCGCCGCGGCGTGGTGCGCTGCTACCGGATCCAGGAACGCCCCACCACGCGGGACGAGAGCACCCGTCGGCGTAAGCTCATACTGCAGCGGCTGCCCCGTGGGCAGGTTCAGTGCGTGCAGTTCCGGCTCCGTGAGGTCGTCGATGCACGCGCACATGGCGCGGAGCGAGTTGCCGTGCGCGACGACGAGGACGCTCCGACCCGACCGCACCATCGGTAGAAGTCGGTCCTGCAGCACGGGTCGGACCCGATCGATGACATCGGAGAGGGCCTCGGTGCGTCGGAGGGCAGCGTCTGACAGGTCGCGCAGCGCGGAACTTGACCGCAGCGCCGTCCACACTTGCAGGGACATCGCCGGTGGTGCGCCGTTCCGGGACCTGCGGATTCGGGTGTATTCGTCGTCGCCGAGCGTTCGGCGGGCATCGGTCTTGGTCATCCCGGTGAGTGCGCCGTAGTTGCGTTCGTTGAGCTGCCAGACCTTCTCCGTCGGGATGGCGATGCCGAGGGTGTCGAGGACCAGTTCCGCAGTGTGCACGGTGCGTTGCAGCGTCGACGTGAGCACCTGGTCCGGCAAGATGCCTGCTGCCTGCAGGAGCCGCCCCGCGGTCACGGCTTGCTGGACACCCTCGACGGTCAACGGTTCGTCGCGGAGGCCGGTGAAGGTGCCGGCCCGGTTCGCGGTGCTTTCCCCGTGGCGCAGCAGCACCAGCCGGCCCGTCACGACGCATCCCACGGCAGGGCGCTCTCGAACCCGACCGGAGCGTGTGGGACGACCACGACGGGACGGTGCTGCTGGTGCGTCAGGCGGGCGGCGACGGAACCGTTCAAGAACTCCGCAACCCGGCGTCGGCCCGTCTGCGACCCGACGACGATCATTACCGCGTCACGTTGCTCCGCCACCGCCGCCAACGCCCGGCTTGGATCTCCAACCCGAGTGAGGATCTCCACCCGGACCGACCGTGCTGCAGCGAGATCGTGGATGACGGCGACGTCGCGGTCGGGCAGCTGCTGCGGTTCGGTGTCCGCCGTGTCCGGATCGATCGGTTCGATGATCTCCGAACCGTCCCGACGAGTTCCTGCGTTCAGCAGCGCCGGATCCACCGCAACACACACTACCGACGCACCGAAATGCTTCGCGATCAGCGTGGCAACGCCGACAACGCTCTCTACCTGCCCGGACTGTACGCCGGCAACGATCGTGCGGGCGGAGTCTGCCTCGACCATGTCTTCTCCCTATCTCGGGCACGCTGACGCGCGCCGTGCTGAGATAGGGACTGTTGTCGACAGGTGTCGAGGTTGGGTCCGGCAAGCCCCACTACCGGGTCCGAAGACACCACCAGTATGCACCCACCACCACGCACCACGACAGGAAAGTCCCTCCGGCTTCTGCGGAAGGGGTACGGCCTCTGAACGGTACGGCCACGCGACGCATACCCCTGTGCTGATCAATCACCCAGCCGCCACAGACAGCACATACCCCCAGGGGGTACAGTGCCATTAAATCTACCTTGCACTGTGACGTGCTCAACGCTGCAGCTCGACACTCCGACACTCACCGACCTGATCGAAAGACTGATGCTCACCACCACCGCCTCCCCGCGTCGCCGGCTGCTGTTGCAGGCCGTAGCGACGTTGGCGCTGCTGCTGCTGGTCGGGTTCACGGTCCTGATGCACACGATGGCCGGCCACGAGCACCCGATGGCAGCTCCCGCCGCCACCACCGAGCACGTCCATGCCGTCGCAAACCGCCACGGGGAGCATGCCGCTCCCGCGGCCGCGGTGCTGACGGTCCTCACCGACGCCGGCTGTGACAGCGGCCTGTGCGCGCTGATGTGCTCGCTGATGGGGATGGCGTGCGCGCTGACGATCGCCCTGTTCGCATGGGCGCTAGTGCGCGCACGGACCGGCGGCGTCCTCGCGCTGCTGTCGCGACTGCTTGCGCTGGCTGACCGGCTGCCGCGCCACATCGCAGCACCGAAACCACCGTCACTGACGGCACTGCAGATCATCCGCATCTGATCCTCCCCCTGCGGGACCACACCGCCGCAGGGCGGCTCCCGCATGCCCAGAACCGGGAGGCATCCGCCTGCCCGGACCAATTGACGCATACACGGGAACGGACCTTCCATGCACACCACCACGACCACGCGCATCCTCGCGATCGCCGCCTCGCTCACCCTCGGCCTGACCCTCGCGAGCTGCTCCACCAACAACAGCAGCTCCGACGCGGGCTCGTCCGCCTCGTCGAGATCGGCCGCGTCGGCGCACAACGACCAGGACGTGATGTTCGCGCAGATGATGCTGCCGCACCACGAGCAGGCCGTCGAGATGAGCGACGTGCTCCTCGCCAAGGGCGACGGTGTTGACCCCAACGTCGCCACCCTGGCGAAGCAGATCAAGGCCGAGCAGGGTCCGGAGATCACTCAGCTCACCAGCTGGCTGCAGGGCTGGGGTGAGCCCACGGAGTCGGAGCACCCTGGGTCGGGGCACTCCATGTCCGGGATGATGTCCGATTCCGACATGACCGACCTTGACCAGGCATCCGCGAAGGACGCCGGGAAGCTGTTCCTGCAGCAGATGGTCCAGCACCACGAGGGCGCCGTCGATATGGCCAGGAGCGAAGTCGACAAGGGCAAGAACACCGACGCGGTCGCGATGGCGAAGTCAATCGTGTCGAGCCAGACCGAGCAGATCACGCAGATGAAGGACATGCTCGCGTCCAAGTGACCGGTTCTTCCCCGTTCGTGACCACCCTGTCGCGGCAGAATATGCCCGCGACGTGAAGAAGCAGGTGTATATGTTCGTGATCAACGCAGTCGGTGACGCCCTAGTAGCAGCCGGCTCGATGGGGTGGGAGATCCTCTGGCCCCTCATCCTCGGCTTCACCCTCTCCGGCATCATCCAAGCCGTCGTCCGCACCGACCAGATCACCAAGCTCATGCGCGACGACTCCCCCCGAGCGATCAGCGTCGCAACCGGCCTGGGCGCACTGTCCTCGTCCTGCTCCTACGCCGCCGTCGCCCTCGCACGGGCGCTCTTCCGCAAGGGCGCGAGCCTGTCGTCGGCCATGGCGTTCGAGGTCGCCTCCACGAACCTCGTCGTCGAGCTCGGCCTGATCCTCGCGTTCGTCATGGGCTGGCAGTTCACCGCAGCGGAGTTCGTCGGCGGACCGCTGATGATCATCCTCATCGCCCTCGGGTTCCGGCTCTGGATGCGCGGGAAGATCGTCGACGCCGCCCGCGAACAGGCCGACAAGGGCCTCGCCGGCGCGATGGAGGGCCACGCAGCCATGGACATGTCCGTGCAGGGCGACCAGGGCTTCTGGCGGCGACTGTTCTCGAGGCCCGGGCTCACGAGCGTGTCGCAGTACTTCGTCATGGACTGGGCATCCGTCATCCGCGACATCGTCATCGGCCTACTCATCGCCGGCGCCTTCGACGCCTGGGTCCCGAAGGCGTGGCTGCAAGCACTGTTCCTCGAGGGACACCCGACGCTCGCGTTCCTGATCGACCCGCTCATCGGACCGATCCTGGCGATGGTGAGCTTCGTCTGCTCCGTCGGCAACGTCCCCCTCGCAGCGGTCCTCTGGAACGGTGGGATCAGCTTCGGCGGTGTGATCAGCTTCATCTTCGCCGACCTGATCATCATCCCGATCATCATCATCTACCGGAAGTACTACGGCTGGAAAGCAGCCCTCCGCATCACCGGGATCTTCTACGGCGCCATGGTCCTCGCCGGCTACGCCGTCGAACTGCTCTTCACCCCGCTGCACCTTATCCCCACGAACCGGCACCTCACCATCGTGACGACCTCGATCAGCTGGAACTACACCACCTGGCTCAACATCGTGTTCCTGCTCGTCGCGGCGTTCCTGCTCGTCGTCTTCACCCGCAGCGGCTCATGGCCCATGCTCCGCATGATGAGTGACCACCCCGATACCCACGACCAGGCAAACGCCAAGCACAGCCAGCCCTGACCCGACCGGCCACGCCGACAGGGCAAGCTAGGCCACACAGCATTGTCGGAATCACGCCACAAAGCGTTCCCAGCCACACTTGTTGCGAAACTCAGTCCCAGAATCTACGTCCCGTTACTGTGCCTGCCGGTCGAGTTTTGCTACGTTCTCCTCATGGGTCACCTCCTCGGGTACGCACGCGTGTCCACAACCGACCAGGACGCGTCGCTGCAGATCGACGCGCTCAACGCCGCCGGCTGTTACCGCGTGTTCGTCGACACCATGTCCGGGTCGCTCCAACACCGGCCCGAGCTCGACAAGCTCCTCGACCAGCTCCGCCCCGGCGACACTCTCGTCATCTGGCGACTCGACCGGCTCGGCCGGTCCATCCGGCACCTCATCGATCAGCTGCACGCTCTCGCCGAGCGCGGGATCGGGTTCCGGTCGCTGCAGGAGACCATCGACACCACCTCACCCGGCGGCCGGCTCGTGTTCCACGTCTTCGCCGCGCTGGCGGAGTTCGAGCGGGACCTCATCAAGGAACGCACCAACGCCGGCCTCGCCGCCGCCCGCGCCCGCGGCCGGACCGGCGGTCGGCCGACACGGCTCTCCGCAGACCAGGTGCGCACCGCGCGCCGGCTCTACGAGCAGCAGGACATGACCGTCGCGCAGATTGGCGACGTCCTCGGCGTCAGCCGCACCACTATCTACCGGACTCTCGCCCGCCACACTGAACCAGTCGCCGCGAGGCGGTCGAAGCACTCACCGAGCTTGTAGTCAGCGCTGGAGAAAAGCGATGGCATCGACACTCGTCACGGCGATAAGGACGACACAAAGCCAAGCTGCTCACACGGAACAGGCCGTACGGCTCGCCCGTTCCTAAGCCCCCGATCGCCCATCGGACGGTGGGAGCACCAGCACGCACTGCCTCAGACATGGGCGAAGGGGACCTTTCGATATCCCAGACGGTCGCGAAGAACATCAACCAGACGTCTGTGACAGTGGGCTCCGGGACGGGACCTTGGCCAAGAAGGTCTACTCAGCGTCAGCCTCGGCTTCAACGATCAGCTTCTTCAGTACCTCGCGAGCCTCGGCGAGCCGATCGATATGCACTTCTGTTGTCGTTCGTCGGCTGAGAAACTCAGCGATTGAAGCGGAGACGGTGCCGACGAGGTGGCCGACGGGCGCGGGCGCTCGGGACCTCCCGAGCTCCGTCACGAGCCTGATCAGCGCCCGCGCGAAGCGACTGTCGTCGTTATCCATCACTCCGCTGAGAAGATGCAATTCGGCCGTTAGGGCGAGACGGGCCCGCACTGAGTCGGATCCGTCGCGAGCCTCCATTAGTCGAAGGGTCGCTTCGACGCAGCGCACTGACGCTGCACGAATGGTCTGCTCATACTCGTCGCGACGCTGCTTCCGGAGTACCCAGATGGTCACCGCCCCCGCGGCGGCAGCACCTACGAGGGTCGCAATCAGAGTGCTAACGAAACTGTTCCAGTCCCAGCCAGGCGAGTGGTTCAACGCTTCGACTGCCTCGCGAAGCGTCTCAAGTTCGGTCACGCCCCGAACGGTACCGTCCCCTTCGGACCTGGAGCGTACCCACGTCTGAGGGCTGGTGTGACTGCCGACTGGCCATAGGCCGAGATTGGTGATCTGACGTTGGAGGCACTCGTCGGCAATAGGCCCGGTGCGGAGAACGGGCCCGAGTGATGGGCGCCGAGTGAGCGACGCTTGCTACGCGTTCCCGCTCCGCGCTGCCAGCGGAGCGGTCAGTTGGAATTCAACGACTGGCTCCGAGTCGAGGCACGTACGGATCGCTCTCACGAGGACACCGCCCTCGTAGTCGGAGTGCGCTCGGCAGACCAGCGCCTTCTCTTTCCTTCAAGCCCGCCCTCACGAAAGGCCGGTCGGGGACCCTGGGAACGACACGCTAGTCGTCAGTCGCGACGACTTCCGTTGCAAAACGACAACTTGTCGTTCACTCCACACCGTGGATTGAACTGCGGAGCGCCGCTGAGTTGACCCGAACTCGTCAGCTTCGGTCTTCAAGGTGCGGTAATCCATCAACGACCTTCTCGATCCGGGTGAGAAGCCTGGAGGCTTCCTCAACGTACTGATCGCGCGTTGCACGCAGCAGCCGTTCGCCGTCATCGTGCCATCCAAATACGGCCGGACAGTGCCCCGCTCGCGCCTGCTTGGCGCCGCGCTCCAGAACACTGAGTGAACTCACGAGGCCCAGGTGCCCTGTAGGCCATAGCTCTTTCGGTGGACTCGGCACGTGAGAAGCGAAGCCTGATTCCATGCGATGGTGACTTCCGCGAGCATGAAGTGCGGCCCGAACCGCGTCGATGCGACGACCAAGTTGTTCGAGTTCGAGTTCGCGAACCTCATCGATGCTCGCCGCGCGAAGTTCCTGCAGCGAGGTGACTAAGACCTTAGTTCCAGTCGAAGCTGCCACCGCTCCTGACTGGAACCCGTTTTCGGCAAGCAAGACACCACGGTCCGCCCCAAGGTCGTCAACGATCGCACGAAGCGCGAGAACACGGTCTTTCGAGACACGTCTGGCGTGGTGTTTGCACTCAACCACCCACAAGAAGTTCATTCCTGCCCTGCGGAAGGAGACAGCGACATCGACGTTGTGGCCAGTCCTCACGCCGACAAGTGAGACATCCGTATCAGCTGTCATGCCGAGGGAGCGAAAGTGTGCAGCCGCTTCCTCTTGATAAGCGCGCCACGGTTCCATCCCTAAAGCATCCCACCGACGAGCGAAGGGGGCGGCTCGGAAGAAGCGCTGGCGTCTTGGCGCCGGCCCCTCCACGGCGAGTCATCGGCTCCTCCTTTTACAGCACAAGCCGCTTGTGCTGCACCCTGGGCCGGGCGTTACTAACCCGGCCCAGGGGTCAGGTCACCAGCGAGTCTGACCCGGTCGGAAGCGGATCTGCACGCCGTCGCGGATGGCTTCCGCGTACTTAGTCAGTTCCGGCTCGGTGAGCGAGCCGCCGTCCCTTTGAAATGCGCGACGAAGCGCCGGCTTGATGACCTCGACCGGCTTCCCACCGAACTCGGCCTCCAGCCGCTTCATGTCGGCGTTGCGCTCCGCCGAGATGTCCTTCACAGCGGCGTCGATCTGCTTGCGAACTGCGCGGCGGAACGCCTTCTCGTCGAACCTGAACTTCATGCTGCTCATCGCAGCTCCTCTCCCCGCGCTACCGCGGGACGAGCAGGGGAAGCAGAGGGGGTGGCGTGCGTGGCCGCACGCCACCCCTGAAGGATTAGCCCTTCCCGAGCGTCGAGCCCGCGTTCGACTTCGCCGTCTTGGACGACCCGTCGGATGCGAGCGTCCGGCCTGCCTTCGACAGGGCCTGCTTCGACGGCTTCGCCGTCCTGCTGGGCTTCCCGGTCTTGCTCATCTGCTTACCTCCTACTGGGGTTGCGCAGAAGCACGCCGTCCGCCAATTAGCGGACTGGCGTAGAGGTCATCGAACCTCTAAGGTCGAGGAGTCTTCCCGGACACCTCAGCCCCGATCTGCGATTTGAGAGCCATTCTCGAACTAGCCGATCGGGGCTCTATTTGTACTTAGGAGTCTACCGATGACGGTCGACATCCCGAGGGTCACTGGCAGTCATCGGTCGCGCTGGAGCGCCGGCGCCGCCCGGGCCATGCCGACGCCATCCGCGTCGCACCGCTCGTTTCGAACCTCGTGTCTCCACTCGGAACGGTACGAGAAGGACCGTTGAACCGCTGGTCGGCCAGTTTGCGACTGTCGAGCCAAAAATCATCCAATCTGCAGAACCAACCCATGGAGTCTCCCCTCCGAGACACCAACCGGCGACAAGTTGCACGCGAAGGAGACAAGTTCTGTGCGTGGCGACACAAGCCCCTACTGCGGCATGTCGACGAACCGCGAGAACATCCCGTGGAACGCCACCGTGATCGTGTCCGTCGGCCCGTTGCGGTGCTTCGCCACGATGAGGTCCGCCTCACCCTGCCGCGGGTTGTCCTTCTCGTACGCAGACTCACGGTGCAGCAGGATCACCATGTCGGCGTCCTGCTCGATCGACCCCGACTCACGCAGGTCGGAGATCATCGGCTTCTTGTCCGCACGCTGCTCCGGGCCACGGTTCAGCTGCGACAGGGCGATGACCGGCACCTGCAGCTCCTTCGCCATGAGCTTCAGCGCACGCGAGAACTCCGAGACCTCCTGCTGACGACTCTCGACCTTCTTGCCCGAGGTCATCAGCTGCAGGTAGTCGATGACGACGAGCTTCAGGTCGTGCTGCTGCTTCAGCCGTCGGCACTTGGCCCGGATCTCGACGAGCGTCATGTTGGGGGAGTCGTCGATGAAGAACGGGGCGTCGTTGATCCGACCGCGGGTCTGGGCGATGGTCGTCCAGTCGCGGGAGTCGACGGTGCCCTTGCGCATGTTCTGCAGCGGCACACTCGACTCGGCGGAGAGCAGACGCATGGCGATCTCGGCGCGGCCCATCTCGAGGGAGAAGAACGCAGCGGTCTGGTTGTGCTTGAGCGCGGCGGCGCGGCACAGGTCGAGCGCGAGGGTCGACTTGCCGAGGGCGGGTCGTGCGGCGACGATGATGAGCTGACCGGGGTGGAAGCCGTTCGTCAGGCCATCGAGCCCGCTGAACCCGGTCGGTACGCCGGTCATCTGGCCGTCGCGGCCCTTCGCTGCCTCGATCTCGTCGATGGCGGCACCGATGGCGTCGGTGAGCGGCACGTAGTCCTCGGTCTGCACGCCGCCGGCGACGTTGTAGACCTCGGCCTGTGCGCTGTTGACGAGGTCGGTGACCTCACCCTCGGACGCGTAGCCCATCTGCACGATCCGGGTGCCCGCGTCGACGAGGCGGCGGAGCACGGCCTTCTCGGCGACGATGGCGGCGTAGTAGCCGGCGTTCGCGGCGGTGGGCACCATGCTCGTGACGCTGTGCAGGTACTCGGCGCCGCCCGCCCGCGACAGCAGACCGGTCTTGGTCAGCTCGTCGGTGACGGCGATGACGTCGGTCGGCTCGCCGTGCGAGTACAGCGACAGGATCGCGTCGAAGATGACCTCGTGCTTCGGGATGTAGAAGTCCACGCCGCGTGCGGTCTCGATGACGTCGGCGACGGCGTCCTTCGACAGCAGCATGCCACCGATGGTCGACTGCTCGGCGAGGAGGTCGTGCGGCGGGGTGCGCTCCATGCCTCCGCGTTCCGCGTAGTCCTGCGGGGCGGGATCGAGATGCGCGATCGACACACGTGCTCCTTCGGATCGAGGGGTTCCGGGCGAACCGGGCGAACCGGTCCTGCGAACCAGCCGAGCCAGTTCTACCCCGCGCGACCGACATCCACCGTCGTCCCCTGAGTCGCTGGGCCAAGCTACGGGGACAGAGTTATCCCCAGCAAACGCCCCTGTGGATAACTTTGTGGAGAGCCTGCGGAACACGCCGGAGAGCCGTGTGGAGAACTGTGGACGAATGTGTGGACAAGTCGCCTCCCGAACACACTTTCTACCGCTTGACCGGGGGTTTACGGTTTCACACCATGTGTGGAGAAGTGGGCTTCAAGTCCACCTTGAAGGTTCCGGATTCAGACTGTTTCGGTGTGGAGAACGACTTGACAATCGACCAACCTGTGGGGGGTGTTCTCGGGTCGCTCCCAGCCAGGCAACCCCTGCCTGAAGGGTAACCACTCAGGCCAGCGCGACCAGCGCGGACGACGAAGGGCGGGCCTCCAGTCTGGAGACCCGCCCTTCGACGGATGGTGCTGCGAGCCTTACTTGGCCGCGACGACCTTCAGCGAGATCACGGCGGTGATGTCCTCGCGCAGACGCACGGTGGCCTCGTGGTCACCGACGGTCTTGATGGTCGCGGGGACCTCGACCTTGCGCTTGTCGAGCGAGCCGACGCCCTGCGCCTGGACCGCGTTGGCCACGTCGGCCGGACGGACCGAGCCGAAGAGACGACCGTCCTTGCCGGCCTTGACCGACAGCTGGATGGTGGCGTTCTCGAGCTTCATCTTGAGGTCCTGGGCCTCTTCGATGGTGGCGAGCTCGCGAGCGGCACGGGCCGCACGGATCGACTCGACCTGCTTCTCGCCGCCCTTGGACCACGCGACAGCGAAGCCCTGGGGGATGAGGTAGTTGCGGGCGTAGCCGTTCTTGACGTCGACGACGTCACCGGCGGAACCGAGGCCGGAGACCTCGTGGGTGAGGATGAGCTTCGACATGTGAAGTCCTCCGATCAGCGGCCGGAGCCGGCGTAGGGGAGGAGCGCCATCTCACGGGCGTTCTTCACGGCACGGGCGATGAGGCGCTGCTCCTGGACGGAGACGCCGGTGATGCGACGGGCGCGGATCTTTCCACGCTCCGAGATGAACTTGCGAAGGGTCGCGACGTCCTTGTAGTCGATGACGCCGACCTTGATCGACTTCGCGGGAGCGGCGTTCTTGCCGCCCTTACCGCGAGGCTTCCGGCGGTCGCCGGTGCTCTTTCCAGCCATTGTGATTCCTTAGAGAAGAAGAAGTTGTGTGTCCGTCAGACCGCTGAGGATCAGAACGGGGTCTCGTCGTCGTACGAGCCACCGGGCGTGCTCCACACGTCGTTCGACTGTGCGTTGCCGCCCTGCTGGCCGCCCTGGGGCGACCACGGTGCGTCCGACTGACCGCCGCCGTTGTTGTTGCCGTTCCAGCTGCCGACGCCCTGGCCGCCGCCGGAAGCGTTGCCGCCCCCGACCTGGCCACGACCGCCGCCGGAGCCACCCGCTGCACGGGTGACCTGCGCGGTCGCGTAGCGGAGCGACGGGCCGATCTCGTCGACCTCGAGCTCGATGCTCGTGCGCTGCTGGCCCTCACGGTCCTGGTAGGAACGCTGACGGAGACGGCCCTGCGCCATGACGCGCATGCCCTTCGTCAGCGACCCCGCCACGTGCTCGGCGAACTCGCGCCACACACTCGCACGGAGGAACAGCGCGTCGCCGTCCTTCCACTCGTTCGCCTGACGGTCGAACGTACGAGGGGTCGACGCGATGGTGAAGTTCGCCACTGCGAGACCGTTCTGCGTGTAGCGCAGCTCCGGGTCCGCGGTGAGGTTGCCCACCACCGTGATGACGGTTTCGCCGGCCACGGGCTACTCGGCGCTCGCGGTCGTGGCGGCCGAGGCCGACGCGTTGGCGGCCTTGCGGGCGGCACGGGCCTCGTCGCGCTCCTTCTGAGCGGCGACCTGGGCCATGCCCTCTTCGGCGCGGAGGACCTTGGTGCGGAGGACGGCCTCGGAGAGGCCGAGCTGACGGTCCAGCTCCTTGGCGGAGTCGGCGGACGAGGTGAAGTTGACGACGGCGTAGATGCCCTCGTTCTTCTTCGCGATCTCGTAGGCCAGGCGACGACGGCCCCAGACGTCCACGTTGTCGACGGTGCCACCGTCGTTGCGGATCACGGCGAGGAACTTGTCCAGGCTGGGAGCGACGGTGCGCTCGTCGATCTCGGGGTCGAGGATCGCCATCAGTTCGTACTGGTGCATGCGGAACCCACCTCCTTTGGTCTCGGCGGCTCCAGGCGGTTCCCGGAGCAGGAGGGTTGATGCATGTGCCGTGCGCGAATGCGCAGAGGACAACCCGGGTAGCCTACCGGACTGCCTGGAGGCGCGCCACCCGCTCCTGGGACCGGCACCGCGCCTCCAGGCGGTAACCCTGCGCTCAGGGCGCGACGCTCAGTCAGGAACGCGCGCAGGGCGCGCCGCTCAGTCGGCGGCGCGCGCCGCCCACCAGGCGCGCAGACGCCGTTCGGCGTCGTCGGCGCCGAGCGGCCCCTCGTCCATCCGCACCTCGAGCAGGAAGCGGTACGCCTCGCCGACCGCACGCCCCGGCGGGATGTCGAGGATCCGCATGATGTCGTCACCGGTCAGGTCGGGACGGAGCGCATCCAGTTCCTCCTGCTCGGCGAGCGCTCGGATGCGGTCCTCGAGGTCGTCGTACGCGAACCCGAGCCGATCGGCCTTCCGACGGTTCCGGGTCGTCACGTCGGAGCGGGTCAGCTCGTGCAGGCGTTCGAGCAGGGGACCGGCGTCGCGGACGTACCGGCGCACCGCCGAGTCCGTCCACGCGCCGTCCGTGTACCCGAAGAAGCGGAGGTGCAGTTCGATGAGCCGGGCGACCGCCGCGATGGTGTCGTTGTCGAACCGGAGTGCCCGGAGCCGCTTCTTCGCGAGCTTCGACCCGACCAGGTCGTGGTGGTGGAAGCTGACGGCGCCCCCGGGCTCGAGCTTCCGCGTGGCCGGCTTGCCGATGTCGTGCAGGAGCGCTGCGAGCCGCAGCACGGTGTCCGGAGCCTCGCCCGGGTGCCGCTCGGCCTCGTACCCGATCGCCTGGGCGAGCACCGTGAGGGAGTGCTCGTACACGTCCTTGTGGTGGTGGTGCTCGTCGATCTCGAGCTGCATCGCCGGCAGTTCGGGCAGGAAGCGCTCGGCGAGCCCGGTGTCGACGAGCAGCCGCACGCCTGGCACCGGGTCGGACGTGTCCAGCAGCTTGACGAACTCGTCGCGGACGCGCTCGGCCGAGACGATCGCGATGGAGTCGACGAGCTCGACCATCGCGTCGCGGACCTCGACGGAGACGGTGAAGCCGAGCTGAGCCGTGAAACGCGCGGCACGCATCATCCGGAGCGGGTCGTCGCGGAACGACACCGGTGCGGCCTGCGGCGTGTGCAGCCGACCGGCGAGCAGGTCCTCGACGCCGCCGTGCACGTCGACCAGCTCGCGCTGGGGGAGTCGGAGCGCCATCGCGTTGACGGTGAAGTCGCGGCGGAGGAGGTCGTCCTCGATGGTGTCGCCGAACGCGACCTCCGGCTTGCGGGTCTCGCCGTCGTACACGTCGCTGCGGTAGGTGGTGATCTCGACCTGCTCGCCGCGGACCCGGGCGGCGATGGTGCCGAACTGGCGCCCGACGTCCCACGTGGCGCTCGCGATCGGCTCGACGATGCGCAGGATGTCGTCGGGACGGGCGTCCGTCGTGAAGTCGAGATCGGTCACCGCACGGCCGAGGAAGGCGTCGCGGACGGGACCGCCGACGAGTGCGAGCTCGTGTCCGGCGTCGGCGAACGCCCGGGCGAGGAGGTCGACCGGCTCGGTGGCGGCGAGTGCGTCGAGTCGTTCGACGGCCTGGGCAACGGACTGCATGACGGTCCTCATCCTCCCAGATCGATGCGCCGAGTTCTCCACATCGCCCGCGCGCACGGGAGGGTTCATGGTCGCCCCTCGTATGCTCGTGACGGCTCGAACCGACCCCGTGCCCACTCCACATGCGCATCTTCCGCTCCACGCTCGCCGCCGCCGCGACCGCCCTCGTCGCGCTCGGACTCGTCGTCGCGCCGACCGCGGCGACCACGTCGCAGGCCGTCACCGCCTCCGAGTCGACCACGCGTCCGGCACGTCCGGCGGCTGCGCAGCGCGGCTCGACCACCATCTCCATCGCGCCGGCGAACCGCGGCGTCCTGCAACGCGACCAGGACCTCGAGCTCTCGCTCACGGTGACGAACGACACCGACTCCGACTTGCCGGCCGGCAGCGCCGACCTCGACATCTTCCGGCCCGTGAGCTCGCGCGACGTGCTCGCCGACTGGTTGAACGACACCACCACAACCGGTTACCTCGGCGTCCCCATGGACTCTGTGGACGTCCCGGCGGTGCCGGCGCACCGGACGGTGACGATCGACTCGGTGAAGATCGTGCCGGGCAACGTCGGCCTCGGCGGGTACTCCTCCTTCGGCGCCCGACGGATCGCAGCGGAGTACACGGCCGGTGACACCCAGGCCGTCGCCCGCTCGGCGATCACCTGGTACCCGGACTTCCAGCAGACCCCGGTCAGCGTCTCCGTGGCGATGCCGATCACGATGCCGAGCACCACCGACGCCGTGCTCACGTCGGCCGACCTCGCTGCCGCCACCGCGGTCGACGGCACTCTCACGCAGCAGTTGGACGCCGCCGAGGACCACAACGTCGCCGTCGCCGTCGACCCCCGCATCATCGCCTCCATCCGGCTCCTCGGTGAGAACGCGCCGTCCACCGCGCGCACCTGGCTGACCGAGCTCGAGACCCTCCGCAACGAGACCTTCGCGCTGCCCTGGGCCGATGCCGACACCACGGGGCTGCGACAGGCCGGAGCAGGGACGGTCCCCACACCGATCTCCCTCGACCAGCTGGTCAAGCAGGACAACTTCCCCGGAGCATCGACGCCGACGCCCACCCCGACGCCCAGTGGTGACCCGACGGCGGGTGCCGAGGCGACCCCCGGCGCGCCGACCGCCACGACCGCTGCCGACCCGAGCGCGACCACCGACAGCACGACCGGCGGCACGACGGACCCGGGCGGGGCGGCCGACCAGGCAGACGACGCCCCGACGACGCTGCCGACGACCCAGACCCTGCTCGACTTCCCCTGGTCGATCTCCGACGTGGCCTGGCCCGCCGAGGGCACGGTCGCCTCGGCCGACCTCCCCGTCCTGGCCGCGGCCGGCACCACCACGACGATCCTCGCGAGCGGCAACACCTCGGCGGGCACCGAGACCACGATCGGGGCGTCCGAGCGCATCGGCGGTCAGCACGTGCTCGTCGCCGACCAGTCGATGTCGGCGCTCCTCCGCCGCGCGGCGAACGCGACGAGCCAGCAGGCCTGGGCGACGGCCATGTCGGACCTCACGGCGACCCTGGCGACCGCAGCCCGCTCCGGCACCGCAGAGGGGCCGATCCTCCTGACGCTCGGCCGCGACTGGCCGACGGACTCCGCGCGGCTCAGCCAGGCGCTCGACGCCCTCGAGAGCACCGACTGGGTCGCGCCCGTCGACCTGTCCACCGCCTCCTCCGCCACGGCGGGCTCGCTCACCCTGAAGTCGAGCGGCAACGGGGATGCCCGCACCGACGAGCTCACCCGCCTCGTGCACGGCGAGGAGGCCCTGACCGACTTCTCCACGGCCGTCGACACCCCGACCGCGCTCACGGCACCCGCACGCCTCAACCTGCTCGCGCTGGCGTCCAACGCGTGGCGTGCCGACCCCGACGCACTGCCGGCGGCCGTGGACGCCCGGGTCGCGTCGTGGGCGAAGACGATCTCGCAGGTGAGCATCGTCGACTCGAGCAGTCTGACCCTGCTCGGCGACCGGTCGTCCCTGCCGATCTCGATCCGGAACAGCTCGAAGTTCCCCGTCACCGTGCGCCTGACCGTCCAGCCGTCGAACTCGGCGCTGCGGATCGTCCGGAACGACATCGAGGTGAAGATCCAGCCCGAGTCGTCCACCCGCACCACCGTGCCCGTGCAGTCCGTGGCCAACGGCACGGTCAACCTGACCATGTCGCTCGCCAGCACCTCGGGCGTCCGGATCGCCGACACCGCGACCGTCCAGCTCAACGTCCAGGCGCAGTGGGAGACGGTCATCACCGCTGCCGCGGCGGTCCTGCTCATCGGCGTCTTCGGATTCGGCATCTTCCGCAGCATCCGGAAGCGCATCCGTCGTCGGAACGGTGAGCTCGACGACGACGACGAGGACCCGAACCGGCCGCTCGCGGTCCAGCCCGACGCTCCGGGCACGGCACCCCGTCCTGGAGGCACGTCCGCCGTCGCGCAGGCAGCCCCCGCTGCCGCCGTGATCGGCTCCACCGCCGCGCGCACCCCCGCCACGACGGTCGCGCCCGCCGCGGCCACGCACACCCCCACCGAGGCCGAGGAGCCCACCATCACCACCCAGCAGCAGCCCGCCGTCGACGCGGAGCCGGCAGCCGAGCGCAACCTCGGGCGGGCGAGCGCGATGCTCGCGGCCGGCACGATGCTGTCCCGTGTCCTCGGCTTCGGCAAGACCTTCGTGCTCGCGTACGCGATCGGCCAGGCGAACTCTCCGGGAGCCGACGCCTTCGCGCTCGCGAACCAGCTGCCGAACAACATCTACGCACTCATCGCGGGCGGTCTGCTGTCGGCGGTCCTCATCCCGCAGATCGTGCGCTCGATGCGCCAGAGCCGCGACGGCGGTGCCGCCTACGTCAACAAGATCGTGACCCTCGGCGCGACCGTGTTCGTGGTCATCACGATCGTCGCGACGATCCTCGCCCCGTTGCTCGTCTTCGTGTACAGCCAGCAGGCCGCCGACGACGGCAAGGGCTTCACGCCGGCGCAGACGGACCTCGCCGTGGCGTTCGCGTTCTGGTGCCTGCCGCAGATCCTCTTCTACGCGCTGTACTCGCTCCTCGGCGAGGTCCTCAACGCGAAGCAGTACTTCGGTCCCTTCACCTGGGCACCGCTCATCAACAACGTCATCGCGATCGCCGGCCTCGTCGTCTTCATCGCCATGTTCGGCGGCCAGGACGTCAACTCGTCCGTCGACTCCTGGACCCCGCTGAAGATCGCCGTCCTCGCCGGCAGCGCCTCGCTCGGCGTGTTCGCGCAGGCCGCCTTCCTGCCGTTCTTCTGGAAGCGCGCGGGGCTGACGTTCCGTCCGGACTTCCGCTGGCGCGGTGTCGGGCTCAAGGCGACCGGCACGGCTGCTGGTTGGCTCTTCGCGATGATCCTGGTGACGCAGCTCGCCGGCATCGTGCAGTCGCGCGTCGCGTCGCTGGGCACGGGGGCTGCAGGCAACGCGGTCCTGCAGAACGCCTGGTTGCTCTTCATGCTGCCGCACTCGATCTTCGCGGTGTCCATCGCGACGGCGTACTTCACGCGCATGACCCACGACGCCGAACGGGGTGACCTCGACGCGGTCCGCCGCAACCTGTCGCTCTCGCTGCGGATCGTCGGGCTCTTCACGGTGTTCGCGTCGGTGGCGCTGATCGTGGTCTCCGTGCCCTTCGGGCGCATGTTCGCGAACACCTACGACGGCGCCCTGACCATCGGCGCCGTGCTGCTGGCCTACATGCCCGGCCTCGTGCTGTTCAGCATGCTCTTCATCATCCAGCGGGTCTTCTGGGCGATGCACGACCACCGCACCCCGTTCCTCATGCAGTGCGTGCAGTCGGTCCTGTTCGTCGTCGGCGCGCTGGCGGTCGCGACGTTCCCGCAGCAGATCGTCGGTGTCTCCATCGCGGCGTGCACCACGTTGGCGGGCACCGCGCAGACGATCGTCGCGCTCGTCCTGGTGCGTCGGCGCCTGAACGGCATCGAGGGGCCCGTGGTGACCCGCTCGCACGTGCAGTTCGTCATCGCCGCGCTCATCGCTGGAGTCGCCGGAGCCGGCGTCGTGTACGCGCTCGGGGCGTTCTCCGAGGACGGCTTCGCCATGTCCGACCGCACGGGTGCCTTCATCTCGATCGCCTTCGCGGGCGCCGTGATGGCCGCCGTCTACTTCGGTGCCCTCGTGGTGGCGCGGAACGGCGAGATCACGAACGCGGTGGCGCTCCTCCGCAAGCGACTCGGCCGCTAGGCGCTGCCCCGATGCGCTCACCGGCGGCACGGAATGTCCCGCCGGTACCATGTGTTGACCCGGTCAGCACTCAACGGAAGGGCAGCGAGGCATGCGCCAGCTCATCATCATCGGTTCCGGTCCTGCCGGGTTCACCGCCGGCATCTACGCCGCGCGCGCGGAGCTCAAGCCCCTGATCGTCGCGTCCAGCGTCGAGACCGGCGGCGAGCTCACCAAGACCACCGAGGTCGAGAACTTCCCGGGCTTCCCCGAGGGGATCCAGGGCCCGGACCTCATGATCAAGATGCAGGAGCAGGCCGAGAAGTTCGGCGCCGAGGTCCTGTACGACGACGCGGTGTCGGTCGACCTGACGGGCGACGTCAAGAAGGTCACGGTCGGCTCCGGCGAGACGTACGAGGCCCTCGCGGTCATCTACGCGACCGGTTCGGCCTACCGCCACCTGGGCCTCGCCGACGAGGAGCGCCTGTCCGGCCACGGCGTGAGCTGGTGCGCGACGTGCGACGGCTTCTTCTTCCGTCAGAAGAACATCGCCGTCGTCGGTGGTGGTGACTCCGCGATGGAGGAGGCCACGTTCCTCACCCGCTTCGCTGACAAGGTGACGGTCATCCACCGCAAGGACTCCCTGCGCGCGTCGAAGATCATGCAGGACCGCGCGATGAACGACCCGAAGATCGAGTTCGCGTGGAACAAGGAGGTCACCGGCATCACGGGTGCTTCCTCCGTCGAGGGCGTCTCGCTGCGGGACACCGTCACGGGTGAAGCGTCGGAGCTCGCGCTCGACGGTCTCTTCATCGCGATCGGCAACGACCCGCGCACGCACCTCATCCACGGCCAGATCGACATCGCGCCCGAGGGCACCATCGCTGTGCAGGGCCGCTCCTCGAAGACCAACCTCCCGGGTGTCTTCGCCGCCGGTGACGTCATCGACCCGACCTACCGCCAGGCGATCACCGCTGCCGGTTCGGGAGCGGTCGCGGCACTCGACGCCGAGAAGTACCTCGCCGATCTCGACGACGCACTGACCGACCAGGCCGAGGGTGTCACCCCTGAGTGGCCCGCGACCATCGACGTCGAGGCCGCTCGCGCCTGACCCGACCGGAATAGTGCAGCGGCGCAGCCGTTGTACCCACTGAACTTCTCGAAGGAGCACACATGTCCAACGCCAAGGCCGTCACCGACGCCACCTTCTCGGACGAGGTCCTCAAGTCCGACAAGACCATCCTCGTCGACTTCTGGGCCGAGTGGTGCGGCCCGTGTCGCGCCGTCTCCCCGATCCTCGACCAGATCGCCGCGGAGCACGCCGACAAGATCGAGATCGTCAAGCTCAACGTCGACGACAACCCGCAGTCGGCCATGAACTACCAGATCACGTCGATCCCGGCGATGAAGGTGTTCAAGGGCGGCGAGGTCGTCAAGACCGTCATCGGCGCCAAGCCGAAGCCGGCCCTCGAGGCCGACCTCGCCGAGTTCCTCGCGTAGTCGTCCCCAGCGCACCACGGCGGCCCCGTTCTCCCCGGAGAGTGGGGCCGCCGTCGTTCTCGGGGCCGGCCCCTGCGAGCCGGCGAGCCACAACCTCAGGATCGGCCCGCACCTCCCACCCGGGTCACGGCGACGGATGTCGTAGTGTGGCGGGAATGTCCCACTGATCGGAGCACACGATGACGAACGGCAACAGTCTCGACCCCTGGTACGACTCCTACGCCCAGCGCACCGCCGGGCTGAGCGCCTCCGAGGTCCGAGCCCTGTTCGCCGTCGCCTCGCGGCCCGAGGTGGTCTCCCTCGCCGGCGGCATGCCGTACGTCTCCGCGCTCCCCAGGGAGCTCGTCACAGGGTCGATCGACCGCGTGATGACCGAGGACGCCGCGATGGCGCTGCAGTACGGCGGTGGCCAGGGCCTGCGCTCCCTGCGTGAGCACATCGTCGACGTGATGAGCCTCGAGGGCATCCGTGCCAGCGCCGAGGACGTCGTCGTGACCACCGGCTCGCAGCACGCGCTCGACCTCGTCACGCGGCTCTTCATCGACCCGGGCGACGTCGTGCTCGCCGAGTCTCCGTCTTACGTCGGTGCGATCGGCGTGTTCCGGTCCTACCAGGCCGAGACGGTGCACGTGACGACCGACGAGCACGGTCTGGTCCCCGAGGCGCTGCGCGAGGCGATCGCGAACCTCAGGACGCAGGGCAAGCGGATCAAGTTCCTGTACACGATCCCCAACTTCCACAACCCCGCCGGCGTCACGATGAGCCGCGAGCGCCGTATCGAGGTCCTCGACATCTGCCGGTCGAACGGCATCCTCGTGCTCGAGGACAACCCGTACGGACTCCTCTGGTTCGACGAGCCGGCCCCGCAGGCGATCCGCTCCATCGACGAGGAGGGCGTGGTCTACCTCGGTTCGTTCTCGAAGACCCTCGCTCCCGGTTTCCGCGTCGGCTGGGCCCTGGCGCCGCACGCCATCCGCGAGAAGCTCGTCCTGGCGAACGAGTCGGCGGTCCTCGCACCGAACTCGTTCGGGCAGTACGTGGTGAACGCCTACCTCGATGCGGCGGACTGGAAGGGTCAGGTGGACACGTTCCGCGGGCTCTACGCCGAGCGCCGCGACGCGATGCTCTCGGCACTGGGGGAGTTCCTGCCCGACCTCTCCTGGACGAAGCCGAACGGTGGGTTCTTCGTCTGGCTGACGCTGCCCGAGCAGCTGGACTCGAAGGGCATGCTCCCGCGCGCGGTGAAGGAGCTGGTGGCCTACACCCCGGGGACGGCCTTCTACGCTGACGGTCGGGGTGGCGGCAACATCCGTCTGTCCTTCTGCTACCCGACCGCCGAGCAGATCCGGGTCGGCGTCAAGCGTCTGGCCACCGTCGTCAACGACGAGCTCGAGCTGCTGGAGACCTTCGGGCATGCGGCCCGATCGGGCGCGGCTCCGAGCCCCGCCGCGGCGATCCGCCCGTCGTCGGCGGTCAGTGCACCGCCGCCGAACGTCGCCTGACCGGCCCTTTCCTCAAACACTGCATCTCGGAGGTCCCGCGCATGGTCGAGCTCACCAATCGTCACGTCATCGTCGTCGCGGGAGGGATCTCGCACGAACGCGACGTGTCACTCCGCTCCGGACGCCGTGTCGCTGATTCCCTGAGCGGCTACGGATGGCGCGTCGACCTCCGTGACGCGGACGCCTCGCTGCTGCCCGCGCTCCGTGAGACCCGGCCGGACGTGGTCTGGCCGGCTCTCCACGGTGCGTCCGGCGAGGACGGCGCACTCCGCGGCATCCTGGAGGCACTGGACATCCCCTACGTCGGCTCGCGATCGACCTCTGCGCGGTTGGCCTGGGACAAGCCCACGGCCTCCGCACTGGTCGCCAGGACCGGCGTCAAGACGCCCCGGTCCGTGACGCTCTCGCACGACGTCTTCCGCGAACTCGGTGCCGTCGGGGTGCTCGACGCCATCGCCGTCGAGCACCCGGTGCCGCTCGCAGTGAAGCCAGCGCGCGGAGGGAGCGCGCAGGGCGTCACCCTCGTCGAGGACGTCAACGACCTCCCGCGCGCAATGGTGACGGGCTACACCTACTGCGACGACGTCGTGGTGGAGCAGCTCATCCGCGGCACCGAGGTCGCCGTGGGCATCATCGACACCGGCGACGGGCCGACGTCCCTCGCCGCAGTCGAGATCGTTCCTCGGAACGGGACGTACGGCTTCGAGGCCCGGTACAACGCCGGGGAAACCACGTTCTACACGCCCGCTCGCCTCTCGGTCGAGAATGCCGCCGCTGTGTCCGAGGCTGCGATCGCAGCCCATGCGGCGCTCGGCCTCCGGCACATCTCCCGCGTCGACCTGATCGTCGATGGTGCCGGTACTCCTTGGTTCCTGGAGGCGAACGTGTTGCCCGGACTCACCGAGACCTCCCTCGTTCCGCAGGCACTCTCTGCTTCCGGCTTCGATCTCGGTTGGACGTACGCCGAGCTGGCCGAGCAGGCGATCCGCGACCACCGCGCGTGACCTCGCGCCGCGATGTTCCACGTGGAACGTCGCGCTGTGCGCTAGCGGTCCTTCTGACCACGGTCCCCGCCCTGCTCGCATGGGGCGAGGTGGTGCACGCCCGGGCGTCACTTCGTCAGCGCCGGGAGCTGCCCCCGATCGGCGCGGGGCCTGGAGTCGTGCTCGTCCTCGGCTTCCGGAATCGGTCAGCGCGGATCAACGCGGTGAATCAGTGGCGCGTGTCGATCGCTCTCCGCACCGCCGAAGGACGGCCTGACGGCTCCGATGTGACGATCGTGTGTTCCGGCGGAGCCGTCGGCGGACCGATACCCGAGTCGGATCTCCTTGCTCAGGAGCTTCGCCGGCGAGGGTGGACCGGCCCGCTCGTCGTCGAGCGGACGAGCGAGTCAACGTGGGACAACGTCGTCAACACGATCCCCGAGCTCGAGCGTGCTCGATGGATCGCCATCGCGTCGAACGGCCTGCACGCGGAGAAGGCCCGACGGTACTTGGCTAAGCAGCGACCCGACCTTGCCCGCCGTCTCGTGACCGCTGACGACTACCGGTTCGGCGAACTGATCGTGCTCAAGCCACTCTTCGCTGCCGTCGGGTTGCGGAAGCTCCGGACACTGCAATCCGGCAGTGTTCCACGTGGAACCTCGCCGAGCAGGCCTGTAAGCCGCACAGCGGGCCAGCAGTAGTCCGCACTGGTCTCTAGGTCCGATCCCTGCTGAACGGCCCTGAGTGGGGCGCACAGCGCCTCCAGAGTGGTGTCCGCGACGGACCAGCTAGTCCGCGACGTCCTGCAGGCCGAGTTCGCTCAGGATCCGGTTCAGATCGGCGCCGTTGGCGAAGTCAATCGTCACCGAACTCTTCCGAGCGCCCACGGCAATGCGCACCCGCGTGTTGAGCCGGTCGCCGAGACGGTCAGCCAGGTCGTTGAAGTGGGCCTGACGCTTGGACGGTTCGGCCTTGGGTTTCACCGGTGCCTTCGCGTTCAGCTGCTGCGCGATCGCCTCGGCAGCACGGACCGACAGGTCCTCGTTGACGATCTTCTCTGCCAGGTACTCCATCGCCTCCGCATCCGGTGCAGCGAGGATCGCGCGCGCGTGTCCGGCGGAGAGAACGCCGGCCGCGACACGACGCTGAACGGGGGAGGGCAGGCGGAGCAACCGGATGGTGTTCGTGATCTGCGGACGAGATCGCCCGATCCGTTGGGCGAGCTGCTCCTGCGTGATCCCGAAGTCCGCGAGGAGCTGCTGGTAGGCCGACGCCTCTTCGAGCGGGTTCAGCTGCGCGCGGTGCAGGTTCTCGAGCAGAGCGTCCCGCAACATGGCGTCGTCGGGAGTCTCCTTGACGATCGCCGGGATGGTCGCGAACCCGAGCTCCTTCGTTGCGCGGAGTCGCCGTTCGCCCATGATGAGCTCGTACTTCGCGTCCGTTCCCGATGCGTCCGCGATCGGGCGCACGACGATCGGCTGCAGCACGCCGATCTCACGGATGGAGTGCACGAGCTCCTGCAGCTCTTCTTCGCGGAACTCCTTCCGCGGCTGCTGCGCGTTCGGCACGACGTCGAGCGGGTTGAGGTTCGCGAGGCGAGCCCCGGGGACCGCAACGAGCTCCTCGGCGGTCGGCGCGGACGCGGGGGAGCCCCCCGTCGGGAAGAAGACGTCGACCGGGCGCTCCTGCTGCTCGGGCGCTGCGGGGATGAGCGCGCCGATTCCTCGGCCGAGTCCGGTTCGCTTCGGTGCCATCAGTGCTGCGCTCCTCGTGCTGCGATCTCGGCGGCCGCTTCCAGGTAGGAGAGCGATCCGCTGGAGTTGACGTCGTACGCGACCACGCTCTGCCCGTAGCTCGGGGCCTCGCTGACGCGGACGGACCGGGGGATCATGGCCTTGAGGACCTGATCGCCGAAGTGCTCGCGGACGTCGGCGGCCACCTGGTTCGCCAGGTTCGTCCGCCCGTCGTACATGGTCAACAGGATGGTGGAGACCTGGAGGTTCGGGTTCAGGTGGCGCTCGATGAGCTCGATGTTGCGGAGCAACTGACTCAGACCCTCGAGCGCGTAGTACTCGCACTGGATGGGGATCAGGACCTCTTGGGCCGCGACGAAGGCGTTGATCGTCAGCAACCCGAGCGAGGGCGGGCAGTCGATGAAGACGTAGTGGTACGGCTCGTCCAGGGACGAGAGGTACTGGTCGAGCGCGGTCCGGAGTCGTTGCTCGCGCGCAACGAGGGAGACGAGCTCGATCTCGGCGCCGGCGAGGTGGATCGTCGCCGGCACACACCACAGCGTCTCGGACTCCGGCGAGCGTTGCACGGTGTCGGCGATCGGTGCTTCATCGACGATCACGTCGTAGATGCTCGCGACCTCGGCCTGGTGGTCGACGCCGAGTGCGGTCGACGCGTTGCCCTGCGGGTCGAGATCGATGACGAGCACGCGGGCGCCGCCGTGAGCCAGTGCCGCCGCCAGGTTCACCGTGGTGGTCGTCTTCCCGACGCCACCCTTCTGGTTGGACACGGTGAAGATCCGCGTCTTCGTCGGCAGCGGGAACTGCTGGGTGGCGATCGCCCGACGTCGACGGTTCAGATCAGCGATCTCCCGCGCAAGCGGCGTCGACGCGTCGTAGTCGGTCGATGAACTCAACGAGTGCCTCTTCTCCGGTTCGATGTTCCACGTGAAACGCGGAGCCGCTGGCGACCGGTCGAACCGGTCCGAGCCGCAGCGTCAGTCAACTGTAGCCCGGAACACGCGCGTGGTCTCCTCGACCACACCGGCTCCGAGCTCGAGCACCTCGACGTCGGACAGCCGCTTGCGCAGGATGACCTTCCGGGCCTTCTCGATCTCGTCCTCGACCCGAGCGCCCTTCATCAGGATCAGCTGCCCACCCGACCGCGCGAGCGGCACCGTGATCGGGATCAGCTTCGACAAGGCACTGACGGCGCGGGCGGTGACCTGGTCGACGACGATGTCGTCCGCCACGTCCTCAGCTCGTGCACGCACGACGGCGACGTTGTCGAGGCCGAGACGTTCAGCCTCTGACGTCAGCCAGTCGACACGGCGCTCCATCGGCTCGATGAGTGTCAGATGCACGTCGCGCCGGGCGATGGCCAGTACCAGGCCGGGAAGGCCGGCACCGGAACCGACGTCTGCGACCCGGCCCCGCGCCTCCAGGAGGGGAGCAACCACGGCAGAGTTGAGGATGTGTCGCGTCCAGAGCCGGGGGAGTTCGAGGGGGCCGATCAGGCCGAGTTCCTCACCACGACGGGCGAGTTCGGCAGTGAAGGAGCGAGCGAGGTCCACGCGGTCCCCGAAGAGCGTCGCGGCAGCGGACGGCTCCGCCTCGAGCACCGGAGCGGCCGAGCCCGATGTGTCGGGAGCGGAAGCGTCCGTCATCGCGTGACGACGGTGTGGCGGTCCCGGCCCTCGCCCTCGGACTCCGAGTGGAAGCCCTTCTCGGCGACCAGGTCGTGGACGAGCTTGCGCTCGTACGAAGACATCGGGGGGAGTGCCGCCGAGGACGACCCGCCCTCGACACGCTCGATGGCGGTGTCCACGAGCCGCTGCAGCTCGGTGGCGCGGGCGTCACGCGAGCCGCCGACGTCGAGGATGAGCCGGCTGAACTCGCCCGTCTCCGCCTGCACCGCGATGCGGGTGAGCTCCTGGAGCGCCGACACCGTGTCGGGCTTCGAGAGCACGCGCAGGGCGCCGCCCTCGTCGGTCACCGAGAGGTAGACGCGGCCACCGCGCTCCTCGATCTCGATGTCTCCGTCGAGGTCGCAGATGTCGAGCAGTTCCTCGATGTAGTCCGCGGCGATGTCCGCCTCGTCACGACCGTCCTCGGCGTCGGTCGAGGGGGCGTCGTCCGGAGCGGACTCGGTCGTCTCGGTGTCGAGCACGTCGGTGGTCTCGGCGGCGGCGATGTCCTGCTCGGTCACTTACTTCTTCCCGTTCTTCTTGGAGCGGTTCTTGCCGACCGGCTGGGTCCGCTGCGTGTTGATCCGCACCGGCTCGACCTCGACGGCCGACGCACCGGCACCGGCTTCGGCGAGCACCGGCGTCGCGGTGCCGCGGCGCTGGGCCTTCTTCGCGAGGCGGGCCTCACGCGCGAGGGCGGCTTCGGACCCCGGGGTCGGCATGCTGCGGATGACGAAGTACTGCTGCGCCATCGTCCAGACGTTCGAGGCGAGCCAGTAGAACATGACGCCGAGGGGGAACGACAGACCCGAGATCACGAAGACTAGCGGGAGGACGTACAGCATCATCTTCTGCTGGCGGTACATCGGCGACGCCTTGGTCTCCGGCGACATGTTCTTCGCCACCAGCTGCAGCTGCGTGATGAACTGCGAGGCGGTCATCACGACGATCATGAAGCCCGCGATGGCCCGGACCTCCCACCCGGAGGCGTTCGTGAAGGTCTCGTGCAGGGGAGCGCCGAAGAGCGACGCATTGCCGAACGACTTGGCGAGGTCGCTCGAGAGCAGGCCGATCCCGGTCTTGTTGATCTGCGCCTCGTGCAGCACGGAGTACAGCGAGAAGAAGATCGGCATCTGGATGAGCAGCGGCAGGCAGGAGCTGAGCGGGTTGGTCCCGGTCTCCTTGTAGAGCGCCATGGTCTCGCGGCTCATGGCCTCACGCGAGAACTGGTCCTTCTTGCCCTTGTACTTGTCCTGGATCTTCTTGAGCTGCGGCGCGACCTCGAGCATGCGGCGCTGCGACTTGATCTGCCGAACGAAGATCGGGATGAGCGCGGCGCGGACGACGAACGTCAGGAAGATGATCGAGAGCACCCAGGTGATGCCGGCGCCCGGGTCCATCCCGATGGCCTCGAAGAGGGAGTGGAAGCCGACGAGGATGGCCGAGACCACCCACTTGAGCGGCCAGAGGATCGTGCCGATGAATTCCACGGGAGGGTCACGCCTTTCGAGTGCGCTGAGGGAGCAGGACAGGACGGTGGGAGACCGTCACGGACTGCAGTTGCTGCGGGGACGGCGCGAGCACGAACCCGAACCGGTTGACGAGGTAGGGGCGGCTGCGATCGCGGACGTCGTCGATGCCGCCGGCGGCCCAGGGGTTGCACCGTGCGATGCGCCATGCGCCCATCGCGGAACCGCGGACGACGCCGTACTGCTGGATCGCTTCGAGCGCGTACCGGGAGCACGACGGGTGGTAGCGGCAGACGTTGCCGTAGAGCGGGGAGATGACGGCCCGGTAGGCCCGGAGCACGACGACGCACGCGTTGCGCGGGAGCAACGCGACGACCCAGGCGAGCCGGGTCCAGAAGTTGCGGTTCATGCTGCCTTCTCCACACCGCGCGCGAAGGAACGCGAGACGTCTCCGAGCAGGGTAGGCCATGTGGCCTGCGCGGCGGCTGGCAGTGCACGGACCACCACGTCGTAGCCGACAGGAGCGTCGGCGAGCAGCCCGTGGGCGATCGCCTTGAGGCGCCGTCGGACCAGGTTGCGGGTCACGGCGTTGCCCACCGTCTTCGCGACGATGAACCCGAACCGTGTCGGCGCGGGGTCGACGAGGCCGGCGTCCGCGGGGCGACGGATCACCGATACGACGGCGTGCGCCGTGGCGCTCCTGCGACCACGACGCACGACGGACCGGTAGTCGTCACCGCGGACGATGCGGTTGGCGCGTGCCAACACGGTGTTACCGGGACCCCAGCCGGGAACCGACCGGGTGTGACCCGGTCAGACGTTCCTGGCTCAGGCGCTGAGCTCGGTGCGGCCCTTGGAACGGCGCGCAGCGAGGATGGCGCGGCCGGCACGGGTACGCATGCGGGCGCGGAAGCCGTGCTTCTTGGCGCGGCGACGGTTGTTCGGCTGGAAGGTGCGCTTGCTCATGATGTTCTCCACACGGCTGCTCGCGGCGAGCCGTCACGTACGTGTAGCCGCTCGGGGGCCGAACGGCAGGCGATGGGCGCGACCAAGCGGCCGCAGTCAACTGGTTAACGGTACGTGACAGCGGCGAGCAGGTCAAACGGCGACGAGGGACCGGACCGGGCCGTGACCTCGCACGTTCAGTTTCCACATTGGGGAAAACGTGCGTTCGGTGGGACGCGGTCCGGTCCTTTACAGTGGTGTGGTCGAACGGCCTGCGGCCCGCCAACACAGGGGAGTCCCGCTGTCATGCAGCCCGCAGCCGCCGTGGACGAGACTGTGGACAACCCTGTGGACTGCACCGGGGGTCGACACGCGGATCGAGCGGGTGACGGAGCCCGCCGGACCGCCGACGATCCAGCGGACGCCACCAGTGCGATCCGCGGGTCGCACGCACGAGCAGCACGAGCAGCACGTCCGGCACCCGTCCGGACGCCGAACGAGACCAGGAGACGAGCGCCAC
>NZ_JBUDZK010000002.1:0-61827 GCF_054956955.1 Curtobacterium sp. RM9
ATGAGCATCACCGAACACATCGCCGTTACTCACCTGACGGACCAGCCGCAGCCCGAGGACAGCACCATCGAGACCCCGGTCGACGCGGCTCCCGCCGCGACCGGCGTCGACCTGGTGCACGTCCCCGCCGCGGACGTGATGATCGAGGACAACGTCCGCACCGCGGCCGACCTCGACCCCGCGTTCCTGGCGTCCGTGAAGCGCCACGGGGTCCTCCTGCCGACCATCGGCTACCGCAACGCCGACGGGGCCGTGGTCGTCCGCGACGGACAGATGCGCGTCCTCGCTGCCCGCGAGGCCGGGACCACCGTCCCGGTGTTCATCACCGAGCGCGGCGACAGCACCGCGGCCCGGATCGCGGAGCAGTTGGTCGCCAACGAGCGCCGCGTCGGTCTCACCGACGCGGACCGCTTGCAGGCGTACCGGCAGTTGGAGTTGGAGGGCCTGTCCGCGACCGCGATCGCCAAGGAGACCGGCACGAAGCGGGACACCGTGAAGGCGACCCTCGCCGTCGCGAAGTCGGAGGCCGCGACGAAGGCCGTGACCGACTCCGCGCTCACCCTGGACGATGCACTGCTGTTCGCGGAGTTCCAGGACGACCCGGAGGCCATCGCGGAATTGCAGGGCTGCGTGGACGAGGGCTACGCCGAAGAACTGCCGTTCACCGCCGAGCGCATCCGGCAGGACCGGCAGGGCAAGGCCGACATGGCCCGGATCACGGGGGAGTGGGAAGCCAAGGGCGTCCGCGTCGTCACGACCGAGGACGACTACACGGCCCTGACGAACCTGACCGACGCCGAGGACGACGCCGAGGACCGGCCCATCCTTGACCCGGAAGCGCACGCGACCGGCTGCGCCGGTCACGCTCTGTTCCTGCAGGCATGGGGTGAGCACACCGCGGTCGCGGTGTGCACCACCCCGGAGGCGCACCACGTGAAGTACCCCCGGTACTCATTCAGCACCGCCCCGGCGGCGGAACTGACAGAGGAAGAAGCCGCCGAGCAGAAGGAGGCCGAGAAGGCTGCGCGCCGGGAACTGATCGTCAACAACAAGGCGTGGGACGCGGCCGACACGCTCCGGACCGAGTTCGTGAAGTCGCTCCTGCAGCGCAAGACGCTGCCGAAGGACTGGACCATGTTCGCCGCCGTCGCGGGCACCCGCCACGGGTGGACCATGCGCGCCGACAACAGCGGCGGTGTCCGCGATCTGCTCAGCATCGAGTCGGGGACCGGCTACGGCGCTGACACGGTCGCGACGTGGGTCGAGCAGCACCCCGCGAAGGCACCGCACGTCGCCCTCGCCGTGGTGCTGTCCGCGTTCGAGAACGCGGCGAACCGCGAGTGGTGGCGACGCCCCACCACCGAGGGTGCGGCGTACCTCAACCAGTTGGCCGCATGGGGCCACCGCCTGACCGACGTCGAGAAGATCGCCGCGGGCATCCAGCCCGAGCCGGTCGACCAGGCCGAGGACGCGGACACCGCAGCCGAGTAGGTGAACCAGCGTGGGGGTCGCAGCCAGCGGCCCCCACGCACACCCGGCACCGGTCCCATCGGGCCGTCTCAGCGTCCGTGTGCCGCGTCGCGGCTCCGCCGCGTCGCGGCTCCGCCGCAACGGCAAGGGGCTCCGCCCCCTCCCAGACCCCGGAGCCGCTCGACGGAGCTCTCGGCTGTCACCGCCTGCGGCAGGTCCAGGATGGCGGCGCAGGTCCCGCGTGCCCTAGATCTCCTCCCAGGAAAGCCGCGCCACCTGCATAGTTCTCGCCCAGAGGAATCGGTTGATGGGGACTCCATCGCATTTGACAGTGAACGTGGGCGTCGGACGGACGATCCCCAACTCAACTTGCTCCTGTGACCACGCGAGTAGGGCGTCGAGGTTCGCCGTGGGGGCCGAGACAACAGGACTACTCGGGCCTGCGATCCGGGTGTTGGTGAACGTGCCCCGATAGCCACCGAACCAACGCCAGACCAGCAACGTGTCGAAATCCACTACGTCTCCAGACGATTAGTCGAGCGTGGCGCTCCAGCCCAGGGCTTCCGGCCCCGGCCGGGAGTCGCTTCGCTCCCAGTGGAACCGGCTTCGCCGGCACAGTTTGGGCCTCCGGCCCGTTTCTTTGCCGTGAAGCCTTCGGCAGCGTACGGACGTCCGGGTTCCGCGCAAGCGGCAAGCCGCCGGCTCCTCCGAGATTTTCGGCACGCGGTCGCTTCGCTCCCTTATTTCGCGCCGAAATTCTCTCCCCCACCGCCCTTCGGGTTGCACTCCACCCTCCCGTCCTAGCGGCGACAAGTCGCCTTCACGGCAAAAAAACGAGAGGGAGAGGAAGAGCACATGCGCTACCAGATCGAGACGCTGACCCGGGTTGTCAGCAAGGCCGACGACGCAGCCGAGGCGAGGACGGCGGCACTGCGAGAGCGGGCCGCGGAACTCAAGACCGCCGCGTCGCTGGGTTGGACCCTCGCGAGCACGTTCGTTCTCGAAGGGGTCGAGGTCGCCACGTTCGTCGACACGATCACCTTCACGCCGCCCGCGGAGTGAACCAAGGCGGGAGGGGACAACTCGTAATTGCCCCCTCCCGCCTCCCATCCTCACCGATCGAGACCCCGGAGGTACAGACCATGAGCACCACCACCGCCACCAAGAAGCGCACCACCAACACCCGCCGCCCGTCCGTCACCCCCGAGCAGCGGAAGGAGCAGGCGGCCGCGTTGCACGAGTCGATCGCGACGCAGGTCGAGCAGCTGCGCGACTCGGACCGGTGGACGGCCTTCCTGCAGTTCGCGGGCGCGTTCCACACGTACAGCCTCAACAACGTGTTGTTGATCCTCGCTCAGCGCCCCGACGCCGAGCGGGTGGCGGGGTTCCGGAAGTGGCAGGCCCTCGGCCGCCAGGTCCGCAAGGGAGAGAAGTCGCTCCGCATCTTCGGCTACAGCACCAAGAAGGTGACCGAGCAGGACGAGAACGGCGACGACGTCGAGAAGCGTTACCCCCGGTTCCCGATCCTGCCCGTGTTCGACATCGCCCAGACCGACCCGATCGACCCGGATGCCGCCGACCCGTCGACCCTCACCGCGCCCCTGACCGGAACCGATGACCACGGCGTCATCGGCACCCTGACCGCCCACCTGGTCGCGGACGGATGGAGCGTCGAGCACACCGAGCCGGGAGAAGGCCGCAACGGCTTCACCGACCCCGCCGCCCGCCGCGTCGTAATCGGGTCGCACCTGGCCCCGGAGCACTCCGCGAAGACGCTCATTCACGAGCTCGCGCACATCCTCCTCGGCCACACCGACGACCTGACCGAGTACGCCGAGCACCGCGGCCTCATGGAAACCGAGGCCGAGAGCGTCGCCTACGTCGTCGCTGGACTGGTCGGGTTCGACACTGCCGCCTACTCGATCGGCTACGTCGCCGGATGGTCGGACGCGAACGCCGACCTGATTCGCTCAACCGCCGCCCGCGTCCTCATGGCGGCGCACCAGGTGGCCGCGATCCTCACCCCTGCCGACGTCGACGCCGAAGACGGCGACGACGCGGAGCCCACCGACCAGTAGTCACCGCGGGGGCCGCCGAGCGGCCCCCGCCCCCGGAAGGAGCACCACCGATGGACGCCGTCACCTACCGCCGCCCCGACGACCTCGACCCCCGCACGACCGACCCGGCCGCCCCGGCCGCGGACCTCGACTCGACCGGCGCCACGTGCGGCGCAGAAACCGCCGAGATGGGCGAAGAGTGGTTCTGCACCCGACGCCCCCACCACCTCGACAACGAGCACCGCGCCGCGTTCGACCGCGGCGGCGACGGCCCCGCCGGTGCCGTCGGCTACGCCTGGCGCGATGAGTTCTACGACCCCAGCCCGGCCCCCGTCGCACCGCGGAGCGGGCTCCGCGACACCGGCACGCAGCCGCCGTTCACCCTCGCCCAGACGATCACGTGGACCGAACTCCGCGCCGACGTCGCACGCGCCAGCGCAGCGCATTGGGTTGAGGGCAGCCGGAAGCACCGCCAGCACGCGCGGGAAGCCGACCGATTCGACGCGATCGCCACGGAGCTGCACCGACTCCGGGACCTCGACACCGCGGCCGAGTGATGGGCCCACGGGAGCCCGGGGGCGTGGCCGACCTTCGGTCGCCCGTGGAGGCGGCCCGCCCCCACACCCCCGGCGCACCTGCGGTGCTGGTAGAACCGGCGACGGAGCGCCGGTCTGCGGGGCCTGCGGCCCGTTCTTTTGCCGTGAAGCCTTCGGCAGCATACGGACGATCACCCGGAATGCAACCGGCTTTCGCGGCATAAACGGCCCCTCCCCGCAAGCGGGTCCCCTCCATATATTCCACGACCGGTTGCATTCCGGGCGCTCGTCCTAGCGGCGACAAGTCGCCTTCACGGCAAAAAAACGAGAGGGAGAGGAAACACCATGAATGACACAGTGCAGGTCACCTTGAACCGCGAGGACTGGGAGCACATCGTCCGACTCGTGCAGCGGGTCGTACCGGCAACGTCGCAAAGCCTCGACGATGCCTACGAGTGGGACGAGGACGAAGGCCCCGACCTCGAGTGGATCGAAGCACGACGGTGCGGCCTCGCCGATGCGCGCGCCCTCAGCGATCGTGTGACTTCGGCGGTTGCCGTCGCGACTGGGGAGGCCGCTCCGCAGGAGGCCGGGACAGCGGCGACGCGAGAGGCGTAACCAGGCATTCCTATTCGGTTCCGTGAATGACAGAACAGGGCTAATGCGCCCGGGATTTCCGATCCTCCCGCTGTCATTCACTCCCCGAAGTGGCCTTCCTAAACGCCCTGCGGTGGTGCCGGAGAATGTAGGCGGACGGCCTGCCAAGCGGTGTGCCGACCGGCTGGAAAAGAGTCAAACAATGCAGGAAAATGCTGGTCAAGTCAGCAATTCGGCGGTAGAATAGAAGCATGCAGCGGGGGAGGGGCCCCCACCGCATCACAATCTTTCGGAAGGTGATTTCGATGAGCATCACGGTTTACAGCAAGTCCGGTTTCTGCGGCATGTGCATGGCCACCGAGCGCGCTCTCGTCTCCGCCGGCATCGAGTTCAACGAGGTTCACCTCGAAGACGTCGACCAGGCGCAGATCGAGGAGTGGAAGACCACCGTCGGCATGAACGCACCCATCGTCATCACCGACACCGAGACCGGCTCCTGGAGCGGTTTCCGACCCGACAAGATCGACCAGCTCAAGACCGCCACCAAGACCGCCACCTCGACGGTCACGGCCGCGTGATGACGATGACGCTCGAACGTCCGACCCCTGTCCGTCCCGACGTCGTCCAGCAGTCCACCCGCGACGCCGTCGACGAGCTCTACGCCGGCGACACCGTGGCCGCGTTCCGCGCGATCGACGCTGCCACCGCCGACCCGACCGAGAACGTTCGCGAGTGGGAACTGACCGCGGAGCAGCGGAAGGTCTGGGAGGCCGGCTACATGGTCGGGTTCCAGATGGCCGCCCCGGAACTCATGACCGAGGTCCTCGAACTGCGGGCCCGCCTCGAGCAGTCGGAGCGTGACGCAGACCGGTACTACGCCGAGATGTGCCGCCGACCCGCACCCGCCGAGCCGGAGCGTCCGACGTTCGCGGAGCTCTCTCGGGCCCGCGGTGAAGATGAGCGCGCCGACCGCCACGAAGCGGCGATCGACCGCATGTTCCCCCGTACGCCGGCACCCGCGCCTGAGTGGTCCTCGCCGTCACCACGAGATCCACCGGTTCCGCGATCGACCCGGTTGGTAGAATCGACCTACGAGCAGGGGAGTCCCCATGAGCATCAAGACCGAGCACGACACCACGCGGGCGATCGACGTCGAGCAGGAGATGGCGCTGGTCGAGAAGGGCCAGCAGCTCGCCGGCCACTTCCCGAACGCGGAAGCGCTTGGCCGTGCCCGTCGCATCCTCGAGGGAACGCTGTCGCCGGAGGATGCACGCGCGGAGGTCGCGGCGAAGCACGGGTTTCCGCTCCGCCAGCGCTGAGCGCCGGCGTCCTGCGGGGGAGCGGATGAGCGTCGACGACAAGTACACCTACCCGGGTAGCGGCGGGGTCCTCATCAACGCCGCCAACTACCGGACGCACCGTGAGCTCGACGAGGCGATGAACGACGTCGCGTCGATCACAATGGCCGAGGTCCGCGCCGAGCGCGTGCCCGACCGCCCCGGCTACGACTACCTGCAGAGCATCCACGAGCGCATGTTCGGCGACCTGGTGCCCGGCATCGCCGGCCGCATCCGTGACGTCGACGTGCAGGCCAGCGGGACGGGGATCCCGTACTGCCGCCCGGAGTACATCGACGCCAACCTCTCGACGTTGTTCGGCAAGCTCGAGCGGGAGGACTACCTCACCGGCCTCGACGCCGACACGTTCGCCGACCGGCTCGCCGACCGGTGGGGGGAGCTTTCGGCGATCCATCCCTACCGTGACGGCAACACCAGATCCCAAAGCACCTACGTGTCCGCGATCGCGGAACGGGCAGGCCACCCGATCGACTGGGAACGCGTCGACGTGGACGAGCTTCGCACCGCTCGCCTCCACGCAGTCGCCGGCAACGACCGTCCCCTCGCCGAGTACATCAAGACGCACCTGCGCACGGACGACCGCGAGGCCGAGGCGGGCCCGCAGGTCCCCGGCCCGCGGATCGCGTCGCGTCGCGCGGAACAGGACCGACGCACGCTCCGCGGCGCCGGCTACGACGTTCACCGGTTGACGTCGGCCGGTCACGAGGACGAAAACCGACGGCGGGAGCTGCAGCGTCGGCAGGAGCCCCGCGCACCAGAACAGTCCCGTGGCAGCGACGGCATCGAACGGTAACGAGGGAGCACCCATGAGCGAACACACCGTCGACCTGGTCGTGCAGGACGACTACGACCTCGCGGTTGCTCTCGCAACCACGCTGCGCGAAGCGCGGCTCGCGGGTGACGCCCAGTGGGAGCGGACCCTCGCTGCCACGCTTGCGCAGACGGCGCACACGCTGGCATCGGCGGCCGATCCCGACGAGGTCGTCGCACCTGCGATCACGCACCTGAACGGGCGCCCGGACGCTGCCGCGATCCGGGCACTGCTCCGCCGATGACTCGCGGGCCGCGTCCCGCGCCGGCCGCGGACCGGTTCTGGTCCCACGTAGTGCAGGGGCCGGCGCCGTCCGATTGTTGGATCTGGACGGGCGCCGTCGGTGACGACGGGTACGGCCGGTTCTGGGTGCCGCAGCCGGACGGCGGGCAACGCGCTATGCGCCCGCAGCGGTGGCTCTACGAGCACCTCACCGGCGCCGCTCTGCATCCGTCGACGCTTCTCCTGCACGCGTGCGACGTGCCACTCTGCGTGCACGTCGACGTCGAGCCGGCACGATCGCACCTGGCGCCGGGAACGCACCGCGGGAACATGCTCGAGCGGACGCAGCGCGGCCGACACCGCAACGGCGCGACCGCGCTCCGCACGATCAGCTTTCCTCGCTCGGAGCGCGTGCGTCTCTCCCGTGAGCTCCGCGAAGCGTTCCGCGAGCACGGGTGGGACGCTGATGCCGTTCGCACGTGTCGGACAGGGATCGCGGCGAACACTCCGACGCTCTGGTGACGCGAGTGTGTCAGCCGCCGGCGGTACCGTCGCGCACAACCGACGAGGGGACAGGAACATGACGAACTACGCGCCGCCCCAGCGGTCGCCCGTATCGCCGGCACCGACGCTGCCCGGTCCTCGCCGGGGCACGAAGCTGTCACGGTGGAGCGTGTTCCTCGGCATCCAGTCCGTGCTTCTCGGGGCGCTGCTGCCGATCCCGATACTCGCGATCGTCTTCGGCATCGTCGGCCTCTGCCGCGGCACGGACCTCCCGGGTCGCGCCGTCGTCGGCATCGTCTTCGGCTGGTCTGGTCTGACGTTCTGGGGCGGCTTCATCGCCGTGTGCATCTGGTCGATGCACGTCAACCTCGCCTAGCGGTCACAGCACGTGACGCGGCCCCCGACCACACACAGGTGGTCGGGGGCCGCGTCACGTGTAAGGGACGGTACCGCGTTCGCTGCGGAGGTGGTTCTCCTACGCCGCGTACGACTCGTGTGCGTCGCTCTGCTCGCCGCTCTCGTCGTCGTTTTCGGCCGCCGTCACGGCCTCGCCGCCGCCGTTCGGTGCGTCGGTCTCAGCCTTCGCCTTGGACCGCTTCACGTCGCGCACGGGGATGCCGAGTCGTTCCGCGACCTCGTCGCGGGTGACCTTGGTGTCGAGCATGCGTCCGATGATCGCCTGCGCTTCGGCTTCCGCCTCAGCGATCGCGGCCGCCTGCTCGTCGCGAATCTTCTGGATGCGCGCTTCCGCGTCCTCGTTGATCCCGTCAACGGCGTCGGCCGCGACGAAGTATTCGACGGCGAGCTCTTCGAGCTGCTCCTGCCGACGGCGGAAGTCCGCCGCCCGCTCGACTGCTCGCTCACGTGCAACCTTGCGCGCGGCGGCCTGCTTCCCCGACGTTCGGACGTTCGCCATGTCGTTCCCCAATTCCTAACGGCCACCACCCGCCTGATTCGGGCGGCACCTGCCTAGCGGCGGTGCCCAGCGGCGCTCCTGTTGTCGCCCAGTGTAGCTCGCACCTGCGGCGCGGCCGGTGACAGCCCTCGACCCGGATGCCGACAGCCAGACGCGACTCCGTTCCTCCGTCGCTGGCTGCGGCTCCCGGTCTCCGTCTGTCTACCGCGACTAGCCCAGCCATCGTCTCCGTTCCTCCGACGCTGTCCGACCTAGTCGGCCACTCCTTGAGCGTCACACCTCAGGCATTACGAACGAATGAGGTACAGTCGCCCCATGCCGACCCTCACCAGCCCGCACTGTGGCTGGGATGAGCGCCGCTCGGTGACACGTCACCCAGGCGGTGGTCGCGCATGATGACGATGCACGTCCTGTCCGCCGGCGACGGGTACACCTACTACACGTCCGAGGTCGCCACCGGGGACGCTCGCCGCGACCACGACCGCGAGCTCGGCGACTACTACACCGCCGACGGCAACCCTCCCGGCCGGTGGATGGGCGGCGGTGCCGAGCTTCTCGGCGTCTCCGGGACCGTCACCGAGGAGCAGATGAAGGCGCTGTTCGGCGAAGGGCTGGACCCCGATGCCGACCGCATCATCGCCGACGCACTGGCCGAGGGGAAGACCGGTAAGCAGGCGCAGGAGGCTGCGAAGCTCGGCCGGTCCTACTACGTCTACAAGGCCGACGCGGACTCGCTGCAGGGCCGCATCCAGGCCGGCTACGCCACCTTCCAGCGCATCCAGGGCCACGAGCCGAACACCGAAGAGCGCCGCTTGATCCGCTCCCGTGAGGGGGCGCAGGCGTTCCGTGACGCGAAGGGCCGCGAGCCCGCCGACAAGGAAGAGCTCGGGCGGTACATCACCGCCGCGACCCGTCCCGACCAGCAGGCCGTCGCCGGGTTCGACCTGGTCTGCTCACCTGCCAAGAGCGTCTCCGTGCTCTGGGCGCTCAGCGACGACGACACCCGGAAGGCCATCGAGCAGGCCCAGGACCGCGCCGTCGCATCGACCATCGCGTACCTCGAGCGGGAAGCGTTGGCCACCCGCGCCGGCACCAATGGTGTCGAGCAGATCGAGGTCGAGGGCGGCGTCGCGGTCACCGCGTTCCGGCACTTCGAGTCCCGCAACGGCGACCCCCAGTTGCACGACCACCTCGTGGTCGCGAACAAGGTGCAGGGCTCCGATGGCAAGTGGCGCACCATCGACTCCAAGCTGCTCCACCGCATGAACGTGCCCATCTCGGAGTTCTACAACGCCGCCATCATGTCCGAGGTCACCAAGGCCCTCGACGTCACCACCGAGGCCCGCACCGTGGCTGCCGGGAAGCGTCCGGTGATGGAGATCGCCGGCGTCGACACCGACCTGTTGGAGACGTTCTCCTCCCGGTCAGCGTCGATCCGCGAGCAGGTCGAGCGCCTCACCTCGGAGTACCAGCGTGACCACGGACGCGCCCCTGACCAGAAGGCGCAGATCAAGATCGCGCAGCAGGCGACGTTGGAGACGCGGCCGCAGAAGGAGCACGGACGCTCCCCGCAGGCCACCCACGACGACGCTGTAGCCCGTGTTGGGCAGGAGCGCGCCGCCCAGGTCCTGCCCGCCGCACAGCGCATCGCAGAGGCCCGTGCGGAAGACAGTGTCAGCACGCCGACCGTCGACGTCGACGAACGCGCAGCCCTCGTCCTCGCCACCGTGGAAGAGCACTACGCCGTGTGGGGTGCCGGTGTGGTTGAAGCCGAAGCCCGCCGGCAGCTCGCGCAGATCATCCCGGACCAGGACGTCGCCGAACCGCTCGTACAGCAGGTCGCGAAGACCGCCCTGCAGGCGTCCGTGTCGCTCACCCCGCCGCCCGCGCACGGCGCGTTCAAGCCCCTCACTCGCTCCGACGGCGAGTCCGTGTTCGACCACAAGGCCAAGACCGTCTACACCTCCGGCGGCATCCTCGCAGCAGAGGACGAGCTGCTCGAGGCCGCCCGCTACCGGAAGATGGCGCCCGTCTCCCGGGACGTGTTCGAGCGCGTCGCCGCCACCCACAACGGTCCGCTCGACGACGGACAGCGCGATCTTGCCCGCACGTTCGCCACGTCCGACGTCGAGCTCGTCGCCGGCATCGGCCCCGCCGGCGCCGGGAAGACCACCGCACTCAAGCTCGCGAACGAAGCCCTGAACGCCGGCGGTACCCGCATGATCGGCCTCGCCCCGTCCGCTCCCGCGGCCGCCGTGCTGTCCGAGGCCGTCGGCATCCAGGCGACCACCATCCACGGGTTCCTCGCCGCACACCAGCAGGACGAGGTGTTCGCGAAGTGCGCCCTCGAGCCCGGTGACGTGATCGTGGTCGACGAAGCCGGCATGGCCGGTACGAAGCGCCTCCGCGACGTGACGAAGCTCGCCCAGGAGCACGGCGCGTTCGTCCGACTCATCGGTGACGACCGCCAGCTCTCCGCCGTCGAAGCCGGCGGCGCGCTGCGCCTCATCGACCGCGAGGTCGGGTCCGTACAGCTCGAGCACGTGCACCGCTTCCGCGACTCGGGCGAAGCAGAAGCTTCCCTCCGGCTGCGCGACCCGATGCGAGCCGGGGACCCCTTCTCCTGGTACCAGGACCACGGTCGCGTCGTCGGCGGAGACAGCGAACGGATGACCGCCGCGGTGTTCGAGGGGTGGCAGCAGGACACCCTCGCCGGCGTCCGTTCCCTCATGCTCGCCCCCACCGCGGCGGCCGTCACCGACCTCAACGCCCGCGCCCAGGCGTTCCGGATCTCGACCGGCGACGTCGACACCTCCCGCTCCGTCAACCTCCGCGACGGGCTCGCTGCGCACGTGGGCGACACCGTCGTCACTCGCCGCAACGAGTCGGACCTACGCATTCAGGGCGGCCGCGACCGGGTGAAGAACGGTGACCTGTGGACCGTCACCGGAATGCGCGGCGACGGTTCCCTCGACGTCGAGCACGCCGAGCACGGCGCGACGATCACCCTCCCCGCCGGCTACGTAGCACAGCACGTCGAAGTCGGCTACGCCCGCACCATCAGCCGCTCCCAGGGCCTCACCACCGAGCACGCCCACGTCCTCGGTGACGCCACCATGAGCCGCGAGGACGCCTACACCGCCCTCTCCCGCGGCAAGGAGAGCAACCGGCTCTACCTCGCTCTCGACGACGCCGCGACCGTCCCCGACGCCCTCGAGCAGATCGCTACCCGGTCGGAGCGGCTGCTGTCCGCGCACGAGACGATCCGTGCCGAGCAGGAGCGCGTCGAGGACCTGGTGGCCCTCATCGACCAGCACGCCGACGTCGCCACCCGCGCCGACGAGCTCCGCGCCGGCGCGATCGTCACCCTCGCCCTCGGCGAGGAGCTGACGACGTCGCTCGAGGGGCAGGAGTCGTGGGGCGCCCTCGCCGCGTCGCTCCGGCACGCGGAGGACTACGGCCATGACCCCGTAGCCACCCTGCAGGCCGCGTACAAGCAGCGTGAGCTTGGCAGCGCCGACGACGTGCCCGCCGTGCTGCACTGGCGCATCGAGAAGGCACTCGAGGGCATCGACCAGCCCGCTGTCCTCACCATCGACCGTCCCGCCGTAGACGGTGTCCCCGCGTGGATCGCGGACGGCCGCCGCCACCAGGACGAGATCCTGCCTGTCGAGTGGCGTGAGCACCTCGAGGAGCGGCACCACTACATCGGCGTTCGCCTCCGCGAGCGTGGCGCCGCGCTCGCGCTCGAGCAGCCGGCGTGGTCAAAGGATCTCGGGCGGCTGCCGTCGGAGCCGAGGCGCATGTTCGACTGGCACCGCACCGCGGCCGAGGTCGACGTCCTCCGCACCAAGTACCGCATCGACCCGTCCGAACCGGAGGCGATCCCCGACAAGCTCCGCGGCAACCCCGTCGCGGACCGGCTGCAGGAGCGCGTGACCGCGCTCCACAAGGCGGCCGCGCTGTCGACAGCACCCGAGGTCACCGTCTCGACGCGTGAGCACTACGCCACCCATGCTGCCGAGCAGAGCGCCGCGGCGCGCACGGCGCTCCTCGCGGCCGCGGAGCGTGTGCAGCAGGCGACGTCGACGGCGGTGGCCACCGTCCCCGACGTCGTCGCCGAGACCAGCACCGAGACAGCTGCGGAGTCCGCTTCGCCGGCATCCACCGCCCCGACCGCGCCCGCGGCCGAGACTGGCACCGAGACCGCTCCGGCGGCCGCGGCGTCGCCCACCACCGCACAGGAAGGAACCATCATGAGCGACCCCATCGACGAGACACTCGAGCACGTTGGCCGCCAGGCAGGCCGGGCAGGGCAGACCATCGCCTCGGAAGTCAGCCGACAGATGCAGCGCGCTAACGACGAGCGTCGCCGGCAGCTGCAGGACGCCCAGCGGAAGGCCGAGCGCGATCGCGAGTACGCGGCCCGTGAGGCCCAGCGCAAGGCCGACCGTGACCGCGAGCAGGCAGCACAGAAGGCCGCCAGCGAGCAGGAGCGCAACGACCGGCTCGCCGCCCGTTACGGAACGCCGAACGTCGCGGCGACCCCGGAGACCCCCACAGTCGCGCTGCCGACCATGGCAGGAGCCGCACCCGCCGAGGCCGACGCGGCGGCCACCTCCGAGACCGGCACAGTGGGCACCCCCGCGGCCGGTTCGACGCGCGCCGAGCGCGAGCGCCGGCTGCTCGAGGGCGCTGGCTTCGACCCCGACAAGCGGGCCACGCCGGAGGAGATCAAGGCGCGTGAGCAGACGCGGCGCGCTGAGCACCGCGACACCACGCAGACCCGCGGCGACGAGGGCCTGGAACGCTGACGCCGGACAAAGCGAGGGCGGGCACCGATCGGTGCCCGCCCTCGCTCTGTCCGCGCCGCTCGCCTACGGTTCCCACCCCGTGGGTGGGTCCTCGACCGTGATCGTGAGGCTGTCGCGGTCGACGAGGTTCAGGTGCCCCTTGTAGTTGCAGGCACGGAATGGTCCCGTCGCGGGGTTGAAAATGATCGCCGCGTGGTGGTCCCAGTGCTGGACCCACCAGGCCGACAGGGCGAGCATGTCGCCCTCGTGCTGGCTTGCGGACGCCTTCACGTACGCCTGGTAGGCGACGATGAGCCGTTCCACGACCTCCGGGTGCTTCCACCACTCCGGGCACCACGCGGGCTTGTCCTTCGCCTGCGCGCCGCCGTACGCCTCGACGCGGCCAAGCTGCAGCTTCACCCACCCCAGGAACTCGTCCACGTTGAGATCCGCCGGCGAGGGCGCAACCTCACCGGTCTGCGAATCGGCAGGTGGGGGCGGCGTCTCGTCGTCGTACGGAGCGTCGGCGTCGCGCGGCCCGTACCCGACCGGCCACGAGTCGGTATCAAACGGGGTCGACACGAGGCGTCCCCTCCGCGGCCGACGGCCGCCCCGTCGACGTCTTCTTCTCCTTGACGATCTTCCCGTTCCTTACTTCCCGGCCCTCGACCATCGCCGTCAGGACCTTGTCGCGGAACCACGGGCGGGTCTCGATCAGCACCGGCTTCGCCGCCGCCGGGTCGACCACGGCTCGCCACTCCGGCAGGTGTGCCAGCGCATCCGCCGGGAGGATCGGCACCTTCCGCGATGATCGCGACCTGGTCGACCCGTTCCGGCCAGAGGAGTGGTTGGTGGTCCACTCGTCATAGGTGCCGATGCCCTTGCTGAACCGCTCGAGGAACGGCGACTGTGTCGACTCACCACCGCCGTAGACACGGATGGGCGACGTCGTCCAGAGTGCGCCGGCGCCGGCGGTGCCAAACACCCGCACCATCTGGTCCCAGCCCTGGAAGTAGATCCCGAGGATCAGCCCCAGGGAGCCATAGAACGAAACCAAGTCCGGCAGTTCCGGCCACCGCACCACGTTCGCGGCTTCGTCGAGTTCGAACACCACCGGGGTCGTGATGCGGCCGCCGTCCGCGGCCGCCGCCCGCTCGCCTGCCTTCGCGATCGCGCGCACGAGCGACGCGACGAACGCCGACCCTGAGCCTGGGCCGTTCCGTGAGATCAAGATCGCGGTGTCGTTACTGCGGACGAACGCTTCCGGGTTGAACTTCCGCACTCCCGGAGCCGACGTCCACGCGAGCAGCTTGTCGTTCGCCAGAGCCGAGGCCATGCGCTGCGCTGTGGCGTAGACGCTGCCGCGGGTCTTCTCCGGCTGCGACTGCAGCCCCTCGAGCGCCATCGACGGGCCGATCTGGCCGTGTCGCTCGAGCAGCTCGCTGAGCTCCATGTGGTTCTGGTGAATCACCCAGTCGTAGACCTTCCGCAGCGACTCCCCCTCGAGCTTCGCCGTGAGAAGCGCGTACGCGAACAGGTCGAGGCCCTGGGAGTCGAACTGGGCGTCCTTCTTGCTGTCGGCGTCCTTGGTGCTGGCCTCGAAGATCGCGGCGAGCTCCTGCGCGTCGACCAGGTCCTCGATCGCCGTCAGCGGGTCGTAGACGAAGTCAGGGCGCTTGTCGTGTCGGTACACCTGCGTCGGGTCGTACACCCACTGCTCGCCGGCACGCTTCCTGCCGGCGAGGACCTCGCGGACACCATCGACCTTGTTCGTGGTCATCACCGCGGCACCGACAGCTTCGAGCATGTGCCGCACGACGAGCGCGCTGGTCTTCCCCCGGCCCGTGCCGAAGATGTAGACCGCGACGTCGCGCCAGCCCTGCCACACCCACGCTGCACTGGATCCGACGAGCGTCCCGATCTTCTGCCCTGGCGGCAGGTCCACGGCGTTCGGGTGCAGCCGGTTGGCTTCCTTCCGCCGGGCCGGGTACAGCACCGGTGCCAGCTTGTTCCCGGCGCGCAGGTGCCGTTGCATCCGGTCCACCGGATTGCCGCCGCGCGTGCGGACCAGGAACAGCACCCCGCCGGCGAGAACGAGCACCACCACGGCGACAATCAGCGGCACACCCCACCACGGCCATTGGAACTGCTCGAGCGCCGTCTGGAACGGGTCCGGTGTCGTCGTCTTCATCAGTTGCTCCCCTGCTCAGCGCATCCGGTGAGGGTGCGGTCCAGTGCGTGTTCGTCTGCAGTCCCGAGCGACAGCCGCCACTTCGTGGCCACGGCCACCAACGTCGTGGCGTAGGTGCACGCGTCGCCGGTGTTCGCCGGCATCCACTCCCCGGGCCCGGAGTCGGACTTCTCCTCGTTCGCGGGCCCGTCGACCGCGGCGAGGTTCACCGGGTCGTTGGCGAACTCTTGCCGCTGCGTCGGCGTCCAGGACGCCGCGCCATGCCGCCATGCCAGCCCGAGCGGGTATCGGTGGTCGATCTGCACGGCCATGCTCGACGTCTCGCCACGGTGGAAGGCGATGGAGCGGCCCGTGTACGGGTCGTGCAGCGTCCCGGAGAGCACCAAGCACCCGCGGGTGCCGGCGCGGGTAAGAACGCCCGTGAGGTCTCGGCGCAGCACGTCGTTGCGGGTGTCGCAGCCGTTGTGGTCGACGTCGGCCCACGCCTGCCCGAACGCGGCCCGGTCGTACCCGGGCACGTAGGCATCTGACACCGCCAGTGCGTGGAGGTCGTGCAGCGCATCCGACGCCGTGGCCGACGACGCCGTGCTCGAGGCGGACGGAGCGGCCGTCGACGCCGGCAGGCTGTCACCAGTCGCCGTGCCCGGATGCACGTAGGGCGCGGCGATCGCGCCGAGGCCAGCGGCCGCGACCAGGACCGCCGCGGTGAGGAGGTGCTGCTTCATGCGGCGTCTCATCGGGGGTCTCTTTGCCGGTCAGCCGCTTCCGCCTCGGCAAGCAACTGGCGGACGCGGCGCCGGGACAGCCCGGATGCTTCCGCGACGCCGTGCTGGCCGAGCACCGGGACGGCGGCGACGATCATCTCGTCCCGCTGCCGGCGGGCCTTCTTGTACGCGTCGACGACGTCGTGCAGTGCGTCCGCGACGCCGGTCATGGTGTGGCCGATCCCGGTCATGCTCACCACGTCCGTCCGGTCCAGAGCGCCACCGCCGGCACATCCCGCAGCCCGGGCCCGTCGAGCTCCAGCCCGCCGCCGAACCGCACGATCGGCTCAGCCGGCGCGTGGGCCGCCAGTCGATCGAGGACCGCGGCAACGCTCCCGAGATCATCGGTGAATGCGTCCACACGTCGGTACCGGTGGTCGGGCTGGTACTCCAGCAGCTCGACCATGCGCTCGGGAGCGGTGAGCGCGAGCAGGTCCGGAGGCATCTCCCCCTCGAGCGGGGAGAACAACGCGCCGATCGACCCGGTCCGCCCCCGCCATACGAGCGTCGTCCCCTCGAGCGCGGCGAGGTCCTCGAGTGTCACCGTGGCCGCGTCGACGCGGTGCGTGAGTGCTGTCATGGTGTGCTCCTCGCTTCGTTCGTGTACCGCCGGCGACGACGCTCAGAGGCCGTCGACGGGTCGCCAGACCTGGCCGTTGGGCGTGCCCCACACCTTTTGGATCTTCACGACGTCGCCGACCTTGGGAGCGGCGATCATCATGTCGCCGCCGAGGCTGATGCCGACGTGCCAGGCGTCGTTGCCGCCCCAGAAGATGAGGTCCCCGGGTTGCGCTTCGGACAGGGGGTGCCTCTGCCCGCGGGCGACGCCGTTGCGCCACTGCGTGGTCGCGGAGTGGCCCGCGTCGATGTTGATACCGATCTGCGCGTAGGCGACCTTCGTCAGCCCGGAGCAGTCCCACACGTTCGGGCCGGCACCGCCGAGGACGTAGTCCTTGCCGAGCTGCTGCTTCGCGAACCCGATTACCTGGTTGATCTGCGCCGCGTGCGGCCCCGTCGCGGGCTGCTCGCCACCGACCAAAGCGTTGTTCGTGCCGCCAGCGGCGGCACCTGAGGCCGCTCCTGCGGTGCAGGTAGCGCCCTCGGTAGTCTGCGAAACCGTCGACACCGTCACCCCGGACAGGGCGTTCATCATCTCGACCGCGTACGCCGACTTCGTAGCGTACGCATCCGGGAACGCCGATCCCTCGACGGCCTGAGCTGCCTCGCCCGGGTTCATGGTGTCCCAGCCGGGCACCTTCACCAGGCGTTCGTAGAACAGGTTGATTGCGTAGCTGATGTCGGTGATCTGCGCGTGTGTTCCCCAACCCTGGGAGGGGCGCATCTGGAACAGGCCAGCGGAGTCGCGGTCACCGCCCTGCAGGTTGTTGAGCGTGGACTCGGTCATCGCGGCCATGAGCGCGGTGTGCTGGGCGTGCTGGGTGAGCCCGCGCTGCTTGCCGATCGAGACGATTGCCGCGGCGTTCTTCACCTGGTCGCCGGAGTAGGGGCCGACCTTCGCGGGGAGGTTCCCCTCCTGCACCGCCACGGCAGTACCGGACACAGTGCCTGTCGCCCCGCAGGTCGCGGCCGCGGCGTCCTCGTCGCCGGCGCCGGTGATGATCGTGAACAGCACCACGACGACCAGGACCACGCCGAGGATCGGCGCGAGCGCAACGATCGCGATCATGCTCCCCTTGCCGCCCACGAGCTACTCCTGTCCGGCGTTGATGTAGGACGCCAGCCACGGGTCCTGCTTGGTGTCGCGGTGCAGCGTCACCGTCACGGGACCGCCCGTGGAGGCGGTGAACTGGTACGCCCGGTCCGTCGACGTCTGCTGGTCACCGACGGGCTTCCCGTCGTCGTGGACGCCGGCGCACGGGACGTTCGCTGGCCGGACCGCCGAGTAGAGCTGCCACGCGTCGGGCGTCAGGTACGGCGTGAGTGACCGCTGCCAGTTGTTCTTCGTCGCATCGGGCTCGCAGAACCGCTCAGCGACCGCGTGAGCGACGTCTTCCGAGGCCGGCGCTGCGGAAGCCGAGGGAATGGGTGACGACGTCGAGCGGGCGTCCTCGCCGCGGTGCGGAAGGTGTGCCCTGACCGCGAGAAGAATGAGCGCGATCGCAATGACGCCCAGCAGTGCAATCGCGATCGCGAGGTTCTTCTTGGTCATGGGCGGATCAGAGCCCCTTCGCGACGGCAGCGCCCGCGGCGAGCCAGGCGCGCTGCGTCTCCGGTCGGAGACCGCCGTAGTTGATGACGTCGGCACCGAGCCCCTTGTCGTAGGGGATCGTGACGACGTCGCGGGCGAGACCTGCGAACCCGGACGCCATCTTCGTCAGCTCCGCGTCGGGCAGGTCGTGCTTGTGCTTGCTGACCACGACGACGGCCGTGTCCGCGAGGTCAGCGAAGTGACCGCCGCGGGCGTGGAGCCCTTCGAGGAGGAGCGCTGCGGACTCGGCCGCTTTCGCTTCCCCGATCGTCGGCACGACGATCTGGTCCGCCCGCTCGAGCGCGCGGACCCACATCGGGTCCGTCTCGTCGTTGCCGGAGTCGATGAACACGAGCCGGTAAAACTTCGCGGCGACGTTGTGGATGGAGTCCACGGTCGTCGCGTCGAAGCGCTGCTCGGTGGCGAGGACCTCGGGCTTGGAGCGGAGGACGTCGTACCGGTCTCGGGTCTGGTGGTGCACGTAGTGCGCGAGATCCGCGGACTGCGCACCGGTGCCGAGGAGCCGCGAGACCTGCGGCAGCAGGTCGAGGATGCTCGCATCGTGCGGGCCCTGCTCGGTGGACCAGCCGAGCGTCCCGCGGGTCTGGTTGTTGTCCCACGCCAGGACGCCGGCACCGCCGTGGCGGGCGAACACGCTCGACAGGCTGATGGTCGTCATGGTCTTCCCGACGCCGCCCTTGCCGTTGACGATCGCGATCGTCCGCGGGCCGGGCCAGTGCTGGCTCACCAGGCGCGTCCAGTCGCGCTCTGCGCGCTCCGCGGCCGACGGTGAGACCCGCAGGCCCATCCGGGCGAGGATCCCGCGGAGGCCCTGCGTGGCGGGTTCCTCGACCTCTTCGCGCGTGAGGAACGACTGCCGAGCTTCGCGACGCGTCGACGGACCAGCGTCGGCCCCCGCCGGCGCTGCCGGTGCGACGCGGAGCGGGTCGAGGGCAGGAGCGCCGGCGGGGGCGAGGCTGACTGGCTCCCCGCCGAGTTCACGCGCTACGTCGGCGTACTCACCGCGAGGTGCTGCCGGGATCGCCGGTGCTGTGGGTTGTGCTTCCCACGGGGATCCGGCGGCGCTGTCGGAGACGGCACCAGTGACGGCCTCGATGGTGCCGGCCCCGTCGATGCTGAACAGCGTGTCGGCGCCCGTGCCGGCGTCGTAGCTGCGGACCACGACGGCCGCGCCGGTGCTCGCCGCTCGCGCGGTGAGCCACCCGATGGCGTCGGGGTAGGCGCTGTCCCCGGTGAACGTGGCATCCCCGATGGTGATGTGGTCGCCGTTCGCGACCAGGTCGTAGTCGACGTGCACGGTGCTGTTCGGCATGATCGTTCGTCCTGTCTCTCGGCTTGTCGTATCTGGGTTCGTCGTCACTGGTAACGCTCGTCGGTGTCGTGGAGGGCCATCTGCGTCTGGGTGCGGAGCATCTGCACGGGGATCCCGACGCGCTCGGAGATCTTCAGCAGCACCTTCCCGGCGCCGGGAGGGGCACCCTTGGTGCCCCTCTGCCGCCGCGGCGACCGCCACGTCTTCGAGGAGTTGAACTTCGCGACGAGGTCGATCTCCTTCGGCGTCAGGGACCGGACCTTGCTGAGCTCGTTGAGGTCGTCGCGGCTGAGCGCCATGAGCATCAGCAGCCCGGACCGTTCGATGAACCCCTTCGCCTTCTCCCGGTCGTCCGCGTTCGGCAGCGACAGCAGGTCCTTCGGGGAGTGCGACACCTTCAACTCCGCGGCACCGACGCTGCGGTTGGTGCGGGACAGGCCGTCGACGAGGTCGACCATGCCCTCGCACGCGCGGATCGGGTACCAGAACTCATCCATCAGGGACGTGTAGCCGCCCCACGTGACCTGCGCTTTGTACCGGTCGCCGTTGGCGTACGCCTCGGCTTCCTTCGCGAGCTCGTGCTGCGCGAGTTCCCAGTGCGCGTCGATCGCGTCCATGCCGAGCGACCAGGTCGACAGCATCGCGGCGGAGAGCAGCTTCGTGTTCCCCTGCCCGATCGAAGACGTGTCGAAGCAGAACCCGCCTGGGTTGCCCGGTTCGAACTCGATCGAGTTCGTGCCGGAGAGCATCTGCCCCATCTGCCCGGTCATCAGCGATCTCAGCGACTCCCCGAGCCGCGCGAACCGGGTGTGGAACGCCTCCGGGCTCGACAGGCCGGTCCGCTCGAGCATGAGCGGGGAAACTTCCGCGAACGCGCGCACCAGGTCGGCGGTGACCGCGGTCTCGTTCGGGCCGACGTGGTTCAGGATCGTGTCGACGATCGCCTCGACGGCCGTCTCCTCGATATCGCTGAGCGGTTCGCGGCTGCCGCGGCTGATCTTCACGCACAGCTTCACCAGGTCGATCGACTTCGCTCGTGCCAGCTGCAGCAGCTCGGCGCCCACTTTCCCGCCGATGCGGCGAGCGGCGTAGCCGAGGGGGCCCGGCGAGAGCAAGTTCAGTTGGTGGCGGGCCTGCGGGCCGATGGAGAACACCGTCCCGCCGAGCTCCTGGATCCACGGCACGTGCTCGCCCTTGATCGGGTCGAAGATTGCCGGCGTGAGCCCGCGGCCGACCTGCCCGCCGATGAGGGTCTGCGCGGTGCTGGACTTCCCGTTGCCGTTCAGCCCGAACAGGAACGCCGAGGGTGAGGAGATGATGTTGGCCCGGTAGAGGGCGTCGTGGTCGGTGCACACGGCGGTGTGGGTCATCATGTCCTCGCCGAGCGGGGACCCGTCGATCGGGCGGCCGGTGCCGGCGCCGAACGGGTAGATCCCGCATACCTGCACGCTGGTGGCGTACCACCTGGGCGGCTGCGGCATCTGCTCCCACCCGCCACCGTTCGGGGCGAAGAACCCCGACGGGGTGCGGGTGAGCCGCTTGGTCATGCTTTGCGCCATCAGGCTGCGCTCCTGTCTTGGATGAGGGTGTCGACGAAGGTGGCGTACTGCTCGCCATCGAGGACGACGGTGTGGACCAGGACGAAGCCATGGCTCGTGGCGGCCTCGAGCTCGTGGAGCCGGTCGGCGAGCTTGCCCTTCCGGGCGTCAGCGAGGTCATCGCGCTTCGGCACGACGGTCTCCACGGAGCCGACGTCCTGCAGCCGCATCAGTCGGTCCGATCCGTGACGCCCTGGATCGCCGTCGCGTACGCCCACGGCAGGACACCGAGCGGGAGCGTGGAGTGGAAGCCGGCGGCCGCGTCGGTCTCCACGAACCGATACGCGATCCCTGTGCCGTCGAGGATGTTCTTCAACTCCGTGGTCGCGTTCCGGATGCCGCGCTTGGACGGCTCGAACGTCACGGTGACCTCGATCGCGAACGCCGTCATCGACGCACCGGTCATCAGGTCCAGCTCCGTCTTCTTCGCGAGCTGCCGCCGATACTTCGCCATCTCGTCGTCCTGGCCGGTCGCGGTCGTCGAGTTGCGGCGGGCGTTCGCACCGAGCTTCTTCGCCGCCTTGATCGCAGCCCCCGGGCTGAGCGGCCGGTAGAACACGGCAGTGCGCTTCCGAAGGAACTTCCCGTTCGGCCGGAACAGCACCTCGAGGAAGTCCTCGGTGATGTGCATCTGCGGCGGAGCGACCATCATCGCCGTCATCGACGCGACCCCATCGTGGTAGCAGATCCGCCGCTGGTCGTCGTGAAATTCGTCCGGGCCTGCCTGGGTGACCTTCATCCGGAACGGCAGCCCCGCGAGGTCGTCGGAGCCGAACTCCCGCGATCGTTCCGGCTGGTACGCGACGCGCACGGCACGGGCGAGGTCCTGGCTGGTGGCCACCGCGGGGCTCCCCGCGCCGGCGCCGGCGAGGAGCGCGCGGTGGTTCGGCAGTTTCGCCGCGATGTCAGCCGCGGCCTCGTCGACGTTCTCGGCGAGCTCGTGCACGCTCCACACGACGGAGGTGAACACCTCGACGTCGGCGTATGCCGGCGGCAGGGCCCGTGCTCCCTCGCGGAGCTGTCGCTGCGCGGCGGCCGGGGCGTGAGGGGAGACTTCGCCGTCGATCTTCGCGATCAGGGGGTCGACGGATTCCTGGGCGGAGTCGACCACGATCACGGCGCCCTCGATCGCGGTGTCCCGTGACAGGGAGGCGATCCACCCACCGAACTCGGACACCTGCGCGTTGATGCGGTCCTGCGGGAGCAGTGCGGTGCCGTCGGGGTGGCAGGTGAACGTCGCGGCAAGCAGCGGGTTCCGGGAGTCCTTCCGGTGATGCAGGAGCACGTACTCCTCACCCTCACCGTCGACGCCGGTGATCTCCTCGAGGTCGGAGAGCATCCCGGGAAGCGCTGTCAGCGCGTCGTCGGGCAGCTCGGTGAAGAGCCCGGTGCGGTAGTGGTTCGTTCCCGCGCGCTGGCGCTTGCGGTCCACGGAGCGGTCCCAGACGCGGGCCGCGACCGTGCGACCGGCTGTCGGGTCGCCCCAGCGGACGATGAACAAGGCGTTGCCGACGACGCCGGCGAGGACGGCGAGGATGCCTGCGAGCCACCAGCCGACGACGAGGCAGACGACCATGACCATCACGCCGGTCAGGAGCATCGCCCAACCGATGAGCGTCAGCCCGCCGAGGGTGCCCTTCGTGGTCGGCAACCAGTTGCCGAACCGGATCCGCTTTCCTGCTGTTGCGTCACTCACCGATCATTCCTTCCGCTGTGTTCGCTGCACCCTCTGAGCTGTCCGCCGCGGCTCCGGCCGCAGCCCATCCCGCGCGGCTGCCGGACGACGGTCCAGAGCCGGAATCCGATGCCCCGCCCGCGGCAGGCGTCCCGGCGCCGGCGTCGCTGCCGCTCGCGCCGTCGCTGCCGCCAGCACCCGACGCTGATTCCCCGCCGACCATGCCTGCGGCGCCATCGCTGCCAGAGCTGCCGGCGCTGGACGCGTCGCCGTCACTGCCACCGGCGGTCGGTGTGCTGTCCGATCCGAAACCACCGGCCTGGCCACCCGCAGAGGCCATTTCGCCACCCTCGGCAACGCCGGTGCTGGTCGTCGACGTCGTCGCCGCAGTGCCTGCGCCAGCTCCGGCGCCGGCGGACGCGCCGCCGGTTGCGACCGCCGCGCCGACGGCGACACCGGCCTGCAGCGCTGCAGCGCCGACACCCAGCGCCATCGCTCCGCCGATCGCGCCCCCGAGGGCACCGGATGCGGGGATGAGGAGTCGCATGATCGCCGGCAGCGCCACAACGGCGAGGACGATGAGCATCAGTCCGTAGAGGACCCCGCCGACGCCGTCCTGGCCGTCTTTGAGTCGCCACGCGAACGCGTAGATCGACGCCGCGAGCGGTGTGTAGATGATGAACGCGATGATCCAGGCGGTGATCTTCTCGAACGCCTGCTCACCCCGCTTGAGCAGCGCGTAGGAAGCCGAGATCTGCCAGAACGCGCTCAGGAGCAGCAGCAGTGACTGCCGGACGAACATGATGACCCACTGCAGCCCGACCGCGATCACGCCGAGGAGCCCAAAGATCAGCGCCAGCCCGGGCGAGGCTGCCGCGAAGCCGGCGGCGGTGTATCCACCGGTCGCGCTGACGCCAGACACCTTCAGGATCCACTGCGCGTACGCATCACCGCCCCAGACGAAAATCTGGATTGCGGCTGTCCCAAGCGTGATGACCGCAACGGCCCGACCGAGCGCACCCATCACCTCCTGGAACGGTTCGCCGCGACGCGAGTACATGACTCGAGCACCGGCGACGATGAGGCCGAGGGTGAGTAGCGCGATCGTGATCGGCAGGGACGTGTCCTGGAACCACGCCGTGGCCTTGTTGTCCAGCGACACCAGGAACCCCGAGCCTGTCCAGCTCGTCAGGAACTGCTTCATGATGTCGTCGTAGGCGGTGAACATCGTCTCCGCGGCCTGCTTGAAGCCGTTCGAGGCGGCCGACGAGACAGCGCTGTCCACACCGTTCTTGGCCGCACACACGACGGGCCCGCCGATGAGGCACGTCGGGTTGAGGACGTCGTCGGGATTCATTGGCTGCTACCTCCCCAGGCGATGAAGTCGCCTTCGCTCGGAGTCGTGGGCTTCCCGGCGAACGCGCCGCCGTTGTCGAGCACCTGCGCCTTCCAGTCGCCGTCGGTCCACACCATCGTGATCGGGGTGCCGAAGTACCCCGTTGCCGACGATGGGTAGGAGTGGACGAGCGTCACGACCGCGGTGTTCTTCGTGAATGAGTCGACGGTGAACCCAGCCGGGTTGAGGCCAGACGAACGCGTCTGCGCGGCCGTGTCCTGCTGTGCCCCAAGGGCGACAGCCTTCGACTTACCGGGCGAATCGGCGAGGTAGAACTCGAGCGCTGACTTCGGCGTGTGCGACCCGTCGAACACCGAGTAGTTGGCCGTCTGCGCTGCGAGGGCGGCTCCGAGAGGCGACCTGGCAAAGCAGGCGTCGAACCCGTCGACGGTCTTGGTCGGTCCGACCGACTTGGAGACCGGCCACGTCAGACCCTCTTCCCCCGTCTTCCAAGTGAGGTCTGCCGGGATCTTCGGCGTCGACGACGAGTCGGTGACCCTCACATTGCAGGGACCCTCCGCAGCCGACGAGGTCGACGTCGGCGCGGGCTTACTCGCCGTGCCCTGCTCGCCGTTCTTCGCCGGAGCGAACACGCCGAGCAGAGTCGAAAGCAGCACCACGACGACGACCAGTACGAGAACGACGATTGCGCCGATGGCTGCGGGCTTGGAGTTCCACCCGCGCTTGACGGTGTCGCCGATGCCCTTGGTGTTGCGGTTGCGTTGTGCCATGACGGCCTCCCGGGTTGGTGTCGGTTACGCGCCGGGGATCTGCTTGCAGTTCGCCGACACCGACCCGAGGAAGATCGAAGCCACCCCCGCGGCCGCGCCGATCAGGGCTGCACCGCCGATCCACCAGCCGAGACCCTTGAGGGTCTCCCCGCCATCGTGGCGCTTGCCGGAGAAGAACATGCCGATGCCGAGGATGATGAGCGCGATGACCCCGAGCGCGATCGCGACGATGCGGGTCCAGAGCGTCGCGGTGTCGAGGGCGTCCTGCGCCTTCCCGGGCAGGCAGTACGCCTGCGCGACGACCATGCCTGCACGGCTACTGGCGTCGACGAGCTTGGGTGACTTCGCTACGACGGCGTAGATGGCGTTGCTGATCATTCGGCCTTCTCCTTGTTCGACTGCGCCCCCAGGAGCGCCTTGGTGACCCGCTGAACGGGACGGGCAAGCTGCCCGACCAACGCAGGGGAGATTTCTGCCACCGCCCGGAGACGGGGAAGCCACGGCACCGGTACGACCGACACGGCACCGGCCAGCACGCGCTGCTCGCGTACGGCGGCCGGGACGGGCTTGCCAGGTGCGTCAGCGACGATCAGAACGGCGTCGACAGCGTCAGAGCCGAGCGCGTGGACCGCGGCCTTGGTCGCGTTGATCCCCGCGGGTGTCGATCGGCAGACGAGCACGACCGGCCCGGTGGGCTCATCGGTGAGCTGCGCTTCCGGGAGGTCGAGCAGGAGGGCCCACGTGCTCGCCCCCGCGCCGGCGTGCACGCCGACCAGCGACGGCCGCGACCGCGGCGGAGCCACCGGCTGCACGCCCGGGCCCGCCCAGGCCGCAGCGTCGTCGCCCTCGGCCACCGAGCTGCCATCGAGCCGAAGAACGACCCGGGTGACTCGTGGCCCGTCAGTGACGACAACGCGAACCGGTGCGGTCGCCTGGGCGATGCCCGCGGCGGTGTCGAGAACTGTTCGCCGCAGGTCCTCCCCCGGCGAGATTGTGAGGACGTGGCCGTTTGCTGCCCACATCGGGCCGACCGCGTGCGTGACGGTCACCTGCGGGACGAGCTCGGTACCGCACTCGGTGCAGAACCGAGGGCCGAGCTTGTGGCTACCGCAGACCAGGCACGCGCGCGGAGCATCGGGCGAGCCTTGGCTCGAACGCGACTCCACTGCAACACTCATGTCTATGAGTGTTGCAGATTTGCAAGATCAGCGCAACGGCGTGGCCCTAGTTCGGGTTACCGGGCATCCTCCGTGCCAAGTCGGCGCAAATTCGCAACGATCCAGTCATTGACGTGGGCGGCGAAGAGCTTGGATGCGGCGTTCCACTCCATCGCGTGCGGGCTTGCCGGGAACTGTTCAAGAGCGACGGAGGCTGAGCTCGCGGCGAATGCTTCGGACGCGGCAAACGGCGTGGTCAGATCACCCTCCGAGTGGATGACCAAGGTGGGCACGGAGACCGTCGGCAGTGTCTCCGTCAGGTGCAGCGTGACGGGCAGGCCCAGCACACGCGCACCAAGGCGTGACGACAACAGGGCGATGGCCGACGACGCGAGCCAGCGCGGTACGCGCTGCCGGGCCATCCCGTAGTGGATGGTGCGAGCCCAGCTCACGACGGGAGACACGAGCACCAGAGCGTCGATCGACGCGCCCTGCTGCCCCCGCGCTGTCTCCTCGAGTGCCACGGTCGCGCCCAGCGACCAGCCGACCACGACGATGCGAGCTGCATCCTGCGACCGGGCGTACGCGATTGCCGCGTCGAGGTCTTGCCACTCTGCTTGCCCGAGTGCGGAAGGCTCCCGTGTCTCGCCGGCGGCCTCGCGGTCGCCTCGGTAGGAGATCACCAGCGACGTATATCCCGCGCCGGCTACTGCTTGGACGCTCCGTAGAGCTGAGTCGCGGCCGGCGAGCATCCCGTGCACGTGGATGACCCAAGTGGCTGACTCGGCGCCGGTGCCGGCATACAGCCATGCGGGCTGCGACGCGTGGTCGGTGTGGATCTCGACGCTTGCCGGCGGCGTCGTTGTGACGTTCGTCGGAGTGAACACGTTCCCCGCCGCTCGCCCATCGGTGTCAGCCTCCAGCGTCGCGGGCTCCGCGAGGTGACGCCTGACGGTGCTGCCCCCCTCTGAGGCGTCGACCGCCGGAGTGAGCACGGCTAGCTTCGTCTCGTCGTCGTAGAGGAGCCCGAGGATCCCGCCGAAACGCGTCAGCGGGTTGCTGGAGAGTTCCACGTCCCCGTCGGGGCTGACCTGGACGATCTTGGTGGGCCGGGCGCGCTGTGGGAACACCACGGCGCGCGCGAGCAGGAGCACGGCGGCGCAGTAGGCAGCGGCGAGCACGACCGCTGCGATGGCCACGATGATGAGCGCGAGCATCAGGGGATGACCTCTCCGAGCTTGTTGGACAGCGTGTGTTCAACGACCGCGAACGTGATTCGTTCGACGGTGGAGAGCTCCTGCAGCCCGACCTTGACACGGTCGCGGATGTTTGCCGCCGAGTCGAACGCGAGCTGCCGGTTCGACCAGCGGCGCGCTGTCGCCAAGGCAAGGCGGTTCGCTCGGTAGCTGGGGCCGTGACCGCGGGCGTCGACGCTGACGGTCCAGCGGGCGGCAGCCCACCAGAACGCACGTGCGCCGAGGATCCAGATGAACCCGGCGGCAGCGATGAAGAGGCCCGAGAAGAAGGGCACCTCGGCCACGTAGTAGTAGTGCTCTCGGAACGCCGCTGAGACTGGTCCGAAGTGAGCGACGAAGAGGTAGAGCACCTCGACGACGTCGCTGACGAGCATCAGGGACAGCCCTGTCACCCAGAACATCGTCGGCATCGTGCGCCGCTCGGCCAGCATTCGGATGGTGAGCGCGCTGATGAGCCCCACGACTGCCGTGTAGAGGGTCGCGAACAGCCAGACCGCCGTCTGATCGAGGCGATCGAGCACGAACCGCGAGGACGTGTGTCCTGGGTCCGTGATGAGCAGGAACGGGATCGTGAACGCGATGATGGCGGCGACGACCGACCACCACGGCAGTCGCCGACGTTCGAACCCCCGCTCGGTGGCCACGGCGTTGTGGAACGACCACAACGCCGCAACAGCGGACGCATCGCGTACGAGCGTGAGCAGGTTCCGGTCGCCTAGAAGCCCGTCGAGAACGGCGGGAGGGGCCCCGATCACGCCGTACGTCGCCAGGGACACCATGCAGAACACGGTCGCCCACCAGGCAGGCTTGCGGTACGACCTCCGGGCACGGAACGCGACAGCGACGATGACGATCAGAAGGCATGCGCTCTGGATCACCCGAAGTGCTCCTCTTCCGTCGTGTCGGCATAGGCCGAAAGCCGACGGGTGAACATGCGCGCCATCTCTTCCACGATCAGCTCTTCCCGCACCGACTCCGCGTCGTTCGACTCGGAGCTGTTCCGAGGACAGAGGCGAAGGAACAGACGCGAGTCGGGGGCCGGCTGATGCGGCCGCGCGGTACCCGGAGGGAACCAGTCATCGGGCGCACTCCGCACGATCAGATGGCAAAGCTCATGCGTCCGGCTCAAGAAGCTGTAGTAGTTGCTGTCGTCCGCCGGCACGAGAATCCCGGTGAACGTCTCCGCCTCGAACAGGATCCCAGTGGTTGCGCGGAGCGAGGCGTCCTTGATCTCGTCGAAGACCAGCCGTCGGCCATAGAGAGCCGACACTGCGCTGCACAGGTCCTCGAACTCCGCCACGTCAGGCAGCGGCGTCCTCCAAACGAGCTCAGCGGCGATCGCCGCGACAGGCTCGTGAGCGGCCTGGCCTTGGCGGCGTCCTCGCATGATGTCTCCCGTCCAGCGCTCCCCCTTCGGAGAGCACTCACTTCCCTAGGATCGGGGACCCTCTTCTTTGTCGATCAGCGCACGAATGGCGGACTCCACCGTGGCCATTTCCTCGGGTTCGAGTTCGTCGAGCGACCGCGCAGCGATCTTCGTCACGCCGAGCGAGCGCATCGAGCGAGCGAGGCCAAGCTGGGCGTCGATCCGCTGCGCTTCATCTTCCGGCGTCTTTCCCAGGAGGTAGTCCGCCGGCACCTCGAGGAAGTCAGCCAGAGCGATTACCAACGAGTGCGAACCAGCACCGTCGATGAACGCGCGCCACTCCCGAAGCGACAGCAAGTGTCCGGTCTTACTGAGTGCCGACCGCGCCTTTGTGTACGCCGCGTCCAGGTTGTCCCCGAGCCCGGACGCCTCGAGCGCGAGCCGGGCGCGGTCTGAACGGACGATCTCGTCGACGCCGTCACCCAGATCAAGACCAGCGCGCTTTGCCGCACGGGCCACCAGCTCGAGCGGGTCGTCCCCGATCGCTCGGCAGAGGTTGACCAACTCCACGACGGTCACGGGCCGCTTCCCGTTGAGGACGCGGTAGATGGTGTCGTGCGTGATCTCAGACCGCTCGGCCCACGCACGCACGTTGACGTGCGCGACGCCCTGCGCAGCGCGCAGCTCAGCTGCAAGCGCTCCGTGCAGAGCTTGTGCGGAGGATTCGCTCATTGGTTCCACTCAAAAACGCTAGCAGCCGACGGTTCAGTACGCTTCTTGCAAAGATACAGCAGGGTTGCTAATTTGCAACCGTGCCGACTGCTCCACCACCTACCCCACGAGAGCGATGGCAACGACGTTGATGACTCCAACCGCCACCGCCCCGGCGAAGATCACCCAGACCCACGTCCGTCCGCGGCGCGCTCTCGCTGGTGACTCTGGGGCGTTGGGTTGGGTTGATTCCACGGTCAGCGTGGAACGGTCGGTCTGCACAGCGACCAGTCTTGCGCTTTCCGGCTGCATCCGGGCCGAGAGCTCACCGGATGACGTGAGAGCCCTCGGTATCCGACACACCGCGTCGGCCTCCGTTGATAGACCGCGTGTTAACGCCACACTCGTGCCTATGACCGGATCGAACGCAGGTGTGAAGCGCAATCGCCTTCCCCGCGGTGTTGACGCCGCGCGAATCCGAGACGTCGCACTGCACCCGGATACGGGGCAGGACTACCACGACGCCGCCCGCGCATCGGGGAACCTGAGCATCTCGCTCTACCTCGAGCGCCTGCACGCTCAGCTCATCGCTGAGTACGGCGCCCTGCCGATCCTTGACGACCCTCGGGAGGCCGCCCACACAGCCGCCTAAACGACAGAACCCCCGCACGAGGCGGGGGTCCGGGGCCAAGCCCCAAGTCATGTTCACAACCTGTGGTAGCCGGCAAGCAGATCAGGTCGTGAGAGTTCCGAAGAAGAAGCCCGGTTGGAGCCGGGAGCCTTCGTCGTACCACCACCCCGAGAGGAGGAGGTGTCGTCATCGTAACGCACATTGCTGCGCCCAGCACGTACGAATCTGCCCGCGTGTCCACTCCGGATACCGCCTGGGCACTGACTCGCTCGATCGCGCCTCGCCGGTACGTGAACCGCATGATCGCGGAGGCTGACGGGACGATCCGGTCGAACAGCTACCCGTCGAAGTTCCCGACTGCAGGGCACACTCCCCCGTCGACACCGTGGACGATCGATCTCACCGACCTTGACGGGCGGTTCTGGTTCGCCGCGTTCGACCTCGATGCGAAGACCCCTGAGGACTTCGACCAGGCGGCCGAGGACCTCGGCGTGCTGGTGCGGATCCTCCGCGACGCGCAGGTGCCCCACGTGGTGTGCCGCTCGAGCCCCGCAGGCGGCTTCCACGTCTGGGTACCCCTCGCCGGTATCGACAAGGCCACGATGGTGCAGCTCGCCAGCGCCGCCCGCGCTGTCCTGCCCTCTCTTGACCACGGTCTTCTCTGCAACGACCGCACCGGCGCCGTCCGGCCCCCACTGACTCCGCATGCACGCGGCGGTGCGTCCGAGGTGATGGCCGGCGCCGCCGACGTCGACGTGCTCCGCACCCCGACCGTGACCGCCGGCGACCTGCTCCGCGTCATCGCGGCGTTCCGTGAGCTCCGACCGACCGTCGACCCTGCGGACTCCTCCCCCACCGGACCCGTCGACGCTCGGCACCACGCGCACCGGACCCTTCCGACGTGGGGTGAGGCGCACATGGCCACCGTCGCCGGCGGGCGTGACCCGTCCCGTACCGGCTACCTCTGCCTGCTCGCGGCCGCGGTGTCCGGGTGGACCCTCGCCGACGTCGAGCACGCCGCGAAGACCGCACCCGGCATGGAGCACTACCGCACCCGCAACCGGCCCACCGGCGGCCGCGAACCCCGCACCGCGGCCGAGGCGGCTGCGCGCCTCGAGCGGCAGTGGGCGAAGGCGCAGGAGCGTGCCGTGCTGTACCGGTACGCGCCCGAGGAACGCGCTCAGCGCGACCTCACGCAGCTGACCGGGATCGTCGACGTCGTCGAGGCCATGCTGCAGGCGTTCAGCAGGCGTTCACCGCCTCCCCCGGCCGCTGGACCCGCACCGAGGCGGACCTGCACGACAGCACCGTCCTGACCTACCTCGCCTGGCTCTCCCTGCGTTCCGGCTCTCGCGACGTCGGCGCCGCACTCCGATCCGTAGCGATCGCCACCGGGATCCCCTCGAGCACCGTCGACCGCTCACTCCGCCGCCTCCACGGCGCCGGATGGATCACCCGCCGACGACAGGCAGACGGCCCCAACGCCGCCGTCTGGCGACTCACAGACCGGTTTTCCACACCTTCTGTACACGTCGGGCCACTTCACGACGTGACCGCCCGCCCCCCGGCCGAGCTCTTCGACGTGAGAGTCACCCTCCTCGATGCTCTGGAAGACCGACTGGACGCCGGGCGACACGACGTCTTCACCCGCGCGGGACTCGGACCCACCGCCCGCCGTGTCTACGAGAGCCTGACGACCGACGAGCACGCGTCCGAGGTCGTCGCTGAGCGTGCAGGACTCCCCCGCGGCCGCGCACGAGCAGCCCTCGCCCGCATGCGTCGCTGGACCCTCGCGATCGCCACCCCCACCGGTTGGCGCCGGCGATTCCAGGACTTCCGCACACACGTGGCCAAGCAGCTCGGTGTCGACGGGATCTTGCAACGCCGGGAACAGCAGTACGTCGACGAGCGTGACCTTTGGGCCTGGTGGCAGAACCACCTCATCCGGAAGGCCGGCCGACGCGGCCGCGACCGCACGCCCACCAGCCAGGTCGTCATGTTCCGATCCGCAGACGACCACGGCGGCCCGGAGGCATACCCGGCATACCCATGTTCCACCGACGGCCGAGCCGACCACGAAGAAGCCATGCGGTTCGTCCGACGGGGACTTCTCCAGCAGCTTCGGGATCTCGAGTTGGCCGCGTAGGCATCTGCTAGCAGTTGATAGCATCGGCTAGTGATATCAACATGCTTGCATGTGCTAGCCTGCTATCAGGCACTATCGCCTGCTGTATTGGGCTAGCGACTGATAGTGCGTGATAGCAACGGCACGCGAAAGGGGTTGCGATGATCACCCTCGTAGGAGGAACCAAGGGAGGCCCGGGCAAGAGCACCGTGGCCACCAACATCGGGGCGGCGCTCGCTCATCAGGGCAAGAGCGTGATCCTCGTTGACGCGGATAAGCAGCGTTCGCTCGCCAAGTGGCATGCGCGTCGAGTGGACGCCGGCGTTGAACCTGCGATGACGCTCGTCGAGAAGCGGGGCAACGTCCACGCCGCCCTGCGCGATCTCGACAAGCTCTACGACCACGTGATCGTCGACGTCGCTGGTGACGACAACCAGGAGATGCGAACAGCGATGACCGCTGCGGATCTCATGATCGTTGTCCTTCGTGCCAGCCAGTTCGACGTCGAGACGCTCGAGGAGTTCGACGAGGTGATCTCGACGGCCCGGGACTTCAACCCGGATCTGGAGGTCCGCAGCCTGCTCAGTCAGGCGCCCACCAACTACAACGAGACGGAGACGGAGGACGTCTCCGAGTTCATCGTGGAGTACCCCCAGGTCAAGCCCCTCGAAACCGTGCTGTACTCGCGCAAGGCCTACCGCGACGCCGCCGCGCCCGGTCTTGGAGTGGTCGAGCTCCCGGCGTCGAAGGCGAAGCAGGCGCGCGCTGAGATCGAAGAGCTCACCGCGGAGGTGTACGGCTGATGCCGATCGCACGGAACAAGAAGACGACGGCGGATCCCGACGCGATCGCCGCGTTCGGGGCCGCGGCCGATGCTCTGCCTTCTGACGCGCCGAAGCCACCTCAGCCGGCGTCGCCGACAAGAGTGGCGGCGCCGGGTGTGGGCGCCGCACCGTTGACGGCGCTGGTCCGTTGGCGTGGCCACGAAGCACTTCGGGATCGCATCGCTGACTACAACAAGGCGACCAGGTACCCGAACCACGCGATCATGCTGCGAGCGATGGAGATCGGCATGGACGCGATCGAGAAGGACGGCATGGAGTAGCAGGAGATAGCTGCTGCTAGTCGATGCTATTGCTAGCAATCCTCCGATAGCCCCTGATATCACGCGATACCAGGGGCTATTGGCTGTCCGGGTGGTGTCGGTATCGTTTTGCTGCTGGCGTCCCTCGTGCCCGCCAGCCCGGTGCCCCCGGCCCAATCCGGGGGCACCACTCTTCATCGGTCGTTCCACACTCGACGGAAAGCCGGCGGCGCGGGTAGGGCGGTGTCTGCCCACGTGAGATCCCTTCGGCCCCCACGGTGACCGACCACCTCGAGCGCCGTCTTGTAGCCGAGCAGTGCTGCGTCGATCGCCATATTCACCGTGGTGAGATTCGCTGACATGGTCGCCGGCGTGGTTCCGTCGTCAAGTCGCGGCCCCCTGAGCTCGACGTCCGCCATGCTGATAGCACGCGATAGCGACGGGTGCGTGAGTCCTGAAACGAAGTGCCAGACGCCTCGGACTTCTCCGACGCTCATGCCGATCACTGGGGCGATCGCTTCCAGCATGGGGCCGAACCCCGGCCGACCGGACGGATCGAGCGGCACTCCCACGCGGGCAGCATGTTCACGAAGACGCCGCTTCTGCAGGCGGACGTGACTGGCGTTACCGCGGAGAGTCTTTGACTTGTCGGATCGATCGCGCGCACCATCGGACGGTTCGATCGTTGCCGCGACGATGACGGCTTTGTCATCGTGGAGGACGTCGGAGAGGCGAGTGTCGAGGGTGCGTCTCACCCGCTCGAACCGATCGGGAGGGGCGACGAGCCAGGTCGCAAGCGCGGATCCTTCGATGACGGTGCGGAGGAGTGGGTAGAGACCGATGATCGGCATTCGAATACCCGCGCCATCGTCCATGAGAATCAGGGTCGTCCGGAGTGCGTCGCTAGCGACGTTGAGGGCGTAGTGCACCAAGTGAGACGTATGGAAGGGCGCCGTGCTTCGGTCATCCTCGGCCAGCTCTGAACCCGGACGAGCGATATCGGGGGTACCCGTCCGGTCATCGTGCGCGACCATCGACCGGAGGACCTGCATCTGCCAGTTCAGTCGTTCGTTGGCATCGGCCTCGTTGCCGCTCGGCCCGACTATTCGCACCATCGCCAGGCCTCCGTTGTGAGCGGCTAGCTGTTGCTAGCAGGTGATAGTAAATGCTATTGCTTGCTACTTGTCGACACGGGGGAGAGCGAGATCAGGGGCTGTCTCGACGGGATGACGGTCGAGGGCTCGATAGACCGTGGCGCGGCCGATGCCGAACAGCTCGACAAGTTCGGCGATCGAGTGGTCGCCGGCGCGGTGTAGCGCGACGAGGTGGCGTTCCTGCGCGGGGGAGAGCTTCGGCTTGCGCCCCTTGAGCTTGCCCCGCACCTTCGCCGTGGCCATCCCCTCGCGTGTCCGAGCCCGGATGAGATCGGACTCGAACTCCGCGACCATCCCGAGCACGTTGAAGAGCAACCGTCCGACGGGATCGGTGGGGTCGTACACGGAGCCGCCGAGGTTGAGGCGGACGCCCTTGCTCGTGAGCTCCGAGGCGATGTCCGTCGCGTCTCGGAGGGATCGCGCGAGCCGGTCGAGCTTCGTGACGACGAGGGTGTCTCCCGGCCTGCAGGCGGCCAATGCGGACCTGAGGCCGGGGCGGTCGCGCTTGGTGCCGGTCATGCCCTTGTCGCTGAACACGCGATCCTCTGGCACGCCGAGCGCCGCGAGGGCGTCGGTCTGAGCGCTGAGATCCTGCTTGTCGGTCGAGACGCGGGCGTAGCCGAGCACCCATCCATCGTTCATAGCGAGGAGTCTCGCATAGGGCACCGTCACCGGAACCTATTTCGGACTACCTATATGAGACGCGTAGTGCTCAGTGCTTGCGCGGGCCCGTTGCTGGCGTCGACCGGTCCCGGATGACGATGGCTCAGACAGAACGCCCACCCGGCGTAGGTCGGGTGGGCGTTCTGTAGGTCACTGACTGCGGTTCGGCTTGTGATTGATCAGCCGTTCTTCGGCGCCGGAGCTGGAGGCGCCTGAATCTGGGCTGTCGCCGGTCGCAGGGCCGGGTGGTACTGCATCTGAGCAGGCTGGATGCCATGCTCGATGATGCGTCGGTCATTCGCCGCACCGGTCCTGGACGGCTTGTTGGTCATGCTCGACCTGCCGTTGGTCGCTTTCGCCATGTGCCACCTCCTTGCAGCATTATTGCTCGCGGAGGGTCATCTTGCCTACAAGCCTGCTCGGGATCGCGTTCTACGTGTTCGCCCTGTTCCCCGGGATCGCGTTCATTTTCGCCCGCGAAGGCCACCAACCAGCGGTGAAGCGGTCGGTGCTTCGTGAGACGGCGTCGCTCGTGTTCGTCAGCGCGATTTGCGACGCGGTGACCGCCTTGTTGGTCGTGATCGCTGCTCGTTGGTGGACGGATCTCGGAACCCGGATCCACGAGACGCTCGATGGGGACTTCACTTGGGCCCGGCAGAATCTGCTCTTAAGCATCGTGGCTCTCGTCGTGGTGGCCGGCGTTGCAACTGCCTTCGGGTACGCGGCGGGGACCCAGTGGGCGCACGAACACGGCCTGAAGTTCCTGTGGAACTCGCCCGTTCCTCGAGACACGTCCGGATGGAAGGCTCTCTTCGACGCCAAGCCGGGGGACCAGACGGTCTTCGTCGAAGTCGCGGTGGTCCTCAAGAGCGGTGGTTGGGTGAGCGGGACCCTGCACACGTTTGACAACGATCCGGACCCGCACCCTCATCGAACCTTGACGTTGACCCGTCCGCAGTACCGCCCTGCCGGCATCGAGCATCCCGTCGCCCTCACTGAGACCGACTACGTGATGATCGAGGCCGGGGAGATCGAGCTGCTCCAGGCGGTATACAAGCTGCCGGCCGAACCGGCACAGGCCGACGGGTCGGATTCAGCGAGTACACCCGCCACTTCTTGACCCCAGACCTTGTGCTGCCAGCCCGCCCCAGTCAGAAGCCATAGAGGTGCTGACGAGCGTTGAAAGCGGCTGGACCACCCTCGAGGATGTTCTCGGCAAGTCCGCGGATGGCCGCGTCGTCAAGTGAGCCGATGCCGCCGGTCGAGGGGCGACCGTGAGTGCCGTCGCTCTCGAGGGCGACGATGAGTTCGGCGTCACCGAGGACGGGGACGTTCGCATTGTGGGTGCTGGCGATGATCTGGCGCTTGCCCTTGAGCGCGCGCAGCTTGGTGACCACGCCTCGGTAGACGAAATTGTTGTCCAGGTCATCTTCCGGCTGGTCGATGATCAGGGGAGCGTTGGATGCGGCGAGCAGCAGGAGGAGCAGTGCGGTGGCCCGCTGTCCCTTTGAGAGCTGGTCCATCGATCGGAGCCCGGTGCCGTTGACTTGGAGCAGCACTTCGACGGCCAGTTCAATGCGTAGCTCGTCGAGCTCGCGGGCAAGCCGTTCGCCTGCGGCGACGAGTGCGGCTGCTTGAGCTCCGCGAATGTCGAGCGCGTTGAGCGCCTCGGTCCCACCGCGGATGGCTGCTGCGAGGGCTCGCGGTGAGAAGGAGTCGGCGTTGATGGCAGCAGAGATCTGCGTGCGCTGTGTGGCGATGTAGGGCTTGATGACGTTGAGAACGTGGCTGCGTTCGGTCGTAGCCGTGGGACGCGCCACCACGACGCCGCCGGTGGCTGCGTTCGCGGCGCCGATCGCGGCGTGGAGTCGCTCGGTTCGTTGTGTCTCATGGCTGCGAAGTTCGACAAGCAGAGCTTCACGCGTGGACAGGAGCTTCTCGAGGTCCTTCTGCTGAGCGGCCCGGCGTGGTTCGGCCGTCAGTAGCTTGTCGAGCTCGTCCTTGATAGTGACGAAGGTGTCGGGGTCGAGGTTGCGCTCGTGTAGTTCACGCATGACTTCGCCGTACGACGCCTTCTCATCCTCCGTGACCGTTTCCCAAGCGAGACGGGCGGCTGCGATCTCATCACGTGACGTCGACACGGCGGCTGACATCTCGTTGAGCAACTCGTCCATGCGGACCTGCAACTGGGTGACTGCTTGCACCACACGGTTCAAATGCTGACGTTGGGGTGCGTCTTCGACGTCGGCAAGGGGCGCGGCAAGGTCCCGCAGTGCGTGCGCTTGGGTCAAGCCGCTGCGGGCCACGTCGACTGCGTCGACTCGGCGGGCACCTTCCGAGAACAGGGCTGCGTCTTGTCCGAGTCGTTGTTGGCCAGCGAGCTTCGTTGGCACGTCTGTCGTTTCGTAGTGGGCCACCTGTTCGCTCAGCCCGGGTGTGCGGGCCAGCTCAGCGTCGAGAGCGTCGAGAGCGTCTTGGGCACGAATAAGGTCCTCGCGGTTCGTCCGCAACGACTGGAGCGTGCGTAGCATGTCGGCGTCGTCGCCGAGTTCTCCGTTGAACCTGCGAACCAACTCGGCGACGCGTTCGGTGCTGCCCGACAACTCCGCAAGCTCGTGCTGGCCGAAAATCTCCACCGGTCCGAGGACTTCAACGGGTGACAGGTTGGTCCGCGTTCCCGCAGCGTCGAGGACAACAGGCGGGTGGGGGATCTCGCGTTCGATCGTGAAACGCTTCGGGAGCGGGTTGACCGCTTCAATCTCGACTCGGATGATCGTGCCTCCGTGGAGAACCGATGAGACGATGCTCTTGTGATCCGCCTTCACCTGAGGGGTGATCGGCTCGAGTGCAAGCGCGTGACGGATGCTCTCGATGATCGTTGACTTGCCGGCGCCGCGACCTCCGATGAGTGCGGTCAGGTCCTCAGAGATCGGCACGGTTACGCCGCCGAGGTAGCCGCCAGTCCACGAGACGCTCTTGATTCTCGTGCGCGGCTGAATCGTGGGATCGGTCACTGAGATTCTTGTGGCGGGGGTTCGCACCGCGAGCTTGAGACTGCGGAGCGTGGGTGCGCTGACCTTGAACCAGGAGCTCGCCCCTTCGGTTCGAAGCTGGCGGGGACCCATGACATCGTCCGCGTGAATGACGGCGAGAGGATGGGGGCGCGCAAAGATCCCAGTTCCGTCGATCACCGCAGTCTGGTCGCGTGTGTGCTCGGCGGTCGGTGTGATGCCGATCGCGTGGAGGTCGGGTGCTTGGATCATCGCCGCAAGGGGCTGGCCCGAGCGAGTGGTGAGGAGTCCGGCGGGCTTCACATTGGCATGCGCCGGGATGACGAGCGCATCGTCTTCGCTCATCTTCTGCATGATCTGTGCGTACGGGTCCCCGGGGGTTCCGTTTGCGCAACCCGGCATGACGCCGCATCGCCCGATGGAAGCGTTGATGGAGGAGAAGTCTGCGTCGGCATCGAAGATCACCAGGATGTGGACGCCCTCGGAGGAGTTGGCTTCAAACCCAGGAAGCGCAACGATGCCCTTCTCCTTCGCTGCATCGATGAGGCCCGCGGCGGAGTCCACCTTCCAGTGGTCAGTGACTGCGATGAGCGATATGCCGAGCGACACACACTCAGCGAGAAGGGCTTCGTTGTAGTCGGCTTCGCTGTCGAAGAAGTTCGAAGGAGCGTTGCGCCCGTCATAGGAGAAGGGGTTGACCTGGAGCGCGGCGCGGATCCAGTGGGCACCGATGGGCGCGGCGGTCGACTCTGACACAGAAGCTCCTGACGTGGGCAATGCTCAGGAAGATACCGCGTGTCGCCGACAAATAGGGACTGTACGAATACGACCGTTTGTGGCACACGAGGCGAGGCCGGGTCAGCGAAGGGTGCTCGACCGGCGATTCTTGTAGCGATACTCAGTGCCGGTTTCTATGAGTCGCTACCGTGCATGCGTGACGAGTTCCGTTACGTTCTTGAGCATGGGAGAGCTCCTTGGGTATGCGCGAGTGTCGACGACCGATCAAGATGCATCGCTGCAACTTGATGCGTTGAACGCGGCTGGTTGTTATCGGGTGTGGGTTGACACGATGTCCGGCTCTCTCGAGCACCGTCCCGAGCTGACAAAGCTCCTCGATCAGCTCCGCCCGGGCGACACGCTGGTCGTCTGGCGTCTTGATCGCCTGGGCCGCTCGATCCGGCACCTCATTGACCAGCTCCAGGCGCTGGGGGAGCGGGGTGTCGGTTTCCGGTCACTGCAGGAGACCATCGACACCACCTCGCCTGGCGGTCGACTCGTGTTCCACGTCTTCGCCGCACTGGCTGAGTTTGAACGGGACCTGATCCGTGAGCGCACGCATGCCGGCCTCGCCGCGGCCCGTGCTCGAGGACGCACTGGTGGTCGCCCTCCGCGTCTCTCGCCGGACCAGGTCCGCACCGCGCGTCGCCTCTACGAGCAGCAAGACATGACCGTGGCGCAAATCGGTGACGTCCTCGGCGTCAGTCGCACCACTGTGTATCGAGCGCTTCGCCGAGACAGCGAACCTCTCGCAGGGCGGCGTCGGAAGTCGGGTGAGGCGTCGTGAAGAAGCGACCTGAACTGAGCGACCGGCCTGAGGTTGCTCGGCACCTTCACGACGACACCGTTGTCACTCGCGAGAAGCTCGACGCGTTCGTGCGTGATGGCGATGCCGTCCAGCTGCTGGTCCTCGCAGAGCTCCGCTCTCGCGCTGCCGACCAAGAGACAACGCTCGTCCTTACGCTGCAAGCAGCGACGGTCACGATCCTCGCCGTGATGCTGGCCCGGATCCCTGTGGGATCCGCAGCACTTAGTTCGAGTGGATGGGCGGGGACAGTCGCGTTCGCGATTGCAGCTCTTGTCTTGGCGGCCTTCGCGATCCTGCTGATCATGCCTTCGGTGCGGCATGCCGTGCTCGGGAACCGGAACCAGTTGCGAGCAGTCGTGTGGCTTGCCGCCTACGAGCAAGCACTCTCCGAACCTGTTCCTCATCCGGCGACCCCTGCCGTCCGACCAGAGCTTCGTCGTCTCGTGCGTGCGCTGGGTCGGGCTCGCTCTAGCCGTGCGTCCGGTTGACCATCGGCTATCGAGACGGCTGCCTTCGATACCTCGCGTTTGAGTGGTCCGGCCTAACGCTGGGGGACGGCTCGATCGGGTTCGTCCTCTGGGCGGCCCGCGTACCACTCGTGGAACTCGGAGCATCGACCGTCCCTGCCAAAGCGGAGGAACCAGATGTTGTCGTAGGCAGTCGCCACTTCGTCACCCTCGTCCGCGTAGAAGACGGTGCGTCCGTGCGTGACAGCGGTGTCCCCGTCAAGGCTCACCGGGCGGTAGCGGGCATCGAACCGTTCCCCGACGAAGGCGTCACGTTCCGCCATCCACTCCGCAACGATCGCGTCCCGGCCCGTCGCGCGGATCTCGAACGGGTAGTGCCACACAGCGTCCTCGGACCATAGCTCGGCGATGTCGTCAGGGTCGTACGACTTCCACGCGGCGACGTAGGCATCGAGCCACCGCTGCACAGCCGATCTATTGACGTCGCTGGCAGGCTTCGTCGACGGCTGGTGCCAGGTCGGCTCATCAAGCAAAGGGGTCATCGTGCGAGTGTATGAGCGACTGCATCCTGAATACGCCCGGTCGAGGATGCCTGACCGGACGGCTCCGGGGTCTACAACCCCTTGCGCTTGTTGGTCTCCCAGTAGCCGAGCACCACGTCGTCTCCCTCCGGTAGCTCTCGTTCGACGAGCAGCAGCAGACGACGTCCTTGGCGTTCATGGGAGCGGGCAGCCGCTTCAGTGGGCCAGCCGCTTTCGATGCCGTAGTTCTCGGTGAAGTCGCGGGCCCACTCGAGGATCTCGTGCTCAAGCTGTGGCGAGAAGGACGGTGTTCCGGCGTTGCAAGGGCCATCGTCGTCCCACAGCGGCCAGTCGACGCTGTACTCGTTCATCAGCCGGTAGCGCATATCGGCAGGATCCCACAGGAGCCGAGACGCTGTCCGATAGCCGATCGTCTACCGAGACGGTGTGCGGCCGGCGGCGTCTGTAGCTTGTGCGGGTTGGGCGGCCCAGCTGCGGAGCATGTTCAACGCGTCGGCGGAGGATGAGCCTGGTTCGGCGAGGTAGGCGGCGATGACGACTCCGTCGCTTGATGGCAGGGTCAGTGTTTCGTAGGAGAGTGTCATCTCGCCGACGACGGGGTGGTTGATCCGCTTGGTGCCGGTGGCGTGGGTGCGGACGGTGTGTCCGCCCCACCAGGTGCGGAAGTCGGAGCTGCGGGTGGCGAGCTCGCCGACGAGTCCCATCAGGGCCTTGTCGGTGGGGTCTTGGCCGGCGAGTAGACGTAACGCGGAGACGGCTTCGCGCGCGCTGTTCTCCCAGTCGATGTAGAAGTCCTGCGCCCGTTCATCGAGGAACAGGTAGCGGGCGCTGTTCAACGGTGTTCCGTCTGTGGGGAACAGATCGGGCAGCAGGGCGCGTCCGAGGGCGTTGGACCCGGCGGGGCTCGTGATCCGATTCATGGCGACTGCGGGGACGTCGCCCATGGTGTCAAGTAGCTGCGCGACGAGGGGAGACACCCGGGCGGGCGGCTTGGCGCGGCCCTGGCGTCGGACGCCGGTCGTGGCATGGGCGAGGTCGAACAGGTGCGCCGTCTCAGCCTCGTCAAGTTGCAGGGCACGGACGAGGGCGAACAGAACACTTTCGGACACGCCACTGAGATCTCCGCGCTCCATGCGCGTGTAGTACGCGGTGCTGACCCCGGCGAGCTGGGCAACTTCTTCCCGGCGGAGCCCGGGGACGCGGCGTTCGCCGCCGAAGACGGTGAGTCCAGCCTTTTCCGGGGTGAGGCGTGCGCGCAGGGCGGTGAGGAACTGCTGCACGTCGTTCTGGCTGTCCATGCAGCCGACGTTAGCCGAGCAACATCGCCCGCTGGGAGTCACTGCTGTTCGCCCCCAAACCGCGGAGACTGGGGGCGAATGCTGGTGACTCTCACCTCAACGGGTTCGGCTCGTACCGTCGAAGTATGACCAACACGACCATCACCCTGAACAACGGCGTCGAGATCCCCGCGATCGGTCTCGGCGTCTTCCAGACCCCGCCCGAGGACACCGTCACAGCCGTCGCGGAGGCGCTTCGCATCGGCTACCGCCACATCGACACCGCCGCCGCGTACGGCAACGAGGCCCAGGTCGGCAAGGGCATCCGCACCTCCGGCGTGCCCCGCGAGGAGGTGTTCATCGAGACGAAGATCTGGATCAGCGACTACGGCTACGACGCCACGCTGCACGCGTTCGAGAAGAGCGCCGCGAAGCTCGGCGTCGACACCATCGACCTCGTCATCCTGCATCAGCCGCTCCCGTCCGAGTTCGACCTCACCATCGCCGCCTACAAGGCCCTCGAGCAGCTGCTCGCTGATGGGAAGATCCGCGCGATCGGCGTCAGCAACTTCACCACCGAGCTGCTCGAGAAGCTTCTGGCCGAGACGACCGTCGTCCCGGCCGTGAACCAGATCGAACTGCACCCCTACTTCCAGCAGAAGGACCTCCAGGCCCTCCACGCCCAGCACGGCATCCTGACGCAGGCGTGGTCGCCCATCGGCGGGATCACCACCTACGTGCCCGGCCAGAACAGTGCCCTCGAGAACACCACCCTCGGCGAGATCGCGGCCGAGCACGCCAAGTCGCCGGCGCAGGTCATGCTCCGCTGGCACGTCCAGGAGGGTCGCTCCGCGATCCCGAAGTCGACCAAGGCCGCCCGCATCGCCGAGAACTTCGACGTCTTCGACTTCGAACTCAGCGCCGACGAGCTCGCCGCAATCGACGCCCTCGACACTGGTGTCCGCAGCGGCCCGCCGGTCGAGTCGATCACCCGCGAGGCCTACGCCTTCGAGATCCCCGAGGCCTGACCTTCCCCGGTGGGGCGGCCCACAGCCGCCCCACCGGCCCGCATCCCTTTCCGCTTCACCGTCTGACAGGACAACCGCAATGGAATACACCCGCCTCGGCACCTCCGGCCTGAAGGTCAGCCGCATCACGCTCGGCTGCATGAGCTTCAGTGACCCGAACCCGATGGCCGACTGGTCCCTTGGCGAAGACGGCGCCGCCCCGCTGTTCCGCAAGGCCGTCGAACTCGGCATCACCACCTGGGATACCGCCAACGTCTACGGCATGGGCACCTCCGAGGAGATAGTCGGCCGCGCCATCCGCCAGTACTCCAACCGGGATGAGATCGTCTTGGCCACCAAGATCTACTGGCCCATGTCACAGAACCCCGGCGGCGGCGGCCTGTCCCGCAAGGCGATCATCGAGCAAGTCGACGCATCGCTCACCCGGCTCGGCACCGACTACGTCGACCTGATGCAGATCCACCGCTTCGACCCCGAGGTTCCCGTCGAGGAGACGATGGAAGCCCTCCATGACGTCGTCAAGGCGGGGAAGGTCCGCTACCTGGGCGCGTCGAGCATGTGGGCATGGCAGTTCGCCAAGATGCAGACCGCCGCGCAGCTGAACGGGTGGACGCCGTTCGTGTCGATGCAGGACCAGTACAACCTCGTCCAGCGCGAAGAGGAGCGCGAGATGCAGGGTCTGCTCGCCGACCAGGGCGTGGGGAGCTTGACGTGGAGCCCCCTCGGCGGGGGCATCGTCGCCCGGCCTTGGGGTGATAAGAGCACCACCCGCGCCAAGTCGTACCCGACCGTCGACCAGTTCGGCCGGCCCCTGTTCCTCGAGTCCGACAAGGCCATCGTCGACGCCGTCGAGGCCATCGCTACTGACCGTGGTGTGTCCATGGCGACGGTCGCTCTGGCGTGGGTCATGAAGAACCCCGTGATCACTTCCCCGATCATCGGAGCAACGAAGGATAAGCACCTCACCGACGCCGTCGCAGCGCTCGAGGTGACGCTCACCGATGACGAGATTTCGGCGCTCGAGGGGCCCTACACGCCCCGCGAACCGACCTTCTTCTGATCGATCGAGCAGGCACCATCCCACCCGTGAGGCTGGCGGCTCCGTGCCGCTGGCCTCACCCCTGAACAGGAATCCCTATGACCAACGCACCCCTCACCGTCCTCGTCGTCGGCTCCACCGGGAGCGTCGGTCAGCACGTCGTGGCGTACTCCGTTGCCGCCGGCCACACCACCCGTGCCCTTGCCCGGTCCGCTCGTCGCGCCCGCCGCCTCGACCCTGCTGCCGAGGTCGTCATTGGTGACCTGACCGATGCGTCCTCCCTCCGCGACGCGGTCGCCGGTATCGACGCGGTGGTGTTTACTCACGGCAGCTCCGATGGTGAGGCCGTGAACTACGGCGCGGTCCGCAACGTCCTCGCCGCCCTCGACGGCAAAGCCGTCCGGATCGCGTTGATGACGTCGATCGGTGTCACGGTCCGCAATGACATGACCGACTGGAAGCGACGCGGTGAACGCCTCGTCCGTGCCAGCGGCAACGAGTACACGATCGTCCGACCTGGCTGGTTCGACTACAACGATGCCGACCAGCTGTGCATCGTCATGCGCCAGGGCGATACCCGGTGGACCGGGTCACCGGATGACGGTGCGATCGCCCGCCGGCAGATCGCCCGCGTCCTCATCGACAGCCTCACAAACGTTGAGGCTCGCGATCGAACCCTCGAACTCGTCGCCGAGCACGGCCCCGAGCAAGACGACCTCGGCTCCGTGTTCGCCGCCCTGGACCCCGACCAGCCCGGCGCTATCGATGGCGTCCACGACCGAGACACGATGCCCTTCACGGACGAACCCCAGCACATCCGCCATGATCTCGACGCCGCCGCTGAGCATTGAACCCCGACACCGCCCCTGAGGAAGGTCACGACCACGTCCCCCATTAATGCCCCGACTGCAATCGTGGTCGGCGGCTCCCTCGCAGGCCTCATGACAGCGCTGACGCTCTCCCGCGTCGGTGTTCACGTCACCCTCCTCGAACGCAGCGGCCCCGACCGCAGCAGAGGCGGCGGGATCTTCGTCTCCGACGGGCTCGTGGAGCGCGTCACCGGTTGGGGCCTCGCCCCCGGGACACCGCGGGTACCGACGACTTTGTCCGGTGGCATGCACTCCTGGCACACGATCTTCACCGCTCTCTACGCCGCCGTCCACCACGACCCAGGGGTCACTGTCATCCACCAGGCGCGCGCCATCACAGCCGACCAGGACAACACGTCCTCGTGGGTAGTGACCGACAGCGGGGCCGTGTACCGGGCCGATATCGTCATCGGCGCGGACGGGCACAGAAGCGTCGTGCGCGCCGCGGTCGCCCCCCACCACCGACACGCCGCATTCGCCGGCTACCTCGTGTGGATCGCGACCATCGAAGAACGCAACCTCCCCGACCAGCTTCGTGGACACCGCACCTTCGACCGCAATGCCTTCCTCGGCGACGACACCGCCATGCTCCTCGGCGGCAGCTTCCCCGGCGAAGATGGTGACCGCCGCCGGCGGCACCGGACCGTCGGATGGGCCGTGTACGACAACACCCACAACGACCTCCTCACCCGTGGCGGTCACGTCCGCGATGGCATCGTGCACCACTCCGTGGCCGTAAGCGAAGTCCCGGCCGACCTTGGCCAGTCCCTTGCCCGACTCGGCCGGGGACGCTGGTCCTCGACCTGGACCGACCTCATGCAGGCGAGCCTCGACGCGGGCCGAGTGATCGGGACCCCCATCAGCGAGTACGTCCCCGACGTGCTCTCCCACGGCCGCCTCGCGATCGTGGGCGACGCCGCCCACGTTGCAACTCCCATGACCGGGAGTGGATTCACCGAGGCCCTCCACGACGCCGAGACCCTCGCCGCGGCCATCGTCGCTGACCCCACACTGAACGACGGCTGGTTGGACGCCCCCAGAGCTCTGGACTCTTACGCGCAACAACGACTGATGGCCGCGCGCGACACAGTGCTGTCCGGCCAACACTTCAGCCGCCGATTCCGCGCCGCAGCGTAGCGGCGGTCACGGCGACAAATCCGTGCCGAGCTTGATCGCTGCGTCGCCGAGACGTGTACTGCTTGTGCCTTCTTCGGCTCCTCACCAGTGGGTAGCGTCCGGAACGAGCGCCCAACACGGGTGGGAACAGGAGCATCCGCATGGCCCAGGAGAAAAGCAGAGCGCAGCAGCTAGTGGGGGAGGTCGCACCGAAGCTGGCTGAACTCACGGACGAGGTGCTATTCGGAGATGTCTGGACCCGACCAGGTCTATCGCCCCGCGACCGGAGCCTGATCACGGTCGCTGCGCTGACGACTTCCGGGCGAACCGATCAGCTCCGGTCGCACCTTGAACTCGCTCTGGACAACGGCTTGACCGCGGAGGAACTCGCGGAAGTTGCCACTCACCTTGCGTTCTACGCCGGATGGCCCGCGGGGATGACCGCCGCCACCGTGCTCCAGGACGTCCTCAACGCCCGCTGACCCGATCCGATGACCAAGAGCGGCCCCGCAGGTTCGGGGCCGCTCTCATCACGGCCAGTGGACCGCTACGCGCATTAGCGGGCGTCGTCTCCTAGTGGCAGGGCGTTGTAAGTGTCATCGGCGACGGGTTCGAGCCATTCGTTGCTGACGTCGGGTCCGGGGGTGATGAAGGCGAGGTGGGAGAACCAGGAGTGCGCCTTCGCACCGTGCCAGTGCTTCGTGCCGGCCGGGACGCGGACGGTGGTACCCGGGGTCATGCTGACCGGTTCGGATCCGTCTGCCTGATACCAGCCGGATCCGGCGGTGCACAGCAGGATCTGGTCACCACCACCATCGCCGCCGTGGTGGATGTGCCAGTTGTTGCGACAGCCCGGCTCGAATGAGACGTTGGAGACGGTAAGCGGTCCGTCGGTCAGGGGCGCGACCCAGCTCCGGGCGGTGAAGTACTCGGCGAGAGCCTCATTGGGTTTCCCGAGGGGGAAGGGCTGATCGAACGGTATGTTGGACATACGGTTACTCCTTCAGGTCGTACCTAGCGGGTATGGGTCAGAACCCGCCGGCGGGACGGACCGTGTAGTGCTCCTCCAGGGCGGTGACCTCGTCCGTAGTGAGGTCAATGTCGACCGCCGCGGCCGCGTCGTCGAGGTGGTGGGGCTTGGTGGCGCCGATGATGGGTGCGCTCACGACCGGGTTGTTGAGGACCCATGCCATCGCGATCTGCGCCATCGGCACGTTCCGGGCCTCAGCGATCTTCTGCACGGCGTCGATGACCGGACGGTCGCGTTCGGTGTCGGCGAAGAAGCCGTTCCCGACCGGGTCGTCGGAGGAGCGCTTGGTCTGCTCGCCAGCGGGGCGGGCTACGCGGCCCTTCGCGAGGGGGCTGTAGGGGATGCTGCCGACGCCCTGGTCGGCGAGGAGACCGAACATCTCACGCTCTTCCTCCCGGTACAGCAGGGAGTACTGGTCCTGCATCGACACGAACCGGGTCCAGCCGTGCAGGTCCGCGGCGTGCTGCATGTTGGCGAACTGCCACGTCCACATCGCGGACGCGCCGAGGTAGCGGGCCTTGCCGGCCCTGACGACGTCGTGCAGGGCTTCCATCGTCTCCTCGATCGGGGTCTCCGGGTCGAAGCGGTGGATCTGGTACAGGTCGACGTAGTCGGTGCCGAGCCGCGTCAGAGATGCGTCGATCTGCTGCATGATCGCCTTCCGCGACAGGCCGGCGACGTGCAGGCCCGGCCCGGTGCCGGGCTTGTCGGAGAAGTGCGCCTTGGTGGCGAGGACGATCTCGTCGCGGTTGGTGAACTGTCGGATCGCTTCACCGACGATCCGCTCGGAGTCGCCGTAGGAGTAGACGTTGGCGGTGTCCCAGAAGGTGATGCCGAGGTCGAGTGCCTGCCGGAAGTAGGGCAGCGCGTCGTCCTCGGGGAGGGACCACTGTAGGTGGCCGCTGGCGGGGTCGCCGAAGCTCATGCAGCCGAGCGCGATGCTGCTGACCTGCAGTCCGGAGTTGCCGAGGCGGGTGTACTTCACGGGTGGGTCCTTTCGATGGACGCGTCGATGAGCGGCAGGTCCTGCCGGGCCGTCGAGCGGATGCGGCGAGCGGTGGGCGAGCCCACCGCTGTCACTCGGTCTTGGTGGTCACTGCGGTCGTGGTGTTGCTGGCAGCCCAGCTCGCGAGGACGCGGAGGCGTTCCTCGGACACGGAGGCCGGTTCGGTGACGTAGGTGATGATCGTGATGTCCGGTTCGCTGGCGAGCGTGAGCGCTTCGCCGGTGACTTCGACCTCGCCGACCGTGGGGTTGTGCAGCCTCTTGGTGGAGCTGGTGTGCAAGCGGACGTTGTGCGACGCCCACCAGGTGCGGAACGGGGTGCTGCGGGTGGTCAGCTCGCCGATGAGGTCGGTGAGGGCCCGGTCGAAGGGGGTGCGGCCGGCTTCGATGCGGAACGCGGCGACCATGTCCCGGGCGACGCGTTCCCAGTCGGCGTAGAACTCCTGCGACGAGGGGTCGAGGAAGATGTACCGGGCGATGTTCGCCGGCTCCTTCCCTGTCGGGCGCAGCCCCGGCATGAGGGCGGCGCCGAGCTGGTTCATCGCGATGATGTCGGTGCGGCCGTTCCGGGCGTAGGCGGGCAGGTCGCTCATTCCGTCGAGGAGCCGCTGCGCGCGAACGCTGGCTCGGTACTTGGCGGGGGTGCGCTTCGGGGCGGGACGGGTGAGGGCGTTCTCGGCGTTCGCGGCGCGGGCGAGGTCGAACAGGTGCTGCTCTTCGGACTCGTCGAGCTGGAGGGCGCGGGCGACTGCGTAGAGGACGGACTCGGAGACGCCGGCGAGCTTGCCGCGTTCCATCCGGTTGTAGTACTCGGCGCTGACCCCGGCGAGGATCGCGACCTCTTCCCGGCGCAGCCCCTTCACGCGGCGCCCGGTCGCGGATGCGGTGAGCCCGACGGCCTCGGGAGTGATCCGGGCACGGCGGGTGCGGAGGAAGTCGCTGGCTTCTGTCCCGGTGTCCATGCCGGTCAGCGTAGGCCGGGGCCTCGCGGAGGAGACAGACACTGCCAGTACACCGTACGGCGCTGCCTGGTCCCCGCTCCGGGACCGCTGTTGCATGGGTTCACCGGCAGCGACCGCTGCGGACACGACACCTCGGAAGAAGCCATGACCACGGTGCACACCGATTCCACGCCGATCGTTCCGGTGGAACTGACGCCGGCTGTGAAGCGTGCGGCGCTGATCGCCGCGATGCTCGGCTTCGCGGTCGTCACCCTCGACGCGCAGGTCACCAACGTCGCCCTCCCCGCGATCCGTGGAGCCCTCGGCGGCACCCTGTCGGATCTGCAGTGGATCGTCAGCGGCTACACGCTGATGTTCTCCGCGCTGCTGCTCTTCGGCGGCACCGTCGCCGACCGGATCGGCAGCCGCGCCACCTACGGGTGGGGCATGGTCCTCTTCGTCGCCGCGTCGGTGGCGTGCGGGTTCGCACCGTCCCTGCCGGTGCTCATCATCGCCCGCCTCGTGCAGGGCGTCGGCGCAGCGATGGTCACCCCCACGTCGCTGTCCCTGATCCGGGAAGCGTTCCACGACGCCCGGCAGCGTGCTCACGCGATCGGCATGTGGGCTGTCGGCGGGTCCGTCGCCGCGGCCGCCGGCCCGATCGTCGGGGGCCTGCTCGCCGCGGTCGACTGGCGGATCATCTTCTTCCTCAACATCCCCGTGGGAGTCGCCGCGCTCCTGGCGCTCCGGGTGGTGGCACCGTCCCCTCGCCGCCGCGCCCGGTTCGACGTGCCGGGGCAGGTCACCGCGATCATCGGCCTCGCCGCACTGACGTTCGCGTGCATCGAGGGCGGCGACATCGGCTTCACCCAGCCCCTCGTCCTCGGTGGCTTCACCTTCGCCGTCGTCGCGCTGGCGGCGTTCGTGTGGGTGCAGTCGCGGAGCACCCACCCGATGGTGCCGCTGGCGCTGTTCCGATCCCGCAGCCTCAGCGTCGCGCTCGGTGTCGCGTTCATCTCGATGGCCGGTTTCTACGCGTTGGTGTTCCTGCAGAGCCTCTACTTCCAGCAGTTCCGTGGCGCATCCGCGCTGATGGCCGGGCTGCTGTTCCTGCCGATGACGGGGATCACCGCGATCACGAACTCGCAGGTGTCGAAGATCGCCGCCCGGTTCGGGCACGTCTTCCCCGTCGTCATCGGCCTGATCGGCATGGCCGCCGGCCTGGTCGGACTGGTCCTCCTGCCCGGCGATGCACCCGTGTGGGCTGTCGCCGCGCTGATGGCGGTCGTCGGTGTCGGCGGCGGGTTCACCGTCCCCCCGATCGCGGCGTTGGTGCTCGACGTCGCCCCTGCACACCTCGCCGGCACCGCCAGCGGCGTGCTGAACACGTCCCGCCAGCTCGGTGGTTCACTCGGCGTCGCCGTGTTCGGCTCCATCGTCAACGCCAGCGCCGTGTTCCTCACCGGGTTGCGCGTCGACTACCTCGTCATCGCCGCCCTCGTGGTCATCACCGCGATCGGCGCCGTCTTCGTCCTCCGCCGCACCGACAGCCCGTCGGCGCAGCACTGACTCCGCTTCGAGAAAGGGAACCCCTCATGAGCACGATCCCCACTGTCACCTTGAACACCGGCGCGGCGATGCCGCAGCTCGGCTTCGGCGTCTTCCAGATCCCCGCCGAGGACACCGAGCAGGCCGTCGTCGACGCGATCACGGCTGGCTACCGCCTCATCGACACCGCCGCCTCCTACGGCAACGAGGAAGCAGTCGGCCGCGGCATCGCCGCGAGCGGCGTTGCCCGCGAGGAACTGTTCATCACCACGAAGCTGTGGATCCAGCGGCGCGGCGAGGAAGGCGCCCGCGAGGCGATCACGACGTCGCTGCAGAAGCTCGGCCTGGACTCCGTGGACCTGTTCCTGATCCACCAGCCACTCGGTGACATCTACGGCGAGTGGCGCGCTCTGGAGCAGGCCCACAAGGACGGTCGGGCCAGCGCCATCGGTGTCTCGAACTTCGGCCCGGACCGCATCGTGGACCTCATCGCGTTCGCTGACGTCGTGCCCGCGGTGAACCAGATGGAGACCAACCCCTTCCACCAGCAGGCCGACTACCAGGAACTGCTCCAGGGCGAGGGCGTTCAGCTCGAGGCCTGGGCACCGTTCGCGGAAGGCAAGAACGACCTCTTCTCCAACCCGGTGTTGTCCGAGATCGGTGACGCGCACGGCAAGTCCGTCGCGCAGGTCGTGCTCCGCTGGCTCGTCCAGCGCGGCGTCGTGGTCGTGTCGAAGTCCGTCAAGCCCGAGCGGATGCAGCAGAACCTCGACGTCGTCGACTTCGAGCTCACCGACGAGCAGATGGCGAAGATCGCCGAGCTCGAAGCCGGCGAGTCCCAGTTCTTCTCCCACGTCGACCCCGACATGGTGCGCTGGCTCACCGGTCGCGCCGAGGCGTAAGCCGTCATGACTAGCCAGCAGCCCACCCGCAGGCAGCTCCTGCGGACCGCCGCGGCCGGTGCGATCAGCGCAGCCGCGGCGGGGCTGCTGGCCGCCTGCACCACCCCCGACCGTGAGAGCCGCACCATGATCACACCCAGCACCCCCGCACGAAGTGCCTCCGCCGCGACGCTGCTGGTGTACTTCTCCCGCGCGGGGGAGAACTACTGGAACGGCGGCCGCCGCACCCTCGACGTCGGTAACACCGAGGTCCTCGCGAACTTGATCCGCGACGGCATCGACTGCGACGTGTACCGGATCGAAGCCGCCGAGGCGTACTCGGACCGGTACGATCCCACCGTCTCGCGGAACGTCGACGAGCAGAACAGCGACGCTCGCCCCGCGATCGCAAGGCCCCTCCCCGACCTCAGCCAGTACGGGCGGGTCCTGCTGGGCAGTCCCATCTGGAACGTGCAGCCGCCGATGATCATGGCGACCTTCGCGGAGAACGCCGGCCTCCGCGGCAAGGACGTGTACCCGTTCGTCACCTACGCCGTCAGCGGCCTCGGGAGTACCGCATCGTTCTACCGCGAGCTGAACACCGGAGCCCGGTTCCACGACGGTCTCGCCGTCCGCGGTGAAGAGGTCCGCGACACCTCCGCCGGCTCCGACGTTGACCGATGGCTCCGCGCCGCCGGCTTGGCCTGAAAGGCACCGCCATGACCGACCAGCTCACTGTCCTCGTCGTCGGCGCCACTGGCGGCGTCGGACGCCACGTCGTCCAGACCGCCATCGACGCCGGCCACCGAACCCGCGCTCTCGCACGGAAGAAGCACCGTGCGCAGGGCCTCGCCCAAGGTGCTGAGATCGTCCTCGGCGACCTCACCGACGCATCCACCCTCCGCGACGCCGTCGCCGAGATCGACGCGGTGATCTTCACGCACGGCGACAACAGCAACGCCGAAGCCGTCAACTACGGCGCCGTGTGGAACGTCCTCGACGCCCTCGATGGCCGGCCCGTCCGCATCGCGTTGATGACCACCATCGGAGTCACCGCTCTCCGCGACAGCTCCCAGTGGAAGCGGCGCGGTGAGCGACTCGTCCGCGCCAGCGGCAACGACTACACGATCGTCCGACCCGGCTGGTTCGACTACAACGACGACGACCAACTCCAAATCGCGCCCCGCCAGGGCGACACTCACCAAAGCGGCACGCCTGCAGGCGGTGTCATCGCCCGACACGAGATCGCCCGCGTCCTCGTCGAAAGCCTCACCACCCCCACCGCCCTGCGGAAGACGTTCGAGCTTGTCGCCGACCATGGACCCGAGCAGGACGACCTCGCGCCGGTGTTCGACGCCATCCCGGCCGACCCCGACGACACTCTCGACGGCGCCGGGGACACGGCGAACTTGCCGCTCTCCGCAGAGCCAGCCAACGTTCGTGCAGATCTCGACGGAGCCCGCCGCCACTGACCATCCGAGGCCCGCGGCCCCACCGGCACTCTCAGTGATGCTCCCGCTCTGCGTCACGCCGTCCGGTAGGCCATCCGCTATCGGACGCTCGACAGCCCTGCAGGGGAGCGCCGAGTCTGGCTAGACGCTCCCCTTGGAATCATCAGTTCCCGGCCGGGGTTTCTGCGGTGGCGATGAGTGTTGCGCGGCCGAGAGTGTGGCCCGACATCACGAAGCCGAGGTAGGCGGGAGTGCCGTCGACTGGGACCGCGATGTCCGCGATGTCCAGAGCGTGGACGGTGATGAAGTAGCGGTGCGGGCCGTGTCCGGCGGGCGGAGCGGCTCCGAGGAATCCCGGCACTCGTGCGTCGTTCGGCATCTGGTACGAAGCGCTCGGGAGAGCCGCACTGTCGACGGAACCCGCCCCTTCTGGCAGGTGGTTGGTGTCGGCAGGGATGTTGGCGACTGCCCAGTGCCAGAACCCTGATCCGGTCGGAGCATCAGGGTCGTACATCGTCACCGCATAGCTCTGCGTCCCCGTGGGCGCACCTGACCACGTCAGCTCCGGAGACCTGTCTCGGCCTCCGGGCAGTCCTGCCGAAAGGTGCATCGACGGCAGCTCCTGGCCGTCTCCAACGGACGGGCTAGTGACCGTGAAGGTCGCGGCTTCGGGCAGTCGGGCGAACGGGTCGTTGGTGTGCATGAGGGTCCAATCAGCGAGGCGTGGTGCGTGCGATCGATCACAATACACATAATCGATTATCGACAGGTATGCTCATAGTATGTACTCGTTCCAGCCACCCGTGACGTCTCGCTCGCAGCAGGTGTATGCCGCGCTCCGGACCGGCATCCTCCAGGGGAACTACCGGCCGACGCAGCCGCTGCGTCCCGCGGAGCTGGCGGCGTCGTTCACCGTGAGCCTCGCGGTCGTACGGGAAGCGCTTCTGCGTCTCGTCGGTGAAGGTCTGGTCGATCGGCTCCCGAACCGGGGCTTTACCGTTCCTGCTGCGAACGCGCAGCGGTGGCGGGATGTCGTCGAGTCCCGGCTCGTCCTCGAGCCTCAGGCGCTGCGGCTCGCGATCGAGCGAGGCGACCTCCGATGGGAAGCAAGTGTGCGCGCGAGCCACCATGCACTGTCGCGGACCCCAGTCATGGACGAGGTGACAGGCCGAGTGTCAGACGCCTGGGCTGATGCGCATCACGGCTTCCACGCGACGCTGCTGTCCGGATGCGGCAATACGATCCTGCTCGAGACGTTCGAGCGACTATGGGACTCGAGCGAAGTGATCCGTCGATGGTCAGGCGAGGTGGAGCCAGGACGCAACGGTGCGCAGGAGCACCTCGACCTCGAACAGGCATGCCTCGAGCGGAACGCCGATCGAGCGGCATCACTCCTCACCAACCACCTGACACGCACCGCGACCGCGCTGTTCCAAGACCCCTGACCAAATCCGTCCGGAAGTCGATCGGCTATCGAGACGCCCGATCCCGACGAAGCGGACTCGATCCGGACAAGCTGACCCCCGGCTGCGGCGGAAGCGGTCGGTGCTTCTGCGCCTGGAACCGGAGCTGCCTCCGGCGGTGTGTTCCTGCCGGATACTGATGTCCCGTCCGACGTTGTCCACGAACGAGTGGCGCGCTCTGACGAGGTGCGCCGTTCTGCAGGACTCTGAGGCGCGGGTGGCGCTGTCGACGGGACCTGCAGCACCACCCGCGCTGAGTTCACGTGCGTGTGAACCCGACGCTCAGGAGCAAGCTCAAACCGGACTGGCAGCAGCACAGTTCACGGTCGATTTGCGTGGAAGACACGTGCGCAGATCGTTCGCCGAACTGAAGGCCGAGTCGAAAAAGTATGGGCCGGAAGCCGCATCTTCCAACGTCGCCTGGTCCTGGCCCTGCGTCGACGTGTGCAACCCCTGGTGCCCTCGCACAAGCTGGCATCGGAAGCGCCACCAGCTGGAAAAGCACAGCAGTCTCTCCGGCATGGCAGCACTGTAGCGGACTCGCACTTACGCCGTAAACTGGCGCCCCGACGCTGAAGGAGGCGCCATGAGCGAGTCACAGTACGAGACCGAGAAGTCCGTCGACCCGGCGCGTATCCAGACGTACGCCGGGCTGAGGCTGCGATTCAAACGCGGTGAGCAGTTACGAACAGAAGAGAGCCGCCTGCCAGACCTATTCGAGCTGACATCTCGACGAGGCCGCCCACCGGAAGCTAGTCGTCGTCCTACTGCCTCCCAACCAGCTTCGAGTGAGAGTGACCCAAGTGATTAGATCTTCCGGAGAAGCTGAGCGGATGTTCCAAGAGACCGTCCGCATCGAGGTTGCCGTCCTCCCTCGGCTGCTGTTGCTCCATGTGCCGGAACAAAAGCGGCGGTTCTTCCCACTCGCGTTTTGACGTGCGCAACGGAAGGAGCGTTGCACCAACATCGGCGCGGAGCTCGCTGGCGAAGCCACCCCTGATCACGAGCCCGATGAGTCGCTGGATCGCCAGAAGGGAGGCGCAGCGTTCGACAGGGAGAGCAGAGAAGCACCGCGGCGATCAGACCCGGTGTGGGGGTGGTGCTGAACGGTGACGCAGGCTTCACTCGGGAGTGGCAGTCATCCGGCAGGACAGGGAGACCAGGACTGATGCGTTCGATCGTGTACACCAGCACGCAGACCCGTCCGATCACGGACACCGAGCTCGCGCAGATCCTCGCGGTCGGCAGGGAGAAGAACACGGAACTCGGGGTGACGGGGATTCTCGCGCATAAGGGCGACAACTGTCTCGGGATCCTCGAGGGTGATGACGAGATCGTGCGTGCCCGGTTCGAGCAGGTCCGGATCGATCCCCGCCACACGAGCGTCCGGGTCCTGCTCGACGAGTCGATCCAGCAGCGAGCGTTCCCGGATTGGTCGATGGCGTTCCAACCACTCGATCCGCTGATGCGACATGTGCCGGGCTTCAGCGACCTATTCACTCCAGGCCAGCCCGCTGACCCGATGTTCGCGCTCACACGCGCTCGTGGGTTGCTGGAGTGGTTCCGGAAGCATCCACTGGCACCGCTGACCACCCAGAGCGCGGCCGACGAAGAAGCGCCACGGACACGGGTGGTGAACGGTGCCATCACCACACTGCACGACGGCGGCGTGACCCGGTTCACGCTCGAAGCTGCTGCAGCGTGTGCGGCGCTGCCGGTGGCGGTGGTGCAGCAGTTCTTCCCCACCGCTCGGGCGCTGCTCGCGGCGACCGTCGAGCGATGGACGCAGGCGATCTCCGCACCGTTGGTGCCGCTCATGGCCGAGAAGGGCACGGTTGCGTACCTGCACGCCCTGATGGCGGCGCATGCTGAGGAACCGGCATTGATGGAGCTGCTGGCATACAGTCTCGCGTCGGCAGCGGACTCGACGGTCGACGGGGCGGACTACTACCGGTCTGCGTACCGGCGGTTCCGAGAAGCCATCCGCGAGGGGCTCATCGCTGACGTGCGTGACGGGCGGGAGCCGGCGACGATGGACCCGGTCCGTGGCGCCAAGCAGCTCCTCGCCCTCTACGACGGCCTCCGCCTCCAGGCACTCCTGACTGCGGACACGGACGTGGTCACGGAGTTCGACCGCGCTGCCACTCGGATGCGGCGCGGGTGGTCGGAGCAGTACGAGCAGCCGAAGTACTGGGACATCCCCGTCGCCGGCGTCCGGTAGGGATTCGGCTATCGAGACGTCGCGCCGGTACGATCCGGGGACGACGGGCAGGGGTGTGGGCGATGTGGGAGTGGATCAACGAGTACGGCTCGGCGATCGGTGCGGTAACGGGGGTGGTGGCTGCGATCGTGGCGATCGTGGCGTTGGTCTCCGCAGCGTCGGACAGTAAGGCGCGGTCGCAGCCGATGGTGACAGCGGAGTTCCGGCCGGCACCAGACAGTGACTCGTCGATCGAGTTCGTGGTCTCCAACCTCGGTGCGACGCCGGCGCGGGACGTTCGGGTCGAGTTCACGCCACCGATCATCCTGCCCGCCGAGGCCAGCGGGCTGGTCGCCCCGTATCTGGTTCAGCGGTATCAGCGGGCGATCCCGGTCCTCAATCCGGGGCAGCTGCTGTCGAACACCTGGTGGGCTGGCCGCGCCGGTGCAGGCACTGACCTGACGAATGAGGAGCCCACCCCGGACGAGGTTCGGGTCGACGTGTCCTACAAGGGGCTTGGGTTGTCCCGCATTCGTGACTCCTTCGACCTCACCATCGAGACGGTCACGCTGACGACCTACAGCGTCAGCTCCACGTCGACCAAGGGCCGGATGAAGACGATCGACGAGAGTTTGCGGAAAATCCGGGACCACCTCGGAACGATCGCGAAGAAGGTCGGCTGACCGTACAGGTCAGCTAACGAGATCCCGGCGCGCCGACCGGCCGGTACATGACCGCATCGAGGTATGACCGAGCAGGATCAGCAGCAGCCCCGGCGCAGCTCCCTGACTCGCTCACCGTCGACGCGGCCGCAGTTGCAACCACGCCTGGCCTCACCCGACGACGATCAACAGGTGGGCTAAAACCGGCACGATGCCGGCCTATCGAGTCGGGCGATCGTGGATCGTCTTCCGGGTAGAATTCGACGCCTGGCTCGCGAGCGCCAGCACTGACAACAGCGGTAGCCGTCGAAGCCGCCCGCAGCACCCTCGTCATCGGTACCACCTGACCCGACACAGACCGCAGCGAGAAGGACGGCACAAAGCGAAGCTGCCTACAGGATGCCGGCCTGATGTCTCGCTGGCTCGCGCTTCGGCGTAGAGCGTCCGCTTGACGATCGGCTATCGAGACACTCGTGTGGTTCCTTCTCACACCCGCGAGAGGTGCTTCATGGACCACCGCGCAGCGCCGGCTAGGACGATGCGCTCAGGGTGTAGCTGGCGCTGGTCACCGCCGCTTGCACTGCGGCCACGGTGTCCGCGGGGGAGTGTGACGTCGTGTCGATCGCGTGGCTCTCCCACTCGCCCAGGTTCGAGAACTGATCCCACAGCGACACGACAGGGCCCGAGCTGACCAAGGCGTCCTGTCCGCCCCTGCTTTGTGCGCGCCGGAGCGTTTCTTCGCGCGATGGCCGCAGCACGATGTACTGCATCGCGGGCGCAGTGCCGAGGTCGCGCGGATTCCGGAAGTGGTCAAGCATCCAGGGGCCGATGATGCCGTCGACGAAGGTGACGTACCCGCCAGCCGCGTACGCGAACGCCGCACTCCGAAGTACCTCCATGACGGTCTCGTTCTGGCCGTGAGATTCAGGTAGGTATGGCGGGATAGCGCCCGAGACGATGTAGTGCCAGAAGTCATCTGAGTGCAAATGAACCGAGCGCTCGAACGACGCGGCAAGCGAGCGCGCTGTCGTTGACTTGCCTGCGCCGGGCGGGCCGGTGAGGATCACGACGGTGCCGGGTGCCATGCGTCGACGGTAGGGCCAGCACCGCGGCGACGCAATGGGAACAGCACCGCATGAACTGAGGTCTGCTCCCGCCTCCTGCCATCCGGACTCCGATCGGCTAACGAGACGCAAAAGAGCACTCGTTCCGTCGGCTGTTCCAGTTAGCCTCACCGCATGAAGCGCCCCGTGCAGAAGCCTGACGGCTACGAGCGCTGCGGGTCGTGTGGCGCACTGGTTCGGGTCGTCATCGTCGATGGGGTCGCCCGGGGGTTCGAGCGGCACAAGGTGCCGTCGAGTCATCTCCGGTGCGAGAACGGCACGCAGCCCGTTGCGAAGCCGAAGAAGAAACCGCGACGGTCACACAAGGGGAAGTCTGTCCGAGCTTTGGGTGGCGGGCTGCCGGGACTCGGCAAACACAACTAGGAACCTGAGCAGGGGAGAGTGACATGGTCGCGGAGAGCGATGTGCGCGAGATGGCTGCGCGGGCGCGCCTGGTGCTGTCAGAAGAAGAGTTCGCCGACATCGTCCGGTTGGTGAACGAGACAGGCAACCTCGCACCTGAGTTGGCGGTCGTCGAGCGGTTCAAGTCGGGATCGCTGACCCCCGGGATGCTGACGTTCTTCCTACCGAGGATGTGGCGTTATCGGCTCGGTCATTCCCCCGTTCCGATCGAGGTGTGGCGAGCGATGTTCGATTGCGCCGAGTACACCGAGGACATGGTCGTGCAGCGACGACGTCGGGGAACGCGCGTGGCGTACCGGGGCGCGACGGAGGCGAACCGAGAGGGCTTGTCGTGGACCCTCGACGTCGAGCAAGCTCGTTACTTCGCCCGTGACCGCCAGGCCCCAGGAGACCACTCGGGAACCGTGTGGGTCGCCCGTATCCCGAGCGATCGCGTGTACGCGCGGTACATGGACGGGTTCGAGAAGGAGCTCACCGCCGACGTGCGCGGCTTGAACGTCCGTTCGCTCGAGGAGTGGCGGTCCGACGAGATTCCGCTGTGGCGTCGACTGAGCGGCCTGACGCGAGTCTGACGTGGGCCGCTGCGCGGCTGCGCCCTGTCTTCGCTGCGCTACGCAGGCCATCGGAGGGGTCGTGGTCACGTAGTCGACGTCATCTGCTGCCGCTCGAGGTGGCTGGGTTTCGGCCGGGTGGCACGTCGGCCCGCGGGTACGCTCACGCCTCGTGGACGACGAGCTCGAGGCGCTGCGATGGCTCACCGTCGATGAGCTCGCGGCCGCGCGCCGGCGTGCGATCAAGGAGCTGAATCTGCTCGACCGCTCCGCGGCTGGCTACTCGGTGACCGAGGCTGCGCTGCAGCGCACCCTGAGCCTGGTCGGTCAGGTGCAGGACGACCGCCGCCGGCGGCCGTGACCGGTGCCGCCTACTCGTCGACGAGGACGTGCAGGCTGATCCACCCGTCGGGGATGCTCTCTCGGTAGGCGGTCATCGCGGCGGGGTAGTTCGTCCCGGTCGCCTCGAGCGGGCGGACGTCCCTCGACCGCGCCACGGCGCGGATCGTGATGTCACCCGACGCCTTCGCGGTCAGGGTGTTCGCCTGCACCAGTTCGTGCGTGGTGAGATCCAGGCCGGCGACGGCGCGCTCCCGCGCCGTGCTCTGGTCGTCAGCGTGGCCGTCGGCGGTGATGGTGGCTCTCGAGCGGATGAGGCCGCGCACGGTGGTCATGTCCCCATCTTCGCGTCGAGCTCCGACACCTGCAGGTGTCGGCGGTGGCCGCGATCATCGGCGTCATGCCCGAACACCGGTGGAGTCCGCCCATCCACCCAGATCCCCCCGAGGACCAGCCGCTCGGTATCGACGCGCCGCCGGCGCCGGACCGGGTGTCGGGATACCCGGCGGTGTGGGTGCAGGTGGAGTTCACCCGGTCGGGCCCGCAGACGTGTCCCGGGTTCGTCGAGCAGGCCGACGGCGACGTGGTCTACGTGCAGCTCGTGCACATGGGTTTCGTTCACCACGTCTGGGTCCCCATGGACAGACTCAAGAAGCGGTCTCTTCGGCCGCAGGGGCGCCGCTGATGGCTCGGCGCCGGCGGGACCGCTGGCTGCCCGACGAGGCCGTGTCACTGCCCAGAGAGGCCCGTGGCGAGCTCGTCGCCGACGTCGTGCCGCCGGCGCCCGTGCGGGCGTGGATCCGCACCTACGACGGTCGGGATCATCGCGTCGACGCGGCGGCGATCGCCGCGAGCTCCGACGCGGTCCTGATCGAGTGGGGGAGTGGCCAGGCCGCTACCGCGGCATGGGTGTGGCGGGCCGCTGTGAAGCACCGCACGGAGATCCCAGCCACCCCATAGCGGCCGCCGTTGTTGGCGTCGGAGGGTGCGCGTACCGTGGCCCACGCCTGGACCTGTTCCCCCCAACGGTTCCAGGCGCCGCGGCTCGAGCAGCCCCCCAAAATCAGCTCGAGCTGCAGTCGGCCCCGGTTCTGTTCCCCCCAACAGGCCGGGGCCGCTTCACGCTCCGGCCTCGCACGCCGGCGAGCTGCTCGAGCTGGATCCTGATCGGACCGCCGCCGGCGGGCTGTCCTGATCTCAGCGGACCGCCTACGGCGGACTGCATTGACTGATCTGAGCCGGCAAGCTGGCGCTGCGCTTTGAACCCTGCGGGTTCGTTGTTTGCCCGTGAAGCCTGCGGCGATTGTACGGTCGGCGGCCACAGCGCAAGCGGCAAGCCGCCGGCTCCCCCGAGAACTTCCGGCCGCGGTCGCAAGCTTCCTTATTTCGGCCGGAACTTCTCTCCTCCACCGCCCTCCGGGTTGACGCTGCGCCCTTCTCCCTGATCGGCACTACGTGCCTTCACGGGCAAACAACGAGAGGGAAGGAAGAACACATGAAGTTGATGGGTATCCGAGCGACCGCGGATGGTCGCGCCGACGGCGTCGTGGTGAACGTGGGGACCTCCGTCCTCGCGGGCCTGCAAGCGCAGATCGGGTGCGGTGTGGTGGACGTGGTTCGCCTCCCGAACGGGATCGAGGCATGGGTCGATGACAACGGCGCGTACACCGCCGAGGTCAACCCGACTGCGACCGTCGCAGCGGTCGTGCTCGGTCGATCCCGAACCGCGGACCCGCTCTACGGCCCGGTGCTGTTCCTCAGCGCCGACCGTGCCGGTGACGTTCGGTCACTGTCACCGGATCAGTACAAGGCGGTCACGGCCGCGTTCGAGCAGGCGCATGCCGCGCTCGACCGGGCGGAAGCACTGTCCGCCGCGCTCCACCAGTAAGACACCGCAGCACCCATAGAAAAGACCGGGTGCGGAGTTCCCGACAACCGTTAATTGCCAGGACCCGCACCCGGTCACTACCGGAAAGCGTAGCAAAACA